>CAWDUN010000002.1:0-989063 GCA_963805485.1 uncultured Verrucomicrobiae bacterium | reverse complement strand
CTCAACAAATAACGTGCCGGCGATGAGCCACCCTTCGCGCAGCCCTGAAGCACAAGCCGCGTGAGGGAAAGCCTTTTACGCGGCACTCTCGCGGACGTAAACGTTGAATCGCATCATGGTTGGCGACGCCCAGATACATGTCTCTCCGACCGCGTGTCCGTCGCGGGACGGACTCGCCGTGGTGAGAGGCGAAGCCTTTTACGCGGAATCGCTTAAGGCTCTACACGATGATGTGGCCGCGTTGGTCCATTCGACCGATCACGTCGCCAAATAACCTGCGAGTTCTCGGGGACCGCGCTCTGAAGAAGACGCCGTGCTTCAAAATCTGAGGGAGCTGCTCGAATAGATTCGGGGAGCATACGCGTCTGCTCCGGATCGCGAACTTGGAGCCGCGTGAAGCGAAGCCTTTATACGCGGATTCGAGTTGTGCGACTACAGCGAATCCGCCATCATCGTTAGGCTTACTACTAGCCCCATGACTTTCTTGGCGCAATTCCTTGTCCCGCCGCCTCGCCACGTCGTAGCTTGAGCGAAGATGGGATTGGAAAAGATGCGAAAAGCCAGTTCAGCGGAGACGTCCACTAACAGCTCCGAGGGCCGGTCTTTGTTGATTCGGCTGATCGACGAAACGGTACAGAGTGAGGCGTTCCACAAGACGACCCCCGACGACAAGAAGCTCGCCGATGAAATCGAACAGATTTATTCAGATCGCGAGCTCGCACGATACGCCCTACATCGACTCTTTCCTGAAGGGGTCAATTCGGATGAGCGGTTTTGGAAGCGTTTGGTTAACCTTCAGCTTCGGTTAGGCTGGGGAGAATCATCTCACAGAGTCGTTGGCCTTTTCATCCCGCTGGCCGTGGAAACCTTACGGGTACCCGAAAGCGAAGCATTATTACGAGCTGTCACGAACGTCCAAGGTCCAGGTTTTTTTCAATTACTAGATAGCCTACTGCCTCTCATGAGGGAAACGGACCTCCGGCCGGAATTCATTGCAGAATGGCTTCCCTCGTTATTGCACCGCATTGGCAACGACTTGGCAGTCGGCGGATTCTGGACGGCGGTCCACATTCTTTGCGAACACCATCCTGCTACGGCGCTTCGAACTTTGGAACTGTTATCCCGCGCTAGCGGCAATGATGAAATCTCTGTGGGAGCATACATCCTTGGTTCTCTTCGATGTCTGGAACTGAAGGAAGCTGACTTCGCCGATCTCAGATCCGTTGACCAACAAATCGCGAATGCGACGGCAACGACAGCGCGAGCTGTCTATCACCGATCTTGGGTGCCAACTGCTTGGTGCGGAAAGCTCGGACTTAGTGAGTTGCGCGCATTAGCGGAGCGAATGTGGGGTGGCACTCCAGAGGAACGCGAACAACTTTTTTGGATTGTATGTCGGTCGTTGCTAAGTCCGAGTCTTCCACCAGATGCATCTGAGTTTGGTTGGCAGTGGCTTCGCGAACACGTTTCAAGTGAGATTACACCGACGGCCAAATATAATGTGGTCGATTTTGCAGGGCAGCTGCCTCCGGAAAAACGCGCAGACGGCGCAAAACTGATTCTAGAGGTCCAACCAATACTTCCAGAACACAAAGGAATCTGGAAAGAGCTTGAACAGTTTCTAGTAAGTCTACTCGGGTCCGATGTCGATCTATTCAATCAAACTCTGGAGAACTTAGCGCGTCGAAATGGGGAAAACTTGCTCACCGTCTTGCGCGAACCGCGCGACTTCGAATGGCTGCTCTCCGAGATGCAAACCAAAAATGTCGGCAGCGCGATCGCGGAGTTAATGTTAACGGACGATTCTAATTGTCGAAGAGTAGGTTTGCTTCTTTTTGACGAGGTCGGCACGACACTGCCATCCGAAACGTTTGAAAAGGCTAGCCAAAACCAAATTGCACTAGCGTTTTATGAAGTGCAGCGATCCGTAACCCACGGAACGGCAGTCGCTCGATTTCTTATTTTTCTGATTCCATTCGTAGAGCGAGCCAGTCCAGCCTTCCGACAGGAGTTTTACGACGAATTGTTGGTACAGCTGAAGAACTTCCCAGGCGCTTGTAAGGATGAATTCGCCGCAAGAGCCTCCGATTTCCCAATCTTGCAGAAGGCGATTGCTGAAGCCGAAAAATATTTTGAAGCTTTAGGAACAATCCGAGAATCAAGTATCAATCAGATTGAAGTTGCAGGCTTCGCGCGAGCCGCGCAATTACACGCGCGCCGTTTCGCCGAACAAGTATCGAAAGGTGCCGAGGAACTCTCAATCTTTACTAAACTCTTTAAGAAGGTACGACTCCTTTACGGCCATCGATGGAGAACATTTCACGATGGAGTTCTCGGAGCGAGCTCGGATCTCAAGCAAATCTCCACTCCGATGGAGTTCCCTAGAATGGAGTTCGTTGACCCGGAAGGAATGCAGTTGAGACGATTCCACGCATCACTCCGCATTCGGGAGCTATCTATGGATTCCAAGGTAGGAACCGAGAGATGAGCGAAGATGTTACAACATCTTTTGTAACGTACTACATTCGCTGCCTTGCGGAACGAACTCGCGTCGAAAAGACGACAACTAAATTCGGCTTTGATTGGATTGTTTATAATCTGGCACTAGCCGAGGATCTCGTTCCATATCGCCTGCCATTCTTTCGGGCGGGCCCCACAGAGATTTCAAAAACAAAAACGGAAGCGGAGTTCGGGATTGATTCGTCTTTTTTGTCGCGCGACCGCAAAACATTGACCATTTTCGTCTTAAAGGACGAAGAGCTTTCAAACGCAACGTGGACGAAAAATGACTTCGATTCTGATTTGAGGCGGGCTGCGGCACCGGATCTTAGTCCGCCGGAATTTAAAGATGTTCGCGAGGTAAAGATTGTCTTGGTCTATAACAAGGACGAAGACCGGAATGGAATTCAACTCTTCGAAAACCTGACGAAGAGTCTCGGGACGAAAATTGGCAACGACGTCCAACTTTTATTCGAACGGTGGAACCTGACGGTCTTGAGCGACAGGGTAAAGCAAAAGCTGCTGACCCCTTCTTTGTTACCGCAAAGATTCTTTAGTCTATTCAGTTACATCTGTTCTCAGTTCGAAGATTTTCGACATGGGTCGGATGAATGGTCAAAACAATTGGTGCCAAATTGGCGACGTTTTCTCGAAGATCTGTTGAAGGAGCAGGCTGACGAACGAACAATTCGTCTGCTCCCAGTGGCTCTGCTCATCCTGCGCGAATACGGTCGCTCCAATCCCACGGCAGAGACTGGATGGATAGACCTCACTGAATGGGCAATGCTGGCGGCGTGGCGGGTTCATGAGACAACAGACAAGAACCCTGTTAAGGACGCGATTTTTCAAATGTGGATTGGGTTCTATCTCACCGAATTAGAGAGATACTACACCGCGCATAACGTCGAACTGGCAACCGAGCACAGTCTTGAGATGCCGCGAAGAGGCAATTATCTCGACGCAGTTGCCGCTGCACTTATCGCGTTTTGGCATATAGCACGGCTTGGAATCTTGGCGGTAACATTTGCTGAGATTTTACCGTGCAACACCGAGGGCGAAAAAAAGCTACGCGCGGAGGCAATGCATAGGGTCTCAACTTGGCTTATAGGGTTAATCAACGCTAATCCCGGAGCGCAAAGGCCTCTGATCGACTTGCATCACTTAGAGTTGTTCCTTGTGTGGCGAACTTTATGGCAGATTGGGCGCCGGGATGATATCGAAAAATGGCTTCATGGCTTAGAAAGCAATTTGTTTGTGCGCCGGGCGGGAGCGATTCCGTTGCCGTTTATTGAAGGTGGAAACTCAATCAACTCGTTTTTTGAACATGTAGCGACGGGAGAAAAGCCTCCGGAATTCTGCGATCAAAGTTCACTGCTATTGTTGTGTCTTCTAGAACTCGCCTTCGCGTTGGAACCGGCAAAACGAAATAAAGTAATCGCTAAGTATTATCAGCAATTAGTCCTTGGTCGAACAGGCGAGGGCGAGCAATTAAAGAACTGTCAGCCCCTAGACCTTATAGGTTGGGTCCCGCCAAACGATTGGGTGGACAAGGTGTTGATCAAGAGTCTTAGAAACGAAGGTGAATCGCAAACGCTCGAAACATTCGATGGGAAACTGCAGGCCGACGGCGAGGCCATCGCAGCTCGCCTTCAAGAATTCATTCAGCAAAGCCGCAAAGCTCAAAAGACAAGTTTCCCAACCGGCCTCCCTATCGCGGTGATAATATTGGCGTGCTTAAAGTTTGGTTCTCCGTTGCCACCGGAAATTTGGCGACTTCCAATCTTTGGAGCAGTAGCAGAGGAGGGAAGTCCCACGGCAGCCGCCTAGCATGAGCGTTTCGGGTTACTAAAGAACCTTGCTGTCATTTAGCCGCTGCGCTTGTCATTATCATAGCGGTCTCAGCATAACCGCGCACTCACGATGCACGCGTTCGAATCATCTTGGTGCTGTTCTCGTTCGTGTTCGTCTGCCGCCGTCTGGTCGCGTTTCGCGGACGACAGCACATCGTCTTCGGCCGACGGAGACTGAAGCTGATTGTTCGCCGCGACGAACAGGATCGCGAAGCTCGTCGGTCAACGGGCGCCTGTGCTCTGGCGAAGCCGAGACTTTTCGCTGAATGCAGTCGCTAGGCTCACTTCTTTGATTTCGCCTTGTATCTCGATCGCTTCTGTGATGCTCGACCGCTAACTCGCGGCTTAACCGGCCATGTCGCTCATCCCCTTCGCTCCACTCTTCTCCGTGGACTCTGGGAAAGGACGAAGGATGAAGGAAAAATTAAGAAGTGCATCAAGGAGTCTTCGCTCGCTTTGGATGGTAACGAAAATTGCGGTCAGCTCTTCGCATTGACTCGACGCAACCTTTACCTCTGTCGAGCCTCTTGCTAGGATTCGGGGTATGCATCCGTCTCTTACTTTCAGCATTTCACTGATCATCGCAGCAAACCTCCATACCGCGATCGCGCAGTCATCTCCCACGCCTGCGCCTACGCTGGTTACGCTCCGTTCGCTCCTCTTATCGGAGCTTCATAGCACACACGACAACGCGGAGTGGTTTACCCCAATCAAAGCTGCGGTGGCGGGACTAGCGGCTGAGCAGGCGAAGTGGGTGCCGCAAAACGCGCAGGGCAAAAGCGATCCGAGCGCGAACCATTCGGTAGGAATGCTCGCTTATCATCTGGTTTTCTGGAACGAGAATGCACTCGCCCGTCTGCGCGGCGAAAAGCCTGCGAGTCCAGGAAACAACGAAGAGACGTTTAACGAATTCGACGCGGCGCATTGGGACGAGATCGTACAGCGGCTCGATCGCGTGATGAAAGAGCTCGAAGCGGCGGTGGAGAAAATGCCGGAGGAGAAACTAGCGCTGAAAGCGCCCTTGATTTCGCACATCAGCACGCACAACGCTTATCACACAGGGCAGATTCTTTATGTCCGCAAGTTACAAGGTTCCTGGAATCCGGAGAACGGCGTCAAATGAAATTCCTCTCAATCGTCCCGGCATTTCTTGTGTTCTTTCTCGGCGGGTTTGCCTCACCCAGCGTTGGGCAGGAATCGCGATGGGGATCGCCGGGCGAGGAGACGGTAAAGTTCATTATTGCGGCCGAAACGAAGTGGGCCAACGCGGCCTGTAGCCCGCAACCGGATCTTAAGGAGGTGATTGCGGACGACTTCCAGGGGACATCGCCAAGCGGACGTCGCTACGACAAGGCCAAAGCGATCGCCCCGGATACCAAGTCGCTCTCGCGCGACTGCCAACTGGGCGAGGTAAAGGTGAGATTTTTCGGCGACTCCATCGCGATAGCGTATGGAGCGGAAAGCGCGGTCTCCAAGAGTAAGGATGGCAAGGAGACAAAGCGTTGTCTGATCTGGACCGACACGTGGCTCAAACGCGCCGGGAAATGGCAGATCGTGGCTGCGCAGGACACCGGCATCCCTTGTAACCCTTAGGCGGTCGCGCTAGCGCGTTCGGTTTCGGTTAATTGTTAATCGGCAGGCGAATAGCGCCCTGTTATTCAAACCGGATCAATTCTTCAGTCCGCCTAATGAGTTGGCGCGATCCCAGGCGGCTTTGGCCAGGCGGGCAATGATCGCATCCCGCGTGTCATCATTGGCGGCGGAATCGGAGACGAACCAGGAAAGGTAGAAGGAGGAAGGTTGAAGGAAGAATGGAGCGAATGGGATGAGCGACATAGAAGGTAAAGCGACGAGGGTAGGAGTGAGTGAGCGCGGGAAGCGAACGAGTTTCAATTAAGAAGTTTTCGCTCGCTTCAGGATGGTAACGAAAATCGCGGTCAGCTCTTCGCATTCTTGTCGCAAAGGTGCGAGCTTTTCGGCGCTGGCAATCCCGGACTCCACGAGCAGTTCCAGCCAGTAGGCGCTTTCCTCGATCTCGCGAAGCGAATCGCCGCATTTCGCGATGAACTCCGGCTTGCTCCGCGCGCGAAACGCTTCCCGGTAATTAGCGCCGATCGAGGTTCCTGACCGGAGCAACTGCTTTCCAAGCACCTGCGCCTCCGTCGTCTTCGGAAGCGCGGAAAACATGCGCACAATCCGAAGCGCGAAAGCCTTCGTGCGATCGCGTAGATCCTGTTCTTCCTTCTGCATTCTTCCTTATTACTTCATGCTGCAAGTCGCAGCACGTCGCGGCCGATTTCCTTCTCAGAGTTAACAACCTGGATGTCCGGCACCTGAATTTCCTCCAGGAAGGACATGATACTGCCCGGACCGCCTATGAGTTTCATGAGCACATCGCTGGTGCTGCCGTCGCTCTCGCAAATGCTGTAGCGGAGAAGTTCCGCGATGGTCAGCTCGGTACCGTCCGGATATTTATCGCGCACCGGGCTATACATTCCCTTTCGCACGAAATCGCTCGGCTCGACCTTCACTTTCTGATCGAGCTTCAGCTCTCCGCGATCAACGCGCTGCAAGACCGCCATCGAGATCGGCAGCTTGCAAACGCTATGCATCGGGAAATGCTCGTCGCCGTGCAGGTCCGCCGTTTCGCCCGACTCGAGGAGCTGGGCCGCGACGCCGACGCGCCCTTTCGCCGCGGGAGCAATCTTTTCGAATTGACCTGGCAAGCCAGCGAAAGGGAGCGCGGCGGCGAGAGTGGCAGCAAAAAAGAGATTTCTCATTCTCGCCGGAGGCTAAGTGGGAGTTGCGTCTTCAACAATCACCGAACAAGCGTGAATTGATGCTATACGTGAATCACGTATAGCATTGGTTTTCGAGTGGACAATAAGGGCCAACAAGGCATCAAAGGGATCAACAACGGTCAGAGCTTACTATCGATAGGGGCAGTCGTTCCGTAACTGATCCGAGATTCTTCGCTTCGCTCAGAATGACAAAAGCACTTGTTCGCTGCGATGAACAGGATCGCAGCTCGTCGAGTTGGCGGGCGCGGAAAGGAAGAGGGATGAGGGAAGAAAGTGAGAAGGAAGAATTAGGAGGCAAAAAAGCTGGCCTACACACTCGCAAGCGAGCTGAACGCCTGATAATCCTGTCTCCGTCTCCACATGGACAACGTGTTGAGACTACACCCCTAGAAACGCTGGAAGCGAGTGAAGTCGATCCGGCACTCCATCGGTCGGTCGTTATCGGAGCCGAGCCAGTCGACCATTACCTCCCGACCATCCGTCCCGTCACGGAGCAAGAGGATGTTGATCTGCGGACCGGTTCGATCCGGCGGCGCCCAGAAACCGCCCTCGCTGGTGGAAGAAGGGCGGACAATGGAACCATAGGGCGACATGAGGCTCGTCTGTCTTTCCAGTCGGTAGGTGTAGGTCAGGTCGTCGGCGAAGTTCCATTCTTCCATCCTTGAGGAGAGTGCGTTGCCGCCGTATCCAAGGTCGGCGAGGACGGACCCGCCGGTGGCACGCCACGTGCCTATCAGCCGCTCGGCGTTCGTTCGCACGATACTAGCGGAGTTGTCCGAATTGGAACCGAGCGCCGTCTCCGCGTACAAGTGTGCGGCAGCGTCTCCGAATTCTAATGTCGTCTTCAGCACCTCGACAAACTTCGTACGTCCGGTTTCACCTGGGCCAGCGTGATATGCCTGTTCGAGCAGCCCGCAGAGATCAGCGACGTTCCTGAATTTATACATCGACGTGGATTTATGTTAGCCCTCGTTTTCGGTATGCGAGAGGCTGCGGATCAACGACAGCGTACAGGAAATCGCGGCATGGAGCTTGCGCCATGCTCGCAGACACGCTGGTCCTTGAGCCTCGAATTGTTCCCCGGAAGCGTTTATGCGCACGACGTGAGCAGTGAGATTGACAATATCTTTCCGGCTTTGCCAAGCATTTTTTTGAACGCCGCAAAGGAGCAAAGAATAACAGCAAATGGAGTTCACGAACTCGTTAGGCAGCGGGGAACAGCGGGGAACCGGGTCGCGGCTAAAGATTTGACGTTTGGCGGGAGAACTGGGCGACGATACCCGCTGAACTGTGCGGCGGATCATGCACCGCACCGATCGTGGCAGGGATTTATGTGAACGCGCGTCTGGTCTCGCTCCTGCATCCCGGAAAGGTTTACGATTAGGTATGAATCAGCTTTCGGGATTCGTCAGTTTGCATCCCTACTTCAAGGTGCCTCCGGATAAGATGCCGTATTTGAAGGCGATCCTGCCGGAGTTTGCGGCCAAGACGCGGAACGAAATGGGTAATCTTTTCTATGAGTTCACGATCAACGGCGACGAAGTATTCTGCCGCGAAGGCTACGTCAACGCCGAAGCGCTGCTGGCGCACTTGGAAAACGTGGGTGCGATGCTGGAGCAGGCGCTGGCGATGGCCGAGTTGATTTGCATCGAAGTCCACGGACCAGCTGCAGAGCTCGCGAAACTAAAAGAGCCGCTGGCCCATCTGAAACCCGCCTGGTTCGAATTGCACAGCTGATTGTGATGGTGGCGCCACGCTGGGAAAGGAAAGGAAGCCGTAACGGATGCGCAGCAACGGCCGGGCTTTCCATTACGAAGTTCATCAAGAAGTTTTTGCTCGCTTCAGGATGGTAACGAAAATCGCGGTCGGCTCTTGGCATTGACTCGCGTTCTCCCAAACGCTCGCCCGTTCGGGCTGCCCGTCTATGTCGCACCGCTTCCCGCTGGCTCCATTCTTGTCGCAAAGGTGCGAGCTTTTCGCGCTAACAATCTCCGACTCAACGCGTCAAAACGACGATGTGAAAAAAGCGGCCGAGCGTTTTCACGTTCGGCCGCTGTTAATTTCTAATTTACGACGAGTTGTTAGGCTACGACTTATCGTAAACTAACGTGCTCGTGACTTTCTCGCCCTTGGCGTTGGTCATGTTGCTTGTGACGGTACGCGTTTTTCCGTCGTCGGCTACGACGATGGTGCCGTCACCGACTTCTTTGCCGTCTTTCTTGCTCACCATGTCGATCTTGCGTTCGCCGCTCAGCTTGAACGAGCGACTATCCGACTGCTTGTCACCGGTTACCGGATAATCTTTCCCGTCCAGTTTCCCGACCCACACGCTGTGCGTTTTGTTCCCCGCAGCATCGATTCCATTAACGATGCACTTGTCCTGGTCGCCGGCTTTTTTCCAGACCACCAGCGTGCTCTTACCGGCGCCGTCGCCGAAGGTGGATTTGCTTTCGTTCAGTTTCCACGTGCCCAACGTTGGGTTGTTCGCGAAACACATTGCGGCCGCCGCGACCGAAAGCGCCAGAGTTAAACCAATTGTTTTTGTTTTCATATTTTCAAATTCCTGCGGTTATTGTTTTGGCAGTGGATCCGCCCCGAAGTTTGCGTGGACCAACGTCCATTTGTCGCCTTTTTTCACAAAAACGCGGGTGGATTTTGCGCGAGTTGCTTCCGTCTTTCCGTCCTTGTCCTGTGTCAGGCCGGCATAGTTGTAAGTCAGGATGGCAACGTTCCCGTTGTAAACCTGGACTCTAGGATTGGCCATTTCGGCCGAGATGGTCTTGCCGGAGCTTTTTCCCGAAGCTTCCGTCATCCGCGAATTCATCGCTTTGCCATCGAGACGCGTGGCATACTGGCCGTTGAACTCGGTGTAGTCATCGGACATGTCTTTGGATTGCTCCGTGGCATTTGTCGGATCTTTGATTTCCGAGGCCCATTGCGCTTTCGTCATCGCAATGATGGCGTCGGATGTTGGCTGATCAGCTTGCTGAGCTGACGCGTGGATCGTGAAAGCCGAGCAAACGGCCGCCGCGAATAATACGAACATTAACTTTCTTCATTTCTGTTTCCTTCGGGGACAACCCCCCGTGTGTTTGAGCCGACCATGCTCAATGTGGTTAGACCGCGAGAGGCAACGGTCTTGTTCGCTATTGCCGCCGAACCGGTTGAGAAACCGGATGCTCGCTTGCTGGGCGTTAGAGCCTGATAGTCCACGTGACGCCTAAGTCAATCGGTTTCGCTGAACTGCACGCGTTGTACCTCGATCGCTCGCGCGACGCTTGACCGCTAAACACTCCTCCCGGGTCGTGATCCCAACCCACCGGCCATGTCGTTGACTTGCGATGTTCCTAATCGCTCGGTCGCGTCACCACGCGGCCAATGCAGTCCATCCACCGGCTTCCCAGCACGGTGTATTCATCCCATTCGCTTCATCTTTCTTCAGCATTCCTCTTTCTTACTTCACATCAATTTGGTGTGCGTGGAGGCTGTGCGCCGGCAGCGCGAGCACGCACGCAAATGTTGCGGCGCTCACGGCAATCATCAACAGCAAGCCTAACCGAAATCCGCCTACGGTTGCGGCCAGGACAAACGAGCTGACGCCCAGCGCGGCGCCAACCTGCCGGATGAATTGCTGGCTGGTGGTCGCGCTACCCATTCGAGCAAGCGGCACGCTATTCTGCACCACGACAGTGAGCGCGGGCGAGAGCAGTCCAATCCCGGCACCTGCGATAAGCGCCGCAGCGATGACCCAGCCGAGGCCGTGTTCGAATGCCACCATGAAAAACATAAGTCCCAGAACGTGCACGATAATTCCAATCACACTCGGAAGTCGTTCTCCTATTCGATGAACTAACCTTCCAGAAGCGAAGGCGAACGTGCTCCATCCGATGGTGAACGCGCCAACCACCACGCCTACGAACGCGCGGTTGTCATGAAAAGCGGCGTTGGTTGCCAGTGGCAGATAAGCGCTCAGGCCAAAACCGCTGAAGAAGGCGAAGAATGATGCAGAAATCGACGACGCGTAGCCGGCATGATGAAAGAAGGTCAACGGCAGAATGGGATGAGGCGTTCGTCCCTCGTGCCAGCCAAAGACGGCAAGCAGAATAATTCCGGCGCCAATGAGCGCAGCCTGCATCAGTCCGATTTGTCCCTCACCGAGATCGACAAACGCCCACATCAGGCAACTGCCCCCGGCGCCCGCGAGAAGCGCGCCGGCAAAATCGAATCGGCCAACGCTATGTCCGATGCTCTCGCGCATTCCGGCGATCACGAGGAAACCAGCCACAATGGCAATCGGGACGTTGATCAGGAAAGCCCAGCGCCATGAAACGTGCGTGACGATCAGCGTCCCAAGGAGTGGTCCTGCGACACTCGCGACCGCCCACGCGCTGCTGGCCGCGCCCAGTGCCCTGCCGCGTTTGTTAGGCGGATAAACAACTCCGAGCAGAACAAACGGAAGCGTGGCAACGGCTCCCGCTCCGATGCCCTGGATGGCGCGAGCACCGATGAACTCCAGCATCGTGCGCGCGATGGCGCAGAGCCCGCTGCCGACCGTGAACGCGACAATGCCGACCAGATACGTGCGCCGGCGCCCCCACCGATCCGAGCCGGGTCCCCAGATCGGCATCGATACCGCGGCGGCGAGCATGTAAGCCGCAAACGTCCAGGCGTACAGGTGCGCACCGCCAAGCTCAGGCAACGCGACCGGCATCACCGTGCTGACGATCGTGTTGTCGAGACCGGCAAGAATGATCGTGAACAACACCCCGAGCAAGACCAGCACGCCGCTCTGTCCGGAGGAATCAACCTTTGAGGTTGCGATTTGGAATTGTTTTTCGGCGGGCTTCAGCGATTTGGCTATCATGGTTTTTATGTCATCCGTCAAATCAGCGGAAACGCAGCCGCTGCTGAGAGTTCATGCATCGTCAGCGGCTTACAATACAAACAGATGTCGATCTTATGCCCGGTCATTCGGAGTCGAGCGTTTCCAGCTACGGGCTAAAAGTCACGGATGGCGAATCACATGATTGGCACACGTGAAGGGTGGCTCGGCTGAAGTTGCTAAAGGAGGAGAAGGAACAGTGATGTTATTGCACTGGGTGCTGTTCGGGGAAAAAATCGCCGCAACATTCTTGGCCGCGACTCTCATCGTCGGTGTAACTCTGGCCGACGAGCCGAGCGGCTCCCTCACAGACAAGCTAACGAGTGGTTACCTGGATGTCTCTGGATCCAAGGTGTACTATGAGCAGGTTGGCTCCGGTCGGGCCATTATTCTTTTGCACGACGGCCTGCTGCCCTCAGCAACGTGGGATGCCGTATGGCAGCCGATCGCGGCGAAGTATCATGTGATTCGGTATGATCGTCGCGGTTACGGTCGTTCTGAGTTATCGACGGTTTCTTACTCTTCGACGCAAGACCTGGTAAAGTTACTAACTCATTTGAAGGTGCAACATGCCATTGTGGTCGGCAGTTCTTCAGGTGGCGCATTGGCCATCGACTTCGCAATTGAACATCCGGAGATGGTCGATGGCTTATTTCTCATCGACCCGGTGCTGCATGGGATGCAATACACACACGACTTCCTCGAACGATCTCGTCGAAATAGCGAACCGCTGCAGCGTGATGACATCGAAGGAATGGCCAGGAACTGGTCGCAGGACAGATTTCTTATCGCAGGTGCTAATGAACGAGTGCGGCGAAAGATCTATGAAGAACTCGTCGCTAATTCCGAAAAGGTAAAATCCGATAACCGTTTCGAAGAAGAGCTTTCGCCGCCCGCGAGTAAACGACTCTCGAAAATCAAGGCACCCACAATGATCCTGGTTGGCGAAGCTGACATCGCCGATGTGCACGCGCATTGTGACGCTATCAACGCTGGTATTCGCGCCTCAAGGCGCGTGGTCGTGCAAGAAGCCGGTCACTTACTCCAGCTGGAGAAGCCGGACGAAGTAGTGGAAAGGTTGCAAGATTTCATCGACCACCTTCAAACCAGGCATCCTTAAGAATCTTGATCGCGGACGGCTTCAACGGATTCGCTATTCACCTGGCCAAACATGAAGTCATGCTTTGGAGTTGGTTTTAGCGCTTACCCCGGCGGAATTTCCTCGAACTCGCCGCGGTCGCGGTTTTTCCGGACGCGGTCCCAGGGAAAGCATTGGCCGTGTATGGCAATGTAAACTCCGGGAGGCAGTGCCTGCACGAACGAGAGCGCGCTGCCCAGATTGAAGAGGCCGTCGGAACTGCCAAAGGCGTAGGGGATCATCGCTCCGGTTAGCACGATTGTTTTCCCGATGACAGCGCCAGCTATCGCGGCCGCGGTTTCTGTCATTGTGTCGGTGCCATGCGTAATCACGATGCGATCCTCGGCCGATTGCAGGCAGTTTTGCACGATGAGATTTCGATCGGCGTCAGTCATCTCCAGGCTATCGGTCATCATGACGGTGTGAATGGATACTTCCACCTGCGACCTTCCTAACCGGAGCATCTCGGCTATGTGAGTATCCTTGAAATACAGCTGGCCGGTCCGCTCGTTGTATTCCTTGTCGAAGGTACCGCCGGTGGCGAGGATTCGAATAGCCATGGAATGTTCGCGAGTCTCGGGCACGGCTTGCCGTCAGCCAATTAAAAATTAAAAAGTTAAGAGTAAAGTAAGAGCTCGCTAAACTCCGAAAGCTTTCGCGAGCAGGCTATTTAACATTCGGTAAACGTTCGGTTGGCGAAGGGAAGGGGGGCCTAAGGCCGTTGTTTGCGGAACAGAAAAGCGGCGCCGCCGATCGGGAGTCGGTGCATGCGCGCTCCGTATCGCGCAAGAGGTTTTGGTTGATGATCCTGCACGGCGCAGCAATTTAGGCGAACTGCGATGAAAGGTGTTGAAACGAAGAGGAAGTTGTCGGCGAAACAATGCGAAGACTTACTCCAGACCTTGCAAGCGCGGTTCGAAAAGAACATGAACCGCCACAAGGGTCTTGGTTGGGCGAAAGTAAAGGCGAAACTAGAGGCTAACCCTGCAAAGCTATGGTCGCTCCACATTATGGAAACAACCGGCGGCGAGCCGGATGTTGTCGGTCAGGATAAGAAAACCGGTGAATACATCTTTGTCGATTGTTCGACGCAGACTCCGAGTGGCCGCGTAAGTCTTTGTTACGACGATGAGGCGCTGGAGGCGAGAAAGGAACATAAGCCGAAGGATAGCGCGGTCGGCATGGCGACGGCTATGGGCGTTGAGCTTTTGACGGAAGAAGAATATTTCGAACTTCAGAAACTGGGAGAGTTCGATACGAAAAGATCGAGCTGGATAAAGACGCCTGCTGCGATCAGAAAGCTCGGCGGTGCGCTTTATTGTGATCGGCGCTACGGTCGCGTCTTCGTGGGGCACAACGGCGCGGACTCTTACTATAGTGGCCGGGCATTCCGTGGCTCGCTTAGGGTGTGACGATCGTCAGAATTTCCCTGTGCCCCGAAGCATGCTCGCCTGATTGTGCGCTGACGATGCGCGTTCGATTTCATCCTGGCGCTGTTCTCGTTCGTCTAATATCTGATGTCATGCGAGGGGTCTAATTATCGAAGAGATGGACGAGCAAAATATTCGCGCGGCGATAGATCGACATTGGGCGGCCTCCGCCGCGGGTGATCAAGTTGGCGAACACCAAATCTATCGCGATGACGTCGTTTGCGAGTACCCACAGTCAGGCGAGATAATTTACGGTCGCCGAAATCTGCAGGCGCTGCGTAGCCACCACCCTGACAAGCCATCCGGGTTTACCGTCAGGCGGATCGTGGGAGAAGGTAAGCTCTGGGTTAGCGAGTACGTGATTAACTACAGCGGCAAACGTGTCTTTACCGTGAGTATCATGGAGTTCCGAGATGGAAAAGTGTCGCACGAGACACAATATTTCGCCGATTCATTTGCTGCTCCTGCCTGGCGCGCCCAATGGGTCGGGCGCACGCCGTGATTCGCCCAGACATTCCCGAACGCTCGGACCGAAACGGAGGCGAACCGGTCCGCACTTTCCTGTAATACAGTTGTAACTTTACTTTCATACCGAGGTTTGGAGATTTCTCTCAGCGCCAAGTTCGTCAGGCGTTTTCGCAAAAAAAGCGCACCGCCTGACCCACTTTGACTCGTGATCTGCCCGATCACTCGCCGCTTCCCGAATCGGCTATGCAGTCTATACACCGGTGTCCCCGCACGGTATATTCCGCCGAGAAACCGCGACGTTGGGTCCGCTCGCACAACTGGAGCAAACAATGAAGATACTGATGGTACTCACCTCCCATGATCAACTGGGCAACACTGGCCGCAAGACTGGCTTCTGGCTGGAGGAGTTTGCCGCACCGTACTTTGTCTTTCGAGACGCCGGCGTTCAATTGACACTCGCATCCCCGAAAGGCGGACAGCCGCCGATCGATCCCAAAAGCGACTTGCCCGAAAATCAGACCGATGCGATGACGCGGTTCAAAAAAGATGCCGCCGCCCAACAGGCTCTGTCGCAGACGATCAAGCTGTCCGACGCGAAATCGGAGGATTATGATACGATCTTCTATGTCGGAGGGCACGGCCCGATGTGGGACCTTGTCGATAATCCTGTCTCGATCGCATTGATCGAGTCCTTCTATAACTCCGGCAAGCCTGTCGCCGCAGTTTGCCATTCACCGGCAGTTTTCCACAAGGTCACCTACAAAGGTGAGCCACTGGTGAAAGGAAAGCGCGTCACCGGCTTTACTAACGGCGAAGAAGAAGCTGTGCAGCTCACTCATGTTGTTCCCTTCCTGGTCGAGGACGAACTGAAGCGAGTAGGTGGCCTCTATGAGAAGGCTGCTGATTGGGCGCCATTCTCAATCATCGATGGGCGCATCGTCACTGGACAGAATCCCGCATCGTCCACCTCCGCTGCTCGAGATCTTCTAAGTGTGCTGACTGCAGAAAAGGCGACCTAAGATGTCACGCAAACAAATAGGGCCGACGACTAAGGCAGCAAGCGAACCAGTTCTCCCTCATCAATAGGGCAGGCTGATTTCAGAGCAAATCTGCCGGAAAGCCGAACACGCGACCGAAGTAATGGTTCGGTTGGCGAAGAGAAGGAGTGCTAAGGCGTGTTATTTGCGGAACGGAAAAGCGGCGCGAGAATTTACGGCCCGCATGAGCAAACCGAAGCGAATCCAGCGCAGCTCGCGCGAAAGGCTGGAAAATGCCGGCGAACACCATCTATGTTGGCCGACCGACTGTTTGGGGAAACCCGTACGTGGTGGGCTCGCAATTGATGAACGGCGAAACGCTCACTGCCGAAAAAGCGGTCGCGTTATACGAGCAGCATCTCGCGGATAATTTCAACGAGCGCGATATTCGCCACTGCCTGCGCGGCAAAGATCTTGCCTGCTGGTGCGCGCTCGACCAGCCGTGCCACGCCGATGTGCTGCTGCGGATCGCGAACTCGCGGCCGAAGTAGCGCGCGCGGATTTTCGCAAACGCACAGAATGCGCGTTACGCGATCAGGCTGACGGACGGCTCACCGAAGTAATCGCTCAGGGAAGTTCGCGTTCCGTTCACGTTGCAGAATGCGCCGCTGACGCCATCGTAACGTCCCGCCTGGTTTCGTCGGATCCCAGCCTTTCGGATTCGGCAGAACGGCCGCCAGCATTGCAGACTGCTCTCTCGTTAGGCCGCGCGCGCTGACGCCGAAATAATGCTGTGAGGCCGCTTCGACCCCGTAGATCCCGGGCCCCATCTCGATCACGTTTGCATACAGTTCCAGGATGCGCCGCTTCGGCAACAGCGCTTCCATCCAGATCGTGTAATACGATTCCAGTCCTTTCCTGATCCAGGAGCGGCCCTGCCAGAGGAAGATCGACCGGGCGCATTGGTTCGTGATCGTGGACGCTCCACGAACCGGTTTCCCTTTTCGCTTCGCTTTTTTCAGCGCGAGGTCCATCTCCTTCCAGTCAAAACCCTCGTGCTGGAAGAATCGCTGATCTTCCGAAATCCAAAGGTGCTCCAGGAACATCTTCGGAATCTGCGGCAGATCGATCCAGCGGTAGAGGAGCGGACGCTTAGGCCTACTCGAGAACATCGCGCCGCCCTTATCCAGCAACATCGGTAGCGTCACCGGAGGATTGATGAATCGCACCACCGCCACCTGCATCGCTGGGACGAGGAGCAAGACAAACATCAGGATCAAAACCCATTTCCAGCGGCCGAAAAAACCGCGTGGACGAAGTGTTTTACGCGGTTTCGGCGCTGGCATCCTTCGCCAAGAGACCGCTGGGGAGGACTGAGCGCAAGCCGTTGTCTGGCACGCGCATTTTCGCAAACGCAGAGAATGCGCGACGTTGCTCGCTCGTGAGCGATATTCCGATTACCGAGAAGCTCCTCCTCAATGCAGGGGGATGGCAGGCGATGAAGCCTGCGCGCGAGTTGCTCAAAAGCGGCCGCGTCTCCGAGGCCAAATACGAGCCGCCGTTGCTGAGCGGTTACGTGCGCGAAGGCATGAAGAATTATCGCTCCGGCCTGCGAATCAAAAGCGCGATCGACGTCGAGAATCTCTGCAGCTGCTGGGAGTCGCGCTCGGCGGGGAAAATCTGTGCTCACTCGGTCGCGGTGGGCCTGGGCTATCTAAAACCGCAAGTCGCTGTAGTCGCCGCGCCTAACGAGCCGACGATGCCCGAAGCTCCAGCGGGTCCACGGTTCGTCGCAGCTGATTCCGCTGACACCGCACTAACAACACTGCACGTGATCCTGCCGCCCAACTTCGCAGGGGCATGGCAGAAAGGGCAGATCATGATCGTCGTCGAAGCGGAAGTTTCTCGAAGCTGCACGCTCGTCTCCGCGCTTCCGAAGAAGAAAACGTTTGCAGTCGATGAAACCGATCTCGTGCTGATCGAAGGCTTGCGCGCGGTGCCGGCGATCTTCGAGAGCGGCATGGCGATCCTGTCGCGCGACGCATTCCTGCGGCTGCTCCCCGCGCTGCAGAATCATCTACGCATTACCTTCGGCAAAGCGACTCGGGCGACCATCTCTTCGGCTGCGGTACGTCCCGAGCTTCTGGTCGAGTCGCGCGGCGAGGGGGGCATTGCAGTGAAATGCAACTTTCCGACGAATGCTCTGTTTCTCTGGAACGCGACCGAAGCGTGGTTGTTACAGAACAACGAGTTCGTTCGCTGCGGCGAAGCGTTGCCGGCCGGCTCAACGCACCTCATCGAGCGACCGTTGCTGCTCGATGGTGAACGTGCGTTGCACTTCCTTGCATTCGATCTGCCGCGGTTGCACAATGCGTTCGATGTGCGCGCCGGCGAAGGCGTTCGCCTTCCAGAAATCGCAACGGCGCAGCCAGCCTTTGAGCTGCGGCTGGCCGGCACGCTCTCCAGCGTTACGGGTGAATTGATATGTAGCTACGGCCACCGCGCGCCGATCAAAGCATTGGCCAAAGCGCAGGATCAATTCGTCTTTCGTGATCCACAAAATACCGATCGAGTGCTGATGCGAAATCTCGACGCAGAGAACGCGGCGGTCGGACGGCTCGAGCAGACTGGCTTCGCCCGAACAGACGCCGGTGGCTTCGTATTGCACGGCCAGCCCAATGTTATCCGGTTTTTCGCAACCGATTATCAGAGACTGCAACGCGACTGGAACGTTAGCCTCACCGCGCAGGTCGAGAAGTGGACCGGCGAGATCGAGCGGGTAACGCCGAAGCTCGAGATTGTCGGCTCGGGTCAGGATTGGTTCGAGGTGCGTTACTCACTGACCACGCCCGGCGGAGAGGTGTTTTCGAACGCCGACATCCAGCGACTGCTTCGCTCCGGGCAATCGCAGACGCGATTAAAGAATGGTCACCTCGCGGTGATCGACACCGCGGGCCTGGAGGACTTCGAGCAGGTCATTCGCGACTGCGATCCGGCGCAGACGAAGCCGGGGCTTTACCGCATCAACCGCGCACACGCCGGGTATGTCGAACAAACGGCGCGCGAGCTTGGCTCCGCCGTCGCCGATCGCCGTGAAGCGCTGAAGAAATTCATCACCGGTCGCGACGCCTCTCCGGATGCGAAGACGAAACTCGGTCCGCTCGCGGAAAGATTGCGCGAGTATCAACTTGTCGGTTGGGAATGGCTCACGCGCCTCGCTGCAAACAATCTCGGCGGGATCCTGGCCGACGAGATGGGTCTTGGTAAAACGGTGCAGACGCTCGCGTTTCTACGCGCACACCAAGGCCTGGGCCCGGCACTCGTCGTCTGCCCGACATCGCTGGTGACAAACTGGGAAAATGAAGCGCGGAAGTTTACTCCCGAACTCAAGGCGCTCGCGCTCGAAGGCGCCGATCGCGCGGCGCGTTTCAAATCGATCGGGGACGTCGACGTAGTCATCACGAGCTACGCACTGCTAAGACGCGACATCGACACATTGCGCGAAATCAACTTTTCCACTGCCGTGCTCGACGAAGCGCAGCACATCAAAAATCCGGAGACGCAAAACGCGCAGGCCGCGTTCGCCCTCCGCGCGAAGCATCGCTTCGTGCTGACCGGTACCCCGATGGAAAATTCCGTGCGCGACCTCTGGTCGATCATGAACTTCGCGCTGCCCGGTTATCTTGGAGATCGCAAGGACTTCCGCGAGCGCTACGAATTACCGATCGCGCGCGGCTCCGCGCCGGATGTGCAACGCCGGCTCTCGCGCCGGCTCCAGCCGTTCCTGCTTCGCCGGCGAAAACGCGACGTCGCGAAAGATCTGCCCGAAAAAATCGAACAGGTCGTGCCTTGCAGCCTAACGAGTCATCAACGCGCCGCGTATGACGCGCTACTGCGCGAGATCCAGCAGGGTCTCGGCAGTTCCGGCAAGAATGTGAACGTCGGCGCGCAAAGGATGAAGATGCTCACTGGTCTGCTCCGTTTACGCCAGGTCTGCTGCGACCTGCGGCTGGTCGGCATCGACAAGGAAGAGACCTCCGCCAAGCTGGACCTCCTGGACGAGCTCCTCGAGGAAGCGATCGACGGCGAACATCGCGTCCTCGTCTTCAGCCAGTTCGTCTCGATGCTGCACCTCGTCCGTGAGCGCCTGGAGAAACTCGAGATTTCATTCTGCTATCTCGACGGCTCAACCAAACAGCGTCAGGAAATCGTGGATCGCTTCCAGAGCGATCCCGCGATTCCTGTCTTCCTGATTAGTCTGAAAGCCGGCGGCGTCGGCCTGAATCTTTCCGCCGCCGACACCGTCATTCATTTCGATCCGTGGTGGAATCCAGCGGTCGAGGCGCAAGCCACCGATCGCGCCCATCGCATCGGGCAAACCCGTGTCGTCACCGCCTACAAGCTGATTACCCGCGACACGGTCGAAGAAAAAATCCTGCGGTTGCAGGAGAAAAAACGCGCCGCAATCGACGCCGCCATTGACAGCGAGGAACCGCTCATGGCCGGCCTAACGACCGAAGAACTCGAAGAGCTCCTCGCGTAGGCCAGGGATCAGTTGCGTCGCAGGAAACGTGAACAACGTTGGACAAGATGAGCTCTTATACACTGGAACCGATTGGCTTCATTCGCTCGACCGTGAAGGGAAGGGGAGACGCGCCACGGCAGGGACCGGAAGGCGCGCCGGACGCCTGGCTCGAGATCGAACCGCGATTCGCTGAAGCAATGCTGGGAATCGAAGTGGGGCACGAACTGATTATGATTACGTGGTTGCACGATGCGAAGCGCGACGTGTTGAAAGGACATCCACGCAGCGACGAGAGCCGTCCGCTTACCGGCGTGTTTTACACGCGCTCACCGGCACGCCCGAACCCGCTCGGTCTTCACCCAGTCACAGTGCGCGCGATTGACGGCACGCGGTTAAGGGTCGGCCCGATCGAAGCCTTCGACGGAACGCCAGTGGTCGATATCAAATCCGCATCGACCCGCGCCGACGGATGATGAGTTTAGGTGTTTTTGGGCCTGATCTCTTCAGTTAGCAAACGCCTTAGCTCATCGCTCAAATGGAGCTCGCCTGCCCAGCGACGAAGGTAATCGTTAACCAGTGCGGCGGCTTGTACGGCAACGACGCCAGCCGCATCCCCAAGTTGACGGTCTGAAGGCGAAATCTGATTCCAAAGAAGCTTGTGTAGAATCACGTCTTCGGCCGTAGAGATCCAGGCCGGTTCGCCGAAGAGCGTTGCCTGAACGCGGCGCCGGAGCATTTCCTGATCGAACGGCTCAGAACCGGCTAGCCAGAAATCGACCTTCAATGCCGAACGAGTGTCGATAGCGTTGAATTGATATGGGGGTTCGTAGACCGCGCGGACCGCGGCTTCCTCGATGTAGAAATCGCCACTGAATTCCTGAAGAACGAACGGCACGGCGGTCGCAGGAAACTGTACGACGAAGTCTAAATCGTGCGTTGTGCGCGGAATGCCCCAGTAGTTGCTCGCCATCGAATCGGTTAGGTAGTAAACAACGCCGGTCCGGTTCAAACGGCGCAAGCAATCCACCAGCAGTTCGCGTTCGGTCATCCCGCGCGGGTGAGTTCAAGGCGACGGCGGAGCAATCGCTCTACTTCCGCGGGGTCTGCCTCGGGATGGCCGTGACGAATTCCCTCCCGGGCGATATCGCAAGAGAGTTCGTGCAAATTCAGGGCTATGGCCAGACGCTCTTCCCCGGTCATGATCCGGTAACGCTCGATCTGCTTGTCGATGGCAGTCGTCGCGGTCATCAAGTCTTTAATAATGCAGATGCCGATTTCTGACAATCGCCCGCTTTTCGGCAGACATTCATGCCGTCGTCGGAGATGATGCGCGAGTGAAGTTCATGAAACCGGGCGAGACGAGAAAGTTCTACCGTGGAAACGGCAGTTACTGAACATTCGGAATCTTCACGATACATCCCTCAGCCTTTTGATCGGTAGGATCTTTCACCACCGTGACATAAAGGTCTTTGTCGTCTTCGCCAAAGGCGATGTTGGTGGTGCCGTTGCCGGCGGCAATGTCGAAAACGTGCAGAAGTTTTCCCGCGGGAGATATTTTCAAAACCTTGCCCCCGGACCACTGCGCAACGTAGATGTTACCTTTGGCGTCGATTTTCATGCTGTCGGGTCCAATCCACCACGAGTCGACCTTGTTTTTGGTAAGGAGATTTAGAAGAGCAAAGTTGGCTCGATGGCTGAGCGAGCCATCAGGATTGATGTCAAATTTCAGGATACAATTGCCGACCGTTTCACTGACATAGAGAGTCTTTTGATCGGGAGAGACACCGATGCCGTTGGCGTAGTTAAGATCGTCCGCGACCTCAATCCAATTTTTGGCACCGGGAGCCAGGTAAAAGATTTTTCCCATGACGGTGGTTGGCGGATCGACGAAGTGTCCAAACAGCGTGGCGTAGGCGCCACCATTAGCGGTCACTACGATGTCGTTGATGCCGCCATCGAACTTATGGCCCTTGTCGTCGGCGTCCCATCGGCGCAACTCCTTGCCATTGAGATCTAGCTCGAGAATGGCTCCGTGTTCATCGGTGCAGGCGAGAAGAAAAGTTTTTTGCTTCGTGAGAGCCAACCCGTTATGGCCGCAACCCGGGGCATTGTTCAGGACGGTTGTCTTCTTCCCGTCCCATTTCGAGAGGCTGTTGGAGACCCAGCCGACAAAATAAAGATTCCCGTCGAAATAGAGCGGACCTTCGGCTCCCTGGACGTTCTTCACGATGATGGTTTCCTCGCCTCTCGCAATCGCCGCCGCCATGAGCGCGCCGAGGATGAGTAACAGAATTTTCAAGGGGTTCGCTTGTTTCATCCTTCGCTTTCGGTGTTGGCCTGCGGAATCGACATGACAGATTGACGTTTAGTCAAACGAATCGCAAGCTCGGCGCATGACTAACTCGAATATGTCGGTGCAACCCTATCTGTTTTTCAACGGTCGCTGTGAAGAGGCGCTGGAATTCTACCGCAGCGCTGTTGGGGCGGAAGTGGAGATGCTCAGCCGTTTCAAAGATGCGCCCGAACCGGGCATGGCGCAGCCGGGAATGGAAAATAAAGTGATGCACGCCAGCTTGCGCATCGGCGAAACAATCCTGATGGCTTCGGACGGCAGGTGCGACGGCCAACCGAGCTTCGAGGGTTTCTCCCTTTCAATTATTGTTCCGGACGAACAAAAGGCCGAGAGCGTCTTCAACGCGCTTGCCGCCGGCGGGAAGGTTACAATGCCTCTCGAGAAGACATTTTGGGCGCCCAAATTCGGAATGCTTGAAGATCGGTTCGGCGTCGGCTGGATGGTGTCGGTTCAGCACAAACCTTAGCCATCACTGAGTCTTAAGGATCGGAATAAGCTCCGTTTGAATTGGCTGGCCCGAGACTTCGATGTCGTTGTCCGAAACGTAAACGTTGATCTCCGATCGAACGCCGAATTTTCCTTCGAGGTAAATTCCCGGCTCGATGGAAAAACAGATTCCGGGAATGATGCGCCGCGAATCGCGCGTTTCGAAGTCGTCGATGTTGACGCCGTTGCCGTGGGTTTCTTCGCCGATCGAATGGCCGGTCCGATGCGTGAATTGTTCGCCGAATCCTGCACGTGTAATTACGCCACGCGACACGTCATCTACTTCGGCGCCGCGAATCGGTTTGCCTGCGCGGATATTCTTGCGTATGAAATCGACGGCCGAATCGCGGGCTTCCCGCACAATGTTGAAAATCCGTGAGTACTCTTCCGGTACATTTTCGCCGACGTAACCGGTCCAGGTTTGATCGGTCGCAACCGCGTTCGGTTTGATCAATTTCGTAGCCGCATCGATCAACACGAAATCGCCACGTTTGATCGGCGAGTGTTTTTCCTTTGTCGGCATGTAGTGAGGATTGGCAGCGTTCGCGTTCACCGCCACGATCATCGGCTCCTGCTCCATTCCTTCCTCCTTGTAGCGACGGAGCATGAAATCCGCGATATCCCACTCGGTGGTGGGTTCGTCCGCGCGAATCCGGCGGGCGATCTCGGCAAACGCCTCCTGAATGATGCGATGCATTTTATCTGAGGCTTCCACATGCATCTGGTGCTGTTCCGGTGAGAACACTGCTTCGAATCGTTGTACCAGTTCCGCACTAGTGACTGGCTCGATTCCGAACGAGCGTATGAGCTCGATCGTTCCAGCATCCACCCGCGAGATGTAAGGAATGTCGTTCATCGGCGAATACTGCATCGCAACGCGACGCTTCGATTCTTTTGCCGCCGGAGCCAACACTTCTCGCAGCCGCGCATTCAATTCCTGCCAACCGCGAAACACAAGTTTTTCCCCGGGCAGCGAGTCGAGTTTAAATTGCTCGATTGACTGCACAATTTTGACCGGCTCGCCTGAAGCGGGGACGTAATAGAACCAGCGGCGTGAAGCGAACATCTTTTCGTCCAGTTTCAAAATCCGGTAGGCGAGGGGATCGCTGTGCCGGAAATCGTAAAAGAGCCAGCCGTCCACTTTCGATTCGCGCAAGGCCGATTGAATTTCAGCCACTCGTTCGGCTGGAGATTGTTCTGCACGCATTGAGGAGATAAAGGTGAAGCAAAGAATGAATGCTGCGATCAAGCAAATGTACCACCTTTTCATCTCGCATTGACATATCAGCCAGTCGCGCAACCGCGAAGCAATTTCACCAGATGACACTAACCCTGCCGCAGGGATCATTCTACGCATAACGAAGTTAGATCAAAAAATCACGCTGGTCCTCGGTGTCCTTCGTGGTAAACATCCGATTGTTGATTTATGAGCGCACATCGACAGAGCGACAAGGCCGTCAGCTCGAATGATTCGGAGGAAAATACCGCCTTCAATGGCGCAGAGCTAAGCGAGTCTGTTCTCGGGCGCGATTGGAACTCACCAGAAGAGGATGCCGCATGGTCAAACCTGTAGCCGGCGAAATCGTTGTCATTCCATTTCCGCGGAACGACTCCGCCGCCGAAAGACGGCGGCCCGCATTGGTGATTACCGATCTTCCGGGCGCGGATCTGATTCTCTGCCAGATCACGAGCCGCGCGCACTCGGATTCTTTCGCCGTTGCGTTGGACAGCAGCGATTGCGAACGCGGCGAAATTGATCAGCCCTGCTTTATTCGCCCACAACGGCTGTTCACCGTCGAACAACACGTCATTCTTCACTCAGTGGGAAAAGTGACGGCGGCGAAATACGACGAGGTATTTAAGAAAGTTCGCACGCTCTTCATCGATTAGATGGAACGCGTTGTCCTCAACGCGTTCGGAAAAGGTTCAGAAGAAGCCGATCCACCTATTTGTAAATCGTCTTCGGTTCAGGACTGGCGAGGATTTTTTGAAAGCGCGGATCGTTCCGTAACGGATCCCATTCCCAACGTTGCCGCAGATCTGAAAGGGTGATGCTCGCGTCGTCATAATCGACGGCGAACGGCGTAGTGAGTAAACGTTCGATGCGGCTGACTGCGTCATCGGTCATTCCAAGGCGGGCGCAAGTCAGAGCATAAAAAGCCTCCACGACTGCGCCCTCGATTACATCGTGTGTGATCGGTGCCAGTTCCATCGCTCGCTTCCTTCTCGTAGCGCGTCGTCCTTTCGCCCGAGAAATGCATAGAGCAATCCGAGCTGCGCGCGTCGTGTTCCGTTTTGCGGACTTTCAGCAACGAGTTGCTCAACGAGCGGCAGGGCCACTTCGAACTGGGCTTGCGCTTTCGCTGTGTCGCCGCGCACGAGATCGACGCATGCTTGAAGATAACTTTTCGGCAACGGGACGCCCGTCTGCGAAGTAATGGTGTCGAGCGGGGAGTTCGCCAGGGCTTTGTCTGCGCTGCCCGTATCTCTGTCCATCAAGTTAACATCCCAGCGTGCGAAAGTGACCACGCCGTCAGGGTCTAGATTCGGCGGCAAAGATTCGAGCACGGCTTTGATCGGTGCCGTGTGGCCCTTCCAGAGAAACTCAACGTAGGCGCGCTGTATTTTGACGTTAAAAGAATCGGGAAAAAGAGCGAGCACGCGATCCATTCGTTCGGCTGCCGTGCGCCAATCGCGCAGACCGAAGTACGTCTGCGAAGCATCATAGAGCATCACCGGGTTACGCGGATCGATTTGTTCGGCGTGTTGATAAGCGGCGAGCGCTTGCTTCAAATCCCCACGACGTCTGAGAACTGCCGCGGTGTACAGACCCACGTCCCCGTCGTTCGGGAGCGCCTCCGCTGCGAGTTTCATTTCGCTCAACGCTGCATCGTAATCGTTTTCCATGTAGTACTGGTAAAGCCCCAGCGCCAGGTGCCCTTCGCCGAGGTTCGGCTGGAGTCGCAGCGAGTCCAGCGCTTCCGAATACGCCTTTTGCTTCCATGCCGCGATTGGTTCGTAGAAGTGGTACAGGTTGCTTGTCGTCGCCGAGAGCCGCGCGTGGGCAAGAGCGAAGTTCGGATCGAGTTTAATCGCCTGATCGTAAAGATTGATCGCCGCTTTGAAATCCTGCAGCAGGTTGTCTGGTCGCGTTTGGTAATCGCGGGCGCGCAAATAAAGAACGTACGCGTCGGCGTTAGTTGTCGGCTTCGTTTCGACGCGCGCTTTTTCCTGCGGCGAAAGCGTCGCCTGTAACGAATCGGCGATACTTTTAGCCACTTCGGCTTCTACTCCAAAGATGTCGGTCAACTGGCGGTCATAACTTTGCGCCCACAGATGCGCGTCATTGTCGGCCCGGATCAGCTGCACATTGATGTGTACTCGATCGCCGGCCTTCTGGACGCTGCCCTCGAGCACATTCGTCACGTGCAGTTGTTTTGCGATCTCCGGCAGATTTTCGGGTGCGCTGCTATAGCGCGCAGTGGAAGTGCGTGAGATCACGCGCAGTCCGCTGATCCTCGAGAGCGTGGTGATGATTTCGTCCTGGACTCCCTGGGCAAAAAACGCGTTCTCCTTGTCCGAGCTAAGATTCTCGAACGGGAGCACAGCGACTGATTTGTCCTGCGCACCGATAGGCGCGGTTTGCTTTGGCATCTCGGCAGTCGCCGGTTTTCGTGTTCGCGCGAATTGAAACGCCAGCAGCGCAGCCGCGAGTACGACAGCAGCAATCAGAGCCAAGCGTATTGGCGCACGATGCTTCTGAAGGATTTGGAAGCGTTTTGGCACTTCCGGATTCCCAATTCCGTCACCGTAGAAATTCACCACATCGATACGCGTGCCGTGTTTGACTTCGCATGTACCAAGGTCGTGAAGGAACGATCGCCAGCGCGGATACTGCGCTAGATCGTCCGCAACGCGCTTGGAAAGCAGGATGTGACCGTTATCGCCGCAGTCCATCACACGTTGCGCCATGTTTATTCCGGCGCCTGCGATATTGGCTTGCTCATTCAAATCAGTGATCTCATTTACCGGGCCGCTGTGAATGCCCATTCGCACGCTTAGTTCAGGATGGTTTTTCAGTTCCCTGGCAATCTCGAGCGCACATAAAACCGGCGCTTCCGGCGTAGTGCGAAATACCAGCGCTCCGCCATCGCCTGTTGGCAATCGCAACAGCTTCCCTTCTGCTTCGGCCGCGCGGAGCTGGTCCGTGCCGCGCACGATTCGCTTTAACGTATCAAGCTGTTGGCTCTGTTGAGTGATGAGCAACTGCGAGTAAGCGACAATGTCGATAAACAGAACATGCCCTATCTCAAACCTAACCTCTGACGCAGTATCGGGGGACATATCTGTTCTGTTGACGGCGGGAATTTTAGCGCAACGCGCTTTTTATGCACGAACAGGAATGCGCTATTCGTGACGTGCCGCGGTCCATGACGACATCGACTGATGTTGTAGCTGCTGTTGCAGGAAATTCGTTGGAGCACACGCCGCTGGCGTGTTGGTTGGAAAGCCCGGCCGCTCCTTCACCCGCGTTACGGCGCGCGGCTTGCCGAAACACATTTCTTACACAAAGACACGGACGCGACTCGTCCGCCACAGTGAAAGGCTTTTTTGTGGCCAACGTGCTGGCGATGGTGTCCTCCACGCGTTGCAAATCACGAAGAGCTAACATCACAGGCGTAGCTTGACATTACCCGTAGAGTCGAGCGACAAGGAGCACCGGATGAAATTTCTCACACGCCGCTTCTCCCACGCTCCGGAGGGAACGGCTGCGCTGTTTTTCATTCAAATCTTTGCCACGCTTGGCTTCGCTGTTCTCTACTCGACGCTCGTCCTCTACGCCACGAAGCATCTTCATCTCGGAGTCAAACAAGCCACTACGTTGATGGGTGTATTTGGCGCGTTCAACTACGGCCTGCACCTATTTGGAGGTTACCTGGGCGGCCGTTTCCTCTCGAATCGGAATCTGTTTGTCGGTGGGATGGCGCTGCAGGTGTTCGGGTGCGCATGCATCGCGACCGGCACACTTCCGCTGTTCTACATCGGCCTCGCGCTTTTCCTCACCGGCAGCGGCCTGAACGTCACCTGCATCAACATGATGCTTACGCAGCGGTTCACGCCGGAGGACCCGCGCCGCGAAGGCGCATTTCTCTGGAATTACGCGGGCATGAACGTCGGCTTCTTCGTGGGGTTCAGCGTTGCGGGACATTTCCAGGCTACCGAGAGTTACGCGAGCCTCTTCATCTTTGCTACCGTCGGCAACTTCGTCGCCATCATCCTTGCCTTCTTCAACTGGAAAACGCTGACCGATCGCAATACGTCGCTGCTCGACGCGACGCCGAAGCAGTTCCGGCTGCGCCAGCTCGTTGGCATCGGCATTCTCGTCGGTCTGGTCCCAGTTGTGTGGTTCATGCTTCAACGGCCCGGCGGGACCGAGACGATCATCAAGGGAATCTGCGGCGCGGTCGCGCTCACCCTAATCTACCTTACGGTCCGCCATTCTGATCGCCGCGAACAGCGTAACATGATCGCGTATCTGATCCTGACTGTCGGCTCATTAATGTTCTGGTCGCTTTACCAGATGGCTCCAAGCGGTCTGATGCTGTTCGCGGTTAACAACGTCGACCTGATGATAGGGCCCGTGAAGATTCAGCCGCAGTGGATTCAGAACATTAACACCGTTTGCATCGTCATCGGCGGGCCGGTACTCGCGGCGCTCTTCACGCGTATGCGCGCGCGCGGATGGCGCATCGACATCCCGAAGCAGTTTGCGGCATCGCTGCTTTTGATGGCGGTTGCGTTTCTTATTCTGCCAGTCGGTATTAAACTCGCGGGGGTTGACGGCAAGAGTGCGTTCGTCTGGTTATTCATCAGTTATGTGCTGCAAAGCATCGGTGAGCTGCTCATTTCTCCCATCGGATACGCTATGATCGGAAAGCTGGCGCCGAGGCAGTATCAAGGCGTAATGATGGGCAGCTGGATGCTTTGGACCGGCCTCGCCTCGCTGTTTGCCGGCGACTTTTCGGGAATGATCCCCGAGCCGACCGGTACCACCGCGCTCGCCACGAACGCCGGGTACGCGAAGCTTTTCGCGGAACTTGGCGCCGGCAGCCTGGTGGTCGGTGTTGCGCTTGTCGTGCTCATTCCGTTCCTGCGCAAACTGATCACTGACAAGGCCGAGACAGCTCCCATCGAAGCCGCTACCGTCGTTCCCGTCGCCTAAAAACCGACGCAATCAGAAATCAGAAGTCAGAAGTCAGATGGTTGCGCTTTCGATGACCATCTCGCAAACTTGGAGAGCATGAAAATAGACACGCTCTATATCGGTATGAAGGTGCGCCATCCGCAATACGGCGTCGGGGTGGTGAGATCGCTGACCGAGCAGACCGCGGAGATCGCGTTTGACGACACGCAACGGACAATTGCGCCGGCCTCCAGCGATCTGCAACCGGCGGAACCGACCGCTAAATTGAGCGAGCTACAGATGCCGCTTGCGAATCTGATCCGCGACACTGCTCACGCCGCCGTGGAAGCGCTCGGGGTGGAACAAAAGGACGTGGTCGTAGAAGGCTTGGCCACTCGATGGCAGCGCGGAACGCTGTTCATGCAGCCGGCGGACAGTTCGCTGCAACCGAAAGAAGTCCCGCTCGAGACGTTCTTCCACAAGATCGTCATGATTCGGAATAATCTGCGAGTGCTCGAGCAGAAAGTGAACGCGAGCGACAAACTGAGCGATGCGGACAAGTTCGACCTGCAACAGTATATAACACGATGTTACGGATCGCTCACCACCTTCAACATCCTGTTCAAGAACAAAGACGACCAGTTCCGAACCGGCGCTTAAGTGTTGAAGGGAGCGCGTGAGTTTTTTATCGAATACACGTCGCTCTGAATTGCAAAAAAAACTCTCGACTAGAACAGAATTCGCGGCCGTCACTCGTTAGGCGTTTTCTTTGGGACTGTCTGGAATGACGGGATTGATGCGTCGATGACAACCCACGGTAATTTATCTTCGAGGAAAATGGCTTTTTGCGGCGCGAACGGCGTCGGATCGTCAAGCGACGCGATGGTGAAATCAATCGCCGCCGAGTCTTTACTGTCCTCAAAAAACAAATGCGTGCCGCAACACGCGGCAAACGAACGAAGGCGATTCGCATACGGGATTTTGCGCGGTTCACCTTTTGTCATGACGAGGTCTTTCCGCGGCACTGATCCCCACTGCACGTACGGTGCACCCGCGCTTCGCCGGCAATCGATGCAATGACAATCGACCAATGCATTTGGCCGACTCTTCACCACGTATCGTGTCCCACCGCAAACGCATCCACCAGTGATTTCCATAATATCGTTGAGCGCATTCTAACCACGAATCGACACGAATGAACAGGATCAGTTGCAGCTGGGCGCGCCGTAGCCTGGATCACTGGCGCGATCAACGTCAGGCGTGATGCGTAACCGCTTGCGAACATCTTACCTTCTCAACGCCTCTTTCCATCAGTGCCAATCCAATTGCCCGGTCCAGCACGTCATTTATGATATGGAACGACCCGCTCTCCAGGGTGAATCCGTGGTTTTTGGCCAGATCGTGGACGCATCTTCGTAAAATATTGTATTCCGCTACCACCTCTTCAATGTCATAGCCTTCGCGAAAACGCATCAATCCATGAACTGGGGAGGTGCCTTTGGCCAGCGCTTGCGGGACCGTTTGGTCGAATCTCAATGCCAGTGCGTCCGCCAATTCATCCAACTACTGCGGGATGTGATCGTTCAGGGTTGGGGTATCGAGGTTCCGAGCCGATGGCAATTGCTTGACTTGCTGTCGCCAGCTCGATAGCACAGCATCCCGTTGCTGCCTGATCAGGGCGGCCATTTCATTAAGGCCGTTCATAAATTGCCCCGGTTGCGGTTGTATCGAAATGAAATTCCCTATAAATCCAATCGCAGGAGCACCTTGAGGCAGTCGTGCGAAACGATGGCGATGCAGGGGCGTTTCTGACTAAGTCTGATGCCCCTGGCGAGACGGATCTCTGTCGAAAATTGCGCAGAGTCCGTCCTTGTAGTAGCGAAGCCGCCAGCCATGCATTTTGGCGAAGGAAGCAATTTGAGGTTCGCGCTGTCTGCCATCGCCGGGAAACACACGGGACAAGTCCGGTTCGTATACCGCGCAATGTTTCGCGTTCTTCAATTCTTTAGCAATTCGGCTCGCGAGTACTTTCATAGCCGCGGGTCAAAAAAAATTTCCGTTTTAGGAGTGGGTTTTTAAGAAAACCGTTCCTTTAGTGGTTCAAACAGAAAAAAGCTGAGAAAGTTTCGGACATTTCAAACTTTTTTGTCGGAAAAATGGGCGCATGCGAAGCCGGGAAATTGAACGATTTCACCTTGGCCCTGAACTCCGCTCGGTTGCGGAGACGATCCTCCGATCGTTACCACGATGGCCCTCGCAACGTGCGGCGGGCGCAGCACTTGCGATCGCGTGCCCCGACAACGCTACGAAAAAGAATTAAGTCTCAACCGCTTCACTTGTCAGGGCTGCGCTCGCTGCGGCCGTAACGCTTTCCCATTCCGCCGTGAGGCGGGCAAGATCATCGGATACGGCGGAGAGATCGCGATTAATCGCAACCGCGCGGCCACCCGGTTGGTAAGTCGCCGGATCTTCCAGTGCGGCGGTTAGTTCTTTCTGTTGTCCTTCCAACACCGCGATTTTGGTCTCCAGTTCGTGCACCCGCTTTTCTTTTTCGCGCCGTGCTTTCGCAATCGCATTACGCGATTCCGCTTCCAAACGCTTCTGCGCTTTTTGCTGTTTTAGCCCGCCGCCCCTTTGGTCGCCATTATCGCTGGTAGTCGGTGGGACGGCCTGGCGGTCCGTCCCTACCAGGCCCGCTTTGGCAGACATGGCTTTTGATTTGTCCAGATAATAATCGTAATCGCCGGGATAGAAGGTCAGTTTACTACCTGCGCGGTTAGCATCTGCGGTGACGTGGAGAACACTGGTAGCGATGGCCCGGATAAAATGAACGTCGTGACTGATAAAGATGAGCGTCCCATGATATTGCTTGAGTGCGCCGATGAGGGCATCGATCGAGCCGACATCGAGATGCGTCGTCGGCTCGTCCATGAGTAAAAGATTCGGCGGATCGAGTAACAACCTAACGAGAGCGAGCCGCGACTTTTCACCACCGCTCAAAACCGAGACGGTTTTGAAAACATCGTCGCCGCGAAACAAAAAAGATCCGAGCACAGTGCGGGCGGTTTGTTCCGACACAGGATTGGGCATGTCTCGCGCGCTTTCAAGAACGGTGTCGGTCGCGTTGAGCACGTCGATTCGATTCTGGGAGAAATAACCTGTGCGCACATTATGCCCGAGTTCGCGCATGCCTTGTTGCACAGGCAAAACACCTGCAAGCAGCTTGAGAAGGGTCGATTTTCCGGCGCCATTCGGGCCGACAAGCACGGTGCGTTGACCGCGCTCGGCATGAAATTGCATTCCACGATAAACAACCAGCTCGCCATAGGCATGATCGACATCTTTAAGCGTGATCACGCGCAAACCGCTGCGCACCGGTTGCGGAAAATGGAACTTGATCGTCTTCCCGCGCGCGACCGGGGCCGCGATTTTTTGCATGCGATCGATCTGCTTTAGCTTGCTCTGCGCTTGCGAAGCTTTGCTGGCCTTGGCGCGAAATCGATCGGCAAACAATTGAAGCGACGCGATTTCTTTCTGCTGATTTTTGTAAGCGGCGAGCTGCTGTTCTTCCCGCGCAGCTTTCTGCTCAACATAACTGTCCCAGTTGCCTCGATAACGCACCAGTTTCGAGTGCGCGATCTCCACGATGCTGCAGACAAGCTGATTCAAAAATTCACGATCATGCGAGATCATGACAATCGCGCCCGGATAACTACGCAGATATTCCTGAAACCACTGCAGCGATTCGAGATCGAGATGATTCGTCGGTTCGTCCAACAGAAGAAGATCGGGTTCCATCACGAGCAAGCGCGCAAGATGCGCGCGCATGATCCAGCCCCCGCTTAAAGCGCGCGCCGGGCGATCGAAATCAGTTTCGCGAAATGCCAGTCCGGCGAGGACGCGTTTTGCTTTTGGCTCGAGCTCCCACCCGCCATGCTCATCGAAAACATGAAGCGCATTGTGATAAGCCGCGTCATTAGTCTTATGCTCCTGCTCGTGCCCGGCTTCGTGTTGCTTGATTATTTTCTGGGCGTGCACAAGCTCGGGCGAAACGGCGAGAGCAAGTTCGAGTACGGTTTCGTCTCCGGCAGCGGCGGTTTCCTGCGGAAGAAATCCGATCGTTGCCTTCTTCTCGATCGCGATTGTTCCCTGATCAGGCGAGACCTCACCGAGCAGAAGCGCAAACAAGGTTGATTTGCCAGCCCCATTTGGACCAACCAACCCGATCCGATCGCCCCGATTGACCTGGAGCGATACGTCATCGAAGAGCGCCCGGCCGGCAAAAGATTTTGAAAGTTGTGAAACGGTCAGCATTTTGGAAAGCGCGCAGTGTCCCCTTGTTCCATGTCCGGCGCAACTCGTAACCACGAATCAACACCAATGAACACGAATCAGTGGAGCCGCAACCACGTCGTGTTTCGTGGGCACCATTTCTTTGTGAACATCCGTGTTATCAGCGTAATCCGTGGTTAAATCTCGGTTGCGGCGGAGCCGCACTGGGCAATTCGTGGTTGCAATTCGGTTCCCCCCAGAACTCGTGTCTGGTCGTGTCCATTCGTGCTTACCAGTCTTAGGAAGTTTTCGGAAATGACGAAAGCGGATCATTTCGAGAAAAGTCTGGTCAATTCCGAAACATCTGGCCATGCTCAACTACCTTTCTGCAGGCAAACGACGGAGGAAAAATTATGATTCACTTAATCTGGTACATTATTGTTGGGCTGATCGCTGGGCTCATCGCGAAATCGGTGTTGCACGTGCACATGACCATTTTCTGGACGATCGTGCTCGGCATCATCGGATCGATCATCGGCGGCGCGGTTACCCACATGTTTTCGCCGCCGAGCGGACGATTTCATCCCGCCGGTCTCATCTTTTCCACACTCGGCGCGATCCTCGTTCTCTTCATTTGCCTTAAGCTGCATATCCATTTTCCGCGCGTTCTCTAGCGGGGAGGGGGAACCTGCGAAATCCGGAAGGCGGGTAGCGGCGATTGACCCTAATTGCCAAGGCGGTTCAGGTGAACCGCCCCTACCTCATGGACATTCGTGCTCGGGATCCGACGCGGGACCCGTGCCATAAACTTTCGAATAGGGCTATCTGATCAACTATTAGATTTCCTTGCGGACTTAAAGAAACGTCAGACGCAGAAAGAATGTTTGACCGCGAAGTCGTTAAATCGTTAAGGCCATTTCGGCTTGGAGCAAGGCACGTTGAACGGCTACCGAAATATCAAATATTGGCCTAACGAGTTTCGGCCATGGATTCACACGACATCTGACACCTCTGTCTATGCAGTTTCATTGCTGTTGATCTGCAGCCGCCAATTTGCGATCGAGGAATTCGGCGGTGGCGCGGATCTGTGATAACAGGCGTTAAGCTCCTTCTTCAATGAAGCGGCGGCGGAGCAGGATCCTCGGGCTGGCACCCGTCGATCGCAGGGTGTACAGTCCACCGATTTTGCGGCTGTTGCTGCAAGATGTGAACACCGGGGTCTTGTGGCAGTTGGAAACGTTCGCACCATTTCTGTCGCAGAGCCTTTGCGCTGGCAAAAAACGCGGGCGACGACAGACCTTTCAGGATATTATCGGGCGTGAGTGAGGAGTCGTATGGGGTGACTGCGGGATTTTGTTCCAGATAGTCTGGGATTTTCATGACTGCGAGGAGCGGATGTAGTTCATGCCAGCCCTCATGAAATCCATCGTAGACGTGATGGCCATGCACTAACACGCGGTCTCCTTCTTTGATCGGGCCCAGGCTCCTGTCGCCGACATTCGCGTCGTCGACATTTCCGGGGTCGGAATTGAAGGCAATGGTAGCTACAAGATATCCAGCGGCCGCGGCACCCCCGGCCCCGCCGAGAAGTCCGCCGACAAAGGCTCCAATAGCACAACCAATGGGTCCGAAAAAACCGCCGATCGCGCACCCAGCTGCCGCGCCCGCGGCGGCTCCGGCCGCGGCTCCGCCGGCAACCGCGACCCCTGCTAGGAGGGCGTAATCTTTCATTGCTTGCCAGAAATTTCCCTCGGCTTCGCAGTGTAGATAATACCGCTCTTCGGTGACCACGGGATCGGCGTAGGGAAGGTCCCAGGCTTTGGGTCCAAGAAGTTCCTGACCTTGAAAACCGTCTGTAGTCACCGAGTCGGTAAAGTCGCGTTTATCCTGATCTGAGGCGCTCTCCGCGAGAGGGGGATGTGGCATAAGGCGGATGGAGAAGTATTGATCGTTATCGAACTCGCCAAGATCGCCCACGGTCGGATTGGCGATCACTGTTCCGATCGCGCAAGGGAGCGCATCGCTCGGCATGCAAACCAGCCGGTGATAGAGCCACGCGTTTGCTACTGCAGTGACTGTGACTGCGGATTGAATGAAGATGGCGATGATGGAGATGACGGGTGCGCCGCCAAGGAATGCTAGGATAGCGACGGTGGCGCCGGGCCAGGCATTCCCAGCGACGAAAGCCAGGAGATCAGCCCTTGAGAACGGCTTGTCGGGCGGCGTGTGGTCATAGCACTTCGTGTATTGCCTGGCCATAAGCGCTCTAGCTCTTCTCAACTAACAATGTAACACCGCCAGCCAGGGCGCGACCGCGATTCTCCGCCTGCGCGAAGCCATGCACATTAACTGTTTGCTGGCCTAGGAAGTCTGCCGGCGGCTGGATGGTGATCTGCACCGCGATCTGTTGAAAGGCAGCTAACACTGGTTGCGCCGGAGAGAATGTTACTTTCCAATCGGGGCCGAGCGGGAAACGCCCGTAACCCTGCGCGGCGAGCACTGCCTTCCACCGCGCTTTGCTTTCCGCCAGCCGACCTGCAGTAGGTGTTACTGCAACGCGGCCGGTCGGCCTGGCTTGGTCACTACACGGAGCCAGAGGTGGAATAACATATTGGTCTACTTCAAAGGTGAAGGCTCGCGGGATGGCAGCGTCGTTGTGCACCTGAATATCGAACACCGCAGGAGAATGGGCTGTGCCGACCTGCACGTTCTTCTGGCCAAGGTTATTGTCGGGATTGGCATCGTCAGGCCAGATCAGCAATGCCTGCAAACAATAATGACCCGCAACCGGCGGCGTTTTCCAAGGGATGGAAGTGAAGGCGGGTTCGAGAGGTCCTCCTTTGACGTCGAGATCGGCTTTGCCAGTTGCGATCGGAGTGCTGGAGACGCCAATGCCGAAGCTCAGATAGGAGAGCGCCACCGGGAGATTCAGCGCAGGAGCGTCGTAGGAGCCATTCCAGACTCTTACGCGAACGTCATAGTCGGTCGCGGGCAGGAGTGCAAAGGGCGCGACTGGTACGCCCCCGCGGAAAATCTCGATATCGGGGTTGTCCCAAGTGACGGACAGACCCATTTTCATCAGGTAGTACCTGTGAGTAGATCAGTGGGTCGGCCCGCTTGAGGACCGCTGGGGAAACCGTGATGCAAGCGCCGCCGCGGTTGCAACCCTTGCCGCAATTGTGGCAGGTATTGGCTATGGCGCGACAGAAGCTTTTCAGTGCCGGCACCAGAACCTTCAGGCTTGCAAGCAAATCGCGTATTGCCCTTGGGATCGCCTGCCACCCTTGAGAGATGCCCCTCATAAGAGTCTTTTCGACCACTTAGGATTCATCTCGCTATCGAAAACGAACGTTTCCTCCACCACCTCCCGCTCGACGAATTTCACCTCAATCTGTTTCGCGAAAGGCAAGGTCATGTCGAGCAGTGGCGGCGTTAATTGCGCGAGAAATTTCATTGTCACCGCGTCGGTTTTCGGCTGTGTGTTTGCAGGGTTGTCCGCCGAGACAATTCCGGTTAGCCTAACGAGCCGAAAACAGGCTTACGCTTTATCTTCCAAACCGCGATCAACAATGGAAAGATCAGCAAAAGGGATTCGAAAGCACCGTTTCCGCCGTCAGGTGCGGAAGCGAAAAGTTGTTCTATAAAATGCATTGGTCCTCCTTACGCGGAAGCGGGCAGAGCACAACGCATAGACGGTCGGCGCCACCGTGCCTCCATGGTCGATCGTAAGGATGGCCGTAAAGGCGAGTCAAGACAATCTAGCGTTCTTATTGCCGTTCGTCCGAGGGTGCCAATCTGCGGTCGAAGAATTCGGCGGTGGCGCGGTGAGCGCGGACCCAGTCGCTGCAGCGGAGCAGGTCGTGAATTGCCTGGCGGCGCGTTGAAGCGTTGGTGAATCAGCAGCCTCGGGAATTTAGGAAATCGCACGCGGCGAAGCGCGCGGGTGTCTCGTGCGGAGCCCCACCCGATGCCTCCATGCGGCGTCACGAGAATCCGCGTTTAACTGGTAATCTGGGTAAATACAAACTGAACCTGTTCCACGCCTCCAGACGTTACTGAAGAGACTACCAAGTTAAAGGTGTCCCCATAAAATGGATTTACACCTATTTTTGTTGAAGCCACAACTATACACTCAGTTACCATCGAGTTAATGATGCTATCGAGCGCTAAATCAGCTAGAGTTGTTGGTGTAAGCCACGATACTATCAGTCCATTATCGACCGAAATATAGTTTGATATGTCTGTGTAAAATCTGTTGTTATTTTTGTAGCATAAAAAAGACGCCGAACAACGACCAATGCTGTGCCTGGCGCCTGCCATGTAAATATTTGAAATTCCTGCAAAATATTTTGAAGAAGTCGTACTATTACGAAAATTCGGAAAACCGGGAGGAGGAGGAATGGGAGTCGCAGGAATTTCAATCAGACTATTTAGAAACTCGGTTACGTTTAAGTAATAGGTCATTGGCGTCCCATTGGGGACTAAAGGAAGAGCCTGAGCTCTCGCCTGCGTCGTCACCAGCGCGACCATCGGCACGACGGCGAGCGCAGCCCCCGCCGTGGCAAAGGTCGTTAACATCTGCCGGCGCGTGAGCATGGAGGACGGTGGGCGGGGACGCGCTACCTCGGCCTCCAGTAAGTTGGCCTTGCCCAGTTCATCCAGCGCGAGCCAGGTTAACTGTTCTGCCTGCGCGTGCGAAACGTTGGAGTTCTGTCGCACCAACTCCATCAACTGCTCGGGCGTAGTCTGGCCGTCACAATGCTGTAACACCAGGACTGACGTCGTGTTCAAGGCATACGTTTGCTGCTGCTGATGGTCAAACACTTGCAGTCCGTCGCCGCCGGCTGCCGCGGTTATAGTTGTTTTTTTGCGTGGATTTTCCATGTAACTCTCCGTTTTAGTTGTTTTCATTTTTGTTGAGGCTTGATTATTTCACTGCATTGGCTGCAAGCCAGGTCCGGCGCGGAACCAGGAATCATTTTTTCACGAGGCGTTTTGAAACAACGGCCTTACTTCGGCTGACTCGGGGCTCCAGTTAGATCTGGAGATCGCGCCAAACGGTGTCTCAGCGAAGATCCGGCCCCCGTGGCTTATTCAGCCGTACCGAAGATAAGTTGAAACGTCGGCTGACGTAATCGGCTGTCTTCTTAAGCCGTTTCCTAACGAATGTCGACCTGTATCTGCAACCGTTCAGCCATGAATACGTCGGCGTAATCGTCGCGTCGCACAAAATACGGCTACCGACCAGGGGGAAGCGGCTTAATAGTTTCGACAACGATCCAGGGAACACATGGCGTTGCCCTGCCCATGCCTTCCAGGTGTTCTTTCAGCAGCAGACGATCGTCCCTAACAATCGCTCTTCACCTTAAGTACGTCGCCAGCGGGTTATCCACGTTTCCAGGCGAGCATGATTCCATCGCGTACTGTTAAACACACATTCTCGACTCGCGGATCAGATTGTATGAAATCGTTGAAGGCAACGATGGCACGAGTGTCGTCATCTTGTGGGTCGATGACTTTGCCGCTCCACAGAACATTATCGGTCACGATTACCCCGCAGGGTCTGAGCAAGGGCAGGCATGCTTCGTAGTAGTTTGGGTAGTTAGGCTTGTCGGCGTCAATAAATACGAAATCCAGCAGGCCGGTCAGCATCTTGATTGTGTCCAACGCAGGTCCCATTCGGATCGAAATTTTGTGTCCGTGAGGACTCTCAGCGAAGTATCGTCGCGCGATCGCCTCGGCTTTCGGATCGATTTCGCACGTGATCAGGCGACCATCATCTGGCAAGGCTTCGGCCATCATGAGAGTGCTGTATCCGGTGAACATCCCGAGTTCGAGAACGCTTCGGGCGCCGGTCAGCCGGACCAGCATCTTAAGAAAGCGACCTTCGATGGCATCGACCTGCATCTCCGGCCACTTCATTACCCGATAGGTTTCTTCCCGAAGACGCATATACAAGTCCGTTTCAGGTTCAGTATGATCACGAGCGAATTGCTCGACCGCAACATCGATGAAGCGCTCCATATCCGTGCTCAGGGTTGTGGTGGCGCGGCAAGTTTCCTGTCCAGAAAATCAGCCGTTGCTTTGTAGGATCGCACCCAATTGCTCCACCGCAGCAGGTCGTGAATTTCGTCGGGAATGATTAGCTCCTCGAACACGACGTTTTGCGCGCGCAGTTTTTCGACCAGATCGGTGGTTTGCTGGAACGGCACGTTCCGGTCGTCGTCGCCGTGTATGAACAGAACCGGCGAACGCCAGTTCGCGACGCTGGCGACTGGCGATGATTTGAACGCGAGCTCTCGCGCTTCTTTTATGTCTGGCGCGACGTCGGCGTTCCTGGCCTCAGCCTCCTCAGTCCACATCGGCAGGAAAATCGCCCAGTCGTGCACGCCATGGAAATCGACGCCGGCTTTGAAGATGTCGGAGTTGCGCGCCAGCCCCATAGCGGTGAGAAATCCCCCGTAGGATCCGCCCCACAGACCGATCCGCTGTGGATCGACGCTATCGAGCGTCTGCAAAAATTTCGCGCCTGCGATCACGTCCTGGTATTCGGATGCGCCGCGCCATACCGATTTTGGCGGCTCGCGAAATTTTCTCCCGTACATGATGCCGAGCCGGTAATTGACCGAAAGGACAGTGTAACCTTTGCTCGCCAGATATTGATTCATCGCATAGGCGTTGTGGTAATACTCCATGTAATGAAACCCGAGCAGCATCTGCCGGATCGGCCCGCCGTGCGTGAAGATGAGAGCGGGACCGCGTCCTGCTTTTTCTTTTGGGATGAACAACTGGCCATGAATTTCGAGACCGTCCTCGCTTTTAAACATCACTTGCTTTGGCGTGACTAACTGCGAAGCCGGGAAGTCAGCGGGAATCGCGTTCTTCGCTATTAATTCCGGTCCGCTGCTCGTTAGGCGATAAGGCATGGCCGGCGAAGTCGCAGTTGAACCGAGACACAACACAGTCTTTCCATCGCTCGTCTCGATCGGGTTCCATTCGATGGTTTCGCCACTCGTTAGGGCCTTTGGTTCGCCACCGGTCGCACCGACACGCCAGATGTGCCGGCGATCGATGTCGTTCTGATTCGATGTGTAGAGGATGCTGCGCTTGTCCGCGCTTAGCGCCACGTCTTCCACATCGAAATCCCCGGGCGTCAGGAGTTGAGGAGATCCGTCGGTAACGGCAATCGAGTAAAGATGATTGCGGCCGTCTTTCTCGCTCGCGAAAATGATCCGGCCCGAATTGGTGAATTGGAGCGATTGAAACGCAAACAGCGGCAGAGAATCTTCCATTGCGTTGCCGCTGTGAAACAGTTCGTGCGCTTCGCCGCTTTGCGTGTCTACAATCCAAAGCGCCCAGCGTCGCGGGAACTCAGGAATGAGCGGGGGTTTAAATTCGAGTCCCGGCTGGCGAATAAACGCGATCTGTTTGCCGTCTGGCGACCAGACCGGACCGGCATCACGATTCGTGGTCGGCGCGAGATAAGTGATCTTCTTCGTCGAGAGGTCGAGCAGGGCGATGAACGAGTGGTCCTTGCGATTGGAGCGAAACGCGATCCGCTTGTCGTCTGGCGACCAGCGCGGCGTGTCGCTTTCGCCGAGTAGCTCTTCGAGCTGTTCCGCTTTCTTTTTGCCGTCAGTCGGCGCGATCCAGAGATGTTTCTTCGCCGACCAGACGACATTCTTTCCGTCGGGTGAAACCTGTAGATCTTCGCAACTTTCCTCGTTGCAACCAACGTCACCGAGCAAACGCGGTTCGCCACCGCTCACATTTACCGCCCACGCCTGCTGCTTCGGCATTTTTGTCTGGCTTGTCGGATTTGCCGAGGTGCCTTCTTTGTTGATCTCACTGCCGCGCGCATAAACGATCGTCTTGCCATCCGGGGTCAACCGCACGCTTGCGATCGCCTGACCATCGTCGCCTTTGTAATGCGTAACCTGTTGCGGTACGAAGTCCGGCGCATCTGCAACCCATACGTTGCGTTCACCTTTCTGGTCGAACGCCCATGCCACCCGCGGCGCATGTGACGCGCTCGTTAGGCCGTACGGGAACGGCGCACTCAACACCTGCTCGATGGTGAAACCTTGAGCAAAACAATAGATCGGCAAAAGAACCGAAACGACAGCGACACAGCGGACTAGAATTTTCACGGCGGCGCGACTCTACTCGGCCTCCAGTCTCCTTAGCAAATAAATGAATCAGGAAACCAGGAACTCAGGAAATCTGTCGCTGCAAGCGGTGATCTTTCTGCAACCGCGGATCGACTTGGTACTTGGCACATGATCGCGTTGCTGCTGAAATCTGCCGGCGCAACAGAAAGGATTTATCATGATTAGCAGTTATCTGGCAAACGTTGTAGCCACGTCCCTGTGGGGCGTCTGTATTGTCGAAGTCGCGCGTTCCGGACGCCCCATAGCGCGCTGGCTAGTGGTAATGACGGTCGCCATCGCCGGTTCAGCGACGCTCCTTGCGCAGGAGGGAACGAAGCAAGCAAACGTGGGCGAGGGGACATTGAAGCTTAAAGGTAAAGAGTATCTGCTAAAGAACGCCGTGGCCTATGAGACGACAATCGACGGCGAGGAAGGGATCGCAGTGGTGGTGAGTGGTCCGGCCGTTTCGAGCGAGAAACTCAATGAGGTGAGGAAATCGGAAAAGAAAAGCGAGAGCTCTACTTTCAGGCGGCCTTACGTCAAACTGGAGTTCACGAAGGCAGGAGAATTCAAGGGCTGGGGCGCCGGCGCCGGCGATACGTCTCTTGGCAGGCGCAGAGGTGATGCTACCGGGGAGATAAAGCTGCAGGACGGCCGGGTAATTGGCAAAGCTAACCAGCCAACTGAGACCGAGGGAATGTTTCCATCGGGGTTAAACGTCCGTTTCGACGTGCCATTGCTTCGTACTGGAGACTCGTTGGCGCCATCGAAAAAGCCGGGACCTGCCGCTAACGTGAAGCCGACGGTGACGGGCGTTTTCAAAGGAAACAACAAGGACGCAAAGCTGGCCTATGTGTCGGCACATTGGCGCGAGCCGTTTGGCGATAAGCCGTCCATCATGCTTGTGTTCACCGAGAAGGATCACTCCAAAGATAAGAAGCCCGATTTTAATGCCGGGTTCGGCAAGTTCGGCAGCGCATTGATCGTCTCACTGCATGAAGACGGCGACATCTTCGGATGTGAGGTGGCGCACAGTGCCCTCAAGCATCAAAACTTTAGCTCGATCGGCAAAATTAACACAAATGACTTCGAGTATGCGGACGGTCAGGTGAAGGGAGAACTGACTACGGATGGCCCTGCCGACGTGTTCGGTGAGACGTGGGAAGTGAACATCAAGTTTGTCGCGCCGCTTGGCGAGATTCCAAAAGAGTTTCAGCCCGCAGCTCCAAAAGAGGCCGAACAAGAGACAACAGATAAACAAGAAACAACCGAGGCAACAACTGAGTTAAGCGAAAAGCCGGTGGCGACGCCGGCGCAGGATAAGCTTAACGTTAAGAATCTTGCGCTCACGAAAGATGCGTCCGAGTTCGAGTACAAGCAGCTTGTTGAGCAGCTTTCCTTTAAGAGTCACGCCAATGTGAAAAGCGTTTGCGCCGAATTGGCTGCGAATCTCAAGGCTCAGGGCTGGACCAAGGAAGGCAGCGATTTGATAACGCCGGCTTCGTCAATACTCAAGCGAAAACGCGGAGGCGCTGAGCTGACGATTTTCGTTAAGCCAGAGAGCGGAGGGAGCAAGGTGCAAATCATGACTGAGGGCCTCGCCTGGGACGAAAAGTAATCGTATCCACCCATCGGGTTAGTTATGACTCCCTGAGGCATTCTGGATCCAACAAAAGCGTAATGCGTGTCGCTATCCAACTGTGACTATGGCACGCGGCCGTTAGACTCTGCATGTGGCGGCCGCAGTAACACAGGAATCTTGCATCTGTCATCAAACAGGGACCGGCCTGTTCACAGGAAACAGGCTGTGAAGCTCGTCCGACGTGTCAAGCAAGGCTAAGTTATTTCGACGAGTGCGACATACGCAGGCATTATGAACAGTTGGAAACACCCTTTAATTCGGTTGCGCCGTGAATGTTTCAAAGTTGAAAGGCCAGGACGAAAGCTTTTTAAATATCGGCGGATCGTCTTCTGTCGAAGCCGATACCGGACGAGAGCCAAAGCGTTAGGGACAACGCGTTCCACCTCATCCTGCGTTGCTGGATTCCGAATTTAAGTCCACGTCCTGCTTCGAAAGCATGGCCGTTACGGGCGAGGCGGTGGGGTCGGGCGGGGCCTTGGTGTGAGCTGCGGCCTCGGAGTTGGAGTGGGTCTTGGCGTAGACGTGGGACTTGGTGTGGCTGTTGACGTAGCTGTTGGGTTGCGTGTGTCCCTCGCAGTTGCGGTTGCAGTTGGTGTGGCTGTCGCCGTCGGGGTGGCCGTGGCTGTAGCCGTGGCGGTAGGAGTTGGGCTTGCAGTTGGTGTTGGCGTCGGAGTTCCCCCCGTGAGCACTAGTGGGTTCTCATACAGGTCGAACTGGTGCAACGTGCCATTCGGGTTGGTCCCATCGCAGTTCGCGTTATCCCCCCACATGGCATAAAGCTTGCCCGCGAACGCGGATAAACCAACGTAATCACCAAAGTCGATGCCGTTGCCCGCCGCCGCCGCGTTCGAAAAACCGCCACTCAAGCGCCTGTTCGGCGCCCAAGTCGCTCCACCATCAGTGCTGAAAGTGCCGTAGTATTCCGCATCGTCGTTAGGAATCATATTCGTTCCACCCGGACCGGGGACGCCGTTGTCATTGCGACAATCATGAAAGCCCACAGCCACAGTGCCGCTTGTCGGATCTAGAGCAACGTAGGGCAAAAACTGGCTGTTCGTGGTGGCGTCGTCGTTCACGCGTACCGGCGCGCTCCATGTTGCGCCATCATCAGTCGACGTTCGCATTTCAATGTCGGTGTCGTTGTTCTCGTTGACGGTCTCGTCTGTGTACACCAGGTAGATGCGATTGTTGAACGGTCCACCAGTGGCGTCCCACACAAGACCAGCCTCAGCGTCGATCGATCGTCCGCTCTGCGCCGGGATGAAATCGAAGCCGCCCACATTGGTATTCGTGACGGTGATGCGCGCACCGAAGCCGCCCGCTCCCAAACCGTCCGCGTCTACGTTGGCGAAGATCGTCGCCGGACCTTGTCCACCAGTCGGGCTCTGATAGGTCACGATGACTTTGCCGCCGTTGGGGCCAGGGCCGACGGTGATACCACCGAAGCTGCCACTCGCTGACGGGATCGTCTGTTGCGCATTGAATGGCCCCCAGACACCGAGACCGGTTACGGGCGCGCCGCGCGCGACCATACTCCCGCCCGAATTCCAGTCGACCCAGACGCTGCCGTTGCCTACAGCGATGGAGGGTTGGTCAACGCTGCCGGTGCCCGCGGTCACCGGTGCACTGAATGTTGCACCGCCGTCAGTGCTCAAGATCACATTGATCTGGTTGACGCTGGCGTTGATGTAGACCAGGAACAGGTTGCCGAACGAGTCCCAGGCCGCCTGCCCGTCGCAGCATGCCACTCCCGTGGCGACCGTGCCGCGCGTCCATGTCGCGCCGGCATCTGTTGAGTACGCGCGGAAGATGCTGTTTGAGTTGGTGTTCGACGTGGCTACGAGGTTGTTTGGGTTAGTCGGGTTGACGTTAATGAAACTCTCAGCCTGGTTGCCGGTCGTGGCGCTCACGTTGACCACTGGCTCGAGACAGGTCAGCGGCACCAACAACAGATCGGTCGGTTTCAGTGGACGATCTCTCGGGATAATGCATTTGCGGGTACCATCGGGAACATCTATCCCTCTGGCCCCCGTGCGCACCTGCGCGTGCAACACGGATGTGCCAGGGATCAGGAACGATAAAACGGCGACAAAGACAGTCAGGCGAAGGCGTGTGTTCATAAGTGTGTTCTTATTGATGTGATGAGTAAGAGTGGATGAAGAAGACAGAAGCGACGCGATTGTTCAAGGATACACCGATGAATGTCGAGCCTTATTTTGAAACGAAGACTTTCACGCTAAGCCGGCCCGAATAAAAACAAATCATAAAGAGCGTTCTGCGACGCAAACTGTTGTTGACAATCGATGCTCACTCAGATGGAGTGAAAACATGAAAACTCCACGATTCATTCTAGCACTGCTTGCGTTGACAGTTGCTTTGGCTTCACAATCGCCTAACACCGCCTTCGCGCAGCCTTCCAAACCGGGATACAGCGCCAAACTGATTTCGCCAAGAGCGGGACAGGTTGTCGTGCCTGGTCAAGTTGTGAGGATTGCATGGACGGCGGAGTTTCCAGACGTGGACCTGACAATGTGTGAGACGGAAATTCTCCTTTCGCTCGATGGCGGCAGGACGACCTACATGCGTCTCACAGAGTCGCGCAATCCGAAGGTGCAATATTTTGATTGGGTCGTGCCGAATGCGCCCACCAACACAGCAGTGCTGAACATTCGCTTCGGCTGTCTGAATATCTTCCCGGAAACGGCCAGCCTTCAGCTACAATCTGTTTTTGTGATCAGCCCGGCGGTAAATAATTGATTTTTATTTACTTCGGCGCCTCGCCGAATGAATGAGGATAGACGGGTCTCCGGTTGACAGCGGTTGGGAAGCACAGGTCGTTACTCTGTCCTGCTATGAACCTCCTTCATCAATGTATCAGACCCTTGCTCCTTGCATCACTCGGCCTGATTGCTCTCGCGACCATGATTCCCGCACAAGTGACTAGTGGAGAAAAAAACAGCCCTGTTGCCGACGTACCGTCAACAAATGACGCGGCGACGCTGCAGAAAAAAGCCAATGAAGCCCAAGCCCGTATTAACGGAAACCAAGACGACCGCGACCAGCTTAAAAGAGCGGTAAAGCTTAACGAGATAGGTTCGGCCAAAGAAGTTCTCCTCCGAAACGGTTTTACCGCGGCAGATTTGGAAAATGCGAAGATTACTCTGCGGACCGGCGGAGGAAAGGGAGGCGAAGACCAAGTGGAGATTTCTGCCACCTGTTGTGATCCTAAAGAAATCACAATTCGACGATCACTTGAGTACTTCACGAAATAGCCTGTTTATACAGCTGAAAAATTTCGAATGGGGACAACGCGTTCCAGCATTCCTGCCTTGTAATTTCAATCAGGAAAGCAGGAACCCTTTGGTCCTGGAAAGGTTCGAATCTGGAAGCCAGGAAGCTTCGCCACTGTTCAAAGAATTTTATTCGTCGCTTTTCCTGCCTTCCGGCTTTCCTAATTAGTTTTTCTTTGCCGGATGTTTCAAGTGGCGAAAGTGCCGACGGTATTGGCCGGGTGCGATTTTCAGGGTACGCTGAAAAGCATTGCGCATCGAGTTGACGTTTCCGAAGCCGCATTCGTCTGCGATCGTTTCCATGCTGTTATGACTTTCTTCCAAACGGCGACGCGCTGCTTCGACGCGAAGGCGCTCAACAAATTTTGCCGGCGTAGTCTTCATCTCTTTGGTGAAGACGCGCGCAAAATTGCGCGGACTCATCGCCACGCGTCCGGCGAGCAGCGGCACAGTGAGCGGTTTGTGCAAATTATCGAGCACCCATGCTTCCAATTCGAGCAATGGTTTTCGATCGGTCAGTTGCAGTGATAAGGCGGCGCTGAATTGCGATTGGCCACCGGGCCGTCGCAAATAAAGCACCAAATTGCGTGCAACCTGCAGAGCGAGTCGCGAACCGTGATCTTCCTCGACCAACGCCAGTGCCAAATCCATTCCGGCAGTGACCCCGGCGGACGTATAAACATTTTCGTCCCGAACAAATATTGGATCGCGTTCGACGCGCGCGCGCGGAGCACGTTTGACCAAGGTCTGGCACCAGTTCCAATGAGTCGTAGCGCGGCGGCCGTCGAGCAGCCCCGCGCGAGCCAGGAGCATCGCACCGGTGCAAACTGAACCGACTCGCCGGATTCGAGGCGAGATTCGTTTCAACCAGCGCACCGCTTCCGGATTAATTTCATTCTGCTCGATCGCGTCGCCGCCGGCCACGAGCAACGTGTCGATCTTGCCGCGCACTTCACGAAAGGTCCTATCGGCGGTGACGCGCACCGCGCAGTTGGCAATCAGCGATCGATTCGAAGAAATGCTCACGACTTCAACCGAATAGATTGGAGCCGATCCCGAATTAGCCCGTGTGTACATCTCCGATGCACGGGCGAACACCTGGAGCGGTCCGACCAAATCGAGAATCTCGACGCCGGGTCCGGTCAGGAACACAATTCGGCGCGTGGTCGGATCGAATAACGGCGTGCTGTTCTTCAGTGCGCGTTTCGTGTTCAATTGGACGAACCGGATACCGCCGGCCGGGATGCGGCCGCGGTGATAAATTTATCCGGCGCCGCGTCGAAAGTTTTCTTGTCGTCTTCGGAGCAGAAATAATACGTCGCACCCTTGAAGACAGATTTCCGAGCGACCTTTGGATCAACATCCATTCCGCACACGATACAAAGCGGATGCTCAGCGGTGGACGTAAGTGACGTGGCGTAGGTCTGATTGGAATCGGGATTCATCCATCCTTCGCCCTGATATTCCATTTCGTAGGCGGTCTTGCGGGCGACCTCACGACCGTAATAGCGTTCGACCAAGCGGAGCGCGAGATCGATTCCAGAAGAAAGACCGCCCGCGGTTGCGAGATTTCCGTTCTCGACAAAGCGCGCGCCGCGCTTGAGCTGAATGTCCGGAAATTGCGTGGCGAAACGGCCAAATGCGCCGTGGTACGTGATCGCGGATTTACCGTTGAGCAATCCGGTTTTTGCCAGAACAAATGCGCCTGTGCAAACCGACATGGTGACGTCGGTGGTTTTCGAGGATTTTCTGATCCATTCTAATACAGCCGCGCTCGGCTGACTTTGCGCGGGAATAACAATTACCCTTGGCGATGGGGCGTTTTCAATCGTGTAGTCGGGAAGGATCTGCATCCCGCCGCTGGTGCGGATGGGCTTTTTCGTTTCGGCCACAGTGTACAAACGGAACGGCATTTCCTCGCGCCCTGGAATCACGACGTCCTGGAAAACTTCCCACGGCCCGCAAAAATCGATGACCACCGCGGCGTCGGAAATCAGAAACGCGACAGGAATCTGGCCTTTGTCCGGCGGTTTTAGTGAAGTTGTGTCGGTAGGGTTTGGATTCGAACGGTTATCTGTTTTGACCGGAGCTCCTGTTGCGAACAATGCACTGAGCGCCAGCAAGGCCAGTGCAAGCACGAAACCAAATCGAGCTACCCGGTAAACGAGTTCTATTCTATTGATCGTACATGCATTCATGATCCGCATTTTAGAATGACAGGTATATGGCAGCAATGACAACAATCATCATATTTCTGCCAAAAACGACTCTCGATCAGCTCCAATTTCTCATTGAATTGCACCCAGAAAACTCTTCTGTTACACAACGTGATCCCTCAAAAACGCTCACGTAATTGATAGATGAAGGTTGTTCCCTTTTTGATTCTGTGTTTCACGACAGTCGCTGTCGCTGACGATTTCAAACTCGTTAGCGGGAAAGAATACAAAGATGTCACCCTTACCCGGGTGGAACCTGACGGCATCGTGCTAAAAACGAAATCTGGAATCTCGAAGGTCTATTTCGTCGAGTTGCCGAAAGATGTTCAGGAACATTTTCATTACAACGCGGCGATTGCCTCGGCTTATTCCGCACAACAAGCAGTCAATCGTTCGACGACGGCTGCTGCCCGTCGCGGCGAAGCGATCAAAGTGATTTCGCACGGTGCGCAGGTAGACATCAACCAGCATCTGGTACTCGGCAATGTGACCGTTATAGATTTTTATGCGGATTGGTGCGGCCCCTGTCGACAGCTCTCGCCAAGCCTTGAGCAAATGGCGGCGAATGATCCCGAGATTGCGCTGCGCAAGATCGATATCGTCAATTGGAAAACGGCAGTCGCGCAGCAATTCAACGTTCACTCGATTCCGCAAGTGAATGTTTACGATCGAAATGGCCGTCTCGTCGGCACTGTACTTGGCGCTGATTTTGAAAAAGTGAAAAGTTACGTCGCGCAGGCGAAGTCTGGCAGTTGATCTTTGCGTACGAACGCGCATTCGCGCGTGCGCATACGAATCAATAGCGAATCGAATATTGATTCAAGAGTTATGAAACGATGGTTGCTATGTTTTGTCGTCACGTTGTGCGCTGTCAGTTTGGTGCGTGCCGACGAGGCGATTCGGTCGTTGCAGCAAACTCTCAAGGACCAGGGTTTTTACTACGGTGCCGTTGCGGGCGACCAGAATGCCGAGACGACTGCGGCGATTCGGCGTTATCAGATTCGCAATGGCTTGCAGGTAACCGGCGAGATCAATGAGGAGACGTTGCGCTCGCTCAATCCGAGTTCGAATACCATTGCATCAGCATCGCAACCAGCTTCTAAACCCAACGCTATTCAACCCGACAACGTTCGTCCTGATGCAAGCGCAAACCTGAGTCAAAGCTCGCCGCCACCATTATTCCACCAGCCAAATCGACCGGTGGAAACAAATCCGACATACTCGGCTAGCTTTTACCAGTCCGTGCCGCTTCGGTTAAGCCGCCGGATCATCGCCGGAGCACAGTACCAGTTGATGAGCCGCGGATATTACACCGGGCGCGCTGATGGAAAGTATGGATCTCGGACAGCTCTGGCCGTGCGTGCGTTTCAATCGAGCACCGGACTTCCGCCGACTGGACGCCTGGATATGGACACCGTGAAGGCGCTCGGGTCATCCGACACAAACGCCGCCTACTCGGCGCCAGCATCTCGTGCCACTGAAACTTGGGTGCCGGTGACGAAGTTCAAACACGGCAAGTGGAAAGTGAAATGGAAGAAGTATCATCGTCCGTTTGGCGGCGAAGATGCAGATGAAGAACGACAGGCAAACAGTGACGCAGCTTGGAATCCTTACAACCACGATTAAGGAAGCGCCGCATACTAATGAGACCATTCGAACTGTAGAGCGCCTTTTTCGCTCACCACGTGTGCCTGTCAGCAGTACATTTTTCCAGCGACGCCGTATCTAATTTCCGCTGAAACAGCGGACGCCAGGCAAGTTCGATAATCCCGACCCAGCGCGCAGCTTCTACAGGATCTCTATTGATGGCAAAGAACATTGTCGAGAGGTGCGCAAGCGACGATAATCGGCTATGACCGACGAACGCATCGAGAAGATCAAATCAGCAGTTGAGGCGGCCGATCATATCTCGCCCGAGAAGAAAACCGAGCTTTTAGCCGTGCTCGCGAAGCTTAAACCCGCTATTATCGAGGTGGCGCAAACAAACGAGGAGGAGGCTGAGAGCATCAGCCGGTACGTCGAAGCCTCAGCGCATGAGGTCGCCAGCAAGAAGGAACGACCGGAAAGTACTGAGCGAGTTTTGCACAAGCTAAAAGAAACGGTTGAAAAGTTCGAAGCCTCTCATCCACAACTGACGACATTCGTCAGCGAATACTCGGCGGTGCTCTCCGGCATGGGGATCTGACTTCTTGCTCGGAATGGACTCGTCCGAACGCTACCGGTAATTCCCTCCTCGTCGCGGTGTTCGGAAGAATCCTGCGAAATAAGTTGTTTGCGTCGGGCTGCGCTTACCTGTTTGCCATGTTTATAAACAACGTCTTCCGCGGACAAACTGTTGTAACTTCCACGACTCTGCAGTCTATCGTGGAATCGATTCGGCGAGAACAAAACGCGATTGCCGAAGGCAAAGTCTGGCGATCGGTCCCACACACGGCAATGCAAAGAATGCAAAAACAAGCTTCGAAAATCGCAATCAATTGGCGCTAAGATGTTCATTCTAATGCTACGTCATCGTTGCAATATTCGGGTGATTCTCGATGCAGCATTGACAATACCACGTGTCTGTCGGGCTCTTCGATCACTTCTACAGAGCACAAACACTATTGGACGATGTTCGCGTTGGCGACGTCATCGAGTCTCGCTCTGACCAGAGAGGGCGTGAATCCTTTGATGCGGGGGAAGTACAGTAAAATTTTTGTGCTGCAATGGGCCGCGTCAGCAGCAGAGCCGATCCTCACATCCGTCGCTGAGCTTGCCGCAATGTTCCTGGCAGCAGCCATCTGGATTCCGTATGTGTCGTTCTCGAAACGGGTGAAAGCCACGTTTCGGTATTGATGCGCGCGAGGCGGAATGGTGCCATCGCTCCGAAAAAATGATAGCAATTTAGCGCACGATTGCGCTCAGTCGTTCAACCAGCGCCTTGCTCTTCGCGCGATCGTTAATAACAAAAGTATTGTTTTCGCCATGGGTTGACCACGGACCACGGGGAACTTCACTGAACTCCACAAATCTCCAGTCGGTGACGTCAGTCGGTTGCAATCCCAGATAATCCCGCACAGCAGGCGAAACATCGAGGCCGGCGCCTTTGTTGAGATTCGGCTTTGGCCGTTCGTTACCGAAAACGTACTGCCAGTGGTCGGTTCGGAATGGCCCCGCATCTTCCCACTGCGCATACGCGGTTCGATTGCCCTTGCGGATCGCAATCCAGCGGCCTTTGCAGGTAGACACCGCAGGACCTTGATATGCTTCGTTGAACCAAGGAACAACATAGGGCGCTTCGGCACGATGGCCTTCCTTGGCTTTGTCGTTGTAGGGCAAAGCACAGTAGAAGGGATTAAGCCCGGGGGTGAAATTCACCGGCATATAATTACTGCGATGAGCAGGATTAGGGTCATCCGTCCCACCATAATTTTTAGTCCATTGCGTGTCCCACGAACTCACGCGATTCGGGACTGGATTGTTGGCGGAGGGTTTTTCGCCAATCCAGAAAATGGTAGTTACGATATTGCTTTTCCACGGGTAGCGCTGTCCCGGTTCGAACTCTGTGGCCAACTGTCCCGGCGTGAAGCCAAGTGAATTGATGTCGAACACCGGATCGTCTGCCGTCTTCTCAGATTTTTTGCTGAATTTCGTTTTCGCAGGTTCCGCCTTCGAAGCGCCGCCATGTGCGAATAGCGATGCGACGGACGAAAGCAGAACCGCAATCGCATGAGTAAATTTTCCAGGTTTCATTGTGTTGTTACAGCCGGCGCAAAACGGAACGGCGTAGCGTCTTTCTTAATACTTCGTGAACGAGGACGCGGATGCGCGTCAGTCGATGCGAATTAGGATGCGCCTAAAGTGACCCAATGTTGACGCTGACCGGCGCTAGTCAACTTAAATTTCAGAATATTCGCGCGTTATAACTACTGCGCTGCCGGATCTCTAATTAAACAAATTTTCCGGGATTCAAAATTCCGTCAGGATCGAGCGCCTGCTTGATCTGACGATGGAGCTCACGCGCCAACTCGCTCGTTGCTTCCGGCCACCATCGTTTCTTTGCCAGACCGATTCCGTGTTCGCCTGTGATCACGCCACCCCACGCCAGCACTTGCGCAAAAAGATCGTCGAGGGCGCGTTCTACCTTTTCACGCACAACAGCGTCGCGATTGTAACGGTCCGCCATGATGTTGATGTGAATGTTGCCGTCCCCCGCATGGCCAAAGCAGGCGATCGGAAATCCATGTTTCTCCTGCAGCTTCTCGGCGAAGTCCATCAGATCGACAAGATGACCGCGCGGCACGACCACGTCCTCATTTAGTTTCGTTAGGCCAGTTGCGCGAAGCGAGTTACTGAACTGGCGGCGCAGCCCCCATAGCTTCTCGCAATCGGCTTCACCATTCGCCAACTGAAGGGCGTTTGGTTTTCTCGTCTCAATCAATTCGCGAATAGCCGCGGCCTCGCTGCGCACGCTTTCTTGTTGTCCATCCAGGTCGACTAGCAAATGAGCGTTCCCCGCCGGCACGATCTTCTCGCCCAAGTCGCGCCGAGCCGCCTCGAGCGTTAAATGATCGGCGATTTCAAGCGCCGATGGTAGAAATCCCGCCGCAAAAATCGCCTGCACAGTTTCGGCAGCCTGCGGAGCTGTGGCGAATGCCGCGGACAACGTCGCGCGTGCCGGTGGAAGTGGCAGCAGACGCAGCGTAATCTCGGTGACAACGCCGAGCATTCCTTCGGAGCCAACGAATAGACCCATCAAGTCGAAGCCAGTTTTGTTCTTGTGCACGCGCCCGCCGGTCCGCAGGACTTGACCATTGGCCAGCACGACTTCGAGACCGATGACATAATTTCGTGTCACGCCATATTTCAAACAGCGCGGCCCGCCTGCATTCGTAGCGACGTTTCCGCCAATTGTACATTCCTTCATGCTCGCGGGGTCCGGTGGATAAAATAATTTCTGCGCCCGCACGGCTGCTTTGAGCTCTCCGGTGAAAACCCCCGGTTCAACAATGGCGACGGCGTCGATAAAGTTTATTTCCTTGATGCGATTCATGCGCATAAGCGAAAGCGCAATTCCGCCTCGCACCGGCACGCATCCGCCTACGTAACCAAACCCGCCTCCGCGCGCCGTCACCGGAACTTTATCGCGCGAGGCGAACTCAAGAAGCTTGCTTACATCAGCTGTCGTTCTTGCAAAAACGACAACTTCCGGCGGATGCGTCGCGAACCATTTATCACCGCTGTGCGCCGCAAGAGTGGCCGGATCGTTAACGACAATGTCGTTGTCCAGGACTTCTCGGAGTTTCGTAGTGAGATCCATTACGAGCAACGTCGCGCACGTCAGTTGCAGGGCAAGCGTGCGTCCAAGGTGGATCGGCTTCTCCTGAAGACGATGACGATCGGCGGGGGACGCGATAATCAGGCAGCAGAGCTGCTTTCATACGGAACGGTTGAGGACAACCCGTTGCACCTAAATTGCGACGCGATAATGCTGAGCCTGTTCCATTCGCGTTATGAGCGCTTCCGCTCTTGAAAAAATCACCGGCTTACTTGCGTCTGGGCCAGCAAATTCCGTCACTGCATCCATTGAGTCGAAACGAAGCAGCGTGACGAATTCCACTTCGTCGCCGTGTTCCCGAACGAACAATTCGGCTCCGCGGTAGCCTTTGATATTTCGTGCGGCGATGCTCGGAAAAATTTCATCGCGCAGCAATTTTTCGTAAGTCTTCGCGTCTTCAGGTCTCGTCCACCCGTGCCAAATGCGCGCGATCATCAGTCGTTCTATTGGTAGGGCGCGACCGCCGGGCGCGCCGTTTCGGGTTCGATTATGAGCAGGAGCAAGAGCAAGACAAAGCGTCAGACGGAGCGGAGAGAACAGGTGCTCACATGCCCATTATCTGATACCCGCCATCAACGTAGATGACCTGACCGCTGATAGCTGCAGCCCCGTCGCTGGCGAGAAAAACTCCCGTGGCGCCTAACTCGGCTGGTTCGCAGCTGCGCTTCAGCGGCGCGCGCTCCTGATAGTGTTTCAACATGGAGGTGAAACCGCTGATTCCCCGCGCGGCCAGCGTCTGCACAGGTCCGGCGGAAATACAATTCACGCGGATTCTTTTTGGACCGAGATCGTAAGCGAGATAACGCGTGCTGGCTTCGAGACTGGCCTTGGCTACGCCCATCACGTTGTAATGCGGCACGACTTTCTCTGAGCCGTAATAGGTCATGGCGACGATGCTGCCGCCGTTGGTCATCAAGGGCGTCGCTTCGCGCGCCAGCGCGACTAACGAATAAGCGCTGACATCCTGGGCGACGCGAAAGGCTTCACGAGTCGTGCTGACAAAATCGCCTTCCAATGCTTCACGCGGCGCATACGCCAGGGAGTGCAGCATCAGATCAACTCGATCAGTTTGGCCGCGCACATTTTCAAAAAATGTTTTGATCTCGTCGTCGCTCGTAACGTCGCACGGAAAGAGGGGAGTCTTTTCTCCGAACTCGCTGGTTAGGTCCTCGACATTTTCCTTCAGCCGTTCCCCTTGATAATTGAAAATCAGGCGCGCACCCGCCGCAGCCCACGCCTTTGCGATCGCCCAGGCGATGCTGCGCTTGTTCGCCACGCCAAAGACGAGGCCGATCTTTCCTGCCAAAACTTTGTCGGTCATAAAAAAAGTTAAGAGGTTACAAGGTTACAACGGTTCGGCGGATAGCAAACCGATGACAAATGTCGGGCAGACGCTTCACCTGTCCCGCTAACCGACGCGCTTGCCCTACAACCGTACAACGCGATGATAAGCCGTCATGACGACTCGAATTGTCCGTTGCTGCGCTTTGTTCGTTTCGATTTCCGCGATTTCAATCTTATCGGCACAAGAAACTCCGTCGCCGTCTGCGACAGCGACTTCTTCTCCCTCACCGATGTCGCTTAGCGAGGCACTTTTTAAGAATCTGAAGGCGCGCTCGATTGGACCGGCGGTGATGGGTGGTCGCGTGTCGGACATCGCCATTGACCCGCGCAATCCATTTGTATTCTACGTTGGCCTGGGACACGGCGGCGTTTTCAAAACGAACGACAACGGCGTTACCTTCCAACCGATCTTCGACAAACAACCGATACTCTCCATTGGCGCAGTCGCGATTGCGCCATCTGATTCTGACGTCCTTTGGGTTGGAACTGGCGAAGCCAACGATCGGAATTCATCGGACTGGGGTGACGGCGTATATCGGTCGACCGATGGTGGTGAGACTTGGCAGAACGTCGGGATAAAGGACAGCCGCACGATTGCGCGCGTCGTGGTCGATCCAAAGAAAGCAGAGGTCGCATACGTAGCAGCCACGGGCGACTTATGGAAGGACGGTGGCGAACGGGGTCTGTTCAAAACAACTGACGCGGGCAAGAGTTGGAAATTGGTTCTGCATGCATCGTCTCCGCACGATGCACAGACGGGCTGTGGCGATGTCGCACTCGATCCGACGAATTCACAGATTGTTTACGCGGTATTGTACGCGCGGCAACGGACGCCGTGGAGTTTCAATTCGGGACCGAGTGTGACGGGCGGCGAAGATGTCGGAGGAATTTTCAAGAGTACCTGACGGCGGCGAAAGCTGGAAAAAACTGGGCGTCGGTCTTCCCGGGCAGACTGGCCGAATTGGTCTGGCGGTCAGCGCCAGCAATCCAAAAGTTGTGATGGCCGTTGTGCAAAGTTACGAAGGAGGCTTCGGTACGCTCGACGATTTGCGCAGCAAAAGCGGTGGCGTTTTTCGTTCGGAGGACGAAGGCGAAACATGGACGCGAATGAGCGCAATGAACCCCCGCCCATTTTATTTCAGCCAAATTCGTGTGGATCCGGCGAACGACCAGCGCGTGTACCTGCTAGGTTTCGCGTTGTTCGTGTCGGATGATGCCGGGAAAAACTTTCGCGAGGATTTAACCGAAAAAACTCATCCCGACGATCACGCGTTCGCGATTCAGCCCGGCACTGTGCCGCCTTCGAAGCCGGCTAAGCCTGAAGAAAAAAATAAGCCGCCAAAGTCTCAAGTTTGCCAGCGTGTATTGCTCGGAACTGATGGCGGCGTGTATCAAAGTTTCGCCGCCGGGAAAAATTGGGACCATCTCAACAAAATTCCGTCAGGTGAATTTTACCGAATCTCGCTCGACGACACGAAGCCATATTTCCGAATCGCTGGCGGCCTTCAGGACAATGAGAACTGGGTGGGACCCAGCGCGGTCCAAAGCAAGGAAGGGATTCGCAATTGTGACTGGATTGCGCTGGCAGGTGGAGACGGCTTTTACGTGCTGTTCGATCCAACCGATCGCGACACGTTTTACGCCGAAAGCCAGCAAGGCGAAGTGCACCGGATCAATCTGCAAAACGGCGAGATACGGCGTTTGCGTCCTCAACCGGCAGAGGGCCAGCCGCATTATCGCTTCAACTGGAATTCGCCCATGATCATGAGCCGGCACAAACCGGGCGTGATCTATCTAGGCGGCAACTACGTGTTTCGATTGACCGATCGCATGGAAAAATATTCGGTGATCAGTCCGGATCTGACGCGCAACGAACCTCGACGGACGACTGCCGCAGGGAGCGGCGCAGAAAACTACGGTACTGTGTTTTCGCTGGCTGAATCGCCTAAACGCGCGGGATTGCTCTGGGCGGGGACAGATGACGGGCGGCTGTGGGTGACCGAAAATGACGGCGTCAAATGGACTGAGTTGACGGACAATCTGCCGGAGCCGGCGCGCGGTCAATGGGTGTCGCGCATCGAGCCTTCTCAATTGGACGCTAACGTGGCGTACGTTGCCACCAATGGTTATCGCATGGGTGATGATCGTCCTTCGATTTTGCGAACGGCCGATCTAGGAAAAACCTGGCAGTCGGTCACAGGCGATCTTCCAGCGGGCGACCCGGTCGAAGTCATACGCGAAGACCCAGTGAATCCAAAACTGCTTTATGCGGGCACGCATTTCGGAGTATTCGCGTCGTTTGATCAAGGAGAACACTGGTTGCGCATTGGTGATATCCCTGCGGTGCGCGTTGATGATATTCAGATTCATCCGCGAACATCGGATCTGGTCATTGCCACACATGGACGGAGCATTGCCATTCTTGATGACAGCGTTCCGTTTCGCGAGTTCACTCCGGAAATTGCCGCAAAGCCGGCTCACTTGTTCAGTGTGCGGTCCGTGACTGCCAGATATCTGCAACCCGGATTCGCGGACTCGCACGGCAAAGGTGTTTATCGCGGTGAGAACCCGGCTGAGGGCGCGTTGTTCACGGTTTGGCTGCGTGAATTTACGGGCGATGAAATCAAAATCGCTGTTACCACAGCAGCCGGACAACCAGTGGCTAATCTTAAGACACCGGGCACGCCAGGCTTTACTCGTTTGAATTGGGATTTACGGCCCACCAAAGATGTGAGGGTAGAATATGGCGGTGAAAAGCCGGAGCGATTTCTTGCCGCTGGCGATTACACCGCTGAGCTAAGTTTTGGCACAACGAAAATGAAACAAAGTTTCCATGTCGACCTCGCCGAAGGCATCACGCCCCGGTGACGTTCGCGTCATGCCTGCAATTGGAATTACCGGCGGAATTTCCACGGGTAAAAGCACGTTCGTCGAACATCTGCGCGAACTTCTGCCGGTCGCAACGTTCTTCGATGCAGACAAGGCGGCTCATGCGCTCCTGAATCGGCCGGAAGTTGAAAAGCAAATCGAGCGTGCATTTGGCGCGCAAGTCTTTTCAAGCGCAGGCGACTTGAATCGAACGAAGCTTCGCGCGATAGTGTTCGCTGACGCGGCCAAAAAACTGGCGCTTGAGCAGATCCTTCACCCGCGGATTCGTCGCCACTGGAGGGCAGAGGCGAAAGAGCATCGCAATTCTCCCAAGTTTTTCTTTGCTGACATTCCACTTCTTTATGAGACCGGCGGTGAAGCCTTTTGCGAACGAGTGGTAGTGGTGGGCTGTTCGCAGAAGGTGCAGTTAGCTCGCTTACGAAAACGGATGTCGGTCACCAGCGCCGAAGCCAAACAAATGATTAACTCGCAAATGCCGCTCGATGACAAAATAAGGCGTGCAGATCACGTCGTTTGGAACAATGGGGATCGAACTTCCCTCATGGAGCAGGCGCGAATTTTGGTCGCAGCATGGCAAGGGCAAACATGGACGAAAAAGTAGAAACGTCAGTTTCAGGGCTGGAGACTGCGGTGGAGGACGGGCCGGTCGCGTCGGAACAAGATGCCGCCGACACAGTGGCCACTACAGCGCCGCGTGCACTCGATCTAAACGAGCTGCACGAGTTTTCGGAGAAGAAACTGAAAACGGTCGCACGCGATTTCGATTTACATCTTCATCCGGCGCGCTCACGCCATCAGCACATTCTGGACGTCGTCCGCGCTGCAATAACTGGTGGCGCAACTGTTTCGGCGGAAGGATTTCTCGATCAGGTGAGCGATTCGTTCGCGATGTTGCGCTGGCCCAAGTTGAATTTTTTGCCGGTTCCTGAGGATGTGGCCATTCCGCGCACCCTGATTGAGCAACACGAACTGCGACCTGGGCAAAAAATTGCCGGCACGGTGCGATTGCCCGTCCAACGGGAGAAGTTCCTGTCGCTGGACAAGGTTACAAAGGTCGAGGATCAACCTGCCGGCGAATGGAAGCAATCGATCTCGTTCGACAAATTAACGCCACAATTTCCGCAGGGTAGAATTATACTGGAGAATCCAAACGCGAGCTCCGTCTGTGCGCGCGCGGTCGATTTGCTCACGCCGCTCGGTCGTGGGCAGCGCGGCCTCATTGTTGCGCCGCCGAGGGTAGGAAAAACGATTTTGCTGAAGGAAATCGCGAAAGCGATTCGGACAAATTATCCCGAGATCGTTCTTATCCTGCTGCTGGTCGACGAGCGGCCGGAAGAAGTGACGGATTTGCAGCGGGAGATCGATTGCGAGATTTACCATTCAAACTTCGACGAAAACGTTCAGCGCCACGTGCAAGTGGCGGAGATGGTAATAGAACGCGCCAAACGCCTGGTGGAAATGAAACGCGACGTGGTGCTGTTGCTCGACAGCCTCACGCGACTTTCACGCGGCTATAATAATCTGGAGCCGGGCAAAGGCCGCATCATGTCAGGCGGCGTCGAATCGAAAGCACTGATCAAACCGAAGAAATTTTTCGGATCGGCGCGGAACGCCGAAGAAGGCGGCAGCCTCACGGTACTGGCGACGGCGTTGACTGAGACCGGCAGCCGGATGGACGAACTGATCTTCGAAGAGTTCAAGGGCACGGGAAACATGGAATTGCATCTTGACCGCGGACTGCAGGAGAAAAGAATTTATCCGGCGATTCATCCGATGCTCTCGGCGACAAGACGCGAGGAATTGCTTTATCATCCAGAGGAATGGGAGCGGGTGCTGATGCTGCGCAAAACAATGGGCGCACTCCCGCCCCTGGAGTCGATGGAAAAGCTGATCGATAATTTGCACGCAACGAAAACCAACGCCGAATTGCTGTTGAGCGGACTGCGGTGACAGAGATGGCGTCGGAAAGATCTGGGTCAAACAACGTTATCGCGTCGGAGCAGAAGCTCGCCGATTTGATCCGGCAAATTCAACCGGCCGATCGCATCGCGATCGATACCGAGGCAGACAGTCTGCATTCGTACCGCGAAAAACTTTGTTTAGTGCAGATCAGCGTTCCGTCCACCCTCACCGAGTTTGTTTGCGACTTCATTGTCGACCCGTTGAGCAATCTCGATTTGGAACCGCTGCGTCAGGCATTGGAGCCGCGAGAAATCATTTTGCATGCCGCCGATTACGATCTGCGCATGCTCCGGCGGGGTTTGGAGTTTGCGGCGAGCAGAATCTTCGACACAGTCGTTGCCGCGCGATTGCTTGGCATCCGCGAATTCAGTCTGGGTGCGCTGGTGAAGCGCTTCTTCGGTGTCGAGCTTCACAAACATTCGCAAAAGGCAAATTGGGCGCTGCGACCGCTGCCGGCGAGGATGCTGCAGTACGCGATGGACGACGTGCATTATTTGTTGCCGCTTGCCGCAACATTAGAGGACGAGCTCGAGCGACTTCAGCGCCGCGATTGGTTTCGGCAGTCTTGTGAGCGTGCAATTGAATTGGCCGCTGCCGAGCGCGAACGCATCCAGGATGAACTTTGGCGCATCGGAGGAGCCGGCGCGCTGGATTCGTATACAGGAGCGGTTCTTCGCGCGTTATGGCAATGGCGGGACGGAGAAGCCGAAATGGCAGATCGACCTCCATTTCATATTTTACAAAACCGCGATCTCCTGGCGGCGGCGGAAAGTTTCGCTAGGGGTCACGTGCCCGATTACAAACATTTTTCTGCTCGACGGCGACAGACGTTCTGCGAAGCAGCAAAGATCGCGTTGCAATCGCCGCAATCGGAGTGGCCGGTTATGCGTCGCCGCGCCGGTTCTCGGCCAACCGCCGAAATGCGTCAGCGCGCCGAAGAGTTGCGCGAACGGCGCGACAAAGCGGCCGAACAACTTGGATTGGAGCGGTCTTTCGTTGCATCACGCGGCGCGTTGGAGGCTATTGCAGCTGATCCAGCGCGGGCGACATCCTTCCTTGTTCCCTGGCAACGCGAGTTGATTGGGTTGGAAGTGTGAGACTTCGATTCGGATAAACACCTACAGCAATTATTTAAGGAATGACCAAGGTCTGACCGACCGTGAGGTCTTTTGGATCCCGAATATTTTTTTTGTTCGCTTCAAGTATGGCTTTCCACCGTTTCGAAGATTTATAAAACTTTCGCGAAATTGAGAAGAGCGTATCGCCCGACTGCACAATGTAGGTCTGGCCCGCTTTCTTTGATTTCCTGGCGTCGTTTCGTGCCGACTTCTCAAACGCCGTTCGCGATACCGCACCCTCTTCCAGTTGTTTGTGCAGTGTAAGATTTTCATTGCGCAACCGCGCCGCTTCCGCCCGAGTGATAACGGAATCGCCAGACAAGGCAGTGAGCGCACCAACCTCGTCGCGTTGGATCGAATTCTTAACGTCTTTTGCGTGTGGCCCATTTGGACTTAGCGCGAGGTACCGTTTAAAATGGTGCAGTGCACTCACGGGGTCGTTGAGCTTATCGTCGTAAATAAGAGCCAGTTTGTAGTGGATCTCGGCACCGCGTGGGCTGTCATCGAGTGCAGCTTCATAGAGGTTCACCGCCCGTTCGAAGTCGCCCTGGGCTGATTTACTGTCTGCATCCTGCGTCAGTTGACTGTGACGGGAATTCCCTATCTGATCGCACCCAGCCAACGCGTAAGTGAAAAACACCGAGAGGCAAAGCCAGCTCCACTTCGCGTTTAATCGCCGTGGTGAAAAAGAACGGGTGCGACGAAGCTCAGAGTTGTCAGTGCTGCGCATTCCCGGCAATTTGCTTAGTTATGAGTGTGCGTGCACTTCAATTTTTTTTATTGCTGGGCATATCGCTTTTCCTCTCCGGTATGGCGGCACGTGGCGAGCTTTCAACCGGCCACACTTATTTGATTAGCTTTGCCGATATCGACGGCAACAAACTTTCAACATCCGATGGACACGTCACCGTCGTCGTGTTGACGACGAGTGCTGATCGCGAACAGGCGCGCAGCGTGGGGGATCATGTTCCAGATTTTTGTCTCGGCAATCCCGCTTACAGAATGATTACCGTTGTTCATATTATCCGCCAACACTTGGCGATAGGCCGCCGAATGGCGACCGGCTTCATCCGGCACCGCGTGCGTGAAGCGGCAAAACGGCTTCAGGCGCGATATGACGAGCTAAAGATCGGGCGTGATGCCAAAAACGACATATTTGTTGTCACTGATTTTGAGGGGACAATCGCCTCGCAGTTGGGTCAGCCGCCCGCAGCAACGGATTTCTGCGTTTTCGTGTTTGGACAGGGTGGGGAATTGTTGGCCAAATGGCACACGGTTCCCAGCACGGACGAACTCGCTGTTGCGGTAAAAAAATCTGATTAAGACCGCGGCTCGTTAGAGGTCATCCCGAGCAAAGTCGAGGATCCCGGTGCTCAACTGTACGGAACATCGGGGGACTCCTCGACTCCACTGCGCTCCTCTCGGAATGACCATCTGTGTGCGTGGGGGCCAAAGCTACAGTGTTAATGGAATTCGTCAGTATTTCGGCACGGTTGGATCGATAAAATCCGACCAGGCGTCGATTCCGCCTTCCAGATTGTACACCTTCGCGAAACCCCGTTGCTTTAGTAGTCGCGCCGCCTGTGCGCTACGCACACCGCTGTGACAATGCACGATAAACGTTTGTTCCCGCTGCAAATCGTCTGCGCGATCGGGAATTTCATCGAGAGGGATCAGCTTGGCTCCAGTAATTCGTGCGATTTCGAATTCGAACGGCTCCCGTACATCGATCAACTCGAACGCTTCGCGCGCGTCCATCTTCCTTTTCAATTCCTGCACCGATATTCCGGGAACACTTGCGTCTTCCGTGCTCCCGCAAAACTGCTCGTAATCAATCGGCGCCAAAATGGTTGGGTGTTCACCGCAAACCGGACACTGCGGATCGCGCCGCAATTTTAACTCGCGAAATAGCGACCTTAAGCGCATCGAAGTGCAGCAGGCGGCCAATCAAGGATTCGCCGATACCCAAGATCAGTTTGATTGCCTCAATGGCCTGAAGCATGCCGATGATGCCGGGCAGAACGCCGAGCACACCCGCTTGCGCGCAGTTTGGAACTGATTCCGGCGGAGGCGGTTCAGGAAACAAACAGCGATAACAAGGCCCGCCCAAATGCGGCGCGAACACAGTCGCTTGCCCCTCGAACCTGAAAACCGATCCGTAAACATTTGGCTTCCCGGCAAAAACACAGACGTCATTGGAGAGATAGCGTGTGGCGAAATTATCCGAGCCGTCCACAATTACGTCGTAGTTAGCTACAATTCGCTGCGCGTTTTCGCTGGAGAATCGACATTGGTGCAGTTCGATTTCGATCTCTGGGTTAACGTCGCGCAGCCGATCTTGCGCCGATTCAAGTTTGCTGCGGCCGATGTCTTTCGTTCCGTGAAGAATCTGCCGTTGCAGATTGGTCAGATCAACACGGTCGAAATCGACAAGCCCCAGTCGTCCCACACCGGCTGCTGCGAGATACAGAGCGGCAGGAGAACCCAAACCACCGGCGCCGATGCATAAAGCGCGCGCTGCCTTCAGTCGTTTTTGTCCCTCTACAGTGACTTCGGGCATGACGAGGTGGCGCGAATAGCGTTGCAGTTCCTGCTTCGTTAGGCCGGTACCTGAAAGCCTTTCCGCTGCGATGACACTTTTGTTCATGGCTCGCTAGAAGTTAGCATGGCTCGGATTTGGAGCATACGCATCCGTTGTACAATCCGCGGATGAGTACCAAAGACGAAGCCGGGGCTTGCCGGATAAATTTGACTCATCCGAGCCGAACCAGTGACGAGACTAATCGGTTACTGTGACCGGCGTTCCTACGGGTGCGTGTTCGAAAAACTGAGTTGCCATCCCCTTTGGAATGCGAATGCAACCGTGCGATGCAGCAAACGGTGGAACATACCCCTGGTGCATCGCGTAACCGCTCCTGAAGAACATGGCGTACGGCATCCGCGCGCCATCAAAATGGGTTCCTTTCGGCTGGTGGTCCTTACGTGAGTCGATATTTGACCTAACGACATTACCAGCACCGTCCACGTAATCGCCGAATGCAGTTGAGACATGGTCTGCATCCTTTGATAGGACTGTATAGTGACCGGGCGGAGTGCCAAAACCGGGTTTACCCGTGGAGACAGTTGTCCAGCCGACCAAAGTTTTGCCTTTGTAAAAGTAAGCCTTCTGCTCGCCTATGTGCACGACGATCCGCGGCTTTCCGGAAGCGCCTTCGTCATGCCACCAGCCTGCGGGAGCAGCGCGCGGATAGAAGCCCGCTCCCGCCGCGTACGGCTCTGGGTACTCTTCGCAACTGCAAATAATCAGCGCCGCGAGCAGCGTGCCTGCGATTCTCAGTATTCGGCCGTTATTCACAAAGCGGCGGATACTATTCAACGGAAGATTACGCATTCAACTGTAAAGTCGGTTTTAACAAGCCAGGTGGTCGCCTCGAAAAAGCGCCGGGTTTCAGCCGGCGATGACGCAGTTTGACGCTTTGCACCGGTAGAAATACGCTCATGTCTATGAGCAGCGTGCAATCGCCCATTAACATAGAGAACTGGATTGAAGAGAATGCTGAGAAATTTAAGCCGCCAGTAAGCAACCGGTATCTTTATGACGGCCGTGATTTTTTTGTGATGGTCATCAAGGGCCCCAACGCACGAAACGATTTTCACCTTGTTGATTCCGAAGAGTACTTCTATCAGCTCAAAGGCGACATCAAGGTGCGTATCCGCGAAGGCGACCGTATCGTCGACCACATTGTTCGCGAGGGCGAAACGTTTTTCATTCCACCAAATGTGCCGCATTCGCCGCAGCGCCCGCCAGAGACGATTGGCCTGGTTGTAGAGCGACGCCGTCCCCCGGGTGAGAAGGAACATGTAATTTTCTACTGTGAAAATTGTGGAGCACTGGTGGAAGACATCAACTTCGATTGCAAGGACATCGTCGATCATTTCAGCAAGGCAATGCTCGAATTCTGGAATGACGATGCGCGGCGGACCTGCAAGAAGTGCGGTAAAAAAGTGGAAAAAGCGCAGCCGGTTAAGGCGCTGTAATGCGTTTAGTGTAGGGCGTCTGTATCGGGCGTCTTTCGACATTGGCGTTTCACTGAAACGCCCTACAATTCCAGCCCGTGAAGATCGATCTGCACACCCACATTTTGCCGCGTGAGTGGCCGGATCTCGACGCGAAATACGGCTATGGCGGTTTTGTCCGCCTTGATCATTACAAACCCTGCTGCGCGCGAATCATGCTCGGCGAGCGGCTGTTTCGCGAAATCAGCGATAACGTATGGGAGCCAACGCGCCGAATTGAACAGATGGATGGGGAGGGGATCTCGATGCAGGTCCTTTCCACCGTTCCGGTCATGTTCAGCTACTGGGCAAAACCGACTGATGCGCTGGATCTTTCCCGGCGACTAAATGACCACATCGCTGCAGTGGTTCGCGATCATCCGACGCGCTTCACCGGTCTCGGAACTATCCCAATTCAGGATGCCGACCTCGCCGCAGGCGAACTGGAGCGCTGCGTGCTGGAACTCGGGCTGCGCGGCGCGCAAATTGGAACGCACGTCGACGCAAATCGGCATTTCGGGCGCGTAGATACTCTCAACCTCGATAATGCCGCGCTTCAGCCGATCTGGAGCGCCGCAGAAGAACTCAATGCAGCGATCTTCGTTCATCCGTGGGACATGCTGGGCAGCGAGCGCATGCCGAAATACTGGTTGCCGTGGCTGGTTGGAATGCCGGCAGAAACGTCTCTCGCGATTTGTTCCATGATTTTTGGAGGCGTGTTCGAGAGATTTCCGAAATTGCGCGTCGCGTTTGCGCACGGCGGCGGCGCCTTTCCATTTACCATCGGACGCATCGATCACGCATTTCATGTGCGCCCTGATGTGGTGGTGCCGGAAAACACCACCAGTCCGCGTCGTTATCTCGCGCATGACGGCATGCCTGCGCGATTTTATGTCGATTCACTTGTTCACGACGCCGAGGCGCTGAGCTTGCTTCTTAAACTGTTCGGCGCCGAACGCATCGCATTCGGTTCTGATTACCCGTTCTCGTTAGGCGAAATCCATCCGGGAAAACTCATCGACTCCATGAAGCTTGCCGAAAAACAAAAAGCGCAACTGTTCTCCGGGACGGTACGCGAATTTCTCGGGCTGAGTCGCGATTTGTTGAAGTGAAGCGTTCAAATCACAACTGGTCATCCTGAGCGGAGCGAAGCGGAGTCGAAGGATCCCGCGGTGTTACCGAAAACTAATCGAACGGGATTCCTCCACTTCGGTCATTATGACAGAATCTCACAGTTCGTGCCGGATTGCCCAGAGATCGTGAAAGATCGGTTTGAACAACGATTCTTTTAGAAAAGGAACACCCGGCGATCCACCTGTGCCTTTCTTCGCGCCGATGGTGCGCTCCACAAGTTTCACATGCCTATAGCGCCACTCCTGCAGGCCCTCGTCAAAATCGGTCATCAATTCAAAAAGAATCGAACATTCCGGCGAATTTTTGTACAGGCGCAGAACCTCTTTCTGCACTTGTTCGTTTGGTTCGTTCGGCCGCGTTACATCACGATTTTTCAACTCAATTGGAATCTGTGCACCTCGCGTTTCAAGGAAATCATAGAAATGGTCCACCACTGTGCGTTCATGCAGCCGCTGGATCAGCCGATCTGCGCCCGGAAAATCTGGTTTCACATGTGCGAGTGCGACGGGACGTTTATAGCCAAGGAGAAATTCCAATTCGCGAAACTGCACCGATTGAAATCCCGATGCCGTTTCCAGACGATCCCGAAAACTGGAGAACGACGACGGCGTCATGGTTTCGAGGATGTCGAGCTGACCGACCAGTGTTTTCATGATCGTGCGCATGCGTTTGAACGAATGGATTGCCCCGAAGAGTTCGCCTGCAGAAAAGTCGCGTTTGATCTTTTCACATTCATGCAGCAACTGCTTGAACCACAGCTCGTACGTTTGATGAATGATGATGAACAGCATCTCGTCGTGCTCGGCAGGCGTTGAACGCGGGTTTTGAAGTGTGAGCAGTTTCTCGAGATCGAGATAATTGGCGTAGGTCAGCGGCGGCATAAACCCATGTAGCACGTCATTGCGAGCGGAGTCGAGGAATCCCGTGGCGCAATTTACAGTCAACTTCGCGGGATGTCTCGAATTCGCCCGACACGACGTTGTCGTAAATTCAGCGGAGGTGACGCAGATATTCCCGATCCCACGCTGCTGGGATATTCTCGCGTGACGAGTACGGTCCTGGCTCATACGCGCGCGAGGAAATGCCTCGCTGGCTCAGTTCGCACACGTGCCAGTCTTGATTGTTCACCATGTCCCAAAACTTCACGGCATCTTCCGGATCAAAATCGCTGCGCTGGAATGCTTCCGGATTAAAAAACCAATCGCAAAAGATGACTGTGCGTTCCGGCGATTGCGGTTCAAGTCGATGCACCATCACGTAATCAGGATGCAGACTCAGCAGCATGTTCGGGAAAATGGAGTAGTAGAAAACGAACCGGAAATCTTCGTTGCCGAAATTACCCACGGGCAACGCGCAGGCATTGCCGCTCATCGTCAGGCTTTTGTCGCTCGCGATTCGCATGAATCCACCTAAAAAGGGTCCTTCGACCAGATCATTTTCGGCGGAGTCGTAGGGTGAAATTTTCGACAACTCCGGATGCACGCCCAGGCAGTGATAACACTCCGAGTAATTTTGAAAGATTAACTTCCAATTGGCGCGGACGTCGTACTCGATCCGTTTCGCCGAGCGCAGCGCTGCCAGATTCCATGGCGAAAACTTTCCTCCGAGCGGCTCAAACCATTTCTCGAGCGAAGCAGAGGCGTCTGCGAGATTCAGGAAAATAAAACCTTCCCAAAGACCAAGCCTCGCCGGCTTCAATGCATATTCAGCCTTGTTGAATCCCGGCGTCTCATCCATGTGCGGTGCGCCAAGCAATCGCCCATCCAGCGAGTAGGTCCACGCATGATACGGGCATTGAATCGCTGCGGCGCGTCCGTTTTGCTCTTCGCAAAGTCGCGCCCCGCGGTGACGGCAAACGTTGTAAAAGGCGCGGATCGTCGATCGTTGATCCTTCGTGACGATCACGCTTTCGCCGGCTACTTCGGCAAGGAAATAGTACCCCGGTTCGGCGAGCTGGTTTTGATGGCCAATCAACACCCAATTGGTCGCGAATATGTTCTGCAACTCCTCCGCAAAAATCTCCAGTGAAACAAAGTAGCGCTGCGCCAGCGTTTCGGCGCCTCGCTGAGAAGTCGAAACTGCTTTGCGATATACTGGCGTTGTCTTCGTTTGCATCTACTCGGTGCAGCAATGCTCGCATGTCGCAAGTGCGGCCGTCAATTTCTGCTCGGTCACAATTGGCCTTCGGCTTCCGCTTTAGTAACGGGAGTGTAATTCTGTCTTGGGTACTGGGCACCGCGTTTAACCGTGAGCACAACTTGTCGGATCGCGCCGATGTCCTGGAGCGGGTTCGCCGACAGGAAAACAATGTTGGCTAACTTACGCGGTTCCAACGTGCCCATCTCGCTCTGTTGCCCCATGCTCATCGCGCTAATGAGCGTAGCCGAACGAATGGCGTCCATTGGAGTCATGCCAACTTTGCGGACCAGGATTTCGACTTCGCCCTGCAATGCCGAGTACGGTTCTTCCCAGGGCGCGAAGCTATCGGTCCCGGCTGAAATTAGCACGCCATGTCTGTAAGCCTGCGCTGTCAGCAACTCGGCCAGTTTCGACGAACAGAACGGTGGTGGTGGCGCGTTTTGCGGATCGCGTGCTCGCATTTGCTCGATCGTTTCGTAAACGTAGTTGGTGGCATCGAGAATGATTTTTCGCTCTTTCATCGCGTCAAAGAGCGACGACATGATTTTGTTGTCGCCGTTGGCGAAAGGCGCACGATCGATAGGAAACTTTTCGCGCTCCTGATATTTCTGCGGACGCTTGTCCATGGCTTGAAATCCAAAATAGCCGATGTGGGAGACGGAGTCCGGTTTTGCATCGATCACTTCATGCGGAGTTGCCGGAAAGACCATGCTATGCGCCCAAGCTTGCATATGCTGTCGGTGTGCTTCCGCCACGATTTCTGCTACTAACTTAGCCGGCAGGTTGGCGTAAATCTTAATCGCAATTGCGCCCGTGCCTTTGGCCAGCGTCACGGCCTTGGTCAGGTCCGTTTTTTCGTCGACTGCACGCATCCACGGAGTTTCTCCCACTTTAGCGCCCTGAGAGCAGGCAACGATCCGCGAGTCGTTCATGAAATCACGTCCGGCGAACAAGGCTGCGTAGTAAAGGTCGGGTCCGGCAATTTCGAGGACGCGAGACGCCCGGGCGAGGTCCGCGAGCGCGCGCAAATCGTCACCCATACAACGCGCCGCTGTTACTCCGGAGAAAAGATCGCGGCGCATCATCGCTTCGGCAAGCTTCCGATTCGGTGGCGTCGCCAAATGCTCATGCGAATTGATGAAGCCGGGCACCGCGTATTGATCCTTGACGTCGACCACCTCCGCGCCGGCCGGAACTTTTAACTGAGCCGTGGGCACGACAGATTCAATACGTTCGCCGCGAACGATGATGGCCATGTCAGGCCGAAGTGGGCCGCCAGTTCGGTCGATTATCGCCGCGCCCGAATATATGACGACCTTGTCCTTCGTCGGAAGTTGCGGCGACGGTGAAGGAGAGCCCGGTGCAGAATTAGCAATTATCGATCCCGGCACGCCGAAAAACGCGGCCGAGGAGAGAACAACAAACGCTGTGACGAGAATGGGAAGTCGATTGATGCGAATGCGACGGGCAGTAAGCCGGTGAGAATCAAAGCGCGCAGGCGACTGCAAAACAATTTGGTCTTGCACTTGCATAACGGCCATCGCGCAAAAAAATCCGCGACTCACGCCACGCTCATTCAAGTTCGCGACTCGCGAAAGCTTTGGGAGTAGCCAGGACGCAAGCCGCGAGCGCTCCCCTATGCCAGCACTGCTTGGTGAAACTCGTACCAATCGTCGAGATTGTTCAAATTCACCGCGTCTTTTGGCGAAGAAGCGTCATCAGCGATCTTGCATGCGCCCAAAATCTTGGTGCGCGTTTCATCATCATGATTGTAACCGCGCACCGCCGCGTTGTGCTTTTCGATGGCGTCCCGATTTAAAGACTTGGAATTATGTTTCACCCAGGCCTCGAACTGCGGATAGGTCGGCTTGTTTTTCCGGATGTAATCTCGCACCGCTTGCTCTTCGAGTCCGAGCGCAGCCAGCGTCATCGCGTCGAAACCGTGGCCGACGCCGGGATAACCGGAAGCAAGCTTGCCCGATTCTTCCAGTGAGACCTTTTGCCAGAGGCGCGGGAGATGAACAACGCCCAGTGGACCGGCAATGCCGGAACTAATTAACGGAACATACGTTTCAGCCATAGTAGCAATTTCGGTAATGCCGGCGCGAACGGAATGCAAGTGGGCGCTGCGAGAAACGTCTGCTCGGCTCCAAGCATTGTCACACTGTCATTCTGAGCAAAGCGAAGAATCTCGATCTAGGTGCACACATCGTGAAACCGGCATTGGATCAGATGTTTCGCTCCGCTCCACATGACAGCCATTTTTTTGGAATGCGGAGTGCCTATTCGCTCCCGATGTCCGGCTTTGGTAGCGGAGATGAAATTTCAATCTGGGTGATCTTGCTGTCCGGGTCGCGGCTGGCCTCGAGCTCCACTTCCTGCCTGGGATCGGTGCGCGTGCTGAGAAACAGAATTCTCGTGATCTTCCCGTTAACATTCATCTTGTTAAGGCTCTGATTGAGATTGTTCGCTGCGGTTGCAGCCGCTTGCCAGTTTTCCGCTATTTTCTCGGGAGTACAAGACGAAGTGCCGCTCTGAACGATTTTCACTTCCTCGTCGACCACCTTTTTCACCGGCTTCCCTGCGGGTTTGAACTCCGGTGTGGCGGGCATCCAATCGGGGAAGGCGACCGGGCCCGGCGCATCGAGCTGTTTCTTTAGCGCAGCCTGTAATTTTCCCTTTTCGTTCTTTTCCTCCTGCTCCTGTTGCGCCGCTTCCTGTTTTGCCATCGCTTCCATCTCGGCAACTTTTTTCCGGGCATCCGGCGATCCGGAGTTCTTTTGCATTTCCTGCGCCTGTTTCAGCAACTGCTGAAGATCAGGGTCGTTCATGGGATTTTCCTCTGCGCGAGTGAACGTGGCGAACAGAAGCCAGATGACTAGGGCAACGATTGGCAAGTAGCTGAAATTCATGCGCCGAGGTTAATCGGTCTGGCTGATTTGCTGCAACGGAATTCCGTTCCTAGCTTGGCTCAGGTTGCGAATAACCAAAGGATCGCAGCAACCAAAATCGCTGCGAGTAGAAACAGGCTCGCATATACAACTGAGTCCTGGATCTGCGCTCGCTTCGCCGCCTTTGCGTAAGGCATATTTGTGAAGGTGATCATTGTATAGAGGGGCAGATATATTCCCGGCAGGGCGGCTTCCAGCGCGTGATCTAACTTCTTTTTCGCACGAAATGTTTTGGACGCGGTCTTGTCTCGCATCTCGATGAAATTCTCGATGGCGAGATCGGCCAGCGCATCGGCGTTTTCTTTTCGGCGACCAAAATATTTAGAGAATGCGCGCTCACGATTGTCCGGAAATTCTCCAAAGCACTCATCTAGCACGATGCAATCTTCGAAGGCAGCATTCATTCCCTGCCCGTAAAAAGGTACGACCGCGTGCGCGGCATCGCCGAGGAGGCAAATCTTGTCCCGGTAAAACCAAGGCGCGCATCGAATGGTCACGAGTGAACCCGTTGGATTGTTCCGAAAATCGTCGAGCAAAGTTGGCAACAACGGAACGGCATCAGGAAATTGTTCTTCGAAAAATCGTTGGACGTCGGCATCGGTCTTTATCGTGCCGAAACTGCTCGGTCCTTCGAATTCCCAGAACAGCGTGCAGGTAAAAGATCCGTCTGGATTCGGCAGCGCGATCATCATGAAACTTTTGCGTGGCCAAATGTGAAGCGCGTTCTTTTCCATTCGCCATGTGCCATCCGGTCCCGGCGGAATGGTTAATTCCTTGTAGCCGTGAGCGAGATAACTTTCGTCGTATTGAAAATTGGAAATCTCGGTCTGCATGGATTTGCGTACTGCCGAGAATGCGCCGTCGACGCCGATCACTACGTCGCTCCGTGCCATTGTGGTGCCGTCTTTCGTTTCCAAATGAGCAACCGCGGAATCGATATCGACCCTGGTGCACTTGTGATTGAAATGCACGCTAACGTTTGCATAACGCTGTGCCGCTTCGATAACTGTGGTGTTAAGCGCTGCGCGTCCGATTGAATTGATACATTTTTTTGGATCGACATCATACGGACTAAAATGCAATTCGCCGGATTTATCGTGAATCATCCGGCCGCGCATCGGGATCGCGTGTTGCAATGCTTCCTTGGCAATCCCGATGTGTTCCAACGCGTGAATCCCGCGCGTCGAAATCGCCAGATTGATCGAACGCCCACCGACGATATTCCCTTCTCGTGGGTCAGCACGCCGCTCGTAGAGATCCACGTCGTATCCACGCCGTCCGAGATATGCGGCGAGCAAGCCGCCCGCCAATCCGCTGCCGATCAGAACAAATTTTGCCACTCCGAAAGAATCTACAAATCAGCAAACCAGGAAAGCAGGAAAACCAACAGACTGAATGCCGTTTCGTTTCACGGCGTCTGACACAGACGCCCTACAGATCCTTGAACGCGTCGCCGAGGTGATCAAGAACATCGCGCGGCAATAGCGATTGTTCGCTCTGATTGCCGTTGAAGATTGCCATCTCCGCGGCACGACCGCATAGCCATGCGCCGATTCGTGCGGCATCGTAAGGCAACAAGCCTTGCCCCAGCAAAGCGGCGCAAACTCCGGTGAGGACATCGCCCATTCCGCCCGTGGCCATGCCCGGGTTCCCCGTCGTGTTGTAGCTCAATGGCCGACCGTGCTCAGCCACGATGGTGCGACTGCCTTTGAGCAAAAGTGTGACTGGAAAACGATTACAGAATTTCGTCGCTGTTTTGCCGCGCGATTGTTGGTCTCCGGGAAAAAGTCGTTTCATTTCACCGGGATGCGGGGTCAGCAACCGTTTGCCTTTGCAGCGCCTAAGCACCGAAGTTTTTTCCGATGCGATGTTCAGGCCATCCGCGTCTAGCACCATGGGTTGCTTCACTTTTTCTACCAGCTCCAGGATCTCGGGCGCGCGCGATTTGCCAAGACCCGGACCCACGGCCCACACGTCAAGTTTCTCCTTCAGCAACTGACGATATGACGCCACTGGTCTCACCATCGCTTCCGAGAACGCAGCGCCGGCGACGATTTCGTAGATTTCTTCCGGAACAAAAACTTCCACCAATCCAGCGCCGGCCCTGAGCGCACCTTGTGATGCCATCAACGCCGCTCCTATGAATCCCCTGGACCCAGCTACCACGCCGATGCGGCCGAATTGATTCTTATAAGAGTTGTATTTGCGTCTCGGCAGCAAACCGCGAAAAGCGCTTGGGCTGGCAATGATTTCTTTGGGTTTCGTTTTTGGCGGCCGCAATTCGTCGAGCGGCACAACCTCGATCCGACCGACATAATTCACCGCGCCGTCAGCGAGGAGACCCGGCTTCGCGTAACCAATGGCAGCGGTAAAATCGGCGACTACGCAGTCGCGATCTGCCTTGCCTGAATCGGTATCGAGACCAGTTGGTAAATCTACCGCAAAGACATACGCGCCACTTGTAGTTCGCAGCTGATTGATAGCGCAACAGGCGGTACGGATTGGCTCGCGGAGTGGCGGTTTTGCGCCAACGCCCAGTAAACCATCCAGAATGATGAGCGGAGCAGCAATGCTCGAACACGTTTCCGTGGTGATTGAATTCTGCGTGGTGGCTGTCTTGTCTGCGGCGTCGGACGACACTTCGATAACTGTGGTGACGAGATCTCCATTAGCCGTTTTCGATGGCGCAGTGCCCCGAATTTCCCGCGCTCTGCGGCATAGGTCCGCGAGCTTCTTACGCGTTAGATCACTGCAGTCGGCTTCTTTGAATGCGAGGCGCACTTCGATTTTCCATCCGCGCCCCTCTAAACACTGCGCCGCGAACAGCGCATCACCGGCGTTATGTCCTTTCCCGGCGAACACGGTGCATCGACCGGGTTTCGGGAAAAATTTCGTCACTGCCTGAGCGATACCGGCGCCGGCCTTGTTCATTAGCGCCTCGACTTCGACGCCATTGGCAAATGCGGTCTGTTCAGCGGCGCGCATCTGCGCCGAAGTCAAAATTGGCAGCTCCAATCAACCCTCCCGGTCCGATGATGCCGCGCGTGCTTCTGAGCTTGACCGTTTCGATGACTTTTTCTTCTTTCGGGTGCTTTTCTTGTGCGAACGCTTCGAGCTCTTTTTAGACCCGGTGACTCTGGTTTGGTCAATGTACGGTTGCAGCGGAATGCTTTCGTCTGTCGCGACTCGGGTTGTACTAAAGGAGCTCGCGACCGAACCGCGGCTCCTGACTCCGGCTGCAATCTCTTCGGCCAGCTTTTGACGGTAAGAAGCATTCTGCGCATACGCAGCTTCGGTAGCGTTAGTCAGAAAACCGCACTCGACGAGGACCGCTGGTATGCTTGTCTTTCGCAACACGTAGTAGCCACGGCGACGCACGCCGCGGCTTGATGACGGTGCACCACCGACAACGTAATGGTGAATCGCCGACGCGAGGGGCAGGCTGCCGCGACTGTAAAAGTATGTTTCTATGCCGCTTGCTCCACTTCGTGTCGCTGAATTGAAGTGGACGGATACAAAAATGGCCTTGCGATTCGAGTTGGCGATTGCGCACCGCGTTCCCAGGGGAACAAAGACATCGCTGTCCCTGGTCATCACCACACGATAACCGCTGGCTTCAAGGACATTTTTAAGTCGCCGCGCGACGTCGAGTGTCATGTCTTTTTCTGAAACCCTCTGGCCTGGAATTCCTCCGCGATCAAACCCACCGTGTCCTGCATCGATCACTACAGTTGTAGGTGAGCTGTCGCCGCTTGCCGCGTACGAGCTTGCTGCCAGAAGCGTCAGCAGGCCGATAGCTAATAAATGGATTCGGAAACAATTCCTGCGCATCAGCGGTTATCTGTGGGCGCGCCGGGCGGACGGCCCGAAAGTTTTGGTGCTTTGCTAGCCGGGTTGTGCCCGGCCGCTTCGATCATGCCGCCCTGCACGGCTATTTCGCCGTTACCTGAATGAACAAGACGGGGCCGCGTTTTAGTTTCCATGAACGAAGAGTGCGTCAGTAATTGACCATCGAGTCCGATGCGCGCGTACGACCATGCTCGGGGAGCCGCACAATGCAAAACATGCAATTGGTTCGTGCGATCGATTTCCGCCTGCGGTTGCTCGAAAGAGATGGTTCGGCCTAACGAGTAAGTGGCATAAACGACGCCTGTGTCTTTGTCCTGCACCCGAACGTACAAGGAAGTGTGGTCTGGAAAACGGTTGGTCATAAGCGAATAAGTGCGCACATCGCCGCCCGCGCCTCCTGGAACTCCCACTGTTTGCTGCCAGATCGGCCGCGCGTCAGTGACTTCAAAGACCCGGGTGCCGGAGTAGAAAAATTTTCCCAGATCCGCGAAGTAAATATTCGTGCGCACATGGTAGGCGCCGAATTCATTTACGGGATACAGCGGCGTGAGATCGATTTGGCGGGTGACTCTCTGGCCGGCTTGGATTTTCAGCGGCGGTTCTCGATAGGCACCGCTGAGCGGCGCGATGGGCTGTTCCTCACCTCCCGTGATCTCAAAGCCCAGCCAGGATTGGCCTTCCGCGTCGTGAAGTTCAATGTCGCGTCCGGCCAGGTTTGTGATGGCAACTGTCGCGACGACCGGTTCGTAAGCGATGTATTGCAATCGCTTGAATTTCAGATCGACCTGAACCTGTGCTTGTGCTCCGGCGGCACAAAGAAAAATACAGAACCATGGAAGAACGCGTCGAAGATTGTCTGTGTAGCTCCGTCTTGTTCGGACGGTAGCAACACAGCCTCGAAGCAATCGCGTCATCGTGCCGAAGGAGTTTTTAAAGCAGGAAATTGCTGCAATAGCCGCGACGGCTCCGCCTGAACAGCCTGCAAGTCGTCGCCATAGTAAACGCGAACGATGTAGCCGAGATATTTGCGTTGTCCGATGTCAGCGGAAGCTTTTGAGCCGCGACCCTTTTGACCTGGCCGAACTTTTGCCGCAGCCTCCGAAAGTGATGATTCGGATAACGCGCCGCCAGTTTTTGCGCGCACATACCGCACGAGAAGCACTTCCGGATTCGTGTCCGACCAATCGTGCTTCGAAGTGAGCCATTCGTTGCTCACATCGGCGTCAGTCAGTTTGATGTCTTTATCGTTCACAACGTCGTAAAGAAACACCAGGATTTTGACTTTGTTATGGTCGATAACGGCGCCCGGTTGTTTTTTGATCGCGATTTCCAATGTGAGATTCGTGTCGACTTCCGGATCGGACGTTTCCTTGGTTTTGACCTCAGAGATTCCCATAATTGGACCCTCCGTATTGCCGCCAACATCTTTGCCTGGGGCAGAATCCGTTTCCGCAGCAGCCCCGCCCGGCTCGACGGTCGGTGGAGCGGGAACCCCGACTTTCAACCGACGATCGGCCAAAGCGTATGTCGCGCTATCGGAGGGACTGATTTGTTTGATTCTGCGCCAGACATCGTTCGCGCGATCGAACATTTGCATCGATTCATATGTCTGCGCCGTCTCCTGGAGCACGCCAGTGTTGTCCGGTTCGCTGTCCAAGGCTTCCTGAAAACGTGCCAGCGCGTTTGTCATATCGCCGCGATCGCGAAATTCTTTACCTTGTCGCAGCAATTGATTGACGATCGATGCAGGCGGGGTGCTCACTGGCGTCGACGGCGCAATAGTTGGCTGCGCAGCCGCTGGGGCTAATGCCGAAGTTGCAGGCGCATGCGCGATCGTCGCCGTAACTGGCTGTGCTGAGGCGCGGTTCACTCGTGCCCGGCCGACATAATACGACGTCGCAAAAAAAACCTCCGTTACACCGAAAACCACAAGCACCCCAAGAGCTAAATGAAAGCTTGGATCGATTTGAATAGCCCGTGAAAAAAGAGTCCGCATGGGGAGAATACCCAGTCTTGTTATGCGCGCCGTTGCCAGCCTGTCAACAATCTGCCGGATATTTGACCGCTGAAACGTTAAAACGTTAGAACAGTAACCATCGGCTATCGCGAGATATCGTCCTGGCTCAACAGTTTGAATCCTTCGCCCTTGAGCACAGAAGAAGCGCAATCGGTGTCATCCAGGTGCAGAGCGATCGCAGAGAATCCGCGTGGACGAATCAACAGCGGATAGGCGAAATGCACATTGACTTCCGCCATGACCAATGCCGCGAGCAATTTTACCAGCTGCGTCGCTACTTCTCGCATCTCAACCACCACCACCTGGCTGACACCGAAAGCAACATTGTTTTCGCGGAACAATCCCTCTACCCCCTTCGGGTCGCTTGCGATGATCCGCGCAATAGCTGAGTCGGTGGATTCCGATACGCTGAGGGCGACAACGTGCGTGTGATGTGCGCTAAGCAACTTCACAATGTCCAGCATCGCCCCCACCTTGTTCGGTAGAAAAACCGAGAACTGCTTGACCAATGGCCCGTCCAGCTTGGAAGTCGTTTGCGGCAAGTTAGCAGTCATGTGAATTATGGCGCCGCGACGGAAGGTCATGTGCGCGCGCCAGCTCAAACTATCTCACTGCAGGTGTTTCGTTGGCAAACGCAATATCAAGACCGCAGCGCCCAAGGAGTGACGGCTTCCCAGCCGTCATGTTTCGACGGGTGTCCCAGCCTTCGTTTCTTGTTGAACTGACGATTTGACGTGGCGAAGCACGCGTCGCGCCTTACATTCGCTGTCCGAATATGGAGGACGAAAACGAGCTGATCGCGCTCAGGCGAAAAAAACTTGAATCACTGCGCGCGAAAGGTGTGGAGCCGTTCGGCGCCGCGTTTGATGTTAGCGGTTCAATCGCGGAGGTGCGCGAGAAATTTCAGGAAGGTGAAAAGCGGTTTGTCGCCGGTCGCATCACCGCGCATCGCGACATGGGAAAAAGCCATTTTCTCGACCTTCGTGACGTCACCGGTCGGATTCAAATTTACATTCACGCCAAGGAGATTGGGCCGGAGTTATTCGACCTTTTTCGGTTGCTCGACATAGGCGATTTCATTGGCGTCGAAGGGACGTGTTTTGTCACCAAAAGCGGCGAACCGACACTAAAAGTCCAGGTATTCCAGTTGCTTTCCAAGGCGTTGCGGCCGCTCCCGGAAAAATGGCATGGGCTGCAGGACATCGAAGCGCGTTACAGGCAGCGTTATCTTGATCTTCTAACCAACGAACGTTCGCGCGCGGTTTTCGAAAAACGGATTGCGATCGTTCGCGAAACGCGGCGCTTTTTCGAGGAGCGCGGTTTTGTTGAAGTGGAGACGCCAATTTTGCAACCCACGGCTGGAGGTGCGGCAGCCGAACCGTTCAAGACACATCACAACGCACTTGGCATCGATCTTTATCTGCGAATTGCGCTGGAGCTTTATTTAAAACGTCTGCTGGTGGCCGGGTTCAACAAGGTATTTGAAATCAATCGCAACTTTCGCAACGAAGGCATCTCCAGGAAGCACAATCCGGAATTTACGATGCTCGAGGCCTATTGGGCTTATGCCGATTTCGAGAAGATCGCGAATCTCGTCGAAGAATTGATCTGCTATCTCGCGGAGAAAATCTGCGGCTCGTTGAGCATTGAGCATCGTGACGCTGATGGGAAGGTCGTCCGCACGATTGATTTGAATCGGCCGTGGCGGCGCGTGCGTTACCGCGATGTGATGCGCGAAGTCGCGGGCAAAGATTGGTTTGAGCTCTCGCCCGAGCAAAGGCGCGAACGCGCCATGAACGAATTCAAGCTCGAGATTCTGCCGCAGCTCGCGGACTTCGAGGTGACGCAGCATGTGTTCGAGAAACTCGTCGAAGAAAAAATGATGGATCCTTTGTTCGTAACGCATTGTCCGAAAGAGCTCGTACCGCTGGCCAAACAAAATGCGGAAGACAGCTCGCTCGTCGATGTTTTTGAACTGGTCATCAACGGTGTGGAGATCGCCCCGGGTTACAGCGAGCTGAATGATCCGGTTGTGCAGCGTCAGCGCCTGCTCGAACAGGCAGGCGAAGAAAAACAAAACATAGACGAGGAATTTCTGCTCGCTCTTGAATACGGAATGCCGCCGGCTGGTGGCTTTGGAATCGGGATAGACAGGCTCACCATGTTGCTTACCGGCGCAGAATCCATCCGCGATGTGATTCTATTCCCGTTGCTGCGACCGAAGAAATAATGTGGCAGGGACCTTGTGTCCCGACGGTCGCGGACCGCTCCCAAATTTTGCGGCGGTCTGGAGACTCCGAAAGTGTACGCGAGCGGGCCGCTGCGCCTTGTTCTATCATTCGCTAATGCGGCAAATAATTTTATTGCTGTTTCTAATCGTCTGCGCGTCTGTCGCAGCGATCGTACCCGCAAAACCCGAGCGCCATGTAGTGGTGGTCGTGTGGGACGGAATGCGTCCGGATTTTGTGACCGAGCAAAATACTCCGACGCTGTCGAAGCTGGCGCGCGAAGGCGTGACGTTTCGAAACCACCATGCGGCATATCCCAGTGCCACGATGGTAAACGGCACGGCCATTGTGACAGGTGTTTATCCCGGCAAGAGCGGAATCATTGCGAACCATGTCTATCGCCCGGACATCAATCCTCACCAGGCGGTGGATGTGGAACTGCCGCCTACAGTGAAAAAGAGCGATGAGCTCGCGGATGGAAAATACATTGCCGTTCCAACAATTGCCGATCTGGTCCAACGCGCGTTCGCTCGCAGTGTCATTGCGGCTGCAAAAACAGTCGGACTTTTGTTGGATCGGCATCCAAATGAGGTCGGCCCGAAGAACAGTGTCACCTTGTTTCAAGGCAAAACGTTGCCGAGCGCGGCAATCGATCCGATCACTGAAAAGCTTGGCCCATTTCCGTCTGCTCATTTGCAGAGAGATTCCTGGACGACCAAAGCATTGATAGACGTTCTTTGGAAAGACGGCGTCCCGTTGTTTTCAATTCTGTGGCTGGGTGAGCCAGACCTAACCCAACACGAAACCGCACCGGGAGCACCGGCGGCCCTTGCTGCGATCAAGTCGTCCGACGAAAATCTGGCCGCAGTCTTGTCCGCATTAGATGAACACAAGGTGCGCGAAATCACAGACATCTTTATTCTGTCGGATCATGGCTTCTCCACCGTCAGACGTTCGATTGATCTACGAAAAATTTTGAAGGAGGCCGGCTTCGCCGCGATGACCGAATTCACCGCAGAACCGAAACCGGGAGACATCATGCTGGCGGGGAACGGCGGGAGCGTACTTTTTTACATTATCGGACACAACTCAACGGTAACGCGTCGCCTTGTCGAGTTCTTGCAGCAATCCGACTTCGCTGGAGTGATTTTCACAAAGCAAGCGATGGAAGGAACCTTTGCTCTGGAGCAAGCCAACATCCAAAATGAACGCGCCCCTGATGTAGTGATGGCGTTTCGCTGGGATGCTTCCAAGAGTCAATTCGACATCCCGGGGATGATCGACGCGGATTGGCAACGCGCGGCAGGTAAGGGGACTCACGCGACTCTCAGCCGATTCGACATGCACAACACATTGATTGCTGCCGGCCCGGATTTTAACCGCGGCGAAACAACTGATCTGCCAAGTGGCAATGTCGATGTTGCGCCAACAATTTTGCAGATTCTAGGCATCACATCGCCAGAGAAGATGGACGGCAGAATTTTGTCTGAAGCCATGAACGTCGCGATCCGTTCGGGACAACCGGAAACCAAAAGAATCGAAGCTTTAAAACATTTTCCATCAGGAACCTGGCGGCAATCGCTTCAAATCTCGCGTGTCGGCTCGACGATCTATCTCGACGAAGGCAACGGCGCCTTTCTTCCCAATGAACCAGCACCTAACGAATTACACCACGATCGCTGAGCGCATCGCTTCGATCGGTGCTTCGCGATTGAACCAGATGGAAAATGCCAATGCGCCTTGATGCGCCAACATTGATAAGCCATTCGCGCCGCGGGCCCCGGCTTCATCGGCTGCACGAAGCAACGCAGTTTTCGATGAGCGATATACGCAGTCGAACACAAGGTGGTGCGGCGCGAGCAACCGTGCCGAAATCGGTGCGGGATCACTCGGGTTCATTCCCAGTGGCGTAGCGTTAACGATGAGATCGATATCTGCGAGTTGCGCGCGCACCGCAGTCTCGTCCCATCGCACGGCTTTAAGCCGCGCGACAGGCCCAAGTACGCGCGGTTCGGCGAAGAAAGATCGCAACCGATCGGTAAGGCCGTTTATCTTTGCGAGAGTGCGATTGACCAGGACCAGACGCTCACAATTTTCCACCGCACATTGCCAGGCTACGGCATGACCTGTGCCTCCGCCCGCGCCGAGGATCATTATTCGCAGGTCGCGCAGATCGATGGAAAACTCGCTGCGAACTGCGCGTGAAAATCCTTCGGCGTCGGTGTTCGAACCGATCAATTTGTCCTCGTGTAGCCGAACGGTGTTCACTGCGCCGCAACGGCTCGCTGATTCATCAGCCACATCAATTTGCGTTAGCCCCGCGATCTTATGCGGCACGGTAAGGTTGATCCCGATAAAATCGTGCTCGCGTATAAACCGCAGCGCTGATCGCAATTCGTTCGCTCGAATGTGAAACCGCGCGTATTGCGCGTTGATCTCGAACGCACGCAACGCCGCATTCTGCATCTGCGGCGAAAGCGAGTGCGCCACTGGATCGCCGAAAACACCCAGGCGAATCGGCGGGTCGACATCGCGCGTGACCTCAGACCATTTCTCGAGATCAGCGAGTGTGTAGTGATCAGTGATTTGTTGCTCTTCTTTCACACGACGGCTTCGCTCTCATTAACACCCTGCTTTAGCTGAGTGCTGCAAGCAAACTACGTGCACTCAACCGCTTTAGCGGTTTGAAGATTGAGGGCGGTTGTTTAACACCTCGCTGAAGCGAGGTGTTAATGAGAAGATGCAGGCTTGAGAGCGCGGTGAAAGTTGTCGATCTGCACGTTCGCCGATAGCTTTGCTCGTTACGATGACGACTGAAACAGAAAGACCTTCCGACTTCATTCGCGACATCATCGCGGAGGATCTGCGCACGGGGAAATACAAGCAGATAGTTACCCGTTTTCCGCCCGAGCCGAATGGTTATTTGCACATCGGTCACGCGAAATCGATTTGTCTCAACTTCGGTATCGCGCGCGAGTTCGACGGCATCTGCAACATCCGGATGGATGATACCAATCCGACAAAAGAGGAAGCGGAATACGTCAGGTCAATCATGGCTGACGTGCATTGGTTGATTGACGACTGGGCAAACAAACAACTCGGCGGCGCGCCGTTCTATGCGTCGGATTATTTCGATCGATTTTACGAGCATGGACTGGATCTAATCCGCAAAGGCAAAGCGTACGTTGATGACATGACTCGTGAGGAAACGGACGAGTATCGCCGTCTAGGAAAGGCCAGCAGCTTTCGCGAACGTCCCGTCGATGAAAGTCTCGATCTGTTCGCGCGAATGAAAGGGGGCGAGTTTCCCGACGGCGCGCGCACATTGCGGGCTAAGATCGACGTCAACGCGGCGAACGTCTGGTTGCGCGATCCGGTGCTGTACCGCATTCGGCACGCAACACATCATCGCACTGGCGACAAATGGTGCATTTACCCGATGTACGATTGGGCGCATACGCTCAGCGATTATATCGAAGGAATCACACATTCGATTTGCACGCTCGAGTTCGAAGTGCACCGGCCGCTTTATGATTGGATCCTGGACGCACTCGAAATTCCGGAGCCGCGTCCGCACCAGTACCGAATTCGCGAGATTCAATCTTACGTACACCGTGATGAGCAAGCGCAAACTTATCCAGCTAGTAAACGAGAAGCTCGTCAACGGTTGGGACGATCCCCGCATGTTGACCATTTCCGGTTTGCGCCGGCGGGGTGTGACGCCGACCGCGTTACGTAGCCTGGCGTACAACGTCGGGATCACAAAGTATCCGAGCATGACCGACATGGCTCTGCTCGAACACATGGTGCGCGATGAACTCAATCGCATCGCAACGCGCCGCCTCGTCGTGCTGCGACCAATTAAAGTTGTGCTCACAAATTATCCCGAAGGAAAAACCGAAGAGCTCGATGCGGTGAATAATCCCGAGGATCCAAACTCTGGAGCCCGCAACATCCCATTCGGCCGCGAGCTTTACATCGAGCGTGACGACTTCATGGAAACGCCGCCGCCGAAATATTTTCGGCTCCGACCGGGCGGCGAGGTGCGGCTGAAATACGCTTACATCATCAAATGCGAGGAAGTGATGAAAGATGACGCTGGCAATGTGACCGAGCTGCGATGCAGCGTCGATTTGGACAGCAAGTCAGGCGGCCCGACCGCGAGGCCGCAAAGTGAAAGGGACGATTCATTGGGTTAGCGCAGCACACGCAGTCGATGCGGAAGTCCGATTGTATGATCGGCTTTTTACTGTTCCCGAGCCGGATGCCAGCGGCGATTTTAAGTCGTTTATAAACTCGAATTCGCTGGAAATAGCGAATGCAAAATGCGAACCCGCACTTGCGAGTGCGCGTCTGAAGGAACGTTATCAATTCGAGCGCCTCGGCTATTTCACGCTAGATCCCGATTCAACAGCGGAAAAGCAGGTGTGGAATCGCACGGTATCGCTACGAGATACCTGGGCGAAAGCGGCGCATAAGGAAGTCAGGCACCAGGCAAGCTGCCTGGCGGCTGGGACAGGCTAGCAGCCTGCCTTCCGAAGAGCGCGTTCAATTCGAGCGAGCACATTCTCTTTCCCGAGCACTTCGAGCAAATGATACAGACTCGGTCCCACGGTGCTGCCAGTCGCCGCGAGCCGTATAGGATGAACAATCGCGCCGAATTTTATTCCGAGCCTTGCCGCAGTGGTCTTTAGTGCAGTTTCGATTTCTGCAGCGTCGAATTTGTGAAGTGAACTCAAGCTGTCGCGAACAGCCTGAAGCCGCGGTTTATTTTCAGGAGTGAAATGCTTCGCTGCGCTCTGAGGATCGTAATCAAAATCATCGGTGAAGTAGAATCCGCAGTACGCTGGCAATTCGTCGAACGTATTGATCTTTCCTTTGCACGTTTCTAACGCGGCGCGCACGTATTGCTCCGCAAAATTGTCCAGCTTTACACCGCTCAATCTCAGCCTGGCGACAGCCAATTCGTAAAATTTTTCATCCTCGAGCTCGCGCGCGTATTCGCCGTTTAACCAATGCAGTTTGTCGGGATCGAACGTGGCCGAGCTGCGGCCGATATTCTTTAGATCGAAAATTCGAATGATCTCGTCAATATCCAACTTCTCACGGTCGTCCTTCGGCGACCAACCCAGTAGACAGAGATAGTTGCGGACCGCCGCGGGAAGAAAGCCGCGCCGAATGTAATACTCCAAACGCGCGCCTGCGTCGCGCTTGCTCATTTTTGTGCCGTCGCGGTTGAGAATGAGCGGGATCTGCGCGTATTGCGGCGGCGTTGCGCCCAACGCGCGAATCAGTTCGATGTGCTTGGGGGTATTCGAGAGATGATCTTCGCCGCGGATCACGTGGGAGATTTTCATTTCAAGATCGTCGATCACATTGACGAAATGAAAAATCCATGAGCCATCAGGACGCCGGATCGTCATGTCGGGGTGCGTCTCTTCGTTCGACAAGTCGAAATCGATCTTTCCGTGAACGAGGTCATCGACAATGACGTGTTCGCGCGGCGAGCGAAACCGCAGTGCTCCCTGATCTTCGTACACGTGGCCTGCGTCCTGAAGTTTTTTCAAATAACGCTCGTAAAGTTCTATGCGTTCGCTTTGCAGATACGGCCCAAACTCGCCGCCGACGTGCGGCCCTTCATCCCAATTCAGGCCCAGCCATTCTAATCCCTCGTAGATGGCGGCCATTGCTTCATCCGTGTTGCGCTTCATATCCGTGTCTTCAATGCGCAGCACGAATTTCCCGCCGTGATGTCTTGCGAACAGCCAGTTGAAAAGCGCAGTGCGCGCTCCGCCAATGTGCAAATATCCGGTAGGCGAGGGAGCGAAACGAACGCGGACGTCAGACATTAGAGTGATGGAGTGGTGGAGTAATGGAGTAATGCATTTGTTTCGCGATACTGCCAACCATTACTCCACAACTCCAATACTCTATTACTCCAAAAAGATTTTCCCCGCGCGTCGCCGGGCGTGTCGATTTTCCGGCAGATTCACTTTTGCGATTCGAGCGTCAGGATCGGCGAGCGAACGAACGCGCTCGATCGCGTCGAATCCAATGTCAGACACGTTTTGCACCCGCAACCATTTCAAGAGCGCGCGCCGTTGAAGCGCAATCGGCAACGCGCGAAGCTCTACCACAGAGAGATCTGCATGCGTCGAATCACGCAGTTCGCTCTCGATCCATTTCTCTTCATCGGCAGCAATCATCGCTGTTCGCCAAATGTTCTGGCGGATGTTGCGGCCAAGCATTTTCTCCAGATACGGAATGATCCGATGTCGAATCCGATTGCGCAGGGGCATGAGATTTTTGTTCGTCGCATCGTCGCGAAATCTCAACCGGTGCTCGCTGAGGTAATCGTCGATTTCTTTGCGCCAGACGCAAAGAAACGGCCGCACGATTGTTAGATCGATGCCGTCGATTCGACGTGTAGAAACTTCGCGCATTGCAGCAAGGCCAGCATTGCCGGCGCCACGGAACAGATTGATCAGAAATGTTTCGACTAAGTCGTCGGCGTGATGCGCGACGAAAATGGTTTTGCAATTGCGGCGCCGGGCGATTTCAGCGAAGAATGCATAGCGCGCTTCACGCGCCACAGCTTCGATCGACATCTTCTTTTGCTTCGCAAGCGCGTCGATATTCGTAGAACCGAGTTCAAATTCAATGCGGCCAAACGTTGTGGGACGAGCGCTTCGCTTGCCCGTTCGCGTACGGGCCCGGCCGAGCGTCTGCCCGTTGTAACGTTCGACGAGCCTCTTCACAAACCGCGCATCGGCATCGCTCGAGCGTCCACGCAATCGATGATTCAGGTGGCAAACGATTAGTCGCTCGTAACCGAGGCTGGATAACCAGTGCAGCAGCGCAACGGAATCACGCCCGCCAGATACACCGATCAGATAGCGGGCGTTCGGCGGAAAGTCGCGGGTTACTCGTAAGTCGGTGCTTAGCCTCTTCATCAATGCTCTTCCTGTCATTCTGAGCGGAGCGAAGAATCTCTGATCATGTGGTGAAAGCGTGCCACGGAACAAACCAGAGATGTTTCGCTCAGCTCAACATGACAATTATTTGAATCCAATTCACGAGCCGAGGCCATCCAACTCCCAGAAGCAATCATGAACAATCAACAATCAACAGACAAAGCGGGAAGTCCGCGGCGTCTTAAATTTATGAAAAACGATCATTCAATATACGGGATCCTGGCTGCGTCGGAAGAGAGAGGGCGGAGCGCGTTGGAGACGTCGGTTTATGTCACGTGCATTTTGAGTGTGGCTGCCGCGATCTTCCAGTTTATCGGGCAACCGACGCCAGACCCGTTTGCTGGGTTCGACCCGGCAGCCCAAGCGGTTCCGGTTGTTTCGCACTCGGTGCAAGCGGTTTTGGAGAGGAAATCGTAAGGATTCCAAGGCATCACCGGCAAGATCCCAGCGTGGGCGGGCTACAAGCCTGCGCTCGCAAGAGAGCATGCGAATGGGCCCGGAACTTTCACGCAATAGTAATGGGCAACGCGCGTATGCTGCTCGCTTTGGACGGCATTTTGCCGGCCCGCTTCAACTGCGTGCTGAAGCTTGAATGAGAAATGCTTTAGCCGAGTAGCGGATCAAATCTGGAGCCGTAACGGGAAGAAAATTTGACAATGAATGAACGTTCATTCATTGTGGCAATTCTATGTCGCAACCCCACGCAGATTCAGTTCCAGATCGGCGCTCCCAGATCCTCGACGCAGCCCTTGTTTGCTTCGCCAAGCGCGGTTTTCACCAAACCAGTATGCACGACATCAGTGCGGAGGCCGGGATCAGCGTCGGGTTGATCTATCGCTACTTCGAAAACAAAGAGGCGGTCATTTCTGCAATGGCGGACCGCCACAAGAAAGAGATTTCCGAAGTGCTGCAGCGCGCTAAACAGGCGTCAACGTTGCTTCAGTCGCTCGAAATCCTGTTCACCGCTCATTGCTGTGAGGAGGAGACGCCAGTAGTCTCCGCATTCGTTGTGGACCTGTATGCGGAAGCGTCACGAAATCCCCGCGTCGCCGATTTGGTGCGCGACGTTTTACAAACCGCGATGGGCGGCGTTACGGAACTGATCAGCAGGGCGCCGGAGGCTCAAAATACGACGCGCGGCGGTTCGCCAATCGAAATAGCAGAGTTAATTTTCGCCGTCGCACGCGGTATGTTGATGCTCGATGTGCTGCGTCCGCAGGAAATGACCGCGACGGAGCGGCGAGAGCGACAATTGCAAGTGACGCGCAGACTATGGAGCTGTTTATTCAAACCGGAGGCAGAACTCGCTTATGCATGATGTAGCGAGACCAGTTTTAAATCGCCCGATGCAGTCCCCGCCAAAGCGGCGACGAAAAGCCATTGTTATCGCAATAGCGCTGCTGCTGGCGATAGGGGTTTTTGTCGTAGGCATTAAATTCCTGCAAATCGGCAAAATGATGAGCACGCCGCACACGATGCCGCCGACGACTGTTACGAGCGCATCGGTGAAAGATGAAGATTGGGCTCCGAGGCTGACAGCGGTGGGATCGGTTAGCGCTGTCCAAGGTGCAGTTGTTTCCGCAGAGCTCGCTGGCGTTGTGAGCGAAATCAATTTCGAAAACGGTGGGGAGGCAAAAAAGGGAGAGGTGCTCATGAAACTCGATGCATCGCAAGAGGAAGCACTTTTGCGATCTGCGGAAGCTGAAGCGCAGCTGGCGCAGACGGACCTCGAACGATCCCGCGATCTAGCCATGAAGAAGGTGGTTTCCAGCGCCGAGCTTGATTCTGCCCAATCAAAATTCAGACGAATGAACGCCGTTGTCGATCAGATGCGTTCCAGCATCGCAAAGAAGACAGTTACCGCCCCGTTCGATGGGCAGCTTGGTATTCGCCAGGTGAACGTCGGCCAAATGATCAATGCAGGTCAGCAGGTGGTCGGGCTGACCGCGCTTAATCCGGTCTACGTCGATTTCGCGTTGCCCGACCAATATCTCTCGAAGTTGTCGAAAGATCTGGAGGTAACGGTGCGCTCCGACGCGTTCCCCGGCCGGCTGTTCAAAGGGAAATTGACCGCGATTAATTCCATGGTGGACCCGGTCACGCGGAACGTGCCATTACAGGCGACATTGGAAAATCCGGATCACGCGCTCCATCCCGGCATGTTCGCAAAGGTTGAAGTTGCTTTGGCGGAGACAAAAAAGACGATCGTGATCCCTGGATCGGCGGTGTCTTATGCGCCATACGGCGACTCGGTTTTTCTGATCGAGAAACAGAAGGACCCGAAGACGGGCAAGGAATCGGAGGTGCTACGGCAGCAGTTTGTACGGATCGGCGAAGCACGTGGCGATTTCGTCGCAGTCACGCAAGGATTGAAAGCAGGCCAAACAGTTGTGAGCACCGGAGTCTTTAAGTTGCGCAACGGAACGGCTGTGACCGTGAATAACGATCTTGCGCCCAAACCGGAACTGAATCCGAAACCGCCAGATACGTGATGTACGATCGTAATCCGTTACATCGTTACAACGTTACATCGGCTCTGCGATTTGACGATTCAACGATCCAACGTTTCAACGGCACGAAGCAATGACATCGTTCACTGACCTTTTCATTAAGCGCCCTGTTCTGGCGATTGTAGTCAGCTTTGTGATCCTCATCGCGGGATTACAGGCGATGAAAACGCTGAACGTTCGGCAATATCCGCGCAGCGACATCGCCGCGATCACGGTCACTACCGTTTACGTCGGCGCTGATGCTGAGTTAGTACGCGGTTTTATTACTACGCCGGTCGAGCGGGCCATCGCAGCTGCCGATGGAATCGATTACATCCAATCACAAAGCACGCAGGGCGTGTCGACAATCACCGCGCGCTTGAAGCTCAATTACGACGCAAACAAAGCGCTCTCCGACATCAGCGCGAGAGTGGGCGCGATCCGGAACAATCTGCCTCCGGAATCACAGATCCCGGTCATCGCCATTCAGGCCGCAGATTCGCAATTTGCTTCCGCGTACTTGAGTTTCACCTCCGACATCCTTCAGCCTAACGAAGTCACAGATTATCTCGTGCGACTCGTCCAGCCGCGGCTTACAGCGATCGGCGGCGTCCAAAAAGCGGACATTCTCGGCGGCCGCACGTTCGCAATGCGTATCTGGATGAAGCCTGACCGGATGGCAGCATTGAACATCAGTCCTTCGCAGGTCCGCGAGGCACTGACGAAAAACAATTTCCTTGCTGCAGTCGGTAACACCAAGGGCTCACTTTTGCAGGTAAATCTAACCGCCAACACGGACCTGCACACGGCGGACCAGTTCAAGCAGCTGGTCGTTCGTCAGGATAAGAACACGCTCGTTAGGGTGGGCGACATTGCCGACGTCGTGCTCGGCGCGGAAGACTACAACACCGAAGTGCGATTCTCGGGACAAAAGGCTGTTTTCATGGGCATTTGGGTGCTGCCAAACGCCAACTCGCTCGACGTGATCAAACGCGTGCGCGTCGAGCTTGAGCAAATTAAAAAGGAATTGCCCAAAGGCATGACAGCGGAGATGGCGTATGACGCCACGGCCTATATCAACGACGCGATTCACGAGGTCGTGAAAACTTTGATCGACACTCTGCTGATCGTGATGGTGGTGATCTTTTTGTTCCTGGGCTCGGTCCGATCTGTCATCGTCCCTATTGTCGCGATTCCGATCTCGCTAATCGGCGCTCTGTTTTTAATGCAGCTGTTCGGGTTTAGTCTGAACCTGCTGACGCTTCTCGCGATCGTGCTTTCAGTCGGATTGGTCGTCGACGATGCGATCGTGGTCGTAGAAAACATCGAACGCCACATAGCAGAGGGACAATCGCGCATGCAGGCAGCGCTACTTGGCGCGCGCGAACTAATTGGCCCAATCATTGCGATGACAATTACCCTGGCGGCGGTTTACACGCCAATCGCTTTACAGGGAGGACTAACCGGCGCGTTGTTCCGCGAATTCGCGCTCACACTCGCGGGTGCAGTTTTCATTTCGGGTATCGTTGCGCTCGTTCTTTCGCCGATGATGTCGGCATATTTGTTGCCGCCTCATCACGTCGAGCATGGCTTCAAAGGCTTTGTTGATCGCACATTTGATCGTCTCCGCGATTGGTATGGAAGGCATCTGGATCGCACGTTGCAGGCTCGTCCTGCTGTTTACATTGTTTGGGCCGGGATTTCGTTGCTTGCGGGTTTGATGTTTCTCGCAATTCCGAAGGTAGCGACGAAGGAACTCGCGCCGAAGGAAGATCAGGGCGTGATCTTTGGCGTCATTACGGCGCCAGCCAATGCGACCATTGATGACACCATTCGTTATGCCGACGCAGCCGGAAAAGTGTTTCACGATATTCCCGATACTCGGTTCACGTTTCAGATTACAAACCCAAGCAGCGGGTTCGGCGGAATGGTGTTGAAACCGTGGGGTGTGCGTAAGACGCCGACGAAAGATTATCTGCCAATTGTACAGGAGAAGTTGTCTGCTATCCCGGCGATTCAAATGTTTCCCATCATGCCGGAAGCACTCCCCGGCTCGGACAATTTTCCGGTCAGCTTTATTATCGCGTCCACCGCAGACCAGGAACGAATCCTTGAATTCGCGAAAGAGATTTTCCAAAAGGCGATGCAGGCGCACGTATTTCAGTTCGGCGACATCGACACGAAGATCGACCAGCCTCAAGCGCGCATCGTTATCGATCACGACAAGGTCTCGTCCATGGGACTCGATATGCAGAAAATCGGCGCCGATCTTTCTGCCAGCATTGGCGGAAATTACGTCAACTGGTTCAACATGGAAGGGCTCAGTTATAAGGTGATTCCGCAGATCAAACGCGTGGATCGGCTGAACCCCGAACAGCTGGACCAAATCTACGTAAGCGGGCCTAACAACCAGTTGATTCCATTAAACACCGTAGCGCACACGGAGCATACAACCGTCGCGCGATCGCTTAATCGCATGCAGCAACTGAATGCCGTCACGATCAGCGGAGTTCCGGCTGGTTCGGTCGATGCCGCCCTCAAGTTCCTGGAGGATGAGGCACACCGAGTCCTACCGCCAGGATACGTGATCGACTATACGGGCGGCTCACGTCAATTGAGGCACGAAGGAAACACTTTTTTTGGAGTGTTTATGCTAGCTGTTCTGCTGATTTTCCTTGTTCTCGCAGCGCAATTCAACAGTTTCCGCGATCCGCTGATCATCCTGCTCGGGTCCGTCCCACTAGCATTATTCGGCGCGGCTGTATTCATGTTTCTGAAGATGCCATTTGGAAAATTTTTCACGGACGGCTGGACTACGTCATTCAACATTTATTCTCAAGTAGGCTTGGTTACACTGGTCGGTCTCGTTTCCAAGAACGGCATTCTCATTGTGCAGTTCGCGAACGAGCTTCAGCGGAAAGGCTCGGCGAAACTCGCCGCCGTGGCACAAGCCTCGCGAATTCGATTGCGTCCGATTTTAATGACCACGGTCGCGACTGTTGCGGGTCACTTCCCACTTACAATGGTGACTGGCGCCGGTGCCGCTGCGCGAAATTCAATCGGTCTTGTTCTCGTCGGCGGATTGACGATTGGAACAATCTTCACCCTGTTCATCGTGCCATCGCTTTACATGCTTCTGGCGAGAGAGCATCACGAAAAATCTTTGATGGACGTCGGCTGGGACGACACGCCGGAAGAGGTCGATCTCACGCCTGAAATGGCGCCGGCTCTCGCGCCAGATGGTCACGGCAACGGCTGGAAAAAATAGGTGGCGGATCGAACGCGACTCGTCGCGTTGCCATACAATCGTTAGTAACGTACCCGAACCAGGTATAATCCTTCGGCGGGAGCTGCGAATCGTGCAGACTCGATTTTGCCGGAGCGCAGTCGCGAGGTGATTTCTTCGATAGGCATTTTGCCGACTGCACATTTCACTAACGCGCCCACCATCAGCCGCACCATTTTATAGAGGAACCCGTTGCCGTCGAACTCGATCGTGACCGATGGGCCTTTTTGGCGGACGCACACGGAATTGATTGTACGGATTGTGCTCAGCTCCGGCTTCCCGCGATTCGCCGCGAAAGCCGCGAAGTCGTGAGTTCCCACGAAGCGTTTCGCCGCTGATTTTAAAGTCCTCAAATCGAGTGGCTGCGCGATGTGCCAGGCACGGCGATACTCGAATGGAGCCAAAATGGGGGCGGCCCAAATTCTGTAGCGATAAATTTTTCCTTTCGCGGAAAGACGCGCGTGAAAATCGTGCGACACATATCGACACCGAAGCACGCGAATCGCGGAAGGCAGAAGCGCATTCAGCGCTTTAATCCCACGATCAGCTGGCAGGAATTTTATGACATCGGCGTGAGCAAATTGTGCGAGGGCGTGAACGCCGGCGTCCGTTCGTCCCGCGCCATGAACGCGCACAGGTCTGCCAGTGATGCGCTCAAAGGCGCGCTCGAGATGATCCTGCACCGTGTTGCGATGAGATTGGCTCTGCCAGCCGGCGAAGGACGCACCATCGTAAGCGACGACCAATTTCAGTCTTCGTGACATGCCCGGGATTGTATTGATCGATGAACCGTCAACCGTGGTGAGAAGTTTCCATCAAGGCGCTGTCATGTTGAGCGAAGCGAAACATCTCTGATCAGTCCGTGGCGAGCATTGACAGAAACTGATCAGAGATTCTTCGCTTGTCTCAGAATGACAGCGTCATTAATCATCAATCATGGATCACAACTCGTGTGCCGCTTTCTTGTACGCGCGGCTGTCCAGATAGCTTTGCAAAATCATTTGCGCCGCCACCTGATCCACGTAGCCGCGGGTCTGCCGAGTTTTCTTGCCGGCGTCACGCAATGCACGATGGGCTGCGACTGTCGTGAGTCGCTCGTCCCAGGTAACGATCGGGCAGGGGAGAATCGCACGTAATTTTTCCACAAAATCGAGAACCTCGCTCGCAGCAGTACCAATCTGACCATTCATCTGACGCGGCATCCCAGCCACGACACGTTCCACTTTTTTTTCACGAACAATTTCTACGACGCGCGCTGCGGCTTTTTGGGTTGCTGAAATAGTCTCCAGCGGATGCGCAAGCAACTGCAGCTCATCAGAGATCGCCACGCCGATGCGTGCCCGTCCAAAATCGAGACCCAAAATTCGATTCATGCAGAAGTCATTCCGAGCGTAGTCGAGGAATCCCGTGGCAAAACCCCAAAACGACATCGCGAGATCCCTCGACTTCGCTCAGGATGACAGTCCTTCCGTATCATTGCAGTTCCGGCGGAAGTTTGCCGATTAACTCTTTGATCCGTTCCGCTTCGTGCCGATGACAAATCAAAAGGGCGTCTGGCGTACGGACGACGATCAAATCATGCACGCCGAGTAGCGCGATTGTTGTTCCATTTTCCTCAAAAACGATGTTGTTGCTGGAATCGATCGCTGTGATTGCACGGTTCGCGGCATTCCCCCGTTTGTCGTTTTCAAAATAATTCGCCACCGCCCGCCAGCTTCCGATGTCGTCCCAATCGAAGCTGGCTTCCACGACAAGAACGCGGTCAGCTTTCTCCATGATCGCGTAATCAAACGAGATGCGCGGCAGCTTGGTGAAACGCTCACGAAAGGCGGTTTCGAAATTCCCCGGCGCGCGCAGTTGTGAAAGAAAATCAGCCAGCTCCGGGGCGTGACGATTAAATTCGCGAAGCATGGTAGGCACAGACCATACGAACATGCCGGCGTTCCAGCGAAAGTTCCCCCTGCGGATAAAGGACTCCGCCAGATCAGAATTTGGTTTTTCCCTAAAGCGCACGACGCGGTGAATTGCTTCGTTGTCGGGTCGTTTGCGCAAGCGGACCGGCTTGCCGTGCTCGATATAACCGAATCCTGGACACGCCCATGTCGGTTTGATTCCGATCGTCACAAGCTCGCTTGTCTCGTCGGCAGCATCCGCAGCAAGGATCAGTGTTTCCTGAAAGGCCGCGCGGTTTGTAATGACGTGATCAGCTGGGAGAACAACCATTGTGGCTGCATGATCCCGCAACGCTACCCAGCCGGTCCCGAGCGCGATCGCCGCGGCGGTGTCGCGTTTGGCCGGCTCGGCTAAAATATTTTCCTTGGGAAAATTCCCGAGCAACTTTCGAACTGAGCTTTCCTGTTCTGCGTTGGTGAGGATCAGAGTGCGCTCGGGCGGAATGAGCCCGTCGAGGCGGGCCAGAGTTTCTTCCAGCAAGGTCTTATTGGAGACGAGCCTTAGCAATTGCTTGGGACGTGCTCGCCTGCTCAACGGCCAAAAGCGTTCGCCGCTGCCGCCAGCGAGGATGAGTGCGTACATCGAGTCAGGCATGTCGGTGCAAGGACGATTGCGTCGAGAAAATTGCCGTTTCTTTTTCTAAAACGCGACGTATATGGTAGGCGATGTCTTCCCTCATATCCATTTCAAAAAGTGCTGAAGATCTTCCGGTTGCGCCGTTGCTCGTTCTCACCCGGACAGCAATTGGATTAGGTTTCGGAATGTTGATCGCGGACAAAATCAGGCCTTCAGTGCGTCAGGCAACTGCGATCACGCTGATGGCAATCGGTGCGTTGGCCGCGGCGCCGTGGCTGGTGAAAATCACAATCGGTCAGATTAATCGTCCCGAATCCGAATGGGGCAGCCGCGCACGTTTGCGTTCCATTCGCGATGATTCCGGTTACACCACAGACAACGACATTTATTAGGTCTGTAGCTGGAGGAATGGTTGCGGCCAGGCAGAGCATGGCCTAACGAACTGACAGCACCGATGCTGGCGTTCAAAGAAGTACTTCCGTGATCGAGTCGGTCAGTGCTTTACCTTTCGGCGTCAAAATGAAATTTCCGCTGGATTGTCGGAGCAAGCCCAATGCGATGAGTTCATCAGTTTCGCTGGCGAAATCTTTTAGCTCTCCGGCAGAAACTCCGTCGCGTGTGCGAAGAGAAAGCGCGATTCGCTCGGTGCGTTTCATTTGATCCGTGAGAGTCTCGCTTGATCCACGCGGGGATTGGCCGGCAAGAGCACGATCAATGTACGCGCGATAATCGCAGACATTTTGCCAGCGCTGCATTCCAATTGTCGAAACCGCGCTCGGCCCGATTCCCAGATAATCTTCGCCCAGCCAATAGGCGCGATTATGGACTGATTCAAAACCAGGACGCGCGTAATTTGAGATTTCGTAATGCTGGTAACCGGCATTTTCCAGCATCGCCATTGTCATTTCGAAAAATTCGGCGTCCGCCTCCGCGTTCTGCCGAAATTCGCCGCGCGCGTGGCGCAGGAAAAATTCCGTGTCCTCTTCGTACGTCAGGCAGTATGTCGAAACGTGCTCGGGTTCGAGTGCGATTGTTTTTTCCAAAGTCGCACGCCATTGATCAACAGTTTGGCTCGGCAAACCGAACATGAGATCGACGTTGACGTTCGTGAAACCAACATCGCGCAAAATCCGAAACGAATCTTCGGCCTGTGGCCCGTTGTGCTCGCGTCCGAGCAAATTCAACAGTTCGTCGTCCCACGACTGCACGCCGAGGCTGATTCGGTTGACTCCGCGTGTTTTCAGGAGCGCTGCCTTTCGCGCGGAGACGCTTCCCGGATTTGCTTCAATCGTCCATTCAACCAATTGCGATAGGTCGAGCCTTTCGTGAAACCCGCGCAGCAATAATTCCAGTTGGGCGATGTTTAGCGCCGTAGGCGTACCGCCGCCGAAGTAAATGGTCGACGGCGTAACATGGCGCGCCCGGCGGTCGCGCCCTACCAGTTCCTGCAGGAGCGCCTCACAAAATCGCGAGGTCTGCGAGCGATCCAGCAAATCTTTGTAAAACGCGCAATACGGACAAATCCGCGCGCAGAAGGGGATATGAACGTAGATGTGGCGAACTATATTACTGTCTGTCATTCCGAGCGCAGTCGAGGAATCCCGTTGCATAACTTTACGTCAGCGCCACGGGATCTTTCGACTTCGCTCAGGATGACAGTGATTGGCCCCGCAGTTGTGATTCGCGCGGTTACTCATAAAATCCGTCTGCCATCGACGCTGTCATGCTGACTCGCAACGTAGCTCTCGTTTTGGTTTGTGCCATCTCGTCTGGGCTGGCGCAAAGCCAGCAACCAGCGCCGACGCCTTCGATTGTGTACGCACTGCGCAATCCTGATTCAATCAAAGATTACAAGACCAACCCGCACGTGGTGCGAGAAATGGTGAACCGGCTCGTAATGGCTGTGACCGGAGAGTCTAACGTGGCCAAGGCCTGGGGTTCGCTGGTCTCTCCCAGTGACCGCGTCGGTATCAAAATTTCGGCAGCCGGTGGCGAGCTTTTCACAACACACCATGACATTGTGAACGCGATCGCGGATGGCCTGGCGGCCGCAGGTCATCCCCGCAATAGCATCATCGTTTGGGACCGCTCCCTGGGCGGAATCAAAGAGGCTGGATATCGGCCATCAGCGGATGGCTACCAGGTAAAAGCAATCGGGCCTCATGATGGATACGATCCGCACGCAATGCTATCTGCTCCTTTAGCCGGGAAACTCATCTGGGGCGATTTTGAGTATGTGGGCGACATGGGGAAGATGCCGCTTTTCGCAGATGCCGACGCTACGAGCAACATCAGTCATTTCTCGAAAATCATCTCCAGCGACGTGGACAAAATCATCAACGTCCCTGTGATGAGCGTTAGCGAAACGAACGGCATCGCGGGTTGCATTTACAACATGACCATCCCGAACATCGACAACTGGCGCCGATTCGCGCAGGGCTCGCGATTCGGCGCGGGAAGTCTCGCAGAAATTTATTCCAACCCTCTCATCGCTAAAAAGGTGGTCTTCAATTTGATGGACGGCCTCCTCGCGCAATATGCCGGAGGGCCACAGCCGCAGCCGAATTACGCAGTGCACTACGCCACGCTATATGCGAGCAAGGATCCGGTGGCTTTGGACGCCGTCGCATTGAAACGATTGGAAGAATGGCGAAAGCGCGGGAGTCTCCGTCCTGTCGGCTCAGTGGCAGCCTACATTGAGCTAGCCAGCCAGCTAGGACTAGGTAACTCGGCCACTAATCGAATAGAGGTAAAGAACATTGAACGCTGAAATTCTGCGCTCCGTCTCGCGCTCCTTTTACCTCTCGATTCGATTTTTACCGGCGCAATTACGCGAGCCGATCGCGCTGGCATATCTGCTGGCGCGAACAACCGACACTGTTGCCGACACAGCTCAAATTTCCGTGAGAGTGCGAATGGAAACCTTGAAACTCCTTTCCAACGGGATTCAAGGCACAGCTTCCCGTGATGTCGTGGTGGAACTTATTACATCGTTTATTTCGCTGCAGCAGAACCGGAGCGAACAACAACTCTTGGAATCGCTATCCCATTGTCTGGTTCGCCTGGAAGGAATGGAGCACACAGATCGCAACGACGTTCGCCTTGTGCTGGAAAAAATTACGCATGGCCAAATGCTAGACCTGCAACGTTTCGATGATCCGCAGGAGATCCGCGCGCTTACTACTGCTGCGGATCTCGACGAATACACCTACTTGGTTGCCGGTTGTGTCGGTGAATTTTGGACGCGACTCTGTTTCCGGCATGTCCGCCAGTTCTCTATCCGGACTGAGGATGAGATGCTTGCCTTGGGAAAACGTTACGGCATGTCGCTCCAACTGATTAATGTTCTGCGAGACGCCGGCGCGGATCTTCGATTGGGCAGATGTTATTTTCCCGATCACCAACTAAGCGCCGTGCACCTGAGTCCATCGCAGATCCTCGCCGAACCCGAGCGGTTCCAGCCGATCTATCGAACGTGGTTGGAGAACGCAACGGCAGGTCTTAGGTCTGGAATGGAATATTCGCGCGCGATCAGAAATCGTAGGGTGCGCGCTGCGACGGTGCTGCCGGCATTAATCGGGGCGCGTACACTCGCTCTTTTGAATGCGGCCGGGCCCGCAGCCCTGCAGCGCACCGTGAAAGTCCCGCGTCGCGAAGTGCGCGCGATGATTTTGTCGTTAGGTCTTGCGCTCGCATCTCGGAAGCGAATCGACGCGATGTTCAATCGTGCGAAATTGTAACCATTACTCTGTGCGGGAAACGCGTCCAGCATCGCTCTTCGCACAGCGAAGCCGCTACAGGAAATAATTTCGCTGGCGGTCGGTAATAGGTAGCTCCAGTCGCTCCATCACTTGAAGCATGTCTTCCCAAACTTTGCGTTTTTCGGAGGGCGCCTGGTTTCGCAGCAGGTACGCGGGGTGATAGGTGATCATCAGGGGAATGCTGTTGTAATTATGCCAGCGTCCGCGCATCTCCCGCATTGCCGCTCGCGTTCCGAGCAACCCCTCGACGGCAACCGCGCCCAGCGCGACCAACACACTTGGCTGAATGACGTCGATCTGTTCTAGAAGATAAGGCCGGCATGTTTGCATCTCTGTCGGCGTCGGTGGGCGATTTCCAAAACTGCCTGCTGGCATATTCGGTCGGCATTTCAGAATATTTGCGAGGTAAACGTCTTCGCGCGCAAAATTCATCGCCTTCAAAATTCTCGTCAGTAATTGTCCGGCGCGTCCCACGAACGGTTCCCCTTGCTGATCTTCGTCTGCACCGGGCGCTTCACCAATGAACATCAAATCGGCGTCCGGATTTCCTACTCCGAAGACGGTTTGCGTTCGGGTGCAGGCGAGATGCGCACATTTCGTGCAAGCGCCCACGCGTTCGCGAATCGCGCCGAGTAAGTCTGCTTTGTTTCGCGCCGCCTGTGCCTGCTGCCCAGTAAACGACGTTTGCGATTCTCGCAGGGAAGCGGCTACGGGGATATCTTGCAACCGTGCCAGCACAGTTCTTGAGGCGCGTGGCCCGCGATCATTTTTCTCTCGAATCTTTTCCAGCGCTGCGATGACTAGATCGAGAGCTAGCTGTGACATTTGCAGCGATCATCCAGAATTCCGGATGCAACTGCAAACGATTTCGATGATGCAGACGCGTGGTTGGAATTCTGGCGTGTCGAACGGGGCGCAATTCAAAATCGGCACTCAAAGATCGCGCCGATTTCAGCGATCGAAATATCACAAAAAACAAGGCGGTGTTACCAACCAGCCGCTTGATCCATCAATTCCGGTTCGACGTTGAGTGCCGTTGTGATATCCATTTGCGCTCGCGCATCGGTACTCGCCGCGATCGGTTCCTTCGATGCTGTCGGCCATTGAGAGAAATACCCCGCAGTAATTTTCAACGGTGGTTGTGCGTCGGCGTGTGCGCTCACTTCGCCTCGCTCGCATGTTGCTCTGCTCGTTGTGCCGTCAGTCCAAATCGAGAACAGACAATCAGAGACAGGCGTGAGCGTTATCTCGCTTGTTGTGATGCCAAAGTCTGATGCGGTTTTGTCACTCTGGCTGAACGAACAAATAATTCTTCCGCGATTTAATCGGATCCATGCGCGTCGATCAAGCATGCGTTCGGCGGTGTCGTTGCCGTTCTTGGTTAATCTTAGGTCTTCTATTTTCATCTCGGAATTTCCGGCCAGTTGGACGAATACGCCGGCAATTAATGCCAGATTAATTGAGGCGCCGTCGGACGTCCGCACGATGTCGCCCGCTTTAATTTGGCTTTTTGGAGTGACCGGTTGAAAACCATTTCGTTCCGCGTTCCCAAAAACGACATTGCCTTTTACAGAAAATACGACCGCTAAGGTCGAGCGAGTAATTCCTTTGGAGCATCCGTTTCCCAAGAGGCAAAAACAAAGCGCGATGACGCTGGTAAACGACGGAAGGCGCATCCGAAATTGTACGCGACTGCCAGCGCGTACGAGAATCAAGTAAAAGGATCTACCTGGCTTGCGAGGTAAATTTCCGCTTTCAGGTTAAGCCCCCGACACCCCTTGAACAATCGCTATTACGCCGCTACGGGGTACCATCACCATGATTTTGCCAGTACGCGCCCGGTGTCAGCCAAACTCTCCCCGGCTGGAGATAAACAAAACCTGAATCCCACATGGCGGTGTACAGATGCTCGGCGCCGGGCTGGATGTTCACTGTTGTCGAAGTTGGTGCGGTAAAGCCTGTCGCCGGCACCTTGTGTACGGTCAACACATGCGGCCCGGCTGACAGCCAGGTGGTATAGGTGTGCCCTTGGGCGACGCTCCCTACAGGCCTGCCATCGATCAGAAGATTGAAACCGAGATTCCATCCGAAGTTCGGTGTTCGATCCACGACGAGCAGGCCGGGCGGGAAGTGGTGATTAGACCGGAGGTATGCAGATGGGCCACCTCCTTGCGCAACACTGCTGATCAAAATTGCGCACCCGAAAACCAACATCAGAAGAAGATTCCGTGCGAAGCTGTGTTTTGATTTCATGGCCGATATTATAGCTATTGAACTCGATTTTTGCGAGCAGGTTGCGGCTGAAGTGCTTAAAAATGTTCCAAACCGAGCAAAAACGGTCCTTTAGAATCCATTGTTTGCACGCATCTGAGTCACCTGAAAACAATTTTAAGCCGCAGGGAGGGCGGCAAGAATCGTTACATGAAACGCAAAGGCATTGATGCTGGCAATCTGGTTCGAACCTGAGCAATTCACTTGTGCCTCGATTCGTAATTCAACCTGCCCGGACTCGTCATCCCAATCGGCATCCACATCCAGGATGTTCCAGGCCGCCACTCCTCCCGGCGCGATGTTAGCGATTTGAGTTTTCAGGATTGAAGCTGTGCCAATTGCCCGAACGAACTGTCTATTAGCCAGCTTGGGGCCGATCAACGCACTGAAGGTTTCTTTTGCTGTAGCGAAATTAGTGCCTTGAGATGCTATAGCAAGGCCTGCATCAAATTGTCCATCGATGATGAAGAGGTGGTTCGCATCGTCGGGACCCGCGACAAGAACGTCCAGTTGCTGAAGATTTCCGATCTGTGCAATTTTGATTGCCATTATGACCTCCTAGTTCGTTTTATCTCGAGTAAATAGCATCGCTAACAATCGTGCCGCCTGTGCAGCCATGCTAAAGGAATCATTAGTGATTTACCAATCAAAAACGATTGCCAAGACAGACTAATCGCCATGGTTAATTTAAATCGCCCCTGGTGTGTTTCAGGTCCATCGGCGGATCCAGAACGAGCTGATACGATAATACATCACTCCTTCTCCGAAGAACGCTCGGTTGCTTCTCGTCTGGTGCGGCCGGAAAAGGGCGCCAGGCCTTCGCAATGTTCGCCGTTGATCGTGACGCTATGGAAAAGGGTCATTGCCGGCGCAGGTGGATCGTGCACGGTGTTTTGGAATTCGAACCAACTTCAGTGCGCTCTTTCTTTAGCCTTTAGCGTTGACACAGCATCTGAACCTTTGCCAAAACGTTTTACGCGTCCGGATTCGGGCCGCGCAACACAACCTCCACCCACATGGCCGACATGAGTCCGCCACCGGGAAAATGGAGAAGACCAAAGGAAAAGGAAATTATAATGAAAACTCGCCTCAAAATATTCACAATGATTCTGCCCGTGCTTGCCTGCTTTGTGAGTTTGCCAGATTTAAAGGCAGCTCCGCAAGTTACTCCGCTGCCGGACGGGTGTTATCCCGGCTTCACAACGGCCGAAGGCTGCCTCGCTCTTCAAAAGCTTACCACCGGCACTGGAAATACAGCAGTGGGTTGGCGGTCGCTCTTTTCAGTAGTCGATGCGAGCTTCAACACCAGTGTTGGCGCTGGAACGCTGGCCCTCAACACGTCTGACTCGAACACCGCAGTTGGTGCTGCAGCGATGATCCTCAACCTTAGCGGAGATGACAACACTGCTGTCGGAGTAAGCGCTCTCGCATTCAATAGCGGCGGTGGCGACAACACTGCTGTCGGCTCCTTTGCGCTCTCTAACAATGACTCAACCGGGTCCGGGCTTGCGAGCAACAACACCGCCCTTGGCGCAGAAGCGCTCGAGTTCAACACAGATGGCAATCCGAACACCGCCGTGGGTTATGCCGCACTCAATCGTAACCTTACCGCCGGCGGCAACACCGCTGTGGGTTATGATGCGCTCTTGTTTAATGGCTCTGTCGCACACGGCTTCCCACTTGGCTGGTACAACAATGCTGTCGGCGCCAATGCGCTCACTAGTAACATTGACGGATACAGCAACGACGCTTTTGGTACCCACGCGCTTTTCTTCAATGTTAACGGCGTTGCAAACACCGCCGTCGGTTATTACACCCTCTGGAATAACGACTCGGATGCACGCGGTCTGGCCAATAACAACACTGCAATTGGCTCTGTAGCGCTCTTCAATAATGTTGATGGCAGTGAAAACACAGCCGTGGGTATAGGGGCAGGACAAAACGTGATCACGGGCTTCAATAATATTTTCGTGGGCGACTTCGTTGGTAACCTCGCCGCCGACGAAAGCGACACGATCCGCATCGGCGATGTCTCGAACGGAAACGGGTCCGGCTCCTTAGAATGCTACATCGGTGGTATCTTCAACAATTTCCAGCCTGTTGGCGGCAACGTTGTTGTAGTTACCCTAAACCGTAACGACGACCACCTCGGATGGGACTTTGGCCCAGGCCAGACCGATAGCGCAGCTGTGCAGCGTAGCGCACCGCAACGTCGTAGTACACCGGACGTGTCAACTGCTCGCTCCCCCATCATCAATGGCAAAGTTGACGGAGTTGAACAATTGGAAGTAACGGTCGCGCAACAACAGAAAGAAATAGAAACGCTCACAGTCCAACTTAGAGAGCAGTCACAGACTTTCACCGTTCAGCTCAAGGAGCAGGCGACGCAAATCCAAAAAGTGAGTGCACAGCTCGCCGCAGCGAGTCCGTCCCGCGGCGGTCTTAAGGCAAGCAAGCGAGCGCCGCAAGTGGCGAATAACCCCTAAACCGGCGGTCGCGCCGACAAAGGACCAGCAGCATTTCACAGTTTGCCGTCGGCTTGCTTTTGGCCGGCTTTATTGTGCTCGGTCGCCCTTCTAAACTGGCCGCGTGCCTGCCAGCACAATTTTTGCAAAGCAAAAGACAAAGAAGGCGTAGTAGGAAAACGATCGCCACGTTATCAAAGCTACCAAGGAGATAAGTATGCAACCTATGATTCTACTCACCGCCGTGTTGATGTTGGTTCTCTACGTGCTGATCATTGTCTGTTGTTTATGTTACGTTGGGCGCTACGGGCAGCGAACGTCGCGTTGAAACTCGGCGCAGTGTGATTTCGCGGCCTGATGTTTTTGAATTCTAATGAAACCTGCAACTAATTTCTCGAAGCAGTTTGCCTGCGGACGGACGACATGCGTGTGGCGGCGCGGCACTGGTTTCCAGTCTTCGCCTGCGCGACTGAATAATAATGACCTAAAGCTTGAGGGATTACCGCCTCACGAGTGGCACTTCGTCAATTGAGGTACCAGCGGTTTTCCCCTAGTCACGAAACGACTTAGGCCAACGGATTTTAGATAAACAGAGCTTTTTCTTCGGCTCTGCACCATCGGCGCGGCTATAAGTCTTGACCGCTTTATCGCTGCGAGTCGCTATGCAACAAAATCTGAGTGAAGTACCGGGAAGACTTCAGAGGTCGCCCAAGAAACTGCCAGATGCATGCACGTGGTTCAATTCTTGCCACGTTTTCACGCGCGAAGAAAAAAGCGCGTGATTTTGAGGGCAGACAATTTTTTGTAAAGCCAGACCGCGACTGGAATCACGGGTTCCATACGTGACGAAGCAGGGAACGGGGGACCTTTTGTGTGATCCTTTTCGTCGGATTTCGATAGACTTGCCATGAATCTTAGGTACAGGGGGACGATGCATATCCAGTCCCGATACATTTTAACGATCGCTGCGCTTGCGAGCGGGCTCTCAAACCAGGTCAGCGCGGACGAGCTTAAAGAAGCCAAAGTCACTCAAGTCATCCAGGACGTTCGAGTGCTACCACCCAACGCATCACCGCGTGCGGCTGCAGTGAACGATGATGTCCGCCACGGCACGGCTGTGCAGACCGGTGTGCAGTCCCGGAGTGAGCTGACTTTCAAGGATCAAACGATCACACGGCTTGGAGAGAAGACTATATTTTCGGTGGGCGAAGGGTCACGAGCCATTAATCTTGGCAGCGGCCAGTTTCTGCTGTATGCGCCGAAAAAGGCGGGTGGGGCAAAGGTTAAAATGGGGCCCGTCACGGCAGCGATCAGCGGCTAAAACACATTCCTGGGTCCCGGCTTATTTCGGGATTCCAAAATAGGCTCACCGCACCAGGTGCGCGTGCAGCGCAGGCAGATTAGTGCGTTAGGGCTTTTGTCCACGCAACGCTATGCCTCTTCACAATCGCTCTTATATTCGAGCGTCTCGATGACGCTGCCGGTCGGATCGTAAACGCGAATCACGATAGGATGCCTCCGGCTGCAAGACTTTGCGTAGCCGACGGCATCGACGATCGCGTTTGACCCACGATACCACAGCGGACTGTACGGAAGCGCATCGCTGCTCAGGTCGAACCCATGTTTATCAAGTCGAGGTCGAATTTCGTAAATGTGTATGAACTTGGCTGAACGTTTACGTCTGTCTATTTTTCCCCAGCGTTGCTGAACCAAACTGATGGAAGCCGTTAGAACACGCCGGGCTTTTTTCTTCAAGTCAACGACGTTTCCTCGCCGTTTTGCGAGCGTTTTCATGAGCGGCATCAATCAAGGAGAGTGTATCGCTAATTAGATCGATGCCGCGATGATCTTTGCGCGGGGTGGCTTGTTCGGAAAGCGCCTTTGTGACGCTGAATCGTGATAACTCTTTTGCAGTAAACATAATTTTTTTGGTTCAGGCTGCGGCGCTCATGTGGCGCCACAGGTGTTGCCGATGCATGGCAATGGTTTGTTTGAGTTCCGGCGATCTTTCGACGGTGAAGAAGGCTCCGCCATTGCTGGCGAAGTCAGCGACGATCAAGCCCCGGCTTAGATATTTCGCTATCGTTGGTCGCGACACGCCTAAACGGCGGGCAACGACTGACGCGGCGAGGATCCGGATTGGTTTGTTGTTCACGCCAACTGCTGGCGTGTCAACGAACCAATCTGTTAACCGTTGCGAAGTTGGAAGCTCAGCTTTCTGTTAATGCCGATGCCAAAGAAGAAACCGTCAGCCATCCCCGATGATCCGGTGAACCGCAAGGCGTTGCAGGACGGGATCAAAAAGCTGAGCGAGCACAATTTCGCGTCGTGGACTCCGTCTCTGACCGAAGCGGCCGTTCTACAGGTCGCATACGGATTGGAGAAGATCGCAGAAGGCCTTAGGAATCTTGTGACGGGGTAAACGGTTATCTGGGAACTTTCGCAATGCGCCGATGGCTCACGAGAGTGAAGATGGGTTTCACATCGCCTACGAAACAGTTTACCAAATTGGCATTTCACTCGTACGAAGCAGAGTGGCCGTTCACGTTTTGGAACGGCTGCTCTTTCACGCCAGCTACCCGAAAAGTCTTAACCCATAAAAAAACGCCGCACCATACCAAGCGCTCCCAATGCCGCACCGAGCAACATTACCGTGGTCCCCCCATCAGGCACAGCACCACCACCCCCAGTTGTAAACAGCGCCCAGCCGGAGAGACCATGACCAAGGCCGATGGCAGGAATGGAAATGCTGCCGTTTAAATTGCCGACATCCCACACTTCAGCGAAACCACCCCGGGGCCCACCGTAATGGGCAAAGAGGTAATCATATGTTCCCCCTGTCAGACCAAGGTTTACCGTCGTACCAGTACCTCTCAGCGCAAGGGTGGCTGGCCGGGATAATTGACCAAAGTCGTTCGTTGACCGAGTTAACAAAATGTTATGAGGGCCAATGATTACGTGACCTGAGCCACCAAGCGATAAACCAATCATGAAGTTAACATATTGTGTGACAGCGGCGTCACCCTCTGGGGTGGGTGGCTGAACTTTGCCAAGCTCGTACTGATCCCCAACTGTAAGGTTAATGCTCAGTGGACGGGGGATCCGATCCGCGTTTGCATCAGTGCCAGAAGCCAACATTACAGCGCAACCAATCCCCAACAGCAGTACGAACTTCCCCTTTAAAATCCCATTTGTTTCCATAATAAGCCCTGAAAAAGCATCCGCGGTGCCAACCATGGAAACGATCGTGCAATTAGCCGTCGGACTCGGAAGGTCCCTATGAAAGGGATACGCCAAGTTCCTAGGAGACCCCTCAAATGGGATACCAGACGACGTAAACTAACAGCTTACCTCCGCCCCGGGCGCCTCCGGGCTAATTTTGTCAATCGGAAACACGTAAGGTATTCCGACATTTGTCAGGTATTCCGACGTAAAAGAAGATGTCGTTGTAGGTCCCTAGGGTTTTTGCCGAAAGAGGAATCCTCTCTGCGAAGAGCTCTCTCACGCTCCCCCGCTGCGAAGAGTGAGGCAATTTCGCGCCGGTGAAATTCGCGCCTTTGAAATCGGCTTTGTCAGGAATCAGTCAGGAGAATTCTATCGAGGCTGATTCTCCATTGGCAGCGCGTACGGGAGTCGAACCCGTGTACCAGCCTTGAGAGGGCTGTGTCCTAACCACTAGACGAACGCGCCGTAAACGGGATGCGGTTAGAAATACTGTACTGAGCGTCCGCTGGCAAGATAACGGGGAGAAGTTGTGCTGCTCGGAACGGAATTGCCGTTCGCCTTATTGGCCTTCATCACCGGTAGCATCGTCGCTTTCATCATCGTCCCCTCCGCCATTATCTCCAGTGGTTTGATCGCCCAATGCGTCACCGCGACCATCGTTATTCACATCTTCGCCCTCAGCGCCGGAAGGGAGTTCCGTGCTGCCGTCGTCGTCGAAAGCTACTTGTCCGTCGTTGTTTGCATCGTTTAGTAACGTTTTCGCGTCCACTTTTTGACTGCTCGGTTCAGTGTAACTGCCCCGAAGGCCCATGTGCCTCGCCTCGCAGCACGCACTACTAAAAAACTGCCGAGTAAGAGGCAGAGCAGGAGAGGAAGAAATTTATTCATGGTAGCGCGCAACCCTCCCAGTAGGGTCCCGAACTGTCAATCAGTGACAGGTGCTGGGCAGCGACGCGCTTTACGAGTCGCAGGCCACGCGCGATGCTCGGGCGCGTGTGGAAATAACGGATGTATCGCGGCAAGAAAGATGGCGACCGAAAGCAGGGTGGGGGGTGCCACTGGCGTGGCTTACGCTCTGCATTGTTTGGAGCTCCACCTGGCTTGCCATTAAAGTCGGATTACGCGATCTCCCTCCGATTTCATTCGTAGCGATTCGTTTTCTCATCGCAATTATCGTGCTGGTAGCGGTCTCCGTAGGCCGCACACGTCTGCTGCCGCGAACCCGCAATGATTATGTTGTTCTCGCCTTCACCGGAGTGCTCATGTTCGCCGTCAACTACACGCTCCTCTTCTGGGCGGAGCTGCACGTCTCATCAGGTCTTGCAGCAGTGTTGCAGGCAACAATTCCAATGTTCGGGATGGTATTCGCTCACTGGATGCTGCCAGATGAACCGCTACGTTTGCCGAAACTTGCCGGCGCAATCATTGCACTCGGTGGCGTAACCATGATCTGTGCACGGCTACTGGGGTCCAACGGCCCACTTGCCTTCTGGGCGGGCGTCGCAGTGATTGTTGGCGCTGCCAGCGCCGCTTTCGCCAACGTGCTCATTAAGGCGCAGTCGATGGAGCTTGCGCCCGCGATGCTCGCTGCATGGCAGATGATTTTCGGAACTGCGCCATTGTTGCTGGTTGGATTGGTCGTCGATGGTAATCCGATCCGCTTTCACTGGAGCGTCTCGTCACTGTTTTGCCTGCTTTATCTGGCTGTGATCGGCTCGGCATTGACGTTTCTACTTCTGTATTGGCTGCTGCCACGCCTAACGGTCGCGCAGCTGCAAAGTATTTCACTGATCACGCCGCCAGGGGCAGTGATGCTCGGATGGTTGTTAGGCGGCGAAACATTCCCCATTTCCTCCTTGTTAGGCGCGGCGCTAGTCCTTGTGGGAGTGTGGATGATTTTCCGAAAAGCGCCTGCGCCCGGGCCGCTCATTCAAGAAGGATAGTTAGTGGCACGGCGGAGTTCACCTGTTGGTGTTCATGTTGGAGCGACGCTCCAACAACTATATCCTTCGGCCATCGTTAAATCCGTGTTCGTCGTATCCTTTAATTTAACAGAGCTAATCAGTCACACATTAGCCGCGACCCAAGCTGCGATCGTTGTTTGTGAATGCAGCGGGCCGAAAAGCTTGTCCGGGCAACTGGTCCCTCCCGGTCGGCAGTAGCCTGGTGTGAAATCATGACCAAAGATGTTCGTGCGTGGAATCTCGTGTTCCTGGAGTAACCAGCGGATCAACGCGGCGGAAGCGGCGGCCTGCGGCGGAGCTAGTGAGTCGGTTTCGCTCCCGACGTGTTCGATGCCGATGGAACCGGCGTTGGCGCCCATGCAATGATTTGCACAATCAGTGTCGCTTACCATCTGGTAGATGTCGCCGTTGCGATCAATGACGTAGTGCGCGGAAACTTTCCGCGAATCTGTTTTTTGAAACTCCGCCAGCGCGCTGGCCAACGATCCTTCAGTGCAATGTAAAACAATTTTGTCGATCTTTGTTCCGACCTTACGACAGGAACAGTTCGGGCTGCGGACGAATTGTTTAATGACAGGTTTCGTCGGGGCGACGGGTTGAATAGCAGGAGCAGCTCCTTTTGCGGCCTTTACAGGTTTCCCAGCTTTGACTGGTGTCGCTCGCAATGCTGAGATCGTGATGCGAACGACATCATCCGTCTTTAACCCCAGCGCTTTCGCTAATCCCGGAGACAAGTCCGCCACACGCCCCGTAGCAACGTTCGGACCCCAGTCTACCGGCCGCGCATCAGCTGTGCGTGCATTTGCAGGGTTCTCCACGCGCGCAAGTGCGCGCTTCAAAAATTCTCTTGGCGTTCCGTTGTAATTCCACCGACACGCAAAATAATATGTGTCGGGGTTAAGCCGCCGGCCAAGCCCGGTTGTGCCTGGCGGTGGCGTCGGTAGAAATAGATATGAGTATTTGGAGTCTTGCAGATCAGCCGGTGTAAAAAGCGCAAGCCCTTCGGTTGCCGACATCCCCGTATCGGTTGGGCCGCCAAACGTGGACATCTTGCCTTCGACCCGAAAGAGAATCTCCTCAACCGGTTGGATCGTCTGTTTGGCTGATTTTTTCCGACGTTTGGCGGTTGCTTTTCTCTTTGGTGTTTTGCGCTTCTGCGCCATGGGGAGATTTCGATTTCTATTTCGGCACGCCGAACAACGACTGCGCCAATGGTCGGTCTTTTAAAAGATCTCCGAACCTAAGACAAGCTCTCTTTCATTGGGTGGAAGCCGGTTGTCACTGCGAAATCCATTTTCGCAGGTGTTGGAAAAAGCTTAGAATGCACGCCGCAGCGCCGATGTGGCGGAATGGTAGACGCAACGGACTTAAAATCCGTTGGGCCTAAAAGGCCCGTGCCGGTTCGAGTCCGGCCATCGGCAATTCCTTGGAAAACGTGTTCAATTGTTAACTCATGTATGTCGAAACCAAAGCTCGGCGAAGCTTCAAGACTCGAGACGTAGTAACATGATAGGTGTCTCACGCGACGCGTTAGCTGATCGAATGCGAAAGCTCGGGGTTAGCGGAACCGATTTGGAGGAAACATTTGCGCGGTCGCGTGGCCCCGGAGGTCAGAACGTCAACAAAGTTTCAACCGCAGTGACACTGCGGCATCTCCCTACCGGCATCAGCGTCACCGCCCAGGATTCTCGTTCGCAAGCGATGAATCGAAAGCTTGCGTGGGAACGATTGCTGGACGCGATCGAGAACGCGCGAGAAGAACAGCGTATGGCTGAAGTTGCGAAGCGCGAAAAAGAGCGTCGAAGAAAATCGCCCAGGCCAGCTGCGCTGAAGAGGAAAATTCTCGAATCGAAACGGAAACGGGCGGAGCTAAAGAAGCAGCGAAAAAAGGTCAACCTCGATTAAGATCACCAAAGCAATTCCTGCAATGCTTTTATTCGTGCTTTCATCAGTTCGCATTTCTCGCTGGTCGAATGAGCGGTGTTGCGCTTCTTGAGCCACTCGATCTGCTCCTTTTTAACTCCGACAAAACGTGCGGGGGACAAAATGAATTGGGCGGCGCGATAAACCTTGTTCATGGTCTGATCCAGTGACGCAGCCTTCTCCTCCTCGTTCTGGAAAGTTGTGTGTTCGAGATCCTGTTCCAGGTCGTTATATGCTGTCTCAAGTGCATCCTCCTGCTCAGCACTGATCGAGCGCGCATCGGTTAGGGTGAATTCTTTTGCGCCAATGTCGAATGTTCCCTGAAACAAAGCGTAGTATGTTTTGACGGCGTCGAATTGTTTCGGGTTGTTTTGGGACAACGCTCGCACGCGAACCTTCCGATCCGTTCGGAATCGAAAATACGGAGACACATATCCGCCCATTTCGGTGTGCGCTTGTTTCTTCATTGCGGCATCAAGAGACTTTTGGATGCGATCGCCGATCTCTGTTTGACTAAACGTCGAATCGCTTATCTCCAGGACCGAGATCGAATCCGCGCCGTACCGCCCATCGTTCTCAACTACGCAGATGTTGGACTGCGGTGCCCAAAAGACTGCGAGGCTGCGATGGTTTTGATGTTCGAAGTACTCTACGCCCGCGATTTTCCCGAGCACTTGATGGTTTTTGACATCGGCTAGGTAATTCGCCTCGCCGATCGACTCATCTTTCTCCCAAGCTTCCATCGTTGGAACAAGCACACCGAATCGTCCGTCCGGAGATAGAGTGTTTTCATAGAGGATGTATTCATCCGGCCAATTTAGAGCAGCGGCCGTTTCGGACAGCGCGACCGTTACAGACAGGCCGAAAAGAAGGGCGAGGAGACGTGCTGCTTGACGCACGGTCGGAATAGTAGGTCGCTCGTACTCTCCGGGGAAAGAAAGAATTTTGTTGTCCCTAATACATCTGCCGACGCGACTTGTGACGAATGGATTGTAAACAAACCATTTACGCTATGAAAAAAGGAATGATACTGAGTGCTGCATTATCCGTGGTGGCCCTGATGTTTGTTTCGTGCGCCGGCGAACCGGAGGCGACTACAACCACAACACGTCAAACCACAGTTACAACGGCAGCACCACCGCCTGCTGCGAGAACGACAACAACAACGACGCACGTCGGCAGCACCGGCTACTGATTGTCAGAGCGCGGTTGCCCGTCGACTGACGCCGTCTTCGGAAGTTCAAAGGCGAACTGAATTCGACCGGCTACAGGCCAGTGGCTACTGCGGCGAGGGGTTTAAGGTTCTTGAACAGGCGCTTCTGCGCTCTGGACTTCCTCTTCTTCCACCTGACTGACAACGGGCGCGATTGCCTGAAGCTTTTCGCCATTGCGGAGATCCATTAGTTTCACGCCCATCGTATTGCGGCCGGTCTCGCGAATTTCTCTTACTCGCGTGCGCACCATCTGGCCTTTGTTAGTGATGAGCATGAGTTCATCCGTCTCCCGGACGCTCAGCGCGCCAACGACGTCGCCAGTTTTCTCACCGGCCTTCATTGTGATAATGCCTTTGCCTCCGCGGGATTGACGCCGGTATTCGTCGAACGCGGTGCGCTTGCCAATTCCATTTTCGCCGGCGACGAGGAGCATGGCGTCGGGATCAACAATAGCGATGGCAACGACGTAATCGTTTTTCTGGGGGCGAATTCCCCAAACGCCAACGGTGTTGCGGCCTTGATCGCGCAGTTGCTCTTCATGGAAACGCAGGCTCATGCCCTTCCTGGTAATGAACACCACCTCGTTGTTGCCATTCGTTAGTTTCGCATCAATTAACCGATCGCCCTCTTCGATTTGAATGGCGATAATTCCGCCGCGGCGAACGTTCGCGTAATCCGACAGGTTCGATTTTTTAACGATGCCGGATTGTGTCGCGAACGCGATATGCAGATTCTCGTCCCACGTTTGATCGACAGCACTCGGTCCCGTGCCGGATTTTTTGGATTGAACACGAATCGTGGCTGCGATCTTTTCCTCAGGTTTAAGCTGAAGGATGTTCGCGATAGAACGCCCTTTTGCCGCGCGTCCCATCTCGGGAATTTCGTAAACTTTTTCCACGTAAGCGCGTCCTCGTGCCGTAAAGAACATCAGGTAATCGTGGGTGGTGGCGGCAAAGAGATGCTCAACAAAATCGCCTTCTTCCTCTTCGGTATTGCCTTCGCGCGTTTGCATTCCGATAACGCCTTTGCCGCCGCGTCGCTGCGCGCGAAATGCGCTGACGGCGGTGCGCTTAATAAAGCCACCGTAGGTAATGCTGATGATGCAACCCTCATTGGCGATAAGATCTTCCACATTGATCTCGGCTTGGTCGGGGGCAATTGCCGTCAGGCGAGGGGAGCCGTACTTGTCGCGGATTTCGCGTAGTTCTTTCTTGATGATCGTGAAGACGCGCTGCTCTTTGGCAAGAATGTCGCGCAAATCGTTAATGGTCTCGACGAGCGCCTTGTACTCGTTGACGATTTTCTCGCGCTCCAGTCCGGTCAGCTGATACAGGCGCAGGTTCAGGATTTCGTCTGCCTGTTGTTCGCTGAATGCGTAGCGGCCATCGGTGAGGCGCGCAGGATTGCGAATGAGAATGCCGAGTTGTTCGACCTGGCGTTTGGTAAATTCGAATGCGAGCAGTTTCACTCGCGCTTCGTCGCGATTCGCTGATCCGCGAACAATACGCAGGAATTCATCGAGATTGGCGAGTGCAATGAGATAACCTTCCAGCGTTTCGGCCCGCTCTTCGGCTTTGCGCAGCTCGTACCGCGTGCGACGCAGGACGACTTCGCGCCGATGATCGATGTAAACCGCGTTAGCATCCTTGAGCGGCAGCAACTTCGGCCTGCCGTGATCGATCGCCAGCATGGTCGTGGCAAACGAACTCTCCAGCGCGGTGTGCTTGTAAAGATTGGCAATAATAACTTTCGGATTGGCGTCGCGTTTGAGCTCGATGACCACGCGCGTGTTTTCATCGGATTGATCGCCGACGTAGCTGATGTCGGTCAGCACTTTTTCATTCACTAACTGCGCGATTCGCTCGACCAACGTGGCGCGGTTCACGCCATAGGGGATCTCCGTGATGACGATTTGTTCGCGAGCGCCCTTGAGTTCTTCTATGCCCGCTTTGCCGCGCACTTTGACGCTGCCCCGGCCCGTCTCGAGATACTGGCGGATCCCGCTTGCGCCACAGATCATGCAGCCGGTTGGAAAATCCGGACCCTTCACGTGCTGCATCAGCTCGTCCAGCGTGATATCGGGATTGTCGATTTGCGCGCAGATTCCGTCGATGACTTCGCTCAGATTGTGAGGCGGAATGTTAGTAGCCATGCCGACGGCGATGCCGGTTCCACCGTTGACGAGCAGGTTCGGAAATGCTGCGGGGAAAACCGTCGGCTCGGTACGCGTTTCGTCGTAATTCGGCACGAAATCGACCGTGTCCTTGTCCATGTCGGTCATCAGCGCCGCACCCAGATGGGTCATGCGCGCTTCGGTGTAGCGCATCGCCGCTGGCGGATCGCCTTCGACAGACCCGAAATTCCCCTGGCCGTCGACCAGCCGTTCGCGCATCGCCCACGGCTGCGCCATGTGGACAAGCGTGGGATAAATCACCGCTTCGCCATGTGGGTGATAGTTACCGCTGGTGTCGCCGCAGATCTTTGCGCATTTACGATGTTGCCGCCCCGGGAAAAGCGACAAGTCGTGCATCGCGTAGAGAATTCTCCGTTGTGATGGTTTGAGCCCGTCGCGCGCATCCGGCAGCGCGCGAGAAATGATGACCGACATCGAGTAATCGAGAAATGATCGCGATACTTCCTCGGCTACATTGATGGGCTCTATTTTTTCGTTCGGATTCAGCATAATTGCATTAGGCAGAAGCTGGTGAGTAAGCCGAAGGACGCTCAGCTATGAAACGCTCCTCCCACATGCGCGAAATCTCATCGGCTTGCCGAGTTGTTGCGGGCGGACCCACGCGTGCACCAGCCGGAAGTTTGATGCTCAGAAAGTTCAGCACTGCGCGAATCGTCCTCTCGTAATCCTGGCAGAGTTTTTCATATTCCACTTCAAAGGGTTTAATTCCGAGCCGGAGGAAGAAATCGTCCCAGATTTTCTCCTGCCGTTTGGCTTCGTGGAGTGACTGCTCGATCAGGTCAGGATCGAACTCCGGTTCGCGCAGAATGCTTTTGCCCTTCTGCACTTTCCAGAGTCCGGTCTGAAGCGCGCGAGCTGTAGACAATGCCTGCCGCAATTTATGAAGTCGCACGATGCGCACAAAACGAAGACTGGGGAAAGCGCTGCACAGCAGCTTCATGTCGTTTGTAGTGGAATTTCCAAAATCGTGTGTGTTTCGTACGCGCTCGAGAAAATCGTCCAGGTACCAGCTCATCAGCTTGAAACCGAAAACCTCGTTGCGTGTTACCTTTGCGTTCACGATCGCGCGCACGTACGCTGCATAATCAACAGAAGGATCGATCCCGACGTCCGCTCCGTAGCTCGGTTCGGCTTTCGGAAGAAAGAATTGCTTGGGCATCCCGGCGCGGCGGGTGTCGCGCAATCCGTCGGTGAGCAAATTGCTTCCCGAACGAGGAATCGTGCAAACAACGTAACAACGCCGCGGATGACGCAGCTTGTGAAGTAAGCCTCCCATGAGTTCAATGACGAAGCACTGATGACGAATGGCGAATCGACGAGCCACGATGCAGTATTACGAATCGGTCATCCTGAGCGAAGCGCAGCGGAGTCGAAGGAGCCCGCGAGACTAACTCGAGTCTCCTCCATGGCATGCTGCGACTTCCTTCCGCATCGCACTGTCGGCGTTGGCTACACATCGAGATTTCGTACGTTTAGCGCATTGTCTTCGATAAACTGCCGGCGAGGCTCGACGACATCGCCCATTAGAATCGTGAACATCTTGTCTGCATCGACAGCGTTATCCTCGTTCAGGTCAACCTTCAGCAATTTGCGTTTCTCAGGATTCATCGTGGTTTCGAACAATTCCTTGGCATTCATTTCACCGAGACCTTTGAAACGTTTGATCTGAACTCCGCGCCGGCCAATCTCCAAAATCTTTTGCAGGATTTCCGGAATGGAAAACAGCGGATGCGAAATCGATTTCTCGCCTTCGCCCTCGATCAACTCGAAGATCGGCCGGTCGCTGGCCGCGTAATGATCGACTTTCAAGCCTTTGCGAGCCAGTTCGGCGATGATTTTTTCGATAGCAGCAGATTCATGTAACTCGACCAACCTGCCGCGTCGGCGGGTTCCATCTGTTCGCGGCGGCGGCTCGCCTAAAGGGAGCAACTCCTGACCGATCTGCGTGTCAAACAAATTGAGATCGAGATTTTCCTGATGAAATGTGCGGACCGCTTTCTCGTCGTGAAAATAATGCGCGGTCTCCTCGTTCCCGTCGCGCACCTTCACCAGATAGGTGGGGAGCTTGGCGGATTTGGAGCTGCGGTGGCCAAGGTATGTCTCGAAATCGCCGCCGTGGCGGCGCACTGCTTCGCTTAGTTTTGCCAGTTTCTCAAGCGATTCGAGAATGTCCTTGAGTTGTGCCGCAGTGAATTCCTTGTTGTCGGCAAGATTCTTCAGCCGCACGTCCTCGGCGCCGAGTGAAATGAGAATTTTGTTTAGCCGCGCGTCGTCTTCGACATATTCCTCGCGCTTCTTCCGTTTGATCTGATAAAGCGGCGGTTGCGCGATGTAAATTCTTCCTGCGCGCACCAGCTCCGTCATCTGCCGGAAGAAAAACGTCAGCAGCAGCGTGCGAATATGCGAGCCGTCCACGTCGGCGTCGGTCATAATGATGACGCGGCCGTAACGGAGCTTTGTTATGTCGAACACGCCTTCATCTTTGCCGTTGCTCTCCTCCTTCGATTTGCCAATCCCTGCACCGATTGCGGTAATCATCGCCTGGATCTCAGTATTTTTGAGGAACTGATCTTCGCGCGCTTTCTCAACATTGATGAGCTTGCCGCGGATTGGAAGGATCGCTTGGTAGCGCCGATCACGCCCCTGTTTCGCGGAGCCGCCGGCTGAGTCGCCTTCGACAATGTAGAGCTCGGTCAGTTCGGGATCGCGCTCAGAACAATCAGCCAATTTTCCCGGCAAGCCGCCGCCGGTGAGCGCGCCCTTGCGAATCGTTTCTCTCGCCTTACGTGCAGCCTCGCGTGCTCGCGCTGCGGTGAGAACCTTTTCGAAAATCCGGCGCGCAATCGGCGGGTTCTTGTCGAAATGAGTCATCAATCCGTCGTACACAGTCGAGTTCACGATTCCGTCGATCTCAGTGTTGACGAGCTTCACCTTCGTCTGTGATTCAAAACGCGGATTAGGCAGTTTAACGCTGAGAACGGCGATCAATCCCTCGCGCACGTCGTCACCGGAAAGAGAGGGGTCCTTCTCCTTGGTAAGACTGTTCTGTTTTGCGTATTGGTTGATCGCTCTTGTTAGTGCCGTGCGAAATCCAGTGAGGTGTGTCCCTCCATCGGGGTTTGGAATGGAATTTGCGAACGGCAAAATCTGATCGTTGTAGCTATCGTTGTATTGAAGCACAACATCGACAAAAACTTCGTCGCGCTGCCGTGCAATCACGATGGGCTTGGGGTGCAGAACTTGTTTGTTTTCGCCGAGTTGCTTAACGAATTCTTCGATTCCGTATTTGTAAAAAAACCGCTCTTTCTTTGGCGGATCCAGCCGGTCATCGGTGAGCGTGATCTCCAGACCGGGATTCAAAAAAGTTAATTCGCGCAAGCGTGTCGCCAGCCGTTCGAACTTAAACTCCGTCGTGATGGTGAAAATCGTGGGATCAGGTAAGAACGTAATGAGCGTCCCTGTGGTCTTCTTGTTTTTGACCTCGCCAATCACTGTGAGCTTGTCCGTCGTTTTCCCTTTGGCGAAGGCCATGTGGTAGACCTTGCCGTCGCGCGACACTTCAGCCTTAAACCATTCTGAAAGCGCATTGGTGCACTTCGCACCGACGCCATGAAGTCCGCCAGAATACTTGTATGCGCCCTGTCCGAACTTTCCTCCGGCATGCAGATTTGTCAGCACCAGCTCGATCGCCGGCATCTTCCATTTCGGATGAACGTCGACCGGAATACCGCGGCCGTTGTCGCGCACCGAGATCGAGCCATCGACGTGGACGACCACTTCGATCTTTGTGCAAAATCCCGCGAGATGTTCGTCGATGGAGTTATCGAGAACTTCGTAAACCAGGTGATGCAATCCGCGCTCGTCCGGATCTCCAATGAACATACCGGGCCGTTTCCGGACTGCTTCAAGACCTTCGAGCTTGTCGATCTGCGCCGCGTCGTATTTCTGCGTGGAGGCGATCCCGGTGCCAATGTTTTCGACCGGAATTTCCTCTTCAACTTGCGCCATAAAAGTGGGGCCAGAGGCCCCGCACCAATAGGATAGCCGAAAAAGGGTTCGAAACAACAAATAATCGTGTGGCTCGCAACGGGTTGTTTACGCTACTAATTGAACGGGGCGCAGCCGTCGAGCCCACTATATTGTAGTTGGGTCAGAAACGCTTCCGCGCTGAATTCTGGCCTCTTGACCAGCCGTTTTCGGGCTTCCAAGATAGACTCCTCTATGCGCCTCCAAGCCTTTTGGGAAGCACGCTGGGTTTTGGCTTTTATTACGGTTCTCGCGATCGTTTCCGGACTATTTTCGGCATGGGCATTCTGGTTTTTTGTGCTGCTCTTTTTGTGCACTGTCGCGTTTTTTCGTGATCCCGACCGAGCAGCCCCGACCGATCCGAACATAATCGTCGCGGCTGCGGATGGCACCGTAATGGACATTGTGGAGATGACCGAAAACGAAGTGCTGAAAAGCAAATCGCGCCGGGTGGGAATTTTTTTGTCGGTCTTCGACGTGCATACCAATCGTGCGCCGATCCATGGCCGGGTGATTTACCGTCAGCACAGGCTGGGGCTTTGTCTGGATGCGCGCCGTCCGGATTGTTCCGAGAAAAATGAATCAATGACCTGGGCGTTTCAGAACGCTCTCGTCACGGTTGTGGTGCGGCAAATCACCGGCGCGATTGCGAGACGCATCGTGGCGTGGGCGAAGGTTGGAGACGACTTAAAAACGGGCGAACGCTTCGGGATGATTCGCTTCGGCTCCCGAACGGAATTATATTTGCCGCTTTCCGCCACTATTCTCGTCAGGGTAGGCGAGCACGTAGCGGGCGGTGCGACCCCGATTGCGCGACTGCCTAACGAATGAGCGAACAACCTTCGAAGATTTACCTGCTGCCGAATTTAATGACGGCGGGCAATCTGTTTTGTGGATTCACGGCCACTCTAAAAATTTTGGAAGGCGCTCTTTTGCAAAGTGCAAACGCCGATCTTGCCGCAGATCGCTTCCACGAGGCGATCTGGTTCATTCTCGGCGCGTTTGTGTTTGATTTCTTAGACGGAAGACTTGCACGGCTCGGAGGCCACGAGTCTGTGTTCGGCCGTGAATTCGACTCGCTCGCCGATATCGTTTCATTTGGCCTCGCTCCGGCGCTCATGGTTTACAGGGTGGTTCTCAACGAGTTTCCAAATGCCTGTTGGATCATCGCGTTCGTTTACCTGGCTTGCGGCGCGCTGCGACTGGCCCGCTTTAATTCAGCCGCGGCGGCGAATGATGGATCTAATCATCAGAACAGCTTTACAGGTTTTCCCATACCTGCAGCTGCCGGTTTGATTGCATCCATTACGCTATTTCTCCTTTGGCTTGCCGAAGGCGAACACCACCTCGGCAAATGGCGCTTTGTTCTACCGCCATTATTGCTCTTTCTCTCCTTTATGATGTTTAGCCGGTTCCAATATCCCAGCTTCAAGGCCGTTAATTGGAAAATGAAAAAATCGATCCCGCGTTTCCTGGCCATCATTCTTGTTTTGATTTTCACCCTCTTGAATTACGAGTGGATGCCTGCGGTCTTGTTCCTGGCGTATCTACTTTACGGAGTAATACGGCCATGGCTTTCACGCGAATGGCAACGCGAGATCGAAGAAGAAATCGGCGAAGAATCGTCGGAACCGGCCGAGCACGTGCGCTGAGATTACGACGGCAACCAACTCAGTTTCGATGACCATAAAGCTGCGAACAGCCAGACCTGATGACGCGCAACGTTGCGGCACAATTTGTTATGAAGCATTCACGGCAATCGCTAATCAGCATAATTTCGATTTACCCTCGACGGACGTAACGATTGCATGGGTCTCGAAGCTCATCGCAGATCCACGTTTCTACGGAATCGTTGCGGAAATCGATCGCGAAGTCGTGGGCAGCAATTTTATGGATGAGCGCTCAGCAATTGCAGGCATCGGTCCGGTCACGGTGGAGCCGGTCGGCGCGTTTTTGCCATCGGTTTTGTACTAGCGACGTCGGATGTAGTGCGACCGACGCTTCTCTCAGTCTGACGAGAACTTGCCAGCCGAGCGCAGTCGCCTGTTTGCGTGTGAGCGCCTCATCAGCTTTGATTCAGCTGCGCTAGAATCTCTGGGTCGCGAACATCTGCCCATTCGCCGGTGAGCTCGAGCGCCATTACTTTTTTACCGGACTGAGTGAGATCGCGGATGGCATCGGTCAGCTCGTATTCGCCGCGCGGGGAGGGTTTTAATTTTGCGGTAAAATCGAAAATGCTCGGCCGGAAGCAGTAAAGGCCGGCATTATAGAATGGCATGGCCCCTTGGGACAAGTCGCTCCACCTGTCAGATTTCTCGCGGATATCGACGAGCTCCATTTGTTCGTTCACGAAAACGGCGCCGCCTTTGCTCACATCCTCGCCGCGCGTAACTGTCAGCATCGCATCCACATCGTCGGGAAGATTCACCACGCGTTTGTAATTCGCTGGATCAACTAAAATGTCGGCATAGGCCAGGATGAATGGACGATCGGCCACAAAATCGTGTGCGAGCTCCACGACGCGCCCGGTTCCATCTTGCACCGTCTGTGTTTTGTACTGAATTGCGATGTTGTAGCCCAAACCGTCGCCGAAAAAATCCTGCACAGCATCAGCGCGATAACCAACGACGATAAGACAATCGCGTATACCGGCGTCGCGCAGTCCTTCGACGATGTGTTGTAGCACTGGTTTACCGCGCACCTGGATCATCGGCTTGGGAAGCTCCGCAGTAAGCTCGCGCATGCGTGTGCCGCGGCCGGCGGCGAGGATTACAGCTTTGTCGATGTTCATGGTGGATCGGCTTCTCCGAAGACGATAGTAACCTTCACAATTCGGCCGTACTGAGCACCGCGTTGAGGACAACGCGATCCACCTTAGCCGGTTTTCTTTTCGGTGATGATCAGCGCCGGCAAGTTCGCTTCCTTAATCAATGCGGTCACCTTCGCCACATCTCCCTGCTTGATCTCCGTCCACTTCTCGAGCTGCTCATCGAGTTGATTGCCTAACAACTCAAACACCTCGAGCTGCGGTTTAGTCGGTTGTTTGTCGCCCGATTCAATGATGTGACTAAAGGTGTCAAAACGCTCGTTCAGCATGTTCGGAAAAGCGAGGTTTGCCTCTGATCCCTTCATATTTACTTGAATGAGTTTCTGTTCGACCTCGGACATTTTGTGGTCGAGATCGTCTGCCAACGCGAGGGCCGGTTTCAAGCGTTGATCGTCACCGAAACGGTTGTGCAAGTTCTCGATCTGCGATCGCAAATCGCGGATCTCATTGACAGCCTGGTGCAATTGGGAAATCCGATCATTCACTTGCGTAGCCAAAGTGAATTGCTTTTGTACCGCTGCCTCCTGTCCTTTTTTTCGCGGATCGATCACGAGCTTCAGCGGAGCAGTCTGCGATTTGCCGCCGACGGTTAATTTCACCTGGTAATCGCCGGGCTGTGCCAACGGGCCCTTCGGTCCCGTGCTGGAGTAGAATGCGCCCGGAATTTGAATCGGATCATTATAACGCAGATCCCACGCAAACCGATTCATGCCTTCTTTGGCCGGGATCGTCTTCACGCGCTCAACGCGATCCGGCCATTCCGGGGGTTGCTCGCCTTCCTTTTTCTCTTTACTGGAAAGGTGCCTAACGACCCTGCCGGAACTGTCGAGAATATCGAGCGTCACTTCTTCTTTCGGCGCGGTCTTAAAATAGTAGTCGATCATCGCGCCAGGCGGCGGATTGTCACCGGCCGGCTGCCGCTTGTCGAACTCCTCCGGGTAATGCAAACGGAGCGCCGTCTGCGGTTGGTACAGAATCACGTCCGATGCCGGTTGCGCGCTCACTTGCCGAACCGGCGTTAAGTTGTCCAGCACCCAGAACGAACGGCCGTGTGTCGCTGCGACGAGATCGTCATCCTTGACGATGAGATCGTGTATCGGCGTTACCGGCAGATTGAGCTGCAATGGCTGCCAGTGCGCACCGTCATCAAAGGAGACGAAAACGCCCAATTCAGTTCCCGCGTAGAGCAAACCTTTGCGGTTGGGATCTTCCCGCACCGCGTGCACATACGCGCCGTCGGGAATTCCAGTAGTGATTGCGCTCCAGTTTTTTCCGAGATCCGTCGTTTTGAAAATGTACGGTTTGAAATCGTCAAGCTTATGCCGGTCCACGGCTACGTATGCTGTGTTCGCGTCGTTAGGCGACGGATCGATCATGCTCACGGTGCTCCATTCGGGCATCTTCGGCGTCACTTTTGACCAATGCTGACCATCATCAGTCGTAACATGAACGAGCCCGTCATCTGTGCCCGCCCACAATGTTCCCTTGTTCACTGGCGACTCGGCCAGCGCAAATACCGTGTCGTAGTATTCGACTGAAGTGATGTCGTTTGTCAGCGGACCGCCGCTTGGCTGCTGTTTGGATTTGTCGTTGCGAGTGAGATCGCCACTGATCTGTGCCCAACTTTGTCCGTCATCGGTTGATTTGAAAACGGACTCCCCCGCTGTGTACAGCACGTCTGCATTGTGCGGCGAAAGCATCAATGGCGAGACCCACTGAAAGCGATGCGCCAAATCGGCGGCGCCGTGACCGGAGTTATCGAGCGGCATTGGACTGACGTCTTGTACGTCCTCTTTGTTTTTTTCGTAGCGGTTGATAAAGCCCTCGTTATTCGAATAGATGACGTGCCAGTCGCGGGGATCCGGTACGACGAACCCGCATTCACCGCCACCAGCCTCAAACCAATTCTGCCGTCCGATCACCCCTGAATCAGAGCGGCTCGCAATGCCGACATTCGAATTGTCCTGTTGCGCGCCGTAAATGTGGTACGGGAACGCATTGTCCACGGCTACATGATAAAACTGCGCAGTGGGCTGGTTGTTTTGAGTGGTCCAGTTTTTACCGCCATCTGTAGAAATCGTTGCGCCGCCATCATTCACATTCCCCATTCGGTTCGGGTTCGTTGGATCGATCCAGAGCCCGTGATGATCGCCGTGCCTGGCAGGCATAAGGGTGAATGTCTTTCCTCCGTCGACCGATTTGAAGAGGCCTGTGTTTAACAGGTAAACCGTGTCAGCAGATTTCGGGTCCGCGTAAACCTTGCTGAAATACCAGGCGCGCTGACGAAATCGACCATCGTCATTTATTCGCGTCCAATGCTGACCGGCATCATCGGAGCGGAAGAGGCCGCCATCCTTCGCTTCGATGATCGCATAAACACGATTGGAATCCGCTCCGGAAACTGCGATGCCGACCCTGCCTAGAATTCCGTCCGGAAGACCATTCCCCTCCAGGTGTTTCCATGTTACCCCGTTGTCTTCAGATCGATATAATCCGCTGCCCGGACCCCCACTGGAGAAAAACCAGGGTTGTCGCCGCGCCTGCCAAAGCGACGCAAACACGATGTTCGGGTTATGCGGATCGAAAACGATATCGATGCCACCTGTGTTTTCATCTTTGGATAAAACTTTCGTCCAGGTTTTGCCGCCGTCGCTTGTGCGAAAGATTCCGCGTTCCGGATTCGGGCCAAACGCATGGCCCAGTGCCGCGACGAGAACTACATTCTCGTTTCTCGGATCGACAATCAGCGCTCCGATTTGATGCGTATCCTTCAAGCCTACGTTCTCCCAGGTTTTGCCTGCGTCGACGGATTTGAAAACGCCGGTGCCATACGTCGTGTTGCCGCGAATCGCCGCTTCGCCCGTGCCGACATAAACCACGTTGTGATCCGATGCCGCCACGGCCAGAGCGCCGACGGATGAAATCGGCGCTTTATCGAAAAGCGGCGTCCAATTTGCGCCGCCGTCAGTCGTCTTCCAAACCCCGCCGGCGACCGCGCCGAAATAATACGTGTCCGGCTCACCTACCACGCCTTCGATCGTCAACGCGCGTCCACCGCGGAAGGGACCGACTTGCCGCCAACGCATCCCGTTGAACAATTTTTCGTTGATTGTTCCGGGTGGCGTTGGAGTAGGGGACCCAGCCGATTGAACAGAAACTGGTGACAAGAAAACAGCCAAGATGAATCCAGCCAGCGCAGTAACACGGCGATGTGGAGCAATCATCTGCTTACAGTGTAAAGCTTGCGCCCTGCTTCAACTGGAATCGCATGAAAGGCGCGGCTTCTGCAAACCTTAAAGCGAACGCGGATCGGACTTGTTAGATCATTGCGGAAACTCTAAACATCTGCCTCAATATGGCTCGTGTAATACGCTCCGCGCTTTCGACACTGTAATTCGATTGCAGCTTCCCCATGCTCTTTAATTCGCTCACGTTCGTCGTTTTCTTTGCAGTCGTCGTCACGCTTTACTGGAGCATTCATTCGTGGAAGGCGCGGAAAAATCTGCTCGTGGTAGCCAGTTACATTTTTTACGGCGCGTGGAATCCGCCGTTCGCTGCGCTCTTGTTCGGGACCACTGCGATGGATTTTTGGCTTGGCCGGCAAATGAGCAAAGCCAGAAATCAACATGCAAGACGTCGCTGGCTGGTTGCCAGTGTTTGCATGAATCTGAGCATGCTCGGGTTCTTTAAATACGGAAACTTTCTGCTCCAAAATTTTCAGTGGCTGCTTGCGCGAGTGGGGATCATCTATCAACCGCCGCATCTGGACATTTTGCTTCCGGTGGGAATTTCCTTTTACACTTTCCATTCGCTTTCCTACACGCTGGACATTTATCGAGGCGTGCTGCGACCGACAAAATCTTTGCGTGACTTCGTTCTCGCCGTCTCGTTTTTTCCGCAGTTGGTGGCCGGTCCAATCGTGCGCGCCGGTGATTTTCTCCCGCAGCTTCTGCATCCGCCACGTTTAAAAAACGGCCAATTTCTATGGGGACTCGCGTTGATGACGCTGGGACTGTTTCAGAAAATTGTTCTGGCCGACACCCTGCTCTCCAGCTCCGCCGACCGCGTGTTCGGTTATCCCGGACCGCTGGTTGCGCTCGACTCGTGGGCCGGCGTACTGGCATTTGCCGGGCAAATCTTTTTCGATTTTGCCGGCTATTCGCTCTGCGCGATCGGCGCCGCGTTAACTCTCGGTTTTCATCTGAAGGACAACTTTCGTTTCCCTTATGCCGCGATTGGCTTCTCGGATTTTTGGCGACGGTGGCACATTTCGCTTTCCACTTTTCTTCGCGATTACCTTTATATTCCGCTCGGTGGCAATCAGGTCAGACCCTTCCGTGCGGCGCTGAATCTTGTCATCGTCATGTTCCTCGGTGGACTTTGGCACGGCGCCGCCTGGACGTTTGTTGTTTGGGGTCTGCTGCACGGCTCTTATTTGGTGATTGAACGCATCTTTCGCGTTTCATTCGAACACAAACCGTGGGCGAGCACGTTACCTATTCGCGTCCTCGCCTGGTTCGCCACTTACGCGGCAGTTTGCATTGCCTGGGTGTTTTTTCGAGCGTCCGATTTCACAATCGCGAGCCGAATGCTCGGTGGAATGTTCGGCCAGCATTCACACGGCGACGCGATTCTTTCCACCCGTGAATTATTGCAAATCGGAACGATCACCGCCGGTTTGATCGCGATGCATTGGATCATGCGCGATAACACATTTGAAACGGCGGTGATGCGTTTGCCGGCCTGGTCGATCGCGGCCATCGGATCCGCGATGATATGTGGCATCATTGTCACTCAAGGAAGCAGTAATGCCTTCATCTATTTCCAATTTTAAAGAACGCCTGCGACTGCCGCGGTTGTTCTTCCGCAAACCTTCGCGGGAAGAAGAGATTCACGGCGGGCCGCCACTCGAATTCATGCGTCCAATTCCGCCGGCGCCCTGGCGCGGAATCGCCGTTGTCGTTACTATCGTTGTCATCATTGCGACCGCGGCATGGGAGTTGTACTGCCGCTCGCTTGGCTATGGGCCGACGCTGAATGATAATGAAGATCTTTGGACTATGAGACGCCGAATTGTTGAGCCGGAATCCATTGTCCTTATCGGTGATTCGCGCGCCTGGTTCGATGTCGACCTTGATGAATTTCAAAAGGGATTAGGCAAACGACCGATCCAACTGGCGATGGCTGGCTCGACTGTTTTGCCTGCATTGGCGGATCTCGCGGAAGACAAGAACTTCCACGGCACAATCATTTGTAGTGTTGTCCCGCATTTGTTTTTCGCTCCGCCCGGTTCTCCGCCGATGGACCGTGCTGAGAAAGGAGTAAAACGCTTTCACAATCAAACGCCCGCTCAGCGGGTCAGTGAATATCTCGGGATGCCGCTCGAAGAGCATGTCGCGTTTTTGAAACCGGACGATTTAAGTCTCGAAGCGCTTCTGAACCAATTGCCGATTCCGAATCGCCCCAGTGCATTAGTGGCACCGCGATTTCCGCCGTACTTTCAAACTGAAGACAGGGAACGTCGCGCGCGGATGTGGGAGAAATGCGCTGAACCCGGGAGCGAATTAGCAAAACAAATCCAACAAATCTGGATTCCGCTGTTTACGCCGCCAGCGCCGCCCACTTACATCCCGAAAGACGTTTTCTTCGCCCAAATCAACGAAGGGATTAAAAAACGTTTTGCTGACGTCACCGCGGCCGTGGAAAAAATCCGGTCGCGCGGCGGCAAAACTGTTTTCGTTCGCTTTCCAAACAGCGGTGGCCTGAAGGAACTCGAAGATCGAATCACACCGCGAGAACAAACCTGGGATCCGCTTTTAAAAATGACCGGTGCTCGCGGAATTTACTACTCCGATTTTCCCGATCTTTCTGGGTTTACCTGTCCTGAATGGTCGCATTTATCTGCGGGCGATTCGGTAGAATTCAGCAAACGCCTCGTTCCGCATCTGCGCGATGCGCTGAACATGTAAGGCTGCGGCCTGTCGTTCTCTGCCTACGCGTTAATCGCAGCCATTTCCGGCGCGCGAGCTTCGGCGGGGGCGCCACCTGTTGAACTGCCACCAAGTCGTCGCGCAGCGAAATACGACCCCACCACGAGGACCGCTGCGATCAGTTGTGCTACGAGCGTTTCAACTGTTGGAAACACAGCGAACCACAGTCCCATCCATCCCGGGATGTACGTTTCAAGAAACGCGATCGGCGTAGTGGGGATCCAGTGTGCGAGCTGCATTTCCTGAGCTTGCTCGCCGACCATCACAAGAAGAACAACACCTAATAGAATGCCCGTAGTGATCAGCATTTTGCGATACGGCAGGCGCTGCTGAACAATAAATGTGAGCACGGCCACCGAGCCCGTCAGCGCGAGGCCCAGCAGCGTCCCCTTCAGGACAATCCCTCCACCGAGTCGTAAATTGTAGCTCTGCAGGAAAAGCACGACTTCAACGCCCTCGCGATACAGCGACGTAAATCCGAGCAAGATCAAACCCCACCAAAGACGGCTCTGTGAAATTTCCGCTGTGCGCGCATTTTCGAGTAAAGCTTTGCGCCGACGATTGTGGGCGCGAATCCAGCCGCCCCAGTAAATTTTGTGAAAGAACCAGTTCATGATGACCAGTAGAACAATGATGGCCAGCAAACCGGTGGCAGCCTGAAGATCGAGCGCTGACATATTGTCGCCCAACGAGCCGACGATTCGTACGGCGATGCACCACGTAATCAATGTGGCAGCAAACGCGAAAGCGGCGCCAAAGGCGACGGGCCGACGATGCTCACGCTTGGGCCCGGTCATGCTTGCCGTGACGGCTGCCAGTACCAGGATGCATTCCAAGCCCTCGCGGAAGACAAGAATTCCGATATCCAGGAAAGCAACTGTTGAACTAGTGTTGGGTTGCAGTGGATCAGGCGCCCCCTGTGCGGCAACTCCCTGCCAGATTAGCATCGCCGCCACGAACACCGCTGCTGCGACGAGGCCGATGCGCAAAGCGAGCTTCATTTGCAACGTCAGCGTAGCACATTGCGCAAATAGCTGCTGTTGATGGATTGCGTTTTTTTAGCGGCCAGTTGCACCACTGATTTGCCGCTTGTCTGTCAGTAATTTACGATCACCGCGGCATGCCCGCATACGTTCTCGGCCATTATTTGAAAGGGGAGGGAGCGCGACTCGAGCTGATGTCGGAATTACTGGATCCGATGCATTGCCGATACATTGATGGCCTCGGCGTGGTGATGCCGGGCGCGCGCACACTTGAAGTAGGATGCGGCAATGGGTCGATTTCTGCATGGCTCGCCGAGCGTGTGAGCCCTGGCGGAACAGCGGTAGCTGTCGATCTGGATTTATCGCTGGTTCTGGTTCGCAAGCCGAATCTTGAATTGCGTCAGGCCGACATTCTTGCCGGCCCAGTAGAGCGCGGAACATTTGATTTAGTCACAGCACGCGCTGTTCTTCATCACCTTGCCGATCCGGAAATGGCAATCGTCAACATGATTGCGAGCCTGCGGGAAGGTGGCTCTCTTCTTTTGATCGAACCCGATTTTCTTCCGGTCAGCATTGCCGAACCTGAAGAGGTGCGCGCGTTCTGGAAAGGGTGGCTGGCGTGGTCGCATGAGCGAGGAATCGATTACCACATTGGGCGGACCCTTGCGGCTCGAGTGGCTTCGCTCGGACTGACAAAAATTAATGGCACAGCAGAAACGGCGATCTACAACGGCGGCTCGTTGTGGGCAGAGGTACTGGATTCAAACGGTTACCGAAGTACGCGGCGACTTGATAAGCTCCGGCAAAATCGATGAGGCACTCATTGATCGCTTCCTCACGTACTGCTCCGACTCCAACTGGTGGACCCAAACGATTGCTTTCACCGCAGTGCATGGTCGCAGGCTGAGGGGCTAAGCCGCAGCACCGGTTGTGATTTTGCGTCAATCGAGTAACTTCGGCGGTGCAACGGCTCCGAGCATTTACGTTGATCGAGATTGCTCTCAGCATTTTTATATTACTGCTGCTACTCATGCTGGCGGTGCCTAGTTTGACTGGGGTGATCGCTAACAGGCGCTTGAAGCAATCTCTCGATGGCTTCAATCAACTTGTGCGCCAGGCGCAGGAGCGAAGTGTGACCGAGCGCCGCGCGTATCTGATTGTCTGGGGCAAAAGCACTGTTTTGTTGCGGCCGGAAGTTTTTACAAAGGACGAGGAAGAGAAGGCCACGTCTGTGTTTCGCCTACCCAAGGGAAGCTGGCTTAGGGTCTTGCTGCCAGCAGCATTGACGGAGAACCCTCCTGCTGAATGGATATTCTGGCCATCGGGGACCTGCGAACCGGCGAGAGTCCAATTCAGAGGTCCTGCCGGCACGTGGACGGCGGATTACTCGCCGCTCACAACGCAGCCTGAGCTTACGCAATATGCGGCAAGGTGACCCCCAATGGAATGATGGAGCAATAGAGAAATGGAGTAATGAAATTTTCAACACTCCGGCATTCCAGCACTCCAATACTCCAATCATGCCTGCAACATCGGTTCGAAGACGCTCGAGATCGAAATACGCGTTTGCTCTGTACGAAGTGCTGCTCGGCGTCGCGATTTTTGCTCTTGGGGTGATCGCTCTTGGACGTGCGGTGGAAAACTGCATCAACGCAAGCTCGATCAGCGCGGAAGAAAACGTTGTGCGGCAGATCCTATCCGATCGCATGGCCCAGGTTCAAGCTGCGTCGGCGGTGCCCGAGGCACAAAAGGAATTCAAAGTCGGAACAAATTATGGGAAGGTGATTTTGACCCAGAAGACCGCTCCCGCCCCTTTGACCGAGCCTGACAATACGATTGTCAACGGAATCAATCTGGTCACGTTGACCGCGCGCTGGCAGCACGCCGGTATTCCGCAATCAAAAGAGATTCAGTTTTACGTGTATCGGTCCGGCTAAGTTAATGAAACGGCGAATTGACTCTAGAACTGCAGTGCGTGAGGGCTGTCACGGTTTTACCCTGCTCGAGATCATGCTGGCCGTGGCGATCCTGGGAATGATGGCGATCGCAATTTATCGTTTCGTGCAGACAAACCTGACTGCGGTGCGGTTCTCGTCGGAAACAGAAGCCGCAGACGCGCAGTATGACGGTCTTCGCGATTTGCTTACAACTCAGTGGCAAAGCTTGAGCCCGCTTCGAGCGAAAATGATTGGGGAACCATTCAAACTAAATGACCGCGAGCGCGATGAAATAAAATGGAATTGCGGCGCTGGCCCGGGGCTGCTCACGCGGTACGCGTCCGGGGAGTTCACCGCTGTGTTGCGTTTGCAACCGGGCAACGACAACAGCGATCGGCTCGATTTGGGCATTTTGCGTAAGCCACAGGATGATTCCGATGTTGCAGAAAAAAACGAGTCGTGGGTGCCGTTGATTAAAAATGTGGGCAGCCTTGAAATCAGCTACTTTGACCCGAATGCTAACGACTGGTTGCCGCGGTGGCCTGGAGGAAACCGCTTGCCTTCGCTCGTCAAAGTTAGCGTTGGTCGCCCGGATGCAGCCGATCCGTGGGAAGCAGTCATTCCGCTGAGGCGAACACCATACTAGCCAAAGCAATCTTATGGTGAAACCTTCGCGAAGCCGCAAACGAGATTCAGGCGCTGCACTGCTGTTGTCGCTTTGGGCGCTATTTTTGCTTGCCGGCGTCGTGTTTGCATGGGCACTGAATATTAATTCGCGCCTGACAGTTTCTGCGACGGCAAACCGTGTGTTGTCCGCTGAAGCAATGGCCTCTTCCGGTGCAGAGGTTGCGTTGAACCCCACCATCAAACCCACTTCGGCAAACCTGCATAAGAAACTGGGCCATGATAGTTACGACGTTGAGATGACTGGTGAATGTGGTCGTTTCAACTTGAACTTGCTGGCGCCCGGCGGAGTAGAGAACCCGGTGCTGGTAGCGGCGCTGCGCCAGTATCTCAATATAAAGGGTGTAGACCTAAACGATCTTGATGTCATGATGGATTCTCTGCTCGACTGGATAACGCCAACCAAAGGCCTGCGTCGGTTGAACGCGCCGGAGGAGACTGACGACTATCGTCCGGCACACACGCCGCTCACTTCGGTTGACGAACTCAAAAAGATTTTTGGATGGGCTGAATACACTTCACGTCCTGGATGGGATGAAGATTTCACCACGATCATTGGTGGTTGCCAGCAGATCGACGCGGCGTACGCCTCGCGTGACGTGTTGCGCGCATTTGGAATTCCAGATGATTTTGTTGATCGCTTCCTTCAGGCACGGCGTGGGCCGGATGCACTGGATGGCACACCCGACGATCCTCAGATGGATCAGGCAACGGCTTTTTTACTCCTTGGCATTCAAGGGGGCGGAGGTGCACCTGCGCCTGCCCCTGTCCCTGGCGGGACGGGTACAACACCGCAGGTTAATGGAGCTCAAAGTTTGATGGTGTTCAAAAGTCCGAACCCCGTATTTCGCATCGTGAGTGTCGGAAAATCGGGTGACGTTGAGCGCTCGGTAGAGATGGTAGTGCTCAAGCAGCAAGGGGGCGCTGGCCGTCCTCAAGTGTTCAGTTGGAAGGAGCTTTAAGATCCGAACCGGCATGCCGTCGATTTTCATCATTCCAACTTGTAACGGCTGGAACCTTATTCGCTCTGCCCCGCCGCCCGCTTCCCCCCCTGACCGCAAAGCTTCGCACAACGATGGAGGTGGCGGCGAAGCTGTTGCGGCGAAAACTGAGCACAACGGCTCGTGGACGGTTCGCAAACTGCAAACGTTGGAAGAAGCAGTGCCGCTACTTTCCGCCAGCGATGAGTTTGTCCTCGGCTTGCCCGTCTCAGCTGTTCTCGCACAGAGATTCCGTTTGCCGAGCGTCGATCCTGCGGAGTTTCCGGAAATGATTCGTCTCCAGATCGAAAAATTGCTGCCATTTCCGGCCGATGAAGTAACGAGCGATTTTGAACTGATCGAACAAAACGAAAGTGAAACCGTGGTGTCTGCGATTGCGATCAGAAACGAGCAACTTGCGGAGATGGCTTCGCCACTCCTGGACCGCGGTTACATTCCGCGCCAGATCACTGTGTATGCCGCGCAGCGGGCCAGCACTTATGCGCCAAAGGGCAACGCTCTTCTAATTTATCCCGAAGGCGAGATGCTCGTTTATGCCATGACTGAGAACGGCAAACTCAGTCTTGCTCGTTCGATCGAACGTAACGGTGATCACCTCCAACTCGAACTGCCGCAACTGCGAATGAGCGCCGAACTGCAAGGCATAGACTCGTCCTATCCACATGTCTTTCTGGACGAGACCTGCTACGAACTGCGCGAGACGGTGGAGGGAATTCTGACCAGCCCCACCGAGATCGTCGGAATCGAACTGCCGCCGGCATCGGTCAAACTAAATCTTTTGCCCGAAAGCTGGCGCCGGCGCCGCCAGCAATTGACGCGGCAATTGGAATGGCGAAAAAGGCTTCTCTGGACAGGTGGCGCTTATCTGGGGGTTCTGGTTTTGTTGTTCGCTTATCTGGGGCTGTTGCGATTTCAATTGGGACGGCTCGATCGCCGCATTGCGCGAGATGCGCCCGAGACAGAATTCGTACGCGCGACCGAAGCAAAATGGAAAGCGCTCGCACCGGCGATCGATCCGCATTTCTATCCGGTCGAAATTTTGCAGCATCTGTTTGAAAGCCTGCCTTCTGCCGATGTACGGATCACTCAGTACAATCAGTCGGCGCGTCAGATTTCCGTGGACGGGGAGGCGAACACGGCTGCGCTTGCCTACGAATTCATCGACAAGATCAAGAAGAACTCGGAGTTGCGAACGTTTCAATTTGATATGCCTGCGCCGAGAATTTTGCCTAACAATCACGCGCAATTCCGCCTGGAGGGGAAACCGAAATGATGCCGGCTTGGTATCAACGAATGAACTCGCGTGAGCGTATCCTTTCCTGGATTGTCGCCGGGACGGTTGCTGTGCTGCTCAATCTTTGGATTTTAAGTTCGCTTTGGGGCGCAGTCGCGGCCGCGCAAAAAGAGTTTGGCACCCGGAGAAGTAAGCTGGCCGAGCAAGCGGTTTACGTGAATGAGCGCGACACCTGGACCAAACGCGACGAATGGATGCGGCAGCATCAGCCGACCTTAAAAAATCCATCGGAAGCGTCAGCGCTGCTTGATCAAGTCAAGGAAGTCGCTAACAAATACAATATCCTGGTGGAAAATCCTGCGATCGGAACAGGGGAGACCACCCCGAATCATCAGACCGTTTTCGCTTCGATCGAAACTAAAAGTCCGTGGCCACCTCTGGTCCATTTTCTTTACGACGTCCAACGGCCACAGGAATTCGTGGTTTTCGAAAATGTTAATCTCGCGATTGATGGTACCGATCCCACAATGATGCGAGGCAAATTTAAGATCGCGCGCTGGTTTGCGCCGGGCCAAAAGGGAAAGTAGTAAATGAAAACTGAGTTATGAAATGTTCTATCACGCTCCCAACGATCATCGCGATTGGCGGAGCAATCTACAGCCAGGCGGCCGATGTTCTTCCGCCGCAGTACAACTTCGATCGCTACGCAAAAATGATGGATCAGTCGCCGTTCGCGGTTGCCAGCGCCGTAGCAGCGCCTGCTGCGACTCCAGATTTTGCAAAGGATCTCTACATCGCTAACGCCGCGCGATCGCAGGACGGCGATTTGGTGACGCTTGCTTCGACTACAGATCACAATTTCAAAAAGTATCTTAGCACCAAGGAACCAGTGGACGGTTATAGCATCGCCAGCATCGAATGGTCCGACAAAGTGGGCCAAACGAAGGTGACGATCAGTAAGGACGGAAATTTCGCGACGCTTACCTTCAATCAAGCGCTACTGTCGCAAGCAGCGCCGGGCGGAGCTGTCCCAGCCAGACCGCTACCTGCGCCTGCGATGCCGATGCCAAATCCAGCCGGGATGCCGAATACACATGCACCAAGATTGCCTCCGAACGTGCCACCGGAGCTACAACAGTTAATTCCTTCCCGAGAGTCGATGCAGCCCCGTACGCGTGGCATGATTCCACGCAGCCCAAGAACGAAGAGGGGATCGGCGACCGGCGGGGATGATGCAGCTGCGAAACAGTAGCCCCACAGCACGGACCATCGCGCCGTCTGTTCCAGCCGACTTCAGGTTGAAGAGGCAAATGCTAGCCGCCGCCGAAGTCGTCGTCTGACGTATCCGCCTGACGGTCGGGTCCTGCGGAATACAAATCGTAGCTGCCGGGATTTTTTACGCCCGGGTTGCGATAGATGTAATCGCTACCCCAGGGATCCTTAGGCATTTCCTTAAACAACTGGTACCACCGAGTCGGTCGGGGATCGCTTTGCGGCTGGCTCACCAGCGCCTGCAAACCTTGCTCTGAGCTGGGAAAAAACCCGTTCATACTTTCATACAATTGCAGTTGCGTCTTTATCGCCTGGACGTCCGCTTGAACGCGCATGCTTTTGGCGATGCCGGTCGTGTTCCCGAGTTTTGAAATCGCAACTCCCAAAATAATCACGATGATGCTCACTACGAGCATGATTTCCAATAGTGTGAAGCCCTGCTGCTTAATCTTTGTTCTCATCTTGAATTAACGGGGGATCTTCCGTCCCGGTGCGGCGATTATACTATCTTGATCTTCAACAATTGCCATCAGCATCTGCTTTGGATTAAGGCCTGCGCAACATTCGTAAAATTTCGGCTAATTGAATGTGACAGCTTTCCTGTCACATAAGTTCAATTGCCGGGGCGAAGAAGATAATCCGACTTGTCCCAGATGTACTTTAGCTGGACTTGCGTCGCCCGGATTGCGGAGGCGCCCGTGCCTGCCCCGTTCGTAACGATGAGATCGTTCGAACCAACTTTTAAGATTGTTGCCGGCACGATTTTTTGAGCGCGAAGCCAGCCCGTGTAATTGAAATGCATCTCAGTTGTAAGCGGCTCGGATTCGCCTCGGTAACCAGGATCGGCAAGGTCCGGCAGTGTCAGCGCAACCGGCCCGATGTTCTGGCCGTTGACATAGACTTCGGGTGGCGCGTCGATGCGCGGATTTGCGATTTCAAAAGTCAAAAGCGCGGTGAGCGGTTGCGCTTCAATCGGAAATTGGAAGACAGCGTTTTCCTGGGTCCGAGCATCAAGGTGAATTGCATCAGCCGCCAGAGTAGCAGTCACCGTTCCGAAGTTCTCGACATCTTGCGGCGGCGGGTGCAGCGCGGGCGCCACTGAGAAGGGCTCGGGAATTACCTCGCGATGCTCTGCGTTCACTGGATGAACGACCTCGCTGGCTGTCATCCAGTCGAGATACGCAGCGCGAATGGTCTTTCCGTCGCCGGGAACTTCAATATCGATCGCCGAGGCGCCGCTCATTGGAATGAGGACTGAATCCGAGCTGGGCAGATTCATTCCAGCGCCGAGCATGCCGGAACGCAAAATGTGGCTTCCGGATTCGTCCCAAGCCACCAATTCCGGCTGCTGATTCGGTTTGTCGTCGAAGAACAATCGGAAGAAAAGCACATTGTAATCGGGACCGGGTTGAGTCACTCGAATACGAAAGATGCTTTTCGACGCGCCACTGCCTTCGGTGAGTTCGCCGGGCAAAAGCGTGAGCGCTTCGACCCAGCCCGGGGCGTCTTGCGTTTTCGAATTGCGCGACATGGTTTGACGCAGATCGAGCCATGCGCTTGAGGGAAGTGGCTTTGCAATCGCGGCCGGCGGCGCGGGGAGAGCATCGGTCAACGCTTCCTGCGCGCTTACGCGGCAGACCGCAGCCAAAAAGATCGCAAACGCAACGCGGGGTAACATTGAGTGGGCGAGTTTAAGTCAGACCCAACGTGCTTTGCAAGCTTGGAGTTAACGTGGGCGGACACTCAAGCTGTGCGTCATTTCGAATACCGCGGACAGAATGCTGAATACAACTAGCCCGACCAGCCCCGCGATGATGACGATAATCACGGGCGGAATAAGTTGCGAGATCACGTTGACGGACCGGTCGAGCTCGCGCTCGTACACGTCCGCGATCGCTTGCATCGTTTCGGCGAAATGCCCGGTTTGTTCGCCTACGGCCATCATGTCAGTAAACAAATCCGGAAAGAGCTTCTGCTGTTGCAACGCAGCCGAGAGTGTCGCGCCATCGATGACCGCTCTGCGCACCTCGCCCAATTTCGCTTCGAGAAAACGGTTGCCGGCTATCTCGGTCACGAGATCGAGTGAGCGCAGTAAAGGCACGCCGTTTTCCATTAACGTGCCCAGCGTACGCGCAAACTGTGCGTAATAACGGTGGCGAATCACGCGTCCGTACCCCGGGATCAGCAACCGGAGGCGGTCCCAGCCAATCCGGCCTTCCTGAGTGCGAACCATCGCGCGGAAACCTATAATTCCACCAACCAGTATCAGTACGCCCACCCACCAGTAGCCGGTGATCGCATGGTGGACGTGCAGCAAGATGCGCGTGGGCAACGGCATGGCGCCGCCGGTTTGCGCCATGAACCCAGTCAACTGCGGCACCATGAAGGTGATGAAAATTGTGACAAGAATACCACCGGCCAGCGCGAGGAATGCCGGATAAATCAACGCCTGTTGCACTCGGTCTCGCAAGTCCTTCGCCTGCATCAGATGTTTCACCAACCGTAGGAGAATTTGCGGTAACGCACCGCTGACTTCGCCTGCAGCGACGAGGTTCACATACAGCGGCGGGAAAATTCGCGGCATGTCGCTCAGGGCTTGCGAAAAACTACGGCCGTCGATCAGTGCCTGATGCAATGTGTGAGTCATCTGTTCGACGCGCGGGTGTTTCAAGCGTTTCCCCAAAACCGACAATCCTTCGTCCAGCGTCATGCCGGCTTGCAGCAAATGCGCGAGCTGCTCAGTGAAAATTAGGAGTTGCCCGTGCGGAATTTTCAGGCTTTGCGTGGGCGTGCTGATTTCGGGCGAGCTCAGCAGCCGCAATTTTCGTTGAATTGCGGCCGGCTTGTTTGGTTTTGCCTCTACGGGCTTAACCGCTTCCACCATATCAATCCGAATCGGAATGCAGTGTTGCGATTCAATCTGACGAATCGCAATAGCCCGATCTGCGCAGTCTAAAACTCCCTCAACTAAACCGCCCTGCGCGTTCCGCGCACGATAAGTAAACTGTGGCATCGGCGTGGAAAAATAGTCGGAAACGTTGAATCGCAAACTGGAATCTGGCTGCGCCTCTAAACAATGAGCCTTTTCGAATCCTGAAAAAACTCGAGCTGCTCATGATGTGAGGCGTGAGGAGGATCGCGTCTTCCCTAGGAAAAAGTTTTACTTGTTCATCCTGTCGGAACCTGATAAGACCGCCGGCCATGAGATGTATACTACTGATCACGGCCGTTTCCCTTGCGTTCGCTTCGCAAACGTTCGCAGTGTTACGACCGCTCTTTCCAGCGAAAGCCAGCCCGCCATTCGGCGCGGAAGCGATTGTGATAGGACAGAGTTCGATTCACCATTGTGTGAAACAAGCGCCTGCTACTCCGGGAAACTAAGGGCAGCATCAGTCGCGAGACGCAGGAACTTGCCCGCGTAAGAGAGATTTTCTCACCTTTGTTCCCGACATCTTAGTCAAGTGACAGCTCGATGCGGTCGCAATGCGGGATTAGATGGGATCTTTTCCGGCACGGCCGGATGGCCGAGTAAAGTTTTCAACTCTTTAAATGGCTCCTGAGCTCGTGGGCTTGATCACGTGCTCGTCTAGCCGTAATCGGCAAATCACAGCGTCTCGTATGCGGCGAAGAATTTCACGTCACCGGAACAGCGATATGCGCTCATTCACATCTGCGCCAGAATCGCGACCCAGTACCGAATTTGAGTAATCGTCACGGTGGTCCCATTCGCTATGAGACCGATTTCGACACGCATATTGACCCTTTCATTTTCATCGTCCCAGTCGGCCTCGACGGAGTGGATATTAACCGTGAACTCCCGCGGCGTGTTTTGTACGCTTACGATCTGCGAAGCTATCGAAGCGGTGCCGATCGCCCGATGAAACTGCAGCCGCGTAAGAGATGGCCCCACCAGGAGAGTCCATGTCTCGGTGGTACGCTGTTGACGCGTCGCCTCGATACAAACGTTGGCTGCCCCGCTAATGGTGAAGAGTCGATTTGCTCCTTCTGGTCCGGCTACAACTGCTTCTATAACTTGTTCTCCAATGGCGTCGGTTGTGGGCATCGCAACACGTGCTGTCGATTGAATCCTGATGCGCAGGCCCCTGACTGTCAATGTCGATGACAGATCGAGGGCGCGTTTGCAAATGAGAGGCGGGGGCGGGAATCGAACCCGCGAATAGATTCACCCTCGGTGAAGCTATCTACTCTACCTCAACAAAAGGATAAGTCATAACATCATTGACATTGGCGAACGTTGTGATTCTGCTGTGACTATGCCAAGCCTTAGAAAAGACTCCCGCGGACGTTCCCCGTTTTGGATTTGCTGCTACACCAGCGCAACCGGTCAACGGCTCCAGAAATCAACGAAGATCACAATCAAACCGTTCAAGGGCGAAAAGCGCAAAGACGGCTCGCCTAAGACTGTGGCAGACAAGCGAGCGGAAGCGTTGGAAGCGTGCCTTGGGATCGAGCGCGCTGAGAACCACGCGAAACTTGGTACGCTCACAGAGCAGCAGGCGAAAAAGATTATCGGCGAAATCGTGGAGCGCACGACCGGCGAACCGTTGCGCAATTACAAAGTCACCGATTGGCTGGATCACTGGCTAGAAATGAAAGAGCGAGTGCGCGCCGGCAAGACGATGGATCGTTATCGTCAAGTAGTTCGCGACTTCATTGCATCGCTTGGCAGCCGCGCCAATCTCGCGTTGTCGCATATCACGTCGAAAGATGTTCTTGCTTATCGCGATTCGATCACCAAGACGGGCAAAACGGGGCGCACGGCCAATCTTTCCGTGAAGGTAGTGAGCGCGGCATTCAATGCAGCAGTTCGCGAACACATCATTGAAAGCAATCCCGCTACTGCGCTTGAAAGTCTGCCGGTGAAGTCCGAAGAAAAGGGAACCTTTACGCCTGCACAGGTGGCGAAGCTTGTGAGCGCGGCGGATGGCGATTGGCGGGGCGCAATTCTGCTTGGCTATTACACGGGTGCACGGCTTGGCGACGTGGCGAATATGCGCTGGAGCGCCGTCGATTGGAACAAGAAGATCATCCGATTCACGCCGAGCAAAACCAACAAGTCGGTCACAATTCCATTGCATTCACAACTCGAAGGCGAGCTTTTGAAAAGCGCAGGCATCGGTAATGCGCCAATGTTCCCCACGTTGGCCGGAAGAGATACGGGCGGAAAGCACGGGCTGAGTGGGCGATTCAACGCGATCATGGAAAGAGCGCGCATCGAAGGCAAACGAACAAAAGCCAGCGGCGGGCGGACATTGTCGAGCCTGACGTTTCACTCTTTGCGACACAGCTTTAACTCCGCACTGACAAACGGCGGTGTATCACAGGAAATCCGGCAGAAGCTCACCGGCCACTCCAGCGCCGAAATGAACACGATCTATACACATCACGAACTTGCAGCGTTGCGCGCGGCGGTCGCAGTCATTCCGCGCATCGGGAGCAAGTAATACCGCTCTGTGATTGCATAGCTTGATTGCAAATGATTGCGCAGGGGGCCAATCCTAGCGTGTTTCCGGGCTGTCCTGATCGATCTGAATGCTGTTAATGTTGAGCACGTTCAACGTAAAATGGTCGCTGTAAGGATTATTCTCCAAACCGAAGGTGCGCCGCGCAACCTTGTCGAGCTTCTCGATTCGATCAACGGAGTTGAGGATTGTTGGACCGTCCATTGTCTCGATGTGATCGACGCCACGCTCTGAGACGCCAGCCATGCGCTCAACGTGGCGCTGTCCGCGTTGATGCATCGACGTTGCGACGGCTTCGGTTGCTGTGACGACAGGGGCATCCTCGCGCTTTGTGAGTGCCTTCGCGGATTGAATCTGCTGCGTCCAACCTTCGCGGTTTGCTCGCGAGAGAATCGTTCCGGCTGGAACGTTCATATTCCGCGCAATCTCGCGCAGACCGATGCCGCTCGCATACGCAGTGCGGATTTCAGCCCAGGTTGCATTCGTGATTGTTCGCCTCACACCGGAGGAAACATTAATTCGAAAGCTTTCGGACTCCAAGTTGCGATAACCGCCTTATCGCGGACGTGCGCACAAGCGCAACCCCGGTGCATTAAGTGTTGATCAAGGCCGAGGCGGTGGCGTGGGCCGAGGCCTAGGCGTTGGTGTACATCTCTCCACACATGCCGTAGCCGTGGGCGTCGGACTGGGGGTTGCCGTCGGGGTAACTGTAGCCGTCGGAGTAGCTGTAGCCGTCGGAGTAGCTGTTGGAGTTGGCGTACGCGGGCAATGGAAATGCTCACGGCGCAGCTCAAAGAGCAGGCAGAGACTTTCACAGCCAAGCTCAAGGAGCAGGCGACCCAAATCCAAAAGGTGAGCGCCCAACTTGAAGCGAGCAAACCTGCGCCGCAAGTCGCCAATAATCCGTGAAGCAGCGTGTCCGTTAGAGTCTGTTACTGAACGTCAATCTTCATCACGGGATGAATTTCCCATGCAGCGTACCCTGGTTGGTGACTTCTCCGGTTTGATTGATCTTTGGAAGCGGGACCGACGTCCCAAAACGCTTTACCAACAATGGTGACGACCCGGGGGTTAGCGATTTTCAGCCGTTTAGCAGAACTAGTCTGAAATGGAAATCGCGTGGGTGTCCAACTAAAAACAGTCTCGCGAATGTCACACCACTGCGGTTTCAGCGGCACTTCACAAACCACAGTTCCTGGTTTGTCGCCGGTCGCATCTGTTAGGGCAACGTGAAGATCGCCATCTGCTTCGACTTTGACAGCAACGACAAGGCCAGTCACTGCGAACCATTTTTGTTCAAGCCCAAGGCGCTTCGACTGTTGATGCACGTCAGGCCCCGCCCAACTGAAAATTTCGGACGGTGTCACGGCTTGGATTGTGCTCGTATCCGTTGGCAGTGTTTCGGTATCGTTCTTTACCGACAAGCGCCCCTTACCGTGAGCAGTACTGCATGAGCACGGCGATTCGCATGTGACTTCCTGCGGTGCGGCTGCCGCTGTACTGCAAAGAAGCACACTAACTATGAGTGTTGTCGGGTGCGTCATCTCGGCCCGTTCATATCACTTTGTCATTGCCGTGTGGAGAGCAAAAGAGGCAACTCGCGCCGCGCGTGAAGGGGCGTGCTCATTCTTCTGAAAAAACTTTGAAACTTTTCTGGTCAGATCTGGAGAGAACAAGTAAAGACACAACTCTATCGAAAAACCAAACACCTATGAAAATGAACACTCCCTCTTTAATTCTTGTTTCTATGCTCGCCGGTGTTGCGTTTCTGCAGCCAGCACAAGCGGTAGCCCCGCCGCCGGACGGGGGCTATCCCAACTTCAACACAGCTGAAGGAACGAAGGCACTTCAGGACCTCACTAGTGGAGCTGGCAACACGGCTGCTGGCTGGTATTCACTTTTTACGAACAGTACGGGCGACTTGAATACCGCTATCGGTGCCGGAACGCTCGTAAGCAATAGTACCGGCTCGCATAACACCGCGAATGGGGCGCTTGCACTTCTTCTTAACACGACCGGTGAATTCAACACTGCCATCGGCTATAGGGCGCTTTTCACCAACACGGAAGGATTTGGCAACACCGCCACAGGCGTTACCGCACTACAAAATAATACTACTGGCATTTTCAATACGGCTATTGGTAATAGCGCGCTTGCGGCCAACGTTAACGGCCAATCTAATACCGCCTTGGGAACAGGCGCGCTTGAGTCGAACATTTCCGGCAATGGCAACACGGCTTTGGGCCAGGGAGCCGGCGGCGGCGTCACCACCGCCCAGAACGTGATCTGTATCGGTGCGAACGTCGGAGGTGAGAATCTGGATAACACGACCTGGATCGGGAATGTGTTTAACGTGACTACGAACAGCGGCACAACGGCGCCAGTTATCGTTTCCAACGACGGCCAACTCGGCACGGTTGTTTCCTCTGAGCGGTTTAAGAAAGATATCGCCAGCATGGCGAACGCTAGTGAAACAATCCTGGCACTCCGACCGGTAACATTCCATTACAAGACGGACACTAAAGACACACCGCAATTCGGTTTGATCGCCGAGGAAGTCGCAAAGGTGAATCCGGCGCTGGTGCTGCCCGATAAAGAAGGAAAACCGTTCACTGTTCGCTACGACGCGGTGAATGCGATGTTGCTCAACGAGTTTCTCAAGGAGCACCGCAAGAACGAGGAACAGCAGGCGACAATTACTGAACTGAAATCTACGGTGGCCCAGCAGCAGAAGGACTTCCAAGCGACAGTTGCTCAGCTTACTGCGCGTCTGGACGAGCAGACCGCGCAAATCCAGAAGGTGAGTACACAGCTTGAAGCGAGCAAACCTCTGACACAAGTGGTCAACAATCCCTAAGCAGCAGCATTTCACAATCAGCCGTCACGTTTCACCGCGTGGCGGCTTTTTGTTGACGCGGCATTGAGGCTTAAAAATCCCCCGCGTACTCGGTGCGTCTGTGATGGCGCTGAAAAGCGTTATTTAATGGCATGGCTAACGCCAAGCTTGCGCGAAGTCGATTACGCCCGCCTCGCGGGGTAAGAGGCTCGAATCCTCGGAGTCGCACGAAACAAAATATTCCTCCTGAGCTTCCCGAGCTTACCGATTACCAGTGAGGTGGAACGTCAGCTTAAACAGCTCGTCACCCAATTCGGTGAAAAGCAAGTGCTCGACGCGCTCGGACCGCTCATTACGAAATGTAAATGGAACGACTGGCAGTGCCTGGCGAATGCGATTCGGCGTATAGCTCGTCAGAAATGAGCCGCGATCACACTCCTCTTCTCAGAACTCTTTCGAAAGCGCCAGCGTGCTCGTGCGTTTCGATCAGCGCGAAGCGGCTTCAGGAAATTTTGACGACGTTCTTGGCCTGGAGACCCTTCGGTCCCTCCACCACATCGAAGCTGACTCGGTCGCCTTCGTTCAGAGTCCTGACCCCCTCCGCTATGATGGAGGCATGGTGGACGAAGACATCCGCGCCGCGCTCCCGCACGATGAAGCCATAGCCCTTGTCCTCCTTGAACCACTTCACAGTTCCTTGCTCAGGCATACTCGTGCTCCGTTCACCACTCTTTAAACTCGCCCGCGTACTCATATGTTTCAATCACGTTTCCGGCGTCATCGTAAACGCGAATCACAGCACCATTTGATCGGCTGTACTGGCTGGCGTAGCGGATTGCATTACTGCCAGCGTTCGGTCCGTCATACCACAACCGACCGAATGGCAGCGCATCGGAAATCAGATCCGACGCCGCGCTGGTCTTTGCGCGGTCGGACTTTGTAAACCTGTTGTGAGCTAGTCATCGCACTGGCCAGCCGCTTGGCTGCATTGTTTTGGCTAGGCTGTTACTTCAGGCTGTGTGCCCCTTTTTGCAATCTACACCAAAGCTTCAAATGCGACCTGACGCTACCACAACAGTCGAACCCGAACGTGTTATTCCAGCCTCACGTCCTCCCAATGGATCTGAATCGCGTTCCAAGCCGTTCCACAACCATCTAGTACGTAATGATAGTTGAAAGCCACATTACCCGAGGCATCGAGACCAACAATGCCTGTAAAGGCATTATTTCCCATCGTATAATCGATGACGTAGTTTTCCGGCGCATCTTCATAAACGCTACTGCAGAACGCGCTATAGACACTCGGGTCGGCGTAATAATGCCAGGTCTCAGTCGCCTCAAAAGCACCCAGATCGATCTGATATTTGCGAGGGGCGCTGTAGGTGCGTGTTTCTCCCGGTGGTTGCTGGAAATTGCTGCCGGTTCCATTATCGAAGAGGAGCAATTGGTCGCCCGACATGGACAAAGCATGCTCCCCAATCGGCGGTAATGTGCCCGGGGCGAGGGTGAGGGCGAACGCACGCAGCGACTGGAACTCATGCCAGTGCTTTGTCGAGTCGCCCAGAATCCACTTAATGTTTCCAGAATCGTAATCAAGCGCGATGACAAAGTTTTCCCGGCTGGAAACGATAAGGGAGTCATCAGAGCTGCGGTAGGTGGTGGTGTTGTTGTGAAACCAATCGTTAGGCGCGGGATAGACGAACTGGTGTGGATCGTCCCCACCGGCGATCATCGCCGCGCTGATGATGTCCGCCAGGTTCCAGGTGCGGAGCACATTACCGGCGGCGTCGACCTCAATATTAACGCTCTCAGTCTGGTCGACGGTGTTGACGTCGATGATCATTCCCTCCCGGCCCGGATCAATCTGGTGATGGAAGCCGGTGACACCAATCCCACTGTAATCAGCCACGGGAGTCGTCACGCCATCAAACTCAGTGCGAAGCAGCGAGGTACCGGAGGTAAGGTAAAATGCATTGTCAAAGAGCATGCAGTTCTGCGCCGCTACTCCTGCCGTGCCGATCCATCGGACTTCGGCGTCAGTGTCGATAATGATGGGCGTGATCGGATCGGCAGTGTTTTTCAAGAGGACAAAGTCGTAGCTCAGGGTAGTGCCCGGTAACAGCGGCTGAATGACAGTGGGATTGGAGTACGTGCCTCCGTCATAGGGAGGCGTCGTGATCGTAACAGCGAATCTTGTGTTTTTCCGAAATCCAATAGTGAAACCCAGGTTGATTGTAACTCGGTTTTCGCGGCCAGCGTAAAGACCGAAAACCGGGATGGTGAGGTTGCCCGTTTGTGGATCGAAATAACCCCGCGCTTCCAAATAAGTTCTCGCATAACGGGCCTTGATCGGTCGCGTAGCCGACCCTTTTTTTGGCTGAATCTGGAACTGAGCGAACCTGAAGTTGGCAATATCACTGACTTCAGTCTGGAGGAAACTGATGAATGGCGTTGGACCTTCGGACAGCTTAACGTTTCTAACGTTTTGTCTGGGCTCGGCTGCAATGAAGAGCAGGCACAGAAGGGTGGCTAGTGGAGCAATCAATCGAGTTTTCACACCACGTTCTTTGTCAGAACGCACGAGCAAGTCAACGAAGAACCTCACATTGGCTGAGGATAAGTGTTTTTTGCCTACGCGCTAGAACTACAACCTAGGAAAAATGGGTCCAAAATTTGTGAGCGAAGGCCCCTCAAAAGTAGCAACCAAATAAGAACTGACAATATTTTACCGTTGAAGTGCTGGCACATTTCAAGAGTGGGGAAGGGGTTCGATTCCGTACGCGCTTCGACTTATTGAAACTCACCCGGACGATCATCTCGCGGCGTTTTCCGCTTTTCGTATCGGCGACGTTCCGATAATGACGATGCGAAACAAAAATGTTACAGTTGAGTAAACACTGGGGGGCGATAACATTGAGAATTACCGGGAAATCACGATTGAAACGACGGCACCAATATGAAAAAGCAAAGTGACTGCACTATAAAAGCGCATCTTGTTCGCGGTGCGTTCCTTCTGCTTTTGCTTCTGGCAGTCTGCATGATTCCATTTGCGCGTGGGCAACGGAATATCGGCAAAAGAAACGTAGCCGCCCAAGCATCGAGATTCAGTAACGTCAACGGCACGGTGCCTGTGGCCGCTAAGCTGAATCGGATGGAGCGCGTTGTACTGCCAGCCCCGCTAGGAGTGATATGCCCACCCACAATTACGGAATCAACAAGCCAGGAAATCGTCGAGGGAAACTCAATCTCGTGCAATAACGGTATTGGTCACGCCGATAACAGTTACTGGCGTGCCTTTGATATGAACACCTTTACCGGCGGCCAGGAATACGATATCACGTCGGTTGAGTTCGGGATTGAAAGCGCAGTGTCTGGGAGCGGTACCGGTCAACCGGTGACAGTGAACCTCTATACCAATAGTGGCGCGCCTTTCCCTGCAGGGGCCCGGACATTGCTCGCCACCTCAGGGTCAATTAACATCCCAGATCAAACGGCGGCCATATTCAGCGTGCTCTTGACGGCCACGGTGCCTGCCGGGACTCTCGAACTGGTCATGGAAGTATTTACACCGAACGGAGAGGATGTGGGCAATCTGCTCTTCATTGGTTCGAATCCGGACCCAGAAACCAGGACCAGCTACATCAGCGCAGCTGAATGCGACACGCCTGATCCCGTGCCCGTGGCAGACATTGGTTTTCCGAACATGCACTACGTATTTAACGTCAATGGCAGTTGCCCTTCTGGCTCGCCCACGCCAACACCTACGTCAAGCGGGACGCCAACTCCTAGCCCAACTGTAACGCCGACGGCTACCCAGACTGCGACGCCAACGGCTACCCAGACTGCGACGCCAACGGCTAGTCCAACAGCAACGCCAACAACGACGCCAAGACCTATTCCAACACCTAGGCCGCGTCCAACGCCGCCGCCGCGTCCATAAGTAGATTTTGTGAAGAATCACTTATTGCGATGACTGCCCAAGGGCGCTGCTTTGCCTTTTCGACGCCGGGGGGCGCAGATCCTCCGACAAAGCCATCGATTCTGCTGCAATGCGTAGCTTAAACTCCTCAACTGTTTCGACTCGGGGCTGCTGGTCCATTTACTTCATTAGATCGACGCCGCGATGATCTTTGCGCGGCCGGACTTCGTAAACGTGCATCACGGCGGAGACGGTGATCATCTCAGATCAACGTCGGAAGCGGGCAGGGATTGCTCGTGGCCTCGATAGCGGACGCGGACTTCGGACTCGTCGCGCGATATGAACTCGAGCTGGCTGCCCCGAGGAAGCGTGACGTTGCGGTTGGGAAGCTGAAACGTGGTCGGGCACCTTAGCACTGCAGTTGTGTATGTCTGCGCCTGCGGAGGAGCTTTCCGTAGAGCTATGTGTGAGGCGTAGACGAAGCACGCGCCAACAGCAATTGCGCCGATCACGGCGATCTTTTGGAACATTTTACTTGGCCGAACCTTTGTGCGGTTGACCAGCGCACGCTGCACGTTTTTGGCTGGCTGCTCATGCGGCGGCGAAATTTCCGGGACTGGCGAAGGCAAGGTAGATCTGATCGGAACCGTGACCGTGCGCTTGCACTTTGGGCACCTTATTTCCTCTTCCGTATCTGTCGCGGAAAGATGTTGACCGCAGGTATGACAGCCGAATCTAATCTGCATAGACGATTATCTCCGGCCCCGACGGGATACTCTGCCATTTTCGCTGTGTTTGAAAGCCAGATTTGTTGTGAAGACTGGTTTTATAGCGCTCCAATTTTATACGGCCATGACCGCTTTTGAGATCATGTGAGATCGTACTGAGAACACGCGGACGTAGGAAAACGCGCGTGGGGATCAAATCAGATTTCCTGATCGGCGTCCGGCAAAACGTCTGACATGAGCCCCTTACATCTTGTGGGCTACTGCTCCGGTCGGGTTCGATTCCCGCCGGGAGACGTGAAAGGCGACGCTGCCTCGATGCGAAGAAAAGCAATCGCAGCAACTGTGAACGTTCTCGTCAGCGTTGCGCCCGTTCATATCACTTTGTCGTTGCCCTGGGGAGAGCAAAAGAGGCAGAATCGTATCGCGTGAAGTAATGGGGAGACAGAATTCATCGCGTGAAGTAATGGGAATAATCGCCCAACAAGATGCCCAATGAGATTAAGAAAGAGATCCAGCTCGAAATCGCCCATGTATTGTTCATCGACATCGTTGGTTACTCGAAGCTCTTGATTAACGACCAGCACGCGGCGGTTGAGGAACTGAACCGGATTGTTCGCGCCTCCGAACCGTTTCAACGAGCCGAAGCCGCCAACCGTTTGATCAGGATTCCAACTGGCGACGGGATGGTGCTGGTCTTTTACACCAGTCCCGAAGCGCCTGCGCAATGCGCGGTGGAGATCAGCCGCGCGCTCAAGGAACATCCGCGCCTGCAAGTTCGGATGGGAATCCACAGCGGGCCAGTTAGCGGCGTAGTCGATGTGAATGAGAGGGCCAATCTCGCGGGTGCTGGAATCAACATGGCCAAACGGGTGATGGATTGCGGCGACGCAGGGCACATTCTTGTATCCAAACATGTCGCAGAGGATCTGGAAGAATACGAGAAGTGGCGACCGCTGCTGCATGATCTCGGTTCGTGCCAAGTGAAACATGGCGTGCGTGTCTCGCTCGTGAACCTCTATGACGATCAATTCGGCAATGCGAAGCTGCCGCAGAAATTCCAGACTGTTCAGAAACGTCGCGCCCGCGTGCGCTGGGCGGCAGTGGCCGCTGCGCTCGTCGTGCTGGGCGCAATTGCTGCCGGCGTCTTCTTCCTTGCGCGCCGCCCAGCCACCTCGGCCTTGCGTGTGCTCGACAAGAGCATCGCGGTGCTTCCGTTTGATAATCGTAGCAGCGACAAAGAGAATGCCTATTTCACCGATGGTGTGCAGGACGAAATTCTCACCGATCTGGCGAAGATCGCCGACTTAAAAGTGATCAGCCGCGCCTCCGTTTTGCAGTATAAGAGCGGCGTTGCACGCAATCTGCGCGAGATCGCGCAGCAACTGGGAGTCGCGAATGTGGTAGAAGGAAGCGTTCAGCGCTCGGGCAATCGCGTGCGCGTCAACGCGCAGTTAATCGATGCCCGCAACGACGCGCATCTCTGGGCGCAAACCTATGATCGCGATCTGGCCGATGTCTTCGCTATCCAAAGCGAGGTTGCCAAAGCGATCGCCGATCAGTTGCAGGCGAAGCTTTCGCCTAACGAGAAGAAAGCCATCGAGCAGCCGCCTACTACTGATCTGGCGGCTTTCGACCTTTACAGCCGGGCGAAGTCACTTCTCCTCACGGCCGGTTTCAGCGCGACGGCCGACCCAGACCGGCGGAAGGCAATTGAACTTCTGGATGAGGCGGTGAAACGCGATCCCTCATTTTTCGACGCCTACCGCCAGCTCGCCTATGCCCACGAACAACTTTATGCAATCAGTGGGTTTGATCACACGCCCGCCCGCCTGGCGCTGGCCGAAGCTGCAGTGCAAGCCGCGACAAGGCTGCGACCGGATGCTGCCGAAACGCATTTGGCGCGCGCGAACTATCTCTACAACGGGCGGCGCGACTATGCCGGCGCCCTCGCCGAATTGGAAATTGCGCGGCGAGGGTTACCCAATGATCCGCGTCTCTTCGAACTGACCGGCTACATTCTACGCCGGCGCGGCCAGCAGGAAGAAGGTCTGCAGAACCTGGAGCGAGCGGTGGATCTCGACCCGCGCAACTTTTATACCCTGCAACAGATCGGGCTCAGTTACCAAACATTGGGGCGCTATGCCGAGGCAATCGCTGCACTGGATCGCGCGTTAGCGATCTTGCCCGACAACGTTGAAACGCGGGCCAATCGTGGACTATGGAACATCTGCTGGAAAGCGGACACCCGGCCGCTCCACGAGACGATCGTTGCAATTCTGGCGCAAGGACCGGGAGTCATCGCCAGCGCCGCGGACATCTGGTTCTTTTGCGCTCTGGCCGAACGCGATCCGGCTGCGGCCGAACGAGCGCTCGTCGCGCTGGGCGATAATCCATGCTGGGTCGATGACACGATTCAGCTGAGCCGCAGCTTTGGTGAAGGATTGCTAGGGCGCATGACTAAGGATGAGGCAAGAGCGCGCACTGCCTTTGACGCGGCTCGCGCCCAGCAGGAGAAGATCGTGCAGGCGCAGCCGCACTATGGCCCGGCGCTCTGCGTCCTCGGCCTAATCGACGCTGCTCTTGGACGCAAAGACCTGGCGTTGGACGAAGGCCGGCGAGCAATCGCACTAACGCCGCTGGAAAAAGATGTCAGCAACGGCAGTCTCGTCCGTCAATATTTCGCCGTTACAGCAGCCTGGGCGGGCGACAAGGAGCTTGCCTTGCAGCAACTGGAAGCTGGGCTGCGCGCTCCCCAAGCATCGCTCATGCTGAGCTACGGCGCCTTAAAACTTTTCCCGCTCTGGGACCCGCTCCGCGGCGATCCGCGCTTCGAGAAAATCGTCGCCTCGCTCGCACCAAAAGAACGGTAAAGCCTCAACCAAGCTGTTCGACTGAGAGGAGCCACGTTCGACGTAAGATGAAATACTGGGAAATCATCGCTGATAATCTCAGCAAAGCCGGATTTAGTTGGGGCTGTCCCGCGTAACGCGCACGCGCGCGCGCGTAGTATGTCGGCGAACAATATCGGACAACCAACTCCGGAACTAACCGCTCCGCGGATTCGCCGCGCGCGCGTAGTATGTTGGCGAACAATATCGGACAACCAACTCCGGAACTAACCGCTCCGCGGATTCGCGCACGAACTGAGCGACATTGACGGATAAGATTACACAGCACTGAAATCAGTAGATCTGTTCTGAAAACTGTTCTGACCAGGTCATTCTTTCGATCCTAATTTCTGGTAACTTGTTGAGATCCAGCAATATGAGGCGGGGGCGGGAATCGAACCCGCGAATAGCGGTTTTGCAGACCGCGACCTTACCACTTGGCTACCCCGCCATTTGAGAAATGAGCGTAACGCGCAGGCAAGACGTGTCAACGAGCCGAGACCATTCCTATACCCAAGAATGCGATTGGTTATCAGTGAGAAGTAACCGGAGACTGTCTAACGATTTAATGATTTAGCCGTTCAACGCTCAACGAATCCGATTATCGTCACGAGATGACCAAGTCTCGGGACCTATTCGCTCGCGCGAGGAAACGCATTCCCGGCGGAGTAAATTCTCCGGTCCGCGCATTTCGCAATGTTGGCGGCGAGCCGCTTTTTGTCAGTCGCGGGGAAGGTTCCAAGATCTGGGACATCGATGGAAATGAGTACATCGATTACGTGGGCAGTTGGGGACCGGCGATTCTTGGGCATGCGCCGAAAGTTTTGCTCGAAGCCGTTCGCGAGGCTGCGACGCGTGGATTGAGTTTTGGAATTCCGAATCCGTTGGAAGTGGAGATGGCGGAATTGATCTGCGATTGGGTCCCTTCAATCGAGAAAGTACGGGTGGTGAACAGCGGCACGGAAGCGAGCATGTCGTGCATTCGCCTCGCGCGCGCGTTCACCGGGCGCGATAAGATCATCAAGTTCGACGGCTGCTATCACGGGCATGCGGATGCGCTCCTGGTGAAAGCCGGCAGCGGCGCGCTGACGCACGGCCAACCAAGCAGCGCTGGCGTTCCGCCGGCATTTGCTGATCTGACAATCTCGTTGGCATTTAACAATCCCGCGTTGTTGAGGCGAGCGTTTCAGGAAAACAAAAATGAAATCGCAGCGGTAATTATCGAGCCGATTCCAGCGAACGCTGGTCTCTATTTTCCGAGAGAGAACTTTCTTTCGATCCTGCGCGAGGAATGCACGAGTAATGACGCGCTTCTAATTTTTGATGAGGTGATCACTGGCTTCCGTGTTGCGCGCGGCGGTGCACAGCAGGTGTATGGAGTGAAACCTGATTTGACTGTCCTCGGAAAAATAATCGGAGGCGGACTACCGGTCGGCGCATTTGGCGGCCGGGCCGAAATCATGGACCAACTTTCCCCGGACGGTCCGGTGTACCAGGCAGGAACGCTATCTGGCAATCCGATCGCAATGGCTGCCGGTCTCGCGCAACTGCGCGAACTGGAGCGAATCGATGGCTGGAAATTGGTTGAGGAGTTGGGCGCGCAATTTGAAGCGTTAGCGCGTGACGCAATCAAGAGCGCAAGCCTCGATGTCACATTTCATCGGCTCGGTTCTATGTTTTGTTTGTTCTTTGCTGCCGCGCCGATTGTTGATCTCGCGAGCGCGCAACGGAGTGATCTGAAAATGTTCACCCGGTTTTTTCATGCTTGTTTGAAACGCGGCGTCTATTTCGCGCCGTCGCAATTTGAGACCGGCTTCATCTCTACAGCGCATTCGGCCGGCGACATCGACCGCACGGGCGCTGTCGTACGTGAAGCATTGGCGGAGTTGTAGGGGAAGCTGCCAGCTTCCCCTACATATGAGGAGTGAGTAGCTATGAGGATTGAGCCATATTTTGTCTTTGCAATTCCATTCGGGGGGTTGCCCGGTCGTAGCTTTGTGCGAAGGCTGAACGAAGCCTTGAAATTAAAGCATCGAGAGATTCCTCGACTGCGCTCGGGATGACAGAACAGGGCCTGACATGACACCAGACCAAACGTCGCGAATTCGTCCCAGGGCGAAGTTCTTTTTTGACGGAGACAAAAAGTTTTTCGTTAAAGGCGTTACGTACGGTCCGTTCAAACCGGATGCGGATGGAAATTACGTCGGCCGGCCTGAACAAGTGGATGCCGATCTGGCGCTGATGGGCGATGCAGGTTTAAACGTCGTAAGAATCTATCATTCGCCGCCGCGCTGGTTCCTTGATTGTTGCGCTAGCGCGGCGATGCGCGTTTTGGTGACGCTGCCTTGGGAAAAACACATTGAGTTCCTCCGTGATCGATCCACACGTAAACAGATCGCCGAAAATGTCCGCGCTGCCGTTGAAGCGCATGCCGGACATCCTGCAATTTTTGGCTATCTCGTTGGTAACGAAATCTCCAGCACGATGGCGCGTTGGCTCGGCACGCGCAGAGTAATTGAATTTGTCGAGGAGCTAATACAGATCGGGCGCGCAATCGATCCGAATGCGCTCTTTTCCTATGCCACGTATCCGCCCACTGAATATCTGCTCCCGCAGAATTCCGATTTCTCGTGCTTCAACGTTTATCTTCACAACCAGCGCGATTTCGAAGGTTACCTGCTGCGTTTACAAAATCTCACCGGCGAGCATCCGCTCATCCTTGGTGAATTCGGCATGGACACGATCCGGCATTCCCAGGAGGAACAGGCCGAAATGCTCGGCTGGCACATCGACAGCGTAGTGAAATGCGGTCTTGCAGGAACAATTCTTTTTACCTGGACTGACGAATGGTTCACGGGCGGCCAGGAAGTTACGGACTGGGCGTTCGGCCTCGTCACGCGTGAGCGCAAGCCTAAGAAGGCCTTCTACGCGATTCAGGAAAAGCTCGGAGCAAACAATTCGGCTTCACCTCATCTTCCCTTGCCGAAGACGCCATTCGTGTCGGTGATTGTTTGTTCGTACAATGGCGGCCAGACTCTTGCTGCCTGCCTTGATTCGTTAGGTAAACTAAATTATGCCGCTTACGAAGTCATCCTGGTCGATGACGGCTCGACCGATGACACTGCTCACGTCGCCGCGCAGTTCCCGTGGGTGCGTTACATTCATCAGACCAATCATGGATTAAGTTACGCCCGCAACGCCGGGGCGGCTGCTGCCAAGGGCGAAGTGTTGGCCTACACCGATTCCGACTGCATGGCGGACGTCGATTGGCTGTACTACCTCGTTGGCACACTTGTGAGTGGCGATTACGCCGGTGTAGGCGGACCAAACATTACACCGCCTGCGCAAAATTGGATTCAGGCGTGCGTTGCTGCGGCGCCGGGCGGACCCAACCACGTTTTACTAACGGATACAGTCGCCGAGCATATTCCAGGTTGTAACATGGCGTTTTACCGTTGGGCCTTCGAAGCTGTAGGCGGGTTCGATCCCGAATACCGCAAGGCCGGGGACGACGTCGATTTCTGTTGGCGAATTCAGCAGACTGGATGGGTGATCTCGTTCAGTCCGACCGCGATCGTCTGGCATTATCGACGATTTACGCTGCGCGCTTTCTTGAAACAGCAAGACGGTTACGGCGAAGCGGAATCTTTGCTGCGCTTCAAGCATTTGATCTTTTTCGGGCCGACAGGCACAGCGAAATGGCGCGGTCAAATCTACGGCGGTACGCGGTTCAGCTGGTTTATTAATCGCCCAATCATTTACCACGGGATCTTCGGTGAAGGATTTTTCCAGTCGATCTATCCCGCGGCGCAATCAGAAGTCGCGGCATACCTCAGCAGCATTGAATGGTTTGCGCTTACGATTTTTCTGTTTGGCCTCGGAATTTTTCTGCCTGGATTGCGCATTGTTCCATACCTGATGCTGGGCGGTACTTTTTGCGTGGCGCTTTCATACATGGTACGGGCCGAAATCGAACCAAAATTCGACACGGTGTTTGCGCGCCTGATGGTAATGATCCTCGCATTTGTGCAACCGCTCGTGCGCGGATTTTCCCGGTATTTCACCTGGCTGCGTTTCAAACGCACACCGGCAAACGTCATCAGGAAGCACGAACATTTGCCCGAACTCGCGCGCTCGCGAGGCAGCCTGAGTCGACGTGTGTTTTGGAGCGAGGAGGGGAGAGACCGCCACTATTTCCTGGGCGAAATGTTTCGGTTGCTCGAGGAGGAAGGCTGGCGCTACTCCACCGATAGCGGCTGGAACGATTGGGATATTCAAATTTACGGGAATTTCTGGTGGAGCATCGCGCTTCAAACAGTCACCGAATACCATGGCGCAGGAAAGTGTTTGACCCGCGTGCGGCTTCGCAACCGGATGGTTATTACGACGATCATCTTCAATTTGGTTGCGATCAGCTTGTTGATTTATCACCAGGTTAACATTTCTCGCGTTGATTTTTGGCCAATCGTTTTTTACCTGGCTTTCCTGGGTTTTCTCGGGACGCGCGCGCGCGCATTGAAGTCGCGCGTAGCCGAACTGGTGGATCTTGCTGCCTTTCGAGCAGACCTGCAGCGCGTATCGCGTAAAGGAAAACCGGTGGCGCCCACACCGGACCCGGAATTAGAGGTTGTAGTGAACGCGACCGATCCAGCGTCGCCGCAGTTGCCCGGGTAATTTCAAGGAGTGACGGCAGGCCAAGCCGTCGCTCCTCGGGATCAGAATTTAAAACCCACTTTGCCAGTGCCGCGCTCGATACGGCCTATTCGCTTCGCTCTTAAAATCGACATTACTCTTCCTGCGTTTCTCTCCGCGACAATCGCTACCATTCCAATACCCATGTTGAAGACTTGATACATCTCGCGAGCGTCGACGTTTCCATTTTTCTGCAGGATTTGGAAGATGCTCGGGACGCGCCAGCTTTTCGTTTCAATTACTGCGTCGCAATTCGACGGTAAAATTCGCGGCAGATTGTCGATGAGCCCGCCACCTGTGATATGAGCGAGGCCTTTAATCGCGCCAGCGCGAACTTTTGCCAACACCGGCTGATAATTTTTGTGCACTCGCAGCATTTCTTCGCCGACCGTAATTGTCGAACCAGGTAAACGCGAACTTGCTTTGAGCCGCATTCTTTCGAACAAAATTTTTCGAGCCAGGGAGTAGCCATTTGTATGCAGACCACTTGAAGGCAGACCGAGAACGACGTCGCCGGGTCTAATGTTCTTGCCGTCGATAATTTTGGTTCGATCAACAACACCAACAATGCAGCCTGCGAGATCATATTCGCCCTTGCGGTACATGCCGGGCATTTGCGCGGTCTCACCGCCGAGCAATGCGCAACCGGCGCTGCGACAGGCGCGCGAAAGGCCGCGGAGCAATTGCTGAAACACTCGGGCCTCGAGTCTCTCGCAGCCGATGTAATCGAGGAAGAAAAGCGGACGCGCGCCGAGGACTGCGATGTCGTTGATACAATGGTTCACTAGATCCATGCCCACAGTGGCGTGCTTGTCCATCGCGAAGGCGATCTTCAATTTCGTGCCAACGCCATCAACGCTGGCCACCAACACCGGTTCGCGCATCCCTGAGAAACTCGCGTGAAACAAGCCGCCGAATCCCCCGACCTTACCGAGCACTTGCGGACCATGCGTTTGCCTAACAAGTGATTGGATGCCGCGCTTGAGTTTATTGCCAAGATCGACATCAACGCCCGCGCGCGCATAAGCTTTTCTTGTCATGTCCTGGTAGGGGCGGTTCACTGAACCGTCCGAGGGCGATTGGGGTCAATCGCCACTACCTTCATTTCAGATCCGTGAACAATGTGGGCTGCGCTTCCTGGTCGGCCAGCGCTTTGGCGCGCTGCTCACGGCGCTCCATGATAAACTTGTCGAGTGCCGGATCGACGGGGAGAGGATAATCGCCGTTGAAACACGCCAGACAAAAACTGTTCAACGGTCTTCCCGTTGCGCGGACCATCCCTTCCACATCAAGGTAGCCGAGACTGTCCACGCCGAGATATTTACAGATGTCTTCCATCGACATCTGGTTCGCGATCAGTTTTTCAGGATCAGGGAAATCGATGCCGTAATGGCATGCGAACCGGTGTGGAGGACAACTCACGCGCATGTGCACCTCGGCAGCACCCGCCTCGCGTAGATTGACCACTCGCGCACGCGCAGTGGTGCCGCGCACGATCGAGTCGTCCACGACCACGACTCGTTTCCCCGCAACCATTTCCTTGATCAAATTCAACTTCACGCGCACGTCGAAATCGCGAATAAGTTGGGTCGGCTGCAAAAAGGTTCGGCCGATGTAGTGGTTGCGGACGAAGGCGTGCTCGAAAGGAATCTTCAGCTGTTCCGCAAAACCGAGCGCCGCGTAGTTACCAGAGTCTGGGACAGGCACGACGATGTCCGCCTTGACAGGAAATCTGCGTGCCAGTTCGCGTCCCATTTCCATCCGAACTTTTCCGACGTTAACGCCGCCCATGATGCTATCCGGCCGCGCGAAGTAAACGTATTCGAACATGCAGAACGCGGGGCGGGAATCCGGGAATGGCCTTTCCGAACGCAATCCGTCTTCATTAATAATCAGCACTTCGCCTGGTTCGACTTCGCGGATGAACTCGGCGTGGATCAGATCGAACGCGCATGTCTCAGACGCGAGCACATAGGCGCCATCGATTTTTCCGAGTGAGAGTGGTCGCCAGCCGAACGGATCGCGAACCGCGATAAGTTCGCGTTCGCTCATGATCAACACCGAAAACGCGCCCTCGACGCGACGCAACGCCGCCAGGATATTTCCACCATTGTTCGATGGCTGCGCGAGAAGATGCAAAATAATCTCGCTATCGGCGGTAGTCTGAAAAATAGAGCCTTTCCGTTCCAGTTCATCGCGCAGCATGTCGGCATTAATTAGGTTTCCGTTATGCGCAATAGCCATCTGGCCGCGCACGCAATCGACCACGAACGGTTGGGCGTTCTTGATGGTGCTGGTGCCGGTCGTCGAGTACCGAGTATGGCCGAGCGCGCGTGTCCCCTTCAGCCTTGCCAATTCCTCCTGACCAAAAACCTGTGACACCAGACCCATGTCTTTGTGCATTAGAAAGCTGGTCCCAGGCCCATTGCTTGTGACGATCCCGGCGCTCTCCTGTCCGCGATGTTGCAGCGCAAACAGGCCATAATACGTCAGCACCGCGGCGTTGGGATGACCGAACACGCCGAAAAGGCCGCACTCGTGCTGCGGCAGAACCGCCGAGTCAGGCAGCTGGTCCGGGTCTGGACTGTTCGAGGGGCTAGTCACACCGAATAATTCATCAGATTGGCGCGGATTCAATCGCGCCTTTTCGCGGTTCACAAGCTCGGAATGCTTTCCTCTTGTTGAACAGCGCGACGAATCGCGTTCCACCATTGATCGTAAATCTCCGCAACTCGCCAACGAAAGGTTTGTTCATCGACCCGAATTTGGAGTTCGTCGCCGCCGACTTTTCCAAGCTGCTGAAATCGAACGTCATCTTCGCGTAACATCGCGATTGCTTTGCCGAGGTTTTGCGGTTTGACCGAGATGACGATTCGAGACTGCGATTCGTTAAATAGTGTAGCGCATGCGTCCCGCTTGCCGTCTTCTTTGCCGCGCAAGTCCGCCACGGCGGATTCGTCCTGTGGCGAACCGGAGGCTCGCGTTACATTAATTTCTGCTCCAAAAAGCCGTTCGGGATTGAAACAGGATTCGGCAAGTGTCACTGCCAGCCCGCCTTCGGAGCAATCGTGCGCGCTCTGCACGAGCCCTTCACGAATCAAATCGCGAACAGCATTTTGCACCTTTATTTCATGTGCGAGGTCAACATGGGGCGGCGGACCGATTTTTAATCCGTGGCAGACCTTCAGATAACGCGACCCGCCAAGGTTTGGAGCCGCGATGCCCTCGTCGCGGTGTGCTGCGGCGCGGGGGCGGGCCAGCTCCACGCCGACGAGAATGATTACGTCGCCTTCGTCTTTGAACCACTGCGTCGTAATGTACTTTTCTTCGTCAATCAATCCGACCATCGCGATTGTTGGCGTTGGATCGACCACGCCGAGAGGGCTCTCATTGTACAACGACACATTTCCGCCTGTTACAGGCGTTTCGAACGCGCGGCAGGCTTCGGCCACGCCTTCAACGGCTTCACGTAATTGCCAGAAGTTTTCTGGTTTGTACGGGTTGCCGAAATTCAGGCAATCCGTGACAGCCAACGGTCGCGCGCCGGAGCAGGTGAGATTGCGCGCCGCTTCAGCGACAGCGATTTTGCCGCCTTCCCGTGGATCAAGCGCGCAGTAGAGTGAATTACAGTCGGTGGTCGCGGCGAGAATTTTCTTGGCGTAACGAACGAGAAACACTGCGGCATCAGATCCCGGCTTAACAATCGTTCCGGTCCGAACTGTGTGATCATACTGCCGATACACCCAATTTTTGGATGCAATCGTGGGATCGCAAAGAAGCTGTCGCAGGGATTCAACCGCAGAGGACGCAGAGTTCGCTGCGATCTGTTTTATTAACTGCGCGTTCTCTGCGCTCTCTGCGATTAATTTCTGAGCTTCGCGCGAATAAAGAGGCGCCTCGTCAGCGAGCGCTTTCGCTGGAATTTCCGCCGCAATCGTCCCGTTGTTTCGGACGCGCATGATGCCGTCGCTCGTGACGCGGCCGATTTCCGCGCACGGCACATCCCACTTCTCGAACACCTGGCGAACGACCTCTTCGCGCCCACGCTTTGCAATGATTAGCATGCGTTCCTGCGATTCGCTGAGCATGATTTCATACGGTGTCATCCCTGGCTCGCGTTTGGGTACTTTCGCCAGATCGATTTCGATCCCGCTGTTTCCGCGGCTTGCGGTTTCGCACGTTGAACAAGTCAGGCCGGCTGCACCCATGTCCTGAATTCCGGCAACTGCATCGCGAGCGATGAGCTCGAGGCATGCTTCGAGCAGCAATTTTTCCTTGAATGGATCGCCGACCTGCACCGCGGGACGATCTTCGCGCGATTGCTCGGTTAATTCGCGGGAGGCAAACGCCGCGCCCGCAAGGCCGTCGCGGCCTGTTTCAGCGCCTACGTAGAAAACGGGATTTCCTGCGCCTTCCGCTGTGCCGCGCGCAAGTTGTTCGTGGCGCAACACGCCGAGGCAAAAAACGTTTACCAGCGGGTTGCCATCGAAACTTTCATCGAAATAAATTTCGCCACCGATGGTGGGGACTCCGATGCAATTGCCGTAATGCGCGATACCCGAAACGACACCAGTCAAGAGGCGCCTGTTGGCCGCGATGTTTGATGTTTGATGTTTAATGTTTGATTTATTGATTGGCCCGAAACGTAAGGAATTCAGGCAAAACTCCGGGCGTGCGCCCATCGTAAAAATGTCTCGAATGATTCCGCCCACACCTGTGGCCGCCCCCTGAAAAGGCTCGATCGCGCTGGGGTGATTATGGCTCTCAATTTTGAACGCGACAGCCCAGCCATCACCAATATCGACCACGCCGGCATTTTCTTCGCCGGCTTTGACCAGAATATTCGCGCCGGTCGTGGGAAGCTTCTTCAGTTCTCTCCTTGAGTTCTTGTACGAGCAGTGTTCGCTCCACATCACGGAAAAGATGCCGAGCTCAGTGAAGTTGGGATCGCGTCGGAGGATTTTCTTAATCTGCTCGAATTCTTCGGGCGTAAGGCCGTGTTGTTTGACGAGCTCGGCTGTAACAGCTGGATCGGTCTGCGGTGTTTCACTCGTCATTGAATTCATGATAGCGAATTCGCGACGCCCACTCAACTTGATGAAATCGGCAACATTCCGAATCGCCGTAGAACCACACGATGACCGCTGCCGCAAATGCTCACGGCCAACTGCGATTGGGTGAAGAGATTAACGAAGCAGGAGCGTCCGCTTGAGCCTTCAGTCACGAACTGTGGACGTAAACTAATCAAAAGGAGGCATCAGAATGAAGAGAACAATCATCGCTTTGGTGTGTGGACTGGTTGCGCCGTTGGCGTTTGCACAAACCAGCACCACAACGACCGAAGAAACCACGACGTCGACAAAACCGACGACCACGACACAAACAAGTACGAGCACAACTTACGAGACGGGCACGGTAACTTCCTATGAGCCCGGCAAGACGGTTGTCGTCAGGGGCGAGGAGGGCCCGGTAAGTTTCGCTCTCGGCACGGCTGCGAACATTGTCAATGCAGCTGGTAAAGCTGTGACGGCGCCTTTGCGGGCCGGCCAAAAAGTCCGGGTTTATTACACCGGACCGACCGAGCATCGCACGGTTGAGCGTGTGGTAGTCGAAGATTAAGCCAAGCTGAATTCACAAAATTGAGCTGCAGGATTCGCGCTCTGAATCCTGCAGCTTTTTGTTATGAGTTCGTTTCTTCAGGGCGTTCTGTTAACTCCGAAAGCTTTTGGAGCTGACACAGACGTCCTACAGGAGTTGCGTTCCGAAGGCGAATCGCTGAAGTTTTGGGCCTCATGGCTTTCGATTTGAAGGAAACTATCGCCTCGCGGCTCGGCGAGAATTATGAACTGCACGAGCGGCACATCAACCGCACGCTCGTGGCAGCGCAGCGCGTCATCGGTTTCGACAAAGTCTATGCCCGAGCCGAGGGCGCATATCTCTTCGACATGGATAACCAGCCGTATCTCGATTTTTTGAGCGGCTACAGCGTTTTCAACATCGGTCGCAATCATCCGCTGGTGAAACAAGCGATTCGCGACGTCCTCGATCTTGATCTGCCAAACATGGTGCAGATGGACTGTTCGCTTTTGAGCGGCTTGCTGGCTGAGGCGCTTGTGAAACGGATGCCGCCGCATCTAAATGCCGTGTTCTTTTGCAATTCAGGGACCGAAGCAATGGAAGGCGCTTTGAAGTTCGCGCGCGCTGCGACCGGACGACAACGCGTTGTTTCGCTGGCGAGCGCGTTTCACGGCCTAACACTGGGTTCATTGTCGCTAATGGGCTGCGAAAGCTTCACCGACGGCTTTGGCCAACTCATGCAAGGCTTCGACACTCGCGTACCACTCGATGACGTCGCCGAATTAGATCGGCAATTGCGCGCGCGCGATGTGGCGGCGTTTGTGATCGAGACCGTTCAGGGCAAAGGCTGTCAAACGCCAAAGTCAGATTTCTTTCTTCATGCCCAGGAACTTTGCCGCAAATACGGAACGCTGCTGGTCTCGGATGAAGTCCAGACCGGCCTCGGTCGAACGGGCAAGATGTTCGGGTTCCAGCATTGGAATTTAGAGCCGGACATCATCACGCTCGCGAAGACGTTAAGCGGCGGTTACGTGCCCTGCGGGGCAATCGTCACCCGGCGAGAAATTTATCAAAAGACGTTCAGCCGCATGGATCGGTGCGTTGTGCACTCCACAACCTTCGGCCGCAACAATCTCGCCATGGCGTGTGGGCTCGCAGCGCTGGAAGTGATCGATCAGGAAAATCTGGTCGAGCGCTCAGCGAAAATGGGGGCGTTGCTCATGGAAAGGATCGAAGCGCTGAAGAGAAAACATTCCTTCATTAAAGAAGTCCGTGGAAAAGGCCTCATGGTAGGAATTGAGTTTCACGAACCTAACGAGTTTAAGCTCAAGATGGCGTGGAAGCTTTTGCACAAAATCGACAAGGTGCTCTTCGCGCAGATGATCGTGACTCAAATGTTGAGCAAACACCGCATCCTCACCCAGGTAGCCGGTCACGGGATGGACGTGCTGAAAATTCTACCGCCGCTCATCATCGGCGAAAAGGAAGTCGACATGTTCGTGAACGCGCTCGACGACGTGTTGACTGAATGTCGCAAATTCCCGGGCCCGATGTGGGAACTCGGAAATAATTTTGTTCGCGCCGCGATTGGTTCGCGACGGACAAGTGAAGCGCCCTCGGGAGTGTCTGCGTCTGCTTGACGACGCGCACCCTTCGACTCGCAGCGAAAGGTGTTTGCAAGCGAAGTTCCGCAAAACGCATCGACTTTGTCGTTGTCGATCCTTTGTTCGGGCGTACGTTTTGAGTTAACCCAAAGAAGAGAGGAATGATCATGAGCACTGCTGTCGTTGAGGAAAAGAAAACCGGAACAACAATGAACCAGCTGGAGCAGCTGAAGAAGTTCACGAAAGTCGTGGCCGACACGGCCGATTTTGAATCGATTAAGGATTTCAAGCCGCAGGATGCGACCACGAACCCAAGCCTGGTTTATGCCGCTACTCAAAAGCAGCAATACGGACATTTGCTGGATGAGGTTTTGAAAAATCGGAAGAACTCGGGGTTGAGTGGGCAGGCGCAGATCGAAGACATCTGCGACCATCTACTGGTTCAATTCGGTTCCGACATTCTCGAGATTGTGCCTGGCCGCGTCTCGACCGAGACCGACGCGCGATTGTCGTACGATGTCGAAGGTTCGATCAACAAAGCGCGGCGACTGATTCAACTTTACGAGGACCACAAAATTCCACGTGAGCGCGTCTTGATTAAGATCGCGTCAACTTGGGAAGGACTTCTTGCCGCGGAGCAACTGCAAAAAGAAGAGATCCGCTGCAATCTGACGCTGCTGTTTTCGTTGCCCCAAGCCGCGCGCGCGGCTGAGGCAAAAGTGCAGCTCATCTCGCCGTTTGTCGGCCGTATCTATGATTGGTACAAAAAGGAAATGAAACGCGATTATACAGGTGTGGAAGATCCAGGAGTGCGGTCAGTTACTGAGATTTATACGTATTACAAGAAGTTCAATATTCCGACGGAAGTCATGGGTGCGAGCTTCCGCAACATCGGCCAAATCCGCGAGCTAGCGGGCTGCGATTGCCTGACGATCAGTCCCGAACTGATGAAGGAACTTTCTGAATCCACCGAGCCGCTCGAACGCAAACTGGATCCCGGAAAAGCGAAAACGGCGAAGATCGACAGGCTCGACTTGGATGAAAACAAATTCCGGTGGTTGCTAAATGAGAATGCAATGGCGTACGAAAAGACCGGCGAGGGCATTCGCAAATTCGCCGCTGATGTGGTGAAGCTCGAGAAATTCGTGGCGAGCAAACTGTAACGACTCTTCCTCTACCTCTGCCTCTAATATTTGTAGGGCGTCTGTGTCAGACGCCGTCCAACAAAATCCGACTTGACCAGTCAGAGAAGGATTGAGCGGAAGAGAAGGAGTTGATGTTCAACGTCGTTTTAGTCGAGCCCGAGATTCCGCCGAATACGGGCAACATCGGCCGCCTTTGCCTTGCAACGGGATCAACTTTGCACCTGGTGAAGCCGCTCGGATTTTCGCTCGACGACCGGCAATTGCGCCGAGCAGGGCTCGATTATTGGAACGAGGTGCCGCTGCAATTGTGGGATTCCTTCGACGCGTTACAGCGGGAGCAACCCGCGGGCACCCGTTATTTCTTTCTAACTACCAAATCCCCATGCCCTTATTACACTGTGAATTTTCGGCAAAAGGATTTCCTCGTTTTTGGTCGCGAAACGAAAGGCCTGTCTCACAAGTTACTCGCCGCCAACGCTGAAAATTGCATCACTATTCGGATGCATGGGACGCGCAGTCTCAATCTGGCTACAGCAGTAGCAATTGTCTTATTTGAGGCTGTGCGTCAACAGCACGTTTGATTTCAAAACCTCGCAACGATCCACACGCGCCCGGGGTTAAATCAACGAATACATTAAGGAAGGGAAAATTATGAAACATATTATATTTTTGTCATGTATCGGGAGTCTTGCGCTGGCGCTGACAGCGTTCGGAGCTCCGAAGAGTAAAGGAGGGCACCGCTCAGTGAGGGCCGGCGGCGGCCATAGCGCGCATGTCGTGTCCAGAGGAGGCGGTGGCCACGCTGCGAGGGCACAGCACACGCGAAGTGCACATAACTTAAGAGTAGCACACGCTCGCAATCGCCAACGGAATGTGGCCCGGGCAAACAATCTCCGGGCTAATCATCGCGAAGCAACGTTGCGCAACCAGAGAAGAGCCGAGAATCTGAGAGTGGCGCACGCTCGCAATCGTGAACGGAATGTAGCTCGGGCAAACAATCTCCGGGCTAATCATCGTGAAGCAACGTTGCGCAACCAGAGAAGGGCCGAGAATTTGAGAGTGGCGCACGCACGCAATCACGAGCGGAATGTGGCCCAGGCAAACGCTCTCAGGGCTAATCGCAACAACAACATGACACTAGGCAGAAATGCGGCTGTTACTCGCAACCGACAAAATGTTCGTGTCGTGAATAACTGGCATAATGAGCGCTTTCATGGTTCGAGATACGCCCCCTTTTATAATTATAACCGGCAGTGGCATGATCGTGGCTGGTGGACGAATCATTATTCGAACATTGTGTTTGGTCTCGGCGGGTGGTGGTACTGGAACGCCGGCTACTGGTATCCCGCGTGGGGCTATGGCTCGGGCGCATACTATTTGTACGATGGGCCGATCTACGGCTACGGTAATCTGACGCCCGACCGAATCGTCGTGAACGTGCAAGCGGCGTTGCAACGAGATGGTTATTACACGGGGGCGATCGATGGCGATATCGGGCCGCAAACACGGGAAGCACTGGCTGCGTTTCAAGCTGACAACGGCCTGGCGGTCACTTCAGCCGTCGACGCACCAACCCTGCAGACGCTCGGGTTGTCGTAACGCTGACGAAGTAGAAAGTGTAGAGCCGCACAGCAATCGCGCTGCGCGGCTCTTGTCGTTCGCCAAAGAGTATCCACCGCGGGGCAGCGCGAGCTGTAGCTCCCTTTCGGCGCAGACATGCATCCGCAAAAGGACGCTGCCACGTTGAATAAATGCAAACCAGCAATGTCTAACAACCAAAGGAAAAGAAGCTTATGAAAATGTTTGTTGTTTGTATTTGTCATCTTGCGCTCTTCAGCGCGGTCTACGGCGCGCCGAAACAAGAAAATAAACCACCGCCCAAAAAGCAACCGCAACCAGCCCATCATACGGGACAACCCGCTGCGCATCCGGCAGGAGCAACGGGCGCCAAGAAAATGACGACAGCCCCGTCGGGCGGACAAAAGCACAACGCAGGGCAAACCTCAACGGCAGCGTATCACGGCCAAAAAGCAAAAAAGAACCAGACGTCAACGCCGGTTTATCACGAGCAAAAAGCAAAGGCGGCTCAGGCGTCCAACGCTGCTTATCAAGCTCAGAAAGCCAAGAAGAACCAAACCCAAGCCGAGAGACAGGCAGCTAAAGCAGCCAATGAAAGGCAAACAGCGAACGCAGCGAATGCTAATCAGCATGCGAAGACTGAAGCCGTAATGGGCCACAATGCGGGGAAAGGGAAGTTCGCCCATGGCAAGCCGCTGAAGCCGCAGCATTTTAACCTTCCAAAACAGCCTAATACTGCAAAGGCGCCGCCTGTGAAATTCCAGCAAGGAAGACGCATTCAGGGAAGCCAAAACTGGCAAGGCCAGAGATATGCCGTGTTCCGCAACTACAAATCAGAGTGGCACGATCGGAACTGGTGGCACAATCATTACCATAACAACATCACGTTCGTTTTCGGAGCGCCTTACTACTGGAACGCGGGTTACTGGTTCCCGGCCTGGGGTTACTCTCCCAACGCGTATTACGCATGGGACGGGCCTATCTACGGTTATAATCGCATGCCACCGGATCAAGTGACTGCGAATGTACAGTCAGCGCTTCAACAACAAGGTTATTACCGCGGAGAAGTGGACGGTGTTATTGGACCGCTCACGCGCGGTGCCATCGCTGATTATCAGCGCGATCACGGCCTTTACACCACATCCACGATCGACCAGCCAACACTTCAATCGTTAGGCATCACGTAACCGAGGCTCCCTTTCATTTTCGCAAAAGCCGCCGCGAATGCTCTGTTCGACGGCGGCTTTTTGTTGGCAGTAGCTGTGCGGGGAAGGCTGTTAACAATCTTGATGTCGATCAGCTGACGGTACACTGGTGGCAATCAAATCGTCGATGCCGCCAACTGACTCGTTAGTGGAGGGAGCTCCTAGCGGCGGTTCACCTGTTCCGCGACTGAGTCAATCGCCGCTACCTTCTTGTGCCGAAGCAATCTGGCAGGTGCCGGTCGACGGCGTTTTTTGCGATCGCGCCCTTGCACCAGAGCAGATTAGCGGCAGATACTTGCCAGTGCAGCAGCAACTGATGGCCCGCGATATTTGCAAATCGTTTCGAATGGGCGCCCGACGAATTGAAGTGTTGCGCGCGATCTCAATGGACATTGCTTACAACGAAACAGTTTTTCTTTCCGGCGCATCCGGCGCGGGCAAGACGACGCTGCTCTACACCTTGGCGGGACTGGAACGTCCGGAATCAGGAACGGTGAAATTCGAAGGACGCGAGCTTTATAGCGGCGGCTCGTCGGCGGAAGCGCGTCTGCGGAATGAAAAAATGGGTTTTGTGTTTCAAGGCTATTTTTTGCTGCACGAACTAACCGCACTCGAAAATGTTTTGCTGCCGGGAATGATCGGACACCGCGTAATCAAGGGAGAGGCTGAGGAGAGTTTGGCCGCAGTCGGACTGGCTGATCGCATGCATCATTTGCCTGCGGAATTGTCAGGCGGAGAGCAGCAGCGCGTTGCGATTGCGCGAGCATTAACAAACAATCCGGACATCATTTTTGCCGATGAACCGACGGGAAATCTCGATTCGAAAACGGGCGACGCGATCATGGATCTTCTGCTAAATCTGGCGCGCGACCGCAACAAAACTCTTCTCGTCGTCACGCACGACAGTCGTCTCGCAACGCGTGGCGATCGGCAGTTGCACATCGCGGATGGAGTACTGCAGTGACTGTGTTTGCGCCACCGATTTTGCGGTTTGAATTGCGCGCATAAATATTTGAGGTTTTGTTGCTAACATGAAAACCACTGCTGCGACGGTGTTGGATGAACCAAAAGCTCACAGGCGTGCGACGCAGGAAACAATCGAACCTGCAATAGAAAATCGGCCGCGTCCGGCGACGGGCGTCAGGGAAGCGAAGATTTACATCGACGGGAAATTCTATTCGGAAGCAAACGCTAAGGTTTCCGTGTTTGATCACGGCTTGCTCTACGGCGATGGAATTTTCGAAGGCATACGTTTTTACAACGGTCGCGTTTTTCGCCTGGAACAACACCTGGAGCGCCTTTGGGATTCAGCGCGTTCAATTTGTCTCCAGATTCCCATAACCCGGCAGCAAATGACGCAGGCATTGCTGGAAACGATCCGACAAAATCATTTGCGTGACGGTTACATTCGTCTGGTTGTTACCCGCGGCGTCGGCAACCTGGGTTTGAATCCGGAGCAGTGCAAAAATCCGAGCGTGATAATCATTGTGGCGACGATCGCTCTTTATCATGAGGATTTTTACCGGAAAGGACTAAGCATTGTTACTGTCGCGACGCGGCGCAGCAATCCTGCATCCCTCAATCCGGCGGTTAAATCTTTGAACTACTTGAACAACGTAATGGCCCGGATCGAAGCGAATCTTGCCAGCGCTGATGAAGCATTGATGTTGAACGACGCCGGAAATGTCGCCGAATGCACGGCCGACAACGTGTTCATCATTAAGCACGGTCAGATCTTCACGCCCCCAATCACAGCTGGAGCGTTGCAGGGAATCACCCGATCGGTGGTGTTTGATATTGCCGGCGAGTTCGACCTCAAAGTCGTCGAGGCGGATTTCACGCGGCACGACATTTTCGTGGCCGACGAATGCTTTCTCACCGGAACTGCTGCCGAGATCGTTCCAGTGGTTAAGGTTGATGGCCGCATTATCGGAAACGGAAAACCCGGCCCGATCACAACGCGCATCGTGGCCCGGTTCCGCGAAATGACGCAGAAGACTGGTACGCCGATCTTTGAGTAAGCACGAAGGATCGCCAAGCGAGACGATGCCCGGCCAATGTGGTTGAATGTTTGCAGCAGATTACAGTCTAACTAACAGAGATGTTGTGCGACGTTTGCAAATGTAATGATGCCACAGTTTTCCTGACCCAGATCCTGGAGGGGAAGATGCACAAGGTAAACCTGTGCGAAGCCTGTTCGAAGGAGAAAGGTGTCCAGGATCCGACCAGTTTTGCGCTTGCCGATTTGCTGCTAGGCATCGGCGCAGCCGAAGAAATCGAAAAAGGAGCACCGGCAAAAAAGTGTCCCGTGTGCGGTTTTAGTCAGGCGGACTTCAAAAAAACAGGTCGCCTTGGTTGCAGTGAATGTTACGGGACCTTCGCCGAGGGTTTGGGTGCGCTATTGAAAGCGATGCATAAAGGAACCGAGCACGTGGGGAAATTGCCGGAACGCGCGCAGCGCACCGTAGCGCTGAATCAGCGGATGCGCGCGCTGACTGAAAATCTGCAGAAAGCGGTGGCTGACGAAAACTACGAGAGTGCGGCCTCGTTGCGCGATCAAATTAAGCAGCTCGAAACCGACCTTTCCAATTCAGTATGAAATTTGCAAGCATGCTTTCCACTGCGGGGGAATGGCTGCGCGGTGAAGGGCCACATCACCAGGTTGTAATCAGCAGCCGCGTCCGCCTCGCGCGGAATTTGAGTGATCGTGCTTTTCCCGGATGGGCAAAGAAGGCGGAACGCACGTCGATCCTCGAACATATCCGTGCGCGCGTTGAGGAGCTCCCGGAGATGCAGGACGCGTTTTCCGAAGGGTTACAGGATTTGCCGGCATTGGACAAGCAGGTGCTCGTCGAGCGCCACTTGATCAGTCGCGAGCACGCGGCGAAAGGCGCAGGCAGCGCAGTGGTAGTGAACCGGCGGCAAACACTCAGCGTGATGATCAACGAAGAAGATCATCTCCGGATGCAATCCATTCGTTCCGGTCTTCAGTTGAAACAGGCTTTTAAGTTAGTCGACAAGATCGACACCGCGCTTGAAAGCAAACTCGACTACGCGTTCGATTCGCAGCTTGGATATTTGACCGCGTGTCCGACCAACGTCGGGACTGGCATGCGTGCTTCTGCGATGCTGCATCTGCCGGGGCTCGTCCTTAGCGAGCTGATCAACCAGGTCATCCAGGCCGTCAGCAAGATCGGGCTCGCAGTGCGTGGTCTGTACGGCGAAGGCACCGAAGCCATGGGCAATCTTTTTCAGATTTCCAATCAAACCACACTCGGTGAAAAGGAAGAAGACATCATCAATCGTCTGACCAAAGTCATCGAGACGATCATCGATAAGGAACACGACGCGCGACAGACCTTGCTCCAAAAAAAACCAAGCACGCTTTGCGACCAGATCGGTCGTGCCTACGGCGTTCTGACTTACGCGCATGCGATGCCATCGAAGGAAGCGCTCAATCTGTTGTCGGTTATCAAGCTCGGTATGGACCTCGGCGCGTTTCCGGAACATCACCGCCTGCAAATCGACGAATTGTTCATCGAAACACAGCCGGCGCATCTACAAAAGAACTCGCAACAGAAGTTAAATGCTCAAGAGCGCGATAGTCTGCGGGCGCAAATCATCCGTGACCGTTTGAAAGTTTTCCCCAAACCTGATATTAGTAAGATGGTCAAAGATTCAGGCAATGGCTTGACGGACGCACCATCAACTAATGAATAATTTCACACCGCGTGCTCAACAGGTTTTGGCGCTTGCTCGCAAGGAAGCCGATCGGTTCAACCACAACTACGTGGGTACCGAGCATTTGCTCCTTGGGCTGATCAAGCTCGGCCAGGGCGTGGCAGTAAACGTTTTGCAAAAGATGGGGCTCGATCTGGAGACGGTGCGGATGGAAGTGGAGAAACAGGTTGGTTCCGGACCCGAGACGAAGATGGTCGGCAACGTCCCGTACACGCCACGCGTCAAAAAAGTGCTGGCGCTTGCTGGCAAAGAAGCCAAGGCGCTCAATCATTCCTACGTAGGCACGGAACACATTTTACTTGGGCTGCTGCGCGAAGGCGAGGGGGTTGCTGCCAGAGTGCTGAAGACTCTGGAACTCGATATCGAACGTACGCGTAACGAAATTTTGAAAGAGCTCGATCCGAATTTCACCCCGTCCGAAGCGGAGCAGGAAGGCGAGCCAGCAAAGAAAGATGTCAAGACCCCAGCGCTCCGCGCATTTGGCCGCGATCTGACCGAGTTAGCGCGAAAAGGCGAACTCGATCCGGTCATTGGCCGACGCAACGAAATCGAGCGCGTCATTCAAGTGCTTTGCCGCCGGACGAAGAACAATCCGGTATTGATCGGCGAGGCCGGCGTAGGTAAAACAGCCATCGCCGAGGGACTGGCGCAGGAAATCTCAAACGGCAACGTGCCGGAACTGTTGCGGGATAAGCGAGTAATCACGCTCGACCTGGCATTAATGGTCGCCGGAACAAAATATCGCGGACAATTCGAAGAACGAATCAAAGCGGTGATGGACGAGATCCGTCGTTCCAAGAACGTCATCCTGTTTATCGATGAGCTGCACACGATTGTCGGCGCAGGTTCAGCTGAAGGCGCAATGGATGCGTCCAACATCATCAAGCCGGCTCTGAGCCGAGGCGAATTGCAATGCGTTGGCGCGACGACGATGAACGAATATCGCAAGTACATCGAGAAAGATGCCGCGCTGGAACGCCGGTTTCAGACCATAAAGGTTGATGCGCCGACTGTTGATGAAGCGATTCAAATATTGAAAGGTCTGCGTCCGAAGTACGAGGCGCATCACAAAGCCAAGCTTACTGACGAAGCACTTGAGACTGCCGTTAGATTTTCCGATCGTTACATCACGGGCCGCTTTCTTCCCGATAAAGCGATCGATGTAATGGACGAGGCAGGCGCGCGCGCTCGCATCAACTCGATGACGCGACCGCCGGACGTGAAGGATATCGAGAAGGAAATCGAATCCATCCGGTTAGAAAAAGAAGGAGCAATCAAGGCTCAGGATTTCGAAAAAGCCGCTTCGCTTCGCGATAAAGAGAAGCAAACCAAGGAGAAACTGGATGCCATTTTGACCAAGTGGCGCGAAGAACGCGAAGAAAGAGAGGTCATCGTGACTGGCGACGACATGATGCACATCATCTCGAAGGTCACGGGCGTTCCGCTCCAGAGAATGGAAGAGCAGGAGACGCAGAAACTGCTCAGGATGGAGGCGGAGCTCAGAGAGCGGGTCATTGGCCAGGAGGAAGCGGTCACAGCGATCAGCAAGGCATTGCGGCGTTCTCGCGCGGATTTGAAAGATCCGAAGCGCCCAATCGGTTCATTCGTGTTTCTTGGTCCCACCGGTGTCGGCAAAACGTATCTCGCGCGCACGCTTGCAGAGTTCATGTTCGGCGACGCCGACGCGTTGATCCAAATCGACATGTCTGAGGTACATGGAGAAATTCACGGCGTCCCGTTTAATCGGATCGCCGCCCGGTTATGTGGGTTATGAGGAAGGCGGACAACTTTCCGAGGCCGTGCGGCGCCGGCCATACTCGGTGGTGCTCTTCGACGAAATTGAAAAAGCGCACCCCGACGTGATGCATCTTCTTTTGCAGATTTTGGAAGACGGCAAGATTACGGACTCGTTAGGCCGCAAGATCGATTTTCGAAACACGATCATTATCATGACGTCCAACGTCGGCGCTGAATTGCTTAAGAAGCAGACAGTGATGGGCTTCGGTGCACCGAGTGACGGACACGATTACAATTCGATGCGCGACAAGATTCTCGAGGAATCGAAACGCGTCTTTAAACCCGAGTTTCTCAACCGGCTGGATGAGATCATCGTATTTCATTCGCTCGGCAAACCTGAGCTGCTGCAAATTGTTGATCTGGAAGTGGACAAAGTGCTCACCCGCATCAAGGCCAAGGACGTTCATATCGACCTGCAGCAAAGCGCGAAGGAATTTCTGATCGAAAAAGGATATGATCCGCAGTACGGCGCTCGGCCAATGCGTCGCGCTGTCGAACGGTTTCTTGAAGATCCGCTCGCGGAAGAATTGCTCCGCGGCAACGTCAAACCCGGCGATCGTGTGGATGTGGTTGCGGCTGCGGCTGACAGCAAGCTGTCTTTCCAGGTTCCGGAATCACAGACGCAAAGCAGCGCGCCCGCGGCGCCGGCACCGAGCTAGCACTCGGCTCGCTGGAATTGACAGTTTCGAGCCAATGTGACACCGTGTGTCACATGAAGACGATAACCATTCGCGAACTTCACCACAATACCGGTGAATGGGTCCGAAAGGCCGCCCAATTCGGTGAGATTCATGTCAGTGAACGCGGGAAAACCATTGCCAAGATCGTGCCTCAAGCCTCGACACCGGAAGTGCCCTATTTCGCCAGGCGAAAACTAACCCCACAGTTTCGCAGAATAATGCATCGCCTTCGTGGCGGTACGGACAGGTACTCAAATCATTTCAGAAGATCGAGATCGGCCCATTGAATGATCTACTTCGATGCAAGTTATCTCGTTCGGCTGTATTACAATGATGGCGGCTATGAAGAAGTCCGCCATCTGGCGACTACGGACAGTCTTGCCTGTGCTCAACACGGACGAGCGGAAGTAATTGCGGCTTTTCACCGCAAGTATCGCGAAGGCAGCTTGACAATAACTGCGTATCAATCGGTGTTACAACAATTCACTGAGGACATCCACGCAGATGCCTTTAGATGGCTGCCCCTCTCCCCGGCCATTCTCGACCGCATCCGGCTCCACTTCGAGACGCTACCCAGAAGGGATTTCCTCCGAACGTCCGATGCACTACACCTTGCAGTTGCGAGCGAAAACGGGTTTCGCCAACTCTACTCAAATGACAAAAACCTGTTAGCGGCTGCTTCCCATTTCGGAGTCCGCGGCGTGAACGTAATCGATTAATCAGGCTCGCGGATGAGCGTCCGCGTATGCTTTCTTGAGACGTTCGACGGTTACGTGCGTGTAAATCTGAGTCGTGGAAAGACTCGCGTGCCCGAGTAGCGCCTGCACACTGCGCAGATCAGCGCCGCGATCGAGCATATGCGTCGCGAAGCTGTGGCGCAATTTATGGGGACTCATGGAAATCGGAATGGATGTACGACGAACATATCGTTTCAACACCAGCCAAACTGAGCGTGCGGATATTCGCGTTCGCGCTTTGTTGATGAAGAGGGGACCCGCGTGAACGTTGGCCGTCGCGCGATATTTTTGGATCGCTTCCAGCGCCGGCAAGCCGATGGGGCAGACGCGTTCCTTGCGGCCCTTGCCGAATACGCGCACCGATTCGGTGTAAAGATCGACGTCGGACACGTCGAGCGCGGCCAGTTCGCTCAGACGCAACCCGCTGCTATAAAACAATTCCATAATGCCGACGTCGCGCAGAGGCATCCATGATGGTGCAGACCGGCTCTTTGGCTCGCGGGTTGGCGCCGTAAGAAGTTCGTCCACCTGTTGGCGTGTCAGCACCAGCGGAAGCTTTTTCTCCATCTTCGGCATTTGAACTTCGCGAACAGGATTATGTCGCAGCCGTTTTCGAGCAGCCAGAAACTGATAGAAAGTGCGTAGCGCCGAGAATTGCAGTCGCACGTACGAACGCGCCTGTCCGCGTTTCATCACCGCAAAAAGATAATTACGGAAATCATCCGATGTACATTTCTTCCACGAGGTCTTGTTTTCTCCACGGAAACTAGTCAGCGCATGGCGATACGCCTTGAGGGTGCGCGGTGAAGCGTTTCGCTCATTTGCAAGATAACGCAGGAATTCCTCCGTGAGAGGATCACGATTGTCCACGGCGCCAGCAGCCCGTCTCATCGAGAATGACGAAGCACGAATAACGAATGACGAACTAATGACAAAGCACGAAACCCGACTTTCGAGCACGCTCTCATACTCCCAGAACTTTCTGCATTCGGACTTCCTTCGTCATTCGGCATTCGGAGTTTGTCATTGATATCATTCAGGTTTCTCGACGACGTACCGCAGGTCGGTCGGAGTAGAGCGACCACTCATTTGGCTTTTGAAGATCGGCGTCGGAGTAGTGGAAATAAGCTCGTACCCCTTCAAAACGAATTCCGGATAAATCCCGTTGCTAGCTGGCTCGTACACTTTGTCGCCACTGAAGTAGCCGTAAAGTTTGTATTCGTAATTATTGTCGCTCCCGAATTCCAGACGTTCGCGGTCCGGCGCAAGTTTCGCTTTCTCATTGAGCATCACCAGCTCTGCTGTGCTCCATGGCTGACCCGGCTTGCGGACATAACCCCAGAACTTGTAATCGGGTTTGTAATAACGCCGACCGATATAGTAATCGCCGGTAGGTTCAGCTGCGATGTTTTGCGCCATTTCAATTCTCGCCTGCTGAATGCCTTGCGGAACAGTTTGGCAACCGGCGAAGAAGAGTGCGCCCAGCACCACGTTCGTGGCCAGCAAATACCGGGCAGCGCGTCTCATTGCTTGAACGGCCTTCATTTACGCAGCTTTGCGCCGGGCGCAATTGCTAGCTCACAGGCACAAGCTCCGGCAATCATTTCTATGTGAGATGAATTGCATGGCTTGGACCAGCCCGCTATTATTCGAGACATGTTCGAAGTTGAAATTTATGCTCGTGGCTTGCGCGAAATGGAGAAGGTCCTGGAATTGGACCGACAGCTTGTAGAGATCGCAGGCCTCCGTTACAAGATGGATACAAATCACGATATCATTTACCTCGAGTTCGACGAACCGACTTTGAGCATTCGTGAAATTCGCGCCATTTTTCTTAAGCTCGATCTTGAACCGCTCTTTATCGGTGGAATTCCGCCCGAATTGCAGTCGCGAACAAAGACCGAGCGGCTGAGCGTCTAGCGACGCAATCGGCGATTGGTGATCAGAACAAAACGTTGCGCAGCACGCTCTTTAGCCGTTCACTGTCCGCTCATTTCCTATCGGTGCTTTCATAATGGTCCGCTTCTTTAGCGCCCTTGGCGCGCCGCTGCTCGCGTTCATCCAGTATCTCGGCGAACTCGTCCTGCTGGCTGCTGACACGTTTCGCTCCATTTTTACCCACAAGCTCCGGTGGAAATTGTTCCTTAACCAGGTTGTCGAAATAGGATTGCTTTCGCAGCTCGTCGTCATAATCACCGGCGCGTTCACAGGTGCGGTGTTCTCGGCCCAAACATTTTTTCAGTTCAACAAGCTCGGAATGGGCTCAGCGGTAGGCGCGGTAGTTTCGGTTTCGCTCTGCCGCGAGCTTGCGCCGGTGTTGACTGCTTTGATGGTAGCCGGACGGGTGGGTGCAGCGATGTCAGCGGAGATCGGCACGATGAAAGTCACTGAGCAAATCGATGCTTTGCGCGCGCTTGCTGTTTATCCGGTTGATTACCTGGTAGTGCCGCGCGTATTGGCCATGATGGTCTCGATGCCACTTTTGGTGGCGGAGTGTATCGCCGTGGGTATCGCAGCCGGTTATCTTGTGGCGATTTTCATGCTCGACATTAATGGCACTTACTACATGGCGAACATGGTGCGCTGGACGCGCAATCGCGATATCATTATGGGGCTGTCAAAAGCGTTCTGTTTCGGGATACTCATCGTATTCATCAGTTGCCAGAAAGGATTGGCCACACGCGAAGGAGCAGTCGGCGTCGGTCGAGCCACCACTGAGGCGGTGGTGAACGCCTCGCTCGCAGTCCTGATCTGCAATTTTTTTCTCACCATGATGTTCAACATTATTTATCCGGCCGGATACCAGTAATGCTGCCTGGTTGAGACTTGTCCGCCGAGAGTCGAAGTTTGAGCTACGATGATCGAAGCGCCTCCATCTCCGAAGATGTCAGCGGGATCTCCTCTGGTTTCAGATGATTCGTCGCCCATGATTGCGGTGCGTTCGTTGCATAAGAAAATCGGGCAACAGGAAATTTTGCGTGGTGTCGATCTCAAGATCAGCAGCGGCGAGACGCTGGCTATCATTGGGCGCAGCGGTGGCGGCAAAAGCGTTTTGCTCAAACACATGGTTGGGCTGATGGAGCCCGACTCCGGGGAAATCTGGATCCAGGGCCAAAACATCATTGGATTGAAGGAGCGCCAGCTCGGCGCGATCCGCAAAAAGGTGGGGATTCTATTTCAAGGTGGTGCGCTTTTTGATTCAATGACGGTGGAAGAGAACATTGCTTTTCCTTTGCGCGAAGCCGGCGAGCGGGATCGAAAGGTTTTGCGCTCAAGAGTTACTGAGATGCTTGAGGTGATGGAAATGGAAGGTCAGGGAGATAAGATGCCGGAAAGTTTGAGCGGCGGGATGAAAAAACGGGTGGGCCTGGCGCGCGCCATTATTCGACGCCCTTTGTGCGTATTGTACGATGAGCCGACGGCCGGTCTTGATCCTGTAGTCGCCGATAGCATCAATCGATTGATTCGCCGCCTACAACAACGCTTTGGCATGACCAGTGTGGTTGTCACCCACGACATGAAAAGCGCTTTTGATGTGGCCCATCGGATCGCCTACCTGCACGAAGGCCGGATCTATTTCAGCGGAACGGCGAATCAACTTCAGCAATCGAGCGATCCACTCATTCAGGATTTCCTCCTCGGCCGATCTGACGGTGGAGGCGATTGAGCTCAATTGCCTACAGGCTCGCGGGCGAAACACGGTCGCGTCAGTCGTCACTTACCTTGCGAAAATCACCGGCAAGATCGACATTAATCATTCAAGATGAACCGGCACGAGCGAGGTTTGGAATTCAAGGTAGGCATTTTTGTATTTGTAGGGCTGGCCATGTTAGGCGCGCTGCTAGTGCAATTCGGCCGACTGGGTGAAGGGTTCAAGACATATTACACCATTACCGTGCGCTTCAGTGATGCGAGCGGATTGCTGAAAGGCACCGACGTCTTGCTTGCCGGCGCGAGAATCGGAAAAGTCGCGGCTGGCCCGAAGCTAGTTCGTGAAGGAGGCGGCGTGGCTGTACCTCTGAAAATCTATGATTACATTAAGATCCCTGAGGGAGCGAAATTTACAGTCGGCAGTTCGGGTTTGCTCGGCGATCGCTTCGTGAATGTAGCCATACCGCCAGGACCTCAGAAGGCATATCTGCCGCCGAATGCCGACATCAAAGGTGCACGCGAGAGCGGCATCGACGATCTCACACGGTCAGGCGGCGCGCTCGTGAACGACCTTCGGGGTACGGTGCAAAAGATCGACACAACTGTGAACCGCCTGAATCAAGACACGCTTTCTCCGGCGAACATGGAAAACCTGAAGGCGAGCATGGAACATTTGAATCAGGCCACCGGCGCGTTGGCTGAATCTTCCAAGAAACTGGATGGCGTGATCGAGGAGGCAGATTCGGCGATGTCCTCCGCAAAAAAGGCCGCCGACGGTTTGCAGAATGCCATTACCGATACACGAAAAGTTTTGCATACCGCGACACAAGGCAAAGGTTTGGTGGCGACGCTGCTGAATGATCAACAACTGTCTAACGATCTGCATGCGCTCGTAAGCAACCTGCGCGCCCACGGCGTATTGTTTTACCGCGATAGCGCCGCAGGCCGTCAGGCCGCCCCACCGGCACAAACCACACCGTCACGAAAAGCTCAAAACCGCTGAGCAAATTAGTACCGTTGGACCGAATAACTGATCAGGCTTGGCAGAGCTATGGCGCCAAATAAATTTCGTGAACTAGCGCTAAGTTTTCCGGAAGCGATTGAATCGGCGCATATGCATCATCCTGATTTTCGCGTCGCTGGAAAGATTTTCGCAACGCTCCATTATCCTAACGAGAACTCGGCGATGGTAAAACTATCGCCCGACGACCAAAAAGAATTTGTAGGAACTAAACCGGACGTTTTCGAACCGGCGAACGGCGCATGGGGTCGGCAGGGAAGCACAATTGTGCATTTGCCAGCGGCAACGATCGACGTCGTGCGCGAAGCGCTCACCGCAGCATGGCGCAACACTGCCCCGAAGCGGCTATCGCAAAAGCGCTAACGCAGACCCACGCCTTTGCGCACGCGTGGAGTCGGTCATTGAAAATTCACTCGTTGCAGTTCCCGCGTGCCTGACCTTCAAGCCGTGGCGGCTCTTCACCATGTTCCCGGAAATATTGCTGAAGAAAGACCAGGTCGCTCGCGTCTTTGGCGCGATGCGTTGGCTTTTTCATCAGCCAAAGCAGGCGCGGGGACGCAAACGGAATTGGAACACCCTGAACTTCATGCACAATAACATCATTGATGGCCTCGCTGTATTCGATTCCACATGCCGACTTCATCAGATCGACCACGATTTCATCGCAAACGCGCACGACTGCGTACTGCGACACTTCGCCAGGCCCAAGTTCGCGCACCGCTTTGTCCGGTAAAATTTCAAGGGCCTTGTAAACGCATTGTTCATTTTGTCGCGTTGCATCGACCAGCAGGTCGATGTCCATCGTTTGTCTCACATAGCCAGCCGCGCGGATCGCAAAGCCACCAATCACGACGTAGCGAGCCCGCTTTGCATTGAGTTCGCGGCAAAGCCCGATTAAGTCCTCGAGGCTGGGTGGCCGCGGTTCTAACTCTTCCTGGCCTTCTTCGGCACTCGAGTGATCATCTTCAGCAGCCATTTGTCCGCCTCATTGTGTGATCGAAATCGGTAGACTCCTCGCGGCACAAAAGGAGTCGGAAAGGCTTTTCGCCAAGCGCGGATGGCCTCTTTCGTTTGCCCTTTTAACGAGAAGGGATCCGGTGACCTCCGCCGTCCAACTGTTTTTCCAATTTTCTCGTCAACATTAATGAGCGCCTTCACCTTCATCTAAGCTGGCACATTACGGGCGTCGCGCTAGCGCAGACCCACTGCTTCCCGAACCCGGTCCATCACTTGGTTGGCAATTTCGTTGGCGCGGCTCGCGCCGCGGCTAAGGACATCGTCGATGTACGATTTCTCCTCTAAAATTTCGTCGCGGCGTTTGCGCATCGGCGCGAAATATTCCCAGAGTCGGTCGAACAATCGTTTCTTGAAATCGCCGTAACCAGTACCGCCTTTTACAAATCGTTCGCGCATTTCTGCGATTTCATTGTTCGACGCGACCAGCGAGTACAGCTTGAAGATTGTCGATGTCGCCGGGTCCTTTGGCGCATCCACCGCCAGGGAATCGGTGACGATGCTCATCACCCGTTTTCTCATTTCTTTTTCGTCGCCGAAAATGTCGATGTTGTTGCCGTAACTTTTGCTCATCTTCTGCCCATCGATGCCAGGTACAGTTTCAGTAGCGGGCTGAATACGTGGCTCGGGTAGCTTGAAAATTTCCCCGTACGTTTCGTTCATTTTCACCGCGAGATCGCGAGCTATTTCGATGTGTTGTTTCTGGTCCTTGCCGACTGGCACGACATCGCTGTCGTAGATCAAAATGTCCGCCGCCATCAGAATGGGATAGCTGAATAGTCCAACGTTGGCGCTCATGCCGCGGGCGAGTTTGTCCTTGTACGAGTGCGCCCGCTCAAGCAATCCCATCGGCGCTAGCGTTGATAATATCCAGGCGAGCTCCGTTACCTGCGGCACATCCGAATGGCGAAAGAGCGTCGCGCGTTCCGGATCGAGCCCGCACGCAAGAAAATCGAGTGCAACACGGCGGCTGTTCGCACGCAACATTTCCGGGTCGCGCAAACTCGTGAGCGCATGGTAATCGGCAACGAAATAAAGCGCTTCGCCCTCGGCTTGCAGCGCCACCGCAGGCCGCATCATGCCAAAATAATTGCCGATGTGCAGAGCACCGCTGGGTTGGATTCCGGAAAGGATTCGCATGCGTTTTCTCTCTGTCATGTCGAACGGAGTCGAGACATCTCTAACTGTTTAATCGGCTGCCGTGTTCAACCAATGTCGAGAGATTCCTCGACTTTGCTCGGAATGACAACCGGCCATGTGCAGAGCCCCGCTGGGCTGGATTTCGCGACAAAATGCGCATGGAAGTAACTAAATCACGCATGGCTAATGTCGAATGACGAACGCAATTTCGTAATTCGTTAAATTGTTACATCGTTACACCGGACTAACGATTCACGCTTCAACGCGTTGACGATTTAACGAAGCGAAGCCGTGGCCTTTCGCGCTATGCCTGACTTCGTTCTGGTAAAGCTGCGCCACAACGATTAGAACAACTCCTCAATGGCCAAGAATTCCGAGCCGGTATCAGTCGTCACAGGAGGTGCGGGTTTTCTCGGATCGCATCTCGTCGACCGGCTTTTGGCAGAAGGTCATCGCGTCATAGCCATCGATAATCTCATCACCGGTAACACCGCGAATATTGGCCATCTCGCCGGCAACCAGAAATTCCGGTTCGTTAAGCACAACGTCTCGAATTTTATTTTCCTTCCGGAACAACAGATCGACTATGTGTTTCACTTCGCATCGCCGGCCAGTCCGATCGATTATTTGGAACTCCCGATTCCGACGCTGAAAGTTGGCGCGCTCGGCACGCACAACACGCTGGGTTTGGCCAAGGACAAAAAAGCCACGTTCATCCTCGCTTCTACCTCGGAGACATACGGCGATCCCCTGGAGCATCCGCAAAAGGAAGATTACTGGGGCAATGTGAATCCTATCGGGCCGCGCGGCGTTTACGACGAAGCGAAACGATTCGCCGAAGCCATGACCATGGCTTACCACCGCTATCACCGCGTGGACACGCGAATCGTGCGAATCTTCAATACATATGGTCCCCGGATGCGTTTGCGCGACGGTCGCGTGGTGCCGGCGTTTATTGGACAGGCCCTGAGCGGACAGCCGTTAAGCGTATTCGGAGATGGGACACAGACGCGTTCCTTCTGTTACGTCTCCGATTTGATCGATGGAATTTTCAGGCTTGCGATGAGCGATTTCCACGAGCCGGTCAACCTCGGCAATCCGCGCGAGATGACCATCAAACAGTTTGCAGAGGAGATCATCCGAATTACCGGGGCCAAATCTGCGATTGAGTACAAACCGTTGCCTGTGGACGATCCGAAGGTCCGCCAACCGGACATTAGCCGCGCGAAAAAAGTGCTCAGCTGGGAACCGCGAGTCCACTTCGAGGAAGGTATCAAAAAGACAATCGATTACTTTAGAGAATCGTTGAAACGTTGAAACGTCTAGGCATGCGCACCTTTTGTCATTCTGAGCAAAGCGAAGAATCTCTGATTTTCTGCTGTGCATCTCGAGCATCTAGCTAGAGATGTTTCGCTCCGCTCAACATGACAACATGATTAACGGCTTGGGTTTGTGCGCAAACTTTTACTGGCGTTTGCTGCGATTTGGCTTTGAGTTCCCCATGTTCAAGGGTGCGCTCTTTCTGGCGCTCGCGTTCTTTGCCGTTTGCTTTCCCCTCGTGGCGCAGCAGACGAAACATTCCAGAGGCGCGCAACATCGCGTCGCCGCATCGGCGTTGACGCCGTTCGATACGGTTTCTAATTTCAGCATCTACCGTCCGAACGTTACTAACGCGTCCAATTCCATTCTATTTCATAACGGGCCGGTTCGGGCGTGGTCTGATGGCGCGCAGTTAGCAAGCGAGAGTGCGCTGGTGCAAATTGGAATGGCGCCGCTCGGCTTATTTCCAGTGACGTATTTCGCTCCGAGGCGATGTGGGACCCGGGCCCGTTAGGAAGCCAGGCGTCGTTTCTAATTCTCGATCGCAAATGGCTGCGACCGATGGGAAAGATTTGCCAGGTGAGATGATCAGCTCGCCATTGAATCAAGTCTATTGCACCGGAGAAGTGGGATTCGTTTATGGCCGATGGAACGGCAAAGGCAACGGCGATTACTGGCAGAATTACGTTTCAGGCCAGGTCGGCAACGATCACTTTCAGATCAATGCCGGTGCGTCGTTCGAGAATTGGAGCGGCAATTCGCCAAAAATTCGCGGCTATCAATTTTCGAGATAGCTGCGCAATTGGACCGGAATCGGGAGTATTCGCGAGATCTGTCGAATGGGGTTTGGCCTGGATTCTCGCTCTCAGTAACACCGCTGTTTAAACCGGTGGTCATCGCCTGCCGAAGTCTCTCAGTCGTTTTAACGGCTTGCTACGGGAACGCTGTTTCGATAAGCCGTTGAAACGGCTATTGCTGGACCATACCTCATACGCACCGGTCTGAAGGCCGGTGCTGATGATATCGAGCCATTGCCGGAACACTCCACCGTTGAAATTTCCTTGGGCATTTTGGAATAGCGATTTAGACCTTTAACCCGATGCGCGCACCAGCACGCCTGATTACTTTAAATCTCGGATCTCAAACGTTCGGTCTTGCGGAATTCCGAGTCGCCCACGGCGCTTTGACCCTGGTGGATTATCGCCTGCGCGAAGTGCCTCTTGATCCTGAGACGGGACAGCGTCGCGACGCACATGTTGCCTTGGAGGAGGCCGCCCCGGTGTTACGCGAGATGTTGCACGAAATGCAAGTTCCCCGGCGCCCGGTGAACTATGCTTTGCCTGCGCAATCAGTGTTTGCCCGGTTTGTGAAACTTCCACCGGTGGCAGGGGAAAAACTGGAGAAGATCATCTCATTCGAAGCGCAGCAAAATGTCCCGTTCCCTCTGGGCGAAGTGGTCTGGGATTATCAGCTCGTGGGTGGAGGACTGGGCGAACAGATTCAGGTCGTCCTTGTCGCGATCAAAGTTGATTTGCTCGACGAAATCAATGCAGACGTGGAAGGGACAGGACTGCAGACTTCGACCGTTGATATTGCACCGATGGCGCTCTACAACGCCTTTCGCTACAGCTACTCCGAAACAGGCGATTGTTCGCTGCTGCTGGATATCGGTGCGCGCACCACCAACATTCTTTTCATTGAAACAGGAAGAATTTTTTTGCGGAGCATCCCGCTCGGCGGCAGCGCGATTACCGCCGCGATCGCGAGAGAATTCAACGAATCATTTGCCGCGGCGGAAACTCGCAAGAAACGCGATGGCTTTGTGGGGCTGGGCGGCGCTTATGCCGAACCCGCCGATCCCAACGTTGCGCGGGTTTCAAAAATCGCGCGCAGCACCCTGACCCGGCTTCACGCAGAATTGATGCGCTCCATCACCCATTACCGCGCTCAACAGCAGGGGAATCGCCCGGCTCGCATTTTCCTGTGTGGCGGCGGCGCTGGAATGCCCTACTTGCGGGAGTTCTTTCACGAAAAATTTCAACTGCCGATCGAATTTTTCAATCCGTTACAGAACGTGACAGTTACCGAGTCGGCGCCGATTCAGGACGTGGCCCATTCTGCACATTTGTTAGGTGAATTGGTCGGGCTGGCGTTACGCAGCGCCACTGTTTGTCCGATGGAATTGAATCTGCGCCCGGCGGAGGTCGTTCGCAGGCACGATTTGGAAAAACGTCTGCCGTTCTTCATAGCCACGGCGGTGTGCATTCTGCTCGCGCTGCTGGGTTGGTCTGCTTACTACACACGCGCCGCGCAAGTCGCGCAGCAAACGGCGGAGACGCTCCGCCAGAAGAACGAAACCATGCGCGTAGCTGAGGGACAGTTGGACAAGCTTAAAAAGCAGATTACCGCGTTGGATACTATTGCCACCCCGCTGATCACGGCTGTGAATGATCGTAATTTTTGGCCGCAGATTCTCGAACAGTTAAACTCGCGCCTGCCCGAATCAGACATTTGGATCACAGAATTGGCCGCCACTTCCGGTGGAAAATTGTTAGGCGTCTCTGAGAAGCGCGCCGCGGAAAATGCATCAAACCCGCCGCCGGCGCCCGTTGCGGGCCCGGCAACCAAAATCCCGGCTGCCGTTTCCATCGATGGGATTAATCTTCGCGGCCTTTACCTGTACAACCCCAAACAGCAGGAAATCGTCGTCGATTACCTCCGGAATCTTTCGAACTCGCCGCTCTTTGCCGTCGATCCGAAGGTGCCCGAGCGATTTATAAAATCCAACTCCGTCCCGAACGACACTGAATGGGCGTTCCCGTTTGAGCTTCAGCTTACGCTTCGCAAACCGGTGAAAATGCCATAAACAAACGCGACCACGGATTACACGGATGACACGGATCGGCAGATGATTCACGAAGAGGTAAGCGGCAAGATCATTGGCGCGGCAATGGAAATACTCAACGAACTTAATCCCGGCCTCGACGAAAAACTTTATGAACGCGCACTGATTATCGAATTAAAGCGCCGCGGACACGTGGTTTCAGTGCAGCGCTCCTTCGCGGTTCTTTATCGCGGTGAACTGATTGGCAACCTCATTCCGGATCTAATTGTCGATAATGCTGTGATTGTTGACCCCAAAGTGGTCACCTGTTTCACGGAAACGCATATTGCCCAAATGATTGGATATCTGAACATCACAGGCTTGGATTTAGCACTTCTTATCAATTTCAAAAATGCACGGTTAGAATGGAAACGCGTGTTGCGTTCGGGAGAGCGCGCGGAAAAACTCCAGCCTGATTTACATGCGTAGTTTTTCTTATCCGGGTCATCCGTGTAATCCGTGGTTAATGCAATGAAATGGTTTCAACAAAATCGAGCGCTCGGCACTCTTCTGCTCGTTTCGGCAATTTGTATCTTGCTCGCCGCGGCGCTGCTTTATTGGAGATGGAGTGTTTGGAGCGACACGAAGCAAACGTTCGACCAGGCCACAGCAGAGCGGAACCGCTTGCAGGGTCTCAATCCGTTTCCGAACGAAGCGAATTTCCGGAAAATGCGAGGCTACCTCGAAACATACAAAGTGGCGCTCGACAAATTCAAAGACGAACTGAAAACCGAAGTCGCTCCGGCGCCACCGCTTGCGCCTAACGAATTCCAGTCGCGCCTGCGCGACGCGACCGTCGCTGCGGAGGAACGGGCGCGAAAGAATAACGTGAAGTTGCCCGACAAATTTGAGCTCGGGTTCGATGAATTCGCCCGGGTAATGCCGACCACAGCGGTTGCGGCGTTGCTGGGACAGGAACTCTCGCAGGTTCAAATGTTCGTCAACATTTTACTGGATGCGAAGGTGGACGGTATCACGTCGTTTCGCCGCCATCCGCTGCCGGAAGAACGCGGCGCATCGCCAACACCGGCGCCATCTCCCGGCCAAAGAGTTGCGACCGCCGCGAAACCGGGCGCCATGGCGACGCCGAAATTAATCGAGCGCAACGTAGTTGAGGTCACGTTCAAAGCGGCGCCCGGTGCCGCGCGAAAAGTCCTGAACGAAATCACAGGTTCCACCGGCCAATTCTTCATCATTCGCACTTTGTACGTGCACAATGAAAAGGACAAAGGGCCACCGCGCGAGAGAACCGGAGCGCCCACGCCAGCGCCAAAACCACAAGCATCTCCCGGCCAATCACCCGCAGGCGCGTTAAACTTCATCGTCGGCAACGAACATGTCGAAGTCTCCGCCACGATCGAAATGCTGAGGTTTACGTTTTAGTTTCAACCACGGATTACACGGATGACACGGATCAGCAGATGATTCACGAGGATTTGAGCGGCAAGATCATTGGGGCGGCCATACAAGTGCTTAACGAATTGAAACCGGGACTGGACGAGAAACTCTACGAACGCGCGATCGCTATAGAACTGAAGCGTGGCGGATACGTCATATCAGTTCAACGCTCGTTCCCCGTTTACTATGGCGGCGAATTAATCGGTAATCTCGTTCCGGATCTAATCGTCAATGATACTGTAATCGTCGATCCGAAAGTGGTCACGTGCTTCACGGAAACGCACGTTGCGCAGATGATCGGGTACCTAAACATCACCGGCTTGGACCTCGCGCTTCTCATCAATTTCAAAAACGCGCGACTCGAATGGAAGAGAGTGCTGCGCCCTGCTCAGAATGCGGAATGTAGGTATCCCGACCTCCATGTCTGACTTCTTCCTATTCGTGAAATCCGTGTAATCCGTGGTTCTCCTCTTCTAATATGGCGCTCCCCATGAACTGGCCGAATGACGAAACAAATCCGAATTACCAAATTGTAGTACGGCCGTTGCAGTTCGGAATGCTGTCGCAGTTCATCGAAGCGCCGTTAGGGAATTTGAGATTGGTCATTCCTTCGTCATTTTTAACCGCCGTGGCGGTCGACATTCGGGCTTCGTCATTTTTTGTTCGTGTCCTATCCGTGAAATCCGTGTAATCCGTGGTTCTCCTCTTCTAATATGGCGAAGCCCATGGACTGGCTTAAGGCAAATTACGATCGCGCAGTGTTGATGGCTGCCGCGTTTTTTCTTTTCATTTCCGCCGTTGTCATTTGGTGGAGCGCAATCCAATTCGGCAATCGGCTCATTACTCCGCCTGCAGTTCCACCTAAAACCGCCTCGCAACCGCCGGTCGCAGTGGAGCTCGATCTCGCCGCGGAACAGCTCCAGAAACCGTTGCAATGGAAAGCCAGCACGCGCTCCGGTCTGTTCGTGCCGGAAAAACATTTCATTGGCGCGGATGGAATGCCTGCCACGTTGAAAAACACCGAGGTGCATGCGCCAGTGCCTAACGAGTGGTTCGAAAAATATGCCTTGCCCATCGAAGACGCCGACGCTCTTGAACAGGATCCCGACAAGGATGGATTCAATAATCTCGACGAATGGCAGGGCAACACCGATCCCACCAAGGCAGAGTCGCACCCGGATTACACCACAAAGTTACATCTGGTCTCGGCTACCGAGGAACCGTTCCGTTACGTTTTTGCGTCGCGCACAAAAGAGAAGTTCGGGATCAACAGCACCGACGAAAGCGAACCGACGCAATTCCTGAAAGTTGGCGACGTCATCCGTGGCACTGACTTCAAGATCATGCAGTTCAATGAGAAACAGGAGCGCAACCAGTACGGCATGAGGAAGGATGTGTCGGAGTTATTGCTCGAGCACCAGCAGAATCACGCACAGCTCACGCTGGTGAAAGGCCAGGTCGCCACCTCACCGCAATCCGTGGCGACCTTCGTTTACACCTGGGGCGGCCGGAAGGAATTTGAAGTGCGCAAAGACCAGGAGTTTCCTCTCGCAACCGCGGAAGGCAATCGGACCTACAAGCTCATCGATGTGCACCCGGACAAGGCCGTGATCGTAAACACGCAAGAGCGCAGGTGCGCCGATCGAGATCGGCCTCGCTGCGCCCTAAGAGAAGATTTAACCACGGATTACACCGATAGCACGGATCAGGTTGGGGAGCGCGCCCGCCTCGGGCGCTGGTTTGAAAGCCTGGGCCGTCGCTTCCCGTCCATTGTAGCGCCGCCCTCGCCGAAACGAATTTTGTTTTCACTAGAGAGATCGCATCGGAGAGAACAGGATCATCCGCAGATTCATAATCGCCTCTGAATTTAGTCTTGTAATCCGTGTTATCAGTGTCATCCGTGGTCGTCTTCCTCCGAAAATTTTCCTTGAACCCCGTAGAAGCAATCAAGTAAAAGCGACCTCAATGCGCGGTGTGCGCGCACCCTATACACGACGGATTAGCTCCGGAAATCCCCAGAAATCACGAGGGCACCACAATGAAAAAACAAATCAATCCCTCCATTAAGGCGCACCTTCTCCGGAGTGCGCTCATTCTGCTTTCACTTCTCGCCATTTGCGCGATTCCATTCGTGCTGGCGCAATCCCCAATCGCGGGATTTACAATCGAAGTGTGGCGGATGGCACCGACCAACCGCAGGTTCCCACAAACGAACAGCAATTCGCCGCAGCAAAACGTCATCTCTTCAGCATCCTTACAACCCAGTGCCGCGACGCACGAGACCCGGGCGGGCTTCAGAGAAGTCATCGAGCTTCCGAACGCTAATGAGATTACCCCGCCTATTGAAACTGTTTCGTCGGCATCGCCGACGCGCAGCAGCTTCATGGCGACTTGGGACAGCGTAAGCGGCGCAAAAGGCTATTTGCTGGATGTCTCCACGAACAACTCGTTCAGTAGTTACGTGGACGGCTATCAGGGCTTGGACGTTGGCAATGCCAATGGCCGAGCCTGTAACCGGGATTGAATCCAGGGACGACCTACTATTATCGGGTCCATCCTTACACTGCCGCCGGCTCGGGCGAGTACTCGAATGTCATGACGGCTACGACAGCAGGCTGCCACTGGACTGATCATTGATTCCAACGTTCGACTGCTCGATCCTCGATGATCCGAGCTCTGCGGCCATTCAGGCTATGATTATGCGGTCCATTGCGATTTACGAGTCGCTGTTCAGCGATCCGATTACGATCCAGATTTTTTTCCGCTACTCCACTGGTGGTCCGGCGCCAAGCCCCAGCCCAGCCCCAGCCCATCCCGAGCGCCAGCCCTAGCCCCAGCGCCTGCCCCAGTGCCACCCCTTTTCCGCCAGGGTCTCGTCACAGAGCTTCTTCGTCCCTTACGATCATCCCGTGGAACAATTTCATTAGCGCGCCTGAGAGCAGACGCAACAACCAGTAACGACAATACAGCGAATGCCAGTCTCCCAGGAAGCGCGTTATCAACAAGCATTGCGCCATCCAGTGCGAACGGGCGAGCGGTGGGATTGAATACACCGCCGGCCATGTCGCTCAGACGGCACCATTGCACCGGGCGGACCTTATGATGGAATCGTCTACGCTTAATTCCTCGCAACCGTTCTCGTTCACCCGGCCTCTCATCAATGGCAGCTTCGACGCGCAGCGTGCGGTTGAGCATGAAATTGACGAGGTTATGGGTCTGGGATCGTTCCTAAATCGCTCGCACACCACGTGTCCATCGTTGAAGCGGAGTCGGATCAACAACACCTGGCGGGAGGCGCGACGCCTCTACCGTGCTGCAGCGTGCTCCGGTGGAGTCGAAGTAGGCTATGTGGGCAACAACTCCGGTACTCTCCAGTTCAATAGCGTTACTGCTAACGTAACGGGCAGTAACGTCATGACGATCTGGTACACCAACGGAGACGCGGTGCGCTACGCCTTATCTGAGCGTGAACGGCAGTCCAGGAATGCCTGTGAGTTTCCCGTCCACTGGCTCGTTTCAAACTGTCGGCTCAATACAGAGGACGGTCATTTTGAACGGTGGCAGCAACAACACGCTTAAGTTCTCCAATCCGATCGTTGGCAACTGGGCTCCGGATTTCGATCGGATTGTGGTGAACTGCGCTAGTCCCGCCACCCGCCAATCTCCGCCCGCAAGACCTGTTTAGTTGGTCGTCTCCTGGCGTCAGGAATCTCACCTCTTACGGGCTCACGTTATTTCTCCATCGATAGCGGCAGCACCAATATTGTTGGTTTCAATCAGACTCCACCCGGCGATTTTGGTGATTGGTTGAGCGAGGCCGTGCCCGCAACGCCATCCGTTATGTGCAGAACGCATTCATTTGCCGCGACCAATTTTCCGATATCTCCGCGACATCGCCCGAAGGGATCAACCTCGATGTCATTGGTTACGACTTGGTAAGCCCAACACCCTATTTGGCCAATCTCAGCACTCGCGCCTTTGTGCAGACGGGCGACAACGTGATGATTGGCGGATTCATTGTACAAGGGACTCAACCAAAGAGCGTGATTCTGCGTGCGATTGGCCCTGAGCTCAGTCAATACGGAGTTCCAAATGCCAATGGCCGATCCAACATTGGAACTGCACAATGCCAACGGGGCTCTGATTGCTTCAAATAACAACTGGCAGACCACGATCATCGGCGGGATCATCACTAGCGATCAAGTCGCAGGACATTCAGAACAGCGGCCACGCTCCGGGGGACGCGAGGGAATCTGCGATTATCGCAGACCTGCCACCGGGTAATTACACCGCGATTGTGCGGGGGGTAAACAACACAGTGGGAGTCGCTCTGGTGGAAGCGTATGATCTCAGCCCCAGTCTTCACTCAATTCTGGGCAATATTAGTACTCGTAGTCTTGTTGCAGACCGGCGATGACGTGATGATTGGTGGGTTCATCGTACAAGGGACTCAACCAAAGAACGTGATCATACGTGCCATTGGCCCTGAGCTCAGCCAGTATGGCGTTCCCGATCCACTGGCTGATCCGACATTGGAACTGCACAATGGCAACGGCGCTGTGATTGGCCGTAATGACAACTGGCAGCATACGATCATCGGCGGCATTATCACTCAGAACCAAGTCCAGGACATTCAGAACAGCGGCCACGCTCCGGCGGCGCCGAGCGAATCTGCGATCATCGCAAACCTTCCGCCTGGTAACTACACCGCCATCGTGCGCGGGGTAAACAGCACCACCGGAGTTGCGCTCGTGGAAGTGTACGACCTGCATTAACTGAAGTTCTTTAACCACGGATATCACGGATGTCACCGATTGGGGAGAGCCGTGACAAATCCAAAGGTGGATCGTCTTGTCCTCAAGGCCCATGGCGTGCGATCAATGAAGGCTCAAACGCTAAAGAATTGTTTTAATCTGGAAGCCAGGAAGCCACGAAACCCTTTGCCGACGGAGCAACTCCCCAATAACACGGGTCGAGATCACGAATGTTTTTAGCTTGGAACCATCGTGACCATTTTGCCGACTGGAGAATTAGTTTGTTTTCCTGGTTTCGTGGTTTCCAGATTCCGCATTCTCGTTCCACACCCTCCATCGGCATCCGCGGTTGTTTTGCATTGACGCACCGTTGCAATTTTGACTTGCCATAACCAACCGCAGCCTGTCACGGTTCGGACCATGAACCGGATTCGCTTTGTATACTTTGGAATTTTTCTCGTGCTGTTTAGCTGCACTGCAGTGCAGCTAAAGGCTGGGGGCGATGGAGAGTACAGATATGGAGCATACCGGGAAACAGCTACCGAGCTGTTTCCAGCACGGTCGACAGCCAACTCATTTTCAGGCAGATGATTGAACAGCGTGACATAAAATATGCAATCAACACACTCGTTGGTGAGGGATTTACCGGCAGCGAAATTCAGGATGCTGTCGACAACAGACTTCTCCGCATTCGTGGTTGGCATTGGCCAGGGAATGCCTGTTCTGCTTCAGGAAAAATTGGAGAACCCGGAGAAGGAACCGTGGTAGGTCCAACTTATTATCTGATTATTGGTCGCGCTCGCATCTTGAGATGGATCCACGAAGTCGGTTCGAATTAGTAAGCGGCCAGATTGTTAAGCAGGAAAGCAGGTCGCCAGACTCGCCGTGGAGAGAACCAAGGAAAGGGGAGGGCATTTAGGAGTCCTTCAGCTTCGCGCACTCGCTAGCCGCTCGAGCTGTATCTTCTCTCTCAGAATCCCGTCCTCCCTTCCTACTTCCTTATTTAAATCTGCGGAATCCGTGTCATCCGCGTAATCCGTGGTCTTCTGCTCTTCCTGAATTCGTGTCCATTCGTGGTTAGAACAAAGGGAGAGAAAACCACGGATATCACGGATATCACGGATTGGGGGAGCGCACTTCAAATCTTGTAGTTTTCGGAACTCTCCTAATCCGTGTAATCCGCGGTCTTCTGTTCTTCCCCAGTTCGTGTGCATTCGTGGTTGCCTTCCGATGTAACGATTTAACGATTTAACCAATCACGTCGGCGAAGCCATCAGTGTCATCCATGGTTTTCTAATCAGGAAACGAGGAACCCTCTGGTCCTTGAAAAGAATTATTTATTCCTGTTGTCCTGCTTTCCTTATTCGTGTCCATTCGTGGTTAGCTTCTAGCGGCACAAAGTCGCCGCACTCCAAAGCGCTTCGCGCAATCCGTGTCATCCGCGTAATCCGTGGTCTTCTGCTCTCCCCGAATTCGTGTTCATTCGTGTCCATTCGTGGTTAGCCCCCAAAGCGGCGCCAAGTCGCCGCACTCCAAAGCGCTTCGCGCTAATCCGTGTCATCCGCGTAATCCGTGGTCTTCTGCTCTTCCCCAATTCGTGTCTATTCGTGTCCATTCGTGGTTAGCCCCCCAAAGCGGCGCCAAGTCGCCGCACTCCAAAGCGCTTCGCGCAATCCGTGTCATCCGCGTAATCCGTGGTCTTCTGCTCTCCCCGATTCGTGTCTATTCGTGTTCATTCGTGGTTAGCTCCGAAAATCTTAAGAAATTTTCCTTGAACCCCGTAGAAGGGATCAGTACAAGCGCGTCAATGTGCACAAGCAATCGGCATAATTGCGGACGACCCGGCTGCACAGATTCAGAAAGAACCACTGATGTTTATGAAAACCACCCAGAACAAAGGAACCATTGCAGTACACCGCTTTGTAGGGCGTCTGTGTCAGACGCCGATCCTCTGTAGCCACGGCTCTGTGAGCCGTCACCGTCAATTGTTCAACCGCCCACAGGGCGGTGGCTACAGGCAATTGTTCCTGCCACCTTTCTCCTTTGCGCCACCGCGTTTGCACAAAACGCCGACAGCATTGCCGATCGCGAAGTGCAGCGGCGACAGGCTAGCATACCGGCGGGCGAAGCCGCGCTTGGCCGCGGCAAATCCGCCATGCGCTCGAAAAATTACACCGTCGCATACCAGGAATTCAAAACCGCCGTTAGCTATCTGCCCGACGCAGTCGTCTCCGGGCGAGCGCACGACGACGCGGCGGAAGGCGTTTGCAAGAGCGGCACCGTGCTCGCTGAAGCGCGCATCGCGCAAGGCGATTACGCCGGGGCGGAAGCGATCCTGAATGAAATCATAACCCGTTACGATCCGAACTGCCGCAAGGCGTCGGAGCTTCTGGCCCATATGCGTCAGCCTGGTTACTTCAACAAATCGCTGGACGCCGGCTTCATCAACAAAGTTGAGGAAGTGAAACGTCTGCTCGCGGAAGCCGACGGGTTTTATCAATCCGGTCAGTATGACAAGGCGATGAAACGTTACGACCAGGTGCTAACGCTTGACCCTTACAACACCGCCGCGCGCAGAGGACAGGAAAGAATCAGCAACACCAAATACCAATACGGCGAAGAAGCGTACAACGAGACGCGTGCCCGGGATCTTTGGAAAGTAGAGGAAGCCTGGCAGCAACCCGTCAGAAAATACGGCGCTGTTGGTCCGGTTGCTGACAATAAAGGGCGGGGAGGGGAAGTGCGCGGCACGGCGCAGATGACCAACAAGATGAATAGCATCATCATTCCGCACGTTGAATTTCGCGATACGACCATTCGCGAAGCGATCGATTTTCTCCGTGAACAAGCAGCGGAAAGCGATCCGTCCGGGCAAGGTGTGAACATCGTGCTGCGTCTTGCCCCACTTGGACAAATCGCGCCGCCTTCAGTTGCCAGTTGTGCCGCAGCCGGCGGGCACAGGCACTCCGGTGGCCGGCGCGCCCGCGCAAGCTCCGCCGCTAACGCGCACCTCCCCAGGGTGCTCCTGGGGGATCGCCGGGGGTCCCGCCCGTCCCGGTTGTATCAGGCCCGGCTGGCGCGCGCATCACCGTCACGCTCGATAATATTCCACTTGGCGAAGCGCTGCGGTACGTGGCCAATCAGGCGGGATTAAAAGTTAAAGTGGAACCGTATGCCGTGGCTGTTATTCCGCTCAGCGAGCAAAGCAATGATCTGATCACCAAGCGATATCATGTGCCGCCGGAATTCTTCGGCGGCCCGCTGGATGTTGGCTACTACATCGGGACTAATTTGGGCGGTGGTGGCGAGACTGCTGGCACGCGAACGGGGTCAGAGGCGAGCCACCGGTGGCGAGTAATGTTATTGAGAAGGAGGCAGTAAGTTTTCAGACGGCTTCCGGCACCGGCACCGGCGCCGGCGCCGCGAGCCAGGCGAACCTGGTGCAGGGCACTGCCAGTACTCGCCAGAATTTGTGCAACGATCGTCAACTCGTTGGCAGAGCAGATGCCAAAACAATGTTGAAAAGCATGGGCGTCTCGTTTCCGCCTAGTGCAAGCGCAACTTTCTGGCCGCATAGCGGCACGCTGATTGTTCGCAATACCCAGGACAATCTGGACATGGTGGATGCGTTGGTCGATCAGGCGAATGCTTCAGCGCCGAAGCAGGTCTCGATCGAATCGAAGTTTGTCGAGATTAACCAAAACAATGCCAAAGAACTTGGCTTCGATTGGTTGCTCGGCCCCTTTAGCTTGAACGGGAAAGTTTTCGGTGCAGGTGGAACCGCCGGTAACGGCGTGCCTGTTAAGTCGGCGAATTTTCCGTTCAATGATAACGGAGTTCCGATTGGACAAAATCCGGTCACGTCCGGAAACCGCAGTGGCAATTTCGCAATCAGTGCGAACGCGCTCGATGCGCTTTTGGTGCCGGGTCTTGGGCAAGTTGCCGGCGTTGCGCCATCGATGTTCGGATTAGCCGGGGTTTTCACGAATCCACAATTCCAGGTCGTGATTCGCGCGCTCAACCAGAAAAAAGGCATCGACCTTCTTTCTGCGCCCAGTGTGACCACAAAGAGCGGTCAGCGCGCCATCATCGAAGTCATCAGAGAGCTTCGTTACCCGAGGACATACACTCAGCCACAGGTTCCATCGATCGCAGCTCGACAGGATCTACTATCATTGGAGCGTCGCGAGTGTTCCAGTCGTTGTGACGCCTACGACGCCTCAAGACTTGGGAGACGCGAAACACTGGCGTGACGCTGGAAGTCGAACCGGTCGTCGGCGGCGATGCAACGACAATAGATCTCAACCTAATTCCGCAGGTCGTCGAGTTTGAAGGCTTCATTAATTACGGCAGCCCCATTAACGCAGTCGGTGTCAATACTCTTGCTGGTGGATTTCAATTTCTGTTCCCGTTGAGCTCACTCCGAACGTGATTAATCAGCCGGTGTTCAGCACGCGCAAAGTGACGACGAGCGTGAGCGTTTATGATGGACAAACCGTAGTGCATCGGCGGGTTGATGCGCGAAGACGTCCAGAAAACGGAGGATAAGGTTCCCATCATTGGCGACATTCCGCTTGTTGGCAGAGCGTTTCGCACTAACACCGAGCAGCACACCAAAAAGAACCTGGTCATTTTCGTCACCGCGAAGATCATCACGCCCGCAGGTCTGCCGTTGAACGAGGAAGAAGAGGAAGGCCTTCTCCCGCCGGAGCTGCCGGAAGTGCCGGCGTACAAGAAATAATCACGAAAAGGTAGGGGCGGTTCACCCGAACCGCCTAGGCGATTAGGGTTCTGCAACGGATGTGGAGCAACGGCTAGGCTTTCCATCGCCGCTACCAGGTCGGTCGATTTAAGGTAGGGGCGGTTCACCTGAACCGCCTAGGCGATTGAGGTCAATCGGCCTACCTGCGGAATTCCGAATCTGGGATGAAACGGTAAGGCCAATCGGCCTCGTTTTGAATCAGACCAGCGCGAACTGGATTCTGACAGATGTAAGCGAATTTCTCGGTCAAACTTTCATCATGACGCAGGCGGTGATCAAAAAAATTTCGTTGCCATGCTACGCCGCTGAGCTTCGCAGTAATTCTTTTGAAGTCGCGAATCAGCTGCGAAAGCGAGTCGTGCCCATCGATCCCGATCAGCGCATGCAAATGGTCCGGCATAAGCAATAGGAGATCCATATTCCAACGCGCGCGTTCGTGATAAATCCGCGCAGTATCAAAAAGCACCCTCGCGGCTGTTTCATCACAAAGCTGATTTGTTCCGCGCTGCTGACAGCAAATCGTAATGAAATAAATGGCACCGAATCGTCCAGCGAAATGAGGCGTGTGATCGAGTCGTTTACGCAGTACGCCCGCCATTCCGGAATGATATCAAGATCCGCACCTTTTTGGTAGGGGCAGTTCAGCTGAACCGCCTTGGCTTCGTGTGAGCAGACCATCCAGCGGATTGCTTTTGCCCACGAAACACGCGAAAAGAGGCCTAATTTTTTGCGAAGGTCGTTTTGATTCGGTGATCCGTCTATTTCGTGGGTAGCACTTCTTTCCCAAGTATCCGTGATATCCGTGAACGGAGTTGATGGGATCTGCGACGTAGAAGGCAAACCCGCGAGGATGATAGGTAGGGGCGATTGACCCCAATCGCCTAGGCGGTTCAGGTGAACCGCCGCTACCTCGCCGAAACTTGTCCGCCGTGGCGGATTCGTGGTTAAACTTTCCAGAACTTCGCGCCGGCATTCCCGAACAGAATAGTGACAGGAAGAAGCCTCATGGGACCTAAAAGCCTAACATATACTTTAGTCTATAGTGGAAATATTTGACTTTACCCTCGAAGACAGCGATAACCACGCACCTCAGAGTTAGGACCCCTGAACAACCTCAACCCAAAACAAAACAAAACAAAAACCCCAGGACAAAACCCTCTGAGAAACAAAACCGGTAGGGGTGGTTCACCTGAACCGCCTGTGGCGATTGAGGTCAATCGCCTCTACCAAAAAACCCTCAGAACAACCCGCAGAAAAAGAAAACCCACATGAAAATCAAAACAAACAAATCCCCCTCAGCATTCACTCTGATTGAGTTGCTGGTCGTGATTGCGATTATCGCAATTCTGGCCGCGCTGGCGGTGCCCGCGTTAACGTCGGCGCTGTCCAAGGCTCAACATGACCGGCACCATGAACAACGTGCGCCAGCTTTATCTGGCTCAATTCCAAATGTCGAATGACGGCTCAGCAACGGGCGACGCCACTTCAGCGTGGCCCGGTGATCTTACTCCGGCGCTTCCAGCGAGCCTTGTTGGACTACCTTAATATGCTATGTGGAAAAGGTTATCTGAAAGGTGGCGACGTTATCAAGATGTTGAATGCTCCCAGTGCCGTCTTCACCGCTAACGTACTGCTACCTGGCCTCGACCAGATCGGTAGCCCTGCCGGGGTCAGCCGCCCTGAAAGTTTACACGGTCAAAGACGTCGGATCCGTCGAACGACGATCTTCGCTACCACCCAGAACTACGTCTATGACACCCCACTCGTGGCCGGGAGCGTTCCGTACGGACAGAAAGGTTTCGTCACGATCCATAAAGGCGGCGACGCGAGTCGTCTTTCAATAGGCCAGGCCAGCTTGCTGGTTGGGCGCAGCTGGTACGAATAAATTCCAGAATCCAGTCGGCTATAAGACTGGCGAATGCCATTGGAACTGTGCACTGCCAGGTACACTCCCAGCTCCAGGCATGCTGACAATTCCGCATAAGCAGTGAGCTCGGCTCGTTTAGTTCAGTTTAATTCAAAGCGCCCCGCTGGACTCGGCGGGGCGCTTTTGTTTTGTGGTAAATCGGTTTGACTGGTAGCGAGCACGCCGACCTTGCTCCGATCGTTCAGGACCTCAATCGCCTCAGGGCGGTGCAGGTGAACCGCCCCTACCTCGATAGCGGCAGAGCCTGCCCTGTGCGAAGTCGAATGGCGCGCGCTCGCCTGCATTGCGACCCTGAGCTTCGCAGCCGACACTCCGAAAGTCTTCGCGAGCAGGCGGGCTGCCTCTACAGGAAGATCCTCGCCTGATTTACAGCTGCTCGCTACGAACCTTTACCGCAGATGGCGGTGCGATGACTGCGCTTTTGAGGAGGAGTATCGATCGCAGGTTCAACGATCCACTTCCAGCCGATATGTCCAGCTCTTATCGACAGTCCAAGCTGCGCCGCCGCGCTTATAAATCTCCATTCGCCAGTGGTCGCTGTTAGCCGGAATTGCGAACACATACAGTGAACGCGGCGGTGATCATGACTCCGCATAGCATTCCAACTAGAAATAGGCGGATCATTTTTCTTTTCCCCACAGTTCCCTTATCTGGTGTTCGTAAGTCGGCGTCAAGCTGGTTGCGTCTAACCACGAATGGACACGAATGGACAGGAATGGCTTGGCCAGGGGTTAAACGCGCTTGCGCTCGGGAAACCTTTCGGGGCTGGGTTTGTTTTCGGCGGGATAAGGAAGGGATCTCAGAGTCGCGATGAATGTCCGACTTGACGCGCGGGCGTAAACGCAGACATCTTTCTATGGTGAAAAATACATACAGCGTCAAAGAGCTTCAACGGGAGACAGCGGCTGCCTTGCGGGCCGCTGAGTCGGGCATGCTTGTCACCATCACCCGGCACGAACGGCCTGTGGTACACGTTATCTCCACCGAGCGACTTGGCGCAATACTCGAGACGATGGAGTTGCTTGCCAATCACAAGTTTATCGCTCAGCTCGAAAAACTGCGTGCCGGCAAATTGAAGTTCCGTTCTGCTTCCAGCCTTGCCGACTAAAATCCTCGTCGCAGATCAGGTGCGCGAGTATCAGCGCCGCCTTGCGCCGGAACCGCGCCGCAAACTCAAGGCCGCGATCCTTGCTCTTCCTGTTGGTGACATCAGGGCACTCACCGATGAACTGGACGGGCTGCATCGCCTGCGCGTAGGCCAGCACCGTGTCATCTATCGGCATGGCGAGCAAAGCATCGAATGCATTTTCGCCGAGGAGCGCAAAATCGTTTACGAATATCTGGCCGCCCATCTGAGCGAATTGCTGCCCTGAAATATTCTGCGCGTGTTACGCTTCAGGAACACAACTGCCGCGACAATAGCGAGTAAGGCAATCGGTCCGGTGGCGCGATGTCGCACTCCAAAACGCTTCGCGCGCAATCGGTGTCATCCGTGTAATCCGTGGTTAAATCCCTCCGGCGTCTGACACAAAGCTCGCAGCGGGGACGCGCGAGATTAGACGGGAAGCCCGAAGGGTGAGCTCGCTGGCGCGAGCGAATCAAACGCCCTACAATATTAGTGTCATCCGCGTCATCGTGGTCGTCTGAACCGATGTAACGATTCAACGCCGTAAAGGATCGTGGCGCCCACGGCGCTTTACGCGCTTTAACCAATCAACGTCGGCGAAGCCATTCGTGTTCATTCGTGGTTGGGAACAACGGAGAGAGAACCACGGATGACACGGATATCACGGATTGGGGGAGCGCACTTCAAATCTCGTAGTTTTCGGAACTCTCGTAATCCGTGGTCTTCTGTTCTTTCCCAGTTCGTGTCCATTCGTGGTTACTTTCCGAAAAGCGGCGCCAAGTCGCCGCACTCCAAAGCGCTTCGCGCGCAATCGGTGTCATCCGCGTAATCCGTGGTCGTCTGAACCGGTGTAACGATTCAACGCTTTAAAGGCGCGTGGCGCCCACGGCGCTTTACGCGCTTTAACCAATCACGTCGGCGAAGCCATTCGTGTTCATTCGTGTCCATTCGTGATCGGGAACAACGGAGAGAGAACCACGGATGTCACGGATATCACGGATTGGGGGAGCGCACTTCAAATCTTGTAGTTTTCGGAACTCTCGTAATCCGTGGTCTTCTGTTCTTTCCCAGTTCGTGTCCATTCGTGGTTACTTTCCGAAAAGCGGCGCCAAGTCGCCGCACTCCAAAGCGCTTCGCGCGCAATCCGTGTCATCCGCGTAATCCGTGGTTAAATCCTCCGGCGTCTGACACAAAGCTCGCAGCGGGGACGCGCGAGATTAGACGGGAAGCCCGAAGGGTGAGCTCGCTGGCGCGAGCGAATCAAACGCCCTACAATATTCGTGGGATTCGAATCCATTCGTGCTTGGATGTTTCTGCGCGTGAGCACGTTCGAACCCGCGCGCGGACGATGCGCGTTGCGAATTAGAAGTTGAATAAATCTCGCGGCGGCAAAGTCGAACGCCTCGTAAACATTATTAACAACCATGAAAAAAATTCTCTTCGCATTAAGCATGCTGGCTTTTGTTGTGTCTGTTCTTCCGCAGGCGCGGGGAGCGGATGTATCGATGGATTTTATTTACGACAATCTGTCCGGTGGAAACTGGATTGATGTCGAAGGCTACGGCTACGGCTGGCAACCGGATGTCGTGGTGAGGGACCCGAACTGGCGTCCATACTCCGATGGTTACTGGGCGTACACCGATTACGGATGGACCTGGATCAGTTACGAGGATTTCGGCTGGGCCACGTACCACTACGGACGCTGGGCCAATCTCGGGGACTACGGCTGGGTCTGGTTTCCAGGAGAAGATCTGGATTGGGGACCGGCTTGGGTGTCATGGCGGACGGGCGGCGATTACATCGGCTGGGCGCCTTTGCCTCCGCGGGGGCCGGGCGTTGTTTATGAAAACCAGCCCATCGGCGTGAACGTGGATGTGACGTACGATATCGGTCCGGAATATTACAACTTCTGTGATGTACGGTTCATCGGGGAGCCCGTTCTGCGCGACCGGATTATTCCACCGGCGCAGAACATCACCTACATCACGAACACCGTAAACGTGACCAACATTTACGTTCAGAACAATACGGTCTATAACTACGGCCCGGATTACGCAGTAGTGAACCGATACTCGAGTCGTCCGATTCAGCGGCTGTCGATCGAGCGACAGGCGCCGACCAACCTAACGACGGCATTTAAGTCTGGAACGCTTACCAAGGTGCAAGGGAACAAACTTCTCGTCGCCGCTCCTCAGAGGCTCGCGAAAGCAGCGCCTGCCGCGAAACCGCCAGCGGTGAAAGCAAAGGTTGCACAGCCAAAGATCGAGCACGGCTGGAAGAACGTGCCTAACAAGGCGGAACTGGAACAGAAAATTAAAGCCGAAAATCCAAAGAATATTCCGCCGCCTACGCGTGCTGCCGCGCGAGAGGCGGGCAGTCCGGCGGCGGCGCCAGGGACCAGTCCAGCAGGCGCGGATCGCGGTCCGGCGGCCACGCCTGGAGCTCGCGGAAGAGCTGGTCGTGGCATACCGGGTGCAACACAGGCACCCTCGTTAGGCGGTTCGCCGTTACCCGTTGAGCGCGGGAAAGCCCGCCCGGGCGTGCGGCCACGGCCCGCAGCAACGGCGAGGCCCGAGGAAGGGGCAGAACATCTGTCGCCTTCGCCGGGTGAAGCCGGAAGGCCCGGGGGCCGAGCTCGTCCCGGCGTCACAGCCCAACCGTCCCGAGAGCGTGAAGGTGCTTCACCATCGCCGTTTGAGCGCGGCGGCGGCCGCGCCAGACCAGGTGCGCGGTCTCCCGAACCCGGCGGCCCGGCTGGAGCAGCGAGACCAACACCGCGATCACGTTTCGAAGGCGCGCCGTCGCAGCAGCAGGAACATGGCCAGCAGCAGCCAGTGCGACGACCAACCGCGGAGCCAAATCCCGGGCATGGCGGAGCAGGACAGAATTCGCCGCAGGGTAACGATGAACGTATACGCTTCGGCACGCCGGCGCCGATGGGCGCAGCCGAACATCAGCAGCGTGAAAGCGGTGCGCCATCTGGACTTCGGCAACCGGTCGCGCCTCCGGCTGGTGGAGGAAATGCGGATGAAGCGCGCGCCCGAAGAGAAAGAATCCAGGCCGCTCACGGTCAACCGCCTCCAGCACAACAACACCAGCCGCCACAGCAGCGGCAGCAAGGTGGCGCGCCTGCAGCAGACGATCGTGCCCAGCCACATGGACAGCCGGAAGGTGGAAACAGGCAACCAAAGGAAACGCCTCCGCCGCATCCGCAATAATTTTAGCGCAATAACACCAGCGGCTCCGCGAGGTGAAAACTCCGGAGCCGCTTTTTTTGTTGTTAACGACAAACGCGGGGAAGAATTTTAGAACGCAGCGAGCTTGGTTGTGCCGGCCGCATGAATGACGGCCACGTTGTGGAGTGCGGCGCTGTAGCGCCGCTTTAGATAAGATCCGCGACAGAAACATTGTTTTCTACGGCGGTCCGAGCACTCTTTACTCCATGCGGCCGACAGTCCCATGGCCACACGCGCCGACGCATCAACTCTCAAACCGAGGTACCTATTTCGTCACGGCGGGGACTTATCTTAAGGCGCATTATTTTCACGCTTCGCAGCGTCTTGATGTTCTGCACCGCGGCCTGCTTAGCGTCACGCGCGATTTTTCCTGGGATCTTGAGGCTTGGGCCGTGTTCTCGAACCACTACCATTTCGTCGCTCATTCGCCGAGGAATTCGGAAGACGCCACAACTCTTTCTCAAATGCTAGGTTTGCTTCACGCGCGTACAGCAGGATGGATTAATCGCCTCGATGCCGCACCACAACGCAAGGTTTGGCATAATTTTTGGGATACAAAGCTTACGTATGAAAAATCGTATTTGGCGCGCTTGAATTATGTGCATCAGAACGCAGTCAAACACGGCCTCGTTCCTGTAGCCAATCAATATCAATGGTGTTCCGCGAGATGGTTTGAGCAAATCGCCTCAGCTGCAATCGTCCGATCAATTTATCGATTTAAGATCGACCGCTTGAATATCCAAGATAACTTCGCGCCCGTGGTAAAGCCAGAGCCGACATTCCAAAGCGCCGGGGCACCGGCGCACTCCAAAACGCCACGCGCGAATTGAACCCTTCAGTTTGTAGGGCGTTTGATTCGCTCGCGCCAGCGATCTCACCCTTCGGGCTTCCCGTCTAATCTCGCGCGTCCCCGCTGCGAGCTTTGTGTCAGACGCCGATCCCATCTATTCGTCATCGGCGAAACCTTTTTGATATGGCCACTGTTTCCAGTGCGTGGCTAAACCTATCCGAACCGGATTCTCGCGAATGTAATTCCATTTGTCGTGGATTGATTCAGATGTTCGAAGAAGACGGTCAAAGCCTCCAGGTTGCCATCGCCATTTTTCATGCCCGCCATACGATTCGTTAAACCAGCGCTTGAACCATTTTAGAAAAGCAGCAACGCTCAGCTCGCGATCAAGCGGCGCAGTAAGCAAGTGAATGTGATCAGGCATGGTCATGATGCTGTACGTGTTCCACTTGTCTAACCGGTTCAGTGCTTCGCACACGCTTCGCCAAGCTGTCTCATTCGCGAGGGCATCACAGCGAGGTGTGATGCAGATCGTGATAAAATAAATCACCTTGCACTCCCAGGGTAGCATCACCGGAATGCGTGGCGGTCGAGCCATAAATCATACTTTGTAGGGCGTCTGTGTCAGACGCCAATTAGATTTGTGTCGGTGGTTCGGCGTTTCACAGAAACGCCCTACAACTCTTGATTGCAGGGGACCTATAGCAAATCGCCTCAGCTGCAATCGTGCGATCAATTTACCGATTTAAGATCGATCGGTTGAGCATCCGAGATAACTTCGCGCCCGTGGTGAAACCAGAGTCGACATTCCAAAGCGCCGGGGCACCGGCGCACTCCAAAACGCCAAGCGCGAATTGAACCCTTCACCTTGTAGGGCGTTTGATTCGCTCGCGCCAGCGATCTCACCCTTCGGGCTCCCCGTCTAATCTCGCGCGTCCCCGCTGCGATCTTTGTGTCAGATGCCGAATTAGATTTGTGTTAATGGTTCGGCGTTTCACAGAAACGCCCTACAAACACCTACAGCAATTCGGCGATCTGAACCGCGTTCAACGCCGCGCCTTTGAGTAGTTGATCGCCTGAAACCCAAAACGACAGCCCATTCTCCAACGCACAATCCAGACGCACCCGGCCAACCTGACAATCATCTTTTCCAGCCACCGTGAGCGGCATGGGATAACGATTGTTATGCGGTTCGTCCACCAGCTCCAGTCCCGGCGCCTTGGACAGAACCTCGCGCGCTTGCTCCACAGAAACGGGCCGTTCGAACTCAGCTGTGACGGCAACTGAATGCGCCCGGTAAATTGGCACGCGCACGCACGTGGCGGAAATGCGCAGCTCCGGCAGATGCATGATCTTGCGCGTTTCATCCTGCATTTTTACTTCTTCTTTGGTGTAACCGTTTTCCACGAAAGAATCCACATGCGGCAGCAGGTTAAAGGCGATCGGGTGCGGAAACACTGCAGCCGACTCGGAGTCCGTAGCCGGGGGCGACCTGTCCGCCGTGGCCTTACCGAAACAGGATGTTTGGCGGGTCAGCTCTTCAACACCCCGAGTGCCACTGCCAGACACTGCCTGATACGTCGCAGCGAAAACCCGAACCACGCGGAAAATCTTATGCAATGGATGGAGAGCCATCAGCATCACGGTTGTTGTGCAATTCGGATTTGCTATGATTCCGCGATGGAGTTTCACGTCGTCGGGGTTGATCTCAGGAACGACTAGCGGCACATGCGGATCCATCCGGAATGCCGAAGATTTGTCGATCGCGATGGCATCCGCCTGGCAGGCGATTGGGACATAGCTTCGAGACACGTCGCCGCCCGCGCTGAAGAAAGCGATGTCGATTTTTTCGAATGATCCGGCATCAAGTTTTTCTATCGGGATTGAGTCGCCGCAGAATTGAACGGATTTGCCCGCTGAGCGCGCCGAACCGATCGGACGCAGACTTGCGACCGGAAAACTTCTCCGTTCCAATACGCGCAATAATTCGCTGCCGGTGGCCCCGGTCGCGCCTACGACGGCGATGTGATAACCTCCCATGAGCATGTCGATTGTAACGCTGTAAGCGAAATTTGTCGCGGCCAGAAAAACTCCATGAAGAGCATTCACGTCTCAATTCGGGACCAGCAACTCACGGTAAAAGAGAACGAACACCCGATCCGGACCTACCCCGTGTCCACGTCGCGATTCGGTATTGGGACAGAGGAGGGGAGCTTCAAAACGCCGACCGGCCGTTTTCGCGTGGCGGAGAAAATCGGGGGCGATATGCCGCACGGAACCGTTTTCGTCGGCCGCGTTCCGCTTCGGCCCGATGAAGTGCATCCTCCGACGGAGGACCTGATCACGTCACGTATTTTGTGGCTCGACGGATTGGATGAGCACAATGCGAATACGCGTGAGCGGTTTGTTTACATTCATGGCACCAAACACGAGGACAAAGTCGGCACGCCTGCGAGTCACGGCTGCGTGAGGATGCGTAACGCGGACGTAATGGAATTGTTCGAAATGGTCGATGACGGTACGCCGGTTGTAATCGACGCGTGAGCTTAAAAGCTCCAAGCGCGATCTGTCCTGCCTGTCATCCTGAGCGATGAGCGAAGGATCTCGGTTTAAACTCTCGCAAGTCACGAACGAACATGGATCAGAGGTGTTTCGCTTCGCTCAACATGACATCGTTGGAGCCGCGACGCCCTCGTCGCGTTCGGGATTTCAAGAAACGGCGCGAGGGCGCGCCGTCTCCATGGATCGCCCCAGGCAATACATCCAAAGAACTTGACAAAAACGTTGTTGTCCGTGTGTGATCTTACACGCGCAGTGCAGCTTGCAACGAAAGGAGGCGATATAGATTGAAATTGATAAAGGCGATTATGATCGTGGCCATTTTGGCTACTGCTTTGAGCTTTGGTGCTTGTGCTCAAAGGAAAGAGACTGTCACCACAAGCGCAGGGACAACCGGCTATTCGAAATAAGACCGTCGCCCACCAGGGCTTAAAAAACTTAAGAAAAGCATTGCTTCCCCCTGGTTCCCTGCCTAAACAGACCGGAGCAACTTGCTGCGAAAGGAGGCGAGATAGATTGAAATTTTTGAAAATGATCGTGGTGATGGCCGTTTTGGTTACGGGGTTGGGACTTGGGGCTTGTGCGCAACACAAGGAGGTTGTGGTCCCTCCGGCGCCAAAAGGCGGAAAATAGTTCCGCTGCGCGGCAATTTGTGGGCTATTTCGCCCAAAAGGCCAGGTCGTTTTCGGCCTGGCCTTTTTTCCGTGCTGGATGGGATGAGTTCTGTGCCTACTGGCCAGTTGCATTCACGGGCGAGGACATCCCACCAATGATTTGCCACGTGCCGTGGGTTCGCACCCACGTGTGCGTGATCCGCATTCGGTCGGTCCGGACTTCAGCGCCTGCGCTATTCGCCCATGTTGCCTTAACTCGATAATAATCCATCGCGATATCGCCGGTTACTTGAATCGCGAGTTGCTCGATTGAATACGTCTGGAGCTTGATTCCTTTGGACGTGTTCGAAGTGATCCAATCGGTGATTTGATCCTTTCGCACGGGCGCGGGACTGACAAATGGCCACCCGAGGAAATTCTCGTGCCACAGCGCGCGATATTTCTCCAAGTCATTGGCCTTCACGTATTCCCAGTACGCCTTTTCCAGCTGCCACACCTGCGTTTCCTCCTTCACTGGATTTTGTGCAAAAGCAGTCGCAGCAAACGCAAGAAAAAGGACGATCGTTCTCAACATGCGCGAATGATAGAAAGCGAAACCGGAGAACACCATTGTTAAACACGGAGGTTCAACCATTTCGTTCTGCAGCACGCGCCCTGTCCTAAACGATTCAACAATGCACGTTCACCAATTCAGCAGCGAAATCTGGCTGCCTCGGCCAATTGAAGAGGTGTTCGCCTTTTTCTCGGACGCGGCCAATCTCGATGCCATTACACCGCCATGGCTGAGTTTTCGGACCGTCACGCCCCAACCGATTGAAATGCACGTGGGCACAGTCATCGATTACAGGCTGCGCATTCGCGGTTTCCCCATCCGGTGGCGCAGCGAAATCACTGCGTGGGAACCGCCACGCCGTTTTGTAGATGAACAAAGACGCGGTCCGTACCGGCTTTGGATTCATGCGCACACGTTTGAGCCGCGAAATGGAGGCACGGTTGTGTGCGACGATGTACGGTACGCTGTTCCGTTCGATTGGCTGCTGCACAAATTCGTTGTGCGCCGCGACGTGGAACGCATCTTCGCCTACAGGACGGACTCTCTGCGGAGGCGATTCGGCAGTGTCTAGTCTAGGGCATTTTGCGAATTCTTGTAGCCATCGGCCTATGGCCGGTTCAATTGGCACTGCTTTCGGATGCCGGGGAAGCACGGCCCACAGGGCCGTGGCTACAGCGGCCACGGTTTCAATAAAACGAGTGTTGTGCAGCCGCTACTGCGCGCGCAATGCGATGATGGGGTCCACCTTCGTCGCGCGAAGCGCCGGAACGTAGCTGGCGAGGACTGCGACTGCGAGGAGCACCAGGGAAATGCCTGCGAACGTGATTGGATCCGTGGCACTAATTCCGTACAGCAAAGTCGCCATGACGCGGGTCAAAAGAAATGCCGCGGCTAATCCGAGGATCATGCCTGCGCCCACCAGTTTGAGTCCCTGTCGGACCGTCATTTGCAAAACATCGGCTCGCCGCGCGCCCAGCGCCATGCGAATGCCAATTTCGCGAGTCCGCTGCGCCACGGAGTAGCTCATGACGCCGTAAATTCCAACTGAGGCAAGTAGTAGCGCCACTGCCGCGAAGAGGCCTAACAAAAGCATGCTGAAGCGTTGCCGTGCGACTGCTTTCGCGACAACGTGATCCATCGTATCGATGTCTGCGACAGCTTGATCTTTGTCCACCGACCAGATCGCGTTGCGCACCGATCCTGCGAGGCTCATCGGCTCGACCGTTGTTCGTATCACCAAAGCGTTTGCTGCGATGGCTTTCACCTGCCGATACGTGAAGTACATTTGCATCTTCGGTGGAGCAATCAGATCATTTTGTCGAACGTCTTTGACGACTCCGATCACCTCCCGCCATTCGCTTTTCGAAGTACTCGAGCCGGGCTTCAGTCGTTTGCCAATCGGGTCTTGCCCCGGCCAAAAATGTTGGGCGGTTTTCTCACTAATTACCACCACGTCTTTAGCGTCGGCATTGTCTTGATCGGTGAAATCTCGTCCACCGACGATTGGAATACTCATCGTATTGAAGTAACCAGGTCCGATTGCACGGAAGATAACGTCAGGTCGCTGGCCCGGCGGCGGGTCTGGCACTCCCTCCACTCCAATCGTCATAGAATCCCCGTTGTATGTCAGCGGCAGATTACCGGCGACAGCAGCTGATCGCACTCCTGGCAGCTCACGGACGCGTCGCATCACTTCGTCGAAGAATGCCGCGCGTCGTTCGCGATCGGGATATTTCACCTCCGAGAGATCAACTTTCATTGTCAGGAGATGATCGGCACGAAATCCGGGATCAAGATTGCGTAGATGAAAAAAGCTGTTGATCAAAAGACCCGCACCGATCAGCAGCACGAAGGATATCGCGACCTCGCCGATCACCAGTAAACTTCGAGCTCGATTTCCTTTACTGCCTCCGGAGGAATCACGCCCGCCTTCTTTCAACGTATCGTTCAAATTCAAATGTGATCCCTGAATGGCGGGCGCGAGACCGAACGCGACTCCAGTCACCAGAGCGACTAATGCCGTAAAGATGAGCACTCTGCCGTCGATGTTGATTGTGTCCGCCTGCGAAATGCTCGCAGGAATGAATGTCCGAAGTGCGCGAAGGCCGAGGAATGCCAGCAGCAAACCTATTCCCGCCCCAAACATCGCCAGTAACACGCTTTCCGTTAGAAACTGCCGGACGAGGCGCGACTGATTGGCGCCCAGTGCCAGCCGCACCGCAATTTCCTTTTGCCGAACGGCAGCGCGCGCGAGCAACAGATTGGCGACATTTGCGCAGGCGATGAGGAGCACAAATCCGACTGCGCCGAGCAAAATCAGGAGTGCCGGTTTAATGTCGCCAACAACCTGTTCGTGGAGCGGAACCACGACCGCGCCTATTCGGGTATTGTAATCCGGATACTGCTGGGCAAGACGGGCGGCGATCGTTTCCATCTCAGCCTGTGCCTGCTTCAGTGTCACGCCGGGTTTCATTCGCGCGATCACTTCGAGAAAATGGTTGCCACGTTGCGCGGCTTCCTCCGACGGGAACGCAATCGGTACCCATAGCTGATCGCTGACGTTTTCGAAGCCAGGCAATTGCACCAGCCGCGGCATGACACCCACAACCGTGTAGCTCTCGCCGTTGAGTGTAAGGGCGCGGCCAATGACCGCTGGGTCGGAGCCGAAGCGCCGTTGCCAAAGTGGGTAGCTAAGGAGAACAACGTGCGTCCCGGGCTTGTCGTCTTCCGGCACGAAAGTGCGTCCAAGCATGGCCGGCACACCTAACAAGTCGAACAGATTTGCGGAAACACGACGCCCATCGAGTCGTTCGGGTTCGCCAACACCGGTGAGATTGAAGCTTCGCTCCGCCATTGCTGCGATTCCGGTGAAGGATTGGGCTTGCTTCTGCCAATCGAGAAAGTTAGCCGGCGACGGGGTATTTTTCGGAAAGCCTTGATGTGCAGCGTTCTCCCATAACATCACCAGTTGTTCGGGATGTTTGAACGGCAACGGACGCAATAGCACTGCGTCCACGACGCTGAAGATTGCAGTATTTGCTCCGATGCCGAGTGCGAGCGCAATTACCGCGATAATTGTGAACGCCGGGTTCTTTGCCAGCACGCGCAGCGCGTAGCGAATGTCCTGGGCGAGATCGCCAAAAAAATTGGTCTTCGATTGGGCACCTGGTGCGAGCGGTTGTTGCGAGACGCGCCGCTCAATGCGTTTGAGTTCGCTGCGTAACAAATCCGGAGCGTTGAGTTGATCGAGGGCTTGCCGATGCGCTTCGTCGGTCGACGCGCCGCCGCTGACCGCCCGCTCATATTCCTGTTCCAGATGCTGGGAAAGCTCTTCAACGATTTCCTCTTCTCGCGCTGGCGATAAATGCAGCTCGGACAGGCGCGATCGGATCTCGACTTTAAAATCAGGCATGTTGAATCCCGGTGATGAGGTTGATAGCTTCCACGAACTCGCGCCAGCCTGCGCGTTGCTTCGACAGCACGCTTTTGCCCGAGGCGGTGAGGCGATAGTAGCGGCGCCTGCGTTGTCCCGCCTTTTCAACCCAGCGGCCACGGATCCAGTTCCGTTTCTCCAGTCGATAAAGCAACGGATAAAGGGAAGCGACGTTGAATCGAATGGCGCCGCGTGAACGCAACTCGATCAACTGCCCAATCTCGTATCCGTGCCGGGCACGATCTTCGAGCAGCGATAGAATCATCAATTCGGCGCTGCCCTTTTTTAATTCACGATCTGGAACTGGCGATGCCATATATGTCAATGCCATATACGTCGGAGCCAGGCGGTGTCAACTGAGAACAAGTGATGATTGTTACCGATACAAACCGCAGAGGACAGAGAATGAAGAAATCAGGAAACCAGGAAACCAGGAACGAGATAGCAAATGGGAGCAGGAGAACTCCCAGAGCGCGGTCGTAGGTAGGGCGACCACGCCTGTGGGCGCCGTCTCTTTGTTTTGTTCAGACGCGTGGACGCCGCTCTGCTTAGTACCGACCGCCGCGCTGAATGGGCCTGCAAGATGCATGACTTCGAAACGCCTGAACCCGGCTGTCGCCGCACCATTTTCCAAAATCGGCAGCCGAATAATCAAACGCATCGCCGAATTGGGTCAGCATGTTTAGCGACATAAGCAGACCAAAGAAATTCACGCGGCGCGCATTCTCGATCAGCGCTTCAACTGAATGAGGAATTTCATAGTGACCAGCGCACCGAGAGAATCTGCGACCGCGGCGACGATGCAGCGCAAGTTTCTTGCCGATCTCCGCTCCCGCGAGCCGGCGCTGACCGAGTGCGGTGAATAAATTGAACCTGAGCGCCGTCAACAAGACCTTCGAATTCCAGAAGCCGAGCGCAGTTGCAGAATTGCGTCAGCTGTTGGCGAAGTTGTCTTCATACGAGTGTCGATATAGCCAATGTGCCGGGAGTCACAAGTGACCAGCGCGTCGAACAAGGATCGATGGCCTGCGCTTGTTGTGATTCGAATCAGAAGAGGGGAATCCGAACTGGCGAAGAAAAATGTGCGGAATGTGCGGCCAATTACGTGGATTGCGCGATTAATTCCCGTCAGCTGTCACCAAAAGGCCTTCCGCGATCAGTTTTTTAGAATGAAACATGTTGCTTTAATTCTTTCCATTCCCCTGTTGCTGGTAACCCACGCCATCGCTGCGCCGGTTGTCTTCATCGTCCGTCACGCAGAGAAGGCGAGCACAGGCGGTAAAGATCCTGATTTATCTGTCGAGGGGCAAAAACGCGCGGATGCGTTGGCGCATATTCTGAAGGATTCGCAGATTACGTCCGTTTTTGTTACCGAATTCAAGCGCACGCAGCAAACTGCGGCACCAACAGCGAGAGCGACGCAGGTCACTCCCACAGTAGTTGCGGCAAATGACATTGGCGCACTTGCCCAGAAATTACGTGCATTGAACGGCAATGCGCTCGTCGTTGGACATGGCAACACGATTCCGGACCTGCTCAAGGCGCTTGAAATCGCGACGCCAGTCAGCATTCCTGAGGACGATTACAGCGAAATCTTTGCTGTCTTCGTTGGCGACACCCCGCAGTTGCTGCGGTTGCACTATCCGTTTTGATAAAGCCGCCAAAAATTCCCTGTCCAAAGAATTTTTTTCTTCTCTTAGACCCCGGTCCCGACGGAAAATCTGGTCTTCCCATTGAACGTCAAAAACCTAACTAACCGTTTTATTCGTTTGCGCTGCATTTGGTTGCCAGTGGCTGCGCTGCTGGTTTTGACTGGACAATGCGTAAGGGCGGAACCGGTTGGAGATTTTTTTAAGAGGGTCGGCGAGTCTGTTTCGAAGGCTTTCCAGCCTCAGCCCACGCCCAACCCAACCAAGAAGAAGATCACGAAGCGCGCCTCCAGGCGGTCAACTTCAACGCAAACAAAATTTGTTGAGCCGTCCCCGACTCCAGTCGAGCAGTCAACAGATCTCGTTACAGAGGAGAAAGCTACGCCTGCTGTGACTGTGCTGCGCGCCGCATCCGCCCCTCCAGAAAAAGCGAAGGAAGATATGCCATATGGAATTCCGGTGCCAGGTCATAAAGGTATGGTCACGAGTCCTTATTTATCTGAAGGGAGCTACATTGACGTGAGTGCGTTTGCGTCGGGATCCGCTGTGAGAGACCCATACACAGGAAAGATCTTTTTGGTGCCGTGAAGCGGTACGAATTCGGCGTCGCAAAATTTTCCGCGCCCATCTGAGTATGCTGCGCGAGCGGATGCTGCATGCGACAGAGAGTACGAACTGGCCGTCAATTATTTTCTCGAGGAGTTAGCGGGCGACGTGGCGTTTGTGCGAGGTTCGGAACCGGAACAGATGCCGCATCTGGTGGCAGTGCTAAACATCGTTGTCTCCAAGGCAATGGGGCGCCACGTCGAAATCGACAATCCACTTGTATCAGACTTGCGACAACATCGCTTCGTGCATGGCAACAAGCAGGCGGACGGGCTTATTGTGTTGTTCTTCTATTTTGAAGACGCAGATACAGGGCTGCTCATGCTGATTCCGGGAATTCGCGGCCAGATGGAGGTTGCCCGATTCCATTTAAAGGGCGGCCTGCCCGATTCGCGATGGAACTGATCGTCCTTGCGACATAGCGGTGCGGCGCGAATGGCGACAAAGAGCTCTCAAGCTTGCCCAAGAAGACTCAGTAGACGCATCGCTGCTTCAAAAAGCCAGCTTTAGCGGAACTGAAAAATACCAATCTCGCGATCTTCTCATTGCGCGCGAACAGCGTCGGTCGTTCGAGGGAGCGTGACTGCTGGCAGGTATTCGGCCACAAACGTGCGCGTCCACCAACCGTGCTCACCTTGATTCGTAAAATGATAACGATACCAATCTGCACGAATGAATTTTGGCGGCGTGTCCGGGAATGGGTTGTGCGCCAACAATCGAACAATTCGTATTTCGTTTTCGAGCAGCCGTTGCACGAAGACGAGGAACCAGGGGTGCAAATCAGGTGGCGACATGGCAGCAAACCACATTTGCCAGTCGAGCTTCCAGTGATACGGCGAAACGATGCAAGGCGTACGGTTTACGTCACCTGGTTTTCCCTTGAACTCGTATTCGCGCCATTGAGCTGAAGCATCAGCAATTTCGGCGTCAGTCCCTTTGATCACGACTTCGAGCCGCTCCCGCGTCACGGCGCCGAACGCGCCGTAGGTGTTGACCAGGTGCAATGGCTCGAAACTGGCGTTCATGAGTTGTCGACGTGAAAACAAATTCCGGGCCGGCCGAGCACTCAGCGCCAGCACAACCGCAGTAACAAAGCCCACCGCGATTGTATGCGGCACGCTCAGGTGATCGGGCACAGAGTGGGGGATCGAGAGCAAGTGCGAGAGGAAGCGGTCGTCGAAACAGGGAATGCAAAGAACGATCGTGATGTAGTTAAGCCACGAAAGATTGCCGCTCAGGATCAACGTGATTTGAAATACGATGGTAATTGCGCCGGCCCAATAACAAAGCGGCGCGGGCATAAAGTAGAACCACGGCACGATTAACTCAGTGAAATGATTGAATAACACGCCGGCTTTATGGAACCAGCGCGGCGCATGATGCAAATACCAGCTCAATGGATTCGGCAGCGGCTGCGTTTCATAATGATAAAAAAGGCAGGTGAGATCGCGCCAGCAAGGATCGGCGCGCACTTTGATCATGCCAGCGCCGAACATGGTGCGAAAAAGTATCCACACGATCAGCCACATCACGATGACCGGCGGCCGGGTGTCTGATGAACCGAGAAAAATTGCGAGGAAGCCCGTTTCGGCCAGCATCGTTTCCCAACCGAATCCGTAAAACGTCTGACCCACATTTAGCAGTGAGAGGTAGAGGATCCAGAGCAACGCCCAGGTGAGCATCGACACGCCGAGTCCAAACGATTCGGAGAAACCGCTGATGGCGAAAGTCGAAAAGGCAAGACCGCACCAAATCGTTGCAGTGATGAATTGGTCTGAACAATGGATGTAAAACAAACTGGGCGCCCGTCGAAACGGCACGTGGCGCACGAACAGCTGCACCGGCTGGAGTCCGCGCGCGCCAAGCAGCGGAATAAACTGATTAGCCGCGATCAGAAACGCGACCAGGTAGATGCTTCCAAGGGAGCGTTGGAAGCAGAACCGCGTTAGCCAAAATTCCGTCGCGAAATGCATTCAGGAACATCGAAATAATAAGGCATTAGTCTGGGGAGCGCACGTATCCTGCGAAGCACCAGCGCAGGTCCTACGTCGCCTGACCGTCATGACAAAAAAGATCGCAGTTTTTCTTTCCGGCGAACATAATGAGAGATGTTGAGGCGGCACGTCTAGCAGATGCTAAGAAGTGTGGCTTCTCAAAATAGGCGGAAGGCCATGCGGAATAAGGAGCAAAAAGGAGATCTGACTGTTCAGGCGATTGCGGGCACGCATGTTGTGCTTCTTGGCATCGATCTACCGGAGTCAAAGTGCCCGGGCCTGCTCGGATTTGCCCTGCGACGGGAAGATCATACCGAAGGGGAAAAATACTGGCTCTCAGGATATAAAACTTTCGCCAGCATAGAGCCGTCTCCACCGCCTGGACTTCTTTATTCAACGCGGCAACATCCGATACAGGGTTTCACATGGTCGGATTTTTCTGCGAAACCGGAGCACGATTACACGTACGAAGTGTTTGCTCTGAGAGGAACGCCGGCGAGTGCGACCGAAGCAGAAAAAGTAGCAGTTCATATCAGCACCGAGAGCGAACACGGCAGAACACATCATGTGCATTTCAACCGCGGCGCTGCTGCGTCTCAGGAGTACACGCGGAGGTTCGGCGATAAACGCCCCGAAGAAGTCGGTCCAGCAGCGTTCACATGGCTGTCGCGCGGAGCAGCCGAATCGATTGCGAATTTCATTGAACGCGCCGCTGGCCCGGGTTGGGAACTGCGTGTTGCCGGTTATGAGTTCACGGATGACAAGGTGCTGACAGCACTGGGCGCTGCCCGCGACCGCGGGGTGGATGTGCAGGTTCTTTATCATGCGAAAAACGACAAACAAAAAATCGCTAACGAAGCCGCCATCGAGAAATTCGGTCTGGCCAACATTTGTTATCCGCGTAACGCGCAGGGGCTGACGCTTTCACACAACAAGACCATCGTACTAACGAAAGCCGGTGCCGCTCAGGCCTTGCTCACGGGTTCGACGAACTTCAGCGTCGGAGGGATCTATGGGCACAGCAACGTCGTTCATGTTTGTGAGAGGAATGACATTGCCACCGGATATTTATGGCTGTGGAACGAGCTGAAGAAGAACACGGCGAAGTCTGCTGATGTCACGGTACTGGCCGGGAAAACTCCGCTTCCAACCGACCTGCTCGCCAAACAAATCACTTCAATTTTTAGTCCGCGCGACAACTTGAAAGCGCTGGACTGGTATGCCGAGCAGGCGAAAGGCGCTCATGACGCGCTATTCATGACTTTTGCGTTCGGAATGAACCAGCGCTTCCAGGATGCTTACCGCGATGGAACCGCTAACCTGCGATATGCGTTGATGGAGGCGATGAGCGGACCGACAAAAACCAAGGAGCAGAGGGCGGCCAACGAAGCCGCAATCATCAAGTTAAGGAGAATGAAAGCCAACAAGTTCGCGATTGGATCGAGATTGGGTAAAGGCGCGTTCAACCACTGGCTGGTCGAGCAGCTTTCAGGATTGAACGTTAATGTGCGATATCTGCATACGAAATACATGCTGGTCGATCCTTTGGGCGCCAATCCCCTGGTGGTTTCCGGTTCTGCGAACTTCAGTGAGGCTTCTACCACCAATAACGACGAGAACATGCTCGTCATTCGAGGTAATCCGCGTGTTGCCGATATTTATTTGGGCGAATTCATGCGTCTTTACAGGCACTTCGCTTTTCGTGACTGGCTAACGCAACATCCGGAAGCCGACGAAGTAGAAGTCGGCCATCTGGATGAGAGCGACCAGTGGTGGAAACGCTACTTTGGCGATAGCTTTGAATCGCGGCAACGCAGTTACTTTGCGAGCTAAATTTTGCGAAGTTCCGCCTCAATTATCCAGGCACGTACACCACATAGCCGCGCGGCGCTGCCCAAAGATCAACCCACCCTGACTCGTTAGTCCATTTCTCTTCCGGCGTGCCGAGATCGCTGCGGCCGTACCACGCCGCTGGAACCAAACGCTTGTTATTCCATTGCGTCTGAACCCATGTGCCATTCCATGTACCGCGGTTGTTTAGAACAAACACTAAGCCGTTTCGATCGTTAGCGCCCGCGCGCTGCATGATGTACAGATCGTCATTGGTGAAAAGGACTTCCGTCGACCCCGCGGCGTTTTGTTCGTGAACCTTTACAAGCGCATCGATGCCGTTCTGACTATCCGGCTGTGCCAGGTTCCAGTTGAAGTAATCCTGCCAAAAGACGCACGGATAACCTTCGTGAGTAAGAATAAAGGCGTACGCCAGCAACTTGTCGTTGATGATTGGAGTGTCGCGCACGACGTCATGGTTCTCGACGAAAGTGACAGCCTGCTCGGGGCGACCCCGCATCAAAACCCCGCCTTCAAGGAGAGTTCGCAGACTGAATCCGTAGCTGTCACACAGGTCGCGCAAGCGCCAGCGCAGCGGAAAATCAAATGCGCCGACCGGATTGTCAGACCAGGCATTGTTTTCATCGAGCCAGTCGTCGATGGTGCGTTCGCTGTCCCAGCATTCGCCGACCGCATACGGTTTGAAACTGGCGCCGCGGCGCAGTGCGCGGAGTTCTTGAATCGAGCGCACCATCCAGCCGCCGTACCCCTTGACCATGTCGTAGCGGAATCCGTCGAAGCCAATTTCTTCCAATAACCAGCGCGCGTAATTGATGAGCTCGGTGTAAACGAACGGTGTGCGATGACAGAGATCGGGCATGTCGCCGAACGTGACGCCGTCCCACGTCTCGTATTGACTGGGATGAAAACATTTCCAATCACGCGGAAACTTGCCGCTCTCGGGTGTAAATTTTGTCCAGCGCAACTGTCCGTCGATCGGATTTTGTTCCTGCGCATCGGCGCCGCTGTTGTGATTGAATACAAGATCGGCATACGCTTGCAGTCCCAGCGTGTGCGCAGACTCGATGACATCGAGCAGGTCGGCCTTGGAACCGAACCATGTTGGCACACCGCCTTTCTGGTCGAACTCCCCGAGATCGTAATAATCGTAAGGGTCGTAGCCCATCGATTTCCAGCTGGCTGCCTTGTTTGCAGGCGGAAGCCACAAGGCGGTGAAACCAGCTTGCGAGATTGCGGGCAATTTCGATTTGATGAAGCTCCACCATTCGTGTTCGCGTTTTTCGGCTTGCGGACAATCCCAATAAAACGCTTGCAACATCACACCCATAATTCACTCTCCTCGTCGACGCATGAGAACGTGTCCATGCTACGTGCCAAAGTGGGACTAACAAGAAGCATTCAAGTCACGGCAATGTTACGAAAAAGTGCAAGACGGTATGTGGTCGCAGTGTTTCTGATCATTACCTTCGCGAGTTGCGACAAGAAGAGTGGCGAAGCAGTCGTGCTGGCAAAGGAGCATATCGATGTTGCGCTGCCAACTACAGAAACGCCGACCACTGAATCAACGCCTGCTCCCGATGAACAGCTTCGTCCCATGGCTGATGATGAGATTGAAGTTGATGGACACGTGATGAAGCCGGAGGCGCGCGGCACCAGTCGCGATCCGCGTGCGTTAAAAGACGAACAGTGGATCGTAAAAGTGCGAATGGTTGCCGATGGCCGCACATTCCAAGTCCCGGCCGATCAAGCAAAATGGGAGAAGTTGCACGAGAACGACCGGGTCAAAGTCAGATGTCGCACAGGCAAGTACACCCTCACCGTTTGGGCTGCTGAGATTGAGTAGGAATTAAATTCACGCACAATCGCGGTCCAACGAGTGCCGATTACCGGCGTTCGAACCGGAACTCACCACTGGCGCAGCGCGGCCACTCGCGCGAGCTCGGCGCGGCTGCGCACATTAAGTTTTTTCATCGCGGCGGTCCTGCGTCTTTGCACTACCGCCACGGGAACCTCCAACTCGGCGGCAATTTCGTCATTGGTCTCACCCTTAGCGACCCGTTTCAATACGGCCCGTTCATCCGTGCTCAGTTCGTCGGCCACTTTTGGGGTTTGGGCCGATGCAGAGGGCTGACGCGGAATACTTTTATCGAAATAAGTTTTTCCTCCGGCAACCGCCCGGATGGCCTCGGCTACGTTCGTGGCTGCGCCAGTTTTTAACACGTAGCCTTTGGCACCCGCTGCGATCATGTCTTCGAGATACGCGGATGATTCATACAACGTCAGACCGATAACTTTCACTGCACGATCGAGTAGTTTGAGCTCGCGAGTGACCTCGATTCCATTTTTTCCAGGCATCGAGCCGTCCATCAAGACTACGTCCGGCGTTGTGCGTGCGAATACTTCCAGCGCAGTGTGGCCATCGGCTTCAGCAACGACCGAGAGATCCGGCTGCAAATTGATGAACCTTCGCAAGGCCTCACGCATAGCCGCATGATCGTCTACGAGCAGCACGCGAATTTTCGATTCACTTTGCTTTCTTTTCTTTCTCATGTGCTTTGGAAATTGGAATGCGGACAAACAATGTTGCGCCATGCTTGGGAGCAGATTCGATTTTGAAGTTACCGCCGACGATACCGAGACGTTCCTGAATTCCGAGCAAGCCCAGGCGGCCGCTTCCATTTCTCGATGGGGATGTCACACGGGCATCAAATCCCCGCCCGTCGTCTTCAATAATCGCTTGCACTTGGTCGGCGGTGCGGCTGAGGACAAGAGCGACGCGGGTCGCGCCGGAGTGCTTTGCGACATTGTTAAGCGCTTCCTGAATGATCCGGTAAAGAATCGTTTCGATCTCGGACGAAATACCCGCAGCTTTGTATTCTCCCGCCTCGAAATCGACATCAATCCGGTAGCTGCGTTGACCAGGTTTCGATCAACGCACGAATCGCCTTAACAAGTCCCAGGTCATCGAGGGCAGCCGGACGAAGTTCGACTGCCACGCGGTGAAGATCGCGAGCGGTTTGAGTGGCCAACTCCTGGAGGTGTTGCACTCGACTGCCGAGACCCGAGCGCGACTGGCCATCGAGCAGGGATTTGAGGCCGACATTCAGCGCAGTCAGATTCTGTCCCATCTGATCGTGCAACTCGCGAGCAATCCGCCGTCGCTCTTCTTCCTGTGCGTGAAGTAACTTGCGACGCAAGGCTTGGCGCTCGGCCATCTCACGGCGAAGTCGTTCGTTAGACCTGGCCAGTTTCGCAGTGCGTAACTCAACGAGAGTTTGAAGCTGCTTGGCGCGATCGGCTAATTGCTCGTGCGCCTTTCGCAGAGCTTCCTCGGCTTGCTTTCTGGCAGTGACGTCTCGAAATACCACGACGAAGCCAGTGATGTTCCCGTCTTCGCGAAGAGGCGCGGAACTGTAAGTCACGTCAAAAAACGTGCCGTCCTTTCGAATAAAAACGTCTTCGTGTGCGATTAAGGTCTGGCCAAGACGCAGCACCTCCAGACCGGGACACTCCTCAGCCGGGAACGGCGACCCGTCCGGATGCTTGTAATGGACGGCGTCGTGCATCCCGCGTCCGCGCAGTTCGCCGAAGGTCCAGCCGAAAAGTTGTTCTGCAGTCGGATTCATGAACGTCACCGATCCCTGTTTGTCCACGGTGTAGAGTCCTTCCCCCATGTTCTCCATCACTGCGTCATCGAATTGCTTTGCACGCTGTAAACTCTCCCGCGCTTGCTCCAATTCACATTGCTTGCGGTGTTGCTCGTCCAGAAAATCTCGTACCTGATATTGTCGACGGCGGGACTTTAACGCCACCTCAAGAGAACGTATCAATGTTGTACTGCCTACAGGCCGCTCCAGCAAAGTCACACCGCCGGCTGCCTGTGCCGTCATTTCAAGCAAGCGGACTAGTCGAGGTTCACCGCCAGTCGTCAGGAGGATCACTGGCAACTCAGACCACGACGGTTGTGTGGCTAACGCTTCGAACAGATGCGACAAGCTGCCCGATTCGAGAGCTTCCTCCGTAAGAATGAGCGCACCTGCACCAAACTGAATATGCGCCGCGCATTCTGCCAGCGAACCGCAAATTTGTACTTCAAATCCGTGGCCGCCTAGCAACTCGGCCATGCCCCGAGCGTCCCGCCCGACTGGCGCAATGATGAGGACGCGCTCTTTCGAATTATTTTTTTCCATCAGAAGCCGACATCACATTCGCTATATCGCCGCGTAACATGGGCAAGCCCGTCAAAACGCCTTGAAATTCCTTCAAGGGCTGACCGACACGAATGCCCTGGCGAGACTCGAGTCTGAATTCACGAATGGTTTTCTCGTGGCGGCCACTTCGTTTTTTAATCACCGCTATTGATTGTCTAACCTCGCCTGCCGCTTCGAAGTATCGCAGGCTCAGCACAGTGTCCGATAGGTAGCTAAGATCTACCGGGGACTCTGCGGCGGAGACCAGCCCGTGCTGCGCCAAAATGATGATGGTTAGAACGCCCTGGTAATTCAGATAACTGATAAGTTCGTGAAGTTGATTGGCGAGGTACTTCTCGCCGGGCATCGCGTTGAGGTATCCATTGAGGGTGTCGATCACCACGAGTTTGCAGCCTCCGTTCACTTGCTCCTTAACACGAGCAGCGAATTCGCCTGGCGAAATCTCGGCGGGATCCACTTGCTGTACGGTGATGGCTCCGCTTTTAACGTGCTTTCCTAAATCAAGCCCCAATGCCCTGGCGCGAGCGAGCATGATCGAACGTGTTTCATCAAAAGCGAAAAGTATCCCGCGATCACCTTTCGACGCCATTTGCCTGGCATACTGCAAAGCCAGCGTGGATTTGCCCGTCCCTGCGGCGCCGAGAATTAGCGTCGTGGTGCCACGATCCAAACCGCCGCCAAATAAATCGTCCAGCTCCTTGATGCCACTGGAAACCGGCTCACGGTCGATTTTTGTGCGGTGCTCCGCCGCTATAAGACGCGGAAACACGCGTAAACCACCGGTATCGATTATGTAATCGTGATAGCCTTCGCGAAATTTAACTCCTCGCAATTTGAGCACGCGCAGCCGCCGTCGCGATTTACCGTAGTCTGGAGAAAGCTGCTCCATCTGAATAACTCCGTGGCTCAGGCTCATCACATGCGGATCAGTTCCGATCATGCCCTTGTCCATTTTGTCGTCGAGCAACAACACCGTGCTCTGGGACTGGGCGAAATGCCGTTTTAGATTCAGCAATTCGCGGCGGTAGCGTAATGGCGTTTCCGCCAGCAACCGAAATTCGGAGAGCGAATCAAACACAATGCGTGCCGGACGCCTTTTGCTCACTTCGTCGATCAATAGTTTGCTGACTTTATTCAGTTCAATCTCGGAAGGACGAAAAACCGTCGTCTGCTCTTCCGGACGCAGGAGCTGTTCGATCGAGGACAGTTCCAGTAACGGAATACCTTCCAGTGACCAACCATGTGAGCGCGTCACTTTCAATAATTCTTCGCGCGTCTCTGAAAGCGTTACATAAAAAACCGATTCCCCACAGCGCACACCTTCGAGCAAGAATTGCAACGCCAGGGTCGTTTTGCCCGAACCGGGATCGCCTTGAATCAGATAAAAACAATCGCAAGGCAAACCGCCGCCCAGAATGTCGTCCAACCCTTCGATTCCACTCGAGCAACGTTTATCATGCACAACGGCGGAGTCAGTTGTCTTAGATGTACGCTTTTTCATTATTCAGCCCACGTGGAGAGGTTTGCTGGTCTCATTAGATGCGTGCGAGTCGCAACTATCAACACAAACTCTACCGAGCACGTTAGGCAGAGTCTGATCGCGGTCTAGATCAAAACCCTTATGCGCAATCGGTCCGCAGAGTTTTGATCAGCGCCGCGCAGATAGTTGCGAATTCGAGTTCGCGATGGGCTGGTAGAATCGCAGTGCCTCGATGTCGCTGCCTAGTTCGCGCAATGGGTAAAGCCCTTTCGCAGAGCCCGCACCCGGATCGCGTACCAGATAGTCGAAACCGTCTTTGCCTGCGATGACTACAAAATGCGTGATGCCGCTACCCAAACGCACGCGCACGATCACGGGATTTCCGTGCGCGATGTTCGAATCGATCAATTGATATGAAGGCAGGTCCTCGTAAACGTGCCGGACGCGATCCGGCGCGAACCACGCTGCGCGATCCCAATAAAGCCAGCCCTGCTCAGTGAATCCGCCTGTCGCAGTTAGAAACCAGTTCAATTGTTGTGGATCAACGTCGATCCCATAGAACTTGAAGACCATCGCCGCCGACGCCACGGCGCAACCTTCGCCGCCGATCGTCCCGTTGTCTGGAATGCCACCTAACGGATCGTCGCGCCATTGGTCGTCAGCTTGCCGGAATGAGGGCACTGGCAATTCGACGCGAGTTATAAACGGACGCCCCCCGCGCGGCGGGAGTTTTCGTTTCCAAGTCCAATCAACGTAGATCGTAGCGCTCGCGACGACGAAAACGAGAAAGACAACAATAACGCCAACCTGCCACCAGCGCTTCACAGCCCAAGACTGTAAAGGCGGCTGTCTCAGCCGCAAATGTGGTAAATCAAGGACGGACGGCTAGGCAGCCGTCACTCCTTGTCCTTAGCGCTTTTATGTAACAGCCGCTCGTTCGAAATCGCCGCGCTGGCGTTTCTGATCTTCAGGTGGAACTTTTTTATAGAACGCTTCGTTCAAGCTCGCTTGTGCGCCTTCGGACAAAATACGCCGCGACGCCACAAGAGCTTTGTTCATCATGCCTGGCACGACAAACAACTCGCCTTTCATTAGCCCTTCGTATCCAGCCTCCGCAACGTCTTGTGGCGCCGAGACGCTCGCTTTTTGAAACGCTCGCGTTTCGAGCAAACCTGCTTTCGGAAAGAAATCGGTGTCGGTCGGACCGGGACACAATGTCGTCATGGTAACTCCGCAATCGTGATCTTTCAGCTCGGTTGCCAGCGCTTCGCTCCACGAATTAACGAAGGCTTTCGTGGCGTGATACACATTGAGCAGTGGACCGGGATTAAACCCCGCGATCGAGCCAACATTTAAAATGCGGCCACTACGGCGCTTCACCATCGGCGGCAGAAAATATTTCGTCAGACGCAACACCGCTTCGATGTTCAATCGTACCATGGAAATGTCCTGCTCGATTGGCATCTCCCATGACTTGCCACGAAAACCGTGACCGGCGTTGTTAACGAGAATATCGATCCTTGTGTCGCGGCGAGTGAGTTCGGCAAAGATTTCCTCCGCCGCGTTGTCGTTCTCCAGATCCTTCGCAACAACGTCAACCGAAACCTTGTGCTTCGACTGAATATCGGTGGCGACAGTTTCCAATTCCGAAAGAACCGGCGCCACGAGCACGAGCGGATGTCCGTGCTTCGCGAACTGGTGCGCGAGATGAAGTCCGATGCCGCTGGACGAGCCTGTGATTAATGTAGTTTCCCTGTTCATATTCCTCCTGATGCTTCAGCCCGGATGCGCTCGTTTGCTCGGTGATCCCGCAACAAACGAGCGCCCGGACCTTTTGTTTTCGAACCCTGTGATCAATGAATGCCCTAAATGAATATCGTCGCAGCCTGGCGGGACGCGTGTCCGGAACTTCACATGCAATTTTTGCGGCGGCGCACGCGCTCAGATCTTTTTAACCGCGAAAGTTATCGTCGAATGCAAGACAAGTTTCGCCGGTGCGGTATAGTGCCGATCGCGCATTATGCATAAGACACATGAACTCCGGCTCGCCAGGCGGATGGCGCGACTCGGCACGGAGACCGCGTTCGAAGTGCTGGTAAAAGCAAAAGCGCTCGAAGCGCAGGGCCGCGACATCATTCATCTGGAAATCGGCGAACCCGATTTCGATACGCCGGGCAACATCATCGAGGCAGGATGCGACGCATTACGGAAAGGCTTCACACATTACGGTCCTTCCGCCGGCATGATGGAATTGCGCGAGGTCATCGCACAACATGTGAGCGAGACGCGCCGTGTAAACGTGACACCCGAGGAGGTGATCGTTGTTCCTGGCGGCAAGCCGATCATTTTCTTTTCCATTCTCGCGCTCGCAGAAGAGGGAGATGAAATCATTTACCCCAATCCCGGCTTCCCGATCTACGAGTCGATGATCAACTACGTCGGCGCGAAAGCGGTGCCGATCCGGTTGCGCGAGGAATTGGAATTTCGGCTCGACGTCGATGAGCTCGCCAGTCTGATCAACGATCGCACAAAACTACTCATCGTGAATTCCCCGCAGAACCCGACAGGCGGCGTGCTGACACAGGAGGATATCGCAGCAATTGCGCGTGCAGTCGGGGATCGCAACATCCTGGTGTTGAGCGATGAGATCTATAGCCAGCTCATCTTTGAGGGTGAGCATCATTCGATCATGTCCATCGACGGCATGAAGGAGCGAACGATTTTGCTCGACGGCTTTTCCAAGACATACGCGATGACTGGCTGGCGAATGGGCTACGGTGTGATGCGCGCGGATCTCGCCACGCACATATCGCGGTTAATGACGAATTCGAATTCGTGCACCGCCAGTTTCACACAAGTCGCCGGCATCGAAGCGCTGCGCGGTTCGCAGGACGCGGTGGACGATATGCGCGCTGAATTCAAAGAACGGCGAGACGTCATGGTCGCCGGACTGAACAAGATCAAGGGTTTCTCATGTCGCGTCCCACACGGCGCATTCTACGTTTTCCCAAATATCACGAAGACCGGGTGGCCATCGAAAAAGCTGGCCGACGCGCTCCTCGAAGACACAGGCGTTGCGGCATTGTCCGGCACCGCGTTCGGAGATTTCGGCGAAGGTTATCTTCGCTTTAGCGTGGCGAACTCGATCGAGAACATCGAGAAAGCGCTCGATCGCATCAACGCCTGGACGAAGAAGAATTTGTAAGCTGTAGCCTCCGCTGTCCTCAGCGGATTCCAGAACGTTCTCACCAAGGTAGGGGCGGTTCACCTGAACCGCCTTAGGCGATTCGAGTCAATCGCCTCTACCTCAGGAGCGAGATGCGATGACCGTCTTTGAACGAAACATTGACGCTTCCATCACTGCATAGCTAAAAGAGCACATGCCGATTACCGATTTCAGCAGTTTTTCCGACGGTCTCAAACCAAATCAAAGAAGCCGTGAACATTTCATCACAAACACGAACCTCAATGATGACAATCTCTGGGTTCCGTACGCGGACGGTGTCTGGTTCCAGCCTTGCTGTTTTAATGTCACTTCAGGTGGATTCAGTGTGGTACTGAAAGGTCTGCCGGGCTCGATGATCGGAACGCATTACCACGTTGGGGGCGTGCATGGCTACACGATGAGGGGTCGCTGGCGATACCTGGAGCACGACTGGATCGCGGAACCCGGCACTTACATTTATGAACCCGCCGGCGAAGCTCACACGCTGGTGATCACTGAAGATTCACCAGAACCAATGATCGCGTTGTTTATCGTGGGAGGCGGCCTCATCTATCTCGACAAACCTACGAATGGTACTTTCGCTGCATACGAGGACGGATTCACTCTTCTCGAGTTGACCAGGAAACATTATCGCGATGCCGGCCTCGACGCGCGGAAACTCGACCTGCTGGTACGATAGCGAAGGGAAAATTTTGGTCTTGAGGACACACTCGTTATCTATGTACCCTTCGAAACTAAATGGGATTGACGCATACAGCCGTTCGCTGAACCGCATTACCGAAAAACAAAACAACGAAAGGAACCAAGTCTGATGAAACTAATTATCTCCGTAATCGTAGCCATCGTTTTCGCTTCTTCCGGCGCGGCGTTCGGGGCAGATGGAGCAGCGCTATGGGCTCAGAACTGCGCTTCGTGCCACGGCAAAGACGGCAGCGGCAGCACCACGATGGGAAAAAAGCTGGGTGTGAAAGATTACAGCAAAGACCAGGGCTTCAGTGACGCCGAGGCGGCGAACGTGATTAAGAATGGCAAGGGAAAGATGAAAGCTTATAAGCAGCTGTCCGATGCCGACGTAAAAGCATTGGTTGCCTACGTCCGTTCGCTGAAGAAATAACGCGTTAATCTGGCGACCTAGTCTTGGCCGGGGGGTTTACGGAACCAGCACGATTTCCAACCCGAATTCGAGCGACGCATCGCCAGCGACGTTGAGAGCGCGGAGCTGGCGGAATCCTGGCAGAAGTTCCTGGGTAGGGGCGATTGACCCCAATCGCCCAGGCGGTTCGGGTGAACCGCCCCTACCTTAATCTGAATGAAGCGAAGCTTCGATCCGGCCGTTCTGGAAATGATGGTAGGGGAGAAGCCTTAATCGCGGCGCGACAAAGCTCTCTCCACAAGCCAGCTGTTCAGATCTAAACCGCGGGTTCAGGTTCCGCTTGCGGTTTAGTGATTTTCGACGACGGCGATTTCTGTTTTCCGGTGGCAAACCGTTCGATCACGTAAAACGTTACTGGGATAAGGAAAATTGCGATCGCCGAAGCTGCGATCATTCCGCCGATCACAGTGGAACCGAGTATGCGCCGAGCGACAGCTCCGGAGCCGCTGGCGAACCACAACGGCAGCATTCCGAAGATGAATGCAAAGGAAGTCATCAGGATCGGACGTAAACGCAAACGCGCGCCTTCCAACGTCGCGTCGAGCAGTGGTTTGCCCTTTTCGTATTCGTCCTTGGCGAATTCGACGATGAGAATCGCGTTCTTCGCCGCCAATCCGATGAGCATGATCAGACCGATCTGCGCGTAGATGTTATTTTCCATCCCGCGCAGCCAAAGCGTAAGGAACGCGCCGAGCACCGCCACCGGTGTGCCTAACAAAACGCTGAACGGCAACGACCAGCTTTCATAGAGCGCCGCGAGAATGAGGAACACGAATATGAGCGACATTCCAAACACCAGCGTCGGCGAGACGCCTTGTTGCGCTTTCTTTTCCTGATATGAAATGCCAAGATAATCGTAGCCCATGTCGTTAGGCATGGTTTGGCGGAAGACGTCTTCGAGCGCCGCCATTGCCTGATTTGAGCTGTAGCCGGGCGCAGCTGATCCGTTGATTTGTGCCGAGCGATATTCGTTGTAACGCAGCGTGAATTCCGGACCGGCGATGTTCTTGATGCTCGAGATCGCGTCAAGCGGCACAGCATCCCCGTTTCCGTTCCGAACGAAGAACTGGCCCACGTTCTTCGCGTCGGTGCGGTAATCGCCTTCCGCTTCTATGTAAACCTGCCATGTGCGACCGAACCGGTTGAAGTAATTCACGAAAAAGCCGCCCATGAATGTCTGGAGGGTTTGGTAAACCTGTCCGAGATCGATCCCCTGTTTGACCACCTTGTCACGATCAACGTCGACGAAGACCTGCGGAACGTTCGGCAGAAATGTCGGTATGAGGGTGCCTAGCTCCGGCCGTTTGCGCGCCGCGTCCAAAAACGTCTTCATATTATTGGCGAGAAAAGCGACGTCTTTGCCGGTGCGGTCTTCCAAAATGAATTGGAATCCTCCGGAAGTGCCCACGCCAGGAATGGCCGGCGGCGGAAACGCGAAGGCGAGACCTTCAGTGAGACCGGCAAGTTGTTTGTTGATGTTAGCTTTGATGGCCGCGTATTTTTCTTCCGGTTTGGTCCGTTCGCTCCAGGGCTTGAAGGTGACGAAGAAGAACGCGCTGTAAGTGTTTTGCACGAGACTGAGCAAACTGAATCCGACGACGCTAGTCGTGTACTTAACGCCGGGAATTTTGCTGAGAATGTCTTCGATCTTGCGCGCAGCCTGATCGGTACGTTCAAGTGACGATGCGTCGGGTAACTGAAGCGCGAGAAAAACGTAGCCTTGATCTTCTTCCGGCAGGAATCCACTCGGCAATCGCGATCCAAACAGTCCTGCACCTACTGCGACTACGGCCAGCAATGCGAAACTGAGCACGGCTTTTCGAATGGCCAGGCGCGACCAATTTACGTAAACATGGGTCGCGCTGCCGAATAGGCGATTGAACCGATCGTAAAACCAGCCGAGCGGGCCGCGCGTTCTCTTTCGCGGCCGGAGCAATAACGATGACAGTGCCGGACTGAGCGAAAGCGCGTTGAACGCGGATAAGATGACGGAGATCGCTATCGTTAGAGCGAATTGTTGGTACAAACGTCCGGTAATCCCGGGGAGAAACGCGGTCGGAATAAATACCGCCGAAAGCACGAGAGCGATACCGATCACCGGGCCCGATACCTCGCGCATTGCCTGCAGCGTCGCTTCGCGCGGCGCCATTCCTTCTTCGATGTGACGCTCGACTGCTTCGACCACGACGATCGCGTCATCCACCACGAGACCGATCGCGAGCACCAGACCGAAAAGCGACAGCGTGTTAATCGAAAATCCGAACAATGGGAACAACACGAACGTGCCAATCAGCGACACCGGCACGGCGCACAGCGGAATCAGCGTAGCGCGCCATCCCTGTAAAAAAATGAAGACGACGAGGACAACCAGAGCGAGCGCTTCAAAGAGTGTTTTAATGATGTCGTGCAATCCTTCAGTTACCGAGAGGGTTTGATCCAGCGAGACGGCGTAATCCATGTCCGCCGGGAAACGTTGCTTCGCTTCCGCCATTAATTTGCGAACGCCTTGCGCCGCTTTGACTGCATTGGTTCCGGGCAGCTGGTAACAGGCGAGGATTGCCGAAGGTTGGCCGTTCAGCCGTCCCTTCAGGTTGTAGGTCTGCGCGCCGAGATCGATGCGAGCGATGTCTTTCACCCTAACGAATGAACCATCAGGATTTGCCCTGACGACGATCTCGCCGAATTCTTCCGGCGTCTGCAATCGGCCCTGCGCCCGAACCGTGTAGGTGAATTTCTGTCCACTGGGAATCGGTTCGCCGCCGACCTGACCGGCCGGGTTCACCGTGTTCTGCTTTTGCACGGCGGTGATAATGTCGGGAACGGTGATGTTGAGCTTCGCGAGCTGGTCGGGCTTTACCCAAAGCCGCATTGCATACTGGCCCGCACCGAATATCTGCACATTGCCAATTCCAGGAACGCGGGTCAGTTGATCGAACAGATTGATGTAGCCGTAATTGGCCAGAAAAACTCCGTCATAGCTTCCTTTGGGTGAATACAACGCAATCAACATCAGGGGCGCTGTTGTCGATTTTTTAACGGTCACGCCGTAGTTGTTGACGTCGGCGGGCAATTGCGACTGCGCTTGCGACACGCGCAGCTGCGTCAGCACGTGATCGATGTTCGGATCCGTGGCGATGTCGAAATTCACGATCAGTCGGATGTCGCCACTGTTCGAGTTGATCGAGTACATGTAATTCATGTTGTCGACGCCACTCATCTGCTGCTCGATCGGAGCGGCGACCGATTGCTCGACTGTTAGCGCGTCCGCGCCGGTGTAGTGCGTCTGCACTTGAATTTCCGGCGGCGCGATTTGCGGATATTGTGCAATCGGCAACGCCAGCATGCAGACGCCGCCAATGAGCGTCAGCAGGATCGCGATGACGATCGCGACGATGGGCCGCCTGACGAAAAACTCCGACATCACTGAAAAGATGTTACGGAACGGTGCAACTTGGAAAGACTATCTTTTTCGCTTTCACAATAACCAGCACGCATGCTGGGGCAGCGCACTGCCTCCTTGGCTGCCCGAAATTTCGAAGGCGGCGCGTGCTGGTGAATGCGCCCTCGCATTCACGAAATTGTATCGGCTTCCCAAATTCTTGCGCGGCACCTATTCTCAAGCAAAATACCGCTGTGAGAGAATCAGTCGTCAAAATTGATCCTGAAATAATGAGTGGCACGCCGTGCTTTGCCGGCACGCGAGTGCCTATCCAAAATTTGATCGATTATCTCGAAGGGGGCGAAAGCATCGAAGATTTTCTCGAAGGTTTTCCGAGCGTGAAGCGTGAGCAGGTCATCGCATTTCTTGAAGGCGCAAAGGAGTGCATGCTCGCGGCTGCCGCTAAGTGAAAATCTTGCTCGACGAGTGCATCGACCGTCGATTCGCGCGCGATCTGACCGGCCATGAGGTTTCGACCGTGCCGAAATGCGGCTGGGCCGGCATCAAGAACGGGGAATTGCTGTCGCGTGCAGAGAAGGAATTCCGTATCTTCGTCACCGTTGATCGAAAGCTGGCAATGCAACAAGACCTGAGCAAGTTTGATATCGCGGTCATTCTGATTCGTGCGAGATCCAATCGTCTGAAAGATCTGAGGTCGGTTCTGCCGGCTTTGGTAGAGACAATCAATCGTGCTCCAGTCAGAGCGCTGACCACCATTGGTCTATAGCGATCGGTGCGAGCGAATCAGCGCTCCTTTGCCTGATCTGATTTTGAAATCAAAGCATCGCTCGGCGGCGTCCACTCTTTCACTGTGACCGGCGAACCTTCGCGGACTTTTTGCGCGCCTTGAACAATGACTCTGTCGCCGGGTTTAAGTCCTTCGGTCACTTCCCACATCGCGCCGATGCGTTCGCCCATTTTGACCGGACGAATGCTGACTTTGTTGTTCTTATCGACGACGGCGACTTGAAAGCTGCCCTGCAATTCGTTTACCGCTTCCTGCGGAATCACCATCGCGCCCTTCTTCGTGTCGGCGACGAAACGCACTTTGCCGAATTGACCCGGCCGCAAAATGTTTCCCGGATTCGGAAACGTCACATAGTAGCGGATCGATCCGGTCCTCGGATCCAGGCTGCGATCGAGCGCATAAAATTTGCCTTTATGCGGATACAGCTCGCCGTTGCCGAGGATCAGGTCGAAGTCGAGGGTTTTTATGTAAGCATTGCGCTCAGTTGCGTCAGGATGGCGGGAAACGAAATCGGTGAACGGGCCTTCGCCGGCGGCGACGACAGCTTTGATCGGATCAATTTGTGAAACTGTGGTAAGTGGCCCCGTAGTTGGTCCAACCAGATCGCCCACCTGTTTATTCGCGAAGCCAGCGAGACCGTCGATCGGCGCCGTGACCTTCGTATAACCGAGATTCAACTCCGCCTGTTCCACCGCCGCCTGGTCGGCTTCGACATTCGCTCGGCTCGATCCCGCGGCCGCAATGGCAGTGTCGCGTTCCTGATCGCTGATCACTTTCTTCTTGAACAAATCGAACGCGCGGTTTTCGTCCGCTTCTGCCTTCACCTGATTCGCTTTGTCTTTTGCCAGAGTGCCTTTGGCCTGCGCCAATGCGGCTTCGAATGGCCGGGGATCGATGTGAAAAAGGACGTCGCCCTTCTTTACAACGCTGCCTTCCTTGTAATCGCGGGAAATAATATTGCCCTGTACCTGCGCGTTGATATTGGCGTTGATGAAACCGTCCAATGTCGCCACGCGTTCAAGGACGCGCGGGACATCCTGCGGTTGCACCGTTGTCACGAGGACTGCAGGCGGGGCCGGAGCGGTCTGTGCCGGTTTACGCGAGCAACCGACAAATAACGAGCCACAAATCAGCGTGGCGCCCACCAGAACAATTCGCCTCATATTTTTGTTATCGCTGCTGACGTTTAGATGTCGAGCGGGAACATGATGTTGTCCCATCTGTCTTTTGGGGGATTCGTCGATCTGACTTGCTTCGCGCGGAGGTGGCGAATGTGCGAAGAGCAAACGGAGCTTCCGCTGCACGCTTCACGCAGGCTGCGAACGACTGAGGCGGCGTCGCTTTACCGCAGCACAACGCGTTTGAAAGCGGAACCTCAGCGTTCCGGAACGCCGTGTTGTTCTTCAAAGCACGATTCGAAGCTCTTCAGATCTACCGGAATCCGTGCCTGTGCGCCTTCCGGGGCAGCCCTGAGATATTGCACAGGCCATGCAATGGGCTGATCTAGTTCGCGAGCTGCGCGCAACGGCCAGTATGGATCACATAAAAACTCGCGGGCCATAATTACTGCATCCGCCTGTTCCGTCCGAATGATGTGTTCCGCCTGAATTGGAGACGTGATCATTCCGACGGCGCCGGTCATGATTCCAGCTTCGCGACGAATCCGTTCGGCGAAGTGCGTTTGGTAACCGGGACCGACTGGAATTTTCGCGTGAGGCACATTGCCACCAGAAGAACAGTCGACGAGATCGACGCCTATTTGCTTCAACTCACGGGCAAGTTTGACTGACTGATTAATATCCCAGCCATCATCGACCCAGTCCGTCGACGAAATGCGCAGAAATAACGGCAATTCCTTCGGCCACGCGGAACGAACCGCCGCAACAATCTCACGGCAGAGCCGGGTTCGATTCTCGAACGAGCCCCCGTAATCATCCGAACGTTTATTACTAAAAGGGGAAAGAAATTCGTGAATGAGATAACCATGCGCAGCATGGATCTCAATGACACGGAATCCAGCCTGACATGCGCGGCGCGCAGCAGCGGCAAAAGCGGAGACAACTTCTTGAATGCCTTCATTTGTTAGGGCCTGCGGCATCGGATAAGAGTCCGCGAAAGGCAACGCGCTTGGGGCCACGACTTTTTTCCAGCCTCCCTCGGCTCCGGGAATTGCGCCCGAACCTTCCCATGGGCGACGTGTGCTCGCTTTTCGGCCGGCATGGGCCAGCTGCATTCCGGCTATGCTTCCTTGTTCATGAATAAAACTGACGATTCGACTCAGCATCTCGATGTGCTCGTCGCTCCAGATGCCGAGGTCCTCGCGGACTGATGCGTCCCTCGGGAAGAACGGCCGTTGCCTCAGTCAGTACCAGTCCAGCGCCACCCACCGCACGGCTACCGAGATGAACGAAATGCCATTCGTTGGCATATCCATCGTGGCTCGAGTACTGGCACATCGGCGAGACGAACGCTCGATTGGCAAACGTCAGATCTCGAATCGTGAGCGGATCAAACAAGCCGGGCATGGTCAGTTGTCGGTTATAGTTCTCAGTTGTCAGTTGCCTGCCGCGCCGGCTTGTCACGTCGTAGTCTCGACGAAGACGGAAGCCTCGTGCGAAGGTCGGGTTACTTTTCAGTAATGCGAAGGCGACTTGGGAGCAAAGTTCAATTCATCCCGTGAACTGACCGTCCCGGCCCTGTTGTCAAGGCAACGCGCTGCGGCTTTGCACGTGGCACGCGCCCGCTAGTTATGGCTCTGGTTCGTCGCTCTTCTCTTCTGCCCGGGATGCCTGACGCATTTGATCGTGCTCCGCTTCGGTGACGCCTTCTTCGAACATTTGTGCACTTTCGCTCCGTCCCTCGGCATCTTCGTCTTCTCCGAGGGAGTCTGCTGCTTGCCGTCCGGTTGAGCCCGGCACGGGATCCCAACCGTCCGAATCGGGTACGGATTCACTACTCTCTTCCTGCGGATCCGTTTCTGCTTCTCCGGTCAGCTCACGTTTGGCCTGTTGATAGTCAGCCTCGGAAGGTTCGGCAGGATGACCGTTAATCGCAGCTAACTCGCGCGCACGGGCTTCAACCATGTCAGAGGTCACCGTCCCGATGCCAGCAGTGTTCTCCATTATGATACCTTTATTCAGCGGATTTTTTCTCATAGTTTAACCAGCCTCCTATACGTATTTACCTCGACTTGCGCGACGAGCATTCAGGCGGGCCTCGTCGCGAACAAGCGCTCACAATTCTATCGATCTTGTCCTCATCAAATTCTACACCAGTTTCGTCTAAAGACACTTAAGAGAATGATCCGTTCGCATTGCCCTAACGAGTTGGCCTAACAAATCATTGGGCGGTTCGCGGTTCCAGCTATGGAATATCTTTTATCTGCACCAATGTCTTGCCTTTTGCCTCGCAAACGGTAAGCCACACAAAGGGCAGCGAGATCGCTGCGGCGAGTGCGGAAATTCAGCGCAGCCTTTTTTCCCACAACCCAGCCAGATGGGCGCAGGCGGCGTAAATCGCTTCGCTCCACGCGGCTTGTCTCAATGCGCGGATCACATTCAGCAATTCAGCTTTTTCTTTGCCACAACTCAGCCAGATAAGCACACGCGGTTACGGCTAATTTCATGTCCTGCACTGCAACCCATTCGAGCGGACCGTGCGCGTTGTGCTCGCCGCAGAACAGGTTGGGGGCGGGAAGGCCAAGCTCGGTAAGGCGCGAGCCGTCGGTGCCGCCACGTATGACGTGATCATACGGTTTGAGTCCCACCGCCGCGAAGGCCTCGCGCGCCAGTTCAACCGGGCGCATGTCTTTTCGCAACCAGTAAGCCATGTTGCGATATTGTTTGCGGATCTTGCAGCGGATACGCGCTCGCGGCTCGGTGGCTTGCAACCCCAGGCAAAGACCTCTTAGTATGTCGCGCTTAGCCGCGAGCCCTTTCAGCTCGAAATCGCGCAGGATGAGTTTCACGATCGCCCGCTCGGTCCGACCTTCGACACTGATCGGATGAATAAAACCGTCCCGCCCTTCAGTTGTCTCCGGCGCACAGCGTTCGCGCGGTAACGCTGACAAGAGTTTTCCGGCCAGATAGGCGGCGTTCACCATGCCTTTGGCCCGCGCCTCCATTGTGTGAGTGCTGATACCATCGATGATGACTTCACCTGCATCGCCGGAAAAGGTTTCCCAGCAAATCTCTCCCGGCGCACCGCCGTCCAGCGTGTAAGCCACATCGGCTCCGAGCGTGCGAAGATTCAGTTTGCTCACACCCCGGCCGATCTCTTCATCGGGAGTGAAGCAGACTCGAATTAGACCGTGTTTCCGCTTTGTTTCCCGGAGCAATCTCTCGACCAGGGTCATGACCACAGCCACACCCGATTTGTCGTCCGAACCGAGCAATGTGGTGCCGCTGGCAGTCACAATGTCTTTGCCGAAGGCGCTTCGTAGTTCCGGCGATGTCGCTGGATCGAGCGTCAGACCACGATTATCCGGGAACCTGATGACGCTACCATTGTATTTGCGATGAAGAATGGGTTTGACGTCTTTGCCGGAGCAGTCCGGAGCCGTGTCCACGTGAGCGAGAAAGGCCACGGTCGGCACGCCGGCTTTGCGCGTGTTGGAGGGGACACTCGCCATGACGTAACCGTGCTTTGTCATTTGTACGTCCGCCGCTCCCATTTTACTCAGCTCCTGTTTCAGCATCTCCAGCAGGACCAATTGGCCTGGCGTGCTCGGAAATGTGTTACTGGTCTCGTCCGACTGCGTATCGATTTGGACGTAGCGTAGGAATCGTGACAGGAGTGTGTCGCTCATGAGCGACTGTCCCCGCCGAGTGAAGCGACGCAACTGTCTCTGGGCTATTGTGTCTTAATGCGGGAAGCGGCGGTCGAATTCTCGATGGCTGCCGATCCAAATCCAGACCCATACATCGCCAGCGCGCAACGCGACGGCTCGAAAATCTCGTGTGATTCTTACCGACCATGCGCGCGGATCGCTCCGGAGCCGTTCCAATTGCAAGCTCGGATGCGCAGGATTCTGCAAAAGCTTTTCGTAAGCGTTTCGAGCGGCAATTCGAATCTCTGCTGGCAGTGCATGGTATAACTCCCAAAATTCCGGCTTCGTGCGCGAGATCACCAGTCGCTTGCTTTAACTTCTGGTAAACTGTCAGGATCGTGCCGCAATTGCTCCTCGGTTTCATCCAGCAGACGAGTCAATTCAGGGCGTTGTCGCTCATCCCGAATAATCTGCTCCCATTCCGAGTCACCTCCCAGTTCAGGGAAGAGTTGGGGGAGGTGCTGAACAAGCTTATCGCGCTCGGTTTTCTCTAAGGAACGGATAGCTTCTTCGATTTGCTGCGCTGTGCTCACGCCAGCAGTTTAGCGTTAGTATTAGCGTTCGCAATGCAATCACCGTCAAGCAGCCATCGCAGGTTTGAGCTACGTAGCATTCTTCATCTGTTCCAATGTCTTGCCTTTTGTCTCAGCCACGGTAAGCCACACAAAGGGGAGTGAGATCGCTGCGGCTATCGCGTAGAAAGCGTAAGCGCCGGTCAGACCGACCGCCTTCAGCAGCGGTAAAAAAGTGACGGTGACGGTGAAATTCGCCGCCCAATTGGTGGCGCCGGAAATGGCAAGAGCAGCACCACGAATTTCGTTGGGAAACATTTCGCCTAACAACACCCACATCACCGGCCCCCACGACACAGCGAACGCGACGATGTACAGGTTCGCTGCTGTTAATCCCGCCACAGCGGCCGCGTGACTTAGCACTGGCTTGCCGTCGGGGCCTGCATCAGCGGTGGCGAATGCGGCTGCCATCGCACCGAGTGTCAGAGTCATCCCGATCGATCCTACCAGCAGCAACGGTTTCCGGCCGATGCGATCGATAAGCATGATAGCCGGGATCGTGGCGAGAATGTTCACCAAGCCGGTGAGCACATTAATGCGCAGAGCCCATTGTTCAGTTGCGCCTGCTGCTTTCCATAGAATCTCACCGAAATAAAAAATAATGTTGATACCAACGAATTGCTGGAAAGACAGCCAAACCCATTCCCACCCAAAGCACCGGAGCGATACGTCGCGTGCCGGGAATAATAAGATCCGACATCCTGGGAGGACGTTCAGCCTCGAGGGTTTGCTCGACCTGCCGCACCAGTTGATCGGCATCGCCACCAATTCGCGAGAAGACCTTTCGTGCTCGCTCGTGTTTGCCAACGAAGACGAGATAGCGCGGCGACTCGGGAATTGTCATGCTGCCTAACAAGAACGCGACTGCTGGCACTGCTTCCATCCAAAACATCCAGCGCCATGTCGGCGCCCCAAACCAAAAGATCTCACCAGCGCCACCAGCAACTCTGGCGAGAATCGCATTGCTTAGAAAGGCGGTGAACAGGCCCACAACAATCGCCATTTGCTGCAGCGAGGCCAGGCGTCCTCGCATATGCGCGGGAGCGACTTCTGCGATGTACATCGGCGCCAAGACGCTGGCGCCGCCGATCGCCAGCCCGGCTGTGATTCGCGCGGCGATGAAAAACGCGGCCGAGTTAGCGGCACCTGTCGCTACAGCGGTCGCGAGAAACAGGATCGCGTTGAAGAGCATCGTCGGGCGACGCCCGAGGGAATCAGCAAGTCTCCCGGCGCCGAACGCGCCAACAGCGCAGCCGAGCAACACTGACGCGACGGCGAATCCAGTCGCAGCCGCATCAGTACCGAAGGCCTTTGCCAGTGCATCGACGGTTCCATTAATCACGCCGCTGTCGAAGCCGAACAGGAAACCTCCGATCGCAGCTACGCAGCACAGCGCAATCACATAGCCAGAGCTCCGTCTCTTGGCGTGGACGCTTGTTAGGTCAGTTCGAGTTCTCTGCGTCGCGTCGTCCATGTCAGATCGTGAAGTTGTCCTTCATCGACTTGTTCAGAAATCAACACCAACTTGACGCCGTGTCGTCTACCTGACGAGACTATGTTTTTAGTACAGGCCCTGTCCGCGTTTGCGCCAGTGCTGAATCGTAAGATAAGCGCCTACCATCCCGCCAAGATGCGCAAAGTGTGCGACGCCCTGGTTAGTTCCAAAAATTCCGCTGAACAGTTCAAGAAGCGCGTAGAGGATTACGAACACGATGGCTGGCATCGGAATTGGCGGAATCAGCAGGACAATGGTGCGCCGCGGAAAAAGCATGCCGAACGCCAGCAGAATTCCGAAGATCGCGCCGGATGCGCCGACGGTGGGATAAACTCCCGTCGACGTCATCATCGAGACGACTAACAACTGAGTCGCGCTCGAAGAAAGCAAGGATGCGAAATAGAGCGTCAGGTAGTGTCGCGGACCAAAAGCGCGTTCAACATCAGAGCCGAACATCCAAAGCGCGTACATGTTAATCGCGAGATGAATAAAATTCGCGTGGAGAAAACCGCAGGTGATCAGCTGCCAGACTTTGAATCCCACGGGAGTCTCGAATTGAGATACAAAAAAATGGCCAACGGGCCAGAGCGCGAAGTTAGCCAGGAACCCTGGGCCCACTACCGCTTCCAAAATAAAAACAGCGACGTTTACACCGATCAGCAATCTTGTGAGTCGCGCCATAAATCAACCTAACCAAATGTGCTTACTTCACACGAAGGTCATAAAGGATCACGATGGACACAATGTTACGGCGATCCGGTTTACCACAACAACGCAGAGCTCGCGCATGGAGAAAAACGAAACAAACTCTTCGCAGTTTCGACAACCTCGGGCGCTGAATGGAAACAGTTTCCTGCGTTCTCACCACGGCGAGTCTTCGACCTGATTTCCTGAGACATTTGGCATGGTGGCGCTTCGTGCGGTTAGTCATGCTGGCGTTATGAGGCAAAAACTTCCACGCGCGATCGGTACGCTGGGGCTCGTTTTTGTTCTCTTCTTTTCTACCTCAGGCGGCCCGTACACCACCGAGACGTTGATCCACTCAGTTGGACCCGGGCTGGGCCTGCTTATTTTGGCATTGGTTCCGCTGATATGGTCTGTGCCGGAAGCGCTCATTGTGGGCGAGCTCGCCAGCATGTTGCCGGAAGAGGGCGGTTATTATCGCTGGGTCGATCGCGCATTCGGGCGATTCTGGGCGTTTCAAAATGGCTGGCTCACGTGGGTGTACTCGCTTGTGGACATGGCTATTTATCCGGTGCTGTTCAATCAATATTTGCGCTACTTCGTTCCCGGATTGGGCGCGCGCGTGGAATGGCTCATCTCGCTTATCATTATTTGGGGTGCAGCATGGATCAACATCCGCGGCTCGGGGAACGTCACTCGCGTTTCAATTATCGCCGGCTGCTTCATCATTCTCGGCTTCCTTGTCTTGTCAGTCGCGAGTGCGCTGCGCATCACGCACATTCCGTGGCAACCGTTTGCGTCGGGACACGCTCGCGGATTCGGCGGTTTGGCGGTTGGTATCTCGATTGCGCTCTGGAATTACATTGGCTGGGATAATCCATCCACCGTGCAGGGCGAAGTAAAAGATCCTTCGCGCACATATCCGCGCGCGCTCGCTTTCGCTCTGCCGCTTGTCACGATCGGCTACTTCGTTCCATTGCTTACAACGCTCGGTGCCAGCGATTGGACTACGTGGACTGAAGGTGGCTGGCCGCAGATCGCCGCCTCGGCGGCTGGAAGTGCCGGCCGATGGCTTGCAATCTGGGTCGCCCTCGGCGGAATGATCAGCGCGCTCGCACTTTTCAACGCCCTGCTGCTTGGCTACTCACGAATTCCATTCGTGCTCGCCGGTGATGGTTTGCTGCCGAAAGCTCTGGCGAAAGTGGATGTGCACGGCACACCGCGGACGGCGGTCACTGTGTCAGCCGTTTTCTATTCGCTTTTCGCTCTTGTCGCGTTCGGCAAATTAATCGTTGCCGATGTGCTTCTCTATTCGGTTGCGCTCTTCCTGGAGTTCGGCGCGCTGATTCAACTACGCAAAACCGAACCGTCTCTTCGCGGCGTGTTCCGGATTCCGTTGGGTCGCACTGGTGTCGCACTCCTCGCCGCGCTGCCAATGATCGTGTTAGTGGGCGTGATCGGCGTTTCCTTCGCCGACGGTGAATACGGCTTGCCGGCACTTATCGGTGCCGCTGTCGCTATCGCGGCGGGACCTCTGATGTACCGACTCGCCCAGCGTCAAACTACTCGTTAGGCGCACCTGCTAAGAATGCGAAAATTATGTGCAGGTCTTTTCGTTGAGGTTCTGCGAGCGGCGGTTGAATCTTGCGCGACCGCCGCGCCAAGGCTTGCCGCAGGCGGACTGAGCGTTCATCTTTGCGCGCCATGAAGGGCGATTCGCTTGGTCAACTAATAATGACGGGGGTTCCCGGGAAAGAACTCGATGCGCAAACAGCCAAATTATTTCGACGCGTGCAACCCGGAGCGTACATTCTCTTTGGACGCAATCTCGAGAGCGCGACGCAACTCCGAAAGCTCATCGACGATTTGCGCGACCTGAGCGACATCGAACCGATCATCACAATCGATCAGGAAGGCGGACGGGTCTCGCGATTGCGCCTCATCGGAAACGAACCTCCGAATGCGCAACAACTGCGCGATAAAAACGATATCGACTTAATCCGGCGGCACGGCGATATCACCGCACGTTTGCTGCGGCTTTTCGGGTTTAATCTCGATCTTTGTCCCGTGCTCGATATTTCCTTTGACGATGATGCCGAAAACTCATTACGCGGCCGGTGCTACGGAAAGGACGTTGAACAAGTTGTGCGCAATGCCGGCGCGTTCAATGAGGCCATGCGCGAACAGGGGATTGCGAGCTGCGGCAAACATTTTCCCGGTTACTCCGCTGCAACTTCAGATGCGCATTATCAATTGCCGCGGATCGATCGCACCCGGGAGGAATTAGATCAAAATGAGCTGGCCGTGTTTCGCCGTTTCATGGGTAGGGGCGGTTCACCGAACCGCCTCGGGGCGATTGAGGTCAATCGCCCCTACCTCAAACAGGGCATCGTTGACAGCATGATGATTTGCCACGGCTGGTATCCCTGCTTCGAGCCGCAACCCACGCCGGCCAGCGTGTCGCGCCGAATTGTTACAGAGCTGCTGCGCAATGAATTTGGTTTCGAAGGTCTGGTCATGACTGACGATCTCGACATGGGTGCGATTCTGATTGGTTATCGATTAGATGATACTATTCGTTTCTGCCTCGAAGCCGGAAATGACATAATGATGCTTTGTCATCGCGTCCCTGAAATTGAAACGGTGCAGCGAATTCTTGCCACGTTGCCTTCGGATCAAATCGAACGCGCGCAGCAACGAATAAGTGACTTCAAGAAGAACCTCTCGCCACCTCAGCCATTCTCCGAGAGCGTCTTCCAGGAGATCAATCGAGAAATTGCGGATCTCCGTACTACCGTGGTCGGCAAAGAAGAAGCGGGCCGGGTCGTGCGCGAGCGGCAAATTTCCCCCGTGGAGAGATTCTGATTAGGAGACGGTAGCGCGGGTTTGAGCCTCTGCGCGCAATTTACGTGTCTGTCAGGCGCGGCAGGGTGCAAGCGGCTGAGCGAGTTCGAAGCGTCGATGCAAGTTCAAAGTGTTTCCCCTTGCCTTTCTGAACTTGTATTTGATTACGCTCCTGGACGATCCGAATTTTAATGTTGTTCATACGCAAGAAGCAGGCTGCGAGATTCATCAGTATCATAATTGCTCCACGATGAAGTGGCCTAACCTAGCATGGCGAAGTGATCGCACGTTTGCCCCGATGTGTTTCACGTCACGCTTGCTGATGCCGCGTTTTTCGAAGTGGATCAAGGACAAGGACTGGCAACGATTCAAGTCGGACGGCTACATGGTGATTCGCGATGTGATCCCCACCTCCCTCAGCACTAGGGCCGCGCTCGACATCGCAGCATTTGTTGGCGCCGACCTTCGCGACAGCACGACGTGGTACCGCGCACCGGTCGTGAATGACGGGTTGGTTCCCCTGCATCACGCCCAGTCGCTTTGGGATATCCGACAGAATCCGAGACTCCATCAGGTGTTCAGCGAATACTGGGGTACGCATAAGTTGATGGTCGATATTAACCGTTGCTGTTTCCGACCGCCGTGCCATCGGGATTGGCCAACGCTTAGCTGGGGCGAGATTCACTGGGACACCGATCCGAGGACCGGAGGCGAGGGCTCGCTTCAAGGCATCGTTTTGCTCAGCGATGTTGGGCGCGACGCCGGTGGATTTCAGTGTCTGCCCGAAGTTTATCAGAACTTGGAAACCTGGCTTGCTGAGCACGCGCAGCGCGAAGATTTCAATTTCTTCAAGCCAGGCCTAAACGACCGCAAGACAGTCCAAATTGAAGGTAAGGTCGGTGATTTGATCCTATGGTCGACGCGATTACCGCATGGACCGGCGCCCAATCATTCCACCAAGCCCAGGATCGCTGCATTCGTTTCGATGGGGCCACCCCTCGACAACCCTCAGCTTCGCGCACAAATGAAAGAGTGGTGGTCAAATAAGCAGGCGCCCGTCTATTGGAGAGGCTTGCCGGGGCAGCCTGAAATCGAGCCTGGTCCGCCAGCGAAACTTACGAAGCTGGGTATGAAACTGATTGGAATGTTGCCTTGGGATTGACTCTGCCAAAGACACGCACTTCTCGTTAGGCCAATTTGCTGCTCAGCTTTTCGAGCGCGATACGAGCAGAAGATCACGCCCCACGAGATACAGAAGCAGAGAGATTACTAAAAACGGAATCAAAGCGAGGAGATCTGCGTAGGTCCCGCTCACAAATGGATTGTGAGCTGTTTGCCATTCCTCGATCCGATGCCCAATTGAGGCAAGCGGGCCGACCATTTCTTTCGCAGCGATCACAATCCCGGTGATTGCGCCGCCGGCGATGTAACCTGAAGCGAGCAAAACGCCGGGACTCTTGTCACCCTCAGCGGTGAGTTCCATCTCAGATAAGTTTTTGTGTCTGAATTTTACTTTTAGGTAGCGATCCACCAGCCAGCGAACCATTCCACCGACAAAAATCGGCGTTGATGAGGCGAGGGGAAGGTAAACTCCGACAGCGAATGCAAGCGATGGAATCCCGCTCATCTCAAGCACGACCGCAATCATTGCGCCGAGCAAAACAAGCGCCCATGGCAGTTTGTGACTGAGAATGCCTTTGATGATGTAGGACATCAGAGTTGCTTTCGGCGCATCGAACTTCTGCACTGCCGAGCCATCAGGACGAACTCTGTGCGTGCCGTTGATGCCGGGATCTACGAGGTAAACAGGAACGCCCTGCTCGTTAACCAAATAGCGTTGAGCGGCGCCGCCCTCGGGATCGATGCGTTGCCAGACGTGATACGTTTTCGGATCCGAAGCGGCCTGTAACCCCTGTACCTTTGCCGTTTTTCCGATCTCATTCGCAGGGGCGCGCAATTCAGTGGTCGCCGGAACGGGCACGTAAACAGTGTACGCGTCGTTCAAAAACAAGAGCACGTATCCAAGTGTCAGCGCCGATGCTAACGAACCGAAGAGGATTGCGATCTGCTGGGCTCGAGGCGTCGATCCAACCAGAAAACCTGTTTTTAAATCCTGCGAGGTTGTGCCGCCATTAGATGCAGCGATACAAACGATTCCTCCAATCGAAAGCGCTGTGACGAAATACGGCGCCGCGGTCCAGCCTACAATCAGGAATGCCAAACACGTGAGGAGAAGTGTCGCCACGGTCATTCCGGAAATCGGAGTTGAAGACGAACCGATCTCTCCCGTCAATCGCGAAGACACCGTGACGAACATAAAACTGAACAGCACGATCAGAAACGCCCCGAGAAAATTTCCACGCAGATGCAACTGCGGAACTGCCATGATGACTGCTATGATGACAAGGCAACCAATGATCACGACGCGCATCGACAAGTCGCGATCTGTCCGCGGCACATCTCCACGCAAACTGTGTTGGCCCACCAGATCCGACAATCCGCCTCGCAATCCATGCCAGATTGTGGGGATCGATCGGAATAAGCTGATGATTCCACCGGCGGCAACTGCGCCTGCGCCGATGTAAAGAATGTACGCTTCGCGAATATCGTCGGGTCCCATTTTGCCGATTGGAATCGTTCCAGGTGCGACTGGTCCCATGACGTTGTCACCGAAAAACTTGATCGCTGGAATCAGCACGAGATACGAGAGCACGCCGCCTGCGCACATGATCGAGGCGATCCGCGGCCCGATGATATAGCCGACGCCGAGCAAAGCTGGTTCGATCGTCGCCGAGATTGAGCCGCCTTTTAATGGTGCGCCGAAAATTTTCTCCGGCGTGTCTTTCCACATTCTGAACGCGCCCATGGCGGTCTGGTAAAGAACACCGATTCCAAAACCAGTGAAGATCACTTTGCCGCCGCCACTCGCCGCTTCATGATTTACGATTTCTGCATTCGCAGTCGTGTGTGTCTTGTCCGCGACCGCGATCGATTCCTTCGACACGGCTGCTTTCAAGACTTCGGCACAAGCCGTACCTTCGGGATATTTCAAAACACCGTGCTCAGCGACAATCAATGCGCGGCGTAACGGGATCATCATCAGTATGCCAAGTAATCCACCGAGGACTGCGACGAGCATTACTCGCGTGATTTCGAGATCGAATCCGAGAATCATGATCGCCGGCATCGTGACACCCAAACCGAACGCGATCGATTCGCCTGCCGAACCGGCGGTTTGAACGATGTTGTTTTGCAGAATTGTCGCGTCGCGCGAGCGGAAGAACTTCGACCAGATACGAAAGATGGTGATTGAAAGTACAGCCACCGGGATCGACGCGCTCACCGTCAATCCGACTTTGAGCACAAGATAAAGCGACGATGCGCCGAAGATAATTCCGAGAATCGTACCAGTGATCAGATGCGGCCATGTCAGCTCCGGCAGATTAGCGGAAGCTGGAATGAACGATTTGAAGTTCGCGGCCAGTGGATTCGTTGGCCGCGCACCGACGATATCAGGATATTCCTGCGGCGGATTTGCGCTATCGATCGTCGACATTTTGGAAGAGCTTTGAGAGAATGGGCCGAAGCGCAAGCGCGCGGCAACATGTAACTTATTGGGCGCCGGATTCGAAAATCACAATGCCTTGACCCGTTCGGTGATTGCACACTATTCTCCGAATCCTGTGCGCAAAGAACTTACCGTTCGCGGAATAATCATAGGCGTAATCATCACGTTGGTTTTCACCGCGGCGAATGTTTACGCCGGGCTCAAAGCTGCCCTCACTTTTTCGACATCAATCCCGGCAGCGGTGATCTCGATGGCCATCCTGCGCAATTTTCGCAATGCGACCATTCAAGAGAACAACATCGTGCAAACGGTCGCTTCGGCGGCGGGCACACTCTCATCGATTATTTTCGTTTTGCCGGGACTGATTATGATCGGTTACTGGACCGATTTTCCGTTCTGGACTTCGTTTTGGATTTGCGCGCTCGGCGGAATTCTTGGAGTGATGTATTCGATACCATTGCGTCGCGCATTGGTGACGAACTCGGATTTGCCGTATCCGGAGGGCGTCGCGTGCGCCGAGGTGTTAAAGGTCGGGAGCGGCGGCGATTCAGGGGATGCTCACGATATTGAGCACGGCCGTGCGGGTCTGCTCGCAGTGTTATGGGGATCAATTGTATCTGCTGCCTTTGCATTAATCATCGAGACACAGCTATTCGCTGCGGATCTGGCGCAGAATTTTCGAATTGGGAAGAGGGGCGGAGTCAGCGGCTACGATTTTTCTTTGTCGTTTCTATTATTCGGGATCGGGCACCTGGTCGGACTCTCGGTCGGCATCGCAATGCTTATTGGCGCGCTGATCGGCTGGGGTTGGGGAGTACCGCACTATTCGGCGCTTGCCAACGATTTCACCACCCCGCTGGCCGCGCTCGCGCGAAGCGCATGGAGCGGTAAGGTCAGATACATTGGCGCCGGCGCGATCGGCATTTCTGCGATTTGGACTTTGTTGAAGCTGGGAAAGCCTTTAATCAGCGGTCTTGCAGGCGCGATGGCTGCGTCGCGCGCGCGTAAAGCGGGCCAAGCCGAAACGTTGCCGATTACCGAGCGAGATATTCCAATCGGTATCGTTGGTCTGGTCACGCTGATATGCATGTTGCCGATCGGATGGTTGCTCGGCTGGTTTGGAAACTCGAGCGGTCTCGGAGCCCATTTGCCGACGCTCATCATTGGCGGCGTCGTTTATATCGTGCTGATGAGTTTCTTCGTTTCGGCGGTGTGCGGTTACATGGCGGGATTGATCGGTTCATCAAACAGCCCATTATCCGGAATTGGAATTTTGGTCGTGATCGGAGCCGCGCTGCTTCTTGTGATTGGTGTGAAGCCGTACGTATCGGCCGAATCTAATCAGGCGTTGATGGCGTTCGCTCTTTTCACCACCGCGGTGATTTTCAACGTCGCCGCCATCGCCAACAACAATCTTCAGGATCTTAAAACCGGACAATTGGTGGATGCGACGCCGTGGAAGCAACAAGTCGCGTTGGTGATAGGTGTCCTCGCCGGAGCGTTGGTGATTCCACCGGTTTTGGATCTTATGAATCATACCTACGGTTTTGCTGGTGCGCCGGGCGCTGATCCGCGCCGTGCGTTACCCGCGCCGCAGGCTGGTTTGATTTCGTCGCTCGCGAAAGGGGTCATCGCTGGGGACATCGATTGGAGTTTGATCGGGATCGGCGCGTTGATCGGCCTTGTAATTGTTTTGCTGGATGAAATTCTTGCCCGCACGACAAAGCACATGCGTGTTCCGCCACTCGCAGTAGGCCTGGGAATTTATCTGCCGACTTCGAGCACGCTGATGATCGTTGTGGGAGCCGTTGCCGGGTGGTTCTACGACAAGCGAGCTGATCGCACTCCCAGACCTGAAGCCGCGAAGCAGCTTGGCGTCCTTCTCGCATCCGGCTTGATCGTCGGCGAAGGCATAATCGCGGTCGTGATTTCCCTGATCAGGGCGGTCTCTAACAAACCCGCGCCGCTGGCGCTGGTCGGCCCCGATGGAGTATTTACGAAGTGGATGCCGATTCTGGCGAACTTTGAAACCGCGGCAATCATCATTGGAGGTATCGTCTTTGCGGCCTGCGCATTCCTTCTTTACCGCTGGATTTTGCAAGTGGCCTCGTCAAGATCGGCATGAAACGAAAGTGGAATTGGCCAATCTGGGCCGGGTTCGTTGTCGTAGTCGCAGGGGTGTTCTCCTATGAGTTCTTCGCCCGGTTTCCAGTCACGCGGGATTTTCCGTGGGCGAATCTTTTGCTCTTTGGAATTGGGATTGCGTTGTTGTTAGTCGGTCTGTTCCGCGCATTCGGCCGGCCGCAGATTTATCGCGGAAAGATTTTCGGGTCGATCTTCACAGCGATTGCGGTGCTTGTTGTCGCATTTTTCAGCTATGAAATCTTCTACGTTTTGCGGCAGGTGCCGGCCTCAGCTGGCGCTCCTCGCATTGGGCAAAAGGCGCCTGACTTTCTACTACTGGATCAAAATGGAAAACCCGTTGGTCTCGGAGATTTGCTTTCCAACTCAAAGGGAGTCGTCCTGATTTTCTATCGTGGTTTTTGGTGACCACTATGCAACTCCGAGTTGCGGAGTTTCCAGCAAAAGCTACCGGAATTCGAGGCGCGTGGCGTTCGCGTCGTCGGCATTAGCGTCGATCCACCGGAGATTAACCAGCGGCAATCGCGAAAGCTGGGCTACGCGTTTCCGCTGCTGTCGGATCAAAATACGAAGGTTATTCGCCGATACGATGTCTTGCATCGCGGCGCCGGACCGAAAGGAGCCGACATCGCGCGTCCAGCTGAATTTCTCCTTGATTCAAGTGGCATCGTTCGGTGGGTGAATCTTACCGAGAACATCGCCGTACGTGCGCGGCCCGAGCAGGTGCTTGAAGCGTTAAATCAACTCAGTCCTGCTGGCCAATGATTGACGCCCCTTTGCCGAATCAATAGGTTGAGCCCGCGTGAATTCAGAACTGGAACAACTGCTCATTCTCCAAGATCGACAGCAAAAGATCAGACACATCCAGAGTGAGATTAGGGCGCTGCCGTTAGAACGCGCTCATCTTGAATCGCAACTGGCCGCAACCGCAGCGGGCGTTGAATTGTTGAAACAAAAAGGGCGCCATGTGGAAGTTGAGCGCAAAAGACTGGAACTCGATGTGGGCACACGTACCGAAAGCATCGCGCGCCTCAAAACCCAGCAGTATCAAACCCGGAAGAATGAAGAGTTTCGAGCAATTGGCCACGAAATTGAGCGCTACGAAAATGAGATCCGAAAACTGGAGGATCAGGAACTCGAACTGATGATCGAGGCCGACAAGCTCAAAGGTGAATTCGAAGCGGCCGATAAAAGCGCGCGAGCAACGAAGGACAGCATCTCGCGGCAACTGGCGGATCTTGAAACAAAATCAAAAGCGCTGGAAACGCAGCAGGCACAACTGGCAAATGAGCGGGAAGCGCTCGCGTCCAAAATCGACGCCGATGTGGTCGACCAGTTCGAGCGCCTGTTCAACAGTAAAGGGGACGCTGCGATCGTCGCTGTGGAGCACGGTGTTTGCACCGGCTGCCACATGAAAGTGACGACTGCGACCGCGGCGCGGGTCAAAGCGGGAAAGGAAATCGTCAGCTGCGAGCAATGCGGTCGAATCTTGTACCTTGGCGCGTTGTAAGGTCAACAAATGCTGTCATTCTGAGCGAAGCGAAGCGCAGTCGAAGAATCCCGCGGCGTAGCATGAAGATGACTTTTGCGGGGTCCCTCAACTTCGCTCCGGATGACGGTCGCGGAGTTACACGTTGAATCGAAAAAGAATCACGTCCCCATCGCGCACTTCGTAGTCTTTTCCCTCCAGCCGCAGTTTGCCTGCTTCGCGTGCTTTAGCGAAAGAACCGGCAGCTATCAGATCGTTGTAATAAATGGTTTCCGCCGCGATAAACCCGCGCTCAAAATCGGAGTGAATCGCTCCGGCGGCGGCTGGCGCTTTGTCGCCGGCATGAATCGTCCAGGCGCGGCTCTCCTTTTCGCCAGTGGTAAAAAACGTGCGCAACCCGAGCAGATGATACACCGCGCGAATGAGCGCATGCACACCGCTGTCTTCTACTCCCAGGCCGCGTAAATATTCGAGCGCCTCCTGCTCGCTAAGATCGACTAGTTCGCTTTCGATCTGCGCGCTCAGGACAATTGCTTCAGTGGCGAAATGGTGGTTCGCGTAATCCCGGACCAGTTCCACATATTGCGTGGCGCTATTCGCAGAATCCCCTTTGGAAATCGCCGCCAAATCCGATTCCGCGACATTGCAGGCGAAAATTGTTGGTTTTGACGTCAGCAGGAAAAAACCTCGCGCGACTGCCTTCTCTTCTGCAGTCAATTCGGCGGTAATTGCCGGCTTCCCGCGGTCGAGATGGGGAATTAATTTTTCGACGATTGCACTTTCAATGATTGCTGCTTTTTCGCCTGCGTGCAGTTGCTTTTGCATTCGGTCGCGTCGCTTCTGCAACGAAGCAAGGTCGGCCAACACGAGCTCGGTATTTATGACTTCGATATCGCGCACTGGGTCAATGGTCGCGCTGACGTGATGAACATCCGCATTTTCAAAACAACGAACCACCTGCACGATCGCCTCGACCTCACGGATATGATGGAGGAACTGATTACCCAGACCTTCACCGGCGCTCGCGCCTTTGACTAGTCCGGCGATGTCCACAAACTCAATTGCTGTCGGCGTGATTTTTTTCGAGTGAGAAATTCCGGCGATTTTTATGAGTCGCGGATCGGGAACGATCACCACGCCAACGTTCGGATCGATCGTGCAGAACGGATAGTTTTCCGCCGGCGCTTTGTGCGTGCGTGTAACGGCGTTGAAGAGCGTCGATTTCCCGACGTTCGGCAGCCCGACGATTCCGGCACTTAACATTCAGCCAAGAACGAACACAGATTCACGAGTGATGTTCGATATTTCGCTGGGAATAATCTGCGTTTCATCAGTGATTGTCGGACTCAAAAAGTCTCCAGCCAGCGAGATTGATAGATTACTTCCAGCGTGTCGGCAACGTTCTATTTCTCATGCACGCGATACATCCTTCAAAGGCTGCGCGATCGAAACCTGGGGGATTGCGACAGTTTGTGTTACGCCGAGTCTCTCCGAAGACCATCTACTTCTTTGAAGATGCAATCTTACGCAGCAGGGAGCATTTCTGCAATTCAAAGTCGCTCTTGCCGATGGAACGCGAGATTGTGGAAGGATCTAATCGTCTCGGGCCGGCGGGATTCGAACCCACGACATGTCGCCGCGGCGACCGCACTACCATTGCAATTAATCGAGTTCGTCGCGACCTCGACCTGACTTATAGTAGCGCTCTTTTTTCGAAGCTTCCGTGCGACTACAAAATTTTTCACTGTGGATCAGAGTCCATGGAATGCCGTGCCGCGTAGCTTTGGAATGACCGAGATTGTGGCGCCGAAGACGCTCATCGAGATCCTCACAAGATCCCACATAGCGACGGCCAGTCCTGCTGCTGCGCAGAACGTAAACGTGAAACATGGCGAGGCATTAGTTACTTCGGGCCGGCGGGATTCGAACCCACGACCTCTTGAACCCCATTCAAGCGTTCTACCAAGCTGAACTACGGCCCGATTGCGTTGCATGGACTATTCACTGAGTGCAACGAAATCACCAGAGCCGAAATAGTTGCGGCGGCAAGCGTCACAAATTGAATAGAGGATCGGCTTCAGCGATCGCGACCTGTCGCCGCGGCGACCGTTCTACCAAGCTGAACTACGGCCCGATTGCGTTGCATGGACTATTCACTGAGTGCAACGAAATCACCAGAGCCGAAATAGTTGCGGCGGCAAGCGTCACAAATTGAATAGAGGATCGGCTTCAGCGATCGCGACCTGTCGCCGCGGCGACCGTTCTACCAAGCTGAACTACGGCCCGATTGCGTTGCATGGACTATTCACTGAGTGCAACGAAATCACCAGAGCCGAAATAGTTGCGGCGGCAAGCGTCACAAATTGAATAGACGACCGGCTTCAGCGATCGCGACCTGTCGCCGCGGCGACCGTTCTACCAAGCTGAACTACGGCCCGATTGCGTTGCATGGACTATTCACTGAGTGCAACGAAATCACCAGAGCCGAAATAGTGCGGCGGCAAGCGTCACAAATTGAATAGAGGATCGACCATCGGCCAGCTTCAGCCATCGCGACCTGTCGCCGCGGCGCCCGTTCTACCAAGCTGAACTACGGCCCGATTTGAAGCTCCGAATATGCGCAAACTCAGCAGATTGGCCACCGATCAACACGGATTTTCACCAACCGAAACAATTCGTCTACATTTCATCCGTGGATCCGTGGCTTTTTTTCTGCCAACTGGTTAGAAACGCATCGATCAATTCCGGCAATTCATTGCTGTATCCGCCTTCGAGGGCGACTGCGATCGGAGTATCGATTTCGCCTAACCACTCACCGAATGTCGCGAAGTCTTCGCGGTCGAGCGTGAGTTGGAGCAGGGGATCACGTGCGTAGGCGTCAAACCCTGCCGAAACCAGAAGCAAATCAGGTTCGAAAGCGATCAATTTATCGAGAGAACGTCGCGCAATGTCGAGTATTGCCTTGCGCGGTGTGTACGGAGCGATGGGATAATTATCAATATTCGCAAACGATTTCGCTCCAGTCCCGGGATAGGCCGGGAACTGATGGATAGATGCAAAACGAATTCGTTCATTGTGGGCTACGATTGCCTCGGTGCCGTTCCCGTGATGGCCATCAAAATCCCAGATGCCGATGCGTTCGACGCCGTTTGCCAACGCATCGAGCGCTGCAACGGCAACGTTGCTGAAATAGCAGAAACCCATAGCGCGATCTGGTATGGCGTGATGTCCTGGCGGGCGGTTTAAACTGAACGCTGCCTCACCGCGCAGCGCAGCATGTGTTGCCTCGATTGCCGCGCCGGCTGAATGCCGCGCGTGCACGTCGATGTCGGGATAAAGCAACGTGTCGAGATCGAAATGTGCGACCGCGTTGGCAATACTTTCGATATGCTCACGCGAATGTCCGCGCAGTAACTGCACATCCGCCGCAGCAGCGGGTTTCCGCCATTGCCAGTCGGAATGTCGCTCCTTCAGGATCGGCGCAGTCCGCGCAATCCGCTCCGGGCGTTCCGGGTGGCCAGGGCTCGAGTATTCCAGGCAGCTGGGATGATAAAAAATTGTCATGAGGCTTGCAAGCTATGTATCAATGAGACATTTCCCGACAACGCTGTCATTAGCGTCTGTCATGTTGAGAGACACGAACATCTCCGAATTGTCGTGATGAGCCTATCGAATACAATTTGAGATTCTTCTCCCGCTACTGGGGAATCAGAATGACAATTATGGCAGGACCTGTCCCATGTTAAACGGCCAGAAAATTGTAGTCGTGATGCCCGCGTATAACGCCGCACGCACTTTGCGCCAGACTTACGACGAAGTCATGGCACACGGCATTGTCGATGTGGTCATCGTTGTGGACGACGCAAGCCACGACGAAACGGTGGCAATCGCGCGCACTCTGCCAAACGTGCAGGTGGAAGTGCACCCGGAGAATCGCGGTTACGGCGCGAACCAAAAAACCTGTTACCGGCTCGCATTGGCCGCAGGCGCTGAGATCATCATTATGATTCACCCCGATTATCAGTACACGCCCCAGCTAATTCCAGCGATGGCAGCTCTTGTTGCAAGCGGTCTTTATCCTTGTGTGCTCGGTTCGAGGATTCTCGGCGGCGGTGCGCTGCGAGGTGGCATGCCTTGGTGGAAATACGTTTCCAACCGGTTTCTCACGTTCATGGAAAACTTTCTGATCGGAGCGAAGCTTTCCGAGTACCACACTGGCTATCGCGCATTTTCGCGCCAACTGTTGGAGCGGTTACCATTGCAAACGAACTCCGACGATTTTGTATTCGACAATCAGATCCTCGCGCAAATCGTCGCGCTTGGTTGTGCGATCGGCGAAGTGACGTGCCCGGCTCGGTATATGCCGGAAGCGTCATCGATCAATTTCCGTAGAAGCGTGCGCTACGGATTAGGCTGCATGGCCACAGCTCTGCGTTTTCGCCTGGCCCGCTGGGGTCTGGCGCAGCCGATCATCAATCAGCAGTCGGACGGCGACACGCCGATTTAATATCCTCCACGGACGACGTAATGCCCATGGATCCAAACTCGTTGGCCGTTACGTGCTGCCCAATGGCCTGGCTTCCAGACATAGTAGGTGCGGCCCACGTAATAGCCACCACCGTGCAGATAGTAAGGCCGATCCCCCACCTCTACAGTGACTGAACCAGGATAACCGGCGTAAGCACGTCCTCCATAATACGGACCAGCATAATTACCACCATAATACGGCCCGTAGCCCGGATAGGTGCTGTAATAGCCTCCACATCCTACTAAGCCGAGGACTGCAGAAACCAAAGCCAATAGCAAAACCGAGCGTTTCGTTTGTATTTTCATATACTGAATATTCGAATTCGAGAGGTGATTTACGTGCCCCAGCTTCAGGAGTCGCGTCATACCACGCCCTGATCGAGCATCGCATCAGCGACCTTTACGAAACCGGCAATATTCGCGCCGACGACGAGATTACCGGGCTGTCCATATTCTTCCGCGGTGTCCCACGAGTTTTTGAAGATCATCGCCATGATGTGACGCAATCGCGAATCCACTTCGTCACGCGGCCACGGTAAGCGCATGGAGTTCTGGCTCATCTCGAGACCAGAAGTAGCGACGCCTCCCGCATTAGCGGCTTTGCCGGGACCAAACAGAATCTTCTTCTCCATGAACAAATCGACTGCTGCTGGAACGCTGGGCATGTTGGCCGCTTCAGAGACAAGATAACAACCGTTTTTGACTAATTTCTTGGCGTCTTCGGCTGTGATCTCGTTCTCCGTCGCACACGGAAAAGCGCAATCGCATTTTATGTCCCAAGGCCGCTGGCCTGCCACATATTTGGTGCCGCGGAATTTTTTCGCGTATTCATTGATGCGTCCACGGCGCACGTTCTTGATGCTCATGACGAAGGCGAGCTTTTCTTCTGTGATACCGTTCTTATCGTAAATGAAGCCGCTGGAATCCGACATCGAAACAGGCTTTGCGCCGCATTGGAGCAATTTCTCTACAGTATATTGTGCCGCGTTACCGGCACCTGAAACCGTGCAAACCTTGCCTTCAATCGTTTGGTCGCGTGTCTTAAGCATTTCCTGCGCGAAATAAACAGCGCCATAACCCGTGGCCTCCGGTCGAATAAGTGAGCCACCCCAACTCAGGCCTTTTCCAGTCAGCACACCTGTAAATTCGTTCGCCAACCGTTTGTATTGTCCGAACAGATATCCTATCTCCCGCCCGCCTACGCCAATGTCTCCCGCCGGTACATCGGTGTTAGGGCCGATGTGCCGAAACAGCTCAGTCATGAACGATTGGCAGAATCGCATGACCTCCCTGTCGGATTTCCCTTTTGGATCGAAATCCGAGCCGCCTTTCCCGCCGCCCATCGGCAAACCGGTTAACGAGTTTTTAAATACCTGCTCGAATGCGAGAAACTTGATGATGCCCGCATAAACGGTCGGATGAAAACGCAACCCGCCTTTGTATGGGCCGAGCGCGCTATTCATTTGCACGCGAAAACCGCGGTTCACCTGTATCTGCCCCCTGTCGTCGACCCACGGGACGCGAAACTGAATCATCCGTTCCGGTTCGACCAGGCGCTCCAGAATTCTCGCGTCTCGAACCTTCTTACTGCGGTCGATGACGGGTCGGATCGACTCCAGTACCTCGGTGACCGCCTGAAGAAACTCAGGCTCGTAAGGGTTACGTTTTCTGACGGTTTCGAGAACTTCTTGAATCAAAGCCATAAATTTTCGTGGGCTGACTTGCTGCCTTGTGAACGGTAAAATCTGGTGCGCGATGCTGGTATCGAACCAGCGACCCCTTGCGTGTGAAGCAAGTGCTCTACCACTGAGCTAATCGCGCGACTTTTCAGAAGCCGACAAAATAAAGAGCGCGTCCTCTAACGCAAGCCTGTCATTCCAAGCGAAGCGAAGTCGAGGAATCCCGTTGCACAACTCTTAATATTCTGCGGGATCCTTCGACTTCGCTCAGGATGACAATGGAACGGCGCTTGCCCTGTGACAGGTCGCGTTTTATCTAAACGCATGTCAGAACACAAAGTTACTCTCACTTGGCAACGCGGCGACAAGCCGTTTGAATATCAGAAGTATTCACGAGACCACACTTGGAAGTTTCCCGGTGGACACGAAATGCAAGCGTCAGCCGCGCCCGCATATCTGGGCAATCCGAACCTGGTCGATCCCGAGGAAGCGTTTGTGGCTTCGCTGTCGAGCTGCCATATGCTGACCTTTCTCGCCATCGCCTGCAAAAAGAGATTCGTGCTTGACGAATATGCGGATGAAGCAGTGGGCGTTATGGAGAAGAATGCCGAAGGGAGACTCGCCATTACACGCGTCACGCTTCGACAGCGCCTGAAATTCTCCGGCGAGAAACAACCCACGCCGCAGGAAATCGAGGAGATGAATCATGGCGCGCACGAGCAATGCTTCATCGCCAACTCGGTGAAGACCGAGGTGAAAGTCGAACCGCAGCAATCCTAATCAGGAAACCAGGAACTTCGGTTTGGATTTTGAGTTACGTGCATTTCCATCTTGGTTTGCTGGCTTCCAGATTTAATCCTCTGATAAGTTTTGCTCAATGAGCACGCCCGGCGATTCGCAGCGCATGGAGAAAATCGTTAGCCTGTGTAAGCGGCGCGGTTTTATTTTCCAATCCAGCGAGATCTACGGCGGACTCAACGGCGCCTGGGATTACGGACCTCTGGGCGTGGAATTAAAGCGCAACCTGAAGAACTACTGGTGGCGCGTCATGGTGCACGAGCGCAATGACGTCGTCGGGATGGACGGCGCGATCCTAACGCATCCTGCGGTTCTCGAGGCGTCTGGCCATGTTGAAGGTTTCTCTGATCCGATGATTGATTGCCGCACGTGTAAGGCTCACCTACGCGCCGATCAGCTCATCGATAAAGAGGGCATCAGGCAATGTCCAAATTGCGGCGGCAAAGACTTAACGGAAGCGCGGCAGTTTAATCTCATGTTCGAGACGCATGTTGGCGCGAGTGCCGAGGAAAGCTCCGTGGCGTATCTGCGGCCTGAAACCGCGCAATCGATCTTCACTCAATTCAAAAATATTCTCGAAGTGTCGCGCAAGAAGCTGCCATTCGGCATTGCGCAAATCGGGAAAGCCTTCCGGAATGAGATTAATCCTCGGAATTTCACATTTCGTTCACGCGAGTTCGAGCAGATGGAGCTGGAATATTTTTGCCGGCCGGAGCAGGGGATGGAGCTGCTCGAGTACTGGAAAGAAGAGCGGCTGAAGTTTTATGAAAACATCGGCCTCTCAAGCGCAAACTTGAACGTCCTCAAGGTGCCGGATGAAGAGCGAGCGTTTTATTCCAAAGGCACTTACGACATTGAATACGATTTCCCGTTCGGTCGGCAGGAACTCGAAGGTGTGGCATATCGTACCGACTATGATTTATCGCAGCATCAGAAAGCGAGCGGCAAATCACTCGAGTATTTTGATGAGGAGACGAAGGAGAGATTTATCCCGCACGTCGTCGAGCCGAGTGCCGGCGTAGATCGAACCGTGCTCGCGATGATTTGTGAAGCTTACGCGGAGGACCAGGCACCTAACGACAAAGGCGAAATGGAATCCCGCATCCTGTTGCGGTTTCATCCGCGCATGGCCCCAATCAAATGCGCGATCTTTCCATTGCTCAGGAACAAGGAGCCGCTGGTGGCAAAGGCAAAGCAGATTCGTCGACCTTCTCCGGCCTCACATGTTTGTTTTCTACGACGAGAGCGGTGCGATCGGGCGTCGTTATCGCCGCCAGGATGAAATAGGAACACCATTTTGCGTTACCGTGGACTTTGAAACACTCGGCGAAAAAGAAGCTCAGCTTCGAGATACTGTCACTTTGCGCGAAAGAGACTCCATGAAGCAAGAGCGCGTGAAGATTTCCGACTTGCTAGAGCTGCTTTTGCTGCGAATTGCATAGTCGAACTAATGCATGTTGAGATTTTTACGTTGTGCGACGCAGCTACCGTTGATGGAGCCGGCAAGCTAAACATCCTCGGTTCCTTTGACAGTCTCAGTGCAGCGAGTGAACCCATCGTACACATGCAATGCGCCTTAGCACTCAAATTGCGTTTTGCACGGATTGAAGAAGGACAGAAAAAGTTTCGCCTCGCCTTTGTGGATTCAGACGGCAAGCCTGTAATGCAACCGCTGGATGGTACCACTGAAGTGCGCTTTCAGGATAAAGATTCCACCAGCACCATATCGATGGCGCTGGGTATCCAGCAATTGAGATTGCCGAAATTCGGCGAGTATTCGATCGATCTCGCGATCGATGGACGACACGAAGCTTCGATCCCACTGTTTGTTAAGCCGCGGGTATCATCGAATGCACTAACGTAGCATTAAAGGTGGCGAATCGCTGATGGACCTCGCCGAGTTTCGCGAGTACTGCCTCAGAAAACCTGGCGCAAGTGAAGAGACTCCATTCGGGCCCGATGTTCTTGTTTTCAAAGTCGGCGGCAAAATGTTTGCGTTAGCGGCTCTGGATGAAGTTCCGCCGAGAGTGAACTTGAAGTGCGATCCGGATTTAGCGCTCGACTTGCGTGATCGCTACGAACAAGTCACGCCTGGTTATCACATGAACAAGAAACATTGGAATACCGTTGAGATTGAGGGCGGCATTCCTGATGTTGAACTGCGAAAAATGATCGATCACTCCTACGAATTGGTTGTAAAACCTTCGGTGAAGAAGGTACGAGGTAAGCAACGGGGCGCACTGTCTCGCTCCAGTCGATAGAGTTGGCTGTACAAAACTTCGCTGCGACCGCACAGCGTTCATGCAACGGTTCGATGTGCTGATCACGTTGGATCATTTAAGGCGCTATGCCGTTGCTCGCAGTCTTTTCAAGCCGACGACAGTGAAAGGCGTCTTCCAGCGCATGGGCTTTGTCCAAGCCGATCCGATTCGTGCGCCCGCGCGCGCTCAAGACCTCATACTGCGCCATCGCGCGAAAGATTACCACGCCGGCGATCTCGAACGGCTCTATTCGAAACTGGAGATCGAGGAAGACTTCTTCGTGGTGTACGGGTTCATGACGAAGTCACTTCAGGCGCTCATGCATCCACGGTCGGACGCCGGTGTGCCCGCGGAGGGACTTGGAGAATGGCCAGCTACGCGCAAGAAACGCGCACAGCTCGTGTTGCGATTTGTGAGGGAACGCGGTGAAGCACACCCGCGCGAAGTAGATGACTATTTTTCCCACGGCAGAGTTAGGAACTACTGGGGCGGGTTGTCGAGCGCTACCACTCATTTGCTGGCCGCCATGCATTATCGCGGCATGCTGCGCGTAGTGCGGCGCGAGAAGGGAATCCGTATATATGCCGTTCACGAGCACGGACCCGCGACGGGCGATGCAACTGAGCGTCGCGCGCGGATCGACGCGCTCATTGATGCGGCTGTTCAGATCTATGCGCCATTGCCGGGTAGGTGTCTCGCCGACTTGGTTCGTCGGCTGCGCTTTGCTGTTCCTCAGTGGCAGGGCGAGCTGAAAAATGCATTTCACCGGGCAAAACAACGGATCGCAAACACGCGCCTCGATGGCGTCGACTGGTACTGGCCCTCTCAAGAAAGTGTAACTCATTGCATGCCGTCGGAAACGGTACGGCTGTTGACGCCATTTGATCCTGTGGTGTGGGATCGCGACCGATTTGAGTTGTTCTGGGGCTGGCAATACCGGTTCGAGGCCTATGTTCCGGCCGCAAAACGGCGGCTTGGTTATTATGCGCTCCCACTTCTTTGGCGCGATCGGGTAATTGGATGGGGCAACCTCCGCGTAAGCGGTGGGCAACTAAAGGCAGATTTCGGCTATGTAGCGCGTCAACCGCGTGACCGAATCTTCAAGCGCGAACTCGACGCGGAACTGGAGCGAATGAAAGCCTTTCTCGCGATTCGTTAGGGCAGAGGCTGCAGCTCGATCTCGCCGAAGCTCAACTGCAGCGCGTCTCGTGCAACGTTCAGGAAATTATCGGCAGCATCTGTCAGAACGACGTGCAGCGCACCACGCTGTGTGGTCGGCGAGCACAACGATTGTCGATCCAATGTTTCTTGGACTGCGGTCGCACAATTTTCTGCTGAATCGACGAGCGTGATCTCGCTTCCGAGCGCGCGTGCAATTGCGAGACTGAGCAGCGGATAATGAGTGCAGCCAAGGACGAGCGTGTCGATCCCATCGGCAAGCAGCGGCTCAAGATAACGGACAATCACACGATCGGTTACGTCGTCGTCGAGCAATCCTTCCTCGATCAAAGGCACGAGCAACGGACAGGCGCGACTGCTCACGCGCACGTCTTTGTCAGTCGCGCGCAATGCTTTTTCGTACGAGCCGCTACGGATCGTCGCCCGTGTTCCGATTATGCCGACATGCCGGTTACGGGTCGCCTGCAATGCCGCTCGCGCTCCCGGCTCGATCACTCCGATCACAGGCACGGAAAATTTTCTCGTCAGCAGAGGCAGTGCGACGGATGAGACCGTGTTACACGCAACGACGAGCGCCTTGGCATCCTTTTTCATCAGCATGTGCGCCAGCTCCACCGCATAGCGTTGCACGGTCTCGGGACTCTTCGGACCGTACGGAACGCGTGCCGTGTCGCCGAGGTAGACAATTGTTTCGTTCGGCAGCCGATCACGGAGCGCCTTGACCACGGTTAGGCCGCCGATCCCGGAATCAAAAACACCGATCGGTTGCGGGTTGCTCATGCAGCGGCAACGTGGCGGCGCAAGAGCCTCCCTGCAACTCCCCACCGCACCCTGGACGCCACCGGACTGTGCCGGCCTGAGTCTGGAAAAGACTTGTCACTACGCAGTCCACCGACGCATGCTCGCGGTATGGCTGAGGGGAGTTGTGACTCCGGTGTTTCGTGGAGAGGCAAGAGCTCTTCTTGCTCCACCAGTTTTATTGAATGGGTGGTGTTATTCCTGGTTAACTTCTGCGCATTCGGTTTTGGATTTTCATCACAGGGACTGAAAGCCCAGGAAGCGGCTGTTCCCTCGTCGCCACCCGCTGTGCAAAGTGCGGTTGCAAGTCCCACCCCGCTGGGCCCGCGTCCTTACGTCGGTTCGGTTGGGATACACACATGGAAAGAAATAAGAGGTCAACCATCCGTTTATGCACAACGAGGAGATGAAATTTGGGTCGATATTTACAATCTTGAGAGATGGCGGCGCGAGTTGGACAATGAAAAGAAGCTACCTGACCAGAACGGAATTAAGGACCTGGTTCTTTACCTGAACCATCGTCCGTTACTCGGAATCGCGCCCGTCTACTCGTACGAAACGCCTGCTTGGACTGCCAGGTCAAAAGATGAGCCTCCAGTCGAGTACAAGATCACGACTGTGTATTTCCCCTTGGTTCGTAACGACGCTTCGAAACCCACATGGCTGCATCTGCTTAATCAGCCCGTCTTCGATCGGCGGGTCGTTGTTTCCGTCGGATTCAACAACGGAGAAGAAATACGTTCGGAACTAAGGCCGGATGCACAGGGCGAGCAAAAGCTCGATCAGCAATTTTTCCTGACGATCATTCCAAAGTTTCGCACTGCTATCGGCTTTATCGTTATTCTCATCGCACTGATTGCTTTTTTCGCGCTCGCCCGATACACGCACATCATTCGCGATACCGGGGCGCCACGCCGGCCGGATGGCAAGAGGCCTTACAGCCTGGCGCGCGGACAGATGGCATTCTGGTTTTTTCTGGTGATTGCATCGTATTTTTTTCTTTGGGTTGTTACCGGCGACATGAACACGCTTAACTCCTCAGTGCTCGCATTAATCGGGATTAGCGCCGGCACAGCGTTGGGCTCTGCTTTCGTCGATGCGAGCAAACCTGTTCCGGCTGGCTCTTCGGGAAATCAGCCAATCGTCGACGTGACCCAACCACACCTCGAAGTCCTGGCGGAACTGAATCAACTCCGCGTCGACACACAGAAAGAGTTGGAGGCCCTGCAAAAATTTCGCACTACCATATCTCCGTCCGATAAAGAGGCGCTCGACGAGAATGAACGGCAGCAGAATGAGATACGCGAACGGCTCGCGACTTACCGCTGGCAAAGCGTTTACTTCGCCTGGCCGACATGGAAAGGCGTGATGTACGACCTGCTCGCGGAAAATAACCTGATCAGTTTTCATCGATTCCAGATCTTTGTGTGGACACTTATCCTGGGAATCATGTTCATAGCCAGTGTTTACAATGAATTAGCTATGCCTGAGTTCAGCGCGACTTTACTTGGCCTACTCGGCATCAGTGCCGGCACATATATTGGTTTCAAGCTACCGGAAGCCAAAGCTCAGTAAGGACGCGCGGCAATCAAAGCAGCAGCAGTCCAAATTTAAGAAAGCCGAATCGCCAATCCGGCTTCAAACAGGGAACGATGGAAACTGACCTGCGCTCCATCGATCTTGCAATTGCTGCTCCGCTTCGGATGCTTGCACGATGGCAGAGCTTCCCAAGCGATATGATCCGAACATAGTTGAGCCGAAGTGGTATCGCCGCTGGATGGAGCATGGCGATTTCGTGGCAAATCCAGAGTCGTCGAAGCCACCGTTTTCGATCGTGATGCCGCCGCCGAACATTACGGGCATGCTCACGCTAGGCCATGTTTTGGGCGATACGATTCAAGACGTTCTCGCGCGCCGCGCACGGATGCACGGATTCGAAGTGCTTTGGCTGCCGGGAATGGATCATGCGGGAATCGGAACGCAGACCGCTGTGGAGAAATACCTGCGCACGACTGAGAACAAAACGCGCCACGATCTCGGCCGCGAAGAATTTTTACGCCGCGTGCTGGAATGGCAGGACAAACATGGCGGCATCATCACCGAACAGCTTAAGCGACTCGGCTGTTCGTGCGATTGGTCGCGCCAGCGCTATACGCTCGATGACGCTTATGCGGCGGCTGTTCAAAAAATCTTTGTCGACCTCTACGACAAAGGGCTGATCTATCGCGGTCGTCGAATGATCAATTGGGATCCCGCGGCGCAAACCGCGGTTTCCGACGAGGAGGTGATTAGCAAACCGCAGAAAGGATATTTTTATTTCGTGCGCTACGAGATCGTGGAAGAACCGGGACGCTTCCTCGAAGTCGCGACAACGCGGCCGGAAACGATCATGGCTGACACGGCTGTCGCGGTACATCCTAAGGACGAGCGATACCATGACTTGTTAGGCGAAAATGTCTGGCGCCCGCTGGCACGCGAGAAAATCCCAATCATTGCAGACGAAGCAATTGATCCGGAATTTGGGACCGGTGTTCTAAAGGTTACTCCGGCACATGACGCACTCGATTTTGAAATCGGCCAGCGTCATGACTTGCCAATCATCGACGTTTTAACTCCTGACGGCCGGATCAATTGCCCAGCCGTTCCAGAGTTGCACGGATTGGAGCGTTTCGAGGCGCGGACGAAAGCCGCGGAGCTGTTGCAGTCGAGGGGACTTCTGGCGAAAGCCGAGCCATATGAAAACAACATCGGCTTCAGTGACCGCAGCGACGTGCCAATCGAGCCGCGCATCAGTGAGCAATGGTTTCTGCGGTATCCGAAAACAAAAGAAGCGCTCGCGGTCGTCCGTGATCATCTCATCCGTTTTTTCCCGGCGCACTGGGAAAAAGTTTATGCGCAATGGCTGGAGAACATTCGCGATTGGTGCATCAGCCGTCAGGTGTGGTGGGGACACCGAATACCGGCGTGGTACCGGAAATCTCAAATCCCAAATTCCAAAACCCAAGGGAGCGAAGAAATTTACGTCGGCATCGAGCCGCCGCCTGATCCTGAGAACTGGATGCAGGATGAAGATACAGTCGATACCTGGTTTTCATCGTGGCTGTGGGCGTACGAGACGATGGATCCGCAGACGCGGAAAAAGTTTTACCCAACGAGTGTTCTCGTGACCGCTCCGGATATAATTTTTTTCTGGGTCGCGCGCATGATCATTGCTGGGCTCGAGTTCAAGCCGGGCGAGTCCAGCAAGATTGGAGACAACATTCCGTTTCACCACGTTTTCTTCACCAGCATTATTCGCGATAGCCAGGGCCGCAAAATGTCGAAATCGCTCGGCAATTCGCCCGATCCGCTGGAGTTGATCGACAAATACGGCGCCGACGGTTTGCGATTTGGTTTGATGCGCATCGCGCCTACGGGACAGGACATTCGCTTCGATGAACGACAAATCGAGGAAGGCAGAAATTTTGCGACAAAGCTGTGGAACGTTGCGCGTTTTCGTCAGATGCACGGCCCAAGCGACGCTGCGCCAAAGATCGACACTGAGGCGCTCTCGATCTACGCCATGGAAGTGCTCGCTCGGTTAAATGAGACAATCGAAGCAATCGAGTCCGCCTATCGCGAATATCACTTCAACCTCATCGCCCAACATCTATATACTTTTGTCTGGAGCGACTACTGCGACTGGTTTGTTGAAGCCGCCAAGACTGATATTTTCAGCGAGGACGAAGCCGAAAAGAAATCGGCGCTTGGCAGTGATGGATTGCGTGTTATCAGCAGTTCTGCGACTGCTTCATCCATTCATGCCGCACATCACCGAAGAGCTTTGGTCTTTGCTCGGGTTTGGCGCAGACTCGATTCAATTCGGCCCGCTGCCGGAAAAAATACGCTTCGGCGATCGCGACCTCGCATTGGATCCACGAGCCTCGACCGTCTACGGTGCTGTCGAGAGGACACGTTCAAGATCCGTGTCGAATCTGGAATACCAGCTACCGAAAAGATCCGATACGTATCGATTCCGACGATCCGGTGATGAAAAGCGATGCGGCAATCGTCGCTCGGCTGACGAATGCGGAGGAGGTGATTATCGAGAAATCCACCGGATACTCAGGATATTCGGGCTATTCGGCAGCCGGACTGATTGTTGTAGAAAGAGCATATGTGGACAAAGTCGCCGAGCGCGAACGACTGGATAAACAGATAGCCGAGGCCGAGACGCAATCGGCAGTGACTCAACGAAAACTCAATAACAAATCGTTTGTTGATCGTGCACCGACGGAGGTGGTGGAGGAGCATAGACAGCGCGAAAAAGACTTCGCCGCGCAGCTCGGGAAGTTGAAACAGGCACGAGAAAGCCTGAAATAAGCACAGTGACACTCGGCATTAACGTTTGGGTGTCAGTGAGATACGTATCATGTTACGTAAGGTTAAGAATTAATCCAATGCTTTTTCCCGCTCTAAGTCGGTTGTTCGAGGCGACGAACTAACGATCTTAGCGCGCAGCTGACGAAGTTGAGGCAGGCGCGTGAAGGCCTGAATTGAAGATAATCTTCTGCTCGTCGACTTTGGCGCCACGTTTTTGAAAAAATTCCTTCAGCTGCGGTGTGTAGAAGGTCTCGTCGTACTCTTGATTTAATTCGAACCAAACCTGACCGCGTGGCTTTAGATGTTTCGCCAGATCATCGAGAAAAAATTCCCATTCTGATGTTCCCCAAAGGCCGGGCATCTTGTGATTGTTGAAGCAGATCATGAAGGCGGTAATCACGTCGAATTTTTGTCCGAAACTCGGCAGGGGATGAAACGCCTGGATTTGCTTGACGATGCGGCGGACACCAAGGAATCGTGTGATTTCCCGGAACATTGGCAGGCGATCCATGTCGAGGCCAACTCCGGAATGACCGAGGAGCTGCGCGATGTATAGAAAGTACCCGGCGCCGCAACCTAGATCGAGAATGCGTTTGGGACTCGCCACATCGAGTTCAAGCTGGCGGATTCGCCGGATGTTAACTCCAATCCAGCGGTCGAGATCGAGATATTTCGGCCAATCCGCGCCGGGATCTGTCACTGAGTATCGCCGACGAATGTCTTCGAATCCTACGGGATCGATTGTCTCAATGACGCGCTTCGTCTCCAGCGGGAAGCGGTTCGCGCGTAGCAGCCTGAGCGTACGTTTTCGCGCGCTAGCGAGGCTCTGGCCATCGACAAGTTTTCGTATTTTATGGCGAAACTGCACAGGTCACACCTTGTAGCGAAGCAGAACAATTTCAATTAAGCTTTCAACGCATGAGCGTGTGGAAAAAATTGCTGTGGATCGCCGTGGCGGCATTAGGCATATGGGCAGTTGCAATCCTGGCGCTTGCGCGGGGAGAAAAAATCAGCGCGCTCTGGATCGTCATCGCAGGCTTTTGCGCTTTCTCGATTAGCTACCGTTTTTACAGCAAATGGCTGGCGACCAAAGTGCTCGTTTTGAATGAGGAACGTGCTACGCCTGCGATTCTGCGAAATGACAATAAGGATTACGTGCCAACAAATCGCTGGATGGTCTTCGGCCATCATTTCGCCGCGATCGCCGGACCCGGACCGCTGGTTGGTCCGGTGCTTGCAGCGCAGTTTGGTTTCTTACCTGGCACTCTCTGGATCCTGATCGGCGCAACTCTCGGCGGCGGTGTGCACGACATGATTGTTCTGTTCGCTTCGATCCGGCGGGGCGGAAAAACACTGGGCCAGATGGTGAAGGAAGAAATCGGACGCGGTGTTGGTTTGCTCGCGCTCATCAGCGTGCTCGCCATCATGATCATTTTGCTCGCGGTTCTTGCGCTGGTCGTAGTTCAAGCATTGGCGCACAGTCCCTGGGGCGTTTTCACTATTGCCGTGACTATTCCTCTCGCGTTGATCATGGGGATGGCGTTGCGCACAGGAAAGGTGAGCGTGCTTGCGGTCACGATTTTCGGATTACTCGGCCTGGCGTTTGGCGTGTGGGGCGGACAATTTCTCGCCAACTTTCCAGCGATTGAAGCGTGGTTTCGTCATGACCAGAAATGGTTGGCTTGGGCAATTATGATGTACGGGCTCGCCGCGTCGATTTTGCCGGTCTGGATGCTGCTTACGCCGCGGGATTATCTCAGCACGTTTTTGAAGCTTGGCACAGTAGCCATGCTCGCCGTCGCTGTTGTGCTGATCAATCCAACGTTGCAAATGCCAGCGATTACAAAATTCATCGACGGCAGCGGCCTTGTCTTTGCCGGGCCGGTGTTTCCGTTCGTTTGCATCACCATAGCTTGCGGCGCCGTTTCCGGGTTTCACTCACTCATTGCTTCGGGCACCACGCCGAAAATGATCAGGCGCGAGTCGCGCGTCCGCATCATCGGTTACGGCGCGATGATAACCGAAATGATGGTCGCGTTAATGGCAATGATCGCCGCCTGCGTTTTGGAACCAGGGGAATATTTCGCCATCAATACAAAAGGAGCGCCGACAGAAGTTGTGGCGAAAGTTTCGGAGGCAGGCTTTGCTGTAACGGAACAACAAATGCAAACGCTCGCCACCGATCTCGGCGAGTCCACAATGTTTAACCGCGCGGGTGGCGCACCGACGTTCGCTGTCGGCATGGCGCACATGTTCGCGCGCATCTCTGCCAAGCCGGCGGCGCTGGCGCTCTGGTATCACTTCGCGATCATGTTCGAAGCGCTTTTCATTTTGACAACCATCGACGCCGGGACGCGTGTGGGGCGATTTCTACTTCAGGACGTCCTGGGTTATGTGTGGCGGCCGCTCGGCAACACGCGCTCTTGGAGCGCGAATTTTCTAGCGAGCGTTTTGCTGGTCGCCGCATGGGGCTGGTTTTTGTATGAAGGCGTGATCGATCCTCTTGGCGGAATCAATTCCCTTTGGCCGCTCTTTGGCCTGGCCAATCAACTGCTGTCGGTAATCGCGCTTTGTCTTGGCACGACCCTTTTGATCAAAATGCACAAAGCGAGATACATCTTCATCACGCTTGTTCCGTTAGGCTTCATGTGCGCCGTCACTTTCTCGGCCGGTTATCTCAAAGTTTTTTCGTCCGATCCGAGGCTTGGTTTTTTGAGCGGCGCGCGATCACTTCTCAGCCAGGCATCAACAATGCCCGATACAGTTAAGGCAGCTGAATTGGCGCGGCAGGCAGGTGTGTGGCGGTTTGACGCGCTCGTGGCGGTCTTCTTTCTCGTGCTCGTAGCGGGGATCGTCCTTGGCTCGGCGCGACAATGGTGGCAGCTTATTCGTGGAAGGAAACGAATGGTTCTGCACGAAAACGAGTTTGTGCCGATTACCCCGGCACAGCTCGCGCAGTTCTGATGCGAAATGTAGCATGCGTGTCCCCCGCCGCGGCGGGCCGGAGGCTAGCGCTACACAGTGACGCTGCAAACTTGATTTTTCCGCGCGTCTTTAGTTGGATGGCGGCGTGCCCGCAGATGATCAGGTGACATCGCTGACCGGAGCTGGTTCAGCAGCTGCCCGACCACACGGCCCTCCAATATTTTCCACGACCAATTGGAGCGTGGTTCTTGAAGCACAAGGCCAATCGCCGGCAGCACAAGAGGCGCTTGAGAGACTTTGCCGCACTTATTGGCGACCTGTCTATAGCTTCATTAGGCGAGAAGGTACCGGACACGAGCAGGCAGAAGATCTAACTCAGGCCTTTTTTGCCCTGCTGCTACAGCGCCGGAATTTTGATGATGTTCGCAAAGAGAAAGGACGTTTGCGTTCTTACCTGCTAACGTCGCTGAAGCATTTCCTCGTCAGTGAACACCGTCGTGCGGTGACGGTTAAGCGAGGTAAAGGCCAACAGCCGGTAGCGTTGGACGAACTTGCCGCGGCCGGGCTCGCAGACATGGAACCCGCGGATTATCTGAGCGCCGACCGCGTGTATGAGCGTCGCTGGGCGTTGACATTAATGGAGCAGGTCCTGCACCGATTGAAGGACGAATACTGTGCGGGTGGGAATGCCGCATTGTTTGATTCACTGAAACAACTGCTGCCAGACGAACCGGGAGCACCGTCACGAGCGGAGATCGCATTGCAGTTGGGCATGACCGATAATGCACTTCGGCAAGCCTTCCATCGGTTTCGCCAGCGTTATCAGGTCTTATTGCGCGAGGAGATCAGTAACACTGTCGCCGTTGCCAGCGATATCGAAGATGAGCTGCGCCATTTAATCAATGTGTTGCGAACGTAACGTATGACAGACTTCCGCGCAGTACACGAAGGGAGCATCGAAGACACGAATTACACGAATTATCACGAAAGTTTGAGCCAAGGAGTGCAATGACTTGGTGTCAATTCGTGAAATTCGTGTCTCAATGAGCAGCGTCCTTAGAGTTTGTCGCAAGTGTGGCGCGGAAGTTTTCACCGACGCTCCGGAAGGTCTATGCACCGCGTGTCTGTTTGAGACTGGTCTCTCGTTGCTCGCCGACGTTTCTGTAGCCGGGGGCGATGACCCCGGCTCGGATGATGGCACGCCACAATCGGATCAAAAAAAGAAATCGAACCGTACAAAGACGTTCGCCGACTTTGGAGACTATGAGTTACTGGAGGTAATTGGTCGCGGCGGCCAGGGTGTGGTTTATCGCGCGCGGCAGAAGAGTCTTAACCGCAAGGTTGCTCTCAAAGTAATCGGCTTGGGCCACTGGGCTAGAGAGGCGCATCTGAAGCGGTTTCGCCGGGAAGCCGAGGCCGCGGCCAGCCTCGATCATTCCGGTATCGTTCCCATCTACGAAGTCGGCGACCGCGACGGCTCGTGTTACTTCAGCATGAAGCTCATCGAAGGCGGTCAACTTGATGATGTTTCTAAGCATGAGCCAATGCCGGTTCGGCGCGCGGTCGAACTGATCGCCAAGGTAGCGCGCACCGTCCATTACGCACACGAGCACGGAATCCTCCATCGCGATATCAAACCAGGTAACATTTTGCTCGATCAAAAAGGCGAACCGCACCTGACGGACTTCGGCTTGGCGAGACTTGTCGAGACGGAGAGCACGGTTACGCACACCTTGGAAGTGCTGGGCACACCAAGCTACATGGCGCCTGAGCAAGCTGTGGGAAACAACGACGCCCTCAGCAGCGTGACCGATGTCTATGGACTTGGCGCAGTGCTCTACCAATTGCTAACGGGTCACCCGCCTTTTGCTGGGGGAACAACTTACGAGACTATCAAGCTATTGCTTGATACTGATCCGCGACAACCGCGTTTGTGGAATTCGAAGATAGATCGCGATCTATCGACAATCTGTCTTAAGTGCCTCGAAAAGGATCCGCAGCGGCGATACAAGTCGGCTCACGCGCTGGCCGAGGATCTTGAACGCTGGTTGAGGCACGAGCCCATTTTGGCCCGACGCTCTGGAGTTTTCACGCGAGGAAAAAAATGGGTGCAACGCAATCCAACCAGTGCACTCTTAGCGGCGTCGCTGGTCGCCCTCGCGGCAGCCGCGGGATGGATCATTTCGAAAAGTGAATTTATCCGACATCCCCTAACGACTGGCATCGCCGTGCTGCCATTTGAAAATCTAAGCGAGCAGAGAGAAGACGCCGCTGCCTTCGTCGACGGCGTCCAGGACGACATTCTGACCAAGCTGGCGAGGATCGCCGATCTGAAAGTGATCAGCCGGACGAGCGTAATGGAATATCGTGACAAACGAAATGTGCGACAGATCGGTAATGATCTGCGTGTATCTCACGTTCTGGAGGGCAGCGTCCGCAGGATCGGGACACAGTTTCACATGAATGCGCAGTTGATCGACACGCGCACTGACACTCATGTGTGGGTGGAGCAATACGACGGCGATTTCAATGATCTATTCGCAATTCAGAGCGAGATCGCGCAGAAAATTGCCGGCCAACTCCACGCCAAAATCACAGCTGCTGAGAAACTGGCGATTGAACGCAAACCAACCACCGATCTCGTTGCTTTCGAGCTCTATTCGCGCGCCAATGATATCGTTGGGGCGGGCCTTAGCTGGGGCGCGGACACGTTGCGGGCAATCGATTTGCTGAACCAGGCGGTGGCGCGCGATCCATCGTTTCTACAGGCGTATTGCACGCTCGCCAGGATTCATGACCAGTTTTACTTCTTTAGCCTTGACCATACTCCTGCGCGGTTAGCGTTAGCGGAAGCAGCGGTCGAGAAAGCATTTCGCATTCGTCCAAATGCCGGCGAAGCACACCTCGCACGAGCACATCATCTTTATAACGGATACCTCGACTACGATGGCGCTCTGGCTGAACTGGAAATTGCACGCCGGAGCTTGCCAAATGATCCCCGGATATTCGCGGTGACCGGTTACATCCAAAGGCGCCAGGGACGCTGGGAAGAGTCCTTGCGAAACTTTGAGCGGGCCATTGAGCTCGACCCGCGCAGTCTTAACACCCTCGGAAATATCGCAGACAGTTACGCAGGTGACCGGCGTTATGCTGAACAAAAATCCACGATAGATCGCATGCTGATTATCGCGCCAAACGATGTCGAGGCAAAGGCATGGCGCGCATTCGTGGAAGTGGATTGGAAGGCTCAAACAGGACCGTTGCATCAACTGATCAATGAGATCCGGACCACAAATCCTGCTGCCATTCCGAAGATCGGCGGTCCATCGCTACTTTGCGCACTGGCCGAACGCGACGTCGCTGCCGCCAAAGACGCGTTGCTCACCTCCGACGAGTTCCCGTTAGGGCGACAAGCTGTTAATTTCACGCGCCCTTTCGTCGAAGGCGTTATCGCCCGCATGACGAACGACGAACACAACGCGCAATTGGCTTTTACCGCTGCGCGCGCGAAGCAGGAGAAAACCGTACAGGCTGAACCAAATTACGGCCCTGCATGGTGCGTGCTAGGTGTAATCGATGCCGCTCTCGGGCAGAAGGAGGACGCCTTGCGAGAAGGACGGCACGCGGTCGAGCTTCTTCCCGTGGAAAAGGACCCAATCAATGGCATGGTCATGATCAAGTATTTGGCGATGATTGCTGCGTGGGTTGGTGAAAAAGATCTCGCCTGCGAACAGCTTGCCACTGCCGTCCGTTGCCCCACTAGCGGTATGGACCTCAGCTATGGCGAACTAAAACTGATGCCGTTCTGGGACCCGCTGCGCGGCGATCCGTGCTTCGAAAAAATCATCGCCTCTCTCGCGCCAAAGTAAGAGTTCACCACGAATTACACAGATACCACGGATAGCTGCGTGAGGTAGAAGCAATCGTAGGGCCCGACCTGAGCCTGTCCTGAGCGAAGTCGATAGGAGGCGCGCCGAACCTCGCCACTAATTGTAACACGTCCGCGGCTTCGGACGTCAGTCAAGAACCCATCCGCGACATCCGTGTAATCCGCGGCCTTCCCAACTTTCCGCGTAACAGCCAGCTAAATCTCGCGCAGTACACCAGTGAACGGCCAGAAATGACAACTCAATTAACGAGGAATTAAAGAAGGCCATAACAACGAAAACCAGTTCAACCAAAGGAACAAAAAATGAAACTTAAAACGCAAATACTAACTATCGCTCTCGGCCTGGCCGCGAGCACTTCACTGGTGTGGAGCGCGGACAGACCGCTGCGAGAAACAACCCCGACAATCCAGGGCGTGTGGCAGGTAACCAGAATGGGGGTCGACTGTAATGATCCCAACCAGACGCGACCGCCTTTCCCAGCCCTCATGACTTTTTACCGCGACGGCACTCTGACCGCCTACGCCAACCCCCCCGGTACGGGCCCGCTCGACACCCCCGAGGCCGGTCTCTGGCAGCGCGAGCCGGGTAGTCAGAATTACTCCTTCCACGATATATCTTACGTCTATGACGAAAACGGCGCCTTTGCTGGATCAGGGGTAGTCACCGCCAGTGTCCATCTCACCAGCGCGAACAGCTTCGAGTATAGCGCCACAATCCAGTTCTTCGACGCTGATGGGAATCTGCTCTTCTCCGGCTGCGGCAGGGCGACTGGAACGCGGTTTGAATAATCCTGGCAAAGCAACATTCGACCTCTGACCAATTAACGGGTTTGGCGCGTTCTATCCACGCCAAACTCCATTACGCTTAAGAGCGAAGGTTTGGAAGTGCTGAGGACTCCAAGGGATCGTACGGACTGGCGAAAACCTAATCAGGAATTACTAAGACTGCGTACCAGATTATTCATCGTTCGAGCTTCGTCATTTTCTCATCTGTATAGATCCTCTCGGCGATGAGCTAGCGATTCCACCCGCTGGCGAACCGAGCGCACAAGCTCTTGGGACAAGTCGGCCTGAATGAGTTCTTCGCGATCTGATGATGCTGCTGCGATAACAACTCCGCGAGGATCGATGATGGCTGAGTACCCGCAAAACCATAATTCAGCATCTTTCCCGACGCGGTTCGATGCGATCACGTAGCTTTGATTCTCGATGGCGCGCGCCTGCGCGAGCACACGAAAATGTTCGTCGCGTGGAAACGGCCAGGCAGAAGAAATAACAAAAGCACCGACGTTCTGCTCGGTGGCGAGTTTTCGGTACATCTCGGCAAACCGGAGATCGTAACAGATGCTAAAACCAAATCGCAGCTCGCCGAGCGCAAAGCTCGCGAAGGCATCGCCTGCCGCAAAGCAGGTTTGTTCTTCTACGGGCGCAACCGCATACAAATGAGTCTTGCGATATTTCGCAACGATGTCGCCCTTCGCATTAACCAGAACCTGAGAATTGTAAATTAACGATTGATCGCGCTCGGATACGCCGCTGACGATCGCCATGGACAGTTGCCTGGCGATTTCTTGAAGGCTAGCGACAAAGCCGGTTTTCCAATGATCGGCGTGCTTCTGGATAACTGGCATCGAATAACCAGTGTCAGTCATCTCTGGGAAAACGATCAACTCGGCGCCAGCCTCTTTGGCTCGCCGGGAAAAATCCCGAACTTTGGCAAGATTTGCCTCCGGATCGCCGAGCGAGCATGAGATCTGTGCGACTGCGACTTTCATTAACTTTCTCTACTTCGCTTGCACGTCATCCTGAGCGAAGCCGAGCGAAGTCGAAGGATCCCGCAGAATAACGGTCGGTTGTGCGACGGGATTCCTCGACTCCGCTCGGAATGACATTTGTTGAGATTAGCCTATGCAGCAATGGACCTGCGATATCCGAAAAACCCTCGCTTAATTATCAGGTTCGCGACTTCCGGCGGAACCATTTGCTCCCATCTGCCGTCGCCGGACTGCAGCTTTGCCAGCACATCGGGTGGATGAATTCGTAAATACTCAGGATGATAATCGGTGATCTCCTGCACGTATTGATTGTCGATCAGGTACTGAAATAACGAGCGAAGATTCGCAGCGACTTTGACTTGGGTTGCGGTGAGAATTTCCCCAGTCGCGTCGTCGATCCTTGGGTAGACGTAAAGCTTCAGTCCTCCTTTGAACATCCTGCCCAGCGCTTCCAGGATTCCGCCCTCCAGGTTCGTGTAATATTTTTCCTGCAAGATTTCGATGAAACTGGGCACCCCCATCACAAGACCGATTGCTCTGTTTGTGTAACGAAAGAGGTAGCCGGCGAGCCGATAGTATTCGCCAAACTTCGAGATCAGGACCGTTCGGCCTAGCGCGCGAAGAATGTCGACGCGAGCAAGAAAATCCGCGTGATCAAGCTCGCCGTTCGCACGCAAATTCTCGAGCGTCATTTCCATGAGCACTTCTATGTCGTCCCCGGAACAGTCGCACTGCTTCAGAAAAACGCGACGCGCGCCATCCAGCATGTCGTTTGTAGCATACGTGACAGGTCGAAAACTCCCTCGCTCGACGAGAATCGCTTTTTTGTAAAAAACTTCAGCTGGCTGAACAGTCTCGCCGTCCGCTTTGAACATGACTGCATCGGTCAGACCCTGGCTGACCAACTGCAAACTCATCAATCGATTATCGACGGTTTGAAAGAGAGGCCCGGAAAATTTGATCATGTCGACCTCGATTCGTCCCGGTGAGAGATTTTCCTGAAGCGACTGAATCAGTTTCTCCGGCTGTCGACAGTAGAACGCGCCGTGAACAAGATTGACCCCGATGACCCCTAGAGCTTCTTGTTGCTCGACGTTTGCTTTGTCGAGTAACCGGACATGGACAATGATCTGGCTTGCTTGCCCCCTCGGTTGTGACTGAAAGCGCACGCCTAACCAGCCGTGCGATTCATTGCGTTCTTTGAAACTGCGCGCCGCGACCGTATCGGCGAAGACAAAGAACGTTTTGTCGGCCCCGAATTTTTCATCCAGTCGCTCGATCAGAAGATCGTATTCATGTTCGAGCATTGTCTGGAGCCGTACACGGCTAACATAGCGGTCGGCTTGTCCGTAAATGGCATCGCTGAAAGTCATGTCATAGGCGGACATGGTCTTGGCGATTGTGCCGGCTGCGCCGCCCACGCGGAAGAATCTGCGAGCTACCTCCTGTCCCGCGCCAATTTCAGCGAACGTGCCATACTTGGTGGAGTCCAAATTCATATGGAGGGCCTTCTCGTCGGTGCCGATCTCCATCTGCGGATTCATATGATTTCTCTAGCGGCAATTGGTGACCGTCGCAAATGGTGAGCTATGCAACTTGTAGGGCGTCTGTGTCAGACGCCTCATGTTCCTTACCGTGCACGCGGCGTCTGGCATAGACGCCCTGCAGAACTGTTACAGCCGCACTTGCTCGGCGTTCTTGGTCTGAATCCAGCCGCGCAAATCATTCGGTAGCGCGGCGTACATCCAATCGCCGCGTGTGCTTAGAATCTTGATTTCGCTGCCAGGCGGCAACGCCAGAACGCTGTTTGCGCTGTCCGCTGTGGCAAGGCGCGCCTGTACGTCGTTACCCGTCACAATCGCGAGAGCGCGTCCTTTGCTTCCTTTGTCGAGCGTGTAAATAGCCCACACAGCTGCAGCGCACACCAGCAGGCACAAAATTGATAACGATACTAGCGCAGCCGATCGGCGACGTGCGAAAATCAGCGCGACAATCCCGAAAATTCCCAGCCACAAAGCAATCGCCGCCGCGATGCAGTACTGATTAATGGTGGCGAATTGAAAGTAACGCTCCAGCTTGGTCGGTTTTAATTCCAGCGCACGCGATTCGTCACGGGCAATCTGCAAATTAGCGGTTGCCTCCGGATGGTGTTGGTCCAACGCGAGTGCACGCTCATAATTCAGAATCGCGCGACCAAAATCACGCGTGCGAAAATAAGCGTTTCCCAGGTCGTAAAAGAGATTCGCGTTCCACTGACCTCGGTGAACTAGCGCCTCATAACCGGTGATCGCTTCTTTGAAATGACCCTGCGCATATTCCTGATTCGCTTTATTAAATTGCGCGTCTTGCTGCGCAAATGCGGCTGACGCGATTCCGAAAGTTAGATAGAAAAGAACTATAAACCGTTCGCGTGATTGTCATCCCGAGCGGAGCGAAGCGGACTCGAGGGACCCTGCGGAGGTGCTCTTCGGTTGCGCCACGGGATCCCTCGACTTCGCTCGCGGATGACAGAAAAGAAGTTCATTTCAAATTCTCAATCAGCTCCAGCACATCGCGCCGGTTTTCCGGGGAGATGCTTCCCGGGCCATTGTGCGTTCCGCTGTATTGCCATTCGTCGTTTTGCTCGAACAAACGGCGAAGCCGGTCGCGCGAATCAGTATCAAGGTTAAATGTTTCTGCTGCAGTTTCCGCGTCCACGACGTTTGGGTCGATGCCTCGGTTGGACGATGCGAGCGCGGCTTTCAATCGGATAACTCGCGAAGCTTCGGCATAGTATTCCCGCGGGGACGCATCGTCACGGCGCAACTTGTGCATCAGTTCGGCTGCTTCGTGTTGCAGCGCAGCAATGCGCCGTGCCTCGCGATCGTCCAATCTTGCTCGCCGAATCTTCAAACCCGCGAACACGAGCAGCGCCGCCAGCGGTAGCGATTGGGAGGCCCAAAAAGCGCGACGGGTATAAAGGGGCTTGAATGATTCAACCCTTCGCGACGGCTCGGTGAGTTGATACAGAATGTCCGGAGGCTTGTTTGAATTCGCAACCGACGAACGCCCTCGAGCGGGCGACGAAGATGGTGGTTGAGCGGCCACATTCGGTGCAGCAGCTGCACCGCCCTGAACAGTAATTGGCATCGATTCGCTGTGTAGCGTTACGTATTGTTCTTTTGTTGGATCGAAATACGAAAATGCGAGTACCGGCAGGCTTTGCTTGTTCTCGTTAGGGGAAATCACCGTCTCGAAGGTTTTTGTGCCGCTAATGCCAACTTCATCGTCCTGCTTGAACTTGGAAGATGGCGGATATTTATGCCAGCCGCGATCGTCCTCGAGCAACGGAGCATTCACCCGATCGAAATTGCCGCGTCCTGAGATTGTTGTTGTGACTGTGATCGGATCACCTACCTGCACGCTCTTCGGCTTAGCATCGGTTGCCATGGTAAAGCTTCCGATCGCTCCGGAGAAGCTGGCCGGCGCATTCGGTGGCAGCGGTTTTACTTCAAGCGCCACAGGGTCACTGCTGATCTGGAGGTCGCGGCGTTCGCCCATTTGGCCAAATGGATTGGAGAAAAACGGATCCGAAAACGGATCGTCGAGGTCGAACAGATCGAAAGGCGACCGCGAACGCGGCGCGTTTCGTCTTCGCGGAACGACTACTTGCGCCTTTGCTTTTACGGGCCCGATTTCAAATTTCCCTGCTCGCGCCGCAGCAATCGCGGTCTTAAACGTCACTACCTCGAAAGGCCTGCCGTTGATAGTCTCCAAATTTTGTGAGGACTGCTGCAATTTCTGTGCGGTAAATCCCTGACCGGTAATGTCGGGCGGTTCGGTTAGCCGGGGATGAACACGCGCATCGAATCCCATTCTGATCTGGACCGGAACAATCTCGCCGACGTATGCGGTCTTCTTCGGCACGATTAATTCAGCGAAAACCAGATCGCCTGCGTTAGTCGACTGGTTCTGAGCGCTACGCCCAGGCCTCGTCTTGGTCTGCTGACCGGGAGCATCAGCGACGTTCAACGCGAGTTCCGGCGTCCTCAGGATCTTGCCGCCGGCTAGGACAGTTTGCGGCGGTATCGTGAATCGTCCCGGTCTTAGCGGCAGGATCGTGTAGTTATAGGTGACGCTCGAGCTGGTCGAAAAATTGTGTATCTCGAATTGTCGCGACGTTCCGGTGGAATGAATCTCCAAGCCATCGATTGAAATTTCTTCTGGCGGCCGCGCATCGCCGGGACCGGTCACCTTGATTTGCAGATCGACGGTTTCACCAACGGTCGCGTCCGAGTTGCTCAACACTGCCGTGACACTGGGCGAATCGGCAAATGCATATTGCATGCATGCCAGTATCACAAAAACCGCGATTGAGATTCGTTGAGACATTCTAAAAAGTAATTAGCACCGTCATTCCGAGCGAAGTCGAGGAATCCCGTGGCACAACCCAGAGCTGATTCGGCGGGATGTCTCGACTTTGCTCGACATGACCGATATTGCTACCAATCGTTATAGACATGACGCTTTACTTTGCGTTCATCAAGTCGGACCCGTGCCTCTTCGTCTTTCATCGATTCAAGCAGCGCCAGCGCCTGGCGTTCGCTCATCTCGCCTTCTTTCTCCTGTTCAGCTTCGGCCGCCATTTGCTCGTTTTGTTCGGCGGGCTTCTGTGACTTTTCTCCTCCCGCGCCTTTGACTTCGCCGGCAAATTTCTTTTGCGGCGATTCAGCAGGGGTAGGGGAGGCGTTTTCTTCTTCGCCTTCTCCCGGTGACGGCGACGGCATTTCGTTTTCTCCTTCGCCAGGACTGGGCGATTGTTCAGCTTGTCGCTCTCCGGGCGACGGCGAAGGCTGATTGTCCTGCTGGTTTTCGGAGCCGGGCGATGGAGACGGACTCTCGCCGGGCTGTTGCTGCTGCTTCTTTTGCGGTTCGTTTTTCGCCTGCTGCTGATCCTTTTGCTGTTGTTCTTTTTGGTCTTTGTCGCTGTTCGCTTTGTCCTGCGACTGCTGGTTTTGGGCCTGCTGTTGATCCTTTTGATCCTGCTGGTTCTGCTTTTGCTGTTGCTGCTGATCTTTTTGATCTTTCTGCTGCTGCTGTTGTTGTTGATCTTTCTGTTGCTGGTCTTTCTGTTGTTGCTGCTGGTCCTGGTTCTGTTTCTGTTGGTTCTGCTGTTGTTGCTGCTGATCTTTCTTGTTTTGTTTGTTCTTTTGCGGTGGGGTTGGGGAAGGGGATGGCTGTTGTTGCTGTTCCTTTTTGTTCTTTAACTCTTCGATTTTCTTTTTGACGTATTCGTAATTGTCCTTCGCTTCTTTGTTTTGTGGATCCAGCTTTAAAGTTTGTTCGTAATGATCGAGGGCATTGGTCCAGTCGCTTAGCTTTTTGTCGTCGCTTTTTTCCATCTCGCCGCGTTGATAGAGCGTGTTGCCGAGATTGTAATGGCCCTTTGTTTGCAAACCGGTATCAGGCGTTAGCAATGCCTGACTGAATGATTCCAACGCCTTGTTATAATCCTTCAGTTTGTAAGCCGCGGTGCCTGAATCGAACTGGAGCTCGTCTTCCGCGCGGGATTGCGGATGCGACTTCAGCGTGTCCTGAAATTCTTTGTAAGCATCTTCAAATTTGCCTTCCTGATACGCATTGATTCCCGGCACCGTCGCGAACACAGATGAACACAATAACGTCAGGACAGCTACAGCGGCGCCCGCAGCTTTGACTGATCCACTTGCGACGCCACGGCCAGCATTGCGGGCAGGCGCCGGAACGTGGGCTCGCTCGCGCACGCGTTTTCGCTCCGGAATCAGAATCGACAAGGCAAGTGCGATCAACGCAGCACCGAGCGGCCACTCGTAACGTTCAATCGGCCGGCGTGACAAGCGCACATCCATCTCAGCAGCCTGCATTTTTGTCAGGCCTTCGCTTTGAACCTGCTGCATCGTGCGTGGTCCGTTTTCCAAATGTAGATAAAATCCGCCTGTCGCCTCCGCCACTTCGCGCAGTCGTTTGTCGTCCAGTTTTGATTTAACGACCTGCCCGGCGGAATCCTTGACGAAGTTGGTTTCACCGTTGTCGCCGGTTACCGGGATCAACGAACCTTGCGGTGTTCCAACGCCAACAGTGAAAATTCGGACTCCCGCATCGGCTGCAGCTTTCGCGGTTTTCACCGCATCGCCGCTTAATTCCTCGCCGTCGGTGAAGATGATCAGCGCGCGATTTCCCATGGCGCTTTTGCCGAAGCTCTGGGTGGCAAGCGTAATGGCGCTTGAGATGTTGGTGCCCCCTTCGGGAATGGTCTTTGTGTCGAGATCGTTGACCGCCTCGATGACCGCGTCGTAATCAATCGTGAGCGGTGCCTGTAAAAAGGCGCGCCCTGCAAAGGCAATCAGACCAACGCGGTCACCTTGCAGTTCGTCGATCAAATCCTGGATCGCCAGCTTGACGCGATCGAGCCGATTTGGCTGGACGTCGTTAGATAGCATGCTGCGCGAGGTATCCACGGCCACCAGCAGATCCAGTCCCTTACGTTTCACGTCCTCAAAAGTGTAGCCCCAGCGCGGTTGCGCCAGACTCACAATGGCCAACGCAAGCCCAAGCAATAGCAAACCAAATCTTGTTATGCGCCGCCGCCGATTGACGGTTGCCGCAAGCTGCGGCAGCAGGCGAGCGGACACAAACAACTGCAGCCGCTTCAAACCGCGTCTTTCCGACTGCAGAAACAGAACAATTAAGAGCGGGACGAGCAACAATCCCCAAAGCCATTCTGGTGCGCCAAAGCTCATGGTAATTTTTCCCTGTCATTCCGGGCGAAGTCGAGGAACTCCGACGCATCCGCGTACGTTTTTTCGCGGGGTCCCTCGACTACGCTTCGCTTCGCTCGGGATGACACCGCATTCATGGCAATTTTTTCCAAATCGTCTGTGACAAAAGCATCTGCGCCACCAACAACCCGCATCCACTCATCAGACATAGCGGAAAGAGATCGCGGTATTGCTGATATTTTTTCACGCTTATCGTCGACTTCTCCAGCTTGTCGATGTCGTTAAAAATTTGTTCCAGCGATTGAGTGTCAGTCGCGCGGAAAAATTTGCCGTCGGCGATTTTCGTGACCTCCCTCAAACCGCTTTCATTAAATTGCACGGGTTGATTTTCGTATAGGATATTTCCCAAGGCGTCGGTCAATGGTCCGCGACTGGTGAAGATGGGCGCGGGCGCGATTCCATTTATTCCCGCGCCGATCGCGTAAAAGTGGATCTTCAATGCCTTCACTGCTTCGGCGGCAGTCTTCGGCGGAATTTTGCCGGCGTTGTTTTCGCCATCCGTTAACAAAACGAGAACATGGCTCTTTGAACGTTTATCATTTAACCGATTTGAAGCCGATGCCATGGCCGATCCAATCGCAGTGCCGTCCTCGACCAGGCCGATTTTGACTCGATCCAAGTTTTGCAAAAGCCAGTCGTGATCCAGCGTCATTGGGCTCACGACATATGGGCGCCCGGCAAACGCAATGATGCCGATGCGATCGTTTGGACGAGCTTCAATGAACTTTCGTGTGACCTCGCGAATTGCATCAACACGTGTCGCTTCCTGGCCTCCGATAGTGAAATCTTTCGTCAACATCGAGCCGGAAACGTCCAGCACGAGCATGATGTCGATGCCGCTCGCCTCGATCTGCGTGAGACTCTTGCCAAGCTGCGGCCGCGCGAGAGCGACGACGAAGAAAGTCAGCGCCAGAAAAAGCAGCGCCCGCAGGATTTTACCCACTCGCGCAGCACTCTTTTTTCCGATCGCTTGCAGACTGGCTGTAGAGGAAAACGTCAGCGCTGCAGCAGGCCCGCTTTTGCCGCGCAACCAGGCAAGCAACGGTATCGCCAGTAGCAAGAGCAGCAGCCACGGACGCGCAAACGTCAACGCGCTATTCCCCTGAAACCAATCAAATAAATTTGTCATGTCGGTCGACGAGATTCCGTCGGGTTCCGTTGCGGCCAACGGTCATCCTGAGCGAGGCGAAGCGAAGTCGAAGGATCCCGCGGAATTGTGCGAGGGTTGAGCCACGGGATTCCTCCACTTCGGTCGGAATGACAATTAAACAGTCGCAAGGTGACCTCCTTCCACAAAGCGGATTGCTTCTTGTAGCAACAATTCACTGTCTGACGTTGTCGCTTCGTACTTTGCGAACTTGATGAGATCGCAGCGGCTCAGAAAATCTTCAAGCAACGATTTGTCATCGGCGGAAAATGATTGGGCCTTTGCCGCGGCAGTGAGAAACTCTATCGAGGTTTGTCGCGTCGCGGGGACGCCGTATTGCTGAGTCACGTAACGCCTCAGAATGTCGGACACACGAATACTGAGCTGATACGGGCTCATTCTATCAATTTCAGATCGAATTTGTTCAAGTTCTCCGAGCGCGATTTCGCGTGGCGCCTTTGGTGGCAATTCTGGTTTCCGGCGCTGCACAAACCACCACACAACCAATCCAAGCAGTGACAGAACGACAAATGCGATCACGAAAACAAGCCACGGAGGAATCAGGGAATAATCCACCGGAGGCGCGATGTCGTGGAACTCGTCGGCGAGCAGGAACAACGCGGGGGTAATGGAGTAATGGAGTAATGCAGTATTGGTAAGCGGATTCATTTGATTACTCCCACGCTCCATTACCCGATACTCCAAGGCTGTTTATCGAATGCCGATGCGGCGTTCGCGTTGTTTAAAGAATGAGCGCAACGCCGGAAGATAATCTCTGCCGGTTTGCAGCGTGATTGTGTCAACATTGTTCCGCCGGAGCGTGCGCGAAAGCTCCGTTTCGAATCCAGTGACAAGATCTGTAAAAAGAGTTCGCGTCCTGCGATCTGCCGTATTGATCTCAATCTGTTCGCCCGTCTCCGCGTCTTCCAACGTGATGATGCCGACGTTTGGCAACGATTTTTCACGTTCGTCCTGGATCTGAATCGCTATGAAATCGTGCCGCCGGCCGCTCACCGCGAGCGCGCGCGAGAAATCCGGCGCTTGAAAATCCGAGATGAAAAATACAACCGCACGACGAGTCACAATCTTGTTGAGATAATCAAGCGCCAACCCGGGCTCGGTGCCGCGTCCCTGTGGTTCGAAGAACAAAATCTCGCGGATAATTCGCAGTGTATGCGACCGACCCTTCTTCGGCGGAATGAACAGCTCCACGCGGTCGGTGAACAGCAGCAAGCCCACCTTGTCGTTGTTCCGGATCGCACTGAATGCGAGGAGACAAGCAACCTCGGCAGCCAGCTCACGTTTTGATTGCGTAGTGCTCCCAAAGTTTCCCGAAGCGCTAACATCCACGACGAGCATCACAGTGAGCTCGCGTTCTTCCGTGAATTTTTTCACGAAGGCGCTGCCCATCCGCGCGGTGACGTTCCAATCGATGGCGCGAATTTCATCGCCTGGTTGATATTCGCGCACGTCTTCAAAATTCATTCCGCGCCCTTTGAAAACGCTGTGATAATCGCCGGCGAACGCGGTCTCGACCAGACCGCGGGTTTTGATCTCAAGGGTTCTGATTTTCTTGAGAATCTCCGTTGTCTTCTCAGCCCGCTTGTCATCCCGAGCGGCGCGAAGCGAAGTCGAGGGATCCCGTGGCATTACCGAACACCTCCAGTTGGGCGTAAAGCGTACATTTGATCAAACAGATCGCGCCATTGAGGATTTCTTCTGGCGATGAGCGCTTCCTTTTTTGCCCGACTCAAGCGTTTGAGCTGCTTTTCTCTCGCTATTGCGCTAGTCGGATCAGGATACGCCTCGAAATGAATCAGCTTATGAGTGTTGTACTGTCGAGCGAACGCGCTTCCAAGGCCGAGCGAATGTTCATTTGAACGCCGTTCGAGGCTGTTGGTAACACCGATATACAAAACCGTGCGATGATCCCCGTTAGTTAAAATGTAAACAAAATAATTTTGATGTCGCATCGTAGCTCTAGGAGAGTCGCCTTCGCAATTTCCCGACCAATACCGCCAACAGCCGTCATCCTGAGCGACGCGCAGCGGAGTCGAAGGATCCCGCGGAATTGCTTTTGGGGAATGCCACGGGGTTCCTCGACTTCGCTCGGAATGACTCGACTGCGGCATCACGGCACTGGCAGTCCTGCAAAAATTCGCTCGATAATGGTTTCACTCGTCACCGTCTCAGCTTCGGCTTCGTAGCTGACGATGATTCGATGGCGCAACACGTCGGGGCCGATGCTCTTCACGTCCTGTGGCGTGACGTAGCCGCGCCCATTAAGAAACGCGTGGGCGCGTGCGCCAAGTGCGAGATAAATGGTCGCGCGCGGCGAGGCCCCATAGCGAATCAGACCTTCGAGTCGCAGATTGTAGGCTGCAGGTTCGCGCGTGGCCCAGACCACGTCGACAATATAATCTTTCACGCGATCGTCGATGTAGATGTTGTTAACGATGTCGCGCGCAGCGATGATTTGCTTCGGGTCCACGACAGGATCCACTCGCAAATCCGGCGCCGAAGTCGCCATCAAATCAAGGATGCTTCGTTCCTCGCGTTTTTGCGGATAGCCAATGTTCAACTTGAACATGAAACGATCGAGTTGCGCCTCGGGCAGTTGGTACGTGCCTTCCTGTTCGATCGGGTTTTGAGTGGCGAGAACCAGGAATGGATCGGGTAACGGATAAGTTTTTTCGCCGATGGTCACCTGCCGTTCCTGCATCGCTTCCAACAATGCGCTCTGAACTTTGGCGGGCGCGCGATTGATTTCGTCAGCGAGAATTAGATTCGAAAAAATTGGGCCAAGCTTGGTGGTGAATTCGCCGCTGCGCGGATTGTAAATAAGCGTTCCGACCAAATCGGCGGGCAATAAGTCGGGCGTGAATTGCAACCGCTGGAAACCGGTCTGAATGCCTGCTGCCATCGTTTTGACAGTAAGCGTCTTAGCCAACCCAGGGACGCCTTCGAGCAGGAGATGACCGTTGGCCAGCAGTCCCAGCAAAAGACGATCCACCAAATACTTCTGCCCGATGACAACGTGGCCAACCTGTTGCCGGAGCGCTGGCATCCACTGACCGAGCTCGCGTACTTCCTGCGTAATTTCCTGAGTCGATTTCATACGGTCTGCTCAGACAAATCTGGCAGCGAGAATGTTCGATCAAAACCTCGCGCGTGCTGCTGGGCGACGGCTCTTCGGTGCCCTGTCAAAAACATGCTAAGAGTGATTCACAAATGTCAGCCCTCAAACCGTGGCACCGAGCAACTCTTATTGTGGTACTTGCCGGTTTGGCAGCAGCGCTCCTGGCATGGATCGCCCGTACTGATCCGGCCATTACCTATTTGCCTCGTCATCGAGAGGCGGAGTGGATCGTTTTCCCGACAGCGGTTGATGCGCGAGCACATGGATTTGCCAGCATGGATGCAACGTTCCGTCGCGAATTTATTTTACCGCGTGAGCCCGCAGCGGCGCGCCTGAGCCTTCGTGCACTGCGTCGCGCTGAAGTGAAAGTAAACGGCGTTTTAGTTCAGCTTTCTCAGAATCGCAACTGGAAGAACGTTTCCGAGGTTAGCATCGCGGACCGGTTGCATGCGGGCGCCAACATTGTGGAGGTGCGCGTATTCAATCACAATGGCCCTCCAGCGCTCTGGCTCGTTGTAAGTAGCGATCAACCCGACGTACGGACGGACGCCAATTGGGAAGTATCGTTTGCGGGTTCGTCATGGAGGAATGCCGAGCTCGCTTCGGCAGCAAAGACACCCGGGCGCGGCAATCCCATTGCGGATGGAGGACGCACTTTTGATGCAGCAAAAACGATGTGGCCGCTCTGGATTTTGCTGATCGGAATTGCCTGTGGAGGCGTCATTCTCTGGCGCGCGAACTTGAAACGATTCACGTCACCGTCACTGGAACGAGTCGTCCTTCTTCTGATTTCCGCCATGTGGTTATTTTTATTTTGGAACAACACACGGCTTCTACCATTTCATGCCGGCTTTGATTCGAAGGAACATCTCAAATACATCGATTACATCCAGCAACACTGGTCGCTTCCGTCGCCGACTGAAGGGTTCGAGATGTATCAACCGCCGCTCTACTATTTCGTTGCCGCCTTGATCCTCTCAGTTTGTAAACTCTCGATCAATGATCCGGGCTCGGTTGTCGTTCTGCGTGCACTCGGTGGGTTCTTCGGCATCGCCCAGTGTGCTTTGGTGTTTCTGACTTTGCGCCTTCTGTTTTCGGCCAGAACAGCGCTGGTCGGTCTATTGCTGGCAGCATTTCTGCCAATGCATTTGTATCTTGCGCATTATGTGACGAACGAAGTTCTCACTGCCACGCTGGCAACTTTAACGATTTATCTCTGCTTGCGCTTGCTTAGGAGCGAAATGCCGCGCGCCGCAGAATTTGTGTTTGTTGGATTGGCGTTGGGCGCGACGATGCTGACGAAGTCGACCGGCATCCTGTTACTTCCCATCGTAATCGCTGCAATCTGGATAAGGCGTCGCCACACGAGAGCGCCGTTTACAATTCTGTTGCGCAATCTTGGCTTGCTGAGCGTGACTTGTCTCGCGGTGTGTGGCTGGTATTACGCGCGCATATTCGTGAAATTCGGAACGCCGTTGCTCGGCAATTGGGACAGCATAAGCGGATTCAACTGGTGGCAGGATCCGGGCTATCACATAGCAGCCGATTACCTCCGTTTCGGACGTTCGCTAATAACTCCGCTGTTCAGCGGGTTTGCTGGTTTTTGGGACGGCATTTATTCGACATTGTGGGGCGACGGTTTGTCTGGCGGGGCATCGAGCGTGAATGTTCCCTGGAACCTGAGTCCTATGGCTGCAGGTTATTTGTGGGCGCTAGTTCCAGCCGTTTTGATTCTTATCGGCGCCGCCGTCACAGCTGTTCGATTCATTCGCAAACCATCGGCCGAATTGTTTCTGTTGCTCGCTTTGTTTGTACTCGTTGCGCTGGCCTTAGCTTTTATGAGCCTGAAAGTTCCCTCGTACGCGCAGGCCAAAGCGTTTTACGGATTATCGGCAATGACGTCGCTTTGTTTCTTTGGCGCGGTTGGTTGGGAAACGGTGAGCAACAGTTGGACACGTTGCAGATATGTTATCGCTGCGCTCCTGGTTGTTTGGGCGCTAAACAGTTTGGCGACGTTTTTCATTATTCCTTCCGTACCGCAGCATCTGTACGCAGTAAAACTCTTGGGGCAGCAAGGTAAGATCGAGCAGGCGGATATCGAAGCAGCCAAAGCAGTCGAAGCTGGTCCATCTGACGCAGCGGCGCATGGCTATCGCGCGTTGAGCCTGAGCCAACTCGGTCATGACGCAGAAGCCGTGAAGGAAGCTGAGCGCGCAGTCGATTTGAATCCGACGGATTCTGGCGCGCACCTTACCCTCGCGATTGCAGCGAAGCGGACTGATATGGAACGCGCAATCGCAGAAGCCCGTCGAGCCATCGCCCTTGGTGCGGAAAACTTTTCCGCGTACCAACTGCTGATGAAATGTCTTCTTGAATCGAGCCGCTTCCATGAAGCAGCCGCGTTTGGACGGGAATGGCTGGCTGTATCGCCATTCGACGCGGTTGCTCATTCTTCTGTGGCCATGGCAACGGCGAAAACAAGCGATTTGGTTACAGCCGCGCAACAACTCGGTTATGTGATGATGCTGCGGGGGAACGCTGAGGAAGCGCTTGCCGAATTGCACCAGATCCTGGTGTCCCTGGCTAAAGCGCCTGATGGTCTGCAACGACTTCGTGACATTGCAACGAATGCGCCGGACTCACCGCGAATGCTGGACGAGCTCGCGTGGTTGCTTGCGACATATCCCGACTCAAATTCGCGCGATGGCGCCGAGGCAGTTCGTCTTGCCGACCGCTCTTGCACGCTTACCGACCGGCGCATTCCTGCTCTTCTCGACACGCTGGCTGCGGCGTACGCTGAGGCTGGAGATTTTCCACGTGCGGTCGCTGTCTGCGGAGAAGCGTTGAGTGAGGCACGGTCCCGGGGTGACACCGACGGCATTAAGCTTACCGAAAACATTCTCGCCTCGGTTCGCGCAAATATCCCATATCGCAACGAGCCCGAGCAGTAGCCCGCTCCCGCGCTTTCAGAATCAGCGTCCTCTCACATCGCGGGCGCGGGCGCGCGCCGTTAGAAGGATCGGCAACCCGGGGTAGGGTTCAGCTTCGCGAATGAAAGCTTCGAGGTAGCGGCGGTACGTTTCGCTCAGCAACTGAGGATCATTGACGAACAGAACCAATTCCGGCGGTGCGAGATTGCGTCGAGATTTATTGAAGGGAGCCCCTCTTTCTCGGGATCTGCCGGCGGAGTGGTCACCTTCGCCAAGGCTACCGCGTCCGGGCAGGCCGTCGTCTTTTGGTTGGGTTGCGTAAAACAACTTCAACCGGCGGCCTTTGACTAACGGAGGTGGATTCGCTTCAAACGCCTGACGCAGTAAACGGTTCAGAACACCTGTGCCGATGCGCTTCCGCGCCGCGTGTTGGATTTTTTCGATCAATGCAAACAGGCGAGCGACATTTTCGCCAGTCAACGCAGACGTGATTAGCACCGGCGCGTATTTCAGGAAGAAAATCTCCGAGCGCGTCTCCTTGACTAATTGTTTGCTCAACTGCTTTTCCTCTCTTCTTGACTTAAGCAAGTCCCATTTGTTCAAGATGATGATGGCTGCCTTCTGCGCGGCTTGAATCAGTCCAGCGATCCGTTTGTCCTGGGCCGTCACACCCACCGTGAGATCAATCATAAGAATACAAATATCAGCGCGGCGAATGCTGCGCTCGGCGCGCATCACGCTGAAAACCTCAGCCGAGCTGGAAACTTTTCCGCGGCGGCGAATCCCGGCAGTGTCAATGAAAACGAAACTCAAACCGTCGCGTTCGTAAACTATGTCGATGGCATCGCGCGTCGTGCCGGACAGTTCGCTTACAATCGCGCGCTCACTGCGCACGATCGAGTTGATAAGCGAAGATTTACCAACATTTGGCCGACCGACGACGGCGATCGCGATCGCATGCGGCTTAACATTCAACTTGCCTTCGGCGAAGCTACGGCCAACAACTGTTGAATCGTCGATGTTGGCGGGAGGGGGAAGTTGCAGCTCGATTGCGTCCAGTAACTGTGAAATCCCGCGATCATGTTCTGCACTGACGGAAATTATCTTATCGAAGCCTAACGAATCGAATTCCGCTGCCAGCGGGTCGTGCTTCTCGGTGTCGATTTTATTAACCACCAGCACGACTGGCTTTTGTGATTTGCGCAGCATCCGAGCCAGTTCCTCGTCAACTGGCGATAACCCTTCCCTTGCATCGACGACGAAAAGAAGAACGTCACTCGCGCGCAGCGCTTTTTCGGCGGCGTGTCGTACCTGCTGGATTAATTCAGATTCGCCTGCTCCAAAAATCCCGCCGGTGTCCCATAGTGTGAACGGACGGTCGCCGCGAGTGCAGGTTGCCGGCAGCCGGTCGCGCGTAATCCCGGGTTGATCATGAACAATTGCAATTTTCCGGCCGACAAGACGGTTGAACAGCGCAGACTTGCCGACATTCGGCCGTCCGACAATCGCCACGTTGGGCGCCGTGCGGGCCTCATTCACCAAAGCATTCCATCTCTAGGGTTTCGCCGGATGCGCGTGCCCTTCCGCCTGCAACTGACGGACGCCATCTGTCACGTAAAGGATTCCCGAAATCAGTGTGAACGCGCCGGCTACCAATACAATGTAGAACAGGGGAATAATATGCAGTTGGAGCATCACCCATCCGATGGCGATCATTTGTAAAACCGTCGCAATCTTTCCCGTCCAGTGTGGCTTTACGTGAACTTTTCCATTGAGCAAATACAGGACAAGTGTCCCGACGAGAAGAATGGCGTCGCGCGAAATCACGAGCACCGGAAACCAAACCGGAAATTTCCCGATCTCCGGTTCGAACTCGCTCCAACTCGTTAGGCTGAGGGTAATGATACCGCTGAGCAACAATCCCTTGTCAGCAATGGGATCGAGAATAACTCCGAGCTTGCTCCGTTGGTTGTATTGCCGGGCCACGTAACCGTCGAGCCCGTCGCTTATCGCGGCCAGAATGAAAATTGCGATCGCTGCAAACCGCTGCCATTCGAGCGGTTGGCCGCGTTGAATACTTTCGCCATAGTAAATCGCCATCGTGACAAAGGCCGGGATCATCAGAATCCGAACAACGGTGATCTTATTGGCGGTGGTCATGACGCGCGTTGCAGCGGCAAAACAATTGTAGGGCGTTTCTGTGAAACGCCAACGCCTGATCAAAGGAGTTGGCGTCTCACACAGACGCCCTACAAAATGCGAGAGAATTTAGCTCGGTTACGCGGCCACAGCGGATTTGTGCGGGCCTTCAGCAAATTCCTCGATCATCTTTCTGTTGAAGGCTGGAATATCGTCGGGCTTGCGACTCGAAACCAATCCATTATCGACCACGACTTCTTCATCCACCCAGCGTGCGCCTGCGTTGCGCATATCCACGCGAATTGCCGGCCAGGAGGTCATTTTTCTTCCGCGAACAAGGTCCGCATTGATCAAGACCTGTGGACCGTGACAGATGACCGCAACCGGTTTGCTCTCACGAAAGAAGTGGCGCGCGAAATTCTGTGCCCTCTCGTCGCTGCGCATGGCATCAGGGTTGTAAAGGCCGCCGGGAATCAACAACGCGTCGAACTTTTCGGGACGCGCTTGATCCAACGTGACATCTACATCGAACTTGTCGCCTTTATCGGCATGATTCATACCCTGAATTTTCCCGGATTTTAGCGAAACGATTTTCGTTTCCGCCCCGGCTTCATCTAGCGCCTGTCGTGGCTTTGTCATTTCCACCTCTTCAAAGCCATCCGCCACAAGGATGGCCACCTTTTTCCCATCGAGTTTTCGTGCCATAACATTCCTTCTCGTTGATGTTTCCTTTGTGCGGTCATGAAGTTTGACCGTACTTAAATTACGAAGATCGGGGGCTTACTGGACGTAATGGCGGAATTCCCGTGGAAACACGCTCTTGCAGCGAAGATCTTGAAAACTCGGTACGCGAGAATTATTCTTTTCTCGTGGTAATCGAATCCATTCGCAAATTCAATCACGCTGTGCCGTTTGTGCCCTACGAGATTCGCACTGTAAGCGGCGAAACTTATGAGATCCCGCATCCAGATTTCATTTTGGTGCCGCCGAAGGGATCTTATGTGGTGGTGATCGATTCCAAGGATCCCAAGGAGGCTCCCAACCACATCAACGCGTTGTTAATTGAGCGCGCTACCCCACTCGATGGCCAGCAACGACGAAAGCCTCGCAAGCGATCATAATTAGATCATAACGAAGCTGCGCGTTTTTCCCGCTTCGGTATTTTAAACGCTTCGATTTGTTTCTTAATTTCGTTTGCGAACGCCGCCGCGCCGGCGCCGTTTACGACTCGGTGATCGAACGTCAACGAGAGCGTGATGACTTCAGCACTCTCATTCTTGTTTTTGTTCGAAATCAATTCGCGGTGCGCGGTCCCAACAAACAGCGTACCGACTGATGGAGGCACAACGATCGGCGCACCGGCTTTTACTTCAAACGCGCCGAGACTGGTGATCACGACCGGCGCGTTCATGGCATCAACGCGGCCGCCGCGTGTCGCGGCGACTGTGTCGTTGTAGTTAGTGATGAATTCCTGCCAGCTCTTTTGATTCGCAGTTGTGATTACTGCTGTTGCGAGGCGATCGCTTTCCAGGGCGACGGCGATACCAAGATCGAAATCGTCAGTCTGCACGATCTGATCGTCTTCGAGAATCAACCGACGAAACGCCGGATGTTTTTCCATCGCACGCACAACTGCCCACGCAATCATCACGGAAGGCGAGGGCGCCTGCTCGCCGTCCGTCTTTTTCAACGCCTGGCGTGCTTCCTGAATCGAGTCCCAGCGCGCATCGATTTGCAGGTTGGCAGGAATAACACGATTCAGTTTGCGGGTAATAGTCGGCGAAAGCGCAGGCTCGATGTTGTAGTGGCGGGCGTGTCCGCCGCGCTCATCAGGCGCTGCAGCCGACACGGCCGCCTCTACCGTTTCACGTTTCGGTGATTGTTTTGCAGCTGCTTCAAACTGTTCCGCGAACGCGGGCTCACTCGTAACAATTGTGCCCAATTGCTGGCCGATCTCGACGGTGTCGCCGATTTTTGTTTTCCATTCGCTCATCACTCCGGCGAATGATGATTGAATCGGATAAACGGCTTTGTCCGTTTCGACCTCGCACAATTCATCATCCAGCTGGATCTGTTCTCCAGGCTTTTTGAGAAGCGAAACTATTTTCGCATTCCGAATTCCTTCGCCCATGATCGGCACGGTGATGCTTTGGACGTGTTGTTCAGTTGCTTCTCCTGTAGCCAGGGGCGACGTCTCCGCCGTAGCCTTGACAAAGGATGACCCCGGCGCCGCAAACTCTGATTCTTTAGCCGACCGCGCGCGGTCACCGCTCGCAGCTACAGTTGCGCGCTCATGTTTGGTTGACATCGAGCGCCTGATTGCCGTTACGATCCGCTCCGCGTCGGGCAATGCCGCGTATTCATAGATCGGGTTGTAACCAATCACTACATTGGGTTTGCTGACGAGAATGGGCGGGCTAAGCAACTCGTTCCAAAGACTGGGGGTGCCGGTGACATGAGAGATAATCATCTGACCCACGCTGCAATTTTCTGTGTCCTCTTGAACCACAACGAGCCGGCGCGTTTTGCGCACGGATTCTTCAATCGCAGCCGAATCCCAGGGCACGATTGAGCGGAGATCGATCAGTTCGACGCTGATCTCATTGCCGATTTTGCTGAGGGCTTCGAACGATTTCTCGATTGTATTGCCCCACGCCACCAGGGTGACATCAGCGCCTTCGCGCACGTTACGCGCTTTGCCCAGAGGAACCGCGCGAATTGGCTCGGTGTATTCGTGCTCCGCCCAAAGCAGATGCTTGGCCACCAGAAAAATCACAGGATCCTCTGCATGCATCGCGGTCCAGAGCAATCCTGCAGCGTCGGCAGGCGTGCTCGGAATCACAACGTTCAGACCAGGATAATGAGCGAACGCCGATTCGTTCGCCTGGCTGTGCCACAAACTTCCGCCGGGCAGATACGCGCCATACGGTGCATAAATCACTGCCGGGCATTTCCAATTTCCGAATGATCGCCAACGAAGCGTGGAAATATTGGTCACGAGTTGATTGAAGCCGGGATAAATGAAATCGATGAATTGCATCTCGAACACCGGTCGCTTCCCGTACGCAGCCAGTCCGCACGCGACACCGAGAATCGTAGATTCGGCTAGCGGTGAATTGAAAACTTGCCTCGGGAATTCAGATGAAAGCTTCTGGGTGAGACGGAACACGCCGCCTTTCGGATCTTCGATGTCCTCACCAAACAGGATACGCTGCCCATCTTGCTCAATGCCGGCACGCAAAGTCTTGTTCACAGTGTCGCCGATTCGGTATTTGCCGGGAGGAAGGATCTCCTTTTCGATTGTGGGCGGCAATTTTGTAACATTGGCGAGCAGTTCGTTAGGCGAAGGATCTTCAGCCTTTTCTGCTTCGGCATATTCGCGGCGAACGCGCTCCTTAATTTCGTCATCCAACTGGGCGTAATCTTCTTGCGTGATTACGCCTTCTTTATTGAGTCGATCCTTCCAGCAGGCCAGGGGGTCGGCCTTCTCCAAGTTCAGCAGTTCTTCAGCGGTGCGGTAAAGTTTCTGATCATCGGAACTGGTGTGACTCGACAGCCGTTCCATTTTGATCCAGAAAAAGAACGGTCCGCCGCCAGCGCGAATTTCCGCGAACGCTTCAGCCGTTGCATCATAAATCTGCTGGACATCTTGTCCTTCGATCTGGCGCCAGTTGTCTTGCTCGAGAATTTCCAACGCGAGCGGATTCGTTTTCCGCGTAGGCATGCTGATGCCGTAGGCGTTATCCTCTACAAGAAAGAGCACCGGTAGTTTCTTTTCTTTCGCGAAACAAATTGCCTCGAAAAAATCGCCCTGGCGCGTCGCAGCGTCACCAATTGTCGTGACCACGACGTTTTTCTTGCCATCCAGCTTAATGCCCCACGCGATGCCGCACGCAGGAAGAAGCTGTGAACCAGTTGGCGTAGGGACACTCCAAATGTGCAGGTCTGCGTCGCTATAATGCGAAGGCATTTGCCGCCCGCCGCTGCCGGTGTTGCGTTTTGCAAAATATTCCAGGCCGAGTTGGCGGGTGGTCATGCCACGCCCTAGCACCAGGCCTCGGTCGCGATAATAGGAAACGATGAAATCGTCCGGCTCCATTTGGATCGAGACCGCCGCCAGCCCTTCATGGCCCATCCCGGAGACGTGAAAATGTCCCTTGCCCTGACGAATCAAATTCTGTTCGCGCAAATCCGCGTGCCGGCTCTCGAGAATAATCCTTAAGAGCCGCAGCTTATCGTCTTTGCTAAGGGCAGGCATACGGTTGATTTTACATGTCGCTTCTCGATCGACAATCGCGCGGACCTGCCTCGCATAAAGAAAGTTGATGCATTCCACAACAACAAAATCACAGCGGAGCAGGGGAGTGATCGAAGCTTACCGCGAATTTCTTCCGGTCTCGCTCGCAACGCCGATCATTTCACTGGGCGAGGGGAACACGCCACTAATCTATTCGCCGCGATTGAGCGAACGCGTCGCTCGCGGCTGCGAAGTTTTCATCAAGAACGAAGGAGTTAATCCCACCGGCTCGTTTAAAGATCGCGGGATGACCGTGGCCGTGTCCAAGGCAATAGAACGCGGCACAACAGCGCTAATCTGTGCTTCGACCGGGAACACTTCTGCTTCCGCAGCCGCGTACGCAGCGCGCGCAGGGATTCCATGCGTCGTGATTCTGCCAGCGGGGAAAATTGCGACTGGGAAATTGGTTCAAGCTCTTGCCTACGGAGCGAAAATCGTCGCGATCGATGGCAATTTCGATGACGCTCTGCGAATCGTTCGCGAACTGAGTGAGACCGGCGATTTCACGATGGTGAATTCTATCAATTCGGATCGGATCGCAGGACAGAAAACGGCTGCATTTGAAATTGTAGATGAGCTCGGGGATGCGCCTGATTTTCATTTATTGCCAGTGGGCAACGCCGGAAACATCACCGCGTACTGGGCCGGCTACCGGGAATATTTTTCACGAGATAAATCGACAAAATTGCCCGCGATGATTGGCTTCCAGGCAATTAGCGCGGCCCCGATTTTTCACGACCGGATAATCGACAAGCCTGAAACGATCGCCTCAGCGATTCGAATCGGAAACCCAGCGAGCTGGCAACAGGCGCGCGCGGCTATCGTTGAATCGCGAGGCGCGATAGATGTGCTCAGCGATGAAGACATTCTGGCTGCGCAGAGCTGGCTGGCACAGCATGAAGGAATTTTTGTCGAGCCGGCGAGCGCGGCGTCCATCGCTGGGCTTTTCAAGTGCTGCGTTGCAGATGATGCCGCGTACTCGTTCCAAAACATTCGGGAAACCAGCCGGATCGTTTGCACTGTCACCGGACACGGATTGAAAGACCCCGACGTGATTCTCGGGCGAATGAAACAATTGAAGCCGATCGCCGCGACCGTAACGGACGTGCGACGCGCAATTGAGCTGTAGGCGCCCACTGGTCATCTCGAGCGAAGTCGAGATATCCCGCGAACGTAGCGCAGAGTTGAGCTACGGGATTGAAAGCCTGGCCACGTGCCGGAACCTTTCGGGGCTGCGTTGCAGCCTCGACTCTGCTCGGAATGACGGTTATGAGATCTGGTTTAACATTCATCTCAACATGCGCCTGGTAGTTCAAAAATATGGCGGCACTTCCGTCGGAACACCGGAACGGATCTGTCACGTGGCGCAGCGAATCCTCGAGACGCAGCGCCAGGGCTGCCGGGTAGTGGCAGTAGTCTCCGCAATGGGCGGAGTTACTGACGACTTGGTCCGACTGGGACAGGCCGTTGCGCCGCAGCCAACCAAGCGCGAGCTCGACATTCTGCTTTCAACCGGCGAACAGGCGGCTGCGGCATTAACGGCAATGGCAGTAAACGCTCTTGGTGGAACGGCAATCTCTCTTACCGGCGCGCAAGCAGGAATCTTAACCGACCGAAATCACACGCGTGCCCGTATTGCGAACATCAGTCCAAAGCAGATCCATGAGCTGCTGGACGACGATTACATCGTGATCGTGGCCGGCTTTCAGGGCCAGACGCCTGAAGGCCAAACAACAACGCTCGGCCGTGGCGGCTCGGACTTGACGGCGATTGCCGTTGGCTGGCGCGCTAAATGCCGACACCTGCCAGATTTTCACCGATGTGGACGGCGTTTTTACCTGCGACCCACGAATAGTTAAAGATGCGGAAAAACTCGGAGAAATCGCTTATGATGAGCTGCTTGAGATGGCTGGAAGTGGCGCGAAAGTGATGCAGTCACGCGCTGTAGAGTTCGCCAAGAAATTCGGCGTGGAGTTCGAGGTTCGGTCGACTTTTAAGGAAGCCGCCGGGACCCTTACGAAGGAAGAAACTCCCAGCATGGAAGATATACTGATTCGCGGGATCAGTTTGGACCGGCATCAGGCGAAGCTCAGCATCGCCGGAGTGCGTGATAAACCCGGAATTGCCGCGCGGATCTTCTCCGACGTCGGCGCGGCGCACATCATCGTCGACATGATTGTGCAGAATGCCTCCATCGATGGCACGACCGATATTTCGTTCACCATTCACGAAGACGAGCTGGAGAACGCTCGCACCATCCTCATGCCGGTGCTAAGTGAGCTCGGCGCGAAGCGCTTAAACACCGCAAGCGGCGCCGCCAAACTGAGCGTGGTCGGCATCGGAATGCGATCGCACTCGGGCGTCGCGGCGCGAATGTTTGAATGCCTGGGCCGCGCCGGGATCAATATCCAGCTGGTCTCCACGTCGGAGATAAAGATCGCCGTGATTATCGACGAAAAAGAAGCGGAGCGCGCTGCGCGATTGATTCATGCCGAGTTTGGCTTGGGACGATTGCTGCCCGCGGACGCCTCGACGCAACCGTTGGCGTGATTCGGTTTACGGATTGCGCACCGGATCGACGTAGAATTCCTGCGTGCCGCCTTCGAGCCGCATCTTATAGCCGAAAACCCCGTGCATCACAGCAGCTGCCGGGTGATCTGTGACTTTCGACCGATACCGGTCTTCCGCGTTTGCTTGTTTCCAGACAGTTCCATCTTCCAAGCGAATGATCGTCCTGCCGGTCAACCCCTGAAAGCTGCCATCAACGCGGCTCACAATTAGGTCCATCTTTGTGCGCGAAGCACGGGCCGTAGCTTTCTTTTCAGCGGCCTGTTCAGTGGTCTGGCGGTAACCTTGGAGCCAGGCATCGAGTTTCTGGAGCTCATCCGCAGACAGCTTATTCAACCCTGCAGCCTGGAATTCGCCCGAAGACATCATGTCCTTGATGCTCCCAGACGTCTCTGGCTGCGCTGCACCTGCCGGTTCGACACGGGCCAGCATTAAACAGAAACTGAACGTTACGCACCAAAGTAGAGCACCACGGTAAATCTTCATGACATTGAAATAGGAATCCGAGACTCGCGGAGGCTAGCACCGGTCGCGATGGGGTCAAGGCGGGGCATGGAAGGGGCAAGGGCCCGTAAGCCGATCGCCGTGCCTCCATAGCTACCTCTATGACATCAGACAATATATGTCATATAAAATCAAGTTGTACCGAAATATATCTTATATAAATTCCGTGAGCGCTCTCCGACACATCACACTCTCCAAGCATGAACGGCGAACTCCGACGGAAGCTCCGGACCGCCAACACCTCCCCGATCCCTGGCTCTTCGACAGCGAGGCCCTGCTACGCGAACTAGCCAGATGCCGAGAAACCGCCCTGCAGATTCCAGTGACAAACCCAAACGCCACACATTTCGGCGTCCAGCTCACCGTGAACGCCATCTACAACCTCGAAGAGAATCTCCGTTATCTCCTGCACCTGCACCGCGACGGTCAACGCGCCGTTCCGCAGAAAAGCACGAAGCCGAACTCGCAACGCGCACTTTCTCAGCCCCACACCACGACCCGCGACCGCCAACCTCAAGCCCGGAGAGGCAATGCAAGTCCCAGGTCAGCTGACAATCGGGTTGCGCGAGGTACCGGACAGGTTAAGGTCGGCATCCTTTTTCCGAGCCAGAGGCGTGTTGCCGTGCCACGCAGCCCGATCTCTTTTCCAATGAGCCAAGACAACGCGCGATTCGCCTAACGAGTTGAGCGAAGCCGACTGCGCACTTTGGCGACGCAATCCGCCGCCGAACTCGCAAAACGCACTGCAGAAAAACGCCGGCAATACGGATTACGCTCCAACCGAGAAGCACACTTATTCGTCGTGCCGCCACGCTCAAAGCACGGCACGTAAGGTGGCATTCGTTGCGCCTTCACAACACTGCCTGTTTGCCAACCCACGTCTTGTGCTACAGGCGCACGTCCGGAACTGCGGTCTTGATTCCTCAGGCCGGAAAGGCCGTTATCCTAACGGATGCTCGTTAGGCTTTGAGAAATCGAACTGCCACGGCTCAAATTTGCGCTTCATCGTGGCCGCAAACCGCTCACTCTGCTCCCGATCTTCGCAGCGGCACTGCTCCAACGTAACTCATCACGCTTCTTCTCAGCGTCGACGGCCAACGGACGCAGTTCCTCTTTGATACCGATAAACCCACTGACCCTTTACATATCGCCAATACTTTCGACGCCTCATCGACACTACTTTCGCGCATTTAACCTGAACTGCGATCGCCGATCAAGCGCATTTTCAACCTCACGAAACATCCGCATTTCGTCCTGGCATGCATCGCCGAGAACCTCGTGTTCTCTTTAAGCAACTCTGAGGTTCCGTACACAAAAAAATTCCGTAAAAAACTATATGTGATATGAAAACCGCACGGAGCCAATGGCCGACACCGCCTCACGAGAATGCTGATTACTTCTTCTTCAGCTGCATGACCCCTTCTCCGACGCACTCCCATTTTCCGTTGCGCTCCATCCAGGTATCGACCCAGCCGAAAGAGCGGCTGAATTGTTTCCCGTCCTTGTCTTTGCCCTTTTCCGTCGATGTGCCGACCACCGTTGCCGCGCTCGGCCCATAGACGTGGACCTGCATGCTGTCGTTGGTTGATGCACTCAAAGTGTCGGTGCTGGTTTTGATCTCGTCGAGCAGTTGGGTCTTGTTCTGATGTTCTCCTTTAGAGTTAATGCCGGCATAGTCGTCCGCCACCATATTTCCCACCGCGGCCTGATCCTTATCCTTCAAGGCCTTCGCCCAGGCGTCTTCCATCTGCTTGAGGTTGGTCTCGATCGCGGAATTGTCTTGGGCGCGTATACAAGGCGCGGCAGCCAAGGCGAGGATGATGATGGTCAAGAGTGGTCTTAGTGATCTTTTCATACTGAATTTCTTTCTATGTTGAGTTAAGAAGAAGCCCGTCTCGAACCCAGAATCCCTTTCTCTGCGGGCCACATCGAAGCCGGCGCGCTTCGACTCGCGTGTTTAATACGGCAGGATGTTGGACAACAGCATTAAGCACGTCAAGAGACAAAGCTCACCCCACGGTCTTAATGCGACACATCAGGAGCCTTCCCGGTTCAGCGAAATTGCGCCCCAAAATTTCTGAAAATATTATATGTCAGCTAAAATCAGTACCGCTTTTGGCCGATCAGCATAGACCTAACGAGCGCGCCACAAGATGACGAACAATATTATTACAGCAAGAATGACCATAAGAACTACGAACAAGCCTACTATATTGGCCACCCAGCGCGGAGGCAGGGGATCATCGACGTCCCGATTATGTGTTTCGTTTTTATTAGTTTTCACGTCGCAACTCCGCTTGTTAGCGTTCCACCTTGACTGAAAATTAGACTGCAAAGGCGCAATCGATTTCTTCCTCCGTAGAGGCAGTTTGCCGGAAAACACTGCAGAACGTCAACCGCAACTGCACCGAAAGAATTTCGGAAAAACTATATGTCGTATGAAATTATTAGCGCGTAGTCTGCGACGAGTAATGGTTGGCGACCAACCGCCAGAGCCCTTGCTCCTTTACCCACACCCGGGTAAAGCGAGTGTCGCGGGGAACAGTTTGGCCTTTGTCTTGCCCAACCATTGTTGAGCGGCCGGTCTCCACAGCCGTGTTTTCATAGACGCGCACTTGAACGTCATCGGTGGTGATAGATTGAAATTTCAAATCACAGGACGTGAAATCTGAAATCACCTGCGGCTTGGTTCTCACCCTGCCACTTGGCCCTACGCCTATGAAATCAGCAGCGTAGATGCGATCAAGGGCCGTCGCATCAGCATGGATCTGTGCTTGAATACGGTCGTCATCCAGTTTCTTGATGACCTCCTCGACACTTGTTTGCTGACTGTCTGTCGCGCTCTGCTTTTGCGCTACGCCCATAGACACCACTGTAAGGACGGCGGCAGCTATAAAGAGTGCTGGTCTCATGTAGAGTCTTCTATAAGTCTAACGAGAAATTGGACTGCAAGCTGCAATCCATTTCTGTGTCCATGGAGGCATTTTGCCGGAACACCACAGGAGGTCAACCGCGATTGCGGTCGATCCCCTGCCCTAACTATTTCGGTAAAAAACCCTATGTCACACCAAATCGAGATTGAGCGTTACAAGCACGAGTTGGAGTCGCCGGGCAGCCACGTGCGGTTTAGACCCTTCAGCTCCGGATCAGGTTTACCGAATCTACGCGAACCTCATACCTATGCCGACTGCCACGCGCGACGCCGACTGCAACGCCGAGACCTACACCGACGCCAAGGCTTGGACCGACACCGCGGCCGCGCCCAACTCCGCCGCCGCGCCCGTAGCTTTCTTATCGGTGAACACAATGCATGATTCGGGGTTTGTCCGGCTCACCCTGGCAAGCAAGTGGATTAGATTAGCAGTGAAGGCACACTGAATCTCATCTAACGACAGTTAGATCGTACCGACGGAGAAACCTCAACGCAATTCTGGGGCAGAGATCCTGCCGAAAAATTTCGGTAAAAACTATATGTCAGACGAAATCGAATGCCCGCAGCATCAGACCGCTCCCGCGTCGCGTGCGACCTGGAGCGTATCGAGGTATTGCTGGAATTTAACGGCCCGCCCGTCGCGGATCGTCCACACGTGGCCGACTTGTGCTTTGCGTTCTTCAGCTTGTCCGTGAAACCTGAAGTAATAGTAGCCGAGAGCCACAACTCTCTCGCCGCCGTTGCACTCAAAGATTTCGTCCGCGTCAAAGACAAGTTTGTCGAAACCCGCCGTTAGGCGGTCGAAAACGCCTGACCGCACCTCATCTGTCCCGTTATAAGGGCTGCGGTCCGCCAACGGCGAATTGTCGGCCACGATCCAGACAATGTCGTCCGCCAAATAGGACATCACCGCTTCGTAGTCGCGGTCGCCCAAACGTGCGTACAGTGTTTCAACATCTGCGATAGTATTCATGCTCGATGGCATAACTTGAAGTTTTCAGCGGCAGGCGTAAGGCCTAACCAGAAATGGATGAAATTTTCGCGTAATATTTTACGGAATGTTCCCCTTTAATGCGCTCCCCCATCTTGGAACGTTCCGATAAAATCGGGCTCAGGCAACCTCTAAGGTGAACCCCGACAAAGCCGCATCCTAAAAAATCCATAACAGCTATGTCATCTGAACAAAATCACCAGGAGGCAGCGGCGCGGACGCAAACAAGAAAGAGGTAAGGGATTGTGTAGGGCAGCGGTTCTGCTTAGGTTCGGTTACTAAAGCCCTGAATACGAATTCGCGAATAACATTCAAAGCTCCGAATGATGCTGTTTAGTAAAGGTTTAAAGTCACTGGCAGCTGCGGAGGTAAAGCCTCTACTCAACACAGGCAATGCTCGCTTTTCTGTCGAATCAGTTACGCGACGACAACATCAACAACAGACTGAGAAATTTCGGGTGAACCCATTCGCAAAATTCCTTCTCTGCACGACCTCCCTGTTGGCGGCCACCGTTATGCAACCGTCTGGGATTTTCGGGTCGGTGGACCCCACCACAGTCTACGCGCGGGCCTTTGCTCTTCTGGCGGCAGAACCCTATGTAAAACAAGGATTTCAGGTGCGCGAGGATTACTGGGCAGGCGAGCTCGCTTCGGGTGAAAGGAAAGCGCTGCGGCAACAATTGTTCAAAGGGAACGAATATTGGTTCTGGCTGGGAACGGAAGTCGATCATGCAAAGGTGTCGGTTCATATTTATAATTCGGACGGAAAACTCGCGGAACAACCAGACAGTTGGGCGAAAGGCCACTTTGCGGCTGCGCACATCATTCCGAAAATCACAGGCAGTTACTTTATCATCGTTAGGGTGGAGGAATCGCCAGCAGCCCGCACGCATTGGGCGCTGGCGTATGGTTTCCGATAAAGTCGACTTCCTAGCCAACATCATTCTATCGGACGAAGCATAACGACCGAGTCCTTGTCCCCAACTTCCCGCTCGTAGACCTTCCAGCCGTTCTTCTCGTAAACCTGGGCGGTTGCGCCGAGGCAATCGATATACAAGCCTTTCACATCAGCCCTTCTGGCGATGGCTGCCGCCTCCTGGAGCATGGCCGAAGCAATGCCACGGTGGCGCATCTCCGGCTTAACAAACACCGCGGCTACCCATGGCGAATACTGCGGGCGGTGCACACAGTCGTTCTGGATGACGGAGCAGCTACCCACAGGAATCGCTTCGACAAGTGCAACTACTGTATACGGAACCTTGTCCTTTTGCGTGTGGGTGCGCAGCCAGGCTAACACAACTTCGGCGGAGTCACAGCGCCGACACCACCAGTGATGGAAGATCCAATTCCCAACTGCTTCCAGGTGTTGCGGGCAGTCCGCGAGTTGTTCAACTTGGCATGTCATTACCGATCGCTCTAGTTAGCCGAACTAGATTTAGACGGCAACTTGTCATCTATTTCTGCCGCTATACAGGCAGTTTGTCGGAGAAGACGGCGCGACGTCAACGCGATTCTGGGACAAACCGGTGCCAGGAAAATTTCCGTAAAAAACTATGTTAAAAGTCGTTTTGAGCCGGATCGCCTCGTTCGGCGACGAAAACGACGGCATTATTGCGATTTGGACTCACGGATTGCGTCAGAACGAAGCGGAAGAGTGAAATGAAACGTGCTGCCTTCTCCGAGCTTCGATTCAACCCATATTCTTCCCGGATGTTCTTCAATCATCATCTTTGCAATGTAGAGGCCAAGTCCTATACCGCGACGATCCCGGTTATGTAACTGTGAGAAACGCTCGAAGATTCTTTCGATTTTCTCCGGGGCAATCCCCTCCCCGGTATCGCTGATTGAAATTTGTACTTTTTTCTCTTCAGGAGCGGTTCTCTGACAGCTTACAGAAATTTTGCCTTTAGCCGGTGTGAATTTAATCGCGTTTCCAATCAGGTTGGACAGCACCTGCATCACGCGGCTCCGGTCGCATAACACGTAACCAGACACGCCTCGAGGATCTGCTTTCAGGGTTATTCCCTTGGAGACGGCGGCTCCCTGTAGTTGTTCTACGGATTGTTTTATTATTTCGCCAACGTCATGCTGCTCGATGTGCAGTGTTAATTTGCCTGCGGCGATTCTTTCTATGTCTAACAAATCCTCAATTAGCCGGAGCATCTCTCCAGCACTTCTATTTATTGATGCGGCCAGCTCTTTTATATTCTTCGGATCTTCTAACAGATTCTGCGCTGCCAGCGATATGTTGTTGAGAGGATTCCTCAAGTCATGACTTACAATAGCGAGGAATTCTTCCCGGCTGGTAAGAGTGGCTCTGGTTTTTTGGTGGCTCTCTTGTTCCCGCGATAATAACTCGGCGGACGAGCGGGCGGATGCCTGATGATGGCTTCGTCCCTTTTCTGTAGCAGCATCAGTTCGGAGTCGTTCGCCTTTGATTGCCTGGTCCGACGTTTGTCTTTCTACTCGCAGCCTTTCATCTCCTTCGGCCTGGCGTTTTGCGCCGCTTCGTCCCACATCCGCTCTCCCAAGGTCGCGAGAGGCGTCTGAGTCGCTGCGACTTTGCAACGTGGCCTTATCTGCTTCTACTCGTTCAGCATCCCGGTTTAAGTCTGCTTGATGCTCAGAAGCTGAATCTGAGTCACGTTGGATGTCGTCGCTCTTTTCGCGCTCGCTTTGCCTTGAAGGATCTTTCCCCTGTTCCATTTCCTTTGCCGATGATAGTCGCGAGAGAAGGATTAATAATGCCCCAATTTGTCGCGTTCATCCAGTGTATTAAAGCCACGGGTTCAGTCCTCGTAATTAGGAAACCTACATCGATGCCCGCGGGACGATTCACGCCTTACAATGATTTATCGGTGGAAGAGGAAACGGCCCAAGCCTTCCAACACGAGAACCGTCACGATCAATCCCGCGCAGACAATGACAAACAGAAGACTGAGAACCGCGATTACAAATACCCAGTCGCCTTTTCTCGATCGCGCGGGCGCAGCAGAGTACCGGCGGAGCAGTTCGTAATTGCGCACGTTCGACTTGAACCAGAACGAAAACGCATCGCCCAGCCCCGGAATTATACCGACCAGCTCGTTAATCAGGATATTCATTGCCATGCGTGCGAGCAGGATTTTCGGAACACCGCTTCGCGCTGCGTGAACAAACGCTACTGCCGAAATCATTGCGGAGGTCACATCGCCGATTCCGGGAAGCAGACCGATAATTGGATCCAAGCCAAAGCGGAGTCTTGTACCCGGAACGCGCAGGAAATCATCCATGACAAGCGCCAGCCATCGAAAAAGGGATTCAAGAGAGCGACTTGTCCCCCGTTGGCTGCGGGATTGGTCTTCGGGGGGCAGAACTTCCCACTCTGGCTTTTTAGATTGTCGATTTCGAGTTCTTGATGGCATGCGCTTTTCTCGATTTTCATTCGCAAGTCGCCAGTCGAAATCGTCGAAAATATTGGCCGGGAATATTCTTCAGTGCTTCAGCGTCGCTCGGGCGGGATGCGGTCTAGCTGGAATCGGACTGCAATTTGCAATCCATTTCTGCTCTACAGACGCAGCTTGACGGTAACCACTGCAGGACCCATTTGGAAGGCACTAGAAGTGTTTAGTTCGGCTCGCTCTCGCGCCGGCTTGTCAGATGTTTTATTCGCCCATCACTGATCGAATGAATCGGGGAAGATCATCTTCCCATTTTTGTCGAATCCGAAAGTCACGCCGGACGAGCCTCCCTTTTCATCAGTAGCGAACCCGGCGTAAACCCGCCCGGCAATGAGCTTCTGCGGTTGAATCATGGTGGTAAAACCAGGAGGCGTAACTCCGTACACGATCGGCTTTGCCAGGCCACGGCCGCTCAAGATGGACCACATCGCCTTCCACCGGTCATCATCGGTGCGCATGGAAACCGTGAATGACTTGATATCGGTCTTCGGAACTGTGCTCGAATCATTGTAGAACTCGAAGCGGATCGGTCCACCCAATCGCCCCCTCGCCTTGCAAACAAACGAGTATGGCATCGCCTCAGCAGCGATGCCGGCAGCCAGCAATAACATGACGGCGATGACGCGCATTAGCAGGTAAGGCAACAGAGGAAAGCCACGGCAGGATCTAGTGGCAACGTGCTCAAAACCCACACGCAAACTTTTTTTGTAAAAATAACATGTCATAAAAACAGAAGATCAGTGACGGCAACTCCGATGCAATTTCGCTTACAATTCACCGGGTTGCGCGAGGTACCGGAGTAGTGATAACTGTGGGGATTTCGACGAAGAGACCGACAAACATGATGAGCGCCGCGATACCAAGCCATCGAAGAACATGCCACCATTTTTTCGATTTCTTAGGCTTGGAAATCATACTACGCGCAGAACGCCTAACGAGAGTCGAGAAACTACATGTCATATCAAGTCTTAATCATCACATCATGTATGCGCATGCATCAATGATGATCTCTACCGCGGTTGAGGAGTCGGACGTGGGCGCGGTGTAACATGCGATCTCGGAGTGGGAGTTGGTCTGGGTGTCGGTGTCGGACTGCTTGAGGCGCTGGCTGTGGCAGTTGGCGTCGGAGTTGTTGTTGCGGTCGCAGTGGCTGTAGGCGTGGGAGTGCTAGTCGCAGTGGGCGTTGGCGTCGGTGTTGTACCTCCGGTTACGTCCAGGAATACGGCACTGATCGGCCCCCACGTCTGGAAGCCTTGGAAGTCGTTTACGCCGCGTCCGCGTGCAAAGATCACGTGGCGGCCTACCGACAGGCTGGCGGTGTTAATGGTTGCGTCGACGGCTACGGTTGGTGAATTGAAGGTGCCATTCATTGCGATAGCCGTGCCGCCAGCCCAGGGAGGCGTGTCAATGTAATATTCTGCTGCGCCCACGTTCTGGCTGAATGTGTTGTTTGACCAGGCGAAATTAATGCTGGCAGTTAGCTGTGATGGCACGCCTTGCGGCACTGATGCAGGGGTGGTGACGACGGTGTTGGCATCTGGTCCGTGCGAAGTCAGATAAGGCGTTCGCGCTATCTTGGCCAGGTAAAGAAGCATCCCCCGATTCTCAGGCCAGAGACCCTGCGACGAGCCGCAACCTGGATTATCTATACACGAGTATGGGACAAGGAAGTCCTGGCCGCCCAACTCGGTGGAGAAGGCCGCCATGCCCAGTTCACCGTAGGCCCAGTCAATCGAGCCTCCATCTACCGGATACAACTCTTCGATGATCGAGCCATAGGGGTAACCGTTACCGCCCGCGTTCGAGGCGGCCATGTGCGCGGCTATGTTACGCGTCTCAGCGTAGTTAGGCATCTGCGTGGAAGTCCAGCCCCACGTAAAGAGATTGACTCGCGCATTTGTGTGGATGTTCTGGTAAACGCCTGTGGCAGTGATAGGCGCCGGGTCGGTGTCGCCGGGGCCGCGCTGGTCGGGCACGAGGGTAAGAAGCTGGTTGACGATAGCCATGTCCTCCGGATCCGATCCTCGCCGACACCCCTCGATAGGTCTGGTCGCACACAAAACCGCTCGAGCCGCCGCAGCAGCCCCATTGAAAGGGGAAGTTGCGGTTGTTGTCTACGCCGAACTGGTTAGACACTGTGGGAGGCCAGGAGCACCCGCTGCCTCCGATATTGTCACCGTTCTTGCGGTAGTAGGTACGGGCTGTTGCCGCCGCCTCCGGCTTCGACGATGTGGTGGCCGTCAGGGTTGACTTCGGGCATAAGCCAGATGTCGTGATAGTCCACGAGCCAGTGAACGTCGGGATCGGTATCGTAGTTATTGAGCAGATAGTCAATCATGCGCATGATGACTTCTGGCGTAGCGATCTCGCGGGCGTGGATATTGCCGTCCGCCCAGAAGACCGGTTTGGGGCCTGGTATGTTATGGTTCGTGATGTGTAGCACAAACAGGTCGTAGCCGTTCCAGGGACTGGGTAGCAGGCACGAGCCTGGATGGGCCTTGCACCAGGAGTCGCCAATGTCTACCTTCTCGACCAGATTGGGGAACTGCGCCACCTTCTGGTCGAGGAAGGCATATATTTCTTCCACCGTCTTGTACCCGCCGTAGAAAGTGAAGGGCAGGATTTGAGGGTGGCTGAGGTTGCGACTGCTGTTTTCGTCTATCTCCACATGGAGGCCGCGCGCCGTCAGGCTATAGTAGAGGTCGCGATCGCGTATTACGGTGAGATAGCCTCCTGTTGTGAGCACTTCTTCGGCGTTGAGTTCCTGGGCCAGCCGATCGCGCTCGGCGCGGTCGCGGAAGTAGACGCGCATTACCAGCGTGTTGTACTTCTCGGCTAACGGATTCTTTGAAGCGGCAGGATTCTCCGCAACAATCTGCGATTTGCTTTTCCGCACGGTCCGGTGCTCGGGCCCCGCCGCCAAAGCGACACCGGCCAGAGTGACCGCCACAATTACGCCGAAGGCGCGCAACAAGGGCTTCGTTCGCGCCGATGATTTCTTCGTTGTATTTCCTGTGTGAAGATACTCGTTTTTCATTTTGGATGGTGGAGACGCATAGACCTTAAACGCCAACCTGCAATCTATTTTTCCCTAGATTTGGAGGCAGTTTGCCGGAAAACACCCCAGCAGCTCAACCGCCAGTCTGGCGCAAATAGGATCCCTGAAAATTTCTGCAAAAAACTATACGTCAGCTAAAATTCGACAACGCTTTGTAGTGTACACAACCGAACAGAGCATCTCTTCGTGGAAGAGTCAGGGCTCGGGTGCGTGGCAAACCACTTCGATGTTGTGCCCGTCCGGACCAATGACGAAAGCTGCATAGTAGTTCGCGTGGTATTCCTGGCACACACCAGGCGCGCCATTGTCTTTGCCACCCGCCTCCATAGCTGCGTGATAGAAAGCTTCGACTTGCTGGCGATTCTCGGCCGTGAACGCCAGGTGAAGATGCGCCGGCTTCTCTTCAGTCTGGTGCAGGCACAATGAAGCCTTACCCTTTGCGCTAAGCTCGACGCCGTACGTCGGCGACCCCTCCGAGACAACAGCTACGCCGAGCGGTTCGAGTGCCTTGAGGAAGAACGCTTTGCTCGCTGCATAGTCGGTAACTCCGAATTTTACGTGGTCAAACATAGTTCTCCGAGGTCTAACGACACGTAGAGTGCAACGTGCAATCTATTTCTGCCTGCGTGGCGTGCTGAGGACCTGAAGTTAGGAAAAATGCGGAGCGGAGCATCCGATCTGCAACAAGGTCCAGCATCCTATTGAGCGCTTGAGTCGCTAATCCCCTTCCCCACAACTCCTTTCCCAGCCAATAGGTGACTTCCATGTTTTTTCTTCATGCGGATAGCAAGCTATGTGACCAGCGACTTGTCCCTCCGCCACGCTGGTCCTCTGGGTGATTTGTGACGAATTCAAAATTTTTGGGCGTCGAAAGCTACCTTGTCCTTTGAGTCTTTACAGACGAATGCTGCCATCCTAATCGCTTCCGGGTCGAGTTGATGTTAGGTGGTGGCGCCTTCCCTGACGCCGATGCGCTCGGGCGATCGGGTCAAGACCGAGACACGTGACGCATAGTTCAACTAAGTGGCCTCGATTTTCACGGTGCATTTGCCGGCGAGATACGTCCACACCCTCCTTGCTCCCTCACCTTGCTTTAGCCTAACGACAGACCCCATGCCTCCCTCACCTCCGCTATCGAAATGCAAAGACAGATACTCGCCGGCGCGTTCTGCGTACGTGAGATGTTCGAGATTTATGATGCGGCCATCCGGCAAGCTCAACAGGTTCATGAGCAATGCTGATTATCAGGTCCCTAAAGGCTGCACAAGAACTCTGTAGGCTCACCTCAGCGCCTCTATGTCGTACCTGGTCCAATTCTGCCGTCACATCACGAGTTGGCTACCGGCAGGGCGCGTACGCTCCCCCAGACACGTCGATCAGACGTTGCTCCCACTCCACTTAAGCTTTTGCCGGACTACACTGAAGAACGAAGCATCCGGCAGCGACGCCAATGGGAGGGTTTTCTTTGCTTTGCGGACGGTGACGGTCGATCCGCGTTCAACATGGATGGGTCTGCGACCGTCCAGCGTCAGGTACACTGGATAATCCGGATGACTCGCTTCGATTTCGATGATCGATTTATCGGCGACAATGATCGAGCGGTTTGTGAGAACATGCGGACAAATCGGCGTGATGACGAATACGCCCGACTCCGGGTCGAGAATCGGTCCTCCGGCGGACAACGAATACGCGGTAGACCCTGTCGGCGTCGCGACAATTAATCCGTCGGCGTTGAACTCCGTGAGCGGTTCGCCGTTTACTCGAGTGCGCAACATGACCAGGCGCGAAAGTTCGCCGCGACTCAGAACCGCATCGTTGAGCGCGAGCATTTTGTTCGTTCTCTTGTCCCCGAGGATAACCCTGACTTCGAGCAGCGCGCGATGACTGAAGTTAATTCGATCCTTTGCGATGCATTCGACAGCTTCGCGGTAATTCGACGAACTCACGCAAGTCAGGAAACCTAGCGACCCGACATTGATGCCGAAGATCGGTTTGATCGTCTCGCCGAGTTGCCCAATAACGCGCAGAATCGAGCCGTCGCCGCCAGCGACGACCAACAGATCCGTCATAGCTCCGAGTTCTGCTATTGGATAGCCCGCCTGTTTTCCAGCAACACGCGCCGTTTCCTTCTCGAATACTATCGAAATCGAGAACCGCTCGAATTCTTCGGCGATAGAATTGATCAGCTCCGCAACGCCGCGCTTTCCGGTGTGCGCTATCAAGCCGATTGTTTTCGTATGCATGCAAAGAATTCCTGATTACCGTCCGCGCCTTTGATGCCAGCCGGCGCGATCCCGGCCACAACGTGCCCCAGATCGCCAACAAATGCGATGATCTTGTCTTGGGCCTTTTGGTGCAACCGAGGATCGCGCACGATTCCGCCTTTCCCGATGTCCGACCTTTGCAGCTCGAATTGCGGTTTGATCAACGCCAGAATCATTCCCTCCGGTTTTAGTAACGCGAGCGCGTTTGGCAGGATCAGCGTCAGGGAAATGAAAGAAACGTCGATCACGCAAATATCGACTAACTCCTGGATCTGATCGCGCGTAAGGAAGCGCGCATTGATTTTTTCGAGAACAATTACCCGCGGGTCATTGCGGAGCTTCCAGTCCAGCTGTCCATAACCTACATCTACCGCGTAAACCTTTTCAACCCCGCGTTGCAGCATGCAATCCGTAAAGCCACCGGTTGAGGCGCCGATATCCATGGCAGTCTTTCCGCGAAGGTGGATATCAAAATGGTCTAGAGCGGATTCGAGCTTCAGCCCACCGCGGCCGACGTACTTTCGAGTTGCCTTCATCGTAATTGCTGTTTGCTCATCCAGCAGCTCGGATGGCTTGTCAGCGACCCTGGTATCCACGCTGACTTTTCCGGCCAGTATGGCGCGGCGCGCCTGCTCGCGGCTCGGGAAAAATCCTCGCCCGACGAGCAGCTGATCAAGCCGTAACTTTTTGGACATGTCTACTCGTTCGGAAGTCCTTAATCCGGTCAATAAATGTTTTCTGCAATAAAGGTAACAAATGACTCAAGCGATTTCTGATCAGTATCTTATAGAATGGATCCAACCTACGAAAATCGAAATCGCTAACTCTCTTCTCTCGTTTGGTCAGCGATCAGCTTTTCCAAAGATGTCACATCTTCTCTCGAAGCGCGCCGACGTTGATATTTTCGCGCCAGGATGTCCTTTAGAACCAACAAATCCTCGAGCAACGGACGTTCGTAATAAGTCCAGTCGAGCTCCCCTGCCGTTTTCGCCTGAAGTCGCCATACGCCGCCGAACCTTGTGGCGCGCACCTCGCGCTTGCTCCCATGCTCGTCCCGATCGGTCCATATGTGTTGACTCCGCATCGCGCTAACACCTTACATTACCAGACTTGAAAGACGCGGCCAGATTAGCAGCCTATTTTGTTGCGATCGTCGTCGGCGGAGCACTCCTTGCTCCGATTCTTTTCTGGTCGGCTCAGGCGCTCGCAGCACACGGCGTGTTCCCGTTTCTGGCGAAACACGATTTCGACAGGTTCTTTCACCGCGCAATTTTGATCGCGGCCGTGCTTTTTCTTTGGCCGCTTCTGCGCGCCAGCAATGTGCGAGGCCTCGCCGATCTGGGTCTTGCGCCCAATCCGCATTGGGTGCGCGATGTGAGCTGCGGAATTCTGCTCTCGGTCATTCCCCTGCTCTTTTGCGCTGCTTTGCTGATTGCGTTGCGTGTTTACTCATTTCGGCACGTCATTGTATGGCCGCGAATTGGGACGGTGCTTCTTGCGGCGATCAGCGTGCCGTTCATCGAAGAGACGTTCTTCCGCGGAATCGTCCTGGGCATTTCACTTCGAACGGGTCGAAAGCTTCTATCGATCGCAGCCGTCTCCGGACTTTTCGCAGCAGTGCATTTTTTGAAAGGATCGCAACGCGAGGTTGCAATCGTGACATGGACCTCAGGCTTCCGATCCATTGGTGATGCTTTCGGCGGATTCGGTGATCCGATGATGGTGCTGGCTGCGTTTGGCACGTTATTTCTGATCGGCTGTATTCTTGCCGATGCGCGCGTGCTTACTCGTTCGTTATGGCTGCCGATCGGCCTTCATGCCGGATGGATTTTCGCCAGCGGGACGTTTAATTGGCTGGCGCGCGGCCAAATGGTAGCGTTGCCCTGGCTGGGCAGGAATCTGCTTGTTGGAATCATACCCTTGGGGCTGGCTGCAGTAACATGGACAGTCATGCGGCTATGGTTAAAACATGATCGCGCTTCACAAATCTGAGCTGTTCCAGGCAGCCGTATCGCTGCTCTATCCGGCAACCTGCACGATTTGCGGGAAACAGGTCCGAGCAGGCGAATATTTGTGTGATGGTTGTGAAGCGAAGATCATCCGCATCGTGCCGCCATTTTGCGAGACATGCTCAGAGCCCTTCGAAGGCTCCATCAACACAGCATTCAGCTGCGCGAATTGTGCCCACCGCACGATTCACTTCGACGCAGCGGTCGCCGCGTACCGCGGCCGCGGTATCGTTCGCGACGTCATTCACGAATTCAAATACAATCGTCAAATCCATTTGCGTCATCTTGTAGCGCACTGGCTTTGTGCTGCGCTCGATGATCAACGGCTGCGCGATTGCCGGTTCGACCTCATCGTGCCCGTGCCGTTACACCCGGCGCGGCAACGGGAACGAGGTTTCAACCAAGCCAGCCTGCTTGCGGAATTACTGAGCACGCACACTTCATTTGCTTGCAGGCCTCTACTCAAACGCATTCGCTACACCACCACCCAAACCGCGCTCGATCGTTCCGAGCGCATGGAAAATTTACACAACGCATTCCGTTTACGAAAAAACGCGGACGTGCGAGGCTTGCGGGTGTTGTTAATCGATGATGTCCTTACCACCGGGTCTACGCTAAGTGAATGCGCGCGCGTCCTGAAACGCGCTGGCGCAAAATCCGTTCATGCCGCCACCGCGGCACGCGCATAATTCCCATGGCAATTTTCAAAAAACCAGCAATCAAGGCGCAGGCCGGCAAAAAGCGTGAGATGCCGCGCGGCGTTTTTCAGAAATGCCCCGGCTGCGACCAAGTCGTGCCGGATACTGAACTGGCGCAAAATCAACGTGTCTGTCCACGCTGCGACTATCATCAGGCGCAACCTGCCAGCGAACGGATCCAAAGTCTGCTTGATCCGGACACCTTCGTAGAAATGGACGCCGACTTGAAATCCGTTGATGTGCTGCGGTTTCAGGGAATGGCCACGTACACCGACCGCCTCAAGAAATATCATGAAAGCACTGGGCTGCTCGACGCTGTCATCACCGGGCATGGCATCCTCGATGGCTACCAGGTCGCGATTGCAGTGATGGATTTCGCTTTTTTGGCGGCAACGATGGGCTCGGTCGTTGGGGAAAAAATTACGCGGACGATTGAATACGGCACGGCCCAGCGCTGCGCAGTCATCATTGTTGCCGCATCCGGCGGCGCGCGCATGTACGAAGGAATGTTGAGCCTGATGCAAATGGCCAAAACCAGTGGCGCACTGGCGCGTCACGGAGAAGAAAAGCTGCCTTACATTTCGGTGCTGACGAATCCGACTACCGCCGGCGTGATGGCCAGCTTTGCTTCGTTAGGCGACGTAATTATCGCCGAACCAAAAAGCATGATCGGTTTCGCCGGACCACGCGTGATCAGGGAAACCACTCATCAGGATTTGCCTGAGAGATTCCAAACTGCCGAATTTCTCGAGGAACACGGCTTGGTGGACATGATCGTGCACCGGAAAAAACTGCGCGACGAGATTAGTCGATTACTGAGCTACTTTGCGGTGACGCCGTAATGTGGGAGGCGCCTTGGTGCCGCGACCTGTTCTAAGCTACAAGCAGGCGCTCGCCTGGCTTTACGGTCTCGAACGCTTCGGAATCAAGCTAGGTCTCGGAAATATTCGGCGACTGCTCGACGAGTTCGGTCTGGGGAGCGCACGCGGCTCGCGTGTTGTTTCCGGCGGCTCGCCGGAAATGTTTCCTAAGGTCATTCACGTCGCCGGCACAAATGGCAAAGGCTCCGTTTGTGCCATGATCGATTCCATCTGTCGCGCGGGAGGCTATCGCACCGGCCTGTTCATATCCCCTCATCTCGTCACGTTTCGCGAACGGATTCGCGTAAATGGCGAAATGATTTCGGAGGATGCAGTTGCCGAGGGCCTAACGATGATACGGGATCTCGTCGCGGATTGGGACCCGCACCCGACGTTTTTTGAAGTCACAACTGCGCTCGCGCTAAAACATTTCAGCGACATGAAAATTGATATTGCGATTCTTGAAACCGGCCTGGGTGGCAGACTCGATGCGACCAACGCTGTTCGATCCGATGTCTCGGTCATCACTCCGATTGCTCTGGATCATGAAAAATGGCTCGGAAATACATTGGCTGAGATTGCCGGTGAAAAAGCAGGAATCATTAAACCACGAGTCCCGGTCGTTTCTGCGCCGCAGCATCCTGAAGCCGAAGAAGTCGTTCGCGCGAGAGCCGCTGAATGCGGTTCGCCAGTGCAATTCGTAAATAAGACTTACCACGGCTCGCCAGTAGCTTTGCGTGGCGAATACCAAAAGCAGAATGCCGCTGTAGCGATCGCCGCGATTGAGGCGGCGAACATTCAGCTCAACGAAAAAGCAATTGTGCGCGGACTTGCGGCGGTTGAATGGCCCGCTCGTTTTCAGAAATGGGACGAGCGCACCATCATCGATGGCGCGCATAATCCCGCTGCCGCGTGCATGCTCGCAAAAACGTGGCGGGAGGTTTTCGGTAATCAGAAAGCGACGCTCGTGCTCGCGGTTCTTTCCGATAAAAATTCGCGCGGCATCTGCGAAACGGTCGCACCGATCGCTGCATCAGTTCTTCTCCCGGAAATCCGTAGTGAACGGGCTGCCGAACCGGAGGAATTGGCGAAAGTCTTCTCCATCATTACTCCATCACTCCCCCACTCCATCACTTCAACCATTGGTGATGCGCTCATGCTTGCACGTGAGAAGCCAGATCCGATCCTGATCACCGGCTCACTGCATTTCGCTGGCGAAGTTCTCGCGCATTTGCGAGGTGAACCCGCCGCGTTCGAAGAATGCGCGCAGTAGATCGGCGTCTCACAGAGACGCCCTACAAAATCCGATCAAAGTTGTAGGGCGTGTGTCAAACGCCGTTCGGATCTCCGTCCACAGGAGCAGCTTTTAGCAATAGTGCTACTGTTGGCGGCGCTTAGGTACTCGCCAGGCAATTGAGAGAAAGTTTGCGATCGCGAGGACGCGCTCGCCAGCACGCTACCCGGAAGTTTCTATCCGCGGAAACAGCGGCGTAGGCTTGCCGAGATTATGTTCTTCGGACAACCCGCCCCACGTTGGATCGGACAGTTGACGTTCGTCGCGAACGTTGAGCTGGTAGAAGATCTCGCGCGCGGCAGTTGGCAAGATTGGAGAGATCAACACGCCAAGAACACGCAGCGACTCGGCTAGCGCGAAGAGAACATGGTCCAGTACTTCTGAACGGCTCGGGTCTTTGGCAAGTTTCCAGGGCGCGCTCATCTCGATGTAGGTGTTGCACGTCGTGGCGAATTCCATCAATCGCGCAATCGCAGCCTGCACCTCGAATCGCTGGAATGCATTTTCGTAACCGCGCAACAAATCGGCGGCTTGCGCAGCGAGCGGCGACTCGCCTCCGGTTTTTTTCACCACGCCATCCCGGTATCGATGCGCCATGTTCAGCGTTCGATTGAGCAGGTTGCCTAACGAATTTGCCAGATCGGCATTGTAACGTTCAACCAGCCGTTGTTCGGAAAAATCGGCGTCCTGTCCCGTAGCGATGTCGCTCATCAGGTAATACCGGAGAGCGTCGGCGCCACATTTATCTGCGAGGACAAATGGATCGACGATGTTGCCGACGCTTTTACTCATCTTCGCGCCGGAGATGTTCCACCAACCGTGCACTAACAATTGCGGCATTTGATCGTCCGGAAATCCGATGGCATGCAGCATGATCAGCCAGTAGATGCCGTGCGCGGGAACGAGAATGTCTTTGCCGATGATTTGCAGCGCGGGCCATTTGTCGCGGAATTCGCGCGGCTGTGCATTGTAATGGAAGCTGTCAGCTTCGCCTACAGTCGGATCGTAGCCGGCGAAGCTAATGTAATTCGTTAGGGCATCGAACCAGACGTAGGTGACGAAATCCTTGTCGAATGGCAGCTCGATCCCCCAATCGAGCCGCGATTTCGGACGGGAGATACAAAGGTCGCCGCCGATTTTCTCCACCGCGTTGCGCAGCTCGGTCTGGCGATAATCGGGAATGACTGCGTCTGCACGATTATCGAGGTACTCAAGCAGCCAATCTTTGCGCTGGCTTAACTTGAAGTAATAATTTTCTTCTTCGCGAAATTCGATCTCGCCCCACTCCGGACCGAATTGGCCGTCGGAGCCGCGTTCTTTGTCGGTTAGGAATTGTTCCTGACGAACTGAGTAGTAGCCGGACTGTTTGTCCTTGTAAATCTGGCCTTCATCGAAGAGTCGCTGCAAAATTCCTTGAACGACTTTCTTGTGCCGGTCACTCGTTGTTTCTGCCCATTCATCGTATTGGACGCCAAGTTTCTTTGCCAAGTCGATGAACTCTTGAGTGACACCTTTTACGAATTCCGCTGGAGGCACTCCAGCCTTCGCTGCCGATTGCTGGACCTTTTGTCCATGTTGATCGACTCCGGTGAGAAAAAATACCTTCTCATCTTTGAGCCTATGATAGCGCGCAATCACATCGGCTAGCACCATCTCGTAGGCATGACCAACATGCGGCGACGAGTTGGTGTAATAGATCGCGGTGGTGATGAAAAACGTCTTTGGCATTTATGCGCATCATCTGTAGCGGCGGTCTGTGACCGTCGCAAACGTCGGCGGGATTGTAACGTGTCGCTGTGCAATGCGACGCGTGCACGCGGCCCACAGGGCCGCGGCTACAACTCCGCTTTTGTAGGGCGTCTATGAAACGCCGATTTGATTGGAATTGGCGTCTGACACAGACGCCCTACAATTACGAAGCCTTCACTTTCTTCCAAACGCCGTCTTGTTGTTTCCAGTTGTATAACGGTTTGCCGTTGATTTTGTGAACTGACGTTTCCGTGACGGTCAATTTGCCCGGCTTTACCGTCATAAAGAAATCGATGTCATAAATTTTTCCGTCCATTCCCTTCATATCAACACAGGCGAAATATTTGTCGCCACCGATATTCGAGAAGCGATCGTCGTGGAGTTTGACCAACTCGAGCGCGAGATCTTTATGCTGATACGGCATATGAAATCTGTTGTCGGGAGATTTCGCGGCATAGCCGCTGATGAATCTCTTTAGCCCCTCAGAAACGTCTGACATGCTCGCTTCCGTCATCGCAGTTTGAGGAGCGCCTGTTCTTGTCTGAGGCAATTGTTGCGATTGGGATTGCTGTGGAGCTCTCGGATGTTCCTGGGCACGAAGCGGCACAACAAGTGAAAGAAGTGCAATGAATACGCCGGCGGGACGTAGTGCAGTCATAGCAAGTAAATTGTCCGACAAATGTTTGTAGGGCAAGCGCCACGCTTGCCTGGGCAGGCGAAGCGCCCACCCTACAACTCAATCCGCCGCAACCGAAGCGCGTTGGCAATTACTGAGACCGAGCTAAAGCTCATCGCGGCGCCAGCGATCATCGGACTAAGAAGGATGCCAAACAGCGGATAAAGCACACCGGCCGCAATCGGTATTCCCACCGCATTATAGACGAAAGCGAAGAATAGATTCTGCCGGATGTTACGCATCACCGCGCGACTGAGATGCATTGCTTTGGCAATGCCCATCAGATCGCCTTTCACCAGCGTAATGCTGGCGCTTTCGATTGCGACGTCGGTCCCCGTCCCCATGGCAATCCCCACATCGGCGGCGGCGAGCGCAGGCGCATCGTTAATTCCGTCGCCCGCCATGGCGACGATCGCGCCACTGGTTTTCAATCTTTTGACGATCTCGATTTTTTCGTCGGGCATCACCTCCGCGCGGAACTCGTCGATACCCAATTGGCGGGCAACCGATTCGGCAGTGCGCCGATTATCGCCAGTGCACATGATGATTTTCAGGCCCATGTCGTGAAGCGCGCGAATCGCTGCACGGGTCGTCGGTTTGATGGGATCAGCAATGCCAAGGACTCCGAGCGCGTGTCCATCCAGCGCAATCCAAACGGTCGTTTGCGCTTGTTCCTGCAAGCCGTCTGCTTGTCTCTTCAACTCGTCAGAAAACGTGACACTCGAATCGGCCAAAAATTTCTTTTTGCCGGCAAGCACATGCCTGCCGTCCAGCTGCGCGGAGACGCCACCACCGGTCGTGGACTGAAAGTTTGTCACCTCGCGCAATGCGATTTGTTCCTTTTTGGCCGCGTCCACGATTGCGCGAGCAAGCGGATGTTCGCTGTGCGCTTCCACTGAAGCAGCAATCTGCAAGAGATCGCGTTCGCTCATTGCTTTATCAGTAACTCGGCTGACGACCTCAGGTTTGCCGGCCGTTAATGTGCCAGTTTTGTCCGTGATCAGGTGCGTGACTTTTTCGGTGATCTCGATGGCCTCAGCGTTTTTTACCAAAATTCCCGTCTGCGCAGCGCGGCCGACGCCGACCACAATCGACATCGGTGTCGCAAGCCCGAGCGCGCAGGGACATGCAATAATCAGCACGGATACGGCAGTCACTAGAGCGTAAGCCATGGCGGGCGGCGGGCCGATGATCGACCACGCGATAAACGTAATTACCGCGATAGCGATAACGGCCGGAACGAAATAACCTGAAACGGTGTCAGCGAGTTTTTGAATTGGCGCGCGACTGCGCTGCGCCTCCGCGACCATTTGAACAATTTGAGCCAGCAGTGTTTCCGACCCGATCCGCTCCGCACGCATCAAGAACGAGCCGGTCTGGTTCACTGTAGCCCCGACCACTTTGTCACCTGCGCCTTTGCTTACCGGCATCGGCTCGCCTGTGATCATTGATTCATCGACGTTGCTTCGGCCTTCAACGATCACACCGTCGATCGGCACCTTTTCCCCCGGACGAACGCGCAGCAGGTCGTCTTTTTGAATTGCGTCGACCGGAATCTCTTCTTGCTGCCCGTTGCGGACGCGATGCGCGGTTTTTGCCGCAAGGCCAAGCAAGGCTTTAATTGCCTGCCCGGTGCGGCTGCGCGCTTTGGCCTCGATCAGTTGGCCTAACAAAATCAGCGTCGTAATGACCGCTGCTGCTTCAAAATAAAGATCGACCTCGCCATGCCGCCGAAAGGATTCTGGAAAAATTCCGGGGGCGATTACCGCGACTGCACTGTAGACATAAGCTGCGCCGACGCCAACGGCGATCAGCGTAAACATATTCAGACTGCGGTTGATGATCGACTGCCAGGCGCGGGTGAAGAAAAAGCCGCCGGCCCAAAGAACCACGGGAGTCGTTAGGCCAAACTCGATCCACTTTCGGATTCGCCCGGGAACCATTGCGTCCAGATGAAGTCCCGGAATCGCGTGGCCCATCGCGATGATTAACACCGGAATGGTAAGCACTAGTGCGATCCAAAATTTGCGCGACAGCCATTTGATTTCGTTTTGCTCTTCTTCAACCCCCTCTCCGACCGTCTTTGGCTCCAGCGCCATGCCACAAATCGGGCAGTTTCCGGGGCGATCCTGCTCAATCTGCGGATGCATCGGGCAGGTGTAGGTAATTCTCTTCGGGTCCGCGAAAGCAGGATTACGCTCCAGCGCCATACCGCACCCGGGACAACTGCCCGGCATGTCGGTCTCCACGCCTTCACACATTGGGCAGAAATATTTCTTCGCCGCTTTCCGTTCCGGTGGTGCTATCGCTGTGGCTGAGGTGGAATCATGATCCCCGTGACAGCAGGCATGATCTGTACCTCCGTTTTGCGCAGACAATTTCATTGGGGAGCCGATTTGGTTCCTAATAGCACATTCGGCAGGGTCAACTCGAAGCGCAATGCGGCGCGTCCGCTCGGGCGTAGCGGGCGCGCAGTGTACCGCTAACTCACGCTGCCATTTTGCGGCATTCTTCGGCGCAACGCTGACATGCCTTTGCGCAGTCCTGACAATGTTGCGCCTTGTGTTTTGCACATTCGTCGCCGCAGGCCTGACAAATTTCGGCGCAGATGCCGCAGGTACGTGCGGCAAACTCCGAACCGCTCGCCATCAAGCGCACTGCGGTCGCGCATATCGTGGCGCAGGCACGATCCAACTCGATGCATCGCGCCATCATTTTTACATCCTGCTCATGCAGGCATTCCGTTGCGCAATGTTCGCAGGCAACTACGCAGTCGTTACATGCGTCAATACAGCTTTGATATTTTTTGTGCGGCATACTCAACTAATTAATCGCGCTCGCGTACATCTTGGTTTGGAAAGGCAGCCGGATTTTCTTTGTGCAACTGCCGAAACGACAATGATCCGGTAGCACGTCTGCAAAGGCGCTCACCGGACGTTGTGATTACTGATCTCTAGTCGGCTTACCGGTCTCGGCAAACTGCTTCAGTCGCTCCATCTGTTCGCGGAGCATGGCTTCTACAGCTGGCGCAATTTTCTCAAAATCGCCCTCAATGAATCCGCCGACGCCGTAGGAGAGCTCGAGGCGTGTGCTATCGGACTCATTGGTTAGTTTCCACGTCATGCTTCCGGCAACCCCGGAGGCCTGTAACGGGCCGAGCGCGCCAGAGAACCGCACAACCTGAGGCGGAGCGATGTAAACCACGCGAAGATGTTCTATTCCACCGCGGTTAGGCAGGTTTTCGCAAAAACAGCCGCCAGGGCGCGCATCGATCGAGAGATTTTTCGCATCATGCGAATACGTGTGCTCAGGATTCCACCACGAACCAATCTGTCCAACCATTGCCTGGTACACTTTTGCTGGCGGCGCGTTGACGCTTACATCGAACTTCACCAGAAAACCGTTCGGCGTAACCTTTGGTGCCGATTGCGCCGGCGCACCTATGAGCATCACCAAGGCTAGCGTGCCTAACGAGCACCGGCGCATCATTGTTGTACAAAACATCATGCCGCTTTCGCGGTTTCCATCTCTTCGGTGTATTTCCCGAACCGCGCTTTGCTGTTGCACCATGCGCGGTGATGGAATGCCGTTTGCGCCGCAGTGACGTTGGCTGTGTCCCCTTTCCACGCTTTGAGGACCGGAGCTTGCAAGGCGCGCCCGTAGGAAAAGCTCAACTGCCACGGCAAGTCCGCCACACGATTCATCGCGTTTAGATGTTCGGTTGCTTGCTGATCGGTTTGACCGCCCGAGAGAAACACAATACCCGGCACAGCCGCGGGAACCGTCCGCTTAAGGCAACGAACTGTGGCTTCGGCAACTTCCTGCATCGAAGCCTGCTTGGGGTTTTCCTTACCCGAAAGCACCATGTTCGGCTTCAGCAATATTCCTTCGAGCACAACGCGGTGTTCCGCTAAGGAATCGAAAACGCTGCGCAAAGTTTGCTCGGTGACTTCGAAATGCCGCTCCAGTGTGTGCGTGCCGTCCATGAGCACTTCCGGTTCGACAATCGGCACCAAATCACATTCCTGACAAAGCGCCGCGTAACGGGCCAACGCCTCCGCGTTCGAATCGATGCACGTCCGCGTGGGAATTCCGTCGCCGATTGTGATGACTGCGCGCCATTTGGCAAAACGCGCGCGAAGCTTTCGGTATTCGGCCAATCGCTCGCGCAGGCCGTCCAAACCTTCCGTGATCTTTTCGCCGGGAAAATTCGCCATGCCCTTGGCGCCTTTGTCCACCTTGATCCCGGGAACGATCCCTTGCTGTTCCAGCACTTCAACAAAACTCCGACCTTCACGACTCTTCTGCCGAATCGTTTCATCAAATAAAATCACGCCGCTGATAAATTCGCCTGCATCCTTTGTGGTAAACAAAATTTCGCGATACATCCGCCGGTTTTCCTCAGTCGAAGGCACATTGATGCTTTTCAATCGCTTCTCAATGGTCCCCGAACTTTCATCGGCTGCCAGAATCCCCTTCCCAGGCGCGACCAGTTTTCTTGCTATGGATTCTAAATCGTCGGTTTTCATATTTTCGTCTCCTTCTGAATAGGTTTCGTTGCTCTCCATAATTGCCAGTAACAAATTCGTCGCAAGTTTGAAAGCTTTGCCTTTCCATCTAATCGAGCGGCAGCGTCTCTGTATTGTAGGGCACGACGTTGTCCTCTCGGGGAAGCTGTCAGCTTCTCAGAAACCACCCGGGACGCATTTTCAAGGCACGCCGATGCCTTACTTTATGCGCATCGTGTCTGCGACAGGGGGCTCAACCTTCCCGACACGCAACTGACAATCCGGCCATGTCGGCGAGTCAGGCGCGTTCAGCGGGCTCATCGGTGCGGGGATCGGTGCTGTGGGATCGACGACAGCGATGCGCTTATTCACCCAGAGCACTTGGTAGGCCCATGCCGGGAGCGGCGCTGCTTTCCTTGTGCACGACCAATTGTTGAAGTGAAGATTCACGAGGTAGAAGTTCTGCCTCAGTTTGCGGAGCGCTTCGAGAATTCTGGGATCGTCGAAGCCGTGCATTTCCATCGCGAGCTGCGGAATCGATGCCAGCAATTCATCTGGCGCTGCGAGAAGCGATTCCCATTCTCCGCCTTCGATGTCCATCTTGATGAGCACGCGCTTGCCGGCATCGCCGTTTTTGCTGATCTGATTTTCCAGCGTGTCGAAGAAGTGCGATTCCCTATTGCCCGTCCGATTTCCGACGCATTCGTTGTGAAACACAAATCTGCCGCCGTCGCAGATTGGCCTCGCTGGATCGAAACAATCGTATTCGTGAACTGGAACATGATATCGGCGTGAAATCTCGCATGCCCAGTCGTCGTTCGGGCCGACGCCGTATGAGTATCCTGTATCGAGCGGTTCGATCAGATTCTCGCACATCAGGTAACCGCCATCATTGGCGCTGCCAAAGCGCTTGAGCGTACAGTTTTTCAAAGCGACCGGTTGAAGCTCTGCGAGAATCGCCTCACGCAACTTGCGCTCCGCCTTCCTACGGACGATCTCGCCAGTAACGAGGGCAGCGGCTGCCGCGAGCGCTATGACGACTAACGTGGTCCAAATCCACGATTGTTTCCTGAACGGTTCTTGCATAGTGACGACTTATTAAGAGCATTCTGTCGGTCGCGATTACAACAAGGCTTTTTGATTACTTGGTGAGTAATTTCTACTTCGAAAGTCGTCCGGTGATGCAGCCGTTCCACCGTTTGCTGAATAATCGCCGTGGTTTGACACTTCCCGGTAGGGACAGTAAGAGGTCGGAGTAATGAATTTGCTCAGGATATCGCGACTCCGTTTGCTGGCAGGCTTTGTTGTTCTGTTCGCATTCGCTGGCGACATCGTTGCGGATTCGATCGTAGATTCGCGCGGGGAACATTGTGCTGCACAAACGTGCCCATCAGATTCTCACCACGAGAAAACACCTTGTTCCCACTGCTCATGCGCCGTTCACAACGGCAGTGTCATCGCTGCTAACAATGGCGTGCACGTTAGCGCGGACGTCCAACCATCAGTTTTCATCTTCATAAGCGATGAGCCTGCGCAGGTAGGTCCACCTGCGGCAATTGATCATCCGCCTCAGCTCGCCTAACAACTGAGCGCAGGCGCGGTGTCTCCGCGCAGGTTTCGCTCAGCATTTAGTCGACCACATCGCGGGCGCGGTGTGTTCGCGAATCTTTTGCTCAATCAGTCTGATTTCAATTAATGCGATTTCATCTAACAACTTTGATTTCAGTTTCGGTCGTGCTGACGCTCGGCCGCACGCTGGCATCTGCCGAAACATTGGAGCAAATCAGCGGTGAAGTGCTGCGAAGTAATCCGGAGTTGCGAGCTTTTGAGCAAAGCGTCGCGGCAGCACGAGGTGGCGTGCGGACGGCACGCACCCTGTCGAATCCAGAGCTAACAATCGTGCCTGGCTTTCGACAAATTGAAGAAGCCTCAAGAAGCGAAACACTTTTTCATGGCGAATTCGCTCTAAGTCAGCTGTTCAAATTTCCTGGTAAGCGCGCTCTCGAGATCGCCATCGCGCAGCGCAACGTCGAACTTACAAGAATTGCGCTGGAAGGTTTTCGATTTCAGCTGGCCGCAAAAGTGCAACGCGCGTTTTACGATGGGCTTGCTGCAGAAAAAATTGCGCAGACGCGGACGCAGCAAGTGGAATCAGCCAAGGCATTCGTGGAATCTGCAAAAAAGCGCGCCGAAGCGGGATACGCATCCGATTTTGAAACAGTCAAAAGCCAGGCAGAGTTGATCGCGGCGAATAAGGCGCTACGGCAAGCTGCGCTTCAAAAAATAACTGCGCGCGTAACCTTAAACACGCTGATGGCACGCCCAGCAACAGCGGCATTGGAGCTTATGGGTAGTTTGGAAAACACACAGCCGCGCGGTTCGCAGGGTGACTACATTGCGCTGGCGATGACGCGCAATCCATCCATTCGCACACAAACGCGACAAGCTGAACTCGCCGGCGTGAATCTGCGCTCGACGCGTTTCGGTCGTCGCCCCGACATCGCGATTGGTCCGTCGGTGGAGTATCTGGACAACGAACAGACTTATGGATTGAGCGTCACGCTGGCGTTGCCTCTGTGGGATCAAAAAAAGGGTGCGATTGAGACAGCCACAGCCGAGCAGAGGAAGGCGTTGGCGGAATTGGAGAAGACACGTTCCGAGATCGCGGGAGAAGTGACAAAGGCGAGTGCAACTTTGCAGATCGCCAGGGAGCAGCTGGCGCTCTATTCGCCTACGTTCCTCGAACAGTTGAAGAATCTGATGGCGCAAGCCGAACAAGGTTACGCGCAGAGCGCGACAACGTTGCTGATATATCTCGATGCGAAGCGCACTTACTTCGACACGTTGGCCGATTACTACGAGTCACTCGCGAAAGTTGCGGAAACGCGTAGCGACCTCGAATCGGCGGTTGGTGTCCCTCTCGATCTAAAACAATGAAAGTCATAAGACATGAAATCATCGTGAGCGCGCTGCTTGTTTGTGCTTTGGCCGGCTGCGGAAAGAAAGAAGAAGAGAAACCGGCGGAAAAGCACGAGGAGAACACTGTCAGGTTAACGAAAGAGAACCTCGAGCATGTCGAGGTTAAGATGGAAACGGTGGCGCTCGGTAGCATTGAAACGAGCTTAAAGTCGGCCGGCCGGGTCACAGAAAATCAGAACAAGACGGCCCGTGTGAACAGCACGCTGGAAGGCCGTCTTCTGAAAGTAAATGTCGATCTTAATGACGCGGTGAAAGCAGGCGACATACTCGCGCTTGTGCAAACACCGGAGCTGCTCGGGAGACCTCTGGAGTTAAAATCGCCAATCGATGGCGTCGTTGTTGATCGAAAGGCGTCAGTCGGTGAGCTGGTAGGCAAAGAAAAGGAAATCTTCACGATCAGCGACCCCACAGATTTGTGGGTGATCGCGGAAATTAAGGAGCGCGATATCGGGGCGGTGAAAGTGGGGCAAGACGCGAGCTTCACGGTTCTCACGTACCCGGGAGAAACTTTTCGCGGAAAGGTGGTTCGCATCGCCAATGTAGTTGAGACCGAATCGCGCACGGTAGAAGCCCGAGTCGAAGTGAACAACGCCGACGGCCGGTTGAAACCGGGAATGTTCGCGGACGTGGAGATCGTCACGACCGTCCTTGAGGACGTGATGGTGATTCCGGACAGCGCGCTGCAAACGGAAGAAGACAATCAGATCGTGTTCGTGGCGCTCAACGGAAATAAATTTCAGAAGCGTCCGGTGAAGCTTGGAATGGAGCAACGAGGCCGAGTGCAGGTGCTCGAAGGATTGAAGATCGGTGAGAAGGTCGTGACTGACGGCAGCTTCATTTTGAAATCCGAAATGCTGAAAGGCGAACTGGGGGAAGAATAACAAATGCAAACAATCATCAAGCTGCTTGCCGCTGCGGTGATCATTGTTGCCGTAACGGAAATATCGAAACGAATCCCACGTGTTGGCGGATTGATCCTGTCACTACCGCTCACTTCTGTGACCGCTCTCATATGGTTGTACTTTGCGACGCGCGATGGTGAGAATGTTGCCGCGCTTTCGATAAGCACGTTCTGGTTCGTCATTCCGAGCTTACTGCTGTTCGTTGTGCTCGCCGCATTGCTCCGACGTGGTTTGCCATTTTTAGTTGCAATGGCAATCGCCTGTGGCGTGACAGCCGGACTGTACGCGCTGTGGCCGACAATTCTTGGCCGCTTAGGAATAAAATATTAGAGAATGATCAACGCGATCCTAAACTTTTCGGTACGGCAGCGGATGATCGTCATCCTCGCGTCGCTGATTTTAACGGGGTTTGGAATTCTGGCGCTCAAGCGAATTCCGATCGATGCGTTTCCAGACGTCACAAATGTTCAGGTGCAGGTGCTCGCGACAGCCGGCGGGATGTCACCGCCAGAAGTTGAAAAGCTGGTCACGCGGCCAATTGAAATTCAGATGGGCGGTCTGCCGCGGCTGGAACAAATTCGCTCGGTGTCAAAAATCGGCCTGTGTGCGATCACTGTCGTCTTTGAGGATGGGGTGAACGATTACTTCGCCCGACAACTGGTCTCGGAACGATTGACGAGCGCACGCGAGAATCTACCTGCTGCTGTCGATGTCGAACTCGGTCCGATCACAACGGGACTCGGTGAAATTTTCCAATACACCCTGGTGAGCGATGATCCGAAGAAATACGACGCGACGGAGCTGCGAACCGTGCAGGACTATATTGTTCGACCGCTCTTGCGCAGCGTGCCGGGCGTTACCGATGTGAATTCATTCGGCGGACTGGTGAAACAGTATCAGGTCATCATCAAGCCCGAACGCCTCACTTCGTTCAAAGTTACGTTGCAGCAAGTGTTCGAAGCGTTGGAGAAGAACAACGCTAACGCGAGCGGCAATTACATCGAGCATCAATCCGAACAATTCGTGGTGCGCGGCCTCGGACTCGTGAAGGACATGCGTGACATCGAAAACATTATCGTGGCGACCCAAGGCCACAGCCCGGTTTACGTGCGCGATGTCGCGGAGGTTAAGATCGGTTCGGAACTTCGACAAGGCGCGGTGACAATGAACGCCAAGGGCGAGGTCGTCGCCGGAATCGTGATGATGCTCAAGGGCGCGAGCGGTCGCGATGTCGTCAACGCCGTCAAAGATAAGCTTCCCGATATTCAGAAGGCGCTGCCCAAGGGTGTCCGGCTAGTTCCGTTTTACGATCGAACTGACCTCGTTAAGAAAGCGATCCACACCGTTATGAAGGCGTTGGCAGAAGGAGCGATTTTCGTTCTTATCGTTTTAATCGTCCTCCTTGCCGATGTGCGCAGCGCGATTGTCGTTACTCTCGTTCTACCGCTCTCCGCGCTCTTCGCGTTTATTATGATGAAGTGGTATGGGCTCAGCGCGAATCTGATGTCGCTAGGTGGGCTCGCCATCGGCATTGGCATGATGGTCGATGGCGCCGTCGTAATGGTGGAGAACGTACATCGACATCTCACGGAAAAGCCGGATCCCGGGTCCAAACATTCGCACGCGAATAAGGTTGAGACCGTGCTTTACGCGGCGAAAGAAGTTGGGCGACCGATCGTTTTCGGGATGGCAATCATCATCATCGTGTTCCTGCCGCTGTTCACCCTTCAGGGGTTCGAAGGAAAAATGTTTAGCCCGCTCGCGTTCACAATTTCCTTCGCGCTGCTCGGCTCGCTGATTCTTTCGCTTACGCTCATTCCAACGCTTTGCACCTTTTTACTCAAGCAGGCGCCGCATGAACACGACCCGTTCCATATCCGCTGGCTAAAACATGCGTATCTCGTCGCGCTGAAGCCGTGCATCCGATGTCCGTGGCAGGTTGTCATCCCCGCGGTCATTGCGCTCGTTGCCTCACTCCTTCTAGTGCCGATGATCGGCACAGAATTTCTTCCGTCTCTCGACGAGGGCTCGATCGCGGTACAGACGTTTCGCATTCCAAGCATTTCGCTTCCGCAATCGCTCGCCTTGCAAAACGAAGCGGAGAAAATCCTGAAGCAATTCCCAGAAGCGATCGATGTCGTTTCGAAAACCGGTCGAGCGGATATCGCGTCCGATCCCATGGGCATCGAACTGAGCGATGTGATCGTCACGCTAAAGCCGCGTGACCAATGGACGACCGCTACATCGAAAGAAGAGCTGGTGGAAAAAATGCGCGATGCCCTCGCCGCCTTGCCCGGCGTCGCCTCAAGTTTTTCGCAGCCAATCGCACTGCGTGTGGATGAATTAGTTAGCGGTGTCAAATCCGCCATCGGCATCAAGATTTTCGGCGACGATCTGACCGTGCTCAAACAAAAGGCGGACGCTGTAGCTCGCGTTCTGGGCACGGTGCGCGGCGTGGCCGACATCAATGTCGAAAAAGTGAGCGGGCTTGCTTACCTGCAAATCGAGATCGATCGCGAGAAGATCGCGCGCTACGGCATTAACGTTTCGGATATCCAAAACGTCATTGAAACCGCGATCGGGGGAAAACAAGCGAGCAAAGTTTATGAAGGCTTGAAGGTTTTTGGCTTGGCCGTGCGATTCCCGGAGTCGGCGCGAAATGATGTCGAGCCGATTCGTGAGATCTTGATTCCGTCACCAACAGGCGCGCTGATTCCGCTTGGGCAGCTCGCAAAAGTCGAAGTGATCGAGGGACCGGCACAGATCAGCCGGGAGATGGCGCAGCGACGTATCGTTATCGAATGCAACGTTACTGATCGCGACATCGGCGGCTTCGTGCGCGAAGCCAAAGCGAAGATCGACAGCTCAGTGAAACTGCCGCCGGGTTACGTGATGACCTGGGGCGGCCAGTTCGAAAACCAGCAACGCGCGATGAAGCGTTTCGCCATCGTTGTGCCGATTACTATCCTGTCGATCTTTCTGCTGCTCTTCAGCTCGTTCAATTCGGTCAAGCAGGCCCTCCTAATCATCATGAACATTCCGTTCGCCCTTATCGGCGGAATCCTTGCGCTCGTTATCGGACGCTTTAATCTTAGCGTGAGTGCCAGCGTCGGCTTCATCGCGCTGTTCGGCGTCGCCGTGCTCAATGGCGTCGTCATGGTCAGCTATTTCAACGAGCTGCGTCGAGAAGGATTGAATGTTGAGCTTGCCGTCGTCAAAGGCGCGGTGCTTCGGCTGCGCCCAGTGCTGATCACAGCAAGCGTCGCTGCTCTTGGGTTAATTCCATTGTTGTTCGCAACCGGACCTGGCAGTGAAATTCAAAAACCGCTTGCTGCCGTCGTCATCGGCGGACTGATCAGCTCCACGGCGCTTACATTGTTTATCCTGCCCACGCTCTACAATGTGTTCGAAGGTAGGGTACGGGCCACAACGCCGCATCCGCTCCCGAATCCTCCACTAACCACCGAGCCTTCGCCGGCCTAACGAACGCGGTATGACTCACGATCATGCACATTCACGCGCGACGGCGAATTTCAACGCCGCGTTCGCGATCGGTATTGGTCTTAACGCCGCGTATGTTTTATTCGAGGTCATCTTTGGAATTCTCAGTCACTCTCTCGCTTTAGTTGCCGATGCCGGACACAATCTTAGCGACGTTCTCGGTCTGCTCCTCGCGTGGGGCGCGACCGCAATGGCCAAGAGCATACCGACAAAGCGAAGAACTTATGGTCTGCGCGGCAGCTCAATCCTCGCAGCATTATTCAATGCAATTTTCTTGCTCGTATCGGTTGGCGCAATCGTGTGGGAAGCATTGCGCCGATTTAACGCTCCGACACATGTCGCCGCAACTACAGTCATTTGGGTTTCGCTTCTGGGCATCGCAATCAACACAGCGACGGCTGTGATGTTCATGTCTGGACGCAAAGGCGATCTCAACATTCGAGGAGCATTTTTACACATGGCAGCGGACGCAGCGATTTCCGCTGGGGTAGTCGTCGCGGGAGTCGCGATTCTATGGACTAGTTGGTATTGGATCGATCCGGTTGTGAGTTTAGTCATCTCGGCTGTGATCGTCTGGGGTACTTGGGATTTGTTGCGCGAGTCAGTGAATCTTGCGCTTCAAGCAGTTCCTGAGAACATCAATGCAGAGGATGTGCAACATTTCTTGGAGCGGCTGCCCGGAGTTACAAGAGTCCACGATCTTCACATCTGGGCGATGAGCACGACGGAAACGGCACTCACCGCGCACCTCGTGAAACCCGACGCAGAAATCGACGACGCCCTACTCGCGCGCATTTGTGACGAGCTACACCATCGATTTGAGATTGGTCACGCCACGATCCAGTTGGAAAAGGGAGCGGCCTTATGCCGGCAGGAGTCACATCAAACAGTTTAGGTTTGGATAATCGCGCTAGGGACCTGCGAATTGCGCTCGTACTGACGTATATCACGCTCGGCTGGATGACGATTGAAGGAGCGGCTGCTTTGCTCCTCGGTTGGGCGTCGAAAAGTCTCTTACTCGAAGCATTCGGAATCGACAGTCTCATCGAGCTTTTCAGTGGAGGAGTGTTGCTGTGGCGGCTTCGAGTTGAAGCGAGTGGTGCGGCGACGTCGGAACAGGTCGAAGCCGTCGAGAACCGCGCGGCTAAATGGGTTGGATATTCGCTATATGCCTTGGTTGTCTATGTGCTGTTTAATTCTGGGTACGGAATATTTGTCGCGAAACGAATTACCGACACCCACGAAAGTGTATGGGGCATTCTCATTGGTGTCGTTGCCAAGGTCGGGATGCCCGTTCTCGCGGCTTACAAAATCAAAGTTGCTTCGCGACTGAACTCGCGCGCGCTGCGGGCAGACGCTGTCGAATCAATTGTCTGCGGCTATCTCTCGATTGTGTTAATCGTAGGACTCGCGGCCACGCGGATTCTAGGCTGGTGGTGGCTCGATAGTGTCGCTGCGCTGGCGCTGATCCCGTTTATTATCAAAGAAGCCCGCGCCGCCATTTCCGGAGAGCCTTGCTCTGCGTGCGCCGAAATAGGACCGGTGAGAGATTAGTAAACGTGCCTCATTACTGCGGCACGACTTACGTGTGTGGTGATTTAATCTCGTACCCGAAGCTGAAGGTCACGGACGGCCAATATCCGTATAGGTAAGGGTAGTATCCCCAATTCCCGTAGTATGGATAGTAACCACCGTATCGGTAACCGTAATAGCCACTTCCGTAGTATGGATAGCCATAGCCGGAGCCGTAATAGCCAACCCGAGAATATCCATAGGACGGATACCAGCGACCGCCTCCCCAGCGACGACGCGCCGTTCCAATTATATGCGCGCGCTGCATAGCGGCCGTTTCCGCGTGCGGGCCGCGCAAATTGGTGACCACGTCCACCGCGAGCAACGAATCCAGCGTGTCCACCCCTGACGTGGCCGACCGCGACATGTCCTTTGAAAGCATGCCCTCCAGCGTGACCGCGATTTCCGCCATGTCCGCCGCCATGACCTCCACGGGCAAACGTTGGGGACGCAATTGCCAAAAAAGCTGCCACCACGAGCGTGCCAATTGTTGAACGAAGTACCTTCTTCATTTTTAAACAGCCTCCTATATTTACTTCGCTAACCGAGGCGACACTGGCTGTTCCTACGCTTCTCGCCCGCTGCTGTTGCGGCATAAAATGGTTAAACGCAAACAGCGACAGAAAAAACAATTGCGAGCTCCGCGGCGACGTTGACATCGAACCGGGCGGTGATTAGCCTCGCAAGCATGTTTCGCTGTGCTGGTCGTATTGCAACGATTAGCGCACTTTGTCTGTCGATTGGGCTGCATTGGATTGCTTTGCAATCACTCGCCTGGACCACGATGGTCATTGACTATTCCAAGCGCGCGCCATTGTGCCGCGCGATTGCTCAGACGTTTGATGGCAAACATCCTTGCTCGCTTTGTCATGTAGTAAACAAGGGGAAAGATTCGGAGAAAAAACAGGATGTGCAGTCCTCCACACTCAAGATCGACATGATCTGTGCAGCTCTCGCTCACCGAACTAAACGTCCCTTCGTTTCTTACGAATACCGTCTAACTGCTTGCTTCTCGTCCGAAGCAGGACATTCGCCGCCCGTTCCGCCACCGCGCTCGTTCGCAAGTTAGTTCGCGCTTGAGTTGGCTGCGCCGCGCGCGTGCACGATCTGCAGCTTCCCTTTCGCAAACCGGGGAACCGTCGCGCCTTAACGCGGACGTTTTCTCATCATACTGGAGGAACATTCATGAAACCTTTGCATTTACTTTTTTGGTTCGTTTGCGCGGTTTGCGCAACGCATCGCGTGTACGGCCATGGCTTTGCCGGCGCACGATTTTTCCCGGCGACGCTTTCGACGGACGACCCGTTCGTCTCCGACGAACTTTCGCTTCCAACAGTCAGCACGATTCGGACGCCGGATGATGGTGGGATGCGCGAAACCGATATTTCGGTGGATATCGCTAAACGTATTACGCGGGAGTTCGGAATCGAAATCGGCGAGACCCTTAGCGTACTGAATCCACACGAAGGCCAGACAGCGAATGGCTTCGGCAATCTCGAATTGGGCGGGAAATATCAACTCCTTAAGAATGGCCCGCACGAAGCAATTGTATCGGTGGGACTCGGTGTCGAAATTGGCGGCACCGGCTCGAGCGCGATTGGCGCAGATTCATTCAGCACGTGGGAGCCGGCTGTTTTTTTTGGTAAAGGCTTCGGGGATTTGCCCGACGCGCTACGGTTTTTTAAGCCGATCGCTATCACCGGCGTAGCAGGCATTGCCATTCCAAGCAGCGCCAGCACGCGCACCATCACGGTGAATGATAAAACCGGTGATCACGACGTTGACATCGAGCGACATCCTGATGTCCTCGAGTGGGGTTTTGCGTTGGAGTACAGCGTGATTTATCTGCAGTCGCAGGTGCAGGACATGCATTTGCCCGCGCCGATCAATCGATTGATTCCGCTGGTGGAATTCGCAATGGAAACTCCGCTGAACCGAGGGCCAACCGGGCCAACCACCGGCACAATCGATCCGGGTGTGATCTGGGCGGGAAAATATTTTCAGGTTGGTGTCGAGGCGGTGATTCCGATCAACGAACACACGGGGAATAACGTCGGCGTAATCGCACAACTGCATTTCTTTCTGGACGATCTTTTCCCGCACACCATGGGCCGCCCTCTATTCGGAGAAAACAAATGAAACTTCTGCATCGTATTCTCACCCTTTCTTTTTTGCTACTTCTATCGGCCGCGCGAGTGAAGGCACATGCTTTTTTGGAGCGCTCCGATCCATCTGTCGGAAGCAAAGTGCATTCTGCGCCGGCGGCCGTGCGGATTTGGTTCACCGAAGCAATCGAACCTCGGCTTAGCAGCATCCAAGTCTTCGATGCGACTGGAAAACAGGTCGATAAGAAGAATACGCACTCGGCTCCCTCCAATCGTTCGGTTCTCCAGGTCTCATTGCCGCCGCTCGGACCGGGAAGCTATAAGGTGGTCTGGCGCATTGTATCGGTGGATACGCATCGGACCAACGGCGATTTCACTTTTCAGATTATCCGGTGAGGCGCGGAGCCTAACGGGCCGGTATGTTCTATTATCACCGATTCATCGATTTTATTGATCCATCGCCTGCGGCGGCACGTCGCGACGCCACGGCAATCTTCCTTCGATTTCCAGTTGGAGCGACAAACTCAGGAACGTGCGGATGAGCACAATTAATCCAAGGACAAGCACGTTCTGAACCGTGGGTGCGACGACAACGGTTCTGATAATGTCGCCAGCGATCAAGAACTCCAGGCCCAACAAAATTGCGCGGCCGATGTCCTGCCGATAAAATGAATAATAATTTCCCATGTTGTGCGCGCGATGAACCAGGAGACGCACGGTGGCGACGATCGCACCAGCAGCGACAATGAACACGCCGACGCCATCGACAGCCGTGCCGACGATTTCCATCAGTTGTCGAAAATTTTCCATGGTCATATTCAGTGGCCTAAAGGTCACTCGGGTTAGCCGTCAAGCACAAAGCCACAGTGCGTGCTCGCATTTCGACGAAAGAGCTGCTGCCTTGTAGACTCTTTCATGGGACAAAAATCGGTTCTCATATCCGGAGCCGGTATTGCTGGTCCGGCGCTGGCTTACTGGCTGCGGCATCGAGGATTTGAACCGGTGCTAGTCGAGCGGGCAGCGCAGTTCCGAAAAGGCGGCTACCTGGTCGATTTCTGGGGGATTGGATTTGATGTTGCAGATCGGATGAAGCTCATTCCGCAGCTGCGCGACAGGGGTTATCTGATCGACCGCGTGGAATTTCTGAATGACCGTGGAGGTAAGAGGAGCGGATTCGACGCCAAAATTCTTCGACGCGCGCTTGGGAATCGTTTTTTTAGTCTGCCGCGGGGCGATCTCGCAGAAGCCATCTTCCAAACGGTTGCGGACAAGATCGAGACCATCTTCGGCGACAGCATTATTGCCATTCGCGAAGATCCAACCGGCGTCGATATCCAATTCGAAAACGGCCATGCACGACGATTCGATCTTGTAGTGGGCTGTGACGGTCTCCACTCCGCTGTGCGCAAGCTCGCGTGGGGGCCGGAGGAGAATTTCGCGAAGTACCTTGGTTATTATTGCGCTTCCTTTATCACGACAAACTACAAACATCGCGAAGAGGCAACTTATATAGGTTATGCCCAACCGGGGCGACAGATCAGCAGGTACGCTTTGCGTGACGGGCGCACGGCTTTTTTTTTCATCTTTGCGCGTGAACAAATATTTCAGCAGCACCCGGACCTGGAAACCGCGAAAGTAATATTACGAAAGGCGTTCCGGGATGATTGCTGGATAGAAGTCCCCGAAATACTGAAACGGCTGGAAAGTTGTGACGATCTTTATTTCGATTCCGTCAGTCAGGTTCGCATGCCGGCATGGTCAAGAGGACGAATCGCGCTGGTAGGCGACGCTGCGTATTGTCCTTCTCTTTTAGCCGGCGAAGGTGCCGGGTTCGCATTGGCGGGCGCATATCTTCTTGCAGGAGAATTGCAACGCGCAAGCGGAGACCACCTGGCAGCATTTCGTGCATATGAAGAGCGGTTCCGGCCTTTCATTGAGCGAAAACAACAGTCAGCTCGGCAGTTCGCCAGCAGTTTCACGCCTAAGACTTGCTTAGGATTATTCGTGCGCGATTTAGTTTTACGCGCCACGTCGATCTCCTTTGTGAGCAATTGGCTGATGCGCCGCTTTGTAACAGACCAATTTGAATTGCCGGCTTATCCCGGATGAGAAGCTGCGCCTTCGAGAACGACGCAGGCAATCGCGTGATGTTCTGTGTGACTGAGAGTGATGAGCGCAGAAGCGACGCCCCGTTCTGCGGCAAAAGCCTCCGCCGGCCCTGAAAAAACAAGGAAAGGTTCGCCGCTCTCTTTTTTGCGGATATCGATATTGCGCCACCCCATTGCTTTGCCGATCCCGGTCCCGAAAGCCTTTGCCGCTGCCTCCTTGCCTGCGAAACGCGCAGCCAGATGGCGTTCCGGAAATTTCATCGACATCGAATACTCAATTTCACCATCTGTGAAGACGCGATGCAGAAAGCGGTCACCGAACCGCTCCATCGAATGCTGGATACGCGAGCATTCGATCACATCAACGCCGATACCGATCACGCTCATTTAACTGGAGCTGTAGGGCGTTTCTGTGAAACGCCGACACTTGGCGTCTGACACAGACGCCCTACAATGACCCTCGACGCGCTCATTCGGGATAATCTGCCATCGCGGCGAGCATTTCTTTGACGGCATTTTCCAATCCAACCCACATCGCACGCGATATAATTGCGTGGCCGATATTGAGTTCGCTCAAACATGGAATTTGGTGAATGAGCGCGATGTTTCTGTAATTGATCCCGTGGCCGGCGTTGACCTGGATATTGGATTCTGATGCAGCGCGCGCGGCTGCTCGTAATTGTTCCAGCTCTTGCTTTTGGATCTTTTCCGTAAATGCATTCGCAAGGCTGCCGGTATGGAGCTCGACCATTTCTACACTCAACTCCGCTGCGGCATCCACCTGTTCCAGCGTAGGATCGATAAACAGGCTCACACGGATCCCGGCCACTTGAAGCCGTCTAATGGTTGGCTCGAGTTCCTTGCGCTGCGCTCGCACGTCCAAGCCTCCTTCCGTCGTAATTTCCTGACGTTTTTCCGGCACCAGGCAGACCTCCTCCGGCTTGATGCGAAGCGCGACGTCAATGATTTCCTCAGTGTTGCCCATCTCGAGATTTAATTTGGTCATGATATTCTCGCGAAGACGCTCGATGTCGCGGTCTTGAATGTGTCGCCGATCACTCCGTAGGTGCGCGACGATTCCGCCCGCTCCCGCGCGCTCGCAAATCCGCGCGGCCACAAGTAAATCCGGCTCTGCATTTTTCGATTCCGGCATCGTGGCATAGCGCGCCTGACGCAATGTCGCCACGTGATCGATGTTGACTCCGAGACGCAATCTGCTCATCGCGCCAAATAGGACTCACTAGGAGAAGGTGAGCAAGTTGGAACTGTCAAGGCGTTGGGCTTGGTGCCGGCGTCTCTAAGTCCGTGTCTGTCGTCTGTTCTTCGGTGGTTTGCGCTTTGCTGGTCCTGGTCCTGGACTTGTGGTGGGCCTTTTGAGTAGTCTCCGACACTTTTTCGCCTGTGCCGTCGACGGTTTGCCTTGTTTTTCGGACTACAGTTTCGCCGGTTTCCTTCGTCTTCTCACCTACTGTCTCGGCAGTCTCTTTTGTTTTCTTGCCAACCGTTTTCGCCGTCTCCTTTGCTTTCGCCCCTGCTGTTTCCAGTCCGTCTTTAATTGTTTCGCCGGCTTTCTTCGCACCGTGCTTTACGTCCTGAATCACGCCTTCCTGGCCGAAAGCAATCAGCGCGGCAGTCGCAACCAACGCAATAATCAAACTCGCGATTTTCATGTTTCTTCCCTCCCATTGATTTCCTTCTACTATCGGATCGCACCCGATAGCATCATCGCGCGCACGACCAACGCGAGTTGAACCAAATTCGCTCCGGTGCCTCGCTACGTGCGCAGAATCGCCTGCTCATCCGGACTGCAACACATGCGCCGGTAAATCCGGGCCAACGTAGAAAGGGAAACACCGAGAAGATAAAGCGTCGCGATGGATCCGAAGGCGAATGTGAGGCGTAAGGGTCCGACTGTTTCATAACGTCGAGGACTCGCTCCAATACGTTTGTTGCTATACACGACGCGACCGCAGCGGCGAAGTCGCCGAAAAAATTCCACATCTTCCATGACCGGCACGTCTGGAAACCCGCCAGCATCAACAAACGCTTTGCGTCGGCAGAAAATTCCGTGATCGCCGCATCGCATCCTCAGCACAAGCCCTGCGTAATGCGCAAAGCCGTCTGTCAGCCGGTATATGGCCGGCGCCGCCGGCAGACGGATCCGGAAGAAACCGCCACAGATTTTTGGATTGCGCATTATGCGCGCAATCTCGTTCAAGGATTCCAGCGGCACTTTGGCGTCTGCGTGCAGAAACCAGAAAATATCGCCGGCCGCTGTACCGGCTCCAAGGTTCATTTGTTTTGCACGGCTGCGCACGCCGGTCCGAATAATCTGATCGCAGAAGCCTTTCGCCAGCCGGTCCGTGCCGTCAGTGCTTCCACCATCGACAACAATAATTTCTGCCCCGCGGGTTCGCTCGCGCAGATTCGTCAGAAATGGCCGTATCAGGCCCGCCTCATTAAAGACCGGAATAACAATGGAAACCTGCATTGCGGATTTTTCGCTGAACTTAGCTTTGCGCGAGAAGGCAAAACACGCGTGCCAAAATAAAATGGTTGCTCGATACGTCTCTTCGACGAATAGAATTCAACAAACCAGAAACTCATATGATCGCAAAAATCATCACCGCAGCAGCCATTACAATATTCTTTGCGCCTATACCGGCGCTGTTTTCGCAGGAACACCCGGAGCATCCGCAATCCGGCGGTGGTAAGAAACAAGTCAGCACGGCGGACATTTCCGCCGGGATAAAGAAGAATATCACCGCCGATACGAATAAGAGCGACGGAAAATTCCATGTGAAACACGAAGGCCAGGATCTCGCTCTCGACTTAATAAAGGTCCACGATGATCGATTACAGGATCTCGGCGACGGAAAATATTTCGCCTGCGTAGATATGAAAGGCACCGATGGAAAAACCTACGACATCGATTTTTTTCTTACCGGGCAGCCGGGCAACATGAAAGTCACTGAGACGGCGGTGCACAAGATCGACGGTAAACCGCTTTACAATTGGAAAGAAGAAAACGGCAAGTGGAATAAAGTGCCCGTGAGCTAACCAACCGAATGGCAAAATCGACCATGCGCTTGATTTTTGCTCTGGCGCTGTTCCTCGCCATCGCGCTCACCATTCGTGCCGCCGATGAGCCCGGCATCATTAAAGGCGCCGACGAATTTGAGTTCGTTTATCGCGTTAAACTCCCGGAAATCGCCGGCTCCGCGCGCATCTGGATACCGCTCGCGAAGACAGATCCATTTCAGACTGTGAGTGTGGAAAAACTGAACATCCCGATGAAATGGGAGAAGGTTCAGGACCGCGATTACGGCAATGATATTTGCGTAGTCAACGCGCAACCGCAGGACAGTGGCAAGACGATCGAGTTGCGATACAAGGTCGTGCGCAAGGAAAAAGCCGCCTATCCGGCAGGCGCTGCAGACGTGGCGCGGTACCTTCAGCCGGAAAAATTAGTGCCAGTGAACGAAACGTTTAAAACGCTCGCCCAAAAAGCGACGGCCGGAAAGACCGATGACCTCGAGCGGGCGAAAGCGTTGTACGACCATGTTATCAGCCGCATGCGGTACGATAAAACGGGTGCGGGTTGGGGCCGCGGCGACGCGGTCTATGCGTGCGATGCTCACACCGGCAATTGCAGTGATTTCCACGCGTACTTCATCGCATTGTCGCGAAGCATCAACATACCTGCGCGTTTCGCCATCGGCGCGACGATTCCAGCCGACAAGAAGGAGGGCAAAATCGAAGGCTACCATTGCTGGGCGGAATTTCTCGCGAACGATCAATGGGTCCCGGTGGATATCAGTGAAGCGTGGAAGAACCCGAAGCTCGCGGATTATTATTTTGGTCATAATCCGGCGAATCGGTTTGAGCTGACGAAAGGTCGCGATCTGGTGGTCGATCCGGAACCCGAAAGCGGGCCGATCAATTTCCTGGCTTATCCGCTGCTCGAGATGAACGGTGAGATCGTCAAGCCCGAGACCACTTTTGAATTCCGGCGCATCAGCGCATAGCAGTTAGTGCCACTTTACAATTTGTGTCGGACATTCCAAAAGCGCCGGAGCACCGGCGCACTTCGAAACGGCAACCGAAAATCACAGTCTCGAAGTGGCGGCCACGTTTTGGAGTGCGGCGCTGCTGCGCCGCTTTTTCATGGCGTCACTAGCGACACGGCGCAGAAATAAAACGCTACGCCCATGCCCGAGATTCGCTTGATGGATTACGTCGGCAACCCGCTGCTGATTTGCCTGTTTCTCGCTCTGCTCTGGGTTCAATGGCGGTTCCCTTTACGGCGGCAACATTTCAGCGTCCTACACCGGCTGGTCCGAAATTTTGTGCTCTCGATTCCCGGTTTCGCGCTTGTCCGTCTCGCGATGTTACCCATTCCGATCGCAATCGCGATGTGGGCGCGCGACCGACACATCGGATTACTCAATTGGATTCATTTTCCGACCTGGGCCGTCCTACTCGCGACGTTCCTCTTAATGGACTACGCCTATTGGTGGTGGCACTGGGCAATGCATATGGTGCCGTTCTTCTGGCGATTTCACAATGTGCATCACACCGATCTCGATATGGATGTGAGCACAGCGGCGCGATTTCACTTCGGCGAAATGATTCTTTCCACTGGCTTTCTCTCGTTAGCCGTGGTGCTCTTCGGCATCGGCCCGCTCACGCTGCTCGTGTTCTTCGCCACGTTTGAAGCCGCGACACTTTTTCATCATTCCAACTGGCGCCTGCCGATTTGTGTCGAACGGCTTTTACATCTGATCTTCGTCACGCCGCGGATGCACGGTATTCATCATTCCATCGTTCAGCGCGAGACCAATTCCAACTGGGGCACGATCTTCTGCTGGTGGGACAAACTGCATCGGACGTTACGCCGCGACGTTCCGCAGGACGCAATCACGATCGGTGTCGCTGCATACCGCGAAGAAAACGAACTTACTCTGGGCAAACTTTTTGCGATGCCATTTCGTCAACAGCGTGAGTGGCGATTACCAAGCGGGGAAGTTCCCGAGCGCGAACCAAAGCCGGCCGACGAGCTCGCGCGGTAGTCAATGGAGGTTTTTGGTGCGCGCGAACTTAGTACAGTATCCAACGGTTCATCCTTGATTTCCGAACTCCGCTCGTTCCCGAAGATACTCTAAGACATGCCTCCAAGCTCGGCGACGACTCGGGACATCTAAACCATCATCCGGTGGCGCCGACGCGGTGCTGTTTGCCGCATCTCTTCCCGTCGCTCAGGCACTAAAAGTTTGGCTCGTCCGGAGAAGAAAAACAGCAAACCCACAGCGATACGTGCCAGAACGATGCCGACCCATTCGAGCGAATGGAGTTCACTGATGAAGATTCGGACGACGACCTCGGCCAGAGCGTGAAATTCAACTCGCGAGGCGTCAATGAAATTGGAAGCGAGAATCTTCTTGCAACCGGGCTCTTGTGCCGCGACGAATTTCTTTTGGGAGGAAACACTATGTCAAAACAATTACTCGTAGCTTTGCTGGCAGCGGCGTTCACTTGCACGACTCTGAGCGCGCAACAACGGACGCCGACTCATCAACCAACCCTAACTCCCCAGGACAGCGGGACGACCAACGGCCTGATCGCCGTTTCGCCGGTAAATCCACAAGTGGTCTGGGCATCCGGTCGTAACGGCACATTCACCGTCACCACCGATGGCGGGGAGACTTGGAACGCAGGCGTCGTCCCGGGCGCTGAAGCTTTGCAATTTCGCGACGTGGAAGCTTTCAGCGCGCGCGTTGCGTATCTGATGTCGATTGGGAATAACCCCACTGATTTCCGTGTCTACAAGACATTGGACGGCGGCGCTACTTGGACGATCCAGTTCGAGAATCAGATTCCGGCTGGCTTCTATGATGGGTTCGCGTTCTGGACGCCACGCCGTGGGATTCTACATGGCGACTCAGTCGATGGAGTGTTCCATGATTTTCGCACACTCAACGGAATGACATGGCAGGACATCAGCAGCAACATGCCACCAGCCTTGCCCGGTGAAGGTTCCTTTGCGTCGAGTGGAACCAACGTCACAACACAGGGTGGCCGGAATGCTTGGATTGCCACTGGCGTCGCTGAAATCGCCAGAATCCTTGCCACTACGGACCAAGGTGACACTTGGAACGCGTACGACACTCCGTTGTTTAGCGGACCCAGCGCCGGCGCATTCACGGTTGACTTTCGCGATCCGCACCACGGGATCGTAGGCGGCGGCGATTTGGATCCTACTGACCCCAATAATGCGCGCACTGCGGTTTCCAGCGATGGCGGCGTGACTTGGACTCTGACGAATCCGCCTCCGGTAACGGGAGCGATTTTCGGCCTGAGCTATGTCGGAAAGACTGGTCGCGGCGGGGGAAACAATCTTGGCCGCGCCGTGGTGATCACCGCCAATGACGGAGGCGCAGCTTGGACTCCGGATGAAGGGACGACTTGGTACGCACTGCCGGATGTGACGGGATTTTGGGCGGTTGCTTTCGCCACTCCCAAAGCCGGGTGGCTCGTCGGAACGGATGGTCGCATTTTGAAAATCAGTTTTTAGGCGCGCGCGCTGTTTAATTCAACGATCGCTAAGCACTGTGTCATCTCGAGCGAGGTCGAGACATCAATTATCTGAGGTTATGTTAGGAGGGTTCCTCGGCTCCGATTCGGAATGACTTCTATGACAGCACGCCTACTGTTATTTGGCCGTGAACCGTTTCGCGCAAGGGAATACACAATCAGTCTCCCTTCGCCAGGGCGCCTTGAAATTTTCGAGTCAATGTGGGCTAATCTTGCAATCTCACCTGAGGGCAACGCGATGTGAACGCCGGGAAAAGCGAATCATGAGTATTCACCTCACAAAACTCCTCCTGATATCGAGTCTAATCGCATTCACTTACAGTCCCGTTCACGCCGGCGAGCTAAGCAACGATCCACTTCCTACCGTTCAGGAAAACGTCGCAACACATAAAGCGGTTCTCGTAGATGTCCGCGAGCCGGGGGAATGGAAGGAAGGGCACGTTGAAGGAGCGATTTCACTGCCGCTCAGCTCGTTAAAAAAAGACGTCGATCCAAGCGCGCTGGAACACCAACTTCCAAAAGATAAAATCGTATATACCCACTGCGTCATGGGAGTACGCGCTCGCAAAGCTGCGAAGATTTTGGAGAAGCTTGGCTATAACGTCCGGCCCCTCGACGCTGGATACGAAGACCTGGTAAAGGCCGGTTTTCACAAAGCCACTAATTAATGAGACTCGTTCCTCGCTAGCAGGCTCGGACTTTCTAAAGATTTTCACCGGAAAAAAGCCGGCTCGCAGAAGAAAAACGGGGACCAAATTGACTAGTCATGAGCCTCGAAGAACCCTAAGCAGTCTGTCATCTCGAGCGAAGTCGAGAGATCCCGGAAAGTTACCTGAGAGTGCTGCCACGGGATTCCTCGACTCCGCTCGGAATGACTTTTATGGCATCTCGCTACTGTTGCTTTGGAATGAACCATTTCGCACGCAAGCTAACCGAACAATCGGTCTCGCTTCGTCGTGCGCGACCCGAAATTCTCCAGGTCAATGTGGGAAAGCTTTGCAATCTCACCTGCGTGCACTGCCATGTGAATGCCGGGCCGAAGCGAAAAGAGATCATGACGCGCAAGACAGTTGATCGCATTATCGATTGGCTGGCGAAGAGCGACATTCCCACGATTGACCTTACCGGTGGCGCTCCCGAAATGATTCCCGATTTTCGCTATTTGATCGAGCGTGTGAAAGAGCTGCAGCCGTCACGCCACGTAATCGATCGCTGCAATCTCACGATTTTAGTCGAGGACGGCTACCAGGATCTCTCCAGATTTCTCGCCGATAAACAGGTGGAAATCATCGCGTCGATGCCATGTTACTCGGCTGAGAACGTCAACGCGCAACGCGGCGACGGCGTATTCGAAGCCAGCATCGCGGCGCTGCAACTTCTCAACTCGTTAGGCTATGGAATCGATCCCGCGTTGCCGTTGCATCTCGTCTACAATCCGGTCGGCGCGTCTTTGCCGTCGCCGCAAGAGCAGCTTGAGGCCGATTATAAGCTGCAACTGGAGAAGCATTTTGGCGTTGTGTTCAACCAGCTTTACACGCTTACGAATCTTCCAATCGGGCGCTTCGCCGCTTACCTGCGCCATAACAATCGGCTCGATGAGTACATGCAGGTTCTTATCGAGGCGTTTAATCCAGCGACTATTGAAGGTCTGATGTGCCGCAACACGGTCAGCGTGGGATGGCGTGGCGAAGTTTATGACTGCGATTTCAATCAGCAGCTCGGGATGCAGTGGAACAATGGGCAGCCAATTTTTCTGTGGGACGTCAACCTGGATTCGATCGAAGATCGCGAGATCATGACCGGCGATCACTGTTTCGGTTGCACAGCCGGCGCGGGTTCGAGCTGCGGCGGCGCGCTGGTGTAGCGCGAGCGCCAGAAGGTAGGGGCGATTGACCCCAATCGCCTGGATTTTCAAACGCGAGGAATTACAAACTCGCAGGCGGTTCAGGTGAACCGCCCCCACCGGTTGACACCACCACGACATGTGGCGCGGTGGCAGGTACTCATGGGTAAGTGCATTGGATGTCTCGACTCCACTCGACATGACGGGTCTGTTATTCCAGCGGGAATTCGATGCGTTCCTCTGGTTCGCGAGCTACGAGTTTGTTTCGCTCAATGATGCGGGCGCAGGTGTTCCACCGCAAAACCGCATCGTCGTGGCCCGATGGGCTGAGCGGCTCGGCTTTTTCGAACCACTCCATCGCTTCCCGCAAAAGGTCGTAAGCCTGAAACCGGCAACCAGGCGTGTGCTGCCGCAGTTTGGCCTTTGCCCGGCGTTCAGCGATGATTCCGGAATAATACGCGCGCTCATATTCCGATTTCAGTCGGCCTAACAATTCTTTCGTTTGCGTCTCGCTGACGCCGTAGCCTTTTTCAAAGCGATCGGTGAATGCGAGCAAAAGCGTGATGACAGCCCGTTGGTTATTGGGATCGACGGCCAAAATATCGAGGCAAATGCTTTCCGCTTCGCCAGGTTCGTTAAGCAAACGGTAACGCTCAGCCTTTTCCAGCGCGGAGGGAATGGCGTCTCTATGGAGTTGTTTCAGTTCGGGCATGGCGGCAGCCTAAAAGCGTAAGGCTTGAAGCGTTAAAGCGGATATGGATTTTGTTGTCATTCTGAGCGGAGCGAAGAAGCGCAGATTATTTTTCGCGGTGCTCATGGTCGCAAGCGGATAGTCCGAGATGTTTCGCTTCGCTCAACATGACAGAAAGGCCTTCATCGCTTCAACTCTTGAACTTTTAGACGTTTCAACGATCCGATTTTTTCTTCAGCCGTCGCCAAATCCATCCCAGCGGATCGTAAAAGTCATCCACCACACGTTCCTTCAGCGGAATGATTCCGTTGTCCGTGATTTCAATGTTTTCGGGACAGACCTTCGTGCAACACTTGGTGATGTTGCAGTAACCGATCCCGTAAGCATTCCGCAGTTCCTCCATGCGATCCTCCGTATCGAGCGGGTGCATCTCCAGAGCGGCGACATGAATTAAAAAACGAGGCCCGATAAATTTTTCGTGCATCGCATGATCGCGCAGGACGTGGCAGACATCCTGGCACAGAAAGCATTCGATGCATTTCCGGAATTCCTGCACACGATCGATATCCTTCTGCTGCATGCGCCATGTGCCGTCCGGCGCATCGGGTGGTCGCGGCTTTAACGGCTTGATTCTTTTCTTCACGCGAAAATTCCATGAGACATCCGTCACCAAATCCTTCACGACCGGGAAAGCTTTCATCGGCTCGATCGTCACCGGTTTTTCCAACGGCAACTCGCTCATCCGTGCCATGCACATCAGCTTCGGTATTCCGTTCACTTCCGCCGAACACGAGCCGCATTTTCCCGCCTTGCAATTCCATCGGCAGGCAAGATCGCGCGCTTGCGTCGCCTGAATCTGGTGGACGGCATCGAGCACCACCATGCCTTCGGCAACGTCGGTGGCATACTCACGAAATTCGCCGCCTTTGGCATCGCCGCGCCAGATTTTGAAAATGGCCGTCTGCATCGTGAATTGTTACATCGTGGATCGTGAATCGTCGACGTCTTCCTCGTATGTCGGTGAGTCTTCGCGAACCGATGATGCACCGTGGGCAGTACTTTGTTGGCGCAAGTAGCGTACATAACCGTCAATTAACTGACGAACCCGCCACTCGTCCTCTCTCAGAGGCGCGATCTCGTCACCCGATACATATTGTTCATCTTCACACACGTTCAGATCATCCAGTAATTCTTCGAGAGAGCCGCGAGAGTGAAGTGTGAATTTGATTTGATCGAGGTAGTGATAACGACCGTGCCCCTCCGCGATGTTGTTAGTCAATGAAACAGCGGCGCGCCGCATCTGGCTGACCAGTCCGAATTTTTCGGTTTCGGACCATTGTTCAGCGACTCGGTACATCGCTTTTCGGAATTTCCGAGCTGCCTGGTACACTTCCAGATTCTCGAATGTTGAAGTTCGCTGACGCTGTTGACTGCCCGATTCACGATTCACGATTCACGCCTCACCGATTCTCCTCGATAATCTGTCTCAAATAATCCGGCATTTCAGGTAAAGGCTCCAATCGGATTTGCATCGATCCGTCCGGCGCTTTGGAAATGATCGTGTTCACCTTGGAAAAATGCTCGTCGTTCGCGGGATAATCTTCGCGAAATTGTGCCCCGCGACTTTCTCTCCGCTCAATCGCTGTGCGGGTGACCGCCTCCGATACGGTAAGGAGATTCTTCAGGTCGATGGTCGTATGCCAGCCGGGATTGTATTCGCGGTTACCTGTAACTGCAGCGCCATTTGCGCGCTGTTTCAGTTGCTGCAACTGGCCGAGCGCATACTGCATTTCGGATTCGGTGCGAACGATTCCGACATTGTCCTGCATCAATTCCTGTAAATCTTTTTGGATTTGGTACGGGTTCTCGCCGTCGCCCCGATCGAATGGTGCCAGCGCTTCTCGCGCGGCTAAATCGATCTGATCGTTGCGAATTTCGCCTAACGAGTTCTGCTTCGCGAACTGCGCCGCGAATTCGCCTGCGCGTTTCCCGAATACCAACAGGTCGGACAGCGAATTGCCCCCTAACCGGTTTGCGCCGTTGATACCCGCAGCGCACTCACCTGCAGCAAACAGCCCAGGCAAACGCGACATTTGCGTGTCGGGGTCGACGCGCACGCCACCCATGACGTAATGGGTAGTCGGTCCAACTTCCATTGGTTGCTCCGTGATATCGATGTCAGCCAGTTGTTTAAACTGGTGGTACATGCTTGGGAGTTTCCGCTTAATGTGTTCGGCGGCGTTCGGAAGTTTCGATTTGATCCACGAAATATCGAGAAACACGCCGCCGTGCGGGCTTCCCCTGCCCTCCTTGATCTCGCGCACAATGCAGCGCGACACGTGATCGCGCGTGAGTAATTCCGGCGGACGGCGCGCGTCTTTGTCTCCCTGGCAATAGCGCCAGCCTTCCTCCTCGTTGTCCGCCGTTTGCTGCCGATAATTTTCCGGGATCGATTCAAACATAAAACGTTTGCCGTCTTTGTTCCTCAAAACGCCGCCTTCGCCGCGCACTCCCTCAGTAACTAAAATTCCCATCACACTCGGCGGCCAGACCATTCCGGTGGGATGAAATTGAATGAACTCCATGTCGATGAGTTCAGCGCCCGCCTCATAAGCAAGCGCGTGTCCATCTCCCGTGTATTCCCAACTGTTGCTGGTGATTTTGTAGGCGCGACCAATGCCACCCGTGGCCAGCACCACAGCTTTCGCCCGGAAGATTTTAAAACGCCCTCTCTCGCGGTCGTAGCCGAACGCGCCTGTGACGCGGTCGCCGTCCTTGAGCAACGAAAGAATGGTGTGCTCCATGTGGACCTCAATTCCCTTATGAACGCCGTGGTCCTGTAAGGTCCGGATCATCTCCAACCCGGTCCGATCGCCGACGTGTGCCAGTCGCGGATATTTGTGGCCGCCAAAATGTCTTTGCAGAATCCGTCCGTCTTTCGTGCGATCAAAAACCGCGCCCCATGCTTCGAGCTCACGCACTCGATCCGGCGCTTCTTTGGCGTGCAATTCAGCCATGCGCCATTGATTGACATATTGACCGCCGCGCATGGTATCCGCGAAATGGACCTTCCAATTATCGCGTTCATCGACGTTGGCTAGCGCCGCTGCGATTCCGCCCTCCGCCATCACCGTGTGCGCTTTACCCAGCAGCGATTTACAGACGAGTCCAACGCGAACGCCCGCAGCCGAAGCTTCAATCGCAGCCCGCAATCCAGCGCCACCAGCGCCAATCACGAGCACGTCGTAATCACAAGTTTCGTACTCAGGCATGGGTTCGTTGAAGCGTTAAACGGTTGAAGCGTTCAAGGGCTCGTTGTCATTCTGAGCGAAGCGAAGAATCTCTGATTATTTCCGGGCTCTCATCTGTCGCAAGCCGATAGTCAGAGATGTTTCGCTCGGCTCAACGTGACAGAAGAGGGACACACGTTTCCGCTTCAACGCATCTCGCTTCATCGCTAAACGATTCTGAAATCATGCCAGATGCCGATGGCACAGAGGCGCACATAAAGATCGGTAAAGGCGACCCAGAACAGACTCACCCACGCCCAAAGCATGTGGCGGCGATTCAGGCAACTCACGCAGGCGTAGGCGCGATAGCAGGCTGGCGATTTTGCAAGTTGATCGCGAAATCCTCCGATCAGATGGCGTAAAGAATGGCATCCAAATGTGTAGCCGCTAAGCAGGTACACGTTGATGGCCAGCACGATCGTGCCGACGCCGATGCCGAATGAACTTCTGCCGGTTGCCGGATCGACGAACCAGAGCGCCTTCCAAACGTCATAGGCCAGGATCAAAATGAACAGCAGCGCCAGATAGAGAAAATAGCGATGCACATTTTGCATGATCAGTGGGAAGGAACGTTCCCCCCAGTAGCTCTTCCGCGGTTCGCCCACCGTGCAGGCCGGCGGATCGGCCCAAAACGCTTTGTAGTAAGCGCCGCGATAATAATAACAGGTGAGCCGGAAACCACCCGGCGACCAAAGAACTAAAAGCGCCGGCGAAAATAGAAGCCATTGCGGCCACCAGCCAGGTTTCGGTCCAAACCAACTATGGGGCGAAGCGCCAAACAGTTCCGGCGAATAAAACGGCGAGATGTAATTGCCGTAGAAATAATTTTTCCCCTGAAACGCCGCCCACGTGGAGTAAACGATGAAAGTCGACAATCCGAGAAAAACGAGCAGCGGCTGTGTCCACCAAACGTCTGCGCGCATCGTCTCCCCGAAGGAGCGCCGGGGTAGCGCCGTTGCTCCATTCATTTGCGGTCCGCTCCCTCGATCGCGGTCATCCTGAGCGAAGCGGAGCGGAGTCGAAGGATCCCGCAGAACTCAACGAGCGTTGTGCGACGGGACTCCTCGACTTCGCTCGGAATGACACTGAATTCTTGCCGTTCCATTTATTTCCCATCCACTCCCTCAACTGGCAGCTTCGCCTTTTTCCATGCTTCCCAACTGCCGGGAACATTCCAAAGATCAGTGAACCCCTGCTGCTTCAAAATGCTCGTTGCGATGCTGGCGCGATAACCGCTACCGCAATAAATCGCCGTCGGTTTGTTACGATCCAGTTCTCCCACCCGATTGCCAAGCTCCGGCACAAAAATGTGATGGGCGCCGGGAACATGCCCCTTTTTCCATTCACCGGCCGAACGCACATCGACAATCTGCAACGAAGAGTTTCGTTCATTCAGCTCGTGCACGCTCATTTGCCCAACTCTTTCCGACGGAAACCCCGCTGCGTGCCACGCTTTCATGCCGCCGATCAAATAGCCGGCGAATCTTGTGAATCCGGTGCGAACAAATAAACGCAGAGTTTTTTCGAGGTCGTCATCCTCCTCGAGCACCAGAAGAATTGGCTTTTCTGGATCGAGCAACCAGCCTGCCCAAATAGAGAGAATCGGCGTGCCGGCAATATTAAGCGCGCCTGCAATATGACCGCCGCCAAACGCGAGCATGTTGCGCACATCAACAAGAACGCCAGCTTTCTTCTCGATCGCTTCTTTGAAAGCCTTTGGGGAAAGGCCTGGAACACGTGGAAGACTTCCCAGCACTTTAGGTCCTTCCGCGTTCACCTTCTTCATCAGTGGATAGTACCGAGGCACCGGTGGCGCCGTTTTGATTGCAAAATCGGTAAAGCTTTTTGCGTCAGTGAACTGCAAAAAATTATTGAACTTTCTTTCGTAACCGATGGTGCTGCTCAACCGCGCGCCGATGTCGGCGCCACAGGGCGAGCCGGCTCCGTGATTGGGATAAATCATCACGTGATCCGGGAGCTTCAGGTAAAAATCGTGCAACGTGTGGAATTGTTGTTCGGCGAGTTGCCTGGTGAATTTCTCACCTAACAAGTCTGGCCGGCCCGCGGAAGAGACGAAAAGCGAATCACCCGTGAGCACCGCCCACGGCTCTTCAGGATGCTCCGATTCCGACAGCAAATAAGACATGTGCTCCGGCGTATGCCCTGGCGTGTGGCGCGCCGTGACGATCACTTCGCCAAATTCGAATCGGTCGCCATCTTTGATTTTCTCGGGATTAAAACCGTACTCTGCGCCGCCTTCGCCGCTGGCGTAAATCTTTGCCGTTTCCAATTGCGCGCACAGTTCGCGCGAGCCGCTCACCAGATCGGCGTGAATATGGGTTTCGAAAATGTGCGTGATAATGACGCCGGCATCACGCGCTGCTTCAATGTAAACGTCGCAATCAGCTCTCGGATCAAAGACCGCCGCCACTCCCTCGTCATCGTCGCCGACGAGATAAGAAAGCTCAGCGATTCCTTCGGTCTGAATGGTCTTAAAAACGAGTGACATCTGGATCAGTTAAACCGAACGGATGCAGAACTTCAACAAGTTCGCGATTTGAGTTCCGGGGAGCGCACTGCCTGCCCGCCGCGTGCGGGCGCCTCGCGTGCACATTTCGGCGACCTCGCCGAAATGCTCTGCGTGTGATCAGCGCGATGTCCCTTTTATAACAAAGCTCGGCGATGACGAGGGCGTCACCGCCAGCACGCCTGGAGGCGTGCGCTCTTCAGCGCATCACCTGACCTCAACCGTGATCGGCAGAAAATGATTGATCGTGTTACTGCCGCGATCAGTCTCGATTAGATGCGAGTCCGACGATCGCGTCGAGAGGCGAACAGCCTGTTTATGGCCTTAACCGCGTAATTAAGAACAATGAGTCGGAAGATCCAGCGGAACATCACTAATAAAACGCAGTTGCCATGCTTCTCGGCCGTTTATCACGAGCAAAGTCGAAATGATAAAGTCGCCATCAATCGTATTTTCACAGGAAGTCGTTCAGAAAAAGGACGAACGGAAAGGATTTAATGAAATTATTTCAATCTCCTGCGCTGAAGCCTCCGATCAATCCCGATCATGCAGCGGGCGCCACAGCCCTCTTCCTGGCTTCCTGGATTCCAGATTAGATCTTGCTGCCTCACTTTTCGCTATCTCGCGAATGCGATGTTGCTAAAATGTTAGCCTGATGAGTGTGCAAGATTCTGACGCCACAATGGCCGTTTTCCTCGACCTGGAAAACATCGCGCTGGGCGCGCATGACGCAGACTTTCCCGCGTTCGACATCCGCAAGGTCCTCGAGCGTCTGCTGCTCAAGGGCCAAATCGTGGTCAAGAAAGCCTACTGCGATTTTGAACGCTACAAGACGTTCAAGCGAGGGCTGCACGAAGCGGCGTTCGAGCTCATCGAGATCCCACATGTGCGCCAGTCCGGCAAGAACTCCGCCGACATCCGCATGGTCGTCGATGCGCTCGATCTCTGTTACACCAAGGGCCACGTCGACACCTTTGCCATCATCAGTGGCGATTCGGACTTTTCGCCGCTCGTCAGCAAATTGCGCGAGAACGACAAAACGGTCATTGGCGTCGGCGTTAAAAGGTCCACGTCCGATCTATTCATCAGCAACTGCGACGAATTCATTTATTACGACGACCTCGTGCGCGCGGAGCCAGTAAACAAACGTCCGAGCGTTGCCGCGACGGCGCCAATAGCGAAAACTGGTAAAGATCATCGACCTTCAATGGACGGAGCGCTCGATCTTTTGAGGAAAACCCTGGAAGCGTTGCGCGCCGAGCGAGGCGAAGATTATCCGATCCGCGGTTCGCTCATGAAACAGGCGATGAAACGGCAGAACCCCGGTTTCAACGAGCGAGCGCATGGGTTCCGTGCCTTTAACGAACTCCTCCTCGAAGCGCAAAAGCGCGGGCTGCTAAAGCTGGAACGCGACAAACAAGCTGGCAGCTACATCGTCCATGCGATCGAGTAAATCGGAATCCGAATTTAACGATTTAACAATTCAACCCCTTCAACGCTTTAACGATTCAACGCTTCAAGGTCTTCTCGGGTCCCGCTTCAACGATTCCCACGCTTTAACGATTTAACGCTGCAACTTTTCAACAGCCGCCAAGCATTCCTCGCTATTAGGTCAATACCTGCGATTGTTATCACATGCCACTCGAGCCTTGTCCTACCTGCGGCTATGCGCTTTCCACCGTTGATCATCTCTGCCGTCATTGTGCTACCGCATCACGGGCCATTCCGTCGCGGCCCTTTGATGCGAAACACCTGCAGCAACTGATTATCATGGCCGTGGTCGGGTTGAGCGTTGTCGCTTACTTGATCTTCTTTCGCTAACGAAAAGCCGCTGAGAGAGCAAGTCAGCCTGCAACCGGCGCCAGGTAATAGCCTGTGCCGTCCGCCTCCACGTTGACTTTGCGCATTGCAAGACGAGCCTTTCTCATCATGGGCGACAAATCTCCTAAAGCGAATCAGAAGCACAAGGCACAGCAACAGGCGAAAGCCAACAGCGCGTCTCAGAAGAAACAGCAACAGGCCTCAGTTCCCAAAACGGCGCCGAGAAAGAAGTAGACGACGCTGCCAGGCAGCAACCCCGGGGTCGTTAGGAAATTCCGCTCCGCTCAGCTGCGGCGAGGGCGACTTGGAGTGTTCGACGATTTCAAACTCGCTCCCTGCCCGCGCTCTCTCGCTCCTGCCCTCGTCACTTTACCTTCTATCTCGGCAATCCCTTTCCTGGGTTCCTGGCTTCCTGATTAATTCTCCTGTTCCAAGTTAGGCTTCCTTCGCGCCTCGGGTCGCGGCATCTTAGACTATGACCGTCCAAAATCTTTCGGCTCAGGCATCTTTTATCACGAAAGACGGCTCGGCTATCCGTTCGATTTTAGATCGCACGAATGCGCCCGTTCAAAACCAAAGCCTTGCGGAAGCGCGCGTCCCCGCGGGAGGCCAGACACAGCGGCATTATCACAAGGTCGCTGAGGAGCTTTATTTCATCCTCGAGGGCGCGGGCGAGATAGAACTCGACGGCGAACGTCAAATGGTCGCCTCGGGCGATGCAATCCTCATCCCTTCGGGAACCTGGCACACCATAATGGCTACAGAACCGCTACGCTTTCTCTGTTGCTGCGCGCCGCCTTATTCGCACGAGGATACGTATTTGGAGTAACAGAGAGGTCGAATAAAGCTGACGGGATCAGTGACATAGAACACGTCGCGATTGGGAATCGCACGGGTAGACGGCAACGCAGCTATGGTAGCTGGCGCGAGCACCGGGCGGTGCGAATGATCAACGTAAAGCAGCGAGCGAGCGCGGGCAGCGAGGGAGTTTCAAATCTTCAACTGAAGTGGTTCAGCAAAAGCACGAACGGAAACGACTTCCACGCCTGAAAAAGATGTTAATTCCAACAGGTCATCATCACCTGTAACAAGAAACTCGCAGTCGTACGCAACTGCGGCTGCCAGGATGGGATTATCATCCGGATCACGCAAGGGTGATGATATTTCGGCGACGTCGTCTCTAAGCTGCGAAACTGAAATGAGTTTTGAAACCAATTCGTCGGCCTGCTCCTGTGTTCGGTCGAATTTGGTGACGAGTTTTTCGCGCCCCTCAGCGCAGAGGAATGGAGTAACAACAGGCGTGCAAAACGCTGCCAAAGACTCCAGCATTTGACGACAAACGCCATCGCGCGCTAGCGCCGCAAGCCAGATGTTAGAATCCAGAAGGACGAACACGCGGCAGCCTTAGAATTTCGTCTTCGCTCACCTTCGGAGCGTCTTTCATCAGGGCATCCGCGCGAGTCCACAAATCTTTGAGGGCTCGCTGTTGCAGCCAGCGCAGAACTTTTTCTTGCTCCTGCGATGGGAGTTCTTCCAACTCCCTGATGACATCAGTTGCGCTCATGATGAAAACAATACTTGCGAACCTATCGGTCGCAAAATCGATCTTCACTCACGTCAGCCTCGCAATTAACACTTTCTATTTGCGCATCGTAAGCCGCTTACGATGCATCAGCGCACGCTGTTGCTCTATTATGAGAAACAGCTTCCCCGAAAGATTGACCTGATCGACGTTTCGTTTTCGAAAAGGATTTTCTCAGGCAACACCGTCTGTTTCTTGAGCGACCAGTGCTCGAAAGACTTGTTCTGGTTCTTTATTTCATCCTCGAAGGCGCAGGCGAGATAGAACTCGATGGCGAACGTCGACTGGTCGGCGCGGGCGATGCGATCCTCATCCCATCGGGAACCTGGCACACAGTCATGGCTACGGAGTCGCTACGCTTTCTCTGTTGCTGCGCGCCCCCTTATGCGCACGACGATACCTATTTTGAATAACCGGCCGGGCCGCGGTTTCGGCCGACAATTCGAAGAAAGACCAGCCTTTCATACATCATAAGCGGCTTATGATGGATGAGCTATACCCGCTGTAGAGGCGGCTGGTTGCTCGCGAATGGAGCGACCGGGATGAGCGACATAGAAGGTAAAGTTGCGAGGGAAGCAATGAGTGAGTGTGGGCAACGAGTGAGTTTCAATGCTTTCGGCGTGTCAGTCGCAAGAATCTGTAAAGCCAGGCGTGTCTACTGCGCAACCCTGCCAACCGTCTCTGACTCTCGTCGTCACCACGACGGACAAAGAATCGTTGTGGTGACCTGTCAGCGTCGCTTCGTTTATTGCAAGTTGCGATGAAACTCCTGGACCGACTGTTTTACGGTCTCAACTTGTGGAAACAAGCGGACTTCAGGGGCTGTCCTCTTTCTCAGTTCCTCCGCGTGAGATTCAATCATTTCCAACGAAGGATTTTCTTTCGCAATCCATTGTTCAGCCTGTTTTACGTCCTCATCACTGATCAGCTCGCTCTGCGTCACCGATAGCGCGATCGCTTGTCGTTCCGCAGGCGTGATCTGCCCGCGTTGCTTTAGCTTGCCGACGAATGCGAGTGCGTCTGCGTCTGTCATCGGCTTCTGCGTAAAGAACGGGCGGGCGACAGCTCTGGCTTCTGGAACTGTCAGCGTTCTTTGATTGATCTCGTTAAAAACTCCAGTGGCAATCTCAGGGCGAAGAAGAGTTTTCCAAAAACGTAGTGCTTGAGGTGTTCCAGAAGGCTGCGCTATCTTGCATTCTGCTGGCATACTCGTGTTCAGATACGTCCAGCGAGGTCCAAATGACCAGACGGCTAAGAACAATGTTTTTGCTTTGCCCTCTTCAACTCCGCTGCAGCGCATTGCATTATAAAACATGTGATGAACATCCTCCCAAGGCTGCATCTGGGCGCAACAGCCAGCATCGTGAACTACCGCAGCTTCACGATACAGTCCTTCGAACGGACCGCCGGTAACGCTCCAAAATGGCATCGGGATCGACGCTCCATCAGTGATGAGATCCGTGGGAGCTTCCCAACGCCGTCCGCTTGGATCGACATAGGTAAATTCGTGAAGTAACGAAAACCGGCGTCCATCCGGAGGGACAAAGTCTTGTAGCGCAAGTGGTCGATTCAAATACGAGCCCCACTGCTCAGGTTGCTTAGTCGAACCACCTTTTGAACAGGACAACATCGCGATAGCAAGGGCCGTAAGGACCAACCTGTTAATCATGGTTCTCCCTTGAAAGATTTATCGAGAACGGCACTCATCGCACTTGGAAGGATTCGCTCATGTTGTCTCTGTAAATTATTTGCGATTCCGGGAATTGAGCAAGCGCGGGTTGGAGATCTTCGACAATTTGAAACACCTTCGCTGCCCCGCTCTGACTCGTATGCTCCCGCTCATGTAGACCTCTCAGTTGGAAAGCCCGGCCTCGGCGTCGCCTGCGTTACGGGCCCATCTATGTCGCCCGCGTCCCCGCGGCTCCGTTCTCGCTCCTACCCTTGTCACTTTACCTTCTGTGGTAGGCGCGCCGTAGCCGCTGCGAAGCTGGGTCGGTCATTCCATTCGCTCCATTCAGCGGCCATGTTGGTTCGGGTTCGTAGCCCATCAATTGCCGCGATCCATTACGTATCATAAGCGGCTTACGATGCATGAGTTGAACAGCTGTAACGACGGCAGTGTCAGCCGCAAAATTTGTGGCGCGCTGATTCGATTGCGCTCTGGGCGAACGAGCCAATGTCAAAAGCTTAGATTGGCCCCGATCCACCTTTTCTTCCTCCACCGATGTAACGCTTCAACGTTTTAACGATTCAACCGTTCAACGTTCGCGAAGCGATTGCTTTCTCTGCTGCTGCGCGCCCACTTGTAGGCACGAGGATACGTATTTTGAATAAGCGGTAGGTCGACGGTCTCAGCGGATCAATTTTTAAGCAACAAGTCTACTGGCATTATCGACTTCTTAATTCGTCCTTCTTACTTCATCCTGCGTGGCGGAAGCAAGCCAGTCCGAGCAGAAGTGAGACTGACATTGCGCTGAGCAGTCTTTGCTCTTTCCTAAAAAAGAGGAAACTAAGGACGTAAGAAAAGCTCACGGACGTAAATCATCTTTTGAGATCTTTCGCGATTTGGAAAGCGCGCCCGCTCGCGTTCCCAGCGGCGACCAATTTCTTCCCCTCCTGTGCAATTGCTTCAATATTTATCGTTCCTACCAGCAATTTTTCGCGGGTTACTACAAAAACTTCGCCGAGCTTTGCGTTGAGCATCATTTGCTCCGCCTGCGCGATCGTCTGGTCTTCGAAGCAATAGGCATTGTTTTTTTCGATGTGTGCTTCTACCGATTCTGTCCTGGGGTCGTGTCCCCAACCACCCACGTCCCGGTTCATTTTCATCGTCGACAGGATACCCAATAACTCGCCGCATTGATTGATTACAGGCGACGAATCGGTCGCCTGTGCCTGCATTTGGTCTAACGCCGCCCCTACAGAAACATTATTAGAAATGCTCTTCGCCGGCTCGATGATATCTTTAACTGTGCGGACTTCGAAATTCACGACCACGGTGCAAATCTGGGGAAAATTTGACATTGGAAGCGACGTTTCAGACATGCTCGCGCGTTTTCCTCACTGATTCCAGTTTTCTGGACGATTACGTTAATTAGTTCCTTTATAATGCTACGAAGATCGGTCTGTTAACGTGCCCGCGCGCGCAACATCTTGTCGAGATTGGACCGTTTCCTCCACACGCCTCGTTTATCTTCTATCTCGCCAATCCCTGGCCCTCGATTGAAACTCGCTCGTTGCCCACACTCGCTCGCTCCTACCCTCGTCGCTTTACCTTCTATCTCGGCAATCCCTTTCCTGGGTTCCTGGCTTCCTGATTAATTCTCCCCCTTATACGCGCGAGGATACATATTTCACGTAATCGAAAGCGAGGACTGACGTTCTAATAGCGCTCACGACCGTGAAAGATCGCATGAGCTTCCTCATCGCAAAAGCGATGTTCTCTTAACACTCACGAAGCTACCACAACCATGCATCATAAGCCGCTTATGATGCATCAGATCAACAGGTGTAGTGGGCGGCTGTGTCAGCCGCATCTATAACCGCTGTCGTTGACTGCGGCCTTCCGCCCGCCACGGCCCGGGCGATGGGATCCTCATCCCTTCGGGAACCTGGCACACGATCATGGCTACAGAGCAGCTACGCTTCCTCTGTTGCTGCGCGCCCCCTTATACGCACGAGGATACGTATTTCGAGTAACCGGCTGAGCGACGGTTTCGAGCGACAGCAATTCAATCCATCCTAAGCCGCTTATGATGCATGAGAGAACAGCTGTAGAGGCGGCTGTGTCAGCCGCAAAATTTGTGGCGCGCTGATTCGATTGCGGTCAGGCCGAACGAGCCAATGTCGAACGCTTAGATTGGCCCCGATCCACCTTTATTCCTCCACCGATGTAACGTTTCAACGCTTTAACGATTGTATTCGGTCGATTCCTATCTTTGACTCATGTGCTCCCGCCCATTTTCGACCTCGCGGTTGGAAAGCCCGGCCTCGGCGTCGCCTGCGTTACGGGCCCATCTATGTCGCTCGCCTCCCAGCGGCTCCATTCTCACCGCTGCCTCGCGGCTTTCCCGGCCATGTCGCTCGTCCCCGCCGCTCCATTCACCCGCTCCCTTCACTGCTGTGGCATCGGTGTTTGAACATTGAGCAATTGAAAAACAAAACGCCTGACGGCGAGCCGTCAGGCGTGGAATGTTTCTAAGCTTGGGCGTTAGCGCCAAGTAATGTTTGAGGTTTAGTCGCGGTCTTTTGTCACAATAACTTTATCAACCAACGTATCGTCTCCCTCTTTAACGTAGTGAAAGGCTCAGTGTGAACCGACCGAGCCGACCGAAGGACCAACAGATTTTCCGCGAACGAGAACGTTGTAGCCAGCCGAGATCACACGCCGCACTCCTTCGCCAGTTTCCGGGTCGCTGCGAAGCGGCTCGTCGTGGACGCTTTGCTTAACCTCGAAAGTACGGACCGGTTTGGCGGGATCGGTGGTTTCGTAAATGTAAGTCGGCATCGTGACAATCTACTGGTAAACGGGCTAGGCGCATTCCTTTTCGGGAACGTTTGGGCGCGACCCCATTTTCCATCCCACTTTCAACTAAACCCGGCGGAAAGCGTATCCCCCGAAAATAATCGCCAGGACGAGCAGGATGACTGCGACCGGCACAGGCTCTATCTTGTAGATCTGTCAAGATTTGTTGACTGACCCCCAATCAATCTTTCCGGCGCGATCGGCAAGTTGCAGACGAGAACGCCGGGCGAGCCGTGATAAACCTATCACCGAACCACATACTAAAACCATCAATAACCTTGATAAACTGGCAACGCTCGTCAGGGAGGAAAGCAGCACTCTCCTCACGCTTTGGCGGCAACAGGTGAAACAACTCCCTTCCGCACAGCATCTCGATACCCCGGCGCTGAACGATCACATCCCGCATTTCCTGGAGGAATTAGCCGCCGCGTTTCAATCGCAATCGCGCGAAACAATTCCCGAGGCGCTGGAAGGAAGCAGCCCGCCGGCCCATGGGTTACAGCGTCTCCAGGAGGCGTTCGATCTCGAAGAGGTCGTTGCCGAGTACAACATCCTGCGCGGCTGCCTTCACGATCTCGCCGAGAAGAATGGCTTGAGCCTCCAGGGAGAACCCTTCCACATTATGAACCGGGTCCTCGACCAGGCGATTGGCCTGGCCGTGCAAACCTATGCGACACAGCGAGCCCTCGAAGTGCAGCGTCGCCGGGAAGAGTATCTCGCTTTTGTGGCGCACGATCTCCGCACTCCACTCAATGCCATTTCGCTGGCGACGAGAGTTTTGGAAGTAACATTCCGGGAACCGAGCGAGCGCGCCGAATCAACGCAGATGTTGAAAACCCTCGGCCGCAACGTCCAGCATCTGCAGAGGCTGGTCGAGAAGATCATTGAGGAAAACGCCAATCTCCGAACAGAAACCGGCATCAAACTCGAGCGGCGCGAATTTGATTTGTGGCCTCTCGTCGAGGCTCTCATCCATGATCTTCGTCCAGTGGCTGGAACGGGCAGCACCCAGCTCATCAATGAAGTCCCCCACCACCTGGTCGTTTATGCAGATGCCAGCTTGGTGCGGCGGGTCTTTCAGAACTTGATCGCCAACGCGATCAAGTTCACGCCCCGCGGAAAAGTTCTCATCAAGGCGCAGGAACTTAGCGCAGAGGGAATGGTCGAGTGCCGGGTCACCGACAACGGAATGGGAATCCCTGAGGAACGTCTTGAAAAGGTGTTCGATGAATTGAGAGACCGACTCTCAGAGTGAAGGTGGACTGGGACTCGGTCTCGCTATCGTGAAGACATTTATCGAGGCTCACGGCGGAAGGGTGACCGTCGAAAGTAAACAAGGTCTCGGCTCGACGTTCCAATTTACTCTGCCCCAGCAAGACGACTCCAAACGGTAGCTAACAACCCAGTTAGTCGCGCCGCGGACGCTTCGACTTCAAAGCGCTAGTGTTAGAAAAAAGGCGCAGCGAACCCGTGAGCTCGCTGCGCCTGAAGAATCGAGCCTGATGGTAAGGCGTTACTTTTCGAAAACTTTCTTTAGGTCGCCCACCTTGTTCTGGATTTTTCCTTCCACCTTTTCGGCGGTGCCCCTGTCCCGCAAATCCGGATTCCCAATGGCTCTGCCAACCTTTTCCTTCACCGTGCCCATGGCCTTCTTGCCCGTTCCCTCTGCCTTATCCTGATTGCTTGAGTTCATACCTTTGATTCGGATATGGCCCGCGCCGAGGCCGCCAGACGAGAAAACCCGCGCGATTGCCCCTGCTAAGCGCTTGAGCTCGCCTGCGATTGGAAAGCCCGGCCGCTCCATCACCCGCGTTACGGCGGCGAAGTAACGAAGGCGACGCTTGCAGGGCTTCGACAATTTGAAACTCGGTCGCTGCCCCCCGCTTTGACTCATGTGCTCCCGCGCACGTCGACCTGTCGGTTGGAAAGCCCGGCCTCGGCGTCGCCTGCGTTACGGGCCCATCTATGTTGCTCACGTCCCCGCGGCTTCCATTCTCGCTCCTACCCTCGTCACTTTACCTTCTATGTCGCTCATCCCGTTTCGCTCCATTCAGCGGCGATGTTGGTTCGGCTTTGTAGCCCTTCAATTGCAGCGATCAATCATGCATCATAAGCCGGTTATGATGCATGAGATCAGCAGGTGTAGTAACCGAAGCAGAGGCACGCGAGCGGTGACGGACGAAGGCCGCAGTCAACGACTGCGATCGTCATTTCTCCGGGGCGTGGCACACGATCATGGCTACAGAGCCGCTACGCTTTCTCTGTTGCTGCGCGCCGCCTTATACGCACGAGGATACGTATTTTGAATAAGCGGTAGGTCGACGGTCTCAGCGGATCAACTTTTAAGCAACAAGTCTACTGGCATTATCGACTTCTTAACTCGTCCTTCTTACTTTATCCTTGCGTGGCGGACGCAAGCCAGTCCGAGCAGAAGTGAGACTGACATTGCGCTGAGCAGTCTTTGCTCTTTCCTAAAAAAGAGGAACTAAGGACGTAAGAAAAGCTCACGGACGTAAATCATCTTTTGAGATGTTTCGCGATTTGGAAAGCGCGCCCGCTCTCCCTCGGCTCGACCGCTACCCTTACGGTCCCGCGGCTGCGGGATCGCTCCCGTTCCAGCGGCGACCCAATTTCTTCCCCTCCTGTGCAATTGCTTCAATATTTATCGTTCCTACCAGCAATTTTTCGCGGGTTACTACAAAAACTTCGCCGAGCTTTGCGTTGAGCATCATTTGCTCCGCCTCCGCGATCGTCTGGTCTTCGAAGCAATAGGCACTGTTTTTTTCAATGTGTGCTTCTACCGATTCTGTCCTGGGGTCGTGTCCCCAACCACCCACGTCCCGGTTCATTTTGATCGTCGACAGGATACCCAATAACTCGCCGCATTGATTGATTACAGGCGACGAATCGGTCGCCTGCGCCTGCATTTGGTCTAAAGCCGCCCTTACAGAGACATTATTAGAAATGCTCTTCGCCGGCTCGATGATATCTTTAACTGTGCGGGCTTCGAAATTCACGACCACGGTGCAAGTCTGGGAAAAATTTGCGATTGGAAGCGACGTTTCAGACATGCTGCGCGGCTAATAATTTCGAGATCTTGATGTAATGTCGCCCTTCATTCGCTTCCCTTACCTGACCCGACCCACGCCCTGTGGATCGGGTCCGATATTTTCCCGATTTAACTTAGGCTCTGGCGCCGACTGCTACCGGATTCGCGCTAAGGAATGAATCCAACTGCGCCGCGAGTGGTGTCGGCAATTTGGTTTTCAAGAAACCGAGCGTCACTTGCACAGACTTCTGCGCGTTTTCCTCACTGATTCCAGTTTTCTGGACGATTACGTTAATTAGTTCCTTCATAATGCTACGAAGATCGGTCTGTTAACGTGCCCGCGCGCGCAACATCTTGTCGAGATTGGACCGTTTCCTCCACACGCCTCGCTTATCTTCTATCTCGGCAATCCCTCGCCTCGATTGAAACTCGCTCGTTACCCACACTCGCTCGCTCCTACCCTCGTCGCTTTACCTTCTATCTCGGCAATCCCTTTCCTGGGTTCCTGGCTTCCTGATTAATTCTCCCCCTTATACGCGCGAGGATACGTATTTCACGTAATCGAAAGCGGGGAATGACGTTCTAATAGCGCTCACGACCGTGAAAGATCGCATGAGCTTCCTCATCGCAAAATCGATGTTCTCTTAACACTCACGAAGCTACCACAACCATGCATCATAAGCCGCTTATGATACATAAGATCAACAGGTGTGTAGTGGGCGGCTGTGTCAGCCGCATCTATAGCCGCTGTCGTTGACTGCGGCCTTCCGCCCGCCACGGCCCGGGCGATTCGATTCGTCAAGACGGGCTGCGTGCCGCTCGGTAGCAACTCCTTCCGTTCAGCGTCCGTCAACCCGAGGTCGTCACCGATACGCTGCCGCAGCTCACGAGCGGTATGTTCTGCGCCATCTTCCGCGACCTTCATGATCGGTAGCATTAGAGATTGGAAGTCTGGAATTGCCATCGACGTCCTAGGTAGGCACTTTCGCCGCGAGGACCCGACGCATAGCTTTGTCGGTGCGTGCTTCGAGCTTGTCGGGGTTATCTGTTTCTCCGAGCTGTAACACTTGCTCGGCAATCAATCGAAAGTCGGCCTCTATGCGCTGTTCTTCCGCGGTGCGATAAGTATGTGCCTGATCCAAAGATTCGGTTTTCAAACGAGCTGCAATAGACGGCCAGACTGCACCGATGCGAACGCCAATGTATAAGAGAATAGCTTCCCGAACCGAGCAACCTCCTTCTCGGCACGCGTGATAAAACATCTTATCGGCAGCGCGTCGTGCACCTTGGTCTCCGGCAGCATCATCGCACGCTTTGTCATGCACAATCGACGCGCGTCGATAGTTGCCGGTGTACGGCGAGCCGACGAGTGTCCACAATGCGCGGGGAATTGAGGCCCCATCGATAACGTAACAGCTCGGGACTGACCAGCGCTTTTTTTTGGGGTCATCAAACCAAAACTCCCGAATTAGAGACATCTTGCGATCAGGCGGATTCTTCTGGGTCAGCCAGCACGTTTCTGGCTCGTCCGGTGAGAAACGGCCGTGATTCATGTGTGGGAGTGTGAAGGTCGACTAGGTAAAAGACCAGACCAAACTGGGGGAAACACTTAGGCTGCCCATTCTGCGCACAGAAGCTCTGCCTGTTGCAGCACAAGTTTCGTTGCCTCGTCTTGCAAGTCTGGTGGGTAGCCGTGTTTCCTCAGGATTCGCTTGACCAAGACCTTGATTTTGGCACGGGCGCTTTCGCGGAGCGTCCAATCGATGGTGACGCTTTTGCGAACTTGGGTGACTAGCTCGGTGGCGATCACTTTGAGATTATCTTTGCCCATCACTTGAATAGCGCTGTTATTTGCAGCGAGGGCATCGTAGAAAGCGACTTCGTCGTCATTCAATCCCAAATCGACGCCGCGTTGGTCGGCTTCTTTCAACTGTTTCGCGAGCTTGATCAGTTCCTCGATGACTTCCTGAGTGGCGATCGCGCGGTTGTGATAGGCGTTGAGCGTTTTCTTCAGCATTTCGGAGAACTCGCGGCTTTGAACGAGGTTCCGTTTCGATCGCGTTTTGATTTCGTCGCCTAACAGTTTCGCGAGCAGCTCGGCGGCGACGTTTTTGTATTTGAGTCCGCGAACCTCCGCGAGGAATTGATCGGAAAGAATGCTGATGTCAGGCTGTTTCAACCCGGCAGCTTGAAAGACGTCGATGATTTCGCCTTCGGGTGCGATTGCCTTGGCGACTAGTTGTCTGACCGCGTGATCGAGGTCTTCGGTTGATTTGCGTTCGACGCGTTTCTTGGCGAGGGCGGCTTTGACGGCCTGAAAGAATCCGATGTCGTCGCGAATTTCTATCGCTTCTTCTGTTCCCGCGCAGAGCGCGAACGCTTGGGACAGCTCGGTTACAACCTGGACGAAGCGGTCTTTGCCGTTCTCCTGTTGCAGAATGTGCTCCTGTGCGCCGGGAAGCAGAGACATCTTGTCGGCTGGCGTGCCGTTGTGCCATTTCGACCAATCGAAGCCATGCATCATCCCGCATGCGATCTCGTGCTTCTCCAGCATGACTGCGATTGCTTTCGCGGTGTCGATGCTTGGATCGCCTTTGCCGCCGCTTTGCGTATAGGTCGCGAGGGCATACTTGAGCTGATCAGCTAAGCCGAGGTAATCGACTACTAACCCACCGGGCTTGTCGCGAAAGACGCGGTTCACGCGGGCGATCGCTTGCATAAGAGCGTGCCCGCGCATCGGCTTATCGACATACATTGTGCTGAGCGATGGAGCGTCGAAGCCGGTCAGCCACATGTCGCGGACGATGACAATTTTGAACGGATCTTTCGGAGTCTTTGAAATGCGCAGCCAGTTTGCGCCGCTTTTCTTTGTTGCGTATGTGCTGTTGCCAATCGGGTCCATCTTCCGCGCTTCCGGTCATGACAATCTTCACGACGCACGATTTGCCGGTGTCGTCATCGTTAGGCCCGCTCGCCCATTCCGGACGCAGTTTGATAATTGCGTTGTAAAGATCGACGCAGATGCGGCGGCTCATGCACACAATCATGGCCTTACCCTCCATCGCCTCGAGTCGCCGCTCGTAGTGCTTCACGAGGTCGGCGGCGATGAGATCGATGCGTTTTGGATTCCCGACGAGCGCTTCGAGCGCAGCCCACTTCGTTTTGAGCTTCTCCTTGCGCGTTAGCTCCTCGCCTTCGGTGATCTCTTCGAATTCCTCGTCGATCTTCGGCAGTTCGCTTGCGTTGAGTTCGAGCTTGGCGACACGGCTCTCATAATAGATGGGCACTGTCGCTTTATCGGCGACGGCACGCTGGATATCGTAGATGCTGATGTAATCACCAAAGACGGCGCGCGTGTTCGCGTCGGTTTTCTCGATTGGTGTCCCGGTGAAGCCGATGAACGACGCGTTCGGCAGCGAATCACGAACATTACGCGCGAGACCGTCGATCAAATCATATTGGCTGCGGTGTGCTTCATCGGCAATAACAAGGATGTTTCGGCGATTTGAGAGCAATGGCGCTTTGCCGGTGGGCTCATCCGGCGCGAACTTCTGCATTGTCGTGAACACCACGCCACCACTTGCGACATTGAGAAGTTCACGGAGATGCTTGACTGATTCAGCCTGGACCGGTGTCTGCCTAACGATTTCATGGCAGCGCTGGAATTGTCCGAAAAGTTGATCGTCCAAGTCGTTGCGATCAGTCAGGAAAACCAGAGTTGGGTTTTCCATCGCCGGATGTTCGATGATGCAGCCCGCGTAGAAAAGCATTGAAAGACTTTTGCCTGAACCCTGCGTATGCCAGACAACACCGACGCGGCGATCGCCTTCTTTGCCGCCTTCCATTTTGCCAGCCCAGTAAGTGCCGGGTGTTTCGGCTACTCGATCTTTGGCTGTCGCGCGAAGCGTTTCATCGACGGCGGCTTTTACTGCAAAGAACTGATGATAACCCGCGATGATTTTGTTTGTTGTGCCGCGATCCGGATCGTCTTCGAACGCAATGAAGTTGCGGATCAGGTCGAGAAAGCGTTGCTTCTCGAATACGCCGCGGACGAGTGTCTCCAGCTCGAGGGCGGTAGGCGGCGCATCGAACTCGCCTTCAATCGTGCGCCAGACTTTGAACCATTCCTGGTTGGCGGTGAGCGAGCCGATGCGCGCTTCGAGTCCATCGGAGATAACTGTCAGTTCGTTGTAGTGCATCAACGAAGGAATATCCTGCTTATAGGTCTGGATCTGGTTGTAGGCAGCGGCGAACCATTTGTCGGTGTCTTCCGGAATCTTTAGCTCGATGATGCCGAGCGGCAGCCCGTTGACGAACATGACAATGTCAGGCCGGCGATTGTTCTGTCCTTCGATGACGGTGAACTGGTTCACCGCCAGCCAGTCGTTCGCGTCGGAATTGTGAAAGTCAATCAGTCGAACGTGGTCGCCAGCGATGCTTCCATCATTGCGACGATACTCGACGGAAACACCGTCGCGCAGCACCCGATGAAATGCGCGATTGTTGCCGACGAGCGAAGGCGCATCATGTCGAAGCACTTTGCGCAGCGCTTCTTCACGCGTGTCGGTAGGGATCGCGGGATTCAATCGCGCGATGGCATCGCGCAATCGGCCGACGAGCACGACTTCAGAAAACGAGGTCCGTTCCGCCGCAATCTCGCCGGGCGCCAGATGTGGCGCGGGGGCGACGGTATACCCGAGTTCTCTAAACCAGCTTAGCGCGGCCTCTTCGACAACCGATTCGTTAAGCTGCATGCGTAGTTACAGCAGCTTCGCTGTGCCTACGGCCCTATATCGCACAGGCTTCTTGAGCTTTTCAATGGCACCGCGTTCTACCAATTGTTGAAGCCATTTTTTAGTCTGCGCTTTCGATACCCCTAATATTTTCATCACTTGCACTTCGCTGTGCGGCACGGCGAGCTCCCTAGTTAGAATGCTTTCAACCGTTTCGAACAACCTATCAGCCGGTGACAAGGTTTGTTCGTGTTTTGATGGCGGCCGCTGTGTTGGCGGTGCTTCCTCCTTGACGGTAAAGGAAAGCTTTTCTTGTTTTGGCTCGGCCAGCATCGCGTCAGACGCGTCGGTCAACATTTTATCGAGTTCGGCACTTGTGCCGGGTTCTGGCCATAGCCGGGCTCCACGCTGCAGTAGTGCCGAATTCCCAGGGCCGGCGCCGTTGCCGTTGTGAACGAATACCGGGACGAAGCGAAGACGTTCGAGCTGTTCAATTGCACCCGTCCAGGTCCCCCCTTTCTGAAAGTCAGAGGTCACCACCAAGGCTGCGTCAGCAAGTGCGTAAATGACCTTATTGCGCTGCATGGCGTGGCCAACGTTGAATCCTGCCGCAGGATCATATGCGGAGATGAATACGAGACGCTGCTCCATCAGCGGCTCACGATTATCCCGTGCCAAAGCCGCGCGCTCCAGGCTATCCGCCATTACTCCGATAACGCTGCCTCCAGCGCTCAACGCGCCATGCATCGCCGCCTTGTCGATACCCTTTGCAGCACCAGAGATCACTGTTCGCTTCGCCCCGGCGATGATTCGACCAAGCTCTTGGGTATACGAAGTGAGAGTTTCATCCACATGACGCGAACCCACCACAGCAAGACCACCGTTTTCCAGCAAGGCAGCATCTCCGCATCCGTATAAAATAGGCGGGGCGTCCTCTTTCAGTCGCGATTTCAGACGTCGCGGATATTCGGAATCAGCTCGGCTAACGATCCAGATCGCGCGAGCGGACCATCGCTCGATTGCCTGGCTTAAAAGAAATCCTCTGGCGAGCAACGATTCGATCCGTGCACGGCCAAATTTTGATTCGATGACACTAATAGCGCCCGAATTATCTGAAACTATCAGATCCGCAGGTTGGAGTTGTTTTTCTCTGAGAAGGCGGGCGGCGCGATTGTATTCGCTGAAGCTCAGCAACTCGACAGCCTCTTCTTTGCGACCAGCAACAAGGGGAGCCGTAAGTAATAGAATTGCCTGCGAGTTTTGGGAAAGAGTCGAGTTCATTCAGCTTTTCCTGTGAGAGCGAGTGCAAGAGGAAATACGGGACCTGCTCCATGAGTCGTTAGCAGGTATGCAGCAACAGTAAGTGTCCATCGCGAATCAACCATATCATCAATCAGCAACACTGGCGCACCGAGCAGCGCACTGCGATCGATTGCCAATGATCCGTCAACGTTGCCTGCTTGTTGTACGCTGTTCGCCATCGTTTTTTGCGCAGGCCGATCATCAGTTTTAACGAGCGCTGCCCGAAACGGAAGGCGTAAGTTGTTTGCGAGTCGCTCCGCGAAATCTCGAACGAGCTTTGGATGGCGCTTGGAGGGAATGCAGGTCACCCATTCCGGAGCAGGCTGCGGTGACCACTTGCGAATTAACTCCACGCATGCGTCTACGAGTTCATCCGAGAACCGCCCGTCGTGGTATTTCCCTTCTCGAACTGCGCGGCCCCAACCGGCATCGCCCCAGACAGACAAAACCTTTCCAGGTTGGAATTGATGCTCTGCAGCAATGCGGCCTTTCACTGCCAGCTTCGGCAGACCACCTGTGGGCCACATCTTTCGCGGTTCGAGAGGAAGGCTTGTTCGCCGCAGGAAAGCCACTGCTGCCCTGACCAAGTCGGCGTCGGCCGTTGCCGGGAGCGGCGCGAGAGCCGTTGGGTAATGCGCGGCAGGATCGCCATCCAACGCGCGAATAAGGAAATCCATGTGACCGCTCGTGAGACTCACGTACTCTTGCATTTGCTGCTGCTCGGCACGTCGAAGCGCGGTCAGGCGATCTGCGCGTTCCCAGAAGGTGTTGTTCAACTGCGCCGCCGTGAGCTGCCATTTCGTATTTTGCTTTACGATAGGCGCCGGCGACTCGAGCGACAGGAGGAGCAACGTTTTATCGATCCGCCCGCGACTCAGGTTCACGCGCGACATCACTTCGTTCACCGTCAGGCCCGTTGCCGAGTGTGAGAGCGCATCGATGACCTTCTGTACTTCTTCGGGCGTCGGGAAGGCGCTCTCGATAAAGTAGTCAGTGATCTCGGTCTCCTCCTCGCCGCTTAGCAGAACGCCGTATGCGCCTGCGATTCGACGACCAGCGCGCCCAACCTGTTGGTAATAGCCGACGACGGATCCCGGCGTCTGATAGTGAATTACGAAAGCGAGATCTGGCTTGTCGAATCCCATACCGAGAGACGTTGTCGCGACGAGCACTTTCACGCGATTGTCGAGCAACGCATTCTCAAGTTCGACCCGCCGCTCGCCGGTCTCGCTGCTGTACGCTTCCGCATTGATGCCGCGGGTTCGCAGCCATTCCGCGACTTGTTCGGCATCGTGTACCGTGAGCGTGTAAACGATCCCGCTGCCATTGATCATGGGCAGATACGTTGCCAACCATGCCATCCGTTCCGCCTGACTCGGCATTCGCATCGTCTGGAGCAATAACGATGATCGACTGAGGTCCCCTCGCGAAACGGTCAGGTTCGGCCCGAGTACATTCTGCAAATCATCTAGCACGCGGTTATTGGCTGTCGCCGTTGTCGCGAGCAATCGCAGGTTCGGCGGCAAGAGGCGAACGATGCGTTCAATGAACCGATAGTGCGGACGAAAATCATGTCCCCAATCGGAGATGCAATGCGCTTCATCGACAACGAGCAGTGAGATGCGACCAGCAATTGGGCCGAGCACTTGTGAACGGAAATATTCATTCGCAACTCGTTCCGGCGAGATCAGCAGGATGTCGACTTCGTTCGCGCACAGCTTTGCCTCGACTTCGTTCCATTCTTCTTTGTTCTCCGAGTTGATCGTCAGCGCGCGCACACCCATGCGTTCCGCTGCAGCAATCTGATTCCGCATCAACGCCAGCAGCGGCGAGATCAGAAGTGCAGGGCCTTGATTTTGTTCCCGAAGCAGTTTCGCTCCGATGAAGTAAACGAAACTTTTGCCCCAACCAGTCTTCTGTACCACGAGCAACCGCCCGCGGGCGTCGACAATGTGCCGGATCGCTTGTTCCTGGTCATCGCGAAACTCAGCCGCAGAGTCGCCGGTGCCGACGCGCAACAACGCTAACGCACGTGATGCGTGATACGGCATTCAGCGGTACTTCCTAATTGGTTGTGCGCGATCGCATCCCGCAGGCGGCTGGCAAGCAAGACATCGGCAAACGGGCTGCGTTCGGTCGCGATTTCGCCCGGCGCAAAGTGCGGCGCTTGCGCGACAACGTAGTCGAGCTCCTTGAACCATGTGAGAGCGGCGTCTTCAACGACGGATTCGTTGAGGGACATGAGCATTAGCCGCTTAAGACTGAGAACGACTGTGGTTGAATGAGCAACCAGAACCGGCCGCGACGCCGCAAGATCCCCGAAACTCTCACTCGACTGCGCGTGATATGTGCGCGTGCGGCGAGTTGATAGTCAGGCTCTTCCAATTCCACTCTCACCCGCCGAGTCGCCCCGAAAAGAAGCTGCTCCTCTATGGTGATCTGACCGCGTCGGGAATTGGTGGGACGCCGGAGTCCGACGGTCGACCCCGATACGACAATCCGGTCGTCGCCACTGCCTTCGGCCTGCCGCCGCAACGTTGAAGAGAGTGACTGCAGAACCTGTATCTCCTGCCGAGAGGCTTCGAATACAGGCGGGTTCCGCTCGGGTCGCACTGGAGCAAACCGGATATCAACTCGAACTTTGGCAATGCCGTTGCTCGCGCTAACCATGCCAATGATCGCGTCGTAAAGGTTGGCCGAGACCCCATGCTCAATCAGGGAATCGACAACCTCGCGATCAATCGCTCTCACGTTTCTCATCAGCGCTTGCGTAGCAGCAAATGCGTTCGCTAATTTCGCTATAACCCTGCGACCGAACGGGTCGGAGTTAGGACCTCGCAAGAGTGGCCGTTGATATGGTCGGGGGATGGGCGAAAGGATCGTAACAGTCGGCCTATCAAGGCTAACTTGTAGGCCGCGAAGAGTATCGGCGTAATCTTTCGCCCGGCGCGGCCGCCGCCACAAGAAGGCAGGTCGTGGAGAGACTTGGGAACAGGCAGTCGCCAACATCATGTCGCTCGCGTTAATGACTAATGCGACAGCGTGTGATAAATCCAGATCAGTGCGGTCTTGAGGCTGAGTTATGCTAACGACAACCATGTCATAAGCGGCAAAACGGATGTCCTGGTAAACCTCAAACTCTGATCGTTTTTCTAGCTCCGCCATTGCGCGCAAGGCTTCACTTATTCGAAGCGGGAAATCGCGTGCCTCTCGACTTCTCGGCACCAGCACCTCTACGGTCTCATCGCCTGAACGCGTGAGCCAGATACTTCCCGCATCTACATTTGAACTGATCGAGCGCCACTCCCGACTCATGAGATACGCCTCCATCAAGGTCGGATCCAAATTGAACATTGCTGATCTTTCGCGGATCGAAACCTTCATGGTAACCCCCCGCTCGCAATCCTATTCATGATCGCGCCGACACCAGTTACACTGAAATATTGGCTCCGCGGCAACTTCACTACAACGGAGTTTTGTCCCGGCATTGCAGCCATCCCGCGCAACGAAATCCAATACGCGCAATGGTAGAGGGTGAGCCTAGCGGCATTGTGCAGTAACCACGGCTTAGGCTGCTTAGGTATGACAACGACCACTAGAACTCTCGGAACCATTACCCCGGTGTCTCGCAGATCGTCGTAGTTCTTTATCTTGAGCTGATAGCTTAGATGCGGCAATGCGAGTTTGCCTTGCGCGAGGCATTTCAGCTGGAGATCCAGTTTCGCGGAACGAACCGCTTGATTGCCGCCGCGAGCGGCTAACGTCATGTCGATGCTGTCATCATCGACTTCTGGCTCGGATACTCGAAGGCCTGTCACGGCAGCAATCGCGCGAACGTAAGCTTTGCTGAACTGTTCCTGTTGCTGCGTGATGTGCATGCTTGCAATTCTGGATCGCTCAAACGAAGCCCGAACATTTGACCGTTCCGCTCAGCAGCTTCGGCAGCAGCGTATCGCGTAGCGTGGCGAGGGTGCGCGATTGCTTTTCTAGGATATCGATTTGGTCGTCGAGAGGCCCGGTTTGGTGTTCGTAAGCGCCGACTACTTCGGTGGGCGGGATCACGAAGGGAAGATTCTCGAAGCTCTGTTTGTTGATCGAACCGAAGACTGTCCCTTCAGCTTCGAAGCGAGCAAACTCCGGATAAAGGTTAGACATCGAATAGTAGGTGTATGATGTCGCTCCACTTTTGTGTCGGACGGCGGCGACGCCTCGTCCCACGCAACAATCCTCGTTCGCCATGTTGATGTCCCCAACAGGCGCGCGAACGCTTACCAGCGTGTCCCCTGGCTTAGCGCAGCGAGTTGGCGCGGTGCAAAAGATGCGGCGGGTTGGGAATCGGAAGCCGAAGTCGGTCTTCCCTTGGTATAACGGGATTCCGCGGCCCTCCTCATTATAGGTGTTGCCCGGCGGTGACTGCCCCATCGTAAGATTGAATTGCTCGACTACGGTTCCGACCCTCCAACCTCTCGGAATCGCACCGAGCTCTGAATCTTGGAACTCGTTAGGGAAAAGGGCGGCGGTGGCGGGGTCGAGGCCTGTCGGCTGGCGGCCGTCGAGTTTGGCGCGGACGCGGTCGAAATCGACGAACCAGCTTTGGAAGAGCGCCCGCGCCATCGCCTCCAGCGTCGCGTTCATCCGCCGGTTCAACTCAATCTTGTCGTCGAGGGCTTTTCCGAACTCCGCGATCGTATCGCGGAGTCGTTTGGGTGGCCAAGGCAGCGGCAACTGCCGAATCTCTTTGAGATTGAGCGTTGCTTGGACCGTTGTGTTACACCAGACGTCGATTAGGTGTTGAAGCGGCCTACTGAGTAAACACTGCTGGACGAAGTGTGCATCGGATGGGTCGGCTAGGCGCATGACAGCGACTGCGCGCGCCGTGTTCCAGCCGGCCATCGATTTTGGAACGACAGCGCATTGTCCGACGTTGCCGACTAAGGTCATCAACAGCTCGCCGCCCTCAAGCTCTGTGCGGCGGTATTCATGATGTTTCTCTTTGCTGATTCTGAATTCCGGCCGGGGATTGATGACGCTGCCGTTCAGATCGCCGGCTTTTATAAGCGGAACGCCGTTCCTTACGTCGTCGCCCGGATACATCACGCCGACTGAAATACCCCGATCCTCTGTTAGCAGGTCGCCTAGCTCGGCCACGTCCCAGTTGTCAGGCAGAACAGCGAGACCGGCATCAGCCAAATGGGAGCGTGCTGCTCGTTTTGAATCATTCGACATATCCTAGCCTAACGAGGTTGCCTTTTATCTTTTGTTCCAGTTGCGCGGATTCGGCAAACTGCGCGTTTAGTTCGTTGACTAATCGTGTCACCCTCTGGTCGAACAGTTCGCCCTCGTCTTCCACTTCTTCTGCGCCAACATAGCGCCCCGGAGTTAGGACATAACCGTGCTGCGCAATGTCATCAGTAATAGCTGACTTACAAAAGCCCGGAATGTCGGAATAGTTGAGAGATGATTGTTGAGAGGTGAGAGATGTCTTGTCGCCGCGCCAAGCGTGATAGGTGTCGGCAATTCTTGAGATATCGGAGTCATTAAATTCACGATGAACGCGATCAATCAACGTTCCCATTTTTCGTGCATCGATGAACAGCGTTTCTCGCTTTCGATCACGAAAGCAGATGGGCAAGTCCTCGCCGTGTTCAAGTCACTCTGCGGCTCTTGTTTTTCGAAAAAAACCAAAGGCAGACCGGAATCTGAGTTGAATAAAAGAGCTGGCCGGGAAGGGCCACCATGCAGTCGACGAGGTCGGCTTCGATGATGGCGCGGCGGATCTCGCCTTCGCCGCTTTGATTCGAGGACATGCTTCCATTAGCGAGGACGAAGCCGGCCATCCCGGTGGGCGCGAGGTGATAGATGAAGTGCTGCACCCAGGCGAAGTTGGCGTTGCCGCGCGGGGGAAGGCCGAGCTGCCAGCGCGCGTCGTCGTCTTTGCGGAACCAGTCGGAGTCGTTGAAGGGCGGATTGGCGAGGACGAAGTCGGCGCGCAGATCGGGATGGAGATCGCGCCGGAAGGTGTCGGCCTGCTCTTCGCCCAGATCGGCTTCGATGCCGCGGATGGCGAGGTTCATCATGGCGAGGCGGCGCGTGGTGGCGTTGCTTTCCTGGCCGTAGATGCTGATGTCGCCGAGCCGGCCGCCGTGGGCTTCGACGAATTTTTCGGATTGCACGAACATGCCGCCGGAACCGCAGCAGGGATCGTAAACGCGGCCTTTGTAAGGAGCGAGCATCTCGACGAGGAGCCGCACGACGCTTTGCGGGGTGTAGAATTGGCCGCCTTTCTTGCCCTCGGCACTAGCGAACCGGCTGAGGAAATATTCGTAAACGCGGCCCAGGATGTCGAAGGACCTGTACTGTTTGTCTTTCGCTTCGCCTGATTGCGACGCTGCTAGTTGGATTCCGCCAATGAGGTCGATCAATTCGCCAAGGCGATTCTTGTCGAGCGCGGGACGCGCGTAATCTTTTGGTAGAATTCCTTTGAGCCGTGGGTTGTCGCGCTCGATCGCGACCATCGCGTCATCGACGATCTTGCCGATGGCCGGCTGTTTCGCGCTGTTCTGAAGATAAGTCCAACGCGCAGCGGGTGGGACCCAGAAGACATTCTCGGCTTTGTACTCATCCGGATCTTCGGGATTTGCGCCGGCATACTCACCTTCGCCCGCCAGAAGCTTCGCATGGTGTTCTTCGAAGCTGTCAGAGATGTACTTCAGGAAGATCAGGCCAAGGACGACGTGCTTGTATTCGGCCGCGTCCATGTTGCTGCGCAACTTGTCAGCAGCAAGCCAGAGCTTTTGTTCAAAGCCGATGTTGGCAGAGTTGCTATTCTTTGCGGCGGGTCGGGAACGGGCCATGAAAGCGCCGAAAATAGCAGAAGGCGAATAAAATTAGAAGTAGGAAAACGCGCTGATGTCAGATGTCAGAGGTCAGATGTCAGAGGGGGATGCGGTGATCAGTGAGAAGGTTGAAGGTTAGTTGAGAGCGGAGCTCGGCGAGCCAAGAGCAAAGAACGAAGAGATACGCTCATCTGGACCGACCGAGCCACTTGAATACGGCAGCCTCAACTTCCGCCAATTGCGTGGCATTCAACACACCGAGTTTGCGTATGGCGCGAACGGTCGGGTAAGTGGCGACGCTTTGAGCGACGAATGCGCCCTCTTTGAGAAAAGGGACTGCCATTTTGACTTCAAACTGCGAGTTACGCATCGCGGTGGTATGGAAAACAACCGTGACAAGGGCGCGGTCGGCATCGGCGAATGGAATGCTTAAAATGAGAACCGGCCGGACTTTCTCGACCATGCCGCAGTCGAACAACCAGACCTCACCGCGCCTAGGAGGCACGTTCCTCCTCATCCAGCATCGCGGCCAGGGCGTCGCCAGCGGCAGCGGCAACGTCATCCTTGAGCGGGCCGGAATCCCACGGCGGAAGATGCTGAATGACTTCTCGCACGAATTCTTGCTTTTCGTCGATTGGCAGTGCCTCGAACTCGGAAAGCAGTTTTGCTGTAGCGGTACTCATGCGGAAATATTAGCGAGTCTGGCTAAGGCTGTCAGCCGCGAAGTGCCGCTCGCAGACCTTCTTCACGAAGTGCGCACGAATATTCGCGAGGCGATCCAAGGTTAGCTGCTCGCGGAAGAAGGCGCAGTGCAAGCAGGCGCGGCTGATCAAGTGCTGGATGTGACGGTGTGAAGCAAGTCTCCGGTCGCGAGCTTGCGCAAATTGTCCAACGGCGCGGTTGGACATTGGCTCGTAGACTAAAGGAGTTCATACTGTGCCAGGATTTTGCGCGCTTTCGGCTGCGAGAAAAAAAGGAAAGTTCGTTTCGGCGCGACGCCGCCGTAACGGATGCGAAGCAACGGCCGGGCTTTCCAACCAGGTCGCCGCGGCGACCGCTCCCCAGAATGCGAACTGCACAAGCGAGACGCATACGCTACTTCACTTCGACTTTCGCGGTTTCTTGAGCAGTTTGCGCAGCCGGCGCGTGGTCTTATCACGATCGATTTTGCTCGCCGCCACGTCGAGAACGAACTGTTCCCAATCGTTGATCGGCAGTTTCCTGTCGGGCAAAAGACCGTTCTCTTCCAGAAAAACGAGGCACGCCGCGAGGGCGATCCGTTTGTTGCCATCAACGAACGCGTGGTTTTTACAAATGTAAAAAAGATATGCCGCTGCGATTTCGATTGGATCCGAAATGAGAGATTGCCCCATCATCGATGCTTGCGGCGCGGCCACGGCAGATTCAAGGAGTGTCTCGTCGCGAATCCCAGCCGCGCCACCGTGGGCAGCGATCACTTCGCGATGAATCGCTTTGACGGCGTCGACCGTCAGATGCTTGAAAGACTTGCTCAAGACAAACGGTTAAAGAGCGCGGCGTTCTTTTTGATCAAGCGCTTCGCCGTTTTGGCGGCTGTATCGGGATCGATCACAGGATGGATTGGCGTCAAAACGATTGAGCCGCCCGGGTGAACCGTGACGTTCACTTTGTCTCCGACTTTAACACGCGCGAGGTCCATCAAAGCGGTATCGAAGATGATTCCCTGCGAGTTTCCGACTTTCGTGATGGTCTTGGTCATGGCGTAATACTATGTTTTACGGAGCGTGAATAGTCAATCCCCGGAAAAAAACTCAACGCCCAATGTCCAACGCCAAACATCCAACTTCGAATGCATCAGAATGGAGACGGAAAAACTAATCAGGAAGCCAGGAAACCAGGAGGGGCGGCCAAAGAAGGACACGCTGCCAGGTCGCCGCGGCGACCGCTTCCCGGAGCTATCACTTCACTTCGACTTCGATCGGCAGAAGATGATTGATCATGTAAGTGCCGCGATCCGGATCGTGCAACACGGGTTGTGTTCGGTTGAGTGAATCGGTAGCGCGAGCCATGAGAATTTGTTTTCCCGGTTGCGAAGGCGTTTGCCAGTTGAATTCCCATAGTCGCCACGCGTTCGACTTCGAATCGCCGAGCAATTTTGCGTTGTTCCACGTTTCGCCACCGTCGGTGCTTAATTCGACTTTTGTGATTTCTGCTTCGCACGTCCACGCGGCTCCGTGAACGCGCACGCTGGTGTTCGCGGAAACCCTTTCGCCTTCCGCCGGACGAGCGATTTCTGCTTTGACTTGCATTTCGCCAAGCGGCGTCAGTTCCGCGATGTCCCCTCGCCTCTTCCAGTACGCGTAATCCAGCGTTTGATAATATCCATTGAACGGACGGTCGATGACGCTGATGCGCTGGAGCCATTTGACCGATGCCATCGCATACCAACCGGGCACGATCGCGCGCACTGGAAACCCGTGCTCCGGCGGCAGGTCCTGGCCATTCATTTTGTACGCCAGCAGCACATCGCGGCGTGCTTTTTCCAGAGGGATGCTGCGCGCGAACTTCAACTCGCCCGGCGGACCTTTCGGGTCCTCAAGCATGCCGCGGTCAGCTCCTTCCAGAACTACTTCGCACGCGTTGGACTTGAGAGTCGCTCGATCGAGCAACACCGACAACGGCACTCCGGTCCACTCTGCATTGCTGACCGCGCCGAGCCGCCACTGCACACCCTTAACTTTTGGTTCGAGAAAATTCCGACTGTTCCCAGCGCATTCCAAAGTCGCCGGGACGGCGACCGATTTCAGCGTCACGAGCTCTTCGTAGTTAATGGCGAAGGGTTTTTCTACTTCACCCTGTACGTGTAACCACCACGCATTGCGATCGATTGCGGGAATTGCAAAATGCGATCGAACGTAGAACGATTTCGCCGGCGTAATAAAGCTGTCTAATGCCGAGAATGGCATTTCCAGATTCAGCGGACTTTCGCTGCGCACGATTCTTCCGTCGCGAAGTTTTGTTTCTTCTGGCATGGCTTTCGGAAAGACTATTTGCGCCGGTAATTCTTTTCCAGACAGAAGCGCGTCGGGAAGATGTTTTAAAGTGTTACTGCTTATCAGCCGTTTTCCTAAAGCGCTTCGGGTATGGCCATCAAGCGAATCCTGAGACTTCGCCAGACGTGAATCGCGCTTCAGCGCTGGCGCTTTAAACTATCTCGAGTCCTGGGGCGTTGCCCCAGGTTCGCCACGGCGAATGGAGCCGCCGGGATGCGAGCGACATAGATGGGTCAAGCCGAGAGGCCGCAAGGAGCGGGAGCGAGTAAGTCAATCCGTCCGGTGGCGGACTCGTAATGGATGACGCGCCTTTGGCGCTAAACAGATGAAAGCCAATGAATGCTTAAACTTCGGTTCGCAGCGATGCCGAGTTTTGGTATGGATTCGCTAATCCGGGAAGCGCGTTGCAATCAGCTACGGTTCAGATCGGATCTAGTAATCTTGGCCGCTTTGGAAACTATAACTGTCGTTAGGCTGATCTAATCCCAACGCTTCCACTGTCGCCTCATCGATTGCTCCCGTGATTGGCAATTGGTAATCGCGCTGGAAATTCGCGATAGCCGCTCGCGTGTCGACGCTCAGCGAACCGGTGATCGGACCGTAGTAATACCCTGCGTCTTGCAACGCGGTCTGGACGTTCGCGATGACTTCGTCAGGGAGCAAATTACTGTAGGTGTAGACCGGCCCGTCATAGTCGTAGTAGCTCTGTGATGGATCATAGCCGTAGGCTGGATACCAGTAGCTCCCGTCCAGGAAATAGTAGCCGGTCGGTACGAAAACGATCGTGTTACAATGATCGTGCCACCAGTTACGGTCATGCCACTCGTGCCAGTGACGACGGAATGCTTCGTCATGACCAATGTGATCTTTTTTGTGGCGCCAGTTTTTGCCATTGCCGTCTTTCGGTGTTTCAGGCCTCTCTCGCTCAGGTCCGGCTTGTGGATCGCGCGTTGTGACATGCCGTTGAGGATTTATCGTCCCAAGGGTTCGATCATTATCACCGAGCATGCGCCGTTCACGCATCGTTGCTGATGTGCGCAATTCATTTTGGCGCGTCGGTGCGTCCACAATATTTCCATCGCGCATAACGAGGCCGCGTCGCTGACGCATTGCCGCCAACGTGCGCAATTCAGTTTGTCGCGTCGCCGGATCAATTGCGATGGGTTGTTGCACTGATCCACCGCGCGGCGCGTTTAACGTTGCAACACTATAATTGGGTGTCCGGACGATCGGCGAATAAGTGCGCTGCAGATTAGCTGGCGGCTGCGCGATCGTGCGAGGCAGATTCGAGTTAAATCTTTGGGGGTTTAACGCAGTTGGCCGGCCGGCGACCTGCGGCGCCACGCGTGCACCCGCCACCGGCTTTCCTGCTGTCGCTGGCGCGCTGCGGCCCGCCGCGACTCGCGGCGAAGCAGTTTGCACAGTTGGATTGATCATTTGTCCGGGCGCATTGTGAAGACATGCTCCAAACGTTGCGGCCGCGACAACTGCCGAAAATGCAGATCGATTCATTGTTAGCCTCCGCGCATTAAACATCATAAATACCTCGCAGTTGCAAGCGTTGACTGAGATTCACAAGCAAACTGCGTCGATAAATTATTTCCTCTCTTTTGACTTACGTATGAATTCTATCTTGACTCAGCACACTCTTTTGGCTTCCACCGTGCGTAATCTTCAGGCGTGTTCAGGTCTTCAGAAACTGCCGCATCCTCCACTGGAACGCGGAGTCGAAAAGCTTCATGCATTCGCACATAAACGCGAAGGTCAGGAATGTCGCGTTGAGCCAGTTCACGAAAGTTATTTGCCGGCAGAACAATCGGGTGCCCGGCGCGTCCGTGCAGCGCTGGCTGGCAGATGCGTGTCGGCTCTTTGATCGCGGCATCGAGCAACAGGCGCAGGGTCGAAATCTGAATATGGGGCTGGTCGCCGAGCGAAATAACCCAGTGCGTCAACGTTGGAACCCAACCTGTCCAGCGACTGGCTTCCTGCAAAGAACTAAACATCCCCAATTGTGGCGAGTGATTTTCGATCCACTCCTGGGAAGAGAACCCAGCTTGTTCCAGAGCATTTCGCAAGAGCTGATTTGAGGGATCGATAACAGGAGCAATTTGCGTCGCTCCGGCACTCCGCAATTGATCGAGAAGATGCGTGAGGATCGTCTTCTCACCCCATGGCAAAAGAAGTTTACATCGGCCCATGCGGCTGGACGCACCAGCAGCGAGAATCACGACTCCGAAGGCAACAGGGGCTTCGTTCAAGACGCAATTTTGTTCCTTGATCGTTTTGCCGGTAGAGATTCGCACAAGGGACGCCCATCGCCAGCACGCAGCACCATGATCACTTCGGCCAGCACGCTCACTGCAATTTCCGCCGGAGAATCAGCTCCGATATTCATCCCAATGGGAGCGCGAACGCGCGCGAGAGCTTTCTGCGAAATGCCACGTTTGGATAACTCGTCGAAAACAGTCAGCACCTTTTTCTTGCTGCCAATCATCCCAAGATAACCCATGCCTCCCTTATCAAGAGCCGCGGCGAGAGCTTCGCGGTCGAGATGGTAGTTGCGACTAACCAGAATGACTGCATCGGGTTCGCACCATTTTTTGGAGCGGATGAATGCTTCGGGCGATGGCTCTGATAAACAGCAAATGGACGAATCGAAATGCGGCAATCCAAGCAGATCGGCGCGGTCATCGAGTACCGTCACTGCAAAACCACATTCGGAAGCGAATTTTGCTAGCGCCCGCGCGCAATGCCCGGCGCCGATAAGACAAAAATGCGGAGGACGCGGTTGTGGTTCGATGAAAACGGTTACTTCTCCTCCGCAGATTGCGCCGAATGATTGATCGCTGCGTTCGTGCAGCGGGTAAGTTTTCAAGGTCGGTTTGCCAGTGGTCATCGCCTTCCGCGCCTCTTCGATCACCAGCGATTCGAACTTTCCACCACCAATCGTTCCAGCGATGCGGCCGTCTTCGAAAATCACCATTTTCGTACCAGGTTCGCGCGGTGCGGACCCGGTTACTTTTGCAACTGTTGCGACCGCGCACGCTTCACCCGCGCGTGAAGCTTCCAGCAGCAAATGGTGAATGTCCTGGCTCATATTATTCGGTGAGCTGACCTTTTCCATAATCCTTGTGCCACGCCATCATAGCCTTCGGCCCGTGAACTGCGCGTTACGGCGTGATCCGCCAGACCAGATGGTGGTCGTAGTCGGCGAGCCAGATCGTGCCGTAGTTGAAGTGAATCGCGTCGCCGCCGCGGCCGTACCATTGCGCGACAATGTGGTTGGTGCTTGCGTCGATCTTCGTCAACGGAACGCCGACTAGCGTCGTCCACACGTATCCGGCCCCATACGTCACGTCGCCGCCGAAGCCCGGAATGTTGGCGTAGATGCGTGCTTCGACACGCTTCGTACGCGGATCGACGCGCGTTACGACGCCGTCCTCTTGACCGATAGTCCAAACGGCGCCGCCGCCGGTCGTCACGAAATGCGGACCGCCCGGAACGGGAACGTTGCCTACGACCTGTCCGCTGCTCGCATCGACCGCCGTCAGGACGTTCGACCCTTTGCTCGTAATCCACACGAGACCGTCGGCGTACGTGGGATTCTGCGAGCCCGACGGCACGGTCACGCGCTCGCGCACCTTGCCGCTCGACGGATCGATGCGCGACAACTCGGTGTCTCCGGTCGCCATCCACAAGCTGTCGCCGCTGGCCGTGATGCCGCCCTCCGAGTTCGCGGGCGCAATTGGCAACGTCGCCACGACGCGATTGGTCGCCGCGTCAATGCGCACGAGCGACGTACCCTTGTCGTTCGCGCACAGCGGAATCCACAGGCTCGAAAAGCCGAACGCCGCTCCCGAACACGGAACGCCGTCGACTTTAATGCGGGCTGTGATTGCATTGGTCGCTGCATCGATGCGCTCGATTTCCTTTAGGCTGATGTTCGCGATCCACAGCGCGCCCGCGCCAGTTGCCATCCAGTCTGGACCGCCGCCGGTGACAATCGTGCTCCGCGGCAGATCGGTCACGGCCGGCAACGGGAGTTTGAAGAGCTGGGACGGCGACGCGCTCGCGTCGAAACTCTGCACTGTCATCCAGAACGAGCCGTCCCCCGTCTGAGCGAATTCGATCGGCATTAAGTGTTTCTGCGGCAGATCGAACTCCTTGAGTTTGCCGTCAGCCGAAATGGCCGTGACCGACCCGGTACCGTCTTTTTGCATTACGCCGATAAACACGCCGCCGTTCCGGCTTCCAAAGATCGACCCTGTATCAACTGCGTTCGGCAGGTCGAACTGGGTGAGCGCTCCGCTCGACGTCATGCGCGTAACGGCGTTTTTTTTGCCGAACCAGAACGAATCATCGATGGCGGTCGTGATATCGCCCGTCATTTCGCCGGCGCCGGCGCTAAAATGACTGACGCTGCCGGTCGTCGTGAGCCGCCCGATCCGGTTCGTTCCCACTTCGGTAAACCAGATCGCCTTATCGGGTCCGGTGATCAGCGCGGTGGGACGGCTCGCGCTATCGCCCGTGCGAAACTCTTGGATCTTTCCATCTGGCGCGATGCGCCCGATCTTGCCCGCCCTGGACTCGACGAACCACATCGCCCCGTCGGGTCCGCGCGTGATGTCCAGCGGATACGCGTCCGGAGTCGGAACCGGGTACTCTTTGATCATGCGCTCGTGCGTAACCACGGCGAGCTTGTTCGCCACGCTCTCGGTGAACCAGATCGAGTGATCTGCGGCGATGTTGATCGAGCCGGGTTGCGAACCTTGTGTCGACGTTAGATGGCTTCTTTCGGTGCCGGTGCGAGTATCGAACTCTACGACGCTCGACGTGTCATCGGTCGTCGCATTGTTGAACCACAAGCCCTTGAGCGGACCCTCCGAGTTATAGACGATGCCGTGCGGATGAGCTTCTTTTACCGGGAACGCCTCGATCGTGCCGCAGATCGCTTTCATTGCCGGTCCGCACGCCGTCGGCGCAGCCGCAGCGCCGCTGAATAAAGACCAGCCTGCGACTGCAAAAACGCACCCGCTCCAAACAGTCAGGGCAGGCAATCGCATCCTGTTAGTCGCCACCGAGGATCGGCAGTGAAGACGCTTTTCCAGACCAGACATCTCCTAAACGCACCGCTTTAAGTGTCGTAGACTGACGATTGGGTCTGACTAGATCGTATTTGACGACGCTCGCGTCTGTCTCTCCAGGCGCAGTCCCGCTCACTAGCAGATTGGCGCCGGTTGTTGTACTGGTCGTTGCCACTCGCGTGCCGCCAGATTCACTAAAAGGCTCGAAGCTCGCGATCTCGCGGAACTGAGCACCGTGATCGTGGTGCAGCGGATTGTGCAGGTACATCGAAGGACCTCCGTCCAGTGCGCAGCCGCTGGAAAAAACCTTTACCGATCCGCGATCAGCGAGCTGACTGACTATGATCCGCTGAGCACCACCAAGTGCTCCGGCGAGCCAACCAGTTGCCAGAGAAACGCCATCTCGATAACTCTCGCCGAACGGAACGAAAGAGGAAGTATTCACAGGCTGGTCAGTCGGCTGCGCGGTCTCGCGATCAGCTTTGGCGATGGGTTTCAATAGAGGAAAGGCGAACACTTTAATCGTGGTCTGGGTGCCGGGGCCGGGCGCAGTGACGATGCTTTCGCGACCGGTCGAAAAGTCTACGAACCCCGCGGCAACGGTTACGCCGGACCGATCGTCACCATAAGGTTTGAACGCGGCAAAGAGCGCCGGCGCCGGCGCTTGACGCTGCTGCCAGCGGGATTTGATACACCTTGACCTCACTTGGTATGCCCGGACCCGATCCCACGATCATATTGTCGGCCGTTGCCCCGTCGATGCATGCGGTCGCCACGCTGACACCGGTACGCGCAGCAGGATCAAACGGCTGAAATCGCGCAAGCTCGGTGCCGAAGGTACCTTTGCCGCGTATGGACGCACCAGCATAGGCGACGACTTCGGGGGCATGATCTTTACCGGCGCCGACGATCAGGTCGAGAATGCCATCGCCATCAACATCACCCATCGCGACATTGACGCTCCCTTCATAACCGGGGAATGGGATGACCGTGCCTATCAACCGATCGCCGTTGCCATCGTAGAGACGAACCTCCGCGGGGATGCCCGGTGCGCCGGGCACAGCCACGGCATAAACCGAGACCGCGGGTATGACGTTGATAAGCGCCATCAGTCCGTTGTCTTCATGATTGAGACGATGGCAATGCGTCACGTAAAGCCCCGTGTATTCGTCAAAGCGCGTACGGATCGTGAGGATGCCGGGTTCAACGACACTCTCATCGCTATACATCGTTGGCGCCGGTGCATTGGCGTTGTCGACTGAAAACTTGTCCGGGCCGGTCCGCAGACCGGTGGTGGGATCGAAGTACTCGACCACCTGAAAATCGTTGACGTGAACATGGATCGGATGCTCGTCGTTGTTGTGGTTTACAAACTTCCATTCCTCCACTGAGTTCAGCCGAGGTTGGATCAGCGGCATATTGGGGAATGCGATGCCATCGAATACATATTCGAATGCTTTCGGATCCTGCGGGCTGGCCAAGCTGTTGAGAAACCCGCCCGATATCAGAATCTGCCGCTTGAAGTCTGGGGTGTTACTGGAAAGGTCGACATAAGACGTATAGCCGCCGAGCGCCTGGCCTTCGGCAAAAGCGGTCGTTAGGCCGCCTGGATCCGCCGCTGTTGCTCTTAGCAACACCTGCGTTGGAAAGACGAAAAACCCGTCGGCATAACTCACGGCCGACGGCAGCACGCTTATGGTGCCCAGAACCGCTGGAGGATTCTCGGTGCCGTTGTTGGTGTAGAGAATGCCGGGAGCGGTGATTGTCTTTGCACCGCCGCCGCGCTCCGGCATCTCCAGAATAAGGTCGCCTTCCGCCGGAATCGTGACAGCAATCGCGAAGCGACTCGCCGGTGGAATGAGCAGTCGGGTTTTGTCGGCAGGCGGATAATGAACGGCTGGATACGGATTACCGTCCTGGCCAACGATGGCGATTGGTGGATGCCGGCCAGTGGCCGTTTCCGTGAGCTGCACATTCATGTAGGCAAAGTCGCTCACATTCGCGAGCACCCAGATCTCGGTCTGGCCCGCTTTGCTCTTGATGATGGGTTGAAACTGGCCGTTCACGGTGAATTGCACATCACGTTGATAATCCGGGAGTGAGGGATTGGCTGGGATGTCGCCACTTTTGCCGTCCGCTGCGGTGAATTGTTGGAGATTGCTGGGGATGAACTCGAGCTGCCCGCGATGATTGTTAATTGAAAGCGGTCCGGTATACCAAATAGTGAAGTACTGCGTTCCAACCTTGGACTGGTTGAAATTAACAGGCGCAAACAAGGGGCGGTAGGTGCCGTTCGCCAGCTCGCCCGGTTTCGGTTGTGTTGCTGAGTTGACCCACTGCGACCAGTTCGGGTTGTTGAGTTGCGCCAGACCATCGACACGATCGAAGACGAAATTGTACTGAAGAGCCATATTCCGGACGGGAATGTTCTTCTTCGTGACGAGCGGCAGGTTGCCGTCGGTTCGTCCGACGGCAAGCAGACCGACGAGACCTGTGTAGACCTGCGCGGCAGTGAGCCCATGAAGATGACAATGATACCAGAACAGCCCCTGCGGCATGTTCCGAGGCATGTCATAGGTGTACGTGTTCGACATTCCCGGAGGTATGTGCAGCATGACATTGTCCGCGTTTCCCTTCGGACTAATGTGAGCTCCATGGGTGTGGAGATTTATTGGTGACGAAGTCATCTGCTCCGGGTAGAGCGGAACGGGTTGATCCTTCGCTGTGTACTGGGGAATGAAGTAGTCCCGGATAGTCAGCCCGGTGAGGGCGTTTTCGAAGTGGACGATCAGTCTTTCGCCAGGGAATACCTGGAGAGTCGGCGCTGGATAGAGATTGCCGCCCGAGCTCTGCCTGTTAGATGCCGACCCGTGGATCAACTCGTAGTCGAACAGCAGAAAGTTTTCGACAGGTGTCGCTACCGTGTCGAGCGTTGCCTGGCCTTGCCTTGCGGTGAGCCGAACTTCAAGCACGCCGTCCTTGCTCGTTAGCACGACCGGCTCGCGAAACTCCGGTCGCGTCGCGAGATCTGTTTTTTTGTTTGCACTTTGCGCGACGGCATTCGCGCTGGGCAATGCAAGCGCGATCACGGCAGCGAAGGCTTCTAGTGTTAGTAAGAGGCTGCTATCGGCGCGGAGCGCGTGTTGCAATGAAAGTTTACGCATAAAAAGGTGTTGTAGCAGCACAGAAGAGCGACCAAAAGGGTTTTCGTTGGACATCCCCTCCAAACCGAAAAGGATCAATTGAAAATAAAAGACGCCGCACCACTGTGGTTGCGATTGGCATCCAGCCGTTTGTGATTGGCACACCGAATGGAGCAACCCGATTGCGGCGAACCTTGGAAGCCACGAAAAAGCAGGAACCTGTGTGGCTTACCGATGCCGAATCCGTGGTGCGAGCGTCCAGCGTCATCGATCTGTTATAAAAAACGCCAAAATAATGCCACTTCACCTGCACAAAGGAGCCCGAGAATAACCACACCGGCAGGCGTTATCCATTTCGGTGATTTCTCATCTAAGAAGAGCCACCACCCAAATGCGCGGACAAAAAGCGGCATCGTAATAAAACTAGTGCCGGCAACGCTGATTGCGTTTCCAATAAAGGTAGCGAGAGAAGAATTCAAATCGCGAAGCAGCGGATTGAGAAAGCGCAATTCAATGACCACGATGGGATAAAGCCCAAGCAGCACAAGCAAGGAGGTTTTCCAATCCGGCGGTGCTTTGCCGGTGAGAGGATCGACCGGTACCCATCCGGGAAATGCGGTTGCCAGACGTGTGAGCTGCTCGTGCTCAACAAAGGCCTTGGATTCTTGCAACAAACTCTTGCGCTCCGGAGCGTTCATCCATGCCTCGAGCTGGGGCGCGCTTTTGAAGCGGATGATCGTGGTCCACATGCCGCCCTTTTCCTCAGCAGGCTGGAGAAACATTCCGCGGTACCCGGGATAGCGGGCCTGCGCTGCCTCGATACGCGCCGCCCACTCGCGGTAGACGTCCTCCATACCTGGCTTGATTTTCGAAAAGATGACTTCTGTGACGTCGCTGGTTGGTTGCACACCCGCTTCGCCAACTTGTGCGACTTCGTCAAAGTTGCCGCCCTCGAAGAGAGGAATTCCTTCCGCTACGATCTCCTCGCGTTCGCTAGACTGCTGCCATGCCGTGAGGTCATCCGCGGATCGGAAGTTGATCATGATCGTCCATTCGTTTGACCCGTTCGCGGCGGGCATCATATCGCTGCTGATGTAACCGGGAAATTTGCTGATCGCCGAGTCATGGCGCGCTTTCCACGATACGAACTCCGCATCTTTCCCTTTACGAACGCGGGCGGTGGCGATCAGAACGGCGGGACTGCTCATTGCAACTGGTTGAGCCGCGCGAAAATGCGATCAGCGCTGAATGGCAGGCTATCGAATCGGATGCCGGTAGCGTCGGCAAGCGCGTTGCCGAGAGCGGGCGCGATCGGCACGATGGGGGTTTCACCGGCAGACTTCGCGCCCAGCGGGCCGTAGGCGTCATACGTATCCGCGAAGAAAATCTCAGTCCTCGGGATGTCGGCGAAAGCGGAGATGCGGTAGTTGCGGAAAGTGGGATTGACCATCTTCCCGTGTTCATCGAAAACCATGCGTTCGAACAGCGACGCGCCGATGCCTTGCGCAACTGCGCCTTCGATCTGTCCACGGCATTGCATAGGGTTGAGGACCGTTCCGGCATCGGCAGCATGGACGCTTTGCAAAATGCGAATTTCTCCTGTGATCCGATTCACACCGATGCGAAAGCCGTGAACATTGAAGCAAGTCGTTCGCGGCGACCCGTAGGCTTTGCGCATCACGTTCATCTTATGCCGCGCGTCGGGGACAGATTCAAACAGCTCGGGCAGCGGAATTCTTCGCGAGCCGCATTCCACCGCGTCATCGACGAGGCGGCATTGCTCGAGCGGAGTGGACGTGAAATTGCTCGCGATCTTAAGCAGGTTATCGCGCAAATCTTCGGCGGCGAGGCTTACGGATTTGCAGGAGACGCTCGTGCCAACGCTTGAGAAAGTGCCGGTGTCGTACGGTGCGCGATCGGTATCGGCGTTGATGATATCGATGCGAGATGCAGTCGTGTTCAGGATCGCTGCCGCAATCTGGCGCATGGTTGTGATTGTTCCGTTGCCCATTTCTGTCGCTCCATTGGCGAGGTGGTACGTGCCGTCGGCGCGCAGATTGAGGTGCGCTTCGGAACGCTGCTCGGTTGGCGGGATACAATCGTGCATGTGGATCGCATGGCCTTTTCCCTCGAGCCACTCGTCGCCTTCGGGTTTCGAACTCCCGCGCCCGCTGGCCAGTGCTTGCTCAACGAAATCCATGCATTGATCGAGGCCGTAGCTACCAATCTCTGCGTCGGACGGGCCTTCCCATATGCTGTGCACAAAGTCGCCTGGGACGACGACGTTTTTCCGCTGCAATTCCATCAGGCTCATCCCAAGCTCGCGCGCGAGATCGCCCATCGCGGATTCCACCGCAAAAACTGTCTGCGAGGATCCGTAACCCCGGAACGCTCCAGACGGTACGATGTTCGTGTACACCGCATAGCCTTTGCCCTTCATATTTGGACAGCGATAAATCTGAAGCGATTGGCTCAGCGAGGCGGCGAGCGTTTCGCCTCCGTGATTACCGTACGCGCCAGTATTCGATATCACGCGAAGTTCTATGGCCGTAAGAGTGCCGTCGCGTTTCGCGCCGATTTTCACAGTGGTCTTCATCGGATGTCGCGACACCGCTCCGATAAATTCCTCCTCGCGTGTGAACTCCCATTTCACCGGTCGGCCAGTCTTCAAGGCGCCGAGCACGCACAATTCCTCGCATAACATCTCCTGCTTGCCGCCGAACCCACCTCCAACGCGTTCGGTGTAAACATGAACTTTTTCCGGATACATTCCGAAGAGGTAAACGAGCTTGGCCTTCGTTTGGAACGGCGCCTGCGAACTCGTGCGCACGTGCATGCGCCCGTCCTCGCTTTGGTAGGCGATCGCCTGGTGCGTCTCGAGATGCGCGTGCTGAACTTTGTTGGTGAAGTAGGTGCGATCGATAATCACATCCGCTTCGGCGAAACCAATTCCGACGTCGCCATATTCGCTGTCGATCTCGACAAAGATATTCTTGCCGGGCCGCTGGATGCGGGAGTCCGCATGCTTGTGGTGCAATACGGGCGCGCCCGGTTCCATCGCTTTCTCGGGATCAAAAACCGCGGAAAGAATTTCGTAATCTACCTCGATGAGTCGGCAGGCCGCTTCAGCGATTCCTTCTGTGTCGGCGACAACGGCAGCCACTCGCTGGCCAACGAAGCGCGCGACGTTATCCAGAATAAATGTGTCGTCGGGATCGACGCGGTAATCGTCGTGCAAGGCCGAGGTGTAACGACGCTGTGGCACGTCCTCCCAAGTGAAGACTGCATGAACGCCCGGCAGAGCACGCGCCTTTTCCGTGCGGATCTCGAGAATGTTCGCGTGCGCGATGTGGCGAGCGCAGGACCTTGAGATGGAGCATTCCGTCTAACTTCACGTCAGCGGTATAGCGGGCCGTGCCGGTTACGATCGAATAGGCGAGCGGATTTTGCAGACTATTACCGCAGACGTGGCCGACGCGATCTTGCTTCCACGTGACCAACGCCTGCCAATGCATCCTCGATTGCGTGGTAGCCGGTGCATCGGCAGAGATTGCCCTTCAGCCGGAATGGCAGGTTTTTCTTTTCCTCCTCGGAAAGACTCGCGGAGGTCATGATCATGCCCGCGGCGCAGAATCCGCATTGGAAAGCCTGCGCATTGAGGAACGCCTGCTGCATCGGGTGAAGTTCGCCGTCGGAAGCAAGCCCTTCGATGGTTTTGACCTCGCGTCCTTCAGCACGAAACGCCGGCACGAGGCAGCTGTGGACTGGTTTGCCGTCAAGCCAGACCGTGCATGCACCGCAGTCCCCTGCATCGCAGCCTTTTTTCACCCCGAACCATCCGAGATCACGGACGAATGTCCGCAAGCACTGACCGGCGCGCGGCTCGGCATCGAAGGTCTGTCCATTGATTTTGTAGCTCATGAGGTTCTTCTACGCGGAAAGTTCCTGGCGAATTTGTTCCGCGAAGTAATAGGTAAGGTGTTGGCGGTGCGCCGGTGAACCGTGCGTATCGTCGAGGTAATGGTCGAACGGCACAGCGTCGTCGATAGCTTTTTTAACATCCGCCGCCGACGCGACAGTTTCGAAACGGAGCTGCACCGGCCGGAGCGTGGCGGCAGTAATGGTGAGCAGGAAAGTTTGCTGTTCCGGAGAGCGTGTTCCAATCAGCAGCACTTCAGACCGGCCAAGATGCGTCAAAGTGAAACGTCGAAACGCAAAAGTTTTTTTCAGGGCGGTCGCTGGAAGATGAATGCTGCGCAGGAGCTCTCCGGGCGCGAGAACATTGGTGTGATTGCCAGTGACAAATTCAATCATCGGCACGTTGCGCGGTTCCCCATTACGCGGCCAGAGTGTACAAACGCCTTCCAGTGCTGTGGCGAGAGAAATCATTGGTCCTGCCGGGAGCGACATGCAGATATTCCCGCCAACAGTCGCTTCATTCCAAATTTTGAAAGATGCGAGAAACGAACGACAACACTCGCGGAAAAGCGGGGCCGCGGTCCAATTGGCTGGCGCTTGGTCAACGAACCGATCGAGTTCGACCACCCGACAAGTTGCAGCAATCTCTAACCCATCCTTCGACACTTGAAGCGGGAGCCAGTTAAGCGCCTCAAGATCGATGAGTGTATGGGTCGTTACCTGCGGTTCCGAAAAGAGCCATGTCCCGCCTGCGAGCCACGCAAAACCGTTTTCCCATTTGGTGATTGCATCCGCGCTCCCGGGACGGCGAACGTCAGTAATTGTGTTTAGATCCATTTGCTCAAGGGGGGACCGAAAAGTCCGGTTTATGCAAAAGTTCGGAAAAGATGTAAAGGTTTTTTTGCACGGCTTTAACGGATGAAGAGTGCGCGGATTGGCCGAGCGCGATTGCGCACGTTGCTCCACACTACAAACGCGTGGGCGCTACTGGTGTGGTCTTTCAACTACTGCTTCTAACCTGCAGCTGTCATCACCGCTTCGACCTCGGTGACCCAGACAAGCTTCTGATTCTTAAAATTGGAGGTCGGATTGTTGGTCCCTTCCTGCTTCACCACTTTGTTGAAAGCCTTTTGGAACGAGTTCACGCGGCGCATCCAGAGATCGGTATCGAGTGTTCCCACTTGAAGCTCTGCATCGCGATGAGCGGCGCAGCCACCTTGATGGACGGTCCGCTCGCCGTACTCATGCAGGTTTCGACACGACCGTGCTTTACCAGAGGCTCGCAGCCCGTCTCTGGTTGACTAAAACGCCGTCTGTCGGTAAACCTACATGGACTACGCCATCGCCACCGCCGCTAGCGTCACGCTGACCACTTGCTAAACGAGTCGCAATCGGCAAAATAATCGTGTTTCCCCCAAACATCGATTCGGCACAGGTGAAACGGGGTCTTAGCTCAGTTGGTAGAGCGCCTCAATGGCATTGAGGAGGTCAGGGGTTCGAATCCCCTAGGCTCCACTTCGTTTTGAATCTCAGCTGGACAGCGACTACGAAGGCTCGGACCGGGACGGCGACTTTCAGTCACCTGGTGTTCAATGAATTCGCACGCTTGCCGGCAACCGCCTGTTCGACATTTCCACTCTGTCGGCCGTATCGGCCTTTTGCGGCCGTGGTCGTAACACGAAGCGCCTCTTACCAGCGCGCAAGTTACTTATTAACCGAGAATCGATTAAGATATCGCACAATTTAGCGCATCGTGCGCAGCGGCGTCTGAAAGGACTTTGTTAGATGCAATCTCTCATCCGTGTAGCCTCGCCCGACATGTTAGTCTGGTAAGTCGCTTCATTCATACTTCGCCGTCCGTTGGTCTAACTTCCGTTAACTCCGACAGGTAACAAGTGCGTTACCTTTCTTGAGCAGCTATGACACTTAATTGCTGCGATGTTACTGTGATGAAACCAACGGACAATCTTGCAGCAAATGGCTCCAGTAGGGACGAGGATCGCCCTCTGGAGGATAACTTGGAGAACCCAAAACCCCGGAAACGATTCATTAGCCGTCGTTCTTTCTTGAGTAAAACTATTGCGCTGGGAGCAGGAACCGTGGGGGCGGGACTGTTGAACAGCGTCCGAGCCGGAGAGGCGGGTTCCAGTCTTTCACCGGGAGACGCGGCGCTACTTCGCTTCCCAGCGGCTCTGGAGATACTCGAGGCGGATTTTTGGATTCAGTACAACGAACTCGGCGGTATCCCGGACGACGAAGTGCCAGGCGGCCATGGCAATGAAGCCTACATCGACGCCTTGGAGGTTATTGAGGATGAAATGCAAGACTACATCCATGACAACACCGATGATGAGATCACTCATCACCAGTTCCTCAACGCCTACCTGGTTTCGAGGGGAGCGCCTCCTGCAAATCTGAACGCGTTTCGCACTTTGATGGGTAGCACCGCGACGGGAGTTAATCGGGGCAAGATCGGACGCCGGCTTACCAACCTGACGCGACTTCAGATTGATACCAGCTGGTGGACGCGTTATCGCGACGACAGCCATAACCCGGATCTCGATCCAAACTATGTCTTCCCGCAGGCGGTACCGAGTCTGGCCGTAAATCGGCATACGGCCATTCCGCGAACCGATGCCGATACAACCGATCCCAATTTCCTACAGGCGATTGCGAATACTGCGGCATTCCATTTTCCGACCATCGAACAAGGTGGCAACAGCCTTTACCCAGCGCTGGCGCAAAGGGCCACCGATGCGGAAGTGCTGCGTATCCTGATGAGCATTGGACCTACTGAGACCATGCACTTCCAAACCTGGTCGGATGTAGCCGGTAATGCGCCTCCCTTAACGGCTGTTGATCCGGTGACTGGTGTGTCGGTGACATTCCCGGATCTGGAGGTGGAAAATGAGCTCTTAGACAAGGCCCTGATCATGCCAGAGCCATGTCCGTTCCTAAGTCGAAGCCTTCCCATTGTTTCGATCATTCGACCCACGCAAACTCGAGGCGCTGCCATGGCTACACTGCGATTCCTAAGAAACATGGGGCTTTTCATCGGCCAAACGGATGCGTTCTTCGCGTATATTACCCAACTCGCACAAGAAGCCGATGCTGCGACACGCGGTTTTTGAGAGATACGCGTTGACTCAACATGTTCAAATCGAAGGTAAGGGTTCGAACCCCCTTCCTTCCGGCTGCGAATAGGCAGATCGCTTTCCGCCAGCGGCAGTTTATTCTCGGATGGCTGGCACATAATTTTTCTCTTTCGTGAAGACGCTTTTCGCACGAACTGTCCCTACTCCGCTAACCGTGCGCAACATCGCTGGCTGGGCGGGTTTTCATCTCACGCTGGCGATTCGATGCACAAAGTAAATTCCGTTGTCATGCACGCACCGAAGAGAATAATCTTCGAAACAGCGGCAAATCTTGAGCTATGGCCAAAAATACTTCCACATTATCGGTACATCCGATTTCTTGAACGCGCTCCCGACCGCAACATCGTAATCATGGCAGCCACGCGTTCCGGAATTCCAATCTCATGGATGTCGGAGCAAATCATTGATCGCGATCGACTCGAGATTCGTTTTCATCATCTGCGGGCCTGGACAAAAGGAATGCGTGTGGTTTGGACTTTCACTGATATGCCCGCCGGTGTGCAGGTAGCAATCTCGCACGACCTGCGATTTCGCGTTCGCACGCTTGCGCCGATTGTTGATTTGATCATTGGGGACTTTTTCATTCATAGCATCGCTAATAAAACGTTGCGCTGTATGAAAGCTTACGTGGAAGCAAGGGCAGACAAGGTGAGCGCATGAGTCGAAGACGCGCGGTCATTACAGGTATCGGGCCGATCACGTGCATTGGTACCGGCGTGGATCGCTTTTGGGAAGGGATGCTCGCAGAAAAAAGCGGCATCGGCAGCATCACAAGTTTTGATCCCACTGTGTTCCACGTGCGATGCGCGGGCGAAATTCGCGACTGGAATGCCGAAGATCACTTTTCACCGCAGCGCCTGAAACGGCTCGACCGTTACGCTCAATTCGCAGTCGTCTCTGCAAAGCTCGCTCTGGAAGACGCGCGCATCGAGTATTCCCGCGAAAAGCCGCAGGATCGCGTGGGCGTTAGCTTTGGCACCGCCCTTGGCGGCGTGTGCAAAGCCGAGGAACAATACATTAGATATCTAAAAAAAGGCGCGCGTGGCGTCCAGCCCACTCTTGCCGTCCAAGTCTTCGGTGGTTCGGCGCATTCAAACATTGCAATTGAATTTGGTTTTCGCGGCGTCGGCACGACAAATTCAAACAGTTGCGCCAGTGGCACAGTCTCGGTCGGCGAAGCACTGCGTTACATTCGCGACAACTTTGCAGACGTAGTTGTAGCCGGCGGTGCGGAGGCGCCGCTGACTGCCATCACAATTGGCGCGTTCGATATCATCAAGACAATGAGTAGATGGTCGGGTGAGCCGACTCTTGCATGCCGCCCATTTGATGCGCTACGTGATGGATTTGTCATGGGCGAAGGCGGCGCTTCGCTCGTTGTTGAAGAATTGGAACACGCACGCGCGCGGGGCGCACGTATCTACGCCGAGTTGTTAGGCTACAGCTTAAACAATGATGGCTTCCACATGACCACGCCGCTCCCGTCCGGCGAATCATGCATTCGCGCGATGCGCGAAGCGCTCGCGGACGCGCAATTAGCGCCTGAGCAGATCGATTACATCAATGCGCACGCCAGTTCGACACAGCTGAATGACAGCGCGGAGACGGCTTCGATTAAACAAGTGTTCGGCAATCATGCACCACGCGTTCCCGTAAGCGGGACCAAGGGTTATTATGCGCATCCGCTGGGCGCGACGGGTGCAATCGAAGCGGCGCTTTGCGCGCTTTCGTTGGATCGCCAATGGATTCCGCCGACTATCAATTATCAAAACCGGGATCCGGCCTGCGATCTCGACGTGGTGCCAAACCATGGTCGGGCGGCTGCGCTCAATTACGTGATGAGCAATTCATTCGGCTTCGGCGGAATCAACGCGTCCGTGGTGTTGGGCCGGGTTCGCGATTAATCACACGATCAGCCAGCTGTCATTCCGAGCGAAGTCGAGGAATCCCGCTGCGCAGCGTTAAGCTAATTCCGCGGGATCCTTCGACTTCGCTTCGCTACGCTCAGGATGACACGCTTCTTTGTTAAGCAAATCGGGGCGGTTTTCGCGGGTGCGTTTCATTGCCTGCTCTTTGCGCCACTTCGCGATTTCTGCGTGATTGCCGGAGAGCAGAACCTCGGGAATTTTCCAACCACGGAACTCGGCGGGTCGAGTGTACTGCGGCGCTTCGAGAAGACCATTGCTGAAGCTGTCGTCCGCCGCTGATTGCTTATGGCCCAGAGTTCCCGGCAGTAGACGCACGATTGAATCAACCAAAACAACCGCTGCAATCCCGCCGTTTGTGAGCACGTAATCACCGATTGAAATTTCAAGATCGATCAAATGTTCGATCACGCGATGATCGACTCCTTCGTAATGCCCGGAAATAATGATGAGATGCGATTCTTGCGACAGCTGCTGCGCCATCCGTTGATCGAACCGACATCCTGCAGGCGACATCAACAGAATTTTCGGTTTGCGATTTGCGATTTGCGATTTCAGATCTTCCACGGCCGCAAAGATCGGTTCCGGTTTCATCACCATCCCCTGCCCGCCGCCGAACGGCGCATCATCGACCACGTGATGTTTGTCCGTTGCCCAATCGCGCAGATTATGAACGTGCAGTTCGATGATATGGTTTTCCTGTGCCCGTTTCATGATGCTTTCGCTCAAAGGAGCGCGGCAGATTTCAGGAAACAACGTGACGATATCGATTCTCATGGTAGAGCGGTTCACCCGAACCGTCCGCGCGGTGCAGGAAATAATCGATCAGGGGCGATGCAGGTCAATCGCCGCGGTCTATTCCACAATCTCGAGCACCGCTCGCTGTCCGTGACGCGCCGCAGAGCTGGCCAGCAAGGCGCGAATAGCGTGAATGGTTTGACCAGACCGGCCAATGACACGACCCAAATCTCCGCGTCGAAGTTGCAATTTAAAGATGATCATTCTGTCGTTGGGAATTTCCGTGAGCACCATGTCATCAGGAAATTCGACCAGGTCACGAATGATGAACTCCAGAAATTCTCGCATCCCCGAAAGCCTAAACACGAATCCGCCTTCGCACAACAGCTACGGCGGACAAGTGGACGCGAATAAACACGAATTTTGTCGGGCGTGTGCTTCGCCTCGCGCCGCCTCACTCACCTTCCAAGCTTTCCGTCTAATCTCGCGTATTCCTACCGCGAGCTTTTGTCGGACGCCAAAATGCCGCTAGCTTGCCGTCTCGGCGGAGGGCGACGAATCTCCTTCAGCCGGTTCTGAACTCTCCGGCTCGGGTTCAGATGCTGGCTCGGCAGTAATCGTCTTCCTTTGTTTCTTAATCAAGCTGCGCACGGTATCGGATGGTCGGGCGCCCTTGCTAATCCAGTACTCGGCGCGCTCAACACTAAACGAACTGTTTTGACCAGTTAGCTTGGGATCGTAGGTGCCAATGATCTCGATAAATTTTCCGTCGCGTGGACCGCGGCTGTCGGCGACTACGACTCTGTAGTACGGCCGGTTTTTGCTACCTTCTCTGCGTAATCTGATTGAAACTGCCATGGTAAATTAGGTTCTCATTCGGGCCATTTGCGCCATCATTTTTTTCATCTTTCCTGCGTTCTTCATCAGCTTCCGCATCTGATCAAAGCGCCGCAGCAAATCATTTACCTCCGTGACGGTCGAACCGCTTCCGCGCGCGATGCGTTGGCGCCGCCGGGCATTTAGAATGTCGGGGCGCGTCCGCTCTTCCTTTGTCATCGAAAGCACGATCGCTTCCGTGCGCTTGAGCTGCTTCTCGTCAATGGAGACGCCCTGCATGTTACTCATTCCGGGTAACATGCCAAGAATATTCTCCAGCGGCCCCATGCGACGCATCATTTTGAACTGCGCCAGGAAATCATTAAAATCGAATGCAGCGGTCCGGAGTTTTCGCTCAAGCCTGGCAGCGTCTTCGAGTTCGACGGCTTCAGCAGCTTTTTCAACAAGGCTGATAACGTCGCCCATTCCAAGAATCCGCCCCGCGAGGCGCTCCGGAATAAAGAGTTCAAACTGATCAAGCTTTTCGCCTGTGCCTGCGAATTTGATCGGTCGATGCGTGACCTCGCGCATGGACAATGCCGCGCCGCCGCGGGCGTCGCCATCAAGCTTCGTCAGAATGATTCCTGTAATAGACAAAGCAGCGTCAAACCCGCTCGCTATGCTCACGGCTTGCTGCCCGGTCGCGGCATCTGCAACGAGCAAAATCTCGTGCGGCTGCAAAAATTCTTTGAGCGCCTTGAGCTCATTCATGAGGACTTCGTCGATTTCCTGTCGTCCCGCGGTATCGAAGATCTGGACATTCGGCGCGCCCGGCGGTTGCGCCCTACCAAGGGCCGCTGTGGCGACACGTTGCACATTTTTTTCACCCGGCTCAGGAACATGAACTGGGACGTCGATCTGTTTTCCAAGCGTTGCCAGTTGTTCGACCGCAGCAGGCCGTTGCAAATCGCACGCCACCAGCGATGGCAGGCGACCTTGTTTTTTTAACAGCAACGCCAGCTTGGCCGCCGACGTTGTTTTACCAGAGCCATTAAGCCCGACGATCAAAATGCGTGTTTGATCTTCCAAACGAAGCGGCTCTGCGTCACTACCAAGCAGCACCGTCAACTCATCGTGAAAAATTTTTACGATCTGCTGACCGGGTGTAATGCTGCGAAGTACACTTTCGCCCAGCGCTTTCTCTTTTACGCGCGCGATGAATTTTCTGGCGACCTGAAAATCAACATCTGCTTCGAGCAACGCCATTCGAACCTGGCGCAACGCAGCGTCGATATTCTCCTCGCTGATAACGCCGTGTCCACGGAGGTCTTTGAAAATGTCCTGAAGTTTGTCGCTAAGTTGAGAAAACATATTGTCTTACAAGGTGGATCAGCTTCTCCGAAGACGACATCATCGCCGGCGGTGAGCGTGCATCATCAACGTGTCGAGGACAACACGTTCCACCACCTCGCGATTACTTTTTAGCGGCTGTCGCGGGCGAGCTTGCAGCTGTAGCTGCTGCCGCTTCTTCGATTCCGAAGGTCCAATGTGCTTCCACCTTTTTACCCTCAGATTTGGCGCTGACGATTACGGTGCACGTCTTCTCGCGGAGCTTTTGTGGCACCTGATACGATACTGTGCCGGTCTTAGCATCGAAGTTCGCCGGAACAAGGCCAAGGCCGCTCACGCGCATTTGCACACTGCCGGGTTCGATCTGTCCTACGCTGCTCAGATTCGCTTTGATCAACGGCAACGCTGTGCGCACGGTTTCGCCGTCTGCCGGTTGTGTCGTCAGATCTTTTGAGCCCACTTCGGCTACTGCCGTGCCCCCTCCGCTCGACGCGCCAATCATGTTTATCGCGTCTGCAAACACTTTCGGCTTATTCGCTTCAATGGCGTAGCGGCCGATCGCGTCCATCGGAGAGGTAAAGGTAATCGGCTGCCCGTACACCGTGAACATCGCTTCGTAACCGGCATTGCGCGCGAGTTCCTTCACATGTTCGTTGTAATTTCCGAACGGCACCGCGTAGCAATTCACCTTAATGCCGAGCCGCTGTTCGAGCAGTTCCTTGCAACCAACGACTTCGTTCTGGACCCATTTTTCGTAGTCGGTCCCAGTCAATTTTTTCCTGCTTCGTTTTCCGCCTGGCTCAATCAAAGTGACGTTGTGGCCTTCGCGCAGATCCTGATGCGTGGCTGAGTGTGCTTCGATATCAACACCGTTGTCGCGAAGGTCGGCGAGCTGTTCCCAAGTAATTGCTTCTCCGCCGCCGAGTGCACCTCCGCGCACGCCTTCAGTGTAAATGAACATCGTAAACGGATAGCCGTACTTTTTCAGAATCGGCCACGCCACGTCATATTGCGATTTCCATCCGTCATCGAACGTAATGACAGCGGAACGCGGTGGTATGTTCTTTTCCCCTCGTTTCCAGGCGAGCATATCCTGCATCGGGATTACGGTGATACCCTTGTCTTTCAATTCCTTCATCTCCGCTTCAAACGCAGCAGGCGTAATTTCCGTGCCCGGGTACCGAATTTTGTCTACCAGCCGATGATAACAAAAAATAAGGACCTGAGCGGTTTGATCGACGACTGGCTTCTTGACCTTGGGAGTTGCCGCCACTACTGGAGCAGCCGTCGCAGCAGCCGCGCTACCCCCAGGTTGCGGTTTATCGGTAACGGTTTGCTGCTTTTTGCACATCGAAAGATTCAGTGCCAGCAGTAATGGAAGGATTGCGAATCGGATCATCATAAAAGTGTTAAGGGATTAAGAGCGGTGGGGCAAAACACAAGTGCATTTTATACGTATGTTGGAAACATGCGAATCGTTGACAGAATTCACGCCCATTCGTTCGAGTTTCAGTGAAACATTTTGACATGCATCACCGGTGTTGCAATGAGATGAGAATGTCGTGTCTCGTCACCCGGATTATTACACTCGCGTTTGTTGCCCTGTTATCGGCCTGCGGCACGGTGCGAACTTCCGGTGTCAGAAACACAAGTAAAACGTTTTCCACTGTAGTCGTGGATGCCGGACACGGCGGCTACGATAGTGGCGCGTCCCGCCGGTACGGTCCGCCGGAAAAAATGGTCACCCTCGATGTAGCGCAGCGCCTCGAGCGGAAGTTGCGCGAGTCGAAGATAAAAACTGTTATGACCCGGGAGTCAGACGTGTTTATCCCCCTCGATCATCGCGTTGAAATGGAAAACAAAGAAAACAATGCCGTGTTTGTCAGTATTCATTTCAACGACTCTCCTAAACGCCGGACCCATGGAATCGAGACGTATTATCATTCCGCTGTGTCAGTCGGGCTAGCGGATCGGATCCAGCAAAAACTGGTGGCGATCCCGAATTCCGCTAATGGCGGAGTTCACACAGCAAATTTCCGAGTGCTTCGCCTGGCGAACTGTCCCGCCGTTCTTGTGGAATGCGGCTACCTGAGCAACCGCTCTGAAGGCAATCAGGCGAGAGACTCGGAATATCGCGAGCTACTGGCGGACAGAATTGCCGAAGCAATCGTCGAGGAGCGTTATGGAGCAGGCGCTTACCGGCCCGCTGCTCAAATCGCTGCTCAGTTGAAGCCGCAGACCGAAGCGGCCACCAACGGCACCAACGTCGCACCAAGTGGCTCGTTATAGAGTTCCGCGCCAAATTAAAATTCTTTTCCGCGTTTTTCGGGACCGATCGCAGCAAGGAAAATCAGCACCAAAAAAATCACCAGCGCGAAGAAGCCGAGCGCCTTTGCATAATCGGGATGCCCACCGGTATCGTGGAAATGATACGCCAACTGGGCCTCCACAACGGCTGTGTTCGCTGCGAACAGATTTCCCAGTTGGTAGGCTAATCCTGGAAACGTTCCTCGGACAGCATCGGGCGATAACTCATTCAAATGCACCGGCACAATTCCCCAGGCGCCTTGCACCATGAATTGCATCGCGAATCCTCCGATCACCAGAAGCGTGTATCCTGGCGAGAACACCCACACAGGAATCAGCATGATTCCAAGCACACAGCACAGAGCAATGGACCGACGTCGTCCCCATTTTTGCGAGAGATGACCGACCACGGTTCCGCCGCAGATTGCCCCAACCGCGTAAATAATTCCGGTCGTCGCCTTTTGTGCCACACCGTAATGGCGCTGTTCGCCGAGAAACGTTTGATACATATCCTGGGTGCCGTGCGACATCGCGTTAAACGCCGTCATTAGCAAAATCACGTAAAGAAAAAGTGCCCAGTGGCTTTTGAGCACAAAAACTACCTGCCTCCAAAAATCACCCATCGCGTGCTGCTGTCGCAACCAGACAGGCGATTCAGGTACACGCGCACGAATGTAAAGCACAAGCAAGGCCGGAACTGCGCCTGCGACAAACAAGCCGCGCCAGCCGAAGACCGGAAACACGATCCAATAAACGACGGCGGCCAGCAGATAACCGAAAGCATAGCCCTGTTGCAAAACTCCTGAGAACAGTCCCCGCGCTTCAGTTGGCAATGTTTCCATTGCCAACGACGCGCCCAGGCCCCATTCACCGCCCATGCCGATCCCGTAAAGAGCGCGAAAAATCAGCAGCACAGTGTAGTTCGGTGAAAACGCAGTGAGCAATTCCATGACCGAATAAAAAATGATATCGATCATCAGCGGAAGCCGGCGTCCAAAGCGGTCGCCGAGCAGACCGAAGATGAATGCGCCCACGGGGCGCATCGCGAGGGTGATTGCGATCGCATAAGTTAGATCGGCGATGCTCTTGCCGAAATCGTGCGCCATAGGCACGATCACAAACGTCAACAGAAAAAAATCGAACGCGTCCAGCGCCCACCCGAGAAAACAAGCCACAAACGTGTTGCGTTGATCACGGTTGAGGAGCTTAAAAAGCCGGATCGCTTCCACAGCGTGTTTCAACTATTCGCCTGATCGTTGTATCGCAAGCTTGAAAGATGAGAAGCAGCAATCGCGCACGAAAACGATAGCAACGTTTAAAATCGGAGGTATTCGCGACAACCCCCGCTACAACTTTGCTTCCTGGCTCGCATCAGCTGTTTTCGCTTTCACCATATTTTCGAACGGCCGGTAGAAATTAGCGTAAAACGGGTAGGGTCGATCGGGATGTGCAGGACGATAGCGCCAGTGTTTGTAGATCCAGAGCCAGGGCGCGGGGTTTTTGCGCACGTAAGGCTCGAATGAATTCCAGCAAGCCTGCGCGATTTGCTGAAGCGTCATTCCAGCGGTGTTTGCGATCTTTGGATGAAACACCAGTCTGTAACATCCGCCCGCCAGTGGTTCGGCGTGCGCGGGTACGATAGGAACGCCCGTTCGCTCGTGCAGCCACGCGTGCGCTGACGTGACGCTCGTCTGTAATCCAAAACAATCGATTGCCACCGCCCCTTGACTGGGCGGAACTGTAAGATCGACCAGCATCGCCGTGCGACCTTTTCGGCGAAGGACTTTGTAAAGTCGCATAATGCCGCGCTCTCGTGGGACGAGTTCGTGACCGGATTGCTCGCGCAATCTTTTGAAGATTGGATCGAGAGAGGAATTCTTAAATTCCTGTGATATGATTGTCCCTTTCAGATCCAGAAAACCACAGGCGAGACTGAGCCATTCAAAATTGCTGTAGTGATAACAGGCAATCATCAAGCTACGCTCAGGACCTGTGTCACCCGCCGTTTCCTCGAAATTTTCCAGCTCAATGTACTGAGAAAAGTTTTGCTGTGTTAGACGCGGGCTCCATAGCAGATCGACCATGGTCCGTCCGAAATGCTGGAACGATTCACGGGCAATTTTTCGCCGCTCCTTGCGCGACAACCGATCGCCAAATGCGATCTCAAGGTTGCCTAGCGCCACCCGGTAGAGCTGCCGATCAACCAAGCTAAGCAGGACGCCGGCTGCCTGGGCAATGTGATAGCACGCTCGGCGCGAACATAACGGGACCAGTTTTGTGGCAAGAACAAGTCCCAGCCACTCCAGCCGATATCGAATTCGCTTCCAGCGCGACCGCATTGCGGAGTTTCAACGACGAAACTCGAATGTCTAACACCTTCCCGGTAACAAGAAATCCTGCGGTCGCCTACCAGCCTTGCCCTGGGTTGCTAACCGGCGGCAAACTTTTTCGAAACTCTTTCTGCTGGCGCTCGGCTTCTTTCTGCTGGTCTGCGTCGCGGGCCTGTTGTTCAGGGCTGGGGGCTGGACCAGCACACCCTAGCAACGCGATGAGTAGCGTCGAAATCAGAATTGACTTGAGAAGCAGTTTTTTCATACGGCAGATGGAACAGGACGATAATCAGAGCAATCAATGCGGCAACCTCCGTTCAGCCCTTCCACCCGTTCGCCATGCCGGATTATTCACTTTTCGTGACGTCGTATTCGTCTAATCTCTCTTCGCGGTAATCGTGCTCGAGCGCTTTCAGGCGTTCAAGGATTTCATTTAACGCCAGCTCATTCTTCAAGTTGACTTGATAATCGATTTCGGCGCGCAGCCGATCTTTGTGCGACTGCCGATTTTGCGACATCAAAATAATTGGCGCCTGCAGGATGGAAAGAACGTTGATCCCAGTACTCAGCAATAAGAAGGGATAGGGATCGAAGCTGATTTTGCCAATGAAGGCCAACCACATGTTTGTCCATACCCAAAGGTTAACGAGAAGCACCGCGGCAAGAATGAATTTCCAACTGCCGCCAAATTCAGCGATGAGATCCGCTGCGCGATCGGCAAGCGTAAGCTGCGCTGCTTCCTCCACATTGACGTTGCGCGTCGCAGTGTGCCGCAAAAGTTCATCTGTGTGGCGTAAGCGATTGGTAAGCGCCGTAAGCATCTCCAGCGCGACGTTTGGGTTACTGCTAACAAAGGACAAAAAATGCTCGCGCGAAAGCACAGCCAGCCGCGCGTCCTCCGCAACTCGCGCGTCGGCCGAGCGCGGCTTACCATCGAGCAAGGCCATTTCCCCAAAAAAATCGCCACGCCGCAATTCGGTGAGGGTAACCTCGTGCCCATCCTTCGTTTGCACACAGATGCGCACCTTCCCCTGCTCGATTATATACATCGCGTCGCCTTCGTCACCCGTGCGAAATAGAACCGCGCCCGCTTTGGAATCGAGGCTCTCGAGCAGCTCACACAATTCATGGGCCGCCTCGGTATCAAGCGACTCAAACAATGGCACGTGGCGTAGGGTCTCGACGTTCATTTGCTGAAAAGCGATGGAACGGTGGCCACAATAACTGCTATAACCCGCTGCGAGAAGCGGCAAATCACAGAGGAAAGGAGACTCCTGGACCGTCGGAAATTGACTTGAACGTGTTCGCTTCTAGTTTGATAAACGCGTTCGCTGCGCGTTTTGAGCCGTGAAAAACGTCCTCTTCGTCTGCACAGGAAACATTTGCCGGAGCCCCATAGCGGAAGGGTTTTTTCGCCGGTTGATCGGCAACCGTAAGGACATCGAAGTCGCGTCGGCTGGCGTGCACGCGGTTCGCGGCCAGCCGCCGAGTTTGTACGCCGTAGAAGTCTGCGCGGCGGAAGGCATAGATATCAGCGCTTTGCGCAGCGAGCCGCTGACTGGAACGCTGGTCGAGCAAGCTACGCACATTTTCGCGATGACTGGTGCGCACTTGGAAACAATACAAACATTGTTTCCACAAAGTGCGGAAAAAACCTTCTTACTGCGTGAATTTGAAGAACCTGGCACAACTGTATGGCGCGATCTGCCGGACCCAATTGGTCTCGGCCGCGAGGTGTACGAAGACTGCGCTCGCACCATCAAAAACGCTTTGCCAAGTGTCCTGGCATTTGTAGAACAGGGCGAACTTGTCCGCCCTGGTGCGACGCGGTCGTCGGAGATATCTTCTTATTCCATGGATCATATTTCTCGTCAGTTTGACCCCCGACCAATCGCTTCTCCATCGACGCCCTCTTACGGCGACGCATTGCGCAAAGTGGATCCCGAAATCTTTGATGCGATTGCCGCGGAAGAAAAACGCCAACGTGAGAACATCGAACTGATCGCGTCGGAAAATTTCACCAGTCGCGCAGTGATGGAAGCGCAGGGCAGCGTGATGACCAACAAATACGCGGAAGGTTATCCGCGGAAACGATGGTATGGCGGCTGCGAGAACGTCGACACCGCCGAGCAATTGGCAATCGATCGCGCCAAGCGGCTTTTCGGCTGCGAGCATGTCAACGTGCAGCCACACAGCGGTGCGCAGGCAAACATGGCCGTTTACTTCTCGGTCCTGAAACCCGGCGACAAGATTCTGGCGATGAATCTGGCGCACGGCGGCCATCTCACGCACGGACATCCAGCAAATTTCTCCGGAAAATTCTACGTGGTGTCGCAGTACGGCGTGAGCGAGAAGACCGAGCGAATCGATTACGACGCCTTGCAGAAACAAGCCGAGGAAGTGCGGCCGGTGATGATCACGGCTGGAGCATCCGCTTATCCGCGGATCATTGATTTCCCGCGGCTGCGACAAATTGCCGATTCCGTTGGCGCGATTCTCTTTGTCGACATGGCGCATATTGCTGGGCTGGTTGCCGGCGGCCAACATCCGACTCCCCTTCCCCACGCGCACTTCGTATCGACCACGACGCACAAAAGTTTGCGCGGTCCACGTGGGGGCATAGTGATGTGCGAAGAAAAATTCGCGAAGCAAATCGATGCTACGGTTTTCCCCGGCGTCCAAGGAGGTCCGCTCATGCACGTCATCGCGGCAAAAGCGGTGTGTTTCCACGAAGCTCTGCAACCGCAGTTCCGGGAATACCAGCGACAGGTCGTTGTTAACGCTAAAGCACTCGCCGCCGGTTTAGCCAAGCACGGTTATCGTATCGTGTCCGGCGGAACCGACAATCATCTGATGCTTGTTGATCTTCGGCCAAAGGATCTCAACGGCAAAGAAGCACAGGAAGTTCTCGATCGCGCAGGCATTACCGTGAACAAGAACGCCATCCCGTTCGATACCAGCTCACCTTTCAAACCGGGCGGCATCCGCGTCGGCACGCCGGCAGTCACCACGCGCGGCATGAAAGAAGAAGAGATGTTGGAAATCGCCGAACTTGTTGCCGAAGCGCTCCAGAAGCGTAGCGACGAAGGCGCGATCGAAAACGTCCGCAAAAAAGTTATCGGCCTAACGAGCAGATTTCCGTTGCCAATATAGGTGCGGCAGCGCAGCGAGTGCTGGAATCAGTTTTTGCTAACTACAGACCGCGCGTACGCCAATTCGTATTATTCAATGGGCGAAAATCTGCGTAATCTGCGGAGAATGAATCGTGCGGCTGATCAACCCGAACCAAACCCTCTTCGCGAAGGATTGTCCGCGCGTCCTGTGCCGCAGCCATGCAGCATCGTGATATTCGGCGCTACGGGTGATCTTACACATCGCAAACTTGTCCCGGCGTTATATAACCTGGTGGCCGACGGCGAACTGCCACCCGGAGTCGTCATTGTGGGATTCGCTCGACGTGACAAAAGTGACGACGACTTCCGGCGCGATATTGAAGAAGCAACGCGTAAATTTTCGCGGCAACCTGTTCGCGACGAAATCTGGAACGCGTTTGCGCAATCTATTTTTTATCATCGCAGCGAGTTTGGTGATGAAGCTGGTTACAAACGGCTGGCGAAGCGTCTCGAGGAGATTGATGAAAGCCATGGGACGCGCGGCAACCGTCTTTTTTACCTGGCGGCCGGTCCTGACCAGTTCGAACCGATTCTCAAGAACCTAAAAGCGGCAGGGCTGAACCAGACCTGCAGAGGAAGCTGGGCACGCATTATCATCGAAAAACCCTTCGGCACCGATCTCGCTTCAGCGCGCGAGCTCAATCGCATCGTCCGCAATTCCTTCACAGAAGAGCAGACCTATCGGATCGACCATTTCCTTGGCAAGGAGACGGCGCAGAACATCCTGGTCCTCCGATTTGCCAACGCGATTTTTTCACCGCTGTGGAACACGCACTACATAGATAATGTGCAGATCACGGCGGCGGAAACACTCGGCGTCGGGACTCGGGCGGGTTATTACGAAGACGCAGGCGCATTGCGGGACATGGTGCAAAATCATCTGATTCAGCTCCTGTGTCTCGTCGCGATGGAGCCGCCTACTGACCTGAGCGCTGACAGTATCCGCGACGAGAAGGTCAAAGTCGTGCGCTCACTGCATCGCTGGCCGCGCAGCGAAATCGCGGCCAATGTTGTGCGCGGCCAATACACGAAAGGCGCTATTCATGGTGAGCCGGTTGTCGGGTATCGGCAGGAAGAAAACGTCAATCCTGATTCGCAGACTGAGACCTTCGTCGCGTTGCGGTTGTTTATCGACAACTGGCGCTGGGCCGACGTGCCGGTGTACATGCGAGTGGGCAAACGGCTTCCGAAATCGGCAACTGAAATTTCCGTTCACTTCAAAAAAGCGCCGGCGGTGCTGTTCAATAAGGATCTGCGCGACCTCAACGTGCTTGTCATTCGAATTCAACCAGATGAAGGAATCTCATTGCGGATCCATGCCAAGGTGCCCGGCACAAGCTTTCGAATCGAGCCGGTGAAAATGGATTTTCATTACGGAACATCCTTCGGCAAAGCCAGTCCGGAAGCATACGAACGACTTCTGCTCGACGCGATGAGCGGCGATGCCACGCTCTTTGCGCGCGCCGACGAAGTCGAACAAGCCTGGTCGTTCATCGATGACATCGAGGAAGGATGGCACGCAAAGAAAAATGCGCCGGAGTTGTATTTCTATCCTGCTGGATCGTGGGGACCGGAAGCGGCCGATGATTTGCTCGCCCGCGACGGCCGCGCCTGGAGAAGATTATAATCCCTTATACTTGTGGCTGCTGAAACATACTCGTTAGGCGCTCCGGTCGAGCTCGGAAAGATTGAGCAGGAGCTGAAAAAGCTCTGGCAGGAGGGCGAAGGCGCAATGACGCGCGCGTCGCTCATGAATTTTGCCGTTTACAGCGAACAAGCGGGTTCCCTGAACCACAACACACAACTAATGGCGAAGATTACCGAAAATCACGCCTGTCGCGCGATTGTCACCGAAGCCGATTGCCGGTCGGAAGAAAATCGCGTGGACTCCTGGATCAGCGCGCACTGTCACGTGAGCAGTGCCGGAAACAAACAAGTCTGCTCCGAACAAATTTCATTCCTGCTCAAAGGCGGATGCACTGCACAATTACCGAGCATCGTCCTCTCCAATCTCGATTCGGATCTGCCGCTCTATCTTTGGTGGCAGGAAGAATTTCGTGAACCGATCGATCCGCAACTTTGGACCTGGGTTGATCGAGTTATTTATGACAGCCACGGCTGGACCGATTTTGCCTCACAAACACGTCTACTCGAGTTGATGCACAAGGAAGCCAACCAGCGAATCGTGCTTTGCGACTTGAATTGGACGCGGTTGGACAACCTTCGCTTCGCGCTTGCGCAATTTTTCGACCATCCCGCTTCGCATCATCGCCTCTTCGAGATTGGCAAAGTATGGATCGATTTTGCGCCAGGGTTCAGATCCACCGCCATCTTGTTTGCAGGCTGGCTGGGAGCGCAATTGAATTGGCGTGCTGAACAGATGAAATCTTCATGTGAGTTGCGGTTCACCTCAGCGTCGGGGGGTTACGTCAACGTCGAGTTGCGCGAGCGGAACGGCGAACCGATTAACGAAGTAGCATTGACCAGCGGTGACGTGGAATTTCGCGTTGCATATGCGGATTGCGGCGATCTCCTGGAGGTCTCACGCACACAGAACGACGAAAAAGGAATCCCGCAGCTAATGCCCGCCGGAAACAATGATCCTGTGGGCCTGATCAGCGAGGAACTGATTCGCGGCGGCCCGCACCGCGTTTACTTGAACGCTCTCAACTGCGTTCGGGATTTATTATAAAAAACACAACGGTTTGGTAAAGGCGGTTCACGTGAAGCCCCCCACTCGAGGATCAATCCAGGCCATTGCGGTCAATCGCCCCTACCTGCGTTGAGTAATGCGCACAATTCGCGGACATTCTTTTCGATCGAGAAAAGCGCTCGCGCGCGTTCGTAGCCGGAACGGCCAAGTCTTGCCGCCGAAGAACAATCCTTGATTATTTTTTCAATCGCTTCAGCCATTGCTGCCACGTCGCCCGGTTGCACCAAAAATCCGGTTTCGTTTTCGATCACCATTTCCGGAATCCCGCCGACGTTCGTGGACACGACAGGCAGCCCCGTGGCCATCGCTTCCATAATGACCGTAGGCAGATTGTCCATGCCGCCGTCGAGATCAACCACGCTCGGGAGCACAAACACATTTGCCGCAGTGAGCCGCCCGCGAAGTTGCGTCTGCGGCTTTGCGCCGGTCAGTACAACATTATTTTCCAAACAGAGTTCATCGATTTGCTGGCGCAACTCATCCTTGAGCGGACCCTGACCGATTATTTCACAGCGGAACGATTTGCCACGTTCAGCGAGCAATGCGCAGGCGCGAATCAAATCGCCAAACCCCTTTTTTGGAATCAAACGGCCGACTGCGATGATCAGCGGTGGAGTCGAAGAAAAATCAGCGTGGCCAAATTCCGCAAGATCGAGACCGTTGTAAATTCGATGGACCCGCTCATCGCGATGAGAGAATCGCTCGCGCAAAAAGCGCGCAGCGTAATCCGTTTCAGTGACAATTGCGCGCGCTGCATTGCAAAGTTTATCCAATCCGATTTCGAACTGCCGAGGAGAGAAAATGTCGTTGGCATGCGCGGTAAAACTGAAAGTGATCGGGAAAAACTTGTTTATCCAAAAAGCAGTGCGCGCAGCCATGCCGGCGAAATGAGCGTGCACATGATTGATCCCCATCGTGCGCAAGCGCAGACCAACGTAGACGGCCTGGTAGAGCCGAAGAAAATCGGTGCGGCGACCCCATTCATCCAGGGCGGCGACAATCTCTGCTCCGATCTTCCCTTTTTTTGCGGCGCAGCGAACGTCTTCCAGCAGTTCCTTTTCCTCTGGAAGATAATGCACTCGTTCAACGATACGGGTATCCCAATCTTGTGGTGGTTCGTCTTTCGGCTTCCGGATTGAAAAAATTGGCGGCGCGATGTCCTGGCGATCAAGCTCCGCTACTTCGCGATAGCAAAAAGTTTGTCCGAACGATGGGAACCGTTCGAAGAGGTAAGCGAAGCGAGGCAAGGCCTTGGCCACGTTACATCGTTGAACCGTTGAAGCGTTGAAGCGGTTTCATCATGGCGCTTCGTATGCTGCGTTTTCTTTCGATTTGGTCATTCCTTCGTCCTTGGAGCTTCGTCATTGGCCTATGCCCTGCCGCGCTTAACCGGAATCGGCTTTCCCGACTCGTCCACCGCCACCAGCGTAAACACGCCGTGCGTGACGCGTAGTTCTTCGCCCGTCATGTAACGCGTCACCCAAACCTCCACGGGAATGGTCATCGAAGTCCGCCCGATTTTTTCCACGTAGGCAAAACATCTGACGGTGTCCCCCACTCTCACCGGCTGCAGAAACGACATTCCTTCCATCGCCGCGGTCACGACGCGAGCTTGGGCCGTCTTCGCCGCGAGAATCCCGCTGCCCAAGTCCATTTGCGAGGTTACCCATCCGCCGAAAATGTCGCCATTCGGATTGGTATCCTGAGGCATGGCGATTGTTTGGATCACCAGCTCGCCTTTTGGTTTGTCGGACATAAAGCCAATTTAGCCTGTTATTCCGACCGAAGTCGAGGAATCCCGATGAGCAGCGTATGGCTTCGCCGCGGGATCCTTCGACTCCGCTGCGCTTCGCTCAGGATGACGTCGCTATCTTCCGCTTCCTCTGCTTCTGTTTCCTTCGCTCTCGAAGATTCAGAGGAAATGGAAGAGGAAGATTACAAGATCAGCATGCAATCGCCGTAACTGAAAAAACGGTAACGCTCGCGCACCGCTTCCTCGTACGCGCGAAGAATAAATTCGCGTCCAGCAAACGCGCTCACCAGCATAAGTAAAGTCGATCGCGGTAAGTGGAAATTTGTTAACAGCGCATCGACAACACGAAACGTGAACGGCGGATAAATGAACAGATCGGTCTCCCCTGATTGCGGTTCAACCTGTCGGCTAACCACTTCGTTCTCAAGCGTTGCTGTTTCGAGAACCCGCATCGCTGTAGTTCCCACAGCTACGACCCGCTGCCCGTTGTTAATCTTGTCTGCGGCTTCTGGCGAAATGGAAAAGCGCTCCGCATGCATTCGATGCTCAGCAATGTTTTCAGAGCGCACAGGGAGAAATGTTCCCGGTCCGACGTGCAACGTGACGAACGTGTGCGGAATTTCGCTCAAGATCTGGGACGTAAAGTGCAGCCCAGCTGTAGGGGCAGCCACGGCCCCAGGCTCACGAGCAAACACCGTTTGATAACGTGCCGCGTCCGTTTCATCGCTGGCCCGATTGACATATGGCGGTAACGGCATGGAACCACTCGCATGAACATCGATATCCTTCTCGAATGAGATGATGCGCTCGCCCTCTGCGGTGATTTGTTCGACCCGCAAACAGACGTCATCGATTGTTCCCGTCGCGCCAACCCGCATTTTCCGGCCGGGCGTAACCATGCACTTCCAACGCGTTGCACCAAGCCGTTCGAGAAACAAGAACTCCACCGCGCCGTTATCAGAAAATCGTCGTGCTGGCAGCACGCGCGTATCGTTTAATACGAGGAGGTCGTCTCGCTGCAAAAACGTTTTCAGTTCACGAAACTGTCGATGCTCGATCTTTTGCTCCGCGCGATGTAAAACCATCATTCGAGAATCATCACGGCGCTCAAGCGGTCGCTGCGCAATCAACTCCCGTGGTAAAACGTAGTCGTAGTCGCTCACTCTTTCGCTCATCGGTCGCCTGAATCTAGCGCAGATCCAAAGCGAAACAGCGTGATCGAATCACGTGTCACTAGCGACGCTCATGCAAAAAGCCGCAGCTGCGTTGTCGATCGGCGAAAAGATTTGCACGAAAGCGTGGGGCGCGCGCCGATGCCGGCCCGACGACAACTCACCTTGAATAATGACGCGATCTGCTCCGCAAAAATTCCTTCTCCGGTCATGCGCGTATGCCATTGCGAATTGTTCAGTCGATTTCCGCGCAAATGCCGGATCCGCTGCAACACCTTGTCTTTACGGTCCGGAAAATGTTCCTCCAGCCAATGCTCAAACAATGGCGCAACCGCCCATGGCAGACGAACAATCGTGTAGCCGGCAAACTGCGCGCCCGCTTTTGCGCACGCATCCAGGATCTTTGGAACCTCGTGATCAGTGAGTCCGGGAATAATTGGCGCGACCATGACGCCAGCTGGAATTTTTGCTGCACGAAGTTGTTCGATGGCATGCAGCCGACCTTGCGGCGAGGTCGTGCGCGGTTCGAGCACGCGCTGCAACGTTGGGTCGAGAGATGTCACTGAAACATTGACTGCCGCAGCATTGCACGCCGCGAGCTCGCGCAGAATATCGATGTCGCGCGTAACGAGATGGTTTTTTGTAATGATCGCCACAGGATTACGAAACTGCGCGAGGATTTCCAGGCAATCGCGCGTGATCCGCAACTTCCGCTCCACCGGTTGATACGGATCGGTCACCCCGCTGAGCACAAGCGTCTGTGGTTGCCAGCGCGGTGATTCCAACTCGCGCCGCAGCAGTTCAGGCCCATTGGTCTTCACCATGATTTTGGTCTCGAAATCGAGACCGGCTGAAAATCCGAGATACTCGTGAGTCGGCCGCGCGTAACAATAGATGCACCCGTGCTCGCACCCGCGATACGGATTCAAGCTCGTTTCAAAGCCGACATCCGGACTGGTGTTGCGCGTGATGATCGTTCTCGTTGCGTCGCGAAAATACTGTGTCGCACGCCGCGGCCTCTCTTCGGTCTCGCAGCCGACATCAACTACGTCAGGGTCAGTTAAATCGACGTGCAGTTTTTCGAATCGATTCGCCGGGCTCCAAGACGCACCACGCCCTCGAATGGTGGCCTGGCTTTGCGGCGCTTCGAGGATGACAGGTTTCAATTTCTTGTTCGCCGGCACAGACTAAGTTCACATGAACATATCGACCTGTCGAGCAAATCTTCCCGCGGGGTGGTCTCAGCAGCTTCTCCCTGCGGTGATTTTCACACCAGTCGCGCACGGCATCAGCGGCAGGTCACGGTGTCGAAGACGCGCCACGAATCATCCGCTGCCAGGATCATGAGGCGTCAATGAGAGTCAACTGCGCCGGCCGAAATCACTCCGGCGGATTGGCGTCAATACGCTGAGAAAACACGGATTACGTGCGCGATCCCGCAGATTAATGCGCGCGTGGAATTAATTGACGAGCGACAGTTCGGTTGCCCAATCTCAAGGCAATGTCCTTGAAGCGAATACCGAAAGTTGGGATAGAAACTTGGGCAGCGCTGATCGGTACCGCCTTCTCAGCCATGCTGCTGGTGCTGACGGCGATACATGCCGGGCCGCTGTGGCGCGATGAAACCAACACCTTCAATCTTGCGCACATGCCCTCGCTTCGAGACGTCTGGCACAACCTGCAGTTTGACTCATTTCCGCTGGTTTGGCCGCTGCTGCTGCGCGGATGCGCCGTGCTGGGGCTGACCGACGGCGATATGAGCATCCGTATAGTTGGGCTCGGTATTGGGTTGTTGTTTCTGAGCTCGCTGTGGCTGTGCCAGCGTTCGATTGGGGGACACACGCCCATCTTGAGTATTGCGTTGTTGGGGGGTTTACCCGCATTTATTTTTATCGTAGGAGCGAATCGCGCCTACGGTCTGGCGGGTTGCCTGCTGGTGCTGAGTTTCAGCAAAATCTGGCGGGTCTTGGAATCTCCGACGAACTCACGGATCCTTTGCGCCGGTATCATCTGCGTGTTGTTCGTCCAATGCGTCTATTCGAACGTCGTCTTTCTCGGGGCAATGCTAGCTGCTGGAGCGCTGGTGGCGATTCGACAGCAAGGTTGGAAAATACTATGGGCGATGGCGGCGATCGGTTTGATATCCGCCGCATCTTTGTTCATTTATTTGCCGATCATCCATCGGGATTCGGAATACCTGCCGCTGGTGCGCTCGCCGTCCTTTACGGCCAGAAACCTTTGGGACGGGTTCGGCGACGCTCTGGTCGCCCCGAGTAGTGCCAACCCTACCGGTGCCAACGCACCGCAGGTCTGGATTTGGATCGGGCTTATGTTGGCGGGCATCATAGTCGCCGTGACACTACAACGAACACGTGCTCGTCAGCCAACGGAACCGGAAATTGCCACGAGTGCCAACCGGGAGCGGTCCGACCTGGCACTTTTTTGTGTCACCAGCATGGTTCTGGGAATCATCGGGTATGCTGGGTTCCTGCTGAGATTGCACTTTTTCATGCAGTCATGGTATTACGTCGAAATCCTAATTCTCTGCGCTATTTCACTCGACGGGCTTTTAACTGCAAGCTGGCCGGCGCTGCGTCCCTGGGGATTGATGCGCATCAGCTTCCTGGTGATGATGATGATACTAAACGCCGGGTCCGCGTGGGCTGAAGCGCATACGCGTCGGAGCAATGTCGATTTGGCTTCAGCTTTTCTCAGCCAGAACGCTTCGCCGAGCGACCTTATCGTGATCCAGAACGCATGGGAGGGTATAACGTTTAACCGGTATTACCGCGGCAAGGCTCAGTGGCTGAGCGTACCTCCGATTGATTCGCACGAGGTACATCGCAACGATCTGGTAATGGCGAAAATGAACCAACCAGAAGCGATGACTCCGGTGTTACATGCGATAGCCAATACTCTGGCCGGCGGCCACAACGTTTGGTTAGTGGGCAGCATACCGATCGCGCGTTGGAAGGATCTGCCACCCGGCCCAACTCCGCTGCCCCCCCCGCCCTCTGAAATGCCGACCGGATGGTGGTTCGGATCGTATCTAGAGTGGTGGAACCAGCAGGTTATAACGCTCCTGCTGGATCACGCGCAGTTGGGAAAGTCCGAAGCGTTTGATGCGCCACTACCGGTCAACCATTTCGAAGACGTTTCAGTCCTGCGATTCACCGGCTACAATCCTGGTACCGAATGATCCGAACGGCTACCGCAGTGCGGTCACCAGCAGGACGTCGGATAACGGGCAATACCGAGCACAAACGGCAGATTGTTTGCAACGCGTTTCGGATTAATTTCCCGCTCGCCCAAGGTGAAAACCATTGCGGAGAAATCGAGGATACGCTTTCACATTCAGGGTCGGAAAGCGTATCGGGTGAGCACGCTGTACTCTCGAAAAAGAGTGAATCGTGGCTGCGGCGTTATCTCTATGATACTCTGCCTTCACGAATACAGAGGCACAGATGCGTTGGGCTTGGTCCCGCCACAGCCCTCCGCCATTAAAAAAAGCGCACGCACGTAGACTGCGCATAATGTTACCAAAGCGGCAGCGACCCAGTAGAATAACAGAGAAGATCAGTGACCTCATAGTAAAGAGTTAATACTTATTTTGGAGGGGTGGCAGAGCGGTTGATCGCGCCGGTCTTGAAAACCGGAAGGCCGAAAGGCCTCGTGAGTTCGAATCTCACCCCCTCCGCCACCTTGATTTTGAGCCAGTTTTGGGGGCCACCAAAAAGCATGACAATTCGCCATAACAACGCCGCCGAAATTCGAGGTTCCGGAAGGATATGATTTCTTGCAAGTGGTGTGGTTTTCCACGTGTTATCCGCTTTGGCGAACGACGCGTCAGTACTTTCAAGCTTTGTCTCGGCGCAGGGATCTATTTCGGCACACTGACTTGCGCAGCGGTGGCAGAAAGAAATGGAATCGATCCAATGCCGATGGCACTCACCACCATGGGATGTGCGCTGGCGGGACTCGTCGGCGCGCGGCTTTTCCACGTAATGCTTTTTGCCCGGCGGTACCCAGGGAGATTCTTTCAAAGCGCATGGAACACGTCCCTGGGAGGCGCTGGTTTGTTCGGTGGGCTGCTTGCTATAGTCCTTCTATCTCCAGTGGCGGCAAGGATTCTTCGATTGCCATTCGGAATCTTCTGGGACTACCTCCTGATTTCCATGGTGGTGGGCGCCATCTGGACACGCCTCGGTTGCTTCTGCAATGGTTGCTGTGGAGGACGGGAAACTTCAGCGCGTTTCGCTTTCTGTTGGCACGATCATAGAGGCGAACGGAAAAAAAGAATTCCAGTTCAATTACTGGAGATCGGTTGGATAGCTCTTGCGGGGGGGATGCTTATTTACCTCTTCGACAAACCCCACGCTGGCGGAGTACTCGCGCTTGGTAGCTTTGCGTGGTATAGCGCGGGGCGCTTTTTTCTTGAACCCCTGCGCGAAGAGCCGGACATCGCTTTTTCTATCCGTGTTAATCAGGTTATCGCAGCGATCGTCAGCTTGATTGCCGGTTCCTGGTTATTAATTTTGCAATATGCTCGTTACTAGAGACGCGGGCAACTTCCTTTTTAGTGGGGGAGACGTTTCGCGTTCGCCAGTTTTTTCCTGACCAGCGAGCTTGAAATCGGCGGACCGCAAATCACATCACTTCAATTGTCCTAACAAGATAAACCCCGCCGGTGCCTGGCGGTGTCGGGCCGAGCGCCGTCGCATAGCCGACGGCCCGATTGAACGCTGCTGGTTTGTCCGCCTCATTCGTGTTCGGTTTGTGAAACATCTTCGCTCCGACGACAGTCTTCTCGCGACAAGAAAAAGAGTCTCCTGAAATGTGGAACGCGATGAGCAGATCCAGCGTAGGGTTTAGGTTATAAACGATTTCGTCTAGGACTCTTGGTGGATCGACCGCCTTGAGAGACACCCCGGACTTACCACCTCCAGACGTCACCTCTTGTAGATCGTTAGCTGAGTCATAGGCCTTACCGCCAGCAGGTTTTACTTGGGAAAGAGTGATCTTATCGATCACAAGGTCCGTAGTTGTTTTAGCCAGAGTTATCCTCACCCTAGCTCCACTATTTTGCAGGTTAGCCGCGGGAATTCGCTGGACAAGGGTTTCGTTCGGTCCAAACAAAGCGTCGGCTGTGAGCGAACCTTCGTCGTAAGCCGTTTTGAATGCTGGCGGTATCGGGATCGAAGTTACGCCGCTGATTGGGGCCGACGGAACAGACTCGACGTCCTTGATAACATTATCGTCATAGCCATTGCCAACAACGGAGGTGACGCGAAACTCATCATTGCCTCCGGCTGTTATACTGGGGGCTGACGACGTGCTGTTCGGCACGACTGTCTCGGGCCCAGCATAAACGGGCTTCGGGTCCCATGCGCTCGTGGGAGAAGGACGGTGCTGGACAATGAATTTCGTGGCCGTAGCGGAAGCGTTGTTCCAACTGAGTTTGACATGAGTCGCATCAAGAGCCGTAGCGGCCAAATTTGTTGGGGTTGCCGGAAAAGTGGTGGTCTTGACTTCGGGGCAAGGAACTCCCCCGAAGTGATTGCTCGGTATGTCGACTCTCACTCGATAGAAGTAGGTCCTGCCCTCGACCAATCCGACAACCACCCCGTTAACTACAGCCTCTAACAGGTTGTTATCCGTTAAGACGGTTGCCCCTGTCTGGCCTATATCAGAGTAGTTACTAGTTCCGCTTGCTGCCCGCGCAATTGAGAAGTTGGTGGGGCCTCCAGTATTATTCTCCCATTTCAGCACGATTTCGTCAATGCCAGTGGCTTTTGCGGAAAGATCGGACGGAGCTGCGACGCTAGGTCCTTCCCCCGTCGCAACCCCAGAGTAACCACAGCCGGCAAAACCGCAGAGTACCACAATGGGAACAACAATAAGGGGAACGAGAAAGATCAGGATGAACCATTCCATAAATTGAGGCGTTAATACTGCGCGTATTCACTCGTCTCCCGCGTTTCATGCGCGAGTCCAAACTGAACACGGTCGATGATGCCCTCCTGGTTGATTGAGACTGTGGTAGGCCAGCATTGCACGCCATACAGCTCCGCGATCGATTGGTTGCGATCGGGAATCAGGCGGAAGGTTAGGTTATTCTGGCAGCGAACATCTGCTAGCGCAGCGTCCTCGCTGTTAACCGCCATGATGACCGGTGCGTTCCTAGGTTGTTGCTCTTGCAAAGTTTGCAACCGGCGCAATTCCCGGAGGCAGGGCTTCGACCACGACTTCCAGAAGTTGAGCAGGACAGGTTGCCCCCGGAACCGGCGCAGAGTGACGCAACCGCCTTGGTCATCTCGGAAGAAAGCGTCAGGCGCCTGTTCGCCGGGTTGGGCGGCTAGCCGCATCAGGACACTTCGAGGTGCCAGAGCAGGAAGGAGGTGTTCATCCAAGGCTGCAGCTACTCGGTCGGGATTCAGTTTTCCCTCGCGTTTCCAGACGAGCTCCCCGCGCGCGTTGATCAAGTGAGTTGAAGGTCCCTCAGGCGCGGCAAAGGCTTTAGTCCAGCCGCCCGCGTAGTCCTCCGTAATGTGCAAATTCCTGGCGAAACGCTCATCGAGCGAGCCTAGCCGTGCCTGAAACTCGCTGTGGCGAGTGGCAAAGGTTCCCATCGGCAGGACCAGGAATAAAACCAGCGACATGTGCGGCTGTCGCATCTGAGACAAGGCGTGTGAAAGTGTCTCCAGGGGCCTCTCCATATTTTTACCGGCAAAATGTATCACCGTGTTAGTAGTAAGACCACTAGTTGGCGGGGATTGCCCCATGACGCTTACGTGACCGGCAACAGCGTCGTCCACAACGAAGTCGAGAGGTTGCTCTTGGTCCACAACTGGTGGATTCCAGATCGGATCCAACACGTCCAGCGATCCGTAAGGTGCGGTGAGAATCGGCTCCGACCACCAGGGCTTACAGGTCTCGCCCGCTTCCACCGGCTCTTCCAGTCCGTCTGGCGAAGTTCGCGTACCTTCTATCTTAAGGCAGATTCGACCGGTGGGACCGACGTCGGCAGGCGTGGGGAGAACAAAACGATCCTGCTCGCGTACTCCCCCAACCTTTACCGACACGATGGCCCCAGCGGACCCGCCGACCGGCCACGTCCACCTATAGGCGTCGATACGGCCCCCGGGGATCCAGCTGTTAAAAGCGCTAAAACCATCGGCGGTTACATCAGGGTGGACCACCGGATCGAGCCGCCAGCCAGTACCACTAGGCCCGATCGCCCCCCGGAGAATCATACCGTCCGGTGTGATTTCGACAGCCTTGTAGGTTACCGAAGCAAGCTTGTCAAAGGACTGCAAAGCCGCGACGAGGCTGCTGCGGGTAGCCGAAACAGTCTTATTGATCGGTGTGCCTGCACTCGGGAGCGCATTGTCACGGGCGCTCCTGACCGCGTTCAGAGCTCTCCCGTGAGGCAAAAACCAGGATTCTTCTACGTCCGGATCGCCGAGCGGCTTGAGAGCTACCGTCTGACTTGCGACGTCTAGCTCTACGGTAATTCTCTGGGTGAAGCTGATGAATCCGTTCGGAGCCATGGAGCCTGTCACCAATTCGATCCTGCCAGAGATTTCCATTGCTCCGGGCTTCCAAACGAAATTAAGACTGGAAATGGACGCCCTGTAAGTAGCGCTGATAAAGGTAAACGAAATCGTGAAACTCAGAGCGGCAACGGAAGTTTTGACCGAGTCAATGAAGGCTTGCAGGAAGGTTCCGACATATTCCTTACTCACGGCAATGGCGAAATTGAATCCGCCTAACAAATGCTTATTGACGCTGTTGATATTGCCGGCCGCAGCAGACCCCGATAATTGAAGCGGAAGGGCGAGGGCCTGACTAGGGTCGCGCTCGCCGCCGAGGGCAATAAACTCCGTGAAACGGAAGCCAGCAGGCATCAGCACGTCAGCAGCTACAAACTGGTCTCGCAAAACTTTTCGGACCTGCGCGGAAATGACGTCAACCTCCGCCGCGCTAAGGCCGGTTCCGGGCGACGGAATAGAACGCTGGATAAACTGGATTTGATTGTCGTGCGAGGAGACCCCAACGCTAAGCGCCTTGCGCGCGCCCACCGAAATTCCCAGCGTCTTTGGTTTTATAATATACGTAGCCCGGACCTCACCGTGGATCGGCTCGGGCATCGGGGCCGAACCCTGGTCCGGTTCGTAATGGACACGCACATCCACGTGGACGGTGACCTCGCCAATAGACCTTTCCGCCAGGCTGATCGTAGGGTTGGATAGCTGGACGTCGGCCGTTCCTCGCACCGCCCCGTCAGCGGCAGGCTCGAGGCGGATTATGTCCAAGTCCCGCCAACCTTTCTTCAGCACCGACGAAACTCCCGGAGGTGCTTTCTCGGACAGAACCGATCGGGCGTCGCCAGGTAAGACGCCGGTCTCGCGCAAATCCCGCACCACCCCAGCGTACCATTTGGCGAAATGAGTCGTATCATGCTTGGGAATTTTAAGATCGCCAACTCGAACACGGGAGACGCTGTGTTCAAAGGTTGGCGATGCGTCGGGGTTCACCTTGTTTTGATGCATCGTGGCGAGGATGCCGTTGATTTTTCGAACGCTGATCTGAACGACAGCCTCGTAGTCTCCTGTCAGGTCATTGGCCATGTAACATTTCTTCTTTCATGCATTGCTGGGCGGGTCCAGTCGGCGACAATGCGTAGGATTCCTTGGCCCCCAAAAGCTACACGCCGTAGCGACGTAATTGATCTAGCTGACCCGCAATATCTTTGTCAATCTTATCTACACATTGGGCGAAAAGAGTTTGCGCCATTGGTCCCTGATGGCCGAGAACACTTATTTGCCACCTGTTCGACGCACTTACCCCAGCGCCTTGGTCATCACGATTAGTTGGCCCGCCAAACCGCAAGCACCCAATGTGATGGCTACATCGGCGATGTTGAACGCCGGCCAGAATCGCAGGCAGACGTAGTCACATATCCAGCCTCGGGACGAGCTTTCAATTCCGTGGCTAAGCGAGCCACCCATGAGCACTCCTGCGAACCAACCACACGAGGGGGCGAGAGAGCTAACCACAATCAGCGCCCACGCAGCGAGGAACCACGCCGTCCAGAGCACCACTAGGTTTAGAGAGCGTGGCGTGCGGGCCATCCAGATTTGGGTCTGGACGACCTGCAACTTGCCCATCCAGCCTAATGGGACCGAGCGCGACCCCAGGCGAAATAGAACAAAAAACTTGAGTGCCTGATCTACAACCAGAATCAAAAGCAATCCAGTGACCAACGCCCTCATCACGGCAGATAAAGCGCGAGCGACTGCCACGCAAGCAGATTAACCCGAAACATCATTTCCTTGAGACGACACATTCAGGCTAGTGATTTTTGGAGCAAAACGCGCGTCGCGCAAACGTATGATCCCAATCGTGAGTTCGAACCTCACCCCCTCCGCCATTTTAATTTTTGATTTTCAATTGCCGATTTCCGATTGGCAGCAATAAGAAGTGTGCCACGACAAGCGCGCACGAAATTCCCAAAACGGTTGCGCAGACGACGTCGGATAGGTAATGGGCGTTGAGGTACATTCGGGAAAACCCGATCAGAATCGGAATTGCGAAGCAGGCAAGGCCGATGCGCCGGCGCGCGATTAGTAAGACGCCAAAGAACGCGCTCGAAGCGCCAACATGTCCCGATGGAAACGAGTGATATTTCGAGCTGAAACGCGGACCGCCCCAACGCGTTTCAGCATGCACCGATGGGCGCGCCCGTGGAATGGTGCGTTTAATCACCGTGTCCGCCACACCGGCCAGCAGCATGGCTAACAGCATCGCGAGGAAAATGCGCGTCCACTCTTCGCTGCCCCGGCGCCAGGCAAGGCCGAGGAGAACTAATCCTGCTGAGGCGTGCAACGGCCAATCGCCTAACAAGCTGACGTACCGCATGAAATTGTGCATCGCAGGGTTTTGGTGCTGCATCATGAAGTCGCGCACGATGTCGTCAAAATGAAATGAGGCTGCGATCGCTGTTCCTGCTGTTACGATCGCGATGAGCCAATAAAAAACGGCGGAGTACTTCACAAGTCCGTTCCCAATCTCACGAATGGTTTGTCATGTCGAGTAAAGTCGACGTCCGGCATATTGCCTCTGAGTTGTGCCACGGGATTCCTCGACTTCGCTCGGAATGACCGCTATGAGATGCTGCGACCACATTGAAATCTGCACCGGCAAAATACGCGATACTGTTTTTCGCCTGCGTTCTGTTTCACATCCTTGGCACATCGAGCTTGCCTCTTATCGATCGGGATGAGCCGCGTTTCGCAGAAGCTTCGCGTGAAATGATCGAGCGCGGCAACTACATCGTTCCCTACTTCAATAATCAGCTTCGACTCGACAAGCCTCCCCTCACCTACTGGGCACAGGTTGCCAGCTATCGCATTTTCGGCGAAAACGATTTCGCTGCTCGCTTCCCTTCGGCAATAGCAGCGGCACTCACCGCCATATTAATCTTCCTCTGGGGTAGTAGGGTGGGAGGAGAAAAACTCGGATGGTGGGCTGCAATTATCTTTACGCTTTCGCTGCAAACCTTCGTTCACGCGAAAGCCGCCGTCGCTGACATGTGGCTGGTGTTATTCGTAACTCTGGCGAGTTGGGCTGGATACGAACTGCTTCAACGCCCAACGCTGAACCAAGGAGCGGCGGTCTCCAGAACGCTGTGGGCAATTTGGAAATCGCCCTTCCTTGTTTTTTATCTCGCGCTCGCGCTCGGCTTTCTTGCCAAAGGTCCCATTGCGTGGACGCCGCTGCTGACCGTCGCTGTCGTAATCATCTACACCCGAAGGTGGCAGTCGTTAGCACGCTTTAAGTTCGTGCGAGGAATTTTACTGACGCTCGTTGTGGTCGCGCTTTGGGGAATCCCGGCGCTGATTCAAACACATGGGCAGTTTTTCACGGTAGGAATTGGACGACACGTTGTTAGCCGTTCCTTTATGACACTGGAGGGTCACGGCGCGAGCTCGCTCGGCACGTACGTGCTTCTACTGCCGTTTTATTTTGTCACAGTGTTCATCAGTTTCTTTCCGTGGTCGATCAAGTTGCCCTGGTTGATTCGGAAATTGTGGCGGAACAAAGAGGCCGGAGTCGACGCCCCAGGCTACAGCAGAACTCCGCTCGACACTTATCTGCTCTCCGGAATTGCGGTCGTCTTCGTCATCTTCACTTTAGTCAGCACAAAATTACCGCACTACACGCTGCCGGCTTTTCCGTTGCTTTCGCTTTTGCTTGCGCAGCATTGGCGTGGGGGAGCAGTCGCTAAAGGGCGCCCTTTCTCGTTCGCGAGAGTCGCTGTCGCAACTGCCTGTGTGTGGATCACAATTGCGCTCGCAGTTCCCCCGATGGTGGCGCGGCTCTTTCCCGCGTATCAACTCCTTCAAACGTCTCGCGCGTATTTGCGGCCTAACATGCAATTTGCTGCGGTCGAGTTCCAGGAGCCGAGCCTGGTCTGGTATTTTCGCTCGCGCGTCACGGGGTTTCTCAGTCCGCTGAACAAGCGTCGCGCTGCTGAATTTATGAACGCACCCGATCCACGTTTTGTCGTTCTGCCAACACGTGTGGCCAGCGAACTTTACGCGAATCCACCCGCAAGCTGGCGATTCTTTACAGTTAATGGCTTCAATGTCGCGAAAGGCAAACGCGTGGATCTCACGCTGGTGTTGAAACCAGAGTGATTCGTTGAAGCGTTAAACCATTGAAGCGTTTTTTGTCTCTGTCATGTTGAGTGGAGCGAAACATCTCACGATATGTTTCCAGAAATAATCCAAGATTCTTCGCTCCGCTCAGAATGACAAGGAACGCATCCCCGCTTCAACGCTTCAACGATCAAACAACTCACGGCTTCACATGATCACGTTCCTTGACGGCAAACTCGTGAACGCTCTGCCCACGCAGGCGATTGTGGATGTTGGCGGCGTCGGCTACGAAGTATTCATTCCGCTGTCGAGTTACGACAAACTGCCCACTGTCGGACAGCCGATCCGTATTCTCACGCATCTCGTGGTGCGCGAGGATGCGCATGTGCTGTATGGCTTCATGACACCGGCCGAGCGCGATCTTTTCCGACTGCTGGTGAACAGCGTGTCGGGTATTGGGCCAAAGCTGGCGCTTGCAGTTTTGAGCGGAATGAGCGTGACAAGTTTCAAAGGGGCGGTAGTCAATTCTGATGTCGGAGCGATTTCGAAAATCAGCGGGCTCGGGAAAAAGACAGCCGAGCGAATCGTTCTCGAATTGAAGGACAAGGTCGGCGTGGCTGCAGCATGGGAAGCAGCAAGCGCCGCACACGCGCCCACGCCCGAGCAAGAGCAGGCGAACGAAGCAGTGCTCGCGTTGATCGCTCTCGGCTACAAGCAAGTCGACGCACATAAGGCAGTGCACGATTTGCAGCAGAAAGGCGAAGGCGAAGGCAAATCAGCAGAAGAACTGGTGAAGCTGACGCTGAAGCGAATAGCCGCCGGCAGGTGAGAAGAAACGCCGAACGCTCAACGTGCAACTCCCAAAATCGATTTCAGAGGTTTCCATTCGTCATTGGACGTTCGGCGCTGAGCGTTGGACGTTTGCTTCATAATGCAAGCGCAGGTTCAAGACGAGAGACTGTCCGCCATCCGTGCAGCGTTTCCCAAAGAGGGTCTCTTCGCCGAAAAAGAGTGGCTACTCTCGCCAGACGCATTTCCGATCGACAGGAAATCTCTTGCCGACCTCGAGCAACTCGGGCATCGGCTGTTTGTTTTTCAGCGGGCTTGCAATCAGCTGTATCAGCTCAGCGTCAAAGGCAAACAGCCCGAATGGGTAGCCCGCTATCTCGACGCCGGTAAACCAAAAGAGCTGATTGAATTTTCGCGGCGAAAGGAAATCCGCGACGATTTGCCGCGAGTAATCCGGCCAGACCTTGTTCTTACTGAAAAAGCTTACATCATTGCTGAGATCGATTCAGTGCCAGGCGGGATTGGCCTAACAGGTTGGCTAAACCAGACATATTCTTCCTTCGATACCGACGTCATCGGAGGTCGCGAACGGAATGCTGGAGGGATTTCGCGCTGTTGTGCCAAACGGAGCGGACATCGTGATCTCGCGGGAATCGGCGACCTACCGGCCGGAGATGGAGTGGGTCGCCGCGCGATTGAATCAACACGCTGTAGCCGAAGGCTACAATTGGCGTGTAGTACCCGCCGAGAATTACGAACCGAGCGACGGCCGTGCAGTGTACCGGTTCTTTGAATTGTTCGATCTGCCAAATATTCCCAAGATCGAAAACGCCCTGCGGGCGAATGCCGAAGGCCGGGTTCCGATTACGCCGCCCATCAAGCCGTATCTGGAAGAGAAAATGTGGTTCGCACTCTTCTGGCTTCAGCCGCTACGCGAATTTTGGCGACGCGAACTAGGCGACAAGTACTTCAGCAAATTGCAGGAAGTGATTCCCTACTCCTGGCTGCTCGATCCAACTCCCCTGCCCCAGCATGCAGTCATTCCACGCTTGGAAATTCACGACTGGCGCGAGGCAGCGAAATTTAGCCAGAAAGATCGCGATCTTCTCTTGAAAGTCAGCGGTTTTTCCCCGCTCGGCTGGGGCAGCCGCGGCCTGGCGCTGGGGAGCGACCTGCCGCATGCCGATTGGGAAAAGCGAATCGAACACGCGCTGGCGACATTTGAATCGTCACCAACAATCATGCAGCGTTTTCAGAAAGGCCGTTTGCTTGAACACAGCTACTGGGATCCAGATTCAGGCGAACTGAAGGTGATGAAAGGCCGCGTGCGTCTGTGCCCGTATTATTTCGTAGAAACCGATCGTGTGAAGTTACGCGGTGCACTGGCTACGATCGCTCCAGCCGATAAGAAATTTTTACATGGTATGAGCGAGGCGATTTTGGTTCCCTCGCGGGTGGAATAAGAAAAGCTGTCTTGTCGGAATCCCCACGCTGTTCCATCTCGCCAATCGTGCAGTGGTAATGGCAGTTGTGGCGCTGATTAGGGGCATTCTGATTTGATCGGCAGCTAAGGGGCTGTGCGTTCGCGTGAATCGTTAGACCGTTGAAGCGTTAAAACGGGTTCGCGCGGCAGCACTCAAACGTCGTGTTTGGGAATGGCTACAATGCCCCCACGGCCGCCGAGATCAGCAAGACGACGATGCTAAGCGAAATGAAAATCTGGATCATGGCCAAGATCTTTGCCCAGCGTGCGAGCAGCGGCGCGTCAGTCGGTCCGAATGTGGAGCTCTGCGTGAACGCGACGAACAGATAATCGACAAAGTGTGGATGCCAGCGTGCACACGCAAATTCGGACCGCTCGTCGTGTGGAATTTGCATCTGGGGAAAAAGGAAACTCTTGCTGCCAAATGTCTCTTGTTTGTGGCGCAAGGTTGGCCCGCCGCCGTCCAGCCGCCAGTACCAAAGGGCGAATACGATCACATTCGTCAGCCAAAGTAACCCGCCCGAGCGCAGCAATTGCAATGGCGATTCGCGGTGCGACGGCAATAGACGGACGAGCAAAACTACAGAGGCAATCAGTGCCAGTGTTGTGATTCCGTTAATGACGAACCCGAGAAGCCGATTGAGCGATTGTTTTCCCACGCGGTGACTCACCACAGTCGGCACAAGCAAGACCACAATCACAGTCGGCAACAACCAAATCGGACCGACAACGACGTTGCGTGGGAGGGCCAGATAAATCCCGCCTACGGCGAGAACCGCGGCTATCGTCTGTCCGCGTGGCTCTGGTTGGTCAACGTATTCTGGCATTTGTGCTTTTCCCGCATAAACGAAATTCGCAATCTGATCAATACTTCCGGCTACATTGGGCAACTACGTCCCGCTTGCTTTGCCTGCGCAGGACAGCAAGTGTGATCTCTCTTCCGTTCGGGATAACATTCTGAGCTAAGAGCATGAAAAAGCGCATCTGCTACATCCATGTCGGACCACATAAGTCCGGTACGACTTCGATCCAGTGGTTTTTGCAGGAGAACCGAGCCGAGTTGCTGAAGCACGGTTATTTCGTGCCCGAGAGCGAAACAAAACGCGGCGCACACCACGCGCTGGCCGAGGCACTGGCGGGCCTCGATGTGGGAGAGCACCGGCAGCCGGTTGTGACTCGGTCCATTCGTGCAATCGCTGAAACGGCCTCCGAAGCAGTCATTATTTCGTCCGAGGCTTTGGAGGGAATTCTCAAAAGCAGAAAACATGCGGAGGTTTTCTTCGACCAAATCCGCGAATTAAATTGCGAACCGAAGCTCGTATTGTTTCCGCGCAACCAGCCGCAATGGATTAACTCGAGTTACGCCTTTTCAGTCATGAGTTTCCGTCGATCTGATCCATTCCGATCCGCCGCGTTGGGCTTTGCTCAATCTGCTGGTTCCAGGTTCTCGCACTGGATTGAATTGGCAGACAACCATACGTTGGAACTTATCGCTCGCCCGTTTAGGAAAGAAACCATGGCCTACGGGGTGATAACAGAATTTGTCAGCAGCGTCGGAATCAATTCATCGCAATTCCGCGATTCCGAGATACGGCGCAATGAAGCGGTCGGGCCGTTCACGGTAAGCGTCGCCCGTGAGGTATTGCGCGCAGCCGTCCAGCCTGGCAAGCCTCTCAAGTGGCTCCAGGCTGAGCAATGCAAGAGAGAACTCGCTGCACATTTGGAAGAAGCAGGGTTGGCGGACGCGAAATACTGCGGCCTGAGCACTTCGCTGGCGCGCGACATCGAACGAGAATTGCGGTCCGACAATAATTCATTTGCACAATCCGTTTGGGGTAGGCCATGGAGCGAGATTTTTGCTGCTGATGTGACGGAGGAGTTCACGCCTAACGACTTCGAAGTACGCCCGCCTGGCTGGTTCAAGGCGCGACAGCTGCGGCGGACGATTCGCGAAATGAAAGGGCGCGCCGATGAGATATTGCAGGATCCTGCGCTAGCAGTGGAGGCGCCTTGGAATAATCTGGCGCATCGCGGTGGATTGATTTCAAAAGAATAGATCGAGAAGTACTGCGAGCGTGGAGCTAAAGGCGCATACGAGATAAATTCAAACCCGTATGCGACGGATGCTAATACTGCTTGCGATTGTTGCGGCGGGTGCCGCGATATTGGCAGCGCTTTGGATTTTTCGCGGCCGCGAAATCTCATCGTTTATCGATCGTTACTGGACAGTGGAAACTGAGTCCGCAGCTATTCAATCCTTCGCGTACGAAGGCAGCGGCACCGGCGGTATTCTCATCTGCAATGGTGTCCCTTTCAGTCTGAATGAGCTCACCCAAGGCTTGTCGCTAAGTGTTGGCTCAACCAAAAACAACCAACTTGCTCTGGCCACGAGCGGGAAGGTTTTCGCCTTCGGGCCGCTTACATCCGGCTCCGACAATCCCGGCGAACGTCTCACCGCCGTGCCGCCTTCAGGCGATCAGGCCTTTGTTACAGTGCGTCACAGCGTTCTCAGTTGGCCAACACCGTTTGATATGAATTTAATGACCGGTCGCTCGCCGTCCTGGAAACGAAATACTTATCAGGAAATTCGTTGGAAGAAGTCTTCTGGTGCGAGGCTGCAAATGCTTTGGCGTTACGATCAATTTTTTTATCCCGGCAACGGCTGGACGAGCGGCTTGATGACGCGAGAAGGCTCGACCGGTCTGATTCGAATAGAGATAAAGCAGTGAAGGCGGCCTAAACCGTCGCTCCTTGAGCAGAGCGCCTCTTTTCTGCATCCTTTGCCGTGCGACTTGCGCAAAAAATTCAAAAGCTTTTTACCCGCGACGCAGCGGAAAGTCTGTGGGAACACGCTTGCCGCTGGACGCACCCGGTAAGCTCTCGACGGATTCTCGCCACGATTGATAGAGCGGAATTGGTAAAGCTGCGTGAACATTACCCGTATCGACCGAACGCGCGGAAGATCAACGCCTATGAGAACGCAAACTATTGGGTCGGGGTTAACGTTAAGCGCGTACAGGACCTTTGGCTTGATCGTTCGCGGCCGCTGGACATTCTGGATTTAGGCTGCGGCCCTGGATATTTCCTGTATCTCTGCCGGATCTTTGGTCACAAGGGTCTTGGGATTGATGCCGATGACGAACCTTTTTTCCGTGGTACGACCAAGTTCTTCGGAGTCAGCCGCGTCGTCGGCCGAATCAATGCGCAGGAGCGTTTGCCGGAGCTTGGCAATCGGTTCGATCTGGTAACTGCGCACCGCGTGTGTTTCCACCGGATCGCGCGCCGCGAAAACGGTGAATGGCTGGAATGGACAGAAGCCGACTGGAACTTTTTTATCAACGATGTGCGCACAAGATTCCTCAAACCTGACGGGCGGCTCCTTCTGGAATTCAACCGACGCGCAGACGGCTCTTCATTTTTCACACCAGAACTGCGCGCGTTCTTTGAATCGCAAGGCGCGCGGATCGTGCGCTGGAAAGCGTTGCTTGCTGCAGATCCGGCTCAGCGGCCACGATTCAAGCAAATATAAAAACTGTAGGGCAGGCGCATCACCTGCCGTTCCTTGGCAACCGGAGCGGTCTCCCTACAGCGGGTCGTCTCGAGGTCACAATTTCCAATCCGAGCAATCCCAACCCAGTAGTTGCTCGGTTTTGGAGATGTCTTCGGCGAACAGATTGTAAAGGAAAACCCGCTCCTCCCAGTTCATCGCCCGCTCGTACGGCACAACGTTTCGGTCTTTGCTGCGCAGCGAACGCACAGGTTCACGGCCAAGGAACGAGAAGATCGAGGCGAGCGTTTCGCGTTGTTTCGCTTTAAACTCTTCAGACTTGGTAATCTTTACTTGATCACGCGGAAAAAATTTGAACATGCGCTCCAGTTGGCGTCCGTAAAACCCTCGGTCGAGATATGCAAAACGGCGCGCTTGAGCCGGCGGCGCACCGGCAATGCGTGTTTCTTCTTCCCGAATCGCGTCGAAAAAATCCAGCGGCTCGATGCCTTTGTATCGCTGCATGTTCCAGTGGGCAAATGCACGCTCGACCGGATTCCGCAGCAGGACCAGCAATTTGATGTTGGGACTGTAATTCCAAATCCGTTGCATCGTTGGATCGTGATACAAATAACTCGGTGTGCAATCACCTGCGATCGTCGAGGAAGCAATCGACGGATAATGCTTGTGCAATTCCGCATAATTCGGCTCGGTAACGAACATCGTGTCGTTATCGAAAAAATGGATTTCCTGCTGGTCGCCCATGCAGATTTCGGGATGTCTGCTCAAAAAGTAGTGCAGCGCGGTCGAGCCGGATTTTTGCGCGCCAGCTAGAATAAAATCCAAGCGGTGAATTTTTTGCCGCTTCGTTCGAAACATCGCCGAAATCTACATGTGGAACGCTGTAGGGGAAGCTGTCAGCTTCCCACAAAGCTCATTCGAATCGAGACGAGGCTCCCAGTTGTCGCGATCCGTCAGGCGTCTTATCATGCGCGCATGTGCAATGAATCCCGACGATTTTTTCCTCGCTGGCTTCTCATTCTCGCTCTCGCATTTCACACGTCCGCATTAGCCGATGAAGGCATGTGGCTCTTCAACGCGCCTCCGCTGAAACAGCTTCGAGAAAAATACCATTTCGAGCCGTCGCCGCAGTGGCTTGCGCATCTGCAAAAGGCCAGTGTTCGCTTCAACTCTGGCGGGAGCGGCTCCTTTGTTTCGTCGGACGCCCTCGTCATCACAAACCATCACGTTGGGGCCGACACGTTGCAGAAGATGGGTAGCGCGGAGCACAATTATCTGCGGGACGGCTTCTATGCGAAAACGCAGGCTGATGAAATCAAATCGACGGATCTGGAGCTGAACGTGCTGGTGTCGATCGAGGACGTAACCGCGCGTGTCACCAACGCATTGAAACCAGACATGACGAGCGATCAGGCTTCCACCGCACGCAGCGCGGCCATCGCTGCCATCGAAAAGGAAAGCAAAGATAAAACCGGGCTGAGATCGGATGTCGTCACGCTTTACCAGGGCGGCGCCTACTATCTTTACCGTTACAAACGTTATGATGACGTGCGGTTGGTCTTCGCGCCTGAGCAGCAAATGGCCTTCTTCGGCGGGGATCCCGACAACTTCGAGTATCCACGCTACGATCTCGATATTTGCTTGTTTCGTGCGTACGAAAATGGCCAGCCGGCAAAGATCGAGCACTTTCTCAAATTCAACTCCAATGGGCCTAACGAGGGCGAACTTGTTTTCGTAAGCGGCAGCCCCGGCAAAACCGACCGGCAACTCACATTGGCAGAGATGACGGATATGCGTGATCGCTATCTGCCGTACGCACTGAACATGTTTTATCGTCGCGAAGTGCTGGAGTCGGCCTACAGCGCTCGCTCATTCGAGAATGCGCGTAAAGCGCGCGAGGATTTATTCGGTGTTCAAAACAATCGCAAACGCTACGACGGGTATCTGGCTGGACTGCTTGATCCGCAAATCTGGTCGGCGTTGGAAGCGCGCGAGGGAAAGCTGCGCGACGCGATTGCGCACGATCCGAAATTCAAATCAACACTTTCTGCCTACGACCGGATTAAGAATGCGCAGGCGGAGATTGCGAAGAACGCGCCGGTGTACAATTACCTCGAACAGGAACGGCCGGTCACCGTTGGTTACCGTGGGCCACGAGCATTCTCCGGAGATCTTTTCAAGTATGCGCGCCTGCTACTGCGCGCAGCCGATGAACGTGCAAAACCTAACGGAGAACGGATCCCGACTTTTCGTGATAGCGCGCGTGAATCACTCGAACTGGAGCTCTTTTCCAACGAACCCATTTATGACGATTACGAGATTTTGCGACTCACGGATTCGTTGACGGATTTTGCCTCTGCATTCGGCGCAGACAATCCGCTGGTAAAAAAAGTGCTCGCTGGAAAATCGCCGCACGGGCGCGCAGTTGAGCTTGTCTCCGGGACGAAGCTCAAGGACGCCTCTGTGCGGAGAGAACTCTATGGCAAGGACGCAGCCGCGCTGCGTGTGGCGCACGATCCGATGATTGATCTCGCCAGCATGATCGACGCGCAAGCCAGAGAAGCGCGAAAGACTTACAACGCGCAGGACGAAACCAAAAAGCAGGCATATGCAGATATTGCAAAGGCACGGTTTGCGATTGAAGGCGCTAGCGGTTACCCCGACGCAACTTTTACGCTGCGGCTCTCGTACGGAACGGTGCGCGGATACGCGGAGGACGGAAAGCAAATCCCTGCGTTCACCGATTTTGCCGGTCTATATCAGCGGGCGACGGAGCACGAAAACCGGCCACCATTTAATCTGCCCAAGCGTTGGCTCGACAAGAAATCGGACCTCAATCTGGCAACGAAGTTCGATTTCGTTTCCGATGCCGACATCATCGGCGGCAACAGCGGCAGTCCAGTGGTCAACAAAGCCAACGAATTCGTCGGCATTATTTTTGATGGCAACATTCAATCACTCGTAGCCGATTGCGTTTACACCGACACGGAGTCGCGAGCGGTCTCTGTTGATTCTGCCGCGATCATCGAAGCGCTTCGAAAGGTCTATGACGCGGAGCCACTCGTGAGTGAATTGCTGAGTGCGAAGTGAATGGCAGGAACACCGCGCTGCGGTGTCCCTACCCTAGTTGCTTGAGCAGCTTCTTCCAACGCTCCCAGGCTTCGTCGCGTGCCTTTCGGTCGGCTTCACGCATCTGCGGATTAGTCGGCTCGCCTAAGCGCATGAATCCGTGGCCAGCACCTTTGTAGGTAACTGGCTCGTAGGTTTTGCCAGCGGCTTTCATCAGTTCCTGCGCCTTGGGAATCGTCGCGTCTACGCGTTCGTCGTTTTCACCATAGAAACCGTAAACGGGACACGGGATGTTTTTTACCTTATCTGCCGAGTCTGGAGCGGTTCCGTAGAACGAATACGCAGCCTTCAGTTTCGGATTTTCATTCGCATACGCGAACGTAATCCCCCCGCCCCAGCAGAATCCGCACACCGCGAGTGTGCCATTGCACGCAGGAATTTTCGTGAGTGTATAATCGGATGTCGCGTCCAGATCTGCTTTCACCTGTTCCTCCGGGAGTGCCGACGTTGCTTTCCGCGCGCCGTCGAGATCTTCGAACTTCTGGCCGCCGTGCAAATCGGGTGCGATGGCAATAACGCCATTCTCGGCTAATTCATCGCACAAACTGCGAACCCAATCTGTTAGGCCAAAAATCTCGCTGATGACGAGTACGGCCGGGGCTTTGTCGTTGCGCTCGGGATAAACAACAAACGCTTTAAGCGTGCGCGCTCCTGATTTGATATCGACCCAATCGGCGTGCCGTGGAGAAGTGTTTATCCGATCGCGACCGAAATCCTTGACCTCTTCTGCTACAAGCAGCGGACCAGGAAGCAGCAACAGCGCAAATACAAGGTGTTTCATAACGCCCACCCAACGTTGATTTCCGAAACCTACGTGCTGGTAGGCGTAGTCTTACGCACCATCACATCGAGACTCCATGCGCCCGGCCCATAAAGGAAGATGTAAAAGAAAAGAAAGCAGTAGACGACAGCCAGTTCGCCTTTGTTAATGATGGGTAAGAGGCTGCCTTTGGCATGCATCATGAAAAATGCCACAGCCATTTCGCCACTGGCGATGAAAGCGGCTACGCGGGTAAACAATCCCACAGCAATAAGAATACCGCCCACCATTTCTATCCAACCGCCCACTAGCATAAGCGGCGGCAACGGGCCATCATGTTGCCCCGCCGGGGAGAACCAGCCCAAAATTTTCTGTCCACCGTGACAGAAATACATCAGACCAACGATCAGTCGCATAATCGAGTAGAACGGAATCGCATACCGGGTTAGTGAGTTCATAATCGTTCAGGCTGAATGATTTTCGGACAAAGTGTCAAGTCTCCACCACGTCGCGTCGAGCGACGCGGCTGCAGCTACGCTGCTTTCCTCGCCGGGTGCGATTTTTTCGTGCGTGATTTGCCTTTGCTTTTTTCTTTCGCTCCACTTTGTTCGAGACTCTTTTGTAAAACCGACACCAAATCGATCACCTTTGTCGGCTTCGGTGCTTTCCTCCGTTTTTCTTCGATTTCCTTGCCGCCTGCTTCCACTTTTTCCTCGATGACTTCCATGAGCGCCTGGCGATAATCGTCTTTATATTTTTCCGGATTCCATTTTGAGCTCATGCTATCGATCAGTGATTTGGCCATGTTCATTTCCCGTTTGCCGACTTCCAGCTGCTTCGGCACGTGCAGCTTCTCTGCGTCGGCGAGCTCATCAGCGAAATGCATCAATTCAAGAACAAGCGCACCGTCCTGCGGCTTGACACCGGCCAGATACTGCCGCGTCTTGATGACCACTTTCGCGACGCCAACCTTATGAGTGTCTTTTAACGCATCGCGCAGCAGCGCGTAAGCTTTGTCTCCGCCTTTTTGCGGCTCCAGATAATACGGTTTGTAGAAAAACATCGGATCGATTTCTTCCAGATCGACGAAGTCCTGGATGTCGACAGTCTGAGTGGCTTCGAGATCAACTCGCTGAAAATCCTCTTCCTGTAACACCACGTATTTGCCTTTTTCGTACTCGTACCCCTTGACGATCTGGTCCCAGGGAACCTCTTTGCCGTCTCTTTCAGCAACCCTTTTGTAATTGACCGGGCTTAGATCGGTCTTGCGCAGAAGACGAAACTTCAGTTCCTCCCGCCGCGTAGCTGCATAGAGCGCGATCGGTATGTTGACCAGTCCGAAGCTGATGCTGCCCTTCCAAATCGCTCGTGCCATATCTAGTAACTATTTCGCACGGAACGGGCAGCTTGGGCGTCTCGTGAGAGGGTGTTATCCAGTAATGTCATTCCGAGCGAAGCGTAGCGGAGTCGAGGAATCCCGTTGTGTTTCCTTAAGCTACATCCGCGGGATTCCTCGACTTCGCTAGGGATGACAATGAAAGAGAACGCAAGAGATTGATTCTACGCCGCCAGTTCGAGATCTCGGCGTGAGATGCCGCGTAATTCAAACAGCCGAATCAGTGTTTCTTCGATCAAATTGTTCGGACACGATGCCCCGGCGGTTATTCCGATCACAGCCGGCCCATTGGGCAGCCAAAAGTGCGAAACGACTTCACGTTTTTCGTGCAGGTTGTAATGCTTGATTTCCGTAGCGGAAACGAGCCGCGAAGCGTTCAATACAAAGTACGTCGGCAGCTTCTCTTCGCCCATCTCGGCGAGGTGCGATGTGTTGGAGCTGTTATAACCGCCGACAACGAGCAAAAGATCCATGCGAACATTCAGCAATTCGCGCAACGCATCCTGCCGCTCCTGCGTAGCGCCGCAGATCGTGTCGAAGAAGCGGAAACGTTTCTGCGCGAGCTCAGGTCCATCTCGATCAATTACCGCCTGGCGAATTCGGCGTTGCACTTCCTCGGTCTCGCCGCGTAACATTGTCGTTTGATTCGCCACGCCCACGGTTTCCAAGTGCACATCGGGATCAAATCCCGGCGAATGCGCGCCTCTGAATTTCTCGAGAAACGCCTCTTTATTGCCACCGTGTCGGATGTAATCGCAAACGTAATCTGTGTCCGCGAGAGTTAGGACCACAACGTAATGTCCGCTGCCGTCACCAAGCGCGCGCGAACTGGTGGCCTTCGTCTCTTCGTGCTCCGCCTTGCCATGAATAATCGACGTCGCAGACTCGCTGGCGTATTTGCGCACCCGCTTCCAAACGCTCATCACGTCGCCGCATGTCGTGTCAACGATCTGGCAGCCGCGATCCTTGATTTGCTGCTGGAGCGACAATTCGGTTCCAAACGCCGGCACAATGACGACGTCCTCCGGGCCGAGATCAGAAATATCCGCCTCCTTGTTTCTGCCGGTAAGATTCTTGATGCCTAACGAGGCGATCTGATGATTGACCTCGGGGTTATGAATAATTTCTCCGACGATGAACAGACGGCGATCCTTGAAAACCTTGCGCGCGGCGTATGCGAGATCGATCGCGCGTTCGACGCCATAGCAGAAACCAAACTGCTTCGCCAGGCGCACTGTCGTATCTCCCACGGAAATGATTCCGCCAGCGCGCCGGACCTTCTCGATGATGTCGCTACGGTAGTGTGACTCGACTTGTTGCTGCACTGCGGCCATTACGTCGGGCGTGCGCAAGTTCACTTTCTGGCGGGCAGTTGTGCCGCTCGAAATCAGGTTGGTGCTCATGTTCGGCTTGTCATTCCGAGCGTCGTCGAGGATTCCCGCCGAATCAGATTTAATCTTACGCAACGGGATGTTCCGGCTTCGCTCGGTGCGGCTGCCTCAATGGCGCCGCGTCGTCAAACATGCCATGGTGCGACGGTGCCCGCAATTCAAGCAAGGGCCTGCTATTCGAGCAGAGGTCCGCTCGGTTGCTCAAATGCCCTATCCGAGATCATCAGAGAGGCTGGAGGATCGGGCGTCCTAGAATCATCGACCCGCTGCACTTTCGGTCCAAGTGTTGCGTCTTCGGGTTGGGTCTCGGCGATATTCACCGGAGTACCGATCCTCACTAGCGCATAGAATTTAGCCGCGGCTTCACCCTTCAAACGAATGCACCCGTGAGTGTGCGGTGTGGGATGCACAAACCCCTGGTGAAAACCGTAGGCGGGAGCGAACTCACACCAATATCCCATGGGATACCCGACGTAACGCCCAGGCCCACCACCAGTAGAAGGAACTATTCGATCGCCTTGCACGCTGAATCCGTACGATCCAGAACGTTTGTGCTCCTGTTTTGAATAAATGTTGAAATTGCCTCTGGGCGTAGGTTTCGACGCCATGCCAACTGAAATGGCCGCCGCCATCAGGCAGCGGTCGCCCTCCATTACATAGACATTTTCCTGGGAGAGCGAGACTTTCACGCGCACGGCTGAAGGATTGTTCGGCTTGTAGGCGGTGACGTGGTACGGACCCCCCGCACTTACATGAGTTCCCGTTGCGCAGCCAGTAAGCAACAGGAGTGAAGAGCCGGCACACAGGAAGAGGAATCGGTAAATATGTCGCATACGGGGATACTGGATAAGATTGGACAGCATTTTGTCAAGCTGACCCCAGTGCGACTTGGGTCGAATACCTTCCCTGGAAAGCGCCGCAGTGGGCGCTAAATCACGCCATGAAAATTGCCAGGAAGGCCACTTCAGTTGCAAGGCTTTCGTGAATGTTTCGGCCGAGATGATCTCGGAATTCCTCGAGTAGACGGATGCGCTTTAAGATCTGGGCATTGTCAAAGCGACGCGCGAGCGAAGCCGTTTCGTTGGTTGCGGCTGGCAGCTCTCTTTGTGTAACGGCATTGGTCGCGCGAAGAACATCAGTCCACCATGCGAACAAGATTTCGACCAGTGCAGCGCGCCGTTGGAGGTAGAGACTTTCCGTCAGCGCCTTGTAGTAGTCCTCTCGTTCTTCGAGCCAGGCGCCGTCGGTTGCATCCTTGTAACGCGTTTGCTCCTGTTTTAAGGCGCTTTCGGTTTCGAACTTTACCTCCTCACGTATCGTCCGGAGCAGTTGTTGAAATTCCTGAGCAAGTCGATAGGCGAATTGAATATTCCATGTCGTGTGACGGGAAGCCTGTTGCAGCAATTTCACCAGTTTCACTTCCTCTTTGCTGCTCTGAGCCTCGCCGTCTGATGCAAGTGAGATGGCGATGCACCGCGAAAGAATCGTTTCCGGGAGAGCCTCGGGCAATGCGCTTAGCAGAAGCAACAGCGAATCCTTTGGCGGTTCTTCCAGTGTCTTCAGAAACGCGTTTGCCGCCTCCGTTTGAAGGCGGTCGGCATCGGGAATAATCGCTACTTTTCGCCCCGCATTTGCCGCTCGCATCTGAAGCGCATGTTCCAACTCCCGGATCTGTGCAGTGATGATGCGCCGCGATTTCGATTCGGGCCGGGCAACGAAAACCTCGCGAGCTTTGGCTGAAAAAACCTCTTCGGTTGGGTGTACCATTAACCAGACTAGTTAGCTCGGCTGCGAGGAGTTCCTTGCCGCTCCCAGACGGCCCCGTAATCAAATAAGCGTGCGCGAGCCGGTTCTGTTCATGAGCGCGTCGCAAAAATTCCAGTGCAGTCTCACGCGCGAAGGCCATTTCAAGGATTCGATATCCTTGCCAGCACAGGAAAACGAGAACAAATCGTTTTCCAAATCTGTTTTTCAATCTTGTCGACATCGTCCGAGCCATCGACCACGACAATGCGCTTGGGTTCGTGCGCCGCGAGCTCGCGATATCCTTGGCGAACAAGCTCATAGAACTCAACGGGCTGTTGTTCCATCCGGTCCGCTTTGCGTGGCTGACGCTGCATCCGCGACTCAGCAGTCGCAGCATCGACATCGAGAACGAAAGTGATGTCCGGCACGCAATCGCCGACGGCGAAGAGATTCAAGCGCTGAATCGTCTCGCGATCCAATTTGCGTGCCGCTCCTTGATACACAGTCGTGGAATCAGAGAAACGATCTGCGATCACGCACATGCCACGTTCGAACGATGGCTTGATTATCTCGCGGACGAGCTGACTGCGACTAGCCTCAAAAAGAAGCAACTCCGTCTCGGGCGTCATGTTTGAATTATGCGGAGCAAATTGCAAAAGCTCTCGGATGCTTTCGCCGATCGGCGTCCCGCCGGGTTCGCGCGTGAGGATATACGGCACGCCGCACCGCTGAAGGCGCGCCGCGAGCCGGTCGGCCTGTGTGGATTTTCCGCTTCCTTCGGATCCTTCGAACGTGATGAACGGCAGTCGCGGCATGGCTTCACTTGGTCGCAGCCCTTGCGCTTTTCAAGCTCCAAAATCCGTTGAGGGAACACTGAGCTTCCGCACAATCGTCATCCTGAGCGAAGCGCAGCGGAGTCGAAGGATCCCGCGGACGAACTGAACGTAATGCTACGGGACTCCTCGACTTCGCTCGGAATGACAGCGAAAGTACGCAAGCGTTGCAATTCATGAAATCTTTCTGGCTGGTAAAACAAGAGCCGTCTTCCTATTCGTGGTCGGATTTTCTAGCTGATGGCGAGACTAGCTGGACCGGCGTGCGCAATTTCTCTGCGCGAAACAATCTTCGCAAAATGCACATCGGCGATGAAGTCCTTTTCTATCATAGCGGCGACGACAAAGGTGTAGTCGGAGTCGCAAAGGTTACGCGGACTGCCTACCCAGACCCAACGGCGAAGGAAGGCGACTGGTCGACCGTCGATCTCGCTGCGGTTAAAGCACTGGCGCGGATGGTTACGCTTCGCGAGATCAAGAGCAATTCGCGCTTAAAAGAAATTCCGTTAATTCGTCAATCGCGTTTATCAGTGATGCCGCTCGCGGAATCAGACTTTCGCGAAATCTTGAAGATGGGCAACCAAGGAGGGACGGCTTCCTAGTCGGCGCCCGACGGCTGGGAAGCCGTCGTTCCTTGGGGAAACCTTTTGCCTTGTTCAAAGTTGCTTGAAGACAGAAAATTTGGAATATGAGTACAATTGCGGCAACGGAATTCCTTCCCTTGGCTGCCACCGCTGCCGCCGCGGCTGATTCTGTCGTCGTGTCTCTGCACGATGTCGCTCCTCGCACTCAGCAAATCGCGAGTCGCATTATTTCGGAATTGAGTGCTCACAGCGTGCGCGTTTGTTCAGTCCTTGTGGTGCCGAATTATCACCACCAGGGGCCCTTCGCCAAGCACCGCGAATTCGTGACATGGCTCCAAGCGTTGGAGGCGGATGGGCACGAGGTCGTGATCCATGGTTTTTTCCACGAACGTCCGCCTCAGAGCGACGAGACTTTGCGCGACAAATTTATGACCAGATTTTATACCCAGAACGAAGGCGAGTTTTACGATTTGGGGTACGAGGAAGCTCTGCGACGCATCACCACGGCACGGGATCAGTTTCGTGCGCTCGGACTTAATCCCCGCGGTTTTATCGCGCCAGCGTGGTTACTGGGAGATGAAGCAGAGCAAGCCGTTCGTGATGCGGAATTGGAATACACAACTCGCCTGCGCACCGTGTGCGATCTCCGCTCAGAATCCGTCTTCCCCGCGAGGACGCTTGTTTACAGTGTTCATAATACTTGGCGCCGCGCGCTCAGTCGCAGTTGGAACGCGACACTGTTCCATCTGATGAGAACCAATCCGCTTTTGCGAATAAGCATTCATCCGCCCGATTACTTTCAGCCGATTATTTGGAAACAGATCCTCGGTTTTATCGCAGCGACAAAAGGTACGCGAACCGCTATGACATATCAGGATTGGATCGCTGAACAAAGATTGAAGCGAGGAATGTAAGGTGAGCAGGTGCGATTTACATATCCACTCCCGCCATAGCGCGCGCTCGGAAGAATGGCTTTTCCGCCGTTTCGATTTTCCGGATAGCTATTCGGATCCCAAGCAGTTGCACGAGCAGTTGCGCAAACGTGGCATGGATTATGTGACCATTACCGACCACGACTCGATTGATGGCTGCCTGGAAATTGCGCACCTGCCTCGGACCTTCATCAGCGAGCAGGTTACTACTTACTTTCCACACGACGCCTGCAAGCTGCACATTTTGGTGTGGGGCATTTCGGAACAGCAGCACCGCGATATCGAAGGCGTGCGCGAAAACATCTTCGATCTGCAGCGGTACCTGCAGCGTGCGCAAATCGCTCACGCAGTCGCGCATCCCTTATACAGCGTGAACGGCAAACTCGAGGCGATGCATCTGGAGCAGCTTATTCTTCTGTTCAAACATTTTGAGGGTATCAACGGTTTGCGCGACGCGCTTCTGAGCGATCTGGCCCAGACTCTGTTCAAGCAATTGACACCGGAGAAGATAGACGTGTTTGCAAATCGTCACGGTGTGGCGCCAGCGCACGCGGAACCGTGGAAAAAAATCCTGGTGGGCGGCTCCGACGACCATGGAGGGCAGTTTGCGGCTTCCGCTTTTACAGAAACGCCCGCTGCGAAGTCTGCCGAAGAATTCCTGAAATCAATTCGGAATGGGAATTGCACAGCACGCGGCCAGGGTGGGACGCCATTGATTCTGTCGCATGGCTTTTACAATACCCTCGCATGTTTCATCCAAGACCGTTTCCACGAAAAGCTGGGGCCCAGTGGGGCGCTGCTGGAGAAAATGTTTTCGCGTTTCATGGAGGGCCGGGCTCCGACAGAGTTCACTCTGAAGGAGAAAACGGAATTCATCGTGCAGGGTGTTCTGTCCGGGAAGATTTTTGATCTGGCCAAACCCGCAAATGTTTCGCTTTGGAAAGAGCTTTCCGGCTACTTCGCGCGGCCAGAGGTGAAGGCGAAACTGGCCGCGCAATTGGACAAGGTCAGCGAACCGGAGCGGCGAACGTTTCTGATGGCGAACATGGTCGCTGAACAACTGGCGTTTCGCTTCTTCAACAAATTTGTGCAGCAACTCAGTAGCGGGAACATGGTGGAGAGCGTACAGGCTCTCAGCGCGATTGCACCGATCCTCGTAATCCTGACGCCGTACATCTACGGCTTTCACAGCCAGGCACCCTCGCGCAAATGGCTGCGGAGTTTATTCAAAGAGTTGACCGGCGAAATTCCGGTTGTGCTACAAAATCGGAAACGTGCCTGGTTCACCGACACCTTGGAAGATGTGAATGGAGTAGCGACGACGATTCGCAAAATGACCGCAGCTGGAGCCGCGGCGGAAAAGGAGTTGGTCGTCGTGGCTTCACGAAGCGACCTTCAACTGTCCGATATCCCGATTAAAAATTTTCCGCCCATCGGCGAGTTCGAGTTGCCGGAATACGAACTACAGAAACTGAGTTTCCCGCCGATTCTGCAGATGCTGGATTACGTCCAGCGGGAAGGATTTACTGAGATCATCATCAGCACGCCTGGCCCGGTTGGCTTAACCGCGCTGCTCGCGGCAAAGATGCTCAACCTCCAAACCAGCGGCATTTATCACACCGATTTTCCCCAATATATCCGCATCCTGACTGAAGATAGTTTTCTTGAAAGCGTCGCTTGGGGATACATGCATTGGTTCTATGGGCAGGTCGACACTGTTTTTGTTAACTCCGAAGAGTACAAACAAAGCTGGATTAAACGCGGATTCGATCCGGCAAGATTGAAAATTCTGCCGCGTGGCCTCGACACCGAACTGTTTCAGCCGGGAAGACGCGATTCGGCGTTTTTCCAAAAATTCGGAGCTTCAAACGGCGAGCTTCGCCTGCTCTACGTTGGCCGCATTTCACGAGAAAAAGATCTCGATGTTTTGGCTGATGCTTATCGCCGTCTGCGCAAAGAAGGACTGCCTGTCCGACTTTTTGTCGTCGGTCATGGTCCCTATTCCGAAGCACTCGAGAAGTCTTTGCCCGACGCGTTTTTTACCGGCTATCTCAGCGGCACAGAATTGGCTACAGCCTATGCATCGGCGGATATTTTTGTGTTTCCCAGCACTACCGACACCTTCGGCAACGTAATCCTCGAAGCACAGGCTTCCGGATTGCCGGTTATCGTTTCCGATTCCGGCGGTCCGAAGGAATTAGTGGCGCACAATGCAAATGGTCTGATCACCAGGTCGTACAACGTCGAAGACTTCACGAACGCGATTCGAACACTCGTGACCGATCGAACGCTGCGCGAGCGCATGGCGAACTCCGCTCGGGACAGTGTTACGGACCGAAGTTGGCCCCGCGCTTTCGCAAAATTCTGGGCCGCGACCGAGGTTTAAAGACCTGTTCGCTGGATACATGAGCTTCTAGGTGAAGCTGTCAGCTTCCCCTACAGAAAAACCGTCTAATCTCGTTTCTATTCGTTGCCTGTTCCCGTCACTACCGGGCCGTACAACTTCCAGAGGTAATATGCTGATGCCGCACAACCAATGGCGATAACAATGGAGCGAACAACTGAACGGTTTGCGCGATGCGAGATCATTCCTCCAACATAGCCACCAACAAGACCACCGATTGCCATCGGCACACCGTAATTCCAGTTCACATCACCTTCGAACACGAGCACCAGGACTGCTACACCTCGCATACAGAGAGTGAGGAAGTTCTTAAGCGCCACCACATGGCGGATATCTCCCCGCGAGATAAAACTCAGTGCGCCAATCATGAGAATTCCGATCCCGGAGCCGAAATAGCCGCCATACAATCCCACCAGAAAAATCCCCGCAACTGCGACCGGCCACCACGCCACCGAAATATCCGGATGCACGCTACCGCTTTCGTCACGTCGAACCAGAATCGGCCGCAGCACGATGATAACAGTCGCGAGTAACACCAACCACGGTACTAACTGAATAAAGCTGCGATTTCCCATGCTACTGAGCAACACAGCTCCGATTAAACCGCCGAGCACACTTGGAATCAGAAGGAGCCATAACCATCCGCGACCAAGGACACCTTCCAATTGGTCTCGGGTGCGCCATACAGCGGTGGGATAAGCGAAGAACAAAGCAACTGCGCTTGTAGCGTCGGCGGTGACCGGCGTTACGACGAGCATTAGCAAGGGAAACGTGATCAGTCCGCCGCCACCGGCTAATGCGTTGATTGCTCCCGCGAGAACAGTGGCAATGAAAAACAAGAAGTAACTCATCATTGCTTTTTCGCCCTCTTGCTCGTGCTCATGCTCGTCGCCGCAGTTTGGTAGGGACGGACATCGCAGCGCGATTTCGCTACCTACAGTTCCACGGCAATGCGTCCAGATCGACGTTGCCGCCTGTGAGAATGATCCCCACGCGTTTCCCATCGACGTCAACGATACCCTCAGCGATCGCTGCATACGGAACCGCCGCTGATGGCTCGATCACGATCTTCATCGTCTCCCAAATCGTGCGCATCGCCAAAATGATCGCTTCCTCACTCACTGTTACAATGTCGTCCACGTATTGCTGAATGATCGCAAAGTTTGGCTCGCCTATATTTGTGCGCAGCCCATCGGCGATGGTAAACTTCTTTTCAGTCACAAGCCGGCGACCCGCACGAAACGATTGCGCCGCATCATCCGCATTCTCAGGTTCCGCTGCGACGACTCTGATTTGCGGCCGCATGAATTTCGCGGCGATTGATGTGCCCGACAACAGACCGCCACCGCCGACCGGGCACATGATGACATCAAGGTCGGGGATATCTTCAAGCAGTTCCATCGCTGCTGTCCCCTGCCCCGCTATCACGTGCTGATTTTCGAATGAGTGAATCAACGTTGCGCCGCTTTTGTTTATTACCTCCGAGCATTTGATCTCACGCGACTCCTCTGTCGGTTCGCAAAAAGCAATCTGCGCACTGTAACTCTCCACTGCGCGGATCTTCACTTTCGCTGAATTCGAGGGCATCACGATGTGCGCCGGGATTCCACGCAATTTCGCCGCACGCGCCACCGCGGCCCCGTGATTACCGGAAGAATGCGTTGCCACGCCCCGTCGCGCAGTTTCGTCATTAAGCGAGAAAATGGCATTGGTCGCACCGCGTGCCTTGAAGGCACCAATCTTCTGAAAATTTTCGCACTTAAAAAACAGTGACGCCCTGCACGCGTCATTTAGCCACGAATTCGTCAGAACGGGTGTGCGATGAATGTATGGGCGAATCCGTTCATGCGCTGCGCGGATGATATCAACGTTAATTGATCCAGCTAGCTCGACCATCCGAAAAAAGCGTCGATAATTCCAAATGTGTCAATGAATCCGTGAGCCAAAATACTGGCCCACAGGTTGCAACCGGCGAGGATGTAAGCAGATCCGAGGATCAGTCCTGCGACGCCGGAATCGATCACACCAGATGCGCCTTTGTAATAATGCCCGTATCCAAACAAAATCGAAACAAGCACGATCCCGACCCAATAAGCGGCTGCCGAGCGTCCGCCGACATCAGCTGCACGCGTCAGGAGATATCCGCGGTACGCGATCTCTTCGCCAAAAGCGGCAAACGTCCACACCAGCAATAAAGCAAAGAACGCGATCTTGACGTTCCCGGTGATCTCGTTTGCCAGTGCCGGCGGCGTTGGTTTCGGCCAGAAAAAGCCCGTCAGAGGTTCGGTGACGAATTGCCCCAGCAAAATCCGCAAGATGCCAGCGACAATCGCAATTAGAAGGATCCGCCGCCATGATGCCGGCCGTTTCAATCCCATCGCAGACCATCTGCCGTCGCGTAGTCGGATTGAAAGCAATCCGAGCATAGAAAGAACGATCACTTCGTTAGGCACGATGTGAAAAACATTGTGCCCGATAACAACGAAAGCGCCGAAGCAGAATTCCAACGCGCTCAGCGCTCGTGACGCGAAAGGCATATCGGAAGGGAACGGAATGTCGGCCGATGCAAGGACTAAAGACGATTGTTTCATCCGTCGCTGGAATGCGCAGTTGTAGCCGGGGGCGGTGAGCCCGGCAAGAGATGCGTAGCAAGGTTCAGTGCGGCCGAGGTCAAGGCCCTCGGCGACAGTAGTGCTCCGGACGCGGTCCGATTCCAATGAACCGGGCGGGAATTTGTCGCAGGACTGGAAACCATTTCAGCAGGCGAAAGACAAATGGCAACGACCCGTTGCGATCCGACGTACGACCAGTAACCACGCGGCGATGAATGAAAACCTGCATTGCTTGAATCAGCCGCGTCGGCCATTCGCGGCGCGCCTGCACTTCTCGCAGATGGTCCACGGAAACCGGGCCGGCTCGCAATCTTTCGGCCAGCAAATTTGCAGTCGCGACGGCGTCCTGAATAGCGAGATTGATGCCCAGGCCCCCTGCCGGTGACATTGCGTGAGCGGAATCGCCGATGCACAGCAGCCCATCGCGGCACCAATGATGAAGACGATTGATTTGCACCGTCAGCAATTTGATTTTTGACCAGGCATCAAGCTCTGCAACGCGGTCGCGCAGAAATCCGGCGAAGCTGACGATGTCGGTTTGAAGTTGCTGCAGACCGCGTGCTTTGATCTCATCGAAGCCGCCTTTGGGAATTACAAAGCCGCACTGCCAGTAATCGCCGCGGTCGAGTAACACGAGTAGTTTGCCTTGTTGAAAGAAGCCGAATAATTGCTGAGGATCATCCTGCTTCTTTGAGATCCGCATCCACAGCACGTCGATCGCGACGCCGAAGTCTTGTCGCTCCAGACCCGATCGCGCCTGAACGATCGAATGCCGTCCGTCTGCGCCGATAATCAGGTCAGCGCGAATTTCCAATTCGCCCTGTGGAGTTTTCGCGCGCACACCGGTCACGCGCCGCTGATCGAAGATCAAATCGACCACTTCGTGTTCCATCAGCAGTTGGAAGCTCGGAAACTTTTTTGCGTGTGTAGAAAGGAAATTGAGAAAATCCCACTGCGGCATGAAAGCGATGAACTTGCAGCGTGTGGGTAGTTTTGTGAAATCGGCTATCGGCACAATCTGGCCATTGATAACGGCGCGTAGTTCCCGTACCTCCTGATGTGGCTGCTTGAGGAAGTCATCGAGCAGCCCGAGCTCGTACATCAACTCGAGCGTAGACGGATGAATGGTATCACCGCGAAAATCGCGAAAGAAATCGGCGTGTTTCTCCAAAACGATCACGGGTACACCCGCTCGCGCGAGCAGGTAGCCAGCCATGATGCCGGCCGGTCCACCGCCAGCGATCACACAGCGCGTTTGCAGTCTTTCAACCACGGATCACACGGATAGCACGGATGAGAACTCAACTCATAATGTCATTCTGAGCGGAGCGAAGAATCTCTGATCACTTCTGAGGCAAACGCCGCGCAGAAATACCCAGAGATGTTTCGCGTCGCTCAACATGACAGGATTCTATACGCGATGGATAGAAAACGGCTTTCAATAAACTTCGTTGTTTCCATCTGTGGTATCCGTGTAATCCGTGGTTAAAGAATGAAGACGGATCAGCCGCTTTTCCTGAACGAAGAACAAGTTCGAGAGCATCTGCAGATGATCGACTTGATACCGGCGATGGAGAAAGCCCTGATCGATTTCTCTACCGGCAAAGTGACTCAGCCGGTTCGCTCGATCATATCGATTAATCCGCCTGGAGGATTCCTGGGGTTGATGCCCGCGCTCACTCCGGATGGACTCGGATTGAAAGCGGTAACCTTCTACCCATCAAACGCGGAGCGCGGAATCCCGACGCATATGGCCACGATTTTGCTTGTCGATCCACAAACTGGGACGCCACTCGCGATAATGGACGGGAGATTGATCACCGAGATGAGGACGGCCGCTGTATCTGCCGCAGCGACGAAATTGCTTGCATCGCCGGAGGCAAAAGTCCTGGCGATTTTCGGCAGCGGCGTGCAAGCACGCAGTCATGTGGAAGCGTTGCGGCTCGTTAGGCAATTTGAGGAGATTCGCGTGTGGAGTCCGACCCCTGAACACGCAAAGCGGTTTGCACAGGAAATTGGCGCCACAGCAATGTCCGCTGACGAAGCAGCGCGCGATGCCGATGTGATAGTGACTGTGACCAGTTCAAAAACGCCGGTCCTGAATGGAGACTGGCTGAAGGCCGGCTGTCATGTGAACGCAATCGGTGCATGCCGGCCGGACTGGCGCGAACTTGACGATGAAGCGATGCAAAAAAATGTCGTGTTCGTCGATTCTCGCGAAGGTGCAATGCGTGAGTCAGGTGACGTGATTCTTTCCGGCGCGAAGATCTATGCGGAACTGGGTGAAGCGTTGGCCGGCAAAATTCCAGCGCGGGCAAACGAAATCACCATCTTCAAATCGTTAGGCATGGCCGTGGAAGATATCGCCGCGGCAACGCTCCTTTATCGAGCGATCGCGGCGTGACTGTGGCGCGATCGGTCCGGCTCCTGATTGATCTGCAAGTGCAGCGCTTGCCGTACAACGCCAGATGACGGAACAGTTTGCACCAATGCCAGCTGATATTGAAGAGCAAAACCCGACAATCGAGCGTGCCGTTGCTCATGGGCAACTGATCGAATCATCGGCTCAGAATATTCGCACACTGCTCGAAGGCGCAGAGTCAGATGTCTATCTTCGATCGGTCAAGGAACTCGTCGATGGCGCTGAGTGGCAGGAACTCAATGATCGCTTTTACCAGACGCTCGCATTTGGCACCGGCGGGCTGCGCGGCCGCACCATCGGGAAAATCGTAACGACCGCGGAACGCGGAAATGCGCGGGAAGACGAGCGACCGCAATTCCCGTGCGTTGGCACTAACGCGATGAATTTCTTTAACATCAACCGGGCAACACGGGGACTTGTTGCTTACCTGCAGGATTGGAGCCGCCGCCATGAAATTTCGACGAAGCCAAAACTTGCGATCGCGCATGATCCCCGATTCTTCTCTAAAGAGTTCGCCGAGTTGGCGGCGAAAGTCGCAGCCGAAAATGGTTGCGACGCTTTTGTGTTCGACGGTCCACGTTCTGTCCCGGAGCTTTCGTTTGCTGTTCGTTATCTGCGTGCAAACGCAGGGATCGTAATCACCGCCAGCCATAACCCGCCGCACGACAACGGCTACAAAGTTTATTTCGACGACGGCGCACAGGTGATTGATCCACACGCCAGTGGGATTATCGCCAAAGTGAACGCGATCACGACCGAGTCGTTCACCCCGCTCCCTAAAGAGCAACAAGGGAAAGTGACGGTTATTGGAAAGAATATCGACCAGGCTTACATGCACCGGCTCGAAACCTTGATCCTCGATCCTCGAGTGATTCGCGAGGCGAAATCACTGCGCATTGTTTACACGCCATTGCACGGAACCGGCAGCGTAATTATCAAACCAATGCTGAACCGGCTCGGGTTCAAGTTCCAAATCGTGCCGGAGCAGGATTGTTTCGATGGCGCGTTTTCAACGGTGAAGTCGCCGAACCCGGAGTACGGCGAAGCGTTAACCATGGCGATCAATCTTGCTGAAAGAGAGAACGCCGATTTGGTCGCAGCTACTGATCCGGACTGCGATCGTTTGGGAGTGGCCGTCCGAAGCGGGGATGGCAAAATGAAATTGCTGACCGGAAACCAAATCGGTTCGCTGCTGGCGTGGTATAGAATTAAGACGCTGTTCGACAAAGGCGTGCTGAACAAGCAAAACGCAGGGCGCGCCGTGATCATTAAAACTTTTGTCACCACCGATCTGCAAAAGGCGATCGCCGATTATCACGGGGTGCGCTGCGTGGAAACGTTGACGGGGTTTAAGTACATCGGCGCGAAGCTGGCAAATTACGAGCGTGCGATTCCCGAACAACTGCGACGGAGTTATGCCGATCTTACTGAGAACGAAACGCGGCGGCTTCGGCTCGCATACTCTTCATTTTACGTTTTCGGCGGCGAAGAAAGCTACGGTTACAGCGGCGCTGACTTTGTTCGCGACAAAGACGGGAACGGCGCGGTAATCATGTTTTGTGAAGTAGCCGCTTACGCGAAATCGCGCGGACAAACAGTCGATCAGTTACTCGATGAGATTTATTCGCAGTTTGGTTATTTTGCGGAGAAAACCAGTTCGCTTGTTTTCGAAGGCGCAGAGGGAGCAGACAAAATCGCCACTCTGATGAACTCATACAGCACGGATCCGGTCCGCGAAATATATCGCTTAAAAGTGGTGAACTTTAAAAATTTCGAGACGGATGAGATCAGAGACGTCGAAGGCGATCGGATTCCAAAGACGAAAATGTTGATGCTTGAGCTGGAAGACGGCACGCGTATCGCTGTGCGCCCTTCAGGCACAGAGCCAAAAATAAAGTATTACCTTTTTGCGCGCCGCCGGCCGGAAGGTGAAAAATTCATCGGCGCAGACCTCGACCGAATCAAAGCGGAAGTTGAAAAACAGTTGGAGAATCTCTGGAAATGGCTGCGAACGGGTGCCGAGTCGCGGCTTGCGAAAGTCTGAGCTCCGAGCTCCGAATTCCAGCTCCAGACACACAATTGGCATCCTGAGCGCGGCGAAGTGATCTCTGGGATCTCGCAAACTCCTGAAATAAAACCTCAGATGTTTCGCTCCGCTCAACATGCCAGTAGGACCCATGGGAACTGCAGACTTGCTCGTTGGGATCTGACGTTTCTTTGAAGTTTGGATGTTGGAATTTGGAGCTTGCGCCCTTAGGGGTTTGACGGCGTGCAATGAAACGAATCACAAAGCTTTGGCCATGGTTGGCTGCAATCTGTAGCGGGATTCTTTGCGCGGCTTGTTTTGCGCCGTTTAATCTGACGTGGTTCTGCTGGATCGCGCTGACCCCGCTTGTCGCTGCAATTTGGTTCTCCGGCGGGGAGTCGCGTCATCCCTGGTTTCGGAACTTGCTTCTCGGTTATGTCGCAGGCCTGGCGTTCTTCTGGATCGTGTTCTCCTGGCTTACCACAGTCACCGTTCTTGGGTGGTTTGTTCTTGAGTTTTACATGGCAATTTATTTCGCGATCTGGGCGTGGTTTTGCGGTCTGCTGCGCCCACGCGAGCGCAAGAGACAATCAGCTGGCGCTGGCAAATTGCGCCAGATGCTCGCGCAAGCCCGAAACACGAACACTCCGCCACGATCGCCATGGACAAAATCGACGAACAACCTGCGACTCGCTTTGGTAATCGCGGCGGCATGGACCGCGCTTGAGTGGTTGCGCGGCTGGGTTTTCTCCGGCTTTGGCTGGAATGGTCTGGGTGTCGCATTACACGATTATTGGCCGTTGATTCAAATCACTGAAGTCACCGGTGTTGCCGGGTTGTCGTTCCTGGTTGCATTTGCCAACGTGATCTTTGTAACGACTGCCTACCGCCTGGTTGTCGAAGCGCGCACACGTGTGGTGCGACCACATTTTGATTTCACCGTCACCATGGCGGCTATCGTAGGCGTTTTGATTTTCGGGCTTCGCGCGGCGCAGACTTCGCTGCCGACGAAATCGCTTCGCGTTGCCGCGGTGCAATCGAACGTTCCGCAGACTCAAAAGTTTGATCCGCAATTTACCAGAAGAATTTTCGATCAATTCCGGCGATTGAGCGAAATCGCGCTGCGCTCAAATCCTCCACCTGATCTATTGGTTTGGCCGGAGAGCTCGATGCCAGGTCCAGTTCTCGCAGACCAGGAGAGCTACAAATTCGTGATGGATTTGGCCGCGTCGGCGGACACGGACCTTTTGTTGGGAACAATTGATGTAGACAAGCAAGATATTTACAACGCGGCGCTGCTTGTTTCCGATGGTGGCGAACACGTGCAGGTATATCGAAAAATTCACCTGGTGCCTTTTGGCGAATATGTTCCCGGTCGTCATACCGTGCCGCTGCTTGCGCAGATTGTAGGCGACCAGGTTCCCGGCGATTTCAAGGAAGGAAGAGAATACACTGTGTTCACTCTGACCAACAGCGAGATCCATGTCGCGCCGTTGATCTGTTTCGAAGACACGATTGGTGAACTCACCAGACAATTTGTTCTACCAAACGAGGCAAGTCCCGGCGCGAACCTGCTCGTAGACGTGACAAATGACGGCTGGTTTCAGACGTCCGCCGGGTCGCATCAGCACCTGGCGAATGCAATCTTTCGCTGCGTAGAAACGCGTCGGCCAATGATTCGCGCAGCGAACACCGGCGTGACCTGTTTCATCAACGAATTCGGGCGCGTCATTCAGATTCTCCGGGATGAAACGGGCAGCACGTTTACTGAAGGAGTGCTCGCTGGCGAAATCAAAGTCCCGACCGAGCAAGAGCTGACCTTCTACGTTCGGCATGGCGAGCTATTCGCGAAAGCGTGCGCAGCGATCACGCTGATCACGATCATCCTCACGATTGCACTACGCGCAATAGGTAGGGGCGGTTCACCTGAACCGCCCGCCTGTACCGCAAACACACGAGCGACGGGCGATTGAGTCAATCGCCTCTACCCAGGTCTCGTGCGAATCCAGGGGTTATGCTAAAAAACCGTTGTGCCTGTCCAACTGCCACTCGATCATCTGCCAGAACTCTGGCCTAACAAGTTCCGCGGCGCCCGCATCGGCGCGCTCATTCATCCGGCTTCTGTTTCTTCGAAGCTCGAACACGCATCCCGAATTCTGGAGCGATACAATGGCGATTTGTTTCGCTTGGCCGCCTTCTTTGGTCCGCAACACGGAATTCTCGGCCAGACGCAGGACAACATGGTGGAATGGAAAACTTACGAGCATCCCCGTTTGCACATCCCGATCTACAGTCTTTACGGCGATCATCGCGAACCCACCGCAGATATGATGGAAGGCCTGGACGTTTTACTAGTCGATCTTCAAGACGTGGGGTCGCGTTACTACACTTTTATTTGGACGATGTATCTGTCCATGCGCGCTTCCGAGAGATGCGGCACAGCAGTCATTGTGTTGGATCGGCCAAACCCAATCAACGGCATAACGATCGAAGGGCCGGTACTCGACCCGAATTACAAATCGTTCGTCGGCCTGCATCCGATTCCCGTTCGACATGGCCGCACAATTGGCGAACTGGCGCAGCAATTCCGCGACGAAACATTTCCCGATTGTGAACTGTTGGTCCTGCCGATGAAAGGTTGGGAGCGCGCGATGTGGTTTGACCAAACAGGTCTGCCTTGGGTGATGCCATCCCCCAACATGCCGACCCTGCACACCGCGACGGTCTATCCTGGCATGTGTTTGTTCGAAGCCACGAATATTTCGGAGGGGCGCGGCACGACGCGACCATTCGAATTGTTTGGTGCGCCTTTTATTGATGCACAGAACCTTTGCACCGCACTAAACGGCTTAAAGCTGCCCGGTGTCTTCTTTCGCGAAAACTATTTCCAGCCAACCTTCCAAAAATTTGCCGGTCAACTCTGCGGCGGCGCGCAGCTCCACGTACTCGATCGAAATAGTTTTCGTCCGTTTGAAACGGGCATTGAAATCCTTCGAGCCATTCGGAGCTTATATCCTGACGAATTCGAATGGAAACAACCACCCTACGAATACGAAAGAGAAAAATTGCCGATCGAAATTCTGCTTGGCGGGCCGGTGAGAAAATTTTTCGACGCTTCGTGAGCGAAAGCACAGCGTTAATAAAACTTTCGCAGGTTCGTTACAGTTTTCTGTTGGAGGTAAATTCGTTCAAAACACCATGAGCACACTGTCATGTTGAGCGAAGCGAAACATCTCAGTATTTGTTCCGGCGATCGGATCTAGAATTAAATCAGAGATTCCGCTTCGCTCAGAATGGCAAAGATGAAATGATGTGTTTAGCGATGAGCTTGCTTGCACGCCGACTAACGCCGGTCGCAATATTGATCGCGCAGGTTTTGCCCTCGACTGCGCCGCATGCTCACGCCGAAATCCCATGGCCGGAAGTTGTGCAGCGTCTCGCGTATGAGAACGACAAACTGGCGCGGCGACCGCAGGGACACAACGGTGAGTACTTTGTCGTGTGCACGCTCTATTACACACCGAAGGAATCAGGTTTTACTTTTGAGCGGGGCTTTGATGCCACCCCGATTACGAAACCCGGGTTGCACGGCCGAAAATATCCGCGCGATTTTCTGCGCTCTGTAAAAAAGGAAGGCTTTGGCCGAATTGATACGCCCGTCGGCGGACAATATTACATTCGCTATAACGACAGCGGTTCGTACGCGTTTGCTTCACATGCGACAAGTGGAGGCGGTGTTCTCGTGCCGCGTTATTCCGCAGCGATGGTGGGAGGACACGGTGGCTTGCGTCGCGGTGCGGTTATAGAGACAACGTCACCGGAACTTGAGAAAATTTTCGGAAGCAACCGCTGGAAAATCATGGATACCGGCGGCGGTTTACGGCGGTGGCAAATTGATTGTTATTTCGGTGAAGATGAACCGCTGGGGCCCGGCAAGCTCCAGGGCCGGCCACGTGCGACTACGTTTGAGTACGCATACGCCAACGCGCGAATCGTAAATTGACGTGAAGCCGTTCAAAGTCTGGCTTCGATTTCACGGCGATCTCAATATTTTCCTTCAGTCAAAATCCAAGGAGACCGTAATCGAACGGCGGCTCGCGGAAAAGACATCCATAAAAGACGTCATTGAGTCATGTGGCGTTCCGCACCCGGAGGTTGATGTAATCTTGGTCGATGACCAGGCAGTTGGTTTCGCTCATACGGTGGAGGAGGAGGCAAAAATAGACGTGTTTCCGGTTGAGAATCGAAACACCAATGGCACGAAAGAACGATTACAAACAGTTGGGCTTTCAAGATTTATTGCTGATGGACACCTGGGGGCACTCACGCGCAATCTTCGTCTGCTGGGAATCGATGTCGCCTATTCCAAACAGGCTGATGATCGCGAACTGCTCAAGATTATGGCCAGCGAAAACCGAGCGCTCTTAACGCGTGATCGGCGTCTGCTCATGCACGGGATCGTGCAACACGGATATTACCCACGTTCCCAAGATGCCGACCAACAGACGGTCGAAGTTGTCCGCCGTTTTGATCTTTCCGATTTGCTCGCCCCTTTTACCCGGTGCCTGCGATGTAACGCACCATTGGAAGAAGCAGCCAAGGCTGACGTAGTCGAAAAACTCGAGCCGCTTACCAAAATCTATTACCACGTGTTCCGCCGCTGTCCTGAGTGTAAACAGATCTACTGGCCGGGCTCGCATTTTCCTAAACTGCAAAAGCGCATTGAAGAAATCCGCTCGCGGATTCCAGCCAAAGCGTAGGCTTGTCACCAACTCGGCCGAACTGGCAGACTCCGCTCCCGATGAACTTCACTCATCGCGCACTTTTGATTGCTCTCGGTGTCATCGGCTTCCGCGCTTCGATGTTGGCTTACGGGCCGCTGGGACACGAGATCGTCGGCGCCATTGCAGATGAGCGCCTGGTTAATACGCCGACAGCTGCAAAGGTGCACGCATTACTTGATGGGTTAAGCTTGGAAAAGGCCGCGCTATTGGCAGACGAAGTTAAGGGGTGGGACAAAAAGGGGGTCGACGATCCACGATCGTTTCATTACTCCGCCCATCGCAACCTTGACCGACAACTTCGTGATTTCTGGCGCGCGAATCAGCCAACGCACGATCCCAATTCGCCCGCGCCTTCGCACCACTGGTTTCACTACACGGATGTACCGGTGATGCCGGCGCAACGATATCGTGATGGACACGCAGGTCGGAGCAAATGGGATGTCGTGCACATGATTCCGTTCTGCATCGACGTCCTGCAAGGGCGAATTCCGGAACAGAATGAGCGCAAAATCACGAAGGCTGTTGCCGTCATTCTTTTAGCGCATTATGTCGCTGATATTCATCAGCCGTTGCACGTCGGGGCGGCCTACTTCGATACACAGGGACACCCGACCGATCCGGACCAGGAGAAATCGGCCTTGGCGGACGAAGGCGGAAATACATTCACGATCGAATTAAGCGATGAACCGCCGCGTCGGCGAGGTATTCGGAAGAAGAAATTCCACGGCTTTTGGGATTACGACACCGTGAACGCACTGTTTCCTCAGGTGCCTGGCGCGTTGCCGAAGGCGCAATTCGAGATGCAGATCGCCCCCCTCAAGCAACAACTGGTCCACGAGATGGCGACGCATGAACCGCGCAATTGGCAAACGCCAGCGAATGCCTCGATCGACAGCTATGCCGAAATTTGGGCGGACGAAATCCTGCCGATCGCGCGCGAGGCGCATGAGCGGCTGGAGTTTAGAAATGTAAAGCCGTTGCTCGACGGCGACCGCGTCGTTGCGACAGGCGAGGCAATTGAAAAACCGCCGCCAGATCGAGCGCTGTATCGTCCGTGGGCAACCGGCATTGTGCGCGATGAGCTGCACAAAGCGGGGTGGCGTCTCGCCGATTTGCTGGAGAAAATCCTGTAGTCAACAAAATGAGAGCTGTTGTTCAGCGTGTAAGCCGCGCACGTGTAACTGTGGATGGCAATGTCACGGGAGAAATCACGATGGGCCTGTTGATCCTGCTCGGCGTGGGGCGGGACGACACCTCTGCCGTCGCAGCCGGGTTGGCGGAGAAAATCGCAAAGCTCAGGATCTTTGAAGACGACCAGCAAAAGATGAACCGCTCAGTGTTGGACGTAAAAGGCAGCGTGCTCGTCGTCTCCCAATTTACACTTTATGGCGATGCGCGCGGCCAGCGCAGGCCAAGCTTTGTTACCGCAGCGCCGGCTCAACAAGCACAGAATCTCTACGAAGAATTTGCCGGAGCGCTGCGCAAATTGGGAGTGACCGTGGCAACAGGAGTCTTCGGCGCAATGATGTCAGTGGAATTGGTCAACGAGGGTCCTGTGACCATTCTTTTGGACTCTGACAAAACGTTCTAAAGGGCCGCATTGCCTAACGAATTACCGCTCGTACTTCAACTGTCATTCTGAGCGGAGCGAAGAATCTCAGATCAAGTCTGGAACGATCCATCAGCAAATAGTCAGAAATGTTTCGCTTCGCTCAACATGACAGCGCCATTTCTAATGAGTTCAGATGCCAATGCCGCGAACAGGCGGATTGAGAAGCGAGACTCCAAGAAAAATGCGCCGCGACTTTTCACCGGCGCGATCGGTCTTAAGGACGATCAGATTAAATCAGGCCCTCTTCTTCGACGCACCCATATTTTTGCACTGGGCTTTGAGCTGCGCGAACTGCTCAGCGGAAAGAATTCCTTTCGCGTTGGTCAGGAATGTTTCACGGCTATGCTTGGTGCAGCCTGCCTTCATGCACTCGGCCTGCCACGCCTCGATCTTGGTCTTCTGATCCGAGGTGAGACTCAATGAGGCCAAATTAACGCACGCCATAGAGTGCGCATTCGCCGCGCTTTTGGCGCAGCATGCCTTGTCAGCCGCAAACACGCCGAATCCACCAAGCATCGCAGCCGCAACTAAAACCGTAGTGACTATTTTTTTCATAGTGAGTGCTTAGATGAGCACGACACCAGGACTGTTCAACTGTTCTTTTCGATCATCCAACATGTCATTCTGAGGGAAGCGAACAATCTCGGATGTTTTTTCTGCCTCACCTCTTAAGTAAAAGCCAGTGATGTTTCGCTCGGCTCAACATGACAAGACTGGATTGCGGCGATTGAAGTGACCTCTACACTAATCGCATGTCAACGACGCTGGACTCAGTTCGACCGATTGAGCTCTCGGAAATACGCGCTGCGCGCGAACGCATCGCGGAGACGATCGTACGGACGCCACTGATTCGCCTCGAACTCGGGCCAGAGCTTCCAGACATCCGACTGAAGCTGGAGAACCTGCAACCGATCAACGCCTACAAGTTGCGCGGGGCAGCGAATGCCGTCGCGATGTTACCTGAGGCTGATCGCGAACGCGGCGTTTGGACAATCAGTGCGGGGAATGCCGGTCAAGGCGTTGCTTACGCCGCGAGAGCAGCGGGCGTGCCGTGCACGGTTGTAGTCGTTGAGACGGCGCCGAAATCAAAATTGGCGCGAATGAAAGCGCTAGGTGCGACGCTCATTCCAGTCCCCTATGCAATCGCTTGGAAAGCGCTGGATGAAAGATCCTTTCCTGAGGTTGATGGAACATTTATTCATCCGTTCGATGACGATGATTTCATTGCTGGTCATGGCACCATGGGATTGGAAATTCTCGAAGACGCGCCAGACGTCACGGCTGTCATCGGCAGCATCGGCGGCGGCGGATTAATTAGCGGCGTGGCCAGCGCCATCAAAGCGGTACGACCGGAGGTAAAAATATTCGGCGTTGAACCTGAGACTGCAGCGCCAGCGGCGCTGTCCTTCGACAAAGATTCCCCGCAAGTGTTTGCAAACTGGAAACCGTCGTTCGTGGATGGCGCCGGCGGTCAAAGCATGTTCCCTCGCATGTGGCAAAGAATGAAACCAATTGTGGACGGTTACCTCGTTGTTACTCTCAAAGAGACGAAAAATGCGATGCGATTGCTGGCTGAAAAAGCACGTGTCATCGCTGAGGGTGCAGGCGCACTGCCAGTCGCTGCGGCGCTCAGCGGGAAGGCTGGGAAAGGTCCGATCGTCGCAATCGTCTCCGGTGGCAATATCGATCTGCAAAAATTCTGCGAGTTGATCTCGCAGAGTGACTGTTGACTTTTGCGTCTGTGTTTGAAATAACGTTCGAGAGACAAACGAGGAGGAATAACAATGAAAATTGGGGATACCGCACCGGATTTCGAAGCACAAACAACGGAGGGCCGAGTGCGTTTCCATGATTGGATCGGCGACTCGTGGGCCGTTTTATTTTCGCACCCGAAGGACTTCACACCGGTGTGTACCGACTGAGCTTGGGTACATGGCGAAAATAAAGCCACAGTTCGATAAAAGGAATGTAAAGATCATCGGACTATCGGTCGATTCGACTGGTGATCATGAGGGATGGGCGAAGGACATCGAGGAAACTCAGGGGCACGCGCCAAATTACCCAATCATTGGCGATTCTGATTTTAACGTCGCAAAACTCTATGGGATGCTGCCGGCCGATACGCAAGGTGACGTGAAATCGCGCAAACCCGCCGACAACGCGACGGTGCGTAATGTTTACGTCATTGGACCAGACAAAAAGATCAAGCTGATCCTTGTCTATCCAATGACAACTGGCCGGAATTTCGATGAAGTGCTGCGAGTGATCGACTCACTGCAGCTGAGCGCGAAGCACCAGGTGGCTACACCGGTGAACTGGTTGCCCGGAGAGGACGTTATTATCGCAGGCTCTGTATCCGACGAGGAGGCGAAGAAGCGTTATCCGCAAGGCTGGAAAGCCCCAAAGCCATATCTTCGAATCATTCCGCAGCCGCAATAAACCACTGTCATTGCGAGCGCAGTCGAGGAATCCCGTGACATAACGCTGAGCTTGCGCCACCGGATCCTTCGACTTCGCTGCGCTCCGCTCAGGATGACGGCCGCTGTTCCTCGCTTAGGCTCTCAGCGAAAAATTCAACCGGATCCTGCTGAAAATACGTTCGCAACTCAGCATAGAGTTTTGGGTGACGGGCGCGGAGCGCCTGCGGCTGCTCGAAGAATGCTTCTACTGACACAGCGAAAAACTCAGCAGGGTCAGTGGCTCCGTACGTGTCAAGCAGCGTGGAAACGCCGCTCTCGTCGGCAGCGCGGAGCGACGCAAACTCGGATCTCATCACGCTGGTCCAGGCTAACTGCTGTTCGCGCGTCGCCAACTCCGGCACGCCGTCGACTGCGTCATTTTCGAAGTCGAGCTGGTGAGCAAATTCGTGCAGAACGACGTTCTTACCATCGGATGGATCAGCTGCACCATGTTTGACGGCGCCCCAGGAGAGAACAAGCGAGCCCATTCTACGGCCGGTCTCGCCAAGGCGACTCACTGTCCCTTCTTGCCAGAGATGCTCTCCAATCTGTCGTGTTTCCTCCACCGTGTACGACAATGGGTAAACGAGAATCGTAAGCAACTGGGGGAAATAATCCGTTTTGCGATGCAACAGTAGAAGACAAGCTTGGGCCGCGATGGTCACGCGGACCTCATCGGTAATCGCGAAGCCACTACATCCTTCGAAGCGTTTTTCGGCAAGAAAAACCTGAATGTGCCCAAGTAATTCCGCGCGATCGCCCGCTGACAGCCTGTGGAAAATTACAACGTGCCGCTGAATCAGCGTCAGCCATTTTTCCGGAAATGGTCGCGCTCGTAAGCGATGTCGCCTGCGTTGTCTTAAGAGCGGCAAAATCATAACGCATTTTAAACATAACTCTGTCCTCTGGGTAGAGCATGCGTCTCGCGTGTATGTCGGCGCGCATCCTCGCGATTGCGAACTTTTCTTCCAAATTCCCTCGTTTGACGGGTGAAATCCTAAAGGAAAGATTGTTTCGGAGCGATACCGCCGTGACGGATGCGAAGCAACGGCCGCGCTTCCGAACCAGCACGCGACAGGCGTGCGCCTCCTGATGACCCGCAATTCTATCTCGCGTTAATGCGAGATCGTCTTATCAGTAACAGCTATGAATACCATCTCGATTTCGCGCCGCGATTTTGCACGCCTGCTTGGCGCAGGCGCCGCGGCAGCTCTTGTTAGGCCGGAATTTTCCTTGGCAAAACAACCGGAACATCCATCCGCAGCCGGCAACGTGGTGCGGTTGAGCGCCAATGAAAATGCTTACGGCCCTTCCCCAAAAGCGTTGAAGGCAATGACTGATTCCTTCGGCGTTGCCTGCCGCTATCCGGATGATCATAACAACGTGCTGATCGACAAACTGGCAAAGCTTAACAGCGTAAACCGTGATCAGATTTTGCTCGGTGACGGTTCCAGCGAGATCTTGAAACTCTGCGCCGAAACATTCACCGGCAGAGAGGGCGGTTCGCTTATCGCGGCGGATCCAACGTTTGAAGCGATTCTAGAGCAAGCAAAGACTAATGACGCAGAGGTTGTCAAAGTGCCGCTGACTTCAACCTATGCGCACGATCTTCCAAGGATGCTTTCCTCCGCGAAGCGCGGTCTGATTTATATCTGCAACCCAAACAATCCTACCGCGAGCATCACGCCAAAGGACGAACTCCGTGATTTCATTGCTAAAACGCCGCCAAAAACAATGCTACTCGTGGACGAAGCATACTTTCACTTCGCTGACAGCCCGGACTACGAAAGCGTGATCCCGCTGGTGAATGAGTATCCTAATCTGCTCGTCGCGCGCACGTTCTCCAAAATCTATGGAATGGCCGGACTGCGGTGTGGCTATTGCGTAGCGCAAAAACAAATTATAGATCGCATGCGTGCGCGTCAGATGTGGGACAGCGTAAATATTATGGCACTGGTCGCGGCGAGCGCGAGTTTGGACGATCCCGATCAGGTTCCAAACGGCCAGCGCTTAAACGAGGAAGCGAGAACATTCACCATCGGTGAGTTGCAGAAACTGGGTTACAAAACCATTCCGTCACAAGCCAACTTCATCATGTTCGATTGCAAACGTCCTGTCGTGCCGCTGATCCAGGCAATGAAAGAGCGCAACGTGCATGTCGGCCGGTTGTTTCCATCTCTTCCAAACCACATGCGTCTTACGATCGGCAAGAAAGCCGAGATGGAGGCTTTCGTCAGCGCCTTCAGGCAAGTGATCGCCTAGCGCGAAAAGCCGTGGCGGCGGTTCTGTCAATCGCCGACCGAAGCAAACTCAGCGCCTCAGGCGCAGAACTCTTGCAGCTTGCCATAGGCGTTGCTTCACCGCGCCCATGATAGGCGCGCGTTTTTCGCCGTTAGTTTCGCCAGCGTGTCCCGGCGAAATGGCAATATTTGGCGCGAAAAGCTCCTCGAGCGCTTCATGATACAAATGCCGGTCGTCCACTGACATTTCGCCGGGATGATTGAACTCATTCCCGTTCACAATTATTTTTGCCTTCAGTTTTGCCGCGAGTCGCGCCCCGGAATGAAGCGGCGGCATCTCGTCCACAGCGCGATCATATGCCGCTCTGACATCAGACGACATCTCATCCGCATTTGCATACTCCCGGCCGTTGAACCGGATATTGCTTTTGGGCCTCGCGTTCACTACAAGGATCAGTAGTGAGAACTATTTTCCGCGAAATTCAAGTGCGCCGTCTTTCGCGTCAACGTAAACGGCCTGGCCTTCGCGGACTTTGCCTTCTAGAATGTCGATGCTGAGAGGATCGAGAATTTCTCTTTGAATGGCGCGCCGCAAGGGTCGTGCGCCGTAAACGGGATCGTAGCCTTCGCGCGCGAGCAGTGCCTTGGCGGAATCGGAAAGCTTAAGAGTGATCTTTTGTTGCTCCAAACGCTTCGACAAACGGCCCAGCTGAATTTCGACAATCTTCTTTAGCTCCTCTTCACTGAGCCGGTCGAAAATGATGATCTCGTCAACACGATTTAAAAACTCAGGTCGAAAATGCGCGCGCAATGCGTCCATGACCAGTCGCCGACGCGCTTCGGAAGACTCCTCCTCCATAATGTATTGCGAGCCGATGTTGGAAGTCATGATGACGACCGTGTTCTTGAAATCGACCGTTCTCCCCTGCCCGTCCGTGATCCGACCGTCGTCGAGCACTTGCAGCAACACGTTGAACACGTCCGGATGCGCCTTTTCGATTTCATCGAACAACACGACCGAATATGGTTTGCGGCGCACTGCTTCGGAAAGCTGGCCGCCTTCCTCGTAGCCGACGTAGCCCGGAGGAGCACCAATCAAGCGCGCCACGGTGTGTTTCTCCATGTATTCGCTCATGTCGATGCGGATTATGGAGTTCTCGTCGTCGAACAAAAATTCCGCGAGCGCGCGGGCCAATTCTGTTTTGCCAACACCAGTAGGTCCGAGAAAAATAAATGACCCAAGCGGCCGATCCGGATCCTGCAGCCCGGCCCGAGCGCGACGGACGGCGTTCGAGACTGCCTTGATTGCTTCCTCCTGGCCGACGACGCGCAGGTGCAAATGCTCCTCGAGCTTTACCAGCTTCTCGCGCTCGCCCTCTTGCAAACGCGAAACCGGAATGCCCGTCCAGCTCGAGACCACTTCGGCGATGTCCTCCTCTGTCACTTCTTCGCGTAGCAAACGCTTTTTAGTTTTGGCCGATTTCGCAGTCAGATCGGCTAGTTTTTTTTCCAATTCAGGAATGCGGCCGTATTGGATTTCGCTTGCCTTGCTCAATTCACCGCGGCGCTGCGCACGTTCTAATTCAGTCCGGAAATGATCGATGTCTTCCTTCACCTTGCGCTGCTCATCGATGACCGCCTTCTCTTTTTGCCACTCGGCTTTCAGCGCGTTGGATTTTTCCTTTAGTTCAGCCAATTCCTTCTCGAGCTTCTTCAAACGCTCTTTGCTGGCCGGATCTTTCTCTTTCTTAAGCGCCTGGCGTTCCATCTCATGCTGCATGACCTGGCGTTCGATGACGTCGATTTCTGTCGGCATTGAATCGAGTTCGATTTTCAACCGGGACGCCGCTTCATCCACCAGGTCAATTGCCTTATCCGGCAAAAAGCGGTCTGTGATGTAACGGTGCGACAGCATCGCCGCCGCGACAATTGCCCCGTCGGTGATCCGCACGCCGTGGTGTACTTCGTAGCGCTCTTTCAATCCGCGCAGGATCGCGATCGTGTCTTCAACCGTCGGTTCGTTAACGAGCACCGGCTGAAAACGGCGCTCCAACGCCGCATCTTTCTCGATGTATTTGCGATACTCATCGATCGTAGTCGCACCGACAGTGCGCAGTTCGCCGCGCGCCAGCATCGGCTTGAGCATATTCGAGGCGTCGACCGAACCTTCTGCTGCGCCCGCACCGACGATGGTGTGCAACTCGTCGATGAATAAAACGACCTGACCCTGTGCATCCGTGACTTCTTTCAAAAAGGCCTTTAGCCGGTCTTCAAATTCGCCGCGGAACTTCGCGCCTGCGACCATTGCGCCGATGTCCATCGCAATGATGCGTTTGTTTTTAAGTGAATCGGGAACGTCGCCGCTGATGATGCGCCGCGCCAGACCTTCCACAATTGCGGTTTTGCCAACACCGGGGTCGCCGATGAGCACAGGATTATTCTTTGTTCGACGCGATAGAACCTGCATGACGCGACGGATTTCGTTGTCGCGTCCAATCACCGGATCGATCTTTCCGCGTCTGGCCAATTCCGTGAGATCGCGTCCGTATTTTTCCAGCGCCTGAAATTTGCCCTCGGGATTTTGATCGGTGACTCGCTGCGAACCGCGCACCTGCTGAAGTCCTTGCATCAGCTTGTCGCGGGTACCGCCCACATCCTTCAGCAATTTTGCTGCAGGAATCCCGCTTTGCGAAGCGCCCGCCAAGGCGAGCAGATAATGCTCAGCACTGGTGAATTCATCTTTCAGCTTGGACATCTCCTTTTCGGCGCTGTCCAGCACCGTGCGCAGCTCGTTAGACACGCGCAGATCAGCCGCGCTGCCATGAATTTTCGGGCGACGCTCCAACTCGGCGCGAAGCCGTTCCTGCAACTGATCAACATTTGCTCCGATCTTCTCGAGGAGCGGGCGAGCTATTCCATCGCTTTGCCCCAGGAGAGCGGAAAGAAAATGTTCGTTTGTGATTTCGGAATTGTTCAGTTGTGACGCGAGGTCCTGCGCCGCTTGCAGAGCCTCCTGCATCTTTTGCGTGTATCGGTCAATGCGCATGGTTCAAAATACCAAAGGACCGGCGCTTTCCAATCCGCTGTTTACGTTAGTCTTATTGCACAGGGATTTTCGTGCGGCCTTCCGGATTGAAAAAGGCCCGCGATCAGGGACGCATACTGAAGCGCTGCAAACATGGATTCGACGTTCACGCTTCGTCATTCCTTCGTCAGTCGTCATTCGTGCTTCGTCATTGTCGAGGGCCGCGAGCACGAGCAAGAGTAAGAACGCCCTCTGTTTGACACAAACGCCCCTACAACGATGAGTGTTTGCGATGAATGCGCAGGAAAAATCGGTAAGATTGAAGTCGCTGGCACTGCTGCGTCAGGGACCATTTCGCCGATACATTATCGGTTCGCTCATTTCCGACAGTGGCACTTGGATGCAGATGATGGCGCAAAGCTGGGTGATGAGTGGGCTTACTAGCAAAGCGATTCTGCTTGGGCTGGTGAACTTCGCTGCGGGTTTGCCGGCACTGCTACTCGCTCCGGTGGCAGGCTCGCTGGCTGACCGCTGGGACAAACGCAAGATCCTGGTCGCAACGCAAATTGCACAAATCATCTTTGCTGTGGCATTGGGATTCCTGGTAATGAGCGGCCATGTTCGCATCTGGCACATTGTTTTCTTTGCGCTTCTCCTGGGGATTGCTTTCGCTTACGAAATGCCGGCTATCAGTGCGCTCGTGCCGGAGTTGGTGAAGCGCGATGAGATCGCCGCAGCCGTTGCTCTCGATAGATCAGTCTTTCACGGATCGCGTTTGATTGGTCCGTCGGTGGCCGGGCTTATTGTCGGGTGGTGGGGCGCGGCGTCGGCATTTTTCGCAAATGCGCTCTCTTTTGTGGCATTGATCGCAGCACTCATTTCGTTACCCAAACGGCCGCTGGGAACACCGGAGGAAGAACAACAACGCCGTAGCGGGATTTTGGAGGGATTTCGCTATGTTCGCTCCAATCGCATCATTGTTTCCCTCATCACGCTGATTGCGCTGAACACGATTTTCGTTTTCCCGGCGATCTCAGTGATGCTGCCGCTCTACGTGCGCGATATTCTTCATCTTGGCCCGAAAAGCATGGGTGGACTGATGGCAATATCTGGTAGCGGCGCGTTCCTTGGTTCGATCGGCCTGCTCAGCGTTGCACGCGAGAGTCGGTTGAAATTCATGACCGGCAACGTGGTAGCCGTCGCGGCGGGGGTTTTTCTCATGTCGATGTCACAAGGTTTCTTGCTGACTGCTTGCGCGATGGGCGCTATCGCGATTGCCCTCTCAATGAACTTTGGCCTTACAAACACGATCGTGCAGGAACAGGCGCCGGCGCATTTGCGCGGTCGCGTGTCAGCAGTTGTGGGCATGAGCTTTTTCGGTTTGATGCCCGTTGCAGGGCTGATCACACCGGGGTTTGCCGATCTTATCGGAATGCGGACGACGCTGACGATTGCCTCAGTCATCTATGGAATCGCTGCTTTTTCGGTTCTGAGTGTTGCCGGACGCCATGTTTGCGATCAACCAGTCTCGGCCGCACCGGAGCCTGAGATTGAACCGGTTTGCTGAAGCTGGCGTTCGCCCTGGCGAATGCCCTACAGTTAACCTGTGATTTCCTTTTCCACTTGCTGGAACTCCGGGCGGCACACCGCAGGAGATGAAATGCTCCGCGAAATCAAAACCGAACTAGGCTTTGATTCGATTGAACTGGGGCACGGGATACGCCTGTCGCTGGTGCCGGGAATTCAGAAAATGTTCGATTCAGGTCAGGTGCGCTTCACAAGTTTGCATAATTTTTGTCCATTACCTGTCGAGGTGATGACCGCTTCGCCGGATTGTTATCAGCTTTCTGCTGTCTCTCCCGAAGAACGCGAACGCGCCGTTAAACAAACCTTTCAAACAATCGACTTTGCCGAACGACTCGGGGCACCGTTTGTGGTGCTGCATTTGGGCCAGGTGAAAATGCGGCCAATTACCGATCGATTGATCAAGATGACAAAAGCGGGCAAGCACCTCTCTCGCGCATACGTCCGAGCGAAACTCAAAGCGGTGGAAATGCGTGAACAGCGCGCACCCTGCGCATTTGCAGCGGGTGAAGGATTGCCTGCGCCGTATTGTTGAGCACGCGGCTTCGAAAAATGTCCGGATCGCTTTGGAAAGCCGACGCGGTTACGAAGAAATTCCCAGCGAACGTGAATTGCCGAGATTGTTGGGTGAATTGGATTCGGGACAAGTCGGATACTGGCACGACTTCGGGCACTCACAAATCAAGGAAAATTTGGGATTCATTGATCACGCAGAGTGGTTAGGCGCGGTCGGCGCCAGGGCCTTAGGCAGCCACGTGCAGGACTGCGTCTGGCCGGCCAAAGACCATGAAGCGCCTTTTACCGGCGGGATAGATTTCGATAAACTTGTTCCGCTTCTTTCCACAAACTGCTTATTTGTCTGGGAGATGAGCCCGAACAAAACGGCGGATGCGATTCACCAGTCGGTTCGAATCTGGAAGGAACGCTTTGGCGAATGAAGAAGATTCTGGTCACGATTTTCCAGCTTACCGTCACCGTCGGTGTGCTCTATTGGGTTTATCACGATCCAAACCGTCGAGCGCAAATGGTCGAGGCGCTCCGGAATGCAGAGTATCGCTGGGTCTTCATGGCGATGCTGGCCTATCTTGTGGTGGAAGCAGCCGCTGCCTTTCGCTGGCATGTGTTACTGAAAGTGCAAAACATCCACCTCAGTGTGGCGCGCCTGACCGGCCTCTTTTTTATCGGACTTTTTTACAACCAATTTCTTCCCGGAGGCACCGGCGGCGACATTATAAAGAGCTATTACCTGCTGAAGGAAACGCCTGACAAGAAAGCCGGCGCATTGCTGGCGGTAGTGTTCGATCGATTCATTGGACTCGTTGCGCTCGTTGCCGTCACGGCGACGCTAATCGCATTGCGATATGATTTTCTTGCGCAGAAACCGCAGACCCGAAATTTACTCTGGCTGTTGCTCATTCTTCTGAGTACGTCGGTTTCCTTTCTGATTGCGACATTCGTGATTAGTGGGTTCAAATTATTTCATTATTTTCCTGCCCATTTTCCGGGACGCGACAAACTGATTGAGATCTTCGCGGCCTATCATCTGTATGCACGTCATTGGCGGGCATCCCTGTTTGCGTTTGGCGTGTCGATTGTGGCACATCTTGCAACGTTTACAGCCTTCCTGTTTGCCGCGTATGCGCTCGGGGTCCGGGTGCCGCTGGTTGATTTTTTTGCCATCATGCCGGTTGAACGAACTATCTCTGCTTTGCCCATTAGTTTCGCGGGAATCGGGCTCCGCGAAAAGGTCTTGCAGATCATGCTCAACGGGTTGTGTGGCGTTCCCGAAGCAAAAGCCATTCTCATCGGCTCGCTGAGTTTTGTGATCATTCTGGTTTGCTGTCTTCCGGGCGCTGTCGTTTACCTGTTTTACAAACCGAGTGGCGCAGCAGAACACGTGAAACTGCGTGAAATGGAAAAGGAAGTTGTCACGCTGGAACATGAGCTCGGCGAACCGGAGTAAAAATCTGGGAGGGACCTTAGTGTCCCGACGGTCGCGGCGCGAAGGCCGCTCCTACGTTCACAAGCGCCCGGTCGTCATTGCTACTTTTGCGATGACCGCCGACGGGAAGGTCACGACGAAAAACTTCGGGCCGGTAGATTTCACTTCGCGTGAAGACAAGCTGCATTTGTTTCGGCAGCGTGCTCTGGCGGACGCTGTTCTGCTCGGCCACACAAGTTTGGAGCGTGACAACGTGCGACTCGGAGTGCCGGCAGAACTGCAGGAACTGAGGATAAAGCGGGGTCAGCCTCGCTCTCCGCTTCGCGTGATCGTCTCGAACAAAGGGAGAATCGACGAGCGACTGAAGATTTTTCAATCAGGCATTTCCCCCATCATCATTTTTTCAACTAAACAGATGCCTCGGAAAAATCAGGAGGCCTTGCGCAAAATGGCAACGTTGCACCTAACGAATGCCACGGAAGTCGATCTCGCTGCAATGTTGAAAAGTTTGCGGAATCAATACAACGTCCGCACGCTGGCGTGTGAAGGCGGGCCAACTCTTTTTCGTTCCTTATTGGAACAGGGCTTAATCGATCAGCTCAATCTTACAATCGCACCCTATATGTTCGGCGGAGGAAACGCGCCCACTCTCACAGGCCTGAGCAAAGAATTTCTTCCCGCGAGCGTGCATTGCTCCTTGATCGAGATGCGCACGGTCGGCGACGAATGTTTTCTAACCTATCGAATTCGCAACGCGCGAGCTCGGAGCCGGAATCGCGAGACTAGTTAAGCCCGCGGCACCAGCGAACTCTCGACATGGAAACGTTGAGGGAAACAGCCGAGCGCCAGAGGCGCTGAAAGGATATCGATCCCGTAACGGGTGATCTGCACATCTCGGAAACAAGCCCGTGCGTCGGCGCCGGGATAACCATTCCCGGAATCACAATTGATTTTGACGAACAGCTTCGTCCCGATCCTCCTTCCATTGGTGCCGACGAACCGAATGGGCCGACTCCGACACCCACACCTATTGCAACAGCTACCGCGAGTCCGAGCGCAACGGCCACCGCTACTGCCACGCCGACAGCAACACCCACGGCGACGCCCACGGCAACTGTTACGGCAACACCGACTGCGACGCCCGGTTGTGTGCAAACGGCTAGATACTGGGAATTAATCTGCAATGGCCGGTGACCCAGCTGCAGATTGGCAATCGCACCTATGACCGGTTGGAATTAGAACTGATTCTGGAGAGTGAGTCTCATCTGAATGGAGTAGTCGCGCTGGCGCAACAGGAAATCGCGGCAAAGCTGAACATCGCTAGCGCCGCTGAAGCAAGCTGTATCATGCAAACCTTGTCAGAGGTGGATAGCTTAATCGGAAACCTTGTCGTGCCACCGGTGGGCCACGGCTTCCTCAACCCGCACGTCGTGGCAGCTTACGTGAGCACACTTCGGCTATATAACGAAGGTTACTTGTGCGCTCCAAGTTGTTCTCCTTATCCGTCCCAGACAGCTTCTCCATTCCCGAGGCCACGTCCGACGCCGGCACCCAGACCGTAGTGAATTGTGATGGCAGCTTTTGCCTGACCTAACGAGCGACCAGCGAGAGTTTCGAGTGAGTAGCGAGCTCGACGATCGCGTCCCGCTCGAGCAGCAAAGTCTTTCCGGCCTCGACAGCAATCACGCGCAACCCCGATTCAGCAGCAACGCGAATTGTTTCCACACCGATTACTGGTACATCGAAGCGCATGTCCTGATTTGGTTTGCTGACTTTGACCATGATTGCGCCTTCATGCGCAAGAGTTCCCCCGCGTTTGATGGCCTCGTTTGTTCCTTCCAAAGCTTCGACCGCAACGATCGTGCCGTTTTTGATGATGATTGTTTGCCCGATGTCGAGTCGTGCGATTTCTTTTGCGACATTCCAGCCAAGCGCGACGTCGTGCTCCTGGCGAGGGGACAACTTCGGTCCAGCAATCAATCCCGGCGGCGCCAGCGAATCTTCGAGAAACGTTGTGGCTGGCAAAAGATCGATATCGATTTTTGCGAGCTCGTCTGCGGTTGCGGCGAAAATTGATTCGGCGTTGCGCTCTTTCAGTTTGCCCAGCAACATCAGCGCCTTCAAATCGGGCCGGAGATCGAAAAGATTTTTCGGCGCGATTTGCCCCGCCATGATCGCGTGGTGAATTCCTTGTCTGCGAAAAAACTTTAAAAGCCGGCCTAATTGCCCGACGCGCATCCACTCGAGGACGTCCATGTGCTGCTCGAGTACCGGATCAGTTTCACCCGTGAAAGCGGCAGCGACGATTTTTTTAACGCCGGCTTTTCGCGCTGCATCCCCCACCAATCGCGGGTACACGCCGTTGCCGGCGATGATGCCCAGGATTTCCGGGAGCTCTTGGCTAATTGTCATTCTGAGCGGAGCAAAGCGGAGTCGAAGAATCCTGCGAAGCCAGCTAAAACTGACGCCACGGGATTCCTCGACTTCGCTCGGAATGACGTGATTTCATTTAGCCGTGGCGGCGGCGCTTGACCTGCAACTGCGCCAGCGCTTTCTGCAGCGATGCCTGGATAGCGGCCACTTCTTCTGCAGTATGATCTTCTTTCATTGCTGCTTTGGCGCGCTCCACTGCAGCCTCCGCGGTAGCAATGTCGATTTTTTCTGATTCGAGCGCCATGTCGGTTAGCACCGAAACCGCGTCTCCTTTGATTTCTACGAAGCCTTCACCAATGGCCATCGTGGTTTCGCGGCCGCTTCTTACGACGCGCAGTTCGCCAGGCTTCAATGTGGTCAGAAGCGGAACGTGCTTTGGATAAACACCAAGCTCGCCCTCCGACCCGGGCAGCGTCACCATCTCTACGTCCTCGGAATAAATTTTTTCCTCAGGCGTTACGATCTCGAGCTTCAATGTAGCCATGGCTTTGAACCACCAGTATTTCGCGACTCGCAACTGTCATGTTGAGCGAAGCGAAACATCTCTGATTTATTTCCGTAATAGGATCGGCCGGAAATTAATCCGAGATTCTTCGCTTCGCTCAGAATGACAACACGAGATTGCTTGTAACCCTTCATCGCTTCAACCTTCCTTGATCGTATCGATGCCGCCCTTCATGTAGAAATTCTGTTCCGGCACGTCGTCATGTTTACCGTCGAGAATTTCTTTGAAGCCGCGGACCGTTTCGGCAACAGGCACGTATTGGCCCTTGAAGCCGGTGAAAACTTCCGCCACGTGAAAGGGCTGGCTGAGGAAGCGCTGAATTTTCCGAGCGCGATGCACGGTGAGCTTGTCCTCCGGACTTAACTCATCCATTCCAAGAATTGCGATAATGTCCTGCAAATCCTTGTAACGTTGCAAAACGCGCTGCACGCCTCGGGCCACATTGTAATGTTCTTCGCCCACAACCTCTGGCGCCAGTGCTTTCGATGTCGACGCCAGCGGATCAACTGCCGGATAGATCCCAAGTTCCGCGATGGAACGTTCAAGCACGATGGTCGAATCCAAGTGTGCGAATGTGTTAGCCGGAGCTGGATCCGTCAGGTCGTCTGCTGGAACGTAAACCGCTTGGAACGACGTGATCGATCCTTTGTTCGTCGATGTAATTCGTTCCTGTAAATCACCCATCTCCGCGGCAAGCGTCGGTTGATAGCCAACTGCACTCGGCGTGCGGCCTAACAAGGCTGACACCTCTGAACCGGCCTGCGAGAATCGGAAAATATTGTCGATGAAAAGAAGAACATCCTGATTGCGTTCGTCGCGAAAATATTCGGTCATTGCCAGAGCGGAAAGAGCGACCCGTAGGCGCGCGCCCGGCGGCTCGTTCATTTGACCGAACACCATCCCGACCTTCGATTTCGACAAATCATTTTGGTCGATGACGCCCGCCTCGCTCATTTCCTTGTAAAGATCGTTCCCTTCACGGCTTCGTTCGCCCACGCCCGCGAACATCGACACTCCGCCGTGCTTCATCGCGATGTTGTTGATCAGCTCCTGGATAACAACAGTCTTGCCGACGCCCGCGCCGCCGAATGCACCCACCTTGCCACCTCTCGAGAACGGGCAGACGAGATCGATTACTTTGATGCCCGTTTCAAGGATCTGCGCTTTTGTATCCTGGTCCGTAAGCGAAGGTGCAGCGCGATGAATGGGGTAGCGCTTTTCGTATTTTACCGGGCCACGGTTATCAATCGGATCGCCGGTGACATTGAAGAGGCGTCCCAGGACGGCTTCGCCTACCGGCACGGTGATCGGACTGCCGGTATCGCTTACGCTCATGCCGCGCTTCAGTCCTTCGGTCGAAGACATCGCGATGGAGCGCACCCAATTTTCGCCGAGGTGCTGCTGGACCTCCAGCGTTAGCTTCGTTGGCTGTCCGTGAACCTCGTATTCAATTTCCAGCGCGTTGTAAATTCTCGGCAGCCCTTTTCCCTCTGGAAATTCGACGTCCACCACGGGACCAATCACTTGAACTATGTTTCCTTTATTCATAAAACTTGTTTTACCCAGAGAGCGCCATTTGCGCCGTGGCAATTTCCAGCAACTCCGTAGTGATACCGGCCTGCCGCATTTTGTTATACTCGAGCGTCAGATCCTTGATGAATTGGTTGGCGTTGTCCGTGGCATTCTTCATCGCCACCATACGAGCACTGTGCTCGGACGCACGTGCATCAAGGATCATTTGAAAGACCTGATAGGAAAGATAATACGGAAGCACTGAATCGAGCACGACCTCGGCAGTGGGTTCAAATAAGTACCCGATCATCGGATCGACTCCTTTAGTTTCAGCTTGAGCACCTTCTCCCTTAGGCAAATCAAAGCTGCTGATCGGTAACAATGTTCTTACGACGGTGCGCTGATTAATTGTGTTGATGAAATGCGTGTAGAGAACCGACACCTTGTCGACTTCGTGCCTCAGAAATTTTTCCATGCAGAATTTCGAGATTGGCTTCGCCTCAACGAAACTGGGCGAATCTTTCAATTCGAAATCTGCCAATAGTTCGCGCTTTGTACGCGCGACAAATTGTCTGGCCTTCTTTCCGGTTACTACAAAACTTGTCTTGGCGGGATCAAAATGCGCCGCTTCCCGAAAGAGATTCGTGTTGAGTGCGCCGCAGAGCCCCTTGTCCGTGCTGATAATTAACACCAACTCTTTCTGCAGCGGACGAATCGCGAGGAGCGGGTGAAATCTTGGATCTGTTCGGTTTTGCAAGGACACAAGAACCTTATTCATCAATCCGGCGTAAGGGCGTCCCGCGAGGGCATGCTGCTGCGCTTTACGCATCTTGGACGCAGCCACCATTTGCATCGCCTTGGTGATTTGCGCGGTGTTGCGGATCGATTTGATCCGACGCCGTATGTCCTGGGTGTTCGCCATCTGAATCTCGTTGGATTACCGCCAACCGGTCTTAAATTCGTCGAGCGCCGCTTTCATTTGCGCCTCAAGATCCTTATCGATTTCTTTTTTCTCGCGAATCGTTTGGAGCAAACTGGCTTTGCGTGTTTGCAGGTAATCCTGAAGCTTCACCTGGTATTCTTTGACCCGCTCGACAGGCACAGTGTCGAGATAGCCGTTTTGCATCGCCCACATCACGGCCACCTGTTCTTCCACCGAAATTGGGTTGTACTGTTTCTGTTTAAAAAGCTCGACAATACGTTGGCCGCGATCGAGTCGCGCCCTGGTCGCCGCATCGAGATCGGAACCAAATTGAGCAAACGCAGCGAGCTCACGGAACTGCGCCAAATCGAGCTTCACTTTGCCCGCGACCTGCTTAATCGCCTTGATCTGGGCCGCTGACCCCACGCGGCTCACCGAGAGTCCCACCGAGATTGCCGGCCGCACACCTTGATAAAACAAATCCGTCTCCAGATAAATCTGACCATCGGTGATTGAGATGACATTTGTCGGAATGTACGCGGAGACATCCCCGGCTTGGGTCTCGATGATTGGCAGGGCGGTTAATGAGCCGCCGCCGAATTCGTCACTCATACGCGCAGCGCGTTCGAGCAATCGAGAGTGCAGGTAAAATACGTCACCTGGATACGCTTCGCGCCCTGACGGCCGTTTCAGCACCAGCGACACCTGACGATAAGCGACCGCATGCTTTGACAAATCGTCGAAGATGATCAGCGCATCCATGCCATTATCCATGAACCACTCGCCCATCGCAGCGCCAGCGAACGGGGCCAGATATTGATTCGTCGCTGTATCTGACGCGGGCGCGGAGATGATTGTCGTGTAAGGCATGGCGCCCTCCTTCTCCAGAACACCGAGCACTCGCGCTACGTTGGAATTTTTCTGGCCAACTGCGACGTAAATGCAGTAGAGCGGCCGATAACTTTTGTCGCCCGCATCCTCAGCCGCCTTGTTCAGCCGCGCCTGACTGATGATGCTGTCGATCGCAATCGTCGTTTTACCCGTGGCGCGATCGCCAATGATTAGCTCACGCTGACCGCGTCCGATTGGAATCATCGTGTCGATCGGCATGATTCCGGTTTGAACAGGCTGATTCACGCTTTGCCGCTTGATCACGCCCGGCGCAATCTTTTCCAAAGGATAAAATGTGTCGGTTTTGATCGGACCTTTACCATCGAGCGGTTGACCGATTACGTTGACTACGCGACCGAGGAGCGCCTTGCCTACGGGGACCGAAAGGAGCCGGCCAGTTGTTTTAGCTTCGTCGCCTTCTTTGATGAGCGTGTTGTCGCCTAACAAGATCGCGCCGACCTCAGTTTCCTCGAGGTTGAGTGCAAGACCGTACACGCCGTTCGGAAATTCGATCATTTCGTTGAGCATCACGTCGCTCAGACCCTCGACGCGCGCAACGCCGTCCCCGGTCTCGCGCACAATGCCCACGTTGCTCTTGGTGGTGGATGTCTTTAGCTCTTCAATTTTCGATTCGATCTCTTCGAGTATGGTGCTCATGGTTTTGAATTTTACAGTTCGTGTTGAAGCCGTTCGAGGCGGTTGCGAACGCTGCCGTCCCAGACGTCATTTCCGACGCGGATCCGCATTCCGCCAAGGAGTTCGGGAGCAACGTGAAACTCAGTCGAGAGGTCGTCGCCGTATTTGCTCTTCAAATTCGCCTCAATTTCAGAGCGTACTGCGGAGTCCACTTCGCTTGCAGTCTCGATTGTGGCATGGCGCTTCTCCAATTCGAGCCGGAGCAAACGTTTATAGTTTTTTAGCGCGTCGATGTAATTGCGTGGTTTGTGCGTCACAAGCGAATCGACCAGCGAGGAAATCCTGCCGGGATCAAGCTGACCATCAGTGAAACTTGCCTGAAGCATCTTGCGCGAGCGTTGACGAATTTCCTTGTTCAGCTTCATCAGGCCACTTCTCTAGCTGCTTCTTCCTGCAAACGCCGTTGATCATCCTGGGTCAACACTTTCCCAGTGACCTTCGCGGTGGTGTCGACTACGAGGCGCCCTAGCTCCCGCTTCAGAGATTCCATTGTGCGATCGTGCTCCATCGCTGCCGCTTCACGCGCTTTCGCGATGATCTGTTCGGCCGCCGTAATAGCCTCCTGCTGCTTGCGCTCCGACAGATGCGCAGCGCTTTCTCGCGTTTCGTCGATCATTTTCTGCGCGTCCGCATTCGCCTTCGCGACAATTTCCTGATAACGCTTCTCCGCTTCAGCGAGTTCTTTTTTGATTTTCTCGGCATTAAGCTGGCCTTCCTCGATCTTGCGCCGACGCTCCTCGAGCACAGCAAGGATTGGTTTATAAGCGAAGCGTTGCAAAAGGAATGCAACGATGCAGAAGCTAATCACCTGCGACAGAAACAATTTCCAATTCCAGCCGAAAGTCTCAGCTGTTTCGCGCAAAATGTCGGTGATGCCTCCGCTGCTGGCGGCAATAATGATGTTCATAAACTAAGTCTCGGGCGCAATATTCGATTGCCTCCCGCTCAAAATTAGTGAACGAGATAAAGAGCGTAGAAAACGATCGCCTCGGTCAACGCGATGGCGAGAATTCCGTGCACGAGCACTTGCGTGAACGCACCTGGATTGCGACCGACGGCACTGGTCATTCCCAGGCCGGTCAAGCCGATTCCGATTCCGACGCCCATCGCGGCAAGCCCGACGTGAATGCTTCCGCCCAGTTCTGCTAGTATTGGTAGTATCATATTTAGTTTAGCTTTGTTTTGCGATCTCGTCATGAGATCGTCGAAAAATCAGTGTGCGTGCTCAGGTCCCCCCTGGTGTTCTGCAATTAACATTGTGAAAACAGCAGTCAGCAGCATGAAAACGAGTGCCTGCACAAATCCCACGAGCACCTCGAGAAAGTAGAAGGGAATCGGCAGGATTGGCGACAGCCATGGGACCATCGTTGACATCGCCTCAAGAATGCTTTCGCCAGCATAAATATTTCCGAACAATCGAAAACTGAGCGCGATCGGCCGAAATAGAATCGAGATTACTTCGAGCCAGCCAACAGCGAAAAAGATGACAACCATCAGGATTTTTACGACACCGGTCGTCTCGCCTTTTGGACCAAACAAATGTTTTAAAAACCCTCCGATGCCGTTGGCCTGAATCGCCCAGACGAACCACATCACAAAGAATATGGCCGACATCGCGGTCGTCATGTTCAGGTCCGCGTTGCCACCGCGGAGCAACGGCCGATCGACATGGAAATTTCCCGAACCGTCGTAGTGCCCCCAGCCGATGGTTCCGATCCCCGGGATTAGTCCGAACCAGTTCACGAACAAAATAAAAATGAAAACTGTGGCAAAAAACCAAAAGCCTTTTTTCACCAGGTCACGGCCGATGATGTTTTCCAAGAAATTGTGCAAACCTTCAACCAACCATTCCCAGAAATTTTGAATCCCGCTCGGGATGGCCTTAACCCGTCGTGTGGCAATTTGCGAAAACACGATAATGGCGGCGGCGACGATCCAGGTCACCAGCATTGAATTTGTAATTCCGAAGCCGCCTAACTGAACAAGCATCTGCGGTTTTAACGATAGGCCCTCGTGCTGAATCGTGGCCGCTTCGGCTGCAAACGTTGATGTCGCAAGCATTGCGCTGGAGGCCAATGCCAGGATTGATATCAGTAAATAACGATTGCGCATTTTAATAAGCTACAGCTGTAACCAGCATCGGTGATACCGGCCTGCCGGGATCATTCGCCTTCGTCCATACCCCCCAAACTACGGCGAGAAAGCTGCCCCGGCTACAACGTGAACGCGCATACCAAAGCGCGTTTTACCCTGATGACAAACAAAATTCTAAACGCGCGCTTATTTCGCCGGCAATCGTTCGGCAAACTGTGGAGCAATGCGTGCGACTGGCCTTGCGTCAACGTGTTCAGCCGCCCCGTTCATCGTGATTGCTTCTTCGTAAAACGATTCCAAGCGATCGATCTGCGTTTCCTGGCCGAATCGTTCCTTTATTGTTGCGTGTGCGCGCGCTCCCATTTCCTGCAACAGCAGGGGAGAACCGACAATTAATTGCATCGCGTTTGCTAAAGCAACGTGATCCTCCTCCGCCACCAGAAATCCGGTGCGGCCGTGATCGACTGCTTCGGGTATTCCACCATGACGTGTGGCAACTACCGGCAAACCTGTTGCCATCGCTTCCAGCGCTGAGTTCGGCACACCTTCCTGGTCTTGATTTGGGGAAATTTCGCTCGGATGCAAAAACAGATGCGCAGTGGCGTAAAGTTCGTGCAGCTTTCGTTGCGAAAGAAAGCCCACAAAATGCACGTCCCTGGCAATGCCAAGGCCGCCGGCAAGCATTTCCAACTCGGGCTGCAAGGGGCCTTTGCCGGCAATCACAAATTCCGCATTAGGGTAGTCTTTCTTGAAAATTGCAAAAGCGCGCAAGCTTGTCGCCACGCCCTTTTTTGGGATGAGCCGGCACGCCTGCACTACTTTCCATTTGCCGTCCCGCGGCGGTTCTCTGCGCACCAAAGGGAATTCATTCAGTGGGATTCCGGTGCGATTAATGCGAAGTTTTTCCGGCGGGCACCCCAACTGCGTCAGTCGATCGGCCAGCGATTGAGAACGGGCGAACACGAGTGGGACCGCGTTAAAAAGACGCCGCAGTTTGCCAGGATAATCTTTAATCTCTGGCTTGTGCGCAACATCCGCGCCGTGAAAAGATACAACGCACGGCTTGTGCCATTGCTCGATAAAGGGAAGCAGGTGCACGCCCGTGTGGCCGAAATAAATGTGCATCAGATCAGCTCCGTGACGCCTCAACAATGAATCCAGCGTTTGATACTCGCCGCGATAAACAATCGGCGGCCGCCGTTCTACGAATTTCAACCAACCGTGAACGAGCAGGTTAGTGCGCCTCTTCGGAATCACTTCGATATCATCAAACGGAAACCGCTCAGCGTTCTGGACTTCTTTGGTGACGACGAAAGTGTGCACGCCGCGCAGCGCCTTTACCTGCCGATAGATGTGCAACATCTCCGACTTCAGAAAACTGGAACAATAACTCGCTACAACCTGCTTGCCCATAACACAGCGCCCAGTTTCGCCAGGGATGTTCGCCTTGTCCATATCAAATCGCCGCCGAAACATTCGCGTCGCGGTCGGCTGTTCGCGTTGCCAATGCCTGCTTCAAGTCATCGATGCCTTCTCCTTTGGCCGCTGAAGTCGGAAGTATCTGAAGCTTTGGGAATCTCTCGTGCAGCGATCTTAGATTCTCCTGCGCATCGGGCAAATCCATTTTGTTGGCAACCACGAACCAGGCGCGCGACGACAAGGTCGGATCGTAGAGATCGATTTCCCGCCGAAGATTCTGCAAGTCTTCGACCGGATTGCGTCCTTCGCTTCCGGCCGTATCCACCACGAAAACCAATACGCGGCACCGCGTAATGTGGCGCAGAAATTCGTGACCCAATCCCAGTCCGCGGTGTGCACCCTCAATCAAACCGGGAATGTCCGCGACCGTGGCGCGTTGATAACCTGGAAATTCAATGACACCTACGATCGGGTGAAGCGTCGTAAACGGATAGGCGGCGACCTTCGGCCGCGCCGCCGAAATTTTCCGTAGCAAGGTTGATTTACCGGCGTTCGGGTATCCAACCAATCCCGCATCGGCAATCGTTCGAAGCTCAAGCAGGAAATGACCCTGTTCGCCTTCCTCACCTTCGGTGTATTGGCGGGGAGCGCGGTTACGCGAACTTTTGAAATGCACATTCCCCTTTCCCCCTGCTCCGCCGCGGCACAGCACGAATTCTTCGCCATCATGTGTCAAGTCGACCACCGGCTCCGCACCTGTCATTCCGAGTGAAGTCGAGGAATCCGGCGACGCTACCGCTGAGGTTGTTTCACGAGATCCTTCGACTTCGCTCAGGATGACCGGCATGGCTTGCTCCGGCGGCCAAACAACTGTCCCCACTGGAACCTTTACGATTTTGTCCACGGCCGAACGTCCGCTCATTTTTTTTCCCATTCCGTGCCCGCCGTTTTTTGCCTTGATCAGCGGCTCATAAAAAAGGTTGGCAAGATTATCGACGTGCCGGTCCGCTTGCAGGATCACGTTACCACCACGTCCGCCATCGCCGCCGTCCGGCCCGCCTTTCGGCACAAATTTTTCTCGACGAAAACTGACGGACCCCCGCCCGCCGTTTCCCGCCTGCGCAAACACTTTTACCCGATCAACAAACATGGCGGGTTCAAGTTGCCATCAGCACGAACACCTGTCATCCCGCGCGCAGTCGAGGGATCCCGTTGATCCTTATGCAACTCTTTAGGATCCTCCGACTTCGTTTTGCGTCGCTCAGGCTGACAACAAGGACGTGTAGAGCGCCTTTGTTTTCTCTGCTATTGCAGCCCAACTAAAATTCTGTTCGACTCGTTTGCGTCCAGCCTTGCCAAAAGATTCGCGAAGTCGAGGATCTCTCATCAACTCATTGACGCGGTGCCCGAGTTCGCGCGCGAATTTTTCGGGATCTATCGCTTCGAACGGGCTCTCCTTCATTTGGGCAAGCGAGACGAGAAAACCGGTTTCACCGTCAACAACAACTTCCTTTATTCCGCCAACAGCACTGGCAACTACCGCAGTTTCACAGGCCATTGCTTCGAGGTTAATGATGCCAAACGGTTCATAGATCGAAGGACAAATAAATACGGCGGCGTGTGAGTAAAGCTCACACGCAGTCTGTTGATCGACCATTTCATTGATCCAGATGATTCCCGGCCGCTGCGCTTCTGTGCGTTCGACTGCAATCCGCATTTCCTCGCCCAATTGCGGCGTGTCTGGCGCGGCTGCACACAAAACGATCTGGAAATCGCGATCCATAGATTGGATCGCGTGCACCAGATGCTGGAACCCTTTTTGGCGCGTTATCCGTCCTACAAACAGGAGATATGGCCGGGTTGGATCGACACCGTAACGCTTGAGGGCGTGAGTGGAATTGATTTTACGATATTGGTTCAAATCGATTCCGTTGTGGATCACGTGGACTCGCGCTGGATTCACATTGAAGAGACGTTCGATATCATGTTTTGTCTCGCCGGAAACTGCGATAATCGCATCCGCCATTTCGAGCGCGGTCTTCTCTACCCACAGTGAGAACTCATAACCCCCAGCGAGCTGTTCACGTTTCCAGGGCCGAAGCGGCTCAAGCGAATGAACGGTAATCACGAGCGGTAAACCGTAATTCTTTTTGGCCAGAATCCCGCCAAAGTGGCTGTACCAGGTGTGACAATGCACAAGGTCGGCGTCGATGTTCGTGGTGTTGAAATCCGTGCAACGCCGCACCGCGCCGAAAGCAGAACGCAACGGCTTTGGGCATGTAAAATTACTCGTGTCGAGTTCGAACCCGATGACCTTGAGATTCCGTTCCTCGAGACGCTGGTCGCCAAAGCAACGCACTTCGATCGGGACCGTTTTTGCCAACTCCCGCGACAAGTAACCAACGTGCACGCCCGCGCCGCCGTAAATATTCGGCGGATACTCGTTAGTCAGAAACAGGACTTTCACTGCGCTCTACCTCGTTGGAGCCGCGCGCCTGTCAAGAGCCGAATCAGCCGGATCGACCGGTGGCCAGCAATCCCTACATACTTATCTCGCGCGCACCAGGAGCACTGGGATATCGACTGCATGACGCACCTTGTCAGCAGTCGCTCCGTACAGAACGTCACTAATGAACCGGTGCCCGTGTGTAGTCATGGCGATCAGATCGATATCTTTCTCGCGAGCGAGCTTGATGATTTCATCCGACGGCTCGCCTAAAGCCAGCATCGCGTCGCAGGAAAATCCTTCCTTAGTTAGTTCGCGCTGCCGTTTTTCCAGATACATTCGGTCTTCTTTCATTTCCTGGCTCTCGGCCAGTTGGAGTTGATTGAAATTGCGTGCCACCCATCCATCAGCAACATGAACGAGCAGCAGCTTTGCGCCAGTTATGCGTGCCAACGGCTTGATATGGGTAAGGATCGTCGAGTCGGCCGGACTGTTCTCAAGTGGAATCAGTATGTGGCTATACATGGTACTGCGAACGCGAACACTGGACGGTTGCGGCAGGTAAATCGTTAATCGCGCTGGTCCTTAACATTTCGGATTCGTTCTACTCGGGAAGCGGAACCCCGACGGAACCATAAAACATCTTCAGCACCGACTCCGGCAAAAACGTGTCCAAGAGCAGCTTCAAATTGAGCACGATAATAATGCTGGCAGTCGTCCAGCCCATAATTTTTATCCAAAGCGGATTTACGAACTCACCCATTTTAGTCGTTTCACCGGTAAATCGCATTAGCGGCCACACCGCGAACCCCAGCTGCATGCTCAAGCAAACCTGACTGGCAATCAGCAATTCCGTGGTTTTGCCTTCTCCGAAAAGACCGATCACCACGATTGCAGGTACTATCGCTATGAGGCGCGTGATCAACCGACGCAACCAAGGCGTAATTCGGATGTTTAGAAAACCTTCCATCACGATCTGGCCGGCGAGCGTGCCAGTAAGAGTGGAGTTTTGGCCGGACGCGAGCAACGCGATCGCAAACAGAACGCTCGCCAAGCCAACGCCCAGCAGAGGACTGAGCAGTTTGTACGCGTCCTGAATTTCGCCTACGTCCTGATGTCCGGACCAATGGAAAGCGGCCGCTGCAAGAATCAGAATCGCAGCATTAATAAACAACGCGAACATGAGGGCTGCGCTCGAATCGATGGTTGCAAACTTGATAGCTTCCCGTCTGCCTTGCGGGGTCTGCTCGAATTTCCGTGTCTGTACAATGGAAGAGTGTAAATATAGGTTGTGCGGCATCACGGTGGCGCCAAGGATACCAATGCTGACGTACAGCATTCCCTGGTTTGTAACGACGTGCGGCCCCGGGATAAACCCCAGCGCGATGCCCACAATGCTTGGCTTGGAAAAAATTAGCTCCAGTGCGAAACAGGTGCCAATAGTCGCGATTAACGTGATGACAAGCGCTTCAACGTAGCGAAAGCCTTTGTTTTGGAGATAAAGAACCGCGAGCACATCTAGCGCGGTGATGAGACAGCCCCACACCAACGGTGTGCCAAACAGCAACTGCAGCGCGATTGCTGAGCCTACCACTTCGGCCAGGTCGCATGCAGCGATCGCGGTCTCGCACAGAATCCACAGAAACCAGACAACCGGCCGTGGATAATGGTCGCGGCACGCCTGCGCGAGGTCGCGGCCTGTAGCCACACCCAGCTTGATGCACAAATGCTGCAGCAGGATCGCCATCAGATTGGAAATCATGATGACGCATAGAAGTGAGTAACCGAACCGTGCGCCACCGGCCAAATCGGTCGCCCAGTTGCCTGGATCCATGTACCCCACAGCGACCAGAAATCCCGGACCTGAAAATGCCATCAGTTTCCTCCAAAACGATGCCGTTTGTGGCACAAGAATGGTGCGATGTACCTCTGGCAAGGAAACCTGACCGCCAGCCCGTCGCCACACTGCGCGAGGCCTTGCCGTAGCTGCTATTTCCGGCTGTGCCATAATGGGGGATAAAAATGATTCTTAGGTGGAGCTAATTTACTTATTAGATGGTATTATTCTGTCAAGAGCCAATCTTTGGGGATTGACTGTTGTTATGATGCTTCTATGTTCGGCCGAATGCGAAACAAAAAGGCCCCTCAATCGCCGGCTGGCACTTCCACGGCTGCGGAGGACTACTTGGAGCGAATCCTTGAACTCATCAATTCCAAGGGATACGCCAGAGTGATCGATATCGCGGCTGCCTTGAAAATTTCGCAGGCCAGCGTCACCAACATGGTTCAACGCCTCGATGCCGATGGGCTTCTCAAATATGAGAAATACCGAGGCCTTATTTTAACCGCGGCAGGCAAAAAGCTGGCCCGCAGAATCGCCCAACGACACAAGTTACTCACTGAGTTTCTCAGACTGCTCGGTGTAGATGACCGGGTGATCCATCACGATGTCGAGGGCATGGAGCACCACATCAGCCCCTCCACGTTGCGTGCGATTGCGGCAGTCACGCGACAATTGCAGCGTAGACCGGCCCTACGCGCCCAATTGCAAGCCGGCGCGTTTTAGCAACTTTCCGAACGCCCGTCCACTATGGGTTCCTAGAGCTCGTGGCTGTGGCGGCGGGTTCGCTCACCTTCTTGAAATGCAGCTGCTTCACGCGACGATTATCGGCTTCGGAAACAGTTACCAAATAACCATCGATCTTAACTTGTTCGCCGGTCTTCGGTAGGTGCCCCAGCAAATGAGTCACATAACCGCCGATCGTACTGACGTCGGGGCTTTCCAAGTCGACCTCCGCGAGATCGTTTAGCTCATACAGACCCAGTGCTCCGTCCACGCTAAATTCGTTTGCGCTGATTTTGCGAAACTCTTCCTTCTCGAAATCGAACTCATCCTGAATATCTCCAACGAGTTCCTCCAACACATCTTCCAGCGTCACGAGCCCCACAGTCCCCCCAAATTCATCCACGACGATTGCCACGTGCGCGTGCTTGCCAAGGAATAACCTAAGCAGATTTTCGAGCGGCATCATTTCCGGGACCGGAAGCAATTCGCGTTTGATCTTCATCAAATCCGGTTGCGGATCGCGCATCATCGGAAGCAGTTCCTTGATGTGGATGAGGCCGATCGTGTTATCCAGATTTTCACGACACAGCGGAAAGCGCGTATGCTGGGATTCGATCGCCTTTGTTATGTTGGTATCGAAATCGTCCTCTACGGTCAGGTAAACAATATCGCCACGTGGGGTCATGATGTCTCGCACCACGCGGTCGCGCAGATCGAGTACATTGAAAACGAGTTCACGGCCCAGCGGAGTGACATCAGCGGATTTTTCGCTTTGTTCGAGAATCAATCGCAATTCCTCCTCGCTGTGAGCAAGCTCACTCCCGCGAACAGGTTGAAGCCGCAGCACTCTGCGCAAAAGGAAATTGGATGATTTGTTTAGAAGCCAGATGGCAGGCTTAAACAAAACATAAAACCCGCCAAGCAGTCGCATCAGACGAAGTGCGACAGGCAGTGGCTCCGAAATGGCGATGTATTTGGGTGCGAGCTCTCCAAAAACAATGTGTAAAAAGGTGATGCCAGCGAAAGCAAGGGTAACAGCAATCCATGTTGCGACCGCAGAAGAGTAGATGTGGAAAACAGCGAGGGCGGGCTGAATGATGGATGCCAGCGCTTGCTCCCCGATCCAGCCGAGCGCCAGGCTCGCCAGCGTGATGCCAAGTTGCGTCGCGGAGAGGTAGGCATCCAAGTGCCCTCGGACATGCTTAACAAAGCGGGCCCGAACGTTGCCCTCTTCCAGGAGCGCGTCGAGCTGAGTCGTGCGCACCTTCACTACGGAAAATTCGCAGGCAACAAAAAAAGCGTTCAGCGCCACGAGGACGGCAATCGCTGCCAGCTTTCCGACAATCAACATTGGCGGATCCCAATGAGGTGGAATGTCTTCGGCGAGCCAGGCTCCTGCGAATAGATATAGTACGGGCATGTTCATTGCTCGGACGCGCATCGTCGCGTCCGGAAACCAGATCGCTGGTAGTCTACCAGCTGGACTTGGTTACGCCAGGGATCAACCCCTGCGAAGCCAGTTCGCGAAAAGTCAGACGCGACATCTTGAACCGGCGAATGAAAGCACGCCGGCGTCCGCTGACTTCGCAGCGGTTCACCACTCGAGTAGGACTCGCGTCACGCGGCAGTTGCGTCAGCCCGGCGTAGTCCTTTTTCGCCTTCAGCTCGGTGCGCAACGCAGCGTACTTTTTCGCTGTTGCGCGTTTACGTTGATTACGGTTGATCCAGGCTTTTGTAGCCATAAAGAGCGCTGATTATAACGCGCCGCTCTCAATTTGCAACCGCAACCCAAACAATACTAGCCGAGAGCGCCTGCGCGCCGCCGCTGTTTCACCAGCGTACTGGTGGACCGACGATTGCCGTCTCGACTGGACGAGCGCTTCTGCTTTACTGCTTGCGTTCGGTTTAAGCTGTCTTGTAACACCTTCACCAGATCAACAACGTTCGTCGGCGTAGGAGCAGCGGGCGCTTTTGCCGCAATCTCCTTGTGCTGCGCCTTTTGTTCGATGATCTCCATCAACGCAGTCCGGTATTCATCCCGATATTTCTCCGGCTCCCAAACAACGCTCATGCTTTCGATGAGCGCCTGCGCCATTTTTAGTTCTTTGTCCGTCACTGCGGCGTTCGAACCGTTTTGCAACACATCAGCGCTCAGGATCTCGCTGGCAAAATGCATTAGCTCCAAAATTAAGAACAAGCCGTCGGGTTTTACAGCAGCCAGGTGCTCGCGATTGCTGATCACCACTTTGGCAACACCAATTTTTCCGGTTCCGCTGAGTGCCTTGTGCAAGACTGCGTAGGCTTTTTCTCCACCTTTTTGCGGCTCAAGGAAATACGGCTTGTAGAAGAACTTCGGATCAACCTGCTCCAAATCAACGAAATCGGTGATGTCGATTGAATGTGTGGACTCAATCCGCACCTTCTCGAAGTCTTCATCTTTCATCACAACATAATGACCACGCTCGTATTCGAACCCTTTTACGATTTCGTCGGCTGGAACTTCCTTCGAGTCCGCTTCCGCCACCTTTTTGTATCTGATCGGACTGAGATCACTGGAACGTAGCTGCCGGAAACTTAGCTTCTCCTCACGCGTAGCGGAATAAACTGCCACTGGAATATAAACCAGGCCGAAGCTGATGCTGCCTTTCCAAATGGGGCGCATAGGGCCAATGCTTTCCCATTGCGCTGTGCCTGTCAACCTTTACCGGTGCTCCGCCGCACCTTGTGCGGCTTCGGTGAAATTCCTTGCAACTCGGAGAAACGGTCTGATGTTGGCAATTGAAATGAGCCTTCTCGCCAGCTTCATGAACTTGGCCGGGCCGGACTTGATCGTCATCCTGCTGATCATCCTTGTTCTATTCGGAGCAAAGAAATTGCCCGAGCTGGCCCGCGGAATGGGTCAGGCGGTCAAAGAGTTTCAAAAAGCCAAAGACGAGTTCAACGATGAACTGCATAAGGCCGGCAAGCCTGATACGCAAATTGCCAAGCCAGACCTGAAACCGGCGGAATCGACCGTCGCGCGAACTGACAGCCAGGGTGCTCCCGTGATCGCCGCGCCGCAACCGAGTGCCGCGGTCACTCCCGGCGACAAAGCCGATCAAGTCTAGTTTTTGGAGAGCGAAAGTGCTTTGGAGTGCGATGCATGCCTCGCATTGCTTGGCCGAAGCGAGAAGTTCTAACGTTCTGGACGTTTGACCGAGCACGCAATTTACGGCAAAATCCCCGCTCGTTTATGTCTGAACTGGATTTGCGAGCCCAAATCAAGGAGATGCTGGTCAAAAACCTAATGCTGCAGGTTACTCCTGAACAAATCGGCAATGACCTGCCACTTTTTGGCCCCGAGGGACTCGGCCTTGATTCCATCGACGCTTTGGAACTGGTTGTGAGTATGGAAAAGACGTTCGGCGTCGGCGTTCCAAATTCCGATGTCGCCGGGAAAGCCCTTCAGACTGTAAACACGATTCACGATTACATTCTCGAGAAGCGCGCCGCGGCGGCGTAAATGTGCTAACCGCACATCGTCATGGCGTTTCGACGTGAACATTCTGTACGTAGAGAGCAGTCGCAGCTGGGGCGGACAGGAATATCGCACCTGCCTCGAAATCAACTGGCTCAACGCACATGGTCATCAAGCATGGCTGATCTGCAATCCAGATAGCCAGGTCCATTCGAAGGCGGCGGAACTCGGCACGCGGCTGATCACAATGCCACTCCGCAGCCGGATTGACCCGCTCTGTTCATTGCGTCTTTGGAAGTTTTGTCGGCAGAACAGAATCGACTTGCTCAAAACCTATAGCTCAAAGGATCACTGGATTTGCCTGCCGCTTTTTGTTTGCGGAATTCCGTTGAGCCGCGCGCGCTGCATCACCGATCCAATCCGCAGCCGAAGTCGCGCATTCGTTTTCAAGCACGGATGTTCGCAGATCATTGCCGACGCTTCAGTGATCAAACGCCAGTTGGTGGAACAACACCGAATTGATCCCGCCAAGATTGAAGTCATCGGCTCCGCTGTCGATTTGGAAAAGTTTAAACCCCCGCGCGATCGGACAAAATTTCGTCGCGAAATCCGGGTTGGCGATGACATCCCGCTGATCGGCAACGTTGGGATGATTCGTCCGGACAAAGGCCAGCTCGAATTGGTCAGATCGGCGCCAATGGTTTTTGAGAAGCGTCCCGATGCGCGTTTCGTCATTGTTGGTCAGGGCACCGGGATTTTGAAGCGCGGCATCAACGTGAGGAATGCAATCGATCGCGCCGGACTCGCCGACAAAATCATCATGGTTGGCTATCGCTGGGACACGCCGGAAGTTTACGCAGCGTGCGACATGATAATAATTGCCTCACTGCGCACCGAAGCCTCACCAATTGTTTTGCGTGAGGCTTTCGCCAGCGGACGACCGGTGATTGCTACCAAAGTAGGCGACATTCCAGAAATTGTTCGCCATCGCGAGAACGGTCTGCTCATTGAGCCTGGAAATGCTGAGGCATTGGCCTCGGCGATCCTCGAATTCATTTCCGATCCGGAACTGGCGGCGCATTGCGCAGTGAATGGCCTCCGCTACGCGACCGAAAATTTTTCATTCGACAAAATGATGGACGCGAAGCTGCGCGCCGATCTTGCTGTATTGCGGAAAAAGGCACGTCCATCTGGTTCCGTCGCTTCACAGGACATCACATCGTCGGGGAACGATTGATCGCATCAATCAACTGACGAAAACGGCGGAATCGGCTGCGAACCGGCGTAAAAAATCAGTCCGGCTACCTCGAGATTTCAAGCTCATCGTTCATTTTTGTTCTGGAGATGCGTTCACGTGATGGAAATTTTGGAGTTAGACGGAAATCAGATCCTCAAGAATTTGACGCATGTGGCGAATCGGCAGCGAGTAGTGTCCCTCTTTTTCGATGAATCGCGCTTTGCAATTCGGGAAACGGTTCGCGATTTCTTCTGCTAGCCGAACGGCGAAAGCGCGATCTTCTATTCCATGCCAGAGGCGCACAGGCACGTTTACATCTTCGATCGCAAATCCCCACGGCTCCGCGTAAATGCGTGCGTCGGCCAATACGCCTTCTACGGAGCCGCGCCATGCGCGGCGTTGGCTTTCAAAAATGGCTTCGAAAGCTGCGTCGTCGCGCAAGCTGGCCGCATCGCACGGGCGCAACAGCAGCATCTTTAAAAGCAGCGGACGAAAGCGGATTGGCGCGCGGACCGACAAAAATGGTTGCGCCAGACGAAACAATTGCCGCAACAGTTTTGGTCGACTGCGATAAAATGCCAGCATATGCCGATAGAGCGGCAGTAATCCGTTGAAGTCTTTCAGTTCGGCAAATGGAATCACTCCGCCGACGATAGCGATTGCGCGCACTCGGTCGGGCATTGAGATCGCTGCCGTGTATGCGTAGGGCGCGCCGCCCGAAATAGCGAGAATTCGGAATTCGGCGATCTCAAGATTGTCAACGAGTTGTTCAACAAGCGACGGCCAGTCGCTCAGTCTTCGGTCGGGATGCAAGCTGGATCGGCTGATACCTGGCCGGTCTGGTGAAATCACGCGAACGCCGAGAGCACGCGCTGCTTCATCTGCGAGTTGCGCCATCGTGCGTGAACTCGGCCAGCCGTGGCAGAAAATCACCGGCACTCCGGTTGGATCGCCATATTCCTGAAAAGCAACAATGCCGCCCTTATCGAGTTGAACGATCCGTTCTCTACTCATCTACATCCCATCTCATCCGTTATTCTGACCGAAGCCAGAATCTCAGATCAATTTACACCCCTCTCCCGTAGCGAAAATAGAGCAGAGTCGTGTCGCTTCGCTCAATATGACCGCCATTATCACGAGACGAGGTCTTAATGCTATCAGACTCTCTTTTGCGCACTTGTATTGCAACGCATGCATGTGTAGGCGAAATTGTAGTTCGAAAAACGATTCTGCTGTTGGCAGCTTTGGTTATGGAAAATTATTCGCAACCTCCGCCGGGGAAAATTTCGGAGCATGGCCACGGAATCGGCGCACCGTCTCCAGAGGCAGTGGAACGACGTGCCAGAGAAATCGCCATGATCGATGAGCGTAACCCTGATGAGTTTACCGAGGCGGATTGGGCACAGGCGCGTCACGAACTTATGGGCGAAGAAAATCACGTGCCTCCTGAGGAGACTCCAGATAACGCCGACATGACCGAGGAATGGAGCGTGATCGCCAGTTCTAAGGGGCATCACATTCCCCGTCCCGGCACCCAGGAAGAGGAAAGTGTCGGAGAGCATCTCGTGATTGAAGGGATAGACGAAGCAACTCACGATCAAATGCTCGAAGCGCGCCGGGAAGAACTCGATCAAGAGGGAGAAAATCCTTGAGCTCGCCCTCCGTTGAAGCCGCCTCCACAGTGGCGGGGGCGCCCCAGTCTCTTTTCCTCACGGGTAAATCCCGTGTCGAACGGTTGCGCGATCGCTTCCATCAAATCAGAAAGTTCACCGACGCGCTGTCTGCTGGTCTCGAACCCGAAGATTGCGTCGTGCAATCCATGCCGGATGTCAGCCCGACCAAATGGCATCTGGCACATACCACGTGGTTTTTCGAAACCTTTATCCTGAAAAAATTCATACCTGGATATCGCGCAGAAATCCCAGAGTACGCTTACCTTTTCAATTCCTATTATAACGCTGCCGGCGACATGCACCGGCGGGATCTGCGCGGGTTAATCTCGCGCCCGACTGTGAACGAGGCGCTACGCTATCGCACGTCGATTGATTCACACGTTGACGATCTTCTCTCAAATCCTGACGAAAGTCTGCTCGATGAAATAGAACCGATTCTGGTCCTTGGAATACATCACGAACAGCAACATCAGGAACTGCTCATCACAGACATCAAACACGTCCTGGCGCAAAACCCGCTCTATCCTGTATTTCGTTCCGGTAGGGCGCGATCGCCGAGCGCGCCGAAAATTTCGACGGACGGCTCAGCGACCCGTCCCTACCAGTTTGTCACATTCGACGAGCAAATTGTTGAGATCGGCCATAATGATGACGGATTCGCGTACGACAACGAAGGGCCGCGGCATCAGGCGCTCGTCCCCGCGTTTTCGTTGGCAACGCGGCCGGTTACAAATGGCGAATACATCGCGTTTATCGAGGAGAACGGCTATAATCGGCCGGAATTTTGGTTATCGCTCGGTTGGATGACTGTGAACGAACAACGCTGGAACGCGCCGCTTTACTGGACAAAACGCGACGGGGCCTGGTGGAATTTCACACTCTCTGGTCTGCGCCCGGTCGTTGAAGCCGAGCCTGTCACGCACGTTAGCTATTTCGAAGCTGACGCGTATGCCAACTGGGCTGGCGCGCGTCTACCCACAGAGTTTGAATGGGAGCGTGCGGCGTTGAGTTGTCCAATCGAAGGCAACTTTGTCGAAACCGAACTCTTCCACCCGATTGTTGAAAGGTCCGCTGTGCTACCGGACAAATCTGAAAAAGGTCGGCCTCTTCACCAAATGTTCGGCGACGTTTGGGAATGGACGCGTAGCGCCTACTCGCCCTATCCCGGCTACCGCGCTGCTCCCGGCGCACTTGGCGAGTACAATGGCAAATTCATGTGCAACCAATATGTCCTGCGCGGTGGTTCCTGCGCCACATCCCGAACTCATATCCGCCGCACCTATCGCAATTTCTTTCAACCGGAAAAGCGCTGGCAGTTCACCGGAATCAGACTCGCACGCGATCTAGCATGAATTGGTAGAGCGCGACCGCCAGGCGTGCCGCTTCTATTCAACCTACAATGACCGGAGATTCTATCACTGCTCCGCCGCAATTTTCCGCGGCAGAATCGGCGGATTTTTTGGCGGATGTTATTGCTGGTCTGTCGTCGAATCCGCGCACGATCCCTAGCAATTACTTTTATGACGACCGAGGCGCGGCGTTGTTTCAGAAGATCTGTGAGCTTCCTGAATATTATGTCACCCGCACGGAGATTGATATTCTGGATCGAAGCCGTGCTGACATTGCATCGCAGCTTGGAGCCAACATCGAATTAATCGGACTGGGCACCGGCGCCGGCACGAAAACGCGAATTCTGATCGAAGCGCTTGAGAATCCTGCAGTTTATATCCCTGTGGATATCTCCGAAAATCAACTGCGCCAATCAACCGCTCTTTTTCAAAAAATTTTCCCAGACTTGGAAGTTTTGCCAGTATGCGCGGACTACCTGCAATCTGTGGTATTACCGATGCCCCGTCGCGAACCTGCACGAAACATTGTGTATTTCCCGGGATCGACCATTGGCAATTTCGAACCGGATGAAGCCGTGCAGTTCTTGTGTCGCATCGCGAATGTCTGCCGCGGAGGCGGCGGGCTGCTTATCGGCGTCGATTTAAAGAAGGACCGGCAGGTGCTGGAAGCCGCTTACAACGACAGCGCCGGCGTGACTGCGCAATTCAATTTAAACTTGCTGCGGCGCATCAACCGCGAATTGGGCGCTGACTTCGATCTCGATCAATGGAGGCATCGCGCAGTCTACAATTCCAACGCCGGCAGGATTGAAATGCATCTCATCAGTGAAATCGACCAGTTCGTGCACTTCAACGAACACAAATTCCATTTCCGTCGCGAGGAGAAAATCATCACCGAGTATTCGTATAAATATGCGCCGGACGAATTCGCGGCGTTCGCTGCTAAAACCGGATTCGACTTTGTTCGGATGTGGAGGGATGAGGCCGGGTTGTTTGGTGTTTTCTATTTTGTGAGCCCAGCCGGTAGAGGCGATTAACCTCAAGCGCCTGTCCGGCATGGATCGGGTGAGGGCGGTTCGGGTGAACCACCGCCTACCCAAGGTGTATTTAAAATGAGCGCTCTCGTTAAGCTCGAAGACGTTAGCAAACGCTACGCCGACGCAACCGCACTATATCCGACCAACCTCTCCATTGACTCGGGTAAAATCACGGTGCTCATCGGCCCAAGCGGCTGCGGCAAATCTACTTTGCTCCGGCTAATTATTCGCTTAATCGAGCCGGATTCCGGCTCGATTCGGTTCGATGGCAAACCGGTTACACGCGACAACATCAATGCTTTGCGGCGCCGGACTGGTTACGTGATTCAGGAAGGCGGCTTGTTCCCTCATCTAACTGCTCGCGGCAATGTTCTTTTGATGGCGCGCCACATCGGACAATCCGAAGAAGAAACGCACAATCGGCTCCGCGAGTTGTCCGAGCTAACAAAATTTTCAGAAAACCTGCTCCCGCGTTATCCGGTGGAACTTTCCGGCGGACAACGTCAGCGCGTCAGTTTGATGCGTGCGTTGATGCTTTCGCCAGAGTTGCTGTTGCTCGACGAGCCGCTCGGCGCGCTGGACCCATTGGTGCGGGCTTCATTGCAAAGAGATCTCAAGGAAATTTTCACGCGATTTAGTCGGACGGTGCTGTTTGTCACTCACGATTTGGCCGAAGCGAGTTACTTTGCCGACGAGATCGTGCTCCTGAATGAAGGCCGCATCATTCAAAAAGGCACGATCACCGATCTACGCGAGAGACCAGCCTACTCTTTCGTAACCGAGTTCATTAACGCCCAGCGCGGGATCACGAGTGTATGAATCCAATCAGGAAAGCACGAAACCAGGAAAGGTTTGAATCTGGAAACCATGAATCCAGGAAATCAAAGCAATTCCAGCGTTTCCTGGTTTCCTGGGTTCCAGATTTTCTCCTGATCTTTTCCTGCCTTCCTGCTTTCCTGATTAATTCTTCTTCTGCTGCCGATGTTGTCATTGGTTCCAAGAAATTCACGGAATCTTATGTGCTCGGCGAAATCGCGAAACGCACACTAATCGATGCCGGAATTCCAGCGGAACACCGCCAGGGCATGGGTGGAACAATTATTGTATGGGAAGCGCTGCGGGGCGGACAGATCGACGCTTATCCCGAATACACGGGAACAATCGCCACGGAGATTTTAAAGAGCGATTCCACGCTGTCGTTGGATCAAATTCGGAGCTCGCTCGAAAAACTTGATGTGGGCATGACTGCTCCGCTGGGTTTTAACAATACATACGCGTTAGTAATGCGACGCAGCGAAGCGCAACGGCTTGGTATCCGCAAAATCATCGACCTGCAAAGATATCCGGAGCTGAAATTCGGGCTCACGCACGAATTTCTCGACCGGCAGGATGGCTGGCGACCATTGCGCCAGCGCTACGGATTGCCACAACAAAATATCGTCGGTATCGATCACGCTCTTGGCTACAGTGCGCTTGCGGACGGATCGATTGCTGTTAAGGACGCCTACTCCACGGATGCAAAAATAGAGCAGAACGATCTGTTCGTCCTCGAAGACGACCTTCACTTCTTTCCGAAATATGAGGCGGTCTTCTTGTTCCGCTCGTCCACGCGCGCAGATGCAATCGCAGCATTGCGACACCTGGAAGGCACGCTGGATGAAAGCCGAATGATTCGTCTGAATGCGGAAGCTGAGCGGACGAGGAATTATGCAAGAGCTGCAGAGTTGTATTTCAATGTTGGAGCGGCCTCAGCACCGCGACGGTCGGCGCACTCAAATCCTTCGCACATTGACGATTCTTTTCCGCACAAGCTACTGCGCTGGACACTTCGCCATCTGCAGCTGGCTGGATTTTCGCTGCTGCTTGCAATCTTCGTTGGGATTCCGCTTGGCATTGTCGCGAGCCGCGGCGGTGTTGTCGGCCATGTTATCCTTGGTTTCGCAGGCGTTGTGCAAACAATTCCGTCGCTCGCGCTACTCGCCTTGCTTGTCCCCCTGCCCTTTTTTGGAATCAGCATTCGCACTGCGATTGCTGCGCTATTTCTCTACGGTTTGCTACCTATCGTGCGCAACACAGCGACCGGTTTGCAGGATATCCCGCGATCGTTGCGCGAATCTGCGGTCGCGCTGGGACTCAGCCCAATCGCGCGCCTCTGCCAGATTTATCTGCCAATCGCGTCACGCTCGATTCTGTCCGGAATCAAAACCAGCGCCGTGATTAATATTGGAACTGCCACGCTCGCTGCGTTGATCGGCGCTGGCGGTTTAGGCGAACCGATCATAAGCGGCCTTAACTTGAACGATCACGTGACGATTCTCGAGGGTGCGATTCCCGCTGCTGTGCTCGCGCTGCTCGTGCAATGGGGCTTCGATTTGCTTGATCGCGTTCTGATTCCAAAAGGATTACGTGTGTAGGAAGGGTACGGCCGTCATTCCGAGCGAAGTCGAGGAATCCCGTGGCGAAAAATTTGACCCATTTCAACGGGATCCTTCGGCTCCGCTCCTCCGCCAGGATGACAGATTGATGGCGCGCGTTTATTAAGTTGAATGCCACTCGCTTCGATTAACCCCGCTACAGGCAAAAAGCTGAAAGAGTTCTCCCCCTTCGATGATGCGGAAATTGAGAACCGGTTGAGCCGCGCGGACAAAGCATTCAAGAGCTATCGCCGCACCACCTTAACTGAGCGCGCGGAGTTGTTGCACGCCGTAACGGAATTGCTGTTCCAGGAAAAGCAAACATTTGCGGAGATCATCACGCTCGAGATGGGGAAATTGTTCCGCGATTCAGTCGCAGAGATCGAGAAGTGTGCGCGCGGTTGCCGCTTTTATGCGGAGAATGGTGCGCGATTTCTCGAGGAGGAACCGGCGCAGACCGATGCCGCTGAAAGTTATGTCGAATACCAACCGCTGGGAGCTGTGCTCGCGGTGATGCCGTGGAATTTTCCTTTCTGGCAGGTATTTCGTTTTGCTGCGCCAGCTTTAATCGCTGGCAACGTCGGCTTGCTTAAGCACGCATCGAATGTGTCGCAGTGCGCGCTTGCAATCGAAGAAATCTTTTGCCGCGCCGGATTTGAAGAGGGCGTTTTCCAAACGCTACTGATCGAGCCGGAGCAGGTGGAAAAATTAATCGTCGACGCGCGCGTGAAGGCCGTGACTGTGACCGGCAGCGAAAAAGCCGGCGCGGCCGTCGCGAGCGCGGCCGCGCGTGAAATCAAAAAAAGTGTGCTCGAGCTGGGTGGCAGCGATGCATTTATCGTGATGCCGAGCGCAGACTTCGAATCGGCGTTGAGCACCGCGGTCAAAGCGCGCACGATTAACACCGGTCAGTCCTGTATTGCAGCGAAGCGATTCATTGTTGCCGACGGAATTTACGAGCGGTTCGTTCAACAGTTCGTTGAGCGCATGGGCGCGCTCAAGATTGGCGATCCAATGGACCGCGACACTGAGCTCGGTCCGCTTGCAACGGAACAAATCCTGCGAGGCGTGGACGATCAGGTGCAGAAAACAATTGCTGCTGGCGCAAAATTATTGACCGGTGGTAACCGAATTCACGGTCCTGGATTTTTTTATGAACCCACGGTTCTCGTCGATGTGCCGAAAAACTCGCCGGCCTACCGCGAGGAAATCTTCGGACCGGTTGCAACTGTTTTCCGTGTGGGAAATGCAGATGCCGCCGTCGAGCTGGCGAACGACACCACATTCGGCCTGGGGTCGAGCGCGTGGACCAAAGATCGCAAAGAGCAAAAGCTTTTTGTATCGGAGTTAGACAGCGGAATGGTTTTCATTAACGCCATGGTCGCGTCCGATCCGCGTTTGCCATTCGGCGGTGTGAAACGTTCCGGTTTCGGTCGCGAACTTGGCGCCGCCGGGATTCGCGAGTTCACAAACACGAAAACGATCTGGATTTCGTGAACGCCCGGCGAGCGTCAAATCGCTCGAGACGCAACAAGTTTTATTTCTCCGCCGAGACAGTCGAGAGATGTTTTGTAAAGCGAAAGCCGTTTCGCTCGTAACCAAGCGATTCGTAAAACTTGTGGGCATCTTCTCGCTCTAGTCGTGTGTTCAAGGCGATGCGCCTGATTCCTCTTTCGGCGAAATCTTTCTCTGCAGTCGCAATCAGCGCGCGACCAATTCCGCGGCGACGCATCGTGCTCAGTATCACCAGGGCGACAATTCGCCCGGAAAAATCGTTATGCTCGATGCTCGGATAACTCAGTGTGCTGATCATCCCGCACACTTTGCCATCACACACCGCCACAAATGTGCGAAGCCGCTCGTCGGTAGCGATCCGCTGCAGGCGCATCTGCATCGCCGATGTCGTTGTTTCGTACCCGAGCTCGCCCATTAGCTGGGCAAGTGACGCCGCATCGTTCATCTCGCCGGTGCGAATCGTGAGATCGGAAAGTCGTTCGTTAGGCAAGATGGCACGCGCTCCGAAGGCGGCACAAATCGATGCGTCTCTAATTTATGTAGAGAATGAATCAGTCCCGCTGCCGTTGATTCCGACGAATCCTTCCCGTTCCAAATGCAAAATGATCTCTTGAGCTGCCTCCTCCGGCGACAGCTCTCCTGTGTCCACCGTCACTTCTGCGTCGGTCGGCGCTTCATAGGGATCGGATATTCCAGTAAATTCCTTCAAGATCCCGGCGCGAGCTTTTGCGTACAGGCCCTTTCGATCGCGCTGCTCACAAACGTCTACTGACGTGGAAAGGTGCACCAGGATGAAGCAGCCAAATGGCTCAATCATCGCCCGCACATCCTTGCGCGTGGAATCGTAGGGCGCAATCGGCGCGCAAATGGCGATGCCGCCGTTTTTGGTGATTTCGGAGGCAACATAGCCAATGCGACGAATGTTTATGTCGCGGTGTTCCTTTGAAAAACCCAGCTCTGAAGAGAGATGTTTCCGCACGAGATCGCCGTCGAGCAGTGTCACCGGCCGGCCGCCCATCTCGAGCAGCTTAATCATGAGCACATTGGCGATCGTCGATTTACCTGCTCCGGAAAGACCAGTGAAAAATACCGTCATCCCCTGCTTGTGCCGCGGTGCGAAGGTACGCCGCAGTTCTTGCGCGATTTCGGGAAAGGTGAACCAAGCCGGAATCTCCCGGCCGTCGTTCAAGCGTCGCCGCAATTGTGTGCCCGACAGATTGAGCACACGCGAGCCGGGGGGTACTTCGTTTTCGGGAAAATATTTATCCCGGTCTTCCACATAGACCATCATTTGGAATGGCACCATCTCGACGCCGATCTCCGCTTGATGTTTGCGGAACAACTCCTGCGCTTCATACGGTCCATAGAATGGTTTGCCATCGGCATCGTTGCCTGGTCCTGCATGATCGCGGCCAACGATGAAATGCGAGCAGCCATGATTTTTTCGAATGATCGCGTGCCAAAGCGCTTCCCGCGGTCCGCCCATGCGCATCGCTAACGGCAACAAAGCGAGCTTGGCGGTGCCGCGTGGGTACTTGGACACAAGCAACTGATAACAACGGACGCGCGTGAAGTAGTCCACATCACCGGGTCGGGTCATGCCGACGGACGGATGAATCAGAAGGCTGGCTTCGACCTGGCTCGCGGCGCGAAAAGTCAATTCCACGTGCGCGCGATGCATCGGATTACGCGTCTGGAATCCGATGATCTTGCGCCATCCCAGACGAACGAACTCCTCGCGCAGGTCCGATGGTGTAAGCCGAAGACTCCGGAAATCGTAATGCGTCGGCAGTTGCAAACCTTCGCACGCGTCCACCTACGTACCAGCCGTGTGCCTTGTTCAAAAGATAATCGACACCGGGATGTAGTGCACTAGTGGTTCCAAAAACGTTTTGCGCTTCAGCTTTGCGATCCGGCTGCCATACATCTTCCACATGTAATACCGCAAGCATCACGCCCTCCGAGTCTCGCAGGGCGACCTTGCTGCTCCGGGATTTCAACGATTTCGCGAACGCTTCCGGTACATCGAGCGTAATCGGGATCGGCCAAAGCAAGCCATCGCTCAATCTCATCTCATGACACACCCGCTCGTATTCCTCGCGATTCATGAAACCGCGCAGCGGCGAGAAGCCGCCACTCAGGAGAAGCTCGAGATCGCGAATCTGACGGCTGGTCAGGTCCCAGGAGGGAAAATCTTTGGAGCGCGCTTTGACTTCAGCCGCGTTCTCCTGGTCGAGATTAAGGTCCACCAGTTCGCCGCCATGCGGGGCAACAAGATGACGGTGAGATTTTGCAGTATCTATGTTCATTAGGAAGAGCGCTTCTATACTATTGAGCGCGGCACGTCGCAATCAGCGACCGCTCAACTGCGCAAGAATGAACATCCACAACGAGAGTTGCGTGTCCAAACTGGTATTTTAACGTCTCGTATGTCTGGAACACACGCAACGGCTTACGATTCCAAGATCGAAGGCAACGTAATCTTCACCCGGTTCGACGCGGCGCTGAATTGGGTCCGGAAGAATTCGCTTTGGCCGATGCCGATGGGGTTGGCCTGTTGCGCCATCGAGTTAATGGCCACGGCTGCGTCCCGATTCGATATCTCGCGGTTCGGAGCGGAAGTGATGCGCTTTTCGCCGCGTCAATGTGACGTGATGATCGTCGCCGGCACTGTCACGTACAAAATGGCGCTAGCGGTGAAAAGAATTTATGAGCAAATGCCGGAACCAAAATGGGTGATCGCCATGGGCGCGTGCGCGTCCACGGGCGGGATGTATCGCTCCTACGCTGTGCTGCAGGGCATCGATCAGCTCTTGCCGGTGGACGTTTACATCTCTGGCTGTCCGCCGCGGCCAGAAGCGTTGCTCGCCGGTTTGATGAAATTGCAGGAAAAAATTTCAGGCCAACACGCGTTCAGGGATCAGGCGCCGCGTTTGGCAGAGAAACTCGAGGAAGCGCTGACATGAGCACGACCACCACGTCATCCCGAGCAAAGTCGAGGGATCCCGTGGCTTTGTCGCTCGGTATCGCTACGGGATTCCTCGATTCCGCTTGGCTCCGATCAGAATGACTGCGCGTTTCACACCGCTATGATTCCGCAAGAAATCTTCGATTCGTTAGGCCAGGCCTTTGGCGAGAAACTTCAGCACAAAACCGAATTTCGCGGCGAAACGACCTACACAATCGTTGCAAGCGATCTCCGCGAGATCGCAAAGTTCTGCCGCGACGATCTTTCGTTCGATTACTTGCTCGACATCACCAGTATCGACGATTTCGGCGAAGAGCCGCGTTTCGAAATTGTTTATCACTTGTACTCAATGCCACATGCCGTCCATCTTCGATTGAAATTGAAACTGTCTGAAGAAATCGCCGCGCTTGATACGGTTTCAGACATCTGGCCGACGGCCGACTGGCACGAGCGCGAGATTTACGACATGATGGGCATCAGGTTTAACGGGCATCCTGATCTCCGTCGTATTTTAATGTGGGATGGGTACCCATTCTTCCCATTGCGAAAGGATTTTCCGCTTGCGGGATTGCCGAGCGATATGCCCGAAGTCGCTTTCACCAAAGTCACGCCACTCGAAGGCGGCCCCTTCGTCACAGTTCCAAGCACCGCCGGTTCCAAGGATCGCGAGCCGCGTGCACGCCCGAGAGAACTATAGGTCGTCTGCGGACAGACGTCTGGTTTCTCAATGACATCAAGCAGCTGAGACCGGCGGCGCCGTTTCCGGCTTGCGCGTCGCGACCATAACATCTGGACGCAAAGTTTCATCGCGCGGCGCTGAGTGCTTTTGTCCCGATTTCGGATAGGCGATGCGACTGTGCAACATCGATACGAGGGTGAACCGGAATCGGTCGGCGATCGTTTTCAGTTCGCCAAGGGTGAGATCGCATTCGTCTAACTGCCGGTCGCCTATGCGTTCTTCGACAATCTCGTGTACGAGCGTTTCGATTTTCTGCGGAGTAGGTTTTTCCACGCTGCGCGAAGCGCTTTCGATTGCATCGGCAAGACTGATGATGGCGCTTTCCTTCGTTTGCGGTTTTGGACCGCTGTAACGAAAACTTTCTTCGTGCACCTCAGGAACGTCGTCTTCGCGCAGCCTCATGATCTTGCCGCCCGCGAGCGCGTCTTCATGCTGCTGCAGCGCGCGGTGATAAAAATACCGCACGAGTGATGTGCCGTGATGCTCCTGGATAATGTCGATGATGCGCTGATTTAGCCGATGCTTCAGCGCGAGATCCACGCCTTCTTTGACGTGCGCGATAATGATCAATGCGCTCATCGTTGGCGCAAGATCGTCATGCGGATTTCGCTCGAAGCTCATATTTTCCGTGAAGTAGTCGGGTTTCACTAGTTTGCCGACATCATGAAAATAAGAGCAGACGCGGCAGAGGGTCGCATTCGCGCCGACGGCTTCCGCCGCGGCCTCGGCGAGATTAGCCACGACAAGGCTATGGTGATACGTGCCTGGTGCTTCGATTGTCATTCGGCGCAACAACGGATGATTAAGATCTGATGATTCCAACCAGGAAATGTCGGTTGTAATTCCAAACAGATTTTCGAGCATCGGCAAGGCACCACCGACGATCATCGCGGTAACAATACCGTTGCCGATGGCAAGTGCGCTTTGCACTCCGACCATGCTCCAGTCATTGGCTGTGGGATAAAACCAGTTGATTGGACCGATCAAACCGAACGTCAGTGACAACAACCAGATAGCGAGCCCGACAAAGAAACCGGCGCGGATCAATCGACTCCTGCGTCGCACCTGCAGCGTGAGAGAGACAGCTGTAAATCCGCTGATCAGACTGGTGATTAAAAGAGGCGCATCAATTGGCCCAAACAGCATGCTGCTCCACAGGCTTACGAAAAATGCCGCGTAGAGTCCGTGCTGCCGGTTGAGCAAGACGCTCAATATCAGCGGCGCGAAAGCATACGGGCGTAATCAATCCAGCTGTTTCTGGTCTCAGGAAGCGGTAGTTGCCGCTGTTACAAAGAACAAGCAGCAATTTGGTGACCGCCAGTTGTAGAAAGATAACGCCAAGCACGAGAAGAATTCGCGAGTTCTGCTCGAAGCTCTTGGGTTGATTGATCCAAAGCTGCGTGATGGCAGTAGCAAGGACCAGGAGCGCAATGACGTAATTCTTCGTCGGCTCCGCTTGTTGACCGCTAAAGACCAGAAACGCCAGACCCCCAGCGAACAGCGCAAAGATGAATACCTTTACATGCGATGAACATTCCACATTGCGCATTAGCTCACTGTGTGACCGCCGCCGCCGCCGCTTTCGCGATGCAAGGCCGCGTTTAACGAGCCGGCCGTGTTTGAGGAAATCGAACATAACAATCGCTATTTGCGAGGTTCGGAGGCAGGCCCGCGGTGGGCCTGATAAGCGCCGATGATGGCGCGCACCAGTTCGTGCCGCACGACGTCGCGTTCGGTGAAGTATACCGTCGCGATTCCCGGCACATTCTTTAAGGCCTGCAAGGCCTCGAGGACTCCTGAACGTTTGTTTGGCGGCAAATCAATCTGCGTAACGTCACCGGTCACGACGCACTTGGAATTCAAACCTATTCGCGTAAGCAACATGAACATCTGCTCATTGGTTGTGTTTTGGGCCTCATCAAGGATGACAAAAGCGTTGCTCAAAGTGCGTCCACGCATATACGCGAGCGGAGCCACTTCGATCGTCTGGCGCGCGATCGCTCGCTCCATTTCTTCCGGTTCAAGCATCTCACGTAATGCATCATAAAGCGGGCGCAGATACGGGAGGACCTTTTGTTCCAAGTCGCCCGGCAGAAATCCCAGTGCTTCCCCCGCTTCTACCGCAGGTCGGGTCAGGATAATACGGGCGACCTGTTCCTTTTTCAGCGCCGCCACAGCCATCGCAACTGCGAGATAAGTTTTGCCCGTACCAGCCGGCCCAATCCCAAAAACAACGTCATGCTTCTGAATCGCTTCCACGTATGCTCGCTGATTGGCACTCCGCGCTACGACAGGAGGTCGGCGGGAAGAGGTTACGATTTTAGTCGAAACAATATCGCCTAGACTCTCGTCGCGATCTTCAGTCACGGCTTTCAGCGTGTAATTGAACTCGTGCTTCTGGATATCAACCCCTTGTTGCCGGGCTTGCTCAAGCTGTTGAAATACCTGCTGTGCCTTATCGAGCCGGCTTGGGTCGCCTTCCAATTTCATCCAGCCTTCGCGCGTCGTTACTTTTACGCCTAACGAATCCTCGAGATGCTTTAAAAGCTGGATATCATTCGCGTAGAGCGATTGCAACGCGCGTGGGCTTTCGAACTGCAAAGTCCGCGATTCAGTCATAATCGTGGGCGCTGCCACGAATTCTACAGCTAGCGGAAACCATACACCAGTGCCCAGTGTGTGCGGTCCTCTGGCGATTGTTCCACACTGACAATGATAAAATAACTGCCAGTCGCTTTTGGAATTACGTGTGCGGCCGCGAAATGGCCTTTCTCCCAGCTGTCGGGTTCTTCCGCGAGCTTGCCGTCGGAATCGTAAACGTGAACAGATACCTTTGCCTTGTCCACTTCGGTCCCGAGCCAGAACCAGTATTCGTTGCCCTTGAACAACTGCTGTCGCACAGCTTTCTTCTCTCCAGAACCGAGGTCTCCTCCCCAATAATCCTCGCGCACCTGGAAGCCTTGTTTGACGTAAGGTTCGGCGGCTTGAAGTGCAAACGATTGCGCATCATCCACCGAAGCAAAAATCGCAGGCTGCAATGCCCCGAAAATCAGCAGCAGAGAACTTGCGCGGACGAAAATCTTCACAAACCGTTTCATTGAAAGTCTAATCCTTGGTAACGATTTCCTGGCCAAGTTTGGTAGTGATCTCATTAACCTTCTTCACTGCCTCGGGTGCAATCCGTCGATCACCGATGTCGATCAACGGTTTCACCTCGACCAGAGCATCCTGAATTTGGTGAAGAATTGGAAGATCAAATTCCGGCATTCCCTGCAGTCTTTTCTGAAAATAAGAGAGTAGATCAGGCTGGTGCAGCAGCTCTGCGCCGTCTGCGGAAAAATGTTCGTTAACCACTGACGTCAATACTTCGGTTCCGCGCAGCCAGCCGCCCAAGCTAACGAGCTGCGACAACTTTTCATCGTGCACCTCGTTCATCGCTTGTTGTACGCTATTCTGCGTCCGATCCAGTTCCCGACGCACATTATCCCAATTCCGCTTGTCTGCCGCCTCGACGATCGCCTTTGCATGCGGTGTAATCGAATTTCCGACGCCGATGCCTTTCGCCAGAGTCGTGACACGCTGCCCGATATCCTTCACGGTTTCTGCGTCTTCGGCTTGCACAGCGATAAAGCCATCGGCAATCACTGCGCCCAGCAACAGAGCGATACGCGGGCGCTCGGTGAAGTTGGGTCCCTTGTCGCTGCGCACATGCGCTCTCCAGTTCACGGCGCCCAGTTTGTTCAGTGCACCAAAAATCTCGTTAGGCAATGGAACTACAACGTCTTCCACCTTTGTGGACAATTGGCTAATGTTGATCTGTTGCGGCGCCTGAGCGGCATTGGCACAAACGGCAAGACCGCAGAGAACACCCACGATCTTAAAATATCTTATAAACGGCATCATTGGTAACTTTCGACTGTTGATTTCGGGTTCGTATTCAGTTTTAAATGGAGCGAATCTTAACCGGAACTCCCTCTCTACACAACTAATGCCAGCACCGATCTCACTCATCCCTTCAACTAGCAAATCCGAAAGCGATTTGGGCCGCCAACTGCCAATTCTCAAATCACCATGAGACTGGATCGGCTGGAGCAAATCCTCGAGCGGGCGGCTTCGAGGCGAATCACCGTTATCGGCGATCTGATGCTGGACGAATTTGTGTGGGGAAAGGTCGGCCGCATCTCCCCGGAGGCACCGGTCCCGGTGGTGGAGGTGACCGGGGAATCGTTCTACCCGGGAGGGGCGGCCAACGTTGCCCGGAATCTGCGCGAATTCGTCGATCGTGTGGCTGTAATCGGAATGATCGGCAAAGATCGCAGCGGGCGGCAACTCCGGGAACTATTGGCGGAGCAAAACATCGACACGTCCAGCACGGTCGAGGACGAAAGGTTTTGCACGATTGTTAAAACCCGTATCATCGCGCTGCATCAGCAGGTGGTTCGCGTCGATCGCGAAAAAATCCTTACCCCGTCAAGCGATCAGATAGCGAAGGCAGTCGATGAGGTTCGAGACAACCTCAAAGAAACCGACGCAATTATTTTTGAGGACTATGGCAAAGGGTTCGTGACAACCGAACTGGTGACGCAAATCGTTCGCGACGCAGCCGCGGCTGGTAAGATAGTGGCAGCCGATCCCAATCCGCAGCACCCCGTCGACTGGCGCGGTGTTACGGTTGTCAAACCAAACCGCGCTGAAGCATTTCTTGCAGCGGGGATTCCCGCGCGTCATGCCGGCGGACCTCCGACAATAGACGCCCATCTTGAGCACGCCGGTGCTGCGCTCCTTAAGAAATGGGAAACTCAATATCTCCTGATCACGCTGGGCGAAGATGGAATGGTGCTTTTCCGCCAGGACGAAGCGCCGCACTACATCCGCACGAAGGCTCGTCAGGTTTTTGACGTCTCGGGTGCCGGCGATACCGCGATTGCGCTCTTCACGCTTGGGCTCGTCTGCGGCGCAACTCCCATTGAAGCGGCGGAGATCGCCAACCATGGAAGTGCGGTGGTAGTGAGCAAACTTGGAACGGCGACTGTGACGCGAGATGAACTCATCGCCAGTTTTCGAGAGGAGAGCGAAGGTGGGTGAGGCGCTGTCACCGGCCGTTTTTCTAGACCGCGACGGCACGATTATGGAGGATACCGATTACTGTTCCGATCCAAAGGATGTGCGGATTTTTCCAGGTGTCGTCGAGGCGCTAGGGCGGCTGAAATCGCGAGGATTCAAACTTATCATCATCACAAATCAGAGCGGGATCGGGCGCGGACTCTTCACGCTCGATCAGTATCGCGTGGTCGAATCCGAGGTGCTCCGGCAGCTTGGCGACGATTTGGTTGACGCCACGTACTACTGTCCGGATCCTCCCGGAAAAAGTTCGAAATGCCGCAAGCCGGCGCCGGGAATGGTTGTCAAAGCCACGCAAGACCATCATATCGAACTTTCCCGTTCGTTTTTGATCGGTGATAAGGAGTCCGATGTCGAATGCGCACACAACGCGGGGCTACGTGCTATCCGTGTGCGGACCAGAATTCAACGCGACATGACAGGAAGTAACGCAGAGTGGGTCGCCGATGACGTGCCCGCGGCAGTCCAGCTCATCTTGAACGCAAAATTATGATCGTCCGTTATTCCAAGCAAGAACAAGGCTGCAACGGAATGGATGAATTCGCTAACCGAGGCTTTGAACCCGGCAGCTGCAGCAGCAGTTGTCGGCGGGATCCTTCGACTCCGCTTCCCTCCGGATGACATCCCTTGATAAAGCGGTCGGCATTATTCCAGCGCGCTGGGGTTCTACGCGTTTTATTGGTAAACCGTTGCATCTCGTTTCCGGCAAACCCCTTTTGCGTCGCGTATTGGAGAGGTGCCAGGCAGCTAACACCCTGGAGTCCATAATCATCGCCACAGACGATATGCGCATTGCGCAGGCGGCGTTTGATTGGGGAGCCGATGTCGCGCTGACTTCCACACGCCACTGCAGCGGAACCGACCGAATAGCCGAAGTAGCACGGAAGGCAAAACAGTTCGCGTTCGTCGTCAACATTCAGGGCGATGAACCGTTGATTGAGCCGCGGCTAATCGACGAGATCGTCGAGAAACTGCGCTCGGACCGGGCACTCCAGATCGTCACTGCCGCGCATCCGTTCGAACATTCAGAAGAGGCGCTCTCCCCTCATCAGGTCAAGGTCGTTGTCGATCTCGCTGGAAACGCTCTCTATTTTTCGCGTGCGCCGATTCCATTCCATGAGAAAGGCCGCTCGCTGTCACTTCGTCATCAAGGAATCTACGGTTTTCGGCGGAGCGCACTCCTGCGATTCGTGAAGTGGAAACCCACGCCACTGGAACGCGCTGAGTCGCTCGAGCAATTGCGGGCAATAGAAAATGGTGTAAAGGTTCATGTGCTCATCACCGCCAAGGGATCTCCCGGCATAGACACACCAGCCGACGCGAAAGCGCTGGAGCAAAAGCTTGCCCGCGCGGAACGGAAAACCTCTCGATGAAATACATTTTTGTCACCGGCGGCGTCGTAAGTTCGTTAGGCAAGGGGCTGACTGCTGCCTCATTGGGAACCTTGCTCGAAGCGCGCAAGTTGCGTGTTGTGCTCCAAAAGTTTGATCCGTATCTCAATGTCGATCCCGGGACGATGAATCCGTTCCAGCACGGAGAAGTGTACGTGCTCAATGACGGCGCGGAAACTGATCTCGATCTTGGCCACTACGAGCGATTCACCAATTGCCTGCTAACGCGGCACAACAACCTAACCAGCGGTCAGATTTACGAGACCGTGATTTTAAAGGAACGCCGCGGCGATTATCTGGGCAAAACCGTGCAGGTGATTCCACACGTCACCGACGTCATTAAGGATCGCATCCGCAAACTGTCAGACGAGAGCAAATACGACGTAGTGATCACTGAAATCGGAGGCACGACTGGAGACATCGAAGGCCTTCCATTTATCGAGGCGATTCGCCAGTTCATTCTCGAAGTCGGCCCTGAAAATGTAGTGAACATGCATGTCACGCTCGTTCCTTATATCAAGGCGGCGCACGAATTAAAAACAAAGCCGACGCAACAGAGCGTGGCGAAGCTGCGCGAAATCGGATTGCAGCCGCAGGTCTTGATTTGCCGCTCGGAAAAACCGCTGGACCGCGATGTGCGCCGTAAGTTGTCGCTGTTTTGCAACGTCGTAGAAAAGGCAGTCATTGAGGAACGCGATGTCGAGCACACCATTTATGAGGTGCCTTTGACTCTGCACGCCGAGGGACTGGACCAACTCATATGCGATCTTCTTCGCCTCGAAACGCCCAAACCCGACCTAAAAGACTGGCAAAAATTTGTCGACTGCGTCATTAGTCCGAGTAAACGAGTGAAGATCGCTGTGGTCGGCAAATACATGGAGGTGCGCGATGCGTACAAGAGCATCTATGAATCGTTGACCCACGCCGCCGCGAGCGAAGACTGCGGAATCGATCTCAAACTTGTCGACGCTGAATCGATCGCAGATGTCGTCGACGACCAATTGGAAGATGTAGCGGGCATTCTCATTCCCGGCGGATTCGGCGTTCGCGGAGCAGAAGGAAAAATCAACGCCGCGCGTTACGCTCGCGAGCACGGGATTCCCTTCCTGGGTCTCTGCCTGGGTATGCAAGTCGCGACCATTGAATTCGCGAGAAACGTATGCGGAATTAAAGACGCCAACAGCACCGAGTTCGACAAGGATAATCCCGACCCAGTCATCTCGCTGCTGGAAGAGCAGCGCGGCGTACGTAACAAAGGCGCAAGTATGCGGCTGGGAACGTGGCCCACAAAAATCGTTCCGGGCACGCTCGCGGAAAGAATCTATGGGGACACCGAGGTGACCGAGCGGCACCGGCACCGTTACGAGTTCAACATGAAATATCGTGACCGAATGACTGAGAAAGGCTTCGTCATCTCCGGAACCTCACCCGACGGCACGCTCGCCGAATTGATTGAGCTACGCGAACATCCCTACTTTGTTGGTTGCCAATATCACCCCGAATTTCAAAGCAAACCCAACAAGCCCCATCCCTTGTTCAAGGGATTTATTGCCGCCGCCCTGGCGTATCAGGTCGGCGCCAAGAAGCCGATCGGTATTGAGCAAGCGCCGATGAGCGTGTCAAACCAAGAGCTTGTGCTGCAACGCTAAGGTCTGTGCGGGGACGTTTAACTGCGGCGCTGCTCCGCCTCAAAGCCGTCCACATTTCTATCGGTGCGACGCTCGTTCGAGTCGATCCATTATCGCCGCACCGATTCCTCGAGGCGGAACTCGTTCGGCAACAATGAGATCGAGACCTAGCGTGTCGAGTTCGCGCAGGTGACCGAATAAATTTGACGCCGCTTCCCGCAAGTCTTCCCGATTGGTTAGAGTTCGAACCGCAGCGAACGCTTGGGCACCTCGAGCAGCGCCGCTCCAAGCAAGCAAGCCAACGCGCTGATGCTTCTGCGAAGGAAATGCTTCGGCATTATCAATCAAACGCACAGGTGTTCGCGGCGCGTAGTGCGATGACAATTGTCCCGGCGAAGAAATCGTTGATGGGGCCATCATGGTGCTCACTTCTGCAAATTGCGATAACTGTTCGTGCGTAATCGGACCACGCCGAAAGATCATGATTTTGCCGTCCCGAATACCGACGATCGTCGACTCAATGCCGTGCTCTGTCGGTCCGGCATCGACAATTAGTGGGAGCCGTCCGTCCAGTTCATCCAGCACGTGCCGCGCTGTTGTGGGACTAACACGGCCGAATCGATTTGCACTCGGCGCGGCGAGCGGCTCATCCAATTCACCAACGATCTCAGCAAACACACGATGCGCACTGAATCGCACCGCCACCGTATCCAATCCTGCCGTAACGATATCAGGAATGATCTCGCGCTTTGGAAGAATCATCGTGAATGGTCCCGGCCAAAAACTGTCGATCAATTTCCCGATCAGTTGTCGGTCGCCCACTGGCACATCCACAATGTTGCCAAGCCAATCGCGATTCGGCAGATGAACAATTAGCGGGTCAAAGCGCGGGCGTTCCTTTGCTTCAAAAATCTTCGCGACAGCAATCGGGTTGAGCGCCTGAGCGGCGAGTCCGTAAACCGTTTCCGTAGGCAGCGCGACTACGTCGCCTTTCCGCAGTAGTTCAACCGCCGCGATGCGGTCGGTTGAAATCACTGTCTTCACCTTGGCAATTTCGCTGCCAGAACGGCTTCGGACTGTTTCCTGCGAAACGCTTCTATGTTTTCACGAAGGCTATCATCGGACGTGGCGAGAATCGCAGCCGCCAAAAGTGCGGCGTTCTTTGCGCCCGCTTCTCCAATAGCCAGCGTTCCGACGGGAATGCCACCAGGCATTTGCGCAGTGGACAACAGCGAATCGAGTCCCTGGAGCTTCGATTGAATGGGAACGCCAAGAACCGGCAGCCATGTGTGCGCCGCAATGACTCCGGCTAAATGTGCAGCACCGCCTGCGCCAGCGATGATCACCCGCAGCCCCCGATCCGCTGCGCCTCGCGCGAACTCCGCCGTCGCATCAGGCGTCCGATGAGCAGACAACACACGTGCTTCGTTCGGCACGCCCAGTTGATCCAGTGTTTCCACGGCATTTCGCATCGTCTCCCAGTCTGATTTGCTTCCCATAATAACGGCAACCAAAGGCTTCGATTCAGGCATGGGCAAACAGTAGAGACTTTCCGTGAAAGGCCAACTGGTGTGGCCATGTTTCATTAACACTGCGCTTGAGCCGCGGTGACAAACGAAGTGAACCCTGGAAGCCGTTTAAACCGCTTCTTCTGGCTCGCAGCACACTGCATCTGGCTGAAGCCAGGTGTTAATGAGATATTTCAATGTGATTGCCGTCGGTGAATCGATTGCGCTGATTGGGATGATGGGCGCAGGCAAGTCATCCGTAGGCGCGTGTCTGCGCCAGCGAACCGGGTTGCGTTTGTACGACACGGACGAGATCGTTGCTGCGATTTTCGGTATGTCGATTCCGGAAATTTTCTCAAAATTCGGCGAACGGAAATTTCGGGAAGCAGAAACAGAAGCGCTTCGTCGAGTGCCCGCTAGCAAACAACAAATAGTCATCACGGGGGGCGGCGTCGTTTTGCGCAAAGAAAGTGTCGAGATCTTGAAAAAACAAGCTGTGATCGTGTGGCTCGACGGCGACGAAGAAACGCTTATTGCCAGGGCTTCGCGCAAACAGAACAGACCATTGCTGCAAACGAAAAATCCGCGAAAGGCTTTCTCGCAAATCCTCGGTGCTCGCAGGCCTCTTTACGCAAACATCGCGGATATCCGGATTGATACGTCGGTCCTCACGGACGAAGAAGTTGCCGTGGCGATCCTGGCGAAATTGAGGAGAATGAATCCCAAGCGGCAATCTTAGGAGCCATGATGCAGATTTCGGCAACACAACTGAAGACGCGGCTTGTCTCTTTTGCGAGAGAGATCGGATTCGATTCCTGTCGCGTGTCCGCCTGCAACGCGCCGGCGCACGCAAATTACTTTCGGGAATGGCTGCGCGACGGTGCGCACGGTGAAATGAATTATATGCAACGCGGCGAGGAAAAGCGGTGTAATCCGGAAAAGATTCTGCCCGGGACGCGGTCCGTCGTGGTTTTCGCTTTAAATTATTTTCAGGGAGAGGCGGCCCACAAGGCCGCGGCTACAGGAACAAGGGGCCGGATCGCACGATACGCGTGGGGCGAGGACTATCACGATTTCGTCGGAGCAAAGCTGAAGCGGGTTGACGAGTTTCTTCGCGGCTTTGGTGGACAGCAGAAATGTTACGTCGATACCGGGCCTGTACTGGAACGGGACTATGCCGCGCAGGCTGGCGTTGGTTGGCACGGCAAGAGTACCATGCTAGTCGATCAACGGCTCGGAACCTGGTTTTTTCTCGCGGAACTTTTCACCACGCTTGAATTGCCGCCGGATGAACCGGCCCGGGATCGCTGCGGGACATGCACCCGTTGCCTTACAGCCTGTCCAACGGGCGCGATTACCGCTCCGCATCGGTTGGACGCACGTCGATGCATTTCTTACCTAACCATTGAATTGAAAACCGCCATCCCTGTGGAGCTTCGTCCGCTGATGGGCGATCGAATCTTTGGCTGCGATGATTGTCTCGACGCATGCCCTTGGAACCGATTCGCCTGGACGTCGCGCGAAACTGTATTCTCAGCACGCCCATCGACGAGTGGCATGTCGCTGCGGGAATATTTGGAGTTAACCGACACAGAGTTCGAAGCGCTTTTCAAAAAATCTCCTATTAAGCGGATAAAGCGCCGCGGGTTTCTACGTAACGTGTGTGTCGCGCTAGGCAATGTAGGCCATACATCGGACCTTCCGGCGCTCGAGCGCGCGGCAGCCGACCCAGAGCCGTTAATTGCAGAACACGCGGAATGGGCAATTCAACGGATTCGCGACCGACAGAAGCAGGGAGTAGCGCAAATTGTTTGAATCCAAACCAGCCGGGGACTGCATCCTATCGATTGAGCGCCATGAACGTGCGCCATTGGCCAAAGTCTAAAGAGAGATAGCTTTCAGCGGCATAAGCAATTTTGTCATGCATCAAGCCTTGAACCCCCCTCCACTCTCCCGTGAGGCCACGAAGAAGCGCCGGCAGGGTCGCAGACGCAAAATTGTTTTTGCCTCAGCGGGCGTCGCTTTGATTTTGATTGTTGGACTTGTCTTGGCCGGCAAGCGCGAGAAGCCGATTCCGGTGACAACGGAAAAAGCGGTGCGTCGGACTATTCTGCAGACCGTGTCCGCGACCGGTAAGGTTCAGCCCGAAACCGAGGTGAAAATTTCGCCGGAAGTTGCCGGCGAAATTATCGAACTGCCCGTGGAAGATGGGATGCAGGTAAAGAAAGGCGATCTGCTTGTGAAGATTAAACCTGATTCCTATAAAGCATTGCTTGAACAACAGGAAGCAGCGATCAGCGCCGCGAAGGCGACGAATCTTCAGCAAAAAGCGACCATGCTTAAGACCGAGCACGACTTGCGGCGATCGAAGGATTTATTCGAAAAAAAGCTGATTTCAGAGCAGGAATACAATGCAGCGGAAGCAGCGAACGATGTTGCGAAAAATACCTATGATAGTTCACTGCACGAAATCGAACGCGCACAGGCCAGCTCCAGCCAGGCGCGCGATCAACTTTCGAAAACGACGATCTATTCGCCGATGGACGGAACAGTTACCGTTCTAAACAGCAAACTGGGCGAACGCCTGGTAGCGACCAATCAATTTGCCGGAACCGAAGTAATGCGCGTGGCTGATCTCAGCCACATGCAAGCCGTCGTAGACGTCAACGAAAACGATGTCGTAAACGTGAAGCTTGGGGACAAAGCAAACATCAAAATTGATGCGTACGGCGACCGTAAATTTAAAGGTGTCGTTCAGCAAATCGCGAACACTGGAAAAACGACCGGAACAGGTACGCAGGAGGAAGTTACAAATTTCGAGGTAAAAATTCGCGTTGACGGCCGCGATGTGATCTTGCGTCCAGGACTGAGTTGCACCGCGGATATCGAGACGAATATCGTTAAGGATGCGGTCGCTGTGCCGATGCAAAGCGTCACGATTCGCACCGGGGACAGCAACCTAAGTCCCGAAGAAATCGAAAAACAAAAACAAAAAGTCGCCGCGCGCGACAAGGAGGATAACAAAGCGGAGCTGAGCAACGATCGTCTCGAGAAACAGGCCCAGAAAGAAGAACGCGAAAAACTGCTCAAGGTTGTGTTCGTCAAGAACGGCAGCAAAGCGCAGATGGTGAAGGTGACCACGGGGATTGCCGACGATTCCTACATGGAAATCAAAAGCGGCATCAAACCTGGCGACGAAGTCATCTCAGGCAGTTACAGCGCCATCAGCCGGAAATTGAAGGAAGGCGCGAAGGTCGCATACGACAAGGAAGTCGCGAAGTGACGAGTGGCACCCGATCATCGGATCCGATAATCATCGACATCGAGAACATCACGAAGGATTACGTGATGGGCGAAGAAATTGTTCACGCGCTGCGCGGCGTGTCCTTGCAAATTCACAGCAACGAGTACCTCGCAATCATGGGCCCCAGTGGCAGCGGCAAATCGACGCTTATGAATATGCTCGGCTGTCTTGATACGCCCAGCTCCGGGCGTTATGACTTCAACGGCCGGGACGTTTCAGCGATGAGCGACGATGAACTGGCGGCGATTCGGAATCGGGAAATCGGATTTGTTTTTCAAACGTTCAACCTTCTTCCGCGTGCCGACAGCCTGCGAAATGTTGAGCTTCCGCTTGTCTACGCCGGCGTCGATTCCGAAACGCGCCGTGAGCGCGCCGCATACGTACTGCGAGAGGTGGGGCTTGGTGATCGTTTGCACCACAAACCTAACGAGCTTTCTGGCGGTCAACGCCAGCGCGTCGCGATCGCCCGGGCTTTGGTGAACGATCCATCCATCATCCTGGCCGATGAACCGACCGGGAATCTCGATTCCAAAACCGGCGACGAAATCATGACGCTGTTCGAAAATCTGTATCAACGAGGACACACAATTATTCTCGTCACGCACGAAGCCGAAATTGCGAATCATGCGCGGCGCACGGTCCGCTTGCGCGATGGGCTCATCGAAAGTGACGACGGCGGGTTCGGTGGAACGGATAACTTGCCGGTGGAAGATCCGCTGCCAGCCGATGCTGCAGTTTACTCATGAGGCGCTTTCTGTACGAGCTGACTGAAAGTTGGAACATCGCCCTGGCGCAGATGCGCTCGAATAAAACGCGCTCCACTCTGACCGCACTCGGAGTCATTATCGGCATTGTCGCCGTAACACTGATGGGCACCGCGATCGGCGGGATTCAGGTCGGATTCGATAAAAGCATGGCCATTTTCGGCGACGACGTGCTTTACGTCTCACAATGGCCGTGGAAGCGGGTGGATGACTGGTGGAACTTCCGCGATCGCAAAAAGATTAAAACCGAGTACGCCGAGCCGATCAACCGCATCATCGCTGCGACGGCGAATTCGAACCTCGTGATCGCTGTACCCACTTCGAGTTTGTTGCGCAGCGTGAAAAATGGCCAAAGCGAAGTCAGCAACGTTCTCATCAGAGGAACCGTCTCCGATTACCTCATCACTTCGACCTTTGAGTTTAAGGAGGGCCGATTTTTCAACGATGTCGAATCTCGAGGGGGCGCCAACGTGTGCGTGATCGGCTACGATGTAGCCGACGCGCTATTTCCCTCTGAGACCCCGATCGAAAAATCGGTGCTGATCAATGGACAACCTTTCAGGGTAGTCGGGGTCATCTCACGGCAAGGCACATTTTTGGGATTATTCAGTCTGGATTCGATTGTGGTAATGCCGCTGCCTGCTTTTCAAAAATATTTTAGCGCCAAAAGTGATTCTGACATTCTCGTAAAAGTGAAGGACAAATCGCGGCTCGCCGAAGCGAGAGACGAGTTGACCGGAATCATGCGGCGTGTGCGCGGGTTGCCGCCGGAGAAAAAAGACGACTTCAGCATTAACGAACAACAAGCACTGAAAAGCACCCTCGATCCTATTAAGAACTCCATCGCTATCGCCGGACTTTTTGTTACCGGTCTTTCCCTTTTTGTGGGTGCAATCGGCATAATGAATATCACTTTTGTGAGCGTGAAGGAGCGCACACGCGAAATCGGAACGCGCAAAGCTCTGGGCGCGCGGCGACGCACCATTCTTCTTCAATTTCTGATCGAATCGACTTCGCTGTGTTTGCTCGGCGGATTTATCGGATTGGGCTTTGCGTACCTCATGTGTGCCGGCATCGGACAAGCGTTTCCCTCTTTTCCAATTCAATTTTCACTCGGCCTGGTCCTCGTGAGCATGGCCGTCTCAATTCTCACCGGTTTGTTCTCCGGTTTCGCCCCTGCGTGGTCCGCCTCCCGCCTCGATCCCGTCGCGGCGCTGAGATATGAGTGAGGATAATGATGCCAACTGTAGGGCGTCTGTGTCAGACGCCGCGGCGTTTCACAGAAACGCCCTACAATTACAGGAGCTTCATCAATCGCTCGTCAGTCGCAATTTCCGCTAATCAATATGTTGTTTAGCGAAATCATCAAGATGGCGCTGGCGTCGTTAGGCGCTAATAAACTGCGCGCTGCGCTGACTATGATGGGTATCACCATCGGAGTTTTCTCGGTGATCTCAGTGATGACCGCCATCGGGGCGCTGCAGTCCTCAATTGAAAGCGGCATTAGTTTTCTCGGATCGAACATTTTTCAGTTCGCCAAATACCCTGCGAACGTGAACGTCGGCGGCGAGATCAAGAAAAAATATCAGAACCGGCGCAACGTTACGTATCGCGAGGCGATGCATTACGCGAAGTTGATGGAAGGCAACGCACGCGAAATCTGTCTCAAAACTTTTGGTTACGAAGTGAAAGGCCAGGCTGTTTACAATGGCGTGAAGACCACGCCCAGCCTTCTCATCGTTGGAACAAACGGAAGTTTTCTCACCGCAAACGCCTACACCCTCGGGTATGGGCGGAATCTGAACGACGAAGACGTCGAGCTTTCACGCAGGGTGATCGTCGTAGGGAGAATGGTCGAAAAACGATTGTTCCCGCACGAGTCGCCAATCGGCAAAGTGGTGAGAGTTAGTGGTCACACTTACACAATTGCCGGTGTACTCGCGGAGAAAGGAACCTCTTTCGGTCAAAGCCAGGACGACGTTTGCATCATGCCGATCACGCGGTTCTTCGAGGATTTCGGAGAAGCAAAACGCACGGTGAACATCGCCACGCAAGCCTTCTCCACGGAGACTTACAATCAAACGCTCGACAAAGGTATAAGCGCCATGCGTATTGCGCGTGGACTGCGCGCCGATCAGGAAAACGATTTCGAGATTTATTCTAACGACTCACTGAAAAGCGCGTTCACTTCAGTCGCGGGCGTGGTGCGAATCGGTGCGTTCGTCGTCAGCTTCATTGCACTGTTGGCTGCCGGGATCGGTATCATGAACATCATGCTCGTGAGCGTTACCGAACGAACGAAGGAAATCGGCGTGCGCAAATCAATCGGCGCACGCAGTCGCGACGTTCTGCGTCAATTCCTCACTGAAGCCGTATTCATCTCAGAAGCCGGTGGGATCCTCGGAATCCTCCTTGGAATCATTGCCGGCGACCTGCTAGCTGCCTGGCTGCAGGTCGACATCATTTTCCCTTATGGCTGGGCAATCGCTGGACTTCTCGTTTGTTCCGCCATCGGCATTGGCTTCGGACTCTACCCGGCGTATCGCGCAGCCAGCCTCGACCCTATCGAAGCGCTGCGGTACGAATGAAAACAACTTGGATTTTCACATGGGGACTGGCTGCTAATGTCACACGAAGCACGCGAAACAGGAGTCTTTGGCCACGCTAATGTTCTTGATTTACCATACCTATGGAACGCCATGGTGGTAAAAATGGTTACCGAGGATGACAGATTCGTAGTGAAGGACTTTCACCTCACGGCAAGAGCGCGCTGAACTGTGCTACTCCAACTCCAAGGCTTTAAAGGTCGCATCGACGTATTTGAAGTGAATGTCGAGCGAGCAGAGGCGATCGATTTCTTCTGGTGAAAGACGGGCAACGATTTCCGGCTCGTATTTTGCATTTTCTGTAAATGTCCCCTCGCCTTTCCACGTTTTCATGGCTGCGCGTTGCACGGCTTCATACGCATTCTTGCGCTCCGCGCCTGCGCTCGTGAGTGCGAGTAGGATCGATTGACTGAAATACAGACCCTTTGTGAGCGCGAGATTTTCTGCCATTCGATTCGGATAGACTTGCAGTTTCTCAACCACGTCGCGCAATTTCGCGAGCATGTAATCAAGCAGAATGCATGAATCAGGCAGAATAATGCGCTCGGCGCTCGAGTGGCTGATGTCGCGCTCGTGCCACAGCGCCACGTTTTCCAGCGCGACGACGGCATTCCCACGAATTACGCGGGCTAATCCGCTCAACCGCTCGTTTGTAATGGGATTCCGTTTGTGTGGCATGGCAGAACTGCCTTTCTGGCCTTCGCCAAAAAATTCTTCCACTTCGAGCACTTCAGTGCGCTGAAGATGGCGAAATTCCGTGGCCCAGCGATCGATGCTCGATGCGATCACAGCGAGAGTGGTCATAAATTCCGCGTGACGGTCGCGCTGCACAATTTGCGTGGAGAGCGTGGCGGGTTTTAGTCCGAGCCTCTCACACACTGAACGCTCGATTTCTGGATTGACGTGCGCGTGCGTACCGACTGCGCCACTGATTTTGCCGACGCGAATACGCTCGCGAGTTTGAGTCAGGCGCTCGATAGCGCGACCGAATTCATCAAACATGAGTGCCAATTTTAACCCAAACGTGATCGGCTCGGCGTGTACGCCGTGACTGCGACCGATCATCGGTGTCATTTTGTACCGGCGCGCCTGGTCTGCGATCACGTTTCGAACTCTTTCGAGATCATCGAGAAGGATTTGGCACGACTCGTTCAGTTGCACCGCGAGCGTGGTGTCCAGAATATCCGATGAAGTCAGTCCCTGGTGAATCCAGCGCGAGGCTGGTCCTACTGATTCGGCAACATTTTCAAGAAAAGCGATGACGTCATGATTAGTTCGCGTTTCGATTTCGAGGATCTTCGGGATTGAGAACCGCGCCCGTTTTCGAATCTCTACCGCGTCCTCTTTTGGAATCTGGCGAAGCTCTGCCATTGCCTCGCAGGCGAGCACTTCGATTTCCAACCAGATTTCAAACTTTCGTTGGTCCGACCAGATTTTGCTCATCTCGGGTCGGGAATAGCGGTCGATCACGATGCGAACATAAAAGCGACCAAGGTGAGCGAAAAGCGTTTTCGTCCAGAGCAACGCAGAATCCAGCTGTGCCCTGCGCTGTTCTCAACACCTTTTGTTGAAGAGGCGGGTCCGCTGAGACAGCGGACACTCCAGCATCACGGGCTCAGCGAGCGAACTTCGCTGGGTTCGTTTAGCAAACGCGCGCGCGCAGGAAACGTCCGTTATCCTTCACGCGTACCTGGCCGCTGGCCAGAAGATCCGCGACCGCTGCAACAGTTTCTGTGCTGCTGCGGGTGCAGGAACTAACTGCCAGGATTAGGTCACCCAGCGAAAGCCGAGTGCGCGGTTTGATGATTTGGCGAAATTGAGGATTTCTTTTCATATCTTGCCCGTTTTTACCCTCAGCAGTTCTGATGCCAGCATTCATTGTGAATATGTCGTCCATGGTGTGAGTGCAGTTGTTCACTTTCTTTGCACGATAGAACTGACCGTTTCGTGACACTTTTGTTCAATTTCAAAACATAAAAACTTCAGATTGAGGGGCATCTGCGCCCCGGATGGGTTCAATGGTGACATGCCAAGCCGCTGCGATGAGAACAGCGCACGCGACTACACGAGCGTTGAGATGAAACCAACTATGGTCGTGCCCCGGCGGCCTAACTAGTCGGTTCGTTTTTTACCGGTCAAACTGACCACTAGCAGATAAAGCACGGTGAGCACGACGCACGCGATCACGATGGTGTGAAAATGGCCGCTCTCCTTTACGGCTTTGATCAAAGCCGTCGCATCTTTCGACTCGATCATTTCACGCGTGAGCACTTTTTGGCCAAACCACGCAAGGACCGAACACCACAACGCCGATCCGGCCAGGGTCATTATGCTGAATGTAGCGAAATTCATCCGAATAATGCCTGCCGGGATAGAAATGACATGGCGGATCACTGGCAAAAGCCGGGCAAAGAAAATGCCTCCTGCTTCGTAACGACGGACCCATCTTTCAGCACGCTCCAGCTTATGCTCACTGAGCAAAAAATAGCGTCCCCACCGGGCTAGGAAAACGCGTCCAAGCCACAATGCAGTCCAATAGGTCGCCGTTGCTCCAAGCCATGAGCCGAACGTGCCAGCGGCTATGACACCGAACGTGTTTAGTTTTCCCTCCAAAGCGAGAAATGCGGCAGGAGGAATAACGATCTCGCTGGGCACCGGAAAGATCGAGCTTTCCATTGCCATGAGCAAAATGATCCCCACGTATCCCCACTGCTCGACCCACTGAAACCAGATTTGAACCAGATGATGCATATTGTCACTCCGAAGCCATCGACTACTCTCAGCCAACCCCTGCCGAGAAATGTCCCGATCTCAAGTCGAATGAATTCGCCCTAGTTCAGTCCAAAAACTAAAATCCGCAATTCAAAATCCCTAACCCCACTTCATGAGTGCCGCTGTCATGTTGAGCCAGGCGAAACATCTCTGGCTTGTTTCGATACGCCGCAATCCAAAAACGATCAGAGCTTCTTCGCTGCGCTCAGTATGACAACTCGTGATCGTGTGTAGCCATGTCGATTTACCGGCGCGTCCTTCGCTATTACCAGCCGTTCTGGGGAAAAACGGTAATCGGCCTGTTTTTGTCGCTGCTCGGCATTGGCCTCAATCTGCTCAAGCCGTGGCCATTCAAAATCATCGTGGACGATTTCCTGCGACCAGGGCCTGCTGCGCGCGGTGATTGGCGCACCGTGATTCCCCTGCTTTGTCTCGCGCTGATCGTAATCCAATTTGCATGGGGAATCATTAATTGGATTACAAACTATCTATTCGTTAAGATCGGGCTTGAGGCGCTACTGAAGCTGCGAACCGATCTCTACTCTCATCTGCAACTGCTCTCGCTGAAATTTCACGACGCCCGGCGGTCTAGCGATTCCAGTTTTCGTGTCGCCTACGATTCGCAGTCGATTCAAACGATCTACAACAAAGGCTTCACCAACATCTTTGCTTCGGTCGTCGCGCTGATCGGCACATTCATCATAATGTTAAGGCTCGACTGGATATTGACGCTGCTGTCCCTGGCGATCGTGCCTCTGATTGTGGGTGCGATTTATTTTTTCGCCGGCCGGATTCGCAGCGAATCCACCTCGATTCAGGAACAGGAAAGCGCCGTGCTTGCGCAAGCGCAGGAGGGACTCAGCTCGATCCGGATGGTGCACGCCTTCGGACGCGAAGACTTTGAGGTCAGGCAATTTCATCAGCGGGCGCAGCAGAGCTTGGAGGCAAACCTGCGGCTGACTTTAACGAATGTGAACAGCGCGCTGGTGATCAGCACGTTGATGGTTATCGGCACGGCGGCGATGTATTACGTAGGAACTCTGCATGTGCTCGCTGGAACACTGAGCCTCGGTTCGTTGCTGGTCTTTAGCGCGTACCTCCTGATGCTGTATCAACCGTTGGAATCCCTCACGTACACGGCTTGGGCAATGGAAGGCGCTACAGCGGGCGCGAAACGCTGCTTCGAAATTTTGAATAGTCAGGACGATGTGCGCGACTCGGCAAATGCCGTCGATATTTCATCGGCTAAAGGCGCGATCGCGTTTCACTCAGTCAATTTTGGTTATGCCGAAACCCGAACCGTTTTGCGCGATATCGATCTTACCATCGCGCCGAATCAAATTGTCGGACTCGTGGGCGGCACAGGCGCTGGCAAAAGCACGCTGCTCAGCTTGGTGCCGCGGTTTTACGATCCGGACATGGGGTCTGTGATGCTCGATAGTCGCAATGTGCGCGAGATTACTAAAAAGTCTTTACGCGACCAGATCGCCATCGTCCTTCAAGACACGCTACTTTTCTCCACCACGGTCCGTGAAAACATCGCTTATGGCCGGCCCGATGCGACAGAACAGGAGATTATTGAAGCGGCGCACCGCGCGCAGGCTGACGAGTTTATTCAGCAAATGCCGCAGGGATACAGCAGTCTCGTCGGTGAACGTGGTGGGCATCTAAGCGTCGGCCAACGGCAGCGCATCGGGATCGCGCGAGCCTTTCTGAAAAATGCTCCGATTCTGTTGCTGGATGAACCGACTTCGGCACTCGACCCCAGCACGGAAGCTGCCATCATGGAAACCATCAAGGATCTAATGCGCGGCCGAACAACGTTGATTGCCACACATCGTCTGGCGACCATTCACAATCTCGACAAAATCATCGTGCTAGAGCACGGACGCATCATTGAACAAGGCCGCGGCCCGGAACTACTCACCCGCGGCGGCGTTTATGCGAAACTTTATACATCGGGGAAATTTCCAACATGAGCAGGGCCAAACTTGAACATTTGTTTCGGGTCGAGGGCTGCCCGGCTCCAGCGGCAAACCTGGAGACAGCCTGCCCTCGGGCTGTTTAGGCACTCATGAGCAACGTTAGAGAAGATCGATACGTCGAACACGATTGGTGGCGAGAACCGATTCCGCCGAACGTGGAGTTCGGCGAAGGTTTTTATTGCGAGAGTGCGCAAATTTTTCGATTTCTCCGAAACAAAGAATCGGGCGCCGTTGTGATCGGCGAACATGTTTCGTGCTACGCCGGTTGCTCATTTGCCATCGGAGTTAATGGCCAATGCACGATCGGGGATTTCACGCTGCTCAATGGCGCGCTGATCATGGCGGAGGAAAAGATCGAGATTGGTTCATATTGCCTTGTTTCATGGAATGTCGGTATCGCCGATTCCGATTTTCACCCGATCGAACCAGCGCAACGCCTGATCGACGCGCAAGCGCTGGCGCCGTATTTCAAAAACCGCCCGGCGCGCCCGACATTGAAAACCGCGCCAGTCAAAATCTGCGACAACGTCTGGATCGGAATGAACGCCGTGATTTTGAAAGGCGTCACCGTCGGCGAGAACTCAGTTATCGCGGCGGGATCGGTCGTGACCAAAAGCGTCGAACCGAACACGGTCGTCGCAGGGAATCCGGCGGTGATCGTGAAACGTTTCCAAGAGTGATTCGTTCTAACTCCCAGCACTCAACTCCCAACGCGCAACGCCGAATTCTGTTCGTTCGATGTTGGACGTTCGCTGTTGGGCGTTCGGGATTTGCCGCCTCATGAAACGCAAGCGCATCGTGGTGATGGGGTTCATGGGATCGATGCCGATCGCTGGCGTCGTCTGGCAGCATATACATTACGTCGTCGGACTGCGACGACTGGGTCACGATGTCTTTTTCATCGAAGATTCGGCGCGTCTTCCGTACAATCCCGAAACATTCGAAGTAACTGACGAGTTCGATTATGCGGCAAAAGTTCTCGACCGCCTGGCCGGGGATTTCGATTTCAAAAATCGCTGGGCCTACTGCGCACGTTACTTGCCCGGCACTCCAACCGCCGGCATGCCGCTAAAAAGAATTCGACAACTCTATCGCGAAGCTGATGCGATCCTGAACGTCTGCGGCACGCAGGAGTTCAATGACGACTTACTCGTTTCCGATCGCATTCTTTACATCGAGAGCGACCCCGGTGTAGAGCAAATCAAAATCGACAAGCGCGTGAAATCGACAGTCGAATATCTGCGGCGGCATCGCGCACTTTTTACCTTCGGCGAAAATATCGGCACGAAAGATTTTTCCGTGCCGCTGCATGGATTCAAATGGCTGCCAACACGGCAACCAGTCGTGACTGATCTTTGGAAAACGGCCCGTGCGCCTTCTCGCGCGGCGGTGTTCACAACAATCGCGAACTGGTCCACGAGTGGTTTGAAAGACATCACGTGGCGAGGCAAAAAATATCTCTGGAGCAAATCGCGCGAGTTTCTCCGGTTCGTCTCGGCACCGAAAGAAGCTGGCGAAACATTCGAGATGGCAACCAACATCGATGATACAAAAACGCGCAGAAAATTTGAGCAAAGCGGTTGGCGCCTGACTTCGCCATTGCAGATGAGCGTCGATTACTGGCTCTACCGCGACTATATACAGCGCTCCAAGGGTGAGTTCACCGTGGCAAAGGATCAATACGTCCGGCTTAACACCGGCTGGTTCAGCGACCGCAGCGCGTGTTATCTGGCAGCTGGTCGTCCTGTCATTACGCAAGAAACAGGCTTCACGAAAAACTATGGCGGCACGAAAGGACTCTTGTCATTTCGAACGCTGAACGAAGTCGCAGATGCCGTGAAAAGAATTAATGCCGATTACACGAAGCACTCTCGCGCCGCTCGCGAGGTCGCCCGCGAAGTCTTCGAAGCCGAAACGGTACTGAAGTCGGTTCTTGATCGAGCTGGGATCTAAAGAATGTTCCCGCCACCTCGCGGCCTAATGAAATTTCAGAAGTTGAATTTCGAGTTAATCGAGGCAGCATCGTTGCCATGAAAGTTGTTACCGTGATCGCCCGTGTTCTTCTCGGGTTGATCTTTGTTGTGTTCGGTTCCAATGCGTTTCTGCACTTCATTCCAATGGGAGCGCCGCCGCAGGGGTTGGCCGGAGAGTATTTCCATGCCTTTGCGGAAAGCGGTCAGGTTTACGTTATCGGCGCGCTTCAGGTCGTTGCCGGCGCACTTCTCCTGGTCGGACGATTTGTTCCGCTGGGACTGACAATTCTCGGTGCAATCATCGTCAATATTTGGCTATTCCACGTCTTTCTCGCACCGGCGAATTTTGAACCCGCAATTTTAGTAACCATTCTTGAATTGTTTCTGGTGTGGCGATATCGCGATGCATTTAGAGGGATCTTAAGTCCCTGATCAACTCATGACGGCACAAAGTGATAAAAAAGAGGCACCGCACATCGTCGTGCGCGGCGGCGCTGAGAATTTCCAGCAGGAAATCACTGCAGGCAAACATCACTTTGTTGCTGATGAACCCATCAACGTCGGCGGTAGTGATGCAGGACCGGATCCATACGATTACTTGCTGGCTAGCCTTGGCGTCTGCACCTCGATGACAGTCGGTTTTTACGCGCGGCGAAATCATTTGCCGCTAGAAAACGTTACGGTTTCGCTGTGGCACTTACGCATTCACGCAAGTGATTGCAAGGAGTGCGACACGAAGGAAGGTATGGTCGACAGAATCGATGTTGAAGTGGAACTGACAGGCTCTTTGACTGCACAACAGCACGCAAAGCTGATGGAGATCGCCGCGAAATGTCCTGTTCACCGGACGCTGACCTCTGAGATCAACATCAGATTGCGATCCGCTGAGACGGCGTCTAGCTAAACAACAGGAATTGTAGCCACCGGCCTGTGGGCCGGTCCTCCTCGCGCGTGGCTGCTACAAGACGGCCCGCAGGGCCGTGGCTACAGACGTTCAGATTCGTTGCTCTTCCAGATCGTACACGTCGAACCAGTGATAGACGACGCGGTTACGCGGGACATACCGACTGATGTAATTCTCCATGTATTCCTGAAGCTCAGGCGGCAGATCACTGAGGCGCAGATCACGTTCCTTGTTGTTCCACGCAACGATCTCAGCGCGCGGGCGTTTTTTCGCATTCTTCTCAATCCATTCTGCAATCTCATCATCGGTCGCACCGCTGGCGACCAACGAACGCAAATCGTGGTAATGAATCTCCGCAAAATTCAGCCATCGCTGATCGAGAGGGCAGTTCGAATGGTACCCGCCTTGCCAATCCAGAAGCACAGCGCGGCATTTGTCCACCGCGCGCGCCGCCAACACATAACCCGCCAGTGTGGCTCGCGGGCTGCGCGGGAATTCTTTTCCCTCCCGCAGATCACGCGCGAGCAGTTTCACTCTTTCAAGATTCTCAGTCATCGTGTTCTGTTTCTCTCGTTTCGCATTCGGTTGAAAAAATGGCACCGGGATTGAATGCGGGTTCCATTCTTTAATCGCAATAGGAGGGATAATCAGGCGTCCACTGAGTTGCCCTTACTCGGGCGCGCAATTCATCTTCAGTCATCGACGCAGCGACTTCGTCTTTTTGTGCCGCGATCCCTACTGCAAGGGCAATCTCCGCGGCAACTCTCCTGAGATCTGTTAACGGAGGCAACAGAGCGGCGGAAGAGTCTTTAAGGGCAGGCGAATTTCCCGCTAGTGTTCGGGCCGCTGCAACCATCATTGTGTCGGTTATACGGCGAGCACGGGACGCAACAACTCCGAGGCCGACGGCCGGAAAAATGTAAACGTTATTGCATTGGGCGATCGGAATCTTGCGGCCATCGTAAAACACAGGAGCGAAAGGAGAACCCGTCGCCACCACCGCGCGTCCGTCGGTCCAATGAATCAGATCTTCCGGTATCGCTTCAGATTTTGATGTGGGATTCGAGAGCGGGAAAATGATCGGCCGCTCGATCTTCCTGGCCATCTCCCGAACAATTGTTTGTGAAAAGGCGCCACCGACGGTCGAGAGACCGAGGAGGATTGTAGCGTCGATTTGTCCAATCACGTCGGCGAGACCGACGTTTCCGTTGGAAGTCCGTGGCCAACCGGCAATACGGTTTTCGGGTTGTGCATAAATGATCTGCTCGGGACTAAGATCTTTTCGGCCGGAGTGCAGAACGCCTTTGCTGTTAACGAGCCAGAACCGGCTACGCGCTTGCTCTTTCGTTAGGCCTTCTTCTGTCATCGCGGCACGTATACCATCGGCAACGCCCGTAGCGGCTGAACCCGCACCCAGGATGACGATCTGTTGATCTTTCAAACTTTTTCCAGTCACTTTGATTGCGCCCAAAATCGCTCCGAGCGCGACCGCCGCTGTTCCCTGAATGTCGTCGTTGAATGTCAGGAGTTGATCGCGATAGCATTCGAGGATCGGCCGCGCATGCGGGTTCGCGAAATCTTCCCATTGCAGGCACGTTTCCGGCAGTTCCTCTTTCACTGCGTCCACAAATTGCTCGATAAACGCGGAGTAATCGTCGCGGGCGATCCGCTCGCGACGCCAGCCGAGGTACTCAGGATCCTCAAGTCGCTCGGAGTTGTTCGTTCCTACATCCAACACGATTGGCAATGTTCGTTCCGGACGAATCCCACCAATCAATGTGTAAAGAGAAAGTTTTCCGATCGGAATCCCCAGTCCGCCCACACCTTGATCACCGATACCAAGGATACGTTCACCATCCGTCACCACAATGACATCGACATTCGGATTCGGTCGATTCCGCAGAAGTTGCACAATGGAATCGCGCTGCGGATATCCGATGAACATGCCGCGCGGTCTGCGGTAAATATGACTGAATTGCTGACAGGCCAGCGCAACTATTGGCGTGTAGACAATCGGCGTCATTTCCTCGATGTGCTCGAGAAGAAGGCGATAAAAGAGGACCTCGTTGTTATCCTGCAAAGCGCGCAAATAAATGTGCCGTTCCAGATCGTCTTCCTTTCGCGCGTACGCTTCATACGCCCGCACGACTTGCTCCTCCAGAGTTTCAACGTGCGGCGGAAGTAGTCCGTGCAAACCAAACTGAGTCCGCTCTCCATCGGTGAACGCCGTGCCTTTATTCAACAACGGCGTGTCGAGCAAATCCATGCCGCGAGGAATTCTAGGGGGAACCACTTCGGCGACTCGTTGCGCGATAGGCTCGGGCATGTTCAACAACTTATTACGCTGTCATATTGAGCGAAGCGAAATATCTCTGTCTATCGACATCTGGCCCTCCACACCCAGGAGATTGTTCGCTTTGCTCAGAATGACAACCGGCGAAAATGATCATCGGTGGTCATCGAAAAAACGCAGGGTCGTTCACGGTTTCGGATTGAGCAATTCCGGCAACTGATATTGCAGCAAATCCCCAATACGTTCGATGCTGATGTCCCCTGGCGGATAGCTGGCGAGGATTTTCGGATCGGTGGCGTAGTGGCCTTGCCTGACAAAAACCGTTGTAACACGCGAGCCCCAGAATTTTTTCACCGCGGCCAGGATACGCAGTTTGTCGTCGACGAGCACGTAATGTTCGGCTGGATAGCGGTGCTCGACGTCATCGAGTTCCTGCTCCTTGTGCACGTAAATCAGCACACGCGCGGCGACCGCATCGTCCAACCCTGAGCGACTGACCTTGAGCGGCTGGAAAACGACATCGCCGTCCGAAAGTATGACCGCGGGACCCCATTGCTGCACATGCTCAATCACCTTGATCGCGTCGGGGAAAAGGCGCGCAGCGAAGGGATAGTTGATGAAAAAATCAGAAACGCACAGCAGATGCGGAGCGCGCGGATGTTCGGCCCGATACCTTTGCAAAGCGCCAAGGTAATCCGCGTAGCCCAGTTCCGTCCGCAGTTCCTCGAAAATGCACCAATATTCCCGGGCTCCGGCCGCGCCGATTTCGCTGACGAGGTGGCGTTGCAGATCTGCTGCCACTCTGTCGTTATCAACAAGAGTGTTGTCTACGTCGAACAAGAAGACGACGCGAGTAAGAGAATCATCGCGTTCCTTCATTTTGTGGTAGGGTCAGGCGTTCTACGTTTAATCGTCGAAATGCCGCGTGTGCGCTATGGCGAATGCAACGTGTGCGCAAAAACTTCGCGTAACCGATCTCGAGTGCTGCCCCATGTCAGACTCGCCAATCGCTCGCTCGATTCAAAAGCCCCATTGACGCTTCATCTAATTTGAGCCTGGTCGCACCGATCAGTTCCTTTAATTGCGTCAGGTTTGTTGCGCTGGCGATGGGCGCAGTGACTGTTGGCCGCGTCATCAGCCACGCAAGCGCGACGCGCGCAGGCGTTGCATGAAGTCCCTTCGCCGCCTGATCCAGGGCGTGAATAATCGTGAAGCCGCGCTCATTCATATATTTTTTCACAAAATCGCCTCGCGCCTTGTTCGCAACATCGGCCGCCGACTTGTATTTGCCTGTAAGAAACCCGCTCGCCAGCGAGAAATAGCTAAGGACTCCTAAACCGTTTTCGATGCACACCGGTTCAAGCGTTTTCTCGTACTCCTCGCGATCGTAGAGATTATATTCCGTCTGAAGGCATTCATACCTGGGCAATCCATGCCTTCTGCTCACTCCAAGCGCATGCGAGAGCCGTTCGGCGCTGTAATTGGACGCGCCGATCGTGCGCACTTTCCCCTGCTCCATCAACTGCGCATAAGCTCGCAGCGTTTCATCCAGAGGAGTATCGGGATCATCACGGTGCGATTGATAAAGATCGATGTAGCTCGTCTGCAGCCGCCTCAACGAATCTTCGGCCGCACGCATGATGTAAGCGCTTGAAAGACCTTTCCTATGCGGCCCCATCTCCAGCCCAACTTTTGTGGCGATGATGACTTTGTCGCGTCTGCCACCCTGGTTGAGCCATTTGCCGATAATCGTTTCCGATTCACCACCGCTATTGCCCGGCGCGAATTTGGAATAAACGTCAGCCGTGTCGATCAGATTAAACCCGGCGGCGACGAAAGCATCAAGCAATCTGAACGACGTTCGCTCATCCACCGTCCAGCCGAAGACGTTCCCGCCGAACGCCAGCGGCGCTACCTCCAACCCTGAATTACCCAAGCTGCGTGTTCTCATTTCTTGTGGGGGGTCCCGATGTCCGAATCGCGCGAGTATCCTGATCAAAACGCCTGCGAACTTCGCTTTGGATGGATTCTTCCCGTGCGAAGGCACGCGCTGTAACAAAAGCTGCTCTACCCTGAAGGAGGGATGCGGTGTTATCGCGTTCTCGGCGAACCAAACTCTCCCGAAAGTGGCAATATCGCCCGCAAATGATGTCTGCTACCTTCACCAATGAAAGCAACCCTCTCCAAAGACGGCGGAAGTATGGCCAAATCGACTCCTCGAAAAGCAGAGCTTCTTCATAGACGCGAAGCTCCATTGGAAACGCGGACGGATCTTACGTCCGAAGCGACGAAAGACATCTCAGGCGCGATGAACGCGATCCTTGCAGATGTGTTCGCCTTGTACTTGAAAACGAAAAATTTTCACTGGCACATGAGCGGGCATCACTTTCGGGATTACCATCTGCTTCTCGATGAACACGCCGGGCAACTCTTCGCCATGACCGACGCCATTGCCGAACGCGTTCGCAAGGTCGGGGGCCTGACCCTGCATTCGATTGGAGAGATCGCACGAATCCAACGCGTGCTGGATAATGATGCGGAATATGTCGAGCCATTAGACATGCTGGCCGAGTTGATGGACGACAACAAAACGTTCGCTGCCCGCCTGCGCGAAACGCACAACGTGTGCGACGAACATCGTGACGTCGCGACGGCGAGTTTGATCGAAGTATGGATCGATGAAACCGAGCGTCGCACCTGGTTCCTGTTCGAAGCCACGCGTCGAAGGAACTAATTTATCAGTTTCACGACTCGCTGCAGGACTGAACGATTTGGAGTGCGGTCCCGCGACTGCGGGATCACCGCGTTTGAATCGCGGAAAGGTCCGCGCATTCAAACTTCAGCGCCTCGTTCGGCTTGAGCGGGAAACAAGGATCACAACATGAGGAAAGACCAAAATGAAAAACGATAAACTAAATGGAAAAGTTGCAGTGGTAACCGGAGCGTCCAAGGGAATTGGCGCAGGGATTGCGAAAGAGTTCGCGGAGGCGGGTGCCGCCGTAATCGTGAACTATGCGTCCTCGAAAACGGATGCGGACAAAGTGGTCAATGAAATCACGAAGCGCGGCGGGAAAGCAGTCGCGGTTCAAGGAAGCGTCACGAAGAAGGACGACGTCGAAAAGCTTTTTTCTGCTGCGGAGAAAGCTTTTGGGAAGCTCGACATCCTGGTTAATAACGCCGGCGTTTACGAATTCATGCCACTCGAAGAGGTCACCGAGCAGCAATTCCACAAAATGTTTGATACAAACGTTCTGGGAATGCTTCTCGCCACTCAGGAGGCACTCAAGCATTTCACCGCCGAAGGCGGCAGCATCATTAATATCAGTTCGCTCGCCAGTTCCCTGACTCCACCGACTGCGGTTGTTTACAACGCCACGAAAGGTGCCGTTGACGCAATCACACGAACGCTGGCGAAGGAGCTCGGGCCGCGCAAAATTCGCGTCAATTCCATTAATCCCGGCATGGTGATTACAGAGGGAGTAGTTACCGGCGGATTTCATGAAAGCGAGTTCCGAACCATGCTGGAATCGCAAACACCGCTCGGTCGCGTCGGACAAACAGACGATATCGCACCTGCTGCGGTATTCTTCGCTTCAGACGATTCAAAATGGATCACCGGCGAAACGCTAATTATCGCGGGTGGTCTACGTTAACTGAAGATCAAGACAGGTACAAGCGATCAAAGAAAAGAGGATGAAGTTGGCCTTGCCGACAAGATTGCCGTCCCGCCGAATACCACCGTAATAAAGCGTCCAACAATCAAATAAGAATTCCGAAGTTTTCCGCGTGATTGAATGGAAGGTTCAGAGGAATTTCACCAGCGCGTCGGTCGTTTCCTTTGGCCGTTCTTCGGAAATCCAATGTCCGGTGTCTTTCAAGATAACGACCGTGACATCAGTGGCGACGAGCTTCATTTGTTCGGCCAGCTCGTTGCCAAGCGATTTGTCGCCGCCAATCGACAGCACAGGCATCGTCAGTTTTGTTTGTGAGAGTTGTGCGAAATCTTTGGCCAGTTGCGGCCACGAAACAAAATAAGCCCAGCCGGCATGCATGCGTCCGGGTCGCGAATACGCTTCGGTGTACGCTTTGCGATCCGCTTCCGGGATCGAATGAGTCTTGTCCGCAGCAAGAACGTTCCAGAAATATTCGAAGTAAGTTCGCTCGCGTCCCTTCACCAATTTTTCCGGATATTCGCCGTTGAAACGAAAATGCCAGGTATTCGGATTGTTGTAGATCGGTTCCCATCCGGGAACGCCGGGAAGAAATGCATCCATCACCGCGAGCTTCTCAGTTTCACCCGGGAATTGCGCGGCGTAAGCGTAAGCAACCATCAGCCCGATGTCGTGTCCTACCACGCACGCCTTGTCGATCTTCAAGGAACGAACCAAATCATGGATTTGCTTCGCCGCGGTGATCATGTCGGCTTTGTTGTCTGCGGGAATCGAAGAATCGCCGATGCCCGGTAAATCGACCGCGATCACGGTAAACCTCTCCGCCAGCAACGGAATGATCGGCCGCCACATGCGCGAAGTTTGAGTATAACCGTGAAGAAGCAGAACAGCTGGACCTTTCCCCGCTGTTAAATAATGAAGTTGCGCTCCGCCGATATTTGCTGTGCGCGACGCGATCTCCGCCGGCGCTCCTTCACTGGGACCCGCAAGCAACGCGGATACAAAAAACAATCCGACCCGGAGCCGGTCCCAACGAGAAAAAATTTTCATAGAAGCTTTCTTGGAAATTTCGCTATGCAAATTTCGTGCAAACGCCAGTAAGAGCATAGGCGCTTTCGGTTAGCGGGCGCCGTTGTTAGATGGACGAAGCAATGACGAGGCGTCGTGTTTCGTTTCTATTTTGGTCATACGCTTGCAGATCCGTTCAATCTCCGCGTTATCAAGCGGCCTATGCTTTCCTCCGCCTGTGGCAATGGAGTCTGCTTCCCTTGCTGCAGGATAGCTTTGCCTTCGTCGTAGCGCCGCCAGGATGGTGTCGCGTTCGGCGCTAGTGAGCTTAATTATCATTTGGTCGAAGTTGCTCTTGGCCTAAGGTTTGTATCAAGCCGCGCGGCAATGTCACGCAATTGTAACTTGCCACTTTGCAGAAATTGACCTCAAGCGAAGGAGTGATTGTGAACGCGATAAATAAGAAAGGAAAAACACAATGCCATACATAACTGTTGGAAAAGAAAACGGCGCTAACATCGACATCTATTACAAAGACTGGGGCAAAGGTCAGCCCATCGTCTTCAGCCACGGTTGGCCGCTGTCGGCCGATGACTGGGACAATCAAATGATGTTCTTTTTAAATCACGGCTATCGCGTGATTGCGACTGATCGGCGCGGACATGGCCGCTCGACTCAAACCGACGGCGGACACGACATGGACCACTATGCCGACGATCTGAAGGCCGTCACCGATCATCTCAACCTGAACGATGCGATTCACGTCGGCCATTCGACCGGCGGCGGCCAGGTGGTGCATTATCTCGCGCGTCATGGTGATCAGAACGTGGCGAAGGCGGCGATCATCAGCGCGGTGCCGCCGCTGATGGTGAAGACCCCAGCCAATCCGTTAGGCCTGCCCAAAGCAGTGTTCGACGATCTGCAAGCCCAGCTCGCCGCCAACCGGGCTCAGTTCTATTATGATCTGCCGGCCGGTCCGTTCTACGGTTTCAATCGTCCGGGCGTGAAAACGATCGAGCCTCTCGTTTGGAATTGGTGGCGCCAGGGAATGATGGGAGGAGCGAAGGCTGGTTATGACGGCATCGTCGCGTTCTCGCAGACTGACTTCACCGAAGATCTGAAGAAGATCTCGGTGCCGGTTCTGGTCATGCATAGCGAGGACGACCAGATCGTTCCCTATCAGGCTGCCGGTCCACTCTCAGCCAAGCTCCTCAAGAACGGCACGCTGAAGACATACAAGGACTACCCGCATGGCATGCCGACGACGCATGCCGACGTGATCAATGCCGATCTGCTCGCGTTTTTTAAGGCCTAACGACTGTGAGCATAAGTATTGACTCCTTATTTGGCAGAAGTGAAAAAATCATTTCGGACAAAGTTGTGTTAGAGGTTGTTATCAGAACCGCAGCCGGAGTCGCGACGTCGATTATTACAACGGCTTCCGTGGAGCGAATGAATTTGAAAGAAGGCGACGAAGTTTTCGCCGTAATGAAGGCGACCTGGGTATCGGTCGAAAAGGGATAGTCTCTGACAGTTTCAGCAAGGCTGGATGATTTTTACTTAGACCGTCTCTTTGCATCCATCGCCTGTGCTGCCAGCCGCTTCAATGCCTCGGGTTTGAGGTCGCGTAGCTTCCCCGCCTCGACCTCATTGAGTAGCCGTCGCAACCAGCGGCGATCGAGCTGACGTATTTCAATCAGGTGATCCAGCAGGTGACGGCCACCGGTGCCTAGCATCGTTCCCAAATCATCTCTCATCGCGCGCGCCTTGGTGAGGTCCAAGTCGATTTGCTGCAAGCGCTGGCGCAGGAGCCCACTCACGGTTGGGCCGGGGGCGAGATGAAGAAACAGGAGAACCGGGTAGATGGTCTGGGCCACACTTCCCTCCTGACGAAATCGTTCCAGCAGGAGTTGTTGAAAACGCTTTCTTCCTTTCGGAGTGATGCGATAAACGGTGCGCTCTCCGCCGCGCGCGACCTTCTCGCTACGTCTTGAAGCGATCTCGCCGGATTTGGCCAACTGACGCACGGCGTAATAAAGGGTGCCGACATCGACGTCGGTATAGCACTCGACCAGGGCATTCTGGAGACGGCGCTTGATCTCATAGGGATGAAGGTCGCCCCGGTGCAATGCGCCAAGGATAAAAAATTCTGCTTTCATACTTTGATTATAATACTACAATTAAACTAATATGAAAACTGACTCTGACCAGGCCCAGCCAAATTGTCGCGCCACTAAACACCCAGTCTTGAAAACAGTCGCCGCCATAATTGCCGGGTTCGTCACCTGGACCCTCGTTGCCACCATTTTAAATTTTCCGCTGCGAGCCTGGTGGCCGCATTATCATGAGGCGGAAACAGCTTTTAGTTTTACGCTCGGAATGAAGCTGGCCCGGCTCGTCCTCGGAGCCGCGGCTACTCTTTGCAGCGGATTTGTCGCTGCCTGGATCGCAAACGGCAACCGAAAGGCGGCAATGTATCTCGGAATCCTGCTGCTGGCGCTCTTTGTTCCGAATCATTATCTGCTATGGGACAAGTTCCCGGTTTGGTATCACCTAACCTTCCTTGTCTCTTTGTTCCCGCTCACCCTACTGGGCGCAATGTTGAAACTGCCCGGTGGAAGAGTGCGTAGTGTCATCCCGCTCCGGAATAGCGCCTAGTCTTCCCTGCGAGCGGTGCCAACATTTCCCGGAACTGCATCTCGTTTGTCAAAACAAATTCGCCGGCCAAACGCAGATTGCGGATTCAAGGCCCGGAAAACGCAGTGAACTTTTCATTGGCGTGCCCAACGAAACCTTTTCCGTTGCGTATGCGAATCTACAATCCGGATCGTTCGCGCGCTAAAATCCGCGACTAGACCCAGCTCAAACTTCAATAGGGTATTGCTTGGATTGTCAGCGATTATTTCCCACTGAATCTGCCAGAAGGCGACGAAGTTTTCGCCGTAATGCACTCCCGTCGGCGACGAAATGTCCTTCGTTGTGAGGGCGGATGAAAGCTGATCGCATTCGTGAAAATCCAAGTGGCGATCCGTCGCCCTACGAGTTTTTAGCGACCGTCGGAAACTTGATAACTTTGTCTTCGAGATCGACCATAGCTTCGCATTTCGCGACGAATGATTCGACAGCTTCGTTGATTACGTCCGCAACCCCCACACGGTTTCGCTTTGCTAGTTTGCTAAGCCGTCGCAACTCTCGCTGGTCAAACCCATCGAGCGGCCACCATCCTTCAAGCATAAAAGGCGTAACATTGCTCGGTCTGGTCTTTGGCGCGTTTTTCATGCGGCGTTTTCCACTGCTTTCTGCGCGCGCGCAAGCAACGTCTGCCAAACAATTGTGTGACTTAGTTGTGACTCGAAGCCTGTGAGTGACGCTAAGCTGCAGTTCGCTGCCTTGTCTGCCGGCATTTTCCTGCGCGGCGGCACGGTCCCCACCCACTTCGCGTGCCTTTCGATTCAACAACAGCGTCCGAATCGGTGTTGGGGACCGATGGTATTTAGGGAGGATTGAATTATGGCAATGCTGAAAAAGAAAACGCGCAAGGCAATTCAGAAGAGTGTCAAGAAAATCGTGAACAAGCACGCGCCAATGGTGATGGAACATGCGGCGACGGCTTTGGCTGCCGGCCTGGCGACGTACCTCGGAGCCGAAGGCAAAAAGGGAGGTAAACAAATCAAGAAAGCAGTGAAACACTTGCCAGGTGGTAAACATCTCGTCAAAGCAGCGGCGCGCTTCGTCCCGGGACTGGAAGACTCAGCGGACAAGCGAACGGGTTCGAATAATGGTCATGGCGACCGGAGGAAACGGCGTCATTCAAAAAAGTCAGCCAGCGCGAGCTAACACGCGCTGCCGCTCACGGTGAAGTGCGCACATTTCTTCGCCGCTCGAAGGACGCAACCCTTGCGTTCACTGCGCGGATTGCGGTCAACAGCAGGCTGAAAGGAATTGGAGAAATGACGGAATTATCCATCGACACAAAAAAACGCCGTATGCGTGTGCGCCTCGAATTACTGGGCGAGGCCGAGCCAATAGAAGTGGAGATCACGAAATACAGTCTCAAGAACAAGGACTCCGTTGCGCGGTTGACCATCGAGGAAGCGACGGCGTCGCGTGAATGGTTGAATGTCGCATTGCGGGAATTTGCTGTCGGCCGAACAATAGATATTCCGGCGAAAGCAGGAGCGCTGCTGAAATTGCTTACGTGAATTTGGCACTAACCTGTGAAGTCGATTACTACAACCGTTTCAGTGCAACGAATGAATCTGAAAGAAGGCGACAACCTTTTTTCCGTAACCAAGGCGACCTCGCTGTCGGTGGAAAAGGGATGTCTCAGGTCTGGTGCCTGATGTCCTCCGCTGCTGCGGCGTAAACGGCATCTTCAGCGATATTGGTTGCGTGATCACCCACGCGTTCGAGGCAGCGTGAGATTAAAATCAAGTTCAGATAGCCGCGTAGTTGCTCGCGATCTTGCATCATCCGTTCGGTCAACTGCCGGTTTGCAGAGGCATTCATGTCGTCAAGTTGCTTGTCGCGACTGACGACCGCCCGCGCCAGATCGACATCTTCTCGTACAAATGCGTCGAGGCCGTCCTTGAACATCGATATTGCGTGCGCCTGAATTGGCACGATCAAGTTCACTTCAGCCAGAGGCGGATGGCTGTTCAACTTACGCGCACATTCAGCGATGTTTGTCGCTTCATCGGCTACGCGCTCGATGTTGGGCGAAAGTTTCATTGCGGAAATCACTTGCCGTAAATCGGACGCCACCGGCTGATAGCGAAGTAAAATTTCGACACCGATCTTGTCGATTTGCTTCTCTAATTGATCAACTTCCTCGTCGTCATCGATGGCTTTTGTGCAAAGACCATCATCCCTCTGAAGCAGTCCATTAATGGCGTGATAAAGGCTGCGTTCGGTTAGTCCCGCCATCCTGAGCAGATCGTTCCGTAGATCGCCCAGCGCTTCATCGAATGTTCCAAGGATATGCTTCGGTGTGACCACGTTTACGCTGTGCCGGGTTCGTTTAAGGTCAATGCGCTCCGATTGCGCGTTCTAGGAGGTAACCGATTAGCGCTGTTGCAGGGAGAGTGAAAACCCAAGCCCAAACAATTCGTTCTACCACTGTCCATCGGATTCCAGTAAAACGTTTTACTGCCCCAACGCCCATGATCGACGTCGAGATAACGTGTGTAGTGGACAGTGGAATGCCGTAGTAACTCGCGACTTGGATGATTAGCGCGGCAGTAGTTTCGGCTGCAAAGCCGTGCACCGGCTGCAACTTCACCACTTGATGGCCAAGCGTGCGAATGATGCGCCAACCACCAGCTGCCGTTCCCGCCGCCATCGTCACGCCGCACAGAGCGATGACCCATGTCGGAAGGACGAACACTGGCGTTTTCAAAAAATCGAGCCAGCGCGGCAGATGGTGGAAGCTGCCAGCCTTCGTTCCGGTAAAGAGCGCCAGTGTGATGATGCCCATCGTTTTCTGCGCATCATTTGTGCCGTGGCTATGAGCCATCCAGGCCGCGCTGAAGATCTGCAGTTTTCCAAATAGCGAGTGGACAAATTGCGGCGTCAAGCGATGCAATGCGATAAGCAATAAAAACATGAAAAGCGCGCCGAACACGAAGCCGGCAACTGGCGACGCGATCATAGGCAGCACAACCTTCGGCCACACACCCTGGTTCCACTTGATTACCGACCAGTCGCCCTTGGCAGCAGCCAGAGCAGCGCCGCAAAGTCCGCCAATCAGGGCGTGACTTGAACTCGATGGTAAGCCGAGCCACCAGGTCGCAATGTTCCAGCTGAACGCGGCTATAACAGCACACAGAATGGTGGTCATCGTGACTACTTCGGTGTCCACCAATCCTTTCCCGATCGTGGAAGCAACCGCACCGCCGAATAACGCCCCAGTAAAGTTGAAGAACGCAGCCATCGCGATTGCCTGGCGCGGTGTTAGTACTCGCGTCGACACGACGGTGGCGATCGCGTTTGCTGCGTCGTGAAAGCCATTGCTGTATTCGAAAATGACAGCGGCCAGGATGACCAAAATGAGCGTGAGCACGCGGTCCGTTTGCTACGAATATTTCAGCGCCACCTGCAGGATGATGTTTCCCGCGTCGCGGCACCGATCGATTACTTTTTCTAGGAGACTGTAGAGGTCGTGCAGAAAAATAATCTGTTTCGCGGCGTGATCGCCTCTGAAAAGATCACGCAGACGCTCCAGTTCGAGCTTGTCGGCATCGCCTTCTATGCCTTGTAGCTTTGCGTTCATCTCGCGCGCGGTGCGGGCGTTCATCCCATGGCGCAATTGTTTTACCATGCCTAGGACCATTTCGGCGGCCTCATCGAGCAGCTCTACTTGCTTACCAAAACTCTGTCCCGCGAGATCTTCGGGGCGGATCAAGATACGCTCGCCAATTTTCTCGACCGTTTTCGGTATTTTATAGAGGGCCGCCCCCAGCTCCTGGATGTCTTCCCGTTCGAAAGGAGTGACAAACGTTTTGGAAAGTTGCTCGGTCAATTCTTGCGTTATCCGTTTATCCTCCCGCCGGCTGTGGGCGAATTGCTCCAGGTTTTCCGGTGTATCGTGCTGCTCGAGTTTTTGCAATAAGCCGATCAGGTGATGGACGCTTGCGTCGGCCTGCTGCGCGCTGGCTTCGAGCAAATCGTAGAACTTTTGGTCGCGTCCGAGCAGCTTTTGGATCGAAAACATGGCCGCTCAGTCGTACTCGACCCAGTTGATTGTTGCAACGCCAGACTGCGGTGTGGGCACTCCCGTGTCACGGCGCGCATCCAGACCACATCGGCGACGCTCTCGCCTTAAATTCATGATGTTGATCTGGTCAAACTAGCTACATCGAATCGAACGGGATACACTTATGTTCGACGATTTCGGTGAAAGCTCATGAGGCCTAACGATAAGACCTGGTTGGAAAAAGCCTTTCCCGCCGCCGAATGGTTGCGCAGTTACGATCGCAGTTGGTTTCGGTTGGATCTTCTCGCTGGAGTCACCCTTGCCGCATATTTGCTCCCTTCAGCGTTAGGCGATGCATCGCTCGCAAATCTGCCACCGGAAGTGGGTCTTTATGCCTGTTTATTCGGAGGACTTATTTTTTGGATCTTTTGTGGTTCGGGTTACACCGTCGTTTCCGTTACTTCTGCAATCTCGCTCGTCATCGGCTCGTCGCTTGGCGAGATTACCGGCGGCAACTCCGCGCGCTTCGGCGCCCTCGCGGCCGGCACGGCGTTATTGGTCTCCCTCATCGCCTTCGTTGCATGGCTCGCGAGGGCGGGAGTTATGGTCCATTTCATCTCAGAGAGTGTCATGACCGGATTCAAATGTGGCGTTGCGCTCTTCCTTGCCAGCACGCAACTACCAAAGCTTTTCGGATTTCATGCCGCTCATGGAAGCTTTTGGGGAAACACAGGCTTCTTCTTCAAACACCTCAACGAGACGAACACAACGTCATTGTTAGTCGGAGGAATTGCGCTCGCTCTTCTTATCCTCGGCAAAATTTTTCTCAAACACAAACCAGTCGCGCTCTTCGTCGTAATCGGAGGAATAATTGCTGCATCGACGCTTTCGTTGGAAACGCGCGGCGTAAAACTAATTGGCGCCGTGCCCCAGGGAATACCAGCGCTGAAAGTTCCTCTTCTTTACTGGCGTGACCTCAACGAATTGCTTCCATTAGCCCTTGCTTGCTTTCTTCTCGGCGTGGTCGAAACGGCCGCGATCGGACGAATGTTCGCTGCGAAACAAGGCGTACGATTCGACGCTAACCAGGAGAATCTAGCACTCGCCGCGTCAAACCTGTTCTCTGGACTCGGTGGTGGCTTGCCAGTGAGCGGCGGCACATCGCAGTCCCTCGTCAATGAAGAAGGCGGTGCGAAGACACCGCTGTCCACCGCCCTCGCTGCGGTTTTTATCCTGGTGGTCGTGATCTTTTTCTCCCGTCTGTTGAGCGCGCTGCCTCAACCGGTGCTCGCCGCCGTGGTTTTGGTGGCGATAGCGGGTTTGCTAAATCTTTCAACGTTGAAAGCACTTTGGCTTGACGATCGTTCCGAGTTTGTGGTGGCAATGGCAGCTTTCGCCGGCGTGCTCACCTTTGGTTTGCTGCGCGGCGTCATGCTCGGAGCCTTGATTTCACTTGTGCAATTGGTCCGCATTTCATCGCGCCCCCACGTTGCTTTTCTCGGACGAATTCCCGGCACACGGCGTTTTTCGGACCGCGACCGGCATGCAGACAACGAACTGATTCCAAACGTAATGATTTTCCGCCCTGAATCGGCCCTTATTTACTTTAACATCGATAATGTATGCGAAGCGATCCTGGGTCGCGTTCGTGTCGAGGCGACATCGCCAGAACTGGTAGTAGTCGATCTCTCAGCCGCACCGCTCGTGGACATGCAGAGTGCGCATACTCTTGCTAGCATGGCGGATGAACTCGGCGCCATAGGCATCCGATGTCAGGCCGTGGAGCCGCGCTCGTCCGTGCGCGACCGATTCCGCCATGAAGGCGTCGACAGCAAATTGGGCGGGGTAAATCGTTTCACAAGTGTGGCCGATGTTATCGATCACTTTCTGGGCGAATCGGAGCCATCCGCGTTCGCGATCAAATCACCGCTCTAGATTCAGCGACTTTTTACAATAAACAGCGTTGAGCAAGACTATGTTTCTTGCCTCGTAGTAATTCATTCGCTGATGAACTCGCCGTAAAGAGCTTCGCGCCGGCGGATCTCGGTCCGGATCAGTTCCCGCTTGCTAAGAGTTCGCTGCGTTACCCAGGTCGCCGCCACCGAGGCAGAACCACCGACGAGCGATCCAAGCACCCCGGCCATTGCAGTCACGATCGCAGTATCCATTACCTCAGATCTCGTGCCTCCGATGCCGTTGCGGACGTCACTAAACTGAACCTTCAGCGACGCTGTCGAGGAGTGCATGGCGCAAACCTGTCCGTCCGTGCGTCGAGATCACAATCAGATCGGCACCCTGTTTCGCAGCGGCTTCATAAATCGCAGTCGGGCAATATCCCGCAATGGCAGATGTCTTGCGCGATTGTTGCATCCGTTTCATAGCGCAAGTTTCGTGCGGCAGTAGCCGGCTGTGAAAGACTATCTTTTTTGGTTTGTTATGCCTGGCGAGTATATAGCCCGGCGTAGTTGCTCTTTTCATGACCAGAGACGTGACTTGCCTGCAAACGGATGTAATCGGAAGATCAAACAAAGTGATAGAAAGAAAACATTATGGCCACAAAAGATAAATCTACAGAGTCAGTCTACAGAGTAACGGAAGTAATCGGCACGAGTGCACAATCGTGGGAGGATGCGGCAAAAGCTGCTGTGCAGACCGCGGCGGGGACGCTGCGTGATCTGCGTGTTGCCGAGGTTGTGAAAATGGATGTGAAAATCGAGGACGGTAAAGTGACCGAGTACCGAACTCGATTGCAGTTGTCGTTTAGGTACGAAGGCTAGTTCGCACGCGGAGGAATCTGCGCGCGCCATTAAGCGAAGATCGTATCCGTCCTGATGGACAATAAAATCCCGGGACTGCATCACGTCACTGCGATCGCGAGCGATCCGCAGCGGAATCTCGATTTTTATGTCGGGCTTCTCGGTCTGCGTTTCGTCAAGCGCACGGTGAATTTTGATGATCCGGGAACGTACCATTTTTATTTCGGCGATCGGCGCGGGACGCCTGGAACAATCCTGACATTTTTTCCGTGGCCAGGAGCGCGACGCGGAATTCGCGGCACCGGCCAAGTCGAAGCGACAGCGTTCGCGATTCCATCGGATTCAATTGGGTATTGGCTGGAGCGTTTGAAACAACAGCACGTGACGGCTGAGAAAATCTCTACGCGTTTCAGAGAAGAAGTAATTCGATTACTTGATCCCGACGGACTTATGATTGAGCTGATTGCTGTAGCGGCAAGCCTGTCACCTGCAAACATCGAGCCGTGGCCGGACAGCCCCGTTCCGGTGGAACATGCGGTTCACGGCTTCCGTAGTGTGTCCGCTGCGTTGGAAGGTTACGAGAGAACTGCGCGATTACTGACTGATAGCTTCGGCTACCGTTTGATCGACGAATCGGGGAACCGGTTTCGGTTTGCATCCCCAGACGACACTGCGCCCGGCAGAATTGTCGACCTGCTGTGTCAGCCCGACACCGCGACGGGCCGCGTTGCGGCCGGTTCAGTACATCACATTGCGTTTCGAACGAAGGACCAGGCGGAACAGCTCCAGTGGCGCGAGCATCTCGTCGATCTTGGCTACAACGTCACGCCAGTAATCGATCGCACTTACTTTCATTCCATTTACTTCCGTGAACCCGGCGGCGTGCTGTTCGAAATCGCGACCGAGCCTCCCGGTTTTACGTTGGATGAGAAACTGGACGAACTCGGTACACAACTTCGTGTTCCGCCGTGGATGGAGTCGGCGCGGTCACAGATTGAAGAAATTCTCCCACCGATTCGCGTGCCGACTGGATCATGAAGGTTGGGACGGCCTTGACTTTGCGGTAACAACATAATACTGAACATAATGAAAGCATCAGGCAACAACCGGTCGGGACAGACTATTTCGACTCACGAGATGCGGTTTCAATTCGATCGTGTGCTGCGGGCGGTAAAAGCGGGCCGAGCGCTGACGCTGACTTACCGTAATCGGCCGCTGGCCCGTATTGTGCCACTCCAGAGCGAGCCCGAGATTCCCGAGGATGATCCCATTTTCCGTTTGCATGAGCTGGCAGAGCCGATTGGTCCGTTAACAAATGCACAGATCGACGCGGCGATCTATGGCAAATGACGTCTTCTTCGACACAAGCGGTTTCTTCGCGCTTGTGGACGAACGGGACCCTGTGCATGACGAGGCCGTGGCTTGGATTGAGGCACAGTGGAAGAAAATCCGGCCAGTGAGCACGGAATGGGTAGTGGGCGAGACCTGCACGTTGCTGGTGGCGCGCAAGCGTCCCCACCTCGTGGCGCGGTTTCTTGATTACGTTGGGTCCAGCGCCGCCCTGCTGCTGGTGAACCCGGACGACACGCTGCTGCAGGGTGCCAAAGCGCTGATCCGACAGCAAGCCAAGCAGGGCTATTCGTTTGTGGACTGCATCAGTTTTTGCTTGATGAAAGAGCGTAGCATCCGCAACGCCCTTACAACGGACGCGCACTTTCGCAAGGCAGGGTTCTCGGCTTTGCTCGCATGAGGCCGTCTTCCCAGCCGTCGTTCTTTGGAACAGCGCCTGCAATCAGTTATGAGCAGTGATTTCATTCACGAATTCGTTCCCGGCAGTTCGTCACATACACTTTTGCTTCTGCATGGCACGGGTGGAAACGAACGTGATCTCATTCCGCTTGGACGCGAACTCAATCCGAATGCTGCGTTGCTCAGCCCACGCGGGAAGGTGCTCGAAAACGGAATGCCGCGGTTTTTTCGACGATTGGCTGAAGGTGTATTCGATCTCGAAGACCTGAAATACCGTACAAACGAACTGGCGGACTTTGTCACAGCGGCCGCTCAACATTACGCATTCACTACCGATCAGTTAGTTGCCGTCGGCTATTCTAATGGCGCAAACATCGCTGCAAGCATGCTACTGCTTCGGCCGGAAATTATGCACCGGGCGATTCTATTTCGCGCCATGGTGCCACTGATTCCGGACGAACTGCCCGATCTTTCGTCTGCGCGTGTTTGGATCGGCGCCGGGGATCAGGATCCGATTATTCCACCATCCGAGGTCCAACGTCTTGTCGCACTTCTCCGTCGCGCCGGCGCAGACGTGACGATTCGTTTCTTCAACGCTGGTCACGGCCTAACGAATGAGGATGTTCAAGGAGCGCGCCACTGGCTTGGAGCCTTGAACAAATGAACAGCGAAAAACTTTGAGTAGCCAGTTACCATAGGCGCCTTCTAGCGAATGCATGACCTGAACCGGATTCTAGATAACGCTCAAAAGATTCTGCCTTGGCGCGATCAGTGAACGCGACATAAGTGATTAGTTTCCATGGGCTGAACTTTTTGGTATGAGAAGATTTCCCTTGATCGTGTTCACGGAGACGCTGTTTGGGATCTGTGGTCATTCCCACGTAGCGCTCTCCTTGCGCAGAAAGACTCTCAATAAGATACACGTAATACACTGGCCCTCCTTCGCTGAAGCTTCGGAGCGCATCCTGCTTCGCGCAACGAATCGTCACCGCTCCTGCGAAGCGCATCAGCGCGAAGCAGGATGAAAACAACCCGGCTTGAAGCATTCAGCGACGGAGTGCTCGCCATTATCATCACGATCATGGTGCTGGAACTGAAAGTGCCGCACGCGGTTGAGTTCGCGGCATTGAAGCCACTGCTACCGGTGCTTTTAAGTTATGTACTAAGTTTTATCTACATCGGCATTTACTGGAACAATCACCATCATCTTTTCCAAGCCACTGAACAGGTGAGCGGCGGAATTCTCTGGGCAAATCTGCATTTGCTGTTTTGGTTGTCGCTCTTTCCTTTTACCACGGGGTGGATGGGCGAGAACGGGCTAGCTGCCATTCCGACCGCCGTATATGGTTTCGTTCTGCTGATGGCAGCTATCGCCTATCTTATTCTTGAGCGCGCTATCGTTGCCAAAGAGGGTCGCGACTCCTTTGTGGCGCGGGTTATTGGCCCGGATTGGAAGGGTAGACTCTCCGCTGTGCTTTATTTCGCCGCTATCCCACTCGCTTTTGTGAGTCCATGGATCGCCGCCGGACTATACGTGTTCGTCGCGCTCCTCTGGTTAGTTCCTGACCCTCGGATCGAGCGGAAGCTGGAGAACCGCAAAGAGTAATAAGGACGGAAAGGCAGTTTCGATACCGAAGCACAAACCGAGATCTGAAACCAAAAATAAGAATATGAAAATAGTCATCCTGGGCGGCACGGGCTTGATCGGCACGAAACTCGTAAAGTTGCTCCGTTCGGAAGGCCACGAAGTCTTTCCGGCTTCTCCTTCGCTGGGTATCAATTCGATTACCGGAAAAGGTTTGACTGAAGCACTGACCGAAGCGCAGGTGGTCGTAGACGTCACGAATGCCCCTTCGTGGGAAGACAAGGCCGTGCTGGAATTCTTCGAAACTTCGACCCGAAACGTTCTTGCGGTCGAGGCGAAAACCGGCATGGGCCACCATGTTGCACTCTCGATAGTCGGCTGCGATCGACTCCCTGATAGCGGATACTTGCGCGCGAAAGTTGCCCAGGAAAAACTGATTAAGGCTTCGTCGATTCCTTACACCATTATCCGCGCGACGCAGTTTTTTGAATTCGTTGGGGGGATCGCTGATTCCGCAACCAACGGACAGACCGTACGCATGCCGTCGGCGTTGTTTCAGCCAATCCTCTCCGACGACGTCGCCGCCGCTCTGGCCAGGATCGCTGTGGCGAAGCCGTTGAATGGAACAATTGAACTGGCCGGGCCCGATGCTATTCCGTTCGACGAGGTCGTTTGCGAATACCTCAGGGCGCATAACGACTCCCGCACGGTTGTAGCCGACGAGCAAGCTCGCTACTTCGGCACGCCGCTTGAAAAGCGCAGCCTGGTTCCAGAAGGCGAGAACCCACTGCTCGGTTCCGTTCGTTTTGCGGACTGGCTCGGCCGCACCGCTCCACAGCGATGAACGGGCAATTAACCGCAACGTCAAAACCCACATTTTTGCATTAGAGGTCGGACGGTTGTAGCCGGGGGCGTTGACCCCGGCACCGTGGGGAGCAAAGCGCCAGTTGGCCGAGGTCACCGCCCTCGGCTACAACGAAGCGGCAAAGCGAAAATTTGTTCGCAACCTTCGCGCTTAAAACGTCACTTAATGCAAATCTGGATTAAACTATGCAACTGTTCTTGAAGGAGCCATCCGAAGTTCGGTCAATGATGGGCCAGTCGTTACCTATCGCACCGGCGCGAGCTTCTCCGAGATGCCCGGTGATCGGCACGCGGTTAGTGAGAAGGCGAGCAAGACCGCACCCGCGAAACTTCTGGCCGTGTTCGTCGTCGACACACACCAGAAGGAACTGGCGACGCCGCTCGAAAAGTGAGGCAACTCCTGACTGAATACCAACCATCCCTCCTGCGGCAGTATTCTTGACCTCCGATGATTGAAGTGGATCCCCGGAGAAACGCTTCTCATTTCGAACGGCCTGCGTTAGATTGTGCAGCAAGCGGTTCAGCAACAGGAAAGGAAACGAAAACATGAAAACACAAATGTCCGCCGTCGCGCTTGTTGCGAGCGCGGTCACGATTGCTCAAGCGAACCCAGGCAGTATTCAAACAGTGGCAGGGGGATCTCACAGAGGTGCAGTTGCACGCAGTGCTCCGGCGGTTCATGCTCCGATGCGGCCCGGCGGTGTTGCATCATTCCGCTCAACGTCGATGCAGTCACACGGCAGCAGCCCGTTTTATTCAGGCCAACGCTATTCCTCCTTTGGCAGGCGTTCGACACCTGGCTCCGCGTACCGGCGACCTGTCTATTCGAGTCGAGGTTCGTTTACGCGTTCCGGTGCATACACGGTAGCAACTATCCCGCAAGGCAATCGTGTCTCGCCATTCGCGAATCGCAGAAACCTAGCTGTCACACGCGTGTGGAACCAGCGAAACAGCGGAACCCAATTCCGTAATGGAAACAATCTACGGAACGCAAATACTCTGCGGAATGGAAACAACCTCCGAAATAGAGACAATCATCTGCGGCGTGATTGGCAGAAACACGTTTTCGCTCACCAATCAGGGGGTTGGCATCGCGACTGGAACCGCAACTGCGACCATTGGTGGAATGGCCACCAATGCTCCTTCATTAATGGATCATGGGTGATCTTCAATCTGGGATTTTCTCCGTGGTGGTCTTGGTACTACCCGGACGATTACTACTACGACTATGGCTTTCCGAATGATGGCTACGGCTCGTCAACCTACGGTTACGATTATCCGTATTCGTACAATTATGATCCCGGCGATTACAACTCCGGGGATTACCAGGGGCAGATGTATTACGATCAAAACAGTTATCCCGATCAATCGCAGCGCTACTACGATTCCAGTGTTTATCAAACTCAAGCGTACGACGATCCGAATGCCTACAACGATCAATCGCAATCAGCAGATTCGATCATCGTCGCAGCGCAGGAGCGACTGGCTCTCCAAGGCTACTATCGCGGCGACACAGACGGTGTGCTCAGCCTTGAGACGCAGAAAGCGATCAGGCGTTATCAAAGCACCAACGGCTTGCGCCAGACTGGCTACCTCGACAGCGACACCCTCGCGGTAATGGGATTATCCGGAACCACGAGCTACTAAAATTTGGGATCGGCGATGTGTTGGGTCACGAAACCCACCTCTCATTCAGGGCCATTTCTCCTACTCCCGGCGTTAGCTCTCCTCGTCGGTCCGCACACATGGCGTTGCTCCAATCCAAAAGAGCGCAGTGACTGCGCTTGCCGCGGCGAGCACAGTGCCAATGATCATCACCCAGCGAAATCCGAAAACGAAAGATTCATCGATTGCGCGACGGATTAGCTGGTGCGCTTCGGGGTTCAGGTCTCTTGGAATATCGATGGCCGCGAGCTTTATCGATTGAGTTTGTAGCGATTGCGCGACTGACACCGGCAAATTCGTAGTGCTCAATCTGTGATCCAGATCTGTTTTGAACACATGGATCATCACGACTCCAAGAACTGCAATCGCGACGAGACTGGCCGTGCGCGCGACGGCATTGTTCACTCCCGATGCGGTCCCAGCCCGGTTTTGCGCGATTGAACTCATGACGGTCGTGGTCAGTGGCGCTACAGTAATGGCCATGCCTAATCCCAAAATTACCACCGGTGGAAAGAAATTTGTCCAGTAATTGCCGCCAATTCCCGGGAGCAGGAAAAGTAAATAACCAACGGCGGTAATGACGGGCCCAGTAACAAGTGGAAGCTTTGGGCCGTAACGCGCAACAAGTCCGCCGGACCAATGTGAAAGGAAGGACATAAGCAGTATGAACGGCAGCAGCACTGCTCCAGCTTCAGTCGGCGAATAATGCTGAACCTGAATCAAATTCAACGGCAGGAAGAAGAGCGTTCCGCCAAGCGCGGCATAAAGCAGAAATGTTAAGAGATTCGTTCCAGCGAATATCCGCGAGCGAAACAAAGTCAGCGGCAACATGGGGTGCGAAAGGCGCGATTCGACGAACAAAAACAGAATCAAAACGACGACGCCTGCCGCCAACGCCATGATCACTGAGCGATCGCTAAAACCCACCTGGGACGATTCGATCAGTCCGTAAACCAGCGCGCCCAAACCGAGTGCTGCCAAAATTGCGCCTAACCAGTCGACGCGATTGTTTTCTCTATCCGTGTTTTTTGCTACATGGCGGAGCGAGATCAATATCACAACGAGTGCGATCGGAATATTGATGAAAAACACGGCGCGCCACGAAACGTGCTCGATCAGCCATCCTCCGAGAACCGGCCCAACTCCAGTAGTGATGGCGCTGAAGCCCGACCATACTCCAATTGCGCGTCCGCGTTGCTGCTCGGAAAAAGAATTGCTGATGATCGCAAGGCTGCCCGGGACAAGAAGTGCCGCACCGAATCCTTGAAAGGCGCGGGCCACGATCAATTGGTGAATGTTCCCGACGAGCCCGCATGCGGCTGATGCAACCGCGAAGATCGCGACACCGAGCAAAAAGATGCCACGACGGCCGTAATGATCGCCTAACGAGCCGCCGACTAGCAACAATGCGGCAAGAAGAAGCGCGTAAGACTCGACTACCCATTGCACATCTGTCGCGGTGGCATTGAGGTTCGCTTGCAGCGCTGGTAACGCCACGTTCACCACGGTGCCATCGATAAACGCCATACTCGAAGCGAGAATGGTTGCGGCGAGAATCCAACGACCGCGAGTTTTCGAGCATGGCGCCGCCGCCGGGCCACATCGAATTATGTTCTCGTCACAGGCGTCTTGAAGCACGACCGGCATGTTTGTGGATACGGCAAAACCACAGGTTCCGGCAAGTTCCTCCCCTCTCCGCCCGTAATCTCACTGTCCGCCCCGCGTCATGCGACAACGGCGGTTACTCACAGAACCACGGTTCCGCGCAATATTTCCACGGCATAGCCACCGACGCGGACATTGCTAACGCGTCCCCCTTCTCGCGTTGCCCGGACATGCATTTCGCTTGGGCGACGGCACTCAACGCCTTGCCGAATCATCACCTGCTCATCAGTTTTTGCGACGCCGTGTTGAACCATCCAACTGGCACCGCAGCCTGCCGCCGATCCGGTGGCTGGGTCTTCGCCGCCGTAAAAAAACATTCGTGCTCGAGCTTCGAGCCGTCCTTCGCGCCGTTCAGGATGAAGAAAGTAGAAGAAATTCGCACCGGTGTTCTTTAGGAACTCCGCCGCCTGAATGTAACTAAACTTTAAATCCGAGAGCGTCTGTCGATTGCGGAACGGCACGATCGTGAAGTTCAATCCTGTCGATACCGGCTGTATCGGCCATTCCGAAGAGATTTCGTCGACCGTGATTCCGATGACGCGCGCAACGTCTTCTCGCGAAAGTGGAGTTCCGAATTCAGGATCGCGCTGGCGCATTTCACCGAACACCTGACCGTCCACTCGTTCACGCCCCGCGTTCTCAGAGTTCGAAGTGAAGCGCACCGGAATTTTTCCTGCCTTCAAATCAAGCGTGATCTCAGCGGGCTTCGTGGATTCCGACGCATATAAATAGAGTGCTGTGCCGAGCGTCGGATGCCCCGCAAACGGCAATTCTGTTTCGACGGTAAAGATTCGGACTTTCTTTCCTTCGCGAGCTTCAGTCGCCGCATCGCGCGGCAAAATGAAAGTTGTTTCCGAAAGATTCATCTCGCGCGCTAAGGCTTGCATCTCGGAGTCAGTCAACTCTCCGCCGTCAGGAAAAATTGCCAGCGGATTACCCGCAAGCGGCGTCTGCGTGAATACATCAAGCTGAACGAATTCGTAACTGCGGCTCGGCATGACAAAATTTATCGATTTGTGACGCAGAACATGCAACACGAAGATTGTTTCAATTTCCGACAACAGTAGAAGAAGATCTGCATGCGACATTTAGAACGGCACCGCAGTGCAAGGATCGGATGGTTGCGCGCAGCTGTCCTGGGCGCGGACGATGGGATTGTATCCACCGCAAGTCTCATAGTTGGAGTTGCCGCTGCAGGTTCTCCGCGCGCCGCGATTTTGCTGGCAGGTGTCGCCGGTCTTGTAGCGGGCGCGCTCTCGATGGCGGCCGGTGAATACGTATCAGTGAGTTCTCAGTCAGACACAGAAAAAGCCGACCTTGCTACTGAGAAAGGCGAATTGGCGACGCAGCGGCCAGCCGAAGAAAAAGAGCTGGCTGACATTTATGCTCAGCGAGGTCTGGATCCAGAACTTGCCCGAACAGTCGCAGTGCAATTGATGGCACACGATGCGCTTGCTGCTCACGCACGCGACGAACTTGGCATAACAGAACAAATGACCGCTCGTCCGCTCCAGGCGGCAGTGGCATCCGCTGCAACATTCGCGGTTGGAGCGGCGCTACCGTTGCTCGTGGTCGTCTTCGCGCCGCTCACAAATCTTTGGCTTGTCGTTTCCGGAGCTTCGCTCGTCTGCCTCGCCGCGCTCGGCGCACTGGCTGCTCGCGCCGGCGGTGCGTCTCCCTGGATCGGCGGCAGTAGGGTCGCATTCTGGGGCGCACTCGCGATGGCGGCTACAGCAATCATCGGAAAGCTTTTCGGGGCTATTGTGTCTTAGCTCACGGAAAGCGTCGAGCGGAGGTCAGGTTTTAATTGTCCAGACCCATGCGTAAATTGCGAATGTGACTGAGAACGAACAGGACGAGCAATTTTATCGCGATACTGAAAGCATAGCGTTTCCAAAATTGAACGACCATCAGCTTTCGCTACTTGAGCCTTTGGGCGAACACCGCGTGATGAAACGCGGCGAGGTGTTGTTCAAGGCCGGGCAGCGTGATCTCGGACTGGCAATTGTTTTGCGCGGCGAACTCGAAGCCTTCGAGACGCGCGACGGCACGGAATATAACCTCGCTACCACGGGCGAACGTGGTTTCATGGGCGACGTATCGATGCTCCAGGGCACCTCGATCCTCGGTTCGTCCAGAGTCACATCGGATCAGGCCGAAATCCTCCTCATCCCAGCGGCCGAACTTCGGCGCGCGCTGGCGGAGATTCCTGCTGTGAGCAAGACAATCGTCGATGCGTTGATCATGCGACGGCGGCGGCTTCGTCGCGATCGCGAATTTGCGGGAATGCGTGTTCTGGCCAGCCGCGACGAGCGCGATGGACATCAGCTCGATGATTTTCTGGACAAGAATCGGATTCCGCATCGGCTGGTCGAATTTGAGAGCGAACAGGGGCAGGCGCTCGGCGAACGTTTTCACCTAACGACCCGCGACTTGCCGGTGTTGATCACTGCGGCTGGCGCGCGCTTGCGCAAGCCGTCGTTGCGCGAGGTTGCACGCGAAGCCGGCTTGCTGCGGCCGCTCGCGGAAGAAAGTGAGACCGAAGTTTTTTGCGATCTCGCAATCGTTGGCGCTGGCCCGGCCGGCCTGGCCGCTGCTGTGTACGCCGCATCCGAGGGATTGAAGACGGTCGTGGTCGAAAGTTATGCGCCAGGCGGACAAGCCGGTTCCTCCTCACTCATTGAAAATTTCTTTGGATTCCCGACCGGCATTGGTGGCGGCGAATTAACCTGGCTCGCTCAGCTTCAGGCCTACCGGTTCGGCGCGAAATTTTCCACACCAGCCGCAGCCCTCTCGCTGCAATACCATCCTGAAGGTGAATACCGTGCATGCCTCGAGACGGAAGGTTGCCGTGCGGTGCTCCGCGCAAAAGCTGTCCTGATTACCACTGGCGCCGACTATGGCCGGCTCGAAGCCGAGGACCGCGAACAATTCGAAGGTGTCGGCGTTTATTACGCTGCCACCGCGTTGGAGGGTCAGCTTTGTCGCAACGAAATTGTTGTCGTCGCCGGCAGCGGCAATTCAGCCGGCCAGGCAGCGATGTTTCTTTCCGAGGGCGCGGCCAAGGTACTACTTGTCGTTAGGGGAAACGATATTACGAATAAGATGTCGGCCTATCTTTCGCGTCGAGTGCAGGCCCAAGAAAACATTGAAATTCTCTACAACACTGAGATCCGCAAAATGTCCGGCGGAAAAAAGCTTGAACAAGTCGAGTTGGAAAATACCAAGACACGCGAACGCCGAGTCATTCGGACGCCGGCGGTGTTTTCGATGATTGGCGCCCGTCCGTGCACAGACTGGTTGCCGCCGGAAATTGAGCGAGACGAAAGAGGATTTCTCAAAACTGGTAGCGACGTCGCGGAAGCGCCGGCGTGGCGAGAAAACAAACGTCGCCCCGCTCCACTGGAAACGAGTCTTCCAGGAATTTTTGCCGCCGGCGATGTCCGCTCGGGATCGGTGAAGCGTTGCGCAGCGGCTGTCGGCGAAGGCGGAATGGCCGTCGCCGGAATCCATATGAGCCTGGCATCGCGACGCAACGGATCAGCGAACGCAACACCATCGCAGTAGTTGATCATGGCTACCCGAGGGTGTTCTCATTTGGATGCGATTGCGATGGAGTCGATCAAGCAGCCGCAGCGTCGCGAATGCGCAGAATGCGTAAAGATCGGTTCCTACTGGGTACATCTCCGAACGTGCCAGACGTGTGGAGTCACGCTGTGCTGCGACAGCTCGCCGAATCAGCACGCCAGCAAACACGCGCACGCCAGTGGACATCCGGTGATCGCGTCGGCGCAGCCGGGCGAACGGTGGCTTTACTGCTATCCAGACGAGGCGTTTGTTGAATACTGAGCGGGCATTGTCTTAATAGAATGTGTGAAACGTGCTGGACATCGATTTCGGCGGTTGGAAATAACCATTGACACTCGAGCGCGCGCCGAGCATACCTGCAGGCAGTAAATCAGCAGACGCGGCTCTAATCCGCCTCGCTACTGCTGACGACACGCATCCCCGGCGGAATCGTGTTCAACCCAAATCAGAAAGAAACATTATCATCATGAAATCACCCATTACCATTGTCGCCATCACATTGTTTGGCTTCTTACCGGTTACATTTGTTCACGGACAAACATCATCAACACCCGCCGCAGGCGAAAAGCAGACCGCGACCGCCGGAGCCGGCAAACGAACCGACGTCTACCATGTCCATTTCGCAAAGGCCGCGCTGGGCAAAGCACTGCAATTGGGTGATTGGCTCAAAACTCCCGATCCCACCAACCCGATGCCCGATCATTTCATTGTTCTTCGTCATCAGGACGGTGACGCATGGGACTATGCCGTGATTACGCACCTTGGACCAAAAGCGACCGTGGAAGCTGCGGGAACCGCTGTGCCTCCGGACAAACGCGATTTGGGTGCGTGGCATACCGATACGTTCGTAAACGGTCCTTCCTGGGAGGAATTCACCAAGGCCATGGGCATTGACACCGATTCGAAATCCAAGACAACGGGTTCGGTTTACTCTGTGTCTTATTATCGCCCTGCGCCCGGTCATCGCGAGCAATTGGAAAAAATGCTCGGTGAATTGCCAAATGCGTCAAATGACACTACTGCCGGCAACGTATTGATGCAGCACTTGGAAGGCGCCAACTGGACCTTTCTCGCGATTGCCCGGTACAATTCCTGGGACGATTTTGCGAAAGGTGAGAAAAACAGCGTCGGCCAGACCTCCAAGAAAGATGGTCCGTGGAACCGTCTGCGTGATCACACCGATTTTCACACCGACACGCTAACGGATCGCATAGCGCCGTAATCTTGTAATATATTGTAGGGCGTTTCTGTGAATCCCGAAAGCATTCGGGACTGACAGGACGCCCTACAAATTCAGGCGGTTGACAGAACCGCCTCTACGACGCAGTGCAGGCGGCCGAGGTGGGGCGCGCATTCCCTCCCCGCGGAACGTCGGCGCGTGCGGCGCTGCCGCGCCCTGCCTGAAACTGTCTGGCTTTGGCGTTCGTTGGGCAGCGTGATCGCGGCAGCGGTGATTCTTCGCGACCGGTTCTCGATTACGATCATGAGCAGGAGCACGAGCAGAAGTCGGAACATATCCACGCATCATGATGCGTTAATTTGTTCCTTGATCAGCGGGCAAAACACCATTTAAGTTGCCGGACATTATGACGGCAAACGGGGTTCACCCTCTGGAAGCATTGATGCGCGAGCAGATCGTCGTGCTCGATGGCGCGATGGGAACGATGATCCAGGGCTATAAATTATCGGAAGCCGATTACCGCGGCGAACGGTTTCGCGATTGGCAAGGCAAAGATCTCAAAGGCAGCCTTGAGCTGTTGAACGTGACGCAGCCCCAGCTGATCGGGAAAATTCATTCCGAGTACCTCAAAGCCGGTGCGGATATCATTGAAACGAACACCTTCAGCGGAACAACGATCGGTTTCCACGATTTCCTTTTTCAAGGCGAACCTAACGCTGGGCGCAAAGATCAGGAATTTTTTCAGCGCGTGATCGACGATCCCGGTCTTCGCGGGTTAGTTCGTGAAATCAATTTCGAAGCAGCGCGGATCGCCCGCCAGGCTGCAGATCAGGTCGCGAATGAAACCGGCCAGCGGCGATTTGTTGGCGGATCAATGGGACCGCTTCCAGTCGCTGGCTCGCTTTCACCCGATGTAAACGATCCAGCATTTCGCGCGGTTTCATTCGATCAGTTGCGCCAAACCTATTTCGATCAAGCGAAGGCATTGCTCGAAGGTGGAGTCGACCTTCTCATCGTAGAAACAATTTTCGACACTCTCAACGGCAAGGCCGCGTTGTTCGCTATCACCGACGCGTCGGCAGAAATCGCGCGCAGTGTGCCGTTGATGATTTCAGGGACGGTGATCGATAAGTCAGGACGCAACTTAAGCGGCCAAACCGTGGAAGCATTTCTAGTTTCAATCTCCCACGCGCGACCGCTTATCCTGGGTTTGAACTGCGCGTTGGGTCCGGATGAGATGGAACCATTTATCGAAGAACTTTCACGGATCGCACCGTTTTACGTCGGCGCATATCCAAATGCAGGATTGCCCGATCCGCTTTCGCCGACAGGATTTCCTGAAACTGCAGAATCGTTTGCACCCAAGCTTGCAGCGTGGGCGGCAAACGGCTGGCTGAATATTGTGGGCGGCTGCTGCGGCACGACCCCGGAACACATCCGCGCGATCGTGGATCGTGTCCGCGATTGCAAGCCACGCGTTGCATCTGTCATTCCGAGCTAAGTCGAGGAATCCCGTGGAAAAACACATTAGTATAACTTCGCGGGATCCTTCGACTCCGCTTCGCTCCACTCAGGATTACCGCAGTCCGAACGTCTTGGAATTATCCGGGCTGGAGCCGCTAAAAATCACGCCGGAATTTGGCTTCGCTGTCATCGGCGAGCGCACGAATATCACTGGTTCGCCAAAATTTTCGAAGCTGATCCTGGCCGGCGATTTTGAAGGCGCTTTGACTGTCGCACGTCAGCAGGTGCAGGGCGGCGCGAACCTTCTCGACGTAAACATGGACGAAGGGATGATCGATTCAGAAGCGGCGATGGTTCGCTTCCTGAATTTGATCGGCAGCGAACCGGAAATCGCACGCATTCCCATCATGATCGACAGCTCGAAGTGGAGCGTCATCGAAGCCGGGCTCAAATGCGTCCAGGGCAAAGCGGTCGTGAACTCTATCAGTCTCAAAAACGGTGAAGAAGAATTTCTGTACCACGCACGACTAATCAGGCGGTACGGCGCAGCCGCCATCGTGATGGCGTTCGATGAGAAGGGTCAGGCTGACAGTTTTCAACGCAGGATCGAAATCTGCGCCCGCGCTTACGAGCTGTTGACCCAAAAAGCGGAGTTTCCGCCAAACGACATTATTTTCGATCCAAACATTCTGACAGTTGCGACGGGTCTCGACGAGCACCGCAATTACGCCGTTGATTTCATCGAGGCCACGCGCTGGATCAAAAAGAACCTGCCAGGTGCGCGCGTCAGCGGCGGCGTCAGCAATATTTCGTTTTCGTTTCGCGGCAACAACACCGTGCGCGAAGCGATGCACGCCGCTTTTCTTTACCACGCAATTCGTGCCGGCCTGGATATGGCAATCGTGAACGCCGGGCAACTTGCAGTTTACGAAGAAATCGAACCCGAACTAAGGGAACGCGTCGAAGACGTGCTGTTGAATCGCCGCGACGACGCGACCGAACGCATGATCGAATTTGCGGAACGCGTAAAGGCGAAAGGCAAAGCACCGGTCGCCGACGAAACATGGCGAAAGCTATCCGTCGAAGAGCGTCTGAAGCACGCATTGGTTAAGGGCATTGTCGATCACATCGACGCCGACACCGAAGAAGCGCGCCGCCACTGCAAGCGGCCGCTCGACGTGATCGAAGGTCCGCTCATGGCTGGCATGAGCGTGGTCGGCGATTTATTCGGCGCGGGCAAGATGTTTTTACCGCAAGTGGTGAAAAGCGCCCGGGTGATGAAAAAAGCCGTGGCGTATCTGATGCCGTTTATGGAAGCGGAAAAATCCGCCGATGCGAAGCCGCAGGGGCGCATTGTCATGGCGACGGTAAAAGGCGACGTACACGACATCGGCAAAAATATCGTGGGCGTAGTTCTGCAATGTAATAACTACGACGTGGTCGATCTCGGCGTGATGGTTCCCGCAGCGAAGATCCTGGATACAGCGCGCGAAAAAAAGGCGGATGCGATCGGCCTAAGCGGTCTGATCACGCCATCGCTGGACGAAATGGTGCACGTCGCGCAGGAGATGGAGCGAGAAGGTTTTCGCTTGCCGCTTTTGATCGGGGGCGCCACGACCAGTCGGGCCCATACCGCAGTCAAGATCGCGCCGCATTATGGCGCCAGCACTGTGCACGTGCTCGATGCATCGCGCGCAGTGGGCGTGGTGAATGCGCTGCTCAATGAACAACTCAGATCGGACTTCGACAAAAAAACGCGCGATGACTACGAGCGCTTGCGCCGGGAACACGCCGCAAAAACTCAGAAGAAAAAGCTGCTAACGCTTGAGCAGGCGCGCGCTAATCGAACGGCGATCGATTGGACTAACTACGTCCCACCGAAACCCGAATTTCTCGGAGTGCGTGTGTACGGAGCCGGGAAAATACCAATCGCTGTGCGCGATCTGGTCCAATACATTGATTGGTCGCCATTTTTTCATGCGTGGGAATTGCGTGGCCGTTACCCAGCGATTTTCGATGATCCAAAGATCGGCAAAGAAGCGCGCGAACTTTTCGATGATGGGCAGGAACTTCTTCGGCGCATTGCGGCGAAAGATCTCCTGATACCGCGCGGAGTTTACGCTTTGTGGCCCGCGAATGCCGCCGGCGACGACGTTCATGTTTACCGTGACGACAACCGCACTGAACAAATCGCCATCTTTTATTTTCTGCGTCAGCAGATGCAAAAGCCGCCGGGACAATTCAATCATTGTCTCGCCGATTACATCGCGCCGGCAGGCTCTCAACTCTCAACCATCAACCATCAACTGCCGGATCATCTCGGCGGATTCGCGGTCTCAATTCATGGCGCGGACGAGCTTGCAGAGGAATTCAAGGGTCAGCACGACGATTACAACGCGATTATGACCAAAGCTTTGGCTGACCGATTAGCTGAAGCGTTTGCAGAATATCTGCACAAAGAAGCTCGCGTCGCGTGGGGATTTGGTCGTGATGAAGAACTCTCCGATGCCGATTTAATCCGCGAAAAATATCGCGGAATCCGACCCGCTGCCGGTTATCCCGCCTGTCCAGATCACAGCGAGAAATTAACCCTCTTTGACCTGCTCGATGCAGAGAAAAGCATAGGGATCAAACTGACGGAGTCGTTCGCGATGCATCCCGGCTCGAGCGTGAGCGGGCTCTATTTTTCGCATCCGGATTCAAAATATTTCGGGGTCGGGCAGATTGGACGCGATCAGGTTGTGGATTACGCGATACGCCGCGAAGAACCGGTACCGGCAGTGGAAAAGCGGCTCGGGCCGAATTTGGGATAATAGTTCGGAGCCGAACGAGAAAAGCAATTGGAGAGGCCGCCAATCACGGCACGCGAGCCGCATGCGCTCCCCAGAACAAAAATCGGGGCGAGAGGATTTGAACCTCCGACCTCGTGGTCCCAAACCACGCGCTCTACCAAGCTAAGCTACGCCCCGAAATACCGCCGGCTTCCTTTACCACGGGTAACGCCTTCCCGCATGGGGAAATTCGGCTACATTTCGACGGAAAACGGGCAATGAAAAAATACGGGATAATCTTTTCGAGCGCGCTGTTGATTGCCACGCTGGTGATGCACGGACAGGAAGCCGCGCCGCCGTCTGTCGATCTCTTTCCACAGCAAGAGGAAGAAGAGGCGAGTCCCACGCCACCACCAAACGGTCCTGAGTTGCCGGAATTAAAGGAGCTCGACGACAGTTTCAAGCCGAAGTCGTTAGGCAAAGATGCCGATGCACTTCAAGTGCACGCGCTGTGGCGGCAATTGAAGAATCGCACCGTCAATGATCCCGATGTTCAAGCGGCAAAAAGATACGCACAAGCCGCACGGACAGATTTGGAAAAGCGACAAAGGCTCCGCAGTTATTACGAGCTGTACTATCAGCGAATGTCTGCTTTAGCGACGACGCCGGAGCTCAAGCTGGCCTTGCAAGCACTGAAAGACGTTCATCAAGCCGTATTAGCTCAGCCACGCGTGAGACCATCGCCGACACCAGAGTTTTTCGGCACGCCCTCACCGACGCCAACAAGCACCCCTTTCAAGCCAAAAGGCAAAGAGAAACACAAGAAGAAGAAAGTGCATAAATAGCGGCCGCTTTCCGAAAGAGCGTCGCCGCGTTTTGGCCCGCGCTTGGATGTCTGCAATGGAGAAACGCTGAGCTGCCACAATGCCGATGTTTGTAAGTGCCGCGGAATGTTGGATCTAGCAAAGATTTTGCTTGCCGCGCCGTCAGCATTCTTTTAAACCGTCGCGTAACTCTTCACCCATATGAACTCACTCATCGGCATTGCGCAAACCCTTCTGGTCATTCCCATACGCTTCCTCGGACAGCTCGACTATTCTTACTCTGCCTCGTCTCAGGGACAGGCACCGGGGCCACTGTTTTGGATTTTCTGGCTCGCATTCACGATCTTAATGATCGCAGCCTGCTGGAAAATTTTCACCAAAGCAGGGCAGCCCGGATGGGCCGCGATTATTCCGATTTATAACTGGTATATCCTCTGCAAAATCGTCGGCCGGCCCGGTTGGTGGGTCATTCTACTGTTGATTCCGCTCGTAAACTTCATCATCGGGATAATCCTTTGTATCGACTTGGCTAAGAGTTTTGGGAAAGGAGTGGGGTTCGCGATTGGATTGATTCTGCTGGGAGTGATTTTCTTTCCGATTCTCGGCTTCGGCAGCGCACAATATCAAGGACCTGCCGCTGGGGGTTTGGCGCCGAGAACGGCACCGCAAGTTGCGTAACGAATTTCGGGATTATCTAGTCCGCCCTTGCAAGCGGTGGAACGTGTTGTCCCCAATACGTTGACTGGGCCAGTAGCCAACCGATTGGGGACAATCGGTTCCACCTTACGCTTGCTGCTACGCTACCCAGCCTGGTTTGCGCTTTTCGTTAAAGGCGGAGATGCCTTCGCGCGCTTCGTCCGATTCACGCGCCTGCATGTGATATTTCAACGCGATATCGACATCTCCCTTCACGGGTTGCCACCAAAGTTCCTCTACCAGACGCTTCGTTTGCGCCAGCGCGCCCGGTGCGCCTTGCAGAACCGACGCGGCAAATGTCCTTGCTTCATTCATCACGTCTTCTGCGGCAACGACGCGATTCACCAATCCGATTTCCTTCGCGCGCGCCGCGTCGATTAATTCTCCGCTAAACAATAGTTCGCGAATGTTTCGTTCGCCGATCTGGCGGCGCAGAAATGTCATAACCAATCCGGCAACCAGTCCGCGACGCACCTCGGGATATCCAATCTTTGTTCTCTCGGCGGCCACGACAAAATCGCACGCCGACATTATTCCTGCGCCGCCGGCGACCGCTGCGCCGTGCATCGCTGCGATGGTAACAAGGCGCGTTTGGCTGATCGCAACTAACGTGTTCGCCACCATTTCGGCGGTCGCGTGCGCTTTCGTTTGATCGGCAGCTTCTTTTAAATCCAAGCCGGTGCAAAACGCTGCGCCTGCTCCGCGGAAAATCAGAACGCGCTGCTCCGATTGCTCCGACGCAGCGTTAATGGCCGCACATAATTCACTTAACAGCTCGAGAGTAAGCGCGTTCCGGCGCTCAGGCCGGTTGAGAGTTACCACGCTTATTTGTGGCGATTCTTTTTCGACTAAAACAACGGGCATATTATCGACCGCAGGTTACGCGGATTTCCATGCAATTGTAGGGCGTTTCTGTGAAACGCCATTTTCTTGGACGGCGTCTGACACAGACGCCCTACAAATGTCGCCCTACGTTTGGATGACTCCAGTATGGAAATGCGCTTTCGGCATCGGACGCGAAACGTATTTTAAAAGGCGAATAAGCACGTCACGCGTTTCGTGTGGTTGAATGATCGCGTCCACCCAGCCGCGTGCGGCGCCATAGCGAATATCGGTTTGCTCTTCGTAACTTTGTTTCACCTTCGCGCGAAGTTCCTCCAGTTCCTCGGGCGACGCTTTCTTGTCGCCGCGCTCGCGCGCCTTGGCGAGAATCGAAAATACTGTGTCCGACGCTTGCGCCGCGCCCATCACTGCATAACGCGCATTCGGCCAGGCAACGATAAATCGCGGATCATACGCCTTGCCGCACATTGCGTAATTGCCTGCGCCAAACGATCCACCAACGATCACAGTAATTTTCGGCACGACAGAATTGCTGACCGCATTTACGAGCTTCGCGCCGCTGCGGATGATCCCGCTTTCTTCCGCGTCCCGACCGACCATGAACCCGCTCACGTCCTGGAAAAAAATGATCGGCAGATTCGTCTGGTTACAATCCATGATGAACCGCGCTGCTTTGTCAGCGCTGTCGGCGTAAATGACGCCGCCCATCTGGATTCCTTTCTTTTTCGTCCTCACCTGCACGCGTTGATTGGCAACAATTCCCACCGGCCGGCCATTGATGCGGGCATACGCAGTCACGAGCGTTTTGCCATAGTCGGCTTTGTATTCATCGAGTGACTCTTCGTCCACAACCATGGCAAGTAGATCGCGCGCATCGTAAGTTTGCCGGCCTTCGAAACTGATCAGATCGTAAACCATGTCCGGACTTTTCGCGGGCTTTGGTGGTAGGGCGCGACCGGTCCGAGCCGGACTGGCGGTTGGCGCGCCACGCGTTTTTGCCTCCGGCAAAAGCGCGACTAACGATCGAAGGCGTTTCAGACACGATGGATCATCCTTTTCGAAAAAATCCACCGTGCCGCTGATTTCGGAATGCATTTTCGCGCCGCCCAATTCTTCGGCCTCGACAATCTGACCAATGGCCGCTTTCACCAGAGACGGTCCGGCGAGGTAGAGCCCGCTTCCTTGCGTCATCAAAATTTTGTCGCACAACACCGGCAGATAGGCCCCGCCGGCGACGCAGTTGCCCATGATCGCCGCAAATTGTGCGAGGCCCGCCGCTGAAATGACGGAATTATTGCGAAAGATTCGGCCGAAATCATCTTCATCGGGAAAAATTTCATCCTGCATCGGCAGAAACACGCCCGCAGAATCGACGAGGTAAACGAGCGGGAGCGCGCATTCAAACGCGATCCGCTGCGCGCGAATCACCTTCTTAGTCGTGGCCGGAAAAAACGCGCCGGCTTTCACGGTTGCGTCGTTGGCGACTATCATGCATGGAACGCCTTCGACGTTGCCTATGCCAGTGACCACCCCCGCCGCGGGAATTTTCCCCCATTGCTCGTACATGTTGTATGCAGCCCAGAGCCCGATCTCGAAAAACGGCGAATCCTTGTCGAGCAATTGACTCAATCGCTCGCGTACCGGCAAGCGCCCCCACTTCCGTTGACGCTCGTGGCCGGCTTTTCCGCCTCCTTCGCGCAGGACCGTTTCCTCCTCAGCAATCGCTGCGCAATGCGCGCGCAACACTTCGCTCTTGCTCGATCGAGTCATATGCCAGAGCCACGCTTAATCTGCGTGAGGGATTGAATCAAGCAGACAGCTAATCTTGCAGGGCGTTTCTGTGGAACGCCTTTGCCAGGCCGTCATCGGCGCCTGACACAGACGCCTTCGATTTTCCGAGTTCTTCGCATCATCCGTTATATCCGTGAAATCGGCGGTCGAATTTCCGGTGACGATCTTGCTGTTCGGATTCTATTCGTCTAACGCTTAGGGATGAGTCCGCCCGACAGTTCTGTGGCGTTTGGCGCGCCCGGGATCGAGCCGCGCTGGACGTCGAGCGCGAAAGAGGGCGTTGGCACGGCGTATCATACCAGTTGCCGGGTGTGGTTTACGCTGAGTCACGGCATCGTGAACGAGATTTATTATCCTCACGTCGATAAGCCTAACACGCGCGACTTTCAGTTTCTCATCAGCGACGGCGAAACCTTTTGCCACGAAGAAAAGCGCGACCTGAACCACGAAATTGAATATCCGGAGCGCGATTGTCTATTTTATCGCCTAACGAATACGGACCCAGGTGGCCGCTATCGTCTGGTGAAAGATGTGCTGACGGATCCGCACCGGTCGGTTCTCCTCGTGCGCACTAAACTCGAGGTGTTCGAGAAATCGTTACGCGGCAGGTTGCGCCTGTACGCACTCCTCGCGCCGCACCTTGCCGGTTTTGGCGCGGGCAATTCCGGGTCATGCGTTGAACTCGGTGATTACAAACTGATGCACGCACAGCGCGAAAATGTTCATCTGCTTATGGCATGCAGCAGCGGTTTCACTCGGCGCTCGGTCGGTTACGTCGGCTTCAGCGATGGTTGGCAGGACCTGATGCACCATTTCAAGATGGACTGGCAATTTCGAACCGCATCCAACGGGAATATCGCGTTAACCGGTGAAATCCATTTGCCGGACAACGGAGAATTTACGATCGCTGTTGCTCTTGGTCGAAGTTACCAGAGCGCTGCCACGAAATTGTTCCAGTCGCTGGCCGAGCCGTTTCAGTCAAACCGCGAAGGGTATGTCCGTCAGTGGCAACGCGCGGTGATCAATCGCGAGTTTGATTTCAGCAACGACACGTCGGATTCCGGCGGCGAGTATCGGCTGAGCCGGTGCGTGTTGCTGGCGCATGAAGACAAAGTCTTCCAAGGCGCAATGGTCGCTTCGATGAGCATTCCTTGGGGCGAAGCGAAAGGCGATCTGGATTTCGGAGGCTATCACCTCGTTTGGACGCGCGACTTGGTGCAGAGTGCAACCGCGCTTCTTGCCACGGGTCAGACCGGCACGCCACTGCGCGCGTTGATCTGGCTGGCAGCGATCCAACGGCCGGACGGCAGTTTTCCGCAAAACAGTTGGATCGACGGGACGGCCTATTGGTCCGGGCTACAGCTTGATCAAGTTGCTTTTCCAATATTGTTGGCGTGGCATTTGCATAAAAATGATGCGCTCGGCCTGTTCGACCCGCGCGTAATGATTGTGCGCGCCGCTGCTCGTCTCATTCTACAAGGGCCCGTGACAGCACAGGACCGCTGGGAAGAAAATTCGGGGTATTCGCCTTCGACATTGGCAGTGGTCATTGCTGCGCTCGCCTGCGCCGCGGACTGGGGCAAAGAAACCGGCAACACTGACGCGGCGGAGTTCGTTTTTGCATACGCCGACTGGCTAGCGGCGCACGTTGAAGAATGGACAGTCACGACAGCGGGCGAATTGGTGCCAGGAATTCCACGCCATTACATCCGAATCAATCCCGCCGATGCTAGTGCACCTGATCCGCATGCCGATCCTAACACAGGGATAATACAGATTGCCAACGGCGGCGGCCGGCATCCGGCACGGAATATTGTGGGCGGCGATTTTCTTCATCTGGTTCGGTACGGCATTCGACCGGCGGACGATCCGCTGGTGTGCGACTCGATCGAAGTGATCGATCGCGTTCTCAAGCACGATCTGCCGCAAGGCCCCGGTTGGCGTCGTTACAATTACGACGGCTACGGCCAAAAAGACGACGGCAGCGCTTACGACGGGACTGGAGTAGGCCGGTGCTGGCCGATTTTGACAGGAGAACGCGGTCACTACGAACTCGCTGCCGGCCGCGATCCTAAACGCTTCATCGCAACGATCGAAGATTTTTCGAATCAGGGTGGAATGCTCACCGAACAGGTTTGGGACGGACCCGACTTACCGGATCAAAGAATGAAACGCGGTTGCCCCACGGGCGCGGCGATGCCGCTTTGCTGGTCACACGCCGAGTACGTTACGCTCGTCCGGAGTCGGCATGATGATATTTGCTTTCATCGGGTCGATCCCGCGTACCAGCGATACGTGGTGAATCCAGTTCCGAATCGTTTTGAGATTTGGACGGTTCGTCACCAGATCCAGCGGATGTCGCGTGGCAAAATTTTGCGGATCATTCTGGCCGAAGAGGCGGCCATCACCTGGTCAACGAATGATTGGCAGCGGACGAACGAGTCGCAGACGATACACCAGAACAAACTGGATCTTTGGTTCGCAGATTTTCCAACTGTTGAATGGCCTGCCGCTTCAGTGTTTGCGTTTACAATTTTTTGGAAACGCGATGAACGCTGGGAGAACCGCAACTGGCAGATAAGTGCCGTTTAAAAACGAATTCCGTCGGCTGCCAGGCGTTGCATGGATAAAGATCCGACACACGCGCAATCACAACGGGCGATCCGAACAATATGCTGGAGTCTATGAAAGCGATTGTTCAAAGTACAGACGTGGAAGACGAAACAATTTCATTAAAAGAACTGATCCCGTTTTGGTTCGCCGTATCCAGCCCGCTAGTCGGCATATTTCTAGGTTTATTGGGAGCATGGTTTGTCACGTGGTTGAGCGCGTGACGACTGATTATGACGAAATTGCTCAACCCAGTTTGTCCGCGCGAATGACCGGCACTGATTCGCCTCCGCCTGATGCCATCTCGGGATCAACTGGCAAAGGAAAACGACGGATTCTGATCGTCGATGACGATGCGAACAGCACCCACCTTGTAAAAATCCTTCTCGAAAGATCCGGCCCCTATCTCGTACTGGAGGAAAACGACGCCGCCAAAGCCGATCAAACGGCTCACAGTTTTAAGCCGGACGTGATCTTGCTGGACATCGTTATGCCAGAGATAGACGGGGGCGAATTAGCGACACAAATTGAATCCGATCGTGAATTGCACGATACGCCGATAATTTTTCTGACGGCGCTGGTCACGCACAGCGAGGCGAACAGTGGACTTCATATCCAGGGCCGTCCATTAGTCGCGAAACCGATCAGCATCCCTGAGTTGATCGACGCTATCGAAAAACATCTGCCAGCGCACGTCGATTGTTAGCCGTTCCGGTTCCCGCCGCCGTTGGGACAAAATGACTACGGAGAGAATTCTTCACCGCGTTCGAGTGCTACTTCAGCTTTAAGATTCTCGCGGTCACGACCCACGCTCGCAACAGCACTAAGTTTACCGTCGCGGCGAAAATTCACCGAGGCGTGTTTCGTCTTCAAATCACCCGACACGTCGGCGTCATCGCTGGCACTGCCGTGACCAACGTAGTGGATGTGCAAATCGAAATGATTGCTCCAGAAGAATGGCGCAGTCGTAAAAGGCTCATTTGCGCCGAGGATATTACGTGCGGCAGTCTGACCCTGGCGCTGAGCCACAACCCAGTGTTCCACGCGGATTCGGCCGGCGCGCGGATCAGGCCAGCGCGCGATGTCGCCGGCGGCAAAAATTCCGGGAACATTCGTTTCCAAAAACTCGTTAACTAACACACCGTTGTCGGTCGCAATGCCTGCTTGCTCAGCAAGACGCGTGTTTGGGCGCACGCCGATTCCAACAACCACCAAGTCGCAATCCAATTGTGTTCCGTCATCGAGCTGCACATATCGATCGTCAATCGCTACCGGCGCTCGACCTAGAAGAAATTTCACACCATGCGCTTCGTGCGTTTCGCGGACCAGACTTCCCACTTCGGTTCCCATAACTTTTGCGAGCGGCACCGAATCTCTTCCGACGACCGCAACTTCGAGTTTGCGTTCGCGCAACGACCACGCCACTTCCAGTCCTATGAAGCTTGAGCCGATAACTACCGCACGCCTCGCGCTTTTCGCTTTCGCGATGATGCGACGGCTGTCAGCCAGTGTTCGGAGATAACAAACGTGCGGCAAATCCGCACCTGGAATCGTGAGGTGGACAGGGGCAGCCCCCGTAGCCAGCAACAGCGCTCCGTAGCCTAACGAACGACCATCGGACAACCTGACCTGTTTGGTGTTCGGATCAATGCTTGTAACATTCGTGTTCGTGACCGCATCAATCTTCTGTTCGCGATAGAATTCCGGCGGTCTCAATGGGATCCATTCTTCAGGCGCGTTACCGGCTAGGTAATCCTTGGAAAGATTCGGCCGATCATACGGCAGAGATTCATCTGCGCCGATCAAAGTAACCGGTCCAGCGTAGCCTTCGCGACGCAACGTCTCAGCCGCGGCGCCGCCTGCGGCACCCGCACCGATGATCACGACGCTATCCGGCGACGATTTTGGTTTGCGGTCCGATTTTTTATCAATCTTACCGGTTACAAAGAATCGCTCGCCGCGTTTCTCGATGCTGTAGCGCGCGACATTATTCAAAGCGGGCGCGGCAATAGCTTCCCCTGTACGCAAATCGAACCTCGCGTGATGCCAGGGACAACGCACTGTGCAATCAACCATAAGACCTTTCGCCAGCGGCCCGCCGTAATGTGTGCACGTTGCGCCTATCGCGAAAAGCTCTTCGCCGCGTTTGGCCACAAGAACCGGTTCGCCAAACGCGTGCCCCAAAAGCATTTCTCCTTCGAACACTTTTTGGATCTCGCAACCTTTTTCAAAATCGGGTCCCTCAAGCTCGTTTGATGCTTCTGCCATAGAATTTTTCTTTTGTAACATACGAATCGCACCGAACCGATCCAGCAATCTTGAATATTCTGGAACGCGCTAAGGACGAACTGCGTGACGGTTTTGGGGCAACGTGATTACAATGGCTGAAACGAGCGCGTCCTTTGGCTTGCTGTCATTCTGAGCAAAGCGAAGAATCTCTGATCCTTCGGTCCTGCACCGGAACAAGAGATATCCAGAGACGTTTTGCTTCGCTCAACATGACAGGCACTTAATCCCAGGCGTCACTTAGCAGCGCGCGCGTCTCTTCAACGGCTGTCTGCCAGATCGTCATCATTTCTTCATCGTCTCGCTGGTAGAGTCCGCCGTAGTTGCCGTCATTAAGATGCTCACGCACTGACTTCGGATCGAGGCGTCGTAATTTATCCGGGTCAGTCATCGCCTTCTGCCGGGAAGGTACCTTGACCTTCGCCAGGCGTGTCCATGGAAAATTTTCCATCCACGATGCGTGTGAAGCGACGGGATCGATTGCCTGAACTTGCGCCCAGACTTTGGGCGCGTTCCACCAATTGTGGAATATGATCCGCATTCCGGAATGATCTGCGATCCATTCGCCGACAAACCCTTGCACGGGCGTGTTGCCGCCGTGGCCGTTCACAATCACGATACGTTTGAATCCGTGCTCGGCCATCCCATCGAGAATGTCGCCCACCACTGACATGTAGGTCTCCACGCGGAGAGTGATCGTTCCCGGAAACGCGCGGAAATACGGCGTGATGCCATAGGCCAGGACGGGAAACACCGGAACGCCTAACGGCTCGGCCGCTTCGACCGCCAATCGTTCCGCCAAAATGCTGTCCGTGCTCAAGCTCAGATACGCGTGTTGCTCCGTGCAGCCCAGTGGCAGCACTGCGCGATCGTCGCGTCGCAGATATTCCTCCATCATCATCCAATTCATTTCGCTGATTCGCATCCGAGAAATTCATCCACGAATCCGGTAGATTCATCCACATTTGTAACGCTGCCGAAATTGTTAGTCTTCGCCACCGTGGAGCAAGCGAAGCGACGACGCGTGCCGCACTCCTAAAGCTCGATAAAAGCGGCGCTTTTTTGAATTTCGCACGCAGTGCGTTCGGAGTGCGATGCGTCCTCGCATCGCTTTTGGGATTGTTTGGGAACGTCCCAGATATGGGAATCAAATCACAGTGACAAACGAGCTGATTTCTTGGAGCGATTTCCGGGAGATATCCGGAACGAGTGCGTTTTCAGCGGGATGACCCACGACGAGGAGCACAAATGCTTTCTCGTGCGACGGTCGCCCGAGAATGCGATTGAGGAATCCCATTGGGCTGGGCGTGTGTGTCAAAGTCGCCAGGCCGCAGGAATGCAGGGCCGTCACGAGTAAGCCGGTAGCGATCCCAACTGATTCCAGCGGATAATACGTCGGCGAGCGTGTTCCATCTGGAAGGATTCGAAATGGCTGGAAGAAGACCGCGATTAGCCACGGAGCAATTTCGAGAAACGGCTTTTGCCAGTCGGTGCCGAGCGCGGCCAGCGTGTCCAGCCACGCTTTCGGTGCGCGGTGTTCGTAAAATTCCTTCTCCTCCGCTTCGGCGGCGACGCGGATCTCGTGCTTTACTTTCGGATCGCTCACTGCAACGAAATGCCACGGTTGCAGGTTCGCTCCACTGGGAGCCGTTCCTGCCGCGTGGATGCAGTGTTCGATCACCTCCCGAGGCACCGGTGTATCGGAAAAGTCGCGGATCGTTCGCCTTTCCTGCATCAGCTGAAAAAACTCGCGGGCACGGTGGACTAATTCCTCGTCGGAACGGGGCGCCAATTCCGGCGCGGGAATGAACCGTGGTTTTGTCGCCATTTAAAGAACCGATCGAGAAGTGCTACCACATCGCCCCATGTTTGAAAACATCAGGCTGGGACGTAAACCACGCTTCCAGCGCCTGCGCGTACAGGTCTAACTGATTTTGCGTTCGCAAACGCGATCTCTATCCCAAAGCGGCGCTGCAGCGCCGCAGTCCACAACGCAAGCGCAAGATTGAGCACGATTTTGCGGAGACGCTTTTGGAGTGCGGCGGTGCTCCGCCGCTTTGCGGGGTCATAGGATCTTGTCATCCAATTCCAGCACGAGTGACGAATCATTCTCGGTGGCCAAGCATTTCGCTGTTGCGGTGATTCTAATGAACGTAGCACTGGCATGTGGGGCAGAGCTTCAAGAAGTAGCCAGTTTTCCCGATCACCAGGTGACGGGGGTCGGTGTCTCCAGAAAATCCGGCCGCATTTTCGTGAATTTTCCTTACTGGTCGGATCAGCATGGAATTTCCGTCGCGGAGATCGTAAACGGCCAACCGAAACCATTTCCGAACGAGGAGTGGAACAAGCCGGGCGCTGCCGCCTCGCATTTCGTCTGCGTGCAGAGCGTCGTCGTGGATGATCAGAACAATCTGTGGGTACTTGATCCTGCGGCTCCGAAAATGCAGCAAATCGTCAAGGGTGGCCCGAAGCTGGTGAAAATTGATCTGCTAGCGAATCAAGTCGCGCAGACAATCCCATTCGGTGAAGATATCGCGCCGGCCAAAAGTTATCTCAACGACGTTCGGATCGACACACGCTCGGAAACTGCGTTCATCACCGATTCGGGCAAGGGCGCAATTATCGTTGTTAATCTCAAAAACGGAAACGCGCGGCGACTACTCGACGGCCATCCTTCGACGCAACCAGAGCAGGGTTTCAAGCTGGTCGTGGACAGCAGAGAGTTGATTGACCAGCAAAAGAAAGCTCCACCGCAGATCGCGTCCGATGGTATCGCCCTCGATGCAGAGAACCGCTATCTCTATTATCACGCGCTTACTGCTCACAAACTTTACCGCATCAAAACGAGCTTTCTTACCGACGAACACCTCAGCAAGAAGGATCTCGAATCTAAAGTGGAAAACGTTGCGGCGACGCCGGCGCCTGACGGAATGCTCGAAGCGCCTGACGGCAGCATCTATCTGACGGACTTGGAACACAACGCGGTCGTGCGTTGGAACCGCGAGACTAAAAACATCGAGCAGGTTATCGCGGACAAGCGGCTAATGTGGCCAGACACATTAAGTTGGGGACCGAACAACGAACTTTACGTTACCACATCGCAGATCGAAAACATGCCGCGCTTTAACAACGGCAAATCGACGCGAACCGAGCCGTATAAGCTTTGGAAAATAACGGCGCTCGACGGAAAATAGCGTTAACAAGCGTTTTGCTGACGACATCAGCCGATTTGCACCACGCGTGGGTCGTGAGTTCCCCGTGAAACGAATTCGGGGAATTCCGTCGGGTGCAAAATCCCGGCGAGAATCTCCAGGCTGTCCACAATGCGAGGGCCGGGACGCGCGAAATATGCGCTGGCATTTACGACAAAGATCTGGTCGCTATCCGCCGCAGGAATCGAACTAAAACCGGGAAATCGCGTGAGCAGCTCGTAATCGCAGCGCGCTCGATCAATGTCGTACCCGCAAAGCGCAAGTATCATAATCTCTGGACGCACATCCAGCACTTGCTGCCAGTCGATCTGCGCCGAGGGCTGATGCTTTCGACCTAACGAATCGTGCCCACCCGCGATCTCGACCAGCTCCGGCCCCCAGTGACCGGAGCAAAACGGCGGATCCACCCACTCCATCAGAAAACAACGGGGTCGATCTGAAATCATTGAGGCGCGTCTGCGTACGTTGTCGACGCGCGCGGATAAATTTACGATTAAATTCTCCGCGGGTTCGTACACATCGCACGCATTAGCCACCCGCCGAATGTCGTCGAAAATGTCAGCCAGACTTGTCGGCTCGAGGTTCACTACTCGAGGAGGACCAGGCAAAGTTTGCGCGAGCTGCGCCACGGTGCCATAACCAACGGCACACACGTCACACAATTTTTGGGTCAGGATAACGTCCGGCTGCAGTGTCCGGAGAAGCGACTCATCGATTTTGTAAATTGTTCCGTTTTCACGCAACGTCCTCCGCACCCACTCGTCTACCTCGCGGCTCGCGAGCCGGGCATTGTGCACGGGAGTGTGCGTGATACGCGGACGCACGTTAGCTTCTTCAGGAAAATCGCACTCGTGCGACACGCCAACGATCTGATCCATCAGCCCAAGAGCAGCGGCGATTTCGGTCGCAGCAGGCAGGAGTGAAACGATGCGCATGATGTTCCGCAAGTTAACAGCTGGCTACAACGCTGGCGACCAATGCCGCGCATCTACGCGTTCATTGCAGCGCGTTTCTGCGAAACGCCGTCTCGCCGGCGCCTGACACAGACGCCCTACAAAATTGATGATATGTCGGCGACTGGAGACCCCAGAAACGGCGATCTATAATCAGAATGGCAGCCGCAGACAGACGGACCGCCGCCGATTAGCGGATGCGTACTGCAGAGGTTCAAGACCGAAGCGGCTTGCCCTGTTGAAATGATGCAAGATGCTGCTGAAAAAGTTTTGTGGTGTCGGACGAGATGCCTTTCACAGCCAGCGCTTGTGCGGCGTACTGTATCGCCGAGTTGAAATCGCCGGTCTCTGCGTAGGCTGCAGCGAGAGTATCGATCATCTGCTCGTCCTTCCACGTCATTATGCTGCACGCGGCCTTTGCGTCTTTCACTGCTTGCTGACCATTTCGAAACGACGCGTTGCGGCACGTCGCGCGAAACCAGGCACGGTCGCTCATAGCTCTGGCGAGCGTTACATTCCGGGGATGAAGCGAAATTAGATAATCATATTCCTTTGACGCTTCTGCGTACTTGCCGAGGCGAGCATTGATGTTGGCGCGCAATAGTGCAGCCTCCACCACACTTCGATCTTGCCGGAGTGCTTCGTTACAATCCTTCAACGCCAAGTCGTATTTGCCTTCGCGTGAATAAATCTGCGCGCGCACGTAGAGCGCCGGCCAAAACGTTGGGTCATGTTGAAGAACTGCATCGACACTTCGTTTTGCACCGGCTACGTCGCCTTTCTGGAGCTGATCCTGCGCGGCAGTTACACGTTTCATCGCCGAAACCATTCTGCCAGGAGTTGCGACGATGATCGGCACACTTGCGCGGGTAACGATCGCTACGCTCAAGATTGCCACAGAAACTGCAAAGACTTTCGAGATTTTCATTTGGCTTAGCTAATTAACCGATCTGTAATCAGAAAGGCGGCGGCGTAGCAATGAAAAATGGATGCTCCAGCGGTGATCCGGCAACAATGGCGACGAGTCAAGAATCACGGCGGAGGGTCCGCAAGACGAACGCGAGATCATCCCCGAAAGCTTTTGGGCCGATCGATAAACCGAGTCTGCCTGCAGCCTTACCGTGTCATTCTGAGCGAAGCGAAGAATCCCGGATTACATTTGAATCGGCGCGGAACCGAAATAGACCAGAGATGTTTCGCTTCGCTCAACATGACAGCGATTTCTGATAAGCTCTAGTTCTTGACCAAGACAGTTTCGTCCTGCTAAGCCCATCCCGTGAAACGGCTGCTTTGGATCGATATTTCAAAGGGCCTGGCGATTTTGTTCGTCGCCTATTTTCACTTTTTCACAACCTACTTCCAACATGGCGCCCTACCACCGCCTGATTGGAGCGATGTCGGCGCCAGCGCGCTCACAGTTTTAAGAATGGCCTGGTTCAAAATATCGGGCCTTGGTTTCCATGCTGTCGGTGTGTTCATCATCCTGAGTGGATGGACGCTCATGCAATCGACCGCGCGTCGCGCCGAAAAAGGAGAAATCGCCTGGGGAGGGTTGGTACTGGGCGCGATTCGTACGGCTGTATCCGATGTATTGGGTGGCCCACCTTGTCTATCTTGTGTCGCCGTTCGTCGCCCGCCTCGAACCGGTGGACGATCGCATCATCCTGAGCCTACTCGGGCTGCGGTTCATCAACATCGAGATGAACTTCATGTATCTAAACGCGGCTTGGTGGTATTTCGCCATGCTGATCCAGTTCTATTTGATCTTTCCCCTGCTCTTCTGGATCGCGCAGCGTGTTGGACCATGGTGGTTTCTGTTCATTGGATGCGCTGCGGGATTTTTTGCGCGCTACGTCTTACTCGTCCTCTGGCCGCAAAACGGATTGTGGGTACTCGGCGGTTTCGCGATTTGTCGATTGCCGGAATTCGCGCTCGGGATGTCACTGGCAATGTGGTACACGCAATCACCCGCACGGATGGAATGGTTCCTTCTTCGCGGCGCGGGATTCCTCACGGGCTTGATCCTCTATCCTGCTGCGCTGCAACTCTATCACGGACTTGTGGATTACATCTTTGTCGACTTCGCCACGGGCGCGTGTTGCATGCTGGAAATTGTAGGAATCGCTGGATTGATTTCGCTGTTTAACGCGCCCGCGAGATTGTTCGGCTTGGTCGGACTGTACTCGTATGGCCTCTACCTGACGCACCAGCCGTACGTAATCTGGCTCGGGCTTCGTATTCGGGAAGTTCCAATCTGGGGCTTTCTATTGATTTGTATTCCCATCCTTGCCGTCCTCAGTGCATGGGGAATGCTCTTGGAGAAGGGAACAAACGCGCTCGTCAACAAACTGGCGTCACTCAAAAAACCTGCGCACGTCTAACTCTGCTTTTGCGATCTCGTCCAACAGGACGCGCAGTTCCGCGGTTGCGTCCCTGACTTGAACGACAGCATTACTCTCGTATGCACCATGCATCTGTCAGGACCAAATGATTGTCTGCCAGCGATTATAATTCGTGGCAAGAATTTCAGGTTTGGAGAAGAAGGACGCCCCGTGGCATCTGCGATGGTTTTACGGTGTAATGCGCAAAATGTTTGCGAAAGATCTTACGCCGGCAAAGATCCAGATGCGTTTACCAGGAATGGTCTGGGGCGGGATCGCCATGGAAGCAGCGCTCGGCCGCAAACGACTTGTTTCGTTGCGTTACATTCAACTTGGAAAAATCCGCGCCGCGGCCCGAGTTGGTTGTCCTTTCTGAGTTGACGTCAATTCTGCCGTGGGCAGAAAAGCAGGTCTAAGCGATGCTAAATTGCGCGCTGTGCTCGGCGAAGAACGAACATTATTCAACGACAGCGAACTCCTAGTGATTGAGCTGGCTGACGCGATGACTGATACGCCTGCGAATATCTCTGACGATTTGTACACGCGTTTACGAACGGAATTTTCCGAAGAACAACTAATGCAACTGGGCGCGCAGATCGCGTTCGAAAATTATCGTGCGCGTTGGAACCGAATTTTCAACGTGGAGAGCGATAACCTGTACACGCCGCAGCCCAGGAACTCGCAAGAATCACATCCAGAGTAAGCGCGCGATTGTCTCCGCTCTTCCCTCTATTTCACCTGTTGAATTTGGCAACTCGGATATACTCCCGCCGCGTCCAGTATTTTCGCCAAGGCGTTTCAGATGACCGGAGTTCGCTCACATGCAGTTGCGTCCGTTGCAGCTTTGTCTGCAGAAGACACCCGGCGTCACATTGCTCTTCGGTTGCTTCCGTTCGTCTTCGTTCTTTACATCACCAACTATCTCGATCGGACCAGTGTGGCATACGCGGCGATCGGCATGACGCGCGACCTCGGCTTCGATGATCGCGTGTTCGGTCTCGGCATCGGCGTTTTCTTTCTCAGTTACGTAGCCTTACAAATCCCGGGCGCCATGCTGGCTCAACGATGGAGCGCCCGCGGAATGATTTGCGCCACGATGATCGTGTCGGGATTGCTCACTGCACTCACCGCAATCGTGCACACTCCCGCACAACTTTATGTCGCTCGTTTTTTGCTAGGCGCGGCCGAAGCCGGCTTCTTTCCGAGCGTCATCGTTTATTTGAGTCACTGGTTCATCCAGGAGGACCGGGCGAAAGCGACGAGCAATTTCATGGCTGCGATTCCTGTATCGCTGGTCATCGGATCTCCCGTGGCGGGATGGGTATCGGTCAAAATTGGTTCGCGATTGAAGGCTGGCGCTGGCTTTTCCTTTTGGAAGGTATTCCCGCCATCTTGTTAGGCAGCGTGGCATTTTTCTTTCTGCGAGACCGGCCGAATCAGGCGCGCTGGTTAACTGTCGAGCAGCGGCAGTTGATTTCGCAAAAGTTGGAACAAGAAAAGCCGGTCAGCCGGAGATCGATAACGATGGCTCAGGCACTGCGTTCTCGCACGGTGATACTGCTGACTACCGCAGCCTTCCTTCAATATTTCATTGGGTACAGTGTGATTTTTTGGTTGCCGACTATTCTCAAAAAGCAATCTGGATTTTCAGACCTGCAGGTCGGCTTATTCGGTGCTGTGCCCTATGTCGTGGCGCTCTTCGCGATGTTGTTCAATGGATGGCATTCCGATAAGCGCTGCGAAAGACGCTGGCACACTGCCGCTCCACTGTTCATCGCCGCAACTGGATTGCTGTGCCTCATCAGTTTGCCCACCTCGAATTTAATGACGGTTTTACTGCTAAGCGTTATTTGCATGGCCATGGCATTTCTGCCGGTGTTCTGGGCGATTCCAACTGAGATCCTCACCGACTCGAAGGCAGCGGTTGCCGTGGGAACGATCAACGCGCTCGCCAGCCTGGCAGGGTTTGCGGGACCCTACGCGTTTGGTTATCTCCGCGCTGGAACCGGATCTTTCGTCGGTGGATTTGTGGTGTTGATATTTTGTGCAGTTGCAGCCGGCATTCTCATGCTGTTGACGCTAGCCGGCCAATCGCGCAGTACGACATCTATCACATTGAACTAACCGTTGCCGGGCAAATGCAGTTTCGCTCTGATTCTCTCGACAAGCTCCTCCGGCGTTCTGCCCAGCTCAATCGTCAGCACGTTCTCGTCTGACTCTGGTTCCTCCAAGTCAGCGAACTGACTCTGCAACAACGCTGCGTTCATAAAATGCCCGTGGCGGCTACATAGTTGCTTTTTGACGAGCGCGTAATTGCCGCGAAGAAACACAAACTTTATTTCATCGCTGACGTGCAGACGATCGCGATAAGCACGTTTTAGCGCTGAACAGGCCATCACGGCGTTTCCTCCGGCAGCAAGCGATCGCTCGATTTGCTGCCGCAACTGTTCCAGCCATGGCCATCGGTCTTGATCGGTCAAAGGATGGCCGCTGCGCATCTTTTCAATGTTTGACGCGGGATGAAAATCGTCGGCTTCGATAAAACACCAGTCGAGTTCGCGCGCCAGCAAGTTACCGACCGTTGTTTTGCCGGAGCCAGAGACTCCGAAAATAATTATCATCATGGCGCATCAAATTTTGTTCTGCTCCCAATCTTTTCCACTGCAAACGCGATAAGAACAAAGAGCGTGTAGAAGATCCAAACACCCGTCACCGTGGCTTTATCCGTTAGCGGCGCGCGTGGCACGTACGTATCGCCGATCTGAACAATGATCAGAACAAATGCAAACGCGATCACAGCTCCTTTGCGAATTGCCGGCATCGCATTTCGCATCAGGTAAAGAACGATCCCGCCGACAAGCAGGGCGATCTCCAACGCAAACTCCGGGTCGCGATAATTCCACAAACCAAAGCCGATCTTCCATCGGTTGTCGTAGATCGCGAGATCGCGCGGGTGCGCAATGAGGTCGAGAATCCAGTGCGAGAAAACTGCCAGGCGATGATTAAAGCCGCAGACTTACTATAGTGGCAGTCGCGTCGGCTACAGACTTCGCTGTAGACGAGCGCGGCAAGCACACTCCAAATCACCGCCATCATCAAACTGACCGCCACATAGCTCCGTCATATTCTCGAGGAATCCGCAATTCATTGCAGGGGTTCTCTGAAACGCCTCGTTGGCGTCTGACACAGACGCCCTACAAACCGAAGTGCATGGCGTTGCGTAGGCGGAAGAAATGTTGCCAAATTTCCAGCCGCTCTGATTGACACCGAGGTTTAGCTGTCTGGTCCGCTGCCAAGGCTATCCGGCGACCCGCACAAATGAATCGCCCTTGACGACTGCGGTCACACGCGGAGTGAATAATAGTGGACGCCACAAATGCGGGCCGGCAGACGGCCAGGCTGAATCTACAGACGCTGCGCCGCCTCAAGTTCTGGGTCTGGTTTCAGGAATGGACGCGACCAACAGAGCTTCAAGTGACTGTGATCTGGGCCGGTATCATCGGATTTTGTGGTGCCGCTTGTTCCATTGCATATCGGGTGGCGACCAGCTTCGTTCACAAGATCCTGACCGGCAGCAGCGCGCCCGGACTTGTTGAGAGCTTCATTGAACTGCCGCTGTGGGAGCGGCTTATCATTCCGGGAATCGGCGGTCTCATGGCGGGCGCAATCATTCACTTTGGTTCGCGTTTCCATGGTCAGGTCACCACCACCGATTACATGGAAGCGGTTGTTCTCGGGGATGGCAAAATCTCTGCGCGGCAGAGTCTGGTAAAATCTCTTTCAGCACTTTTCACTATTGCCTCCGGCGGCTCGATCGGACGCGAAGGGCCGCTGGTTCAACTCTCTTCGATGGTCGCGTCGTTGGCGGGGCGTTTGCAACATTGGACAACTCCGCGACTGCGATTGCTCGTAGGTTGTGGGGCAGCTGCGGGAATAGCTTCCGCTTACAACGCCCCAATTTCCGGCGCCGTCTTTGTCGCCGAGATCGTGCTGGGTTCGATGGCCATGGAAATTTTCGGTCCACTAGTGTTTGCTTCTGTTATAGCAACCCTGACGGTGCGCGGGTTTCTCGGTCCCGGACCGGTTTATGAAATCCCGCTGTTCCGGCTCAACGGAGCTTGGGAGATCGGGCCGTATCTGCTGCTTGGTCTGGTTTCCGGTCTCGTCGCGCCGTGGTTCATCCGACTCCTGCGCACCAGCGAAAGATTAGTCGGACAGATCTCCGCGCCAGTTTACGTCAAGATGTGTGTGGGCGGTCTGATTGTGGGTGGCCTTGCGGTGTTTTATCCGGAGGTGTGTGGCAACGGCTACAGCGTAGTGAATGGGATTTTGCGTGGCCAATGGCTTTGGCAAACGCTGGCCCTCATCCTCATTTTCAAAGTTCTCGCTACAGCGGCTACCTTCGGCTCCGGGGCGGTCGGGGGAGTTTTCACGCCAACCCTTTTCATAGGCGCGAGCCTTGGCTTTGTCTTCGGCACAGTCACCCAACACGTGACTGGCTCGGCATCGGTGAATCCCAGCGCGTTTGCGATTGTTGGAATGGGCGCATTTCTGGCCGCTGCGACTCATGCCCCCATCATGGCTATCATCATGATCTTCGAACTCACGCTGGACCACCAGATTATCCTGCCGCTCATGCTTGCCTGCGTGGTCGGCTATTACACGTCAGTGAACATTGAAAAACGTTCGATTTATGCAGAGGCATTGAAACGCAAAGGCGCAGGCGATTACGCGAAACAGTTGGCTGAGCTGCATGTTCGCGACTTGATGAAGCCAAATCCGCTGACGATCTCTCCAACGACCGGTTTCTCCGAGATCGGTGAAAAATTTATCCACTCGCGATTCAACCATCTCTACGTGACCGACAACGGAAAATTCCTCGGTGCTATCTCGTTGCACGATATAAAGAGTTACCTCAACACGCCGGACCTCGCGAAAGTAGTGATTGCCGGCGACATTTTGCACGATTCTTTTCCGGTTGTCCGTTCGGGCGCTTCGCTCGCTCAAGCGATGGAGGGTTTCAGCCACCACGAAGGCGAACGCCTGCCCGTCGTGTCCCACGATCGACAGCTCGTCGGATCGATCTCCAAGACTGACGTCATCCTCGCACTCGCGGGAAGCACAGCGCGGCCCGCAACAACGACCAGTTCGCCTGCGTCTCAGTAAATACCAGTCTGTTTGTCCACCACGATGTGAATCAAGCGATGTTGACGATCAACCAGCCAACACGCGCTCACGTCTTCGTGGCAAACTTCTGCCCGCTCACTGGGATTACCGCCGAAAGTCCACAGGGACTCTGTTAGCGCGGCAGCGCAAAGGAGATAATCGTGTCTTTCGCGCGGTAATTCGACCAGAAGAATTCGCCGTCGAAAGTTAGTGAGCGAGATGCGAACGGGACAACGGCGATGTCTTCAACCGCCGGCGTTTGCTCTTGCAGATTCAACCGCGCGATTCGCCAATCCTCGTTCGGCTGTTCCTCTCCTCGTAACACGTAAAGAGAACCGTTGGCGAACGTGTGACCGCAGATTTCTGCGCCAACGTTTATCTCGCGGATCACGTTTCCTTTGTCGTCGAACTTCAGCACCCGTTTTTTGTACCACTGGCTCATGTACAAATTGCTCCCGTCGAAGCTGAGGTATGACCCCGTAAATTCGGGACAAGCAAACATCTTTGAGAATCCACGCTCAGGTGTGTAGCGATAAACATAACGGTCATCATTCGCGCCTTCGCCGATGGTAAACCGCAGTTCGCCGTTTAGCACAACGGCGGCCCACGGAATTCCGGGCGCTTCTTGTTGTTTCAAGACAGTTCCATTTGCCGGATCGATTGCATAAATGCGGCGCAGATCGCGCGAACCCATCCACAGCGTCTTCTTGCGACCGTCCCACGCCAGCGCCTGCGGCGTCGTCGCAGGGGAAAGAAGCCGGCGTTTTTCGATAACTTGTTCCGTCATGTTTCAAACTCCATCTTCGAAATCAAGATTCCGTTGATTTGTGACTCCTGCAAGAAGGTGGTGGAATGCGGAAACGGTCGTGAGAATCAAAGCCAAGTGTAAGCTGGCTCTTTTCATTAACACCCGGCTTCAGCCGGGTGCGTGATGCCATCAAAGCCAAAGCCGTTTCAACGGCTTTCCTGCAGGTTGAAACTGTTGAAACAGTTTCTGCGGGAGAGTGCTCACACGGGGCTTAAGCCTGGTGTTAATGGGAAATAGGAATTCGAGTTTCGTTTAGAGTCCAGTTCGATCGGTCTGACCCGTTGCTCGCGATATTGCTGTAGTCGCTGCCCTGTGGCCGGTCTAACAAATGATTGCGTTCGAGGCATGACCGACAGCCCGCGGCTACAGCTCGAACGCTAGAAAATGCAAGGGAAGCTGTCAGCTTCCCTACAGCGTCTCCAGCATAAGCTTTTGAATAGAGCTAGATCGGTTATAGGTGACAACGTTATGCCGCGCTGTCCTTGGGCCACCACTGAACAGGCCATCGCTTATCACGATGAAGAATGGGGCGTTCCCGTGCACGACGATCGAGTGCTCTTCGAGTTTCTGATTCTGGAAGGCGCACAGGCAGGACTGAGCTGGAACACTATTCTGAAGAAACGCGAGAACTACCGAAAAGCATTTCGACGGATTTCGACCGGAAAAGATCGCCCGCTACGGCAAACGAGACGTGCAGCGGTTGCTGCGCAACGATGGGATCGTACGGAACCGGTTAAAAATCGCAGCTGCAATCGGGAATGCGAAAAATTTTCTCGCGGTTCGAAAGGAATTCGGCACTTTCGACGCTTATCTCTGGAGCCTTGTTGGCGACGCGCCGATACGGAATCGTTGGCGAACGTTGGCTGACGTACCGGCGCGCACCGCTGAATCCGACGCCATGAGCCGCGATTTGTTGCGACGCGGGTTCAAGTTCGTCGGCTCAACGATCTGCTATGCGTTTATGCAAGCGACGGGCATGGTTAACGATCATCTCGTCACGTGTCCGCGACATGCAAAACCGGGCGGCTAACAGCGCCGTGCCGATTATGGAGCTTGAGGATTAACGCGGCACCGAAAACGATATTGTTTCGCTCACCGCATGGTGATTGGACCAGAAGTATTCACCGTCGAACGTGAATCGCGTGCAGCAAACGGAACGGCGGGGAGATTTTCCACCTGCGGACTTTCGCCTTTCAGATCAAGCCGGGCGAATTCGCCATTGTTCGGATTTATTGGGCTGGTTTTTATTCTCGCGGCCACGCAGCACGTAGATGGTGTCATTGAGAAAGTGTGGCCGCAAATCTGCCCGCCGATATCGATCTCGCGGATTACGTTTCCCTGAGCGGCGACGAATTTTAGCCATTGCTTTCATCACTCTAAGTAGCCCTTTCGCTTTCGAACTTCTACTCTCTACTTCTGGGATTGAGTAAAGGCCGCATTTTTCTCCTGACATCGCTGGCGATGACAGCATTCGCGAGTAATTCGCTGCTATGTCGTCTGGCGCTGAAACAAACGGCAATCGATCCCCCGACGTTTACCTTCGTTCGCATTTTTTCAGGTGCGATCGCGCTTTGGCTCGTCACGCAGATGCGAGGGATTTCGTTAGACAAATCCGGTAACTGGCCATCAGCGCTCGCGCTCTTTGTCTACGCGGCGGCTTTTTCATTTGCCTATGTCAGTCTTCCGGCAGGCACAGGCGCGTTACTGCTCTTTGCTGCGGTGCAGGCTACGATGATTCTCTGGGGATTTCACAAGGGCGAGCGCTTGGACCTTGTTCAGCTTCTTGGACTTGTTATTGCACTTGCCGGGCTGGTTTTGCTTCTCTTTCCCAGTCTTTCCGCGCCTCCGTTGGTTGGATCAATGTTGATGCTTAGTGCGGGCGTGGCTTGGGGAATTTATTCGGTACGTGGCAAAGTTGCCGGTGACGTGATCGCTGTCACCACCGGAAATTTTGGCCGTGCTGTCTTGTTTGTAGCGGCAGCGAGCCTTGCTTTGATTTCACGTGCGCATCTCGATGTTGCAGGAATTGGGTATGGGATTATTTCCGGCGCGATCACGTCCGGCCTCGGTTACGTCATTTGGTACAGTGCGTTGTCTGGTTTGAGGACGACAAGTGCCGCGACAGTCCAGCTAAGCGTGCCGGTTCTTGCCGCCGCTGGCGGAATTCTGTTGCTCGGCGAACCGATCACGTTGCGCTATGTTTTGGCTTCGGTTGCAGTGCTTGGCGGAATCGCACTCGTTATATGGGAACGGACTCACGCCAAAGTCACATGATATGACAAACGACAAAGACAATATCGACATCGGCGCGGTGGAAGATCACGGTGGGATTCTAACCGTTCGTGGCGGCGGCGCGCGACGCGATTGGAATGGCATCCATTACAAACAGGGGATGTCAGGCAAGAACGTGGGAACAACAAGTCTGTCGGCCAATATCGCCACTATTCCGCCGGGCGGAGTCGCCTATGCGCACATCCACGTCGGCTTCGAAGTAATTCTCTACATCATCGAAGGCAAAGTGCGGCACGAATTCGGATCAGGCTTGAAACAAACAATCGAAAACGAGGCCGGCGATTTCATCTACATCAAACCCGGTGTGCCGCACGAAGTGTTCAACATGAGCGATACCGAGCCAGTGGTCGCATTCGTCGCCCGCTCCTCGGCTGACGAATGGGACAATATCATTCCTTACGATCGCAAGCGGAAAGAGTGAGGCATCAGAAGCGCGTTCGACATTGGGCGTTCGCTGTTGAGCGCCTCCTCGCGAAGACTTTCGGAGTTGGGCGTTTGCTTCTAGGATTGTTTAATGCCGAAGCATCTTGTCATTAGCACCAGCGGCAACCCGGACAGCAATAGCCGCCGAATGGGACAGAAAGCATTTGCGCATCTGCAAAAGCAGAAAATCGATTGTGATTGGATCGACATCCGCGAAATGGAACTGCCGCTATGCGATGCGGACAAGTGTTACGGCATGCCAAATTCAAAGAAGCTCAGTGCCACCATTGAAGCCGCCGACGGAATAATCATCGCTGCGCCTGTCTATAATTATGATGTTGCCGCAGCGACCAAGAATATGATCGAGCTCACTGGTAGCGCATGGCAAGACAAGATCGTCGGCTTTCTGTGCGCCGCAGGCGGCATGGGCAGTTATATGTCGGTGATGGCCTACGCAAACAGTTTAATGCTCGATTTTCGTTGCGTGATTATTCCGCGGTTTGTGTTTGCCACCAGTGACGGTTTCGACGGCCATAACATCACCGATAAAAAACTTGTGCGGCGCATCGAGACTTTGGCAGACGAACTGGTCCGGTTCACGAAGGCGCTGCGCTGACATTTCACGCGAGACTTTCTCGACCACTGATGGACACGAATAAACACGAATCTGGTTCTCTCATTCGTGTTCGTTCGTGGTTAAATCTTTGTCAGGATCACAAGATGAAGCATTTTCTTTTGGCCTGTTTCATTCCCATGACATTAACCGCTCAAAATCTGCAGCAGTTGACGGAACAATTGGGCAAGACCGTCTTATATGGCGACGTCGCCCTTTCTCCTGATGGCGCGCATCTGGCATGGGTGCAATCCACTGCCGCAACAACGTCAAAACAAACGTATATCCGCGAAACTTCCGGAAATGGGCCCGCTAAACTCGTTAAGCTTCCGACAACCGATGAGAGGAATGATTTCGATCTCGCTTGGTCCCCGGATTCGAAGGCCCTGGCATTTTTCTCCAGCACCGGCGAAAGAGGCCAGCGGCAACTCTGGACCGTAAAGAGTGATGCCTCCGACGCGAAGAAAGTTACGAACCTAACTGGATACGCAGCGCGGCCGCGTTGGTCGCACGACGGCAAACAGATTGCCTTCCTGTACATCGAAGGCGCGGGCGGCGGCGGTCCATTGATGGCCGCGCCTGCGACGACCGGCGTAATCGACACCGCCATTCATAATCAGCGCATTGCTGTTCTCGACATCACGAACGGGCAGTTGCGTCAGGTGTCGCCGTCGGATCTTCACATTTACGATTTCGATTGGTCGCCTAACGACAAGACGCTTGTCGCAACAGCCGCGCCAGGCCCGGGCGACAACAATTGGTGGATCGCACAGATTTACACAATCGATATCGCGAAAGGGAACGCCACATCCATCTACAAGCCTTCTCTTCAAGTCGCCGTTCCTCGTTGGTCGCCGGACGGCAAATCTATTGCATTCATCGAAGGAATAATGAGCGATGAAGGATTTCACGGCGGCGACCTTCTCACAATGACTGCAAATGGTGGCGACGCAGTGAATCGCACCAAGAGCCGAAAAGTCTCCGTGAATTCGTTCTTCTGGCAGGCGCCTGATCGGATTCTTCTCGTTGAGTACCTCGGTGGCGGCAGCTCGATTTCCGAGTTGAACCTGACGGACGGTTCGGCCCGCACGATCTGGAAAGGTCCCGAGGGAATTCACGCATTTGGGAATTTCCCAGACTTCGCTTTGTCAAAAAACGGCAAGGTCGCTGCAGCGGTGCTCAGTACTTACAATTCGCCACCGGAAGTTTTCGCCGGGCCGCTCGGTGAATGGCACCAACTGACGAACAACAATGCCGGTTTGAAGGCGAACTGGGGCAAAGCGGAAAGCATCGAGTGGACGAACGAAGAATTTAACGTTCAGGGCTGGTTAGTGCCGCCGGCAATAGTCGAGCCCGATAAAAAATATCCGATGGTCGTGCTTATCCACGGCGGACCATCCAGCGTCACGACATCAGACTGGCCCGCATCCGTTGGAATGTCGCGTGCAATCATCGCTGCGCTTTCCATGCGCGGTTATTACGTCCTGCTTCCCAATCCCCGCGGCAGTTATGGCCAGGGTGAAGACTTCACCCGTGCGAACGCAAAAGATTTCGGAGGCGGCGATCTGCGGGACGATCTCGCCGGAGTCGACGCTGCGATAAACAAATATCCGATTGATCCCAACCGTCTCGGAGTCGCGGGTTGGAGTTACGGCGGCTTCATGACTATGTGGAGTGTTACGCAGACAAACCGTTTCCATGCTGCTGTCGCGGGCGCAGGGATCGCGAATTGGCAGAGTTACTACGGGCAGAATTTGATCGGCCAGTGGATGATGCCGTTTTTTGGCGCGTCCGTTTACGACAATCCAGCTGTTTATGAGAAAAGCTCTCCCATTCGGTTCATCAAAAACGTGAAAACCCCCACCCTCGTCATCGTCGGCGAGCGTGACGCGGAATGCCCAGCGTCGCAGTCCTACGAATTCTGGCATGCGTTAAAAACGTTGGGCGTACCCACAAAGTTAATTATCTATGCGGGTGAAGGCCATATGTTCATCGACCCCAAGCATCAGGTCGATCGACTGGAGCAGACTGTCGAGTGGTTCGACAAGTATTTGAAGTAAGGTGGAACGCTTTGTCGGGCCCGTGTCATCGGCTTGGGCCAAGCCGATCCACCTTCTCTGTCGTTTCTGCGGTACACAAATCGCGCTCGCCGAAACGAGCGCGATCATGATTTTGTGCAAATAGTAACGGCGGCGACCGCCGTTTTGGAAAGGAAAAGCTTCTAGGCGCCTGCCTTTTCTTTCTTGTTGCACTCCGCTTTGAACTTCGCGAACTGCTCCGGAGTGAGGATGCCCTCGGCTTCCTTCATGAACTTGGCTTCGGTTGCATCCGTGCACCCCGCCTTGTGGTGTTCGGCCATCGCCGTTTCCATCTTTGTCTTTTGATCTGGTGTCAGGTTGAGAGTCGCAAGAGAGGCCGTGCAGGCCATCTTTCCTTCGTTCCCAGCCTTCTTCGCGCAATCGCCATGTTCACCCGCGAACATTGTTCCCGCTGCGAATGCGCCTGCCGCCACTAGCGCAATGAGTTTGGTCATAGTGGAAGCTGAGACAGTCTCGAAGCGATCACCGTTCAATTTTGAAATTGTCTGGCATGTTCACGCTGGTCACGTATCACTCATCACTTTGAAAATCGAAGCCAGGCAAGAAATCTTTCCCTTGAAGCATACGTTTCGAATTTCGCGCGGCAGCCGCACAGAAGCGTGTGTCGTGACCGTTTATATCAATGATGGAGATTGCACCGGACGGGGCGAGGGCGTTCCGATCGCGCGCTACAATCAAACTGTCGATTCTGTTTTGGCGCAGATCAGTTCCATCGCGAGCGTCACCGATTTCGATCGCGATAAAGGGGCGGAGTTGCTCCCAGCCGGCGCAGCTCGAAATGCGCTGGACTGCGCACTATGGGACTTGGAAGCGAAACGCTCGCCCAAACGCGCATGGGAACTGGCGAACATTCCGATTGCGGATCAAGTCGAGACGTCATTCACAATCAGTCTCGATACGCCGGCGAGAATGGCAGATGCCGCCGCGACTGCTCTCGATTTGCCAATTCTCAAATTGAAACTTTGTGGCGATGATAACGACGTTGCGCGTGTTGAAGCTGTTCGTGCAGCGACGCCGAACGCACGTCTGCTCATCGATGCGAACGAATCGTGGTTACCTCATCATTATCGAAACACGGTCTCTGCGTTGAAAGAACTTGGAGTTGAGCTGATTGAACAACCCTTTCCAGCCGACGCTGACGATGCGCTCGAAACACTCGAACATCCGATTCCCGTCTGCGCCGATGAAAGTTGCCATACGAGTATCGATCTTCCACGCCTCAAGAATCGCTACGAAGCAATCAACATTAAGCTCGACAAAACTGGCGGCTTAACAGAAGCGCTCCAACTGTACAACCGCGCTCGCGAAAATGATTTCAAGATATTGATTGGTTGCATGGTCTGCACCTCACTCTCGATCGCCCCCGCTCGGCTGGTTGCCAGCAACGCCGATTGGATTGATCTCGATGGTCCCCTGCTCCTCGCCCGCGATCGCGATCACGGACTTGCGTACCAACGCGGAAGAATCGGAATGCCGGGTCGCGAGTTGTGGGGTTAACGACGTTCTATCTCTGCGTGTAAGACGCCACCCGAAGCACGCGAATCGTCATGGGGCTGCCGTTCCGGCGAATGTGCCGCTTCTCAATGTCGAACTCGATGGTGGACGCTGTCGTAAGAGTGCCGCCGCCGTTTTCCTGATACTCGATTTTGTAATGGCTACCTTTCGCCTCGAGCACTCGGTAGCGCATGAATCCGCCAGTATCAGGCACGGAATAAATCAGCCAATCGCCGTCTTGCTTCAGCCCCTCTTCATTGAACTGGTTTCCATTCTTCTCCACCGCATTCAAATTGATTTCCGTGGCGACTGGACTTTCCGAATCCGAGTTCCAGGAATCAATCATGTTGAAAACCCTGGGGTGAATCTTTAGCGGAGTTTTTTCGGCTGGAGGCGCGTTAGCGGTCAAATTGGACGTGCGAGTCAAAGTGGACGTATGAGCCTTTTCGCCCCCGATGGGATGAAGTGACTGGATGATCTTGGTAAACTCTGCAACCGTAATTCCAGTCGCCGAAAATCCATGAAATCGGCCGAGAAGCGGATGCGAGTCGGGGCCTTTGCCTTTTTCGTCGTTCATGTTTGGGTCGCTTACCCAGTTAGCAATGATCTCGTCCTTGCGGCCATCTTTGCCCTTTGGGCGGTAAATCAGAGACATGGGGCCGAAAGGCGATTTGATTTCAGTTTCTTCGGCGTTCTCCTCGTCGTCCATTATATTTCGGTCGAGGATGCCTTCTCTTGCTGACTCGATAGTGAATGTCGCGTTCCAGCCATTTCCATACTGGATAGAATAAAGCGGCAATGGATGGTTCTGATCTTCGTTCTCCTGGATCTCGTCGTACGTAATCTCGACATTTTGCAACCGAAGTCCCTGAGTCAGATATGAAGGGACGTAGCAAGTGATCTCTAATTGCTTTAGGTCATCTAAAGTTGCGGCCGAAGAGACGACCATCGCCGAGAAGAACAGCAGTGAGCCTGGCAGAAGACACGACAGCAATTGTTGAATGCCACGGCGAGTCATCACTTCGTATTGTGACCGAGTCCATAAAATTGTCGAGAATTGAACGCGCTGCCCGTCGGGAAGCTGCCAGCTTCCCCTACAGCTGATAACTGCGGTAATATCGCAGCCAGATGAACGAACGCGCACACGAAATCACGTCCGGTTTGCCGCCGGATTTGGATGCGCTTCCGCGGCTCGCCGGATTCCGATTGCGTGGCATTGCGATGACGCGGCTGGAAACTTTCATCGATGCAGCATTTGCGTTCGCGATCACCATGCTTGTCATCGCCACGCAGCAAATCCCCGACGATATCGAAACGCTCTTGGCCGCTTTTAAAAACGTCCCTGCGTTTGTAGCGAGCATCATTGTGCTGGGAATCTTTTGGCGCGGCCATTGGTTGTGGAGCCGGCGTTACGGCCTGGAGGACGGCGTGTCGATCTTCATTAGCTGGTCGATGATTGTGACGATGTTGATCTACATCTATCCACTCAAAGCGATTTTCAGCTCCATGTGGTTCTTGCTTAGCGGCGGCCGAGTCGGTCACGTGCTCGGCGCGCATTCCGAATCGCAAGTCCGAGCTCTGTTCGCAACGTTTGCATTGGGATTCACCGCCATTGCGCTGGAGATGGTGCTCTTGAATTTGCGTGCGTGGCAATTGCGGGAACCGTTGCGATTGAACGCACGAGAACGAGCAATGACGTTTAATGAGGTAACCGGATGGAGTATCCCAGTCGGCATCGGACTTGTTTCGCTGCTGCTGGCGCTATGCCTGCCTGCAGCCCAAATCCAGTGGAGCGGCTGGATTTATTTCTCCATGGCCATTCTCGTGCCGTTGCACAGAGCTTATTTTGGACAGAAGCCGGAATAGGAAGCATTTCATTGAACTACGTTTTTGTTTTCGCTCTTGGAATCGGAATTGTGGCTGGGTTGCGGTCGTTGGCAGCGCCAGCTGTCGTGGCGTGGGGCGCGCACCTCGGTTGGTTGAATCTGCACGGCTCGCCGCTGGCGTTCATGGGATCGACGACGGCGGTCGCGATATTTTCTCTGCTCGCGGTAGGCGAGTTAATCGCAGACAAACTGCCGATGATTCCGAAACGTACTGCGCCCGCACCGTTGATGGCGCGCGTCGTGACAGGAGGCCTGTGTGGCGCATCTCTCCTCGCTGCCGCAGGGAAATCGTTGCTCGCGGGAGCGTTACTCGGTGGAATTGGCGGCATTCTCGGCGCTTTTCTCGGCTACGGCATCAGGAGACGTCTCGATTTGCACATTGAAAACCTCGTGGTTGCCGTCTGCGAAGATGCGATAGCGATCGGCTTGGCGTTATTTTTTGTTTCCCGGTAACGCAGACATTTTCCTGCGCGCTTCGAAGCGGATTGATTCGGTGCCGTCGACCTGTCTTTAATCTCGCAATGTCCAAACCTCCGCGGACAACCAGTTCAACCGCGACGCGACAAATCCGACCGCCGCCGCTCTCGCAGCATCTGCGCGAATTCGCGTCGCGGCCAGATGCGTGGGTCGTGCTCGCGCGCAACATGATTCCCGTCGTCGGCATCTACGCCTTTGGCTGGTCCGCGGCGATCAGCGTTTTCAATTACTGGTTTGACGGTCTCACCGCGCTCGCCGCGATTGTCGCGGCGATGGTTCCGCGCGCGCTGCGCGAGACACAATCCGGAAAGGATCACGCGACATTGGTCGGCAACATTATGCGCGGCGTATTCGTGTGGCTCCTGCTCGTGGGCATTGTCGGTCTGCCCTACTGGATCGTGTTGATTCCGCTGCACGATCTTCTCCTCGGAAATGAATTGCGGCGCCAGCTCGCGCATTCTCCCGTGCTCTGGTTCACCTTCGGCTCGCTCGCCGTCAGTCATTTTTGGAAAGCATTCCGAATGGGCTACGACACGATGCCTGACAAGGAACTGAAGCAGCGAGTACGCTGGGATGTCTACCTCCTGATCCTGCGCGCAACGGCGATGTTCATCATGGCCGCGCACGGACTCTACTTTATTCTGGTGCCGCTGATGGCGCTGCTACTGAGTTATCTTGAAATCTGGCCCGACCGCGCGATCGGCGCAGTTTTCGGCGATCCGTCGCGGCTTTGGGAATACGATCCTGGCAATCCGACATCGAGAAGGCGCTTACCCTGACGCCCACCTCGGCAGTGCGTGCTTTATGGGCGTGAGATTATAATCAAATTATTCATATCATGAGCGGGTTCTTCGAGGAGTTGCAGCGGCGCAAGGTTTATCGTGTGGCCGCGGCGTATGTCGTTGCCGCAGGATTTTTGATTCAAATCGCATCGGCCGCGTTCCCAGCATGGGAATTGCCGAATTGGAGTTTGCGACTCGTGATTGTGCTTTTGTTAATCGGTTTTCCGATTGCGCTCATACTCGCCTGGGCATACGACATCACACCGCAAGGGATTCAGGGCACGCCAATGACACCAGGAGCTCATCGGCGACGAAATCTCATTTTGCTCATCGCTTCCGCTATCATTATCTCTGCTTCCGCTGGATTTTTTCTGTTGCCACGGGCCATCTGGCAAAAGGTCGACAAATCCGTCGCGGTCCTGCCTTTTCAAAACCTAAGCAACGATCCGGCCAATGCTTATTTCGCCGATGGCATCCAGGAGGAAGTCCTGACGCGTCTCACCAAGATTGGCGATTTGAAAGTCATTTCGCGCACTTCAACGCAGGGATATCAAAGCGACCCGAATAATCTTGCTGAAATCGCAAAGCAGCTTGGCGTAGCGAACATCCTCGAGGGTAGCGTTCAGAAGGCCGGCAATCAGGTGAGGGTCAACGTTCACCTGGTGAATGTGCAAACCGGCTCGCAACTCTGGGCCGAGACGTATGATCGAAAGTTGAGTGATATTTTTAGCGTCGAGAGCGAGATCGCTAAAGGAATCGCGGAATCGTTGCAAGCGAAGCTGACCGGCCGTGAAGAGCAGGCGCTGGCTGCCAGGCCCACAAATAATCCGGAGGCTTACGACGCCTATTTACGCGGATTGGCGTTTGAAGCACGCAGCAATTACTCGAGCGACGCCTTGTTCAAGGCCATCGAATTTTATGACTTGGCGGTGCGGCTTGACCCGAATTTTGCCCTTGCTTGGGCGCGACTCTCTGGTGTGCACGCGCTTCTTTACTCTAACCGTCGCGACACAACTGCCGCTCGCCGCGATGCGGCGAAGGAAGCTTTAGAAAACGCGCAGAAACTGCAACCGAACACGCCCGAAACGCTGCTCTTCACCGGTTACTATCAATACTGGGTGTTGCAGGATTACGGACTGGCCAAAGCCACATTTGGACGCGTCAGCAAAATGTTGCCAGGTAACAGCGAGGTCTTATACGCGCTAGGGGCCATTGCGCGAAGCGAGGGACATTGGGACGAAAGTATCGTCTATTGGGAACGGGGCCTGGCGCTCAATCCACGGAATACAGCGTTACTGACCGAAGTGGCATTTACATACGCTGCGCTTCGACAATTCCCGAAGGCGGAAAAACTCTACGATCGGGCGCTGGATATCCTTCCGAATGAGTTGTCGCTAATGGCATTGAAAGCCAGCATCTACCAAGCCGAAGGCAATCTCCAAGAAGCTGCCAAATTGCTCGTGCAGGTAAACGCAAAAACGAATTCAGACGTGGCCGTTCGAATTAAGCTGACTCAATGGAGACTCGAACGAAATACTGAGCGCCTCCGGCAGATACAAACCCGAGAAACTCGATTGCAGTCTACTTCCGGGATCGAGAAGGGCACCAAGCAGGTGGGGCTAGCCTTGGCCCAACGCATAGCTGGTGACGCCGCTCATGCAAAAGCTGACGCTGAACAAGCGCGCAGCACGCTTGAGTCGCTCAAGAAAGATCAACCAGACAACGCCTTCATTGCAGCAGCGCTAGCTGTCGCGTACGCCATACTCGATGAGAAAGACTCAGCGCTCAACGCAGCGCAGCGCGCAACCACGCTTTTGCCGACCAACAAGGATCGGCTGTCTGGACCCGCTTTCGAAGAGAACCTGGCGCTAGTTGAAATGATGGTTGGCGAAAATAGTCGCGCGACCACAACTCTCACGCGATTGCTACAAACGCCGTATGGTGGCTGGCTTTACAGCCCAACGCCCATCACGCCCGCACTTTTAAGGCTTGATCCAATCTGGGATCCATTACGGTCGGAACCGGTTTTCCAAAAACTTTGCGAGGAAAAGCAGCCGTAAATCTGCTAGAACCCGTCGACTCTGTTTTCCGGTGGCTGCGGTGGCGGTGGTGGAGAATTTTGGTCCGACGAAGTTGTGCTATTTCCTTCAGCGGCCCTCTTTGCAGCCCACCGCGCTTTCATCGCGGCAGCGAGTTGAGCACGACGCTCCGGTGAGAGATTCAGTTTTCTCTTTGCTTGTTTGCTGGATTTCTTTGCGTCCGTTGTTGCCTCCCAAGACTTCTTTCCGGCTGACGCAGTGGCTCGGGCGGCGGATTTTCTAGCAGCTTTCAACGCTTTTGCTGACTCTGCCTGCTGCAGTGTGCGCTTTAACCTCGCCAACTTCTCCGGGCCTTCTCGCAGGCGTTTCTCAAGTTGCTCGATCTTTTTCTTTAACTTTTTCAGCTTCATGATTGTCCTCCTCCCGTGCCCCGAATGGCGATAACGATTGCGTTTTGAGTTAATGGCAAATCGCGTCGATGTCACGTGCTTGTTTGGCGAATGACGCTGAACGCCGACGATAATAGTGTGACTCGAAACCAAGGCCGACGAATCAAGGCGGCGGCTAGCTCCCGTTTTCTAGTCGGTGCTGTCGGTAACGCTGGCGTGTTTCGTGGGCGCAGCTTCAATCGAAGTCCGTTTCGACGAGGCCGCCGAAAACACGTCTCCGCGGCGATTGCTCTTCGAACCAAGCCTTAGTTTGCCGCTGAGGAGGCAACTAGTTTCTGGAATCGCGGATCTTTGCGCAGCGGTTCAAACATTGGATCTAACCGGAGCAACGCAGGAGTGAGCGGCGGGTTGGCGGCTAAGGGCGCTTCGTACGGAATCGAAAGCAGCTTTTCCAAAGCAGAGATCGACCGATCGACATCGCCGGTGCGAGCTGCTATGCGGGCGACGATTTCCAGCGGCCTGGGACCTGTAAGCGCATCCTTTTCGATTGGGCTCATTTCCATCGCGCGTTCAGCCAGAGCCAGCGCAGCGTTGTTATCACCAAGAGCCACGTTTGTAAGCGCGAGATCTCCCATTAAAACAAAATTGTTCGATTGTTCCTTCAGGAACGATTCCAGCTCGGCGCGAGCCTGAGTCCAGCTTTCACGCGCGCCGACAGAGTCACCAGCAACTTCCTGTGTCCATGCTAACCAAAAGCGGAGTTCGCCAGCGTAGAAACCTAGTGCTTGATCAGGCTTTGTTAGTATCTCCTTTAGCTGAGCAATCACCGGTCCCGGACGCGACTCGAGGATAGCCTGGTAAACCTGTGTCTCCAATGCGTTCACATAGCCGACTCCCGGCCGCAGAGGGGCAAGAAGAGCACCGGCGCGCGGAAGATCGCCTTGCGCTTGTGCGATTCGCGCCTTTAACACAATCGTATCTACATCGTCTGGAGTGATATTTAGGATCTGCTCAAGTCTCGCAAGTGCCTCCGGAAAACGACGAAGGCAAACGTATGAACGTGCGTGTTGTGACAGCAGATTAACATTGCGTGGATCCACTTTCTCCGCTTGCTGAAAGTACGCTTCGCTCTTGTCCCAGTCGCCTCGCCTCCTTTCAACAAAGGCCAGGCCTTGAAGAATGCGGCTGCTTTGAGGCAGAACGTGCTGCGCCTGCTCAAGGTAATTCAAGGCAGTATCATAGTCCTTCAGACAGGCGTAGTGATAGAAACCTGTGGCTAATAGCCCCTCACCAAGATCAGGCTGTAGCCTCAGGGCCGTTTCGGCCGCCTCACGCGCTTCCTCCCGAAGAGCGACCGTTGGTTGAAGGCTCTGTGTAAGATAGCCACTCGAATCCACATAAGAGAGCAGCGCCCAGCCCAGAGCGAAGTTAGGATCCAATCGCACTGCTTCTTTGACGTATTTCTGAGCTCCAAATGAGTTTTCCGGTGTGAATGCAGTCTTTAGCGTGTAAGCCAGCCCGCGCAGATAGTAATCATAAGCTTGCGAATTGCTGGTAGGCTTGGCAGCGATGACTTTTTGCTCGTCGCCGGTGAGTTTAGCGCGCAACTGATCGGCGATGGTTTTGGCTACCTCAGTTTCGACTAACAGAATGTCTGTCAGCTTACGATCAAACGTGTCCGACCATAGGTGTGAATCACTGGACGCCTTGATCAGCTGCACATTTACCCGGACGGTGTCCGCGCTCTTTTGCACGCTGCCTTCCAGAATGTGGGCCACACCCAGTTGCTTTGCTATTTCGCGTAAGTTTTTCGGTGCCGTTTCATAATGCTGTGTTGAAGTGCGCGAGATCACCTTCAAATTGCCGATCTTGGCTAGACGCGTCAGGATTTCATCCTGTATTCCCTCGGCAAAATAAGCGTTCTCTTTGTCGCTACTGAGATTTTCAAAAGGCAGCACGGCGATCGATCGCTCCTCGGGAGTGAACGGACGCAGGCGTTGATACAACCACGTTCCGCATGCAATGGCCAGGATGGCCAATATCAAAGCCGCGTTCAACAATATGGCATTCCTGCGTCGCCGGCGCGCCTCAGGATTGAATCGATCGCAGCAGCTGTGGACAGCAAGAAGTAAGTCGCGCGCCGATTGCGGTCTGTGGTTCGGATCAGTCGCGAGCATCGATTTCAACAGCGAGATGACCCGGCCGGGAACGTGCAGACCCTTAAGCTGTTCCAATGGAAGATCCCTCGTTTGCCGCGCACGAATTTCTTCCATCGTGCGACCGACAAATGGTGTTCGCCCGGTGAGCAGATACCAAAACGTGACGCCTAACGAGTAAATGTCGGAGCGCGTATCAACTGGCAATTGCCCCGCGCCGGCGAACTGTTCTGGGCTCGCAAATGCCGGCGTACCGATGAAACCGGCATGGGTTTGCTCCGCGCCGGATTGGGTCTGAGGACCCATGACTTTCGCCACGCCGTAATCAATGAGCTTTATCCGAAGCGCGCCGCTTGAATCGGATTCCAGCATGACGTTCGATGGCTTGATGTCGCGATGCACGACACCGCAGACTTCTGCAGCGGCGAGAGCACGTGCTGCTTGCTCTATCACATCCAGGGCGACAGCGAGCGGCATTGGTCCATCGCGACGCACGCGCGCTTCGAGTGTTTCGCCTTCGACCAAGTTCCATCGCGTAAAAACACTCGCCATCTTGTTCGCCGTAATATGTCACGCGAGCCACGTTTGGGTGACGAATGTTTGCCGCCGCACGCGCTTCGCGCAGAAAACGGGTCCGCGCGCCAGCATTCTGCGCCACTTTGCGATCGATGACCTTGAGGGCAACAAGCGAATTCAAAACTGTATCGCGGGCGCGATAAGTTATGGCCATGGCTCCCGCACCGAGCTCAAGGGGAAAACCGTCAGCTCCGGTCTCTACTTCGAAGTGCGCATACCGCAGTAGTCCAGGTGTTAGTCGGCCGCGAGCCGCTGGCCTTTCGGGCTGCTCTCCGTCCCCAAGGAAGGTAAGGCTAACAAGACACCGGAGGCATTCGCCGTTGGGACCACGTTGAGTCAGCGGGCGTCCGCAGGTCGCGCACATCTCGGCAGTTTCACTCTGCGCTTTCGCAAGGCCCACGCTGATGTCGTCCATGTCGAAAAGCCGTCTCAGGCCATTAGTATTTGGTACAGATGGCGCAGTTCTCCATCGATATCTGCGGGGTCGGAGACTGTGGTGCCCACTTCTGCTCTCAATGATTCACGGAATCGCTGTCGCAGACGCGAAAGCCACGTACGCAAAGTTGCGATTGGCACTCCGAGCCGGGTTGCGGCTTCCTCCTGGCTGGGTGGCCTGGCGCTGCCGCCAGCCACGAACGGCCTTAATTCCTCGAGCCACTCAGCTTTGCCTTCCGCTTCAAATTCGCTTTCCAAATTGCTTCCACGCTCGTGAAACGATGTTCGACGCCCAGACGAGATCATAGCAACCGGCGTCGCTGAGATGAACGGTCGCGAGCATCGCCGCCTCCGCTTCGGGTAGATGCTCCTCGATCGAAAGAACTTGCCTCCCACCGCCGCGCTTGAGCGCTCGGGCGCGGTCATACTCGTTGTACAAAAAATTCTCCAGAGATCCGAGGAGAAATGTGCGAAGTCGTCCCTTCTGGCGATCCGCGCGGCTCAATGTGTTTTGCTCGAGCAGATGGGCGAAGAAACCTTGGACCAGGTCCTGTGAATCAGCCGAGGAATGACCGCGATGTCGAAGAAAACTGTAAAGCGGCGGCCAATACGCTTCGCAAAATCCAGAAAGCGCCTGCTGACCTGAGACCTCCGAGTCGGGCTCGCCGGCACGAAACACCACGGTCCAATGCGTCGTTTGAAACGAAGCACCGCCCTCCTGCAGAGTTCCCGGAATTGCCTTCGTGGGAGCAGAGCGTGCCCTACAAAACCTGCTTTTGCGAGAATAAAATCAGCGGCGCTTCTGTGGTGCCAAGCTGACTGCCGGTTGCGGGAGGAATACTGATGCTGCGCCTGCCGCTACAATGCTAAGCAGATATGCTTCTGCTTAGTAGAAGCCGAGAACGTCCGTCTCGCTTGCGGCGAGCTGGCTGAGATTGACGCTGTTTGTCCCGATATACGCTTGATGCCCACCGTGCGCCGGCTCCTGCCCCTGCTCTCGTGCGATAGCACCCATGCTTAGCAGCGCGAACACTATAGCTACAGCTAATGCCACGATCGCTTCGGTAGAGAATTTCATTGAGCCTATGTGTTTTGCAGCGATGCCTTCAAAAGGAATTGGTTCCATCCGCCGCCGGAGTTGAAGGAAATAACGCTGTAAACCAGGAACGGATCGTGTTTCCGATAGGTCGCGCGAATCAGCGACCGCCATATGGAACGTAAGACGTTTTTCATATCAGACAGATGCAGCAAATTGGTTACCCTCGGCCGCTTCCGCACTTCGGCGGCCGTCCAAAACACGAGCGACGGAGGCGCTGAGTTTTCGAGAAAGACGCCCTGCGCGCCGAATCCAGTAATGAAAGGATCCTAGTGACGCATCGGCCAGAAGGTCCGTACGCACCATTTCCGGGCAGAGATCGAGTAATTTACAAACATTCACGAACGAATACGGCCAGGAAGAATCATATGCCGTCAGCCAGCTGTGAGCGTCGAGATACAGTTCCCGATGGGCGGCTTTCGTGGCTGTCCGGTAACGGCGCAAATCGTAGGCTGCCTGTTTCAACACGCCAATGGCGAGACCTTTCTCGGCCGGCGGGGGTGTCGATTCGACTGGAGGAGCAGAGAAATGGGCGCTGCGAGCGTTGCCTGATTCCGCATTCAAAAATGCTGCGAGCTGCTCACGTGACATTCGCAACAGAGGCTTTTGGGCCACCTCTTCGCTCCCGAAACTCTTCGGAAACACCATAAACTGGCCAGTAAATTCAGGTGTTTCAGTAATGCGGTTATCTACTACCATGTTCATCATATCGATTGTCTATTTGATTTGCTTCATTCCTTTCTAAAGATTTTGAAGTCGGACATTTCAAAAAATCTGAAATTTTTTTATTTTTCGGAGTGAAGCCACGGGGCCGGGGTGCACGAAGCATTTGTTTCTAAGGCATTCTGTAGGGCAAGCTGTCAGCTTCCCGCCAACCGAGAATGCCGCCCCTAAGCCTCTTCCTCGACCTTGTAAACGATCATCCCTCGCGCCTGATAGTTCGCGAGTGCCTGCGGATGATCACGGTTGCAGGTATGCACCCACACACGGCTGGGTACGATGCCGCGACGACAGGCCCATGCTTCTTCGATCGCGCTGGTTAGCAGGACGCCGCCTAAACCGCGACCGATAAATTCCGGCAACAAACCGAAGTAAGCGATCTCAACTCCGTCGTCCTTATCACGACGCAATTCATAATAACCGGCGAGCAGGTCATCGTAATATCCGGCGAAGGTGTGCAGCTCGAGCGCGCTTGCGTATTCCTTCCATTCGGCGTCGGTCCATCGTCTTTTGTCGATCCACTCCCACTGTTCGCCAACACGAAAATAGAGGGTGCGATTAAACCGCCAATCACGATCCAGTGTTTCACGAACCTCAAACCGCGCGTCCGCCTGTTTTCGACGCAATTGATCCGGAGAGCGCATTTCGAGATATGTCGTGATTAGCGGTCCCATTCGCTTCGACAGTTTAGTCCTGGCTGATGAGGAGTATAATCAGGGGAAATTTGCGCAATCAGCATGGCTAAGAGCAAATCGCGCACGCAGAAGCGCCGAAGGCGTTCGATTATCTCATTTGAGATGATTCGGCTTGACCGAACGTCGAAGGAACCGCTTCACGAGCAGCTTTACCGTCAAATTCGCGACGAACTGAAATCGGGAAAGTTCAGCGATGGTTCGTCGCGACTTCCATCCTCTCGCGCTCTGGCTACAGAGTGGAAAATCTCGAGATCGACGGTCAGACTCGCGTTTTTAGAACTTCATGCAGAAGGTTATCTCCGTTCAACAGCCGGCTCCGGAACATTTGTCGCAAACCTTCTGCCGGAAACCTTTTTAACCGCGGAGCAACCCAAGGCCTATCAGCCAACGCAGCGCCCAATTCGCGTCTCTGATCGAGTAAGAGCAATTCCGGATGCTCGCGTCGGAGATCAGTTCGATCTCGGAGCAACGGCTGCAGGAGCAGGTGTGTCGCTTGTCGCGAGTATTCCCGCAGTCGATGAATTTCCGATTGCTGTGTGGGAACGCCTCAGATCGCAGGTGCTGGCAAAGAAAGGCGTGAACCTGTTGCGGTACGCGTCGAACCGTGGCGACGCCGACCTGCGCAAGGCGCTTGCAGCCTACTTGTGCGATTTCAGAGCTGCGCGCTGTCATCCGGATCAGATCGTCATCGTGGCTGGGATGCAGCAGGCCATGCTCATCAGCGCCATGGCTGCGCTAAATCCGGGGGAAATCGCGTGGATCGAAGATCCCTGTTATCAGCAAACCTGCAGGGTCCTTACTTTGGCTGGCGTAAAAATAATTCCCAAACCGATCGATAAGGAGGGAGTCATGATTGCGCGGTCGCCAAAAGAACCGCCGCCTCGGATCATTTACGTAACGCCTTCTCACCAATTTCCTCTGGGCGTTACAATGAGTTTTCAGCGTCGCACCGAGCTGCTCGGTTTTGCGCGTATTCACAACGCTTTTGTTTTCGAGGACGATTACGACGCGGAGTTCCGTTTCGTCGGTCCGCCGCTCCCCTCGTTACAAGGGATGGACAACGCCAATCGAGTAATTTACGCAGGCACGGTAAGCAAAATTCTTTGTCCCGGGTTGCGTCTGGGCTACATCGTCGCACCAGATCCGCTGGTCGATTCGTTAGTGAAAATCCGCAGTGCGATGGATCAACACTCGTCTCCGATCGACCAGGCAACGCTGGCCCGTTTCATCACTGAGGGCTTTTTCCTTAGTCACATCAAGCGTATGCGGAAAATCTATGCGGAGCGGCGCGATTTCTTCATCAAACAATTCAATGAATTGCTCGGTGACCGTTTCACTTTGCAGGTTCCGGAAGCTGGCTTGAACGTCGTCGCCTGGTTGAAACGCGAGGAAGACTTCCAAATGATCAAGCGTATCACGTTTGATATCGGCGTACGGCCCTCGGCGCTCTCGTTCTTTTGCATTCAAGCGAAGTTAAAGCCGGCATTCGTTTTCGGATTTGCCGCTTGGACACCGACCCAGATTCGCGAAAGCCTCGTCAAATTCGCATTAGCACTCACCAATCGCGGCGAGGGTCCAACTCGCGGACGCCAGTCGCGGTAAACGACGTGCGCACCCCGCGTAAGACTGATTCGGGCTTTGCTGTGTCGGTCGACCGCGTCGGCTGATATTACGCAAATCTGCTTGTCGTTGAACCACGCACACGAAAGAGCCGCAGGGTCGATTGGCCCTGCGGCTTGTTTTCAATACTCGCGTGTATTCAGTCCACAACGACCACGTGATCGATCATACGCAAGTCGCCCATATTCGCGTAATAAACACGGACGCGAGTGCCGGGTTTGATCCCTGTTTGGACGATTTCCCCCGCCTTGTTCACCACGTGACCGCGGCCGTTGAGAACATACCGAGCTGGACTATTCGAACTGTCCTCCCGAACAACGAGTGTATTGCGAGGCTGATAACTGGCAGCCGCGCCTTCCTCACTCGTCGTTCTAACGATCGTCCCAGTCACGTTTACCGGTTCCGTCGTACTTGTTCCTTGTTTGTTATCTGTCGAACTCGGCTGTGCGAACGCCAGCGGCGCAATCAGCAAGCAGCCGAGCATAACGGTTAGTTTCTTCATGGTTCGCCTCCTATTGTTGATGGTTGTTCTGTCGAGGCAGTCTCTGACCTAAGAACCATCCAACAAGAGCCACTTAATGCGTTTCCCACAGCCCACTTTCCGTGCCGCTGTCATGGTCTAAGACGTTCAAACAGCGCGAGCTCGTCCGTGCGAATCTGCTAGTAGATCCCGGGAATCAGCCGCATGTGCGAGAGCTGCATGCGTTGTAATCATCTCCAAACCTAGAACACAGCAGGTTTCCTTCTGCGCCGATGCGGGGTGCTGTTCTCCGGCAACGAGCGGCCGATCGCAGTTCATAAGCCTCACGCGCGCCGGCTGCGCCGCCGTCGCCACACCCGGTACATTCCGAACACGGCAAGGCTCAGCACCACGAGCACTGCGGACAAAAATGCCACAATGTTGTGAATGGGATTAGTAAGAATGTAGTTTGGGTATCGCGCGTAAAAGCCGTTGAAGCGTTGAAATGCTGCTGGCAACGCTGTTAAGTCCGCTCTCGCCAATTCAAGCCGATGCTCATCGGGATGGTAGTGAGATCCGAATCGGTAGGCGCGTCCTGCTGCGTTCAATTCGATATGGCCACCCAGGATATGGGTGAGCGGACGCGCTTTCAGAAAGTCGACAACCCGCACAGCGCTTTCGCGGTAAGCTCCGGCATCTTCAATTAACAAGCGCCCCGGCAGCAGGAAATCCCCCGAAAAAAGGATGCCTGTTCTATCGTCATAGAATGCCACATGAGTCTCGTTGTGTCCGGGCGTCGGAATTACATCCACAGTTCGGCCACCTAGATTGATATGCCCGATCCCATTGGGCCAGCTAGTGAAGCCGAAGAACGCGCGAACCCCCTCCAGATCGAAAGGCACGACCTGCACCGATGGAAGAGATGCGAATTGAGCATCGCCAGCGCGATGATCCAAATGCCTGTGCGTATGCGCCACCAGGAGCGGAAGCTTTTTCTGGTCCTTGTCCGGCAACAGTTCCAAGACCGTCTTCGCCAGAGGCATCGCGTTCGGGTCGGCAACCGCGCCGGTATCGATTAAAAGAGCCTTATCGGAGCCTATAAGAAGATAGATGAAATTCGCTTCGAAGGTCGCGCAGGGACTTTGGCGAAGGATGAAAGTTTGTGGCTCATACGTCTGCACCTGCAAGGGAGGCTGCGACGAAGCTACGCAGTCCTCGGCGCCGACGTTCCATTGAGCCGGCAGAGAACCGGGCACCGGTTCTGCCAAAGCGGGTACTGCGGTGAATAGTATTGCTGCGACCATGAGCGGCGTCGCATGCAACCATCGAGAAACGTAGCAGCGCAACCAGGTCAGATCTGCTTTGACAATTCGAATCGACATTGATGCGTCCCTTCTTGGATGGGATGCGAATCGATTGCTGTTCGGATTCAAGATCACGTTGCCATTCCGGGCCGAGAACGACACTTCAAAGTGGGCGGACGCCGGAACACGACACACCATCCGTCGCACGATCGCCAAATCTTTTCTGTCTAGATTTCGGTGCGTGATGGCGATCGGTACCCCGCTCGCTGTTGCGAGCGCGCTCACGCGTGTTGTGTGGATCCAACGCGAGCGCGGTTGAACTTACGCGCTGACGCTCGGAAGAAATTCTTCGCGGACGATCTTGCCGTTCTTCACAGTGTAAACACCGACTTCGGACATTTTCCTGCGCTCATTTGTTTTTTTGTCCGAAACGTCAGCGTCGTATTGCACCACGAATCGATCGTGGCCGACGAACGGCCCCTTTGCATCGAAGGTGTGGACTTCCATCGCGTTCACCCACCAGTCTATTTTGCCGCGCACGCCTTCCTTGCCGCGAGTTTCCGGCGAGCCGCCGCCCATGCTGTAAGCTTCCACGCTCACGACGTTGTCGTCGTAAAGCTCGAGCGCTTCATACCATGCCTGTTTTCGAACCAGTTCTACCACTTTTTTTGCAACTTCTTCCGTAGTCATTCTTCCTCCTTTGTTATGAGAATTTATTTGCTGAAGAATTTTTTTAGTCGATCGAGAATGCTATTCCAACCCCCATTGTGGCGATCGCGCGATTCCTCACTGGGCAATTGCTCGTGTTTGAAGAGCAGCTCGGTGCCACCACGCCGATCGAATAACTCGACTGTGACGATGCTATTGTGTGTTATCCAATTCTCGTCGTCATCCCATTTCCAAGTGAAGACGATCTTCTTTCCCGGAATGAGCTCTCGGTATTCGCCGAACGCGCTCATCTCCTCCCCTTCCGGGCTCGTCAAATCCCAGCGATATCTGCCGCCAACCCGCACGTCGGCGGTTAGGCTGCGGGTGCGAACGTCTTCAGGTCCCCACCATTCTTTCAATTGTGCCGGATCGGTCCACGCATCATAAACGCGAGCGGGCGGCGCGTTGATGAACCTTGTGATCTCGAGCGATGTTTTCTCTGCGGTTTTCTCATTCATAGTTTTTCACTTTCGAGCCTTCAAGGAATTGTTTCAGTTCCGATCCGATAATTGCAGTCCAGCCAGCTTCGAAATTCTTCCGCGCATACGCGGGGGTTTCCGGAAACGTTTCGATTCCCGTATGTATGAGCTTCAGTCGTGTCTTATTACCCTCGGGAAATAATTCAAACGTGACGAGGGAATTTCCCGGCTGGCCTTTGTATCGCCAGGTATAAGCGATTTTCTTTTGCGGAATCATTTCCGTGACTTTGCAAAGATGATGATAAGTATTGCCTTCGTGCTCGACCACGAATTCGAACTCAAAGCCGATCTCGGGCTTGAATTCCTTCAAGTCGAAATACCATTCCCGCATTTGATCAACATCGGTTAACGCCTTCCAAACTTTTGCGACCGGCGCGTCAAAGGTGCGCTCCATGATGATCGCTTCAGCTACATCGTTTGTTTTAGCCATAATGTTTAGTCACCTTCCTTCGGTATCCGTCGCTTGGTCCCGTTCGCTCCTGCGTTCAATTCAGTTCCTCGGTGAGTTCGCTTGTGGCGTGAGCGATCACTTGGTGTCGCCGTCCGCTTGCCCAGCTGCGCGGCCCCGGCGAACCTGTTCCAAGACCCTGGCGGACGCTTCGTCGTTGCCGTACTCATCGTGCCAATTCCACCACTCATACGGCGCCGTCTGAGGGTAACCCTCTGGCGACTCCTCCCACTGCTCCTGGCGACCGAGAGCAGTGATATCGAGATAGTTCCAAGTGTTGCCCATCTGTTCGTCGCCGCGGTTGTTGATGAAGTAGGTGCGGAATACGCGGTCGCCGTCGCGTATGAACGCGTTCGTCCCGTGCCACTCGTCCACATTGAAGTCTTTGTCGAATCCGTCCGTCATCGTGTACCAAGGAATGAACTCCCAACCCATTCGCGCCTTTAGGCGCTCGATCTCCGTCTGCGGCGCGCGTGACGCGAACGCGAGTGTGGTATCGCGAGTGTTCAGATGAGCGGGGTGAGCAACCTGGTCCGCCACCATGGAGCAGCCGACGCATGCATGTTCCGGCCAACCGACTACACCCGGCTCGAAGAATGCGCGATAGACGATCAACTGACGGCGGCCGTCGAACAGATCGATCAGACTCGCCTTGCCGTTTGGTCCGTCGAACTCGTACTTCTTCTCCACGACCATCCACGGCATTCTCCGGCGCTCAGCGGCGAGCGCGTCACGTGCGTGAGTCAACTCCTTCTCTTTTACGAGAAGCTGCTGACGCGCAGCCTCCCACTCCTTCGCTGACACTACTTGTCGATGTAATTTCACTTCTGTTGTTTCCATTTTGTTGTCTTTTTCGTTTCTGTTCTCTGCTGTTGCGAAATGTTTTGAACGCAATGGCTGCTACTCCCCCGCCCGATGTCGTCACCAAAACAGTGATGTTTGCGATGCATAGAGGACACATGAATCAGCCCTTTCCCTTTTTATCACTGGCCTTATGCGTTTTCTCCAAGTAAGCGGCCAGCCGATCGAGCGACCCCTCCCAAAACCGTCGATAATCCTCGACCCATTGCGCGGCTTTTTTTAAGGGCTCGGCGTTTAGCTGCATTTCATGAACCCGTCCCTGGCGCCGGCGCCGGAGCAGGCCGGCATTTTCGAGAACACGTAAATGTTTTGAAACCGCCGGCAGCGACATGTTGTGCGGCCGGGCGAGGTCGGTAACGCGTCTGTCGCCGCGCGCCAGGTGCGCCAGAATTCTCCGGCGCGTGGGATCGGCCAGAGCCGCAAAAGTTCGGTCCAAAGTTTTCGAATTATATTTAACCATCTGGTTAACTGTTTAGCAGAATGATCATCCGGTGCAAATATTTTCTTCAATTGCAGAAGCGTGATCTCGACGTCTGTCTCGCCGGATAGGGATTCTCTCGACAATGGCCGCTACCACAGCTCCGCTGCAACGGCGGCCTCTATGAATCTGATTGAGCGAACGCTTCTTTGTTCACGACGTAGGGCATTTTTGCCGGATCGCCGCCATAGTTGCCTTCGAGAACGTCGATCAGTCCCTGCACGCAGCGGCCCGCCATGCCTTTGTCTGGATCGACATCCAGGCGAGTGATCTGCCCACCGCTGGCGAAGTGATGGAATACGCGGCAACGATCAGCGATTTCGGGATCAAGCAGGGGCGAATCGGGCGGCAGCGGCTCTTTCTCAAATACATCGAGCGCTGCGCCCGCGATGACTTGTTCTTTTAACGCTTCGGCGAGGGCTCTTTCGTCCACCACCGGTCCGCGCGAGGTATTCACCAAATACGCGGTCGGTTTCATAAGCTTCAACGTGTTTGCGTTGATGAGATGATACGTCGGTTTGTCTGCTTCGCCCTCCCTTAATAGCGGCACGTGCAGAGTCACATAATCGGCGCGGCGCAAAGCATCCTCGAACTCGACATACTTGATCCATGTTTTCTCTTTCTGAATGCCACGTGCGTGACGCAGGTCCATTAACTCCTGAATAGCGTTGATGTACTCGTGGTTTTGATACGCTGGGTCGTAGCAAAGAATGGTCATGTCGAAACCGGAACATTTTTTTATCATCGCGAGGCCGATGCGTCCTGTCCCGATGACGGCGATTGTTTTGCCCGTGACTTCATCGCCAAGGAACGGGAGGAAAGGATGCCACGACGGCCATCTTTGTTCGCGCACGAGTTGCTCGCTCTGCCACATTTTTCTCGCGAGCATGCCCATCATGAAGAACGCGAACTCGGCAGTGGCTTCGGTGAGCACGTCGGCGGTATTCGTGAAGGGGACTTTGTATTGGTTCGCGTCGGCGCGATTGATGTTATCAAATCCCACAGCGATTTGCGCCACAACCCTCAGGGTCCCCTTCCCCGCCGCGAATACCTCCGCGTCAATCGGATCCCGCAACGTCGTGATCAATCCATCGATACCGCTCTTCACTTTCTCGACGATCAATTTCTTCGGAGGCGCCTCGGGTCCGTGGAATACCTCGAGCTCGTAACCGCGCGCGCGTAAAAGTTTTTCCGCTGCGTCGCCGATGCGGGAGGTCGCAAAAATATGGAAGCGTTGTTCTGCCATAGGTGGAAAGAATGTAATCAGGAACTCAGGATTGCAGGAATTTTTCTATCGAAGCGCATGGTCTTTGCTGGCCCCCGCATTAACACGACGGATCAAGTCCGGAATTTCCGAAAGACTTTCAATTACATAATCCCCTTCCCTTTGTACTCGCGCGGATCCACAAAGCGCCTGTCGGGAATAGCGACCACACGCATGTGCGCGGCTTTCCCCGCGCTGACGCCTGCAAGCGAGTCCTCGATGACGAGACATGCCTCAGGAGAGATTCCGAGTTTCTTTGCAGCTCGGACGTAAATTTCAGGATGCGGCTTGCCTTGCTGAACTTCATCGCCCGTGACGACGACGCTGAATAAACTGCGGATTCCGGTTCGGTCGAGTAATGGACGTGCGGACGCATTCAGCGAACTGGTGGCTATCGCCAGGTGTAATTTCATATCGCGCAATTGTTCCAGCGTCGTCTTTGCTGAAGGAAACAGACCCACACGGTTCGCGAAAAAATCGGTCGCGATCTCGCTGCGCCGCCGCATCAATTCCTCCACCGAGGCGGAAATGTGAAAGGCATTCTTGTAAAACTCGACTGCGAGCCGGTAACTCACGCCGAGGACGTTTCGGTGATATTCGCCACGGTAACTGAGCCCATATTCCGCGAGCAATTTCGCGTCAATTTGGTTCCACCATAGCTCGGAGTCGGCGAGCACGCCGTCGAGATCGAAGATCACTGCGCGAAACGGAAGTGGCATGATACGCCGCATCTTTTACGCAGCAGCCGCACTCAAGCAATAGCGCAAGATGTTGCTGGAAACTTCTATGCTCCTCTCTGTCGTCCGAAGTGAATGCTTGTTTTGTGCGCGCGACACTTACGAGAAAAGAGCGTTTAACCTCATCCTGCGCCTGATGGATAGTTTGTGTCATTCGTCCGCACATTCAGATGGAACGCTTTTAGTTGAACGTTGAGCGTTGCGCGTTTAACGGTTGGGGGATTGAAGAAGATCGCGATCTATGGCGGCACCTTCGACCCTATCCATCACGCGCATCTGATTCTCGCCCGGGAAGCGATTGAAATACTTGACCTCGACAAAGTCATTCTGGTGCCCGCGGCGATTTCGCCTCTCAAGAAGTCCGCTCCGGTCGCGAACGGCGAAGTACGATTAGAAATGTTGCAAGCGGCGATCAAAGGCGAGCCGGAGTTTGAAACGAATGAATGCGAGCTGCTGCGACCACCGCCGTCGTACACGATCGAAACGGTCGAGGAAATTCGCCGTTATGAATGTGACGCGTCCGTCTACTGCCTGATCGGTGAAGACAACGTTGAGCAACTGCCGCAGTGGCATCGTTTCTCCGAACTGGAGAAGCTCGTTCGGTTTGTGGTTCTCGACCGCAGCGGGAAGCAACCGTCACATTCCCATCAGTTGATCCATCGTCGTATCGATATTTCCGCCACTGAAATAAGACGGAGAGTTGCGCGAAACGAATCGATTCGTTATCTCGTGCCTGATTCGGTAAACAAAATTATTCAGCGCGAAAAACTTTACCGGGAGCAATCACAATAACGCCGGAAAATTTAGCAAAAACCTGCGCTGAACTCGCCTCGAACAAGAAGGCGGAGGACATTGTTGTGTTGGATTTGCGCGGCATTTCGAGCTTTACAGATTTCTTCGTGATCTGTTCGGGCACGTCCGAACCTCAACTTAAAGCGATTGCCAACGAAATCGAGACGCACTTACGCGAGCATGATTCGCTGCGACCCGTGGCAGTTGACGGATTTCCGGCCAGCCAGTGGATGGTGCTCGATTATCTGCAAGTAGTCGTCCACATTTTTCATCGCGACAAACGCGCCTTCTACAGCTTGGAAGGATTGTGGGGCGATGCGCCAGTGCTGCAGTGGGAATCAGTTCTCAAAGAATGACGGCTTTCCAGCTGTCACCTCTACACTGACCGCTGTCGAAGCCGTCGATCCCTGAATGTCGCGTCAGCGCTACTTCTTAGTTGGCGCCGGTGACGGCGGAGCAGGAACCTTCGGAGAACCCTGCGCACCCTGCGGAGCAGGTGTTGGTGGCGGTTTTACGTCCTGCAACTCGACGTCGAAAATGAGAGTTGAATTCGGACCGATGTCCGGACCCATAGCACGCTCGCCGTAAGCCAGGTTCGCAGGAATGAACAACTGATACTTTGCTCCCTGCTTCATTAGCTGAAGCGCTTCCGTCCAGCCTTTGATCACTCCGTTGACCGGAAAGGTTGCCGGCTGGCCGCGCTTGTACGAACTGTCAAACTCCGTGCCATCGATCAGCGTGCCCCGATAATTGACCGTCACCATGTCGGTGGCCTTAGGCTGCGCTCCGGTTCCTTCTTTTTCGACCTTGTACTGCAAACCGCTCGCAGTCGTTTTTACACCGGGCTTCTTCTTGTTCTCTTCAAGAAACTTCGCACCTTCAGTTTTGTTCTTTTCGCCGAGTTGTTTCTGTTTCGTCTCCATGTCTTTTTCGAACTGGGCCATGATATCCTTGACCTGATCGGTCGTCAGTTGCGGTTTGCCGGCAAGGGCATCTTTAATGCCGGCGGCCAGGATGTCGGGGTTAATGTCCACTTTTTGCCGGCTGAGATTGAATCCGATCTGCATGCCGATGCTGTAGCTGACCTTGTCTTTTTGGTCTTTGAGTTGCGGTGATTTCTCTTGCCCGAACAACGGAAATGCGAGTAAGGATGCGCTGACAATAACAATAAAACGTTTCATAGGATCGTGTTTCCGCGTCGCTCTAGTTTAAGGTTGGTCGCCGCAGAAAGTCGCACGCTAATGGATAAATGCCGCACGTCAAGAAAACAGCTTTGCCCTCGATTCGTGCGCCGCGGCTTGCCATTTGCAGTGATAGCCACGGGACTGATTGCACTCTGGCCGGAATTTGCACAGGCCCTCACGCTCTCGCACAACGATGCTTTGAAAGTTGGCAAAAGAGTCTGGCAGAATGAATGTGGTGGAACAATTTCCGGCCTGACCTCATGGAATCAGGGCGAAGATTTCGCATCACTCGGCATCGGCCATTTCATCTGGTATCCAAAAGGACGGCAAGGACCATTCGAAGAGAGTTTTCCCAAGCTGGTAAGCTTCATATCAAGTCGCGGAGCGAAGCTCCCGGCATTACTTCTGGGAATCGGCCGTTTACAGCCGTGCCCCTGGAACTCGCGTGCCGAGTTCCTGCAAGCGCAAAGTACAAGTGAGATGAATCAATTGCGGCGGTTTCTGGCCGACACTATCGATCTACAGGCAGAATTTCTTGTTGCCAGATTGGATGCTTCTCTGCCTAAGATGCTGGCCGAAGCCGCGCCTGCCGAGCGAACTAACGTGCAAAAACAATTTGAACGCCTTACCAAAACGCCACAGGGATGCTACGCCCTGATCGACTACGTCAACTTCAAAGGAGAAGGCGTTTTGCACACGGAACGTTACCATGACCAGGGATGGGGTTTGCTTCAGGTGCTGGAAGCGATGCAGGGGAGTTCGGATTCAGGCGCACCAAGTGAATTCGCGAGCGCGGCCAAAGTCGTGCTGACTCGACGCGTCCAGAACGCTCCTGCCGACCGCCATGAATCACGCTGGTTAACGGGTTGGCTTCGGCGCGTAAACAGCTACAGTGGCGGCTAATATTTATGCCGAGAACACTTCGAACATTTTTTTGCGCGCTTTTGTTGACGGCTCTTGCCTCGTCAATCAGCGCGCAGTTTCGCCTTTTCGGACCAAGATCACCAAGGCCGACGCCACAAGCGCGACAGATGCGCAGCGCGTCTGCGTACATTAACCGCCAGGAACCGTTGAAGGTAAATCAGGCTTTGCTTAAACAGGCGACGCCGGACAACGTCCACGTTGTCGTGTCCCTTCCGAAGCAGCGCGCCTATTTGATGATTGGCGAGCAAATCGTGGCCGACAGTCCGATCTCTTCCGGGAAAGCCGGGCACACCACACCGAGCGGTAATTTCTCCGTTCTCGAAAAGGATCCCGACCATCGTTCCAGCATTTATGGCGACTTCGTCGACGGCTCCGGTCGGACTGTTCGCGCCGGCATCAGCGCCAAAATTGATTCCGCGCCCAGCGGAACACACTACGTCGGTGCGTCAATGAGATGGTTCATGCGACTCACAGGCGAAGGTGTAGGAATGCACGTCGGGATTCTGCCAGGATATCCCGCATCCCATGGCTGCATTCGGATGTCTTCGGATGGAGCTAAGTTATTTTACGACACTGTAAGAGTCGGCACCCCGGTGAGAGTGGGCGAGTAATGATAACGGCTTGGGCAGCCGTTACCTTTGCACGTGGCCGCTGGGAAGCCGTCACTCGTCGAGTAATCTGCGTCGCAAAACATCGAGTGCCGCTTGCGCCGCTAATTGTTTGAATGTCTCGCGGTCCGTTGGGAAAACGAATTTCCTGGCCATACTCTCTGAATCTCTCAAAGCCAGCGCGATGTAAACCGTTCCAACCGGCTTTTCCTCCGAGCCGCCAGTTGGCCCGGCTATGCCGGTCGTAGCGACCCCGTACTTGGAGCCTGCTCGTGTATGCGCCCCCTCGGCCATCGCGCGCGCGACCGCTTCACTCACCGCACCGTGCTTATCGATCAATTTCGGATCGACACCCAAAACATCGCTTTTTGCTGAGTTCGCGTAGGTGACATATCCCGCGAGAAACACTTCCGATGCACCCGACACGTTAGTTATCTTGTTTGCGATCAACCCGCCAGTGCACGATTCGGCAGTTGCCAGGGTTTCATTTCGTTGCTTCAGCAGCCTCACGACGACTTCTTCGAGCGCTTCCTCGTTGTCGGAGAAGATCGAGGCACCCAATTGCTCGCGGATTATGGCGTCGGCAGTCTGAATCGCGTCCGGTTGCCCGATAATGCGCACTTCGACTTCGCCCGGCCGCGCGCAATAGCCCAGTTCGATGCCTGGAACTGCTAAGACTTTTTCGCCAATCGCTTTCTCAACCAGCGATTCGCCTACGCCGGCAATATTGTATGATCGCCGCTCGACCGGCAGCGGCACCGCCACAATTGATTTCAAAATCGGCATCGCGAATTTCCTGAACATGGGCTGAAGCTCGCGAGGCGGACCCGGCAAAACGAACAGGTGCGGTGACGGAATGCGCGGATTGATGTTCGCTTTCAAATAAAAGCCCGGGGCGCTCCCGTTTTCGTTCGGAAGAATGCGCGCACCGGGGAGGACATCCGCCTGTCGCGCGATACCGGCAGTCCATTTGATATTACGCACTTGCAGTCTCTGTTGAAGCCAGGCCAGCAACTGCGGGTCCTGATACAGCTCCACGCCTAACGACTCAGCCACCATCTCGCGGGTGATATCGTCCGTGGTTGGACCGAGGCCGCCGGTGACAAACAGAATTTCGCAATGCGGAAATAGTTCAGTGAGCGTACGGCGGATCACGTTGCTATCGGGAACCGTTCGCCGCTCATCGATTCGTAAACCCAAGGGCAGGATCTCTCGCGCTATGAATGCGAGATGCGCGTCCTGAACGTCACCGAGCAAAAGTTCGGTACCTGTATTGATTAGGATTGCCCGCATGACAGCTAGCACAATCAACGCGACCCGCCGACCAGACAATGGTCAAGGTTTTAAATACAGCCCTGTCGTTGAGGGAAGCGAAACATCTCGGATCAGAGATTCTTCTCCCGCGACTGCGGGATCACAATGACAGCACTGAAAAATCAAGCCGCGGTCTTGTCCTGTTTCTTGCGAATCAGGGGAACTTTTTTGCCTTCTACCACCGCGCGATTGATCGTTACTTCGGCGATATCTTCGCGGCTCGGCACGTCATACATGATGTCGAGCATAATACGTTCGAGCAATGAACGCAGCGCCCGCGCGCCCGTGCCTTTCGTAACGGCCTGCCCGGCAAGAGCGCGCAACGCATCTTTGGTCAGCGTGAGACGGACTCCCTCCATCGAGAACAGTTTCGTATACTGTTTGACCATCGCATTTTTGGTTTCGGTCAAAATCGCCACCATTTCATCTTCGGTAAGCGCGTCCAGCGAACTAACAACCGGCAGCCGCCCGATGAATTCAGGTATCATGCCAAAAGCGAGCAGATCTTCCGGTTCCACGTAGCGGATCGACTGTTTACGCACCGCTTCTTCGACCTCCAGAGTGGGGCTGCCAAAACCCATCACTTTTTGGCCAATCCGCTTTTGGATAATCTTATCCAGCCCGACAAATGCGCCGCCACAAATGAAAAGAATTTTCTCGGTGTTGACCTGAATGTATTCCTGGTGCGGGTGCTTGCGCCCGCCCTGGGGCGGAACATTACACGTGCTGCCTTCCAAAATTTTCAGCAAAGCCTGCTGCACGCCTTCGCCGGAGACATCGCGCGTGATGCTTACGTTGTCCGTCTTGCGTCCGATCTTATCGATCTCGTCTATATAAACGATCCCGATCTCAGCTCGCTTTACGTCGTAATCAGCATTTTGAAGCAATCGCAGAATAATGTTCTCGACGTCTTCGCCGACGTAACCGGCTTCAGTCAGCGTCGTGGCATCGGCGATGCAAAACGGCACGTCGAGGATTCTGGCCAGCGTCTTTGCGAGCAATGTTTTCCCGGAGCCTGTGGGACCGATGAGCAAAATATTGCTTTTTTCAATCTCAACGTCCGCCAAGGGATCCGCCTGAAACGCAGCTGAAGTATCCGCAGGCGCGGGAGTTTGCAGCACGCGCTTGTAATGATTGTGCACCGCCACAGAAAGTGTCTTCTTGGCGCTCTCTTGCCCGATCACATATTGATCGAGAGCTGCTCGAATTTGTGCCGGCTTGGGCACCCGAATATTCGAAGACTGACGTCGAGCGTCTTCGTTGAGCTCTTTGTCGAGAATGCTTTTACAAACGTTGATGCAGCTGTCGCAAATGTAAACACCCGGGCCAGCGATGAGCTTGCGCACCTCAGCGTGGCTTTTGCCACAGAAGGAGCACATGGTGAGGTTCGAAGCGCGCGCCATATGCTCTGGATTTCCGCGTTACCCTTTCCGCGTCAATACTGTTTCGGGCATTTCCACGAGCCGACCATCCGGAGGCTTGCTGCCGTCTAACAATTTTATTTCCTTCCGCGACTTGATCACTTCGTCCACCAACCCATAGGCCTTGGCTTCATCGGCAGACATATAGTAATCGCGATCCGAATCGAGTCGGACTTGCTCTTCCGATTTGCCGGTATGCTGTGAGATGATGCGAATGATGCGCTTTTTGAGCTTGAACATGTAATCGACCTGGCGTTCCACATCGCTTGCCTGGCCCTGCGCGCCGCCGTGCACCTGGTGAATCATGATGTCCGAATTCGGCAAGGCAAACCGTTTGCCTTTCGTGCCGGCACAGAGCAACACTGCTCCCATGCTCGCGGCCATGCCGATGCAATACGTGACCACATCGCACGTCAGAAACTGCATCGTATCGTAAATTGCTAGCCCGGCTGTAACCACGCCACCCGGTGAATTGATGTAAAGATTGATTTCTTTTTTGCCATCTTCCATTTGAAGAAAGAGCAATTGCGCGATCACCAGGTTCGCGATGTGATCATCGATCTGGCCGACAAAAACGATACGATCCTTCAGCAGGCGTGAGTAAATGTCGTAGCTGCGTTCGCCCCGACCAGTCTGCTCCACGACCATCGGAACCAGCACTTGCGAGACATTTTGGTTAGACACGGTCATGAGTTTGTTCTTTGACGGAGGGTTCTTTGGTTAATTCGACGCTAACATTCGCCTTCAGGAAATCAAGAGTCTTGCCCAGCAGAAGCTGTTCAGCGAGGTCGTCCAACGCGTTACGTTGCTGCAATTCTTTGCGCATTTTGTCAGGCGAAATTTCGTAGCGTGCCGCCTCCTGTCTGATGCGCGAATCGAGATCCTCCTTTGTGACCAGAGTCTTTTCGCGCTCGGCGATACGATGCAGAATGAAATTTGTTTTTAGTCGATGCGTCGCCATTCCCGCTGCCGCGTCTATCAATTCCTTCTCTTTTTCCTTCAGCATCTCATCAGTGACACCGCGCTCTCGATTTCGTTGAACTAATTCGGTCAGCGCGCGCCGGGTTTCATTTTGGAGAAGCGCTGGGGGCAGCTCTATCTGGATGCGTTCGTGCAGATATTTGAGAATCTGCGCTTCCTTCGCCCGTTCCGCGTCATGCTCTTTAGCATGTTCGAGGTCGTGCTCGATCATTTCGCGAAGCGCATCCAGGGTTTTGCCCGGGACGAGCTTGGCCGCGAGCGCATCGTCGATCGGTGGCAACACCTTCTCCTTGATGTCGCGCAACGTAACGGAATAATCCGCTTTTTTCCCGGCCAGTTCTTTTACCGGAAAATCGTTTGGGAAATCAACGATCACCAGCCGTGGCTCGCCTGGTTTTAGTCCGATTAGTTGCTCGCAAAAGTTTGGAAGAAAATTTTCGGGCGCCAGATGCAGCCAGAATTTCTTGCCGCCGTGCAGATTCTTGCTGGCCTGCGGCGCAATCTCGCTGATCGCCTTATTTTCTATCGAACCCTCGAAATCAAGCACCGCGAAATCACCCATTTGCAACGCGCGCTCTGGCACATCCACAAAATCCGCGGATTGATCACGTAAACGTTCGATCGCTTCATCGACTTCCGCTTGTGAAATCTTTCTGTCCGGCAATTCCACCGGAATCTCCTTGTAATCCGGAAGCTCGAATTCCGGCGCGGTGACCACGGTTGCGCGGAAACGCATCGACTTGTCCTCGCCAAACTGAATGTCTTCAATGTTCGTCAGCGAAGCCACGCGCAATTGCTCTTGTTCGACTGCTTCGTGATAACTTTTTGAGACGAGCTTCTTCGTGAGTTCGTCCTGGATTTCCTTTCGGAATCTCTTGTCGATCACCGCACGCGGGGCCTTACCAGGCCGGTACCCGGGAATTTTGGCGAAGCGGGCGAAGCTGTTTGCGATCGCGTCCCATTCCTTCGCAACCTCGTCCGCTGGCAATTCAATCTGCAGCTTCGAGACCGAACCCGGCTGCTTTTCCACTTCAACCTTCATTGAGAAGCAACTGTAGCGGCGCTCAGTAGACACCGCAAAATCTGCGCTCGCGATTGATAGGGCGCGACCGCCGGGCGCGCCGCCTCATTTCTGCGGAAGTCGAGTGAGATGCGTCAGCACGCATTGCCATCGCCCATCGCGCTTCACAAAAACATCTGTAGCTCGTTCCTGCGTGCTGAACTCCTGCTCCATGAATTTGCCCTTTGTGCGGGTTATCGCGGTAACCACCGCACTCTCTCCATATACTCGGACCCGAAAATCGTCGGACTCCATCGTGTCGTGCGTCAAAGCGCCCGATTTGATGACCTCGAAAAAGCGCGCCCGGTCAACTATTTCTCCGTCCGGGCCAATGATGATCCAATCATCTGCCACAAGTCGCCCGATAGCTTCGAGATCGTTGTTAACGATTGCCTCCGCGAATTCTTCCTCCAGCTTCAGGAGTTGTTCTTCTGGCGCCATTTTACTCTCTGACGGCGGACTAGATACCGCTGCTCCTTGAAACACACTTGCCTTTCACATAAACCGAATGCGTCTGTGGCGTTCCAAACCAGTACGGCAGCTCACGATAATCTTCGCATTCGAAGATCACGAAATTCCCGACTTTGCCAGGTTCCAGGGAGCCAATCTTGTCGCCGCGGTTGAGGCTGTATGCTGCGTTTACGGTCGACGCGGTGATCGCCTCCGCAGGCGACATTTTCAATTGCGTGCACGCGAGGGATAGAATCATTGGCATGCTCGGTGTTGGCGACGATCCGGGATTGAAATCGGTCGCGAGCACAACCGCAAGTCCGGCTTGGATCATTTCACGCGCGCGCGGGTAGCGACTCGATCCGAGTGCGTAAACTGAACCCGGCAGCAAAACCGGTTGCACGTCTGCGTTTTTCAATGCGGCGATCCCCTGCTCGTCGGTTTGCTCCAGATGGTCCGCCGTGGTTGCACTCATCTCCGCCATCAACTTCGCGCCACCGGAATTTGTCAGTTGATCGACGTGCCCGCGCAAACTCAGTCCCAGCTTTTTCGCTGCAAATAAAATGTTGCGCGTCTGATCAATATTAAAATAGCCGCGCTCGCAAAAAACGTCGCAAAATTCTGCCATTTTTTCCGCAGTCACGCGCGGCAACATTTCCGTGATCAAAATCCCCAGGTATTCTTCGGGCGAGAGTTCCCGCGGAACCGCATGCGCGCCGAGAAAGGTCGGCACGATTTCCAAAGGCACCTCCTCCTTCAGTTGGCGCATGACGCGCAGAATTTTTAATTCATCTTCAATCGTCAGCCCGTACCCCGATTTCGCTTCGACTGTCGTAGTGCCGCAACGCAGGAACCAGTTTGCATGTCTCTTTGCCTGCGCGAGAAGATCGGGTTCACTCGCAGCGCGCGTTTTTGCAACAGTTGACCAAATTCCACCGCCTGCTTTCGCAATTTGCTCATACGTGTCGCCTCGTGCCCGGCGTTCGAAATCGTCGAGCCGATTTCCAGCGAACACCAAATGCGTGTGTGCATCGACGAAGCCGGGCATCACAACGCGCCGGCCAGCATCGACAACTTCTGCAGCGCCAACAATCTTTTCGATTTCGTCGCTCGGACCGACTTTCTCGATCTTCCCATCACACACCAGCATTCCGCCACCGCGAATGATCCCGAGCTCCGACAGTTCTGTCCCGACGCGCGGGCGCTCTGGTCCACTCAGCCTTACGAGTTCCGAAGCGTTCAGGACGGCGAGTGAACTCATCCTTCGTTACAGCGGTCATCCTGAGCGCAGCGAAGCGGAGTCGAAGGATCCCGTAGCGTTAACGGGAGGTGTTCCACGGGATTCCTCGACTTCGCTCGGAATGACATCTGTGAGTGCTTTTCCAGCTTCAGCGCAGTTTACTTTCCACAAGTTGATTGATCTTCTTGAACTGCATCTCTGAATCTGCGCTTACGTTTTGAACGTGTTCCTGGAGCTGAATTTTAAATTTTTCGTCCTTCAGTTGCCCGAGATTGATCCGAACATTCATCGCTGCCCCTTCAATGCATGCGCGCGTGGCCAGCGCTCCGACGCCGACATCTGACACCGAAGCGGGATTTCCATTCTCCGCCATCTCCGAAAGCAGTTCATAAGATTTCGACGCTGTCTCCATCACTTTCAGTGGAACCTCCGCCGCACGTTTTGTCGCCGCCTCAATCGTTGCCGCGCACGCTGCTTTTTCTTCCGGCGAATTCTTGGGCAGCGCAAACGCGTCCATCACCTTGTTGAACGCCGCCGTGTCCTCATCGACGAGCGACAACATTTCGTCTTTGAGTTCCTGTGCCTTCACCGCCCAGCCACTGAAATATTCGAGCTTATCGTCCCAACCTCGTTTGCCGGCAGAAAGATTTGCGACCATTCCGCCTAACGACACACCCAGCGCTCCCATCAGCGCCGCGACGGAACCCCCGCCAGGCGCGGGCGAATCGCTCAAGGTCTCGTTGCAAAATTCGCGCACATTCATTTTCGCCAGGGACATCTTCGGCTCAGCTGATTCAATTTTTAATTCGATCACCTTTTCTGCCGGTACGAAAGGCTTCAGTTCGCCCAAGCCCATCGAACGAACAGCAATGTCGATCAGTTCTTCTTCCGAAACCCCCTCCGACCACTGTTGTTTGCGAAGAAAATAACGTGCAGCATCCAAGAGAGATTTCTTCGGCACCATTCCGACGATCTCCGAACCCGTCACGCGCAAGCCGCGCTTGGCCGCCGATTCAACGCACGCATCGAACGCAGCGTGCAAAGGCGTTTCCTGGATGTTCGTGAGATTCATCGACACCTGCGCGATGCCGTATTCCTTCACGAACCAGCCTATCCCTTTCACATGTTTCAACATGCCAGGAATGCGCACCGGTTCTCCGTTCGCATCCAGGACTGTTTTTCCCGATAGCGTGCCGTCTTCGGTCTTCACTCTTCCCTGCTCTCGCACGTCGAACGCCACCGCGTTGGCACGCCGTACCGATTTGGTGTTCAGGTTCACATTGTAAGCGATCAGAAAATCGCGAACGCCAATCACCGTTGCGCCGGATTTCTGGTTGAAAACCGCTGGCCCGAAATCCGGTTTCCACTCCGGTTGTTTTATCTTTTCGAAAAATGCTTCGTATTCCCCTGCGCGAATCACAGCAAGATTCGCTCGGGCCTTGTGCCTGGCCGCTCTCTCGTAGAGATACACCGGGATCTTCAATTCCTCGCCGACGCGCTTGCCCAGCCGATTTGCGCATTCAATCGCTTCCTCCCAACTGACATTGCTCACTGGAATGAACGGACAAACATCGGTCGCACCCATTCGCGGATGCGCCCCTTTTTGTTTCCGCATGTCGATCAGTTCCGCCGCTTTCCTGATCGCACGAAATGCCGCTTCCACCGTGGCGTCAGGATCACCGACAAAAGTCACCACCGTTCGGTTCGTGCTCGCACCGGGATCGACATCGAGCAACGAAACACCATCGACCGATTCAATCGCATCGGTGATCTGCCGAATAATATTCTGGTCGCGTCCTTCGGAAAAATTCGGCACGCATTCAATGAGTTTTTTCATCAGTGGGGTTGGCTGACTAACGGTTAATCCCGCGTCTGCGGCTTCATTGGAATGTTGATGCCGTGCCCGGCGGCGAACTCGATCGCGCGCGAATAACCGGCATCCGCGTGGCGGAGAATGCCCATACCGGGATCGCTGGTGAGAACACGCTCTAAGCGGCGCTTGGAATTGTGAGTACCGTCGGCGACAACCACCATTCCGGCATGTTGCGAATAACCAATGCCGACGCCGCCGCCGTTGTGAATCGATACCCACGATGCGCCCGCGGCGGTGTTAACGAGAGCATTGAGCAATGGCCAGTCTGCGATAGCGTCGCTGCCATCGAGCATGCCTTCGGTCTCACGATTCGGCGATGCGACCGACCCGGTGTCGAGATGATCGCGGCCAATCACGATTGGTGCTTTGATTTCGCCGCTCTTCACCAGTTCGTTGATCGCGACGCCAAACTCTGCGCGTTCACCGTAACCGAGCCAGCAAATCCGCGCAGGTAATCCCTGATAATGAATTCGTTCCTTCGCCAGCTTCATCCAGCGCGCGAGTGTTTGGTTTTTGGGAAATAATTCGAGCGCGAGTTTGTCGGTGCGCGCGATGTCAGCCGGATCTCCGCTCAGTGCAACCCAGCGGAACGGACCACGTCCTTCGCAAAACAGCGGCCGGATGTATTCCGGAACGAACCCGGGAATGTCGAACGCGTTTTTTATTCCGGCTTTTTGTGCCTGAGCGCGAATGTTGTTGCCGTAATCGAAGGTGATCGTGCCCTTCTTTTGCAACGCGAGCATCGCTTCGACATGCACCGCCATGGAATGCATGGAGCGCTCGATGTAGCCGTCTGGATCTTTCCTTCGCAGTGCGAGCGCGTCTTCGAGCGACATCCCATGCGGCACGTAGCCGTTCAAGGCGTCGTGCGCGCTGGTTTGATCCGTCAGCACGTCCGGCACGATGCCGCGTTTCACAATCTCGGGCAGCACATCCGCGCAATTGCCGACTAAACCCACCGACAGCGACTTTCGATCTTTGCGCGCCTGATCAATTAGCTTGAGTGCTTCATCAAGCGACCATGCAATGTTGTCGCAGTATCCACTTTTCAAACGCTTCTCGATTCGAGCCGGATCCACGTCGACGCCAAGAAACGCGGCGCCGTTCATCGTCGCGGCCAGCGGCTGCGCGCCACCCATGCCGCCGAGTCCGCCGGTCAAAACGAATTTTCCCTCGAGCGATCCGCCGAAATGTTTTCGGCCGGCAGCGGCAAAAGTTTCAAACGTACCCTGCACTATTCCCTGGCTGCCGATGTAAATCCACGAACCGGCCGTCATTTGTCCGTACATCGTGAGTCCCATCCGCTCGAGACGATTGAACTCGGTATAATTATTCCACTGGCCGACAAGGTTGGAGTTGGCGATGAAAACGCGCGGCGCTTCATCGTGCGTTCGGAATTTACCGACCGGCTTTCCGGATTGAACCAGAAGCGTCTCGTCGTTTTCGAGTTCGCGCAGCGAGCGAACAATTGTGTCGAAAGCTTCCCAGCTTCTCGCGGCCCGACCTGTTCCACCGTAAACAACCAGTTGATCGGGATTTTCTGCGACCTCCGGATCGAGATTGTTCATCACCATCCGCATGGCTGCTTCTTGATGCCAGCCTTTGCAGACGCGCTCACTGCCACGCGGTGCGTGAATAATTCGCTTTCCACTCATCCGTTATTCGCTCCTGAATCAAAATCACCTCGCCGAATCGCTTCAGCAACACGGGCAATATCGCCCGAGAGCGCTCGATCGTGCGTGAGCGGCGGCGAGAGTTTTCGCACAGCAGCGAACGCCCGCTCGACACCGCGACCGGCTTTCAATGGGCGGCGATGTTCCAAACCTTGAGCAGCTGCGAGCAGCTCAATGGCGAGCAAGTTTTCCGCAAGATCGACGATCGACCTGAGCTTGAGCGCGCTCGTCATTCCCATGGACACATGATCTTCTTTTCCGCCGGAAGTTGTGATGTTGTCAATGCTTGCAGGGTGCGCGAGCACACGCGCTTCGTTCACCAACGAGGCAGCTGCCACGTGCGCAATCATGAAACCCGATTCGACCCCGGGCCGCTGCGCAAGAAATGCAGGAAGCCCCTCGCTCTTGTCAGGATTAACGAGGCGATCTGTGCGGCGTTCGCTCATACTCATTAAATCGGCGAGCGCGATCGCAGCGTAATCGAATGCGAACGCAAGCGGCGCCCCGTGAAAATTCCCGCCGGAAATCACCTCGCCCGTTTGGGCAAACACCAGCGGATTATCCGTGGCCGACGCCGATTCAATCAGCAGAACGTCTTCACAATGTGCGAGTGCGCCCCGCACCGCCCCGTGCACTTGGGGCATGCAACGCAGGCTATATGCGTCCTGAACCCGCGGGTCATCGGTGAGATGCGACTCACGAATCTGACTGTCTTCCATCAGGGACAAAAGATGTTTGGCCGCGGCTTTCTGGCCAGGATGCGGACGCGCGTCCTGCAAACGGGGATCGAATGCGACAGGCGTACCTTTGAGCGCTTCGACACTCATCGCGCCGGCGACATCGGCGACGCGCGCGAGCCGCTGCGCACGTAAAACCGCCAGCCCCCCTACGGCGTGCATGGCTTGCGTGCCGTTGAGCAAGGCCAGGCCTTCCTTTGCTTGCAGCTCAATAGCCTTCAGTTTTCCGCGTCCCAGCGCTTCCGCGGTGGCAATCCGTTGACCTTCAAAAAATACTTCGCCTTCTCCGATCACGGTCAATGCCAGATGCGCAAGCGGCGCGAGATCGCCGCTCGCGCCGACTGATCCTTTTTCCGGAACAACAGGGTGCATTCGGCGGTTAAGCATCTCGCAAAGCCTTTCAATCACCTCGCGACGGATTCCGCTGAAGCCCAGCGTCAGCACATTCGCGCGCAGCAACATCATTGCGCGCGCCTCTGGTTCGGAAAGTGGATTGCCAATTCCGCAGGCGTGACTACGGACGAGATTCAATTGAAGTTGCTTCAGCTCGTCCCGCGCCACTCGAACATCAGAGAGTTTACCGAACCCGGTGTTGACTCCGTAAACCACCGCATCGCGCGCAACGATTTCTTCGATGACCTTTCGGGAAGAAGCGATCCGCGCATGCGCTGACGGCGAGATCGCCACAGGCTCATCACAAAGTGCGACTGCACTGATTTGCTTCAGGGTGAGCGCTTGGCCGTTCAGCTCCACTCGCGCAGTGTAGTGGAAAAAATTTTATTGGGAAGAGAGTTGCTAACCCATCGCTGATGACACTTCATTGGTCACTTCCAAATGCGCCGGGTGGTATTTCTCCGCGGGGTGAATGTCGGCAAAGCCAATCGCTGCCAGCCTGCATTGATCGCGCGTCAGTTACCGAAACTCGGCGTGATTAACATTGGCGCAGTCGGCACATTCGTTGTGCGCGAAGATGTAAGCGAATCAGCCTTGCGTGCCGCAATCGCAAAGAAATTGCCCTTCAAATGCGAAATGATGATTTGTCCCGCGCGCGACATCATCAAACTCGTGGCCAAGAATCCGTTCGCAGGACAACCCTCAGGACTGGACATCACGCGATTCGCAAGCGTGGCAGCCAAACCCGTTGGTCTTCGTCTTCCTCTTAATCTCCCCTCAGATGACGACTGGCTACTGAAGATTGTCGCGGTTGAAAACCGATTCGTCCTGGGCGTGTACCGTCGCCACATGAAAGCAATCGGTTACCTCGGGAAGATCGAGAAATTGCTAGGCGTGCCGGTCACTGCTCGGAGTTGGAATACGATTCAGAAGGTCGTGCAGATCCTTTCCCAAGCTAATCAATGACCAGCATACGCCGATTGCGCAACGTCGCCGGTCACCCATCGCTTCATCATCGTCCTGTCATTTGCTCCAAGTGCTCGGGATACCGCGCACCTTGGACTTCGATTTGTGAAGCGGCACCCTCGATCTCGCTCAAATCATCGCGCGTCAGCTCGATCTCGACGGCTCCAATATTCTCCTGCAGGCGGTGCAGTCTTGTTGTCCCCGGGATTGGAACAATCCACGGCTTTTGAGCCAGCAACCAAGCCAGCGCAACCTGAGCAGGCGTCGCGTTTTTGCGTTTTGCGATTTCGCCTAACAAATCAACCAATGCTTGATTCGCTTTGCGAGCTTCAGGTGTGAAACGAGGAAGTGTGTTACGGAAGTCTGTACTGTCGAACGTCGTGTTTTCGTTCATTTTTCCAGTGAGAAATCCACGGCCCAAAGGACTGTATGGAACAAATCCGATTCCAAGTTCCTCTAGCGCCGGTAACACTTCGTGTTCAGATTTTCGCCACCAAAGTGAGTACTCATTCTGGATTGCCGTGACCGGTTGAATCGCATGCGCGCGACGGATCGTCTGCACTCCTGGCTCAGAAAGTCCGAAATGCTTTACCTTGCCTGCGCGAATTAATTCCTTCACCGCGCCAGCTACATCTTCGATCGGCACTTCTGGATCAACCCGATGTTGATAGAACAGATCGATAACATCCGTCTTGAGTCGTTTGAGTGAAGCTTCGGCAACTTCCTTGATGTGCTCTGGACGGCTGTCCACACCGATGGAGCGACCACTCTCTGGATCGAGTTTGAACCCGAACTTCGTGGCGATCACCACTTGCTCGCGAAACGGAGCGAGGCCTTCGCCCACGAGTTCCTCGTTCGTGAACGGTCCATAAACCTCGGCGGTATCGAAAAATGTGACGCCGCGTTCCACAGCTGCGCGAAGCAGCGCGATCATCTCCTGCTTATCTTTCGGCGGGCCGTACCCAAAACTCATTCCCATGCAACCAAGTCCGATCGCCGACACTTCCAATCCGCTCTTTCCAAGTTTGCGTTTTTTCATTCTGTGACGTGTTAAATATTTGTTAGGGCGTAACCATCACCTTGATGGCTTTCCGATCGTTCATCGCCCGGTAACCGCCGGGAACACCATCAAGTCCCACCGTTCGATCGAACACGCGACCGGGCTTGATATTACCTTCAAGAACGTCCGGCAAAAGATCCTCGATATAAGCACGCACCGGAGCAGGCCCACCGCCGACCGTCACATTATTGTAAAACGCTGGCTCGGATCCTGGAATTGTCTGCTCCTGCGGAACACCGACGCGGCCCACGGCGCCACCCGGACGAGCGATGCTGATCGCGGTACTTACCGCTTGTTCCAGCCCGACGCATTCCAGCACTGAGTGGACGCCATAGCCCTGGGTAAGTTCGCGAACGCGTTCCACCGCGGCTTCGCCTCGCTCACTCACCACGTCTGTCGCGCCGAAATCCTTGGCGAGAGCAATGCGATCGGCATGGCGTCCCAGAATAATAATCTGCTCAGCACCCAGTCGCTTCGCGGCAATGACACCGCATAATCCTACGGCTCCATCGCCGACAACGGCCACACTCTTTCCTCGTGCCACCTTCGCGATGATAGCGGCGTGGTGTCCGGTGCCCATAACGTCAGAGAGCGAGAGTAACGAGGGCATGAGCGCGTCGTCGACACGCGGGCCAATAGGAAACAGAGTTCCATCTGCCAAAGGAATTCGCACCGCTTCGGCCTGGGCTCCGGCGACCTCTGTCGTGCCGAAAAATCCGCCGTGGACGCACGACGTTTGAAGTCCGTCGTGGCAAAACGCGCATGTGCCGTCGGAGAAAGCGAACGGCATGATAACGAAATCGCCGCGCTTAATCCCCCGAACGTCTGCGCCGACGTCTTCAACGACACCTATCGCTTCGTGCCCCATCACGCGACCGGTGTCGCTGTGCTCCATTTTTTGATATGGCCACAAATCGCTCCCGCAGACGCACGCTCGGGTGACACGAATGACAGCATCAGTCGGCTCGATGATTCTCGCGTCGGGCACGTTCTCGATCCGAACGTCGCCAGCGCCATACATCACAGTTGCTCGCATAATGATTTACTTTTACGCAGACCGCCTAAACGGTCTCCCCGAAAAATTTGTGTCCTTCTACTGCACCGGTCGTTATCGGTTCCCCTGTTTATCGCATTTCCGGCGATTGTTACGTGACTTAAAATCGTACCGTCACTCCGATTTCAAAGACGCCATGTCGATCGAAAAGCGGTATTTCACATCCGACTTCAACAACCTCTCGTAGGCTTCGTTGACCTTCTGGATTGGAATCACTTCGACGTCGGCGGTGATGTTGTGCTTGCCGCAAAAATCGAGCATCTCCTGGGTTTCGGCGATGCCACCGATGGCAGATCCCGCCAGCCTTCGCCGCCCCATGATCAGACTGAACGCCGGGACGTCGAGAGGTTCCGACGGTGCGCCGACCAAAGTAAGATTCCCGTCAACACTAAGTAGGTTGAGATATGCGTTGATGTCGTGACTAGCGGAGATGGTGTCGATGATGAAGTCGAAACTGCCCGCATGCTTTTTCATTTCGTCCACATTGCGCGAAACCACCACTTCATCGGCGCCGAGCCGGAGCGCGTCGTCCTTTTTGTTAGGCGACGTTGTGAAGACAGCGACATGAGCTCCGAATGCGCGACCAAACTTCACGGCCATGTGACCAAGTCCTCCCAGACCGACCACACCGACCTTCTTCCCTTCGACAACATCCCAGTGGCGCATCGGCGAATAGGTAGTGATCCCCGCGCACAGGAGCGGTGCAGCTCCAGCGATATCCAAGTTCGAAGGCAATCGCAGAACGAAATGTTCATCGACGACGATGCTATCGGAATAGCCGCCATAGGTGACGCCTCCAAGATGTTTGTCGGGCGAATTAAAAGTGAGCGTCATGTTCGGGCAGAATTGTTCGAGGTCACGTTTGCAATTTTGGCAGGTGCGGTCGGAGTCGACCATGCAACCAACGGCGACGAGATCGCCTGGCTTGTACTTGGTAACAGCCGAACCGAGCTTGGTTACACGGCCGACGATTTCATGGCCGGGGACGATTGGATAGTTCGTCGCCATGAACTCACTCCATTCATTGCGAACTGAATGAAGGTCGGAGTGGCAGATGCCACAGAAAAGAATTTCGATCTGCACGTCGTGGTCCGCTGGCTCACGCCGCGGAATTGTTGTCGAGGCCAGTGGCGCTGTCTCGTTGGCAGCAGAATACGCTTTGGCTTTGTATGTCATTGGATGCATGTGTAGATCTTATTTAATATCGCAGCAGCATCCACCGCCGCGTAGCTAGAAAATCTCTCAGGAATCATCAATCCAGGATTCGAGCTGTGAGGGAAGCATTGATCGGGAGTGTGGGTAACGAGGGAATTTCAAACTTTAAGTTGATTTCCTGCGTTCCTGATTTCCTGCGAGATTTTTAGACCTTTCGTGAATCGTAAGCCCAGTGCAGCAATGCCTGCCGCTGCCGTCGACGGCAATTGAGATCGCGAGGTTTACAATGTTTCTTCAGTTGCGCGACGTGGCGCCGAACCGCGCGCCAGCGGGCGATCTGCCGTAAGTCATCCTGACTGCGGCGGCCGCAATAATATCGGCAATACCATTGGAACCAACCGCGCGGATCCTCGGAATGAATCCAACCTTTGCGTCGCCACTCCGTTAATGATTGCGAGGCGTTCACCCCAAAATAATTCAGCGACGCTCGCGCCCGATCAGGCGAAAGCTTCGCGTGCTTGAACCAGCTCGCCGGAAATTCTTTCCGGCAATCGGTCATGTATTTTCCGCCGAACACGCCCAACTCGAGCATCTGTTTCGGCGTCAACTCGGGCGTGAATCCGGGGCGGAATGCGCGTCCGATCGGTTTCGTGCGGAAATAAACGTACCCCTTTTGCATCTTGTCGTTCACCTCCACCCGCACAGCTTTCATTTGGTTGTGCGCAAGACACGTCAATTCAGTGCTGAATAGCTGGTCGGATCCATGAAGTAGCGGTCGATATGGTCCACCAGTGGTCCTTGCGCTTCCGACTCGGCCTTCACCTTTTTCCATTCCGGATCCGCTTGGAATGCGGCCCAATTCTTTTCCGCCTCCTGGCGGTTGGGATGCTCGAGAATGTAAATGAATAGGCTCTGCGAGTTCGGCGGGTCCTCCGGAACCCAATAGCCAATGCTCTTCATCTCATGACGTTTGAAGATTGCGTCCGTGTGATCGCCAAACCGAGATCTGAGTGCGTCCATTTTACCTTGGGAAACGTGGTACATCCGCAGTTCGTAAACGTGGTGTGGAGAGTTCGATCCACCGACAGCCGCGAAGCCGAACGCCACCGCAGCACCACAGAGAAATGATAAAAATACTTTCATATCGTGCAGCTTACCGCGGTGATTCAGCGCCGTCGATTGACGTCCAGTTAACACATGCTGCTAAGGGTCAGCCGTGGCGAGACTTCAAGGACGTCGGTCTTACAGCCGAGCATTGATTCGTTAGGTCGAATCTGCCTCGGCGAAGTGCCTTTCAGCGTTCAATACATGCGGCGACGACTTTCTCATCGAACCGTGCGAGCACCAGGCTCAAACGTCGCGTTCGCGTCACCGTCACGTGGCCCTTCAGCCGCTTCAAACAGCGGGTCGATGCGCACAGTTTCTGTGAACCAATCAGCTGATCCTTTAACCGAGCTTTTGCGACCCGATTCTTTTGATTTCGATTTGTTAATCTCGTCGTCACTTGTCCTCATCACTGTCTTTCGGCGGCCATTCCTGATCGGCCAGTTCCTTGGGCAATTGTTTCGGATCCACCGGATAGATCATCGAAAGATCGATTTTGGATTTCGAGCCTTGCACGAATTCCATTTCCTCCGGTGCGCCGACGATCAGCCACAGCACGTCCTCCTCAGTGTCGTTGAACACCTGGCGCAATTGCTCCGGGGCAACGAGCACGCCGCCGTATTTCCGCACCGTCAATGTGTCGTGGCCGACACGCATGCGGCCCGTGCCTTCGAGAACAAAATAAAATTCCTCCGACCGTATATGTTTGTGCAGCGTATTCGCGCTTTTGGGCGGCAATCGCCACAGCCGCGCGCCAACATTCTCGCTGCCAGTGCGCTCCAGATAATCTGCATTCGGAATCTTCATCAAGTTCGACGGGCGCCAATGCAGGTCTTCAGGCTTGATGACGTGATAACCCTGGGTCGCTTTGAAACTTGTTCGCTTCCCGCGCTCACTCGCTCCTGCCCTCGTCGCTTTGCCTTCTATGTCGCTCATCCCGGTCGCTCCATTGATGGACTTGTTGGCGAACATTTGCCTTTGCCTCTCAAATGCTCAACCCTCAACCCTCAGCATCTCTTCGAGCAAGAGTAGCGCTATGGTGCGCCTGCGTACGGATACACGAAATCATCACGTTTCACACGAACATCTTAAGCCATGAAGAACAAACCTGACCGACCCGACTCGAGTCTGAGCGAAACCATGGCCACTCGAATTGAGATCAACGAATTAGGCGATCCCGCTCACCAAAAGAAAATAACCGACGCGGTTGGAGCGTTAGACGGCGTAATCGAAACCAAAATAGAGAAGGGCGCGCTGCACGTCTCATATGATCCTTTGGCAACGACTGAAAAGAAAATCGAACAGGCTGTCCGCTCCACCGGAACCACCATCAACGCTGCGGCCACAGATACGGAAGGCGCACATCCAGACTTGCCGACACCGAATGTTCAGCAAGCTCCCGCCCACAATCCGGAGCAAGGCGAGGACTCCTGACCCGTCGTCAAGCGCTTGCCGGGTGGAGCGTTGCGAACCGACTCGCGTTATCTCCATGTTTCCGCTATCACCCACTTCAAACGACACCAATGGAAACGCCACTGACGCCTCTGGAATTTGCTCGCCGCGCACGCAAACTTTATCCCGATCGCATCGCAGTGATCGATGGCGAGTCACGCTGGACCTATGCGCAGTTTCTTGACCGATGTGATCGTTGGTCCGGGGCCTTACAGAAATTTGGAATCGGACCGGGGGACCGTGTCGCATATCTTTCCCCAAACACTCACGCACAGCTCGAATCGTTTTACGCAGTCCCGCAAATCGGCGCTGTGCTGGTGCCGTTAAACTATCGCCTCACAGCCGACGACTTCGTTTACCTGATCAATCACAGTGGTTCGCGCATGGTTTGCGCCGACTGCGATCATCTTGCAACGATAGAAAGCATTCGCGAACAGCTTCCGAAGGTCGAACACTTCGTCGCCTTGAGTTGTAAAGACGGCTCTCCTCAGGCGAATTCTGCCTGGCTCAATTACGAAGCCATTGTTAACGCCGGCTCGAGCGAATTTTCGCGCCCGCAAATTCACGAGACCGATCTGCTTACAATCAATTATACCAGCGGCACGACTGCCCGTCCGAAAGGCGTGATGATCACACATCGCAACGCATGGATGAATTCTGTCGGCACGCTGCTGTACGCGCCGATGAGCTGTGCTGATCGTTATCTATGGACGCTGCCGATGTTTCACGCCAACGGTTGGACTTTCGTTTGGACGGTAACGGCCGCGGGAGCGACTCACATTTGTCTGCGTAAAGTCGAGCCGCGCGCTGTGTTCGAATTAATGGCAGCCGAGCAAGTCACCACGTTATGCGCAGCGCCGACAGTCTTGATTTCGTTAGCAAACGCGCCCGCAAATCTCCGTCGTCTTGCGCCGAAAGGAATTCACGTTATCACGGCGGGTGCGCCACCGGCAGCGAATACCATCCAACGACTGGAACAAGATTTGGGTTGGACCATCACACACGTTTACGGACTTACCGAGACAGCGCCGTTCATCACGGTTTGCGAATCGCGCGCAGAACATGCGCCTCTGCCCATCAGCGAACGGGCCGCAATCAAAGCGCGCCAGGGTGTTGAATTGATTACATCCGGCGAGTTGCGCGTGGTAGATATGGATGGCAACGACGTGCCACACAATGGTTTTACTCAGGGTGAAATAATTGCGCGCGGTAATGTGGTCATGGAGGGTTATTACAACGATCCTGTAGCTACCGAGAAGGCGTTGCGCGGCGGATGGTTTCATACCGGCGATGCCGCGGTCGTGCACCCCGATGGTTATGTTGAAATTCGCGACCGCCTGAAAGATGTCATCATAAGCGGAGGCGAAAATATTTCGTCGGTGGAAGTCGAAGGCGTGCTTTTGCGACACCCAGCGGTGCAGGAGGTGGCGATCGTCGGATTCCCGCATGAAAAATGGGGCGAGGCGCCGCATGCCTTTGTTGTTCTCCACGAGGGGGCGAGCGCCAGTGAGCGCGAGCTATGCGAGTTTGCGCGGGCGAAGCTAGCGCACTTCAAAGCGCCGCACAGCGTGACCTTCGTTGACGAGCTACCAAAGACTGCGACGGGGAAAATTCAGAAATATATTTTGAGAGCACGACGTCCTGCGATTGCGCCGCAATGAACCCATTTTTTCGCGCTTGGTCTACACAAGGTTATGAAGCTCGATCGTTTCGACGTCCGTCCAAGGTCGACCGGCCTGCCCCCGCGCCAGATTTTCTGCATAATTAACGAATAACCAATGATTGGCGTCCTCCCCGCAAACAGGCTTGAGCCCGACTATCAACCCGCTATCCTCGCAAGTCATGCATCGTGACCATCAGCATTGGTACTCGCACCGTCTCAATCGCGACATGGGTGTCGCTATTTACGGAAATTACGGCGCACCGATCCTCGCGTTCCCGACGAGCTGCGGCGACGAATCGGAGATGGAAGGTCAGGGCATGATTCGCACCCTCAGTCCGTACATCGAGCAGGGACGCATCCGAATGTTCTGCATCAACAGCGTGAACAGCGATTCATTCCAAAACAAGGGAGCACATCCTTTCCATCGGAGTTGGATGCAGGCGCAGTACGATGCCTATGTGACGAACGAAGTTTTCCCGTTCATCGACTCACAGTGTCAAACGTCGGGCATCGGGATTGCGACGTTAGGCGCATCACTCGGTGCCTATCACGCGGCTAATACTCTCTTCAAACATCCCGATCACGTGAAGCGCTGTTATGCGCTCTCTGGCATCTACGATTTGCGAGATTCGATGGACGGGATGTATGACGACAATTTCTATTTCAATAACCCGGTGGACTATGTCGCGAACCAGAGTGACCCGTGGTATCTCCATCAGTACGCCGGTTGCGACATCCGACTAGTAACCGGCTGTGGTCCGTGGGAGAACAGCGGGCCCACCTACAAAATGTCGGAGATTCTCAAGAACCGCGGCATTGCTCATCATCTGGACGATTGGGGCCCAGAAGGCGGTCACGAGTGGCCGTACTGGCATCACCAGATGTGGGAGTACGTTGGCGCACACTACTAAAGGAAAGCGTTCGCCTCGATCGGATCGTTAAGCATGGCGACGAAGATGACAGGCGGCTGTGCGTGTGGATCCATCCGCTATCAGCTCCTCGACACGCCAATGTTCGTCCACTGCTGTCATTGCGATGACTGTCAGCGATTGACGGGTAGCGCATTTGTACTCAACGCGATCATCGAGACTCAAGCGATCAAGCTGCTCCGCGGCAAGCCCGCAGCCGTGCCGGTTCCGCGTGAGAATGGACCGCACGATATCTACCGCTGCTCGAGATGTCAGACCGCGCTCTGGAGCGATTACGGGCGCAGGCCAAATCTCCGATTTGTTCGCGTCGGAACGCTCGACAAGCCAGACGCTTTAAAGCCGGACGTGCACATATACACTCGGTGGAAAGCGAAGTGGCTCAAGCTCCCAAAGCGAACGCCGTCGTTCCCGGATTACTACAACAGCAGCAAGCTTTGGCCCAAGGCTAGCCTCAAACGGCGCAATGCTGCGCTCGGAAAGCCTGACAGTTAACCGTTCGCCTGACTGGTCACGCGCAGTTGTTACTACACGCTTTCGCTAACTTCTTACTTCCTATTTTCTGGAAGTGACCGCCCACCTTAGAAATGATTTGTGATCGCAACGGCGCGATCATCGCGTAGTGAGCGAACTTTCCTGCGCTATTTCATGAGCGAGATGATGCTCGTTAGGTGTTTCTCTGAGTTTGCTCGTTACTGTTTTTCGCACCTTCGCTTCGGTGGAGGAAATCACTTCGGCCTGAACGCGGCGCAGACCGCTCGTCAGCCCGATCTTAGAGAAAGTCCAAATCAACCATTTCGTCGGGTCCCACTGCCATGGCTTCACTCCGTTACGATAATCGTGCTGAAACTCGTGATGATAATTATGGTAGCCTTCGCCCATGGTAAACAGCGCCATGAAAAACGAGTCACGCGCACTGCATCGCGTTGAATACGGCTGACGCCCGAAGGTATGGCAGGCCGAGTTAATCAGGAATGTACCATGTTGAAGCATGACGACTTTGGCCACGCCGCCAATCAGAAAACCACCGAGCGCGCCGATCCAGCCGTTCCACAGGAAGCCGAGCAAAGTGGGCAGACCAAAACTTACCAGTACGGCGAGCAAATGAATGTGTCTATGCTGCCACATCACCAACGGATCCTTTTTTAGATCGGCTACGTTATCGATCGGCGGTTCCGGCCACAGCTTGAACAGCATCCAGCCCATGTGCGCATGGAAAAATCCTTTGCTGATATCGTACGGATCTTCGTCGTGATCGACGTGTTTATGATGCCGGCGATGATCGCTCGCCCACATAAGAACTGAATTTTCAAAGGCCGCCGCCCCGAAGATGAGCGTGAACAAACGCACCGGGAACCGTGCTCGAAACGTAGCGTGCGTAAACAACCGGTGATAACCGAGCGTGATACTGAATCCGGTCGCGGTCCCTAAAACTGCGCAGATCGCGAAATGAAACCAGTCAAACCCGAAATACCACAGGTAAAGAGGAACAGCGGTGAGCGTTAAAACGAGAGTGCCGATCAAGAACGCGCTCGTCGTCCAATTAATGCGGTCGGTAGGGATACGGAAAATCATGTTATTGTTGTTAGCAACCGATCTGTGATGTCCGATGTCTGACCTCTAGCCGTGGTCACTCGACTGATCAGCTCAAGAAACCGGTCTTCCCAGCACAACGTCTTCCTTGGTCCAGGTATGGACAGCGCCACAGTGTGCGCAGGTAAATTTTTGCCGCACCATTTTTGCTTCCGGCCAGAGTTTCTGTTCAATCGTGCGACCGGTGTCAGTGAGTTTCGAAGTGGAAGGACAACGCACGAGCAAACTTTTCAGATCGGCACCCTTCGGTTTCGGTTTCCGTCGCGGCGGATCGAAATAAAATCGCCTGGCCATGTCAGAGACGGTAAACAATCCGCGCTTTGGCGGTGTCGTAGGGTGACATCTGCATCCTCACACGATCACCCACCGTAAGGCGAATGAAACGTTTGCGCATTTTGCCCGAAATATGCGCAAGCACAAGATGATCGTTCGCAAGCGCTACCCGAAACATTGTTCCAGGCAACACGCTCATAATCGTTCCCTCCAGCTCAATCGCCTTTTCGGAGTCAATCATTTTCAATGTCTTAGCGGCTCAACTGTAGGGGATGCTCTTAGCATCCCGTCATTCAGGAAGCAGCCTGCTTCCCCTACAGAGTAAACCGAATTTAGCGGCGATTATTCGCGAACGAACGTCTACCGCCACCACCACCGCCGCCGCCGCCGCCGATAAGGACGCGGACGTTCTTCGCGGGGACGTGCTTCATTTACAGTTAGCGCCCGGCCGTTGAGTTCCTGGCCATTAAGCGCGCTCATCGCGGCACTGGCCTGCGCATTGTCATTCATAGTGACGAACGCGAATCCGCGGGATTTGCCAGTCATACGGTCCATCATAAGACGGACTTCGTTGACCTGGCCATGTTGTTCGAACAGATCCTGAAGATCGTTCTCGGTGCTCTCAAAGGAGAGATTACCTACGTACAGTTTCATTTGTGTTTCAATTTGGAAAAACTAAGCAGCTACAGAGCCGTTCCCGGGAATCGAGTTTCAAACCACCAATGAGCGACGCTCACGTGACGATCTACCGCGCAGTGAAGTTAAACAGAGTAATCCAATAAGCGCGCACTATCGCAGTAATCAGGCGTAACACAACCGATCATTTCAGGAATTTTGCAGGCGTTGTCGCCGAAAGCTGTAATCCAGTGCGTCATAGTCGGTGATAATGGATGCTTAGTTCCAAAGTAGCGCATGCGGCCGCGTTGCGAATGCGTCAGTGTTCGATGCGTCCTCGCGATTTATCGATGCTCGGCGTTCGCGTAACCGCAGAGCCTGCCCTGAGCGAAAGTGAATGGCGTGTCGCCTGCGATCTTGTCGCGCGCCAGAGCCGACCACAGGCGGATCAAATGTCACGTGTCATTTTTCCTTTCGATCTTCACAATTTTCGCAGTGCGTCCGTCCGCGAGCCGGATCGAGTGGCCCATGTCCGCGGCGAGTAGCACTTTGCCGATCGGAGAAATCCAACTGACGGCGTCCGATCGGAGATCAAGTTCGTCGACACCGACAACGGTATAGGTTTCGGTCACGCCTTTCGCATCCTTTACCGTCACGGTTGCGCCGAAAGCAACGCTGTTCGACGCCGCGTCTGGAGGATCGACAACCTGAACCGATGCCAGAATGTTCTCCAATTCGATTGTGCGTTCACTGCCGGCGCGTGACGCGCGAAGCTTCTGCAGTTCATCACGCAGACGATTCGCCCCACGCGCGGTGATATAATTGATCGCTCCCGGCGGCAGCCCTGACACCGATCGCCTCCGTCCGCTGCGCTCGGGAGGATCGACATCTTCTTTGATAAACGCCCTGCTCACTGCTTGCTCGTTTCCTACTTCTTAATCTTGTCACTTTCCTTCACGCCCTGCTCATCCGCGAAAGTATTGCAGCAGACGAATGTTTTTTTTGGATGCTGCTTAACGCGCGGTGAATCCGCCGTCGACCATCATACTGTGCCCCGTCACAAATGAGGCCTTATCGGAACACAGCCACAAAACAGCTTCCGCAACTTCCTCAACTCGACCCAACCGTCCGATTGGATGAAAAGTGGTCAGATCATCCTTTTTCACATTCATGCCATCGGCGAGGCGATCGACCATCTCTGTATCGATTACTGCGGGGTTGACCGCGTTGATGCGAATTCCTTGCGCGGAAAATTCCAACGCAGCGACTTTCGTTAGTCCGATAACCGCGTGTTTCGACGCACTGTAAATCCCAATTCCCCGGGAAACCGATTACGCCTGCAACCGACGAACAGTTTACGATCGCGCCGCCACCCCTCTTCAGCATCTGCGGGATTTCGTACTTCATGCAAAGCCAGACGCCTTTGACATTAACATCCATCACCGCATCGAAGTTGGTTTCAGTGTGATCGATAACCGTCGGCCTCACATCGCCTTCAATGCCAGCGTTGTTGAACGCGATATCAAGACGGCCACACATTTTCACAGCGTGATCGACTAACGCTTCAACCTCGGCTGCAACGGACACATCGTCCGCTGAAAGCTGGCCATTCCACCGGCCTCACGAATCATCGAAACTGTTTCCTCACCACGCTCGACGTTGCGATTACCGATGACCACCTGCGCCCCTTCGCGAGCAAACGCCACTGCCGTCGCCCGACCTATTCCTGATCCGCCGCCAGTTACTAGTGCAACCTTTCCCTCAAATTCTTTCATGCACTGAATCTTTTAGATCCGCCGCTCAGCTAGCAATCTAAAATCGAACAAAATCGAGCTCTCAGTTGTGACTCGGAACTGGAGCAGACGTTCCGCGTGTTTAACTTTACCCTTTACCGCGAGTTGTTGTTCTGTGTCGTTGGGTTCCCGACCTTCCACTCCACGATTAACGCGAAGACTCCCAACAGTCCGATAAACGCAGTAAAGATTGGATCGATGTTGGGCGGCAGACTTTTCTACCATTGAGCGTCATTCGGTTATCAGGCCTTTCTCCTTTTCCGGTCCCGAATTCTTGCAGTCGAAGTTTGTGCTATGTTCCTAGACAAGACCGGCGCGGTTCGCCTGCTTACAAAAGATGCCAGTCGGCGACTTTGGCGAAAATCAATCAGACCAAAGCGTTACCGAAATAAGGCCGCACAATGATCCGGCTTGCTTGCAGCGACGAAAATGAAAACGGGCGGCTCAAATTACATCACCATCAACGGCAGCATGGAGTCCCCAGTGATAGGGACGTACCATCTTTACCCTGACGTCGTCGCGGCGGATCTGGAAAGCATGTTCGAGCATGGGCAGCGCAAGATCACTCTGGTTCTATGGTACGCGCCGGTAGGGTTTGCGCCCGATCATGTTTGGCATCATGTGTGCGATTCGACTGGCGGCGCTCTGTTTGAGCAGCACCAGGCGAATCTGGTCGCAATTCTCCAAGGCATTATGGATGCCGGATACAACGAAATGCATCTGCGTTTCGCGGCTCAAGGCAAGGCGTTAGTGCGCGAGTGGCACGGCTGGCAGCAAGCGCAGTTCGATGAGAACAGCAACTTCGTTCTCAGCACGATCAATCTGGTTGAAACGAACAAAGGCCGCCTGCCAGTCATCTACGATCTTGGATTAGAACAAGCGTGGGAAGTCTGGAACACGAACCCGACTCAGCGCGCCTACTGCATGAACTTATGGCGGGCCTATCTCGACGCGGACCTTAACCCGGCAATGTCGTGTGGCTTCTCCGTCATTCATGGCGGCACAGGATTGCAGCCTTTTCTGCTTCGATTGCAACAAGGCCGGCTAGCGTTCCCCGGCTGTTACTGCGTAGATGCCTACGGCTTCGAGTATCGAGTCTTGACTGGCATCATGCCAGTGCTCACCAGGTTCGGTGAACAGAGCAAGCCCGTCTATCTGCAAGAGACTTACTACAATGATGCGATTTCGTGCGCTGACGTGCGACGCGCGATCGCCGACACTCCCGCGCTGAATTTCCAGGGTCTTTTTCAATGGCCAGAAGTGCGCAACACGCCACCGGGTGGCGGCGTGCCAGATATTTATCCCCGCCGGTTCGATAATTACCTGGTGGAAATTTGAAACGCTAGGTCGCGCGATTCCTTGAGAAGCTGAGCCCGAGCGTCACGAATGTTTCGCTCGCACAGCGCTACCGATCACTCATCCGCGCGAGTCGATGCTGACTTGATATCGACGACTGGTGTGCCGTCGAATACCTCGATCGGCCCGATCTTCACCCGGATGCCGTCAATCTCCCGCACGGTCACGGGATGCAGCCCGAGCGGGTTCGGTCGCGCAGGTGAACGCGTGTAAAAAACGCCGGTGAGCGGACGCTTTGGATCGTTGCGCGGATGACCTTTCAGAACATCGCGTTTCGCTTCGTGCAACCACGTGATTACGATCAGCTCGTGACCGGCTTCCATTCCCAACAATGCGTCGGCGAAGCGCGGTTGGACCTCGAGCCACGCATCGGGCGCACCTTCCGATCCCTGCCGCGGCGCGTCGTGACGGCCCCTGACTGTCGATCGGATAAAGCCAATCGGCTCGAGTGTATAAGAGTTCATCGTTTCCAACCTTGTTCACGCTTTTTACGATGCAAGTTGCCGTTGGCTTTCTCCGGTTTCGACGCCGGAGTTTGAGCACCTGCTCGCGATTTATCAGAGTTGGATGGTGCTCAGTCAAACTGGGGGCGCCATTTAGCGACTACCATAACGACCTTGGAGAGCAGCGTTAGCGGCGCTTGCGAGAACCACCGGGACCGGCGTTGACGTTTGGAACTTCTTGACCGAGGGCAGTGGCCAAATCAATTTGGTGATCCTGCTCTTGCACCAGTATCTCGCGGATCTGTTCAGCCATCGCGTATTCTCCGAGTGCCTCGCACTGTGGGATGCGATCGCGGTAATTGCGAATCGTTTCGTTTTCATTCTCCAGATCAAAGCGAAGCATGTCTCTCGCGTTTTCCGATGTGCGGACCGGCTTCGGACTAACGACCGGCATTTTTCCGAGATAATCGATCTGCCGCGAAAGAGTCAGGGCATGATCGAGCTCTTGCTTCGCATGGATTTCAAGCTGAGAGGCGATGTCCATGTATTCAGCGCCCTTGAGCACCTGGGAATAGACGACGTAGGCGATGATGGCTTGATATTCGCGGGCCAGGTCTTCGTTCAATAGTTCCGCGAGACGATCGCGGGAGATTTCGTTGGATTTTTGTGCAGGCATTTGATTCCTCCTTTAGATTGAAAGACAAATCATACGGTAGAGGGCTTTGGACACACCGCTAGTATAAGAGCTGCGTTCCGTTTGGCGGCGGCTTGTCGCCTGCGATCCCGTCATGCTTGCCAAGCCGCCTGCTCGTGAATGGAGCTGCAACGGATCCGCGTGACATAGATGGGGCGAAGCCGAGAGGCCGAAATGAGCGGGAGCGAGTAAGTCAAGCTTTCGGATTAGGCTTCGTGAGCGCTATCACTTCCTACTTATTGGCCGTTGTTATTTATTGAGAAATCGCTAAAAAGAACCGCTGATGCCGACCGAAGTGACCGAAGAGCGCAAGCTCGCCGCCATCATGTTCACCGACATGGTGGGCTACAGCGCGCTCGCGCAACGGGACGACAAAGTCGCTCTCGAACTATTGGAGGAACATCGCCGTTTGCTGCGCGAGATCTTTCCGCGGTTTCACGGCAATGAAATCAAGACCATCGGTGACGCTTTTCTGGTCGAATTCGGAAGCGCATTAGAAGCGGCGCAATGCGCGATCGAGATTCAGCGCACCCTGGCCAAGCGAAATCACGACGTCACGCCCGACCGGCGCATCGAACTCAAGATCGGCATTCACATCGGCGATGTGATTCATCGCGACGGCGACGTCTACGGCGACGGGGTGAACATCGCTTCGCGCATCGAACAATTGGCCGGCGCGGGCGGCATTTGCGTCTCGACGGATGTCGAGCGCCAGATTCGTAACGCGCTCGAGGCGCGTTTTGAAAAGTTCGGTTCGGCGGATTTAAAGAACATCAAGCTGCCAATGGATCTCTTCCGGATCGTCCTGCCGTGGGAGAAAGGTGCCGAATCTCCGGCGATGCTAACTTCCAAGAAATTGCCTGTCCTGGTTCCGGCCGCTGTTCTCGCAATACTTGCGCTGCTCGCTGGGTGGTGGTGGATGCAGCGCTCGATTGAAAATGAACAGCCGGTGACCGCTCGCGCCGTGCCGGCCGCTCCAACGAATACGCACGACCAAAAATCCGTCGCCGTCCTGTCCTTCGTTAATCTGAGCGACGACAAAGGAAGCGAGTACTTTTCGGACGGCGTTAGCGAAGAGCTCTTAACGGTGCTGCAAAAGATTCCGGGAATGCATGTCGCCGCACGAACGTCAGCGTTTTCGTTCAAGGGCAAAAATGCGACGGCGCAGGAGATAGGACAAAAACTTGGCGTGGCTTATCTGGTTGACGGAAGCGTGCGCAAATCCGGCGAAGCGGTGCGGATCGCGGCGCGGCTCACGCGCGCTGACACAGGGGAGGAAGTCTGGTCGGAGAATTTTACACGAGATTTAAAAGACGTGTTCGCGGTGCAGACTGAACTGGCGGAGACGATCGTGGCGCAGGTGCGCGATCGGCTGACCGGTAGCGCGGTGGATTCTGCTGACAAACAGAAAATTCAGGCGGAAGTACAGGCGGCGGAAAAAGGCGGGACGAAAAATGTGGAAGCGCATCAATCGTATCTGCAAGGCCGCTTTTATGAAAATCGTCATTCACAAAAAGGCATTGACCAAGCGCTGGAGGCTTACCAACACGCGGTCGAGTTGGATCCCCAATTTGCCCTGGCGTGGGCCGGGGTCGCCCGCACTAACATCTGGTATTGTAATTTTGCGACCGAAGGAGGCCTCAAGAGCTTCGATGCTCATCTGAGCGCCGGACGCGAAGCAACCGCTCGCGCCCTAGCAATCGAGCCCGTCTTGCCGGACGCGTTGTTCGCTCGCTCAATGATACAGGTAAATTTTGATTTTGATTGGAAAGGAGCCGGCGAAACATTGCGCAAGGCTCTTGCTCTAGCGCCCCAAGATCCGGAGCTGCTAACGGAAGCCGGAAATCTGGCGACAGCTCGCGGAGAAATGGCGCCGGCGTTCGATTTTTATCGCCGGGCGGTCGCGGCCGACCCAGTCAACGCGCAGGCGCGCTCTTATCTAGGAGGCTATCTGTCGGTGGCAAAGCAATATGAAGAAGCACGCGCCGAATACGCGCGGGCGATAGAATTGAACCCGGGGGCACCGTACTCCCACGCCGGTATCGGCTCGGCCTATCTTCTAGAAGGCAAGTTGGAAGAAGCCGCCACTGCGACGCAAGCCGATACTGCCGAGTGGGCGCGGCTCACCGTCATGGCTTGTATCTATTGGAGCCAAAAACGCGTCCCTGAATCAGATGCCGCGCTTTCTCAATTAATTAAAAGTTCGGCGGAGACAGCAGCGTACCAGATCGCCGACGTTTATGCATATCGGGGTGACAAGGACCGAGCTTTCGAATGGCTGGAGCGTGCACGGCGACAACGCGACGCCGGCTTAGCTGGTCTGCGGACCGACCCATATCTTGTGAACCTCAGAGGCGACCCGCGTTGGAACGCGTTCCTGCACACGATGGGCCTGGCCGATGACCAATTGAAATGAAACGAGGCTTAACTCCACTGTCACTCTGCGCAGGCCGGTGACAGCCGGCCCCTTTTTCGCGTGCTACCATTCGCCTTTGTTCTCATTTGCGCGAAAGTTTTCATTCACACGTCGATATCTAATCGGAACCCCATTTTCTCGTAGAATGCGTTTGCGCGATCGACATCGGAGACCGGTACGATTACCACTTCTGTTTTCATGTTCATCATTGCTGCTTCGTTTCTTTCTTCTCGGTCCCGAAGTGTTGGCGCTGGTATAACAGCTGCAACAGAACACATCGCGTTTAAGACTTCATCCGCTGTCAGGCAGGTCTAATGCAGTCCGATCTCCAATCCGGCGCTAACGATGCCGCCGATATGATCTACGCCGCGGACGGTTGTTCGATGATGCATTCCGGAAATTCCATCCGATCTGGCCCTGCGTGGCGTCGCCGCTTGCACGCGGAAAATTTCCTGATGCTCGCCGTTCGATCTTTCGCTGCGGGACTCGCGCTCCGCGGTCCCGCTCGTCGCGTGCCGGCGCAGCCTGATTATAATCGAAACCTTCCGCCTTTTTCCGGACGATCCCCCGGCCGATGAAACGCTCGAGCGAGCGCAATGGCCCCTGATCTTCCGGCGTAACAAAACTGATCGCATCCCCGATGGCGTGCGCGCGACCGGTGCGTCCGATGCGATGGACATAATCCTCCGAGTGCATCGGAAAATCGTAGTTCACCACATGCGAGATCCCATCCACATCGATGCCGCGGGCCGCAATGTCCGTAGCTACCAGCACTCGCACCGCACCCGACTTGAAATCTTTTAATGCGCGCAACCGCTGATTCTGGGAACGATTGGAATGAATGGTGCCGGTTTTGATTCCGCTGCTTTCCAGGCGACGCGCGATTCGGTCCGCTCCGTGCTTGGTTCGCGAAAAAACGAGGACCGTATCGAAATCCGGATCGCGCAGCAGATGAAGAAGTAAAGCCGATTTCAAATGCGGAGGGACTTCGTAAACAAACTGCGTCACAGCCTCTGCCGGATTCGCTCGCCGCCCAATCTCAACCATTTTGGGCGACTGCTGAAATTGATGCGTCAATGCCTCGATTTCACGCGAGAGCGACGCGGAAAACATGAGGGTCTGCCGTTTGTGCGGCAATGCCTTCATTATTCGTCGAATCGGAGGAAGAAATCCCATGTCGAGCATGCGATCGGCCTCGTCCAACACTACGAATTCGACTCCGGAAAGATTGGCGGCGCGCTGCTCCATCAAATCGATCAGTCGACCCGGCGTAGCCACGACCATGTCGACCCCGGAACGCAATGCTTCAATTTGCGGACGTTCATTCACTCCGCCAAAGACAGTGGCCACGCGCAAGGGAAGATGTTTTGCGTACGCGCGCACGTTCTCCTCGATCTGGACAACGAGCTCACGCGTCGGCGCCAACACCAGCGCGCGCAGCCGGTGCGCGTTATGTTTCTCGTCGCGACGCTTCGCAGGTAACTCGCCGTGGCGAGCGACGGTCTGTCGCGATTCTGCGAGCTTCATCAAAATCGGCAGAACGTAAGCGGCCGTTTTTCCCGTACCCGTTTGCGCAATGCCGATCACATCGTTTCCCGCCAGAACGAGTGGAATGGCGGCAATCTGGATTGGAGTTGGCTCGGTGTAACCCGAGTCCCGAACCGCTTGCAGAATTTGCGGTGAAAGGTGAAGTGCGCGAAACGACATAAAGTCCTAACTATCGTCCGTTAACTGCCACCGCGCATCTACTCTTCCTCTGGATCTCCGCGTGCCCGCGCCACGTCGCTGCTGTCTGTGCAGTTTTGTTTGATCATTCGCACTGCCCGGTGCTAGGTGAAAACAGCTTTAGTTAATCGTCGAAAGCGAAGAATCTTGGTTCCAAGGATTCTGACGTGAAAGTTGCGCTCTGAATAGTTTTATGACGGTACCCGGTGTCCGCTCGCCTCTTGAGTTCCGCGTTCTGCACATCAATGGTATTGCATTACACGTCGTTCTTGCCGGGCCTGCGACCGGTAAGCCATTAATATTCCTTCACGGTTTTCCCGAATTCTGGTTCGGCTGGCGCCTTCAAATCGATCACTTCGTTTGTTTGGGATATCGCGTGATCATACCAGATCAGCGCGGTTACAACCTAAGTGACAAACCTGCACGGATTGCGAGTTATTCCATTGACCTGCTCGCTAGAGATGTCGTCGGAGTGTTGGATGCCGTGACGGATTCAAAAGCGTTCGTCGTCGGGCATGACTGGGGAGCTGGTGTTGCCTGGTACCTGGCGGCCCGATATCCTGAAAGGGTTATTGGGGCCGTGATGTTGAGTGTTCCCCACCCTCGCGTCTTTATGCAGAACCTGGTAATGAACCTGGCGCAGCTACGGAGAAGTTGGTATGTATTCTTTTTTCAGCTTCCCTGGCTACCCGAAGCTATCCTGCAAAGACGAGACTGGGCGCTGTTGGTTGAAGCGCTGCGGAGTACTTCTCCTCCTGGCGTCTTTTCTGATTCTGATATCGAGCAGTATAAGAAGTCATGGGCCAGGAAGGGCGCGCTGACAGCTATGCTGAACTGGTATCGAGCCGCACTATTATATCCGTCAAAGTTAGCCTTGGATTCCGAAGCTTCGCGAGTGAAAGTGCCGGCACTCCTGATTTGGGGGAAGAACGACCAGTTCGCGGGTGAAGAAATGGCCATAGAAAGTCTTAAATACTGTGATGATGGACGCCTCGAAATATTTGAGACTGCAAGTCATTGGATCCAACACGAGGAACCCGCACGAGTTAATACGCTGCTATCGCAATTCTTCGCCCAGGTCTAGTACCCAAAAACAAGGAAGTAGTAGCCAGTTCGCCACTTTGTGATGAGTCGCTGGTTTAACAGCACGCTTGACTTCGGCGGAGCGGCACAGAATAAAAAAAATGTGGTTTGAGCTCATCCTTGCCGCCGCGTTGGTGATCTTGTACGTAGCCTTCTGGGCCTGGCACTCTCAAGGAGCGGGCAAGCTCACTCAGGCGGAGATCGATCAATACCTGGCGATCATCGAAAAGTTACCGCTGCCGGAGAAACGGGTTCAGGCGTTCATTGCCCGTCTCCGCCCATGGGCTGAGGCGGACGACGGAAAGCCGGTCTACATGTTTAATCTCATTCGTTTCTTCCCCCGCGTGCAGCCGTTTCCCGGCGCGCCGGAGTTCACAGGAACGCCCGAACAGGCAAATGCCTACTATGAAAAGGGGCTCCTATGGCTGTGGTTAAGTCATGCGTCCTATCCGATGTTCATCGGAGCTCCTCAGGCCAGGAACCTGATCGACATGCAGCCAGAGAGAACCTGGGGCAATATGACTGTGGTACGCTATCCCAGCCGGCGCACGTTCTTGAAACTCATTTCCCATCCCACCTATGCGCGCGTTACCAGTTATAAGTTCATAGCCGTGGAGCTAGACTTAGTGCCGGTTTCGAGTGGCACGATGATCCCCGACCTATGCTGGTTAGCAGGCGGTGGATTTGTCATCATCTTCCTGCTGCTCGCATGGCTATACGGCACCCTGTAGGATGACCCACTTGTTCCATGTCGGCGAGTTGAAGTGGTTGGCGTGAACGGTATCGTCGCGATCATCCGCGTATCTTGTACGTTATACCACCGCAATGAACGTCACCGACTGGAATGCGATTGCAGATTCGTATTCTGAGATAGACGATCCGAAAGGACGCTCTGTCCTTGGCTTCGTTCGAGACGAATTAATTAAGCTTCAACCGACACGTTTGTTAGATTACGGCGGTGGTGACGGAAAGTTTGCCATTCTCTGCGCGGAGAGTTTGTCCCTACAAGAAATAGTGACATATGACCCCTCGCCACGGATGACATCTCTCGCGCGGTCTTTATGTGCGGATTTCAAGCAGATTCGGGTGACTGCGGCGATAGAGGAAGTAGAGTCCGGAGTATTTGATGTCGTAACCTTTAATGGAGTCTGGATGTGCCTTACGACTCGTGAGGCCTGTTTAGACGCATTATTCGCGATCGTCACAGTTCTTCGGCCGAATGGCCGCCTCATCGCGTCGGTGACACATCCATGTTTTCGGACCTCTAAGTTTTCGAACTACTCCACGGACTTTAATAACCGCGATAGTTTTAACGATGGTACATTGTTCAATGTCACGATGTCCAAGGGAAGACACGACCTTCACATTGTTGACACCCATTGGAGCCTGACGGCGATGAGTTCGCAGTTACACGAATCAGGATTCGTAATTGAAAACCTCTACGAATTGCCACGTTCGACTAGCGGATCAAGTCAATATGACGCCAGCCTTTGGATGGTGATCGTCGCTCGGAAGCTCTGAAGCTTGTGACTAAAGGAAAGAGCTTTCCTCGTTCGTTCTTGCTTTCTTCCGGATCGCTTCGGAGTAAAACGATTCAACGATTCAACGATTCAACGATTCAACGATTCAACGATTCAACGATTCAACGATTCAACGATTCAACGATTCAACGATTCAACAATTCAACGATTCAACAATTCAACGGTTCACATCCGCACCTTTATTTTCGAACTCATCGGCGCAAGTTTGCGCGCGCCTTCATCGAGACGGCGCTCGAAATCCTCGGAAATGTTCGCGTAGAATGGGTACGCTGCCGAGCTCGCTGCCAGCGGCCGGTAACGGAAATGCTTGTACATCCAGAGCCAGGGCGCGGGGTTTTTGCGGACAACCGGCTCGAACTGGTCCCAGCAAGCTTGCGCCATTTCCTGGAGCGAAGCGCCCGCTGGAAACTCAATCCGGGGATGAAAAATTATGCGATAACGCCCGCCGGGCAGCGGCTCGCAATGGACGTTGATGAGTGGCGCGCCCGTGCGCTGGTGCAGCCACACGTGAGTAAAGGTGACGCAGCGTTCCAGCCCGAAGCATTTAATCGCGACGGTCGGCAGCTTCGCTGAAATGGTCAAGTCGACGAGCAACGCGAAGCGTTCGCCGCGACGTAGCGCCCGGTAAAGATGCATAACGGCGCCTTTGCGCGCGGCTACGCGATGGCCGCTTCTCTGGCGCAACGTCGAAAAGATCGGATCGAGCAGTGGATTCTTGAATTGCTGGGCGATGACGACACCTTCGAGACCGGCGAAGGCCGAGACAATGCTGAGCCATTCGAAGTTGCTGTAATGATAGCAACCGACAATGACCGGCTTACCCGGACGCGTGTTTCCCTCATCCCATCGCTCCCGATTCTCGAACTCAACGTAACGCGAGAAATTTTCACTCGTTAGGCGCGGGCTCCAAAAAAAATCGAGCATGGTACGGGCAAAATGCTGATACGACTCACGCACGATCTGCGCCCGGCGCTCGGCTGAAACCTCATCGCCAAAGGCCACGCGCAGATTACTGAGCGCAACGCGCCGGCCCCGACGATCGAGCATTGCCGCGAGCGAGCCGAGAAAAAGGGCTAGCCGATAACAAGCTTTGCGCGACAAAAGCGGAACGACTTTTGCCGTGGCTTTAAGCCCCAGCCACTCCAGGCGGTAGCGAATTTTTCTCCCCGTGCGCATCGCTCCAGTGTAAGCGCGCGTCGAGCAGGCTGCGAACGCCCGCTAAGCTAGCGATCCTTTACGCTTTCGACGTCAACGCTCAACGTCTGTGTATGGGCTGTTTTGAGCGTTCATCACAAAAGTTTCGAATCACGCAGTGCTTGCTCAACCGTTGGCTTGGCATCTCTGTCGAGCGACTCCCGGTGGGCCACGACAAGGCGGTCGAAGTTCCATTGCAACAGCGCCTGCATCGAACTCTTAAACGCCTGTCGGTCACGAATGGTCATGCGAAAGAAAACACTTATCCCAAACAGGCGCGGCAATCGCATAATGTGCCGGACAAAAAAGCCGGCCCACCCGCGTGTTTCGCTTGGAAAGGAAAAGAACACGTCCGCAACGACCAACGTGGCCGAAGGACGGTGAAACAACGCATGTTCGTTCATTCGATTCCCGTCGAGCTTGAGAACGTCAATCTCATCCTTCCAGTCCGATGGCGGCGAACCCAATGGTTCAGTTGGAATCCCGCTCGCCTTCGTAAAACCATCCGGCGCGAGATAGGGCAAATCGGGAAATGCGGCACGCCCTTCTTTGGCGAAGGTGTCGTGCAACAACGTTGCGTCAAGCAACCAGGCCGGTTTCCCAAATCTGCGGATCGCAGCGATGTCTTCTGTTGTAAACGGCGCCGACGAATGGATCACGACTCGTCCATCGCGCAGGCGCAAGAGCGTCACATTACGCGCGAAATCGATTCTGAATACATTCCACGGAAACGACATCACTACGACATCATCGGTAATTTGGCGCCACCTAACGGCTTCATCGCGCTCTGACATAAGGAAAACCTTCTTACTTCTTCCCTGTTACTTCTTACTTTTTGAAACGTTCTTAATTGAAACTCGATCGCTGGCCGCGCTCTTCTATGTCGCTCCCTCCCCTCGCTCCATTCCTACTTCTTTCTTCTGACTTCCCTTTTGAGAGCGCAACCGTGTGCTATCGTTCCGCAGTGAATGACTCTATATTGAGCGTCGTACGTTGGGCGTTCGACGTTTGCAGCCGCTGTGAGCTCGAAGCTCCCAGCGCCTAGCTCCGATTCATCGATCACGAGCGTGACAGCGCGTAATGTTAGTCGTTTAGATTCTGATCCCCTACTGCTCCCCGTGACGTCGCGTCAAGTTCAGGCGCAGGCTAATCCTTTAGCCTTAGAACGTTCAGTGGTTATTATTGGGTTGATACTGGCAACGGCGGAGGCGCGTTCCTTAGCGTGTTTAATGATAATGCATCTCCTCAGTAATGTTGCGGTTTCGGGTGTCCTCCAGGAGGATCCGTGTGTCGCGTTTCGGGTCAAGCTGGAATCAGCCCTGCCAATTCCAAAACGCAGTCAATTTCATCTGCGCAAAACGAAACACTTGCATCGGGCAGGCGCTCAACCTACGGAACCAGAAAAAACTTTCCTGTGTATGGATCTTTCACGACAGACCCGGACGCAAAATCAGTGACATCAATATACTTGTCCTCTTCCGGCAGATAAGGACTCGTGACCATACCCTTCCGGCCTGGAACCGGAATTGCGTAGGGCAAACCAGCTTTTGCTTTTTCGATATCCGCGGCTGAAACACGCCGCACACTGGAAGTAAGCTCCTCTTCTTTGGGTGCCTGCGATGGTTGCCCGCCTGCGGGCGGCGTTTCGACCTCCGAAGGCGCTGCTCGCGAAGTTCGTCGCCGCGTCGCGTGCGACGTCTTCGCAGGCGGGGCGCCCGCCGATCGAGGCGGAGGCGGAGGCGGAGGCGCAGGCTGGGATTGTAAAGGCTTTGAAATCGAGTGACCAACTTTCTTGAAAAAGTCTCCCACTGGCCCAGCCTTCACAAAGGATCCGCTCAAGAACAAAAGCGCGATCACTAATAACAATGAGTTGTCCCCCTTCATTCCCAACAACTCAAAGAATCGTCTCGTTTGATTGCGTTGGACCTCCAAGATTCAGAGAAAATGTTTTGGCGATACACGGTTGGCCGCTCAGACGCAGTCCACACTCAATCTGTTTTCTTGAGATTGTCACCGATTATTTCCCATTACTTTACGCAGCAGATTCTTTCGGCGTCCTGCTGTTCGGAAGTAACCCTCTTCTATCCGCAGAAACTGAACGCTTATCTGCGTGCCGGGATCCAATTCCAAAAACGCAGTCAGCTTTTCATGACCGCGCACGATGAACCGCTCTTCGTCGGGCTACGCGTGTTACTCGTGTTGCCGGCTGTAGTCGAGAACGGATATGACCTGCAACAAGCGCGACGCTGGCGATGATAACAGCCCCGGCAGCTATGATTTTTGCCAGTAAAGCCGGATCTTCGGCCGCCGCGGCCCAGTGGCTGTAGAAAGGCTCCCGCGGCGCCTCCGGTTTCGCCCAATGAAAGCGTTGCTGAACCTCTTGAGGGAGTTCGGTGAAATACACCTTAGAAATTCCGGTTTTGGTTTTAAGCTCAATCCCATCCGCTTCTATGCGGCTCAGCGTCGCGTCTTTGTATACCTTCCCCCTTACAGTTTTGAAGTCCTCAGCAAGCGCGAATGTCGCTAATAGAAGCGGCAAGATAGCGATCGTAGTCGGCCAGGCCTTCATGCGCGAGATTCTGCCCTTTTTGTTCTCCACCGTGCAACGGCAAAATGTATCACTCGCACTCTGAACTCGTATTTTCGGTACCACGCCGCAATGAGCCAATGTTTTGACCGAAATTCGATGTAACGATGTAACGATGTAACGATTCACCGATTCACGTCTGCTGAGTCTACTTTCCAACTACTCGACCACCGATTAATGCATCATCTCGATTTAGTTCCTTTGACCGTGAAAGCTGTCCATCGGATTCCGTTCTGCTCGCTTTGCTGTGTGCCAGACAACGCTTTTCCGTCGCTGCTGAATTGCCAGTCGACCCGGGATGTTACAATCGCGCCGTCTGGGCCTGCTGCTATGCCTTCTTCAGTCGTCGTTGTCTTGTTGAAAGTTGCTGTCAGAGCCCAGGTCCAGCCGTCATCCGAGAATCCGGAAACAGTATGAACCTTCTTAACAGGGTCATAGGAGAGGATCTCCATGCTGTGCAGTTCCTGGCCGTTGGCTTGCCAGGTTTGATCAACCTGCACAAAAAATCCGTTAAGAATCCAGTGCTCGTGCAAATGCCAGTTCACTTTGTATTCAGGTCCCGTTGGCGTGTCCTTCGCTGTGCCTGACAAGTTCCAGTCTCCAATCCAAGCATCCCACTTTTTGACTTCTGGTGGAGGCGTTGGCGCCGAAGATTGCCCGTCAGCACAAGCGTTAAACAAACCCGCCAGGATGATGGTCACGGCGATGCAACGCATGCTCATAGTGGAAGCTTGTAGCAACTAATTCCGCTTTGCCGTACCTAAAAAGACATTTCCATCTTTTTTTCTCTCGACTCCGCAGAGCAAGTGTGGCAACGACCGAAGTTCAACCTGAGAAGTTATCAGTTCTTACTTCTAACTTTCTGTAGACTTGTTCCTTCTTACTTTCTTCCGGTATCGCTCACGGAGTAACAATCTAACGATTCAACCATCCAACGATTCAAGGATACACATCCCCGCCCGTGAGCCTCGGCGGAGGCGGAACGATTCACGATAGGTGCCGCCGAGCCCACTTTCCAACTCCTAGCCGTTGCCACCGTATTGCGCCTCACTCACCTGCTCCATCCACTCAACGACCTTGCCATCGTCGAGCGCCTCCTGGATGGCGATGTGCGTCATCGCGTTCGTCGGCATTGCGCCGTGCCAATGTTTTTCGTTAGGCGGGAACCAAACCACATCGCCCGGCCGGATTTCCTCGATCGGTCCGCCTTCGCCCTGCGCCCACCCGGTACCGGACGTGACAATCAACGTCTGACCGAGTGGATGCGAATGCCAGGCAGTACGCGCACACGGCTCGAATGTGACGCTTGCACAACGAATGCGGGCTGGATCCGGCGGCTCGAATAGCGGTTGAATCCACACTTTCCCCGTGAACCACTCCTGAGATCCTTCTTGTCCCGCAGGCTTGTCACGCGATACCGCAGCGGCGGCAGAAGCCGTGCCCGAAGAGGATGCAGACGCTTGCGTATCAACTCGCTTTATCTCCATGCTTTTCCTATCAACTGCGCAAAGCAGTGTGGCAACGACAGAGTTTCACCTGAGAAACTTCTTACTTCTTAATTTTTACTTCTGACTTTCTTCAAGCTTCTTCCTCCTTATTTTCTTCGCGAGAGCGCAACGGCGCCCGATCGCCTGGCAGCGAGTAATGTTTTCACCCGCCTTCGATGTAACGACGTAACGATTCAACGACTCCGATGACGTTCGCGACAAATATTTAGGATCTGACCCATGGCCCCACGCAACTCGCTCAGAAAACGGTTGGCGGCCGCGTCGATCGTACTTCTGGTATTTGCAGTGGGCCTGTGGGCGGGGTGGCATAAGGATGCAATAATCGCTAGCCTGTCGCGCTGGCATAACGAGTTGACGCGGACTATCCCCTCCTCGTCACCCTCAGCCAGTCCTTTGACGCTACCGGAGTCCTCCGTCGAACCAATGGCGGAGACTCCGGCATCCTGGCCGTCACTGGCAGATCAGTTGAAGCGAGAAGGTATCGAGCTGCGTGACCGGGGTGACACCACAACTGCGATCGAGCGCTTGCAGGAAGCGTTGGACAGCGAACCGAATAACGCCGCCGTACTCTCCGAATTAGCAAAAACTTACGATGTCATGCAGCTTCACGACCGCGCGAGTCAAATATGGCGCAAAGTTCAGGAAATGGGCCCCTCCGCTGGTGCGGCACATGAGCTAGCCGATCAACAGCTGAAGCTCGAATCGCCAACTCCCGTCGCAGCCCCGATGCCCACGGCTTCGGGCTCTTCATTGGGTGAGGTCATCACTTCGCCGTCTGGAACCGCTGCTGATTCTGCGAAGTACACCGTACAACCGCGCCAACCTGAAGAGGAAGTCCCGCCACTACCCACTTCCACTGTATCGGAAGCATCTTCTACTGTAAGTCGTGCGAGTCCGGCAGAGCCGGGACCTTCCGCCGAAACTGCCGTCGCTCAGCCCGGTGGACGTCTTATCGTTTTGAGGGGCGCAAACTTTGGATGGAATATCGCCGTCAATCTCAAGATCGATGGGAGAACGGCCGCCAATATCGTGCAGGGAAGCCGCTACGATGACTTCTTGCCGGAGGGGCGTCATACGCTGACCGTGTCGGCTGTGCCAAACTATCAGCCGACATCGACGGTGCTGAACGTGCAGCACGGACAAACGTACCTATTCACCGCAACACGACACAACAACTCGGATCGCGTTATTCTTGTTCCATCGGCACCGCCTCCAGGGCAGCCGCACTAGGTTGAATAGCCCTCATCATCAGCGGGCTACGATGCGTGCTGACTTCCACAATGTAGAGGCGCTTGTGCCAAGCGCGTTATCTCGAAACGCCCGTGCTCGCTAGGCGAGCGAAGCTGACTGCGACCGCACGACTAAGGTCCTATTCATTGCGAGTGAGAGTCACTCTATGCTGAGCTTCGCGGTGTTGCCCACTGCCATTGTCATTACATACTAACAATCAACTAGAGATCTAAAATTATGCGCTTGAGAATACGAACTATACTTTGTTGCACAGCGATCTTTTCCGCTGTCAGCTTTTTCACAATTACGTTTGCCGAGACAAATCCGCTTTCAAAGGCCCAGGTGGCTGACCGCATTCGCAAAGTGGAAAACGGCGTGGATGATTTCGAGAAGTATCTGACCACCCGCGGCGAGAATGCCAAGGATCAGGCCGGATCGGCGAAGAGCAGCGGAGCAGCGAAAAGCAACGGAGCGGCAAAGCGCGGCCAGGGTGCGAACGCCGCGAACAAGGATGCGCGGAAAGATCAAGCCAAGGATCAAGGCAAGCAATCAAAAGACGACCTCCAGAACGCTATGGACGATCTGAATCGCACCACAAACCGTCTGCGGCGCAAGTTCGATGCAACGGCGAATTATCTGGAGACCAAAGTGCAAATGGAGCAGGTCATGGACAGCGCGCGCCGCGTTAATCAGGTGGTGGGGAAAGGAAGTAATGATGGCCAGGCACAACGCCTGTGGACTGCTTTGCGGGCAAGTATCAACGACTTGGCGCGCTGCTACAATCTGACCCCGATGTCATAGCCAACGGCACATCGTGCCGGGTTACGGTCTGTTTACGTATTCTGAGCGCCGCGTGTCCGCGTTAAGCAGGTGGCTCCGACGGAGCTTTACGCTCTCAACTTCAAGTTATTAACTCCTTACTTTTAATTTCTAGTTTGTTCTTACTTTCTTTCGGGATCGCTCCGCAGTGACCCAATGTTTTCACCGACTTCCGATGTAACGATTCACGCTTCACGAATCACATCCCCGATAGCTGAAATGTTTAGAGTTGAACCCGAATTCCTCCTCCTGTCTTATCATTCCCATAATAATAGGAATGAATACACAACTGCCCGATCTCTTCGGACCCAGATTTATTCGTCTAATCGTCATTTTCTTCCTTTTACCATTGGCCGCCGCCACAGCGCAGAGGCCTTCACCTTCGCCAGCCGATCCCTATGCGCCCGCTCGCGCCCTTGTCGCAGACCTGGACCGGATCGTCACGCCAAATGGAATTCAGGAAACTTTCGAAGCCGCGCTTGGCGGCGCGCGCCAGGTCGTGAATGTGCGCGGTGCCGATCGGGATAACCCAATCCTGATTTTTGTCCATGGCGGACCGGGCGCGGTCGAGATGCCTTTTGCCTGGGCGTTTCAGCGACCATGGGAAGATTTTTTTACTGTCGTGCAATACGATCAGCGGGGCGCCGGACGTTCTTTCCTGCTAGAAGACCCAAAAAAGATCGCACCTACTTTAACAATCGAGCGTTATCGCGATGACGCGATCGAGCTGATCGAGCTGTTGCGGAAGAAATATGACAAGCGCAAAGTATTCCTTCTTGGCCACAGCTGGGGTTCGATCGTTGGCCTGTCGGTCGCGGCGAAACGGCCGGACTTGCTCTTCGCCTATATCGGCATGGGTCAATTCATTGACCCAAAGGGCGGCGAACGCGCCGGTTATGATTGGACGGTGGCCCAAGCCAAAGCGGATAACAATATGCAGGCAGTGAAAGAACTCGAAGCGCTTGAACCGTTCCCGGGCGACTTCAAAACAATCGACGCAGAGCGCAAGTGGGCGGTGCATTACGGCGGCCTTTTCTGGCGTCACAAGGACGCGCAGTTTTATTTCAACCTCGCGCGCCTCTCGCCTGACTACTCTCCGGCTGATCGCAAGGCTTGGGGCGACGGCAGCGAGTTCACGATTAAAATCGTGGAGCCGCTTCTGGCCAAGGCAAATTTCCTGGAGTTAAAAAAACTCGAGTGCCCGGTTTTCATGTTTGAAGGCCGGCACGACGGACTCGTTCCGTCCGCGATCACCGCGGCTTGGCTCGAACGTCTTTCAGCGCCACAAAAAGAGATCGTCTGGTTCGAAAATTCCGCGCACATGATGATGATAGAAGAACCCGGTCGAATACTCGTCGCACTGGTGGAAAAGGTGCGGCCGTTGGCAGAGAAAACAGATCGGCTGAGGAAGTAACACGCGAGCGCCAATCCACCGGTCCAATGCCAGTGCAATACCAGTGCCGTTCGCACCTCAATCGCTCGTGCGGCAACGCACCGTTGCACTGCGTCCCGCTGCGCGCACTATGAGACATGCAAAAAATTAGTCCAATGTTGTGGTTTGATAACCAGGCGGAAGAGGCGGCAAATTTCTACGTCTCCGTGTTCAAGAATTCGAAGTTGAAACAGATCACGCATTACGCCGGAGAAGAATTTCCCGAAAAGAAGGGCCAAGTCATGACGGTCTCGTTCGAGCTGGATGGCCAGGAGTTCACCGCTTTGAACGGCGGGCCGGACTTCAAGTTCACCGAAGCCGTCTCGTTCGTGATCAACTGCGACACGCAGGAAGAGATCGATTATTACTGGGAAAAACTCACCGCTGACGGCGGGAAAGAAGTGGAGTGCGGATGGGTCGCGGACAAGTACGGACTCTTTTGGCAGGTAGTGCCGGCAAAGTTTTTCGCCGAATGGGTGAAAGACCCTGCCGGGTTGCAACGGGTGACGCACGAGGTGTGGCAAATGACGAAGCTCGACCTCGCAAAGCTACAGAAAGCATTTGCAGGGAAGTGATAAATCCCAGCGGCGATCGAGAAGTCGAACGCGATCGTTTCACTCGCATCGGTCCGTTGTTTTTTGATACTGGTGATGTGCGATTAGATTTCGCGAATCGTACTACACGTGAATCACGTGTAGCCTCAAAGTCCGCGGGAAATGATCCCTTTGCGCTCCAGTTCACTCACGCATTGGGTTTTTCGATTGTGCTGCGTTGGGCACCCGTTCGGAACTGGCCGTTCTTGTCATGCAATAGTTTAGCAAGTCGACTAGGACTCGATCCAGTCGATGATCAACTGCGCAAGGGCGTCGCTATTGCGCTCCAGCATCAGCATGTGGCCGTTGCCGGTGATACCAAGGTCGCCGAGGTAGATGAAGTCGGCTTCAGCTCCGTTGGCGTTGAGCCAATCGACGATCGGTTCGTCTACCCCACGCGCGTAACCGAGGTCGTTTGTGCCGGTCAGGACCAGCACGGGTTTGCCGCGAAACTTGCTGAAATCCGCGACGCGCAACTGGCTGCCGGCGATATTGCGCCGTTCCAGCATTAGCCGTGCGGGGATCGAATTGAGCGCGGCGATGTAGCTGGCAATCTGGTCGCGCGGAAATAATGTGCTTCCGCCGATCAGTGTGTGATCGACGAACACCCGGTCGGTGCGGTTGCTCCGAATGCCGCGGGATTGCCATCGTGGTGCCTTCCAGGCGGATTGTCACCGCGTCGGCGGTCTCGCCGACAATCTCCGCCGGCCCCTGAATGTTGCCGGGCGGGGCCGGCGCCACCGCAATCAGCTTGGTGATGCGTTCGCCATGCCGCTCGAGCAACTTCCCGACATGGAGTGCGTGAGCACGATCGCGGGACCGGCAAGGGCGGTAAGCACCTCGCCCAGCCCGGCTACGATCACCTCCCCGCTGATCTCCGCCACAGGTATGTAGCCGCTGCGTCCAAGCCCCGCCCAATCCGGTACCACGGCCTGATATCCTTGGGCCACGAAAACGTGTGCCCATCCTTGTCGACCGTCGGGCGTTCCCATATAACAGGCACCGGTGTGCGCGCCACCATGGATCATCAGGACCGCAGGCTTGGTGGAACCTGCTGCTGGGGAGAGCACCTCGTAGTATGTGGGCGGGTGATCGACGCGGCCGATGGAGTAACTCAGCGCCGGGCTGGTTGGCGAAGTCATGGAATCTCCGCTGGTTCCTTTCACAATCGGGAGAAGCTACTGAAATAACGCAGCCATATTCCCGGCGATTTCACTACGTTGCTGCTGCAGATTGCGCAATTGCTTGTTCAATGATGGCATGATTTCCTTCGCGCCCGATCCATGCGTGACGGCATTCGTGCCGAGATATGCGTGCCAGGGGATATCTATCGCGTGCGCTGTCTCAACCAGATTATTGTTGTACTGCGCGATGTGTTTGTTCAGTTTGTCCAAACGCGCCGGCGAGATGAGATGGAGAATGCGGGCCTGGTCATAAATATTCCGTGCCCACCACCAGGCAGTGCTATCAAACTCAGCATAAAGCTCGTACACTCGATGACGCAGATCTTCGCGCCGTCGAACAAACTCATCCTGTTGCTCGATTACAAGGGAGTCTTTCTCGAAGCCCTCGAACGCCGTCTCGATCTTGTTAATCGTGGCGTCGACTCCGTTGGAAGAGCCATGACTTGCAGGGCTTGCTTTAGTCTCGTATCAGCCACAGCCGCCTGTTTGCTCGAACGACCGACGATCCATGGAATCAGCAGCGAACCCAACAACATTCCAGTGAGCGAGAGCGTCAGCGGATGGCGTAGAAAGAAATCGATTTTCTCTTTGGTCGAGGGAGCTAATCGCATCATGAGGTTCTAGCAATTGTCGCAACAGCGGTAAAGATGCATCGACGGTGACTAACCGCGGCTACAGTCCGAGCTCTTCACGGTGCGCCTTCGAGCGGACTAGCACTACGCCTCGACCCGCCTTCATTAATTTCGGCGCGGCGGGCTCAGCTCGTTCGACTTCGCTCCCGTCACTGCCGGCAAACAGGGCAAGCTCATTGACGGCCACAAGACTGACACCACACTTCGACACAGCCGTTCGACTTCGCTCAGGGCAAGCTCGTTAGAGGCTACACAACTTGCGCTAATAGTCGGTGCTATCGTAATGCTATACGTGACTCACGTATAGTAACATTCGCCCAAAAATGGGCCTCTCGCCGCGCTATGCGCGAATGGCTTGTTCGATTGCGGTTCGCGCGAAGCCGCGCGGCGCGGATCGATCCTGCTCCCACTCTTGCAGTGTTCGCTTGGAGATCTGTAATTTCAACGCCGCCTCACTTTGCGAGAGATTATTCCGCTTGCGCCATGCTCGCAGTCTTCTTGGAAACGCACCGGTTGCGAATCTCTGATGCCGAACGTGATCAGGGAGTGTCCCGAAAGCCATTCTGGAATGCTATACGTGATTCACGTATAGCATCAACTCCGGCGGACCAAAATAATTCCTTGGCTCCACCCATTCAGGCATCGGGCCTGCGCACCGCGCCCAGTCCCAATTTGAATGTGGCCAGCGAACGGCAGATCGTCGCCTGAATCGTAACTCGTGAATCGTGAATCGAGGAAGGTCATCGCCAGCATGTTCGCCACAGCGACCACGGCTAGTAATCCGATTGTATGCCGGTTGCACGACCAGCATCGCTCCCTAAGCCTGCTTCACCGGCCGGCATAACCCGTTTACTCAAGCAGCTTTTTCAGATTTTGAAGCACGGCGTCTTCTTCCTCAGAGCGCGCGCCATCGGCGAGAAACAGCTCCTGGCAGAGGTCCAATGCTTGTTGCTTCACTGCAGCGGCATCAAGCCTATTCCTTATCGAAGCCAGGAATTGATCTCTGTACACCTGACTTTCGCTCGCATTCCGTGCGTTACTGACCGATCTCACCTCGAACTGATCGAACGGTACTTTCGGATCCCAATTGAACTTCGCGACCGTATCTGTGATTAACCTGTCCTCCGCGAGGAAGACCAAGTTGTCGGCGTACATGCAGTAGTTTAGCAAGTCGACTATCGCCTCACGCTGCGGCTGGGTAAGGCTGTCGTTCGGCGCTTCCGATTTATGGAACAGTTTTCTAATTAGACTTCGCATAAGGTGATTTCTGATTCCGATTTCCGATTTCTGATTGCTGATTGCTGATTGCTGCGTTGCTATCAAACCCAACGCTACCCAGCCTTCAGAAATAACGCTTTACAAAATTTGCAGCAACCTATTTTGAAACTCCTTCGATGGCCACACTCCCTCGCGACTACCTCGCGGCTTTCTGGGCTGTACGCGGTCATCTCTGGCGCGCACCAGCCGATATATCGGGAGGCAAGGTGCCAGTACTTCGGGCAACTCCTCCATCAGCCCGAGGGTTACGGTGCTGAACGAGAAGATCGGCTGGTATACGGCGAAGGGCTCTGTGATCTGAATGCTGCGCTCGACCTGCTTGCGCGACACATTGTCGATCAGCGGGCGTCGAATCTTTGTTTGGCGACCGGTGGCGTCTTCAGGAGGATCTTCTTGCCGACGCCGCGAGGCAGAAGTGCGGAAACTTTTTCCGAAGGTGCGCGGTTGCCCAAGTGGCGCACATCGGCGCACATGATGCAATGCTTTTCGTGGCTGCGAGAGTCCCGAAGAAGCACGAACCACGTATGACACGGCGGATAGAAACCGTTCTGAGATCAATCATGGACCGTCACTCAACAAGAACATTCGTGCCCATTAGTGTGAATTCGTGGTTAAGAAGTTGGAGAAGAGTTCGCGGCTCGCGAAAAATTTCGGAGCTGCCAGGTTGCCGAGCGCGCTTCCCAGATTTGAGTTCGTAATCGTTCGTGGCGATTCGTGTTGGGATGGCATTCGATCTTCAACCAAATCTAAAATGCGAACTGATCGAGTTGCGCCCGCTCACACCGAACGATTGGGACGAACTGTTTGCGGTCGCGTCGGATTCGTTAATCTGGCAGCAGCATCCTGAGCGGGATCGTTACAACGAAGATGTGTTCAGAATTTTCTTCAAAGAGGCACTGGAATCCGGCGGCGCGTTCGTCATCATCGATCGAAAGACTCAATGGATCATAGGTTCGACACGGTTCTACGGTTATGATCCGCAGAAATCGGAGATCGAAATTGGATGGACATTTCTGGCGCGAAAATACTGGGGCGGCCGATACAACGCGGAAATGAAACGCTTGTTGCTGAATCACGCATTCAGGTTTGTTGAGAGCGTCGTGTTCTTCGTCGGAGAAGACAATGTTCGCTCCCGAAAAGCAGTGGAAAAAGTTGGCGCGATCAAGCTCGGAACGTCTACTCGGACGTATGGAAATCATCCGCCGATATCGAACCTGAAGTACGTGATCAAGAAAACGTAATTCCTAATGGTTGCAAAGAATAAGAAATTACCAACGGCAACTGCTGAATATCCGTGACTAATATCTTCCAAAGTCCGTCTGAGCTGGCAGCCGAAAGCAACAGGCCGGCGGCTGTGCTCCCCCAGAACCGAGAAAAGTTTAGGAATTTTGTTGACGAGAACTCTGAGTGAGTTATTTTGCCCGTCCTGCGACAAGCAGACCAGTCGAATGCACGACTGGTGTTCTTCGAGGCTCAGGGTCGAGCCGATCTTTGCAGATTTCTGATGAGGTCGGTTTTTGCCTTGTACCGGAGGATTAGTTGATCTTTGACAGCGTGGTCGCGGATTTGCTGCCGACGCTAAGACTGTGGCGGTCAAGCGTTTTGGGCAAATCTGAGGATGGATAGAAGCCAAAAGTCAGCAAACATTGAATTGTGCGTTATCTGTCGATCTTCTTTGAATACAAAGATTTAGATCGGACAAACCCTGCGGAATGACTGGGATCTTGATCCCGGCAACAGCTGCAGGTAGTGAAAGTCAGATCTTCAAACTTTCGGTTTCCCTCACGGGAGCCGATTCGTTTTTAACGGAGAGTTTGATTCTGGCTCAGAACGAACGCTGGCGGCGTGGATAAGACATGCAAGTCGAACGAGACTTTTCGTTGTAGCAATACGATGGAAAGTTTAGTGGCGAACGGGTGCTTAACACGTGGGCAACCTGCCATGAAGTGGGGGATAGCTCGCCGAAAGGCGAATTAATACCGCATGTGATTAGAGAGGACATCCTTTCAAAATTAAAGTCGGGGCAACCTGACGCTTCTTGTGGGGCCCGCGGCCTATCAGCTAGTTGGTGAGGTAACGGCTCACCAAGGCTTTGACGGGTAGCTGGTCTGAGAGGACGACCAGCCACACTGGGACTGAGACACGGCCCAGACACCTACGGGTGGCAGCAGTCGAGAATTTTTGACAATGGGGGAAACCCTGATCGAGCGACGCCGCGTGGAGGATGAAGGTCTTCGGATTGTAAACTCCTGTCATTTGGGAACAAGGTGCACACGTTAACTGCGTGAGTATTGATAGTACCAGAAGAGGAAGAGACGGCTAACTCTGTGCCAGCAGCCGCGGTAATACAGAGGTCTCAAGCGTTGTTCGGATTCATTGGGCGTAAAGGGTGCGTAGGCGGCGCGGTAAGTCGGGTGTGAAATCTCGGAGCTTAACTCCGAAACTGCATTCGATACTGCCGTGCTTGAGGACTGGAGAGGAGACTGGAATTTACGGTGTAGCGGTGAAATGCGTAGATATCGTAAGGAAGACCAGTGGCGAAGGCGGGTCTCTGGACAGTTCCTGACGCTGAGGCACGAAGGTCAGGGGAGCAAACGGGATTAGATACCCCGGTAGTCCTGACAGTAAACGGTGCACGTTTGGTGTGGGAGGATTCGACCCCTTCTGCGCCGGAGCTAACGCGTTAAACGTGCCGCCTGGGGAGTACGGTCGCAAGATTAAAACTCAAAGAAATTGACGGGGGCCCGCACAAGCGGTGGAGTATGTGGCTTAATTCGATGCAACGCGAAGAACCTTACCAGGCCTTGACATGCATCTCTAAGTTGGTGAAAGCCAGCGAGTCCCGAAAGGGACAATTTGCACAGGTGCTGCATGGCTGTCGTCAGCTCGTGTCGTGAGATGTTGGGTTAAGTCCCGCAACGAGCGCAACCCCTGTGAACTGTTGCCACGGAACCGAGAGGTTCCAGCACTCTGTTCAGACTGCCCCGCTTTAACGGGGAGGAAGGTGGGGACGACGTCAAGTCAGTATGGCCCTTACGGCCTGGGCTGCACACGTACTACAATGCCCAGCACAGAACGATCCGAGACCGCAAGGTGGAGGAAATCTCTAAAACTGGGCCCAGTTCAGATTGAAGTCTGCAACTCGACTTCATGAAGCCGGAATCGCTAGTAATGGCGTATCAGCTACGACGCCGTGAATACGTTCCCGGGCCTTGTACACACCGCCCGTCACATCATGGGAGTCGCTTGTAGCCGAAGTCGGCGTGCTAACCGCAAGGAGGCAGCCGCCTACGCTATGAGCGGTAACTGGGATGAAGTCGTAACAAGGTAGCCGTAGGGGAACCTGCGGCTGGATCACCTCCTTTCTAAGGAGTAATGCTTCGCCCGTTAATCGTGAATCGTTGAATCGTTACATCGGAATAAAACCCCGAATCTCGATTCTCAAATTACGAATTTCGGTGCGGTAGCACAGGTCGACGGCTAAATCCAGGAGTCCCGAGAGCAATTTCGGGGTTCAAGGATATGCCGTGAAGACTTTGGAATCGAAAGAAACCAGAGCTTCAAAGGAGATCAGGGTAACGCACAATTCAGTCTTTGCTGCACATCGACTGCAATGCCGGATGACGAATCGCAAGAATCGACATCCGGCATTTTGTTTGTACCGAAAAATCCAATCAGGAAAGCAGGAACTCAGGAAAGATAGAACCGGCTCGGACTTGGGCGCCTCGGTTACACACTACTTCTCAATCCGCGAAACATGTCCGGCGGCAAGCTGCCAACGGCCATTGTGTTTGATCAGAGTATCGGTGAACTGCACAACTCGATCGAACTGTTTGCCGTCCGCTGTTCCTTTCACGCGCGTTTTTCCGAGAACAACTGCTGTGTCATTACCGTAAAGCCGCGTTAACATGTCGTAGTTTTCGAACACGTCGTAATGCACTTTCCCGCTACGCAATTCGTCGATCTCATCGGCGCGCGTTTCCACGTCGCCATTTGAAAGGGTCAGCGTGAAATCGGGCGTCAACACGCGCTCCAGCGCGGCCACATCTGCATCAAGAAATGCTTTGCACGCCTCGCGCTCGAATTGCAGCACTTCTTGTTGAGCCGGCGTTTGGGCAAGGCAGAATTGGCACAGCGCAACAGCCAGCAAAACAATAAGCGTCGCAGTCTTCATTTGTCCTTGGATCGCTTACTATCGGCTCAGTTCGCAAACCCAATTTGTTTCCCATGTCTTACCGCCATCAGCGGAAAAGGATTGTTCCATACGCGCAGACTTGGGCGAGATATTTAACCAGACGTAGCGCACCAGAATCGCGCGGCCTTTATACTGTTCCTGGTCGTAAAACTCGCCGCGGTTCCCATTAAATTCCCAACGACTGGCGGCAAGCTCAAAGCGCCTTTCTCCAAATCGAGCAAATAGATGCTCCATTGACGCGTTTCAGGATTGTACAACCTCAATGTCTGCGCCTTGATGTGCAGATGCTTCTCTGGTTGTCGACCTCGAACTCCTCAAAATTCGCATTGCTATCGAGGAGCTTCTTATGATTAGAGATGCCGTTATACTCGATCCAACTATTGGAACCAACCAGGCGATCGGGAGCCGGCGCACGTGAGCCTTCCAGTTGCCGATAACGAAATCGAAGTCGTGAGCTCCATCACGCGCTGGAGCAGGGATTCACCTGCCAGTGCACAGGTTAACGTGAACTGCAGGATGCTCAGCCAGTAAATTGACCGCAATTTCATCGATTGAAAAATAACACTCCAGAATTTTTGAAGTCCTGCACATCATGCGTCTCGATCTTAAGAGACAGCTGTCCTTCCTTCCTCCGCATCGTGCAGGTCCATCCAGGTTTGAATGTCATCGCGATCCCCGAAACCCGCTTCTTGCTTAGACTCCGCAAGCTCCTCGCTCGCCTCATCTCGCCAGCCGCGTTTCCGCAGAAAGGCATTCCAGATGGAAATTTCTTCCTCGCTCGGACGACGGCCACGGGCGAAGCACCATTCGAGGATTTCTTCATTCGATCCACCTTGTAGCGTTCGCTCGACAAGGTCATCGTAATTGACGCCGAGAAATCTCGTGCAACGCGCGTCGAAGTGCGTCGGATCCTCGACACCTGTAAAATATTCCGGCGGCAATTTGCCGGCAGCCTTTAGCCGGATTTTGTCCAGCATTCGAGCAAAATAGATCAGGCCTTTCGTTTCAATGTAAGCGGTACATGGAGTTTTAATCTGCATTTGAATCAAAGCTTCTGAGCACGTCGTAAGGTGTCAACGGTCCACTTGGAGCGAAATGGCCAGACCACTTTCGAAGGATCGTTGCTTCTACTCCTGCTCGTGCTCATGCTCTTGCTCATGATCGCAATAAAACGCCGGGCGCAGAACGCGGAACATGCAGCGATAAATCTTCGTGGGAAACGACGTCGCCATTCATTAGTCGCTTTTGAGATGGTCCGACTCGATCGCGCTGCGGCCGAACCACTGCATCAACAACTTTATCGGCAAATTCGCGATGAACTAGCCTCAGGGAGTTTCAACAATAATTCATCGCGACTTCCCTCCTCTCGCGCACTCGCCGCCCATTTCGGAGTGTCCCGTTTTACGATAAATGTCGCGTTCTCGAGGCTGCATGCGGAAGGATATCTTCAGCCTAAAATCGGATCGGGTACCTTCATCTCCGAGGCGTTGCCGGAAACTTTTCTAAGCGCGCGAACCACAAGAGCAGCACCACCTGCAGAACGTCCACCGCGGCTTTCTAATCGAGTAAAAGATATTCCGGATCACAGGGCCGGTAAGCAGTTCGATTTCGGAATCGCCGGGCCACCCGGTGTCTCTTTTGTTCCAGCTGTCGCCGCGCTGGATGAATTTCCCATCGAAGTTTGGGAACGACTCAGAGCACAAGTTCTCGCACAAAAAGGAGCGCATCTGCTCCAGTACGCTTCAAGCCGGGGCGATCCTGAGTTGCGCAAAGCTCTGGCAACCTATTTGAGCGACTACAGAGGTGCCCGTTGCGATCCAGATCAAATCATAATCACCGCTGGAACGCAGCAGGCGATGATGATCAGCGCGATGGCGCTGGTAAATCGCGGCGAGGTGGCGTGGATTGAGGATCCAGGATTTTATCAAGCGCGCCGAACGTTCGGCTTCGCAGGGGCGAACGTTGTACCAAGACCCGTCGATCAAGAAGGAATTACAATCGCGCGTCCGTCGAAACATCGCTCCCCAAAAATAATTTACGTAACTCCTTCGCATCAATTCCCGCTTGGCACCACAATGAGTCTCGCGCGAAGGACAGCCTTAATCGATTTCGCGCGTGCGTGCGACGCCTACATTTTCGAGGACGATCACAACTCGGAATTTCGTTATACCGGTCCCCCACTCCCGTGTTTGCAGGGCTTGGATAATGTTGGTCGTGTCATTTACTCAGGCACCATGAGCAAGATCTTGTATCCGTCATTGCGGCTGGGCTATATCGTCGCGCCACACCAATTGGTCGAACCGATGATTAAAATTCGGGCGGTGATGGACCAACATTCGCCGGCCATCGATCAGGCGACGCTGGCGCGATTCCTAACGGAGGGGTTTTTTCTCACTCACATTAAGCGGATGCGAAAACTGTATTCGGACCGACGCGACTTTTTCATCGAACAATTCAACAAGTTGTTAGGCACGTACTTCATCCTCGAAATTCCCGAGGCTGGATTACACTTCGTGGCCTGGGTGCGGCAGAAAGAACAAATGCCGCTGATCACCCGCGTCTGCGATAACATCGGCATGAGGCCCTCTCCGTTGTCATCGTGCTTTATGAAAGTTGAGCCGAAGCCTGCGCTCACATTTGGATTTGCGGCGTGGTCGCGCGCCCAGATCCGTGAGGGGCTCAGCAAGTTTGCCGCGGCGCTTAATTCAAAATTAGATTAGGACATTGCGCAGCCTACGAGGCGCTCGTTCACTAGCGAGATTTGACGTTCCACTGTTTTGGATCTGCTGGTTCGTCGGCCGGCCACTTAAAACTGAAATGGCTCGTACCAAATCTGCGAAGTGGCTATGGTAGTTACACCTGGCCAGTTCCTAAAGTGTCGTCATGAAAATTCAACAAAGGAGACAGATATGACAACACAATTCACAACCAAAGTTCTATTCATCGTTCTGGCTGCTGTCTGCTGCGGAGCAGTTTTATCGCCTGCGCTTGCAGAAAGAGCAGTCCAGGCAAAGGCGAGAACGCAATATCAAGTGTCAGACCTGCCGGGGCTTGGCGGAACGAGTAACGGGGGGAATAGTATTAACGACCACACCTGGGTGTCAGGCTATGCCAGACTGCCGAATAGGAACCGGCACGCTGCGCTGTGGCGAAATAGCTTGCTGACCGACCTCTTCACACTTGGCGGACCAAACAGCAGTGTCACGTGGAACGTGAAAAATACCGCGGGAATCATCGTCGGTATCTCTCAAACTGCCGACCCCGAGCCTCTCGGGGAGGCTTGGAGTAGCGCAGCTTTCTACAGTCCTCCTAACAACGTCGGCTATATCAATCTCGGGTTCGTTTGGCAAAACAACCAGATGAGGGGACTTCCCCCATTTCCGGGCGGCAATAACGGCTTTGCGACCGGAGCCAACAACTTGGGTCAGGTGGTCGGGTGGGCAGAGAATGGGGTTCATGATCCCAATTGTTGCTGCACGCAAGTACTCCAGTTTCGTCCAGCGGTGTGGACTCTGGGACCACCGGACCAGATTCAAGATCTGCCACTAATCCCAGGCGACAGCTCGGGAGCTGCGACGGCGATCAATGATAATGGTCAAATCGTGGGCATCTCCGGCATCTGCGATCAAGCCGTTGGAAGACACACGGCCAAGCATGCCGTCCTTTGGGAAAATGGCACCGCGATGGATATTTATCCAAATGCGCCTGCGCCTTGGTGGAATACGCCGACGGCAATCAATCAACGAGGCGATGTAGTCGGCTTCGCCGGCGATCCTGCGTTTGTTGAAGGCGACCTTTTACACGCGTTCATGTGGACAAAGGAGGATGGCATTCGACAGCTTAAGCCTTTGCCACACCGTACACCAAGACACGTGGACAGTGAGGCCTACGGTATTAATGAAGCCCGGCAGGTAGTCGGTGTCTCATGCGACGCGGACCAGGTTGATTGTCGCGCAGTTATTTGGGAACACGGCAACACACCAACAGACCTGAACGATCTCAAAGGCAACTATTCTGGCTTTCTTGGAACCGCCAAAGACATAAATAGCAAAGGAGAGATTACAGGTAGAGCTATCGACCCGATTACCGGGGTATTAAGCGCGTATTTGGCTGTGCCCGTGGGTGGCCGCTGACAAACAAATACGCGGCCTTCTCGCCACGCGAACGCAGCTTCGCCCCTTTGAAGAAACGCGCACACGCCGGATGTCGATTGGTAAGATCGACATCCGGCATTTTCTTTTCTTCCTTGCAATCGAAAATCGGCAATCGAAATTCGAAACCTCCTGTGGGGGCATAGCTCAGTTGGTAGAGCGCCAGCTTTGCAAGCTGGAAGTCAGGGGTTCGAATCCCCTTGCCTCCACTTATTTTCGATTTGCGATTTGCGATTGCCGAATTAAGTAAATGCGCGCGAAGCGGGCCTGTAGCTCAGTTGGTTAGAGCATGCGCTTGATAAGCGCAGGGTCACTGGTTCGAGCCCAGTCAGGCCCATTTTCGAAGGTTCCTCTCGGGGCAATCCCGCGGATTGCGGCAGCGCGTGAAAAGACGGTCGAGAGATTGTTGGCCTGCTGGTAAAAGTCTTTTCGATTGCGACATCCGAGGTTTCAACTTTCTTCTGAGATCCCAGATGTTCATGTAGTGACGACACCTCGTCGCGCGGTGGTGGCAGATCGTCGCCATGCGAGAACGATTTATGACTCTAGTAAATCGTCTTCCGCTCTGGCCCCGCGACAATCTTCTGGAAACGCGGATCCGTTCGCAGTGAATCCCACCCTTCGGCGCTTCGCCGATCTCATGGATGTTGCGCCCTCTGACCGGCAGCGAAGTAGGAGTTTTCTTTACTGTAACTGAAATTTTCAAACGGAAGAACAGCGATGCTTTTTTCAGGCGCAGCCAGTACCGCGCCCGAGGAGAGTTTTTGGAAGCGAAGATCACTTCGCAGTGGGTCGAACATGGGATCGAGTCGGAGCAGCGCAGGAGTGAGCGGTGCGTTACCCACAGGCACTGCGCCCTCGTACGGTATCGAGAGCAGTTTCTGTAAAGCGGCGACGGCGCGATCCGGCTCTCCCGTCTGGGCAGCGACACGGGCGAGAATCTCGATCGAAGCGGGCCCATCCACGACATCTTTCTCGATAGGATTTACGGCTATGGCTCGTTCCGCCATCGATAAGGCCGCCGCTTTGTTCCCGAGGCCCATCTCCACCAGCGCAAGGTCGTGCATAAGATTATAATTTTCGGGCTGGGTCTGGAGAAAAGCTTTCCAGTTCGCCCTGAGCACGTCGCCAGCTTTCCTGTGCCGCAGCATGATCGCCGCCGACTTGCTGCGCCCAGCCCAACCAGAAACGCAGCTCGCTATTGAAATAACCCATTGCTGGATCAGGCTGGGCAAGTATTTCTTTTAGACGCGAAATCGTTTGCTCCGGCCGACGCTCCAAAATCGCCTGGTAAACTTGCGTTTCGAGCGGAGCGGTGTGGTCGGCGGCGGGATGAAGTTCAGCGAGAATAGCGGACGCGCGTGGCAAGTCGCCTTCGGCTTGCGCAATCGACGCTTTTAGAGCCAGGGTATCCGCGTCGTCGGGCGTAATATTGAGAACCTCGTCAAGCTTCCGCAGCGCTTGTGGAAAACGACGAAGAAGAATGTAGGAAAGCGCATGCTGGCTAAGCAGGTTAACATTGCGCGGGTCGAGCCGCTCGCCCTGGTTGAAAAATGACTCGCTTTGGTCCCATTGGCCTCCCCTGCGCGCAACATACGCGAGGTGCTCAGGAATCTTGCTGCTATTCGGCAGGAGTGGCCGTGCTTGCTCGAAGTAACGGACCGCGCTGGGGTAATCCTTCAGATAGGCGTACTCATAATAACCTTTGGCTATCAATCCCTCACCGAGATTCGGCTGAAGAGTAAGCGCGGTTTCGGCAGCTTGCCGGGCCTCTTCCCGGAGCGCTTCCGTGGCTTGCAGAGTAATTCCGATATAGCCGACCGAATCGACGTAAGAGAGGAGGGCCCAGGCCAGGGCGAATTTCTGGTCGCGACGCACGGCTTCTCTCAAATGCTTCTGAGCGCCAAGAGAGTTGGCGGGCGAATGTTGCGCTTTGAGACTATAAGCGAGCCCACGGAGGTAAGCGTCGTAAGCTTCAGGGTTATCAGTTGGCTTAGCGGTGATCTCTTGCTCTTCTCGGCCGGTTAGTTTCACGCGTAACTGATCGGCAATAGCTTTGGCTACCTCACTTTCCACCGAAAAGATGTCGGTCAATTTCCGATCGAAGCTATCCGCCCAAAGATGGGAATCATCCGCTGCCTTAATTAACTGCACGGTGACGCGCACAGCGTCGCCGCTCTTCTGGACGCTCCCTTCCAGGATGTGGGCGACGCCAAGCTGTCTGGCAATTTCGGGCAAGTTTTCCGGCGCGCTTTTGTAATGTTGCGTTGAAGTCCGCGAGATCACCTTCAGATCGGCAATTTTGGATAGGCGGGTTAGAATCTCGTCCTGAATGCCATCGGCAAAATAGGCATTGGCTTTGTCCTCGCTCCGGTTTTCAAATGGCAGCACTGCGATGCTTTTCTCGGGCGCAGCGACCGTTGATGTCGCGCGATGACGGGAAATCATGACGCTGCCGGCGACAATTGCCGCAAGCGCGAGCAACGCTGCCGTCATTGCCGCCCAGCGCAGACGAGTGCGGCGTTTCTGCAGCGTTTGGAATCTTCGCGGTAGCTTCGCATTGCCAAATTGCTCGTCATACAGATTCACGACCGAGAGGCGCACACCATGCTTCGCTTCGAAGGAACCGAGATCGTGCAAACGTAGTCGCCACTTTTCGTATTCCCCGAGATCCTCGGCGACGTGTCTCGAGAGAAGAATATGCCCGGCGTCGCCGCAATCCATGATTCGCTGAGCAATGTTAAGACCAGCGCCAGCGAGATTGGCTCGTTTATTTACATCGACCACACCGCTCACTGGCCCGCTGTGGATTCCCATCCGAAGTTGCAGACGCGGATGTTCTTTGAGCGCGCGGCTGATTTCCACCGCGCATTGCACAGGTGCTTCCGGACTCATGTAAAAGACTAACGCAATGCCGTCGCCGGTTGGAATTTTAATCAAGCGATCCCCGGCTTCGGCCCGTTGAAATTGCTCGGATGCACCGACAATCCGGTTTAGGTCCTCTATCGTGGCGTGCTGGTCGTCGATCGAAAGCTTCGAGTATGCAACGATGTCGATGAACAAGACATGGGCGATCTCGAGCTGGATCTGGTTTTTAACTGCGCCGGATAAATCAGTGCTCCCAAGAGAACTATGCGAGCGTTCCAACTCGGCCGTGAATTCCATTCTACGGCGGAGAGTCTGGAGCACCTCAAGCAATTCGTGGGCGCTCTGATACCGTTCTGCAGAATCTTTGCGCAGTGTTTTGCCGATAATCTGCTGAAGCTCAGCCGGGATTTTGGTGACGTAATGCGTGAGTGGCGGCGGTTCCGTTTCAAGAATTGAATGCATCGCCTCTCCTGGCGTCTCACCGGTGAATGGCGCATTCCCGGTTACCATTTCATAAAGGACTACGCCGAAACTCCAGATATCAGCGGGCTTATCAACCGGCGCGCCACGCGCCTGTTCCGGTGACATATAACGAACGGTTCCAAGTATCGACCCCAGATTGGTTTCAACCAGCATCAGCGCTTCGTGTGTCGGTATCGTTACTGGCACTTCCTGTTCGGCAAGCTTTGCTATTCCGAAATCGAGCACTTTCACGTACCCGTCCGGTCGGAGCATGATATTCTCCGGCTTAATGTCGCGATGAACGATGCCGGCGTGGTGAGCAGCGGCGAGGGCACTTGCTACTTGAATCGCGACGTTAACAGCTTCGCTCAATTCCATTCGCCCGAGCACAAGGCGCTGGCGCACTGTCTCGCCTTCGATCAGTTCGCTTGCTATGTAGTGAGTCGATTCACCCTCGCCGATCTCGTAAACCGTCAGGATGTTTGGATGATTCAGCCCAACTAAGGCGCGCGCTTCCTGTTGAAATCGTTGCAGGCGCTCGGCGTCACCGGTAAAACGCGTGGGCAGAAGTTTGAGCGCAGCTTTACGGCCCGCTGTAATGTCAGTGGCCAGATAAACTTCGCCCATCCCGCCTGTGCCGATCCGTTTAGAAAGTTTGTAGTGGCCGATGGTCTGACCGACGAGCAAATCAGCTTGCTCATTTTCAATAATCTTCGTCGCGAGAACAACAGCTGACGTCTCAATGAAGTCGCCCGCTCCATGATGGGAACCGAGGAGCGATTCAATTTTGTGGCGCAAAAGCTCATCGCCTTCGCAGGCGGTATCCAGGAATGCGCTGATCTTGTCCGGCTCCTGATCTAGCGCTGCACGAAAGATTTCCTCAATCGTTTGTAGCCGCGCCGGAGTCATTGACACTAATTACACTAGTTGCGGTGAATTTGGGAGATCAATTGTGCACAATGGAACGGGCAAGACACGAATTGCCACGAATTTTATTTCGGCTTGAGCCCACTACTAAATCAATCAGTGTGACTTAGTGAATCGAGCTGATGGGTCAGCAAGATAGAAGGCAAAGCTGCGAGGGCAGCGGCGAGCGAGCAGGGCAGCGTTCAAACTTGTGTCTGTCAGGCCGCATTGTGCAATTCGCTGTGCAACCATGCCCTGGCAAATTCCCAGTCACGCCTCACCGTCACACGTGAAATCTTGAGCACTTCTGCCATCTCGTCATAGTTGAGCCCGCCGAAATATTTTAGCTCAACTACTTGAGCTTTTCTTGAGTCGAGCGTCGCTAATCTCTCCAGCGCCTCATTGAGGTCGAGAATCTCTGTGGTCTGTTCGGGAGAGATTAGCGCGACCTCGTCTAGCTCTACTTTAAATGCGCCGCCGCCGCGTTTTTGGGTCTGTGATGCGTTCGCATAATTGACCAGGATTTGGCGCATCGCTTTGGCGGCTACGGCAAAAAAGTGTGAGCGGTTGGTAAAGTTCGGATTTGTCTGGCCGGCGAGGCGCAGATAAGCCTCGTTCACCAGCGCCGTCGTTTGTAGCGTGTGGCCGGGACGCTGTCCCGCCATCTGATGATGAGCAAGGCATCGAAGTTCTCCATAGATTAGTGGGATCAGCTGTTTAAGGGCGGCATCGTCCCCGTCATTCCAATGAGCCAGCAGTTGGCTCACTCTCTCCGCAGAGACCAAAGAGGTATCCATAGGCTCTTCTTTGTATTCTATCACCCTCGGAAATTTCCTGCACGGGCAAGCTTCTGCAAAAAAGATTTCAATTTAGATGAGCACTTTGAGGGGCCTTTTTTGTTTATGGCAATGAAAAGGAAAACTATGAAAACCGAAAAGAAAGAGATTCCACCCATGTCAAACATAAACAAAACCGGGCGACGCGGTTCAATAGGCGATAAAATCATGAAAACAATTTCCTCTATCCAGTTCCTCTGGTTGATTTGGCTTGTGGCACTGATTCCCCGATTCGGAAATGCGCAGGCATTCAATGAGATGTTGGGTACTGGTGCTCTGCAATCCAACACCACGGGTTCTTACAACGTCGCCCTTGGAGACTATGCGCTCTCTGCCAATACGACGGGCACCTCCAACACCGCTACCGGTACAGCTGCACTCTTCTATAATACTACGGGCAATGAAAACACCGCCAGCGGTACGACTGCGCTCTTCTACAACACGACCGGTTATTCCAATACCGCCAACGGAGTGCGCGCCCTCTTTCAAAACACGGAGGGCTTCTACAACACGGCCAGCGGTTTCCGCTCACTTTTCTCCAACCATACTGGCTACTACAACACCGCCAACGGTGTAAATGCGCTCTGGGCCAACTCGGCCGGTTTCTCCAACACGGCCAGCGGTTACGAGGCGCTCTACTTCAATAACGGCAATGAAAACACCGCTAGCGGTACAAGTGCGCTTTACTACAACACGACTGGTTACTCCAATACCGCCAATGGAGTTCGCGCCCTCTACCAAAACACGGAAGGCTTCTACAACACGGCCAGCGGTTTCCGCTCGCTTTTCTCCAACCATACCGGCGTCCACAATACCGCCTTCGGTGTCAATGCCCTCTGGGCAAACGCGACCGGCAATTCCAACACCGCGAACGGTAACTACGCACTTTACTCCAATTCGACAGGCAGTAACAACGTCGCCCTTGGCTACGGAGCCGGCGCCGACCTCACTACCGGAAGCAACAACATCGATATCGGAAACCCCGGAGTCGCTGGGGAAAGCAACACCATTCGCGTCGGCCTGTCAGATTTACTCCCAACAACCTACATCGCGGGCATCTATGGCAGTGTCGCAACAAATGGTACCCAGGTATATGTGAATAGTGACGGCAGATTGGGGACAGGCCCGTCCTCGCAGCGTTTCAAAAGGGACATCGCGAACATGGGCGCGGCCAGCGATGTACTCCTCGCCCTGCGTCCGGTCAGTTTTCACTATAAGGAGGAGTTCGACAGCAAAGGCATCCCGCAGTTCGGCCTCGTGGCCGAGGAAGTGGCGGAAATCTGCCCTGATCTGGTTCTGCGCGATGGCAAAGGCGAGATTTACTCCGTCCGTTACGAAGCGGTGAACGCGATGCTGCTAAACGAGTTTCTCAAGGAGCACCGCAAGATTCAGCAACAGGAAGCGACGATAACTCAGCTCAAGTCCATCGTTTCAAAGCAGGAAGCGACGATTGCCCTGCAGCAAAAGGACTTTCAGTCAGCTACCGTTCAGCAGCAGAAGGAAACTAAAGCGCTTGTGGCAAGGCTCGATGAGCAGGCATCGCAAATCCGGAAAGTGAGCGAGCAGCTCGCTACAGCGCGTCCGTCCGATGGCGGACTTCAAGCGAGCGAACCCGCTCCAAAGGTAGCTGCCAACCACGCAACCAATATTAACCTCCAATAATCGATAAAATTATGAAAAATATTTTCTCTGTCCTGTTTCTCGGCTTCGCTTCGCTGTTGACATTCATTCCTCGATCCGGGAATGCGCAGGCATTCAATGAAAAATTGGGTACCGGTGCCCTGCAATCGAACACCACCGGTTCTTACAACGTCGCTCTTGGGGACTACACACTCTTTGCCAATACGACGGGCACCTCCAATACCGCGACCGGTACAGTTGCGCTCTTCTATAATACCACCGGCAACGAAAACACCGCCAGCGGCGTGAGTGCGCTCTTCTACAACACGACCGGTTACTCCAACACCGCCAGCGGGGTGCGCGCGCTTTATCAGAACACGACGGGCTTCGACAACACCGCCAGCGGTTTCCGGTCGCTTTTCTCCAACCATACGGGCTACTATAACACCGCCAACGGTGTTAATGCCCTTTGGGCCAACTCGACCGGCTACTCCAACACGGCCAGCGGTTACGAAGCGCTCTACTTCAACAACGGCAACGAAAACACCGCCATCGGTAGCAGCGCGCTTTACTACAACACGACGGGCTACTCCAACACTGCCAGCGGTGTACGCGCGCTCTACCAAAACACGGAGGGCTTCTACAACACCGCCAACGGTTTCCGATCGCTTTTCTCCAACCATACGGGCTCCTATAACACTGCCAGCGGTGTCAATGCCCTCTGGGCGAATTCGGTCGGCGAGGGCAATACCGCCAGCGGTTACGCAGCGCTCTACTCCAACAACGGTCTCTATAATACCGGCAGTGGTGCCTATGTGCTCTATTTAAATTCGACGGGGAAATACAACACCGCTAGCGGTGTCGATGCGCTCTATTCGAACACAACGGGCAATTACAACACCGCCATCGGCGATGGTGCGCTCGGCGGGAATACGACCGGTAGTGGGAACATCGCCGTCGGAGATACGGCCGGAAACATCCTCACCACCGGAAACAATAATATAGACATCGGAAACCAAGGAGTCGCAGGGGAGAGTAGCACCATCCGCATTGGCACGACCGGCACACAGACTGCAGCCTACATGTCCGGCATCTGGGGCGGGAACCCTGGCGGAGGCTTAAGCCCCGTCTATGTGAATTCCTCCGGCCAATTGGGCGCACAGGCATCCTCGCGGCGCTTCAAGAAAGACATCACCTACATGGATGCCGCTAGCGAGGCCATTCTCTCGCTCAAGCCGGTGACGTTTCACTACAAGAGCGATAACACTAGCGCGCCGCAGTTTGGTTTGATCGCAGAGGAAGTAGCTAAGGTAAATCCGGATCTCGTGGTGCGAGATAAGAGCGGCGAGATCTACACCGTGCGTTACGAGGCGGTGAACGCGATGCTGCTTAACGAGTTCCTCAAAGAACATCGCAAAGTTGAAGGACAAGCTCGCACAATTGAAAAACAGGAAACGAGCATTGCGGACTTAAAGAAGGAGTTTCGAACAACCGTTGCGCGACAGCAGAATGAATTCAGCTCGAAAATCGCCCGCCAGCAAGAGCAAATTGAAGCTTTAAGCGCTGGTTTGCAGGGAGTAAGCGAAAAGCTTGTCGGTGAGAAAAGTGCCAACCAAATCGTTTTTAACGATCCTTGAGCGAATCGCAATCAATCCACTGAGCCACCCCAACCTCACAAAGGACAAAAAAATGAAAACTGTATCTGCGACAATCTTGAGCAACGGCTCCCTGCCAGCAGTGACTTATCACTGTTCATTTTTCACACTTCTTCTGCTAATGTTCACCTGGTTTGCATTTCTGCCCAAACTGTCGGCGGTCAGCCCGGCACCCGACGGCGGCTATCCCGGAGGCAATACGGCAGAAGGGCACAACGCCCTTCTTAGTTTGACCAGCGGTGGCTATAATACGGCGGTTGGTTGGTTTTCGCTCAGGAGCGACACCATCGGCAACTTCAACACGGCCATTGGCGCTGGAACCTTGTTTCTCAATACCGCAGACGAAAATACAGCCACGGGCGCCGCGGCGCTTTTAAGCAACACTACTGGTCCTGCCAACACGGCTAATGGAGCGTTCGCCCTCCTGAGTAACACGACCGGTGGTTTCAACACCGCGAACGGTGACTCCGCGCTGTTTAGCAACACCATCGGCTCGCAAAACACAGCCACCGGACTTAACGCGTTGACGAGCAACACCAGCGGCAGCTCCAACACCGCCAATGGCACTTATGCGCTGGCTAACAATACCACCGCCAGCGACAACACAGCCAATGGAATGTTTGCGCTTTTTAGCAACACCGACGGCACCTTCAACACAGCGACCGGTTCGCAAGCGCTCTACTCCAACACCACCGGCACCGGAAACGCAGCCTGTGGTACGTTTGCGCTCTTTAGCAACACCACCAGCAATGCCAACACGGCCATGGGTTTCGAGGCGCTCTATTCCAACTCGACCGGTGCTTTCAACACAGCCACCGGTTTTCGCGCGCTCCGCACTAATACCCAAGGCAACGGTAACGTGGCTAATGGCTATGAGGCGCTCTCTGGCAACGACATCGGCTTGGGCAACACGGCCATCGGGCTTGGTGTGCTCTCTGGCAACTCCACCGGCAGCGGCAACACGGCCATCGGGTTTAACGCCGGAAACGGCGTTACCACGGCCGATGAGGTCATCTGTATCGGCGCGGACGTCGGGGGTGCGAACGTGAGCAACACCACTTGGATCGCTAACGTTTATGGCGTGACTACGCAGAGCGGCACTACCGCGCCAGTCGTCGTCTCCGATACCGGCCAGCTAGGCACCGCTCCTTCTTCCGAGCGATTCAAGAAAGATATTTCAGCCATGGAAACGATAAGTGAAGCAATCCTGTCACTGAGACCGGTGACGTTCCACTACAAGACGGACACCAAAGGCACGCCCCAGTTTGGCTTGGTTGCCGAGGAAGTTGCTGAGGTAAATCCCGATCTGGTGGTCCGCGACCGCAAGGGAGAAATCTACTCCGTCCGTTACGAGGCGGTAAACGCGATGCTGCTCAACGAGTTTCTAAAGGAGCATCGCAAGGTCGAAGAACAGCAAGTGCGCATTACTGAGCTGAATTCCAGAATGGCAAAACAGGAAGCTCTTGCGGCGCAACAGCAGAAAAGCTTTCACTCCAAGATCGCCGAACAGGACAAGCAAATCGAATTTCTAACATCAAATCTTGAGAAAGTGATTGCCCATCTTGTAGGGCCAGTGCCGCAAACGGTCGTCAACAATCATTGATGGACGGGTTCGCTTCGGATTTCTTCAGAACAATGCTGTAAATGAAGAAAGATATGAGTGTAGAAACGAAGATTCTTTGTCGTGAATTCGCGGTGTTCGCGCTGGCCTGCCTTGCCTTCGTTCCCAACGCCCGGGCTGTAAGCCCACCGCCCGATGGCGGTTACTCCGGAGGCAACACAGCAGAAGGGCAGAATGCTCTTTTCAGTTTGAGCAGCGGCATATACAATACTGCAGTTGGTTTCTTATCGCTCAGGAGCGACACCACGGGCAACTTCAACACCGCCGCGGGTGCCGGGACACTCCTGCTCAACACCGCAGATGAAAACACGGCCACCGGAACGGCGGCGCTTTTGAGCAATACTACCGGTCCTGCCAATATGGCTAATGGAGCGTTCGCCCTCTTTGACAACACGACCGGCGGCTTCAATCCGGCGACCGGCGATGCCGCGCTCTTCAGCAATACAATCGGCGGGCAGAACACAGCCACGGGATTCAACGCGCTGACCAGCAACACCATTGGCAATCGGAACAGCGCCAGCGGTGTTGCGGCGCTCTCTAATAATACGACCGGCAATGACAACACAGCAATTGGCGAGGAAGCGCTCAATCGTAACACTGTTGGCAGCGGCAATATCGCCGTGGGGAATCTTGCAGGTAGCCAACAAGATGCCGACGCTGGCAACAATATTTACATCGGGGACCATGGTGCCTCTGGCGACATCAATACTATCGCCATCGGTATTGAGGGGACACATACGGACCACACCTTTATCCAGGGCATTTTTGGGGCAACAGCTTTCGATGGCATGGCCGTTTTCGCACGTAGCAGCGGGCGCCTCGGCACAATCACCTCTTCGGCCCGTTTCAAGCAAAACATCCGGGACATGGCCGACGCCAGCAATGCACTGTTGCGCCTGCGGCCAGTGACCTTCCGGTATAAACCGAACTTTGATCCGAATGGCACGCCGCAATTTGGTCTGGTAGCTGAAGAAGTCGCGGAAGTTAATTCCGGCCTCGTGGTGCGCGATGCTAATGGACAGCCTTACGGCGTCCGCTATGAACAGATCAACGCCATGCTGCTCAACGAGTTTCTGAAAGAGCATCGCAAGGTAGAGCAACAAAACCAGAAACTGGAAGACCAGGACCAGAGGATTCAGGAACAAAAAACGGCGATCGCGCAGCTAAAATCCGCGATGCAAAGCCAAGCAGCAACAACCGCGCAGCAGCACGAGCAAATTCAGGCGCTTAGCGTCGGGTTGCAAAAGGTAAGCGGGCAGATTGGAGCGAGCAGGCCAGCGCCGCAGACAATCTTCAGCAGTAATTGATGAGCATTTTCGGTCGCAATACGCGACCGCAATAACAAAAGGAAACAAGACATGAAAACAAAACCAAATATTCTTAGTACCGCGTCCACGATGTTCGCGCTGGCCTGCTTTGCGTTCGTGCTGAATGCGCAAGCGCTGATCCCGGCGCCGGATGGCGGGTATCCCGGCGGCAACACAGCAGAAGGTCAAAACCCTCTCTTTAGTTTGACCAGCGGTGGTTACAATACGGCGGTTGGTTGGTTTTCACTCAGGAGCGACACCACGGGCAACTTCAACACAGCCATCGGCGCTGGGACGCTTCTGCTCAACACGGCTGACCAAAACACGGCTACGGGCGCTGCGGCGCTGTTGAGCAATACGACGGGCAGCTCCAACACGGCTAACGGAGTTTTGGCCCTGTTCAACAACGCGACCGGGAACAGCAACACGGCGACCGGTGTTTTTGCCCTCCTGCACAACACCACCGGCAGCTTCAATACGGCAAATGGTGGTGATGCGCTCGATCTCAATATTTCCGGCAGCTTCAACACGGCCAGCGGGTTTGATGCGCTCGTGAGCAACGATGTGGGCGTTCAAAACAGTGCCAACGGTTATCAGGCGCTCTATTTCAATACCACGGGCAGTTTTAACACAGCTACCGGTGTTTTTGCCCTATATAGCAACACGGTCGGCAACAACAACACCGCCGACGGTGACAGTGCGCTCGGCCAGAGCACCGGCACCAACAACACGGCCCTGGGCGCTGGAGCCGGGCACCTCGTTACCACGGCCAGTAATGTGATTGCCATCGGCACGGAGGCCGAGAACGAGAGCAACAGCTGCTTTATCGGCAACATTTACTCTAACAACCAGCCTATTGTTGGGACCGATCCCGACTATGTCACCGTTACCAGCACCGGCAAGCTCGGCCGGGGCAACATATCTTCACGCCGCTATAAACACGACATCAAACCGATGCAGAAAGCCAGCGAAGCGCTCTTCGGCCTCAGGCCTGCGAGCTTCCGCTATAACAAGGAATATGATGCTACACAGACACTAGCCTTTGGCCTAATTGCCGAGGAGGTCGCCGAGGTGTACCCCGATCTGGTGGGGCGCAACGCCAAGGGAGAGCCCGAGTCGGTCCGCTACGACCAGATCAACGCGATGTTGCTAAACGAATTTCTCAAAGAGCACCGCAAGGTCGAAGAGCAGGAAGCGATGATCGCAAACCTCAAGGTCACCGCGGCAAAACACGAAAGCAGAGCCACAAGACAAGAAACGGCTATCGCACAGCAGCAAAAGCAAATTGAAGCGCTTACTAGCGGATTGCAGAAGGTGAGCGCGGAGATTAAACGAAACGGGCCAGCGCCGCAGATGGTGCTCGCTAATCATTGAATCGCGTGTTCCGTTAGCAATTTCCCAGAACAATCATGAACGAAGCAATACAATGAAAACAAAAACGACCCTACTTCACCCCTCAATCATCGCGTTCGGGCTCGCCTGCTTTGCATTCCCGCAGAACGCGCAGCCGGTAACTCCAGCGCCGGATGGAGGCTATCCCGGAGGAAACACAGCAGAAGGACAAAATGCCCTTTTCAGCCGGACAAACGGCACATACAACACTGCGGTTGGTTTCTTGTCGCTCAGGAGCGACACCACCGGCAATTTCAACACGGGGATTGGTGCTGGCACGCTCCTTCTCAACACCGGAGACGAAAACACGGCCACTGGCGCAGGAGCGCTCTTAAGCAATACCACTGGCGTCGAAAACAGCGGGAATGGGGCGTTCGCCCTTTTCAGCAACACAATCGGCAGCTCCAATACAGCCGCTGGATCCCAGGCACTTCTGAGCAATATCGTGGGCAACTTCAATACAGCCAACGGTTTTGAAGCGCTCTATAACAACACTAGCGGCGATAACAATACGGCCAGCGGTTATGCGGCGCTTGTGGCCAACATAGACGGCCACGAGAATACTGCCAATGGTGTTGCGGCACTTCGCAACAACATGAACGGCTCCGACAACACTGCTAGCGGTTATGTAGCACTTTATAACAACACTACCGGCTCGGACAACACGGCCATTGGCGGGGCTGCGCTCACTGCGAACACCGGCGGCTTCGACAACACGGCCGTGGGTGTTAACGCGCTCGTTAACAGCACGACCGGCAACGGCAACATCGCCTTGGGTATCGGAGCCGGCGATCTCGTTTTCACCGGCACTGGCGTTATTGCTATCGGCATCGGCGGTGCGGACGTGGACTACAGCTGTTTTATAGGCAATATTCGCGGCGTCACGACGGCAAACGCTGACGCCGTGCCAGTCGTGATCGATTCTGCCGGTCAGCTCGGCACTCAAAGCTCCTCAGCTCGATACAAAAAGGAGATCAAACCGATGAATAGCGCCAGTGAAGCTATTCTTGGCCTCAAGCCGGTAACTTTTCAATACAAGAGCGATATAAAAGACACACCGCAATTCGGACTAATTGCGGAGCAGGTAGCCGAAGTGAATCCGGATTTAATAGTGCGCGATAAGAATGGCGAGGTCTTTACTGTGCGCTACGACGCGGTGAACGCGATGTTGCTCAACGAGTTCCTCAAAGAGCACCGCAAGAATGAGGAACAGCAAAAACAGATTGACGTTCTCACCGCGCAATTCAAAGAGCAGGCTGCGCAAATCCAGAAGGTGAACGCGCAGCTCGAAGCGAGCAAAGCTGCGCTGCAAACAGTCGACAATAATTAGTGAAGCGACCGACAATCCCAGCATGCGGCTAGTGTCTGCCGTCTGGTCAATTACCGTAGAAGTCGGCATCGTCTGACGGGAGCGGCTTATCCCGTCCGGATTACGCGACGCGGAGGGGAGAGGTCTCCGGGTAGGCTCCTTCGCTCTGGCGCGAGTGGTAATGGCGGCGAACCGTCGAACGATGCGCCTTCAAAACTGAAAATAGACGAAAGGCACGGAACCGGTCGCGGGAAAGAGTTCCAAGGCCAAAAACGCGAAAACGTATGCAGGGATTTGAATTCGAGCCGGCTGCAACGCCAGACGATCGATAAATTGACTGCGTTCCTGCGCGACAGCCAGAAACAACGAAATAAAAATCAACACGATCGTTCCGGTCGTCAGCAGAAATTCTCCCGTCATATGCTGAAAACCAAGCAGCGCACTTAATACATGTCCGCTGGTTTGAAGAGTTCTGGGACGAAACATAGCAGCGCTAAATACAAAGGCAGCGAACATTGCTCCGATGCTAAACGGAACGAACCAGCGCTTCTTCATAACTCTGTCGATCGCTGTGCCTCCCGTCGCCCGGGCGAAAAGACGGTAGCCGACTAGCAGAAAACCGTGGTAAGCGCCCCAGGCTACAAACGTCCAGTTCGCCCCATGCCACAGACCCACCAACAACATCACAACAAACATGTTGCGATATAACACCATGCGCCCTTTTCTGCCGCGGCTGAACGGCATAAACACATAGTCCCGAACCCATGTGGAGAGGGTGATATGCCACCTCTGCCACAGGTCAGGTGGGTTCCTGGCCAAAAATGGGCGTGCGAAATTAAGCGGGAACTCAAAACCGAGCAGCTTTGCACACCCACGGGCAATGTCTGTGTACCCGGAGAAATCAAAAAACACCTGCATAAAAAATGCCAGGCAGGCTGACCAAGCAGCCAGCCAGCCGGGGTGCCCCATTGGATCGTTGAAGTACGGATCTGCGACTGCCGCGAAGCGATCCGCAAACACCATCTTCTTTATCAGACCCGTGATGACGAGGATGATTCCACTCTGGACCACGATTGCTGACGGAGTTCGCCACGACCAGATCTGAGAGATGAATTGCCTGGCACGAATAATCGGACCGGCAATTAAATGAGGAAAAAATCCAATGAACAGCGCGTAATCGACAGGATTTCTGACCGCCTTCATCTTTCCCCAATAGACATCAAACGTGTAGGAGAGACTGGCGAAGGTGTAGAAGCTGACGCCGACAGGAAGCACGATTTGCAACACGACCGATGACGGAGGAACTCGAAGCAATGCCGCTAGTGAGCCGGCGAAGAAATCGTAATACTTAAAGAAGCCGAGTATCCCCAGGTTAACAACGAGACTGATGACGAGCAGAACCTTTTTTCGTCCGCCTGTTGCACTCTCCAGAAAGATTCCCAGGTAGTAGTCCACGACTGTCGAAGTGAGGATGAGCACGATGAATCGTGGGTCCCACCACATGTAGAAAACATAGCTTGCGAGTAGCAACAGGATTTTTCCGAACCGGAAGGGCACGCTGTAGAACAGCGCCGCCACAATGAAAAAGAAGACCCAGTATTGAAAGCTGTTAAATAACATGTAGCAGTCGTTAAAATGGAAACCTAGCTTGGATCATTCATTGCGCGGTCCATTCACAGCCTGTTTTACCAAGGGTTAACTTGTCGTTTTAAATCACCTGATCAAAGGCGGCCCAGTAGCTCCGATACCAGCGTGCCCGTGAATTTCTGGCGACCCTTCGCGTTAAGGTGGAATGCGTCAAAGTAGTATTCCGGTTTTTCCAGAAAATCGAACGTGTGTTCCGGGAGCGAAAACTTACTTCTCTCAAGAACAAAGTTTGGAAGCACAGATTCGTAACCTCTTGAAAACCCCCCAAGCTCGAGAAATGGACCGCGAGGGAGAGGCGTAAGCACGATCGCAGTGGAACTCTGGGAGTAACGACCCATTATTCGCGGGATCCAATCGCGTTGTAGTCTAAGAGAATACTCCGTGTCCGGCTGCGACGGTTGAATTAAGCTCTTCCGAAAAGCTGACTTCTGGCCTTCTGTTAATTTTGGCGCGAAGGTTACCTGCCCTGTCGCAGCGTCGTAGGATGTCCCCACAAGATCGTAATCTCGTCCTTTGTATTCCCGTCCGGGATGCATTTTGCCGGCCTGTCGAATACTTGTGATCCGCGCCACGGGATGCGCGAGAAGATCGGCAATGTCATCCTGATACGCTGAGCCCCGCAGTATGCATGCGAAGAATGCCCTGAATCGGCCGGACCATCGTTGAAAACCAGACGCAAAATGGAAGCAGTCTCCATATCGCAGTAGCGGAGCTGTCATGGAAATCCGTAAAGGATCGGCGCTGTTTGGTTCATAGCCGATGCCGTAAGGGATAACGATCGCCGCGTAGCGTCGCGTGGTGGGATCCACTTCCCGAAGCATGTAATACCATGTGTTAGCGGAAGCGGCCGGTTCGGCGAAAGTAACAAACTTCAGTCCAGCGGGCGAACCGAGCTCATTTGCCAGGGTAGCGGAGAATCCCTCGGCAATACGTGAATCCCCGAGAACCAGTACCTCTTTCAGACCTGATGGAGCTCGTTCCTTTTCAGCTTGCGTAATTTTCCAGAGACGTCCCGCGTACGAACTTGGAGCCAGGATCGAGACATACAATCCGCTATGAAAGATGGCACCATCTATGCAAATAAACGCGACGATTCCCAGGAACAGATTTCGGGAAACGTGAAGCTGCCGAGGGGAGGTCGTAGGCTCAGTGGGAAATGACGTTCGCACCGGTCCAGTCGAACTGAGATAAACCGCACAATACGCAATGGCTGCTAATCCGATGATTAGTGCCCAGCGGGCGACAACTTGCCATGATGCCGTCTGTTGCGACGACGGGCTCTCCGCAAATCCAAGAATAGTTACCTTAGCGAGCAATGTCTGCCGTTGATCGTCGCGATAGAGTTCGAACAGATAACTATGTTTTCCAATCCATGAAACGACCTGTTTGCCTCGCGGGCCGCTTGCAAAAAGGACCGGTTGTCCAACCTCTTCAGTGACAAAGACAAAGCCCATCGATCCGTTTCCGGTGTTCCATTCAATCTCGGTGCTGCCAGAACCTGCGTGCAACCTTACGCGCTCCGGCTTTGCTGTGATGACTGCCTGTGCTGAAATCCCATCCGAATTGCTGTGGGATGCATTTTGTTGCAGCTCTCCCCGGACGCTCGAGAGCGTTCCCACGCAAAAGATAAAACTAACGGCGACAGCAGACGCTCGGAAGCGCACGGTCAGAAGCCTTTTAACTGGCGCACTCAAATTCCGAGCGAATACACTCTTCGCTCAATTGCAGTGCGGCAGTCACGAGTGATTAATTGCAGCTGGTTCCGAACGTCCCAGAAGCACTCGCGTCCCGAGTTCATAATCGCGCATCAACGAATTGCCTGTGGGTGCTGGTTCGGCTGTTTTTAGGTCGGGCATTCACACAAATCGCAGCAATCAACAGTCCTAGCGAGGCTCCTCCAACATCCAGTAGCACGTCGCGAATTGACGGAGTACGCGACTTAACAAAGGTCTGGTGAAATTCGTCGCTCGCAGCAAACAGGGCACAGCCCAGAAGGACTACACCACACAGGGTGGGCATCTGCATAGGGGTCCTTATTCCCCCACGAACCGCACGCCACATTAGAAGAGCTAAAACCGCGTATTCGCCCACGTGCGCGCAGTGGCGAGTGAACACGTTAATCGCCCAGATGTTCTGCTGCGTGATCCCTGGTTTCAGCCAAACCAAAAACGGAACGATGAATCGTGAGGTCTGCTCCACCGACATCACATTCGTGGAACCGATAAAAGTCACGACAAGCCACGCCAACACCGGTAACCAGTATTTCAAAAAAGATTTCATCCAGATATCAGCACGGAAACGCCGAACATCCAACATCGAACACTGAACGTCCAATGGCAGAAACAAATTCGACATCGCAGTTCTGAATTGAGAATTGGACGTTGGCGCATCGACGTTGGACGTTTGCCGACCATGTCGCGGACCGAACTCAGCAGTCCCCTCGCCTTCGAACCAATTTTCATCGAGCGAATGTGGGGCGGGCGACGTCTGGAATCCAAATTTCATAAGAATCTTCCACCGCAGAAGCGTATCGGGGAGTCGTGGGAGATTGTTGATCGCCCCGAAGCTCAGAGCGTCGTCTTCGACGGTCCGCTCCGTGGAAGAACTTTGCACGAGTTGTGGACGCAACAGCGCGACGAGATTTTTGGCGACGTTGCGGACGCCCCGCGTTTTCCGTTGCTCATCAAACTTCTCGATGCGCAACAGAAGTTGTCCCTTCAGGTGCATCCGCCTGAAAATGTTGCCAGCAGACTGGGAGGCGAACCGAAGAGCGAGTTTTGGTACGTAGCCACCGCGGATCCCGGCGCAGAGGTTTTCCTTGGGGTCCGTGAGCCGATCACCCGCGACACTTTTGAGGAGAGACTTCGCGACCAAACCGTAATCGATCATATTCACAGGATCGCCGTTCAACCAGGCGATGCCGTTTTCCTTCCGGCCGGCCGTGTTCATGCCATAGGCGCAGGCAATCTGCTGATAGAAATCCAACAGAACAGCGACACGACTTACCGGCTGTTCGATTGGAATCGAACCGATCCGGCAACCGGCACGCAGCGGGAATTGCACGTTCAGCAGGCGATTCAATGCATCAATCTCGAAGATGTGCAGCCGCAGCTGATTCAAGCGCAAGGCGACTTGTTGATTCGCGATCGCTCATTCGAAATCCGGAAGTGGAATCTTGATGAAGACCGGGAAGCAGCCCCCTTCGGGCAATTCACGATTGTTTATTGTCTCACTGGAAATCTGCGCTGCGCCGAGGCGACCCTTAAGCCAGGAGAGATTTTTCTTGTACCGGCCCATTCCGAGAACCGCCAGTTAAAGCCACTCGTACCCGGTACAAGTCTGCTGCGCGTAACGATTCCGAAGATTTAGCAGCCTTAGACCTGAATCCAGTTTCGTTGGATGATCTGCCGATTCCTAACGGGCATGACGTTTGTTTTCTGCTGCGATTGTTTCTTTCGCGGCATAGACACGATGAACGTGCCCGCTCCACACAATGAGAAGCAAACGACGACGATTGCGAATTTCAACATTCGGCTCACAGGCGAATTAAGGTTTATCGCTCCAGTTCAGTCAGGATGCTGCGCTAAACGGCGCAGATAAGTAAAGCTATAAATCCCGGTGCTGTGTCCGTCGGCCCACCGTGGCTGCAGTGCATAACCGCCGATCAGATCAAATCCGACGAGCTCGAAGCTGTTGTCGGTGTGGCTCACATGCGGACGTGCAACGTGGCCGAGCACGTCCGGCTCGCCGCCGCAAGCCGCGCATGGACAGGCGCGTCGCAACAGTTCGAGTTTCAGAAACGATTCGGTGGCGTCATTCCAGGCAATCGCCAGTTCGTCCCCGATTTGTTGGATGTTCTTTGGCTCAAGTCGCATATCAGCCCTCGCTCCTTTGTCTAGCCACGAATTTACACAATAACAGAGACTAAGACGATTGATTTCAAGCTCCTGCGATCCGCGAAAATCCGTGCTCCAGGTGTTTCTGCCTCTTCGAGCGCTCGCCAAAGATCGCTGTGCCAACTCGCACGAGCGTCGCGCCCTCCTCGATTCCGATTGGAAAATCTTGCGTCATGCCCATCGAAAGCTGCGGCAGCTTTATGTTGAATTCCTTCTCGAGCGAATCGCGCAATTTCCGAACTTGCATAAAGAACTTCCTCGATTCTTCCGATTCCACAGCCAGAGGTGGAATACACATGAGGCCTTCAATTGACAAGCGCGGCAGCGCCAGAAGCGCTTCCATTTGCTCGCGCAAGTCATCGGGCACAAATCCGAATTTACTGCCCTCGCTGGCCACGTTTACTTCAAGCAAGACCCGCGGATACAATCCCTCTTCTTCCGCGACCCGGTTAATATCCTGCGCCAGTTCAAGAGAATCGACGCTATGAATCATTTCGAATAGGGGCAGGGCCTGGCGCACTTTGTTTTTCTGGAGATGCCCGACGAAATGCCATCGCAAGTTCGACGGCAGCTCTGGAATTTTGGCGCGCGCTTCTTGCACGCGGCTTTCACCGAACAGCCTTTGCCCAGCTTCAACTGCCTCGCGGACCTTCTCAGCCGAATGGGTCTTGCTGATTGCAACCAACTCTATGGCATCAGCCAACCGGCCCGACTTCGCTGACGCGCTTGCGATTTGATCGCGAACGCGCTCGAGATTTTCGGCGATCGAACTCATGCGGAATTGTAGGGCAGGCGCTGCGTCTGCCAATGGGAAATCAAAATACCTATCTGTTTTTGGTTCCCTGCCTCGTATGAAGCGCAACTTGCGCATGATCCGTGCAGCGGACTCAAGAGCGCTGCTGCTCGATCCATGAATTATTTGCTCGTCAATCGATCACAAATGACGCAGAACGCGCTGATTATGAAACGCTACTCACTTGTTTTTCTGATGATCCTTACCGCCGTAGTCTGTGCCAGCTCGTTCGCCCAAGACAAAACCAGTCTGCAATCTAATGCAACGGTCGTTAGTCTTCTTCAGGGCAGCGCCGGCAAAAGTGTCGAGCTGCACTTGAGATCGGGAGAGAAAATGGGCGGCAAGATCGCGCAAGTAACGGACAACATCGTTCATCTTTCCAATCTCACTGGCGCGGAATACTTCGACGCGTTCGTCGATGTGAAAGACATTTCGGCGGTGGTAGTTCGTGTCGCGGGTAAATAGCAGATCCCGCGATCATACGCTTCGTTGCTTCGAAAGTTCAGGCCGGGATGATCGGATGACGCGCCAGCGCTTCAGGATTGTCAACCGTTGGCACACTTGCTCATACTCCCTCCCATGATTACTAAAAACATCGGCATGCTTCTGCTCGCGATTTATCTGATCGCGGTGGGGCTCGTTACCCTCACTGGACTTGGCATCGGAATTATAACTGGTGTGCTGGCGCTACTAGCGGGAATTTTTATTTTGATAGGGCGCTAGGATCACGACTCACACAAGCAATTTCAACATCTGCTGTGCGAGTTTCGGCCCGATGCCGCTTTCTTCGTGCTTGAAGTAAACGAAAGTCTCTTTCCAATAGGATTCCTGCTGCTGGGCGAATTCTGCCCAAGCCTCGACGTCAGCCGTTTGATAATTTTCGCGGCGGAGTCGCAGGTACCCGTAATCAGCCGTAATCTTTCTTGGAGTAGCAATCGTGTCGGTATCCGCAATGCAAAGAGCGATGTTGCGCGATTTGAGCAGATCAAAGATCTCATCGTCGAACCAGGAGCCATGACGGAATTCAAACGCGGCGCGCATGGCAGGAAATTCACGTAGAAAAGAACCCAATACATCGGCGTCCTTCTTAAAAGTTGGCGGCAACTGAAATAACACCGGGCCGAGTCGCTCGCCAAGACCGCTGACAACTTTGCAGAAATATTCCAGCGTATCCACGCAATCGCGCAGCTTCGACCAATGTGTAATCTTCTGCGGCGCCTTCAGTGCAAACCGAAATTTCTCCGGCGTCTGCGTTTTCCAGTTGTCGATGGTCTTCGGCGCGGGAACGCGGTGAAATGTGTAATTGATCTCCGTAGTTGAAAATCGCTCCGCGTAAAACGGCAGCATCTTCGCGGCGGGCAAATCTTCCGGATAAAAATTTCCTTTCCACTCGGCGTACTGAAATCCAGAGGTACCGATCCAAACATTCATTGGTGTAAGTTAAGACCGTCCGTCGTGCGAAAGCATGCTTCAAGAGAAAACGCCCTGCGCAAACATCCGCAGTACAAAGCGAATCCGAATCGGGTGTAGCAGTTCTTTCAATCGTGAATCTAACCGAAACGAAGGCGAAGATGACTGCGGCAATTCAACTAACAAAGGGGAAAACATGAAAAAAATAGTATTAAGCATTGCTTTGGCGTTTGTAGCGCCGTTTGCGTGGGGCCAGGTTTCAGAGACTACCACCACAACGACCACAACTGAGGGCAGCGGGACAATCACGGAGTATTCTCCGGGCAGTCAGATCGTTCTGAAGGAGAGCAGCGGACCGCGCACTTATCGCTTCGGCAAGTCGGTCACATACGTGACCAAAAGCGGCAAGGTGTTGGATCCAGACGTGGTAAAAACCAAAGTCAGAGTCGGGACCCCGGTCCACGTGCATTATGTGGGAACAGGCGACAACATGATGGTTGATCGCGTAATCGTCGACGAAGATTAATATTTAGTCTCGTTCGTCTCCAACGCGCCTTTCTGTTTCGCTGCGAGCGAACAGAAGGCGTGTTTTTTTTGGCTTCGACAGCACCGAGCTGAAGAAACTAAAGACCAAGGGCCATTTGAAACACGAATCTGTGTTATGAAGCTACAAATGAAGGGGACTTGGAACGAAGTAAAGGGCAAGCTGAAGCAGAAATACGGTCAGCTGACTGATGACGACCTGACGTTTGCCGAGGGCAAAGAGGATGAGCTTCTGGGTCGCCTCGAGAAGAGACTAGGCAGAACAAAAGACGAGGTTCGATCCGAGATTGAGGAGATGTGATTTATCACGCATCCTCGGATGTCCGCGCCTAGAATTGCAACTGCAATTGAGTACCGCGGGAAAAAAACGCGATGAGTGCCGCTGTCAATCGATGACTCACGCCGGGGGTTTATTTCCCAAGACAACACGTACCTCGTGATGCGCGCCATCGTCACACAAGTTCACAATATTGTCCGCTACTGAGACTCCATCTAATTCCGTCACGACGACACCGCGAGAACACTGGTCAGGATTGTCGACGGTAATCTGATAAGTGGTGTTTTTGCAACGGTATCGCAGACGGAAATTAGGCCAGTCTTTCGGTATGACCGGATTAATCGTGAGTGTGTTGCCGCGCCGTTGGAATCCTAAAATTTCCTCTAGCCAGACGCGATAAGTCCAAGCTGCCGCGCCCGTGTACCAAGTCCAACCACCTCGACCGACATTGCCCGCTAACGAGTAGACGTCGCCTGGAATGACATACGGCTCGACCTTGTAGCGTTCGCAGTCTTTCTCGTCCCGGGCGTGCTCGACAGGATTCAACATGCGTAAGAGTCGGACGGCTTTATCACCATCGCCTTGGCGAGCAAAGGCCAAAGCCACCCATGTTGCAGCATGCGTATATTGGCCGCCGTTTTCTCGCACGCCGGGAGGATAACCCTTGATGTAGCCAACATCGGCGGCCGTTTTATCGAAAGCCGGAGTAAACAGCAAAATTAGATCGTCGGCTTCGCGCACGAGATTTTCCTCAAGAGATCGCAGCGCCACCTCAATTCGCTCGGCGTCGCCAGCACCCGAAATCGCGGCCCACGTTTGGGGGAGTGAATCGATGCGAGCCTCGATATTTTCTTTCGAGCCGAGAGGCGTGCCGTCGTCGAAGTATGCGCGACGATACCACCCTCCGTCCCATGCCTGTGTCTCGGCTGTTTTAGACAACTGCACGGCGCGCATCCGGCACGCTCGCGCTTCGTCATTCAGTTCGCGTAAAATGAGCAGCTCAGCGAAGTCTTTGAGAACGCAAATTTCAAACCAGGCTAGCCAAACGCTTTCGCCTTTGCCGCCAAGTCCAACGCGATTAAGGCCGTCGTTCCAATCACCACCTCCGATCAAAGGCAGCCCATGAGGACCGCTTGTGGCGGAGCGTGCGATCGCCCGGCGACAGTGTTCGAGCAAAGAACCCTCCGTGGCGGAAGCGACCGGAATGGAAAGGCTCTCCGTCTGTTGTTCCTCTAATGGTTTGCCGTCGAGAAATGGAACTACCTGATCGAGGACCGCCGCGTCGCCAGTGACGCGAACGTAATGCGCGGTGACGAAGGGAAGCCAGAGAAGATCGTCACTGATCCGTGTCCGCACGCCCGCACCAGATTCCGGATGCCACCAATGTTGCACATCGCCTTCCACGAATTGTCGCGCGGCGGCGCGCAAAATATGGGCGCGCGCAAGCTCGGGCGCTGCATGCACAAGAGCCATGACATCCTGCAACTGGTCACGGAATCCGTATGCGCCGCTCGATTGATAAAGAGCCGAGCGGCCCCAGATTCGGCAGCTCAGAGTCTGATAAAGCAGCCAACGGTTGAGTAGAAGGTTCGTCGAAGCCTCGGGCGTTTCCACCTCGATCGTGCTTAGGAGTCGGTCCCACCATTGGCGTGTTTCTTTGAATGCAGCTTCGACGTTGGGAGGATCGCGAAAATGCCTGACGAGTTCACGCGCTTTTTCTTCGTCGTCCGCCTGACCGACGAGAAAAGTCATTTCTGCTGTGCGCCCGGGTTCGATCTCCACTATGACCTGCACGGCGGCACAAGGGTCAAGGCCGGCGCCAACGTCGCCAGTCAATCGTTCGTGCTCCATCGCCGCGGGATCACGCAGCGAGCGGTTACGTCCGATGAACCCCGCGCGATCAGCGGTGAACGAAGCAGGCGTTGGAGCCGAAGTGACAAAAGTGATGCAATCGCAAGATTCAGGGTTGTAAGAATTGCGGGCGAACAGAGTCTGGCTCTGTAAATCCCATTTCGTCACAACGTGCATACCGGTTTCCTCTGGATCGGACCCGAGAACCAGAGTGGCGTAAGCGGTGACAGTGAGCTTTCGCCGGCGCGAAGAATTGTTGCGCAACCGCAGCCGCTGCAACCGTACCGGTCTTCCCCCCGCATCATCGACCGGCACGAATGTGAGCAAGCGTTGTTCGATCGCATGGCTGTTGTGTTCAAATGTTGTATAACCCTGACCGTGGCGCGCACGATACGCATCCTTCTCTCGAATCGGTTTGGCTGTTGGTGACCACACGGCGCCGAGCTCGTCATCACGGATGTAGATGGCTGTTCCGGGCGGATCGCAGATTGGATCGTTGAACCAGGGCGTAAGACGATCATTCTGGCTATTGCGTCCCCAGACACATTCGGCGCCAGACTCGGAAATCAATGCGCCGAACTTCGGATTCGCCATGATATTGACCCAAGGAAGCGGCGTATACCGGTTCGGCCCCAAATAAATCACAAATTCCTTCCCGTCCTCAGTAAAGCCGCCGAGACCGTTAAAGTATTTCAGTTCCATGAAAGGTAGAGGTGCAGAGGGCTCCTCGAGGAACTGGTGCGGGGGCAATAGTTGACGTTGTTTCGCGGCTGCGGGGGCGCTCGCGGCAAGTTGTTGACGCAGCGTGCCTCGAGCTGCGACGAGCACCATGCGTGCAGCCGCTTGAAGCGCGAGCAGCTCTTCCTTTGAAATTTTTGTTGCCGAGCGGAGATAGACGCCGCCGGGTTGATCGACCCCAGTTAGGTGCGCCTGCGCTTCGGTGAGCCGACGCAGATGCTCAGTCAATGGTTCCTCGTAACTCGCGACCTCCTCGCTCACCAGCACGAGATCGACTTTCAGGCCGCGCAGATGCCAGAAGGTATGTGCGGTCAATATTTCTCGCACGACCTCCATGTCGCGAAGATGACCAATCATGACGACGACAATCGGCAGATCACCTGAAATGCCTTGTCGCCAGAGCGCTCGCTGACCTTCGGCGCGGCCAAGACGCCCCGGCGGCGGCCGAAGTTGGGGTTGTGGCAGAATAATCAGCCCGGCCAGTTGTTGAAAGGTTTGCACATCGGCCCGCCGAATGTGCAGGCGGCGCATCTCAAGTTGGGAATGAGTCCATGCGGTTTCAAAAGCGCGCACACAAGTGTGAAACTCTGAATAGCGTCCCGCCAGTGTAACAACGGCTTCGCGCGAATCTGCCACGACCGTGACCAGCGCAAACTGAAACCGTTGGTTAGGCAAAATCGTCACGCGCCGGCGCAGACTGAATATCGGATCGAGCACAGCACCCACACTGTTCGTTAGAGGGCGCGTGAGCGCTTCGGGATTTTCCGGCGTACGACCACGGCCAAGAAACTTGGCTCGGTCGGTTTCAAATTCCGCCGGCTCGAGGGCGGATTCTGGGACCATGAGATGCGCAACCCAGATTGGAGGGTCGTCAGGAGAGCGAAGGCGACGCCGTGCGACAATGGCGTCGCAATTCGGCAGCCACTCAGTTTCGATGAACAGCTTGTTGAAAGCGGGATGCGCGCGATCCGTTCGATGCGGCGCAAGAGCTAGCTCGACGTAACTCGTCAGCTCCAGTCGACAAGATTTGCGCGACGTATTCACCAAAGTCACTCGTCGGACTTCCGCATTGTCTTCGGCAGAGACGACAATTTCTGTGATCGTCTCACACGGGCCGCTCCGCCGCCGAAACTCCGCTTTGTCCGGTGTGAAACTCCAGCTATACCGGCGCTCCGGAGATCTCACCGGTTGATGTGTGTTGCTCCAAGTCGTTCCACTTTCCAAATCCCGGATGTAGCAAAACAGTCCAGACACATCGCAAGTTGGATCGGCGCGCCAGCGCGTAACGTCCAAGTCCAGCCAGCGCAGGTATCCGCCGCCGGAGTTGGTCACTGTCACGGAGCAGGTCCCGTTAGAAAGGAGATGAATGCGCGGCGAAGCGATCTCTGGTGTTGGGGCGAGGGCCGTGGCGCCGGCCGTCGCTATTGTCTGCCGCACGGGCCGTTCTTCATGCGCCTCACCTGTCGTCGGCAAAATTTGTTCCGGGATATGTTCGTGTAAGAGCGGCTCGGTGGCGCGAATACGGGGGTCGGAATGAAACCGCCTCCGCATCGCGTTGTCATGTAAGGCGTTGCCATAAGCCAGGAGCGACATCCCCTGATGATGAACCATATAACAGCGGATAATGATTCCCGCCGCGCCGTCGAGTTCCGTGCGTCGAGAATAATCGATCGCTTCGTAATACCCGTACTCGCCAAGCAATGCTGAGTCGTCGAGAATAGCAAGCCGTCGTAGATTCTTCATCGCAGCGGCCGGTTCCACGCCGAGTGCCAGCGCAGCGGCATATGGCGCAACCACCAGATCCTCTTCCTGCCCACGTTTCAATGCCAGCGCCGGCACGCCAAAGGCTCGATATTGATAAACGTTGTGTCGGTCGAGCGCGCTAAAGGCGGATTCAGAAATTCCCCACGGAACTCGGTTTTGCCGGCTATAACCAATCTGACAGTGCACAGCGTCGTAACAAGCGCGATCAAGCAGCGAATTCTCATGCGTCTGAGTGAACAACAGCGGCATCAGATACTCGAACATCGTCCCACTCCAGGATAGAAGCGGCAGTCGCCCGTATGCGGACCCAAAGGGCCGGCTCAAAGCCCACCAATGTTCTACGGGTACTTCTCCGCGCGCGATGGCCAGGAAACTCGTTAGGCGCGCTTCGCTTGCGAGCAGATCATAAAAGGAGCTGTCCAGGCGGCGCTCAGCCACCTGATAGCCAATGGCAAAAATCCGTCGTTCTTCATCGTACAGAAATCGAAGTCCCATGCCTTCTTCCAGCTCCCGGCTCTGGGCGATGACTTCGTCCAATTGCGCGAGCTGCTCCGAGGCATTCCGGCGCGAACGGTCGACCTCCGTCTCGAGCAGATCGAGCCACTCGCGGACGTCGGAAGATATTTCCTGGTCCTCCCGCCTCTGATAAAAAGGAAGCAACGGTACTAACCCAGAGATGCCCTCGATGGCAATGTTGCGTAGCGAAAAGGTGGCCGCTAGCGCTTCCCTGCGAGATTCGTGCGTTGCTTCGCCTAACGACATCAATTGCGCGGGCGACGACATCAGAATTTCCACCGGCCGAAGATATTTATCGATGACGCCGTTCCACGCCGCGACCTGCTTCGAAATCTGTTGGACCCAATAAACACGCGGATCGGTTTCCTGGCCGCGGTAGTGGAGCAGCAGATCCTGCGAGAGTTCTCGAGCTGCTCTGATTCGTATGATGATTTCTTCCAAATTCGCCGGCTGGTCCCTGGTAAGGCCCTCCAAGCGAAGAAACGCCAAAGGGTGTTCCGTTTCTTTCATGCTGGGAGCGATTTGCCGGAGAACGCCCAGCGTGTCGGCTATTCCGCGCAATGCGGACACATCCAGAAGCGGACGGGCAGCAAGCTCGTCGCAACTGGTTTCGAAAGTCCAGAGGCTGGCGAGCAAATTCCCGCTGTCGACTGCAGAGACGTAGCGTGGACGCAAAGGCTCCAGCGTGCTTAGGTCGTACCAATTAAAAAGATGGCCTTCGAAACGCTCGAGCCGACTCAGGGTTTCAAGCGCACGGAGGTTGCGCTCCACCAAATCGTCGATGGTGATGTAACCGAAATCATTCGCTGATACGGTCGCCAGCATCGACAGCCCAATGTTCGTCGGTGAGGTGCGCATGAAAATTTCCCGCGTTGGTGTTTCCTGGACATTGTCCGGCGGCAACCACGAGGTCTGTGGTCCGACAAAATCATCGAAGTATCTCCACGTTCGTCGCGCGACCGCGCGCAGGAATCGGCGATCATCCGACGTTAGCGTTCCGCCACGCCAACTTTTCGCTGGCCGGTTGATCACCATTACCGCCACCGGAAACAGAGCCCCCAACAGAAGGAAGGGGAAGGCAGCTACCATCGCCGCGGTTCCCCGCGACGCCGCGCCGACGAGAAGGAGCACGCAGGCGGCGGGAATCCAAAGCCTGCTGAGAATAAATTGTCGTTGCCGACTTTTCGCGCGCCGGTGAGCGTCTGCCGCCGTCTCCCATTCGAGGAGCAGCCGATCCGACTTCATTCGCCGGTAGATCACGCGAACAATGGCATCGAGTGCCATGCCCGCGTAATCCGCCAGAAAAATCACGGCAAACGAGGAGCGCAGGAGGCGGTCGCGTGGGTCGCGCCAAAATCTCGTTCCAGGCGGTGGCGGATGGAATACCAGTGCTAGGAAAGCATTCAGGGGTGACCACAACACCAGACCGGCGATCAGCGCGCTCCAAAGCATCGGAGCGGGCGTGAAAAACCAACCCATCAGGAGGAGGGCCACGATCGCTGGTGGCACCAGACTCCGGCGCAGATTGTCGAAGATCTTCCAGCGGTTGAAAACGGAAAGCGGATTGGGCTCCGCCCGACCGTCACCCAGAGGCACGCAAGACTTGAGCCAGTCAATAATTTGCCAGTCGCCGCGAATCCAGCGGTGCTGCCTACTCCACCACGCAATGTAACTATTCGGGAAAACATCCAGTAGTTCGATGTCCGTCGCCAGTCCCACGCGGACATGAGATCCTTCCAGCAGATCGTGGCTCAACAAGTGCGCCGATGGAAATCGTCCTGATAAGAGCCGATGAAACGTCTGCAATTCATAAATGCCTTTGCCGTGATAACTGCCTTCTCCGACCAAATCCTGATAAACATCGGAGACCGCGTGCGTGTAAGGATCGATCCCGCGTGGATCAGCAAAGATGCGTGAGAACCATGTGGCCGTTGCGCTGGGAAGCGACGCGCTGACGCTTGGTTGAATGATCGTGTATCCGCGAACTAAGTGGCGACCATCTGGCGAAAGCCGAGCCTGATTCAATGGATGCGCGAGGGTTTCGATCATTCTCCGGGCAGTGTCACGAAGCAATTGGGTATCGGCATCGAGCGTGATGACGAAGCGAATGCCCTCGAGTTGCGCAGGATCACCCGCATGGAGAAATCCTCCCAGCTCTGGGGTGGGTTCGCCGGTAAGAAATTGATTGAGCTGCTCAAGCTTCCCGCGCTTGCGCTCCCAGCCGATCCAGCGTTGCTCGCTCTCGCTCCACATGCGGGTTCGATGAAAAAGAAAGAAATGCCCCTCTCCGTGTCGGCGATTCAATTCCTCGACACCGCGCGCCACGATGTCGATATACTCTGCGTCCTCCGGCATGCTCTGCCGCGGCGCGTCAGAAAAATCTGTCAGGAGTGAAAACCGGAGATTCGCATCCGTGTTTCCGAGGTAATGAATTTCAAGCCGGTTGATTTGGCTTTGGATCGCGCTCGGAGTGGTCAGTAGCATCGGCACTACCACCAGCGTGCGGCAATCATCGGGAATGCCTTCTTTTTCGAAGAACATTTTGGGCAAGACCTCCGGCGGGAGAAGCGAGGTCACCAAATAGTTCATGATCAGCACCGCTAGCTCACTCGCGGGCAAGAGTAACAGAAGTCCCAAGAGCCCCAGCGTTACCCAAGGAACCAACCCGGCAACCAAAAACAGAGGAGCCGCCACCAATGCGGCCATCAGCACAAAGAGGCTTCCGAAGTAAGCGCCCGTCGCGTGGGCACGAAGCCATCGGCGTGATCTTTCCGCCATTGGTACTCTCGCGCCGGTGGCTCGCTCGAGATTCGGCCGACCCGAGTCAATCAGGTAATAGCCGACGTGGCGTGTAACTGCGTCCTGCGCGGCCTTTGCCAGCGCAAAGGCGTTATCAATAGTTTTTTGTTCCGAACATTGTGACCAGCGCGCAATTTCCTCCACCGCACTTCGGCATCGATCACGCGTCTCAAAATCCATGCGGGCGTAAACGCCAGCTGGGTCCGCAGCCAATTCGCTTTCCGCCCAACTGACTGATTGGAAAAGTTCCCGCCACTGGATTTGCGCAAGGCGACGAGAACTATTGATCGCATTCGTGAGCGCGGTTTGCTGTACCGCCTGGTGCCGATGTTCCTGCTGCATGACCTCGAGCAGCGGCGAACGGAGCGAGCGTTCGAGCCAGCCGCTCACTAGCGGGAGCGCTCCCTCGTCGTCGTAGAGATGCGCCACCAGTTCGCTCGCAAAATGCGGCGTTGGCTCGGGATACCTTTCCACGAGTTGTTCCATTGTTTTGAGCAATCGCGGTGAACTGTGCCGGACGGCGGCGATAAGCCGGTTTGCCCAGAAATCGGCCTCCTCGCTTTCCCGTTGCTGCTGGTCTACTTGGATCGCGAGCGTGCGAAGACATTCGAGCAACTGCAATCGCAACATCAGCGGAAGAGCCCAAAGTTCTCCGATATCCAATGGCGTGATCGCTTGAAACGCGCCCAAAAACCTTCGGATAATCTCAGGATCCAAGGCTCCGTCAGTTTCTGCGACCATCTCCGCTGCAACTTGGTAGACCCGCGGCAACCCCGCACCGGGGCCGCTGGCGATCAGAGGCAGCTTTCCATAGTATTTTTGCGGAAGACTCTTGCGAAGATCGGCCACCTGTTCGCGAATCAAATAGGCGTTATCCAGCAGCCACTCCGCCGAAAGCGTGAAGGCGTGCTGCGCCTCATCAGACATGGTGAGACTCATGTTCGCCCACTCCAAAGCATTCTCGATTTCGACTAACCGGTGCAGAAAAGATGGCCCCCGCGCCTTCGCCGCTCGGCTGACCGCGATTGCGTGTGCAAGGCTGGCTGCCTTTTCCACGAAACGCTGACTCGAAGGCAGTTCATGACTGAGCTGTTGTGCGGTCGAATCGATAGCGAAAGGTGGTGGTGGATAAAAACCGAACGTCACCGCTTCGGCTTCGACGCCCCGTAAAATCGCCAGTACGCGCGAGGATTCGCTCGCTTCCACTTCAGCTAGAACTACTGTTTCATTCGGCAGGATCGTGTTCGTGAATCTGGCGAAGCTCGCCGAATCAACATGCTCCCGAAGCACTTGGACGACAATCCAGCCGACGATCGCACCTCCGAACGCGAACGCAGCGAGCAGCAAAGCCACTTCGGCGGGCCGATTGTCCCCCAAAATTCCGCAGGCCCAAAAGATAAATGCGCCAAGAACGACACTAACGATTAAACCGACAGCCGATCCGCCGATCGCCGAAATCCCATGTTCCTCGATTCTTGGCCGGCCTCTGGTCGAGGCGTAGATCGCCGCGGCACGACGAAATCGAGCGCTATAAAGATTCTGCAGTACGGCCCGACCGGCTCCCGCACTTTGGAAAATGCCGACGACCAAAACGCGATTGCCCTTCTTCGGCCAAAATCTCATATCAACTTTTACTGGGTGTTATCCTGGGAAGATCAACACGCTTCAACTTCGGCGACAAGAGACCGATCCACTTTGTTTCGTTCAGCATTCGTATGGCGGGCCAAACGTAATTAGCAGAGCCATCGCATACGCAAAGCTTTTTAGTCGCCCATATGGCGCGAATCCGCGTTTACTACGTAAAGCCATCGCAACTAGGCCCAACAGTTCATTTGATCTGGACAACCAGAGACCGTGCTCCGCGCGATCTATGCCTTATGAAGAAACGTTTACTCTCTCTTATCGCGCTCCTAGTCGGCATCGCGTTTCTCTTGTCCTGCCAACAACCTGGCTCAACCAGTACGACCACAACGACTGGTACCACAGGAACGGTCAACACGACGCCACACAGAAACGCCACGAAGACGCAAGGATCTGCGAGCGAAATGCCCTCGCCTGTCCCTTCAGGACGGTAATCGCGAAGAACCATGTAGATCGATTGCAGCGGCTGGTGCCACGCACTTTCGCTCATCAAAGCGCACAAACCTGCGCGATTACAAACATATGCTTTGTACAGTCGCGCCTTGAAGGCTCGACAGCGAGGCGACCGAATCGCGGTTGAATACGATTCAGGTGGTATGAAAAAATCTATTTACCTGTTGGCTATGTTGGGCTTGTTCGCCGCGTGCGAGCAAAAGACAACGACCGTCAATCCTCCTGACAAGAAAGAAAGCAACACCACAGTCGTAAATCCACCGGCAAACAGTGGCACCACGACGACGAGAGAAGAGAAGAAGACGGATATCAACGTCAACACTTCGCCAAATCCGTGATTTTATTCCGCGAGCGCGCGTTCGTAGCGTACGAGCGCGCGCTCGCGAAGGCGCACTCCAAATCAAACAGATTCAGCCATGCGTTTTATTCTTCTTTTAATCTTGCTACTGCTGGTGATCGGCGCGCTGCCGACGTGGCCGTATAGCACTGGTTGGGGTTACTATCCCAGTGGGCTGGGTGTCCTTCTTTTGATCGTCTTGCTAGTGGTTCTGCTCCGCCGCTAGCTACCGCGAGACGGAAACAGACATGGGGCGAACAGGATCGGGATAGACTTTTAACTTACACTTTGTGGCGCAACGGCCTGAGTGCGTGCGTCAGTTTCTGCAAGCCCAATTCTAATCGTGTCTTTACGGTCCCAAGAGGGGCCCTCGTAGCGGCAGCAATTTCCCTGTGACTTAGTCCTTGGAAGAAAGCCAACTCGACCGCTTCGCGTTGCAAGCGAGGCAAGGCTCGAATGCTTTTTCTCAAAAATTTGCGCAGATCATTCAACACGAGGCCTTCTGCGGCATCGCGGCGAGGAGTCTGTGATTCCTGGACCACTCTTTGTTCGTACCGCTCTCGCGCTCGGGAATAAGCCTGACGCCGCCGCAATCGGTCGATCGCACGCCGCCGCGCGATAGTCACCATCCAGCCGAGCGGTTTGCCCGCCTTCGCTGAATAACGGCCCGCTTCCTCCCAAACTTGGATGAAGATTTCCTGCAACACGTCATCGGCTTCAGCTTCTTCATGAACAACCCCATCGATGGTGGCTCGCAGTCTTTTGCTGTGCCGGCCATATAATTCAGCAAGAGCGTCATGACGCCGTGAGGAAATATGTTTCATCAGCACTTCATCGGGCACTGATTCAACCCCAGACTGGTCTAGAGTATCGCTGATCATACGCGACACGGCTGCATCCGCAGCGTTGATTCAGCCAACCGACCTTGCCGTTTGTTAGGCGAATGGCGACGCCACCGTTTTTTGACCGGGTCAGAAGCAATCTGCGATGTCGCATAACGCCAGTGGTGGGGCGTCGACATGCATCCCAACGTGGGACAACACAGCTTGAATTTTCCTCCGGCCAAACGGCGGATGTCCACCTGCCGACCCTTGAATTTTCTTCCGCAAAGAACGCAGACTCGCTGGTCGTCGAGCGAGTTCCAGCTCCTGACAGAATCTTCTGCGCGCAGGATTGACAGCCGATCATCGAGGTTGAGATGAGCGATCATATGCAACGAGCAGTCTGCCCATCACACCGAAACACACAATCGGAGCGCGGGCTGATTGTGTCGTAGGACAAAATCCTACGATACGCCGCTCACAGATTCGACGGTTAGCGATCGGCGTACGGACATCAAATCCAAAAACCTGCCGGGATCACTGCATTTTTTGGTACGACGACGACGCCGTCACGGATGAAATAATTGTCAGCGTCCACATTCTGCGATTTCCCTTCCGGTGTAATCACGACGCCGTCGCCGATGCGGGCGTTCTTGTCGATGATTGCACGATCGATCACGCAGTTTTTCCCAATGCCCATGGGCGGTTGCGAGGAATCCGTTAGGCCGAGTTCAAAGTAATCCGCGCCCATCACGATGCTGTTGCGGATAGTGGCCCCGCTTTGAATGACGCTGCGTATGCCGATTACGCTTCGCTCCAGGTGCGCGTCCGAGATGATACAGCCGTCAGAAATAATCGCCTGGCGCAGCGTTGCGCCGTTAATTTTGCTGCCAGGCAAAAAACGCGGATGCGTGTAGATCGGTGAATCGGGCTCAAAGAAACTGTATTCTGGAACCACATCAGTCAGATCGAGATTAGCCTCGTAAAATGCGCGAATAGTCCCGATATCCTCCCAATAACCTTTGAAGATAAACGCGCTGACATGCCGATCTTTGATCGACGTCGGAATAATGTGTTTACCGAAATCGAAAAGATCGCTCTCCAACGATTCGATGAGTACGTTGCGATTGAAAACGTAAATGCCCATTGACGCCTGAAATAACTCATCGTTTTCATTCGCACCGATGGCGCGGAGCAATTCGGGACTCATCTTCATTTCCTGCACGCCAGATTGATCCGATGGTTTTTCGATGAACCCGGTGATTCGCCGATCGACGCCGCTCTGCATGATGCCAAACTCAACCACCTGATGGCGCGCGACGGGTTTCGTAGCCAATGTGATGTCCGCGCCAAGCCGGATGTGCTGGTGCAGCAGCGTTCGAAAATCCATCCGGTAGAGCTGGTCGCCGCTTAAGATCAGATAATAATCGTACGGGTGCTCGAGGAAGTAGCGCATGTTTTGCCTCACCGCGTCGGCGGTTCCCTGGTACCATTGCGAGCCCTCTGGCGTTTGTTGCGCAGCGAGAATGTCCACGAAGCTGCGTGAAAAATTATCGAATTTGTAGCTCGCCTGAATGTGCCGATGCAGCGACATGCTGTTGAACTGCGTGAGGAGATAAATCGAGCGCAGCCCGGAGTTCAGACAGTTGCTAATCGAAATATCGACGATCCGGTATTTGCCTCCGATCGGGACCGCAGGTTTGGCGCGGTCTTTGGTCAACGGAAACAAACGCGTGCCTGCGCCGCCGCCCATGATGATGCCGAGCGTTCGCTGCAATGTGCCCGGCGGTAGCGCCCCGGGCGTTTTGTCAGTTGCACTTTGCAGAAGCGTTTTGCGGTCTCCCTGAGCTCGCATTGCGAATAATGAATAACCCAGCATCTACGCTTTTGCGGCAAATTTTTTGACGTCGCAGAATGCGTAGGGCCTCACTGTTGCGGCTGAGAACGGCCGCAATTACAGTCCGCAATCATGTGTGGAATTGTTGGCTATGTCGGGCGTGCGCAGGCGACGCCGATTCTGCTGGATGGATTGCGCCGGCTTGAATATCGCGGCTACGATTCGGCAGGACTCGCAGTTGTCGATGGCGGACAGCTCGACACACGCAAATGCGCGGGACGCATTGCGGAGCTCTCAAAATTAGTCAAAAAGCAACCCGTAGCCGGTTCGTTAGGCGTTAGCCACACACGCTGGGCGACGCATGGCAGCGTGAATGACGAAAACGCGCATCCCCATTTTGACGCGAGCGGGAAGCTGGCGCTCGTTCACAATGGCGTCATCGAAAATTATCAGGCGCTTAAGGATGAGCTCGTCCGTGCTGGCGATACGAAGTTTCGCTCCGACACCGACACGGAGGTGCTCGCGCATCTGATCGGGAAGATCTATGAGGATTCGTGCGCCAACACGGTGGACGGTCCCGCAAAGAAGGCTCGATTGTTTGAGGCTGTTCGTACAGCGCTGCGGCAAGTGATCGGCACGTACGGCATCGCTCTGGTTCACGCAGATGTGCCGGATTTCATGATCGGCGCGCGCCGCGGAAGTCCGCTCGTGCTCGGAGTTGGAAACGGTGAAAATTTTCTGGCGAGTGATGTAAGCGCGATCGTCGCTTACACGCGCGACGCAGTTTATTTAAATGATTTCGATGTCGTCGCGGCCGGACCCGATAAATTTGAGATTAGTTCGCTTGCCGGCGATAGCACCGAGCATCCGGTCAGCAAAGTCGATTTCACAGCGGAAGATGTCGGCAAAGGGGATTATCCGCATTACATGCTCAAGGAAATCTTTGAGCAACCGAACACGGTTCGCGACGCGATGCGCGGCCGTCTTAACACTGAAGAATCCACCGCAAAATTGGGCGGCTTGAACATGGCGCCGGCGCAATTGCGCGATGTCGGGCGAATCGTTCTCACCGGATGCGGCACCGCACTGCACGCCGCAAGAGTTGGCGAGTATTTAATTGAGCGCATGGCGAGCATTCCAACCGAAGTGGATTACGCCAGCGAGTTTCGCCATCGCAACACGCCCATGACGCCGGAGACGCTGGTCTTCGCCATCAGCCAGAGCGGCGAAACTGCGGACACACTCGGCGCGTTGCGCGAGAGCAGACGCAAAGGTTTTCGGACCCTTGGAATTTGTAACAATGTCGCCAGCACGATCGCGCGTGAAAGCGATGGCGGCGTTTACATGCACGCTGGTCCGGAGATTGGGGTGGCGGCCACCAAATCATTTACCTCGCAACTCACTATCCTCACGCTGCTCGCATTGCTCTTCGGGCGCATGCGAAATCTTGCGACAGCGGGAGGCACGCAAGTGATCGAAGCCTTGCAAGCGTTACCGGAACAGATTGAAACGGTCTTACAGCTCAACGATCACGTTAAAGAAATCGCTGGCAGATACGCGAATGCGAACGGTTTCCTGTTTTTCGGACGGCAGTTCAATTTCCCGCTTGCTCTCGAGGGTGCGCTCAAGATGAAGGAGATCACGTACCTTTTTGCTGAGGGCCATCCGAGCGCGGAGCTCAAGCACGGCATCATTGCACTGATCCGACCCGATTTGCCGTCAGTCTTCATTGCACCGGATGATTCGGTGTTTTCAAAAAACCTGAACAACATTGAGCAAGTGAAAGCTCGCAAAGGACCAATCATCGCGTTGACCAGCGGCAACTGCATGAAACGTCTCAAAGGTATCGCTGACGACGTCATCGTCCTGCCGGAAGCGCCTGATTACGTGATGCCAATTCTAGCCGTCATTCCACTGCAGCTTTTAGCGTATCATGTCGCTGTCGCACTTGGTCGCGACGTCGATAAACCGCGCAACCTCGCAAAAAGCGTGACGGTAGAGTGATTCGCTCCACGACAAGGAAACTAAAGTGCCAGAACACTGGCGCACCCCAGAAACGTGGCCGTTCGTTTGAAGCGCGATTTTGCCGCTTGCGTTTGGAGTGCGGCGCTATTGCACCGCTTTTAACGGATGTCCGTCTCTGCGATTGCCCGGCCGTTTACCAGCGCTTGAATCGTTGAATGCATCTCGCTATCGATCGCCAATTCCGCCGCACGGGCTATCGGCGCATTATATGAATGGCAAGGATCCGGCTTTGATGGCGCGCCAGCAGGTAATCGACAAAATCGCCAATAATTGAGTTCGGCTTATTGCCGAGCTTTGTCACTACGCGACAAATCAATGTTCTGCTACGCGCGTGCCACTCCAGGTTGATCGCTCCGTGAATGTCGCGAGCACTATTTATTTTCGCCCAGCCATGCGGACGCCCCGGCTGCTTGTGCCATACTTTGATAAAACCGAATTTTTTTTCCAGTTGCGGATCGTTCATGATTTTGTTCCGCAACGATCCGGTCCCGGTCGCGATTACCTGAATTACAGTCTGCATTCCACTGCTTAGGTTCAGCAGGAAACCATTCGCTTTGCAACGATTGTTTACTTCGTACGGCGCGAAGGTCGAGCGCGCCAAAGGCAATGCTATGACAACGAGCGATACATCACATAAACATCCACGTATCCTTTATTGGGATGACGGAAAGCATTCGCCAACGTCCCAACGATCTGGAACCCGAGGTCCTGCCATAGACGAATCGCAGCGGTATTCGTAGAAATCACATAATTAAATTGCATCGCGCGAAAACCAAATCGGCGCGCTTCGCTCAAGCAATGCTCGGCCATCGCACGACCAATCCCCTGCCCCCGAGCGCTCGCTGACACCATGAATCCTGCGTTGGCGACGTGCGATCCGCCACCCGGTTGGTTAGGCCGCAGGATGTAGGTGCCGGCTATTACTGGATTCGGAGTTGCTGTAGGGGACCGCGTTGCCTTCGGCGGGAAGCTGTCAGCTTCCCCTACAGATTCCACGTCAATTTGCGCCACGTATGTTTGCGTGTCAGGCGCAAACCAGTACGCCAGCGCTTCCTCGCGCGAGATGTTCGGATCCAACGCATACGTATCCCCTGCGACAACGATCTCATGGAAAATGTTCCAAACCGCGTCGTGATCAGCTTCGGTAGCCCGACGAATTTTCATACTGCTAAGAAATTGTAGGCTAACCGCTTCAGTCGCCGCAATTTCGAGCCGCTGTGTGAGGTGCCATCGCCGCTGGCGGAAATCACCGGACTTCAACCGCCGCCCAATCAGATTTTAGTCGAACCCAACACTGCTGGTTTGCGGTTTGTCATCTTGTTCGAAACGTCACTGGAACCGTCGCCTGCCATCCCTGGCTGGGAGCAGACTTCCATTGCCGCAACGTTTTTATTGCGGCCTGGTCGAAGTACGGATTTCCGGTGGATGCGACGACCCGAATGTCCGTAACGTTTCCCTGCGCATCGAACGTTAATCGGAAACGGCCGGTCCCCGACTGCCCAGGCAGAGCTTGGCCTGGCGGAAATGATGGGGCCGGCGCATAGAGCAGTCGCGGCTTCGGCGTCGCGTGCGGTGTCGGACTCTTTTCGGTCAGTTGCGACCAGCGTGCCTCAGTATTGGCCTTAACTCGAGACAACATCGAGTCCAATGCAGCGACCGGGCGCGCAATGGTTTTTTCTCCAGCCGATGTGACGATACCAACAACATCGCCATTCTCGTTTACGACCGGCGACCCGATCGAACTCGCCGCAGTTGTCCCCGCAATTTCCAATGCCTCGGACGAGTGCGCCGTGATGGTTGCTTCGCGCGCGCTCCCTTCGTTTCGAGCCAGCGAGCTGCCTACCACTGCGACCTTTGCGCCTTTTGAGAGCTCGCCCGTTTTGGTCAGCTCAAGAAACCTTAAGAGTTTTTGCGGTTTGATGTCCGCCTTGAGCACCGCCAAATCCGCCGACTTCGAAATGCTGAGAACTCCGTCCACGTTGTAAATCCCGCCGTCCGCCGTCTTCGCGACAGCGTTAACGCCCTCTTCAACCGCATGCGCCGTGGTGACAAATCTGCCGTCTGCGGAAATAAAAAAGCCGCTCTCCGTGCGCAACAAATTCCCTTTAGAATCAAAGGTGCTCACCCAAATCACCGAAGGCTGCACCTTAGCTTCGACATTTCCGAATTCGGACGATGAACTTTGGCCCGAAGGCGCTTGCGGCGACTGACTCGCGGGTGCGGCCGCCTGTGATTGCGTTCTCGTGATCGGCGGTGGCGATTGCCTTTGCTGCGCGACTAATGATTCACCGACAGTGTGAGTCGTCGGATGCGCCGCGGTTACAAAGAGGAAAATACAAAACGCATGTCGGTGGGAGAGCAGAACGTTTCTCATCGCGTCTGGAGGATTACAGTGTGGAATACGGATGCCAGTTTAATCAAGCCGACAAAATTTGAACAAGGAACGACGGCTTTCCAGTCCCGAAAGCTTTGAGGATTAGGAAACGGTCGCTCCTCAAAGCAGCCTCGCTCTAAGGCCGTTTGAATCCTGAACCGCGCGTTCGTGTTTCTTTGCCGCAGCCTTACTGTTGAAGTCCGAGATGTTTTTCGGTTTGCCCAATTGTCGGATCTTCTTCCGGGAATACAGCCCATATTCCCCGCATTTCGTCTCGTAATTTGTAACGATTTTCCCCGGCCGGTTGGTAACGGCCATGTTTTAGATAGTGGGTCGTAGCAGACACTCTGAAACGTGCTTCGGCGATGTACTGGTGGCATCAATTGAGGCGGCGGCAGCGGCTGACTGACTGCCACGCAGGACGCTTGAATGTGGACAGCGCGATTTGCCGCGCTGTGTCCATGACACCCAAACTAAACCGCCTTCTGCAGTCTATTTTCGGACGTAGCTTTGAAAGAAAGCAAAAGTAGTCCGCTGAGAATTGCGAGATTGGTTATGAGGTGCGATGGGAAACTCCAGTGTTGGCTGGCGTGACCGAAACAGCCGCAGGTGATGTCGAGTCCGCGAACTTTTGCGGCAATCGTCGCGAGCGTGAAGACCACGATTGACGCGATCAAGATCGACAGCGCGCCACGATAGAAAAGGCGAAACACAAGGCCGAGCGCACAGAAAATTTCCACCCACGGAAGATAAAATGCGAGCGCGACACTGACTGGCCACGGCAGAAGTTTGTAGTTGTCGATGTCGTTGGCGAACTGGACCGGATCTATTGCCTTCAGCGCTCCGGCGTAAATGAAAACAGCCGGCGAGAGCAAAATCTAAAATTCGCCAGAGAAAACGTCCGACGTCCAACGCTGAACGCCCCATGCCCAAAGTTGATTGCGCCGACGGTTCGGTGTTCGACGTTGAAAGTTGAGCGTTTGGCGTTTGCTTCATCTGTTCTTCTTCAGCCACGCTTCCCAGCCGCCTTCCAGCACGAATACATCGGACAGCTGCGCTTCCTTGCGCAGGCGCCGCGCAACTTCCCGGCTGGCGTTACAGCTCAGGCTGCTGCAATACACAACGACCTTTTTGCCGGGCGCCCAAACCGCGAGAAATTGGGGCAGCAATTCATTCCATCGGTCTTCATTCAACGAAAGCGCACCGGGAACGTGATCTTTCGCGAAGTCATCGTCCGGCCGTGCATCTACCCACATCGCAGTGTCGCCCAATTCACGCGCCTGCTCGACGCTGACCATTTCCGATGGCGCGATGGCTGAGCGCCACGAAATCTTGTCGCGAAAATAAATCGCCTCGCCGGCGGCAGGCAGAAGCGCCAGGGCTGCCAGAATAACAGCCTGCCCGACCAGCGAGGATTTCACTTACTTATTGAACCTGAGGAGCGTTGGTGACCCGCGCAGTGGCGTAAAACACTTTCTGTGAATCCTCAGGCTGAATCGTCAGCATCGACGCGACCACCTTGCTGGTGTCTTGTGGTTTGACATCGATTTTGAATTCGCCTTTGCCCGCTTCCTCCACCTTTGCTTCAAAATCAGGCGTGGAAGACGTCACCTTTAGATGTTTGACCGTAAAATCTTTCCCGACTTTTACGTTAATCGTCTTTGTGTCGGGTTTATCGCCCTGTTTCCAAAACACAAAATTTGGGGTGATTTCAAGTTGCTGTGGGATGTCCGCCTTAAGCGTGAGCACGGTCTTCTGATTTGCGGCCTCGTCGGTCTCCACCGTTACGGTTTTGACCTGGGTCCCCGTTCGATCACCAATGTTAAAGGTGGCCGTGATCTCGCCTTTTTCGCCGGGCTGCACTACGTCCTTCTGGCTCTGTGCAGTCGTGCAACCACACGAAGCGTGAACCGATTTGAAGTGCACCGGCGTCTTGCCGGTATTCTCATATTTGAAATGGCCGACCGCCTGTTTATCGGTGGCAGAGGGATGCAGGTCGACTGAGGTCTGCTCCCATTTTAGTTCGGCGCGAGCGCCCACGCACATGATCATCGACATGGTGAAAGCAAGGATTGGTGTTTTCATTTTTTGGAATAGAACCGCGTAATATAATCAGCAACTGCCTCTCGCCAAGCCCGAGATGACCTGCCCGTCACCTCCGCATATTTGGCGGTGGATAACACCGAATAAACGGGCCGGCGGGCCACCCAGTCCGCCTGCCCGCCGGAGCCTTCGCGAACGCGGGTCATCTCGCTCAACTTAAGTGCGCCGACAGTTTTAGCCTTCAAAGAAATACCGATATCACGGCAGCAATCCAGCGCCCATTGCGCATACTCCTGCCAGGTGCATTTCCCGGCATTTGCCAAATGCAAAATGCCATGGAGACGGCCTGCCACAAGGCCGTCGGGCACGGAGGCGCGCCGGCGCCAATCATCCAACACATGAACAAGCATTTCAGCGATATCATACGTGTACGTCGGCGTGGAAAATTTGTCGGATATGGCATCAATCTTTTCGTCTTGTTGCGCGCGTTTGATCATGGCGTCCACGAAACTCGGCCGGTCAGGCCCAAACACCCAGGAAACTCGCACAACAAGATGGCTATCCGCAGCCGCAAGCACGTTCTTTTCTCCCGCAAGCTTCGATTCGCCGTAAGCGCTGATCGGATTCGCCTGATCGTCTTCTGTGTAAGGCACGCGTTTCTCCCCGTCGAAAACATAATCGGTGCTGAAGTGAATCAGTTTTGCGTGTTTTTCGTTGCAGATTTCGGCAAGAATCCCCGGTGCTTCCGCGTTAATTCGAAACGCGCGATCCCGCTCGGCTCTCACAAGCATCGACATTCGTGAACGCCGCCGCGTTAATTAAAACGTCGAAAGTCATGGCGCCCAGTTTCGCGCGCAGACCGTCCAAATTCGCGAGGTCAAGCTCAGCATGATTGAAACCAGCTACATCGTGCTTCTCTCGATACTCACGCAGCAACGCTGTTCCGAGTCGCCCGCCCGCGCCGAGAATTACAATTTTCATCTGTTCAGAGCGCGGATGCGACATCAGTCCTTTGGTAAATGAAAAACTTGATTAGTACCGACCCGTCCGCTCGAGAAGCGGTTGCCACCAGACTGGATTATCCATGTACCACTGGACGGTCTCATCCAGGCCTTCTTTAAAGCTGCGGAGCGGCTTCCAATCTAGTTCGCGGTGCGCAAATGCCGAGTCGATCGCGTAGCGGCGGTCATGTCCAAGCCGATCCGGCACGAATGAAATGAGACTGTGTGGTTTGCCAAGCCGATCGAGAATCATTGTGACGAGGTCGAGATTTACCATCTCGCTGTTGCCGCCGAAATTATACACGGTCCCCGGTTTGCCTTCGAAAAGGGCAGCGACAATGCCCGCGCAATGATCGTCCACATGGATCCAGTCGCGCACGTTTTTGCCGTCGCCGTAAACCGGCAGCGGTTCGTTGCGGAGGGCCTTTATGATCATAAGCGGAATTAATTTTTCCGGAAATTGATAGGGACCGTAGTTATTCGAGCATCGGGTCACCAGCACGTCCTGGCCGTACGTTTTATGAGACGCAAGTGCGAGAAGATCCGAGCTGGCTTTGCTAGCTGAATATGGCGAACTGGGATCGAGCGGCGATTGTTCGGTGAATCTCCCCTCAGTGCCGAGCGACCCATATACTTCGTCTGTGGAGACTTGGACAAACCGCTGGATCCCGTGGCGGCGCGCAGATTCCAACAGCACGCTGGTGCCAATGACGTTTGTGTGGATGAAGTTCAGCGGATCATTGATGCTGCGGTCCACATGCGATTCTGCCGCAAAATTGATGACCGCATAGAACTGGTGCTCGGTCATCAATGCGTCCATCAAATCAGCATTGGCAATATCGGCTTTGAAAAATTCGTAACGCTCGCCATGTTCTTCGACCACTCCTTCAAGATTGGCGATGTTACCAGCATAAGTGAGCACATCGACATTCGTGACGTACGCGGGCTTGTAATGTTCCAAAATATATCGAATAAAGTTGCTCCCGATGAATCCGCAGCCACCGGTGACAAGGATGCGCATGGCAGCGCGTACTAGCAGTGCCGAGCGCAACGCGCTAGCAGAATCTGCTCCCGCTACAGCGCGAGCGAGCGATTACCTGCAGCGGTGGAAACTTCGTTTCGAGGGAACGGACTGGGTGCCGTGGCTGATTCTCGCGCTGGCCGCGTTTCTGCGCTTTTTCCTCCTGGGTATCAAGCCACCGCACTTCGACGAGGGTATCAACGGGTGGTTTGTCGACCAGGTGATGAAGAACGGGTTTTACCGTTACGATCCCACCAATTATCACGGTCCGCTTCACTTTTACGTTCTCGTGCTATTCCAAAGTTTGTTTGGCCGAAATGTCTGGGCGATACGGTTGCCGGTCGTACTTGTGAGCATCAGCTGTGTCTGGCTGGCTTTGAAGTTCGAGCCGGTGGTCGGACGAAACGTGAGCCGAATCGCTGCGCTGGCCATGGCAATATCGCCCGGCTTCGTTTTCTACGGGCGCTACGCCATTCACGAAGTGTGGCTGCAATTCTTCTCCATGATTTTCATTCTGGGACTCCTCGGTTTGTGGAGGCGCGGCACGCTTACCTATCTGCGGTACGCCGGCGTGGGATTGATCGGCATGATTCTGACCAAGGAAACTTATGCTATCCATGTCGCCTGCGCCGTGCTGGCGATTCCAACTCTGGCAATTTCGTACTGGCTAAGCCGCGTGCCGGACGCCAAGCCTGCGAAGCAAACCTGGAGCTGGATCGATCTCGCGATGATCGTCATCGCAGGCGCTTTTGCCATCGTCTTCTTCTATTCGGGAACATTCTTTAACTGGGACGGCGTCAAAGGTCTGTATCTGGCGTTTAAGGCATGGACCGAGACTGGCGCTGCGGGCCACGGCCACGAAAAGGCGTGGGATTACTGGCTGGGTTTGATGATACCCCACTTCGACATCAAACGGTCCGACTTTTTCGGCTACGAGCTGCCCATGCTCGTAGGATTAATTCTGTGCGCCTTTTGCCAAAAACTGAAAAACCTGAACCTGCGTTATCTGGCGATCTACGGCACGGGTAGCCTGGTTGCGTATAGCATAGTCAAATACAAGACGCCCTGGTGCATCATCAGTTTTGGATGGCCGTTCCTATTCGTCTTTGGCGCGGCGATATTGCTCGTGCGCCCGAAAAATCTCCGCAAAGTGTACATCACGCTGGGCGTCCTTCTGTCTATATCCCTCGGCACATCGGTGTGGCTCAACTACTTTAGGTGTAGCTCGCCAGAGGAGCCGTACGCGTACGTCCAAACGTACAATGATATGTTTAAGTTGACGAAGCCGCTTCTAATGATGGCGAAGCGAGATCCCTCGAACTATCATCTTACCGGACATCTGATTCGCTCCAGTATTTACCCGCTTCCTTGGGTGTTGGGTGATTTCGATCGCGTCGGCTATTATGAAGGCGGAAACATGCCGGCTGATCTCGATGGCGATTTTCTCATGGTGCAGCAGGACAAAATCAAAGACATAGAATCAAAATTGAAAGGCAAGTACTACACGGAGATGATGACGCTCCGTAACTACCAGGACCCATCGAAGATCTTTTTCAGCGCCAAAGTGTTCAAGGACGTGTTCCCGGGCAAAGCGCCAGACTTTGATGGCAGTGCACCGAAACCTGTGCCTTCGCCTTCACCTGTGCCTTCGCCTTCACCCGCGCCTTCGGCATCCTCCGCCCTTTCGCCTTCACCCGCCAAGCTTCCATGAAGTGGGTCACAGCTGGCGTTACATTCGTTAATTTGTCCGTCGTCTGCGGACTTCTCCTGGGGCTTGTAGGGAGAGGTTTAAACACCGTTAGCGCAGCACTGGCACTGCTGTGTGGCGCTGCATTTGCAATCGCCGCTTTGCTTGGGACTCGAGACACCTGGTTTGTGCAGAAATCCGCTGCCATTCCGACAACAGAACGAAGGCCACGAAAACCGCCTGGAGACGAAGACGCGGAGAATGCGCTTCCAGCGGCTCTGATGCGTTATCGCAGCGTGTGGTTCTGGGCGGTCGCAGTCTGTTTCGCCGTCTTCGCTGTGCGATCGTTTGTGTGGCTGCTATACATCGATGGCAGCGAACTAAAGATTCAGTCCCCGAATAATCTTGGCGATCTTTCACTGCACCTGACGCTCATCAAAAATTTTGCCAACGGCGTCGCTCTCTGGCCGGACAATCCGATCTTCGTCTTCAGCAAATTAAGATACCCGGCTGGCATCGACCTGTTCAACGCGCTGCTTTCGCTGGTTCACATCGATCTGTTGATCGGGTTGGTCTGGGTCGGATTGCTCTCTTCGCTCGCGATCTTTTACGGGTTCTATCGGTGGGGCGGCACCTTCGCTGTTGCGGGTTTTTTGTTCAATGGCGGTATAGCCGGATTTCAGTTTTTAAAGACGTTTAAATTCCTGGATTATCAGGGAGCGGCTGCAGATATCGCGCACAAGCCAATCGCCTGGAAAAGCATTGCATTGTCAATGCTCGTCACGCAGCGCGGCTGGCTTTACGCGATCCCAGCGGGCTTGGTGCTGCTATGGCATTGGCGCGAAAAGTTTTTCACCCAAGCTCCCGTAGCTGCGGTTGCCGACGCCGGCCAGCCTGGTGACGCCGTCAACAGTGAGCCCGTCGTCGTGACCGATCAAGGTTATCGAAAGGGTCCCCTGCCCTGGTGGGTGGAGCTTTCGATTTACGCATCGCTGCCGCTGTTTCACCTGCATACCTTCATCGCGCTGACCATAGTGCTGGTTGTCGGATTGTTTTTTGAACGAGCGAGCGAAATCACATTTATCGCCAATCTGGTGCGCAATGAGGGAATGGCTGGCATCGGCCGCTTGATTTCGCATCCGAAGATGTGGCCCGACATTTTCCACGGCGCACCAATTCGCAGACACGCTGCTGCCCTGTTGATCGCGGCTTTTATCCCGGCCACTTTTTTCGTGTGGCTAACCACCGATCACTTTCGTGCGGCATCGGTGCTGAAGTGGCATCCCGGATGGGCTCAGGATTCGACCGAATTCGCGGCGCCTTTCTTCAGGCTTGGGCCGAAGGATTGGGGATCGTCGACGGGGCCTGGTCTGTTGTTGCAAAAAACATGGAACGGCGTCATCGCTCCATTTTTCCAATTTTGGCTGCCCAATTTCGGTTTTTGGGTGCCATTGGCGTTGCTGCTTGTTGGAATATGTGTCTGGCGTATTTGGAAGGGCAAGTGGCGTTGGGGCGATAGGCCGCCAGCGGATATTGCTTTCGTGATGGCGGCAGTCGTGATTTTCACCTTCGGCTATTTCGTTCAAACTGCGCCGTGGGAATGGGACAATCTGAAGCTTATGGTGTGGGGCTACTTTCTCATTCTGCCTTTTCTCTGGAGCGATATCGTTGGGCGCTGGGTCTTTCCGGAACGGGCCGTTATGTGTCTACTGCTGTTCGGTTCGGGATTTGTCACGCTACTTGGCGGCCTGTCAGCCGGACATCCGGGCTTTGGGTTGATTGAGCGAGCCAGGCTCGATCACATCGGCACGGCACTTCGGCCGTTGCCGATGGACGCCCGATTCGCGACTTTTCCTACGTTCAATCAACCAATTTTGCTGCAAGGTCGCAAAGCTGTGCTGGGCTACCCTGGTCACTTGTGGACCGAAGGATTCGATTACGGTAAGACCAATGATCAGCTAACAGCTTTAATGAACGGCGCAGCAAACTGGCGTGACGTCGCGAAAGCATTAAACGTGCACTATATCTTTTGGGGGCAGGACGAAAAAACAAACTACCAATCAAGCAGCCGCCCCTGGGAAGCCTCGGCGTTTCTTGTCGCCTCCGGTGATTGGGGCGCAATTTACGATGTGACCAAGCCAGCTCCTCAGCACTGAGGCGGCAGCGTTCTTGAACGCCGGGCAGCTCCTGGAGTTGCCATCTTTCGCCGCACACGAAACGGATGCGCGAGGAAAACAAAATAAATGGCGTTCAGAAAATCTGTCAGGCTCGAAGCGGGACTTGTTAGGCGCAGCGGGCCGCTGCGCAACCCGGCAAGAACGTTCTCGACCGAGAGCGGTCGCGGCATTCGCATACTCGTGTAGTGGCGGCCAAAGGCGTGCAGCCGATGCGCATCGGAAGTGGCGATCATTGGCTTGCCAAATCGGCTTGCGACTCGTTTTGCCCGGCGATTCGGATTGAACGGACCAAAATGAAAATGACAAAACTCAATCGCGTCAAAACAATCGATCTCGCTGAACAGCCGCGATCCGATTGAGCCGCCGACAACGTAGAACGGGTGCGGCGCAATTGTGAAAATAGAATTCCCTCGGCGCGCCCGGAGTCGCCGCAAGTCATCGAAATTTTTCACCTGCGCCATCTCTTCCGCGGTGACATTCAACACAATCACGTCTGCGCCGAGTAAACGCACCTCCGCTGCGGGAATCAGCAGAATGCCCATTGCCTCTGCGTCGGCGAACACTTCCTTTCGATTAAAGACCGCATCGTGAAGCGTGATCGCGAGGACGCGAAATCCAAACGACCGCGCGCGTTCCAATAGTTGATGTGCCGAAAAATCGACGGCGTCCTTGGGATCGTCGAGGGTGTGAATATGCAGATCGATCTTGATCCATTCACTTTCATCACTCGTGCTCATGCTCCTGCTATCTCGTTCGTGAAACGTAGTCGCGAATGATTCGAATTTCACACACGGAGCGGAAGCACCACTTGCAACCGGTTGTCGTCTGCGGAAGCTTTAGCCGCTTGCGTCTTAATGCTCGGGTGGTGGAATGGCAGACACGTACGTTTGAGGGGCGTATGCCGAAAGGCATGGGGGTTCAAGTCCCCCCCCGAGCACCAATTCGTTTCCAAGGTGGGATCGGCTTGTCCGCAAACCGGATGTTAGATGGCCGACGCGGCAGAAATTCGTGCCGTAGCTCCGCATTCTTACCGACACGCTGAGGACTCGCCGCGGCGAGTCTTCCACCTTGCAATTAAACTTCCCGCGCGGTTTCTCTTCCGCTATTCTGCGTCACAACATGGAATCGCTCTATCTCATCGGCCTCGCGGTATTGGCGTTATTCGCATTCGTACTGGCGATTGTTCTTTTCAATTTCTTCGGTCTCTGGCTGCGCGCACGGATCGCGAATGCGCCGGTGAGCCTCGGCAAAATGGTCGGGATGCGACTGCGCAAAGTGCCGGTCGGGATGATCGTCGATAACCGGATCACCGCGGTAAAAGCGGGCATCGAGATTCCCAGTGACCCGCTCGAGGCGCATTACCTAGCCGGCGGCGACGTTAATCAGGTCATCCTCGCTTTAATCGCAGCGGACAAGGCCGGCATTTCGCTCGATTTCAACCGTGCCTGCGCCATCGATCTTGCTACCAAGGGGACGGGTAAGACGGTATTGGAAGCCGTCCGCACCAGCATTAATCCGAAGGTCATCGACGTACCCAACCCGGCGATGGGTCGCGTAACCATCGACGGTGTCGCGAAGGACGGAATCGGCGCGAAAGTAAAAGCGCGGGTGACGGTGCGCTCGCACCTAGACCGTTTCGTCGGCGGCGCCACCGAAGAAACGATCATCGCGCGCGTCGGCGAAGGGATCGTGAGCGCGATCGGATCGGCCGATTCTTATAAGGACGTGCTGGAAAATCCCGATCGCATTTCAAAAGCCGTTCTGGCCAAGGGACTCGACAGCAACACGGCGTTCGAGATTCTTTCCATCGATATCGCTGACGTGGATGTGGGCGACAACATCGGCGCAAAGTTGCAAAGCGAACAGGCGAACGCGGACAAGAACATCGCCCAGGCGAAAGCGGAGGTGCGCCGCGCCGCGGCGGTGGCGGTCGAGCAGGAGATGCGCGCCAGAACGCAGGAGATGCGCGCCAAAGTCGTCGAAGCAGAGGCGCAAGTGCCGATGGCGATGGCCGAGGCGTTTCGCGCAGGGCATCTTGGAATAATGGATTATTACCGGATGAAGAATGTCCAGGCGGACACTTCCATGCGCGAATCCATTGCCGGCGGAGACAAACCGCGCGATGACGCTAGGTGATGCGTTGAAGGGTTAAAGCGTTGAAGCGTTTTTGCGTTGAACGATTGAAACAGACAAGAATGCGCTGTCATGTTGAGCGAAGCGAAACATCTCGGATAGAACGAGTAGTTTGCCGAACAAGAACATTGAACAGAGATTCTTCGCTCCGCTCAGAATGACAATGCTCTTTAACAATGCTTAACACGCTGCAACGAATGCTCGCGGTTAATCTCGATAATCTCCTTTTCTTTCTGCTAATCGCTGCCGCAGCTTTGTTTCAGCTGTTGTCGAAAACGATAAGCAAAGCAAAAAAGAGCGATTCGAACAAAACGTCGAGCTCACCGACGCCACAAACACGTCGACCAATTCAACGCGCGTCACGAGAATCCGATGCAGATCGGATTCGTAAATTCCTCGAAGCATTGGGTCAGCCACCGAGTTCAACTCCCCCTTCGCCTGTTCTCCCGCGTACTGACATTCCGGCTCGACCACTAGCACCTGTGCAACCGCCTCCAGCGCTCCCACGCGCGTGGCGATTACCTCGCCAACGCGGAGAGAAAGCAGACATCAGGGAAACAGAAAATGCTCCCGTTGAACAATCGGCCGGATCGCAGCAAATCCTTCCATCGGTTATTCCGGGTTTGGCTGCGGCAACGTTCGAAATTCAATCGGCGTTCCCGGTCGAGCCTCAACAGCCGTCGATTATCAAAACGGCTGTGGAATCCTCCGCGACGGCAAATCAGGTAGTTGGGAAACGCACAGGGTCCAAAACAGATATTGCCACCTTGCTCGCATCGAAATCGAGTTTGCGCGACGCTATTCTCATTCGCGAAATTTTGGGACCACCTCGTGGTTTGCAAGCCGTGGATACGACGCTGTGATATCGTCGCGCTGATAAAGCGTCCGAGCACAACCGAGATACCGGAGCGACGAGCCCGACGGGCTGCTGGCGGACCGTCGATTTACTTTGAAAGCGCGCTCCGAATCGACAACTCAGACGAAGCCGAGACTGCCATCGAGCTTGCGCTTGGCAGCGATGATTTTCCCAGTTCCTTCCATCAGAACTGTGGACCTGATTCGCCGGCCTTCTGTTCTTTTTCTGCTTTGAATTATTGCCACGTGCGCAAGCGATTTGTCAGGTAAATCTTACCGGCGAGTTCGGAATACCCGTGGTGCCAGTGTGTATGGTGATGGTACCAAATCCAAGTAGCGGAAACGGGTGGCCCATGCATTGCGACGGAGGAATTCATTACGTGTGGCCATTCAACTATGGGTCGTGGCTCGCAGTTATTGCGGTTTTCGCGATTGCATCCCACGTCCCACGCAAAAAGAAGAAAGCGGCGGAACAGCGCCAGTTGGTTCTCCCTTACAAGTTCGCCAAATTGACGGCCGGTATTGTGCACACAAGGAATAAAGGGCGAATCAGCATTGTTAACTTCTCCCTCACAACTCCCTCCAATTTAATTTCGTCGTGCGACCAAAAGTTGCCCGTAGTCCCAGACGTTGGCCTTTTATCACGACGGAACTTTCGTAACAATCTCCATACGAGATAGAGGGCGGCACAAAAAGGAGTGCGTCTCTTCAACTGCGGGCGCGATTCGAATTTGAGCTTCGTTCCGCGCTTCGTAGTATCAAATTTCGCTGATGCCGGCGTGGCGGAATTGGCAGACGCGCTGGACTCAAAATCCAGTGGCCGCAAGGTCGTGTGGGTTCGAGCCCCTCCGCCGGCAATGGATTCTCAATTCCACAGTCGACGCGAGGATCTTTAGCGTTCGACGGCAATCGACTTATCGGCGGGCCTGTCCGCGAAAAAGCGTTTCCAGACGGATTCGTAGGGATTACCAGCTTTGCTTTCGGGATACTTCTTCCGCACATCTTCCAGCGTCATCAGAGAGCCGTCTTGACTGGGATCGGACGCGCTGACTGCGCTGGCAATGTCTGCCAACCACGGAGGCGCAGGTTTTTCTTGCAATGTTTTAGTAGCAGCCTCCAGCGGCCGATATAACGGACTAACGTCGACGAGACGCACGCTATCGAACACGTTGAACATTGCGCCTGATAAAATCAACAATCGTTGACCATCCAAACTGAACTGTGGAAAACCGATTGAGCCGCGGAACACCACGGGCTCGGCCGGCTTCTCCCTCTGCGCACCTTTTGCGACGTGAATTCGACCGTAAAGCGAGGTGGCGACGAGACGTGTGGCATAGTCCCCTGGTCCAACGATCAGTCGCATGAACTGGTCGCGGAAAGTCGGCGGAGGGATCGGCGTGACTTTTCCATCACGGAGGTTGAGGGTTCGCACGCTGTTCCAACTCGTTAGGGTGATTTCGTCATTGCCCGGACCGAACGCGACGCCATTTGGCAGGAAACCTTCGGATAATCGAATCGAATCCTTTCCATTTATAGGGAATACTTGGAGATAATCTTCGCTGAATGAAAATAAAGCTACCTTCCGCAATGCTGGCGCGTCGGGATCCACAGACACTGCGACCATGCCGCTGTGATAGGTGGCGAAGGCAAGCGCCACGATTTTCATATCCGTGAGTCGCTTCGATCTATCGATGAGTTCCCGGAACGTTCCTTCCACTTGAAAAAAAGCGCACTCCGCCTCGTTAGTGCCGCGCGCGTTCACGATGACAAGCCGATCTGACTCGTTCGACCAGGCAAAATTGATACGGGAACCTCGAAGCCGCTGAATTTCCAAGTCTTCGCCGGTAGGCTCATAGGTTCGATTTTGCATCGACCATCGCCAGACGTGAATTTTGCATAGCTCGTGGCCGGCACCGGCAGGTGCGGGCGGTGCTACCTGTGTAGGCGCGGCTTGCACGCCACTCTCTCCATCGGCAGGCGATGCAAGCGTCGGTGGAATAATCAACAGCCATCGTCCGTCGGGGCTGAAGGATGCAAAGCCCGGCTGCACAATCTGCTGAGGGTTCGCCGGTGTCGGCTTCTCAAATAACGATTGGACGGCGGGGGACATCGAGCGCCCCCCATTCCAGAACAAGAGCTGACCATCACCTCCCACAGCGAAAATTTCGTTGTTGCTTCCTCCCGGAATGAAGCTCGCTGCGAGCAATGCATCTTTCTGGTAGACCACAGCCGGCGCAGCGGGCGGACACCAAACATGTTGAAGCAACAGATTGCTAGCCATTCTTGCTGCTTCCGTATCCGAAGGATTGCAATTCAAAGCAAGTGCGAGGTTCCGAAGCGCAGTGACATCTTTTATTGGATTGTCGGTGCCAGTGTCTAAAACCGACTTTGCGTTTTCTCTGAGACTTTTGCCCTTCTCGACCAGTGCCTGACGCTGTGTCTCCAGCTCTTCTGCCTTTTGCTTCGAAAGCCGCGACGCCCGTAGCGATACTAACCAGAGCGCCGCGAAGGCAATCAACATGATTACACCCAGAAGGAAGACTGTTACGCCGAAAGCTCGTTCCCTCTTTCGCTTCTCCAGAAGGAGGTTTACGCGTTCGCTCTCGGCCTTGCGCAGTTTTTCCTGTTCTTCAGCGCGCTCGCGTGCTTCCTCCAACTCCTCGGCCTGGCGCCTTTTGGCTTCTTCAATTTGCTTCCTGCTGCGGGTGACAAGCAGCCGCGCCTCCGGAGTTGCGCCGAGAATCTTCGCCTCTGGCGAATTCAAATAGCCCTCTGCTTCACGAAGCTCCACTTCATCCAGAAGGTCATCCGAGCCACGTTTAACGTATTCTTCCAACTCCGCGCGAATTCGCTCGGCATCCTGATATCCGGCAAGCCACTTGTGGTTCGATTTTTGTATTGGTTCGATGAATCGATCGTGGGTCAACTCGTGAGTTATTGTACCGGAGCGATCCTCACGGCGTATGACGTGAGCTTCTTCCAGCTCTTTTAGCGCCAGGCCCGGGATTCTCCAGGTAGCTCCAGGCGCACCGCGAAAAGCAAGTCCGCGTGTTCCGGTAGGAGTTATCAGAGCTGTTCCAAACCAACGTCGCAATTCACCTTCTCCGATTCTGCCCTCACTGGCGGCAGCAGCTCTCTCAACGGAGCGATCGTAATAACGCGCTAATGCATTATCCACATCGCCGAAGCGCTCGATATATTCGGCCGTGATCAGACGCGATCCATCGCTGCTGCTGCTCGGTCCATGCTTCCATTCCGACGGCAGGTTTTCCCACAGCGATTGACACACGACTTGAAGCTGAACCGGTTCGACAAATTCACCGCGGGTTTCACGAAATTTGTCGCCTTCTGCTACTCGAATTTCCGAAAGCTCTGCCATTAATTCGTCGGCTGCGTTCGGGTCGAAGGACAGGCCCCGGTTCTGGAAAGGTTTCACCACCGCGGAACGGGCGGCATTACCGCGCAGTCGCTCCAGATGCATGCGTGGCCGTAATTTTTCCGGGAGCAACTCGGCGAAGCCCTCCAGTTGGGCGATGTACTCCTCGCGCATAACGAAGACAACCTTCATCGTCGGCAATTCGTGCAGGGCCTGCGCAAGCTGATCGAAAAACGGCCGTCGTTCCTGCCATCGATGTTGATTGGTGGTAAAGAATTCTTCGAACTGATCCAGAATCGCGATTAACGGTGGCGCGCTCTCCTCATCTGCTGCTGGAGCAGCTACTAGCGGCTTGAGAAACTCTGACAAGGTCATCTTCGCATGATCCTTGATCGATTGGCCGTTCGGTAACGTTGTGGCCCAGGTACTGAAGCGCATGGTAAACAAAAATATTTTGCACGCTCTCGGGTGGAACATCTCTTGGCAGTAAGCCATGGACGCGTGCGGATCGCAGAACCCGGTACTGCTGATCCTCCAGGCGCGGGATGACGCCTGCCCGCAATAACGAGCTTTTGCCTGCTCCCGATTGCGCGTAAACAAGAACGGCCCGGTGCGCGATGATCAACGAGAGCAACTCTTCCGTCTCGCGCGTGCGACCGAAAAAGCGATCGCTGTCCTCCTTTTCAAAAGGTCGCGGGCCGACAAAGGGCGAATCGCTCATCCCTTGCTGAAGGCTTCCCAACGCTTTCGGAGTTCCTCGCAAAACTCCTGACAAGTGCCCCAATAAATTTTTACCTGCGCGCTCCCGAAATACGAATCGAGGTACTTCACGGCCTTGGCCGCTTTCTCTGCCTGCTCGCCTGGCGCCTCAGAAGGCTCCAGTTGCACCGCGATGTGCGTATTACCACTGTCGCGCAGCTTGTTTGCAAAAAGCCGGAAGAGCACCAGAAAATCCCAGTCTGACAGGGTGTACCCGAGGAAAAGCAGCGCGCCTCCCAACGCTCGGTCAACCCTGTGCGCGAGTGATTTGTAGTCTCGCGAAATGTTTATCAGGAATTCAAAATAATCATCCTCGGTCACTACCGCCGATTCCGCCCACGGGGTGCAACCGTGAAAGTGGTAAACAAGTGGATTCGCTACTGAATAAGCGAAGTCCGGATCAAAACTTGGCGCTTTCTCAGGGATATGCCGGTTCCAACGACAGATCGCAAGGCGCGCATCTCGTTTCTTGTACTCGGTCAGCGCCCGAAACATCCAATCGTCGAAGTTACTCGTGAGATAGACTGGAAAAGGAAGATCGGCCAAGACCCGGTGCGGCTCGTTAGGCCAGGCCGGAAAATTCGGTGAAGACAGACTACTGTAATGTTCGGCGAACGCCTCTTTCGGAGCCATGATGTCATCGGTCGCTGCCACATATTTCGCCACTCGCTCCAGCTTCGTTTGATCGTCGAGTGGATAGGCGTAATCAGCCGCGAACTTGAGCGCGATCTGTTCCTTTGACGGATAATTCAATTTCGCCCATTCCTCCGGATCAGCACCAGTGGGAGGCGCTGTGCATGCACCCGCGCCAATCACGGGCGTGCACTTGTCGTCTCTGATCCGTTTCAATAGCCGCTCCCAAGTCTTGTCGTCCAACTCACGTCCGCTCTTCGATGGCAGAACGTCCTTTGATTCGGCGGTAACCGGGTCAGCGCTCATTTTTTCGTTTGTTCGAAGATTGTCCAGCGCTCGTCCAACTGCGATGAGAATTCTCGTGCGGTCCCCCAGAAAACCTTCATGTCCATCGCGCCGTAAAATTTTTCGAAATAAGCCTGATGCGCCGCACGGTTTGGATCGCTTTCATCTGGAGGTTTTAATACCACGATGCTGCTGAATTGTTGCCGGGCACGCAAAGTCTGAAACAGGACGCGAAAATTCCAGTCGCCCAAACGATAGCCAATGAACAAAAAACTGGTGGCGGCAAATGCCTGTTGCACGACCTCGGGGAGAAGACCTGGTTTGGCTGCCATGTTCGCGAGGAAGGTTAAATAATCGTCTTCGGTCAGAACAAGCGACTCGGAAACGTCGAGCGCGCCATGCAAATGGAACACGAGCGGATTGGCGGGCGTTGGTTTGTAGCCAGGCTCTTTTTCAAAAATTGATTCCACGTGCTGCAGGATGTCCTGCCAGCGGCAAATCTCACGGCGCGCGTCTTTCAATTTCCATTTGAGAGCGCGAACCATGAAGTCGTCGTAATTCGTGGTGATGACAATCGGAAGTGGAAGACCAGCGAGAACACTGTGCGGTTCACTGGAATTCCCAAACTGTGGCGGTTGGTTGTACTTTGGAGGACCGGCGGCGCGCAGAATGTCTACGACATCTTCTTTTGGCGCGTTCGGGTCGGATTGTACGGCTGCATATTGTGCAACACGCACAAGATCTCGATCAGGGAATGGATACCCGTAGCGCTGCGCGAGCTCTTCCGCGACATCGGCACCAAGAGGCAGTGCGCCATAACAGGCGCCCGCTCCCAAAAAAGGAGTGCACTTCCCCGACTGAATCCTACGCAGGAGCCGATTCCAGTCCGTTTCTTGAAGTTCACTCGTCACATCGGACAGACTAACGAACGGCTATGATGATTAGGGATTTTTGCGTAGGATGTCAATACTGCCATTTACGCATAAATTTCCATCGCAAATCGATTGAGGATCGAGCTCTCGTTAGGCGACCAGGGGGCGCAGCAGCTAAAAACGTGGCGATCCAATCCACATGGTACATCCACGCCTGTCGCAGATGTGTGGGTAACAGTTTATGCTTGTGTGGGTGAAGGAGAACCACAATGTTCATTCGTGAACGGGAAGAACGGCCACGAGAGTGCAGGCGCAGCGCGTGAGTTTGTAACTACCCGCTGGAGTCTGATCCTTTCGGCGTCCAATTTGGGGAGTGAAGAACAAAAAGCTCGCGATGCGCTGGCCGAACTTTGCCGGGTTTATTGGCGCCCCATTTTCTTGTTTGTGCGGGCGCGCGGCTATTCGATTGAGGACGCACAGGATCGCACGCAGGATTTCTTTGTCACAATTCTCAAGAACGACTGGCTGCAGCATGCCGATCGTACGCGCGGGAAATTCCGATCACTCCTGCTCAAGTCGCTCCAAAATTTTCTTATTAACGCGGCGGAAAAGGCTCATGCTTGTAAACGCGGCGGCGGCGTGGAATTTATTTCCTGGGACGACTGGATGGCGGAGGCGCCATCGCGATTATCCATCTCTGTTCAAGCACTCGACTCCTTGCCGCCAGAGCGCATTTTCGATCTCACTTGGGCCACTACGGTTGTGGAACACGCGTTTCAACGGCTGAGGGAAGAATGTGAAAGCAAAGGCAAGCTCTGGCTTTTCCAGGCACTCAGTTGCCATCTTACAGACGAACGCGATGAAGTGTCGTATGCGAAATTATCCACGGAACTGGGAATGGCGGAATCGGCCGTGAAAAAACAGCTGCACAATATGCGTCAGCGTTACCGCAGTCTGCTGCGCGATGAAGTCTCGCAAACCGTCGAAGACCCTGCCGACGTGGACGACGAGATCCGTTACCTGTGTACGTTACTCGCAACAGGAACTGAGTAATTGCGATGACAAATTCAGAATCACGCACCGATCAGCTTCAGCGCGCTACGGAAGAGCATGCGCAATGCGAAAAGTGTGGAGCAACCTTGCGGCTCGACACCGGAATTTGCGTGAGCTGCCTCTTGCGGGAGGGATTGGAATGCGGTGACGACGTGTCTCAGGCGTCTTTTCAAACCGTCCTAGCGGAAGTGGACGCGCCAAACAAGTCCTGGTTTCTGGGAAATTACGAGATCCTTGAACAGATCGGTTGCGGTGGCATGGGGGTGATCTATCGCGCCAGACAACGACATTCCCGGCGCATCGTTGCGGTAAAGCGTGTCCTTAGTTATCGCGCTGATTCACATGGAGCTCTGCAGCGTTTCAGACGAGAAGCACAGGCGGTGGCCAGTCTGGATCATCCAAACATCCTTCCGATTTATGAAGTGAGCGAAAGCGTGGACGGACTGCCGTTTTTCAGCATGAAGTTCGCGGAGAAGGGAAGCTTGCAAGAGCACACGGCTTCTCTGCGCAATGAACCGCGGAGGTGCGTGCAACTCATGGCAAAAGTCGCACATGCTGTGGAATACGCCCACAGCCGCGGAGTTCTCCATCGCGACCTGAAACCGGGAAATATTCTGCTCAACGATCGAGGCGAGCCACTGGTCAGCGATTTCGGTTTGGCGAAGCTGCTGGACGGCAACAACGATCTTACAAGGTCGCTGACGACCTTTGGAACCGCAGGCTTTATCGCGCCCGAACAGGCGGGTGACGCAGCCGTTGATTTTACTTCAGTTGCCGATGTTTACAGTCTCGGCGCAGTTCTGTTTAACGTGCTTACCGGACGTCCACCATTCCTGGGTTCCAATCCGGTTTCGGTGATTCGGCAAGCATCTGAAACGCAGGCACCCAAACTGCGATCGTTGGCACCATCGCTGGATCGGGATTTAGAGACGATTTGCGCACGCTGTCTCGAACGCGACCCAAAAGCGCGCTACCAGTCCGCCGGAGACCTCGCAGCCGATCTTGAACGCTGGCTCGCCGGCCGTCCAATCGTCGCCCGCCCGGTTTCACCTCCAGCGCGGATCTGGCGCTGGTCGCAGCGTAATCCCAAACTGGTTGGAGCAGCGACTGCCGGGATCCTTTTAGGCGCGGCTGCGGTTTGGTTATTTCGCGCCGAACTCTTCCGAGCGTCGCAGTTTAATCCCCCGGACAGGAGTATTGCGGTTCTACCATTTACAGATTCTACCGAAACGAAAGATCAGAAATATTTGGGTGACGGCATTAGCGAGGAGATTCTCCATACGTTGGCGCAAGTTGACGGTTTGCGCGTGGTCGGCCGAGCTTCGTCATTCTCATTGAAAGGAAAGAACACAAAGGAGGTGGGAGAAAAACTCAACGTTGGAAATGTGCTTGAAGGGAGTTTGCAGCACCAGGGCAACCGTGTACGTGTGACAGCCGAACTGATTGACACGCGAAACGGTTTTCGCGTTTGGACGGAAACTTATGACCGCGAGTTGGGCGGCGCATTTGCACTCCAGGACCAAATCGCCCGGTCTATCGCCGACGCGCTCAAGAATAAGTTCGCCGTTCGGCTTTCCGCGCACGAACAACCCGGCAATGGCGTATACGACAGTTATCTGCAGGGACTTTTCACGGATGTAACCCATCCGACAGGAGCAAGCGGTATCGGCGTTACCGTGCCGGTACAGAATTCATCTGATTCATTCACAGTTCCGGATTACACATCTCCGGCAGATTCCGACCCGCGCCGCCCGGACACTCGCGTGACCGCTGTGCCTCGAGCGACGGGATTCACTTCCAGTCTGGGTGAGCGCGCATTGGAAGCCGGTGCCCGAACGAACAAAATTACAGCGGGCGTAATCGCTGCGCCTCCGGAGATGGCATTCAACACCGGTGTGCGCGATCACGTATTGCAAACCGGTCTTCGAACGAACACAATCACAGCAGACGTGCCCGCTGCGTCTCCAGAGACCGCGCTCAACACTAATATGCGTGATCGCCCATCGGAAGTCAGTCGGCGAACCAACAAAATTACAGCGGACGTAACCGCTGCGCCTCCAGAGACTGCACCCAATACGAGTGTGCGCGATCGCGCATCGGAAGCCGGTCTCCGAACCAACAAAATTACGGCGGACGGGCCAGTGTCCCTTCAAGGGTTTGTTAAAGATGCAAAAGGCGAACCGATCAAAGGCGCAGACGTTCGGGTCGAATCCCGAAACGGCAAAGATGTGTTCAGCACAGTAAAGACCGATACACAGGGCCGCTATATTTCACAGGGACTGCAACCGGGCGTTTACCGGGTGACATTGCTTGTGAGTGGCGTGATCAAGGCGTCGATCATGAACACGCAGACCAAGGCGAATCAACCGACTCAGCTGAATTTCGATCTCAAGCCAACGTCCCAAGCAGGTAACATTGCAAAGAGCGGAAAGCACATTGTATGGATGCCAGGTCGCACCGGGACTCATCTCGGCGGTAATTGGGTCGAAGTCGACGACAAGGGAAATGAGCAGTCCGGTTCCAAGACTCAGACATACACCGCTCGCAGGTGGTAATTTTGGAAACGGCTATAACGAAGCGACGACCAACATCAAGGGTCGTTCTTGGGACGTCGTTTTGAGAAAACCCTTCTAATCTGTAGCCATCGCCCTGTGGACCGTGTGCCCGCGCCTCACAGAGGCGCGGCTGTAGCGACAGTCCACTCACGGAGACTTCTTTTTTCCTCATTCTACAAATCATCTTGGAACCTCGCGTCTCCTTTCCTGTAGGAATTAGTGAACCCATATTTCTCATTCATCTATGTTTATTAAATCATTGCAGATCGGGTTAATCGGGTTCCTCCTTTGTGCTGTGAACGCGTGGGCTGGACCAGCAAGCATTCAGGGGATCGTTAAGGACGCCCAAGGAAAGCCGATTAAAGGCGCGGATGTTCGGATCGAATCGGTAGACGGTAAGCAGCTCTTCAAAACCGTAAAAACTGATCCGAGAGGTCGGTATGTTTCACAGGGGCTGCAGCTTAGAGTTTACCGGGTAACGTTGTTGGTGAATGGCGTAGTCAAAGCGTGTATTACGAACATAAAAACCAAGCAAGATCAGGCTACTGAACTCAACTTAGATCTGAAGCGGGTGGCCGCGGTGCAAGCAACCACGGGGCAAAAGAAAGGGAAGAATATGGTTTGGGTGCCGGCTAGTACCCGGAAGCCACCTCGGTGGTAGTTGGGTCGAAGTTGACGAGTATGGGAAGGCCGCGTCCGGTTCTGCCATCCACACCAACACTGGTGAAGATCTACGCCGCTCACAGAATTCGTCCGCAACAAACGGGCCCCCGCCGACATGGTCGGGATCGACGTCAGTCGACAGATGAACATTCCGCAGGATCGCGTAGGGCCTTGAGCGATTTGGCACCCCGACTGTAGCAACAGTCTGCTCGGAAACTTCGCTTTTTCCCTCATTCTACAAATCATTTTGGAACTTCGCGTCGTTTTTCCTGTAGGAATTAGTGAATCATCATATCTATTCATCTATGTTTATTAAATCATTGCAGATCGGGTTAATGGCGTTCCTTCTTTGCACTGTGAACGCCTGGGCGGGACCAGCAAGCATTCAGGGCATCGTTAAGGACGCCCAGGGAAAGCCGATTAAAGGCGCGGATGTTCGGGTTGAGTCCCAAAATGGCAAGCAACTCTTCAATACGACAAAGACCGATACACACGGTCGCTACATTTCACAGGGTTTACAACCCGGCGTTTATCGAGTTTCGCTCGTAGTCAATGGTGCAGTGAAGGCTGCCATTGGCAATACGAAAACCAAGTCAGATCAGGCAACCCAACTGAACTTTGATCTGAAACCCGTCGCGGCAGGGCAAGCGAGCGCCGAGCAAAAGAAAGGGAAGCATATGGTCTGGATGCCCCCGTCTACAGGCAGTCATACGGGTGGTCGCTGGATCGAAGTTTCCGACGGGGCAACAGACGCCGGTACTTTGAACGTGAAAAGAGCTAGCGGGGAACAATTGCAGCGTGAAATGCACAGCATGGGCAACCCTAACACCGGCAACTAACTTCGGCGACGCGGGTCAGCAGTAAAGGAACGCAGATCTCAACTTATTGTTCCGCGTCACCTCAGTGTAGCGGGTTTCGAAATTCAAATTTTGGCTGTTTTCACCTGCAGCCTTCTGCGACTACGCGTTGCCTTACGGAGCTCAACCAGTCGTCATGTACCCTTCTTCACCGTGTTCGTTGATGTCGAGCCCCTGCCGCTCGATCTCAGGGGGAATCCGCAGCCCGATTGCTGCTTTCACCAGCGCGCCAATTAGCGCACTTCCCACCACGGCCACCGTGATTGTGATCACGATTGCTTTTAGCTGCTCGATCCAGAGCACATGACCGACAATCCGTGCCAGGCCATTTTGCGTCGCTGGATTGAGTGAGCCGCCGGTGCTTAGCGACAGATTCGGGTCCACGCTTGCTGTTGCAAAAATGCCGGTAAGGAATGCGCCGAGCGTTCCACCGACAGCGTGAATACCAAACGTATCAAGCGCATCGTCATAGCCGAACCAGGATTTGAGTTTTGTGCATGCAAAATACGGCACAATCCCAGCCGCAATCCCAATAATTACGGCGCCGGTCGGCCCGACGTATCCGCAAGCTGGTGTAATGACGACCAGCCCGGCCACCGCACCGGAGCAAAAGCCAAGCACGCTCGGTTTACCGCGCAAGGTATACTCGAGCATGGCCCATGTGAATGAGGCAACCGCCGTTGCGAGTGTGGTACTGGCGAACGCGTTTGCCGCAATTCCATCCGGCGCGAGTGCGCTACCTGCGTTAAAACCATACCAGCCCACCCAAAGCAAACCAGTTCCTACCATGCAAAGTACCATACTGTGCGGCGCCATGATTTCCTTTCTGAATCCGAGCCGGTGTCCAAGAAGAACGCACAGCACGAGTGCTGACCAGCCTGAACTCATGTGAACGACGGTTCCGCCGGCGAAATCGATCGCGGTAATTTTAGCGTTAGAGTTCCAGACGCCATTCATCCAGCCGTCAATTCCCCAGATCATGTGTGCGATCGGGAAATAGACGACGAACATCCAGATGCCTACAAACACAAGCACCGCAGCGAACTTCATTCGCTCTGCTACGGCGCCAACAATCAAAGCCGGCGTAATGATAGCGAACATCAGTTGGTACATCGCGAAAACATTCTGCGAAACCCAGTAGGAATAGTCAGCGTTCGGTCGCGCATCGACGCCGTGCAGGAATGAAAACTCTAATCCCCCAAGAAACGGAGACCCATGCGAAAAAACGAGCGAGTAGCCCACCGCCCACCAAAGTATGGTGACCAGTCCGGCTATGCCGAGACATTGCGCCAGCACGGAGAGCACGTTTTTTGCCCGGACGAGGCCGCCATAGAAGAGCGCCAGGCCGGGCAACGTCATAAACAGCACCAGCGCCGCGCACGTCATCATCCATGCGTTGTAACTCGGACCAGGCGCGGCGATGTTCGAGCTGCTCGCCGACCCGGTATCCACGCCGCGCGGCGAATTAGTTACGTACGCTTCAAGATCAGCTACACGTTGCTCGAGTGATGGCGCAACAGTGGGCGGCGACGTTTGAGCAAACAGCGGAGATACGGACGCAATGATTCCGGTGAGCAACAAGAGCCGTAGCATCACGCGTATCCCTTATAAGGACGCGAGTTTCTAGCGGCAAGAAAATATAATTAAAATTCTACCGCAACTGCGCTGCAGCGTGCGCCGACCTCAAACTGTTCGTCCACAGCGCGTCTCTGTCAGACGCCGAGGTTAAAAGGAGATTGATTGAGGAATCATGTCCCGGCGAGACGATTCAAACGAAACGTGCTGAGATACGTCACCAGTGTCCTCGTCATCATCATCCTGGTCATCTGCATCGTCCGTACCGCCTTGATCCGCATTGTCTGTGTCGGATCGCGGCCTGACTGTCGGCAAGTCATTTTGTTGTAATCGGTTGTAACGTTCACGTACGTCGGCCGGCACCCTATCAAGGTCTTCCTTGGTTTCGACTGGACCACTGAAAACCAATTTGCCTTGCGGATCCTTCACTATGAGCAGCTTTTTTCCGTCGACGTTGGCCAATTTGAGCTCGCCTTTGTCGTCGGAGAAAACAATCTGTGCTTTGCCCAGATCGATCTTGCTGGTCTTCACGGCACCGTCGTCTTGGAAAAAGATCCGAAGCTGATCGGCTGCACGACGGGCATCGTCACGCGCACGTCTGGCAGCTTCGTGGGCTTGCGTCACCGCTTCGCGGACAATGCCGCGCTGATCGCCGAGTTGCTCTTTTAGTTGTTCCTTTAGATCCCGCATTTGCTCGTCGAGGTCGCCTTTGGCATCGAAATCCCAATGCCAGTCGTGATTCCCCCCAGGAAAGGCACTGTGTCGCTGCGACACTTCTTTCCTAGCAAGCTTAGCGGTGAGCTTTTGCTCCTGTCCCTTGCGCAACACAGTGAGCGTGACTTCCGTTCCTTCGGGGAAAGTTTGCAGGAGCTTTCGTAATTGACTCGGCTCGATCAAAATTTGGTCGTTCAGCATTTTAAGGATGTCGTTTTGTTGAACGCCGGCAGTAGCAGCGGGACTGTTCGGCTCTACATAATCGACAACCAACCCGAAGCCTTTCGCCAAACCAAGCTGCTCACTCACTACAGTTGGCACCTGCGATGTGTCCACACCGAGATAGGTGACCGGAACCTTCGGCCCTTTTTCATGATGACCCGGCATCCCCGGTTCGTGATGTCCTGGCATTCCTGTTGGGTGCGGTGGTTGCGGCGGCTGTGGCGGTGCTGGCGGTGTTTGAGCGAATGCTGCGACTGGTAACAACGCGACAATTGCGATGGTGAATACGGATTTCATTTTCATAGTTTTTTTCTAAATCATTGACCTGAGACCGGGATGAGCACGACTTCCTCGCTGGGATAAGAGACACGGAGGGATGCACCCGTTTCCGGATTGCGCCACCGCCAGGTTTGTTGCGTGTTGTAGCGAACGCGTCGCACCGGTCGTTCTGAGCCCTTAGCAAAATGCAATCCTTCGTCGCGGGTATTAAAAACAAGATTCGTCCCCCCGGCAGGAATGAACCTGCTGCCAGCTATGGATCGTCTCGTTCCAAGCGGAAGTGATCGCATTGTGGGCGCAGGAGAACTTTGCGCTAACGTTTGTTGGTGCTCCTGTCCACGCTCCATCATGACAACCGCGAACAAAATCAAAACCGCGGCAGCAGCGAGGCCAAAGCCTAACGACCACCAATTGTTCGGCGTTTCTGTGAAACGCCATCGCTTCGATTTGGCGTCTGACACAGACGCCCTACAATTTTTGAGAGCTTCCCCTACCCGCTCGAAAAGCACCGGCGACGGTTGTGCCGGTCGCAGCTTCCGTAGTTCCTTTTCAAGTTCGGAAAAATCGTTCATTGCGGTTGCAAAGTCTTCTTCAAATTGGTCAAAGCATACCGGTACCGCGACGCCGCGGTATTTTGTGAAATGCCCAGCGCGCCGGCGATCTCGCTAAATGTAAGATCGTTCCAGATTTTCAAGACCAGTACCTCCCGCTGATCGCGCGGCAAAGATTCCACTGCCGCTGCGAGCGCCGATTGCGTATCATCTTCCAATTCAAAATGCGGCTCAATGACCGGCTCGGCTTCAGCCAAAACAGTCGCCTCACGTCGGGCGCGTCGAGCGTCGCGACGGATAAAATCAAGCGCAAGAGAACGAACCGCCGAATAGAGTAACCCGCGGTTAGCAATGTCGTGGTTGCGACGCCAGAACTTGACGAAAGCCTCCTGAACGATGTCTTCCGCGTCGGCGGCGGATTGCACCCATTGGCGGGCGAACAGAAGCAATCCTGGCGCAACTTCAGAAAAGCAGTTTTTCCAATTCTCATGGCTGGCGATAGGCTCCATGACCTTTTCACGGTCTTTACTTTCAAGACGCCGCCAAGTGAAGATTTTGTCTATGAGCACGAACAAATTGGTAGGGCGGGCTCGGCGAGCCCGCCGCGGCGCGCCCGGCGGTCGCGCCCTACCCTCTATGTTTTTGGAATTGCACGCAGAATCAGATCTCCGAGCCAATCTGGATGAGCGATTCCCAAGCGATAAGCCCGGAGAGATTCCACAGACGAATTCACCCGGAGGTTGCTGTAAGAGCCGTCTGCGTTTTGCCAGCGCTCGTGCCAATAAAGCGCTGCTTTGATCCGCGGATAACGCGTGCGAAACAGCTCCAGACCTTGCGCGATCCACGCCGGTTTGTGCATAGCGCTAGGCGGGGCTGTGGTAAGCGGAAATTCGCCGGTCGCCCATTCCGCAATCATAATGGGCTTGTTCGGATCGAGACGGCTCATTTCCTGGTATGGCCAGTCGACTAATGAAGGAATATCCGGATTGGGCTCGTCTTTGTATTGCTGCCCATAAACGCTGAGGCCAAGCCAATCGACGTAATCGGACCCAGGATAATACGCTGCCGCACTGTTCCAGGTTTCGTACGGATATGGATAATTGTTGGTGTGAAACATCCATTTGATGTTCGACGCGCCGCGCGCACGAACGCGGTCGACGACGTATCGGTATGCGCGGCGAAAGGTTTCCGGACCTTTCCAATTGTTGTATTCAGGCACCCATTGCGCACCGCCATAGTAAGCGCCGGACCACGGAAACCACGTGCCGTTCATCTCGACACCGAACACAACAATGATTGGATGGCCAAAATCCCTTGCGGCATCACCCCATTTATCGATGTAGGCGTCCCATTTTCCTGCAAGAATCTCAGTCAAACTGAACTTGTCTGGCCCGTGATCTTCCTCGTACGGCTTGTCCCAAGGCGACCAGAATACCAGAGGCAACGAGCCGTGTCGCCAAATGATGTTGAGATTGTCGGTAGGAAAATTTTGCTCTCCCCAATAGCTGGACGAAACGATGATGGCTTGATGTTTTCCTACCATCTCCTCGAAATCCTCGATCGTTTCGAGCGTCACATCATCTTCCGCATCGCCAAAGTCCATGAACGCACCCGTGTAAGCGCCGTGATCCGGAATCACGACTTCGACCGGGCCGTTCGGATCGACTCTCGCAACGGCGGTATGTTCGCGGCATGCCGCAAGCAGGAGAATCAATCCAACGAATGCGATGGTTACCGTAAGCACTGCGGCGGCCCGCAATGGAACGTGGATTGTCGCAGGAACCCGACTGTTGTCCAAAACTGCACTAGAAGCCATATCCTGGTGTCATTCTGAGCGAAGTCGAAGAATCTTGTGATTAGTTTCGAGAATCCAGCGGATTAGACCAGAGATGTTTCGCTTCGCTCAACATGACAGGGCAATTTGTGAGGTGAGTGCTCCACTGTTCAGCAATCCGCCTTGACTGGAGTGTTGATATTTGAGAACAAATCTGCACCGAAACGAGCCGGCAAGTGCAGACGAAACTCTTTACAATTTTGCTCTTATCTTTCGCGAGTGCCGCGCTCTCCGAAGACTTCAAAACGGTTAACGGCAAAGAATACAAAGATGCCACGATCACACGCGTCGAACCCGACGGCATCGTCCTGAAAACAACCTCTGGAATCACGAAGGTTTATTTCACCGAACTGCCGAAAGACGTTCAGGAACACTTTCATTACGATTCCGGGAAAGCCGCGTCGTATTCTGCCGAGCAGGCCGCCACGTACACAGCATATCAGGAGCAACAGGAGGAAAGGCGACGTCAACAACACGACGCCGAGGCAAAGAACAACGCCTCATTACGGGAACAACAAGCCGCCACAAGTCGCGTGCAGGCCTTGGAAATCCGCTACAGGGAACTCCAACAACAGGAAGATGATTTGCTTCGCCAAATGGGACAGGCCAAGCAACCCGGGCCGGAGTACCCGGCAGGGTAAATCTGTGCGCCACCAGCCAAATCCGCAAAAGACTCAACTGCCGCTTCTCCAGAGCCATCTGAGCGATGTTCGTCGCGAAAAAAGCGAAGTGAGAAAGCAACTAGACAAGGCGAAGCGGTAGGAAAAACCGACGCGAAGACGTGTGGGCACTCCCAAAGCTTCGCGAATCTAAATTAGCTCACTGGGTGATCTTGTTGCACGAAGCGTTTTTGCATTACGGTGGTTCTTGCATGGCTTTCATTCGTAGTGATCGATGGTTAGATACGCTGCCGTGAATCAATGGCGGTCTCCTGGTTTTCTGGAAAAAAACTGGTGGTACAAAATACTCCTCATTTCAACCGCTCTCCAAATCGCGTTCGCGACCGAAATACTCGGGAATGAAAAGCCTCTCGCAGTTTCGGCCGTTGTCTCCGCTGAACATCCTGTAAATCGGTTAATCCCCACTCAAGCATTGGGCGCTGGCGTTGACGGCCACGAGGAAGGCGAATGCGCGCAAATGTTCACGGACAAGAACATCACGGAAATGTTATCCGCTGGTCTCGGACCGCTGACGTATCGCTTGCGGACCGAACTGGGGAGTGAAGCATGGCATTGGAACCCGCGCGGCAAGTGGAGCGATCCGATTCACAAATGCGGATACTGGACCTCCGAGGACTCGCTCGCCGAAGCAATCAGCGTTTCGTATGGCTATCGATTGCCACGGCGCGGAAATACGATCGATCAAGCAAACGATGATGGTTATTCTCGTATCGCGGACGGCGACCCAAATTCATTTTGGAAAAGTAATCCCTATCTTGATTCACATTTAACAGGCGAATCGGAGGATGCTCACCCGCAGTGGGTGGTGATCGATCTCGGCGCTCGAAAATTGGTCGATGCGATCCGAATCCATTGGGGAACGCCGTACGCTACACGATACCGTGTCGAGTACTGGCCGGGCGGCGATCCGATGCATCTGCAGCCTGATGATGATGACGACTGGCAGCCATTCGCAAATGGCACAATCGCTGATGCTCATGGCGGTAGTGAATTGGTTCGGCTGGCAGAGCGTCCGCGCGCCGTTCAGTTTGTGCGAATCCTGCTGAGCCGGAGTTCGCATATTGCTGCGGAAAGTTCAGGCGATATTCGCGACTCGTTAGGCTTCGCGATTCGCGAGATCGACATGGGGAAATTAGGTAAGGATGGACGTTTTCATGATCACGTTCGTCACGCATCCGATAGGCATCGCCAAACCATTATTTATACATCGTCTACCGATCCCTGGCACCGCGCCGAAGATCTCGATTTCAGCACAGAGCAGCCAGGATTGGATTTCGTTTTGCGCAGCAAGCTTACTCGCAATTTGCCAGTGCTTGTTGCGGTCGGCGTGTTGTACGACACGCCAGAGAATGCCGCCGCTGCGATCCAGTACCTGTTGCGTCGGAATTATAGCCTGGAAGGAATCGAACTGGGCGAAGAACCCGATGGGCAATGGGTTTCGCCAGAGGATTACGGCGCACTGTATTGCGGAGTTGCCCGGCGTTTGGCGGCACTCAACTCGCCACTAAAAGTCGGAGGCCCGAGCCTGCAAAATTTCGAAGACCAACTGCTCACATGGACGGACGCATCCGGGAATCGTTCGTGGATGAATCGATTTCTCCAATACATTCGAGGAGGAGAAGTCCGCTTCGATTTTTTGTCATTCGAGTTTTACCCGTTCGATAACATCTGCGCAGATGCTGCGCCGCATCTGTTAGAAATCCCGGAGCGCCTCGGCACGATGATGGCGAGCTTGCGCAAAGACGGAGTGTCCGCAGACATTCCATGGTTCATGACCGAGTACCGGCTATTCTGTGTTTGGCGGACGCCCGGAGGTTGATATCGAAGGCGCACTCTTCAATGCGGATACGGTTGGCGCATTTTTGTCGTTAGGCGGCGGGAAGCCATACCTCTACGGTTACGAGCCAAACTATCTCCAGAACGAGCTCAAATGTTCCTGGGGTAATCTCATGATGCTTCAGTTAAACCCCAAAAATGATGAACTGAACCGTCTCTCCGCCTACCATGCCGCTCGACTCCTCACGAAAGAATGGATGCAGCCAGTCAACGAGCAGCACGAAATATTTCCGGTGGCTATAAAAGAAACGAAAAGCGACGCGCAGACAGTGATGCGCCATACAGTAACTGCCTATGCAGTGCGACGACCCGACAAGCAGTGGGCCCTACTCGCGATCAACAAGAATCCGAAACGCGCAGCTCAGCTCAATGTGGAATTTACTCTTCCCGGAGCAAAGCAACCGCTGAGTTTTACCGGCCAGGTTGAAGTCATTCAATTTTCACGCGCGCAATACGCATGGCGTGACAATGGCTCGAAGGGCCACCCGGTCCGCAGCCTGCCGCCTGCGCAATTGACGCGAGACGCCTCAGGAAGTTACCAACTACCGCCGTATTCACTCACCGTCCTTCGAGGAAAAATCGAGGACTAATGTGTGGCGACGAGGGCGGTTTCATTTGCCGAACATTCCCGCAAACCACCCTTTTCTCTGCGACTTCAACGCCTTCTGGAACTCCTCCTTCACGAAATTGGGGTCCCTGGCGTGAGCCATCGCGTCCATCAGACTGATGCGCTCAGCAATGAGCAACTCGATAAGACTATCGTCGACGGTATGCATGCCATCCTTAGCGCCGATTTGAATTAGTCCTGGTATCTGCGAAAGCCGCCCGGCGCGAATGCACGCCTCGATTCCGGAGTTCACGGTTAATAATTCCGTAGCCAAAACCAGACCTGCTTGGCCACTTCGCGGCAGGAGATACTGACACACCACTCCCAGCAACGACCACGCAAGTTGTGCACTGACGAACTGCTGACCCTCTTTTGGCACGGCATCAATGATTCGCCCAATTGCGGTTGGCGCGTCGTTTGTATGCATGGTTCCAATCACAAGATGGCCGGTTTCCGCCGCGGTAATCGCAGTTTGGATCGTGTCCAGGTCCCGCAACTCTCCAACAAGAATGACATCCGCATCCTGTCTCAACGCGTTCTTAAGCGCTGAAGCAAAACTGTGCACATCGGAACCAACTTCGCGCTGGTTCACCAAGCTCCGCCCCTGTGAATGAACAAATTCAATCGGATCCTCAATACTCACCATGTTAACGGAACGCCGATTAGCTATCGTCTGCGCCATGCTCGCCAATGTTGTGCTTTTGCCTTCACCGCTCGCGCCAGTCACCAACACCAGGCCGGACCTTGCGTCACACCACTTATCCACTATGGGAGAATGTCCCAACGAGTTTAAATCGGGAATTTCGGCAGCGATCTTTCGGAAATTCGCCTCAATCGCACCCGATACGTAGCAGGCATTCCCGCGATACCGGCCGAGATCATGAACCTGTAATGCGAAGTCAAGCTGCCATTCGTTTTCCAGCTTCGCGCGTTGTCCCTCCTTCAAAGCGTCGATGACCAATCGCCTTGTATCTTCCGCAGACAGCACTGCAGCGTCTTCGGTGAGGGGCTTGATGACACTCGCGATGCGTATCATCGGTACCGCCCCTGGTGTCAAATGAAGATCAGAAGCGCCCTGCTGGGAGGCAAGGACCAGAAAATCGATCAAGTCATCTTTCTTCATAAGTATTCGGACGGTGCCGTCTAGCCGATTCCTCTCATGGCACGACGCAGCTCGGATTCATTGCTAACTGAAGCCAAGGCGGTCTGTTCCGTAATCATCTTCGCTTTGAGAGCATTGAGCGTCGATTGCAAAAATGAAACGGCGGCAGGATCCGATCCGCGGGAGATATACTGGTCGATGTTTTGCAACTCTCGTCTGGCGATCCAGTCGCGCATGGCACCCGCATTTTCGACGTGCTCCACCAGCAAATGCAGTCCTCCGTCAGCAGATTGAACCAGCTTCTGGCAAAGAACGCCAGAGAGCTGGTTTGCCAGGAGATTCACGCCATGCTTCTCGTCTTCGGCGGGAAAAAGATTCAAATAGCGCTCCATCGTGTCGGCAACCTTCTCCGAATGCAGAGTGGAAACAACGAGATGCCCGGTCTCCGAAGCCTGGAGCGCCGTTAACGCCGTCTCGTAATCCCGGATCTCACCAACGAAAATAACATCGGGCGCCTGTCGAAGCGCACTCCGCAACCCGCTCGCAAAACTGCCGGTGTCACGCCCCACTTGTCGTTGAGTGAAATGACAGCGCTTGCTGGTGAATTGATACTCGACGGGATCCTCGATCGTCACTACGTGTCGCACCAGGTTCTCGTTCATCCATTGAAGCAGCGAGGCGATGGTGGTGGATTTCCCTGAGCCGGTTGGGCCGGTTATAAGAATCAGCCCGTGCTCACGAGCGGCCCATTGGGTCAGGAGCCATTCGGGCGCTCCAAGTGCTTTCAATGTAGGCACGCGAGTCTTGATGCGGCGCAGGACCGCAGCGAGACGGCCCATGGTTCGGTGCAGGCTCACTCTGTAGCGCGTATGCGTCCGTGAAACGAAGCCGCTGTCGCGATCCATGTCGCCGTTGGCTTGCGCGTTCGCGCCGCAGGCCTGCCAGAAGGCAGTGATGTCCGCGAGCGACAGGGGTTCTTTCCCGAGCATGATGATTTGTTCGTTGATCTTGAGTCGCGGCACCTCGTTCTCCTGAAGAAAGACGTCGCTCGCCTCCTGCTGCTCCGCGGCGTCAAGAATGCTGTCGATGTTTTGCGGCATGGCTCGTGAGTTCGTTAGGCCTGACTTGGTGTTATGAGGACGTTACTTTTGAGAGTAACAGGTGTGCAGTATGTTTTGGTAATTATTTTTGCTGTTGTGCTTCGTCAGACCACTATGCCCGAACTGGGACACTGGCTGTACGTTCGAGTTTGCCCCAGCTAACCCAGGCGCCTTTGATAGCGCGGAGGATTGCTTTCCAGACGCAGTAACTAAGCATCGGGCGATAGATGAGGCGCATCGGTAAGATGCGCCACGCGCGCCGGATTGGTTCGCGTTCCAAAATACAGGCGAGCGTCGCAAGTAACACGTCCATCGCAAGGAATGTGATGACGAACGGCAGCACTGCACTCCACGCGCCGAATGGCAGAGAGGCCAGCAGGAATAAATCTACGATCGGCGTAATGGCGATCAAAACGATCTGAAAGAACCAGATGCTCGGCAAGCTGAACCAGCCGAGCGCGCGATAATTCCAGTTGAACACCATGTCGCGATGCTTCCACAGACATTGCAGCGTCCCATAGGCCCAGCGCGAACGTTGCCGCGCCAGCGTCGCCACCGTCTCGGGCGCTTCGGTCCAGGCGATCGCGTCAGGCACATACACGATGCGCTGACGGTGTCTGTGTAACGAGAGCGTGAGATCGGTGTCTTCGGCGAGCGTTTCCAAACTGAGGCCACCCGCTTCGTCAATCGCATCCTTCCGAAGGGCGCTAATCGCGCCGGGGACAACAGTGATACAGTTCCAGCGATTGTAAGCGCGCCGATCCAGATTGAAGCCGCAGGTGTATTCCAACGCCTGACAACGCGCCATGAACGTGCGCAGATTCCCGACCTTCGCATGACCTGACACCGCCCCGATGCGCTCATCCGCAAACGGTTCGAGCAAACGCGGGAGCGTGTCGCGCTGACATTGCGTATCGGCATCAATGAAAACCACGATCCCGCTGTGCGCGGCCGCGAGGCCGCGTTGGAGAGCGCGCGCTTTGCCGCGATTCTCTTGTCGGAGCAAGCGGATACGTGATTCCTTCTGCGCTACCCGCTCAATTTCCGCAGCAGTTTGATCGGTCGAACCATCGTCGACGACGACCACTTCTATTTCGCCATTGTAATCTGTAGCGAAAAGCGTGCGCAGAGTTTCTGCGATTAATTTCTCTTCATTGTAAGCGGCGATCACGACGCTGATCGGTCCCGCGAAGTTCGTTCTTGGTAGGCGCCGAAAGCGAGCCGCGAGCCAGATGACAATTAACGTCCGAATGACGACCAGCGCGGTCGCCACGATCATAAAGGCCCAGAGGAATTCTTCGATGCTGTGGTAAACGCGGAACCCGGTGCTGCTGACAATACGGGAGAGGGACTGGCCATTGCCCTGCACGGGCGGCATCACTGCATCGCGCGTTGTTCCGAGCAACCCGCTCAATGGCACGATGGTATCGCCGCGCGCATGCAGCCAATCCAAAATGCGCGGAAGCGCTTCCACTGTTTGCGAGCGGTCGCCGCCCGCATCGTGGAGCAGGATTACGCTGCCATCGTGTCTTTGTTGTTTAATCCGCCGGAGGATGATGTCTGCACCGGGTTTCGCCCAGTCTTGTGGGTCAATGTTCTCAAGGACAACGAGATAATTAAGATCTTCGGCGATTTTCAGTGGAGCAAGTTCACTGAGTCCCGTCGGGCCGGTATCGGCGGCATAAGGCGGGCGAAACAACGTCGTTGCACGGCCCGTAATGGTCTCGAGTAACAACTGCGTGGCGTTCAGTTCCAAGCGGATATGCTCGGGCCAGCATAGCGCCAGATTGGGATGGTAATAGGTATGGTTCCCGATCTCGTGTCCTTCATCAACGATGCGGCGAACAAGCGCCGGGTAACGCTCTGCGTTTACTCCGACTACGAAAAACGTGGCCTTTACGTTTGCTGCCTTGAGAATGTCCAAAACTTTCGGCGTCCATCGCGGATCGGGGCCGTCATCAAAAGTGATTGCGACCTGATGCTCGCCACCCGCGCCCTGGTGATATAGCGTCGGAAATTCCGCAAACTTCACATATTTCGCGGTGAGGTAGCCGTCTGCATCCACCGTCAGGTTGCGCAGTCCGTCAGTGCGATCCTCATCCACTGTCACGATTTCGCCGTCGCCAACGTCCGTTATCGTGTCCGTTGATTTTATTAGTTCCAGCGCCTGACGCGTTTGATCATCGAATTTGAAATCGCGTGGCACGTTTAGCGCGTCCCAGATTGCCGGGTCTTCGCTGCCGAGTCGGTAAAGTGCGAAGCCGCCCGCCTTCTCATCGCGCACGCCGCGCAATTCATTAAGAAATGTAACGGCGTCGAGGAACCAGACCGCGTGTTCCGTGTCCTCATCCTGGAAATAAAAATACGGGCTGTAACTCGGCCCCTGAACTTGAACGCTCTCGATTTCCGCATCCTTTGCGCGACTCATCGCTTCGGAAAAACTGATCAGCTCAGCCTTCTTGCCGCCGATGGGCCAGTCATATCCATAACTGCCAATTGCAATGATCCATTGCTTGGTGTCGGAACCATCCAAGAGGACATGCAGCCAACCTTCAAACCACGAACGAGACGCCAGCGGTCCCGGTGGATCCGTCTCCGACGTTTCATCGAACAACATCGCGACGAAACGATCGACGTTGTCACTGAGCGCATCGATGTCGATGTAATCCAGTTCCTGCCCCGGCTGAACGCACAACCAGAGCTCTTTATTATCGTCATGCAACGCGTCCGCAAACTTGTCGACGAATGCGGTTAGATCGTTCTTATAAGCGGGATCAATTTGTTGCCAATCGATAACGACCCCGGCAGCCTTGGCGTTGCGCAACACCGCAAGCACGTCCTGGATAAAGCCGTCCTGTCGTTTCGCAGGTCCGTGCGCGAGATTCTCAATCGCTTCGGGCTGCCAGGTATCGCCCACCAGATTCGTCAACAGGGGCATCAGCGCAATCCCCTTGTTTGCCGCCAGCTTTGACACACGAGCATCGGAGTCGATTTGCAAATCGCCCATGCCATCGATGACTGTCATCCACTCCGGGCACACATGCGTAATCTGAGCCGCGTGTTGCTGGAGCGACGCGTAGCTATCCGGGTCGCCATTTGCATAGAATGCTAGTCGCACCTCGTTATCAGGCGCTTTCTTCCGCGGGCGCGGTGAAGGAGTTGGCGCCGTACCAGCTAGTTTTTTCGCCGCCTGGCGAGTCGCGCTAAATTTCTGCCATAGCAACGAAGCTGGGGAAACCTGGCCCGCAGGGTTCTCCCGTTGCAACGCTCGCAACTGACCTTTCAACTGCCGCAATGAAAACGGGACGTTCATTTTTGGGATGACAAAAAGCGTCTGAACGAAAAGCACCAGTGCAACGAAGAACAGCACACCGCTGATTAGCAGAGTGAGACGTAGCCTAGGCCAGCGCTTACCGCTAGGATCGGAGAAAACGAACGGCGTAACTTGTTCGGGAGGAAAATCAGACATTCGGGTGCTTATGATGCTCTAACCATTCCATTAAGAAAATCCGATTCTCTCATTTCTGACTTGGACGATATCTCTCAATATAGGACCTTTAAAGTTCGATGCATATTGAGCCAGATACGCTGCCCAGTGGACATGCAGGGATTGCTGCGCGTTTAAAAAAAGGTCCCACAATCCATTCAAGCACCTGGGTAGTTCCGGGCGCAACGGTGCTCGGGGATGTCATTTTGGAAGAGGAATCGAGCGTCTGGTATGGCGCAGTCCTACGCGGTGACATCAACCGCATCATAATAGGGCCGCGCTCGAACGTTCAGGACAATGCTGCCGTCCACGTTGACACCGGTTACCCAACAACCGTAGGCGAACTGGTTACTATCGGCCATACCGCGATTGTTCATGCATGCAAAATCGACAATGAAGTGCTCGTCGGGATGGGATCCGTCATTCTCGACGACGTCGAAGTTGGTGCGCGCTCCGTCATCGGCGCAAATGCGCTTGTAACGATGGGAACGAAAATCCCGCCCGGCTCGCTCGTGCTCGGCTCACCGGCAAAAATCCGGCGGCAACTGAGTGTCGATGAACAAAAAGACATCGCGCGCTGGGCATGGGGGTATGTCGAAACGGCGAAACAATATCGCCAATTTTATTGAACAGCCTTCCTCTACAAAATCGGAAACAATAATCAGCTATGAAAAATATTTTGCCTCTGTCGTACTTTTCGTTGCCATTTTCTTCACGGTGTGGGGCCATGGCAAATCAATTATGTGAATCCCGCTGACGATCCGAGAAACGGCAAGAAATGAAGCATTGAAGCGGCGCTTCACAGCAACGGTCGCCGTTACAGTTCAACCCCAACTGTCTCTGCCAACTGGCGAGCGTTCTCGCGCAAAAGTTCAGCCGCGCGTTTCATGTTTTCCTGCTGACTCATTCCCGGGCGGGCGTTTTGGTAAATACCGTCAAACATTTCGCGCACTTCTCTGTCGTCAGACCCGCGACCAACAATTGCGAACACTGGCTTTCCAAGCTTTCGTGCCAGTCGCGCCACGCCGGCTGGCGTCTTCCCCTCGAGCGTCTGCCGATCCAGACTCCCCTCGCCTGTAATCACGAGGTCCGCATCTTTCATTTTCGCTTCAAGCCCGACTGCTTCTGCGACAACTTCGAATCCAGGCTGGATTGTCGCGCTGCAAAAACTCAGCAGAGCAAACCCAAGGCCGCCTGCGGCGCCCGCACCGGTTTGATCTCGATAGTCGAAGCCGAATTCTGTGGCCACAACGTCTGCGAGCCTGCTTAGCGCCCGCTCTAAATCGTCGAGGTCGCTTTTACTCGCTCCTTTCTGCGGACCAAACACTCGGGTCGCGCCATTTTGTCCGAGCAACGGATTCTTCACGTCGACTGCTGCTATAATCGTAGGCACCGCCAAATTTGTCGGACGCCGGATTCTTTTAAGCTCAACCAAATCAGTGACGCGCACTTTTCCCTGCTGATGCTCCTGCTCGAATTCAAACCGAAAGCCTAAAGCGCACGCCATGCCGAAACCGCCATCGTTTGTGGCGCTGCCACCCAGGCCGATAATGATTCGGTTCGCACCGCGTTTGGTCGCATCCAAAATCATTTCGCCTACACCGAACGTAGTCGAACGAACTGGGTCGCGTTCAATTTCGGAAAGCCGCCTCATGCCAGCGGCTTCGCTCATCTCCATTACCGCAAGTTTTTCCTGATCAATCCACCCGTAGCGCGAGTCGATCTCGCGACCGAGTGGATCGTGCGCCTTGCATTGGGCCCAGGAACAGCCGCGTGCGTCACAAATCGCTTCCGCGGTGCCCTCGCCGCCGTCGGCCATTGGCACGATTTCGATCTGCGCATCCGGCAACACGTCGAGCAGCCCTTTCGAGATGTTTTGCGCGGCCTCTCGCGCGTTCAGCGTGCCTTTGAATTTATCCGGAGCTATAAGGATTCGCACACCACTATTGTAGGGCGCCTGTGTCAGACGCCAACAAGAGGCGTTTCACAGAACGCCCTACAATTACTGACGTCACGACGCGGTATCCTATCCTTTAAGTTTGTTTTCAAGAACTTCTCCAACCAATTGCGGATTGGCTTTTCCTTTCGATAGCTTGATCACCTGTCCCTTGAGATAATTCAGCGATGCAACATTTCCTGCTCGAAAATCAGCTACCGGTTTCGCATTCGCTGCGATCACTTCATCACACAATTTCTCAATCGTGCTGACGTCGTTCAGTTGCTCGACTCCTTTTTCTTTCACAATCGCGGTCGCCGTTTTTCCGGTGGTAAACATTTCCGCAAAAACTTCCTTGCCTTGTTTGCCGCTGATTTTTCCGCTGTCGATCAAGTTCACTAATTCACCCAGCGCCTCCGGTGCAATTGGAGAGTCGTTAATCCCTTTGGCGGAGGCGCCGAGCGCGTTCTGCAAATCATTCAAGATCCAGTTAGCAACGGTCTTCGGCTTTTTTGCGCCTTTGGCAGCCGCCTCGAAATATCTCGCTAACTCGAGATCGTTCGCCAACACGGCGGCATCGTAGGGGCTCACCTGATATTGCTCGACGAAGCGTGCGCGCTTCGCCTCGGGCAACTCCGGCACGCGTTCCCGCACCTCCGCCACCAGTGCATGCGTTTTCACAGGGAGGAGATCCGGATCAGGAAAATAGCGATAATCGTGCGCGAACTCTTTGGTACGCATGAGAAATGTTTCACTCGCCGCATCATCCCACCCACGCGTCTCCTGCTCCATCTGTTCGCCGCGATCCAGGATGCTGGTCTGACGGCGAATCTCGTAAGTGAGGGCGCGTCGGACGCCGCTAATGGAGTTCAAATTCTTGACTTCGATTTTTGCTCCGAGTTCCGTTTGGCCTTCAGGACGTACGGAAACATTGCTATCGCAGCGGAGTTGCCCTTTCTCCATATCCGCATCGCTTACTCCGCCGTAGATCAGGATCTGTTTCAGCGCAGTTAAAAACGCAAACGCTTCCTCGGGCGAATCGATTTCCGGCTGCGTCACTATTTCCATCAACGGCGTACCGGCGCGATTGAAATCGATGCCGGTGCTGTTTTCGAAATGAAAACTCTTTGCTACGTCTTCCTCCAGATGAATCCGGACCAAGTGCACTTCCTTGTCATGCCTGACGATATTTTTCTGCGCCTCCTTGGGATAAGCGAGGTCATGCAAGGGCACGCTGCCGTTCGTGCACAGCGGCATATCGTATTGTGAAATCTGATAATTTTTCGGCATGTCCGGGTAGAAATAATTTTTGCGATCGAACGTGCTGACCGGCGCGATGTCGCATCCGAGCATCAGTCCGGTTAACACGGTCATTCGCAATGCTTCCTCATTCATCACCGGCAATGCTCCAGGCAGCCCAAGGCAAACCGGGCAAGTGTGCGTGTTCGGCTCCGCGCCAAATTCAACCGGTGAAGCGCAAAACATTTTGGAGCGTGTCTTAAGCTGAACGTGCACTTCCAGGCCGATCGTGGCGATGTAGTTCATGCTTGCGCTCCAATATTCGTTGAAGGGTTGAAGGGTTAAAGAGTTAAAACGGCGGTCATTCCAACGCTTCAACGCTTCAACGCTTCAACCGACCAGGCAATCGCCCGTTGTCGCAACGCGTGATCGCAAAGAACGAGCGCGGCCATCGCTTCGACAATCGGCACGGCTCGTGGAAGAACACACGGATCATGCCGGCCACGGGCGGCCAGCTCAGTCTGCTCGTTTGAAGTGGTCACAGTTTTCTGCTCAAGCGCGATCGTTGCAGGCGGTTTAAAGGCAACGCGAAAGTAAATATCTTCGCCATTGCTGATGCCACCCTGCACGCCTCCGGAGTTATTGGTGATTGTCCGAATCCTTCCAGCTCGGGTGTCGAATGCATCATTGTGCTGCGAACCGCGCATCCCCGTCGCCGTAAATCCAGAGCCGATCTCGAATCCTTTCGCCGCCGGAATGCTCAGCACCGCTTTCGCCAGATCTGCTTCGAGCTTGTCGAACACGGGCTCGCCAAATCCGGGTGGGATGCCGCGCGCCACGCACTCGATCACCCCGCCGACGGAGTCGCCTGCATCACGAATCTGCTCGACCAGGGCGATCATGTTCTTCGCAGCGGCAGCATCCGGGCAACGGAGAACATTTCCCTCAACATCGTTCATCGTCACGGTGGAACGGTCAATCTTCGCCGTGAGTTCATGAATTTGCGTTACGTATGCGACTACTTCGAAGTCCGCGTACAACGCGGACAATGTTTTTTTTGCGATCGCGCCGGCAGCGACGCGAGCAATGGTTTCACGCGCAGACGCGCGACCGCCACCCTGCCAATTTCGGATTCCGTATTTGGCTTCGTAAGTGTAATCGGCATGCGAGGGTCGAAATTTGCGAGCGATTTCGCTGTAATCTTCGGGTCGAGCGTCTTTGTTTCGAACTAGTATCGCAATGGGCGTCCCGAGCGTTCTGCCTTCAAAAACTCCGGATAAAATTTCGCATCGGTCCTCTTCTTTGCGCTGAGTTGTTAGTTTGCTTTGACCCGGGCGGCGGCGATCCAGCTCTCGTTGAATTTCCGGTTCGGAGATTTCGATGCGTGGCGGGCAGCCATCGATCACCACGCCGATCCCGCCGCCATGGGACTCGCCAAATGTGGTGACGCGGAACAATTGGCCAAATGTATTGCCCATGCGCGGCAAAAATAGATCGCTATCCCTCAATCACAACGCGCAATCTCCTTAACACCTGGCTTTAGCCAGGTGCCGGTAGCAGCAAATGGAAGAGTTGTTTTAACAGCTTTTCGTCGTTGCGGTCTGCGAAACAAGCCGTTGAAATCCTCGCGAGCCACCGCTCCGGCCGCACCTGACTGACTCAGGTGTTAACGAGAGCCGAATCAAATCGCTTCCAGAGCGCTCTTTAAATCGTCGATCAAATCGCGAACGTCCTCGACGCCGACAGATAGCCTAACGAGCGAATCGGTGATGCCGAGTTTTTGGCGTTGTTCTTCCGGCACAGAAGCATGTGTCATGAGCGCAGGATGATTGATCAGGCTTTCCACGCCGCCGAGACTTTCGGCCAAAGCAAACAAGTGCGTGTTCTCAAGAAAACGCCGCGTTCCGGCGAGATCAGTTTTCAAAACAATGGTGACCATTCCGCCGAACCCGCGCATTTGTTGCCGGGCGAGATCGTGTTGTGGATGCGATTTCAGTCCGGGATAATGAACTGATTTGATCTCGCGCTGCTCCTCGAGCCATCGCGCAATCTCCAGTGCGTTCGAGCAATGCCGCTCCAGGCGAAGCGCCAGCGTTTTCAAGCTGCGCAGAACAAGAAAACTATCGAACGCGCCGGCGATGGAGCCCACCGAATTTTGTAAAAAGGCAATTTGATCACCGAGTTCCTTGTTTTTCCCAACAACAACAACGCCACCCACCAGATCGGAATGCCCGTTTAGATATTTCGTGGCGGAATGCACAACGATATCAAACCCCGACTCAATCGGTCGCTGGATCCATGGAGTAGCGAACGTATTATCGCTAACCGAAATCAATTTCCGTTTGCGCGCGATCTTCGCGATCGCGTCAAGATCGATCAGCTTCAGCAGCGGATTACTCGGCGTCTCAATCCAAACCATGCGCGTGTTTGGTTTGATTGCGCGCTCCACATCTTTGGCATCGCTCAAATCGACGTAGGTAAAATCAAGATTCGCGGAACGGCGGCGGACCCGGTCGAATAATCGGAAGGTGCCGCCGTACAAGTCATCGCTGGCGATAACATGCGAGCCGCTATCGAGTACCTCCAGCACCGTCGCCATCGCAGACAGACCGGATGCGAACGCGAATCCCCGCGATCCGCTTTCCAAATCGGCGATGCACTTTTCGTACGCGAGCCGGGTAGGATTAATTGAGCGCGAATAATCGTAGCCTTTGTGTTGGCCGGGGCTTTCCTGCACGTAGGTCGACGTGGCATAAATCGGGGTCATCACCGCGCCGGTGGTGGGATCGGGTTGCTGGCCGGCGTGAATGGCGCGCGTCGCGAAGCCCTGTTCTTTTTTCATGCAACATGGTAGCGCATGCCTCTGGTTCGCCATAGGACGAATCCGCCGTGGCGGACTTCCGCTCAAAAATTAGTCGCAAGCGCAATGCATGCGGTACGTTAAACAAACTCGCGTTCGGGCGGCGTCGACGATTTCGGCATGTGAAGCCGGAGATACGAAAGCCAATCGGTGCGCGTGATTAGCCCAAGAAATTTGTTGCCATCCATCACGATCGCGACTCGGCCGCGGTCGAATACGCCTAATAAGTCTGTGATTTTGGCGTCGGGTGGCAGCGTTTCCAACTGGTCCGTCATCGCGTTGCTCACGTTGTCGTTAAAATGCGACGGCTCACGATGCACTTTTACCAGGAGATCGGATTCGTCGATAAGCCCGATAGCGCGACCGCTCTTATCGACCACCGGGAGCTGCGACACATCTGAATCACGCATCCGCTTGAACGCTGTGAGCAATGAGTCCTCTGGGCCTACCGTGATCACTTCGCCAGCTTCGTATCGATGCGAGATCAAATCGCTCAGGTCGCCGTGCGGCTGCCGATGAATGAATCCCTGCTCGGCCATCCAAAAATTGTTATACATTTTGGAGAGATACTTGTTGCCCGTATCAGGAACGAGTGTGACCACACGTTTTGGTCTCGTTTGCTGCCGACAGTAACGCAGCGCGGCTGCAAGAAGGGTCCCAGTGGACGACCCGCCAAAGATTCCTTCCTTGCGCAATAGCTCGCGTGCTGCGGCAAAGCTTTCTTCGTCGTCAACCTCAAATGCTTCTGTGACTAACGACATGTCGGCGATTTCCGGGACGAAATCTTCACCGATGCCTTCCACAGCCCAGCTGCCCGATTCAACGAGCTGACCGGTCTTGACATATTCGTACAAAATCGAGCCCGTCGGATCGGCCAGAACCATTTCGATGCCGCGCCGCGGTTTCACGCGATTGAAAAACCTGCCGAGCCCTGTCAGCGTTCCGCCGGACCCAACGCCGACCACAACCGCATCAACGTCGTGTCGCATTTGTTCCCAAATTTCCGGACCGGTCGTCCGCTCGTGTGCAAGCGGGTTCGCCGGATTACCAAATTGATTGACGTAAAAGCTTCCTGGAATTTGTTCCGAGAGCTGCGCCGCGACGTCCTGGTAGTATTCGGGATGCCCACGTGTCACATCAGATCGCGTGATCCGCACTTCGGCGCCGAGCGCTCTCACGTGCGATATCTTTTCTTGCGACATCTTGTCGGGAATTACCAGCAGGACGCGGTAGCCTTTCGCTCCCGCGACGAGCGCAAGACCCAGACCAGTATTGCCTGCCGTCGCCTCAATAACCGTGCCAGCAGGCTGCAATTTCCCATCGGCTTCCGCCGCTTCGATCATCGACAACGCGATCCGGTCTTTGATCGAGCCACCGGGATTTTGATTCTCAAGCTTGAGAAAAAGGCGGCACGGGCCGGTATCGAACTGCGTTGCTTCCACTAGCGGCGTATCGCCGATGAGCGAAAGGATCTCGGGCGGTTTGTCGTGTGCAATGGCGGGGGCTGCGGAACTCTGGCTCATAAGCTTAGTCGCTCGATGGCTCGCCTTTGTGCGACCATTCCGATTGGCTGTCTGCCAAAAACTGTTGAAGCATAGGAAAGCGAACTTCGCCGTAATTCAACGCGTAACGGAGATCGCCGCCTTTGTAAATCCAAGTCGTCGGAATCCAACTCACCGGCAGACCAGCAAGCTGTTTGATCTTATCTCCGCCGCGACGCGGACCGGGATCAGCGAGAATTGTCACGTTCGGCTGTGCGGCGATCCCGAATTTGTTCAGCATCGCGCGGCCGTCCTGCCCATCATTCCAGACTGAGACGAAATAAAACTTTACCTGTGGATTTTCGTTGATCACTTTGGTCCATCCGCCGGTTTTGAGCTCAGCCTGACAGTTGGAACACCACGGCGCCCAGAGGTGAACAACAGTGGTTTCTGGCGATTTGATTGCGGTGAGAATTTGGTTGTCCGGCGCGGTTTCCGCGGACAACGCAGCGGCCATTACCGCAATGAGGATCAGCAATCGCAACATCAGCATGGTCCACCAGAATACGAGTGAAACGCGGCGCACTCAAGCCTTCTGGGGAGCGCACCCGCATCGCGGTCGCTTGCTTCCAACTTCGCAGCCGTGAGCTACAGAATTCTTCCGGCGAGGGCGCCGAAACGCGCACGCGAGGCGCGTGCGCTCCCCAGAGTTGACCTCGTACAGGAAAACGCCTAGTATGCCGTCCCCATTCCGCTTCCGGCAGCAGCCGGATGCGCGGACATCGGCGATCGGTTTAGAGCGCCGCTGTACTGAAGAGGAGGCCTACTTACTTTATGATTCAAATGCAGGACGTGATGTCGAAGCCGATGCCGGACTTCCGAGAAGGAAGCATCATCAAAGGGCAGATCTTGGAAGTTCGTTCACGCGAAGTGCTCGTTGATGTCGGATACAAATCCGAGGGTGTCATTCCCCTGAACGAATTTGAAGATCCCGAGTCGCTGCAAGTTGGTGATGAGGTGGACGTTCTCCTGGAGCGACTGGAGAACGAAGAAGGCATGGTAGTGCTCTCGAAGGAGAAAGCAGCTTACCGTCAAAATTGGAACAAGATCGTTCACGTTTTTCAAGGTGACGGGCTGATCAAAGGTAAAGTGAGATCAGTGGTCAAAGGCGGACTGATGGTGAACATCGGTGTGGAAGCGTTCTTGCCTGCATCACAAATCGATGTCGTTCCGCCAAAAGATTTACAGCAATTCGTCGGCAACACGTATGACTTTAAAATCGTTAAGCTCAACGACGATCGAAAGAACGTCGTGCTCAGCCGGCGCGAGGTGATCGAAAAGGAGCGCAGCGAAAAGCGTCAAAAATTCCTGGAAGATGTGAACCTCGGCGATCGCGTAGTCGGCACCGTAAAAAACATCACTGACTTCGGCGCGTTTATCGATCTCGACGGTATGGATGGCTTGCTGCACGTGACTGACATCACGTGGGGCCGACTGGGACATCCCGGCGAGCTATTGAAAGTCGGGCAGCAATTGGAAGTCGTAGTGCTCGACATCAACAAGGAAAAGGAGCGCGTCTCGCTCGGACTGAAGCAAACGCAGAAGAATCCGTGGGATCAGATCGAGGAACGATTCCCAGCCGGACAGCGCATTAAAGGCAAGATCACGAATCTTGTCCCCTACGGTGCTTTTGTTGAAATCGAGGAAGGCGTAGAAGGCCTGATCCACGTATCAGAACTTTCATGGACGAAACGCATCATGCGTCCTTCCGATATCCTGAGTGTTGGCCAGGAAGTTGAAGCCGTTGTGCTCGGAGTAAACAAAGAGGAACAAAAAATTTCGCTTGGGCTGCGCCAGCTCGAGGCAAACCCGTGGGATGAGATTGAGAAGAAGTTCACCATCGGCAGACAGGTCAAAGGAACCATCCGTAACATGACCGCTTATGGCGCGTTCGTGGAACTGGAGGAAGGCATCGACGGGATGATCCACGTTTCCGATTTAAGCTGGACCCGCAAAATCAATCACCCCAGTGAGATGTTTAAGAAAGGCGATGAAGTAGAAGCTGTCGTGATCGACATCGACAAAGTCAATCAACGTATCAGCCTTGGGATTAAGCAGCTCGCCGATGATCCATGGAAAATGATCGACGAGAAATACAAGATTGGTGATCTCGTCAACGGTAAAGTGACCAAGCTCGCCAGCTTTGGTGCCTTTGTGCAATTGCAAGACGACATTGATGGGCTCGTTCACATTTCACAGCTAAGCGAGGATCATGTCGCCAAGGTTAAGGACGTCCTTAAAGTTGGCCAGGAAGTCGAAGCCCGCGTAATCAAGGTGGACAAAGTTGAGCGCCGTATCGGGCTCTCGATCAAGGCGGCGAATTATTCCGAAGAACAACTGCGCAAGGAAGTCGAGTCGTTTGATACGCTTCGTCCCGGCGAAGATATGGTTGGATTGGAAAAAGCTTTCGCCGCAGCCGAACAGGAAGAATATCGCCCCGGCGAATCCAAGCGTGCCATGAAGGAGTCCAGCGACTCGAACGGCGAATCGAAGAACGAACCCGGCGAGAAATAGTTCTGGCTTTTTCGTAGCTGTTCAGCGGTAGTCGGGCAACAAATGCGTGCCCCATACGGCGCCAAAGCTTGGGCCGGCCCGCTCGTCTATTTAGTCGCGTTGCTTGGTACTTTGCTGTTACCAAACGAGCGCGCCCGGACTTGGGCCGTTTTGCTACTGATTACCTCTGCAATGTTAGCGGTGGCGCTGTGGGGTCGACAAAACTGGTCACCCGCCTTTTCATCCGATACTACTGCTCGGACGCCCGCAAACCGCAGCCAGTTGTTCTACCTGTTTGGAGTTGGCACTGCGATGTTGCTTGTACTTGCAGCAGATCTTCGCCACGCTGCAGCACCAACCGAGACGTTCGGTCTGACCGGTATCTTATGGATCGCCGCCATGGCCTTGCTAGTTTGGTCTGCTTTCTTTGGCTCACATTCGGCATGCGCTGTTTCCGCTGCAGGGCGCCTTTTGCGTTGGCCAGCGTGGGAAATAGCGCTTCTGACCGTGCTGTTCCTCCTGGCGTTATTCAGTCGAGTTTGGAATCTGACGAATTTTCCAGACAACATTTATCCAGACGAAATCATGACCGGCACCGTCGCCACCCGCAGTTATCTAAGTCCAACAACTCCGCCGCCGTCGCTCTTTAGCACGTTGTGGAGCGGGATTGATCTTCCCGCTCTTTGGTTCTGGATCGTAGCCGTATTTCTGAAACTGGGCGGGACCTCACTTGCAACGTTAAGGCTGCCTGCCGCGTTGTTCGGAGCGGCTACCGTTATTCCGCTTTATGGATTGTTACGCGCAACATGGGGCAGATACGCGGCGATAGCTGGAAGCACGATCATGGCTTTCAGCATTTCGAACGTTCACTACAGCCGCCTGGCACTTAACAACATCGTGACCCAGTTCTTCTGGGCTACTTGTTTCTTTTTCTTATTGCGCGCTTTGCGATCGCGTCGGCAGTCTGATTGGGTTGTGGCAGGTCTATCGGCCGGGTTCAGCGAATACTTCTATTATGGAACACGGCTTCTGCCTTTCATCCTGGCAGTGTTTATGGTGTTCCTGCTTGCATTCCATTGGAAAAAAGCACGCCAATATGCGGACGGTTTTCTGCTGCTGGCGGGAAGCTATCTCGTAGCATTCGGCCCGCTGTTGGTTCATTTCATTCGGAATCCGAACCTTTACCTGGGGAGAGGAGCAAGTCTCCTCATCTGGTCACCGCATATTCCAATCAATTTCGCCGAGATTCACCGAGCCTGGAACACGATCTGTCCAGTGTTGTCAGAGAATTTACTTGGAATCAGCACTCACACTTCACAAGACATCATATTTTATGGGCCGCTGTTGTTACCTGCTGAAGCGGCTCTGCTGGTCCTGGGGGTTGCCCTGCTTTTGTGGCACTGGCGTCATCCGGCCGCATTTCTCATGCTCGCCTCCGGGTTGGGGGTCTTATTCGTGGGCGGAACGCTTGTGGCGTATCCGAACAGCGTGCCACCTCTGATCAATCATTGGACTCCCGCCTTCCCCGCTTTTTATGTCGCTTTGGCATTGCCTGTAGGCGCATGGGCAACGTCTGGTAAGTCGGAGTTACAACCGCAGTTGCGCTGGATCTTGCCGGCAGCCATCGGAATTGCGCTACTCGTGCTTGGCTGGTGCAATCTGGATTTTTATTTCCATCATTATTACGCTGACCCTGAGAGCCTCAAGAGCGAAGCGTACAGGTCTGCGCAACGGAATTACGAGGTGCAAACGGCCCAGAGCCGATATTTAGCATCACTCGACCGCAACTATGAAGTTTTTACAGTAGGCCGGAGCCCCTGGCCATATGACCCTGTGACTACGCGATACCTCGTGACAGAGCAGAACTGGACGCTGTTGACCGATCCTAAAACGGAACTGGCATCCATAACGCGAGACAACAAAGGAATGGCATTCCTCTTTTTCCCAGGGAACGAGCGATATGAAAAGATGACACATGAGCTTCTTCCCGGCGGTAAGCACGGCGAAGTAACAAGCCAGCGTGGCAAGCACTTGTTTTATACATACGTGCTACCTCCATCCCGCTCGCAAGCGACCGAGAAATAACATTTCGCTTTCGCTCGACCTGCCAATCACACATGTTATAACTCGGCTGATGCAATTTGGTTTTCGTCCAGGCGTGCGTTTGCTATTGATTCCCGCCTGGGCCGTTCTGCTTTTTGTTATGTCCGGCTGCGGGAATTCCAGCATTGTCGGCAAATGGCGGATGTCGGGAAGTGAAAATCCAACAATTTGGGAATTTTCGAGTAACGGCTCCGTGCTCGTGGGGGAAGTGCGCGGCAGATATAAGTTCGGCGATCAGGACCGACTCAAAATCGAGACGCCGTTCGCAACAACAGTTTACCTGTTGACACTTTCGAACGACCAGCTCGTGCTTCAGGACCTTGGCGGTTCGAAGCTCGAGTTCACGAGGATTCGATAATGGTGGGGTCGGTGCGCCGCGCCGACCGGACGCCGCAGCGCGGCGTCCGTACGTCAAAATTCGGCGCTTCCGGGAGTGCGCGCGAAGGGAATCACATCGCGAATGTTCGAAATGCCGGTGATGAACATCAGCATCCGTTCGAAGCCCAAGCCGAACCCGGAGTGTGGCACAGTTCCATAACGACGCAGATCGAGGTACCATTTGTAATCGCACGGATCCATGTTGTGACGCCGCATATTGTCCTCCAGGAATTCCAGTCGTTCTTCACGCTGACTGCCGCCGACGATCTCGCCAATGCCTGGCACCAGCAAATCTATGGCCGCGACCGTTTTGCCATCATCGTTCGAACGCATGTAAAACGGTTTGATTTCCTTTGGGAAATTAAAAACCGTGACCGGACATTTGAAATGTTTTTCAGTGAGCCAGCGCTCATGCTCCGATTGCAGGTTTGAGCCGTAATCGACGGGAAACTCAAATTTTTCGCCGCTCTTTTTCAAAAGGTCGACTGCCTCACTGTACGTGATCCGCTGAAACGGCCGTTCAATGACGAAATCGAGCCTGGCCAGCAACTCTTTGTCCACGAATTTCGCGAACATTTCCAATTCTTCGGCGCACTGCTTTCTCGCGTCGGCGATCAAATACTTCACCAACTCTTCGGCGAGATCCATGTTGCCGGTCAGATCGCAAAACGCCATTTCCGGCTCGATCATCCAGAACTCGCTGGCATGCCGTGACGTGTTTGAGTTCTCGGCGCGAAATGTCGGACCGAAGGTATACACCTTGCTCAGCGCGCAGGCGAACGCCTCCGCTTCCAGTTGTCCACTAACGGTGAGAAAAGTTTGGCGGGCAAAAAAATCCTGAGTGTAATCGATCTCACCGTTTTTCTGCGGCGGATTTGTGATGTCGATGGTTGAAACCCGGAACAACTCGCCGGCGCCTTCGCAATCACTTCCGGTGATGATTGGGGTGTGTACGTAAACGAAACCGCGATCTTGAAAAAACTGGTGAACTGCGAATGCGAGCCGGCTGCGCACCCGGAACACGCACCCGAAAAGATTCGACCGTGGCCGCAGATGCGCGATCTCGCGCAAAAACTCCGGCGTGTGCCCTTTCTTCTGGAGCGGGTAACTTTCGTCGGCGCTACCGACAATTTTGATATCTCGCGCAATGAGCTCCCATTTCTGTCCTTTGCCCTGCGACGGGACCAGCGCGCCCTGAACAACAAGTGAAGCACCAGTATTGAGCCGTTGGATGTCTGCGTAATTGGGCAACGCATCCTTCTTCGCGATGATCTGAAGATTGCGTAAAGATGAGCCGTCGTTCAGCTCGATAAACGAAAAGTCTTTCGAATCGCGCCGCGTGCGGACCCATCCCTGCACACGAACCGCATCGATCGGCGCAGCGCTCTGCAATGCATTCTTAATGGGCGTTGGAGGAAGTTGCGTCATTTATTCAAGAGATTGGCTCGTTCGCATCCCGACTCTCTCTCCGCTACCCTGGCGGCGCAACCGTCTGTGTCGCTAGTCCCACTCCTTTCTATTCCTCGACTTCGCTCGGAATCACAAATGAAGTGAGGTCAGGAGCGTTCAGCTGAGCGGCAGCCAACTACCCGGTTGCGCGGGTGCCTTTACGCCATTGAAACTCAGATAAGTGTATTCCTGAAGGAAACGTTCATAATCATCGAGCAATCGCATTGCGTCGTTAGGCTTGAGGCGATCGGTTTTAATCGCCGCATCTACTTGCGCTTTGAGCAGGCGCATCAGCTCGAGTTTATCCCACTGCGTCATTGCGAGTACTTCCCCGATTGTGCTGCCCTCGATCACTTCCTCAATGTACCAGCCCGATTCTTCATCTGGATCGAGAAAAACGTGTACTTCTGTGACTCGGCCAAACAGATTGTGCAGATCACCCATGATGTCCTGGTAAGCGCCCACCATGAACAGGCCGAGGTAATAAATTTCTCCGGGATGAATCCGGTGCAGCGGCAGCGTTTCTTTCACGTCCTGCAAATCGACAAACTTGCAGACTCTCCCGTCTGAATCGCAAGTGATATCCACGAGGGTGCCGTTGCGATCGGGTGGCGTGGTGAGCCTGTGGATCGGCATGATCGGGAACAACTGCCCCAGCGCCCAATGATCGAGCAGCGACTGGAATACGGAAAAATTGCAGATGTACTGGTCGCCAAGCGTTGTTTCCAATTGCTTCACTTCGTCCGGCACATAACGCAAGCCGCGATGCATGTTCACGATTTGATGGGCGACCTGCCAGTAAACTGTATCGATCTTCGCTTTCGATTCGAGATCGAGCAGCCCGAGATCGAACGTTTGCTGCGACTCCTCTTTGATTTGCTTGATGTCATGAAGACTCTCGAGACGATTTCCGCGTTTCAACCGCTGTTTCACGTCAAGGATATCGGCCACTAGTTTGTGGTCTTTTTCGCTCGCTTCGACCTTGAGCTTGGGTGCTGTCTTTTCGATCGAACTAAACGCTTCAACCACGAGCACAGAATGATGCGCGACAGTGGCACGCCCGCTCTCGCTCACAATCGCCGGATGCGCGACGCCTTCGGAGTCGCAAACGTCGATGATGTTCCAGACGACGTCGTTCGCGTATTCCTGCAGGGAATAATTGGTCGAGCTATCAAAGTCGCTGCGCGATCCGTCGTAATCCACACCGAGTCCGCCGCCGACGTCGAGATAACCAAGTTCGTGTCCAAGTTTTGCGAGCTTCGCGTAATATCGCGCCCCTTCGCGCACTGCACGTTTGATTGTCGAAATGTCCGGCACCTGCGACCCGACATGGAAATGGAGAAGTTTGAGGCAGTGCGCCAAGCCGGCGTCCTTTAACATCTGACTTGCAGCGACCAGATTCGTGGTGTCGAGGCCGAACTTGGCGTTCTCGCCGCCGCTCGGCGACCATTTACCAGAGCCCTTGCTGTATAAACGAGCACGAATTCCAATCCAAGGCTCAACTCCGACCTCCTTCGACGCGCGAATGATCTGCTCAACCTCTTCCAGCTTTTCTGCGACGATGACGACCGGTTTGCCCAGTTTGCGACCGAGCAACGCGAGGCGAATGAAAGCAGGATCCTTGTAGCCATTGCAGATGATCAAAGCCTCGGCGCCTTTCTGCATCGCAAGCGCGGCGACCAGCTCTGGCTTGCTGCCCGCCTCGAGTCCAAAATTAAATTGTTCTCCCGCATCGACGATCTCTTCGACGACTTCGCGCAGCTGGTTGACCTTGATCGGAAAAACGCCGCGATATTGATTTTTATACCCGAACTCAGCGATCGCGCTTTGAAATGCGCGATTAATTGATTCGACCCGGTGCCGGAGCAAGTCCTGGAACCGAATCAACAACGGAAAACCGAGGTTTCTTGCCCGCGCTTCGTTGACGACTTCCAACAAATCGATTGAACCGCCATCGTTCTTCAACGGCCGCGCTTCGACGTTGCCGGAGGTGTTGACGGTAAAATAGCCCTCGCCCCATCCCTCGACGTTGTATGTGGCGATCGCTGATTCAATATCCCACTCTGATTTCATTATCGTTGCGCGGCGGTATCAATCGTATTGCGCATATTAATCAGCGTGCAGAACATTCAAGCTCGTACCGCGAAAATCTTCGTCTGACACGCAAAGCGCAGCTGATGGACCAGGAGCGTCCTGTGCACAGCTTGTTTTTCCTGTTCGGCCACGTACTGTTTCCGCGATGAACAAGACGGTAATCGAGGTGCAGGTACGGGCAGTTTTACCGACGAGTGGTGGATGCGCGGTTTTCCTTGGGAATAATGAGAAGGTTTTCATCATCTACGTCGATCAAACCGTCGGCAGCGCCATCACAATGTTCATGCGGCACATCACCAAAGAGCGTCCTCTTACTCATGATTTGATGGCCCATTTGCTCGCTGCGCTCGGCGCAAAAATCGAGCGTGTAATCATTAACGACCTGAAGAATGCGACCTACTACGCGCGCATGATTATTCAGGTCGAAAATGAGTTGCAGCAAAAAAAGATCATCGAATTAGATGGACGACCGAGCGATTGCATTGCCATGGCAACGCAGCAGAAGGCGCCACTGTACGTAAGCCAGGATGTGTGGGACGAAGTAGACGATATGAGCGATGTCTTGCGCAAAATGGAGGAAGAGGGACTGAAGACCGATCCTGAAGGAGAAGAGTGATTGTCACGCGCCCCACTCAGAAAGGACGTCATTCTGAGCCAAGTCGAGGAATCCCGTAGGATTACGTTCGGGTAGCGCCACGGGATCCTTTGACTCCGCTTCGCGGCGCTCAGGATGACGTTTTTACACGGCGCTCACCCCAACAGATCACCATAGCGGCTGTCTGCCAGTTGCAGACAGCGCTCCAGGATTTCCGATGCGGTGTTGAGCTTCAACGTCTCCTCGACCAGCTCGCGGCATTCAGGAATGGCGAGGCTTTGAACGGCACGCTTGACTCGCGGCACCAACGTCGCTGATGCGCTGAGTTCATCCACTCCGAGTCCCAACAATAGTGGCACCAGCGCGACATCCCCCGCCATTTCACCGCAAACGCCGAACCAGATGTGGTTCGCGTGCGCCGCGTCGGCAACCATCTTGAGCAAACGAAGTATTGCGGGATGCGTCGGCTCATAAAGATATGCGACTTTTTCATTTACGCGGTCTACGGCGAGCGCATACTGAATGAGGTCGTTCGTTCCGATACTTAGGAAATCGACCTCGCGTGCAAGCGCGTTTGCACAAATGGCAGCACTTGGGATCTCTACCATCGCGCCAATTTCGAGTTTTTCAGCCATCTCGATTTTTGAGTCGCGTAGCTGCTCTTTACATTCGTTAACCATCGCTATGGCGCGGCGTAGTTCACTCAAGCCGGAGATCATGGGAAACATGAGCTTTACGTTGCCCACGGTGCTGGCCCGGAGAATAGCGCGCAGCTGCGTTTTGAACATGTCCTGATTCTCAAGACAAAACCGGATCGCGCGCCATCCAAGGAAAGGGTTCAATTCATCGCCGATGTCCGCTGCACCAGTAGCCAGTTTGTCGCCGCCCAGATCAAAAGTTCGAATGATTAGCGGATTCGGATGTACACGCTCGGCGACGTTTCGGTAGGTTTCGTATTGCTCGTCCTCACTTGGCAGAGTTTCGCGGTTCAAATAAAGAAATTCGGTGCGATAAAGTCCGATGCCTTCGGCACCGTTCGCTCCAACCGCATTGACGTCTTCCGGAAGTTCGATGTTTGCCGAGAGAACAATGTGACGTCCATCGCGGGTGATGGAGGTCGTCTCACGCAACTGTTTCAATTGCGCCGTTACTTTGGCCCTCCGCGATTCAATTTGCTTGTAGCACTCCAGCGTTTCGGGCGTCGGACGGACGATCAGGCAGCCGTCGCTGCCATCAACAAGAACGTGCTGGCCGGTTTCGAGCTTGGCAGTGATATCGTGCAAGCCTAAGACGGCCGGAATATTGAGAGAACGCGCCAGGATCGCGGCATGTGAAGTGCGGCTGCCAATGTCGGTGGCGACGCCGAGCACGTAATCGCGGCTCATGCTTGCCGTGTCTGAAGGAGTAAGATTATGCGCGATCAAAATGTGCGGCTGGCTGAGGGAAAGGAATGTCTTGGGAGCTTTGCCCTGCAGATTGCGAATTACTCGCTTGGTAACATCCTGAATGTCGAGTGCGCGTTCGCGGAGATACGGATCATCGATTTTGCTTAATGTCTCGGCGTAGCGCGTGGCGACTTCCTGGAACGCCCACTCCACGTTGCAAAGATCGGTCTTGAGTTTTCGCAGAACTTCATCAATCAGCGTGCGGTCCTCGACCACTAGCAGATGCGCATCGAAAATAGCCGCGTCTTTCGCGCCAATGGATTCGGCAATCCGCTGCTGCATCTCAAGGATCTGCATGCGCGTTTGGATGAGCCCGGCCTCGAACCGCCCGATTTCATCGGTGACTTGCGATGGCGCAATTTGGTAACGCACCACCTCATCCGTCTCTTCGCGGACGACATGAACACTCCCGAAGGCGATTCCGGGCGAAACGCCAATTCCTTCAAAACGGATTTCCGGGTTTTCGCTCATTCGCTTCCGAGAGTAAGGCCAATGTCAAACTCACGAAAGTCCTTCGCCGTATCAGTTGTGTGACATCGCCGCGACGGGGCAATCAGTCTTCGTTAAATCCCGCTTTAACCAATTCCTCCAGCTCCTCCATCGCCTTATCAGCGTCTGCTCCATCGCACCGGATACGCAGCTTTGAGCCCTGCCCGGCAGCAAGCATCATCAGACCCATAATGCTTTTGCCATTTACTTCTTCGCCCTCCTTAGACACCCAGATTTCTGCACGATGCCGGCTGGCAATCCGCACAAACATTGCAGCCGGTCGCGCATGCAGTCCAAGCCGGTTCACGATTGTCAGCTCCTTTTCGATTTTCTGCGCCGCCGCAGAGCGACTGCCTTTTCGATACAACAATCCCATTACGTCGCCCTCTGCTGCTCCATCAACCGAAGCAATCTTGTATTGAAATCAACGGCCGCGTTCTGTCCCAAGCCTTTCAATTTTTCATCCATAGCGGCGACTTCGATCAATCGCGCCATGTCGCGCCCGGGTCGCACCGGAATAGTGACGTGCGGTACTTTGAGTCCAAGGATCTCGTAAAATTCCCGGTCGAGTCCGATTCGGTCAACCTCTTCCATGTCCGCCCACTCCTTTAACGTGACAACGAGGTCGAGGCGTTTTTCCACTCGAATGCTTCCGATGCCGAAAACCTTTGCCACATCGATGATACCGATCCCGCGCACCTCCATGTGATTCCGAGTCATTTCGGGCGCTGTGGCCATGAGTTCACGTCCCTCCAGCATCGTGATGCGCGTCACGTCGTCAGCCACAAGACTGTAACCGCGCTCAATTAATCCCAGCACACATTCGCTCTTTCCGATGCCGCTTACGCCCCTGATCAACACGCCAATCCCCAAAATATCCACCATGCTTCCGAATTCCGTCACGGTTGGCGAGAAATCCGTCTCAAGAGCGATCGTTGCGGCGTTGATAAACTTCATTGTAATCATCGGAGTTCGGAACACCGCGATTTTTGCCTCGCCGGTGACACTCAGCAACTCTGGCGCGAGATGAAACCCGCGTGACATTATAAGACACGGAATTTTGTGTCCGCATAAGCTCCTAAATCGTTCGATGCGCATTTTGGCAGGCAAACTTTTGAGATAAGATTGTTCTGCAGCCCCGAGCACCTGTACACGTTTCTCGGCGAAATAAGTGTCGAATCCCGACAGCGCGAGTCCAGGCCTGTTGATGGTCGGCTCTCGAATTTTTCGATGAAACCCGACGCGCGGGCCCTCGAGCTTCATCTGCAGTTTTTCGGCGTGTGAATTGTAGAAGCTCTCGACGGTGACAGTTGGAACGCTCTTCTGCTGATCGCTTGAGGATGTAATCGTTTGCGCCGCGAGTTCTTCCGCCATCAGACGTAACCTCTAGCTTGAATACCCGCAATTTCCAATCTGCATCGCGTGTTGTCGCCGCCGTTTGCAGTAGCGACAATCCGAGCGCGCGAGATTGCGGGTGGATTAGTTACCTTTTTTCCTGGTGCTGGTAGCGAATCACCTTGGCTCTTTCGAGCGTCACCAAACCGCCGCCCATGATTTCATCAAGCACAGGCAGGAATGCGTTCACTTTCTCTTCGGAGTCCACGATCTCGATGACGATTGGCAGATCCATCGACAAGCGGAGAATTTTTGCCGTGTGCAGATGGCTTGACTTTCCAAATCCCATCGGGCCGCGCAATACCGTTGCGCCGGCCATCTGCATCTCGCGCGCTTTCAAAACAATCGCTTCGTACAACGGCTGATGGCGATGACGATCGCTTTCGCCGATAAAAATCCGCAGCAGCACCGCATCTTGAGGAATTTGCATATGTGTTCCTATTTTGGCAGAAGCATGTGAGCCAGAATGCGCCCGAGCCACACTGCCGCGAGACAACAACCGAACGACAGCACCACGTTCAGCAGCGCCTTCAACCAATCTCCATCACGAGCAAAATCGAATGTTTGCAAGCTGAACGATGAAAACGTTGTGTATCCGCCGCACAAACCGATCGTGAAAAATTGCCGGAATCTCGGCGACACAAGAACCGGCCCTTCCGGATCCGTAAACGCTGCGAAAAACCCGATGACGAACGAACCGCTAACGTTCACGACAAGCGTGCCGAGAGGGAAGAACTCACCGCCGCGTTCAGCAATGAATCCTGACATCCAGAATCGCGCTCCAGTCCCAACTGCGCCGCCTAGCATCACCAAAATATAACTGAGCATAAAAAAACTCCTTCGTGCTTGGAAGGAGTCATCAGCTCACGCGGTTTTCTCCCGCACCCAGGGGAGAGGGCAAACTCCATTGCCCAGCTCATCTTAGCGCAAGCCATTGTCATGTCGAGCGACGTCGAGACAGCGCGTTCATAACCGAGACTACTTCTGCGGGTTCCTCGACTTTGCGCGGGCTGAGGGGCGCTGCGCTGCCGTTACATTTTGAAGCGTTCGCCCAAATAGAGCTGCCGACTGATGGGATCATTGATGAGGAAATCCTTGGTCCCTTCGCTCTCCACGCGTCCATCGAAAATCAGATACGCACGGTCCACGATGGAGAGAGTCTCGCGCACGTTATGATCGGTGATCATGATGGCCAACCCTGATTTGCGCAGGTTAACGATGATTTGTTGCACGTCATAAACGGCAATGGGATCCACGCCGCTAAACGGCTCGTCGAGCATCAACAACTTCGGCTCTGTGACCAGCGAACGCGCGATGGTCAAACGGCGTTTCTCGCCGCCGCTTAACGTCAGAGCCGTATTTTTTGCAATTCGCTCGATACCAAACTGGTGCAGCAACTGATCGCAACGATTCCGTCGCTCAGCTTTGCTCAGTGAAAGCGTCTCCAAAATGGCCATGATATTTTGTTCGACCGTCATTTTGCGAAAGATCGATTCTTCCTGCGGCAGATAACCCATGCCAAGCCGGGCGCGCTTGTACATCGGGTAGTCCGTCACATCGGTGTCGCGGAAAATTACGCGACCACTGTTTGGCCTGACCAAACCAACGATCATGTAAAAACTGGTGGTCTTGCCAGCTCCATTCGGCCCAAGAAGTCCAACGATCTCATTCGCATGCACGTGCATGTTCACCCCGTCCACCACTGCCCGGCCGCCGTAGATCTTCACGAGTTGGTCCGTGGAAAGAACAGTCTCCACCTTCGGCGCAACCGAGGAAGATCGCTTCGGAACGGAAACGGGCGCAGTTTGGCTGATCATGGTGTCGGCAGCGGTGCTGCCGGGACGGACTGAGACGGCGCTGCTTGAGCTGCGGCCTTCTTTGCTTCGCGTTTCTTTTCCTTCGCTTTATCGTCGTTCGGTTCCTGACGAATTTCTGTCCGGCTTGGGCCGTGAGTACGCAGTTGGCTATTCTGGTTAATGATCATGACCGTATCAGGACTCGTTGCCACGTGCATGTTCGGTCCTTCCTGGACCCGGGGCGTTCCTCGCAATTCGACGTCGCCGGTCGCGGCCGTGTAAGTCGCCTGGTCCGCGCGCCCAACTGCACGCGTTGGGGGACCACCACTCGGATCGGGCCGTTCGCGCACCAAACCTACATTTCCTTCGGCGATCGCCTTCTCCAAGCCCTGGTTTTCTCCTTTCGTGATGAACACGGTCAATTTATCAGATTGAAGATTGAAACGCGGATCGGTCACCTTCACTCGGCCGGTAAATGTGCCCATGTTCTTGGTCGAATCAAAGAACGCTTCGTCTGAATAGATTTCCGTCGTCGTCGGTTCGTCGGTGTTCAAGCCCATGGCGCTCTGGCCGAATAGAGAGTTCGCAGGTGATTTGTTCTCTTTCTGATCTGGTTGTTTCTTTGGCTTTTTCACTGGCGCAACTGCAACTGCTTTCGGAGCGGCGACTGCTTTGGGCGCGGCTGCGACTGATTTAGGCGTCGAAGCAACAGTCTGCGCGTGCAAGTGTGCCCCGCTGACACAGGCGACAATCAGAACCCACGCCGTCAAATCCTTCATCGCTTGGTGTCGGGTTTCGCTGTTAGGTGAGACTTGTCGGTGATCACCATTTTTACATTCCCGATCAGTCGCCCGGTTTTGCTGTTGGTATCGAACTCCACTGAATCGCCAGCGATGTTGAAGTCCGCCCGCTGGATCGTGGTGCGTGTTTTGGAGCTCAAAATCCGGGTCTTCAGATCGAGTACGGACGTGCTCATGTCGATTCTCAGGTCCTGCTGGTCCTCGGGCGTGTAGGTCGTAATCTTGAGTTGTTCAAACCCGACGTGTTCCTCGTCCATCCGATGTGCGGTTCCCGCTTCGAATTTTCCCCGCAGATGCCCGTCGCCATCGAAATCCGGCAAGACGAGCCCCTTGGCTTCGTGCCCGATCGGCAGCGGAATATTAGTCAGGCTTTGCTCGCCGGCAGATGAACTTGAGCCGCTCTTCGCCCGAGGCTTTCCTTTGCGACCTTTTGATTGAGCCAATGCATGAGGTAAACCTGTGAGAATTAATAATACGGCAGACAATAAACAGATGAATGTCCAGCGTCGGCTCACCCGAACGATCCGTTGCTTTGACTTGAGCTTCGTGCCCGGACGATCGAGGTCAATCGTCCCTACCTGAAACCACAGCATGAATAGCCTTTAACATGCGCAGATGCTTCGGCAAATCGTTTAGCCGGACCTGATTTGGCCCATCGGACAAGGCCCGAGCCGGATTTTCATGTACCTCCATGAAGATTCCATCACACCCCGCAGCCATTGCAGCCCTGGCTAATACCGGAGCTAATTTGCCGTCGCCGGAAGTCGAATCTCCCGCGCCGCCCGGCCGTTGCACGGAATGTGTCGCATCGAAAATGACGCGATAACCTGCATCACGCATCCAGTAGAGTGAGCGCATGTCGGCAACGAGGTTGTTATAGCCAAAGCTGGTACCGCGTTCGGTGAAACAGAATTGCGGGTTGCCAAAAGCGATCAATTTCTCGGCGATGTTTTGCACATCCCACGGCGCGAGGAACTGCCCTTTTTTTACGTTAATCGCTCGACCCGTTTCCGCAGCGGCACGCAACAGATCCGTTTGCCGGCAGAGGAACGCCGGGATCTGCAACATGTCGATCTTCTCCCCGGCAATCTCAGCTTCAGCCTTGGAATGGACATCGGTGGTGACCGGAATCTTCAGCGCGCGCCCAATCTCCGAGAGAATATCGCACCCCTCGCGCACACCGATTCCGCGGAACGACCGGACAGAAGTACGGTTCGCCTTGTCGTAAGAAGCTTTAAAAATCAAATCAACATTTTCAGACGCGCACGTCTCGGAAATCTTCCGCGCCATGCGCCAGACAAATTTCTCCGACTCAATCACGCACGGACCGAGAATGAACGCGGGGCGTTTGCCCCCTAGGGTGACGTTGCGAATTTTGAGCGACTTAATTTTCACACACCAGAAAACGAATCAGGAAAGCAGGAAAACAGGAAGAGGAAATTACGCGTTTACCTCCTGCTTTCCTGCTTTCGTAACTAATCCTCTCTTCGTGATATCAAAAACCGCAAACGGGGCATACAACACGAGAAAAAATAGCAATGCCACTCCGTGCATTTGCAAGACATACAGCGGCCAGTAATCGGAGAGAAAACTCAGAATCGAAAATGCCTCAGGTTTATGCAGGAGAAATCCATAATTAAAAGCGGTGAGCTTATCAACGGTGAGCGTGACCGCGAAATAGAACTCCGACCAGAACCATACACGTACAATGGAACGCGGGTATGGGCGATAACCGCGCGTCAGCATCAGGAAAATCACACCGACGATAATGCCGCAGTGTGAGGTGAAAAAACTGATGAACCGCCAGTCCGGGAAACCATAAGGCAAGTTCGGCGTAAGAACGGCTTGCAGCGTGCCGCCAATCCCCCAGAAATATGCGACCTCGAACCAGCGCTGGTGTCCTGTCCACATGGCCACGATCACGACGACCATGCCCCAGTCGCACATTTGCATCGGCAACATGTGCCGCCAATCCACTAGCCCTCGGCTGCGAATGAAAAGCAGGTAAGCCAGGTAGTTCAAGATCAGCACCGCTGACAATGCAACGACGATCACCCGCTCGATCCGCTGCGATTTTGTGCGCCGTACCAGTGCCGCAAGTGCAAACGGCAGTACGATCGTGATAACAATCACCGTCAGATGCGGCAAACCGTACAGTTGAAATTCCGGGGCGTCACTCATTCAAACGAAATTCCAAAATCCAAGCCCAAACATCCAGAGGGCGAACTGTCATCCTGAGCGAAGCGAATGATCTCTTGTTTAATCGCTTGTCTCACAAAGGGATAATCAGAGATGTTTCGCTCCGCTCAACATGACAACATGATGGCATGGGTCACTAACCAGGGATTTCTCTGGAGCTTAGATGTTGGAGCTTCTGCTCAGCGCACGATCCAGAGATTACACGGAATGACGTCGCTAACCCAGGCAATATTGCCCGGCAATCGCTGAACTGTTTCGCGACTCTTCGGCAGCGGCACCACAAGCAAATCAGCCTCTACCGACCGCACAAAATCAGACGCAGCGAGACCAGTAGCGCCCTCTGATGACGCGCGTCTCAATTGGAACTTCAGTCGCGCCAGCTGATAAAACGAACTCTTCAAGCGGATCTTCTTCACGATCGTTCGCCTCACGCATAACACTTCCGGTGGCGTCACCGGCGATCGAAGCCCTCGCATCATCAAACGCAGTGATGATTCCAATTACGTAAAGTCGCTCGCACCCTTCTGCGTCAGCAAGCATCAGCGTCGTTTTCAAAGCCACCAATCCCTGCTGTGAATGGTCGGCAACGAACACGATGCGCCGCAGCGGTTTCGGCTTTTTTTCCGGGTGTGTGAATAGCATCACTGAACAGTTCGCCTCCCGCACCAGGCGACGTGCTACGTTGCCCAGAAACGGATGTAACACGACCTCCTTCTCCAGCGCACCGGCCACGAGCACATCGATATCTTCCCTCGCAAGTGCTGCCAGGATAGCTTCGGCGGGATCGCCCTGTTCATAATGGATCGGCGAATCAACTGGGAGCTCCAGTTCCGCGAGCACTTCACTAAATTTCCTTGGCGTTTCCTGATTGCGTGTGCCTACGTAGATCAGATGAAGTTCGGCGCCGAAGCGGTCGCGGATCCGTTTCGCTTCAGCAAGAACGTGCTTGAAGCGAGGCGAAAACGTCGTCGCCACAGCAATGGTCTTATAAGGCGAGGAATCGCGCATTGAAGTTAGTCGCAATGTGATGTGTCATCAGCCTTAAGCAACCGCCGCGAACAAAAGGATGGCTTCGTCACATTAAAGTCATTCGGCTTTTCATTTCACCGTTCCTCTGCGATTTTCGCGGATGCGACGCGCGATTTACCCCGGCAGCTTTGATCCCGTGACCAATGGCCATTTGGATGTGATCGAACGCGCGCGAAAATTATTTGACGAGGTCGTCGTGGCAGTCGCGCACAATGACGAAAAGCAACCGCTTTTCTCGCTCGAACAACGCCTGGATTTGCTGCGAGAGACCGCCGGCCAAATCGAGAACGTCCGGATCGCAGAGTTTAGCGGGTTACTGGTCGAATTCGCCCGTGCTCAAAATGCGGGAGCAGTGATTCGAGGTTTACGCGCAGTGTCCGATTTTGAATTTGAATTTCAGATGGCGTTAATGAATCGAAATCTGAATGCCGCGGTAGAAACGATATTCCTAATGCCGAAGGAGGAATATACTTATCTCAGCTCGCGCATCGTAAAGGAAATCGCCAGGCTCGGCGGGAACGTTTCAACCTTTGTTCCGGGTTGTGTGGTCAAAGCGCTGAGTGGGAAATTTAGCCAATGAAATTCGGAGGGTTAGCTCATGAAAGTACACCTGAAACAAATCCCGTCCCAGGGTCTGCATCTGAGCGGGGAAGACGATTGTCCAATCCAGGAGTTGGCATCGGAAGACATTCAGTGCGCTGGCCCTCTGCATTACGACATCGACCTGGGCGTTGCTGATGGCGCACTGTGGGCAAACGGCTCGTTGTCCCAACCGGTGGAACTGCGTTGCGTATCGTGTCTGGAAAAGTTTGTGCACGAAATTCGAGTGCCCGCGTTCGCCGTGCACACGGAATTGCACGGGCCGGAGACGGTCGATCTGACGCCGTTCATGCGCGAAGACCTGTTGCTGAACTTGCCGGCACATCCGCACTGCGACAGAGACGGTGATCGGGTTTGTAAAGCCAAACAGCTGAGAACTGAAGAACTGGTTGCGAAGCGGAAACCGGATTGGAGCGCGCTGGATAAACTGAAGCTCAAGGGTTGAGCCGTGGAACACTGTCATCCTGAGCGGAGCGAAGCGGAGTCGAAGGATCCCGCGAATACACTTCATGGTAACGTCGCGGGATTCCTCGGCTTCGCTCGGAATGACGGAAAGTTGTTTTCTGACCCAAATATGCTTTTATAAGCGCCTGCCATGGGAGTTCCAAAACGCAAAACATCAAAGATGCGATTGCGCACGCGAAAAGCGGCAAACCGCTGGCACGCATCGCAGCTCAACAAATGCCCCCAGTGCGGAAGCAGCTTGCCATCGCACATCGCCTGTCCATCGTGCGGCTATTACCGCGGCCGTCAGGTATTGACGTTGGAAGGCAAGTAAACGGTAGCCGTCGCCCTGTGGACGACGTAAGTTCCAGCCACGCTTCGCACAGCGAAGGGGCTACAAATTTCGCTTTGCAATCAATCGGTTTACCTCGCAAAGTTTCGCACCGATGAAGATCGCCCTCGACGCGATGGGCGGTGATTTTGGCCCGCCTAACCTCGTTGCCGGCGCCGTTATGGCGCTGCGCGATTACAAACAGATCAAAAAGCTCTATCTGGTCGGAGACTCGGCCAGGATTGAAAGCGAATTGCGCAAACATCAGTGCAACGATTCGCGGATCGACATCGTGCATTCTACTCAGGTCGTGGACATGAGCGATCGCGCCTGGACCGCCGTTCGGCGAAAAAAAGATTCTTCAATCAGCCGCGCTGTCGATCTGATAAAGCGCGGTGATGCGGACGCAGTAGTGAGCGCCGGACACACAGGGGCAGCTGTTGCCGCAAGCACCATCAAGCTTCGTACATTACCAGGGATCGATCGGCCCGGTATCGCCGCGGTTCTTCCGACTGAAACGAATGTCTTTGTTTTGATCGACGCTGGCGCGAATATCGATGCGCGGCCGGAACATCTTCTTCAATACGCGTTCATGGGGTCGGTTTATTCACGGCATGTTTTGCATTACAAGAATCCGACTGTTGGCTTGGTCTCGCTCGGCGACGAGGATGTCAAGGGCACCGAGCTGACCAAAGAAGTATTCAAGATGCTACGACCAAGTTCGCTGAACTTCGTCGGCAACATAGAAGGCCGTCATCTCTTTGAAGATCCGGTCGAAGTTGTGGTGTGTGACGGATTCGTTGGCAACGTTATCTTGAAAACGTGCGAATCGATCGCGGTGGCGATGTTTCAATGGCTCAAGCACGAGCTCATGCGCACACGGATGCGAAAAGTCGGCGCATTCCTCGCGAGAAATGCCATTGGAACCATTAAGGACAAGACGAATTATGAAGAGTATGGCGGCAGTCCTCTTCTCGGGGTAAACGGCATTTGTATTATTGCGCACGGCGCAAGCACGCCACTGGCGGTGAAGAACGCACTCCGCGTCGCGGGGGAGTCCATTGAACAGCAAGTGAACCCGCATATCGTCGAGGAGATTCGCCGGTATCATGAAACGACAGCCCCGCTCGAACCCGCGCTCTCATAAGACGCTGCGGACAGTTTCAATCGTCGGCACGGGAAGTTACGTGCCGGAAAAGGTTCTCACTAACGAGGATCTCTCGCGCATGGTCGACACCAGCGACGAGTGGATCACCACTCGGACCGGCATCAAGGAACGGCGCGTCGCCGCAAAAGACGAAAACACGAGCGACATGGCGGCGAAAGCAGCGCTGAACGCCATTGAGCAGGCGAAGATTTCGCCTAAGGAAATCGATCTTATTCTTGTGGCAACGGCCACGCCCGACATGCTTTTCCCGGCCACAGCCTGTTTCGTTCAGAAAAAGATCGGAGCGACGAATGCTGCCTGTCTCGACATTGCCGCAGCGTGTGCGGGTTTTATTTTCGGATTGGAAATCGCGCAGCAATTCATCACGTCGCACACATACAACACCGTTCTGGTGATCGGCGCTGACAAATTGACCTCAATCACTAACTGGACCGATCGCAACACGTGCGTGCTGTTTGGCGACGGAGCTGGCGCGGCTGTTTTGCGTCACCGGGGCAGTGCGCATGGCATAATCAGCACCTACATCGGAAGCGACGGAAAGTACACCGACATCTTGTTCATGCCGGGCGGCGGATCGCGTTGCCCGATCACGCGTGAAAACGCGGACATGAACCTGGTCACCATCCACATGACCGGCAAGGAAGTGTACAAACAGGCTGTTATCGCCATGTTGAACGCGGCCAAAAAAGCACTCGATCTGGCGGGGCTTTCCATCGAAGACATTGCCTGCGTCATCCCGCATCAGGCAAACTTGCGAATCATGGAAGCGATCGCCGATCGACTCGGCATTTCGCGCGACAAAATGTTCGTGAACCTCGATCGATACGGCAATACGTCTGCTGCGGCTGTAGCGATTGCTCTCGATGAAGCGAACCGCACCGGTCGAATCAAACGCGGCGATTACGTTCTGATGGTCGTGTTCGGCGGCGGCCTCACCTGGGCCAGCACCGTCATCGAGTGGTGATGAGTGGCACCACCGTAGAGTCTCTATTCATTCGTTAAGGGCCGATACTGCTCGAACCTCGGTATCGCCGGGTCCATTTGGTCCCACGGTTGCGCGTCTGAAACGAAGATGTCCATGTGCGGTTGAAACCAGCTTGGATCATCAAGACTCCCAGCGGTAACGCCTACCACGTCAGTAGGGCGCTCAGTGTTCTCGCCTCCGGTCAGTAGAGAGCCACAATTTGCGCAGAAGCCACGTTTGTGTTGGCCGCCAGCGGCGCTGGCTGTGAAATGGTAACGCATTTGACCGCTCGTAACTCGAAACGCCTCTGCCGGAATCAACAGTGCGGGAGCAAATCCACTTCCCGTCATTTGTTGGCAATTGCGACAATGGCACTTGAACATCATGACCGGCTCGGCGCTGCATTCGTAGCGAATCGCGCCACACGCGCATCCGCCAGAAAATGGAATTTTCACTCTTGGGATTGTTGTCATCAATCTGGAATCTCGGGCTCGACCAGTTTCGCCAGCTGAGCCAGTGATTCCTGCCAGCCGAGATAGCACGCTTCAGCGGGAATAATCGCGGGCACGCCTTCCTGCACGATGTTCAAGTCAGTTCCGCAGGAAACCTTCGTCAACGTAATCGTCGTCTGCATTTCGCCGGGCAGATTCGGGTCATCGAATTTGTCGGTGTAGCGAATGTATTCGTGCGCAGTCAATTCAACGTACCTCCCGCCAAAGGAATGACTTTTGCCCGTCGTGAAATTCGTGAACGACATTTTGTAACTACCGCCCACTTTGGCATCCATCTTATGCACCTTGGCAGTGAATCCGTTCGGCGGAAGCCATTTGGCCATCGCGTCGGGATCGAGGAAAGCCTTGTATATTTTTTCCGGCGTGGTTCGAAGCACGCGATGAAGTCGAATGATGTTTGCTGTCATAATTTTTCGTTTTGGTTATTTGGCGTTCGTGTCCGGCTCAATAATTCCAAAGACGTTGCCGGCAGGATCTGCCGCGTAAGCGAGCCAGCCGACGTTCGGAAGGGCCATCTTCGGCACGCAAATTTTTCCGCCGCGCCGCTCGATCTCTCCCATGGTTTCGTCGAGTGACTCGACTGCAACCGTGTTCAATGTACCCGGATTTTGACCTTCTCGCGGGCGAGTCATGCCGCCGTTGATTCCCGGCTCTTTCTCGTCGGCTGTTGTAACCAGCCAATACTCGATCGGGCCGCCTTCGAATTTGTTGAACTTCCAGCCGAAGACGTCTTGGTAAAACGGCTGCACCGCTCGCGGATTATCGGTGTAAATCTCAAAGTGTGTGACACGATTCATTTCTTTGGTGCTAGAGATTCTTCGGCTGGACCGCGTTATGCGCTCGCGAACTGCGCCTCATGTTTGAGTTCGCTTGCGAGTGGACATTCTCCCGCCACCGGTCTCACTTCCACCTGCACACCGTATGGCAATCCCGGACATTCCCGTGCGATAGCCACCGCATCGTCGAAGGTGGCGACGTCGAGCAGAAAGTAGCCACCCACCGCTTCCTTCGATTCCGCAAATGGGCCGTCGGAGACGACGCGATTTTTGCCGGAAACTATTTTGCTTTCGCGCTCCAGCGGATTGCCGGCGATGGCCTTGCCGTCGTTTGTTAGCCGATGGAACCAAGCCATCCATTGATCTGTTACTTTTTGTTTTTCCTCGGGCGAGAGGGTCTTGGTCCAATCGTTCCCGCGAAACAGCAGCATGTATCCATTCTGATTTTGTGTGTTCATATTTTGTAGTTGGTTGTTGAGAGTTAACTGTTGTTGAGTTTAAGCGTTTACCAATTGTTCTTCTCGAGCCAATTCACGCGCGCGGATGTCGAGAGGACATTCCTCAGCCAGCGGCCGCACTTCGATTGAACCGCCATAGACAAGTCCCGGACTGCTCTGGGCAATGGCTATTGCTTCTTCGATCGTTTCGACATCCAACATCAGATATCCGCCGATAGCCTCTTTTGATTCAGCGAAAGGTCCGTCCATAATGAACCGTCCGTTTTTGCCGGAAACGGTCACGCCTGTGCGCTCCAGCGCGCGACCAGGTTTGGCTTTGCCCTGTGCAGTCAATCTTTCGAACCAGGCTTTGTTTTGGCTGATGAGTTTCTGGAGCTCTTCCTGTGAAAGCCTGTTGTACCATTCATCGGTGCGGTACAGGAGCATGTATCCATTTTGATTTTGTGTGTTCATATTAGTTTAGTCGGTTGTTGAGTTTCTATTTTCAGAACTACGACGAAAGAGCGACCCAGATTGGGACAAATATTTTTTCAGGCTGCTGCCGGATCGGTTTCCCAAATTCCAAAGGCGTTACCCTCGGTATCCTGGCACACGGCGAAATAACCCATCTGCGGCACGGCCGTTTTGGCCATGCAGATTTTACCGCCGAGTTTCAGGGCTTTATCAGCGAACTCATCCACGGAATTCACGCTGACATAATTGACGACCGGCTCTTGCGGATTTTGACGCCTCTTTAACGCGCCATCCGGACTATCGTCTGCGCCGCCCGTATCAATGTGCCAGTAATCCCCGGTGCCGGGAAATGGAGTGATTTTCCAGCCAAACAGATTGCCGTAAAACGCCCTGGCGCGTTCCGGATTGTCGGCTGGGATTTCAAACCAGGTGATGCTCGCACGCTGTTTTTTCTCTGACTTGCTCATGTTTTGCCTTTCTGTTGTTGTGGTTCTTGCGTTCGTCACAGATACGACGAACCGGCGATGCGATTTGGGACAAGCTTTTCTAATTAACTGCCGCGCCGTCAGCGCAGCGGTGTAGTCGTTTCAAAAGGAACTCGCGCTCGGATTTCGTTTCCGCGAGTTCAAATGCCCTGCGGAATTGTTCGGCAGCCGCCTCACGATTGTTCAATCGCATCTCAAGTTCCCCGATTACAGAATAGAACAAATAATACGATTCTAATTTCTCGCGATTTCTTATGACGCGCAGCGCTTTCAATCCCGCGTCTGGCCCGTGAACATTTGCAACTGCCACGGCGCGATTGAGCGCAACCACAGGCGAACCATCGAATTCCATCAATCGATCGTAGAACGCCAGAATCCTCGCCCAATCAGTCGATTGATAATCGACTGCAGTCGCATGACACGCGGCGATCCCCGCTTGAAGATGATATTCGCTGATCTCGCCACCCGCAGCCGATTCGTTCAGGCGCGACATGCCACGCGCAATCATCGCCTGATCCCAGCGCGTGCGGTCCTGTTCTTCGAGTCGCAGCAGGTTGCCTTCGTCATCTTCACGCGCCGCGATGCGGCCAGCATTGAGCAGCATCAACGCCAGCAGAGCGTACGTCTTTGGCTGATTTCCTGCACGATGTTGTGCCAGTAATTCCGTAAGACGAATCGCTTCGTAACAAAGTTCTTCCCGAACGAGCTTGTCGCCACCGGATGCCTTGTAACCCTCGTTAAACAGGAGGTAGAGCGACTGCAGCACGTACTCGAGCCGCCGCGTCAACTCATCGCCGACAGGAATTTCAAACGGGACCTGCGCCTCCTGAATTTTTTGTTTTGCGCGTGTCACTCGTTTGGCAATCGCCGCTTCAGTCGTCAAGAAAGCCCGGCTAATCTCAGCGACGCTGAAACCGCACAGCGTCTTTAACGCCAGGGCAACCTGGGCCTCGGGAGGAATCACCGGATGACAGCACACAAACATCATCCGTAGCCGGTCGTCTGCGATTTCGTCTTCTGAAGAATCTGGCGGTTGGAGCGCGGAAGATCCGCTGGCTTCGATCAGGCGTGCGATTTCCGCTTCCTTTCCGCGAAAAACTTTTTCTCGCCGAATCACGTCGAGTGCCAGATTGCGCGACGCGCGCATGATCCATGCGGAAGGATTCTCGGGAATGCCGCGATATGGCCATGTCTGCAATGCGCGCCCCAGTGTCTCTTGGACCACATCCTCGGCCAGGTTCAAATGCTCGATGCCGAAAATCCGTGTCAGGGTCGCCACCATTTTTGCCGACTCATGGCGAAAAAGATGTTCTATCAACTGCGATACCTCTTGGGGCTGCTGCATATAGAATTAATTGGCGACCGTGGCAATATGAGTGACACTCGGAGACACAACACGCAATTGTCTGTGAGAGATTTAATTAAATACGACCGCTGTTCTCAGTTGACGCGATATTGCCGTGGAATTTATGAGTGTTTTCCCGATGGCTGAGAAGCAAGAGGTGGTGCAGCCGGAGCAGTTACACTTTCAGGACGACGGGGTTTATCCGGGCAGCGTTCTGCCTGTGCTATTGTATCGGGCGGCGATCACAGTCGATGCGCAGGATCGCGCTTCGGTTTTCGATCGCGCGTTCGCTCAGAACGACTGGCGAAACTCCTGGCGAAACGGCGTCTATTCCTTTGCTCATTACCACAGCACTTCGCACGAAGTGCTCGGGGTGTACCGATGGCAGTGCAAAACTGCGACTCGGCGGAGAGCACGGTCAGACCGTCGAAGTCCGGTCCGGTGACGTGATTCTCATTCCGGCGGGGGTCGCCCATCACAACATCGCCGCGAGTCCGGATTTTAGCGTGGTTGGAGCTTACCCGGACGGACGCGAATGGGATCTGCTTCGCGGTTTGCCTGGGGAACGGCCACAATCCGATCACACTATCGCAGCTCTGCCAATTCCCGATTACGATCCGGTCTACGGCGCTGACGGTCCACTGCGGAAAATCTGGAAATCTCAGCCGTAACACAGCCATCTTGGCTGTCGAGTATGCGAGCATCCTTGCTCGCGGTTCAGCAGGCGGATGCCTGAGTTTACATCCGTGATGCTCGTGCTTGCGCTCGATTAGCGTACGTTATCTAGATGAAATCAACTCAGGCATTTCTCGCCGCGGAATTTCGCGCGCTGCACAAGTCAGGCTGCTTCGTACTTCCGAATCCCTGGGACATCGGCACCGCGATTTATCTCCAGCGCCTGGGGTTCAGAGCGCTCGCCACCACTTCGGCAGGATTCGCTTTTTCACGCGGTAAACCTGATGGCGGCGTTCCCCGCGACGACATGCTCGCGCACATCCGCGAGATTGTGAACGCAACAGCAGTACCGGTAAACGCAGATTTCCACGCCGGCTACGCAGATGAGCCCGAAAATGTCGCGACGAACGTGCGCCTCTGTGTCGAGACCGGCGTTGCTGGTTTATCCATCGAGGACAGCACAGGGCGCAGCGATGATCCGCTCTATGAGCAGAAGCTCGCGATCGAACGAATTCGAGCGGCGCGCTCGGCGATCGACGACTCAAAAAGTGGGGTGGTATTAACCGGCCGTTGCGAAGCGTGGTTGGTCGCTCACCGAGATCCGCTGCGCACCGTACTCGATCGACTCACCGCGTACGCTGAAGCAGGCGCCGACTGTCTTTATGCGCCAGGGGTCACCGATCCGGAAGAAATCGCGCAAATCGTAAAGACCGTTGCGCCGAAACCGGTCAATGTCCTGGTGTCTGGATTCAATCATCAGCTTACATTGTCCCAACTTGCAGACGTAGGTGTGCGGCGCGTCTCTGTGGGTTCGGGTCTCGCGCTGGCAGCGTGGGGCATTTTCATCCGGGCAGCAAAAGACATCAAAATAAAAGGTACGTTCAGTCTATTGGCCGATAATGCGGGTTCTGCCGAGTTGAACGAACTATTTCGGCAAACATAGGTTCGCTCTAGTTCTTAGTGGATTTGAACGCCTGACGGCTGTGCCGTGTCAGTATGTGGCCGAAAGACAGTTGCAATTTGAAATCCTCCATCTTGATTTTCTTTAAGGCCGCTTAACGTACGAGCCTTTCCGTCCATGAAACGCATTTTGATCATCGGTTACGCTGCTTTGCTGTTCGCGCCTTTTGTACCTGCCCAGGAAGGTACACCGGCGCCACCTCCCATTGAACCGCACGTCCCTGCCGAACATCCGGGCATGTCCCGATCGACTCCCCCCAACCAGGCGGTGATTCCAGTGCCGGTGCCCATGGCCCCGCCAAAACCAAACGGTCCAGTCCAGAAAAGTCTCGTCCGAATCACAGCTACGTCAGTGGATCCCGATTACAAGGCCCCGTGGAATGCGGGTTCGCTCCAGCGCGGTGTCGGCGCAGGGTTTGTCATCAGCGGCAACCGTATCATCACGAATGCGCACGTCGTCGCGAACAGCCGCTATATCACCGTGGAGCGCGACGGCGATCCGAACAAATATCCCGCGCAAGTTCAATTCATTGCTAACGATTGCGATCTGGCGCTGGTCACCGTGCCTGCGAAAGATTTTTTTAAAAACATGGTGCCCCTGAAACTTGGCGGCATCCCAGCGCTCGAATCGACCGTGTCGGCCTATGGTTATCCAATTGGCGGTGAACGTATGTCCGTCACGACCGGGATCGTTTCGCGGGTTGATTTTCAGTTGTACACGCATTCGTCAGTTGACCAGCACTTGGCAATCCAGATCAGCGCTCAGATCAATCCGGGCAATAGTGGCGGTCCCGTGATGCAGGATGGCAAAGTCGTTGGCGTCGCATTTCAAGGTTATAGCGGCGATGTCGCTCAGGGTGTCGCCTATATGATTCCGACTCCCGTGATCGACCGGTTTTTGAAAGACATCAGCAACGGGCACTACGACGACTACCCCGATCTGGCGATCACCTATGCCAAACTGCAAAATCCTGCGCAACGAAAATTTCTCGGGCTAACCGATGACGACCGCGGTGTGCTTGTAAGTTCGGTGGTGGCGGCGGGTCCGTCAGATGGCATTCTGAAGAGCGGCGACGTGCTTCTTTCAATTGAGGGCCATCCCATCGCAAGCGACTCGAATGTCGAGTTGGATGGCGAACGCTCGCAATTCGAGGAAGTCGTGGAGCGTAAGTTCAAGGGGGACTCGGTGAAGCTGGACATTCTCCGGGACAAACAGCCGATGAGCGTCAGCATCAAGTTGTTTAAGCCATGGCCATACTCAATTCAGGGTCACAGCTACGATGTGCGACCGCGGTATGTGCTCTACGGCGGACTTTTATTTCAACCGCTAAACCTGGACATGCTCGAAGCGTACCGCACATCGGACCTGCGCCTTCGGCATTTCTTCGAATATTTTGTCCTGGAGCAAATTTATCTGGTCCATCCTGATGTCATTGTGCTGAGCAATATTTTGCCGGACCCGATCAACAGTTATCTGACACCTTACCGGGGCGGGATTGTGGATGAAGTAAACGGTAAAAAAATTCGGACACTGAACGAACTTTCGGAAGCTTTCGCGCAGGCGCCGGATAGGTTGGTGATCCGAATGATTGGCGACGGGCCTCCGCTGGTGCTCGACCGCAATAAAGTGGAAGCCGCGCGCGAACGCATCAAGACGCGTTACAACGTTTTGAAGGAGCAGAATCTTGAGGACAAGCCGGCATCGCGTATCGCAGCCGCAGAGGACAAAAAGTAACATGCGAAAACAATCTTTCATTACTTTAGGCGTTGTTCTTATCGCAGTCAGCGGCGCGCTGGCAAAGAAAGAACCGGCCATTCCGACCACGGCCAGCAAGCCGAAACAAGTCGCACTCGTTAGGGTGAACGTAACCGGACAGGGATATGATTATTTTCGGCCCTGGCAAAAGAAAGCGCCTTTTTCAAAACGCGCGCTGGGGGCGGTTTTGCCGAAGGGTCGCGTCCTTGTCACTGCCGATTTAGTTACGAATCAAAATTATGTGGAGCTCGAGCGCGCGGAGTCCGGCGAAAAAACTGCGGCGAACGTCCGTGTAATCGATTACGAAGCGAACCTGGCGTTGCTCGAACCGGCTGAAAAGAGTTTCCTGGACGGCATTACCCCGCTCGAAATCACGTCGGACACAGTCGTAGGCGATCGGCTCTCGGCTTGGCAACTGGAACCGACAGGCGCGTTACTGGCGACCGAAGGTCTGGTGACGACGGTGCAAATGATGCCGTATCCAATCGATGTCGGACAATTCCTCACTTATCGAGTCAGCATTCCCATGCAGTATCGGGAGAACAGCTATACGGTGCCGCTGGTTAAGAATAACAAGCTCGCCGGGTTGTTGCTGCGTTACGATTCGCGCTCACAGCTGCTGGATGCTATTCCGGCGCCGATCATCACGCACTTCTTAAAGGAAGCTGAAGGTGAGAATTATCGCGGTTTTCCATCGGCCGGCTTCTCATTTTTCCCCACCCGCGACCCCGCGCTGCGGGAGTTCGCGAGCGAAAATGGCAAGCGCGGAGTGTACATAACTAATGTGGAGACGGGTACGCCTGCAAATAGAGCAGGAATGAAGGAGGGCGATATCGTGACCGCAGTTGGGAATCACGACGTTGATGAGAACGGCAATTACGTGGATCCGCTTTATGGCAAGATTGAGTTCACCAACCTGCTGACAGCGCACGCCTACGCTGGCGATGTCGTTCCTTTCCACATTCAGCGTGACGGGAAGCCAATGCAGCTGAACATGACTCTGGAACATCGCGATGCGAAGGATTACGTCAGTGCCCCGTATTCGCTCGATCAGGCGCCGCGATACTACGTTCTTGGTGGCCTGATTTTTCAGGAATTATCCCGCCAGTATCTGAAGGAATGGGGACCGAACTGGCAACGCGAAGCGCCGCAACGCCTGGTCTACATGGACCATTTCCAATCCGAACTTTTTCCGGAGAAAAATCGCCGAGTCGTGATTCTCAGCCAGGTGCTCCCTGCCAACAGCACAATCGGCTACGACGATCTCGCGTACCTCACGGTAAAAAAGGTCAATGGTAAGGAGATCAAATCGCTGGACGACCTTGCCGACGCCGTGAAACAACCGGTCGAAGGCTTCATCAAAATCGAGACCGAAGAAGATCCCAAGCAGATCGAGCTCGACGCATCGCAAGTCGCCGCTGAAGCGCCGACGCTTCAGGAAAACTACGGCATATCTTCACTGCAAAGATTGCAGTGAGGAGTGGAGGGCTTCTTTCTGTAGCGGCGGTCTACGAACGCCGAGAATTCGACGCTTGAAGAACGCCGCTACAGCTCGTTAACCAGAACCTCCTAATAACGCCGTCTGCCCAACGTCCAGTACGCCAGGAACCCCGTCAGGATTAGAAGCGGTCCCAGGACCAAAAAGAAACCGTACGGCTGTTGATTCAGCGGGATACCACCAACGTTCATGCCGAACAAACCCGCCACAAGGTTGATCGGCAAAGCCAGTACAGTTACCATCGTTAACACAAAAAGCGTGCGATTGGTCTGTTCACTCACGAGGGCGGCCAATTCTTCCTGAAGTTGTTTAACGCGTTCCACCAAGGCTGCTGTGTCACTAATGGCGGTGGAGAATTTCTCTGCGGCTTGTTGCAGGTTCTGAAGCTCGTCCTGTGAAATCCAATCAGGAGGCCGACTGAGAAGGCGAAAGAATGCAGCGGGTTCCGGGGCTAAAAGACGTTGAAGTCGAACTAACATTCGCCGCAGTGTACCTAGTTCGCTGCGGCTGACAGAAACGCGCTTGGCCAACAGTTGCTCTTCCATCGGACCCACCCGCTTTTTAGCCTTCCGGACAATGTCAACCAACACATTGCCCTGATCTCTCAATAGGCGCGCCAGGATTTCAATCGGTGAACGAAAGACTTGACCCGCTTGCACCGCTGACCGGAGCTGGTCTATCGAATGCCAGGGCCGGATGTGCGCGCTAACCAACACGCGGGGCTTTACGCAAAGAGTGGTGGTCGCAACTGGAACGTCAAATGTGAAATCGAAAAGCACATCATGGACACGCGCCACCAGCGCGTCTCCATCCTGCTCCAAATGAGTGGCGTCTACATCGCTTTGTAACGATTCGTAAAAGGCATCCGGCAAGGTCAGATACCGCCGTAGCCACGGCTCAGAAGCCGCATTGGAAAGTGAAAAATGCAACCAGAGAAATTCATCCGGCTGGCCAGGAGTTGGCGCGGTCAAAAACAAAAAACGCACAGCCTCCTCCGAAGTGATTGACCGTCCTGGTTGATTGGGGACAAAATGATAGCCCCAGATCGGTCCATCTTGGTCTGGACCGGATGTCGGTTCAGCATTTTGCTTCGTTGTTTGATCAGCCATCAGATCATTGGTCAGCTGAGGTCAAAGCCGCCTACCGAGATAGAGATATTATGCGACCAACCTTTCCGTCCTCCGAAATTAGCTCCACTGATTAGATGGCATGTAAGGGAGCGGGCGAGTTGTTAGACTCACCCGCTCTATGAAAAATACAATCGTTTATGACGAAGGGGCGACCTCACTCAAGGGCGCCGTTGGTAAAGTAAAACTCTCTGGCTCGGTCATCAAGCTCGGGTTGGACATGCACGCCAGGGTGGACGTGGTAGTCGCCCGATACGAGCATCTGCTGCCCAAAGCAGCGCGGCGTTTTTCGCCCTGTGAGTTTGTGCCGTGGGTAGAAGGGCTGCTGCGAAGTGGTCACAGAGTTCACGTGGTGTATGAAGCGTGCGGGTTTGGCTTTGGGCTTTATCGGCAACTGGAAGCGGCCGGCGCGCAGTGCTACGTGATCGCGCCGCGTAAAGTCGATGAACAATCAACCGGAGTGAAGACCGATCCGCGCGATGCAGCGACGCTGTGCCAGCGGTTGTCGCGATATATGGAAGGCAACACACGGGAACTGGCGGTGATTCGGGTGCCGAGCGAAGCAGAGGAACAGGCTCGGCATGTCACACGTCAGCGTGAGCAGTTGGTGCATCATCGCCAAAAGCTCGAAGCGCAGGGGCGCAGCGTGTTGATCAATCACGCGCTGCCGGCGCCGGCTCGCTGGTGGGAAACAACAGACTTGGAGCCGATTGCGTAAACATCTGCCTGCTTGGATCACGCTGCGCCTGGATGTGGCCCGACCCGCTGCTGAGTTTACAGCAGCAGATCGATGGCCTAACCAGTGAATTGGAAGCAGCTGCTCCGGCTTTTATCCCAGGCGGAATCGGTAAGTTGACTACCGTGGTGCTCACCCGAGACATCTGCAATTGGCAACGATTTAACAATCGTCGCGCGATCAGTTCTTACACCGGACTATGTCCCGGCGAACGCAGCAGTGGGAGCAAACGAGTTGCGGGCAGTGTCACCAAACGAGGCAACCCTTGTTTACGCGCCGCGCTGGTGGAGTGTGCCTGGCGCATGGTGCGTTTTCAACCCAACTATCCGCCGGTGAAAAAGCGTCTGAGCCTTCTGGCTAAAGGCGCTCGCGCCACCGGTGCACAACGCAAAAAGGCCATCGTCGCTGTGGCCCGACATCTGGCGGTCGATCTCTGGCGTGTGCACACCGGACGCAACACCGCCGCCCAGCTCGGCCTGACTGTTTAACTGTTTTGAGTTCGAGGGGAACAGTTTTGGAACGTGGCGTGTGTCCGGCGTCTAACCTGGTCCGATCGTCGCCTATGCGGCTCGCACCGTCGCTTTAGATTGGACCGCGCCGCGTTCCGCTTCACCGAGACGGAATAAGTCACATTGCGCTGTCGCAAAATAACATCGACATGCGCGGATAGGAGTATCAGCCGCTGAAGAACCAAAGCGAGCACCAGAAGCGGAAGCGTTCCGAAATCACCACCAACCTCAAACCTAACAAGCCTATGTAACCACCACCCTAAAACTTATCTTTCACACTCTTCATAGGGGTTAGACCTTTTTTGAGTTCACGTGAGAAATCCAGTCTCCTTGATAAATGTCCATCGGCCGTGCACCCGCCGGACGACGTCGTAGTTTATCGTTCTGGTGCGCGTGTCGTGGTAAATGTGCACCTCTTCGCTACTCACGACCTCGATCTCGTAAATTCTTCCTTTTGAATGCGGGCGATCGGCTTCGATCACAGAATGAATGTCGGCTACGGAAACTTGCTTAAGCTGACCGGAAAGCCGTGTGTCGCCGACAGTGAGGGACGCACACGAGAACAGGGCGCATGCCAAAGAGATGGTGCCAAACAGGAAAACCGGACGCATGGGTCTAACGAGAACAAGATGAGCGACCGCTGGCGAGAGCGGGCTTAATTTGCAATGGGAGTTTTGAAGTCATGAGAAACGTACGCTCTTGAGCGGCCAGCGGTTGGCTGCATCCGACTGGTTAGACCTTTCATATGGTCTTGGGCTCGTGATGGAAGGTGAGGAGGAACCCCATTGAGATGTCTTGTAACTCCATGTCCTTGCATCGCCGCGCATCCAGTGGTGAACAACCTTAGTGCCATCGAGGAGCCATCTACCGGTGTAATCGTGGTGCCACACCTTTCGCGTTCCACTAGGATACTCGGCGCTATCCCACTCCCGTGCGAAAAGGCTGCCGTCTGACCGATACTCAACTTCGAACCGGTGATTTGGTGTCTGCCTGAACGTCTCCTGATACCAGTGACCCGAGATGTAAGACCGGAGCGTAGCTACCTGAAGCTGATCCGGAGCGACAGGCGGCGTACTCTGGCAACCGACGACCGTGAGCATCATGGTTACAGTTCCGAGATGACGGCGAAACAAACCGGCGCGCATAAGGTCTAACGAGAACAAGATGAGCGACCGCTGACGAGAGCGCGCTGTGCTTCGGGTTTCCGCGTTGAAGTCATCGAAAGTAAATCTTCGCGCCGCGGTCAGCGGTTCGCTCCAGCGCCTGGTTAGATCGTTTCGTGGGCATCACCGATAGAATATGGGGCCTCTCACAATTTTTAAATCTTTCTTGCGGACGTCCCACTGCATCCCGTTTCCACCCGTGGTCGTCATGTCGAGTGGGTCGTCCATGAACGCGACGCTATAAAAAGAACCTTCATCTCTAATAACCACTTGGTAACCACGAAAAGACCAGCCACGACGCTGCATCTCTCTCGTCGCCACAGCGAGACAGGCAAGCTGATGTTTGTTGAGCGTAATTTCGCGTGCGTTGGTATCGGTGTCGCGACGACCGGCGATACACGGGGACGACGTGATCGCGACGCAGGCAAGGAAGAAGAGAATGCGCTTCACGATCTAACGAGAACAAGATGAGCGAGCGCCGCCGATAGCGAGTCTGGCTTCGACTGAAATGGTTTTAGTCATCTTCAAATGTGAACACGCGCCGGGCGGCGGTTCGCTCCAGCGCTTTGTTGGACCCATCGCAACTCATTTCAACGTGACGGACTTCATGATTCGCTCGGCGTCTGCTTTTCCGGAGCTAGAACTCGAATCGTAGCTGATATCGACTATGACGAGTTGGTTTTTAGCTTTCAGGTCGTCGATGAGAGTTGCTTGTCTTGCTTGGTGTGTCCGATCCGGTTCGGTCGCGATGTGTCGAGCAGGGCGACCGGATATAGTTGTGGTTTTCCAAGGCATGAGGCTTTCTTCACCAGATACGGCTTTAAGCTGCGCAGTCATGTTTGCTGCGGCTTCGTCGAGACTCCCGCGCATGCCGGGCGGAAACGAGAGAAACACCAATTCCAAATCAAGCACACGATTGCGGAAGGGAATACTTCTTCATGCTCTGCACAGTCCCGCCCGCGCCCGGCGTGTTCTGTACATCCGTTTGGCAATCTGTGGGAACTTCAACGCGGATGTTGGCGATCACCTTGCTCTCCCAACCAGGGGCAGCATGAGCTGTGGCGAGTGTCAGGAAAAGTAACGAAGTGACGAGCGGCTTCATGGGTCTAACGAGAAAGAGATAAGCCACGGCAGGGTGGCGTGGCAAACATTCTGGGCTCATTTCGAAATGGGGCCGTTGGCTTCATTGATTGGTTAGACGAATCAACTCACTTTCTTCCTGCGGTGACGCCAGTAGATCGTAACGAACAAAGCTGCAACGGCAGTGGGAAAAAGGCAGAAGTATAAGTAGGGAACGCCGATCCAATAAACCGTTCCAGCGGGATCTTCCAGCGAGAACTGATTGGAGAATGTGCCCGCCCACCATGCCCCGAGCATGAGGCCGCCCATGCTCACTGGAATGCTCAGAAGTAGTGCGAGCAGAACACGAGTTCGACAAAGAATGCCGAGGACGCCGCCAAACACAGCAAAATTGACTGCAGTGAACAAAAACTGTGCCCAATTTGGCCATTCGCTCATTCGTCTAACGAGAAAGAAGTGAGCTACCGCCACCGAGGACGAGCGTGGCTCGAAGTGAAAGTGGTTTACTCATGGAAAACGTGGGCGCCCAGCGGGTGGCGGTTAGCTCCACTGATTGGTTAGGCGTTTGGGCGTGACTGGAAAAAATGCTCGACATAGTGAAAAGGATCTACAGAGGGAGAGACACCAAGCTGCTCATTCGCGACTGATGGTGAAGTCGAAGGGCTGGCTTGACCAGCGTGAAATGGGCCCTGAACGAACATGATGCCGTCGCGACCGTCCCAGCTGAACAGGTAGCTGCGATGCCGTGTGCCAGCGGTAAGTGACCAGCTGCCCATCGCGAGTTCATGCCACTCGTGGTGATACACGGACCTGCCAAGCGTGCGCAGCAACTCCGCCAGCGCGAGTAGCCGCTGGATGTGCTGAATCCCGCTGTCTGCATCATCAGGGCTCACGTGTGGTCTTCTACGCCTAACGAAAAAGAGATAAGCCACGGCAGGGTGGTGTGGCAAACACGCTGAAGTTGTATCGCAATGGGGCCGTTGGCTTCATCGATTGGTTAGACCTTCTGACTCTACTGACTCGGATCGACCGAGCGAACGCTGCTGACCTGCCAGTCACCTCTGATGCGAACCATCGCGATGTAATTTGAAGGCGCTCGCTTCTCAACGTGGATGTGATTTTCGTCGTGGCTAACTACCTCAATCTCCGCCGGTCGCACCGGGCCATCCAGAATCGAGCCTTGGAGCGCCGCCATCGCCGCTTGGATGTCTGTGGCGGAGACGTCCTGTGTGCAGCCCGGAGATGGCTGGGCCAGGCGTGCTGCAATATGCGAGCACGAGCGCAATGGCTGGCAGAAGGACTGAGATTACTGTGCACGTGCATGAGGTCTAACGAGACGGAGCTCAGCCACCGCTGGCGAGAGCGAGTGTGAACTGCAATGTGCGTGTTGAAGTCATCTGGAACCTAGACATCGGAACGGCCGGCGGTTGGCTGCAGCGATTGGTTAGATGATTTGGTGGCCAGGTCGATTTCCCCGGAAGCCTCAGGCCGGCTCTGGCCCGTCGAGGTTGACAACAAGCGGGCCGGTCCCTACAAATGCTATGACAAGCTCCTGCTCCTCTGGCCAAGCGTTCACATCGCGATGGACTATGCCTTGCGGCAGATGGAAGTACCCATTCGTGTCGACATCTGTAGTCTCCTTTCCGCCCGGGCCAGACTCAAACCGGAGTCGCCCTCGCACGACGTAGCCGAAGACCTCTCTGTCTCCATGGTGGTGCCATCCGGTGGCAACATTGCCGGCCACTTTGGCGCGAATGAATATTGCCCGCTCAGAACTGAAAGCCGTTTCGCGCAGGATGCCTGGGGTTGACGGCGCTTCCTTCAGTTCCGTTCTGCCGATTGCTTCAATCTTGTCCATAAATGATCTTTGATTCGACGAGTGGCGTGTCAACATCTAACGAGAACAAGATGAGCGACGGCGGACGAGGGCGCGCGTCGCTCGGAGTGGAAATGTGGAAGTCATCTCAAAAATGGAGCGCACGGCGGTCCGCCGTTCGCTCCATCGCATGGTTAGATCCTTCGATAGTCATACCCAGATGATAAGTAAAAATCCAACCGCCGAGCCGATGACAACTCCGACGCAGTAGAGTGTGCCGCTCATCTCTTTTGTGGCTCTTCGACGTGCTGTCCACCAGTTCGGCACTGTCTCACCGTTCAATTCCCCGTAATCTTGTGACGGCCGACGAGAAGATAAACCGTAAACACGCAGAGAATGGCGATGAGTAGAGACGCGATCAGCGCCTCGGTGTGCGTCGGCGCCTTCAGGAGTGCACCGACAAAACCGGTTGAACCCGAGTGTTGTTGCGGTGAACCAAAAGCTCTCTTGGCGAGTCACCTCGCGTTCGCTCTGCTCATGTTTGATCTAACGAGAATAAGATCAGCGGCAGGCTTCCGGGACCGAAAAGCTGGAACTGAAATGAATGTAAGCTAATCATAATAAAATGTGAACGCTAGGTACGGGAAGCCCGTTCGCTGCATCGCCTGGTTAGGCCCGAGGGGGCTGGCTTGGCTTCTGCTTATTGTCGACAAGAGTTTGTTGTAGAGCCAACGCCGAATATTCGCACCACCGATCAACGCATCGAAGAACGCATAGATCAATCCGATGTCACGCTGCTCGATAGGAAGAGATCGTGTAACCGCGATACAGCCCCTGCCGATAAATGTGGGCTCTCCCGTGGCGCCATCAAATGCAAACTTGAGCACCAAGTAAGAAAGAAACAATCCTATGCTGCCCCCACATGATGCCGCAGCCGAGCGCAAATGCTTTAATGTTCCGAATTTCATATTTAATCTCCATTTGTTATTCCCTAGTGTTGACACGCAATGAAGGCCTAACGAGAAAGAAGTGAGCTACCGCCACCGAGGACGAGCGTGGCTCGAAGTGAAAGTGGTTTACTCATGGAAAACGTGGGCGCCCAGCGGGTGGCGGTTAGCTCCACTGATTGGTTAGGCGTTTGGGCGTGACTGGAAAAAATGCTCGACATAGTGAAAAGGATCTACAGAGGGAGAGACATCCAACTGCTCATTCGCGACTGATGGTGAAGTCGAAGGGCTGGCTTGACCAGCGTGAAATGGGCCCCTGAACGAACATGATGCCGTCGCGACCGTCCCAGCTGAACGGTAGCTGCGATGCCGTGTGCCAGCGGTAAGTGACCAGCTGCCCATGCGAGTTCATGCCACTCGTGGTGATACACGGACCTGCCAAGCGTGCGAGTAACTCCGCCAGCGCGAGTAGCCGCTGGATGTGCTGAAATCCCGCTGTCTGCATCATCAGGGCTCACGTCTGGTCTTCTACGCCTAACGAGAACAAATGAGCGACGGCGGACGAGGGCGCGCGTCGCTCGGAGTGGAAATGTGGCAGTCATCCCAAAATGGAGCGCACGGCGGTCCGCCGTTCGCTCCATCGCATGGTTAGATCCTTCAATAGTCATACCCAGATGATAAGTAAAAATCCAACCGCCGAGCCGATGACAACTCCGACGCAGTAAGTGTGCCGCTCATCTCTTTTGTGGCTCTTCGACGTGCTGTCCACCAGTTCGGCACTGTCTCACCGTTCAATTCCCGGTACCTCTTGTGACGGCCGACGAGAAGATAAACCGTAAACACGCAGAGAATGGCGATGAGTGAGACGCGATCAGCGCCTCGGTGTGCGTCGGCGCCTTCAGGAGTGCACCGACAAAACCGGTGAACCCGAGTGTTGTTGCGGTGAACCAAAAGCTCTCTTGGCGAATCACCTCGCGTTCGTCGCTCATGGATCTAACGAGAAGTAGACGAACGTTCGTAATAAAATGCGAACATTTCTTCGCCTAATTCGCTCTTCACAGTTGTTGTTCCGTCCCGCTGGTGATTGTCCGCGGCTTTGAGAGGAAACGGTCTACCTCGTCGTTGTAAGTCTCGAACGGATTACCCATGACGAGAAAATCGCGGCTGTCGCAGGCGATGGAATCCCAGTTGATTACGTAGGGGATCCCGCAGGCGCGGGACTGGAAAAAGCTAACGGCTCGGGCGCGGCCTGATGCGCGCGTGTTGGCCGGAGGAACGTGCATCGCACTGGAACGGCGAACACCGTTGTTCCAATCTGAGATTCGTTTGCCAGGCGTGATATTGAAAAATAATCCGCGGCGCGGATGGATGTTGTGATATTCGAGGTCGATGCTTTGCAGCCACGGATCATCCCAGCTCAGTCCTTCGGCTTGGACGAAACTTTCCAGTAACCATTTCTTGGTGATCCAGTCAACGCCGCCGATCAGCGCGTGCCGGTTGTGCGGAATTGCTTCCAGAACGTATCCCCAGTTTTCCAGTAACCAGTTCGTTTCCGCACTGCTATGTCGCAGATGTTTCTGCGCCAGATGATGAAACTCCCATTGAACGTCCAGCGCGCTCATGGTTTTGCCGTTCTCGAGCCGGACCAGCCATTGCTCGCTCGTATCGCGAGAGATGTCGCGCGTGCTTTGCACGGCATCAGCCAAAACAAGGTTTCGCGGCAAACGGCCTTCCTCCAGCAACGACAAAACGCACGCGGTGGTCCCAACTTTTAGCGCCGTGGCATATGGACTCATGTTCGAGTCGCCGATGAGCAAATGCAGTCGCCGATATTTCCGGTAATCGGCCAGTGGTTCATCGCGTGCATTGATGATAGCGCGATTGAATTGCACCCATTGGTAAATGTCATTGACGATGTGATCGGCCCGCTGGCTCAGTTGGAAATTCACCTGTCCCTCGGGTTGCGGCAGGCTCGAAATCAAACGCCAATGGGTTCGACTGCCCTACTCTTCCCGCGCCGGTAAAGATCTGGCGCGTCGCTAGAAAGGTCAGCAGCGTTCCAAGGATCGGCGGCGTAAACTGCGCCTCGCGCCGCATCAGATAATTCTCGTGACAACCGAATGTCGCCCCGGTGTGATGGTCGACGTTGTTCTTGATGAACGAGACCCGGTCTTCCGCGCCGAGAGCAATGAGCGCAGATTGCAACAAATCGTCTCCAGCCAACTCGTAGGTGACAAGATCATGCAGATGCAAACATTCCGGCGACGCGTACTCGATGTGTCCCATATCGAGGTATAGCCGGCCGCCGTTCAGGAGAAATCCGCCGTTGCCCGGTGGTTCCTCGTAATCGCGATAATGAAGGTCGATCGTGCCCGCGTCGGCTTTGCGAAACAGATAATTTTTGACCTTGGCCGGCCAAAGCTCGGAATTCACGTGCGGCTCGTCTTCGCTGAGAAGACAACCGTATCGGTCTCGATCCCTACAACTCTATCCATTCGAACCAGATTACCCGTCGAATGGCGACTTGGCTAAGCGAAAAAAGAATGTCCCCGATCTGCACGGCTGACGGCTCCGCAACGCAGGAACCTTACTCACCACCAACACGAGTGTCTGCGCGAACATGGTTCAAAGATTAAATAGGTGAGAAAGGACGTGCGTCGCCTGCTTAAGCGACCGTGACAGCCACTCTACAGCCGGATCACACTCGCTTTTCAACGTCTGCGTGTGCAACTCGGTGTGCAGCATCCATCGCGTTAAGAGAGAAAAAGAAAGTAGAGAGCAAAGCACCGAAACGGTCCAATCTCCCTCCGCCTGGCGCTTTGCTCTCTGCCGCTTTATGAGCGGGAGTTCTCCAAATCCACCTACAACCTGGTTGTAGGTCACGGCACACGTCTGCCTCGCCACCCGAAAATCAAAGAGATCACGAATAGCACAAGGAATATAAAGAACAGAATTTTCGCGATGCCCGCTGATGCCGCAGCGATACCGCCAAATCCAAACACCGCTGCCACAAGTGCAATAATTAGAAACAGTACAGCCCAACCTAGCATATCTTCACCTCCTCACTCACTAGATCGTATGTGCAGATTAACTCGCGTGCCTCTGCACGCGTGTTCCCGACCAAGGTCCGGACCAGCCTAACGATTGGCCCCAGCCGGAAACATCACTTTCTCGGGAGCAGCATTGAGCGCCACAAGAAGTTTTCTGATCAGGCGAGTTTTGACGCGCCCTGCTTCACGCGGCGCAACGAGGTAGCGAACGATCGCTTCCAACCATGTATTTTCGCTAACTCGAAAAATCACGCGCGGATGCTCATGCACATCTAATTCGTCGACCGGAGTGCGGGCGAGCAACTCGCGAAAAGTTTGCACACGTTCGAGCATTTCCTTTCCCAGCTCTTCCTCGGTGATCTTCTGCATCGTGCTGGCAATGAATTCCAGGTCGGCATTGTAACCGATCTGGAATTTTATCTCGTTCCAGATGTATGGAAAAAGCGGCCACGAATAGTTGTAAACGAGTTCGTCGAGCACTTTCTCATTCGGGAATTTGATCAGCCGCCCGCTGGGATGATCACTGGAAAGATATTGGCCGCCGAATTCCCACAGGGTGGTGTCGAGGTAGCCGACATCAATCACGTCGCCGGTGGCATCGGCTATTTTGATGCGGTCGCCCACGCGAAAAGGCTGGCGCACCAGGATGTAAATCCAGGCGATGAAGCTTTTCATCGGAGTTTGCACAGCCAGCCCGAGAATGATCGAACCAACCCCAAACGCCGCGACCGCTGCGTACCAATTCACAAAAATTATCGAGACAACAATAATCGCGATGGCCAGGGCGGTAGCCAGCCGCTGGACGCGTTGGAGAGTGAAACGGGTGGCAGCATCTTCGATCCGCCCGATTGCATAAAATGAAATCGCCCGGCCGACGGTCAGCACCAACGTGATCAGCGCCACTCCTCGGAGAATTCGCTGCGCAAAACCAATCGCGGCGTTCGGCAATGGAATGAGTTTCGCGCCGATTACAAAATAGCCACCCGCGCAGGCGGCAAGAACAACCACGTATATGACGAACCAGAACTTGTCGCGAGCGTGAGTTTCAACCTTTTCTGGACGTGCTTCTCCCCTTGCCCGCTCTAATTCTTTGCGAATCTCGGGCCGCTTACGAAGTTCCTCTGTCGTTTCGGCCATCAACATTGGATTCGAAGCGGGCGCAGAAACAGGTCGCACTGGCTGAGGCACTTCCCACCGTCCACCCCACTGAAATTCCATCGTGAAACGAATTCAGAGTGTGCTATCGAACACCGACATTGCGGAGTTGCTTGCTCAGCAGGCAGAAAACGAGACGGGGATTCGTGTGCGCGCGTTTCGTCGAGCCGCCCGCAGCGCATTTCTGTGGCCGGAGGAAGTATCGGATCTTGTCTCGCAAAACCGGTCATTGACTGAGCTGCGTGGCATCGGCCCGTTTATCGAGAAACAAATTCGGCAGTGGATCGAGGAGCCGGATCGCTCGAAAACGGCACCAGCAATTCGCCAGGATTTTCTCTCCCTCGCCGAGGCGCGACGCCTCCTTGCGACGCGGCCCGATTGGCGCAGCAAATTGCGCGGCGATTTGCAGATGCACACCCGCTGGAGCGACGGGTCAGACACGATTGCGGAAATGGCCGATGCCGCGGCGAAGCGTTCCTACGAGTATATCGCCATCACTGATCACTCTAAGGGATTGAAAATCGCGGGCGGAATCGACGAGAGCGCATTGAAACGTCAGGGAGTGGAAATAGCAGATGTTAACGCGGCACGGTCAAAAGGGGCGCCGCGCGTAACTGTCCTTCGCTCAACCGAAATGAATCTGAACCCGCGCGGCGAAGGCGACATGTCGCCCGACTCGTTGCGGTCTCTGGACCTTGTTCTCGGCTCTTTCCATTCCGCTCTGCGCACAACAGAGGATCAAACCGAACGTTACCTTGCCGCGGTGCGCAATCCAGATGTTCACATCCTCGGTCATCCGCGTGGTCGTATTTACAACTTCCGGATCGGGTTGAAAGCGGATTGGCCGCGCGTCTGTGCAGAAGCTGCCCGGCTCGGTAAGGCGCTGGAAACAGATTGTTATCCGGACCGGCAGGACTTGAACGTGGCGCTACTCAAAATCGCGCGCGACCACGGAACGCTGATTTCGCTCGGTACAGATGCTCATCACGCCTGGCAGTTGGAGTTTATCGAACTTGGTTTGGCGGCGGTGCTTCGCGCAAAGGTTCCGCCACAGCAAATTGTCAATTTCATGTCCATCGGAGATTTGAAAAGCTGGGTAGCCCGTGTACGAAACCGCTCTACCACCGCGAGACGATCAAAATAACCGGCCACACAGGCAGCGATTGAGCGAGCGCTCGAGCTTAAAGCTGTTTCAGAATTACGGAAGCCTTCCAGCCGCATCCCAACAGCGGCCCGCAGCATCAGTTCAGCTCCTAAAAATAAAGCGCATCAAACCATAGGTGTGAACACGCGTCTTTTCTGCAATTCACGTCTCCCCAGCGCACGCGTTGCGATTCAACAAAAAGGAGAGAATGTCAGAGGCGCACGCGAAGGAACAGCAGAAGCCGGCCAGATTAGCGGGAGTTGTGGAGCGCAATGTCCGTTCTTTGCTGGCGCGCCGGCAGCAATCGGAACAGCAGAAAGACTTACAACAGCGCATCGCTGACGCGATCACGCGTTTTACCGGCAGCATGCGCTTCGTTTACATCCATGCGCTGGTTTATGGCACGTGGATCATCATCAATGTTCCAGCCATCCCCACGCGGAAATTTGATCCTAATTTCGTCATCCTTGCCATGGTCGCGTCGGTAGAAGCGATATTTTTGACCACATTCGTGCTCATGACCCAGAATCGAATGGGCCAGGAGGCGGAGCGACGCGCCGAATTGGACCTGCAGATCAGCCTGCTGGCCGAGCACGAAGTGACGCGCGTGATCACATTGGTCAAAGCAATTGGCGAAAAACTCGACATCGAAGCTTCAAAAGATCCTGAGCTGCCTGAATTACAGCAAGACGTCGAACCCGAAACAGTGCTCGATGTAATGGAACACTCCGGAGCTACGGCCCCCCAGTTGTGATTACTGCCACGGTTGCGGCAGCAACTCCCGGCCGGCGAGATTGCCGTTCACGAGCCGGACTCGCACGGCTGCCTCGTGCAATTCGATCCAACTCGCAGAGGCCGGATCAATTTCGATGCGTAAAAACAGATCGAGGTGCACGCCAAGGAAATGAGCGACGACTGCGCGAATAATATCACCGTGTGTGAAAATGGTCACGAAGCTGTGTCGGGTACGCAATTCTGAAACTTTTCGGACAGCGCGCGCTTGCACCGCAACCATCGATTCTCCGCCCGGTGCAGCTGAACCGCTGCGAAAAGAATTCCATTGCTTCCATTCCGGAACATTTTCCAGCTCAGCAAACGCGCAGTTAGTCCATGCTCCGAAATCGATTTCGTTAAACTCCTCGGCGATTTGCAACGGCAGCCCGAGTTTTGCTGCCAATGGCTTGGCCGTTTCGCAAGCTCGCTCGAGCGGACTGCAATAGATGGCGTCGATCGGCAGGGTCGACAATGCTTCGGCGATTTGTTCCGCTTGCTTTCTGCCACGCGCGTTTAGATGAATGTCTGGCTGCCGCCCTGCAATCACTTCGCGCTCAATGAGGTCGTGGACGCCGTGACGCACGAAGAGAAATCGTGTCATCAAACCAGAGTGGCGGCTTTCGAGTCGCCGACAGCGATTGGACGCTCTGAAAACCGCTGTGTATCCGGAGCGTAACGTGCAGTCAGTTGCGCGCAGAATTCGGCGAATTCACCAGGGATAAGTGGCGGGCTCGTGTAGTGCGGCGCGATGCCACGGTGTTCCGGCGTAAAACAAAACGTGAGTGTTACCTCGAATTCTTCGAGCGCATTGACTTGTCGATCGAACCACTCCTGCGCGTTAGAGCGAAAACTGTCGGCCCAGCTCAGACCTGTGCGCAGGTATTTCACCCCGAGTCTGCGCATCCACTGCACCGCATCGTCGAGACGATGATCTTCAAAGTGAAACCACTGACAAATACCGAGATCAGGCGTGTACTCGGGAAAATGTCGCAACGCGAGTTTTGGCGTCCCGTCTTCGCGCAGTAATCCCATATGGAAGTGCCGGTAGTAAGACGAACCTTCGGCCTCCCGATGGCGAGTTGTGGCCGGCCACGCGCGCGGCAAATCGTAAAGCGAATACCAGTGAGTGCGCGCTACGCGTCCAATCAACAGCTCGGCCGTTCGACGCAAACCGAATTCCTGTACTTCTTCTGCACCGAAACTCGATATGCCGACTTCGGAAATCCACACCGGCAAATCAGTCACCTCTTCGATTTCGCGGACCCGCTGTGGCCATTCGTCTATTGGCCAATGATTCCAGTCCAGCGGGAATCCGTGCAATGCGACCACATCGAAATGATCCAGCACGCCAAAATCTTTCATGCGCTGGATAAACTTCGGGTCGATGGGCGAAATACCGCCAAAGACCCGGAGCACGTGCGGATTCACGCTGGCAACGGCATCCGCCGCTGCGACTGCCATGTCCGAAAAAATTTTCCATCCAGGATCGATCTCGAAATCCCAGTGCGATTTGTTGTTCGGCTCATTCCAAATCATTACAGCCTCAATCATGGTTTCGCCTCGTTGACTCGTTGCAGCGTTGAATCCTCAAATCGTTAATCCGGTGTAATTGCGTAAAGATGTCCAATCACGTTGCTGTTGGTCATTCATAATCATCACGACGAATTGACGCGTAGATCGCGCGCGGTTCGTTAGGCAATGGTCGATATCGGCAAACAAATACTTCTGTCTCAGGATGCGCGAGGATCTCAAACCCGGCGCTACGCAGCATGGCTTCAACAGCGGCACGGTTAGGGATCCACCAATTCGTCGGATCCCCGGCGTAACGCTTTTCGACGAAATACAATTTCGGAAAATCTCGGCGCTCAAACAGGTCCGTTTCCCAAAATTCATAGTCCTCCTCAACCGGCTCGACCGTTTCGCTTCCGCGTTGCAGTGATTGAAAAACAAAGAGGTCGCGAGCGACATGCTCGTGAATGAGATCGAGCGCGAGCAGCGGATGGCGCAGATGATAAAACACTCCAAGAAACAAAACGACGTCGAATCGTTCTTCGAGCTTGTGAACGTCGTACACAGAGAGCTTCCGAAATTCGATATCAAACCCAAACGCCTTCGCAGCAAAACGCGCTTGCGCAAGGTAGCGATCATCGAAATCGATGCCGAGCACGCGGTCTGCGCCGCGGCGTTTCATTTCGATGCTGTAAAATCCGCCGTTGCAACCGATATCGAGGACTGTTTTTCCACGTAAATCCGCAGGAATAGCAGGCTGAAATCGTTCCCACTTTACACGTGGATAATCGCCTAAAAAATGATCGGGCGCAGTTTGCACACCGCCGATCTCAATGTTGTGAAACCAATCGCCGAGCGCACGGATTCGTTGTGCCAATTGACCGCGTTCGGCTTCGAGCTCGGCAATCTGTGCAGTCATGCCACTGCCTGCTCCGGTTGATTATGCTCGGGAGTTTCGCGGCTCAAAAGATTCATCGCCTCGCGATAGCCGTGAAGAGTCCCTACATCGACGTATGATTCGCCGGCACGGATTCCAAGTGCACTGCCACCGCACGCCAGCCATGCGTTCACAAGCGTGCCGATATATTCATCCTGTTGTTTTCGATCGAGCCACAGCGCGTGCAATTCGTGTAATGTTGCACCCGGCATTTTGAACGCGCCCCAAATCCAATTGGATGACGCGTGCTGCTGCTTCACTTGTATTTCCACAACAAACCCATCGGTTGTTGTACGCACAGCATCGAAAAACTGCGGCTGCTCGACTGGAAAAAGCAGGAATGACAATCGATCATCGGGCAACGCGCAAAGCGCATCTTCGGGAAACCAAATGGTGTCAGGCAATCCGATGCACACCGGTTCGGTTGGAGCGATCAGCGGCGCGGCTTGAAAAATCGCGTCGCATAATCCACTCGCATGCGGTTGCACGACGAAACTAATCGTCACCGAATCGAGCTGACCTCCGCCGTAATATTCGAGTATGTCTGATTTTCCCGGAGCGATCACGAAACACAGCTTGCTGGCGCCCCCCATTACCATTCGATCGACCAGGTACTCACTGATCGCTCGGGGGCGCTCGACCGCACCGTCGATCCGCCCGCCGACGGGAAGCAATTCCTTCGAGAAAGCAAGCGGTTGAATTCGTGTCCCCGAGCCGGCTGCTGGAATGATTCCCCACATGTGATTGTCGATTTTACGTTGTCGATTCGCGATTCATGCCGTGGCCATTTCGCGGACGTGAACACGCTCGATGATCTGCTCGAACTGAATTGCACGCTGGACGCCGGTGTGCTCCGCCATTACGCGCTCGCGCGCCGCGCGCGCCACTCGGCTGAGTTGCGCATCGTCTGATTGCAAGGCGGCAAGAACGTCCTCGGCCGAAGCGGCGATCAAAATTTCGGACTCAGGGATAAAGAAGTCGTCGAGGCCATCCCACCAATCGCTGATGATAGGCACACCGCACGCCGCTGCTTCGAACAAACGACCTGATGGACACCAGCCCATCCGACGCATGGCCGAACGCGTGACGTTCAATGTCAACCGCGAAGAGGAGAAAAAGCTGGGATGCTCGGACGGCGGAAGATGTTGAACAAAGAAAATATTTTCTGTCCACGGGAACTCGACCGGGTATTGCGCGCCCCCCATCACAAAGTGCATATGCGGCGCGCACCGGGCGGGCTCGATGAACAACTCGTGTAATGCTCCTTGTCGATCTTGCGAGTATGTGCCCAGGTAAGAAAGCGCCGCGCGGTACATTTCGTTCGGTGCAACGCGATGATGCACGTCCGGATCAACACTGCCGTACAGCGGCACGACTTGTTTTGCGCCTAGCTCCAGCTTGAGCGCATCCAGGGCCGCTCCTCCAGTGAAACTCAACACCACATCGAACTCGCCGAGACCCTTGGGATGAATGTACGGCACGACTTCGCCTGCGCGGAGCCGGGCGATGGTCACTGGTGCATCAAGATCGTAGAAGACCCGAACTGCCGGCGAGAGCCAAACCAACTCAGAAGCATCAATGGCGTCCGGGCAATATGACGTGACAATGCCAACGTCTGCTTCGCGCAATTCCCGCTCGACGATATCGCTTATCTCCATCCACGATTCATAGAGCCGCAGTGTTCCACCATCGATGGTCGACAGATCGCGATGAGCAGCGTAATACGGCACGTCACGTTCAAAGAAGACAACGTCATGCCCGCGTCCGATAAGTTGCCGGCATAGCGAACGCCAGACTGTTGCATGACCGTTACCCCAGGAAGAACTAATCGTTAGGCCAAAGATAACAATTTTCATGAATTCTGGTGCCCGTTTTTTCTGGGCAGCGCACGCCTCTGGCGTGCTGGTTGCGGCATTTTGCCGCAACGAACTTTTGATCCGGGTTGTTTTGATTTAAAGGATCCATTTCCGTTCTGCGTTTCAACCACAGTTCGCGACTCGCGAAAGTTTTCGGAGTCGCCAGCACGGTTCAACCGTGCGCTCCCAGGAAGGTGGCCGTTCACCGCTGTTGGCGATGCGGGATCGCTGCCTTGTATGAATGCTTCTGTCAACGCGCGCGCTTTCTCATCGGTGAACTGCTGCGGCGGCGTTTTCATGAAATAGCTGGAGGGTCCCACCAGCGCGCCGCTTAAGCCGCGATCGAGCGCGAGTTTGGCGCAACGAATGGCGTCAATCACCACGCCAGCCGAGTTGGGTGAATCCCAAACTTCCAGCTTCAGTTCGCAATTGAGCGGCACGTCACCGAATGTCGTTCCTTCCATGCGGATGTAGCACCATTTACGATCCGTCATCCACGGCACGTAATCACTCGGTCCGATGTGCACGTTCGACGCCGGCATCGAATGCCCAAGTTGCGAAGTTACAGCCTGTGTCTTGGAGATTTTTTTAGATTCCAACCGATCGCGATCGAGCATATTCAGGAAATCGGTGTTGCCGCCGAAGTTGAGCTGGTAAGTACGATCCAACCGAACACCACGCTGGCGAAAAAGGTTTGTCAGCACACGATGCGCGATCGTCGCGCCTACTTGCGATTTAATGTCGTCGCCGATGATCGGCACTCCGCGCTCTTTAAACCGCCGTTGCCAATATTTTTGCGAAGCGATGAACACTGGAATGCAATTCACAAAAGCGCAGCCGGCCTCCAGAATTTGCTCGATGTACCATTTCGTCGCCATTTCGGAACCGACAGGCAAATACGAAACCACGACATCGGTGTGAGTTTTCCTGAGTGTGCCGACAATATCGTCCGTTGGGCCAGGTGCTTTCTTGATGACTTGCTTGAGATATTTGCCCAGGCCATCGTGGGTCATCCCGCGACGCACTTTTACATCGAGTCGCGGGACGTTCGCAAAGCGCACAGTGTTATTTGGCTCGGCAAAAACGGCCTCGCCTAAATCGCGGCCAACTTTTGTCGCATCGATGTCAAACGCAGCGGAGAACTCAATATCACGCACGTGATAACCGCCGAGGCTTACGTGCATTAATCCCGGCACGAATTGGTCCTCGGTCGCGCTGCGATAAAATTGAACGCCCTGCACGAGCGAAGACGCACAATTTCCGACGCCAATTATGGCGACGCGAATTTTATCCGCCATAGGACGGATTCTCCGTGGCGAGCCTGAACCATTTCTCTTCATAAAACTACCTCCTGCTTGTTAACTTCGAGCGCCACCACATTGGCTGTCATACAGGCGGCGTACCTTCCTCGCGCACCTGTGATGATCGTTTCGAGTTCTGCGGCGCGATGAGCAGATGTGTGCTCGCGCAGCACGCGCTGACGCGCTCGTGAGCCGATGTCGCGCACAGCCTCTGCTGGAATTTCTTGTAAAATCTCCAACACTTCGCACGCACTTTTCGCGACAAAAATTTCCTCGCCGGTGCGAAACAGCGTGCTCAGGCCCGCCCAATCATCACTGATAATTGGTGTGCCGCATGCCGCCGCTTCAAATAAGCGCACACTGGGAGAAAACCCCGCGCGCACCATGGGGGCACGGGTGACGTTTAACGTGAACTGCTGGGAATTGTAAAACGCGCGGTGCTTCGCCGGCGAGAGATGCGTGATTCGCTCGACATTTGCAGGCCAGCGAATTCCTTTCGGATACTGCGGACCGGCCACGACGAATCGCCCCGCCGGCCACATGTTTGCAGGCGCGAGGAGAAGTGAATTCAATTTCTGTTGCCGGTCCTCGCCGAACGTTCCGAGATAACCGAGCGCCCATTTGTTGGCGCGGCGTTCAGGGAAATATTGCTTCGAATCAACCGAGCAATAAAGCGCCCGGGCCATTGGCGATCCGTACTCCTCTTCGAGCAACTCCAGCGTCGGGCCGCCGGTAAACGAGAGATAAACATCGTATCGCGGGATGAGATCGGCCGAAAGGTAATCGCATTCGTCGCGTGCGATTTTTTCCAGCGTGATTGGCGTGTCGATATCGTAGAACGCTGTCACACCGCACGCGGCACCGGTCACCCAGTCGCCTATCGTTTTCCCCTCCGGAACAAACGAGCCCACAATGACGCAATGAGCGCCGTCAATTTCTTCCGCAAAGCGTTGTTTCAGTTCAGAAACGCTTCGATAGATTTCTGTGCGACCGAAGGGCGGGTTCGGCATATCGCGGTTGGCTGCATACCACGGCTGGTCCCGTTCCAGAAACAGCACCTCGTGCCCGCGGCCAACAAGCTCGCGCACAAGACTGCGATACGTCGTCGCGTGTCCATTTCCCCAGGAGGACGTGATCGACAGCCCCAGAATGACGATTTTCATACCAGCGCGCCCTCCAGAATCTCATCCAACTTTGCCGCTCGTTGGGCGTACGTGTGCTGAGCCAGAACGCGCCGATATGCTGCCTGACCAATTTCACGCGCGCGCTCCGGCGTGAGATCGACAAGATGCGCGGCAACTTCGTCTCCGCTGTGCGCGACCAAAATTTCTTCGCCCGGCTCAAAAAATTTCTCGATGCCTTGCCACGCATCTGTGATCAGACAAGCCGCGGCGCCGGCAGCTTCGAATACGCGGGTGGCCGGCGAAAACCCATAGCGCGCCATGCTCGCGCGCGAAATATTCAACACTGCGCGCGGCGTACAATTGAACGCATTGTGATCGGACGTGTAAACGTGACCAAGATTTCTGACATTCGGGGGCAGTTGCTTGGTGTCCCAGCCGATGCCCCCAAGCAGAAATTTTCGATCGGGCAGTTGCTCAGCTGCGCTCAGGAAGAATTGCTCCACGCGCGCTTCGCGATCGGGCAACCTGTGACCCAAAAAGCCCAGATCGGCTTGAAATTGCGGATCCGGCGCAACGGGATGATGTGTTTCAGGATCGAGCCCATTGTAGATTGGGACGCAGAGTCGCGCGCCTAACGACTCGTAACCGCGCACTACGGGCGGGCCGCCGCCGTAAGTGAAGATGAAGTCATACCGCGGAATTAATTCGCGGAACGGATCGGCGGGGTTGTTTGCCACACGCTCAAGCGTGGCTGGAGCGTCGACGTCGCAATACACGACATGGTTTTGTGGCTCTTTCATCTCGAGCACTGCGGCCTCGAGCAGTTCGTCGAATACGCCGATCCCGCTAGCTTTCACAATCACGTCGGCATGCCGCCGCGCAGCTTCAAGCGCATGCAGCGCAGAATCCTCGTCGTTCTTATAAACAACCACCCGCGCCCAGCTCGGATGCTCGAGGTCGCGATGTTGTTGCCGGTCGTACGCGTCCGGTTCGTAAACGGTGATGTTGTGGCCGCGATTGTGCAGTGCCTTGATCAACCCGCGATAATAAGTCGCCGCGCCGTTCCAGTAGGCCGACAGGAGACTTGAAATGAAAAATGCGATGTTCATCCCTCTGCCTCCGCCACAATGGACATCAGCTCGTCCACGCGATGAGTGCACGTGTGACGGGCGCGAATAGTTCGCTGACCATGCTCGGCGAGATCGCGCGCCATTTTTTTGTCGCTCAAGAGCGCGCACAAATGCCGCTTCATCTCGGAGCCGTTTTTCGCCACGAGAAAATCACGGCCTGGTCTGAAAAGATGTTCGGCATCGTGCCAGGTCGAACAGACGAGCGGAATTCCGCAAGCGAGAGCTTCGAATGGACGAATGGTGGGAATACCCGGCAGGAGCTTGATGTACGGGCGACGCGGCACATGCAGCGTCACCCGGAAACGCGAGAAGATTTCAGGCACACGGTAATTGGGCAACCAGCCGCCATAGGAAATTCCGGCATCGCGCAGCATGTCGAGCGCTTTTCGCGGATAACGCACGCCGAAAACCTTTGCACGCAGGCCGAGGCTTTTAACCGGTTCAATCAGGAACTCCTTTAATTCCTGCGTGCGCTCATCGTCTCCCCAGTTGCCGACCCAAACCACATCACCGTCGAAGTGACCGTTACGCGACGTACGAAAGACGTTCGTATCCGCTGCTTCATGCCACGTCCATGCGCGCCACGCCCAATTGCGACGGTTATACACGTCGCGCAGTAAGTCGCCGTATGCGAGCACGCCGGTGTAATGCGACAGATCGTACTGCTCCATTTGTTCCGGCGCAGTGACAGCGCGGTGGTGCGTGTCGTGGAAAAAGAGACGATACTGACCGCCCGTCTTGAAGCGGTGGCGTCCAATGCGGCGCACCAGCACTGGGTCGTTCCATTCGTGAACAAGCACAATGTCGGCGCCGTCAAGCGCGTAATTGAGGTCGAGCTTGTCGATCTCGTAAGTTTTCGATTTCAGCAATGGGAAGCGCGCGCGAAATTCGCGCAACGGTTCGCTACCCTGTGTGGCGATGAGGTTCGATACGCTCCACCCGTTCTGCGGCTCGTAAACGTCAACAGCGTGACCGCGCTTGATGAGTTCCGTCGCGATTCCACGCAGAAAGTGCGCATTGCCGTGGTTCCAATCGGATACCAGCGAATGATAAAACATCACGATCTTCATGCCGCCACCTCCTCGACAAAAAGCTGCGGGCTTTCAGCGGCCGAACACGATTGTTGCCCCGCGCACGCGCGGTATGCGGCGATATATTCAGTGGCCATTCGATGAGGTGAAAACTCAAGCGCGCGTACACGCGCGCGCTGACCAAAATGTTCGCGGCGGGGCCTGTTTTCGATCAAACCATTGAGCGCGTTTGTGAGCGCAATGGGATCATCCGGTGGCACGAAAATGGCCGCGCCATGCCACGTTTCGCGCAGACTTGGAATATCGCCAAGGACCAGAGCGCAGCCGCTCAATCCGGCTTCCAGCGCGGACAAACCAAATGGTTCATAGCGCGCCGGCAAAACGAAAATCGCAGCGTTCGACAATTGCTGCTCGACCTCATGCGGTTCGAGTTTTCCGAGGCAACGCAGATTTTGCAGCGCGACTGTAGATCCTCCCGGATGCTGACAATCGCCCGCCACTGCGATTGGCCAGGGAATGTGCGGTGCAATCTGATCGACAATGCGCAGATTTTTCGCTTCGTCCCAGATCCGGCCACACGAAAAAACAAATGAGGCTTTTTCATTGAGCACGAATGGTCGCGGATCGCGCCCATTCCGAATGACGATGCAGCTGCCGTGTCCGTCGTAGTGAAGCCCTAGCGCCTCTCGCATTGCGACGCTTGGGGCGACAACCAAATCTGCAGCTGCGAGACCGGCAGAAACGCGAACGCGATACTCATCGTAACGCGGGGGCGCTTCCTCGTTTTTCACCGCGTGCCACCACGACAGCACACACGAGTGCGCCACGACCAACACGGGGGCGTCCCACGCAAGACTGGCATGGCTATAGCCGTTGAGGTGGATCAGATCAGGATGAAAGCGCTTTACGATTTTCAGCAGCCAATCGCCGGCACGATCGACATCGTCCCACGGGTCGGTCATCCACTCGAGCCGATACGCGCTTTCAAACAACCGTACATTTTTGTGTGCGACCACTTGCTGATGTTGCTCGTAGGTCAGGTGCGCGCCCATGCTGGCGATCGCGACCTCAATCCCGTGCGGCTCGAGCGCGCGGGCAAGCTCGAGCGCATAGGTCCATACGCCGCCGATTGGATCGACAGTCATCAAAACCCTGCGCGGCGCAGCGCTAGACGTTTGCGTTTTCATAAATCGCATCGAGTACGCTGGCGACCTCAATCATTCTTTCGATGTCCGAATCAAACGTGCGGTCGAGCGCCAGTCGCCGCACCCATTCCACTGCGGCGCGCCCAAACCATTCATCCGGCGGTTCGGCGAGAACTTGTCGCGTCGTGCCCGTGAAGCATTCGGCGATAAAATCGTAGAAGGAGCCGTTCGTGTTACGCAGCGCAGCGCCGCCTTCTGTTCCGTAGAAGGAAGCCTTGATCACGGCATCCCGTCCGGCGTGAAGATGCCACGAGCAACCCAAATTGATGACGGCGCCGTTGGCGAGATCGAGTCGCGCGGCCGCGTAATCTTCACAAACCGCGTCGGTCAGATCGATCCGCTCGCCTTTATGAAAAAGCCGACTGCTTACGTTAACGATTGGCTGATCGAGAATCCAGAGTGCGGCATCGACGAGATGAATTCCGAGATCGACAATGCAACCGCCGCCGGATTGCTCCCGATCATAAAACCACGGCTTTTGCGGACCATACGCATTATGAAAAACGAGATCGACGGCGTAGATCTCGCCGAGGTGATTTCCCCTAACGAGCCGTCGAATTTCCTGTAGCGCTCTCGTGCAGCGATAGGAAAGGTCGACATCGAGGAGCCGGTTCGCCGAGCGTGCTGCGTCAATCACCTCGGACACTTCGGCGGCGTTTCGGCCAAGTGGCTTCTGGCAAAAAACTGCGAGTCCTCGGTTCAGGGCAGCGACACATTGCCCGGCGTGTTGCGCGCTGGGTGTGGCAATAACTATTGCGTCCAGGTCGAGAGCGATATCGAAGAGTTCGTTGGGATCGGTAAATCGACGTGCTTTAGGCGCGTGCTCGGCCGCGGCAGAAAACGTTTCTTCCATTGGATCGGTAATCGCCACAATTTCAGCCACGTCGGCACTTGCGATTGCTGCGAGCCGGTTCAGTCCGATCCAACCAAGTCCAAGAAAACCGAGTCGCGGCCGTGGTGCGATCGCCCCGGCGAATTGAGCCAATGCGCTAGCGGCGGTTTTCATGTTGTGATCAGCGCTTTTACAAAACCATCAGGTCGGTTTACCGCAGGTACCGAGTGCGCCTCCGAGGTGTTCGAGCGGAAAAAAATGTGTGTAGAGCGGCGCGGGATCCAGGAGACCTGCTTCCACTGCGCGGATTGCCTGGCGGATTCCGTCGATGTAAATCCCAGGGTCGCGCTCGTGTGCGTTGATCACGTCCAACCCGCGCCAGTTCCAAAGCTGCATGTTGATCTGGCGCGGCCCATCCTGGTGATAACCGGCGATCACCAGCCGGCCGCGCTCACGTGTGATTTCGCTCGCGAGATCGAGCGGCCTCTGTTTGCCAGTGCACTCGATGACGACGTCGCAAAATGTCCCATTCGTTAGGCTTTTTACATTGTCGATCAGCCCATCATCAAGCGGCACGATCTGCGTTGCACCCATTTGCCTTGCCACTTCGAGCGCAAATGCACGACGACTGATGGCAATGATCCGCGCCCCTGTCGCACTGGCCAATTGCGTCAGCAAGGCCCCAAGAAAACCGATGCCGAGGATCGCGACATTGTCGTCTTTGCTAATCCCGCTGCGATTGAAAATGTTCATCGCGCAGCCAAGCGGTTCGCCAGGAAATGCTATGTCATTAAGAGACGCGGGAATTTTTGCTGCGGAGGAGGATTCGCAGAGATCGTAATCGGCATATGCGCGATTTGAGAGAATGGCGACGCGATCGCCTTGGTCGAAACCCGTAACTTCATTGCCAACTTCTTCTATTCGACCCCATGCCTCGTGCCCGAGCGCGCCCGGAGCCATCGGATAGGTGAACCACGGTTTGCCTTCCCACGGCGCAATGTTCGATGCGCACACGCCGCAGCCTTCAATGCGCACGAGAAGCTGGGCTGGATTCACTTTCGGGATTTGTGCTTTGATAATTTCGATTTTGCCCGGCGCGCTCACGACTGCAGCGCGCATCGTTTGCAAAGTTCCTTTCGGCGCGACGCCGAAACCAGTACGCGAGACGCGTGCGCGCGCGATCATTGGGCGACAGCGATCCTTTCTCGCGGCACGCGCTCCTCACGTAACCAATCGTAAAGCCGTCGGACGCCTTCCAACTTGCCAAACCGAGGCGACCAGCCCGTCGCTGTGTGGAACTTCGAGAAATTGGTGACGTAGTATCGCTGATCGCCGGGCCGCCAATGGGCGAAGTTGACGCGTGGTTTCTTCTCGTGCAGTTCGGCGATCAACGTGAGCAGCTCGCGGAGGCTGGTCGTATTCGCCACTCCACCGCCAATGTTGAAGACTTGGCCGGAAAGCATTCGGATATTTTTGCGAGCGAGTAACAGCGCTTCGATCAAATCATCAATGAACAAGATGTCGCGTACCTGTTTGCCATCGCCGTACAGTGTGATCGGACGTTGCTCCAGAGCGTTGATCAGAAAATGCGCGACCCAACCCTGGTCTTCGGTTCCGAATTGATGCAGCCCGTAAATGCAACTCATTCGGAATACCACAGCCGGCAATCCAAACGTGCGCGCGTAATCGAGAATGTATTGGTCGGCGGCGCCTTTTGAGCAGCCGTATGGACTGTAGAAATCCAGCCGCTGATCTTCGCCGATTCCGCACGCCCGAATCTCGTGATCGACTGGTTCGTAGCGCTCGCCGTTGAGACGAAGATCAACGTCTTCCAAGCTGCCATACACTTTGTTAGTCGACGTGAAAATGACCGGTGGCGGATTGCGCAGCTCGCGCACGGCTTCGAGTAAATTTAGCGTTCCGCGTGCATTGACATCGAAATCGTAGACCGGAGCCTTGAGACTGCTCGTCACCGCAACTTGAGCGGCAAAATGGAACACAGCCGCAGCTTGCTCTACACACCGTTCCAGTGTTTGCGCGTCGCGCGTATCCGCGACTTCGAGCTGCACCAAATCGCCGTGCTCTTCGCGCAGCCATTCGGCATTTTGATCGACACCAGGACGCGACAGGTTGTCGTAGAGAACAACCGGCTGGTCTTGTGAGCAGAGGGCATGCGCGAGATTGCATCCGATAAACCCGCAGCCTCCTGTGATTACGACCGGCCGTTTGCCTGTTCGGGGCGCCGAGTTGCTTCGACCGAGCCAGGCCGAATTTTCCACCGCGTCGACTCCGCCCTGCGTCAGCAAACGAAACAGCAATTTCTCAGAACCGTCGTTGCGGCGCAGCCCAAAATGATGTTCGCGCTCGTCACTATAAAATTTGTTTTCGTCTGAGACTTGTGGAGTCTCGAGATCATGCGCGCTGTACCAATACACGCGCTCCGCGGGCGCGCGCATGACGTCCAGGAAGGCGGCGATCTGCCCACGCTCATCGTGTCGCCATGTCGAGTAGCCTGTTTCCGTAATCCAGATTTCCGCATTCGAGCGATGCTGCAAAAGCACTTTGCGCACGCGGGCAACCTTGGCGTTCCAGCCGTCCCACCAGAATTCGAAGGTGCCTGGGAAACCGTGAATGCCGACCGCATCGATGTATTGCATTACGCCGCGTTCGCACATGAGGCCTACCCACTGCGCGTCCATCGGACCGCTGGCGCCGAGCACGGTTTTTTTGCCGCGCTGCCGTGCCCAGTGGGCCGCGCCGCCGACCATTTCACAGAAAATCAGCCAGTGCGGGTCAAGAGTCGTATTCCATTCCAGCGGACTGCGCGGCTTGTTCCAGAGCTCAACCCATTCGAAAAATTCTCCGAAGCGACTGATGAAAACGTCGAGAAAATCCGCGTACTGCTTCGGATTGCGTGGCGGGGAGCATTCACTTGGAGCGATGCCAAGACATGGCGGCGTGTAATGAAAACAGGGAAGGACATTGAGTTCGCGCGCCAGCCGCGGCAGCAGCCAATCGTACCACTCTTCACCGCCCTGGGTGTGCCAGTCCGCCCATGAAATTCCGGTGCGCAGATCTGTGACGCCTATTGTTTTGAGATCAACAACTAAACGCTCTACTCGTTCCTCCTCGCCCGGACGTAACCACTCGAGCATTCCCAGGACAGGACGGCTTCCGTTTTTCATACCGCCAATCCTCGGACGCTAAGTTCATGGGCGGCATCGTCCAGCCGATCGACTGCAACTTGTCCCTCAAGCCAATCAGCCAATTCCGTGAGGCCTTCTTCAAGACTAATTCGCGGTTCGTAGCCGAGAATTTTTTGCGCATGCGAGATATCCGCAAAACAATTACGGATATCGCCAACGCGGCATTTCCCTACGATTTCGGGCTCGACATCCTCCTTTCCAAGAACCCGCGCCATCTGCTCTGCGATATCCAGAATCGAGTAATGTCGACCGCTGCCTATGTTGAATACTTCGCCGGCAGCTTCCGGGGTTTGCAGCGCCAGACGGCAAGCGCCGGCAATGTCGCGCACGTGAACAAAATCGCGCCGCTGTTTGCCGTCCTCATTAATAAGAGGCGGATTATTATTCAGAAATCGAGAAGCAAAAATCGCGAGCACGCCAGTGTAGGGGTTCGAAAGCGCCTGTCGGGTGCCAAAGATGTTGAAGAAGCGCAAGGCTACAGTGTCGATGCCGTAGGCGCGGCCCACCGTCATGCACAGACGCTCCTGATGAAATTTGCATATGGCGTAAACCGAAGGCAGCGCGGGGCATTTCGATTCTGGCGTGGGCACCGGAATCAGAGGTTCGCCGTTGCGGTCGCGCACTTCCCAGTCGTGCGCGTGCAGTTGCTCCAGTGTGCGTTCGCTACCTTCCACCAACGATCCGTCGCGAGTACGATAAAGTCCTTCGCCATAGATGCTCATGCTTGAAGCGACGACGAGCCGTTCGACTGGTCGTTGCGCGAGCGCTTCCAGCAGAACGGCAGTGCCTTGGCCATTGGTGCTGGTGTAACTGGCGATCTCGTACATGCTTTGACCGACTCCAACCACAGCAGCGAAATGAAAAACGGCATCGATGTTCTCGAGAGCGCGCGACATCGCCTCGCGATCACGGACGTCCCCGCGGATGAATTCTACGTCGCGCGCAAGATACGGCGGCCGCCGCGCAGATTTCCCGTGCACTTGCGGCGCTAGATTATCCAACGCCCGAACTTCATAACCATTTTTGAGCAGGTCATCAGCGAGATGTGAGCCGACAAAACCTGCCCCTCCTGTAATCAGTACCTTCTTCGCCATCGATTTGTAGAAATCTATCGCGCGCGAAGGCTCCGGGAGATTTTCAGAAAAAATCTTGCATTCCTATCGGCGTTTTCCCGATCCCCATCGCTTCGCAGAGGACCCACGAAGGAAAAGTGTGCTCGTAAAGCGTCACTACAGTTGAAAGAACTTTATGATTGGAGCACAGGTTTCCAAATCAAGAGCGCAGCGGGTTTAACCGTGATTTCTATTGAACTCCGCCTTTTCGTTTTCTCTTTTTCTTTTGGCCACGGTTCGCCATCAAGATGAATCGCACCAGGCGGCGACATGATTTTGAGCTCGCGAAATTTGCGCGCCGTCAGCGAAACACGCTTCTTGTGTGCGGCCAGGTGCGTATCGACATGCTTAATGAAGTTCTTCCGCTCGCCCTCGCGCACCGCGACAAAGTCCAGCCGGCCATCGTCCGTTTTTGCTTTTGGTGCGAGATGTAGTCCCGGCCCAGCCGAGCGGATATTCATCGCTCCCCAAAGGATGTAGCGACCGGAGACATCTTTTCCATCGACGCTCATCGTCCAATGGCGCGTCCGATAATTGAGCGATAATCGGTGCAGAAGCGATAGGTGACCATTGAGTTCTTCCTCCGGCGAAACATCTTTGTCTTCATTGGCTTTTGCAGCGGGAAAGTAATCAGCAAACAACCCCCCGCCCGCACCTTCGAAAAACCACCCTCTCTGCGATCCATCGTGCGCCATGCCGATGTCGAACGGCTGCGTTTTTCCGCAGTGAAGGGATTCTAGAATTTCGTTTACAGACCCCTTGAAACCGAGGCTGCGCGCCAGATTGTTCGCCGTGCCCAGCGGCAAAATCGCCAGTGGAATCCCGCTGTCCAGAAGTTGCCATGCAGTTTTGTGCACAGTGCCGTCGCCTCCTGCTGCGATCACGAGATCGACTGGCTTTTTGAACGCCTTTTTCCAGCCGCCCACCTTTGCCGATTGATAGAATGCCTGATGTCCGCACCTGTTGAGGCTCGCCATCAACTGTTTTTTGCTGTGTTTACGGTCTCCCGCTTTGGGATTATGAATCAATAGGACTCGCATGATTCGCACGCTACCTGGATCATTCTTACAACCTAATCGGCCAAAACCAGTCCCCTACGCGTTCTGCTTGTGAAGATGCGAATTCTTGTCTCAAATGATGACGGTATTTACAGCCCAGGAATTCTGGCGCTGGCGAAAGCAGCAAAGCGATTCGGAGAGGTGCGCATCGTGGCCCCCGATGTGGAGCAGTCTTCAATGGGGCATGCAATCACGGCATCGCGACCGCTGCGCCTCAAACGTGTTCACCTCGACAGCTTCGAAGCGCATCGCGTCAACGGCACGCCGGCAGATTGTGTTGCCCTCGGCATGCACCGCTGGGGCCATGTTGATGTCGTTCTTTCGGGAATCAATCTTGGTTTGAACCTTGGCAACTCCTGCTGGCATTCCGGCACGCTTGCAGCGGCGAAGCAGGCAGCATTGCTCGGTTCGCGCGGCATTGCGTTCAGCACAAATGTGAGCGACAGCGGTGAACCGGATTTCGCAACGCTCGAACCCTACGTTGTGCGTGTGTTCGAGTTGCTGTTGCCGATCAAAACACTTTCGCTGGTTAACGTAAATCTGCCGGAGAAGCCCAAAGGTATTCGTTGGACGCGGCAGTCTGTGCGGCACTACGACGGCAAAGTTGTGCCTGACAAAGACCCGGCCGGACGGCCGATTTTTTGGTTCACAGTTACGCCACTCGAAGGCGCTGCGGAAGGAACGGATCGCTGGGCGATCGAGCATGGTTGGGCATCGATCACGCCGCTGCGTCTCGATCTGACGGATGAAGCCGATCTTGCTCGCGCCTTGGCGCTGTCCGAAACGCCGGCCGCGATGATCTCCGGCCGACGTCACCGACGCTCTTCCTCTAAATCTAAATCAGCTTCCAAAAGATAGAAGGAAAGGAAGCGGAAGAGCAAGCTCTCGCACGTGTGCGTCGGTACATCCAAGTCGGACTGCAGCAAGGAGTCGCTAAGAGGGCGGTAAGCAGGCATCAACCGCAATTGGCGCTGCGGGCTACGTCTTTCCTAAAAATTATTTTGTGCAGAGGGAACCAGATCAGAGGAAAAGTTCGAATCGTATTGGAGACTTGCCGTCGCAACCGATGTCTAAAAAGTTGCCCAGCAGCGCCGGACTGCACGAAACTGTCGAACAATTCCACATTCTCGTGGATAGCGTAGAAGAGTACGCCATTTATCTGTTGGATCCGAACGGCAACGTGATCACTTGGAACACAGGGGCCGAGAAAATTAAAGGTTACCTCGCGGAGGATATCATCGGGAAAAACTTCGCCTCCTTCTATACAGCGGACGATGTTGCTGCCGGCAAACCGCAACGCAATCTGCGCGAAGCGAGCCGTCGCGGATCCATTCGTGATCAAGGCCTAAGAGTTCGAAAAGATGGATCAACTTTTGAAGCAGAAGTTGTCATCACCGCCCTCCGTGATGAGGCGGGGGAAATTCGTGGTTTCTCGAAAGTCACGCGCGACATCACCGACCAAGTACGGAGCCGGGAGTTTGAAGCGGAAAAAATTGCAGCACAAAAAGCAAACAAGGCGAAAGACGATTTTCTGGCAGCGCTCAGCCATGAACTGCGCACGCCGCTGACCCCCGCATTGGCAGCAGCGACATACCTTCAAGACAATGCGGAGAAACTTCCGCCAGAGTTCACGGAGGATGTTGAGATTATAAAACGGAACGTGCAACTGCAGGCGCGATTGATTGACGATTTGCTCGATCTCACCCGGATTGCCAGCGGCAAGCTTCATCTCGAGTTGGAAGATTGCGATGCGCACAAAATTATCGAAAACGCGCTTGAGATGGCAGAATCGGCGATTGCGGCAAAGCAGTTGAACGTCTCAAGCGCGCTTAAAGCGAAACGTTATCACATCCTGGCTGATTGCATCCGGCTTCAGCAGGTGTTTTGGAACTTGATCAACAACGCAGTGAAATTCACTCCGCAGGGCGGGCAGATCACGCTCCGCACGTTCGACGACAAAGATGGACGCTTTCATTTCGAAATTGAAGACACCGGGATCGGAATTGAGCCACAGCGGCTGGCTTCGTTGTTTCAGCCATTTGAGCAGGCTGATCCTTCCGTAACGCGGCAGTTTGGCGGTCTTGGTCTCGGACTCGCGATTTCTAAACGTCTCATCGACTTGCACCACGGGAGAATTGAAGCGGAGAGTCGTGGCCGAAGTTTCGGCGCCACGTTCAAAATTACTCTGGACGCCGTGCCGGAGGAAGGCGACGCGATTGGTCTGAACCACCGCGTTGGCGGTAAGACGTCCAGACCGCTGCGTATACTGCTGGTGGAAGATCATAAGGACACCCGGCGAACAATGTCGCGGCTGCTGACCCATTTTGGTCATAACGTTGTCACTGCAGATAACGTGGAAGGGGCAATGAATATCATGGCCTCGAACAATGTCGACGCGGTGTTGTGTGACATCGGTCTGCCGGACGGAAGTGGCTACGAGGTGGCTGCGCAAGCGCGCGCAAACGGAGGAATTAGGACAATTGCGCTCACAGGCTTCGGCACCGAACAGGACGTGCAACGCTCCAAAGAAGCCGGATTCGATTTCCACCTTGTGAAGCCCATCAATTTCCAAGAGCTGCAAACGGTCCTCGACCAGTCAATCGCCTAGCGCCCCGCGTTGGCTACTTCACGAATGATGTTCGCGGCTGGGTACATCGCTCTTGCAGCTTGGCTGGTGCAATCGACTCGAATATCACTGTTGCGCTTGGCGCAACGGAGCGGCTACAGCTCGTTTGCCGTTTCCTTAATGATCTCCCACCCGTTGCGCAGGTGTTGTTCTGTGGTGAGCACGTTACCGAGGCCGATCCTCATTACTGTTCGGCCGCGCAACTTTGTTTGCGTGAGATACGCGCGGCCCGATGCGTTGATTCGCTCCACAATGTCGCTGTTGATTTGGTCAATGGGATCAGTGGAGCCGGCGCGCCCTCGCGCCGCTGGGTCCGAGCGCGGCGAGGCCGCCGCGGCTCCAATAAACCGAAAACAAATCACGCCCATCCCGGGTTGCACTGATAACTCGAACCGATCGTCCTTTTTAATCCATTCGGCGAGCAGGTTCGCCAGACGAATTTGTTCGCGCAAGCGGGCAACAATACCGGACCGGCCTAACGAGCGCCAGATTACCCATGCTTTAAGTGCGCGGAATCTTCGGCCGAGCTGGATCCCGTAGTCCATGTAATTCTTCTCCGCATCGACGGTGTCACCACGCAAATATTCGGGCACGAGGCTGAACACGCGCCGCAATCGTTCGAGATCGCGCACATAAAGCACGCTGAGATCGAGAGGCACAAAAACTGTCTTGTGCGGATTGATCACGATCGAATCGGCCCGCTCCCAGCCTTTTGTGATCCATTCGTATTCCGGCACCATCGCGAACCCACCCCCGTAAGCGGCATCGATGTGCAACCAGATGCTTTGTTCCCGACAAAGGTTCGCAATGTCGCGAACGGGATCAACGCTGGCAGTCGATGTCGTCCCCACCGTGGCAACGACGGCCATCGGCTGAAGACGATTCTGCCGATCTTCTGCAATTTTTTGGCCTAACGAGCTGACGTTCATTCGGAATTGAGCGTCGCTTGAAATGCGGATGACGTTTTCTTCACCCACCCCCAGGGCAATGGCCGCCTTCTCCGCCGAGCTGTGTGCTTGATCGGACGAGTAAATGCGAAGCCGCGGCACATTGCGATCGGTGAGCCCAAGTTTTCTCGTGGCTGGCGCGACTTCTTCGCGCGCGACCGCAAGCGCGTGCATGATGCCGACCGACGCCGTGTCGTAAACTACGCCTTCGAATTCGTCAGATAAACCGACCCATTGCCGTAGCCAATCGACCACAATGGTTTCAAGCTCGGTGGCAGCAGGACACGTGCGCCACGTCATCGCGTTCACATTTAGCGGTGCGCTTAGAATTTCGCCCAAAATCCCGGGCGCGGTGCTCGTCCAGCCGAAGTAACCCAGAAACATCGGGTGACTCCATTGCACCATCCCCGGGACAATGATCTTATCGACGTCGCTAATTATTTTCTCGAACGGTTCGCTTTGTTCCGGTCCGCGCCTGGGTAACTGCTCGCGAATTGCGCCGGGCTTGTCGTTAGGCGCAACGCGAAGTCCTTCGAGGTGTTCGCGAAAATCCGCAATCCAATCCGCAAGCTCATGCAACTGTTTGCGGAAATCCTCGGGTGGCATGTCGCCGAGTTGGCTAGATCCGCCTCCTGATTCTTGCTGCCGCTCTTGCATGGTCTGTTCTCATTAACACCCCGCTTTGGCGGGGTGGCAAACGCCTGGCGCATCGTCGAACTTGTTGAGCAGATGCACCCAGCCGAAGCCGGATGTTAATGAGAAGACAGCGAGGATGATCCAGACAGGATTGTCTGCGTCAGGCTGCTTTAAAATGCAAAACCGAAACTGAAGTGGAATGCGCCGAAATCTTCGAACTCGCGCGGGTCAGGATTTACACCGTAGTCGAGGCGAATGGGGCCGACCGGCAGCTTGTAACGTAGACCACCGCCAATCGCGTAACGCATATCGCTCAGCCCAATGTCCTCAGAAGTAGGCAACAGATTGCCGGCGTCAGTAAACACAGCGCCCTGCAGTTCACCGAAGATCGGAAAAGTGTATTCAACATTGAATACGGTAAAAAATTCTCCGCCCACCGGATGACCGTGATTATCGTGCGGGCCAAGTTCGCGCTCGCCGAAACTGCGCACGGATGTGGCTCCGCCATTAAAAAAACGTTCGTCGATCGGAATTTCGGTCGCCTCGTCGGAGCCGCTGGTTGTAAGTGAATGGATAATGCCGGCACGCGCACCAAACGCGATCGAAGACTGGCGAAACCATCGCTGAACACCACTTTGGATGGGCTGATCGTCAACCACGCCGGGTGTGAGCGGCTTTGGTCCAAACGGCCGATAATAGCCGACGCGCATGGTGCTTCGGACAAATTCGATGTCGCTACCAACGCCGCCCGGCGCTACGTCGATGGTGTTCCCGATAAGAAATCCGCGCGGGTTGACGTACGGACTCTCACGGAAATCGAGTGTGTTCGTGACTCCAATGGTGTTCACTTGATACTCGCTCTGTCCTAAAAGAAAGTTCGGCCTGATTTGCGAATCAGTGATGTCCACATGACGAATGGCGAGGACCAGCGACGCCTCGTCATATTTTGTAATTTTGCGGCTCAGCTCCGCTCGCCCACCCAACTCAAATTTCGTGTAGCCATCATAATCGAAAGTGAGGGCATACACTTTCGCCGTAAAAACAAAATCTGTGTCAAAGAAGAACGGGTCTTCATACAAAATTTCACCTCGATAGCTGCGCTGCGACACCTCGATGGTTGCGGTGAGCGGCCGACCGTAGCCAAACAGATCGCGATCGCCGACTTGCACGCCGGCGAGAGCCCCTTCGTAGGTGTCGAATCCTCCCCAAAAACCAAATTCTTTGCTTTTGGCTTCCTCCGCCGAGATGTCGAGCCGCAACAAATGTCCTTCCACTGGGACCGGTTTAATCTGAAGCAAGTTAAACTGGCCAGTTTGCATGAGCGTGCGAAATCGCTCGTCTACCACATCAGGGCTGTACGTTTTTCCCCTTAACCTGGTGAAACGTTTCGTCACGAAACCGGGATGCAACCGACGCAAACCTGTAACAGTCACACCATCGAAGTGATAAACGGGTCCCGGTGAAACAACAATGTGCACCGGAATGCGACCATTCACTGCCACGTCCGGTGTGCTGTCGGCCACGACTTTGACATCGTAGTAACCGCGCGCCTTGAAATATGCTTCGAGACGACGCGGAATGTCGTCCACCCGCAGCTCAGTGTAAGGACGTTGGAGGAGATCCGATATCTGTCCGCGAAGCGCCTCCGAACCGTAAACTGTCTGACCGCTGAACGTGATGCTTCCAAAAAAGTATTGCCGGCCTTCGTGAATCGGAACGACGACAGCGACCTCGCTGCTTCCAGGCTGAAATTTGTCACTGGGGGCATCGACAACCGCGTTCAGAAAACCTTCGGCAACATAGAACCGCTGCACCAGATGCGTGCCTTCCTCCAAATCTGCAGCCACAAAGGGCAACCTCTTTTCCAAACGCGAATATCGCTCGCGTGTCGGGCCCACCAGGTACTCGAAGAGTTTGTCCGCAGGCTCATGCGCATTGCCATCGAAAACCACCTGACTCAGCATGAAACGCGGACCTTCGTTGATGTCCAGCCGCAGGCGATCGCCTGATTCAATCACGTAGTGAACGTCCACTTTCGCGTAGCCATGCTTTCGATAAAACACTTCGAGGAAGAAAGCGAGATCGTCGGCGCGAGCGGGACTCAATCCAAAATCTTCGATTGTAGTGATCTCCTCCTTCAAACCGAGGCGCAGCTCCTTGTCCGTGAACGCTTGCTCACCACGAAATTCGATGATGTTGGCGCGCTTGGCCCGTTTTTCCTGCTGCTTCACGACCGCCCGCCGCGCCTTCTGTTGCTCTTCTGGTCGCACAACATCGACGGCGCTCTGCGCTGCGATTTCAAAAGCGAAAACCACCGTTCCGAGGGAGAAGAGGATGCCGTATCGCATGTCAGCGAAAGCGAATCAGATATTTCAGTTTCCCTCGAAAATCGCCGCGAACTCCAACGTCCCCAGTAAGCACAAGCTGGTCAGTGATTTTGAACCGAACGGTTGCCTGCTGTTGACCCGTACGAGGATCGACCGTTCCCAAATCCAAATCCAGCCGGTTGAAAACTGTGTTGCTATCCGTGGGTTCGCCTTTCTTCACGACTTTGCGGTAGAGCTGTTGCACTAACAGCATGGCCGCGCGTCCAGCGAGAACGTTTCCAGTCGAGAGTTCCCGTCGCGTCGTCCCGGTCGCAATCAACGAGATGATTTCTTCCTGCGGCAAAGGCGGTTCACTGGTGAAAACCGCCTGTGGCGAAAGAAGAGTTCCGTAAACGTAAACGCGAACGGTGTAATCGCGGATCACGGATGTGCCTTGCAGATCGATGGTGGGATTTGTTGAGTCGTTCGGATTAAACGTAAGCGAGCCACGCGAAACATCGAGCCGACTGAAAGGCAATGTCGCTTCGACACCTTCCATGTGCACCATACCTTGCAGACCTGGCTTAAGACCCGTTCCCGTTAATTTCAGATCAGTCGTCGCTTCGCCAGTCGCCAGATTACCGCGAATCAGCACCGGATCTTTGGTTTTGATCGCAACATCAAATTTCCAGTCGCGGAACGGCGGGCCCGGTAGAGAAAAAAATTCAGGACGCTCGGTAGGCGGTTGCGGCGCCGGCCTTCCCGGCAGGCCGATGGGAATAAGATCAATGTTCTTTAGAAACCGGCTGTTCGTTAGCGCGATCTTGCCGCTGATTGTCGCTGACGCGAAGGGTCCCGTTACCTTGACATCACCATCAGCGCGAGCCGTCAGCGTATCGTTTCGCGCAATCAGCACGCTCTGAGCTCTCATTTGTAAATCGAGAATCGGATCGGTTAGTTTGGCGAAGGTAACTCGACCGGTCATGTTAAAAGGCCCGCCAGCCAAATCGCCTCCAAAACGATCGAGACTAAGCACATTGTCCCTGAAACTGAACCGCACATTAAAACCTCTTAAAGTGGGAAGAGTTGCGTTCGTGAAACGAGCAACGTTCACCGTCATGTCCCCTGCTCCACTCAAAACCGGATGGCCAAATGTTCCATTCACGTCAACATCCAGTCCGAGGTCGCCATCCAACTGCTGGAGGTCCGGAACGAATTGACGGACAAAATTCACCGAGCTGCGCGGCAGCCGAGCCTTGGCGATGATCGGCGTGTCGTCGGGAAATCCTCGAGCCTGGACAATTTTCCGCAGCTCGAACGGCATGCTGGCCGTTATTTCCAACGGCTGAATCCGGGGCTGTTGCAGCTTACCTGAAGCAGTCAAGCGATTATGCGCGACCTGCGCGGTCAGTTCAAAACTTGCCGGCTCCATTTTCGGCCAATATTCGTTTCGCAAGTCCCGCATCTGCACGACAAGCTGTGCGTTCAAGTCTGCAACTGTTCCGCTGGCATCGAGCCTCGCGTTGAGAACCCCGGAAAGGCCCGAGTAGATTCCCAGGTCCTCGGTGAACCTTTTTAGATCCAGATTCTCGACCTGAACTGTCGCCGAGACTTTGCCGGACGGAGGAATGACCGGTGCGGTTGTCCCGAGGTTGCTCCAAACAAAAGGAATGGAGATATAGCCCGATGCGAACTTAGCCAGGCCTTGATCGATTTGGATTTTGTCGATCTCAAGCCTGTCGTCCTTTGTTCGCACGTTGGCTTGAAAGCCCATTTTGTCAGTGTTGAAGGAAATGTTCGGGACCTGAAGGCCCTCTGGCGAATACGACGCATCGGTATTCGTCTGAAGTCCTTTCAAATCTCCGTAGCGCCCGTTTTGAAGCGAAAGCTCCAGATGGCCTGAATTCTTGCCACCAGCCAGGCCGAACAGTTTCGCGACCGACTGCACGTCTGGCGGCTGGGAGAGAGATTGCGCAGTTGGCGACGGGGAAACGGATTGTGCACCTGCTTGCTGCGAAACAGATCGAGCAGTTGGTGACGGGGAGATTGGTTGCGCAGTTGCCAACTGCGTAACCGATTGTGCGCCTGGCGATGGGGAAACGTTTGCCACTGCTACCGCCTTCGACACAGCCGTGCCTAATTCCCCGTTGCCCTCCCAATCCAGTTTCAGCGAACCTGCCAGTTGCTTTTCGTTGCCGAATGCGCGTAACAACGGCTCCAAAACGGACAAATTCGCAATTTGGGCGGACAGCTTGCCGTTGTAATGATGAGGCGCCTGCAGATCAAATGTGCCCGTGGCTTTGGCGAAATCGGTATCGTTCAGAGTTGCGCTAAACTCATTGAGATGCACCACATCATTTACGATCGAACCGCTGGCACTTAGATGTTGCACAATCAAATCTCGCATCTTGAGGTCCGAGCCAGAAATCGACACCTGCCCGTCTAATTGCGCTTGTTTCCGCTCAACGTGCGCGGTCATCTGCAACGATCCGCTGATCTTGTTCGGAGAATCGGCAGTCCAAAATTCGCCGACTTCAGGCGCGTTTACGGCGACATCAAATTCGCCACGCTGTGTGAGCAGATCTTTAAGATCTTCCGGCAGGCGATAACGGCCGCGAATGCTTAGCTCATTTTGATTGCGCCGCAGAGTAAGCATATTGAGTCCAAGCATGTCGTCGGTTCCGTTTATCGATCCGTTTACCGAATCGACGAGGTAATCGCGATAACGTATACCGGTCAGTGTGAACTCCATTGCCGTGCGAAGATCCGTGAACCACGGTCTCTTGCTATCGCCGGGCGCTAGCTTTTTGGATGCGCGCAAGGTGGCGTTCAAGTTGTCAATCATCCCATCTGAAAACCCGACCGCTTCGCCTGTGATGCCGAGTGTTACTTGCGCATTTGCATTAACGATATCGATTTTGCCGTCGAACTGAACCGAGCCGGTCAACGCAACAGGTCCTCCCGCTGTTACTTGTTCCAGATCGGGCAACTTGCCCGATACTTGCAGATGCGTTGGTGTCCGGCCCAGGTCGTCGATTTTCGCCGGTAACTCGATTGTCCCGTTGAGATGAAGCTCGTTCTGGTTCTGAACAATGTCGGCTGAGGTTACTGTTGCTTTCCCCTGCCCTGCGGAAACTTCAATAACACCTTTGTCAAAACTGATTTCCTGAAGATGCATATCGCTGACCCGCAACGACAGGGTGCCACTCCAGCTGCGAGGCTCGTCGAGAATGCCGCTGCCATCGAACGCGAACCGCTCAATTTCACCGGCAAGGTAATTCTCCGGAAGGAACAGGAATTTGCTGAGCGGTCCCGTCGCAATCTTCGCCGCGTCCGCTTTGACCTTCATTCTCAGAGAAGAATCCGTTTGGTTTAAGGCAAGTGAGGCCGATAACTGGCCGCCGCCGAGGACGCACTCGAGTTTTATCCCCAGAGCCCCGGAATCGACGTGAGATGCATCGAGTTGCAGGAGCTGCATCTGCACCTGCTCGCTGAGAACGAAGTTTTGCAGAACAAAATTCTTGTCCTTGTAAGAAGCCTGTGCCGAAATCTTTGACCAACTGTCGCCTGAGGGGAGTTGCAACTTTGCAATCCGCAACTCGCCCGGAGCGCGTTGATTTAACTCAAGGTCAGCATGTTCGATGACGAGATCGTTCGGGTTTTCCCGGACGATGAGGCTTGCGTCTGTTAATTGAATTCGCTCCGGAAACGTCGTCGGTAATTTAAACTTCTTCTTCGAACTCGGCTTAGGCGGTGGCGCTTTTGCGGGATCCAACACCACCTGCGCCTCACGGGCCTTCACAATCTGCAAGAGATGCGAGTACCCATGCAACAGGAGCCCGACCAGACTGTAATCGACATACAATGAATCGATGTCGACCGACTCTACCAAAGAGGGTTCAGTCGGAACCGCATGAAGATTTCGAATTGTGAGATCGCTCAGTGGATCCCCTTCGAGACGAAAATCCACCTTTAAATGCTGTTTGCTGGCATAGTGAATCGCGTACTTTCGGATGATCAGCCGCAAAATTGGCCCGTGAAATACGATCAGGAACACCACGCACACAGCAATGCCAATCATCACGCGAGGCCAAAGCCGCCCGTGACGCCGCGGCTCTGCCTGATCGTCCTCGGCCACGGAGCAACTCTATTGCCTCCGTGCCGTGGAGCAAAGAGCAAACGGCTCGTCTGGTTTTCCCTTAAGGACGTTCTTCCCTGAAGTTCGCGTCGGAAAACGACGCAACGGAAGCTGTTTCAGTGCGGCTTCGTCTTTACCTTGATGACATTGGAATTAGCGCCGGTACCGTTGCCGTTGTATGCCCGCAACCGGTAATAATAATTCGTGTTCCTCGTCAGCCCGGTAACGTTTCGACTCGTCGCGTTGCCGGCGTCGAAATTTTCGTATCCGGGCACGTAATCGACAAAAGTAGAGCTCGTGGATACATCCAACCGGTAACCGGTCGCGCCGCTTACGCTATTCCAGTTCGCGGTAAAACTGGTAGTAGTCACACTGGTTGCCTTTAGCGCCTGAGGAGCAGCTGGTGTTGTCACTGGTGTGGCGGTTGGCGGAGGTGTTGGAGTTGGCGATACCGTAGCGGTCGGAGTTGAGGTTGCCGTTGCTGTCGCTGTGCTGTCGCTGTCGCTGTCGCTGTCGCTGTCGCTGTCGCCGTAGCCGTGGGCGTTGAAGTTGCACTCACAGTAGCAGTAGGTGTAGGCGTCGGTGTTCCTGCGGGCAGCATGAAAGCATACACCTTGTTATCGGCGCCGAAGTAAATTCGGCCACGTGCGACCATGCCGGTATTCCACTGGCGCGTGCCGGTCATCAATTCACTAGCACCGCCGCCGGCGTACACCACGGCGCCGGTATCGCCATTATACCCGTGCAGGCGCTGGTCTCCTGCAACACCGGCAGTCCATACAATGACGTTGTTTGTTCCATCCGTGCTCGTCACCCATGGGGAGCCGCGGCCGCTCTGACCTGCACTCCAGGCGAACACTATTGTCGGCGGATTTGCCGCGCTGATTTTGTAAGCTGAAATTGCGTTGCCATCATCGTGAAATGCAAAATAGGCTCCCTGGCTGGTATGGTACGTGATCGCGGACGTTCCCCGGTTCGTGGCGCCTGAGACCATATTCGCCTGAGCGACCGGAGCAGTAATGCCACCGAGGTTGTTACGACTAATCAAGTAGGCGTTGCGATCTTTACCCAGCGCAAGCACGAGCTGCGAAGGCGTTGCTCCAGGCACATCAATCAACGTGGCGCTGACACCGCCAAGGTCGGTGTCCGTGTTGTCGAGCGAGAGCCAATTGGTAGGCGCCCAGTAGTCGGTAGGCTGGCCGGTAAAGATCGGTCCGGCTTGCAAGCGAATAATCGCTTCGCCGCCCATCCAATTGCCACCCGTGTTAAAGGTGTTTCCAGTAATCACGAACATGTTAGTCCCATCACTGGCGACACCACCGTGACCCCAAATTCCGCCGCCAATCGCTGTCGTTGCCCAAGCCATGACATTAAGAGGATTGTTGCTGTCAACGCCCACAACCCAGCCGTGATAGGTGCCGCAGTCGCCGGCGTGGCCGGAGTACGACACATAGACGCGGCCGTTCACCAGAGCTAGCGCGCCCCGCTCGTTTTGCACCAACGAAGTAAAAGAAATGCCGTTGTAAGTTGCGGTGGCGTTTACATCCACCGGCCAGCCCGCCTTGGTAGCGCCGGTGTCCACATTGAGCGAATAAATAAAATGCTTCTTGGTCACGCCATCGACCATCGCGTCGAGGAAAAGTGATCTTGAGCCAATATCGACAACAGGCGTGCCTGTGATGCCCAGTGGATTGATGTTTCCACAGGGAAGACCGGAAGTAACTGGCGCGCCAAGGTTGCGCTGCCAAATCACCGTCCCGCTTGTGGCGTTGAGCGCGTAAACGTTATTCGATTCTGTGACGGCAATGATCATCGGGCCACTGGGACCGCCCTCGATGTACAGCGGTTGAGCGTAAACATTGCCGGAAATCGTGCCGTCAAAGTTGAGGTCGCGCGTCAGGCCAGCAGCAGCGCCAGGCGTAAAGGCGGCATCGATGTATAGCCCATCGCGGGAAATATTGTTGTGTTCCTGGGTAACATTGACCTGCGCGTGGATTCCGGAAATCACACCGCACACGATGGGGGCGACGAGTGAGAAAGTGCGAACCAAAGAGTTCATAGAACGCGGTCGACTGGCCAGTTACCCTTCTACCACATTGTCGTGACGGATTGTCAAGGATTGCCGCAATCCAATTTGCGCCACAAACGCCTAGACGTTTGTAATCACGTGTGACCTGTCATGGGCGGCTTGGCGGAACAATTCTATCGGTTGCCCACCAGCGGGTCTGGAAGACCCGGACTGGCCCTGCCGCCGTCGGCAGCGCGCATACGGCACCTGGCGGAAAATACGCCCTGCGCAAAGAACGGCTTCGGCAAGCTCGACAGACCCGTGGCTACAATCCGTTTTGTTAAGCTTTGAAATCGCCTTCGTGCTTTTCGAACACGTTGGGAGATCTATGGTAAGCGCACCAGCAGCCGTGAGATGGCTATGAAGAACGACCGCGTAACAACACTCGGTACTTACCAATTTGCGTCGAAAGAGCTCTGGTATGACGCTTCCGGAGATGTTTAACGTCCCGGCGAGGCGGAGTCGAACGTAATGGCGGCGTTTTCGCAGAAACGCCCGACAATTGGGAAGCAATGAATCCTGACAAGCTTTTTGATTATCTCGATGGCAGATTAAGTTTGTCCGAGCGCGCTGCTCTGGAAGAGCGGTTGATGTCGGACAAACAATTGCAACGCGAATTTGCCGTGGCGCGACAAATTCATGCTGGCATGCGCGGCGATTCTCAGGAGGTTGTATTACCAGCGTCACCCGACGTTCCAGAGCGGGGCCACAAAATGGCTATTCGCGTAGGCGTTGCATTCATGATTCTTATGCTGGTAAACGTCGGGATCGGTCTTTGGTTCATCTTCAAACACGAAAGCAAGAATCCGAACCGCCCATTGCTTGAGGCCCAGATGCGGGAGCAGATCGCAAAATCGATCGAGCGCGCAGCGGCGCTCACACCGGCGCCAAATGTCTTGGGCATAACAGAAATCACAATCGCAGCTGCCGCCGGCAAATTGGATGACGTCGCAAACGAAGTAGTCACGATTGCTGGTCGGCTCGGCGGCTCCGCGACAAAGGGCCTCCAAGACAACAATCGACTCAGTGTGCTGGTTGACGTTCCATCGAATCGTGAACAGGAGTTTCGCACCCAGACCGCGTCGATTAACGAGCAAAGGCCGTCGCCAGCAACCTCCGTCACAGAAGCGACACCGTCTACAGGAGAGAAGAAGAGCTTCGTCGTGCAGATCGTGGAGAAGCAGTAAATCAGATGATGATTTTGACCATCACTCTGTCATTCTGAGCGAAGCGAAGAATCTCAGATATCTCGACTTGCCAAATGAAGTAATCAGCGATGTTTCGCTTTGCTTAACATGACACATGATTGCGGTGACATTTGCCCTGCCGTCCGAGAGTTCGGAATTCTTGCGCCGGCTCGGAAATAAAACTCGCGCTGACCGCAGTGGCCTCCGCATCGTTCAGGGCACGATCGAACATCGTTCTATCGAAGTCCTTCATACCGGTGTCGGTGAAAACATTTGCAAGGAACGCATCGGAAAGTTTCTCGAAAATCAGCAGTTCGATTTCTTGATCAGCGCTGGATTTGCAGGGTCGCTCAACCATGAAGTACAGGTAAACGATCTTGTGGTGGCGAAGAATTTTTCGACAGTCGATTTAAAACACGCGTCGCTTTCTAACGTGTCGATTTATGCGGCCAACATGGTGACGGTGCCTGCATTGATCGATTCCAGCGAGGAGCGAGAAAGAATAGCGCGCGAATCGCAAGCCACTGCGGTGGATATGGAAACAAAATTCATTGCGCGCGCGTGCGCGGCCCACGGCATTGCGTTGCTGGCGCTGCGTGTCATTACAGATACGCCAACCGAACCATTCCCTGCTCCACCGAGCGTGTTGTTTGATATCCAACAGCAGCGAACTCACATCGCCGTGCTCGCCAGGTTTTTCCTCGCCCATCCCAGGCGCATGCCAAGTCTAGTTCAGTTCGCGAGAAGAATTGCGCGTGCACGAAAAATTCTCGCGAACGCGCTCAACGCCGTGGTGCAAGGCATTGAGGGAGATAGCGGCCATTGACCTCAATGGCCGACGCGGTTCGGGTGAACCGGCCCCTACCAAAACGTCGCGACTATTGATTAGGCCTTTGACATAAACGCCTTCACGACTCGCTAACTTCATCGCTCAACAGCTACGGTTGTGCCGGTTCGATGTGCACGAGAACGTCGGCGATACGCGAGTCGCTTTGCTGAATCGCGTTCTTTACCCGGTGTGCAATTTCGTGACCTTGGTGCACGGAAATGTTGCCGTTTACGCCGACGTGTAGATCGACGTAAAATTCCAAACCCATCTTGCGCGCGTGGCATTTCTCCACCTCGACAACGCCGGAGATTGAGCTGGCCACTTCACGAATGGATCTGACAATTTTTCCACCAGGCGCGGTGTCCATGATCTCATGGAATGCCGGGAGTAAAAGCCTGACCCCGTTTGCGGCGATCACCGCGCAGGCGAACAATGCTGCCCAGTCATCCGCGCTGTACCATGCTTTGCCACCGAGAAGCGCAGCGGAGATTCCGACGAACGCGGCGGTAGACGTCAGCGCATCACTACGGTGATGCCAGGCATCCGTTTTGACCGCGGTGCTCTCGGTCTGTCGGCCGAGGCGGTTGACGTAGCGAAAGAGGAATTCCTTGACGACGATAACTACGATAAGAACCACCAGCGTGAACGGTGCGGGTCCGTGATGGGGCGTCAAAATTTCGCGAATGCTCTCGATGGCGAGACCAGTCGCAGCTGCAAGCACGCCCAGTCCGACGGTGATCGCCGCGATGGGTTCGGCTTTGCCGTGACCGTAGGGATGGGTTTCATCCGGAGGCCTCGCCGCCACAGTTAATCCGCCCCAAATCACGATCGAGCCGCCTATGTCCAGTGCAGACTCAATTCCATCGGCGATCAGCACGTAAGCGTGGCCGATAACGCCGGCCGCAATTTTAACCGAGGCAAGTACGACGTTGATAAGCAGCCCAAGCAGCGCAACACGCGCGGCGGTTTGCAGAATCTTCCTGGAGGCGTGAGCTTGCGTTGGCATCGATGAGCAAAAGTATTAGCGCTGCGGTTTACGAAACGCACGGAAATCCCGCTGACGTATTGCAGATTGAAGCGCGCCCGTGGCCGACGCCAGCTGCAAACGAAGCGGTAGTCAAGATGTCCGCGGCGCCCATCAATCCGGCAGACCTAAATCAGATCGAAGGAAAGTACCCGGTTCGCCCGGAGCTCCCAGCGACGCCAGGATTCGAAGGCGCGGGCACGGTTGTAGAGTTAGGCGCGGACGTGAAGGGCCTAACGAGCGGCGCGCTCGTAATCCTGCCGCATAACGTCGGTACATGGCGGGAGAGCGTCGCGGTGAAAGCCGAAGATCTGGTCCTTGTGCCCGATGGAATCGGGCCTGTTCAGGCGTCAATGCTAAAAATCAATCCGTTAACCGCGTGGCGATTGCTGCATGACTATGTGGATTTACAGAAAGGCGATTGGCTGATTCAAAACGCAGCGAACTCGGCGGCTGGTCGCGACGTGATTCAAATCGCACGCGAGCTCGGTTATAAAACCGTGAACGTTGTTCGACGTGCGGAACTAGTTGATGAATTGCGCAGAGAAGGCGGTGATGTCGTGCTGATAGATGGCGATAAGCTTCGGGATGAAGTGAAAAATGCGACCGCGGGAGCATCCATTCTTCTGGGTCTGAACTCGGTGGGGGGCGACAGCGCACTGCGCCTTGCTAATTGCCTTACACCTGGTGGGACGGTAGTGAGCTTTGGCGCAATGAGCTTGCAGCCGCTGAAAATTCCGACCGGCCTTTTCATTTTCAAAGACCTGCGATTTCGCGGCATCTGGATCAACAAATGGTACGACAAGGCCACTCCGTCTGAGCGCATGGAAACGTTTCGACCGCTTTTCGATATGGCGAGCCGTGGTCTGCTTAAAACAAAAGTCGAAAAAGCTTATCCGCTAAACGAAATCAAAGCCGCAGTCACACATGCCGCACAAGGCAAACGCAGCGGCAAGATCGTTTTTGAATTCAGCTGAGTTAGTTGTGGACCACGCTCGACACAACCTATGGACCAGGACACACCTACGGGCCAACGCCAATTCCTCTGTCATGTTGAGCGGAGCGAAACATCTCTGACTATTCTGGTAGTTTGGTCTTTAAGGACAACTGAGATTCTTCGTTTCGCTCAGAATGACATGGTCGGATAACTCTGGCCGCGGGGGATGATTTTACAGTTTGCGAGAATAGTTGTCGGTAAGTAGCCTTGGGAATGTTGCGATCGCGTTCGGCTCGCACGGTTTCTTTCATCGCGCTGGTCAGTTCTTTATTCATTCTGCGCAACATCGAATGCGCGACCGCTCCCGAACCGGGCGATTTGCGTGGGGTCGGAAAAGTGACGTTCCCGTTAACGTGTGCACCTGACGTCGAATCTGATTTCGCTCGTGGCGTGGCGTTACTCCATTCGTTTTTCTACGAGGAAGCGCGACGCGTCTTTACATCAGTAGCCGAACGCGATCCTCAATGCGCAATGGCCCAATGGGGAATCGCCATGACTTGGTGGCATCCGATCTGGACTCCGCCTACTCCGGACGAAATGCGGTCAGGCAAAGCTGCCATTGAAAAAGCGATGTCGATGAAGGCCGGTTCGGATCGCGAGCGCGGATTCATCACCGCGCTGAACACCTATTACAACACAGCGGACAGTTCGAGCGCAGCTCCAGTTGGCCAATCATGTCACGGTCCGGTGGGACCGCGGGATCGGGTGGTCGCCTACGAGAAAGCGATGCAGCAACTGCGCGACAAATATCCGGACGATTTCGAAGTGCAGACCTTCTACGCCTTCGCGGTGCTCGGCGTCGGCTACGCAACGCCTAACGACACCAGCTTGTCGAAACAGCTTGAGGCCGCAGGCATCCTGGAAAAACTCCGGAAACAAAATCCGAATCATCCAGGCGTCGTTCATTATCTTATTCACGCGTACGATTATCCGCAGCTTGCGCAGCGCGGACTCGCCTCTGCGCAGAGTTATGCCTCCATAGCGCCGTGGGTGCCACACGCGCTGCACATGCCCTCGCACATCTTTACGCGTCTCGGAATGTGGGATGAATCGATCGCCGCAAATCAAGCTTCGGCTGAAGCTTCGCGCGCCTACGCAGCGATGCGCCACCGCGACGCCACCGAAGCTGAAGAATTACACGCGCTCGATTACCTCGCCTACTCGTACTTGCAGGAAGCTCAGGACGCGGAGGCGAAAAAAATTGTCGATGTTGCCGCGAAAGTTAAGACAACGAATCCGGAGCTGGAATTCAGCGCAGCCTATGCGCTGGCCGCCATTCCAACACGTTATGCATTTGAGCGAAATGATTGGGCGGCGGCGGCAAACCTGTCCGTTCCGAATCTGCCACACTGGGCTTCGTTCCCCTTCATGGAAGCTCTCATCGAATACGGTCACGCACTGGGACGCGCGCATATCGGCGATATCGAAGGTGCGCGAAAAGCGATCGCACGAATGCAGCAATTACGCGACGCGACGAAAGGCTCAAAGTTCGATTATTTCAAAAGTCATCTCGACCTGCAGATGCAAGCGGCTTCGGCATGGGTGGCAGCAGCTGAAGGTAAAAAGAACGACGCGATCGATATGCTGCGACGGTCCGCGGATGCCGAAGACATACTCGGCAAGCATCCAGTTTCGCCTGGAGCTTTGGTGCCGATTCGCGAACAACTCGGCTCTCTGCTGCTGGAAGTGGGGCAACCAGCCGAAGCGCAGCGAGAATTTGAGGCCGCGCTCAAGATTTATCCCGGACGATTCAGAGGTTTGTATGGAGCGGCGCAAGCAGCCGAGCTAGCCGGCGACAATCAGGGTGCAAACCGCTACTACACCAAGCTAGCGGCACAAACTTCAAAAGCCGGCGATTCACGGCATGAATTAATTCACGTTCACGAATTCCTTTCCGCTCAAGCTAAAGCAGCGGATTCGAAGGGCGTGGCCAACGCTCGCGAGTAGAAGCTGCCGTCCATAGTAGGTGCAACACGAACAGGCTAGTCGCACGGCGCTACTCATAGCGGCAAGCCTGGTTCTTTTGCATCACGACGCTAAATACTCGCGTCTCGTTTCCAAGACCTCGGCAGATTTATGCGCTCACGTCCTGGAGAAGCATTCCGCGCGAACACGTCTGTTTTTGAAAATTGTTCGGCAGAGCTGGTTTCGTCCGCTGGCGAAGTTGATCGACCGTATTACCATCCCGGGAGTTTTGCTGCATTATGTTCTACGAAAGAAATGCATCAGCGAGCTTGCACGCTCGGCACTTGCAAAAGGGGTCGCGCAAATCGTCATACTCGGTGCAGGCTTCGATCCGCTGAGTTCCGAATTGCAGGGTGAATTTTCACCTGCACGATTTTGGGAGATCGATCATCCGGCGACGCAGCGCGATAAAGTACGCGCCTGTTCCGAAATCGGAATCGAAGGAGTGCATTTCGTCGCAGTGGATTTGAGTGCCGCAGGAATCGATGGAGAAGCGTTGGTCGCCAGTGGGTTCGACCCGGCAAAGCCGACATTCTGGATCGCCGAAGGTTTGCTGATGTATTTTCCGGCGGACATTGTGTCCTCTTTAGTGAGAACATTGAGCAGCCTGAGTGCTCCCGGAAGCCAACTTGTATTTACGTTCATGGAAAAAGAGCGGGACGGTCACATTCGATTCGATTCACAAACCACACTTGTCACTTGGTGGTTGCGCACTCGCGGCGAACCCTTTGTCTGGGGAACCACGCGAAGTGAATTGCCTGAGTTTGTACAGCCGTGGCGTGTGATCCGATTCTTTGCTCACGATGATCTGCGGAAAATAGAACCAGAACTCGCCATTGAAGTCATCGCAAAAGGCGAGGTAATTTGTCTGGCTGCAATCTAACTCGGTTCGCTAACCTCCCGCGATGATAACGCGCCGCGAATTCATACGCACGGCATCGCTTTTTGCGCTTGCGCCGCACGTGTGTACGGCACGCGAGAAAGAGATTTGGGTTAACGACGTCCATTCGCAACTCAATCGCACCCGGGTTCGCGAACTTCTAAGACCGCGCACCAGAAATGAACTTGCTGACATCGTTCGTTCGGCGTCGCGAAAGGATTCACCGATTTCTCTTTCAGGATCCCGACACTCGATGGGTGGCCAGCAATTCGCCACGGACAGTATTTGCGTTGATACGCGTGACCTGGATCGTGTCATTTCGTTCGATCGTGAACGTGGCTTGCTCGAGGCAGAAGCCGGGATCCAATGGCCGAAATTGATTCGCGCGTACCTGGACGCCCAAGCAGACGAGACAAAGCAATGGGGGATCGCACAGAAGCAAACCGGCGCCGACACATTCACGCTCGGTGGAAGTCTTTCCTCTAATGTGCACGGCCGCGGATTGCGGATGAAGCCGCTCATCTCCAACATCGAATCATTCAGCCTGATCAATGCCGATGGGAAATCGATTCGCTGCTCGCGCGAGGAAAACGGTGAATTGTTCCGACTTGCTATTGGTGGTTACGGCCTTTTCGGGTTGATCGATACCGTGACGCTTCGCCTCGTGCCGCGGCAAAAATTAAGGCGCGTAGTCGAAATAATTCGCGCAGAGGATTTGCCCAAGCGTTTTGAAGAACGGATCGACCAAAAATTTCTTTATGGCGATTTTCAATTTTCAGTCGACGAGAAGTCGCCGGAGTTCCTTCAGCGCGGAGTGTTTTCCTGCTACGAACCGATCAGCGAAGACGAACCCATTGTCGCCAAAAAAGAATTACGCGATGACGACTGGCTGGATCTCTTGCGGCTCGCGTACAGCGATCGCGAAAAGGCTTTCAAGCGGTATAGCGATTATTATTTATCCACAAACGGGCAGACCTACTGGTCCGACACGAACCAGCTGAGCGCATATCTTCCGAATTATGCGCAGAAGATCCACGACAGAATCGGTGGTGAGGAGTCGAGTCTTATCATCACCGAAATCTATGTTCCACGTACGGACCTTCCCGATTTTCTAGCGAAGGCAGCAGATTTGTTGCGGTCGAATCGCACCACCGTCATCTACGGCACCGTCCGATTGATCGAAAAAGATGACGAGAGTTTTCTCGTATGGGCGAAGCAATCCTACGCCTGTATCATTTTCAATTTGCTCACGCTGCACACGCCGAGCGGCATCGAAGAGTCGGCTCGTTCCTTCCGCGGACTCATTGATCTCGCGATCGCTCGCGGTGGGAGTTATTACCTGACGTATCACAAATTCGCAAAACCCGAGCAAGTCACCGCGTGCTATCCACAGTTCAACGAATTTCTGAATTTGAAGCGGAAGCACGATCCGGCTGAACGATTTCAGAGCGATTGGTATCGTTATTACCGGAAACTCTTCGCAAGCTAATCAATTTCTTGTCATGCTGAGCGAAGCGAAACATCTCTGATTCTTCCGTTGCTCGCTCTGATTACCAACTGAGATTCTTCGCTCCGCTGGGAATGACAGACTATGATGGCTCCGCATGTGGCCGTTTCCCATTGCGTTGGTTCTGATTCTCGCACGCGCGATTGCAGAACTGTGGCTCAGCCGGCTCAACGAACGCCATGTACGTGCACACGCGGGCGAAGTGCCGCCGGCATTTCGCGACATCGTTGATCAATCGACGTATCGCCGCTCGGTTGATTACACACTGGCCAAGAGCCGGTTTGGAGAGATCGTCACGTTGTTTGATGCCGCGTTTCTCATCGGCCTGTTATTCAGCGGTGTGTTGCCGTGGGCGTTTGGAAGCTTCACGTCCGCTTTCGGCGCATCCATCTGGGTAATGGCCATTTTTCTTTTCGTCACAGGCGTTGCATTGAGCATCGTCAGTTTGCCATTTGCATGGTACGCGCAGTTCAAACTCGAAGATCGATTCGGTTTCAACACCACGACCGTGAAGACGTGGGTGTTTGATCGTTTGAAAGGACTTTCGCTATCGGTGCTACTCGGATTTCCATTGCTTGCGCTGGTGTTGAAGCTGATTGAGTGGACTGGCCCAAACTGGTGGATTTGGGCAGCAGCAGTCGTGACCATATTCCAATTGCTTTTGCTGTTGATCGCTCCTGCGGTGATCATGCCGCTTTTCAACAAGTTCACGCCGCTGCCGGAAGGCTCGATTTACGCGAACGCCTCTTTGCACTTGCGCGGCGCACCAATTTTCCAACTCGCAGCATTGAAGTGATGGACGGCAGCAAGCGGTCGCGTCACTCGAATGCCTTCTTCACCGGGTTCGGACGCTTTCGCAAAATTGTGCTCTTCGACACACTCGTAGCCCAGCTTGGCGAGCCGGAACTGGAATCCGTGCTTGCGCATGAAATCGGACATTACAAAAAACGTCACGTCGTGAAGTTGCTCGGCGTTTCGATCGTCGCCGTGTTTATGGGCTTCGCGGCGGTCGCCTGGCTGGCGCGTCAGCAGTGGTTTTATCGCGCGTTCGGTTTCGAGCATCATGAGGGTTTTGCCGCGGCGAACCTTGTGCCGGCGATGCTGCTGGTTGCCTTGTTGGCTGGGACGATCAGTTTTTGGTTCTCGCCGCTGGTGCACATATGGTCGCGACGCTTCGAGTACGAAGCTGATGCCTTCGCGCGGGCGGTCATGGGAGAGGCGCAACCGCTCATTCAAGCACTACGCAAACTCAACGAGAAAAACCTAAGCAATCTGACGCCACACCCGCTCTACAGCGGTTTTTATTATTCACACCCGACTCTGCTCGAACGGGAACGCGCGCTACAGGCAGAGGCTGAGTAACCATGCACTTAGCGCTTCCAATACCGAACGCTGCTTGCTTCGTTGTCATGTTGAGCGGAGCGAAACATCTCTGATTATTTCCGTGGAACGGATAGACCGAATGATCAGAGATTCTTCGCTTCGCTCAGAATGACAGCACCCTGATATGTCGAAAGCGATCGTAGTAGGAGCGGGAATAAACGGCGTTACTGCCGCGATCGAACTAAGGAAGCGCGGTCACGAAGTCGTGCTGGTCGATCCGGGACCGCTGCCGCATGCCTTGGCGGCGTCCACCGATATCAGCAAGGCCGTGCGCGCCGCATACGGCGCTGATGAAGATTACACCGCATTGGCTGAACGCTCGATCAAGCTCTGGCGGCAATGGAATGAGGAATTCGGCACCAAGCTATACCACGAAGTCGGCGTGATGTTCGTTCGACGCGCGAAAATGGAGCCAGGCGATTTTGAGCATGAAAGTTTGGAACTCCTCGAAAAGCGCGGCCTCAAAGTGGCGCGTATGGACGCACCGCAGTTATGGAAACATTTTCCGGCGTGGAATCCGGGACTTTATCGAGATGGCGTTCTCGAGATCGAGGCTGGTTATGCGGAGAGCGGTCGCGTGGTTGCGATGTTAATTGAGCGCGCGAAATCTCTGGGCGTGAGATTGTACGAAGGCAAGTTCGCCGCGTTGGATGAGGCCGGTCAGCGCGTGAACGGAATTGTTGTGCACGATCGGCAGTTCAAAGCTGTCATTCCGAGCGAAGTCGAGGAATCCCGAGGCGACTACCGTCATCGGTGTCTTCGCGGGATCCCTCGACTTCGCTCGGGATGACGCGAGCTTGCCGCCGACGTAGTTGTCATGGCGGTTGGCGCGTGGACGCCCTACCTGCTGCCGTTTACCAAGAACTTTTTCCGCGCGACCGGCCAGCCAGTGTTTCACCTCAAGCCTCCGGAGCCTGAGTTGTTCGCGCCGGAGCGTTTTCCGGTTTTCGGCGCAGACATTACAACAACCGGCTACTACGGGTTTCCGACCAACCGCGACGGCGTGGTAAAGATTGCTAATCACGGTTCTGGACGCGAGATGTCGCCGGATTCGCCGGAGCGCGTCGTGACTGCCAGTGAGGAAAAGAACTTGCGCGAATTTCTGGCCTCGACCTTCCCCTCGCTCGCCGATGCGCCGATCGTCTACACGCGTGTGTGCATGTACTGCGACACCCACGATGGACATTTCTGGATCGCGCGTGATCCGGAGCGCAAAGGATTAGTCGTTGCCGCGGGCGACAGTGGACATGGATTCAAATTTGCCCCCGTGCTGGGTGAGATCATTGCCGACGCAGTGGAAGGAAAAGATAACCCCCTGCTGGATAAATTTCGATGGCGACCTGAAGTGGGAGCGGGAACCGCCACAGATGCGGCGCGTTCGAAAGGAAAACTGTAGCTGTCGCCGCTTGGGCGACGCGATAGAAGAATAGCCTATGACACGAGCGTTGCGCTTCGCACAGCGAAGCGGCTACAAGAACGGCTACGAAGCCGTCGTTCCTTGCGGGCTTTGTTTTTTAGGGCGCTTTAGCAGCGTGATCTGCTTAATGCGCGCTGAGTCCGACGGACTCCAGGTCGCGACTTCCGGATCGTCTTTGAAAGCGTTGTGGACGAGACGCCGTTCGTAGGAATTCATCGGCTCTAGCTGGAGCGAACGCCCGGTGATGCGCACACGTTCAGCCAATCCGCGCACGCGTTGCACGATCCGATCTTCGCGCATCGACCGATAATGTTCGCAATCGACGATGACTTTTTCGGCGTTCTTGTCTCTGGCTTGCAGCAAACGATTGAGCAAAAACTGAATCGCTTCGAGCGTCTCGCCGTCACGCCCGATGATCCGCCGGCTTTCTTCAGTGTAAATCTGCAGCGTAGCGTTGCCACCTTCATTGGTGGTCTCTTCGATTTGCACCACGAAACCGAGGTACCCGAGCATTGTGTCCAGCAGATCTTTCGGCGTCATCATCGTTTTCGTTTTCCAGCAGGCGCAACTTTTTCGAGCGTCGGCATGGGTTGCCGTTTGTTCTGATAAAATTGCAGGATGCTGAAAAGATTTTGCGCGGTGTAATACAATGCCAGAGCCGCCGCAAAATTGTAGCAGAAAAATAGGAAGATCAGCGGCGTAAACATCATAATGCGGCGTTGAGTTGGATCACCGGTCTTCGGTGTCATCGCCATTAGCCAGACCTGCGTCGCCGCCATGAGCAACGGGATGATGTTGATCGGGAAGCCGAGCACCGGCAGATGCGCCACAGTGTCGGGTTGAGACAAATCGTGCACCCAAAGAAACCTGGCGTTCCGCAATTCGACGGCTTGCGCGAGCATCTGATACAGCCCGAAGAAAATCGGGATTTGAATGGCCATCGGCAAACAACCGCCCACGGGATTAATGCCGTACTGCTTGTAAAGCTTCATGACCTCCTGGTTCATCCGAGTCGGGTCGTCTTTGTATTTCTCGCGCAGCTCCTGCATCTTCGGCCCAAGCAACGCTGTCTTGCGCATTGTCTGATTGGCTTTGCTTTGGAGTGGCCAGAGCACCAGGCGGACGACCAGGGTCAACACGAGAATGGCGACGCCGTAACTTTTGACGAAACCGTGAATGGTGTTGAGAAAATTGAGCAGAAATTGGCTGACGATTTTGAATACGCCGAAGTTCATGATCTCCGATTCGTTGTGCTCGAGCTGAGCCAGCCGATGATAGATTTTCGGTCCCGTCCAGATCTGGAAGCGCGCGGTGTAAGTTTGGCCTGGCTGCACCTGAAAGCCCGGCATGCGCATCGCCCCTTCGATCCCGACCATGTGTTGCTCGGTTGAGACTTCAAATGAACGGCCCCAAATCCCGGTAGCTTTCGCGCTTAACGGCGCGATGATCGTCGCGAAAAACTGATCCGTTACGGCGGCCCATTCTGCTCCGGCAAGATTCTCCTGGAAAACCGCCTGCGCGGGATGCGCCCCGATGCCGAGAACACCACTGCTACCTTGGAATGAACTGACGTTGCGATCTCTGGCTTTACCATTGATGCACCAAACCAGCCGGGTGTAGTACGGATAGTCCCTCGGATGAATCGGTGCCGCCGAACCGAGCGCGAGAAAGTAGTCAGCGTTTGTGTGCGGCTCGGTGCCTGTGTTCTGAACATCGAGAGTCAGCTCAAGAAGAAAATTGTCTTTCTTCTGGCTGGACTGCAGCAATGAAAATTTCTTCCGGATTGTGATTCCGTCAGGCGTGATGCGCTCGCACCGAATGCTGCTGTCGGAGTCACGCGTCAACGTAAATTCCGAAAGCACCGGCTTTGCGGGATCGTCAATCATCGCGCCGATCGGCATGTGCTTGGAAGAATTCAAGGTCACGCGCTTAGCGTCTTCGGCGATGTGATTGAACATAATCGCCTCGCCGATGCCGCCGCCGCGGTTCGTGAAACGCAACTCGACGTCCGAATTGCGCAGCGTCTCAACCTTTTCCGCGAAGGTTGAAACTGGCTCAGCGTTCTGCGGCGCCGCTTCGGGCGTGGCAAGTGGAGATGGCGAAGCGCCGAAGACCGCCGGCGTTGGTGTTGCCGAAATTTGTCCGGGCGTTGCGTTCACGAGAGCCCGTCTGGGCGCCATCTGTTTTGCCAAATATACTTCCCATACGACGAGCCCAACTACGCAAAGAGCGACAACAATCCACGCTGTTCGATCCATAAATTCGGTTTTGCACGATCAGACGCAGCGACGGATCTCGCTCTGAGATTCGCCAGCCCAGCGCGGCGGCACCGGGTCGTATCCACATCCACCCCATGGTTGGCAGCGAGCGAGCCGCTTCAATCCCAGCCAGCTTCCTCCTCTGACGCCATGCGTCTCCACCGCTTCCAGAAAATACTTCGAACAGCTCGGCGTAAACCGGCAGCCGCAGTCAGGACCGCACAGTAAGCGGAGCAGCGGCGACAGCGTGCACTGATAAAGGCGAATGATAAAACGAACCAGTCCGAGCATCAGAGCAGAATAGAAGCGCGCCTAGCGAGGCGCAACCATTCATCTTCCAACGCGCCATAACTCGCGGTCGCGGCTTCATGTCTGGCAATAATGACAAACCAAATGCCCTGTCGCAGTTCATGCTGGTGCCGCCGAACAATTTCTCGCAAACGGCGTCGAACACGATTGCGAACGACCGCCCCGCCTATGCGGCCTGAAGTAACGAATCCTGCGCGCCACAAACTACAATTCTCCATCGCCAGCGCATTTAGCATTACAAGTTTGCCGCGTTGCGTGATTCCGTTCCGTTTCACACGCTCATATTCTGAGCGATGCGTCAGCCGGCACGTTTTTGGGAATGAGAATGAACTCACCTTCGTCGCTTGCGGCGCCAAGAGTTTTGTTCGAGAGCGAGCTGGCTCAAGACGCAGTTACGGTTCGTGATTTACCGATCCGTACAAAAGAAGTCTTCCACCGAAAGCCGGGGGAAGACTTCTGTAAAAGGAATGTCAGCTTTACTGCCCAGGCGGCGATTCCGCAGGTGTTTCCTCGGTGCCAGCCGGCGATTCTGTGATAGCAGCTGGAGCTTCCGTTGCAGCGGGACTCGTCATTTCAGTCGCCGCAGGCGGCGGGGTCGTGGGAGTTGGACTTGCCTCAGGAGTTACAGTTTCAGTTTTTTGCTCGCACGCCACGAGAAGCGCGGCTCCGGCTAGGATGCAGATGTATTTCTTCATAGTTAGAGACGCACATTGCTGTAGTTGATCAATCTCAGCAAGCGCAGTTTTTGTACCGTGCAAATGCTGCTGCAAACACAAATCGTTCGATCCGAGGACTAAAAAGGGGCTTCCCATTTCAAGCCATGCGCCTCAGCTACCGCGTTACAAGTGAGCCGGCCATCGCGCGTATTGATCCCACCAATTAGCTTCGGCAGCTTTCTGCATGCACCATCAAGACCAAGATCGGCCAGGAGCTCCACGTACCTGTAGGTGACGTTCGTAAGCGCTTGCGTCGCGGTGCGCGCGTATGCTGCGGGCATGTTTGCCACACAATAATGGGTCACACCCTCCTCGACGTAAACCGGATCGAGGTGCGTGGTCGGTCTCGAGGTTTCAGCGCAACCGCCCTGATCAATCGAAATATCTACGAACACGCTGCCGCGTTTCATCTTTCGCAACATTGCACGCGTGATCAGCTTCGGCGCTTTGGCTCCCGGCAAAAGCACGGCGCCAATGAGCAAATCGCAACCGGGCATTAATTCGTCCAAATTTGCTTCATTCGAATACAGGGTATGCAGGTTTTCTATTGCGATATCGAGAAATCGCATCCGCTCGACGTCGACGTCGAGAATTGTGACATCGGCACCCAGACCTCGGGCCATCCGTAAGGCGTTCACGCCCGAAGTTCCGCCACCCACGATAACTACGCGGCCCGGCAACACGCCCGGTACGCCACCCAGCAAGACTCCGCTGCCACCGTTGTACTTGGCGAGAAAATTTGCGCCCATAACGACCGACATGCGTCCGGCAATTTCGCTCATCGGCTCCAGCAGCGGCAAACGGTTGTCCACTTGAATGGTCTCGTACGCCACGCCGGTCACACCTGATTTGAGCAAAGCCTCAGTGAGAGATTTGCTCGCAGCAAGGTGAAGATAGGTGAAAAGAATTTGGCCCCTGCGCAATAAAGGGAACTCTGCTTTGAGAGGTTCTTTGACTTTCACAATCATGTCAGCACGCGCGAAAACTTCTTTTGCCTGCTCCACAATTTCGGCGCCGGCCTTTATATAGTCCTCGTCGGGATAGCCGGAACCGAGTCCGGCATTCGTTTCCACCAAGACGGAGTGACCATGTTTGGACAGTTGAATCGTGCCGGACGGCAGCAACGCAACGCGCTGCTCCTGTTCTTTAATCTCCTTTGGTACACCGATGATCATGGCGCGAAGTGAGAGTGATTAGTGAGAAACGGGACTTGGAATCAAGCTAAATCACTTCCGAGGTCTCACTTCGTAAATTAGTTGAGCGAGGGATCATCCGGAGCAGCGGCAAGCATTTTATACCACGGCCCCAGCTTTCGCATAATGTCGAACCACAGATTTGGCAGTCGATCAAGTTTTAGCAGCGATGGATTGGCATTCTGCACAACCCATGCTTTCTGCTTCACCTCGGTTTCGAGTTGGCCGGCGCCCCAGCCTGCGTAGCCAACGAAAGCACAAACGGTGACCAAATTTTTATTGCTCTGTGCGTCGCTTCCTTCGTCAAACGCGATGTTGTGATTTAGTTTCAGACCTGCGCCCTTCTTCCATTCAAACGCCGCAAACATCAGTTGGTTTTTTCCAACCGGACCGCCCAAAAACACCGGCACATTGGCGAGCCCGCTCGGTGGCGAACCGGAGACCAATTCAGCCACTGGGCGGTCAAGTGGACGATTGATTATCACCCCCAACGCGCCCTCAGTAGGTTCATGCTCGGAAACAAAAAGCACCGTGCGCCGAAAATTCGGGTCAACCATATTCGGATGAGCGACCAGCAATGAACCGGCAAAATTGCGCGACGCCCCTTCACTGCCCAAATCACGCATTCCAAATTAGAGACTGCTACGCGCGCTTGCGCAACCTCTTGATCGCCCTTCTGTTCGATATCCTGTTCAGTCTGTCGTGACCTTATTTATTGAGGAAAACGCAACGGCAGAACTCCGCAAAAATTTTTCGAAATTTTTGTGTAAAATTTTGTTGCCAGGGGACGAAACCTCGCTTACAGCCTTGAAAGTTTTCTACGATTGTTCTGGGGGGAACAGCCGCCCTTCACGCCTATCGGGTGTGGGGGGCGGTAATTTTTTGCGGTGGCAACGTTCACCGCTTTTTTGTTGCTCGTGATCTGCTCTTGCTCGATTGCGTGTGAACACAAGGCTTAACGCCGAACGTCCAATGTCCAGATCCGGAACCTTCCAGCGCATCGCGTGGCCAATCGCGTTGACGCTTGTGGCATTGATCATCGCAATGACGATTGTCGTCATTTTTTTGCGTTTGGAGAGTTGGCCCGGTCGCACAGCCCGGCAAAGCACGGCTGAGCTGGAGCGGCTCGGCAAAAATTTGCGCGCCGCGTTCGTCGACATCGCGCATTTGCAGCCACGGATCACGATTAATGACCGCGTTTACATGGAACAGACGACACCGGTGAGCGAGCTGATCGTCCTGTCCCGCCGAATCGAAGTCGAACACGAATTGCTCCATACGTGGGTGGGCAGCTCTAAACGCGTGAAGCTACATGGCACGTTCATTGCCAAAGCCGGCTTCGATTTGAGGAAAGGCCTCTCGATCGATATTCGCCCAGGCGAGATCATGGTGCAGCTGCCACACGCGCAGATTTTGGGCGTTGAGCAGCAACAAGTGGACGTGCTCGCATTTGAAAACGGGTTGTGGAACCGGATTTCCGGGCAGGATGTTCAAAGCGAATTGTCGGTGCTGCCTGGCTTGGCTCGGAAGAAAGCTGCAGATAGCGAGCTATGCGCTGAAGCCGAGAAAAATCTGAGGGAGCAACTCGAACAACGGATTGATATCAAACAGCCGCTTCATTTGGTCTTCAAAGACGAGAAGAAGAGTGGATAGTGGTAAGTCAACTGAGATCAGTGTCCGAGTGACACAGGCAGGTGTAATCACCGATTATCACCGGCTTTCACTGATCACCTCTTCGTCTGACACGGATGCCCTTTAAGAATCGAATCTTCCTCACTGTTCTGGTGATCGTCATCGTGGCGCTCGCCGCTGTCCTGCTTGCGCCGATTGTCGTTTCCAACGGGATTCGTCTCTGGGTCTGGTGGTTCGCTCGCCAGGAGGGTTTCGTCGCCAGTATCGAGGGGGTCGACGCACCATTTCTACGTCCCATTGTCATTCGTCAGATTCGCCTGAAAAGCGTGCGTGACGATGCAGCGCGCGTTGACGTCACTCTGCTGGATGCGCGAGTTCTTTTGAATCTAAAGCACGTCTTTCTGCACCTGAGCGGCCGCGACATCCGGAATATCTCTGCCCGAGAACTCCATGCCGAACTGCGCCGCACGAATCCTAAAGTGCAGGCACTAAGCGAACGCGGTTGGGCGACACTTCATCGATTGCTCCCTGAAAACTTAAATATCGCCAAGCTCGAAACGCGGGTCGAGAGTGGGCCGAGCTTGGTCCTGCTGCGAAACGCCTCGCTTTCGTTCAGCGAGACGGAACCCGGCCGGTTCACCGCTGCCGAGCTCATGATCACCTCACCCTTGGTGCGCCAAACTTTTTCGCAGTTACGTGGCGCAACTCACTGGGAAAGCAACCGCTTGACCCTCGCCGGTCTGACTTTGACTCACGGGCTCGACTTGCAAGCTGCGACGGTCGATTTCGCGCGGCTCGGGAACCGGCGAATGGCATTGCAATTCGACGTCGATGCGTTCGGCGGCAAACTTCGAGCGAATATTTCGCATGAATGGCACTCGCCACATTCAAATTGGAAGATTGCGGGCGGCGCCGCCGACCTTTCGCTGGCACAGATTTCAGATGCCCTTGGTTTCACTGATCGCGTCGACGGCTTGCTTCATGCCAGCAACTTCACGTTTCGCGGAAACCTGGCCGAGCCGGACCGCGCAACTGCGTCGCTCTGGGGTGAACTAACCAGCCTTACCTGGCGCGATCGCACTGCGGAAGCGCTGATGCTGGGAGCCGCCCTTTACAACCGCAAGATTGAGCTCCAGCAACTTTATATCAGGCAAAAAAGCAATCAGTTCACCTTAAACGGCGAAGCTGCATTCCCAGCAACTGCGGCCGAGTGGCTCAGGCCGGATTTCCGGGGAAATATTTCTGCATCGATTAATCAGCTCGGTGAGTTCGTTGCTCTTTTCGGTGCAAACCCAGCTGATTTCGCCGGGGAAATCAGCATTGAGGGCTCGATGGATACCCATGCACGTAACTTCGGCGGCAGCCTGGCGATCGAGGGCGCGTCGCTAACGTTTTTCAAACACGAAATCGACAGCTTTAGAGCAGACGTGACTTTGAAACCAACCGAGCTGGAGATCCAACGCTTCGATTTGTCTCGGAAGAAGGATTCTCTCTCGGGTGAGGGCCAAATCGGTCTTTCACCCGAGCACAAGTATTCAGGGAGACTCGATGCCTGGACGAACGATCTGCGCGAATACGTTTCGACCTTGCGCGGGTCACCACAACAGAAAGCGGCCGCGATTCCGGTCGAATTTCAAGCAACCATCGATTCGAATCAGTGGGATACGCGCGGCGTGGTTCACTTGCCCAAGTCGAGTCCACTCAGTTTCACCGCCAGTTTTCCGCTGCCCATCGGGATCACTTGGAGCGGCTTTCAAATGTCGCCACTCAATGTTTCGCTGGATTTCCCGGCAGTCTTTCTGGCAGCCGCACCTCAGTTCTTCCATTCAAACATTCTGGAAGACGGCATTCTGAGTGGAAAAATCTCTCTGTCCGAGACGTTGCAGTGTCCACGCATTGTCGGTGAAGTGCAGCTCGTGAATGGAAGGCTAGTTAGCAGCGAATCTTTCCTAAACGCCATTCGAGCTAGCACCCTGGCTATCTTTGATGGCAATCACGCTTCCCTGGATTTTCTAAATATTGCAACAAAAGATGTAGACCTCGCGTTTAGCGGAGACATTGATTTCGAAAATACAAAATACCTCGTGGTGAGAGTGGCGGCAGCGACACCGCTTTTCGATCTAATGTCACATTCCGTTGACTGCGTGAATAAGATTGAAATTACGCCGACCGTCCTGCCACTTGCTCCGGCCGTCACCGAATTGGAGTTTCGCGGGCCGCTCCTTGGGTCCGGCTGGAGCGTCAGTTTGAAAGAACATATCGATGGCCAGTTTTCGATTGTTCCGACGCCGGACGGCGCCGAGCGCAGCTTTCCCGTTTGTCTTGGAGCAGGCCCAGAGGAAAAAACCTTATTACTTGGCGCCATCCCACGCGCCGAAATTGGTCCCAACGAAAAATCAAAGAAAGGAGAAAAGCGCCAATAGCTCAGCTACTGCTGTTCCCAATCACAGCCACCGGGAAAGCTTCTCCGACAAATCAGGAGTAAGGTTCACGCTAAACTCAGTGCCCGCATCCAGCCGCAACGAATTGCCGTTGCCTCGATCAAACAGCAGTTCAACTGGATGACGTCCAGGGGAGCTGACCAGGATGTTGCGAACCTGACGTAACTCGTCGCCCGTCGTCGCGGAAGAAAACCGCAGGCAAACCGCGGACAGCTGTGACGTCTCCTCCGGTCTGTCGGCTGCGCCGTTGGATCTTGCCCCTGCCAGCGGCTTAATTTCCACAGCCGTAGCACGAAGCATTTCGTCACGTCTGTCCAACGTCGCTTTCAACTCAACAACCAGCCCGGGCACGAGAACATTCGAGGCCTTCAAATAAAGTTCGTTCCACACGACCACCTCGAGCACGTTCATAAGATCTTCGAGCCACACAATCGCGAATGGTTTGCCCTCTTTTTTTGTAAACTTTTTCTCGACCTCCACGATCGCTCCCGCGATTTTGAATTGCGCGCGGTCGTCCAGTTCTCCTAACGATGCAATCGACCGATATTTTTTCGCTGCGAAAACGGCGGCATATGCGTCGAGCGGATGGCCGCTGACGTAAAACCCGAGAAGCTCTTTCTCGTAGGAGAGTTTTTCATGCTCGCTCCACGGCTTGATTGGTTGCCGTCTCACTACCGTGGCAGCGTGCGTCTCCTCATCGAAAAGCGAAACCTGTCCGGCTGCCCGATCGCGCTGCGCTATCGCCGACGCGTTCAGCGATTCATCGATGGATGCAAAAAGATCCGGGCGATCCCGCCCCGTAAAATCAAACGCGCCCGCCTTGATGAGACTTTCCAACATCTTGCGATTAGCCAGGCGCGAATCGAGCCGCGTACAAAAGTCCTCCAACGAACTGAACTCCCCGCGTTGATCTCGCTCGCGAATGGCGATTGCCATGGCTGCTTCGCCAACGTTTTTGATCGCAGCGAGGCCGTAACGAATTGCACACAATGTGGGAGCGGCCTCAGTGCCGCGACTATCGGCAGGCTGAGGTCCTTCAAACATTTCCGGTGTGAATTTCAATCCGCTCTTGTTGATATCCGGCGGCAGAATGGAGATACCCATCCGCTTGCATTCGCCGACGAACACCGAAATTTTTTCCGTGTTATTGATTTCGTTGCTCAGCAGGCCGGCCATGAATTCCACCGGATAATGCGCTTTGAGGAAAGCTGTTTGGTAACTGATCACCCCATACGCCGCACTGTGGCTCTTGTTAAATCCGTAACCTGCAAATTTTTCCAGCAAATCGAAAATGGCGTTCGCTTTTTTCTCAGGAATTTTGTTCGCGCGCGCACAGCCGTCGATGAAGTTCCTGCGCTCTTTCGCCATCTTCTCCTTGTCTTTCTTGCCCATAGCGCGCCGGAGAAGATCGGCCTGTGCAAGCGAGTAGCCGGCAAGTTTGCTCGCAGCAGCCATCACCTGTTCCTGGTAAATCATCACGCCATAGGTGTCGGCGCAGATGTCCTCAAGCAGCGGATGCAGATATTTTATGGGCGTAATCCCCTTCTTCGCTTTCACGTATTCCGGAATCAGCTCCATCGGACCCGGCCGGTACAGCGCGATCAACGCGATAATGTCGTCGAGCTTTTTGACCTCAAATTGTTTCGAGAGACTCGTCATGCCGCCGGATTCCATCTGAAACAGACCGACGGTTTCGCCCCGGTTGTAGAGGGCGAAAGCAGCGGCATCATCCAACGGAATATCTTTTAGCGAAAAGCTTGGGTCGCGTTTGCGAATCAGCGTCAGCGTATCCTCGATAACGGTCAGTGTTTTCAAACCCAAGAAATCCATCTTCAGGAGTCCCAGATCGTTCAGCGGTCCCATAGCGTACTGGCTGATCACGTCGTTGCCTTTCACGTCGTGGCAAAGCGGGATGTAATCGGACAAATCCCTGTCTGCGATCACTACACCTGCCGCGTGCACGCCAGCATTGCGCGACAAACCTTCCAGAAGTTTCGCGTGCTCAAAAAGCTGCCGTGTCGGCGCTTCGGCAGCGATGGCGCGTTTCAGCTCCGCATTCTTTGCGGCTGCTGTTTCGAGGGTAATATTCAGTTCGTTAGGAATCATCTTTGCGATGCGATCGGCATCGCGGTAACTCCACCCCAGCACGCGGGCGACGTCGCGCACGACGCTTTTTGCCTTGAGCTTGCCGAAGGTAATGATCTGCGCCACGCGGCGCTCGCCGTATTTTTGTCGAACGTATTCGAGGACCTCGCCGCGGCGCGCTTCACAAAAATCCACGTCGATATCCGGAGGCGAAACTCGATCCGGATTCAAAAACCGCTCGAAAATCAGCCCAAACTGAAGCGGGTCGATATCCGTAATACCAAGGACAAACGCAACGATCGAGCCTGCAGCCGAGCCGCGTCCCGGGCCGACCGGGATTCCTTTTTCCTTCGCGAAATGGATGAAGTCCCAAACAATGAGGAGATAACTAACAAACCCGGTTTTTTCCAGAACGCCCAGCTCATAATCGAGGCGCCGGGTTAGCTCCGAATCGGACGCCGCTCGTTCGCCGTACCGCACGCGCAAACCTTGGTAGCAAAGCTCGCGCAAATAGCTTTCCCGCGTTTGGCCGTCAGGCACTGGATACTCGGGATATTTCGAGTTCCCAAACTCAAGATCTACAAGGCATCGTTCGGCAATATGCAATGTATTCGTGATCGCCTCTGGAAAATCGCGAAACAGCTGCCGCATTTCGTTCGGCGATTTGAAATACAATTCGGGCAGATAATGCATCCGGCTCTCGTCCTCCACCATTTTGCCGGTGCCAATGCAAAGCATTACATCATGCGCTCCGTGGTCGCTTCGGCGAAGAAAATGCACGTCATTCGCCGCGACCAGGCCAACGCCCAGGTCGCGCGCCATGGGCACGAGTGCTGCGTTGCATGTTCTTTGTTCCTCCATCCCGTGATCGTGCAATTCCAAAAAGAAATTCTCGGCACCGAGAATATCCCGATATTCGGCGGCGCTCTGTTTCGCTTTCTCGATGTTGTTTCCTTGAATCGCGCTGTTGATTTCGCCTGCAAGGCAGCCGCTCAGTCCGATCAAACCTTCGGAGCGCTCCGCGAGCATCTCTTTGTCGATTCGGGGCGCGTAATGAAAACCATCCAGATGCGCCGCCGTCACCAGCTTCACGAGATTGTGGTAGCCAGCTTCATTTTCGGCCAACAAGGTAAAGTGATACGCAGATTCCCGCCGCGATGGCGGCCTGTCCTTGTGCGATCCTGGCGCGACGTAAACCTCGCAGCCGATGATCGGTTTCACCCCGGCGCGCTGCGCTTCCTGGTAGAATTCAATCGCGCCAAATAAATTGCCGTGGTCGGTCATTGCCACGGCAGGCATTCCGAATTCGGAGGCTTTTTTCATCACCTCCTTCATTCGGATACTTCCATCGAGCAGCGAATATTCGGTGTGCAGATGAAGGTGAACGAAAGAGTCGCGAGACATCAGGTTTGAGTATAAGCGCCAAAAAAAATCTTTGGCAAGTTTGCCAAGCATGTCGGTGCGATTGCGTGAGAAAAACGCGCCAACTCATTATGCGACCATTGTTTTAAGGGAAGGGGCGACCTCCTGCTCCGAGACTCCGATCTACGTGTACCCAATGGAGAATTAGCTGCTCCTTTCGACATTCCTCTGCCCGGCAAAATTCGTGATTGCATTCGCGTCGGGCAATTGCTATGAGAGCGCGTGCTGCGGGTGGCTTTCGAGTGGAAAGCTCCGCGCGATGCCAAGCCCTACTGCGACATGAAAAAATTGGAAGCCATCATTAAACCGTTCAAGCTCGAAGAGGTTAAGGAAGCGCTCGCAGAGCTCGGCATCGAAGGGATGACCGTTACTGAAGTCAAAGGTTTTGGCCGACAAAAAGGGCACACCGAAATTTACCGGGGAAGCGAATACACGGTGGATTTTCTGCCGAAGGTGAAAGTTGAAGTGGTGATGGCTGACGACTTAATTGACAAGGCGGTCAATGTCGTGGTGGCTGCCGCAAAGACTGGCAAGATCGGCGACGGGAAGGTGTTCGTTCTACCGGTCGAACACGCGGTGCGCATCCGCACTGAAGAGATCGGCGAAAAAGCGGTGTGATGCAGAAGTTGAGAGTTGATGGTTGAGGGAACTATCAGGCTCATACCCGACTATCGTTTGCGAGAAGCGTCACCAGCGGGAATCATTGCGGACGACATTTTTTTCATCAACTCTCAACCATCAACTAACAACCTCAGAATATGGCCAAAGACAAAAATCCATCTGACGTCAGCAAAATAGTCAAAGACCACGGCGTAAAGCTTGTGGATTTCAAATTCACCGACCTGCCGGGAACGTGGCAGCATTTCACCACCACGCTCACTGAGTACAACGAGGAGATCTTTACCGAGGGACTTGGGTTCGACGGCTCGAGCATACGCGGCTGGAAAGTGATCAACGCCTCCGACATGCTCGTCATTCCAGATCCCGCTACGGCTTGGATCGATATCTTCAACGCGGAACCCACTCTGAGCCTCATTTGCACCATTGTCGATCCGATCACTCGCGAACCGTACGATCGAGATCCGCGCGGTGTTGCCGAAAAAGCTGAGGCTTATCTCAAATCGACCGGGATCGCAGACACGGCGTTCATCGGGCCAGAGGCAGAATTTTTCATCTTCGACGATGTGCGATTTGCCAATAGCGGCAACGCATCGTCCTACGTCGTTGATAGCGTCGAAGGACATTGGAACAGCGCGCGTGAGGAATTTCCGAACCTCGGTTACAAAATCCGAGCAAAGGAAGGATACTTTCCTGTCTCGCCGATGGACACGTTGCAGGACATTCGCAACGAAATGTGTCTGGAGCTCGAGAAAGCAGGCGTGGCGATTGAGCGCCAACACCATGAAGTCGCTACCGCCGGCCAGGCAGAGATCGACATTCGTTATGCGCCGCTCAAGCGCATGGGCGACAACATGCAGTACTACAAATACATCCTGCGAAACGTCGCCAAACGGCATAACCGAACGGTGACCTTCATGCCGAAACCGATCTTCGGCGACAATGGCAGCGGCATGCACACTCACATTTCGCTTTGGAAAGACGAAAAACCGCTCTTCGCCGGAAACGGCTACGCCGGGCTCAGTGATACCGCTCTGTTTTTCATTGGCGGAATCTTGAAACACGCGCCGGCCCTCACCTGCATCACCAATCCCACAACCAACAGCTACAAACGCCTAGTGCCCGGTTTCGAAGCTCCAGTGAATCTCGCCTATTCTGCCCGCAATCGCTCCGCAGCAATTCGAATTCCGACCTACTCACCAAGCCCGAAAGCAAAGCGTATCGAGTTCCGCACGCCCGACGCTGCAGCAAATCCGTATCTTGCGTTCTCGGCGTTGCTACTCGCGGGGCTCGATGGAATTCAAAACCGAATGGACCCCGGCGATCCGCTGGACAAAAACCTTTACGAATTGCCGCCAGAAGAACTCGCTCAAGTCGCCAGCGTCCCCGATTCACTCCGCGGCGCAATCGAAGCGCTCCAAGCCGATCATTCGTTCCTGCTGCGCGGCGACGTCTTCAACGAAAACTTCATCGCTAACTGGATCGACATGAAACAAAAAGAATACGACGCACTGCGTCTTCGCCCCCATCCGTACGAGTTCGCGATGTACTACGACGTGTGACGGTAGGAAGCGCGACCGCCGGCCGCGCCTATAGTGGTGAAAGTGCAGAAGTGAATCCACGCGCAGTGCGGAAAGCCATCATCGGTGTCGCCATTCGCAACGGCAGTGCTGACATCGCAACCGCTCAAAACGCAATCAAGTTCGTCTTCTTCGAGTGAGCCGGAGTCCAGGGCGGTTGATTTTAGTTCTTGGCAACTTGCCCTGACCGCTTTCGCGATGGCAGCGAAGCGGTGTCCGTTGCTACGAAAGGATGTGAATATCGCACTGGGAGAGCTCCGGAGCCGGTGCTCTAGCCGCGGCCCACGCTGAAGCCGGCGAATTCAACCAAGTAGTCAAGCATGCGAAATAGGCCCTAAATGATTCTTCTTTAGCGCCGAGAGAAGAGAGGAACGCGAGAAGCGCCTGGCCCTCTTTCAGCAGCGGAAACCATTTCGCGACGATTTCTGATGCTCGGAGCGCGACTTCGAGTTGCTTTGATGACGCTGGTGCGCATATCATGGGCATATGAAAAAGCTGCTTTTCGCGTCTTTATTTGTCGTGTTCACTTTGATTATGGGAAACCATCTCGGCTACGCTGCCGATCCGGCGCACCCGGATCAACCCTCTGTAGCTCCAGCGGAAGCAATCTCGAAGCTCAAGGAAGGTAATGGACGTTACACCAGCGGCAATCTGCAACATCCTGCTCAGACGGCGGAACGGCGCACGGAATTGGCAAACACTCAGCATCCATTTGCCGCCGTCGTCAGTTGCTCGGATTCACGCGTTCCGCCCGAAATTGTCTTCGATCAGGGACTTGGTGACTTATTTGTTGTCCGCGTTGCGGGAAACGTGATCAACGATGAAGGCCTGGGAAGCCTCGAATATACAGTCGATCATTTAGGCACACGGCTGATTTTGGTGCTGGGACATCAGCGTTGCGGCGCGGTTGATGCAGCAAGGCAAACCATCGCCTCCAAAGGCAAAGCACCCGGACATATTCAATCGTTGGTTGCTGCCATTAAGCCTGCGGTCGAAGCAACAGCAAAAGATGATCTCGAAACGACCATAAAAGCGAACGTTAAAAACGTCGTGCAAGCACTGCGTTCATCGACGCCGATTCTCAAGGCCGAAGTTGATTCCGGAAAGATTCAGGTAGTCGGCGGCTATTACAGCCTAGATACGGGGGCTGTTACTTTTCTCGACGAGAAATAGGAGTTTTGCATCCCAAAAGTGTTGTAGCCGCCTCGCTGCGTCAAGACGCTCTGGCATTGTTGCTCGCGCGAGCACGGCAGCACTGCAGCACAGCGCTGTGGCTACAACAATGCGCTTGATGATATAAGTTTAGGTTCATGAGCGCCGTCGGAAAAGTGGACAGCCTCTGGCGTTATCCCGTCAAGAGCATGCGTGGCGAGGAGTTGGTGGAAGCGTTTGCTGGTTATCCCGGATTTTACGGCGACCGCGTCTTCGCATTCAAAAGCTCGGCAAGTCCGGTGGGATTCCCATATTTTACGGCGCGCGAGCAGCGAAAGCTTCTGCAGTATCGACCTCGGTTTCGTTTTCCTGACAAAGCTGCGCGCCCGGTGAACCTGACGGAAGCGGCAAAAATAGGCGCGGGTCCTCTCTCGGCCGACATCTCAGAGCTAATGGTCGATATCGAAACTCCGGAAGGAAGAATGCTTCCAATTGATGATCCCGCTCTGCTCGACATTCTGCGTGGCGAGGTCGACGAGAAGCATCAACTCACATTGATGCGATCGCACCGAGCCATGACCGATTGCCGTCCGGTGTCGATCTTTAGTTTGCAATCAGCGCGGCAATTATCGGAAGAAACAGAAACTCCGATCGACAAGCGCCGTTTCAGGGCAAACGTGTACCTCGATTTAGCTTCTGATCAGGGGTTCACTGAAAACGAACTCGTCGGCCACTCGTTAAAGATCGGGCCGAAAGTCATCGTTAGAGTTTTGGAACGAGATCGGCGCTGCGCCATAATCACGCTCGATCCCGAAACGTCAGAGAGAACACCAGCGGTGCTGAAGAAAGTAGCCCAAGCTCACGAGGGTACCGCTGGTGTTTACAGCGCTGTGATTGTCGAAGGTATGTTGCACAAAGGGGATTCAGTCGAACTGCTGGATTAGGAAGCTTCTCTCAAATCCAAAACGGCCTGAGGGCAAGCCGTCTCCGTGTTCGTCGCCGCTCTCGATAGAGCGAGGCAGCGCTCGGCCTGCTTTGCATGGCTCGTTTATTTGCGCGAAAACATTGGCGAATGCGAAACGGCGAAACAATTAAATCCTATGTTCCGGCACGGTTAGATGCCTTGCCATGGAGCTCGTGGCATTGGCTCATCGTCGTTTCGCTCGGCGCGACGTGGATTCTCGACGGGCTGGAGGTAACGCTCGCCGGAGCGTTGGGCGGAGTTTTGACACGTCACGAGACGCTCGGGTTGAGCGATGCACAAGTCGGTGCAAGCGCCACGTGCTATTTGGCTGGCGCAGTAATCGGTGCGCTGCTTTTTGGCTACGGCACCGACCGGTTTGGCCGTAAAAAATTGTTCTTCATCACGGTTGCGGTTTACCTGATCGGAACGGCGCTATCAGGATTTTCCTGGAATTTCTGGAGCTACGCATTGTTTCGGGCAATCACCGGAGCTGGCATTGGCGGCGAATACGCCGCGATCAATTCGGCGATTGACGAATTGATTCCAGCGCGTGTGCGTGGCCGCGTTGATTTGATCATCAACGGCTCATACTGGATCGGCGCTGCGCTGGGCGCGAGTGCCACGCTGGTGCTGCTCAATCCCCGTAACATTCCGCTCTGGCTCGGATGGCGATGCGCCTTTGGAATCGGCGCGACGCTGGGATTAATCGTAATTTTCTTTCGCCGCTGGATTCCGGAGAGTCCGCGCTGGCTAATGATTCACGGGAGGAACGATGAAGCTGAGAGAATCGTTGGCGACGTAGAGCGAAAGGTAGTGGCGAAGAGGAATAAGTCTCCGTCGCCACCCGTTACTCCACCACTCCAGCACTCCACTACGCCAGTTCTGGTTCGTACTCGCACGCATACACCCTGGCGCGAGATTTGGAACGCCATTGTGCACGAACACCGGCGACGTTCGTTCCTTGCTTTCGTGCTTATGTCAACACAGGCATTTTTTTATAACGCAATTTTTTTTACGTATGCCCTTGTGTTGATGCGGTTCTACGGCGTTCCGGAACACGACGTCGGTGGGTACCTTCTGCCGTTCGCGCTTGGAAATGTGCTTGGGCCGCTGCTGCTTGGGCATTTGTTCGACACGATCGGGCGTAAGCAAATGATTGCCCTGACATATGCGCTCGCAGGCGTGTTGCTTGCGGTGACCGGCTGGCTTTTTCACGCCGGATGGCTCACCGCGCAAACGCAAACGCTTGCGTGGACAATTATTTTTTTCGTCGCTTCGGCGGCGGCCAGTTCTGCCTACCTGACGGTGAGTGAGATTTTTCCCTTGGAAATTCGCGGAATGGCGATTGCAATTTTCTTCGCAGTCGGAACCCTGGTCGGCGGCGTCGGCGCGCCACTGCTTTTCGCTTGGATCATCGGCATGGGTTCGACCACAGCCTTGTTCATGGGGTATCTGGTAGGTGCAGCGCTGATGATTTTTGCCGCGGCGATGGAAGCGTGGATTGGCGTGGCCGCTGAGCGACGTTCGCTCGAATACATCGCGGCACCGTTGTCGAGCAAAGGATTGTAGGGCGTCTGTCTAAGACGCCGGCGTCTCACAGAGACGCCCTACAGAATTGGCACTCTGTGCCCTAGTCAAAGACCGCTGCTACAATGAACGGTGAGTTGGCGAGCATGAATTGGTCCTAGGGGCGTCAGGTTGCTGGAATAAAGATGGAAGGCGTCGACACGGATCATTCCAGCATCGAACTCGGCATTCGATTGTAGAAATTTCCGCACCGCTTGAGCCGAGACATCGCGACAACGCGCGAGTGTGATATGCGGATGCCAAGGACGAAGCTCCGGTTCAATACCGACTGCCAGCGCCGCTTCCTGCACGCGCTTGTGAATTTGAAACAGATGCGGGTGCGCTTTGCCGAGGCCGATCCAGATGATTTTCGGCACGCCTTTTGAGGAGAAGACATTGACGCCATTCACGTTGAGGAAAAATGCGCCGAACGCGATCGCGCCGAGTTTTTCCCGAAGCTTGAGTTCAATATCTTCCGATACGTACCCGAAAAATCCGAGCGTGAGATGCATCTGATCGGTTTGCGTCCAGCGCACCCCGCGAAGGCGGGGATCGACTCCTGCAAGCAATTGCCGCGTTGAATCCGGCAGATCGATTGCGACGAAGAGCCGTTTGCTCATGGCTTCGCCACGTTAATCGTTGAATCGTGGATCGTGAATCGTTGAATCGGGAACAATCAAATCCGATGTAACGATTTACATTTTAACGATTCACGGAAGACGCCGCGTTTTCGTTGTTCTCCCTTGTCGCGCGGTCGGCCAAACGAGTCATCCATTCCGGTGTCAGTCGTGGGAGCTCCGAACCCGCCCGCGACTGTTCCCCGCTTTCGTCGGCTACATCAGGCAGAAAGCGATTCACAATTTTCATGGCGTAGCCGGTGAGATTCGGGAAAAGCGCATTTGCGGCGATCGCACCGCGGGCAGCGAATGTAAGGATGAGCGATGGTTGACCACGTCTGCACGCTGCAAGAATTTTCCGCGCTGCACGGTCGGCGTCCATTGAGATCAATGGAGCGCCCGCGCCGGCGGAGAACCAGGCAAATTCTGCGTCATGGTTGCCTTTGAACTTTGCGTTTACATGTGAGCCGGTCCGCATGAGTCCAGGCGCCACAGTTGTGACCTGAATATCGCGCGGCAGCTCGGCCCGAATCGCGTCGGAAAAACCGGTCAGCGCAAACTTGCTGGCGCTGTATGGCGCGAAATGGGGCACGGCAACTTTGCCTCCAAAGGAGGTGATGTTCACGATACGTCCCCCACCCCAAAGACGCATCTCTGGCAGAATCTGCGCAACCAACTCGTACGGCGCCCAAAAATGCAGCCTCATCGCGCGGTCGTAATCTTCGCCGGTCATGTGATCGAGCGGACCGACTTCGATGATCCCTGCGTTGTTGATCAGAATGTCAATCCTGTCGAAATGATCGATGACTTTTCGGACAGCAGCCTGAATCCGATCGCGATCGAGCAGATCGCATTCGACAGTGAGAACTTTTCCACCGTGCGCGGTGAGATCCGCTTTCGCGCGCGCGAGTTCTTCTGGATCGCGTGCGAGGAGAGCAACCTTTCCGCCTTGATTGCAAATGTGTCGCGCCAGCACGAGACCGAGTCCACGCGATCCGCCACTGATCAAGGCAACTTTGTCGCGCAACGCGTATTGCGCCGTGCGAAGGGCGCGAGCGGCTATCCAACCCCCGACCAAAAGAGCGCCTGCTCCGACCCAAATCCGACGATTCATTTGCACCACCTCATAATCAGATACGAAAGCTTGGGAGCAAATGGCCGTGAAAGAGCAAGCGACGGCGCGTCATTCGTTGGGCCGTTAAGCGTGTTTGCGATTGAAGCGCGCAACTTCACGCGCCGTTTCACGATCAACAGCGCGCTTCTTCAGATCAGCACGCTTATCACGTGCGTCCTTGCCCACGCCCACACCGACTTCGGCTTTCACTTTCCCGTTCTTCCAATATAACTTTAGGATCACGAGAGCGCGGCCTTTCACTTGCGCCTCGCCATAAAGTCTGTCGATCTCCTCGCGGTGGAACAACAATTTGCGAATGCGTTTTGCGCTTGGAATTTCGTGGCTCGCGCGCTCGTAAGGCTGAATGTCGGCATTGTAAAGGAACGCTTCGCCGTTCTCGATTCTCGCGAACGCGTCACCGATATTCGCTTTGCCCGCGCGGATCGATTTAACCTCGCTGCCCTTCAACTCGATGCCCGCTTCGTAACGGTCAACGATGTGATAATCGCGCAGCGCTTTTCGATTAAGGATCGACTCGGCTGCCATATTGCCAATGATTCCGCATTCTCGCTATTCGTCTTCGATGGTTTAGCGTCGGCTGTGGTCAGCGAAAATCCAGTCTGCGCGCCTCGCGACCTTCAGCAAAATTGTGGGGCGTCTGTGTCAGACGCCAAAACAACTTGATCGGAGCAATGTCCGGAACCGTTACGCGCCGTCCGGAGCCCCTTCGAGCGACTCGTAAGTCAGTTTGCCGGCGATGATTTCCCTTAGGGCTATATCCGTTAACGACATTCGCGGTGTCGTCTCGACTAACGGCCGATGTCCTAAGCCAAGCTGACGCACACGCTTGGAGACAACATTAATCAGAGTTTGCTGATTCGGGATAACCTGTGCTGCTTCCTGAAGAAGTTGAGTCGTCATATGGCGCAAGGATCGAACCGGGCGGACCGCCTCGGTCGGGAATTGAAGGATACTCGACACGCTGCTTGTAAGCGCGGAGGGAATAAGCTGAGGTGCGAGCATGCTAAAATGAGTGTTGACTTTCCAAACGAAGCGGCTCGTTGTCAACGCTTTTTGTCCGGGCCAGCCGAAACCTAATTTGAGCCACGCGGCAAACCCGCCAGCGAAGCGACACCGCTTTCGGCCGGCCAAAGTAATCGTCGATGAGTTCCGCAACTGGGAAGTTAGCTGGGAAGCAAGGCAGATTGCAGGAGACAATTGGTAAAACAAGGCTGACAACCGTGCTCTCTCCTTGCGATTTACGTTAAAATACGCGAAGTAAGGAGCGCGTTCGCAGACAATTCGGTCGTTTCGGGCTGTGGCTCAGCTTGGTAGAGCGCCTGGTTCGGGACCAGGAGGCCGTGGGTTCAAATCCCACCAGCCCGATTTACCCGACTGCGGTTGTAGCGGTCGGCCCGGCCATATGTCTTGAGGTTCAACTCGCACGCCTCGATTCCGTGGAGGTACCATTTGTAGCCGTGCTTGCCGAAAGCGGCGGGTTCTTAAAAAACAAGGGTTTGGCATAAACGCCTCGACACTGTAATTGTCGAAACTGGCTTTTCCCATGCATTCCTCTGCCACGATCGTAGGCTTAGTCATTGGCGTGGTGATTTTGTTCTTTGGACGAAAGCTGTTTTGGTTGTGTGTTGCCGCAGTCGGATTCGCTGTCGGTATCCAGATTGCGCCGATGCTAGTAAACGAAGCGTCATCGCTGCTGGCGCTAGTCATCGCTCTCGTCTTCGGCGTGTTGGGAGCGTTGCTCGCACTGTTCATTCAGAAAGTTGCGATCGCATTGCTCGGTTTTTTAGCAGGCGGAAAGCTCGCCACCGCAATCGCCGCTGCATTTTTCGTCCAATATGCGCAGTACCTCGACCGTCATCTTCATCATCGGCGGCGTTATTGGGGCGATTCTACTGCTCGCCATGTTTGGTTGGGCGCTGATCGTTGTCTCTTCGTTTATCGGCGCTTACTTGATTCAAAGCGCAATCGTATTGCCGCCAACCGGCTTGACACTCGTGTTCATCGGCCTCGCAATCTTGGGGATATTCGTGCAGGCAGTATCGTTCCGCAGAGGCGCGATATAAACGCCGTTCTCATTGCTGACAATCGGGGGCGTGTTAACACGTTAGCGCGTTAGATCGTAAACCAGAGCTAACGTCACAATTAACTTACGAATCAACTCGGCCATTCATTGCTTCGTGATTCGCAAGCCACGTTCGCGGAAAATCGACATAGGTTCCATCAAGTTCGGCGACTGACGCACACCCGAGCAGTTTAAGCGTGCGCACGAGATCGGCGCGCAGAATGTCAATCGCGCGCAAAACACCCGCCCCACCCGCCGCGCCGAGTCCGTAGGCGTACGCGCGTCCGGCCATTACAGCGCGTGCTCCCAGACAAAGCGCTTTAACAATATCGCTTCCGCGGCGGATGCCACCATCCAACAATACCTCGATGTGATCTCCTACCGCCGCCACAACTTCAGGCAAAATACGCAAAGTCGGCGCGACCCCGTCGAGTTGTCGGCCGCCATGATTGGACACGACCAAGGCGTCGGCACCCATATCTACTGCGCGTCTTGCATCATCGACGGTGTGAATGCCTTTGATCACGATATGACCGTTCCAGGCGTCACGAATCCATTCTAAATCGCGCCATGTTACAACGGATTGCTCAAGCGCAGCAGTGACGTCGGCATACAGCATTGGTCCGTTTCCTGGGATGACCACATTCTCAAATTTCATCAAACCACCGTCGGCCAAAAAAGCTGCCAGCCAGGAGGGCCTAACGAGGAGCTGACTTACAAACGGCAGCATTTGTCCGAGGCTTCCACTAAGAAGTTCTTTCGCGCCATTGCGAAGATCGCGCTCTCTAAAACCTGCGACTGGCGTATCGATCGTGACGACCAAGGCCGAAAACCCAGCCTTGCTCGCGCGGTCGATACCAGCCAAAGCACAGTCGCGACCTCCGACGAGATAAAGTTGGTACCATACTGGCCCTCCCGATGCGGCTGCGACGTCTTCCAGCCGGCATCCCGAAAGTGTCGAAAGCGTATAAATGATTCCTGCTTCGCCGGCAGCGCGGGCGGCCGCTTCTTCGCCGTGCGGAAACATAAGCCGAGAGCTTCCAACAGGCGCGAGAATTAGCGGCATGCTAACCGAATTGCCAAGCACAGTGGTGTGCAGATCGCACAGCGGCGTGGCGACCGCACAGCGTGGTCGCAATGTCACCACTTCGAACGCCCGGCAGTTTGCGCGCAACGTCGATTCGCCCTCAGCGCCGCCATCAATGTAGTCGAACACGACACCGGGTAGTCGACGCTTCGCCTTGCACCGCAGGTCCTCGATGTTCAAAACACGCGGCGATTGGACAGATCGACTTCTGTCATGTTGAGCGAAGCGAAACATCTCTGATTATTGGTTTGGTGAGCAGGTCAAAAGAAATGATCTGAGATTCTTAGCTGCGCTCAGAATGACAAGGTGTCTTCCGATTGCAGGGATCGACAGATCAATCTTATCGGACACGCGATTTAGTGCCGAAAATGCCGGACACCGGTGAAGATCATTGCCATCTTTCGATCGTTAGCGGCGGCAATCACTTCTGCATCGCGAATCGAGCCGCCCGGCTGAATAGCGCAAGTTGCGCCAGCGTCGGCTGCCGCCATCAGCCCGTCGGGAAACGGAAAGAAAGCGTCGCTCGCGACTGCGCTGCCTTTGAGCGAAAGCCCGCCCTCATTTGCTTTCCAAACCGCAATCCGCGAAGCGTCAACGCGCGACATCTGGCCGGCGCCAATTCCAAGTGTCCGGTCTGCCTTGGCGTACACGATGGCGTTTGATTTAACGTGTTTGACGACGCGCCACCCGAACAACATCGCGTTCAGTTCCGCCTTTGTCGGCCGCCGCTTGGTTACGACGTTCGTCGTCAGCTCTGCGTCGACATCTGCTTCTTGGACCAAAACACCGCCGCAGACCGAGCGCATGTCCATCATCGATCGTGCTTCTTTCGGCGGCGTCAGCAAACGAATCAGCCGCAGATTTTTTTTCTTTTGCAGAACGGCGCGTGCTTCGATTTCAAAATCAGGCGCGATGATCACCTCGCTAAAAATTTCGCTGATCACCTTTGCCAGCGACTCGGTTAGTGGCCGGTTGCACGCGATGATTCCGCCAAACGGCGCCTGCTTGTCCGTCGCAAACGCTTTCTCCCACGCCTTGCGCAGATCTGGATCGGACCCCACGCCACAAGGGTTTGTATGCTTCAAGATTGCGACTGTCGGCGCTTCAAATTCGGCAATCAAATTCGTGGCCGCACTTATATCGAGAATGTTGTTAAACGAAAGCTCCTTGCCCTGAAGTTTCTCGAAGCATTTGTCGAAATCGCCGTAAAGCGCAGCGTTCTGATGGGGATTTTCGCCATAACGCAAGCGCATCGCCAATGGCAGCGAAAGTGAAAACGAGGCGTCGGTTTTCTGCTGTTTGTTCAGGAAATTGGCAATGACCCGATCATATTCCGCGGTCCGGTTGAAAGCTTTGATGGCAAGGCGTTCCCGAAGTTTTAACGTCGTCTCACCGTCGTGTTTGCCCATCTCTTCGAGCACCGCGTCGTAGTCTGCCGGATCAATGACGACCGTGACCGATTCATAATTCTTTGCAGCGCTTCGAATCATCGACGGGCCGCCGATGTCGATGTTCTCAATTGCTTCCGCGAGAGTTACGCCCTCCTTCGCGACAGTAGCCTCGAAAGGGTAAAGATTCACCGCCACCAGGTCGATCGGATCAAAGCCGCACTCACGCGCTTCTGCTTCGTGTTTAGTATTCCCGCGCTTGTAAAGAAGTCCGCCGTGAACGCGGGGATGCAAAGTTTTTACCCGGCCATCGAGCACTTCAGGAAATGCGGTGAAACTCGAGATCTCGCGCACCGGGATTTTACCGTTCTTTAGCAGGATCGCTGTTCCGCCTGTGGAAATGATGTCTACGCCCTGCCCTTCCAGCGCCCGAGCAAACGCTGCGACACCGGTTTTGTCAGAAACGGAAATGAGAGCGCGACGAATTTTCATAAGAAGGTTAAAGCGGTTAAGGGTAGAAGCGTTAAAGCGGCAAATATGCGCGACCGTGTCTCCGCTTCAACGCTTCAGCGGTTTAACGCTTCAAGCCTTCAACGATCAAGAAGAACGTTCTTCGCCACAGGATACAGGACCGGGCAGCAGCCGATGGTTTCGCAAAATGCTTTGCTGAAATGACTCAAGCTCGAATAGCCCACTTCTGTCGCGGCTTCGGTCACATTGTAACGGCCGGTGCGCAATAACTCGGCCGCGCGTTCCATGCGAATGTTGCGCAAGTATTGCGGAATCGTGTGACCGACTTCGCGCGAGAAAATTCTACTCAAGTAAAACGGGCTACAGCCCACCTCCTGCCCCAACACTTCCAGCGTCGGCGGGTTCACCAGATCGCGCGTGAGAATCTCCTTCACGCGGTCCACTCGCTCACGCGCGAGGCGCTTCTGACGCATACAGAAAAATTCGGGATTGTTCGACGTAAAGAAAAACTGGGCCATGAGCTCTAACGCCTTGCCCTGGTACCAGAAGACCTGCGCCGCTTTGGTGACCGGGGGCTCTGTCAGGCTCGCCACCACGCTCCGTTGCTGCAGCGTCATCGGACGCGCGGGAGCGACCACGTTCTCTTCTTTCTTTCCGAAAAGGATGCGGCGAATCTCCGGTTCAAGATCGGGTTCGTTCCGAGCAAGCTGGTTGCGCAAATGCTCGCGCGAAAACTCGAGTGTTATGAATTGGTGATGATCGTGTGCGCGCCGTGACGCAGGTAACGGCCCATCGGCGACAGCATAATAGCCGCAATTGCCCGGCAGATAGTCGCTGCGCGTACTGCTTCCTCCGCCGACGGCTCCATGTCCGTTGAGGTTCAGACAAAATTCCAGGCTATTCGGATGAAACGTTCGTCCCCAATTGAACGAACGCTCAATGCGAAAATCATGCCACTCGATGGCGACACCGATTTTATCCACGTCTCCGTACAATGGACGCCATCCGCCTTTTACTTCGCGCCATGCGGCTTGTTCCGCTGCGCAACCAGGATTCATTGTGCGTCAATTACGGGTGCAGGTGGGTAGAATGCAAGGAAGGTTTGACTTCCTGCAACGCAGCACGATCCCATTCTCCGAGCGTTGAGGCCGCGTCATAGGTGCTCTGCGCGAACTCGAGCAGGACTTCATCCGGTTTCCCGGCCGCGCGAACCACCTCGTATGGCAACATGAACTCCCGAAACTTCGGTTCGTAGAATGCGGACGCCGGTTGAACCTTTGCTTCTGTGAATCCAGGTGGTTCGGGATAGGCGTACGAATAAAAAATCGGATCCGGCGACACAGCATTGCCGGGCCAAAAACCGAGGCTGCTCACCTCCTGCGAGTACGCTTCTCGCGTAATTGCATCGGGCAGATGCGGGATCCCGCCCGGATGTGGCGGCGCCGGCCGCCCGGAAAAGCGCGTGACCGCCAGATCGAAGCTGCCCCAGAAGAAATGCACGGGACTGCATTTGCCACAAAATCGCGAACGAAACTCCTTGAACACACGATCGCTCTGCACCAGAACCCGCCAGAACCGATTGGCGTATTCCCGATCGTAAGACCGGTGCTCTTCATCTTCATCGAACGGAATCGGGTTTTGAATCTCGTTAGGTATCTTGTTAATCGTTACGGATAGATGAAGCTCGTCGAGACTCTTCATCAGAGCCCGGTAAAAATCGGCAACGGAACGCGGCTTAAGTTCAATCATCCGTCGCTGGCCATCGCTCGTGTCGATTTGCAGTTGGTGATCGATGAAATCGAAGTTGATTTCGAACGTACGTACGCCGTGCGGGATCGGAGAGGTCGTTAGGCCACGTGAAGTCACATACAGCGTCACATGCCATGAATGGTTCGTCCATGGAGTCAGCGTCAGGCGAATCTTGCCGACAATCTGTGTCCACATGTGCAGGGTCGTCGCGGTATCCTGCCATTCTGCAAAGGGCAGACTCGGCCACGCCTCGAACATCTCTTTCACTTGTGTTCCTACTCCCGGTTAATGAAATCGGAAAATGACCGCCTCACTTTGGCGAACATTCCGCGGGCTTCTTCCTGTGCTCTGTTGAAACTGTGCTTGATCGAGCGTTTTGCGCTCCCGATGACGCCGATTACCTGTCCCTGATTGTAGTCGCCTTCGACGTCCTCCATGGTGGCCCCGGCGAACATCCCCTCTGTTCGCCTTACCGTGCCTTGCGTCCCGCCGATGTAAATCGTGCCGACGGGACGTGACGACCTGTTCCGAAGAGTCACAATCCACATCGGTTCGCCGCGTTCGTCTGTGCGCAATGTGTAATCCGCTGTTGCAAAACTTATGTGCGACGCTTCGGCCGTATGACCCGCCACTGCGAACGCGCCGCTGGAATCCAGGTTTAACCGTGAGACGTCAATCGTCGCTCCTTCCGTGGAACCTGTCACGTCGCGGTCTGCCTCGTTATCGGAATCAATTCTGCCACCGGCGATTTCCAGTTCGCGCACGCCGCCACCTCGGGGGTCTTCCACAACAATTCTCCATCTCTCCGGCTGCGGATCGCCCTTGGCGCCACGGATCGACACAATTTGGTGTAGCGCGTCGCGACCGAATTCGCTGCCGAGCACACGCAATGCTTCGTACGCAGTAGCATTTTCCTCAGCCCAGACCGGCGTTGCCAAAAGCAAAAACCCAACCCACACTCGCCACATCCTGTAAAATTGAACAGCGCTTTGACTGACTGTCCATCGGCTTTTTGAATTGGGGCGACAGCTCAGCGCATTTCAAATTACCCTCGCCCTTGAATCACTCGCTGAAATCTGCTCACGTCTTTCCGAGCCGCGATGAAAAAAAGCAAAGTCGAATTTAGCAGTCACACTGCGAACCTCTCGTTGCTAAGGAAATGCGTTCGCGATTTCCTGAACGGCTATCCATTCTCAGAAAAGGAGCGAATGTTCATGGTGCTCGGCGTGGATGAAGCATGCACGAACGTCATCCGCCACGCGTATCGGTTTCGCGACGATCGACTCATCTCGTTGCGAATGGAAGGATTACGCAAATGCGTACGCATGCGCTTGCGGGATTATGGCGAGAAAGTCTTACCGCACGAAATGAAAGGCCGATCGCACGACCTGATCAAACCGGGCGGCCTCGGTCTCCACCTGATTCGCTATGCGTTTGACGAGGTTTCTTATGTCCACAGGCGCCGTGGCACCGAGTTGGTGCTGACCAAAAAATTGGAGTGTTGATATCGTCCGGCCGTTACTCCATTACTCCGCTACTCCAACACTCGAATGCCGATGAAACCGCCGGAGCCAGATGTTGCTTTTGAAATTTCGCTGCGACCACCTGCGTTCAGCGAGTTCACCGGCCAGGTAAAAGTGCGCGAACGGCTGGAGCTAATGGTGGAAGCAGCTAAAAAGCGCGGCGACGTGCTCGAGCACATTCTCTTGAGCGGACCGTCCGGGCTCGGCAAGACCACGCTGGCCTACATCATCGCCAACGCCATGGGCGTGAATATCAAAAATACCAGCGGACCAGTGATTGAAAAGGCCGGCGAACTGGCAGGACTCCTCACCAGCCTTGAAAAAGGCGACGTGCTATTCATCGATGAGATTCACCGGCTGCAGCCAGCGATCGAAGAATATCTTTACCCGGCCATGGAAGATTACCGCCTCGACATCATCATCGACCAGGGTCCGCAGGCGCGCAGTCTGCGTCTCAATTTACCAAAGTTCACGCTGGTGGGCGCGACGACGCGCGCGGGAATGGTAAGCGCGCCGCTCCGTTCTCGTTTCGGAATGACGGCGCGCCTCGATTACTACAACGCTGAAGAAATGCAGAAGATCATTGCACGCAGCGCCGACTTGTTAGGCGTGGAGATCGACGCGGAGGGCGCCGCCGAGATCGCGGGCCGTTCACGCGGGACGCCGCGCACGGCGAACAATCTGTTGCGTTGGGTGCGCGATTACGTGCAGGTCAAAGCCGAAGGTAAAATCACTGCCGAACTTGCCGATCGAGCACTCACGATGCTTGAGATCGATCGCGACGGATTCGATCAATGGGACAAACGCATCATCGAAACCTTGATCCATAAATTTGGTGGAGGACCTGTCGGATTGACTTCTCTCGCTGTCGCAGTGGGCGAGGAAGCCGGCACAATCGAGGAAGTCAACGAGCCCTATTTGATCATGGAAGGCTACATCAAACGCACGCCGCAAGGCCGCGTTGCGACCGCAAATGCCTATAACAAGCTCGGACTGAAAATCCCGGGAGGCATGCAAACAGAGCTTTTGTAGCGGCGTTCTTCGAGCGGCGAAATGTCCGCCACCCTAAACGTGTAGAGGCGTTGTGCCAAACGCCTTTCGGACGGTGCTTGACAGGAACATCGCTACACGACATCCAGAGCTGGTGCCTCCGCCGCGATCAAAACACGGAGAGGATGCCGTTATTGTAAGTTCCGACTCGCACCCATATGTAGTTGCCGTTTCGCAGTCGCACCGCCCAAAAATCAAAATCACCATTTAGCCGGTCGCCGGCAGCGTCGAGCTCCGCCGATCCGGTTATCGCCCGATAATGGGCCGCTTCCTCGACGAACGCCGCCTTGAAGTCGCCGAAATTCTTTTGTGGCTGGGCATGGTTTAACGCCAGGTTCACCACGAAAAGGGCATCGTACGTGGACAACGCGAAGGCATCGGCCGTGATGCCAGTGCGCGCTTCGATCTGATTCGCAATCGGCTGCCAGCGATTGCGCAGCGAATCGGGCAATCCGAAAATCGGGTTTGGATAACCAACGCTTGCCGCGAAACCGGCCGCATCCGAATCGCCGGTCAATGCCGCGGAAAGGGCGACGCCATCGCTGCCGTACCACGCTGTATTTTCAAGCGTAGGGTTCCCTTGTGCTGAATGAAATACCTCAACGGCCTCGTCGAAGGCAGCCAGATAAACGGCAACCGACGAGGGACTGATTCCGCCGGCAATCAAACTCGTGATCTGGGAAGCAATAGAATTCGTAGCGACGGAAAAGTTCGTGGTGGTCGGCTCGTAACGAAACCCTGGAGCCACTCTGCCTCCAAGAGCCTGAAACCTTATCTTAACGGAATCGTGCAGACCGTTGTTGCCAGCGTCGTTACGCCAAAGCGGAACAATGGCACGAATGCCATCGTGCTGTAGCAACGCCACAAGCGCTTCAGCTTCGCGCCTATCGTTAGGGCAAAGACGGAAGATGTTGTCGCCGGGGATGGCGAGCGAAGACGCCGTGCTACCCTGGCTGATCACAAGGATATTGTGCGCGTCCGCGAAAGGTTTGATCATAGCTACTTCGGAACTGGTCTGCGGCCCGATGATGATTTTCACACCGCGCGCATTAAGGTCCTGAATAGCCTCCAATGCCTTTTGCGGATCATGCTGCGTGTCGCGAACAAGGAATCGGAATCGAACGGGGCGATACTGGGGACCGATGTTTTTGAGATCTCGTGCTGCGATCTGCAATGCGGCGACGGTGTTCCTGCCAAGCGAGAACCCCGATCCAGTTAACGTCGCTAGCACGCCAATCTTGACGAGCGATTTCGGAGTTTTGCCAGCTTCAACGTTTGCTAAGGGAACAAGCAGCGCTACAAGCAGCCCACAGACAATGACACGAATGACGGCTAAATTTTTCATCGCGATCCTGATCATCTCCGGAGCCGGGCGACAGCGTCAAGAAATTGGAATCATTTGTACATTCGGCGTTGGACGTTGAGCGTTGGACGTTGAACGTTTTCTTCAATGCAGCTCGCAGGCGATCTCTTTCAACAGACAGCCAAAGTTTTTACTGTCTCCGAGCTGACGCGAAGCATCCGCGGCACACTTGAGACAAAGTTCGCCGCGGTCTGGGTACAAGGAGAAATATCGAACTACAAATCGCACCCGAGCGGTCATCAGTATTTCACGCTCAAAGATCAGCGGGCGCAGATCTCATGCGTGATCTGGCGAGACACGATGCTGACGCCGCCCCGAAAGCATTCGGGGCTGGCCGATGGCGCACAGGTACAAGTCTTCGGGGTGATCACGGTTTTCGAAACGCGCGGGCAATACCAGTTAAACGTTCAAATCATTCAGCCGCGCGGAGTCGGCGTGCTCCAGGCAAAATTCGAAGCGTTGAAGCGCAAACTTGAGGCTGAAGGATTATTTGCTGCAGAACGGAAACGGGCGTTGCCGAAGTTTCCGCGCCGGATCGGAATTGTGACTTCACGAAGCGGCGCAGCTGTCCGGGATATTCTTAATGTGCTCAGTCGTCGAGCACCTTGGTTGCAGATTGTGATTAACCCAGTGCGGGTGCAAGGAACCGGCGCAGCGCAGGAAATTGCAGTGGCTATTCGCGAGCTTGCCACGCCTAACGAGGTATTTGCGCCTGTCGATCTCATCGTAGTCACGCGCGGCGGTGGAAGCATTGAAGATTTGTGGGAGTTCAATGAGGAGATCGTCTCGCGCGCGATATTCCATTCTGCCGTCCCAATCGTCTCGGCTGTTGGCCATGAAATCGATTTTACCATTTGCGACTTTGTCGCAGATCTGCGCGCGCCTACGCCGAGCGCTGCCGCCGAATTGATTGTCCCTGATGTCATAAATCTTCGGCGCCAGATCGATCGTTGCGCCGGCACGCTGGGCCGCCAGTTGCTGAACCGCGTACACGACGCCCAACAACGGCTCGACCATGCGCGCGATAACTTGCAGCGCTGTCTTGTGCACAAAATTGAAAGCTACAATCGAGGGCTGGACCACGCTCTTCGGGTGATGCAAGCGCGCAGCCCCGCGCGCGAGTTGATAATGCGCCGCAACCATTTTGCCGATCTCCATCGGCGACTAGTCGCATGCCCCGGGCGTTTGATCGAAAACGCCAGACATCGTTTCGCTAGCATCGAAGGTATCCTGCGTGTGCTGGGACCGGAGGCGACGCTGCGCCGCGGCTACAGCATCACCATCAATGGCCGCGGCCAAATCATTCGCACAACGGCAGAAGTGGTTCCAAAAATGGCAATCCGTACCCGCGTAATTGACGGCGAATTCAGTTCGGAAATTCTGTGAAGGCCGATCGCGGAGCGAGTGCGCTGCAAAAATCGCTGATTCCACATCAACAGATGCAGTTAGCTTTTTTTCTCTGCAAGGAATGGAAGGTTTTGCATCGTCGCGATGTGCGTCTGCAATTCAGATCGTTTGCACCTAAGCGATCATTGATTGAGACGCAGTCCCGAGTCTGACCGGTGGAGTCACAAACGACTACGAACCACAGCCAACACCACGACAACCAGAACAACGATGCCGGCAAGGATAACTTTCCAACTAATACTGGTCTGCCCAACCACCACCACCCTGCCGCCCCGATCAGCCTGGCGATGCTCCTCCTGTTTCGCCTCTAACTTAATCGCATCACGCTCGTGCTGTGCTGCGCCAGGCGTCGCTGCACCGTAGTGAAACTTTCTCTGAACCTCTTGAGGAAGTTCAAAGAAATATACCTTCGAAATTCCGGTTTTGGTTCTAAGCACAATTCCATCCGCTTCGACGCGGCTGATCGTGGCGTCTTTGTATTCCTTGCCACTGGTGGTCCTGAAGTCGTCGGCGAATGCTAATGACGCGTATAGCGCTGCGAAAATCGACGGTGCGATCTGCCAGTACTTCACGCGGCGGATCTTGGCTCTTTTGCTTTCCACAGTGCAACGACAAAGTGATATGACGCGGGCAACGTGACTGAGTTGCACAAGTACGCCAGCGATTTCAACGTGATGAGAGTTCCACGTGCGAGCAAAAGCCGCCCGGTGAAGCGTGACGGCTGACCGTGAAGCGCACTCTCTGTCCGACGATTAGCGAGTAATGACGCCTACTTCGCTTTCTCTTAGGCGCTCAGTAACCTTCACAGCTTTTTTGCCACTGTTGATGACAAAACTATTGTTGTCTCCCAAAGTGGCCCACGGCCCGCGCGGCACCTCGCTCAAGTCCACGAATCGCCAATCGGTGACGTCGGTTTGTTGCAGCCCGAGATAATCACGCACAGCAGGTGAAACATCGAGTCCGGCGCCCTGATTAAGGTTGGGTTTCGGACGTTCATTGCCAAATACGTATTGCCAATGGTCCGTCCGGAATGGTCCGGCGTCTTCCCACTGCGCATAAGCGATTCGATTGCCTTTGCGGATTGCCACCCACCGGTCCTTGCACGTCGAAACAGCCGGCCCTTGGTACGCCGCTTGAAACCACGGAACAACACGAGGCGCTTCCGGCCGGTGGCCCGTGTGTGCTTTGTCGTTGTACGGCAGCGCGCAGTAAAACGGGTTCTGCTGCGGTTTGAATTTTATCGGGACGTAATTACGTCGATGAGCGGGATCTGGATCGTCAAAACCACCATAGTTTTTGGTCCATTGTTTGTCCCAGGCGCTTGTGCGATTCGGAACGAGATTATTTCCACCTGGCCGTTCTCCGATCCAAAAGACTGTTGTTACGATGTTTGTTTTCCAGGGAAACAGACGTGCAGCCCGAGAAGCTGACGATTTTCTGACGCGGGGCGTGTCCTTTTCACTGACCGGTGCGATTTGAGCAAAGCCGGAACCAAATCCGATGAAGACAGCGAAACACAAAAGGACAAGTGAGCAGCGTTTCCCCATTACGTATTTTTCGGTTCCCATTCAAACGCTGCACGAAGGCCCGAAGACCTGCTTCGCGTTTCGCGCTCTAGATTATCACTTTAGACACGATTACAAATCGATATTTTCCAGAACTCACGAGCACTGGAATTTTTTGATGTCGCCACCGGCGGCTCGTGGTCAGGCTCGTCGGCACGAAATCTTTGAGGAGGGCTTTTGATTTCTAATCACACGCCCACGTGTGCGCATGGTCAGGCGTGGGCCCGCTTCAATTATCTGGTCGACCAAGCTCGCGACCTTCATTAAGATCCTGGCGCAATTTTTCACCTTCGCTCTTCTTTGGATCTTTGGTCACAGCTCGGTTCAAATCCAAGCGTTGTTGTTTCGGTGGTGAGGAACGGACCCGCGGATTTCCAAATCACATACGAATGTCCCGCCACGCGAGCCTGGCATCGCGAAGCAAATGGCCAGGTGGCTCGTAACCAAACGCGCGATATTTGCCAGGCTCTATTTTGCCTTTTGCTTCGACGAAACGCGCGAATCGATCCGTCCAAGCGTCCAGTTCTGGAAATACTTCTTTGTGACGCGACAAATCTTCGGCCTGATTGTCGCTGTATGCTTCATTTTTTCCGAATTGGACGTATTGCCACAGAGCATCGGGACGATTTCCGTTCTCGTCATTGGGCCGCACTATGAAGAACTTCGCACCAGCGCCGCGGATGGATTCAAACAAGTGCGGTTTGGTCGTACCGCTCGAACTGCTTCTTAGACAAATAGACTGAGGACGACGGGTCTATGTCTTCTCAGACAAAACAGCCTTTTTTGTCGATTCTGCGACGGGGCGGCGCTTTATCTGTTCCATGACGTCTCCGGCGATCATTTTCAGGAGCTCCTGCTCCTGCCTTGTCATCTCCCGTGGTTTCATGTCGAGAATACAGAGCGATCCAATCGGAAAACCATTGGGTCCGCGTAAGGGAACGCCTGCGTAAAACCGAAGTCCATTTTCTTTCACAAATGGGTTGTTTGCGAAGCGGGGATCTCGCGCCAGGTCGCGCACGATCAATAGTTCATCTTTAGCTATAACGTGACCGCAAAGAGAAATGTCGCGCGAAGTCGATCTGGCCTCGGCCAGATCGTGCGGCAATCCGACCTGCGATTTAAACCACTGCCGATTCTTGTCGACCAGGGTTACAAGCGCCATCGGCACGTTGAAAAGTCTCGTTAGGCGCTCCGTAACTCGATCAAAATCTGCTTCGCTGGCCGTATCCAAGAGACTTAACCCTTCGAGTTCGGCGAGGCGCTCTTGCTCGTTAGGCGGCGTAGGCGCAGGCAGCATTGCATCGGTAATTGCGGCAGTCATTTTGTAAATCCGTTGCACGGCGTCTTCCAGAGAAATGGCCACATCACTTACGTGCGCTCCACGCAAACGGTCTCTGAGTTTGTCTGCATCGAATCTGGCACTCCACACGCCCACCAGGATCGTTGCGTTTTTAAGCCGCTCCCGAATTGCTGAAGCCAGATGGCGAGCCTGGGCTATGCTGGTCGGCGGCACGACAGAGACGCAAATACATTCGGGTTGCCCCTCGACTGCGCGATCGATCAACTCCTCATGTTTAAGGCGCGCGGGCACGTTCTCAGCTTCGAATCCCTGGTTCCGAAGCAGCTGTGCAAGCATTTCACCGGCGAGTTCGTCGGAATATGCACTCGCGGGAAGACAAACAACACGGCCGTCCGTTGCAGAAGCGGCTTTACTGAGATCGATTTTTTGTTCTTGTGCGTCGTTGCGTGAAGCCTCCGAGCCGCTGAAATCATCTATGATTTCGTGAACTCGCTGCAAAGCGGAGGTGCGTTGTTCCGCCGTGATCGAACCGCTGTGCGCGTCGATTTCGACTGCTCCAATCGCCGGAATCAAAACGTTATCGTAGAGCGCAGTCAGTGACTCCGTCTCCACATATTTGGTGGCAAACTCTTCTGCACTGTCCATTGAGAACGAGAGAAGGCGATGGTAAAACTCTTCATGAGGCGCCAGTGCCTGATCCTCGCTTAGCAAAATGCCGAGAAACTCGAGCCGTGGAATATGTCGCCCCATGACCGCGAGACATACGGTTAGAGGAGTAGATAGCACCAGCCCAACCGGGCCCCACAGCCATGTCCAGAACACCGCCGAAATGATTAAAGCAATCGGAGAGACGCCTGTGTTAGCTCCGTAAACCCACGGCTCGACAAAGTTTGATACGATCGCCTCCAGTCCGACGAACAAACCAATTGTGATTAGCGGCGTGAACCAGGTGGTTGAAATCGCAAATGACAGCAAAACCGGCAAAAGCGCGCCCGCCCATGCGCCGACGTACGGAATAAACCGCAGCACCCCGGATAATAATCCCCACAGCGCAGCATTCGGAACCCCAATAAAATGCAACCCGCTAGCAACACAGATCCCGTAACATGTGTTGACAAGAAATTGCGTAGAAAGGTAACGCGAGACACGATGACCAGCGTCTTCCATCGCGCGCGTTGTCGTGCTGATACGCCCCTGGCCCATGAGCCGAATCAATCTGCCGCGAATGTCTTCTCGTCTTGAACAGCATGAAAATCACCAGCAACAACACCAGGGCAGCGGTGCCCAGCGGGCTGAGATCGCGCCAAGAGTCTCCTGCATTAATTGCGGAATTGCGTTGCGTCCTTCGATCACATTCACAGGGATCGGAGTCGCTGCGGGCGCAGCCGTCCTTGTTGAAGAATCATCAGGAGCTCGCTCCGTGGCCGGCGCTGGACTTGGTGCAACGACTTCTTTTTGCAATGCACGGACACTCGATGAGAGTCGCGCCAGCGGGCCGGCAGCAGGAAGTCTCAGCGACCGAATCTTGGTGGTGATGTTTGCTTGGTACTCAGGCAATTTGTCAGCGAGATCGATGACTTGACGTCCGATAACCCAGCTCGCCGCGGCGACGATTGCGAACATTGCAATCACCGAAACTAGAACAGCGGCGATACGTCCGATCCAGCGCTCCAGGCGAGTCACTAAACGCGAAAGAAGAAAGGTGATCAGCGTCGCCAGGGCGATTGGCACGAGCACGGTCCGCCCGAAATAAAGTGCAGCAATGACAAACGCTAAGAGCAGAAGTCCCCAAATCGCGGTGAGCGCCGTTGCAGGCGTGACTGTTGTAATTCGCGTTCGCATTCTTTCAAACAAGCCACTCAGCCGCAGCCAATGTTACCTGAATCACCTCATTCCGCCACGAATGTGAGTCAACATGCGTCGCTATTATAGCGATTGGCTCGAACAAGCTCACAATTGTCTCACCGCCTCCGCCGCAGAATCGCATTAACATCTCGTTGCGCGTGTTGATTCGAAGTGTTGATCACTGATGGCCCTAAATTATTTCAGACGGCGCTAAAGTTTGATCCACTGCCCGAGCAGAAAGTCGGCATCTTATTGGGGCAGCCATCGCCCTGACAGTCACTCCCCTAATCATATCAAACATGGGCAATAGGACTTCGACTGATGCTCCTTCCTCTTTAAGTCCGAGGTGTTTTCATCAAGCACACCGCCGTTCGTCATGACTTGCGCTTCTGGGTTCAACAATCTCTGCAGAAATAAGACCGGCGCGCGGAGCGGCTACGATTATACCGCAACAGTTCCTATGAGTAAGCAACCTATGAAACTAACACGAACCATCAAACAAGCTTCACTAGCCTTGGCTAGTTTTGGCATCTGTAGCCTGTCGGCAATGGCTGCCGATGAAAAGGCAGACGCAGATAACACGGCTTTGAACCAGCGCGATCGCTCTGGGGAAACGGCCACGTCTGGCGATCAATCAAACAGCTCTGGCGATTTAAAAATCACGCAGGCCATTCGTCAGGCGCTGATGAAGGACGGCGGGCTTTCGACTACTGCCAAGAACATCAAAGTCATCACCGCGAACGGGCAAGTTACACTTCGCGGGCCAGTTAACAATGCGCAGGAGAAAGCAAAGGTCGATCAAATCGCGCGATCCGCAGGAGGCGGAGCGAAGATTGTCGATGAACTCGACGTCAAAAACCAAACCAACAAATAAAACTTAAACACGAAAATTATTATGTCTAAATCAGTATTCGGTATTGCAACTACACAGGGTCAAGCGGAACGAATTGTTGAGCAACTTCAGGCTCAAGGGTTCGCCACTTCGGAAATTTCGGTACTCATGCCCGACACGGGTGGCACACGTGATATTGGTCACGTCAAAGCCACGAAGGCGCCGGAGGGAGCCACCACAGGTGCAGCGACAGGTGGCGTCACTGGTGGCGTGCTCGGGTTACTTGCAGGGGTCGGGGCCTTGGCTATTCCCGGCCTGGGTCCATTTATTGCCGCCGGTCCAATCATGGCAGCGCTTAGTGGTGCAGCCGTGGGGGCGACTACTGGCGGTGTCGTGGGTGGTTTAGTTGGTCTCGGCATCCCGGAAATTGAGGCAAAACGTTACGATGAAAAGCTGAAGAAGGGCAACTACCTGGTCGCTGTCCACACCGATGAAAGCGACGACGTTGACCGCGCAAAAGACATCTTTAAAAATGCCGGAGCTGAGGATATCAGCACCGTCAGCGAAGCATCAGCGCCGAAGCGGTGAAAAATCAGAAAACTGAAATCATGGCTGAAGAACACACGAATAAAGGCCCGGCAGTTTCACCGCACGGCGGAGGCCAGGGGGAACAAAACAGACGGCAGCAAACCGGATCAGGTTCGTCGGGCTCCGGAGGGAACCTTCAAAGCAGTGGCACTTCGAAACGAACTAGAAGTATGAGACGGGCTGCCGGTGAGGGCGGACAAATCTGGGACGAGGCAACAGCGGGTATCCGGACCTTAAAGGAAAATACTGACGATTACGTTCGAAAGAATCCCGCCAAGGCTGTGTTCACTGCGCTTGGGATCGGCTTTGTTTTTGGTCTGATGCGTCACCGTTGATTGCGGCGCCACTGGCAGAACGCGGACTGTTTGTGTAATCGGTAATCGTCGCGAGCGCGTGGGACAGTTTCCTGCGCGCTCGCGAGTTATTTAGTGTCCGCCGGTAACGGTGTATCCGGCAGTGCGTAAGTCGTCGGCCAATTCTATTTCCATCTGGACAGCGGCTTCAAACGGCATTGGGTTCAAATGCTCGTAAAGCTCCGGCATTAGTCGCACGCCATATTTCCTGACAACCCACGCTGATTTGTAACCGTTCCTGTGATTTTCGAATCGGTGATTGACGGGAATTCCCGTCATTCCAACATACACGCAGGGCTTTAGTGGATCGCGGTTGGGATTGAGCCGCAAAATCGAAGGATGCTTTGTGACAGCGTCGCTCAGCAGAACGACATACACGTTATGATGATAGTCTTCTTCCTTCAGCCGCGTTGGTTTCTTTAATTTCAATTCGTAGAGCAAGAAAAGCCCGGATACCTTCCAACGCATCGGTTTGTTCACGCAACCGAGGTGTGATGTTGACCGAAGGTGAAATGTTCAACACTCGTCAACCTTATGTCTGAAAAGTCTAACATTGAAGCGGAAGCCATCGATTTATCGCAAATGAAAGTCGCAGCCATAATCAACACTTCTAGCGGTGGCTGCGACTCGGAATCCGAGGCAGAAATGCTCGACATTCTCGAACGCGCCGGCGTCATCAATTGCAAAACGTGGTGTGGAGCGTCGGATCAAATTGATCGGGTATTTATGGAAGCAGCGACGCATAAACCCGAAGTGCTCATCGTGCTCGGCGGAGATGGAACCATCCGCACGGCTGCCGAAGCCGGCATCAAAAGCGGTAGCTATCTGATCCCCCTCCCAGGCGGCACGCTCAATGTGCTTCCTCGCGCATTATACGGCGATTCATCCTGGCAAGAAGCCCTTAACGAGACACTGGCTAATCCCTTCACGAAGGAGCTATCGGGAGGCCGTGTCGCGGATAAAATATTTTTTGTTGCCGCCGTTGTTGGCGCTCCTGCATTGTGGATGGAAGCTCGCGAAGCCATACGTGAAGGCGACATTCTCAATGCTGTCAGCAAAGCTGGCGTCGCGTTCGAAGCGATGTTCGACACGACAATACAATACCTTATCTCCCCTGAACTCAGTGGTGAAGCTGAAGTCGTGGCCATTATCTGTCCTCTGGTGTCGGAACAATTGTCCGATTCAGAGCAAACGCTTGAAGCCGCTGCGATCGACGTGGAAAACGCCACGGAGTTACTTGGACTTGCGACCGCGGCAGCGTTCGGAAAATGGCGTGATCACGAAAGCGTGACGCTCACCAAGACGCACCACGTAACTGTGCAATCAAAGAAAGACATCCCGCTGTTCCTCGATGGAGAACGCGTAAAGGTTGGCAACGAAGCGGAAATAAATTTCGCGCCTCATGCGGTAAACGTCATCGTTCCGAAAACCCGATAAAAACCAGTTTGTTTGCTGATCGCCAGCAACTCCGTCTGGCCTAACCAATCATTTTTCTCGTTTTAGGGCCACAGTCGCCAAGGGAGGCAAATGAAGCAGAATCGAATGTTCGCGGCCCATCCATTCGCGAGCTTCGCTTTGTACCCCTCCGAGATTTCCTACATTGCTGCCGCCATATGTTTCGCCGTCGGTGTTGATCACCTCGCGATAGAAGCCGGGCTCGGGAACTCCCAGCCGATAGTTGTAACGCACCACTGGAGTTGCGTTCACAAGGAATACGACAATGTCGCCGTCCGACGATTTCCGCAGGAATGAAACGACGCTGTTATCGGCGTCGTGAAAGTCAATCCAGTCAAATCCGTCGTACGTGTCGTCGAGTTGCCACAACGCCGGCTCGTTTTTGTAAATGTAATTCAAATGTTGCACGAGCCGGCGAAGTCCGTCATGACGCGGCAACTGCAGCAGTTCCCAGTCGAGCTGGGTGTCGTGGTTCCACTCGTTGGCTTGGCCGAATTCGCCGCCCATGAACACCAGCTTTTTCCCAGGGTGCCCGTACATCCATGCCAAAAACATCCGGAGATTGGCGAACTTTTGCCATTCGTCGCCCGGCATTTTGGATAGCAACGAGCGTTTGCCGTACACAACTTCATCGTGGCTGAGCACGAGAATAAAATTTTCATGGAACGCGTAGAGCAGCGAAAACGTGATATTGCCGTGGTGATATCGCCGGTAAACGGGATCGACGCTCATGTAATTCAGGAAATCATGCATCCAGCCCATATTCCATTTGAAGCCGAACCCCAGACCGCCGAGGTACGTTGGACGCGTCACACCGGGCCACGCTGTCGATTCTTCCGCAATTGTGATGATCCCAGGAAACTGCTCGTAACAAACTTCGTTGAATCGCTTAAGAAAATAGATGGCGTCGAGGTTTTCGCGGCCGCCGTAAACGTTAGGGATCCATTGCCCAGCCTTCCGGGAATAATCGAGGTACAGCATCGATGCGACTGCATCCACGCGGAGGCCGTCGATGTGATATTTGTCCAGCCAGAAAAGCGCATTGCCGATTAGAAAATTCCGCACCTCGTTGCGCCCATAATTAAAAATGAGCGTGCCCCAATCCTGGTGCTCGCCCTGACGAGGATCCATGTGCTCAAACAGATGGGTGCCGTCGAACTCGGCAAGGGCATGTGCATCTTTTGGAAAATGCGCCGGCACCCAGTCCATGATCACGCCGATTCCGGCCTGATGACATTTGTCGATGAAATGACGGAAATCATCGGGCGGACCGAACCGGCTCGTAGGCGCGAAATAATTTGTGACCTGATAACCCCACGAGCCTTCGAACGGGTGCTCCGCAACCGGCAAGAGTTCGATGTGCGTGTAACCCAGGTCCAACACGTACGGCAGCAACGTGTCGGCGAGTTCGAGATAAGTGAGTTGGAGATTTCCTTCTTTTCGACGCCATGAGCCGAGGTGCACCTCGTAAATGCTGATAGCGCTTCTCGGCCAGTTCTGTTTCTGACGCGAGTTCATCCATTCGGTGTCGCTCCAGGTATAACGTTCTAAATCGTACACCAAAGATGCCGTGGTTTTGCCGGGCTGATTAAAGAACGCGAACGGATCGCTCTTTAGCAGCACGGCCCCGGTCTGGGTGAGAATTTCAAATTTGTAGTGCGCTGCTTGATTGATCCCCGGTAGAAAGAGCTCCCACACGCCTGCGCTTAACAATCTGCGCATCGGGTTGACGCGCCCATCCCAACCGTTGAAGTCGCCAACCACGCTGACCCGTTGGGCGTTAGGCGCCCAGACGGCGAAATAAACACCAGACGCATCACCGATCATCCGCAAATGCGCGCCGAATTTTTCATAAATTTTCCAATGTTGTCCTTCGCTGAACAAATGCAGATCGACGTCGCCCATAATCGGACCGTACTGATACGGATCCCGCGTGAGCTCTTCTGAGCCGTCCAGTTTTACGATGCGCAGATGGTACGGAACGTCGCGCTCTGCGCCGGGAACACTGGCGCAAAAGAAACCTTCCTTGTCGCTGCGTTCCGCAGCCATCGGTTTGTCTGGTTCTCGATCGAGGACGATCTCGACCGCGTGCGCGTCTGGACGAAAGACCCGGATTTCCACGTCATCGCCAACCTTGTGCGGACCTAACACACTGAAGGGATCAGAATGAAGGCCCCTGACAAATCGGTGGACCTCGTCCCGTGGAACGTCAGCAATCTCGAACGCTTTCATTGTTTAGAACTCATCCGATAAATAGCGCTGTCATGTTGAGCGAAGCGAAACATCTCTGTTCATTTGCTCTGCGAAGGATCGCTCGAAAATTGATCTGAGATTGAAAGCCTGGCCTCGCGGACTTCGGCGGCTGCGTTGCAGCTTCGCTTCGCTCAGAATGACATTTATGAGACAGCTTATAGTGAAAATCATCAGTTTCACTTTGAGGAACTAAAACTTAGCTCGCCTTGCCTGCTAGCCAAACGTTGTTTGCGCTCGTGACGATCAACCGCTTCTCGTTGAGGGAAGTTGGTAAGCATGCGAGTTAAGATTGTGAGAAATGTTTGCGTCGCCGTTTGTTGTTTCGGCCTGAGTAGCGTTTTCGCCGCTCCCGTTATTCCCATCGCACCGGGTACAACCTGGCGCTACAACATGACCGAGGAAATTGGAAAGGGATTGGATGTCTCGAACCTGAAACCAGATGCCGACGGTAAGATCCGTATGCCAGTCTTGTATCGTCTCGAGGGAACCGAGGACGTTGATGGAAAAGATCTTCTTAAGTTTGAAATGCACCGAGGGGGCACGATCACCAACACCGATCTGCTGACGGTAGACGGACACGGGATTACCTGCTGGGCTCGGGTGAATCTCGACGGCGAGCTGGTTAAGTTTAGTCCGCCGCAGACGATGATCGCCGTTCCTCTGAAAAAGGGCGCCGCCTGGGACTTTGATGGCCAGGCTGGCGACCTGAAGGTGCAACAGCATTACGATGTTGTGGGTGAAGAAAAAATCGCTGTGCCAGCGGGAAACTTTCAAGCGTTCCACATCCATGGCGAGCAGACGACGCCAAACAGGATGATGATCGAGCGTTGGTTTGCACCCGGAGTTGGAATTGTCAAAGACATCACGGCAATGCAGGATGCGAAAGGCGATTTACTCCAGCGCATTTCTCTTGAACTGGCAGAAGCGCCGAAAATTGTCGAGCGCCCCGAAGTCAACTTGGACAGCACACCGAAACGGCTCTTGGTAAGTCTTGCAAAAGATCGCTTCGGAAAACCGACGACAACATTCTCGTCGAACACGCCCGAAATTTACGCGCGCTGGCAGGGGCAACGTTTGCGGGAAGGCGCAAGTGTGAAGGCTGTGTGGATCGCAGAAAACCTTGGAGAAGATTTTCCTCCCGATTACAAAGTGGACGAGGCCTCTGCTGTCGCTGTGAGCCCGACCACACGCGGCGCATTCACGCTGGCACGGCCAGAAGATGGATGGGCGCCGGGCGCTTATCGCGTCGAATTTTATGTCGATGATGTCTTTGTCGACGCGGTAAAGATGAAGATCGTGCAGTAAAAGGTTGAATCCAAAGCAGGACGTCGCTGCATCATAACGAAGAAGACCTATTTCCATGAGAAAGATCCTGATCGTTTTGTTTGCTGGGGGTGTCATTGTGCTTGTCGGCTGCCATTTGCCAGGCATTCGAGGCAATGGCCATGTCAAAACTGAGGAACGGCCAATCGTCGCTTTTGTTAATCTCGACGCTGGCGGCGCCTTTGAAATTGAGTGGCGAAACGGAGCGCCCGCTCTTCGGATCACAACGGACGAAAATCTGTTGCCTTACGTTGAGAGCAATGTTGCGGACGATACACTTCATCTGCGCACGCGGAACCACGTCTGGCCTACTCACGGAATAAAAGTCCTCGTCTCAACGCCGACGCGGTCAGGTGGAAAGATCAGGGGCGCAGTCAAGCTAACGGTGAAGCAGTTGAGCGAGCCAATCTTTGCTCTGGAATCCAAGGGAGCGTCACAAGTCTCACTTGATGGCACGGTCGACCGGCTCTTGGTCGACATGACCGGCGCGAGTCAGCTCGCCGCCGCTGGACTGCAAACGAAAACAGCCGAAATCTCCACCACTGGCGCTGGCGACGCGGACGTTGCGGTCAGCGATACTCTGAAGGCCGTTATCACTGGCGCCGGGAAGGTCACTTATTCTGGCAACCCGCCGACGATCAAAAAGCAAATCACCGGGGCCGGTTCAATTCGCCACAAAGATTAAGACGTTCGGTTTGCAGGGGCCTTCGCCGCGGCGAACGTCCTCAGCCGCTTGGCACAATTGCCTCTGCGGCGCATCTTCATCGGTTCATGAGGGCACCCTTCGCCATCCGAATTTTGAGCTGGTTCGCGGCGCTGGCATCCGCAGGAATGTTTGTCTCGATCGCTTTCGCGATTCTCGACATCGGACCCCACCTTATGGGCGGCGAGAAAGTGACTCGTGCGGAATGGTTGCACATCGCCGCCCCGCTTGTCGCGGTGATCGGCTGCCTGATGGCTTCGATCGCGTACGGTTTTGCCGCCCGCAAAGCGTGGTCGCGACATCTCGTAATGGTGATTTTTGTGCTGATAATCGCGTATGCGTCGGCGCTCGGCGCACTGGATGTGCTTCGGCACACGATTATGTGGCGTGCCATCCTTAACGGCTCTTTGTTTGGTTGTGCGAGTGCGTGGTACTTCTATTTCAAACGAAATGTCGCTGAGTATTTTCACGAACTTGAAAGACGATAGATTCAGTCGCCGCATACTATTTTTCTTATTGCACTGGTGAGGCCGGAGTGCGACCTGAGGAGATAAGATGACAAGGCGCACATTGCTTTTTATTTTCGCAGTCCTGCTGGTGATCAGAGTGGCGCATGCCAGTGATGAAAGATCAATCAAAGACCTGGCCAAAGCTCTCACGGGACTTTCGTCGGATGTCGATCCCGCCGAAGCCCAGGCGTTGTCTTACACCGCGCATACGACCGCGCGCCGGCTCAAAAAAGAATATCGTGTCGCTCTCAACCCGGAGTTTACGGTGTTCCTGTACAATGTCGGCTTGCGAAAGCGCGGTTGGTGTGGGCATTGGGCCCAGGACATTGGGACGGAATTGATAAAACTCGAGCCTAAGACGCTCGTGCTCCATTGGGGGGAAGCTTATCCTAACACGACGAGCGAAAACAACGCGCTGGTCGTAACCGCGCGCAATCAACGATTCGAAGATGGGATCCTTATCGACGGCTGGCGCAGAGCGGGCCGATTATTCTGGTGCCCGGTGATAAAGGACGATGAGTACGAAAAGGAACAGCATTACGGCCATTCCGGCATCACCATGTGGAAAGAAAACATGAAATGGAGCGCGTGGCTGCAGTCTTACGAAACGGCCGAGGAGAAGCCGAAAACAGCCAGCGCCTCTCACTGAGTCCTTCGATTGCAGATTCCCTCAGGGGCAAAGCGCCGCCACTTGAAAATTCGCGTTTCACATTAACGCCATGCACATTTCCAAAGTGCAAGACGTGAATGTTGGGACCGAAAAAGCTCGAGGAGTACAAGCCTCGCACTGAAGAAACAACCTTCAGCCGGATAAAAAAGGCGCTAGGCCCAGTCGCGGTGGTCGGCGTCGTGATCGCCAAATTTTTGGCGAAATTCAAATTCGTCCTGCCCGTCCTGTTGAAATCCGGCGGCACCATGCTGCTGATGATTTTGGTTTACATGCAACTGTGGGGATGGCAGTTCGGGGTGGGTTTTGTCCTCCTTTTACTCGTCCATGAGACCGGCCACTTAATTGTCGCCAGAAAATTTGGACTCAAAGTCGGTGCGCCTGTTTTTATTCCGTTTATGGGCGCGTTCATTGCGTTGAAGGAAGCGCCGCGCAACGCCTGGATGGAAGCGTGCGTGGGTATTGGTGGGCCGTTGCTCGGAAGCCTGGGGGCTTTGGTCTGCAATGCGCTGGGCGAATTCTTCGCCGCTCCCATTTTCATCGCGCTGGCGTGGTTCGGATATTTTCTGAATCTATTCAACCTCACGCCGGTAGGGATGCTCGACGGCGGACGCATCGTGACGGCATTGTCCCGCTGGTTATGGTTGCCCGGCTTCGCCTTGCTCATTTGGTTTGGATGGAAATATCCAAACTTCGTTATCTGGCTAATCATCCTTCTGTCGCTGCCGAGAGTTTATTCGCTCTTCCGCAAAAGGACCGAGGAAGAACAGCGGTATTTCGAAGTCACCCCATCTCAGCGTGGAATAATGTCAGTGCTATACTTTGGTCTGATCGCAGTTTTGCTGTTCGGTATGCACGTGGCGCAGCAGGATCTGAACAAATACAACGTTCGCTCCCACGGTCACGGGCGTGATGTCATCATTCAGTAGCGACCGCAGGGAGTGAGGGCTTCCTAAGCCTTCATGTTTCGACAGCTGCCTAACCGCGTCGTTGGTTAGACATTCGCCGCAAAAACCTTTTGAGGTTCCAGCCCGATTTCCTTTACGATCGAAGCAAAACGTTTGTCCGACCGGAGAGGAATGAATTCGGGAGCGATGCCTACGAAGTGTAATGAGGAGGAATGTTCCTCGTAAGCACGTTGCAATTCGCGCATGGCGTCCTCATGTTCATTTAATACCACGTGCACATGCGCGATCGCGTCCCCTGGCGTGTAACCCCCGCGACTTGCGCAGGCGGCCTTCAGAATCTCCTTCGCTTCCTCCCGACGGTTCATCTTCGCGTACGTGATCGCAAGACCAAAAGGCACTCGCCCACTGACGTCTTGCGACTTTTTGTATAGCGCGATCGCATCATCGAAGCGTCCCATTTCGCGGTAAAGAGCCGCCAGCAGCGGCTCACTATAAAGAAACGTCGGATCAAGCTGCAACGAACGCTCACCAGCAGCCATCGCTTCATCGGTCAATCCGAAGTAGCGATAGATCTCGCAGGCAAAATTGTTAACCCACAACGAGGCAGGATCGATCTTTGCCGTGCGGCTTAGATACGTGAGGGTTTTATCGCGCTCACCGATCGCGGCGTAAAATGCAGCGATGAAATAATTCGAAGTTGTAGAATTAGAATCGATTTCCAATGCGCGCAGGTATTCGGCTTCCGCGCCGCGCAGGTCCCAATTGAGGATCCGTTTGGTTTCCGCCAAATAAACGTGCGCCTCGGCTTCACCGTCATCGATGTTGATCGCGTTCAGGGCGGCACGGCGGACGTTCGAATACGCTTCGATCGGTTTTACATACGCATCCGCCAGCCACAGCCACGACTTTGCAATTCCGGTCCACGCACGACTGAACCTTGGATCTTTTTCGAGCGCGCGCTGGAACAACTCGAGGCTGCGCCGCAGCGCTTCCTCGGTCGATTTATCGGAGTAAAAGAGACCCTGCAAATAATAGTCGTAGGCGTCGGTGCTACGTGACGCGGGCGGCGTCGATATCGCCAGCTTGAGTTTAAGAGTATCGACAATGGCGAGCGTGATATCATCCTGCAGGGCGAAAATTCCATGCATTTCACGCTCGTACGTCTCGGACCAGATCGTAAATCCGGCGCGCGCGTCGATCAGTTCTGCCGTGACGCGGATTAGATTGCCGTCGCGCCGCACACTGCCCTCGAGCACATGCTCCACGTTTAATCGCGACGCAATCTCCGCCAGCTCGGCTTGCTTGTCCTTGAACCAAAATGAAGAACGCCGTGCCGCCACGCGCAAGCCGTCCACTTTGGCGAGTGCGCCGAGAAGCTCTTCGGCAATGCCGTCACTGAAATAGGTGTCGTCTTTTCCCGGACTTAAATTATTGAAAGGCAAAACGGCGATCGATTTCTCCGATGAAGCGTTCGATTCGACAACTTTGATACGGTCGTCCCGCGCACGATCGGGAGTGCGGACAATCCCGTATCGCGTGAGATCGAAAAACCAAGACAGCGTGAGCGCCAGGGGAAAACCCAGCACGATCAGCACGACGATGAGACGGACCGCCCAAATGGGAATGTCGAATACCGGGAACACCTGAGCGATGCCTTGCGCCAGCGCCCAGCCGCCCACAATATACGCGACTGCGACGCTATACACTCTTCTTCGCTTCAGTTCGGCAAAAAAGTCTTTCAGTTTCACGGGTGGATCGAGCCTGGCAGCAAGCCTCGCTTTTGCTCCTCGGTTCGCAACGGGAACTTTGAGACTTACTACCCAATCTCCGCCGAATTTCTTAATGCTTGAGCTCCGACGACGCGTTGTTCTCGATCAACATTTTAAAACGCGGATCGTTGCGGATTGGGTCCCATTCCCAGCGGTGTTTCAGATCGTTAACAGTGACACTGTAATCAGCACTATCGACCGCCCCTGGCGTTGTGAGCAGACGCTCGATCAATGGAATAGCCAAATCATTTTCACCGACCCGAGCGTAGATGAGCGCGAGATAGCCATTCATGAGTGAACCGTCGACGGCATCCTTCGATTCCGGTTTCAGCTCAACTGCCCGCTGACCCTCTGCGATTGCATCATTCTTTCGCCCCATCAACGCGTAAAGCCAGCCGAGGCTCGCGTGCCGCTCGGCGCTTTCCGGGGCTTCTCTCACCGCTGCTTCAAAAGCTGGCGTTGCCCGTTCGAACGCCTTTTGTGCATTCGCGTTATCTCCCTGCGCCAAATATGTGCAGCCCTCCAGGAAGATTTTCGGCGTCAATCCCGCAACGCTATAAGAAACTTCGTTAGCCGACGATGTTTCGAGAATAGTTTTAGCCTCGGAATAATCGCGTTGCAACATGGCCACGTCCCATCGGGCTGCGGTGACACCGCCGTCTGGATCAACACCGGCTGGAATGTCATCCAGCGTCGACTTCAGCAAACGAGTGTCCCCTTTCCATTGAAAATGGGTGTAGCCGTTTTGGATTTTGGCCACAAGCGATGATGGTGCCAGCGTGCGCATTTGCTCAGCCCAACGCACCGCTTCGGGCCATCGCCGCATGGAGGAGTTCGTGTACATGAGTTCGCGCGCCGTGTTCGGATTTTGCGGATCGAGCTTGGCAACTCGTTCGTACGCCTCAAGCGCCTCCTGCCATTTGCCCTGCCTGCGCTCAATCGCTGCGATCAGCCGCCGTGTATCAGCGTTGTTCGGCTCTAAACGAGACGCGATTTCGAATTGCTCCAGAGCCCTGTCATAGTCTTTGTCCATCCAGTAAATGCACTGGCCGAGCGCGAAGTGGCCTTCAGCAAGATTTGGTTGAAGTCGAAGCGCAGTTTCTGCTTCAGCGAAGGCTTTGGTTTTCCAACTGTCGGTTGGTTCGTAATAACGGAAGACCTCAGCACAAATAGATGCGAGCCGCGCGTGAGCGAGCGCGAAATTCGGGTCGAGTTCGATTGCCTGCATGTAAAGCTGCTCGGCGGTCTTGTAATCCTCGAGAAGCGTATCGGGATTGCGGGAAATCTGGTTGGCACGGAGATAAAAAACGTATGCATCGGCGTTTTGCGTCGGTTTCGCTGCTGTCTGCGCTTTTTCATCATCGCTAAGCGTAGCGCGAAGCGCGTCGGCAATTTCGCTGGCCAATTCTCCCTGTAAGCCGAGCGAATCGATCAGGGTGCGGTCGTAACGATTTGCCCAGATGTGGCGGTTATTTTGCGTATCGATCAATTGCACATTCACCACTACTCGATCGCCTTCCTTGCGTACGCTGCCCTCGAGAATGTTCGCCACGGCAAGCTTCCTGCCGATCTCGCGCAGGTTCTGGCCTGCCGCGCCGCGAAATCCCATTACCGAAGAACGACTGATCACTCTCAGGTCCTTGATCTTTGCCAAACTCGTTAGGATGTCATCCTGAATGCCGTCCGCGAAAAAGGCGTTGTCTTTTTCTGGACTGAAGTTCTCGAACGGCAGCACGGCAATGCTTTTCTCTTCAGGTAAGAACGGTGCCTCGGTGTGCCTCGAATAAAACCAGAGGCACAGAGCGATGACACCGATCGCAATCACTGTGGCTGCGATCGCCAGATAAACGCGACGAAACGTCCGTGGCCCGCCGGTAGCCGCAGCTTTAGCGGAGTGTTCCAATTGGGCTTGCCGAATCGCTTTCGGCAGCTGGGGATTCCCGACACCGTCTGCGTAAAAATTAACCAGGAAGATCGGGACGCCGTGCTTTCCCGCGCATTCTCCCACGTCATGTAAATAGCGACCCCATTGTCGCGAGTGAGCAAGATCCTCAGCCACTCTTTTGGACAACAAGATGTGGCCCGCATCCCCCCAATCCATCACGCGCCGGGCAAGATTGATCCCAGCGCCTGCAACGTTTATTCGGTCGTTTACGTCGCGAACTTCATCAATCGGCCCGCTGTGAACACCCATCCGAAGCTTCAGTTGGGGATATGCTTTCAACTTTTTGCTGATCTCCATCGCACACCGCACCGGCGCTTCGGGACTGTCAAAGAATACGAGGGCCATGCCGTCGCCCGCGGGAAGTCGAATTAGCTTCCCGGCTTCTTTGGCACTGCGGACCTGCTCGGTATCATTGACAACTTCAGTTAGCTGCTCCTGATATTGACGCTGCTCATCGAGAAGCTGAGTAGAGTACGCGACCAAATCCATAAACAGAACGTGGCCAATCTGTAATCGGACTGAGGTTCCGGATTCCGAGGGCATAGGTCGACTGGAATGTTGCGCGATGTTTCTGATTTCTGAAATCTAATTCAGTAAAGGTCTGCCAACATCAGCCCCAACGCTGCTGTCCATGTTGTGCTAAAATTATCGAATGCCGTTTCAGCTTGAATCCACCTTCAAACCCCGCGGCGACCAGGGGCAGGCGATCGCCAAGCTGTTGAAGTCTGTCGAGGCGGGAAACCGCCATCAGACACTGCTCGGTGTAACCGGCTCAGGTAAGACGTTCACCGTCGCTAATGTCATCCAAAAGCTGGACAGACCAACGCTGGTCATTTCGCACAACAAAACACTGGCCGCGCAACTTTACTCAGAATTTAAACAATTCTTCCCAAGTAACGCAGTCGAATATTTCGTTAGCTATTTCGATTACTACCAGCCGGAAGCTTACATCCCTCGCTCCGACACCTACATCGAGAAGGATTCCTCTATTAACGAAGAGATTGAGCGGTTGCGCCTGTCGACTGCGAGCGCGCTACTTACACGACGCGATGTCATCGTAGTGGCAAGCGTGTCTTGCATCTACGGAGTCACGTCGCCCGAAGATTATGAAAAGATGTTGCTCACTGTGAAATACGGGCAGCACATCAGCCGCGAAGCGGTGCTCGGTCGATTAATCGACATGCTTTACGAGCGCAACGACATGAATTTTTCGCGTGGCAGGTTTCGTGTGCGCGGCGACGTGGTCGAGGTTTATCCCGCAACCGCGGATGAAGAAGGAATTCGTCTCGAGTTTTTCGGCGACGAGATCGATGCGATCCGGCGATTTGATCCGCTGACCGGTCACACGCACGAATCGCTAAACTTCATCACATTTTTTCCAGCGAAACAGTTCGTCACGCCGGCGGACAAGCTCAATCGTGCGCTGCGCACCATCCGTGAAGAGCTTGAGCAACGCATCATTGAACTCGAATCGCAAAACAAACTGCTCGAGGCGCAACGGCTGCGAATGCGCACCGAATACGATTTGGAAATGTTGCAGGAAATGGGTTTCTGCAACGGGATTGAAAATTATTCGCGCCATTTATCCGGCCGGCCTCCCGGGTCGAGGCCTTACACGATCATCGATTTTTTTCCTGACGATTTTCTCACCGTGATCGACGAATCGCACGCCACCATCCCGCAGATCGGCGGGATGTACGAAGGCGACCGGTCGCGCAAAACTGTACTCGTAAATTACGGGTTTCGTCTACCGAGCGCGCTCGACAATCGCCCGCTTGATTTTGATGAATTCATGAAGTTGACGGACCAGACGATTTATGTGAGCGCGACCCCGGCAGAGTTCGAAATCCAAAACAGCATTGTCGGCAACAAAGGATACTTTCCGCATAAGCGACAGCGGATTGGAAAAGAAGAACTGATTCCGTTCGAGGTCGCCGGTAGGGCGCGACCGCCGGGCGCGTCGGGTAGAGCGCTCGGAGGCGCGCGCGGCGAGCGGGCCCTACCAGTTTCTCGAACCGATGAGCCACCGGAAAAATTCGATACGCACACGCCCGGCGCGCCGCTTGTAGTCGAGCAGATCATTCGGCCGACCGGACTTCTCGATCCGAAAATCACGATGAAGCCGCTTAAGAATCAGATCGACGAAACGATGGAGCTTTGCCGCCAGCGGGTGGAAAAAGAGGAGCGCGTTCTGGTAACAACGTTGACCAAGCGAACCGCGGAGGATCTGGCGGACTATCTGCGCGACGTGGGATTGAAAGTGCGCTACCTGCATAGCGATATCGACGCGATCGAGCGTGTGGAGATCTTGCGCGGATTGCGTGCAGCAGAATTCGACATTCTCGTCGGCATCAATCTGCTTCGCGAAGGGCTCGATCTACCCGAGGTTTCGCTGGTGTGCATTTTGGACGCGGACAAGGAAGGATTTTTGCGCAGCCAGACCTCCCTGATCCAAACAGCCGGTCGCGCGGCGCGGCATGTGAATGGCGAAGTGGTGCTCTTCGCCGACACGATCACGCAAAGCATGCAAGCGCTGATGTCGATTACCGAATACCGGCGTGCCAAGCAATTGGAGTACAACGAAACGCACGGCATCACGCCGCAAACCGTCCGGCGCGCCGTCCAGGAAAGTCTGCATACAATTTTGCGTGCACGCGAAATCGAGTCGTCCGTGATCCGCGAAACAGGTGGCGACTTTAACCTGTCCGAACTGCTGCGCGAATTGGAGCAGGAAATGCAGGAGGCATCGGCAAATCTCGAATTCGAGCGCGCTGCGCTGTTGCGTGATCAGATTATGGAAGTGAAAAGCGGCTCAGGTCTGGCAAAAATTGAACCGAAGCGCCGGCCGACAAAATACACGCGCAACGCGGGCCGGCGCCGTTCGCGGGTGTAGGTGGAACGCGTTGTCGCCAACACGTTGGGAATGGAGGCGGCCGCCGTCGGGCGGTTAGCTGACGGCGCGAGGGCGCGCCGACTCCACCATCCCTTGAGGACAACGATCGACCTTGTCGATACTCGTCCTACATGCGAGAAATCGCCGATGCCGAAGACGAAAACCAAATCGGAAACCGCAAACGTATACGCGGTCGTCGGGTCGGATGAGGGTGAAGTAAAGCACTTCGCAGCGGAGCTGGCGCAGAAACTCGTTCCCGACGACGCCGGCGATTTTGGCTTGGAGGTAATCGATGGCGTCGCAGATAACGCCGATCAAGCCGCCAGTCGAATTCGATCGGCGATCGAGGCGTTGCAAACACTGCCTTTCTTCGGCAGCACAAAGGTGGTCTGGCTGAAAAACGCGAACTTCCTCGGCGACGACGTAAAGGCGCGGTCGGCCGCAGTGCAAACTGCGCTCGAAGAATTGTCTGCACTCATCGACAGCGGTGTTGGCGACGGAGTTACGCTTTTGATCAGCGCCACAGAAGTGGACAAGCGCCGCTCATTTTACAAAACCCTGGTTAAACGCGCGGAGGTTCAGGTTTTCGACCGGCTCGATTCGGCGCGGGCCGGGTGGGAAGAAGAAGCAACTGAAATCGTTCTCGGTCGCACAAAAAAGCGAAAATTGGAATTCGATGAGGCTGCGCTCGAACTGTTCGTTTTGCTGACCGGAGGCGATACGCGACAGATCGATAACGAGTTGGAAAAAATTGACCTATTCCTCGGCAAAGATCGCGCTGTGCGTGTCGAACTTGTTCGTGAGTTGGTTCCGCTCTCCCGTGCCGGAGTAATTTTCGAATTGAGCAATGCGCTAAGCGCTCGGAACCTGGAACTGGCGCTGAGGCTCGTGCGACGTTTGCTGGAGCAAGGTGAGAAGGCCGTGGGTATTTTGCTGGCCGCAATCGTGCCGACAATCCGCAATTTGTTGTTAGCAAAAGATTTGATCGACCAGCACGGGATTCGGCGTTCGCAGTCGCCGTTTCAATTCATTGCTGCCATGAACCGTTTGCCCGCAACGGCAACAGAACATTTGCCACGCAAAAAAGACGGATCAATCAACTCCTACGGTCTGGCCATCGCAGCGCAACACGCGAGTGAGTTCAGTAGCGAAGAATTAATCGAGGCGATGCGCGCCTGCCTCGATGCGAACGTCAAACTCGTGACAACACAGCTGGATCACGAGCTGATTCTAACGGAGGTGGTAGTGAAACTACTCGGTAGGGGCGATTGACCTCAATCGGGCGGTTTCAGCGAACCGCCCCAATTATCACACCGTGCCTTCTTGCCGCCGCGCCACCGGCCCTACGTAGGGAATGTCCCAGCGCACGCCTGTGAATGCTTTTACCGTCGCTACAATCCACACAACCAAAAACGCTATGTGAACGAGCGCCTGAATGATTCCCCAGAAGAACACCAGAATTCCACCAATCGCCGGAATCGACCAAAGGATCATGAACAAGATTTTCGACACGATGTTAAACAAAAGCCATGCGCCTCCGAAAATGATCGACTGCATCGCATAGAACCGCACAAAGCTGTCGTGCTTTTCGACAAGGTAAAAAACAATCCCGCCAATTAATGGAACGCAGGCAAGCGCTGCAGCTACGTTTGAAGGTAAGCCGGTTGAGGTTGATTTTGGCCCGAGCTCGGGGCCCGGACCTGACGCAGGCGGAGGTGGGATCGGTTCTTGCTCGGGCATAATCTACATACACCGAATGCAAAATCCGTTGTCAAGCAATCTTGCTTTGGCGGTTCTTTTTCGCTTTCGCTCTCCGACGAACGGCAATATCATCCGCTGCTAGCCCCCAATTATTCATGACCAAAAGTTGCCCTCCCCCTTCCGAGCGCGGTTTCACCCTCATCGAGGTGCTGGTTGTAATCGCGATCATTATCGGCCTCGCCGCGATTCTGATTCCATCCCTTAATAGTGCTCTTGAGAGCGCAAAAGCGACAAAAGACTTGAGCAACCTGCGGCAGATCGGAGCCTTGGTGCAAGCTTATCTCAACGACAAAGATAACATTCTTCCGGCGATAAACGCTGCTCCGGGTCTTGGCACCAACCTAAGCCCGGTTATTTATCCGAAATACGTCGGCACCAGGAAAATTTTCCAATCACCTTTTGACAAACGAGTCGCATCCGAAACGGACACCGCACCAGTGAGCTACGGTATCAACCAAAACATTTACGATTTGATAGGTGGCAATATGCTGAGGGTAGTCTCGCCCGCGTCCACAATCCTAATGGCACCGAATTACGCTGGACCTCCTAGTGTCATCACATCGTGGCCAGGCGTCGCCAACAATGTGCCAAATCTGCAGCTGGGAGGAGGCGCAGGAATGGCAATTGGAACGCAACGAAGTGGCCAAAAAATAAATGCGCTTTTCTGCGACTTGCATACCGAAACCATGACGTTCGGTCCCAACGCCAGCCCGGCGCTAGGCTCTTTCAAAGACACCGCGTCAGACCCGCTCGGTCAAAAACACTGGAATCCAACGAAGTAACGAACGTGTTCACATGATGTCTGTGGGTGCCGATGCTGGACGCATCCTAATCGGTACGAAGCTGTTGTCACAGACCGGAAAAATATGTCAGGCAGTCGGACGCTTCGGATCATCCACCATCGTTTCTGATACGAATGTCGCCACGCAATACGGCGACATCTTGAAACAGAGCTTAATCTCAGCCGGATTTCGCCCAACAATGATCACGATTCCCGCAGGCGAGAAGTCGAAAACGTTTGAGCAAGCTGGCGCAATTTGCGATCAGATGATTGCGGCGGGACTTGACCGGCAATCATTCATTGTTGGCTTGGGCGGCGGTGTTATTGGCGATATTTCCGGATTCGTTGCAGGGATTTATCACCGCGGCATTCCGCATGTTCAGATTCCAACAACGCTTCTGGCCATAGTTGACAGCTCGATCGGCGGGAAAACCGGAGTAGACACGCGCGCGGGGAAAAATTTGATTGGCGTTTTCCATCAGCCCTCACTTGTCATTGATGACCTCGATGTTTTGAAAACACTGCCGCGTCGTCAATTCAATCAAGGCTTCGCGGAGATCATCAAGCACGCCATTATTGCCGATCCAAAAATGTTCCGAATACTGCAGTCATGGAACGCAGGCGCAGCTTCAGCCTTACAACAGCTGATCAAGCGCAATATCCAGATCAAATCCAGAATCGTGGCGAACGACGAGCGCGACCGGACCGGCGAGCGCGCTCTCCTGAACTTTGGCCATACAGTTGGCCACGCGATCGAACGCGCCGGAGATTACCGAAAATTCCTGCATGGAGAGGCAGTGAGCCTTGGAATTGTCGCCGCGTGCGCGATCTCAGTAAAACGAGCTGGACTGCCGGCGGATCAGCGCGCCGCAATTGTTGATCTGCTCGCCCGATTTGGGTTACCCACGCATCTGCCGCCGAATTTTGCGCGTAAAAATATTCTCGACGCTATAAAGTTTGATAAAAAATTCGAAGGCGGAAAAGTGCGGTTCGTTGTGACACCGCGCATCGGCACTGCACATATCACGAACAACGTCACTCTCAGTGACATTCGTGAGGCGGTGAAAGAACTGTAGGGCGTCTGTGTCAGACGCCATGGCGTTTGACAGAAACGCCCTACAAACGGGGGTTGAGGTCAATCGCCACTGTGTCGTGCTTTGGAATAATACTCGACTAATCCATCCGCAACGCTGTCGGCGTATTCGCGGAAGATGCTCTTTCGTTCCACGCCATTGATGTTGCGCGTTCCTTCGTAATCGCCGGCCTGAATACGGGCGAATACATCTTTGCTATTCATTACATACGGCTCGCAGGTACACGACCGGGCAACGGTAAAGCCGCGTGGCCAGCAAATTGCGAGCATAGACATAACCGCTGGCGCCGACTTTGGTCGTGCTGTTAGTAGTTGGATACGCGTACGGCGGCAGGCCAGTCTCGCGCGACATTGTCAGAGCGACTGTATCGGCCAGCGGCAACTCCTCGTTGTACGCACGACTCAGGAGTCGTCGGATCATTTCGAAGCGTTGGTCATCGAATTCCAGCTCTTCCGCCAAATACGATCCGTTGACCAGCAGGTGAAGATGATTCGTGTCGGTCAATATTGGATTACTCGGATCGCCCCAGCCTTCGGCGTTGAAATGCAAACACAGCACAAGGTCAGGATGCAGTTTGAAATTCACCAGTGCCGCACGACGCCGAATTTCACTGTACCGGTAGAATAAGATCTCGCTTTGCCAGCGGATGGTCTTCTCTTTCTCCGGATCAGTCGGATCAAGAACATCGGCGCGCGGTTGTGGCACCCCATTACTAATGAGAATCTTCCTGGCTAACTCGCGAAAATCATCAGGACGTTTCCCTGTTGTTGGCTCATCAGTAGTTCGAACAAACGAAACTTTCGCGCCGAACTCGCGCAATCGCGTCGCCAATAATCGCGCCACGCGCAATGTCAAATCGCCCTCCTGGACGGGCTTGCTGTCGCCGACTTGAAACCAACGCTCCTCCATTTTCGCCCACTTGCCTCCGAGATGCCCGGGGTCGAGCGCGATTTTTAAACCGGAGAGAGGTTTTTTTCCTTGTACCGATGGCAAAGATTTTGCCGCGCGCCAAAGTCGCGGCACCGGTTTCAGCTCTTCGGTCCCAGCGGCGAACCGCAACGTGAAAAATTTCTGCGCATCCCGATTCATGAGGATCCGCGCCGTGTCGTCTTTTATCTCGATTAAATCGGGCGCGAACCCGTGCGTGCCGTAGACGTCATTGATGAGGTGCGCGAACTCATCACGCGTGATTGTCTGCTGGTAATGTTCGAGAACATCCCATCGCGGTTTGTTCCCAAGGACGCTGATGTTCTCCGCGGCTTGGAGAGTTGGTGCAAGGATCGCTGCGAATAAGGATGTCGAAGCTAGAATGACGCGCGTTCGCCGCGTTATGGCGTGCCAGGCGAATCGCCTCCCGCACTGGACCGCTGAACGCTTATATCGTTAAATCGCAATTCCGATGTAACTGTGTAACGATTCAACGAATCACCCACGCATGTTAACAGTTCTTTTTCTTGGCGACATTGTCGGCCAGCCAGGTCGCACGGCAGTAATAGGCCGGTTGCCGGATCTAAAGGCGAAATACGCGTTGGATTTCATCATCGTCAACGGCGAAAACGCTGCGGGTGGCCGCGGTATTACTGGCAAAATCACCATCGATCTTTTGCGCGCCGGCGTTTCAGTTATCACAAGCGGCGATCATATCTGGGACCAGAAAGAAATCCTTTCGTTCATCGACACCGAACCGCGTTTGTTGCGGCCACTAAATTATCCTGACCGCACGCCTGGCAGCGGATCGATCGTTCTTGAAACGGCCAAGGGAAAAATCGGTGTCATTAACGTCCAGGCGCGCACTTTCATGCAGCCGATCCTGGACAATCCATTTCGTTCAGTCGAAGCAGTAGTCACGAAAATGCGCAGCGAGACGCCAAACATTATCGTTGATGCGCACGGCGAGACTACGAGCGAAAAAATTGCGCTTGGCCGATTTCTCGACGGCAAAGTGTCCGCTGTCATCGGCACACACACTCATGTTCAGACAGCCGACGAGCAAATCTTCCCGGGCGGCACCGCTTTTTTATGCGATGCGGGAATGTGCGGACCTGTGAATTCCATCCTGGGACGAGCCGTGGATCCAATCCTGAATCGGTTTATCTCGAATCTGCCGACATCGTTTCCGGTAGCCGGCGGCGAAGTTCGCTTGCGCGGGGCTCTGGTTCAAATTGATGAGACGACCGGTCGTGCGGTGAGCATTACACGAGTGGATGAGCCGGCGCCGCATGCATCCGCCGGGGCAGATTCGGGCCCAAAGACGAATCTCGAACATTCGTCTTCGTCGGAACAGACTTGAAACTGTTGAACTTACAGCCAACTATTCACGCCTCTAGGTTCGAATTGTCTAAAAGTATCAACGTATAACAGAAATCTATGAACAGATCCTTTGCCTTTATTTTAATGACGTCTTTGGCCCTGTGCGGCTCACAGCTGTGCCTGGCGGCGAAAAAACAGAATTCCGAAGGGAACAAAAAGAATCCCGAAGCAAACAAGCTGGCCCTCGAGGGCGCTGAGGCCGCCAAAAAGCAAGACTGGAACAAAGCAGTTGACCTTTTTAAGAAAGCCGCCGCCATGGACCACAAATACACCGATGAGCTGTCGGCGGTCTATCAGCGGCGAGGATATGCCGCTGCAAACGAGCAGAGATACGGCGACGCCATCAACGATTACGATGAAGCGCTTAAACTCACTCCGCAGGAAGCGCCGCGGATCCATGAACAACGTGCGGCGGTCGAAATGAAGATACAGGACTACGGAAAAGCTCTCGCCGACTACTCCGAGCTTATTAAATTGAAGCCGAACGAGATCAAATACGTCAGTTATCGCGCGTACATTTACGAGCTAAAAAACGATCTTCAGAATTCGATGGCCGATAACGAAAAGATCTTGAAGGCGGATCCCAACAATCAGGAGGCAAAGGCGCGCAAGCAACGACTTGAACAGAAAATTGCTGAGCGGACGCCGCTTACTCCTCCACCGCGATCGCCCACGCCTTCGCCTGCAGGCAAAAAGAAGCCGTAAGAAAGCGCTGACGACACCTGCTCTGACAGCCAGGCGTGGAGCGGCGGGAATTAAGTCCCGGTCACTGCAGCGGCTTCTTCGCTTTCCTCATCTGTTCTCGGGGCTGTGAATTTTCGTTTCCGGCGATTCGCCGGCAAAGGCGCAAGCGTCATGGTGATATTGCGACCGGCGATTTTCGGGTCGGTTTCGACCTGCGACATGCTTGAAAGATCGTCGCGAACTTTTCCCACCAGCTGAGTCCCAAGCTCCTGGTGCGCCATTTCGCGGCCGCGGAATTGCAACTGAACACGCACCTTGTTGCCGCGGTCCAGAAATTCTTCGGCGTGCCGGACTTTCGTCACGTAATCGTGCTCGTCGATATTAACGCGGAACTTGATTTCCTTCAGTTTTGAGCCGGACGGCTTCTTGTCTTTCGAGTGTTTAGAAATGTCGTATCGGAACTTTCCGAAATCGACAATTTTGCACACAGGCGGATTGGCCGTGGGCGCGACTTCGACCAAATCCTGGCCGAGACTTTGAGCTTTACGCAAGGCGTCGGTTAAACGCATGACGCCGAGCTGTTCGCCGGAGGACGCTATAATGACTCGGACTTCGCGAGCGCGAATCCGACCGTTTACACGAATTTGTGGTTGCAGATTAGATCAATCTCCTCAACGGCGAAGCGGGAGTGCTCCGCGCCGCCGTGTTACAATTTATCGCAATTTCAGGCGTCAGCATTCGCGAACACCAGGGCACCCTCTCTTCGCGACGGCTGCGATTTACCGTCACGAAGTGCTCGCATTAAACGTCGCAAGCAGAGAGAAGTTGTAGGCAACAATTCGGCACTGGCAAGATCAAACTGGTGACGATTATGAGTCGATCTCCGGAGCTCACTTTGCCGGCGGGTCGCCAAAGTGAGCTTTGTGTGCGGCGTATGCAGCTGCGTCGTCGAGCATTGAATCGATTGTCGATGCTAACGGCTCGAGTTTGATCACTCCAGAAAAAATGGCGCGATCGCCGATGTCAGTATTAATTACGAATGCTGGCCGTTGCGTAATTTGTAACGCGCGGAACTCGGACGTCGATGCTCGAACGCGCTTCTCGATCGCGGTCGATTTCGCGCGCTCGAGCAATTTGCTGGCTTCGATGCCGGCCGCTTCCGCCGCGATTTCCGCCGCAATATTCCAATCAGCTACGTTTTTGCCTTCCCGCAGTGCGGCGCGAGCAAGCGCGAGCCGAACGCGATCGTCAGTGAAACCAAAGTCCTTTGCCGCTTCGGCCACGCAATTCGGCGGGAGCCACTCTGGAAGATTTGGATCGTACCAATCAGTGTTCAGCATGAACGGAGAACGCATCATCATTCCGCTGCGTCGATAAAACCATTGCTCTTGCTCGCGTGAAGTTGGCAAACCAGTAGAATCCATCAGCGCGATTTTCCACTCAAATTGAATCCGCCTATCGTAGCGTCTTTTCAATTCCGCCCATGTTGGCTCGGACCAGAAACACCAACTGGAAACGACATCAAGATAATCGGTAACAGTGATGGTCATGCTTGAATGGCAGAAAGGTTACAAGTGCACGGGTTTTAAAACTTACCAAGTTGAAGCATTGAACTAGCCATGTCTATGCTTGTCATGTTCGAGCGAAGCGAAGAATCTCTGATTTTATTTCCAGCACCCCCTACCTGAAGACAATCAGAGATTCTTCGCTTCGCTCAGAATGACAACAATGTCGTTTTTGTTTAATCCTCCATTGGTTTAACGAATTGCGGCGGTTTCCGCATCCTACGTTTGAATCTCAACCACATCTTGCTTTTCCTTGCGCTCGTTTCGCCGCTGCTCGTTCTGGCTCGTGCGTGGCGCCCCAGCGCGCCGTATCGCGGCTGGCGGATCGCTGCGGTTGTTGTGCTGGCAGTTACCGCTGTTGCATGGCTTCTCCGGCCTGACGTCAGCGGGTACCTCGGCGGTGCCGCATGGTTCCTTCTACTGTTTCTGCCGACCATCGCTTTGCGAAAGATGGGGCAACTCGCTGCGCAAGGAGATTATGAATCTGCAGGAAGACTCGGAGCAGCCCTCCAGATTTTGCATCCCACCGCCGAACTGCGCGAGCAAGTCCGATCATTTCGGAATTTGAAATCTCAAACCACACATTCGCGTACGTTCCGCTCCGTTTCGCCCGATGACATGGCCACTTCTAATCGGCGCAGTCAGCTTCGAAGCGCTCCGGCGGTTTTCGTATTGATCATAATCAACGTGTTTGTTTTCTTATACGAGATTCATGCTGGAGGCTGGAATGATCCAGACGTTCTGCATCGGATTGGCGCGGTCGAGCCGGGTGCGGTTATCTTGCAAGCCGAATACTGGCGCCTGTTGACGGCGCTTTTTTTGCATGCCGGCTTTTTGCATATCGGATTCAATCTTTTTGCGCTTTACGTTCTCGGTCCGCCGCTCGAGCGCTCCATCGGCACGATCCGATTTCTCGGGTGCTATCTGATTTCGGGAGTCGCCTCCAGCGCAGGGGTAGTGGCTTTAATGGAGATCGGCCTGGTTCAACCCGCCCAACTCATCGGCGCTTCGGGCTGCATCCTGGGCGTGGTCGGCGCATGGGCGGGACTCTTACTGCGACATCGTCATGCACCATTCGCAAAACAGCGGTTGGCAAACATCGGTTTGATCGTCGCGGTCCAAATCGCATTCGATCTTTCCACGCCGCAGGTCAGCACGAGCGCGCACATGTGCGGATTGGTTGCCGGGTTTTTTCTCGGGCTCCTTCTCGCACCACGTGCTGTAGCCGGGGGCGGTGATCCCGGCTGGAGCTATTAGTGTCCCAACTCTAAGATCCAGCGAAGCGGAGTCATCCCGTTACTTGCCGTATAACGTTTTCTTGATTAACTGCGGCTCTGTCCGTCGTGGTATTTGAATCGTAATTCAGCGAATCTGCTTCTTCCCAGCCTGATTCAACACCCGCGGCTACAGAACTCGCTAGAACAGATGCCGACTTTTCAAACTTACAACGTCACCCCGATCCTGCCGGCTACGCTCGAGCCGTTACGGGAATTGAGTTTCAATCTCTGGTGGACTTGGGAACCCGCGGCCCGCCGATTGTTTCGGGAACTCGATCCCGAGCTTTGGGACCAGACCAATCATAATCCGGTGCGCATGCTGCAGCTTTCCCGGCAATCACGCTTGGAAGAGCTCGCGCAGGACAAGAATTTTTTGCAGGAGCTCAAACAGGTTTTTCAGGATTTTGAGAAATACCTCGGACGCCAGAACACGTACGGGAAAACCGGACCCGGCGCTGAGATCAAGAATCCGATCGCCTACTTTTCCGCCGAATTCGGTTTTCACGAATCAATTCCGAATTACTCCGGCGGCCTGGGGATTCTGGCAGGCGATCATTGCAAATCGGCGAGCGACCTTGATCTGAATTTTGTTGCCATCGGCCTGCTCTATCGCCATGGCTATTTCCGGCAACAGATCGACAAGGACGGCGTTCAGGCAGCAATTAACCTGAACCAAAATTTTTACCACCTGCCGATCCGCGAAGCTCGTCGGGGCGAAATGAAGCTTCTTATTTCGGTCCTGATTCTCGATCGAGAAGTTTTCGCCAGGGTTTGGGAATTGCGTGTCGGGCGCGTGAACGTCTATCTACTCGACACGGATATTCCTGAGAACAATCCGGAGGACCGGCGTATCACCGCGGAGCTTTACGGGGGCGATCTCGAGATGCGCATGCGCCAGGAAATCATGCTCGGTATCGGTGGCGTAAAAGCTCTCACCGCGCTCGGGATCCAGCCGGACGTATTCCACATGAACGAAGGACACTCGGCTTTCCTCGCGCTGGAGCGCATCCGCCTGAACGTGGTCGAGAAGAAGCTCGATTTTTATTCCGCGCTACAAGTCGTGGCGGCGGCGAATGTGTTTACCACGCACACTCCGGTTCCCGCCGGGAACGATTCCTTCTCCCGAGACATGATGCAAAAATACTTCGGAAAATTCGCAAAAGAATTAAATGTTCCATTCGAAGAGCTGTTCTCATTCGGCCACACGCGTCTCAATCCCGACGAGCCATTCAGTATGACGATTCTGGCCTTACGGCTCAGCCGCCATGCAAATGGCGTCAGTAAATTGCACGGTGAAGTAAGCCGATCGCTGTGGAAAGACGTCTGGTCCGGCGTGCCGATACACGAGGTGCCAATCACCAGTATCACGAATGGCGTGCACACCAAGACTTGGATGGCACCCGAATTTGCGGCGCTTTATCGCAAGCATCTCGGCGATTGGGAAGAGCACCTGACTGAACCTGATTTTTGGCGCGGCGTCATCGATATCCCGGACGCGCAACTGTGGGAGACGCATCAACAACTGAAACGCCGCCTCATCGATTTTGTGCGCGACCGCGAGCGACAGCGCCGCGAACGATTGGGCGAATCGCCAGAGTCGATTCGCAGAGTTAATCGCATCCTCGATCCAGAAATCTTGACCATCGGTTTCGCGCGGCGGTTCGCCACCTACAAGCGCGGCGCTCTTTTGTTCAGCGACAAGGAGCGATTGAAGCGATTGGTGAACGATGCAACGCGGCCGGTGCAATTCATTTTCGCGGGCAAATCGCATCCGCGCGATGAAGCTGGCAAGGCGCTGATTCAGGAAGTCTACAAATTCAGCCGCGAATCAGGTCTGGAAACTCGCGTCATTTTCGTTGAGGACTATGACAGCTACATCGCCCGGCGCCTGGTACAAGGAGTTGACCTTTGGCTGAACCATCCACTGCGACCGTTGGAAGCAAGCGGCACCAGCGGAATGAAATCGGCGCCGAATGGGGGGATTAATCTCAGCGTGCTCGATGGCTGGTGGCGCGAGGGTTTTAACGGCAGTAACGGATGGGCTATTGGCGGCGAAATCGATGACGGCAGTACGGAATTTCAAAACGAAGTGGACGCGAGCAGCCTTTATCAACTGCTGGAGAACCAAATCGTTCCGCTTTATTACGCGAAACCGGACGGCAAGCTTCCCCTCGCCTGGCTGCAATTGATGCGCGAATCGATTCGCAGCGTCACCCCTCTGTTCAACACGCAGCGCATGGTCACGGAATACACGGAACAACTTTATATCGGCGCGGCGCGGGCCCACGAAAACCTCTCCCGAGACGGCTGCGGCGCCGCGACGCACCTCAGCCAATGGAAAGCACAGATGCGCAAGGATTGGGCGCAAGTGGAAGTGTCCGACGTCCAGTTAGCCAACAAAGAGCGGCAAAGTATTTCGGTTGGCGAATCCTTGCAGGTCAGCGCGCGCGTACACCTGGGGGCACTTGATCCGCAGCATGTAAGGGTCGAGACCTATCACGGCGAGGTGGACAACGGTGATCTTCGTAATCCTACCGCCACGGTGCTAAATCAAAGTCCCGACCAATCGGGAATGGGCAATGGCGATTACATTTATCAGGGCAGCATTCCCGCAACCGAAAGTGGGACATACGGCTTCAGCGTACGGGTCGTGCCGACGCATCCGTGTTTAATGCAAGCACACGAATTACGTCTAATCACCTGGTCGTAGATTTTGCAGCGGTCGACGCGCTGACGTGGCGATTCCAATCTCGCGTTCGCGAGCGTGCCTGCGAGAGAGCAATATGAATGACTCCACCGAAGGACGAATCGACCGGCTACAGACCGGAGGGATCATCGACATGCATTTCGATTTGCCGATGGACCTGTACGAAAAACGCCAGCGCAGAGATGTTCTTGAAACAGAATTTCTTCCGGAACTTCAAGCGGGAAACCTCTCTGTTGTCGGCGCAGCGATTTACATTGAAGATCGCTATTTGCCTCAGAATGGGTTGCGCGTGGCACTCGATCAAATTGCACGGCTGTACGCCGAAACATCGGATTCGGAGAGGTTCAAGATTTGTAAAAATCATCGCGAAATTCAGGCCGCGCGGGAAAGCGGTAAGATTGCCTTCCTCATAACAATGGAAGGCGTGGAGCCGTTAGGCACTGATTTAAACCAGTTGCGCGTCTTCTACGAACTTGGTGTGCGCGCAATCGGCCTCACGCATGCCCGAACCAATGCGGCCGGACACGGCGGAGTGTTCGCAGCTAGCGGCTCGCCGGCTGAGGGGTTGACACCATTCGGTCGCGACGTCGTGCGTGAGTGCGAAGCGCTTGGCGTGATTATTGATCTTGCGCATATCAACCCGGCTGGGTTTGAAGAGATTGTCTCGATCGCAACGAAGCCGCCGATCGTGTCGCACACGAACGTCCGCCAGTACTACGACATCGAGCGCAACATTAGTGATGAACAGATCAGGATAATTGGTGAACGGCGCGGAGTGATCGGCGTCAATTCCATTCTTGTGAGCCCGCGCCAAGAAGAGAGCACGCTGGACAAGTACGTCGATCACATCGAGCACATAGCGAATTTGGTCGGAATTGACTCCGTCGGGATCGGCTTCGATTTTTTCGACTTCATTCACCGGCAGTGGCCGGAATCGAGACAGAAAGAACTCGCAGCAAAGCTTACCACGCCGCATTTTATTCCTGACCTAAAGAACCATTCGCATGCGCGGAACCTCACTCGGAAATTGATCGAGCGCGGATTTACCGATGAGCAGATGGAAAAAATTCTGCGCGGAAACTGGATTAGGATCTTCCAAGAGTGTCTGTAAACGGCACGTGCGGATTGGAGTAGGATAAATTCCCTAAGGAATTTTGCTTGTTATCTGGACAACTTTTGGCCACCCTCAAGAATTTGTGAGAGCCTACTCCACCGCGCTGTCCCCGGGAGAGCGTTCTGTAGTTGTTGCTGACGACAGCACCGTCGCCAGAGAAGGGATCGCTGTGATTATCGACCGGGACTTGGGCTACACCCTGTGCGGTGTCGCAACTGATGAAATGGCCACGCATAAGCTGATGGAAAAGCACCAGCCAGATTTGCTTGTCATTGAACCATTCCTTGGTCATCACGACGGGATTTTTCTCCTCAAACAACTTGCTGCGTGCTTTCCCCGCACGCGAATTCTCGCTGTATCGAGACAGTCTGAAGAAATTTATGCAGAACGCGCGCTGCGTGCGGGCGCCTCAGGCTACTGGATGAAAACCAGTACGCGAGAAGCGTTGCTCCGTGCAATCGATACTGTTCTCGCAGGTGAGCTTTACGTGAGTCCGCGGATCGCATTGCGCGCCGTTCACAAGATCGTCGACCGGCGGGCAACACATCCCAAAGTACCTAATCTGACCGATCGCGAGCTGCACGTGTTTAGCTTGATTGGCGCCGGCTTCGGGACCACTCGGATCGCACAAGAGCTCGGGATCAGCCCTAAAACCGTAGAAACGTATCATGAGCACATCAAGCTCAAGCTGGGATACGTCGACGCTGCTGCCCTCCACCAAGGCGCGCACGAATGGTTCGGTCGCACCCAAAGGTAACTCGGGGAAAACCCTGATACCTCAATCGGGGATGACGACCGCGAAATATCCGGGGCAGTCCCCGATAGTCAGCCGCACGCGCCAGTTGCCAATATCGTCAGATCGAATTGAGGAAGAGCTTTCCAGACAAAAAGGTAACGATTCAAGATGAACATAATACGAATAACATAAATTATGTTTAAGAAAACTTCCTTCATTATAATCGTAACCACCTTCATCGTAGGAGAAGAAGCCGTTAGTATGCAGCAGAAAGCAAGCGGGCCGGTCTATAGGAACGAGAAGTTTGGCTACACAGTTTCATACCCAGACCATTGGTTTCCATCCAGACTGCAGTATGCGAAGGAATTCGAAATCCGCAATTATGTTTCCGAGGCTCCTCAAGTCCCGGCGAGAAACAGGGCACTCGTGCGGATCTTGGACAAAGTGAATGAGAGCGCAGAGGTAACTGACAGATTTTTAGACAGTCTCGTTGCAAGACAAAATACACCGAAGCAAGAGCATCAGACACTAGCCATTGATGGACATCGTGCTGTAAGGGTTCGTGGAAAACTCGATTACCCGACTGGTTCATCCATTGATAAAACTGCATTCTATTTAGCTATCAGTACCTACATCGCTGATGAAAAGCACATGATCTCTCTTGAAGCGTCTGCTCCCGTGGATGTAGATGAGTCCGTTATACAAGAAATAATCAAAATCGAGGAAAGTGTGAAGTTTGATAAAGGAGGATGAAGATCATGAAACGACTAACGCAGGTAGGCTTAGCTGTATTGATTGCAGGTTTGGTGTTGTTACTAAAGGGAAGTTCACCTTTAGTGACAACAGCGACAGCCCAAACTCAGAACAAGGCACAGCAGCAGGCAAAAGAGTCAACCCGAGATGCACCACCGGACCTAACACCCTACGTTCGGTCAACCGTTCCTCAAGAAGGGGGCCCACGCGCCATAAAGCCATCTTTGCCGATTCCGGGCGGTTTTATTGTTGACGCGGTCGTAAGTAACACTGATCCCAATCTGACGAACACCGATACCTTTAACGATGGCGAGACGTCGATAGCAGTGAATCCCGAGGGCCCGGGCGAGATCGTTATGACGGCCTTTTCCGGAAGCTGGGGAGCAAATGCGCCCCTGTGGCATTCCACGGACGGCGGGAATATTTGGACCAAGCAATTTACAGTCCCTGCCCCGCCCGGTATAGCCGCAGGTGGCTGTCCCTGTGATCAGGCCGTCGATTATGGACGGAACGATCAAATGTCGGGCACGTTCCTTATCAGTGGGAATGGCGGCTTTGACGTCTTTAGCGGAACGAGCACGAACCCGGCAAGTTCCGCAGCATGGAACTGGCTCGTCATTGCTGGTGTCACGCAAATGACGAATAACCTTGTCCCATCGAGCTTCGGAAACAGCGATCAACCCTGGCTCCTGGTAAACCGGGATCCAACGACTGCAACGCAGGACAACGTGCACGCCGCCTACGACGACTTCAGTGGTGGGCCCGATATGCGGGTTGCGGTTTCCTACGGCGTCGACCCGCCCAACTTCACAGTAGATAACCAATCGGGAACATCCACAGGCGGCGTCAACCCTGGTCACCGGCTTGCTGTCGATCCACGTAACGGCTTCGTTTATAGTCTCTTTCAGAGGTGCGTAGGCAACTGCGGAGGCGACCCGAAGAACATCGACTTCATGCTTAACCGATCTACTGACGGTGGCGCCACATGGACCCTGAACGGTATGGCGGGTGGGATCATCGTGGCGAATGCCGATAGCACGCAGCCAACTCCCAAGTTCGGCACGGTCAACGCTCTCCTTGGCGGTGTCGACCACGCGACTGTTGATCCAAACAATGGGGATGTTTACTACGTTTACGGCAATCGTGATGGGGGCACTGGTAACGATCGCCTCGCCATCCGCCGAATCCAGGACGATGGAAGCGGTGGTGTGACTGTCGGACCGGAAAACTTCGTGACAGGTCAAGTAGAAGCCGCCATCCCGTCTGTGGCTGTACTCAGCAATGGAACAGTGGGCGTTTTCTACTATACCTTCGACGGTTTGTCGGGTGGAATTCCAAGCTTCTCGGCACACTTGGCGCAGAGCAGCGATCAGGGCGTTACTTTCAGCGATCAGGTGCTGTTGACTTTTCTCTCTTCTGCCACGGATAACGGCAACAACAGGCAACGGGTGCTTGGGGACTACATGCAGATGAAAGCGGTGAGCAACTGCTTCTTCGGGTCGTTCACTGGAAACGGCGTGCCATTCGGGCGGCCTTTCGCCAACCATGACCCAATCTTCTTCAACGTCTGCGTCGCGCCAACCGCCGATCTGTCAATCACCAAGACAGCTTCGCCAGATCCTGTGACGACGGGGGATGACTTGACCTACACGGTTACTGTAACCAACAATGGACCAGATCCAGCAACATCGGTCACCGTGACAGATAACCTGCCTCCTGAGACAACCTTTATTTCGTGTTCTTCAACAGGAGGTGGAGTCTGTGGCGGGTCAGGTAACAACCGCACTGTCACATTCGCGCTCCTTCCCTCAGGTGCGTCTGCGACCATAACCTTTGTAGCCAATGTCAACTGTTCAGTGGCCGACGGAACAGTGATAAGCAACACGGCGACAGTGAGTTCTTCCACACCTGACCCTGATCCGAATAACGACTCGAGCACAGCGACTGCGACGGCTTCTAACCCACCTCCTACCATCACTGGCGCGACAGCAGATCCATCGGTTCTCTGGCCACCAAACCACAGGATGGTAAATGTGACTGTGAGCTACGACGTTACTGATAACTGTCCCTTGCCTCCTGGCTCGTGCACACTGAGTGTGACCAGCAATGAACCGGTCTTTGGCCACGGAAGTGGTCATACGTCGCCCGACTGGATTGTCGTGGACGATCATCACGTGCTACTTCGAGCCGAGCGGGAGGGTGGCGGTAGTGGACGCATCTATACTATTGCTATCACCTGCACAGACAGCGGCGGTAACTCCTCGGAGGAGCAGGTGGAGGTAACGGTCCCTCACGACCAAGGCAGGAGATAGGTTAGTCCTGACTGGCAAAGCCGCCTCTCTGGGTGAGAGGGCTCGAAACGCGTTAACCTCGTTAACGCGGTAAAATGCTTTTGCTGCTTGAATGCGGTAACCCGCACTCAAAAACATATGGGTCGGTAGCAGCTTTGTTCTTGCATCCACCCGGCTTTAACGCTTCAACGTTTTTAACGGTCTTGAAATTCATTAACTTGACGCGCCGCACCGAGATCGGCGCGAACTCATATTATCTTGAGATTGGCCGCCACCGGCTGTTGCTCGATTGCGGGATGCACCCGAAAAACACCGGAGAGGATGCGCTGCCTAATTTCAAGGCAATCGCCGACCGCGAGGTCGAGGCGATTCTGGTGTCGCACGCCCATCAAGACCACATCGGCACCCTCCCTTTGGCCATGCGACGTTTCCCGCGCGCGCGGGTTTTCATGACCGAGGCGACGGTCGAGGTGGGCAGCGTCCTTTTGCACAACTCAGTCAACGTGATGACGCGGCAACGTGAGGAAATCGGAGAAATGTCATATCCCCTTTTCACGCATCGTGAAATCGACCGCGCATCGGAACGCTGGCGCTGGTGTCCCATGCGCCAGCGGATCTCTATTGCAGGCGAACGGGCAGCTCCACACGAAAAGGACACGTTAACATTCGAGTTCACCGACGCAGGACACGTGCTCGGCTCAACCGGGGTAATTCTCCGCGCCGAAGGTGAAACTGTTTTCTACACCGGGGACGTTAATTTCGACGATCAAACAATCATGCAGGCGGCGGTTTTTCCCGAAGAGAAAATTGATGTGTTAATCATGGAATGCACGCGCGGCGATCACGCAAAACCCGAGGGGTGGACTCGCGCCGGTGAAGAGCAACGTCTGGCGGAAGCGCTTGTCGCCGCTTTCGAGCGCGACGCGTGCGTGCTGATACCGGTGTTCGCGTTAGGCAAGACACAGGAGATCCTGGCGATGCTCTACAAGTTTCGCCGTGAGCGGCTGCTGCCAGAATCTCCGATTTATATTGGCGGTTTGAGCTCGAAATTTACAGACATCTACGATCGGCGCACCCACACGACCCGGCGTCAATTGCCGCGCCTGAAACTGATGAAGGAAGTAGCGCCGTTCATTTTAAATGATGAAACGGTGCGCGACACCGCGGCGCGGGGCGGGCGCGCGTACGTTCTGTCAAGCGGCATGATGATTCCCAAAACGCTATCGAGCATTTTTGCCCGGCGAATCATCGAGAACTCTCAGCACTCGATCTTTTTTGTCGGCTACGCCCATCCAGAGTCGCCAGCCGGTGTTCTGCGGGACGCTGGCGAAGGCGGCGAAGTAGCGCTCGATCCCGATAAACCTCCACAACGCATCCGCTGCAATATCGAGCAGTTCCAATTCAGCGCACACGCAACACGCGAGTCGCTCATCGATTATGCCAAAAGAATTTCGCCAAGAAAAATTGTTCTCGTACATGGTGACCCGCCGGCAGTCGAATGGATGCGCGCAACGTTGTCGAACGAACTTTCCGGCTCGGAAGTGATCGTACCTACACCTGGCATGGAGGTAGAATTGTAGCGGCGCGCTATGAGTGCCGACTGATATTAAATTGACGACGGCGGTCGTAGACCGCCGCTACAGCTATGCGAATTGCCTCTTGGAACATCAATTCGCTGCGCAAGCGGCAGGACCGCTTGTTTGCATGGCTTGAGAAACTACAACCGGACATTGTTTGCTTGCAGGAGACCAAATGTCCTGACGAACAATTTCCGGCGCTCGCTTTGCAAGCGGCGGGCTATCGTTCGGCGTATCACGGAGAGAAATCGTACAACGGCGTGGCGATTCTCGCGAAGAACGAGCTGCGCGAAGTTCGTGCGTCGCTTTGCGATGAAGTAGTCGATCCGCAGGCGCGCGTGATCGCAGCGACCGTCGGCCAGTTGCGCGTATTTTCAATTTACGCGCCGAATGGACAAGCGGTCGGCTCACCGGCGTACCAATATAAACTCCAGTGGTATCGGCGGCTCCGACGATGCCTTGCGAAAGAACAATCCACTGACCTCGTCGTGTGTGGCGATTTCAATGTTGCTCCCGAGGACGTTGACGTTTACGACGCCAGGCTTTGGCGCGGCGCCATCATGGCTTCGGAGCGCGAGCGCGCGGCTTTTCGTGATTTGTCCAGCCTCGGGCTGCTCGACACGCTTCGAATCCACCATAAAGAAGGAGAACTTTTCAGCTGGTGGGATTATCAAATGCGCGCCTTCGAGAAAAATCGTGGCCTGCGCATAGACGCGCTTCTGACAAGCGAATCGCTGGCGAAAAAATGCATCGCCTCCGGGATCGATCGCGAAATGCGTGCCGGAAAAGATCCTTCCGATCACGCTCCGGTGTGGGCGGAGTTTGCAGAATGACGTGTCATCCCGAGCGAAGTCGAGGGATCCCGCGAAGTTACCGTAAGCTGACGTTGCGGGACTCTTCGACTCCGCTTCGCTTCGTTCAGAATGACACTACCTAGTGAATATCCATGAAGCGAACTGAACATCTGCGCGTTTCCAATCCGCCGCCAAAGCCGCTGCTGATCTGGGACGGCGACTGTGATTTTTGCCGTTTATGGATCGAGCGCTGGCGCGAAATGACAGCGGGTAACGTCGATTGTACCACTTCTCAAGAAGGAGGTGACCACTTCCCTGAAATTCCACCGGAAGAATTCAACCGCTCGCTGGTTTTAATCCAGCCGGACGGCACAGTGCTTTTCGCGGCGGAAGCGGCGTATCGCTCGTTGGGATATGGGCGTTCGCGAGAATGGCTGGCGTGGAGCTACGATCATGTCCCCGGGTTCGCGGCTGTGTCTGAAACCGGCTACGGCTTCATCGCTCGCCACCGACAATTTGCCTCAGCGATTACACGATTGCTCTGGGGCAAAGACGTCCGGCGGCCGACCTATTTTTGCGCGCGCCGCTGGTTTCTGCGCACACTCGGGATGATCTACCTAATCGCTTTCGTGTCGCTTTGGGTTCAAGTGGATGGACTGGTCGGTAGCGATGGGATCTCACCCGCCAGTCAATTCCTCTCAGCAGTTCGGGGCCAGGTCGGACCAGACGCTTACCGACTGTTGCCAACGCTGTGCTGGTTTAACGCGAGCGATGCGTTTCTCCATTTTCTTTGCGGCAGCGGCGTTCTCTGTTCGTTGCTGTTGATTTTCGGAATCGCGCCGGCCCTTCTGCTCGTGGCCCTTTTCGTTTTTGTACTTGTCGCTGACAATCGCCGGCCAGGACTTTTTCAGTTTTCAATGGGACGTGCTTTTGCTCGAGACCGGTTTTTTGTCAATTTTTTTTGCGCCGTGGCGGCTGTGGCCGAGGGAGCTTTCATGTTGGCCGAGGTCACCGCTCCCGGCTACAGCGCCGGTTTCGCGGGCTGGATTGTTTTTGCTCAAGCTTCTTTTGTTCAAATTGATGCTCATGTCGGGCGTGGTGAAATTAACCAGCGGCGACGACAGCTGGTGGAACCTGACAGCGCTCGATTACCATTACTGGTCGCAACCGTTGCCGACGGTGTTCGGCTGGTGGGCGGACAAAAGTCCCGAATGGTTCAAACATTTCTCGGTGGCGTTTTGCCTCGTAGTGGAAATCATCGTGCCATTTTTCATCTGGGCGCCGCGCCGTCTGAGATTAATAGCTGCCGGACTGCTGATTTTCCTTCAATTCGCGATCGCGATCACGGGAAACTATTGCTTTTTCAACCTGCTCACAATCGCGCTGTGCTTATTGCTGATCGACGATTCTGTGATAAGACCGAACCGCCTCGCGGTGCGTGATCAGAGCGCCGGCGCGCTCGGCGGTCGCGCCCTACCACAGCGATTGTACGCCTATGTTGCGATATTTGTGATCATCATAACGTTACCGATCAATGCGTGGTTACTCTTCAGCGCATTTGAACCGCGGAGTCGACCACCGCGCGTGTTGGGAAATCTTTACGAAAAGCTCGAAGCATTTCGCATCGTCAACGGCTATGGCCTTTTCCGCATAATGACGAAGGACCGTGGCGAAATCATCCTCGAAGGCAGCTCTGATGGGATTGACTGGCTGCCTTACGAATTCAAATGGAAGCCAGGTGACGTAAAACGCGCCCCCGGTTGGTGTGCGCCGCACCAGCCGAGACTCGATTGGCAGATGTGGTTCGCCGCATTGGGAACGCCACGCGAAAACCCGTGGTTCGTGGCATTGGTTTACCGATTGCTTCAAGGGTCGCATGAAGTCAATGGCTTGCTCGCAAACAACCCGTTCCCGAACCGACCGCCACGTTACATTCGAGCGACATTGTATCGCTACCGATTCACGACGGAGGACGAACTTCGTCACACGGGCGCGTGGTGGAAACGCGAGGAGCTTCGCGAATACCTGCCAACGCTTTCGTTGGAGCAGTTCCACTAGATCATGACTCACAAATCTTCTTCCCGCCACGGCCGGCTGGTGCATGTCGCCGTCTTGAGCGCGGTGCGCTGGCGCGGTATATTCGCTGCGCAATGGGTAAAGAAGAACAGATCATCACCGAAGGCACCGTGACGCAGGTGTTGCCTGGGACGATGTTCCGTGTCGATCTTCCCGGCCAACGCAATGTCCTTGCGCATATTTCCGGTAAAATGCGCAAGCATTTCATCCGAATCGTGCCGGGCGACAAAGTTTCGGTGGAGCTTTCCCCCTACGATCTCACAAAAGCGCGGATCATTTTTCGCGAACAATAATTTTCCGTTTTCTCGTTCGTTAAGGACGTTAGGCGTTAAGCGTCAAAACGTTTATGAGGCAAAAGAAGTCCGCTCGAAGCGTGCGACACGTTTATGATTTGAGACAACTCGGCGTTTGCCCCTTGTGCAAAGCGCGCGGATAGTTGCACCGAACAAACCAACTGGAGATTACCAATGGCGGAACAAAACAGACCAGGAGAACAGACAACACCGGCCAACCCCGAGCCGCAGGATAAATTGCAGAGCAGCAAGGACCATGCTCGTAAAGCAGCGGAAGATTTAAAATCAGCCGCAGGTGCTTTCGCCGAAGAGTACCGGGGAAAAGCGGAACAAGCCTGGGGCGATGCGCGCGGCAAAGCGGAACAAGCATGGGGCGATGCCACGAGCCGGGTTCGGACGTTCCAGGAAGACGCCGAGCAATATGTCCGTGAAAATCCAACAAAAGCAGTATTCACGGCGCTGGGAATTGGATTCATGTTGGGTCTGATCTTCCGACGTTAGTTTCGAAAGCGCCGGAAATGAGCAGCGGGACACTTCCATCTCGCAATCCTGCGGGCCATTCCGGTTTGCTCGAGAATGCGCTGGCAATCATCAGCGCGGTTGTAGCGTTTTTTGAGAGCCGGTTTGTTCTACTTGCGCAGGAATCCAAATCGGCCGCGGTGCAAGTGCTGATATTGGTGGGGTGCGTCGTCGCGGCGCTGGCGCTCTGTCTGATGGGGTACGTTTTCCTCATCGTGAGCGCTGTTGTTGGTCTCGCGCATTTGCTCGGAACCTCATGGCCGGTGGTGGCGCTGGTTGTCGCGCTGTTACATTTCATTATCGCAGGAGTGCTGTTAGTAGTGGCGCGTACCCGCATTACCAAGCCGATGTTTCGGGACAGCATTGACGAACTAAAGAAAGATCGCGAATGGCTGAAAACTCTCAATCAATCAACGAGCTAAAAGGAGAAATAGCAGGTTCGCGGCAGCGCGTGGCAAACGAGTTGCGCGGCTTGCGTTACGAACTCGATTTTCCGGCAAAATTCCGGAGGTCTTTCCGCAAACAGACGGGTTCGTGGGTCAGCGCGGCCACAGCAGTTGGGGCCGTAATCGCGTTAGCTCCAATGCGGAAGAAGAAAGTTTACGTGGACGCAAGGACTCGGCGTAAGAGAGATAAAAAGCTGATGGAGACGGGGCTTGCCATGGCGGCAATGAAGCTCGTGGGAAATCTCGCCCGACCGGTCATCATGGAGTTTGTTAAGAACCGGTTCTTTTATTCTGGCGAATCTTCCCGCGGCAGGAAATAATGCGCCGTCTGTAGCTCGGGCCGTGTGCCCGGGAGACAGCTGAATGCTTCCCCGGATGACGCCACAAGTTTCACCTCCTTCGCTCAACTCGCACCCCCTGCCGCACGTCGACAATTATCTCGAGATTGGCCAAAAGGCGGGCGCTTCGGACGTGCATCTGGCGGTGAACGCAGAGCCGCGATGGCGTTTGCATGGAACATTGCAGCCGATCTGGCCCGACGCACCGCGGCTTACTGGCGAAGACACCGCGGCTCTGGCTGAAAAGTTCGTTCCTAACGTTTACAAACAGGAACTCAACGCGAGTGGAGACTCCGATTTTGCGTACGAAAATGAGTTTGCACGTTATCGCACCAGCGTGGTGCGGCAGCGGCTGGGCATCGAAATTGTTTTCCGCGTGATCAATTCCAAGGTTCGCACCATGGACGAGCTGGGGTTGCCAGAGCATCTCAAGTTACTCACCCGTTATCAGAACGGCCTAATCCTGGTGACAGGTGCGGTGGGAACAGGCAAATCGACGACGCTGGCGGCGATGGTAGAGCAAATAAACCTGGAGCGTCGCGATCACATCATCGCTCTTGAGGACCCAATCGAATACATTTTCACATCGAAAAACTGCCACGTTACGCAGCGGGAAATATTCACGCACACTGAGTCTTTCGCTACAGCGTTACGCGCTTCGCTCCGGGAAGATCCGGATGTGATCATGATTGGAGAAATGCGCGACTTGGAAACAATTTCCCTCGCCATCACCGCCTCTGAGACTGGTCATCTTGTTTTGGCAACGCTACACACCAGTAACGCTGCCCGCACCCTAGACCGTTTACTCGATGTGTTTCCGGCCGAGCAACAGGCACAAATCCGCGTCATGGTCAGCGAATCGCTGCGCGGGATCGTCAGTCACCAGCTAATACCCAAGGCGGACGGCACTGGACGCGTGCTGGCACTGGAAGTTCTTACGAACACACCAGCGGTAGCGAATGTTATTCGCGAAGCGAAGACATTTATGCTGCCGGGCATTATTCAGACCGGCAAAAAACAAGGAATGCGTTTGATGGATGATACGCTGGTCGATCTTTATGATCGCGGCCTGATTACTGCCCAGGAAGCCTACGCGCGCGCTGACCAAAAACAGATGATCCGCCAGCACCTGAAAATTTAACCGCGGCTTCCTACAAAATGCCTCACTTGGATCAGCTCCTTAGCGTCGTCGCCAACCACGGCGGGTCCGACCTGCACATAGGTGAAGGACAACCGCCGAAAATGCGCATGCATGGCGATATCATGCCTATCCGTACCGACGCTGTAACACACGACGAGGTCGTCCAGATGATGAGCGAAATTTGTGGCCCGCGTAACTGGGAGATTTTCGAGGAACGAGGCGATCTCGATTTTGCCTACGACATGGATGAAGCCTCTCGTTTCCGTAGTAACTACTTCAAGCAGTCAAACGGTTATGGTGCGACTTTTCGGCTAATTCCCACGAAGATTGCTACGCTCGAGGAACTGGGCATTCCGCTGGTGATAAAAGATTTTGCCAACATGCGCGGCGGCTTGGTGCTTGTGACCGGCCCGACCGGTTCCGGCAAAACCACCACTCAGGCTGCATTGATCGACTACATTAATCAAAACTTTGCAAAGCACGTTGTAACGATTGAGGAACCGATTGAATTCGTGCATGACACCAAGCAAAGCACGATCACGCAGCGGGAAGTGCCGCGTGACTCGAGTACGTTTGCCGCTGGGCTCAAGGCAGCACTGCGCGAGGATACTGACATTGTGCTAGTGGGAGAAATGCGCGACCTGGAAACAGTTTCACTCGCGCTCACCGCCGCCGAGACTGGTCTTCTGGTGTTCGGAACGCTGCACACGAATAATGCGCGCAAGACCGTTGATCGAATGATAGACGTCTTCCCGACCGACCGCCAATCGCAGGCGCGCGCCATGCTTGCGAACTCGCTTCGGGGTGTCTTAGCCCAATTATTGCTCAAGAGATCGGACCGACCCGGGCGCATTGCCGTGAACGAAATTTTGATCGCCAATCCTGCGGTCGCTGCCATCATCCGCGAAGGCGCCACGCACAAGCTGCAGGATATAATTGTTTCCGGTCGAGCACAGGGAATGCAGTTTATGGACGATGCCATTTGGGGGCTTTTGGAAAAAAGCATTGTGTCTCCGCATGAAGCATTCATGAAAGCAATCGACAAAAGCCGCTTTAAACCATTTCTCCCAGCTGACGAAGAAGCACTGGCCGACGCCGCAGGCGGCACTCGCAACGAAGAAAGGCGGCCTCCGGGCAACTTGTCAAGACCGGTGGGTGGTCGCGCGCAGGTCCGAGCGCGCTAAGCGCTAGCGAACACGCGCGATGGCGGTTAAATGTGGCGACTCGTCGGGTGCCGACGCGCGCGAAAAATTCGTGCCGCAAGAGCCTGGCCTATGGGCAGCTGTTAACGCTCGAGGAGCGAACCTTGAAAGCGGCGACGCGAATGAGCACGCTGTAGCGGCTGCTGTGCTCAGCGCATTCAATATGAAGCTCGACGCTTCAACCGGTATATCACTCGGTGATTGCCAGCACTGCGGTCGCCCTAAGTTTGCCAGTGCGGAATAGGTCCAACGCAGTGTTGGCTTTTTCCAACGGGAAGGTTTCCGTGTGGCTTTGAACGGGAACCCGCGGCGCGATTTCCAAGAACTCTTCGCCATCTCGTCGGGTCAGATTTGCCACTGATGTAATCACACGTTCCTCCCATAAATCGGGATACGGAAACGAAGGAATATCGCTCATGTGAATTCCGCCGCAGACTACAACGCCGCCTTTGGCGAGCGCGCGGAGCGCTGCTGGAACGAGCACACCTGCGGAGGCAAAGATAATGGCGGCATCTAGTTTGTTAGGCGGCATTTCGTCGGAACCGCCGGCCCAAACCGCGCCAAGTTTCTTCGCTCCTTGCTGTGTTACTTTATCGCCGGGGCGAGTGAACGAGAAGAGTTCGCGCCCTTCGTAAATCGCAATTTGCGCAATCAAATGCGCCGCGTTGCCGAATCCGTAAATGCCAAGACGCCGCGCATCGCCGGTTTTGCGATAAGATCGGTAACCGATTAGTCCCGCGCATAGCAACGGTGCAACCTCGACGTCGCTATAACGCTCAGGTAAATGGAAACAGTATCGCGCATCGGCCACAACGAACTCGGCGTAACCGCCGTCGATGGTATAGCCCGTAAAGCGCGCGGTATCGCAAAGGTTCTCTCTGCCGGATCGGCAATAGGAGCAATCGCCATCGGTCCAGCCAAGCCACGGAATTCCGACGCGATCTCCGATCGCAAATGTGCCAGCGATCTTACTTCCGCGACTGTCGGAAGGTTCAGGTAGCTCCCATATTTCGCCGATTTCTTCGACTTGCCCGACAATTTGGTGACCTGGAATTAACGGCAGCTTCGGATTCGGCAATTCGCCATCGAGCACGTGAAGGTCAGTACGGCAAACCGCGCAGGTGCTAACGCGCACGAGCAGTTGCCCCCTGCCCGGCTTCGGCCTTGGCACATCACGCAATTCCAAGGGTCTTTTCGGTTCGTCAAGAACCATCGCGCGCATGGTTACTCTTCCTATTGCTCTTCGGAGAAGTGATGGATTACGACCATGAGCGAGAGTAACACTCAATGAACGCCCACTGGCTCCGGTCGCATCTGTCCTCGCGGCGGCTCGCCTTCGTGCTCGTGGTAATGGGCGCTGCGCAGGAACGGCACCTTGTCGAGCACGTGCTCCTGGAACCATTCCAGCCAGAGATAGATAACTGGCGTAACGAATAAGGTGACCAGTTGCGAGAAAATCAGCCCGCCCACGATCACCAAGCCTAGCGGACGCCGCGATGCAGCATCCTGACCAAACCCTAATGCGATCGGGATGGCACCCATCAGGGCGGCAAGTGTCGTCATCATGATCGGACGAAACCGCTCTATGCTGGCCTCGTGAATGGCCGAGCGGAGATCCCAGCCTTCGTCAATCCGTTGTAGTGCAAAATCAACCACCATGATTCCGTTCTTCTTCACGATACCTAACAAGAGGAACAGCCCGATCACGCTATAAAGCGAAAGCACTGAATGGAAGATATACAATGTGGCCAGCCCGCCGACGACGGCAGGCACGATGGCCGGGAACAAAACCGTGAAGGGGTGCACGTAGCTCTCATAAAGAATTCCCAGGATTACATACATGACGAAAATTGCCGCAAGCAGCAGCAGGGGCAGAGATCGAAACAGCTGTCTGAATACGAGCGCCTCACCCTGAAATGTGCCCTGTACGGTTGGGTAATGCGGCTGGATCTGCGCTACAGCATCCTCAATGTAGTTCGTGGCATCGCCGATCGCAGCATTCGGCAACAGGTTGAAATTGAACGTGACACTGGTGAACTGGTTGAGATGGTTCACGGCCTGCGGGCCAATAACTTCCTTGGTTGTTGTTACAACACGAAGTGGAACCATGTTTGTCATGTTACCCGTGGTCGTGGCGATGGTTCCCCCACCCGACCCGCTAGCGCTAAAATTCCCGCTGGTGCTGCTGCGGACGTAAAGATTGTCCAAATCCTCAGGATGCGCGCGGTCGCGGTCTTTAACTTCAAGAATGACCTGGTACTGATCGTCGGGTTCCTTGATGAGATAGATATAGTTTTGGGAGTAGGCGTTGCGCATCAGGCTTTGAATCGCAGAAGTGGAAACGCCATAGGTGGCAGCGCGATCGCGGTTAATGTCGATCCTGAGGTTGGGCGTGCTGTGGTAGTAGTCGGAGCGAACACTGGCGAAGCCTTTGAATTGTTGCAGCTTTTTCAATAATTCATCGGCCATCGCATAAACGTCCTGAGGCACGATGCCGCTAATGGTGTAGGCGTATTGGCCCTGCGTCTGGCTCGTGGCGCCGACGCTGATTTGCAGTAACGGCGTCGGCGTCAAAACTGCAGTGATTCCCGGAATGGAAGCGATGGACTTTTGCAGTCGCAAAACGACCTTGTCGATTGCTGGACGGTCACTCCGGGGCTTTAGGAAAAGGAACATCAATCCCTGTGATAACGGGCTGCGCGACGAAAAACCGGCGAGCGTAAAAAACTGTCCGACGGCTGGATCCTCCTGGATTTTTTGGTTCACCTGTGCTTGAAATGCGCGCATCTGCGCCGGCGAGGCGCCTTCTTGTGCAATGAATAAGCCGCGGATAAAACCGCTGTCGCCCGGCGGTAATAATGTGAACGGCAAATGCGTGAAGAAAAACCAGAGACCAAGAATGCAGGCGAGCAGGATCGGCACAGCAAGCCATGCGCGATCGAGAAATTTGTCGAGCATCCTGCCATAGGCAGCGATAACGCGCTTAATAAAGTTGCTGGTGTGCCGTTCCATCCAAGCGCGCTTATGACCGGTTCTGCGTTCACCCAGAATGCGGGCGCACATCAGAGGCGTCAGCGTTAACGACACAAGGCCTGAAGCGAGAATGGCTACGATGATCGTGACGGAAAATTCGCGGAAAATGCGCCCAAGTAGCCCGGGGATAAAAACCAGCGGGATGAAAACCGCAGCTAGGGAAAGCGTCATCGAGAGAATGGTAAAGGAAATTTCGCCGGCGCTGTTGTAGGTCGCTTTTAGGATCGATTCCCCATGCTCCGCCCGGCGCACGACGTTTTCCAAAAACACAATGGCGTCGTCGACGAGAAAACCAATGGCGAGAGTCAACGCCATCAAAGTGAGATTGTTGATGGAGAAATCGAGCATGTACATCACTGCCACGGTGAGCAATAACGACATCGGCAAGGCCACAGCCGGGATGAGCGTATCGGTAGCGCGGCCGAGGAATACGTAGATTACGATAACCACGAGCACGAATGCGATCATCAGCGTCCATTTCACTTCAGCCGCGGAGTTGACGATGCTTTGTGAACGGTCGTAGACGGGCGTGAATTGGATGGATCCCGGTAAACTCGCGCGCAGCTCAGGGAAGAGGGCTTTGACGGAATTGGCCACTTCGACTGCATTTGCTCCTGCCTGGCGTGAAACTGCCAGCACAACCACTGCGCGAGCTGGTTTATAACCACGCATCCAGAAAAAGCGCGAGATTCGCTCGTCCTGGACGCTCTGGCGAACATCAGCCACATCCTGCAAATAAACCGGCGCTCCGTCGGGATTACGGGCCACGATCAAGGTTCGGTAACCCTCCGCCTTGTCGATTTGCCCATGGGGCTGGAGAACAAATGTGCGATGCTCGCCATCGAATTGTCCGGCGCCAGCATAGACGGTGCCCGATTTAATCCCGCTCGCCAGATCGTCCATCGTTAGCCCGCGCGCCGCGAGCGCCGACGGGTCTGCCTTTACGCGAATCGCACCTTGCACGCCGTAAATGTTCACCTGCGAAACGCCCGGCAGGATGTTAATACGCTGCGCTACAACAGTGGACGCATACTTGTACAGGTCTCCATCGGTCAGCGTGTCCGACATTAGGCCTAACAAGTAAACCGCCTGGTCGTTCGGGTTCGTTTTTTTGAACGTTGGCGGACTTGGCAAATCGATCGGCAATTTTCCAGTCGCGCTCTGGATCGCCGCCTGCACGTCTGTAGCGGCGTCGACGATGCTTTTGCTGAGAACAAATTGCAACGTCAACTGCGTGGTGCTCTGAGTGCTGGTGCTGGTGATGATATCGAGTCCGGGGATCTGCAAAAATTGCTTCTCCAGCGGCGTGGCGATGTTGTTCGCCATGGTGGTAGGATCCGCGCCGGGATACGAGCAGCTGACCTGAATGACTGGATAATCGACTGCTGGAAGATCGTTGACAGCAAGCTTGCCATAAGTGGCAAACCCGGCCACGATGACCGACAACGTCAGCAGCACGGTCATTACCGGCCGTCGAATAAAAGGTCCTGAGAGTCCCGAACCTTTGACTGGAACTAGCTTTGCGGACGACTCCGCTTGCCCGGCTGGCGACCTGGATCCGCGGCGATCACGATCTTTTACTTCGCGTTCGCCGTCATGTCGGTCCGGGTCATTCATAGGACATTGCGCTTTTTGAAGCGGCAGTCCGTTCAGGCGTCGCTGGGCTTTGAGGCCCGTACGGTTGCGGCGCGATTTTCGCTCCCGGCGAAAGCGCAAGCTGGCCCGTGACAACTACCGTCTCGTCGGGTTTCACACCGCTCTGGATTACGGTCAGATCGCCCTCCTGGCGTTGTCCAGGCGTTACAGGACGAAGCTCGACGGTGTTGTCCGATTTCACCACGAAGACGAACGGTCCGGCCTGGCTAATCTGCACGGCTTGCGACGGCACAAGTGTCGCGTCCTTGAGCGTGTCCAGAATGAAGCGGACAAGGACAAACTCGGATGGCCATAGCGCGCGATCAGGATTCGGCGCGACTCCACGAGCTTTCACGGTTCCGGAGCCGGGTTGCACTGCGTGGTCGATGAAATACAAATCGCCGACCCGCGGCGAAATCGAACCGTCGGGCAGGTAGGTTTCTACCTTTACATTGGGACCGCCGAGATATTTTCTCACGAGCGGCAGATCGTTCTCAGCCACGGTGAAATCCGTGTAGATAGGGTCCAAACCTTGTATCGTGACAAGGGCCGAACTGGAAGGGCCAACCAGGTTGCCGACATCAACGTTGCGAAGACCAATTCGTCCGTTGATGGGCGATTTGATGAAGCAATAGTCAAAGTTTACCTGAGCAGCTTCGACCGCTGCCTTCGACTTCTGGGCGTTCGCCAGAGCAATGTCGTAGTCCTGCTGGGCGACCACCTTTCTTGCACGCAGGTCCTGCTGTCGCTTGAGCGTCACCTCATCTAACGCGGCTTGCGCTTTTGCCTGATCGAGAACGGCCTGAAAGGGGCGTGGGTCGATAGTGAAAAGCAAATCGCCTTTTTTCACGTCCGACCCATCCTGGAAATGTCGCGCGATGATGACACCACTCACCTGCGCCTGCACCTGGACGGTCTCGTAAGCTGCACACGTGCCGATTTCATCCAGGTAAAGCGGCACATCCTTCGTGATGATTTTGGCGACGCTCGCCGGACGCGGAGCGGGCTGAGCAGCCTTCACTTCAGTGGCCCGGTGTTGATAAATCCGGTAGGTGACAAACCCTGCCAGCAGGATGAACAGCAAATACGCCCATTTGGGAATTGTGTGATTCGCAGTGCGGGTTCGCTTCGTTTCGGGCCTGGTTGAGCGCTCGGCAATGCCGTAATCGATGGCTTTGTGATCGCTTATGGACGCATTACCTTTCATTTGTATCCCCTACGATTGACCTTTTTTCTTAGAATCGAACTTCCCCGTTTAATTTGACCGTTCTGCGCAGCCAATCGCCGCGCCGTAGCCCTGCCGCCGCGGGCGCGGAGCTTGTCTGTTTTCTCGGCGCGATCCTTAATGTGCGCCAGCACCTGCATGCACATTTGAAGATCAGGAGTTGAAATGTCGGCCAATAGTTCGTGCCGAAGTGTGTCGGCGCTTGATTTGATCTGGGCGATCACCCGCAGGGCGCGGCGCCCCAGCAGCACCATCTTGCAACGGCGATCCAGTGCTGAATTGGTGCGTGTAATCCAATGTTCGCGCTCCAAGCGATGCAACAGTGTCACTACACTCGGTTCTTCCACGCCCAGCCGCGCGGCAATCTCCGCCTGGGTCAGCGCGTCTCCGGCAATAGACAAATGCATTAATGTCCGCCATTTCGCCTGGCTCAGGCCCATCGGCTTCAAACGCTCATCCAGTTTTTGCCGCCATGCTCGCGCCGTGCCGTGCAGCAATTGGCCGAAAATTTCCGTTGTGTCGCCCGGGAACATAACTCTCAAGACTAAATTGGTTAGTATGCTAACCAATTCCAATCCGAGAGTCTGTCAATGCTCCTTCACAGGCGCGACTTCAAAGAGAACCATCTCGCGTTTGCTGTAATCTTTTACGCGGGCAATTTGCCGCGGGCGCAGCGGCGCCCATTTTTGTGCCATTGATGCCTGCGTCTCATTCTTACTTCGGATGAGAAAGTAGCGAACATTGCGTGGCAGATTTTCCACATCGCTCACGTATTGCACCGGTGCTTTCACGTAAAAAAATACAGGCTGATAATCTGGATTTACGGCGTAGAGCGTCTCGTTTGCAGACACGAATGCGTTGATTTCCTCAGCGGCTTTTTTTACCTGCTGCCTGTCTCTCAACACAACCGCTGCAACCGGATATCCGATCGCACCAATCACAATTCCGAGTCCAACGAAAGCAGCGACGACCCTGGTCCAAACGCGGCCATCCTTGATCCAGCATCGCGGCCATTGCAATGCGTTGCCGGCGCAGATCATGCCCAGTAGCCACGATGCTGGAACTATTGCCGGCATGCTGTACCGGGCGAGGCCACCAGGGACAAGATTGACCGCCAAAAAAGGTACTGCGGTTCCCCATGACAAAGCGCGCGCCAGTCGCTGTTCGTTTTGCTCCGGAAATTTTGAAAATCGCGTAAACGGAAACAGCAGAAGCCACGGGAGGAAGTAGATCAGGCTACGCGGGACGTTTTGGATCCAATCCAGGAATTTGAAATCGATGCCTTTCAGCCGTCCGGTGTACTGACCAGACCATTTGGCGATCACAACCTGCGACGTCGTGGCGTGCGCAAACGGAATTGCCCATGCCGCTGCGATTCCAATCATGACGGCGAGCCCAACGAAATGCGCAGGATGAACAAGAATCCGCCAGTCTTTCCAATAGGCGAGAACGACTATCACAATCCCATAGAAAAATAAGAGGTGCGTCGGGCCTTTGGCGAGCAGGCCAAGCCCCAGGAAAACGGATGCCGGGAGCCACGTAAGCCAAGGCGACTTTTTTTGAAGAAAGAAGCTCAGCCAAAAAATAATCGCCAGGCCGCAAAGAGACACATACAGCGCTTCGATTTCAATTAGCCGGCCTTTCTCGATGATGCCGATATTCGTCATCCAGATCATAGCTGCAATGATTGATCCTCGGGCTCCGAGGGTCGCACGCGCGACAGTGACAAACGCAATCGCCACAGCAAGTACTGAAAGAGCCGACGGCAGCCGGGCCGTCCACTCGGTGCGCAGGCCGAACAATTTGAAGGATGCCGCTACAAGCCAGTTCACCAGCGGTGGCTTGCGGTAATACGGATTGCTGCCTACTTGCGGAACGATGTAGTTCCCCGTCTCAAGCATCCGGACAGCAGGCAAAATTCGGCGTCCCTCTTCTCCCTTAATGGCAATAGAACCGAGGGCGGGCAAATAGATAACAGCCCACAAGAGTGTCACCGCAGCGACGGCTCGAAGCGGCGACTTGATTAGATCTTCAATGCTCAAATTGTTGCTCGCGATTTATCCGAAGCTGAGCGCCGGACGTCAAACCAAACCGATCGGCAGGCTTGACGCGGACGCTTCACAAACGTAACCTATAGCCCTAGTCCGCGCGCTGATGGAGTGGGAACCGGTGTCCCACTCTTTTTAGTCTGCGGGCTGCATGTTTTATATGAACGCCGAATTTATCGCCATGCTCGATTACCTGGAGCGGGAGCGTGGGATCAAGCGCGAAATTCTGCTCGAGGCGGTATCGAATGCCCTGCTTTCTGCCTCAAAAAAGAGCGTCGGCGCCTCTCGCGATTTGCGAATCGACATCAATCGCAAGACTGGCGAAATCCGCGCTCTCGCAAATTTGGTCGTCGTTGATCAGGTATCCAATCCGCAGGATGAAATCGAGGTCTCAAAGGCGCGTAAGATCAAAGCAGACGCGAATGTCGGTGAGATTTTAGAAATCGAAGTAACGCCGAAGAATTTCGGACGCATCGCGGCGCAGACCGCAAAGCAGGCGATGATGCAGCGGATTCGGCAGGCCGAGAAGGAGATGATTTACGAGGAATTTAAGGATCGCGCCGGGGAAATTGTTAGTGGCACCGTGCGCCGGTTCGACCGTTCTGACGTCATTCTCGACCTTGGGAAATTCGAAGCAGTAATGCCGCAGCGCGAGCGAGTCGCAGTGGAAGATTACAATGTTGGTGATCGTCTCCGCGCGTACGTCGTAGCCGTGGAAAACGGTATACGTGGCCCTGAAATAATTGTTTCGCGCAGTCATCCAAACTTCGTACGGCGCCTGTTTGAATTGGAAGTGAGCGAGATTGCAGATGGAACAGTCGAGATTCGCGGCATCGCGCGCGAAGCCGGTTATCGCACCAAGATTGCAGTCTGGAGCGCAAACGAAAAAGTGGATCCAGTGGGCGCGTGCGTAGGCATGCGCGGTTCTCGCGTCAAAAATATTGTGCGCGAACTCAACAACGAGAAGGTGGATATCATCCGCTGGAGCTCAGATCCGAAGGATTACGTCCTGGAAGCGCTCAAGCCGGCGAAAATAAAAAATCTGCTTTTTGATACAGAGAAAAAAAGTGTGCAAATCTCGGTGGATGAAGACCAGCTTTCGCTCGCGATTGGGAAAAAAGGACAAAACGCGCGGCTGACTTCGCGGCTGACCGGCTGGGAAATTAACATCGGCAAGGATACGTCGGCCACGACGGTCGTGGAACAAAAAGTAGCTCAAGCCGCGCAAACGCTTGCCGGCGCGCTCCCCATTACCCAAGAGCAGGCCCTTAGTTTGGTAAAATCCGGCTTTACTAATCTGGAAGGATTGGGCGATGCAGATGTGCAGGATTTGGTGGATATTCTCGCGGTGGACGAAGCAAAGGCGCGGGAAATCTACGATGCAGTGCACCGGCAGGAAGTTGTACACTAACATGGCTCCGTTCGAGGACGCTTGAGCCATGAGCGAAATTTTAAAGGAAAAACAATGGCAACCAAGACGAGCAGCAAAACTGCAACGCGTAAGGCAGCTCCGAGCGCGGCAGGACGCAAGACCACTGCTCCTGAGAAGCCAGTCGACGTAACGTCAAAAGCTAAGCTCGCAAAAAAGGGGACAGCGGCCCCCGCAGAGCCCACCGCGTCCGCGACGCAGGAGAGTCAACCGGAACACGCTGCGCCCCATCCGGAGACTGTCTCGCTGATTGATCGGAAACGGCCGGCAAAAAAATCTCAGGAGGGCGAGACAAAAACAAAGCGCACCGTTCTACCGCCGATTTCACGTATCCGCGCATCGCTTGAGGCTACTTCCAAGGCGCCGGCCGCACAGGTGCCCTCACCGGAACCGGCGCCCGCTGAGCCGGCACAGCAAGCAACTGCCGAAGCACCATTGATTGCTTCTGAAGTTGAAGCCGGGCCGCAGCAGAAGGTTCTTCTGATCAAGCCTCCAATAGTTGTTAAACATTTCGCAAACGAGCTCGCACTGAAACCGCATCAGCTAATCGCGGAGCTGATGACGCATAATATTTTTGCCAACATCAACCAGACAATCGAGCCGGATATCGCTGCGAAGATTGCAGAAAATCACGGGTTTATTCTGGAGAAAGAGCGGCGGGAAAAAGGCGGCGGTGTTCATAAGGTCGAACAGCCCGTAGTCGCGCCGCCTCCTCCGGTGATTGAGAAGAAGGAGGAACTCAAGCCTCGCGCGCCGATCATCACGTTCATGGGACACGTCGACCACGGCAAAACGAGTTTGTTAGACGCGATTCGAAAGACGCGCGTCGCGGCTGGCGAAGCCGGCGGAATTACCCAGCACATCGGCGCGTACAGCGTCGATCATAACGGACACAAGATTACGTTTATCGATACTCCAGGCCACGCCGCGTTCACCGCTATGCGGGCGCGTGGCGCGAACGTCACCGACATCGTTGTGCTGGTAGTTGCGGCCGATGACGGCATCATGCCGCAAACTGTCGAAGCGATAAATCATGCCAAGGCCGCCCCGCATGTGAAAATCATGGTGGCTGCCAACAAGATAGATCTTCCAGGCGCGAACCTCGATCGCCTCAAGAAACAACTGCAAGAGCGCGGCCTTACTCCGGAAGATTGGGGAGGAGAAACGATAATTTGCCCAGTCTCGGCGACTAAGGGCACTGGAATCGATCACCTGCTCGAGATGATGTCGCTTCAAGCAGAGGTGATGGAACTCAAAGCTTCGCCGACGGCCACACCGCGCGGCACCGTCATTGAAGCCCAAGTGGAAGCCGGCCGAGGGCCCACCGCCACGGTGATCGTGCAGATGGGCACGTTAAAAATCGGCGATCCTTTTATCTGCGGCGACTACAGCGGAAAGGTCAAATCCCTTCTCGACGACCGCGGCAAACCCGTCAAGCAAGTAGGGCCTTCGACACCCGTTAAGGTTCTCGGGATTCGTCGGGCTGCCGAATGCGGGCGACGAATTCCTGGTCATGGAATCCGAGCGCGGCACGAAGCAACTCAGCGACGAGCGACTTGAGACAAAACGCACTAACAAACTTTTCGTTCCTCAACGCGCGACGCTCGAGACTTTGCTCGAAACCGCCGGAGGCAAAAAAGTCTTCGGCTCGTTCTGAAAGCCGACACGCAAGGTTCTGTCGAAGCAATCGTCAACGCATTGAAACAGATCGAGAGCAAGAAAGTCGATCTGGATATGGTTCACTCAGCAGTCGGACCGATTTCGGAATCCGATATTCTGTTGGCGAGCGCATCCGACGCGGTGGTCGTCGGCTTTAACGTGAAGGTCGAGAGCATGGCGGTTCCTGCCGCAAAACGCGAAGGCGTGCAGGTCAAACTTTACAGCATTATTTATGAACTGCTCGATCAAATGAAAGACGCCATGGCCGGTCTGCTCGAACCGGAATTGCGCGAAACCGTCATTGGACACGCGGAGGTTAAACAGGTTTTCCAGTTGAGCAGAGGCATCGTCGCTGGTTGCCTCGTCACCGATGGCCGGATTGCTCGCGTCGGCGCGCGCTCGCATTCTGCGAAAGCGCCAACCGGTTTACGACGGCGGAGTTTCGACGCTGCGCCGCTTCCAGGACGACGTGAAAGAAGTACGCTCCGGTCTGGAATGCGGAATCAAGCTGGGCGACTTCAGCGAATATCAGGTGGGCGACGTGATCGAGTGCATATCAGCTCGAGCAAATCGCCCAGAAATTGTGACGTTAGTCATTCCGAGCGAAGTCGAGGAATCCCGTTGCAAAACCGAAATCTGATTTCACGGAATCCTTCGACTCCGCTTCGCTCCCCTCAGGATGACAACGAATCATGAAACATCGGCAACTGCGCGTGAACGAATTGGTGAAACGCGAACTAAGCGCCATCATTACGCGCGAAATTAATTTCCAAGGGCGCTCTGGTCAGCATTAATGCTGTCGATGTCACGCCCGATCTTAAGAACGCGCACGTTTTTGTGAGCACTCTCGGCACCGATAATGGCGAAAGTGTAATCGACAAGCTGGAGGCGCATCGGGCGGCATTGCAGGCGGAACTTTCCCAACACGTCGTGTTGAAATACACGCCGCATCTTGTTTTTCATCTCGACGACTCAATCAAACGCGGTGCGCGGGTGCTAGAAATTTTGGACGATCTCGGCAAACCCGACGGCCAAGACGAGTGAGTAACACGACATTCGAAGAGATTGGCCGCGTCCTTCGCGAACATCAGCGGTTCATTGTGCTCAGCCATGTTCGCCCCGATGGCGATGCGCTTGGCAGCCAGCTCGCGCTTGGCCTCTCGCTCCGGAAGCTTGGTAAAAGCGTACGCATCTGGAACGAGGACGGGATGCTCGACAAATATTCATTCCTTCCGCGCGCTGAATTGCTGACGAAACCACCGACAACAGCAGAGCACATCGATGTTGCCATCGCGCTCGACACCGCAATTCAAAACCGCTTGGGCACGACGCTCGCCGCCGTCGAGTCCGCAAAAATCTGGATCAACATCGATCATCATGTCAGCAACCCAGGCTATGGGGACTTGGTGATCATCGATCAAAGCGCGCCGGCAACGGGAGAAATCATTTTTAGACTGATCAAGAGTCAGGGACTGCCCTTCGACCGTGATATTGCAGAAAATCTGTTCGTCGCGATCTCAACGGATACCGGTTCGTTTCAATATCCAAAAACCAGCGCGCGCACGTTTGAAATTGCCGCCGAGTTGGTGCGCGATGGCGAACTCGACGTGGGGAAAATTAGCCAGCAACTGTACGAGAACTACCCTCGACGCCGGCTCGAACTTTTACGCGAGCTATTACGAACCATGCGGTTTAGCGAATGCGGCCGAATCGCAGCGTTCGGCCTCAGTTTAAAGAATGCGGCGCAACTTGGTGTGATTCCCGAAGATAATGAAGGATTAATCGATCATCTGCGCGCAGTTCACGGCGTCATCGTCGCTGTGTTTTTCGAAGAACTTTCCGACGGAAAGGTGCGCATCAGCATGCGTTCCAAAGACGAACGCATCGATGTATGCGGGATTTGCCAGAAGTTTGGCGGAGGCGGTCACACGCTCGCTGCCGGCGCGCGCGTGCAGGGAACATTGGCGGAAATCGAAGAAAAAGTTCTGGAGGTAACTCGTGAAGCCATTAAGCGCGCCTGCATCTCCTGACGGCGTTCTGCTCGTCGATAAAGCCGAAGGGATGACGTCACATGACGTTGTCGCGCTGGCCCGACGACAAATTGGAACGAAAAAGATTGGCCATTGCGGCACGCTCGATCCGATCGCCACGGGGCTGCTTCTCCTTACTGTAGGCCGCGGCACAAAGGTTCAGGATTTACTCATGAGCGAGGACAAAGAATACGTGGGCACCTTCGTATTTGGCGTAACGACGGACACACAGGACCGTGAAGGCCAAGTGATTCAGGAACGTCCGGTGCCTGCGCTGGATGAAAATCAAATTCGCGCCGCGTTCGAAAAATTCCGCGGCGATTTCTATCAGATGCCGCCCATGGTCTCCGCAAAAAAACACGGCGGTGTGCCGTTGTATAAGCTGGCGCGCGAAGGAAAAGTCGTGGAGCGCGAGCCACGTCTGGTGCATGTCTACCGGTACACAATCGACCGCGTCGCATTGCCCGAAATCGATTTCACGGTGCTATGCAGCAAAGGCTTTTATGTCCGCACCTATGTCCACGACATCGGCGAAATGCTCGGTTGCGGAGCGCACTTGAAATCGCTTCGCCGGACGAAATCCGGCCGCTTTGACGTCGCCAATTCGATCACTGTCGAGGAGCTCAAAAACGCGACGCCGGGAGAAATTGTCACGCGAATGCTGACTCTGCCCGAAGTCTCCAGGATGCGCGGCGCCTAACGAGCGTGACGAAATCCGGATGTCGAAGGGCAAAGGAAATCGGAATATCGAACCCCGAATGATTTCACGCACAGGGCGTCTTGTTTATTCGGGCTTCGTTATTATTTCGTCATTGGTCATTCGTCATTCGTTATTCGCCTGATGGAAACGCTTCGATCCATCTCCGAATTATCGCGGTTGCAAGGGCCGCTTTTTCTGGCCATCGGTGTCTTCGACGGAGTCCATCTCGGGCATAAGGCAGTCATTTCCACTTCTGCGGAGCACGCTCGGGCGGTGAATGGAACGCCTGTGATAGTCACCTTTGATCCGCACCCTGAAAAAATACTGCGGCCTGACCAAGCGCCCCATTTGCTCACCGCTACACCGCACAAAATTGCTCTGATCCGCGCGCTTGGTGTGCGACATCTGCTCATCATTTCGTTCGATAAACATTTTGCCGCCACCGAACCCGAGGAATTCGTGCAGCAATTAGTTCAGCATTCGAAACCGCTGCGTGAAATTTGCGTCGGACATGAATGGTCGTTTGGAAGAAATCGCCGAGGTAACCTGCAGTTGCTTGAAAAACTCGGTGCGCAGTTTGATTTCGACGTCGTGGGAATTCCGCCGGTGATGGTTGATGGCGAACTTGTGAGCAGCACGACGATCCGCCGTGCGGTGGCAGATGGCGATCTAAAAAAAGCCGCGACCATGCTCGGCCGCGAATACACAATCCTGGGAACAGTTGTGCATGGCGATGATTTGGGAAAAAAAATCGGATTTCCAACTGCAAACCTGAGTGCCCACAGCGAGCAATTTCCGCCGAACGGCGTTTACTTCGCTGAAGCAAGCATCGATGGTGTTGTCTATCCGGGCGTGGTGAATCTCGGTTATCGCCCCACCATGAGCAGCGAGAGATCGGAGCGGGTTCTCGAAGTTTACCTCCTCGATTTCAATCGCAATGTTTACGGCAGGGATCTTGAGCTGCGCTTCATCCGTTATCTGAGGGCGGAGAAGAAATTCGAAAACATCGATGCCCTCGTCCGGCAAATCGAATGCGATGTGCAGCAGGCGCGCGAATTGGCCGGAGTGTAAAATTACTCGGCGCTTTAAAAATCGAGCCGGGTCAAATCGCGTACCTCGGGCGTCTTGCGGATGGCGAAGATGACCGCGAACGCGCCGACCACGAGGCCGCAACCAAACGCGAAGACCAGCAACAGCCAAATCGGGAAGTCCGCCATCTGGACCACGCCTTGGCGAACCAAGCTGCCGCCACCGGAAAGGAAGTAAGCCATTCCGGTTCCGATTAATGCCAGGCCAACGACAATCATTGCACGCAGCCATTGCGGCTCGCGCCGCTCTACCGGCAGCATGGCTAAAACGCGCGAGGTGAACCCGTCATCGTTAATGTACGGCACGGCTTCACGCAGTTGTCGGTCCAGCGTCTCGTCGTCGATCATTGGATTCACTTTATCAATTCGGCCCCCACGCCGCCAGTGTTCGTTTCAACTTCTCGCGGCCGCGCAGAACGTTCGTTTTCACCGTGCCGAGCGGAATCTCAAGGACACGCGCGGCTTCATCGTGCGACAGACCGTTTTGGCAGCAAAGTACAATCGCGCTGCGCTCGTGTAACGGCAGCAAACTAAGCGCGTGCATAAGATCGTGCCTTAAACCGGGATCGACAGTCTGCGGATCCTGTTCTGCCTGCCATTGCTCCTCATCCACGCCCACCAACTCCTTGCGGCGCCGCGCGTCCTCGCGAAAGCAATTGTACGCAATTCGATAAAGCCATGTGGAAAATCGCGCTTCGCCGCGAAAGCTGCGGATGTTTTTGTAGGCCCGGAGAAAAGCTTCCTGTGAGAGGTCATCGGCCAAAGCGATGTCCGTGCGGGTGAGTTGGCGCAAAAGACCGCGCACGCTCGATTGATGCCGCCGCACGAGTTCACCGAAGGCGTGCTGATCGTCATCGGTAATAACTCGCGCAACGAGGTCCGCATCAGTGAGCTCCACAGCCGCAATCTTACGGTGCCGGGGGCGGAGGCGGAATGTCCTTTTTGTTTTCCAATTTCCATAGAATCAAATAACCGAGCCCGATCAGGAACGGAATCAGTCCGAATGACCATGCACCGCCTTCCCAATCGTTGACCGCTGCCAGCCATATCATCAAACCGAAGCCCACCATGGTCCAAACGACACCGCGCCGCACATCCGAGCGCCGGCGCACACGTCGCACCTCAGGCGCAAGCAGTTCCGCGGGAACAGTCTGCCCTTTCTCGACCATCATCCGGATCGTCCGCTGCCGCATGCGGCTTCCGATAAGCGCGATCACTCCTATGAGCATCACGATCAGAACGGGCGCACCGAAAATAGTCAGGAAAACAATCGCAACGAGTGGAATCACCATCGTTGGAATATCGTTACTGGCGCCCACCTCATCGCCATTTTTATCACCGCCATCGATGACGATGCCGTGCTTGTGGCCAAGCCTTTTCTCCAGCTTCCGGTGAATTCTGTCGGCGAGATCGTTTGAAACGGAACTAGACGTCGCACCAGGCGCTACCGTTGATGCTGGCGCCGCTATTGAGGTTGCCACTGTCGCGGCCGTTGCTGCCGTCGGTGCTGTCGGACTGACAATCGGAGTTCCGGACGGACTCTGCGGAAACAAGCTGCCGTACAATCCGAGGGAGCACAGGCAGAGAAGGAATAGTTTTTTCATAGAGTGTTTGATCATAGGATGCAGCAAACGTCGGATTTGGATTCAACGATTTTGCGTTTCCCAAGGCAATTAAAAGGTTGCGTGGCGCGGTGGGCTGGACATTATTGTCCCTCTCAAAACTGCGGGTGTAGCTCAGTTGGTAGAGCACCACCTTGCCAAGGTGGACGTCGCGAGTTCGAGCCTCGTCACCCGCTCCAGCCTTCGCTTGGAGCGGAGCGCAAACGAAGGCTGGAGCGAGCGCGCCGTAGCCTTGCGAAGGCGGGCGCCCAACGCTCCAAGCTACGGCTGGCAGGCCAGCCTTGTCATGTACTACGTCTGCTTGTTGAAGTCCCGCTCTCGCCCACTACAACCGTATATCGATTCGACTGGCGATTTGCGACAGCGTCTTAAACAACACAATGAAGGTCACTCTCCACGTGCAACGAAGTTTCGGCCTTGGACTCTTCTGCCCTATTTTGCTTTTACCGAAAAAACCGTGGTCGCATTTGAAAGATATCTCAAATCGGCCTCGGGACGCGCATTCGTCAATCGACACTTTTTCTAGAATCTATCGATGTATCTATGGCGCAAAAGTGCCGAACTGCATTGGGTTAAAACGCACGAAGACCTCCTTCAAGCGCACGCTCACGGCCAGCTCGTGATCGTACGCAAACCCGGACGTAAGCGATTAGAGCTTGAAATTACATGCCGCTCGCGGAGCGGTTCGTCTGCGCTGCTCAAGGAATTTGGCGGCCGCGTAGAGGCCTTGCCACGCAATTGGCTGGAGCGATTTGCGCGTGCCGATTCGAAGCCAATCAAGATCGGGAAACGATTGATAATTTCGAATGTGGGACCGACCTTCCTCTCCCGACAGTCGCGGCACAAAGGCCGCTCCCACATTGTCATTCCGGGATCGTTGGCGTTTGGAACTGGTGAGCATTCCACGACGGCAATGTCGCTTCGTTTTTTGGAACAACTGACCCGCTGCTGGAACTCGGGTTGGTCGCTCGCCGATCTTGGGACCGGCAGCGGTATTCTTGCTTTGGCGGCGAAATGTTTCGGCGCCGGCCAAGTCATTGGTATCGACAACGATGCCGCGGCGATTTCGGTAGCCAAATCAAACGCCCGACTGAACAAAATTCGCGGCGCCGCTTTTCAATTAGGCGATGTGCTCAAATGGAACCGAACGCAGAAGAAGGATGTGATTACCGCAAATTTATACAGCGATTTGCTTATCGAAATCCTGCCAAAACTATGCGGCAGTGGGTGGCTAATTCTCTCAGGCATCTTGCGCAGCCAACGCGACGAATTGCTCCATGCACTGCAGCGGAATCACCTTGAGGTGATTAGCATTAAGCAACGCGGAAAGTGGATCGCCATTCTGGCAGGGCGGGAGCGGCATTCTGCGACCGCAGATCGTCGCGCCGGCAAATTTTTGCGGCGGTGATGGACCGCCGCTACAGTGAAAATCGATGCAATCAGAACAGCTTGCTTATGTCATTGTCACACCGTATTCGATGCGGAAATCGCGCACCGGCGGCATAGTTGGCCGGTTGATTTCCCGCACCGGACTCGATTTGGTCGGAGGCCGAATGTTCGCTCCAGGCGCGGAGCTAACCAAGCGCTATGCCGACACGATTGTCACGGAAACTGACCCCAGTCATCGCGCTACGCAGCAACTGATTCGCGAATACGTGCTGAGAAATTTTACCGGGCAGAAAAACGGTCAACATGCGCGTGTTTTATTTCTGATCTTCCGCGGACCGGACGCTGCGGAAAAGATTCATCATGTCGTGGGTCACATCCTGCACGAGCGCACCAGTGGGGAAACGATACGTGACACCTATGGTGATTACATCACCGATGATTCGGAAAATGTTGTTTACTTCGAACCGGGAGTGGTGACTGAATTCGAACCGGCTGCAGTCGAGCGCGATTTAAAATTGTGGGCGGACTTTTCTGATTCGGATGGCGGAATTGTAGATCACGCCGTGCCGTTCCCGCCGGGTACGCAAATCGAAAAAACGCTCGTGCTCATTAAGCCGGACAATTTCCGATTCCCGAATTTGCGTCCAGGCGGGGTGATCGAAGTATTTTCGCGCACCGGCCTCTCAATCATCGGCTTCAAAGTGCACCAGATGAGCGTGAGTCAGGCGCAGGAGTTTTACGGGCCTGTGCTGCCGGTCCTTGAGAAAAAACTCGGACCGAAAAGCGGCCGCGAAAACTGGGAGAGCATCATTGAGTTTATGGCCGGCAAAAAGCCCAGCGAATGTCATCAAGCCGAACGTGACGCGCCTGGAACGGAAAAATCGATTGCCATTGTTTACCAGGGCGTGGACGCCGTGCGCAAAATTCGCGAGGTGCTCGGGCCCACTGATCCAGCAAAAGCGCCGCCGGGGTCGATTCGAAAGGAATTCGGACAAACGATCATGGTCAATGCGGCGCATGCATCGGATTCCGTCGAGAACGCGAAACGCGAAATGGCGATCATTCGAGTTGCAGAAAATAATTTCAAACCTCTGATTGAAAACTTCTACCGTCGCCAATAGTATGCGCTCCCATTTGTGGACATCATTGCCATGGAAATTTCTGAACGCGCCGCTCAACTGACTCCGTCGTTGACTCTCTCAATCGATAGCAAGGCGAAGGCCATGAAAGCCGAAGGCATCGACGTGTGCGGCTTTGGTGCGGGAGAGCCGGATTTTGATACACCTGAGCACATAAAAAGGGCCGCAATCGAGGCTTTGGAAGCGGGTTTCACGAAATACACGCCAAACGCTGGCATCCCGGAATTACGCCAGGCGATCGCAGATAAGTTGGCAGCCGACAACGGATTGAATTATCGCGCCGGTCAGATCGTGGTGAGCAACGGCGCGAAACACGCCTGCTACAATGCGATCCTCGCAACTTGTCAGCCCGGCGATGAAGTCGTCATCCCGGCACCGTATTGGGTGAGCTACCCCGACATGGTGCGATTAGTCGGCGCCGAACCTGTGATCGTGCCTACCAGCGAGCGTAACGCTTGGAAAATGCGGCCTGAAGATTTCGAAAATGCGATGACGCCGCGCACCAAAATGTTGATCATGAACAGCCCGGGCAACCCTACAGGCTCTGTTTACACACGTGACGAATTGGAGGCGATCGTCAGCGTCGCCGCGGAGGAAGATATTTATGTGTTGTCCGACGAGATTTACGAAAAGCTTCTTTACGATGACGCGAAACATGTGAGCATCGCCTCCCTCTCAAAGGAAGCGTACGATCTCACAATCACCGTCAACGGATTTAGCAAATCTTACGCGATGACAGGCTGGCGACTTGGTTATCTCGCCGCGCCTGATGCGGTCACAAGAGCCGTTGATTCAATCCAGAGCCATACCAGCTCGAATCCGTCGTCCTTTTCGCAATACGGCGCGCTTGCCGCGCTCAAAGGCGATCAACAACCGCTGTCCGATATGCGCGAGGAATTCGACATGCGTCGTAATTATATGTTCGACCGCCTTTCGAAGATCTCCAACATCACCGCCGTCAAACCGCAGGGCGCATTTTATATTTTGGTAAACATCAGCCAGCTCGGACTCACCTCTCAGAATTTTGCCGACCGTTTGCTGAGCAAAGCCAATGTCGCTGTAGTGCCCGGTGCTGCCTTTGGCGACGATCGCACTATTCGATTCAGTTACGCAACAAGCCTGGACGTGATCAAAAAAGGTCTGGATCGCTTCCAGGACTTTTGCCGGACGCTCTAGTCGGAACGCGTTGGCAAATAATTGCGCCGCCAGCGCTAAATTAACATCGTCTTCGGAGAAGCCGATCCACCTTGCCTCGTCGTCTGCCGCGCTTCTAGTGTCGCAATGCCCGGCTATTTCGCCCTCATTCTACACGCTCATCTCCCTTTCGTTCGTCATCCTGAGCACGAGTATTTCCTCGAGGAAGAGTGGTTGTTTGAGGCGATTACCGAATCGTACATCCCGCTGCTGCGCATGATGCAGCGACTCGTCGACGATCATGTGCCTTTTAAATTAACGATGTCGATTACGCCAACGCTCTGCGCAATGCTTCAGGACCAGCTGCTATGCGAGCGTTACGTCCGACACCTGGATCTTTTGATCGAGCTTGCCGCGCGCGAGCAAAAACGAAATCGCAAACATCCGCAGCTCCGCGAGCTGGCTGAATTTTATACGGATCTGTTTTCAGAAACTCGCCGCTATTTTGTGGATGAATGGAAATGCGATCTCCTCTCGGGCGTTCGTGAGCTGCGACAAACGGGCGCGCTGGAAATCATCGCTAGCGCGGCAACACATGGCTTGTTGCCAATCCTTCAGCAGCAACTACCTGGCGCTGCGCGTGCTCAGGTTCTGATCGGCGGCGACGTCTATGTTGAAGTTTATGGCGAAGAGCCGGCCGGGTTCTGGTTACCCGAATGTGGTTACGCTCACGGCTTGGAATCGATGCTACAGGAAGCGAATCTTCGCTGGTTCGTTGTCGATGCGCACGGGTTGCTCTTTGGAACCCCGCGCCCATGCTGTTCCATTTACGCTCCGTATTATACACCAGCGGGCCCAGCTGCCTTCGCGCGTGATCCCGCTGCGAGCCAGCAAGTCTGGAGTGCGCACGAAGGCTATCCCGGCCATCCGGCTTACCGCGATTTTTATCGCGACATTGGTTTCGATTTGCCAATCGAACATTTGGGATCGATCGCGCGTGCGACGAGAAAATTCTCAGGCGTAAAATACCATCGGATCACTGGACCCGCCGAAGAGAAACAGCTGTATGAGCGAACGGCAGCCGAAAACGCGGCAGCAGAACATGCAATTCACTTTCTGAATCAAATCCATGAGCAGACTCAGGAAATTAGCGAACTCGGTTTCGAACCGATCATTGTCGCTCCGTTCGACGCGGAATTGTTTGGGCACTGGTGGTTCGAAGGACCAATTTTCCTTGAGCAATTTATTCGCCGGGCAGCAACCGAACGCGATTTTCACCTCACAACGCCGAGTAAATATTTGGCCGAGCATCCGACGCAGCAGATCGTTGAACCCGCTCCTTCCACTTGGGGCGAGAACGGCCATCTCGCTATGTGGCTCGATCCGAGTAACGCCTGGATTTATCCGCAATTACACGCGGCGGCGCAAAGGATGATCGACCTCGCCAAACAGACTTCTGCTGTTGTAGGGCAACCGCATCGGTTGCCGACCGCACGACTGGAAGCCAAAGCGCCCGCCCCCCAAACTGCGGAGCGGGTACTCAAACAACTCGCCCGTGAGCTTTTGCTGGCGCAATCAAGCGACTGGGCATTTCTAATGAAAACAGGGACTGCGCGCGAATACTCCACTCAACGCACGATCGATCACCTTGCTCGTTTCAACCGTCTGCACGATCAGTTTGTCACAAATAATCTCGATGAAGAATTTCTGCGCGACTGCGAATGGCGCGATAACATTTTTCCGAACGTGAACTGGCGATATTATGCTTAAGTCGCGAATCACTGATTGCCGTTTGCAGATTCTCAATCTGGTCTTTTGGATTGCTTGTGTCGCAATCACCGCAGCCCAGGAACCGCCTACTCCCGCTGCGTCGCCGATCGCGGGCGAATCTCCTTCTCCTTCGACTTCGCCAGACCAATCTGTGCCGCCCTCCGCAACGCCTGAACAAACGCCTTCACCTTCGATCACCAGAAACGTTCGGATCAGTTTCATTCCTCCCCCAATGGAGGGCACCATCAGCCTTGGGATTTACGATCAACCGGGCAAATTGGTGCGCGTCCTGCACCAGAACGCGCAATTGAACGACTTCACGATTGGACCCGATGCGCTTGTGACACGATGGGACGGAAAAGATGACGGAGATCAGGATTTGCCTTCTGGACGGTATCACGCGCGCGGTTACGTGATCGGTCCGCTAAAACTCGAAGATCTGGGGGCAACTTCGCCGCCTTCAACGGAAAGCGACCCGAACGTGGTAAAGATCCGACTCATCCGCAATCCTTTGCGGAAAGAGAAGAGGCCGCTTGCCGAACTCGGTATCGGATTTAATAGCGAGGGAACTTACATGAAAAGCAGCGACGGTCTGCCTTTGTTCAAAGTCAGTGATACGCCGAATGTGACACATGCATGGATCGTAGCCAAAGGTGAGAACGCCGTCGACATTTGGCAGGATGACGGCACGACAACGCATCAATACCGGATCTCAAACGTCGACCAGTTGATGGCGTTCGACTGCGGCGATTTTCAATTGAAGTGAGGCGCTTTATTAACACCTTTCGTCAAGAGGTGTTAACCGGACTGAGGTTAGACGAACGGCTTTAGCGGTTTCACCCGAATCGGAAAACCGCTGAAGCGGTTCGGAAGATTGCGTTGAAATGTGTCACCCAGCTGAAGCACGGAGTTAACAACAGTTGCCGGTCCCCGTGATTCTCCAGACACTGCTGGTCACCACACAAAATTTCTGTTATTTAAGCGCGCGATGGCCGCTCCCGAGCTTCAGCAAACAGTTGGCAAGCCCGCCGGTTTTACCGGCATCGCACTGCACACGGGTGAAAAAGCTACGCTTAAGCTGCATCCGGCGCCGGTGGATCATGGAATCAAATTCAAGCGCAAAGATTTGCAGGATGAACCGACAATCGACGCGAAAATCGAGAACCTGAAGACTGTCGAGCGCTCCACGACGATAGGCGAGGGCTCGGTGCGAGTTCACACAGTCGAGCATGTGCTGGCCGCGCTCTCGGCACTGGGCGTCGATAATGCCATTGTTGAAATGGACGCAAACGAGCCGCCAATTGGAGACGGAAGCGCGCAGCCGTACGTCGATCTGATCAAAAAAGCCGGCGTAATAGCCCAGGAGGAGCCGCGCAAGTTTTTCGATGTGCGCGAACCGATGCACGTGGAAGCGAAAACGGGTGCGCTGCTCGTTTTACTGCCGGACGACAAGTTTCGCATTTCGTGCACACAGGCCGGACCTAACAACAAGTTCACGCAATTCTTGTCGATGGAGGTTACGCCGGCAGCTTTCGAACGCGACATCGCCCCGGCACGCACATTTGTTTACTACGAGGATGTTGAGCCGCTCATGGATAAACATCTGATCAAAGGCGGCAGCCTCGAAAACGCGATTGTCGTGCGCGGCGAAGCGGTCTTAAGCAAGGAACCATTGCGTTTCCCAGACGAATTCGTACGGCACAAAATCCTCGATATTATCGGCGATCTCGCGCTAGTCGGTCGCCGTATCCACGGTCATGTTGTTGCGGTAAAGCCCGGACATTCCGTGAATGCGGAGTTGGCTCGCGCGCTCGCTCGCGAACATACGCGGAGAAGCGCGATGAGCGCACCGCGTGCCATTCCGATAGGCGATTCCGGTCTGGACACTGGCGAAGTGATGAAGATCCTTCCGCACCGCTACCCTTTTTTGATGGTTGACCGGGTCATCGGCTTCGAGGGCGACAACAAGATTACGGCCATCAAATCCATCACGATTAACGAGCCATTTTTTCAGGGGCATTTCCCCGGTCATCCTGTCATGCCTGGAGTAATGCAAATAGAAGCGATGGCGCAAGTGGCCAGTATTCTTTTGTTCAAACTAACGAAGACTTCGAGTCGTGTCGGCTATTTCATGAGCGCGGATGAGGTGAAATTTCGCAAACCAGTTTTTCCAGGCGACACGATTTTCATTCACGCCGAGCTGACAAGAGCGCGTGGCAATCGCATGGCGAAAACGAAGTGCTACTGCGTGGTGAACGACGCAGTCGTCTCCGAAGGCGAGCTGATGTTCACGTTCCTCGATAAATGAGAGGAATGACGAAGCACGAATGACAAATGAAGAAGGAATTTCGGATGGCGAATGACAAACAATTGTCGCCGCAAACATTTAGGCTTCGAGTTTCGTCATTGATTCGTCATTCGTCATTGGTCATTCGTCATTATGTCTGACGCGCAGATTCATCCTACGGCAATTGTTGATCCAGGAGCAGAAATCGGCGCAGGCACAAACGTCGGTCCGTACTGCGTCATCGGTCCTAACGTGGTCCTCGGACCAGCTTGCTGGCTGCAACATCACGTCACGCTTTGCGGACCGATGAAGGCTGGCGCGAAGAACAGGTTTTACGCTTACTGCTCGATTGGCCAGCAAACACAAGATTTAAAGTATCGCGGCGAACCGACCTATCTGGAGATCGGCGACGAAAACACCTTTCGCGAATTCGTTACTGTGAATCGCAGCACGACCAGCGAAGGTAAAACGCGGGTTGGTAATTCTGGAAATTTTCTCGCGTACAGTCACATCGGACACGATTGCACTGTTGGAGATCACGTCGTGTTTTCCAATAATGGAACATTAGCCGGCCACGTTGAGGTCGGAGACCACGCCGTAATGGGTGGCCTCACCGCTGTACATCAATTTTGCCGCATCGGACGATTCGCCATCACCGGCGGTTGTTCGAAAATTGTTCAGGATGTTCCACCCTTCATGATTGCCGATGGCAACCCGGCCGAGATTCGCGGCGTCAATCTGATTGGTTTGGAGCGGAAAAATTATCCGCCGGAAAGCGTTAAGCTGATCAAAGAAGCGTTTCGCCTGATTTATCGCTCCAAATACAACCGACGCCAGGCTATCGAGGCCATGCAGAAAGAACTGCCCCAGACAGAAGAAATCACCGAACTCATTCAATTTATCGAAAAGAGCGAGCGCGGAATCACCCGGTGAGATTTGTAACCGCGGATTGCGCGCATGAGATTGTTCAGGCTCCGGGATGTCCGCCGTTCTCACACTATTGCGAATTAGAAATCTCGCGCTCGTGGAAGAACTCGAGTGGCAGATCGGGCCGGGGTTTGTCGCGGTCACGGGAGAAACAGGCGCCGGGAAATCAATCATCATTGGCGCGCTCAAACTTTTGCTGGGTGAGCGCGCGGACAAATCGCTGATTCGCACCGGTGCTGATCTTTGTACCGTCGAAGCGGTCTTTAATGGCGCGGAATTGCAAAAGCTCAATCCAAACCTTACCGAAGCGGGCATAGAGCCGTGCGCAGACGATTTGATCCTGAAACGGACTTTCTCCTCGAGTGGGACTAATCGCCAGTTCATCAACGGATCGCCAACAACATTATCGGTGTTGAAAAACCTTGGCGATGATCTCGTGGACCTTCATGGGCCTCACGACCACCAGTCATTGCTTTCTCCGGAGAGGCAATTGAGTTTGCTCGATTCATTCGCGCGTTCCGAACAACAGCTCGAGGAATATCGAAAGCTTTATCGGCAATTGCAGACATTGCTCGCTGAACATGCCGCGCTCAACACGGCGGAAACCGCGCGCGAACAGGAGCTGGATTTACTTCGGCACCAAATCACGGAGATCGAGTCGGCGAATCTGGTCGCCGGCGAAGAAGAAGACATCGAGCAGCGCTACAAGCTGGCCAGCAACAGCAAACGATTGATTGAGCTCGCCAGCGGGATCGCTAACAGGCTTTCCGAGGCAGACGATTCAGTTCTCTCACAGCTCGCCGAAACGCAACGGCTGCTTCGAGAATTGGAAAAGATCGATAGCTCGATCGCGCAATTCTCGTCGGCGCACGCCGCTGCTGTGGTGGAGCTTTCCGAAATAGCGCGCACACTTTCAACTTACGCGGAGAAGCTCGATCTTGATCCGGAACAACTCGTCGCACTCGAGCAACGCGTTTCGCTGTTTGAAACGTTGAAGCGTAAATACGGCGGTTCAATTGCCGATGTGATCGCATTCGGCGAACGCGCGGCTCAGCGGATGCGGATGATTGAAGGACGTGATGCAGAGTTAGAGCGACTCACGAAAGACATCGAAAATGTTCGTGCGCAAATCAACCGCACCGGTGAAGCGCTGCGCAAATCCCGCCAGAAGGTTGCACCGCAACTTTCAGAAAATATTCGCCGCAATCTGCGCGATCTCGGGTTTCGTCAGTCAGAATTCGAAGCAAAACTCACCGCGCTCGACGCGCCGCGGCCGAACGGATTTGATTCGGTGGAATTACTGTTCTCGCCAAATCCAGGCGAACCGTTGAAACCGCTTCGCGCGATCGCATCGAGCGGCGAAATTTCACGGCTGATGCTCGCGATCAAATCCGCGCTGGCTGCGCATGATTTAATTCCATTGCTGGTGTTCGACGAGATCGACACGAACGTCGGCGGCGAAATCGCGCACGCCGTGGGTGCGAAGATGCAAACGTTAGGACGCGATCATCAGGTAATCTGCATCACGCATCTTCCGCAAGTCGCCGCAACCGCCTCGTCGCATTTTGTCGTAACGAAGGAGGTGACGAGCGGCCGCACGTTTTCCAATCTGCATCAAGTTACAGGCAAGACGCGCCAGGAAGAAATCGCGCGAATGCTTGGCGGCAAAAGCGACTCAGCGCTTAAGCTCGCGGCGAGTTTGCTGAAAGAATAATGAAGAGGTAGGGGCGGTTCACCCGAACCGCCCAGGCGATTGAGGTCAATCGCCCCTACCTCAATGGAACTCTCAACTACTTCATTACTGGCCCGAGGGGCAGGACGACCTTGCCGTAGACTTCGTTGAGCACCTGCGCGAGACCGGCGTAGATCGCAGAAAAGCCGCAGAAAATTCCTTCGTAGCCGGTGAACTGTTTGAAACCAGGGCTCGCATTAATGAAATCGCCAATTGCCAGGAGAAAGAAAAGAATGGTCAGCGATCCGAAAACCACTTGCCCGGCGACATGCAAGCGCAAGGTGCCAATGAACATCACGGCGGTGAACAAACCCCACATGAAAAGATAAGCCGCCATCGCGGTGTCGTTGGAAGCGGTGGCCCAGCCCAACTTCGGCAGTGTAATCAACACCACGAGGGAGAACCAGAACAAGCCGTATGAAAGAAAGGCGGTCGTGGCGAAAGTGTTGCCTTTCCGCCATTCCATGATCCCAGCGACAATTTGGGCCGCGCCGCCATAGCACATCCCCATCGCCAAAATCATGCTATTGAGTTCGTAAAACCCCGCGTTGTGGAGGTTTAGCAACACCGTGGTCATGCCGAAGCCGAGCAGCCCCAGGGGCGCCGGATTCGCTGTCGTATCCTTGAGCTGAGTGGTGGATTCGTTCATGGCGACTGTAGTGTGCCCAAGGAAAGCGCGACAAGGCAAGAAGGAACGGCCTACACCACGCTAAATCATCGGTCAGTCGCACGATTTCGCTTGTCGACGCACCTCCGCTGAAATTATGGTCATCTTCTGATATATGATTCGGCGTGACTATCTTGTAGTTGGTGCGGGTATCGGTGGAGCGAGTGCATGCGAAGGCATTCGCAAATATGACAAGCGAGGTTCTGTCACCCTGGTCGGAGCCGAAGCATTCGCGCCTTACAAACGCTGGATCATTTCAAAGAGCTTCTTGCGAGAAAAGCAATCGAATCTCAAGAAACTCCAGGAGTTTGATGAGCGCTGGTTCGAGGCGCACAAGATCGAGGCACGCTTTGGGACTGTCTTAACGCAATTCAACATCGAACGGCGCCTGGCTGTGCTGGCCAACGGCGAAAGCATCGAATTTACGAAGGCATGTCTGGCGATGGGCAGTCGTCCAGGACGTCCTGCAATGGCTGGGACAAATCTTGGCAACGTGATTTATTTGCGAACGATCCGTGACGCGCTCGCATTGCGCGAAATGGCCAACCTGGAGAAAACGATCATGGTCGTCGGAGGTGGTTTGCTGGCATGCGAAGCCGCAGCAAGCCTGCGCATGATGAAAATGAAGGTGGGCTTGATGCATCGCGACGGTTATTTGTTGAATCGCTATGTCGATCCTGAAACCGGCGCGTGGTTAACCGATTACTTTGCGAAGCACGGCGTCGTGCTCTCGATGGGAGAAGCCCTCAATGGTTTCGAAGGCAAAACCGTCCTGCGCAACATTCAAACCAAGAGCGGTAACCGTTTCCCGGTTGGTCTTGCCGTTGTTGCATGCGGCGCCGAGCCGAATCTCGATCTTGTGCGCAACACTCCGTTAGCGGGGCCACATGGGTCGCCCGTGACCGAGTATCTCGAGACCGAGGAAAAAGGAATTTACGCCGTCGGCGATCTCGCATTTTATCCGGACAGAATCATGGGTGGCATGCGGCGTCAGACCCACTGGGAAAACGCGCGAGAACAAGGTCTCGTGGCAGGGGCTAACATGACCGGCAAGAAGCGCATCCGCTACGAACAGGTCCCCTATTTTTGGACGGAGATGTTCGATCTGCGGATAGATTTCGTGGGCGATTTCACGCTGACCCCGACGCGCGTGAATCTTGATGGAACTGTACTCGAAGAAAAAATTCATCGCCCGATTTTATCAAGGCGATAAGCTCCGCGGAATTCTCCTTTGCCAGCAAACGCAACGCGAAGTCGATGCGGCTAAAAACCAGTTGCGGCAGGTCCAGGGCAAATAAAATTTGTCATTCTGAGCGAAGCGAAGAATCTCGGATCCACTTTGGATCGATCTTAGCGGAAATAGCCAGAGATGTTTCGCTCCGCTCAACATGACAGGACCATGTATGAGATGTTAATTCACGTCAGCCGGTATTTGGAACGCCGGATTACTCACGCGCACGAGCTTCCAATCCCACGGCTTTCCTGAGACATGGTGCCACTCCAGCTCGAAAGGCGTGGGTAATCTGTTCACACGTTCATCCAAAACCGACATCACACCATCGTCGCTGCTATAGATGTTGATTTTGCCAATCCATATTGCACGCGGCGTTTCAACTCGTACCGACGGCGTCGGACGCAGTAATCGTTGAGCCGCGCACCCACCGAAAACCCTCTCGCATACGCTGAAGAAGGCGCGCCCGATCGTCGTCCCACTGGTCGCGATAGTCTTCGCCAATGAAATCGGCAACACTCTCCCAATTCCTGTCGTCGATCGCGCGAAAGAAATGTTCTGTGTGAAGGCGGACCTGATGATCCGGTCGCCAGAGCCAGAGCAGATACAAACCGATGCATAGCACGACGGCCAACACGCCGGTGATTGCTTCACGAAGTGTAATCGTCACACGCGTTGCAATGTGCGCTCTCCTCAGCGGATGTAGGGATGCGCGGATCGCATGGGCCCTTTCTCGGCTGCGGACAGCGGACGCTACCGATGGTTCTCACAGCAAGGTCACTAAGGCTGCGTTTGCCACTCACGGCGAATTCTAGCTGCCTCCCGCATGAAGTTCGGGTTCCGGATTACTTTCGTAGGATTTTCAGGCACTGAGTCGGTGCGGACGAACAGCGAAAGGCAATCGATCAAGCGTCTTCCTCGCCAGTTCACTAGTTCCTGACTCAGGCATTGGAGCCCGTTTCGCGCCGACAGCGCGCGAAATAATTCGGCGGTCATACCTGGGTTTCGATGATGCGCCCAATCGAGAATCTTCGCTTTGATCAGCGGCTTCGCGAGCGCCTCCGGAAGCCGTTCGCGCGGCGAACCAACGTATTCCCCAAAATTCGAATGATGAATGAAACCTTTCCCGCCGATTTTCAGCTTCGTTCGAAGTTGACGCAGGTACTCTTCGACCACGTCCAGATCCGGATGCACAAATGAATCGAAGCTGAAAACAAAATCGACTGAACCGTCTGGAACCATCGACAAGGAGCGCCCATCATTCAGGCAGCAGCGGACATGCGAGACACTGGCAAACCGCTGCCGGCACGCTTCAATACACTCGTTCGATTTATCAACCGCCAACAATTCGCTGCAGTAGTCCTTCAGATAATGCGTCCACCGCCCAAACCCGGGCGCGATCTCCAAAATTGTTGTGGCGGGCAGACAGTCGCGGATCCGCGGAAAAATTGTGCCGGTCCATTGCGCGGCAGAGCTACCCCACGGTTGCGACCATTCCTCTCCCGCCTCTCTCCAATCGGTACTTCATTTGTAGAATGGCTGGGGGCGGAATCGAACCGCCGACACGTGGATTTTCAGTCCACTGCTCTACCGACTGAGCTACCCAGCCGTGATGGCGCGATCATGTGGCGCCGTGGGATTTTCACTATGCAACAATGTGATTGTAGGGCAAGCGTTGCGGTCGCCGAATTTGTGGCAGGCGGCGCGCCTGCCCTGCACCATCATTTCTGCCGCGGGCTCCGGTATACGCCAGGTTCAAGTCGATCTGTCATATCGTTGTGCCTTCTAGATTTCCAGTTACAATCGGCCACATGAAGAAGCCTGTTTTCAGCAGCGAAGCGCCGGCGGCAATTGGCCCTTACTCGCAAGCGATGCGCAGCGGGCGCTTCCTGTTTTGCAGCGGCCAAATTCCGCTCGACCCGAAGTCCGGCGAAATTGTTTCCGGCGAGATCGCGACGCAGACGCGGCGAGTGATGGACAACATTGCAGCCCTTTTACGAGCCGAAGGCCTTGTTTTCGATCACATCGTAAAGACAACGATATTCCTAACGAACCTGGGCGATTTTCAAACGGTAAACGAGGTATACGGCTCGTATTTCAAACAAAATCCGCCGGCCCGGTCCACGGTCCAGGTTTCCGCGTTGCCGAAGGGAGCTAATGTAGAAATCGAGGTAATCGCCGCCGCAGCAGAGACCGACCAAACCGCATATGATACATCTGGGTAAGACAACAAAAGGCCGGATTTGTAGGGCGTCTGTGTCAGACGCCAATCTATGTAGCGTTTCACAGAAACGCCCTACAAGAAGATGAGCGAAGATCTGCTAGCGCTTTTCCGCAAAACCGGTGCGCTGTTGGACGGCCACTTCGTTTTGCGCTCGGGCCTTCACAGCCGGGAATATTTCCAATGCGCGCTGCTTCTTCAGCACACCGAGATCGCCGCAAAGTTGTGTGGATGGCTTGCAGATAAAGTGCGGCAGTTTGATTGCGACGCAGTGATCTCCCCGGCTCTTGGCGGAATCATTGTCGGCCAGGAGGTCGGTCGCTCGTTAGGCAAGCGCCACATTTTTGCGGAGAAAGAAGAAGGCAAACTCGTTTTGCGCCGTGGTTTTCAAATTTTGCCTAACGAAAGGTTTGTTGTGGTCGAAGACGTGGTCACCCGCGGGGGTCGCGTCCAGGAGACGATCGACATCGTGCACGTCCATGGCGGCATCGTCTCGGCAGTGGGCGTGATTGTCGATCGAAGTGGTACAGCCAAACCGGACTTCGGCTGTCCGTTCGTGAGCTTGATCGAAATGAACGTCGAGACGTTCCTCGCAGACAATCTCCCGGCAGATCTCGCCAGCATCCCAGCCGTTAAGCCTGGCAGCAGGTAGGGGCGGTTCACCCGAACCGCCTGGGCGATTGAGGTCAATCGCCCCTACCTTCACTCATCCAAACAATTGTAAGGCATTTCCATCAACTGCCACCGTCCCGCCGCGGCGGGCCGATCCCACTCCGCTCATGTTGGTTCTGATTCGGGCACCGTTCGCCATCGAGTTCATGACGCTGGCAAAATGCGTCCGCTCACTTCGCCGAAACCAACGCGGTAGCCATCGCCCTGGCACCAGCCGGTGATTGTTAGGCGATCGCCGTTTTCGAGCCATTTGCGCGTTTCGCCATTCGGCAGCTTGAGCGGATTCGCACCGCGCCAGGTCAACTCCAACATACAGCCGCGCGATTCTTCAGTCGCCCCGCTGATGGTGCCGCTTGCCAGTAAATCGCCAGGTTCAAGGTTGCAGCCGTTGATCGTGTGATGGGCGAGCTGCTGCGAAATACTCCAGTAAAGATTTTGGAAGTTCGTACGCGTGAGGACATGCGGTTCGTTCATCGCTGACGTTTGAAGCCGCGCTTCGAGCTGAATGTCGAATGTAAAATCGTCCTTTGCGCGTAAATACGGGAGCGGCTCGGGATCCTGCGGCGGGAGCGGTTTCCGGAATGCTTGGAGCGCGTCGAGCGTCACCACCCATGGTGAGATGCTAGTCGCGAAGTTCTTTGCCAGGAACGGGCCCAACGGCTGATATTCCCATGCCTGAATGTCGCGCGCGCTCCAGTCGTTCATGAGGACCAATCCGAAAACGTGATCGGTCGCGCGATCGATCTGCACTGGTTGACCTAACGAGTTTCCTGGGCCGATGAGAAACGCCATTTCCAATTCGAAATCGAAGCTCTTGCTCGCGCCGAATATTGGCGCCGCTGCGTCCGGCGCCTTGGTTTGTCCGCTCGGGCGGCGCACATCGGTACCGCTCACGACTACCGAACTGGCGCGCCCGTGATATGCGACTGGCAACCATTTCCAGTTGGGCATCAGCGCATTCTCAGGACCGCGCAACATCGTGCCGACGTTATGGGCGTGATGATACGACGAATAGAAATCGGTGTAATTGCCGATATGCGCCGGCAATTTCATCGTGACATCCTTTTGCGCATGAAAAATTCTTTCCCGCAGCCGCATGTCATCGCGCAACGTCGCTGTCTCCGCCGAGAGAAGATGTTGAAGGATTTCGCGCGTTCCTCGCCAAGCTGGCCGGCCTAACGAAAGGAATGAATTCAATGAATCGTCAGAGAAGACGTTTGGGTTCTGAAATTCCGACGAGCGAAAATGACCGAGTTCTTCCAGTGCAGAGAGATCAACAATCAAATCTCCAATCGCAACGCCGATGCGCGGTTTGCCTTGTCGCGGTTGGAAAACACCGAATGGAAGATTCTCCAATGGAAAATGCGAATCCGGTGAAACTTCAATGAACGATTTGAGCGCCATAAATGGTAGGGGCGATTGACCTCAATCGGCCCGAAATATGTCTATTTACTAACAGGGCGGTTCAGGTGAACCGCCCCTACCTTACAGGAAACCGAGCGCGCGCAAATCGTCGCGCGGCTCATCAAAACTGCAACTGCCGAAAGATTTCGCGAATTTGCGTTGGGATTGCAGGCGTTGCGTATCGATTTTCCAGTCGCGCCACGCGAAGAAATCGTCGGTGAAGGAAAACGAGCGAGGATCTTCGTCCTCGAGCATCGTCACGGCGTGATCGGCGTCCCATTGATGCTCCGCCCCAAGGACTGCGGCTCCCAACACATTGAGAAATCCGTGCATCTTCGTGTTCACTTCGTGGCGAAATTGCCGAATCGGATGATGCAGCCCAGCCGTAAACTTGATCGGAAGCTGATGTGTCGCTGCCGTTATTAGCGCACCTGCGATCTGCGCCGAAGTTGGAAATGCATCAGCCGTCACTCCGCCGGTTCGCAATTTGTAACCGAATGTTGCTCTGGCCTCATCGGAGTTGTGCCTGGCAATCATTGCAATGGATTGCTCTGCCCTCTCAGGGGGCGCCTCCCAAAACACCGGCAACTGACCCACGATCCCACTCGCTGCTTTGAGAGAAGCAGAATCGACGTCGTCCGGTAAAAACATTTCAAGGTGGCTAACCGAAATCAGGTTGACGTCGGATAGTGACAATGTGCCGATGGCGGCCGTCGCCTGCTTCAGGGCGTCAAGAAAGGCGTCCATGTTTGCGGTCTTCGGTCCGAGCGCTGCAACACGGAGTGGATGCGAAGTATCGAAGTGTGAAACAAATTTTGTTCCCGCGTCGAATTTTCCTATGGGCAGAACAAATCCGTTCAGCATCCATGCTTCGGGAGAAAGCACATAAGTCGCCTGGTTCCGCATCGCCGGTTCAAGCGGCAGGTCACAGGGCGGGAACATTCCCGCGTAGTCAATTGCTTGCTCAAGAAGAGCGCGAAGCGAAGCGGTTAGCATGGTGAAAACGCGATTGTTGATGTGATGAATTGTAGGGCCTTTCTCTGAAACGCCAACCCGATGGCCGGTGTGATAGCCACTGTGGAAAATGCGATGACAGGTCTGGAGCGGGAGCGTCTCAGCCAAAATGCAATGCCGGTTGTAGCGGTGCTTCCCAAGTTCACTCGGCGTCTGACACAGACGCCCTGCAAGATCAGTTCAGCGCCTAATCGCACGAAGCGAATTGCGGCGCCATGCTAAAGGAAGCGCGCAGTTCGCCGCCGGGCAGAATCATTTGGATCCCTTGCTTCTTCTCGAATGCACGCTGCTCGTGATGATCGGTCAATCCCCAGCACGGCTCGATGCAGAGAAATGGGCCGCCGTCCGACCACAACGTCACGTACGGCACGCCGGTCAGGTCCAGAGTCACCCATCGACCGCTTGGTGGATCAACATAGGAAAACAGTCGTCGCGACACATCCACCAGTTCGAGAATCACGGAACCGGGTAATTCGTTCCTTGGAAACGGCATTTCACCGCCGCTAAATTCAATCTCACGCGTTTCGCCCGATAAATAATTGCCTGGCGAAAAATATCGTCGATACAATCCACGCGGCATTTGCAGATGAAAGCTCTCGAACGAAGTCGCAGCGAAGCCTGGATGCAATCCGAACGACACGTGTGCGGTCAATTCCGATTCATGGTTCCGAAACTCGTAATCCACACTCACGCCGTTAGCGTCAAGCTGATAGGTGAGATCCACACTCACCTTCAGCGGATATTCGATCGGTGAAAAATCATCCGGCACGATCCGATATTTTAGCGAAGCCCCGCTCTCGTTAGTAAAACATTGCGCGAGATGCCATGTCTTCCCGCGAAGAAAACCGTGGGTGCCACCTTTGATTTCGCGGCCGCGATACACACTGCTGCCGTTCTTGAGCCGGTGAAGATAATAACCCATGACCGTGGCGTGATTTGCCCAGCCTTCAGCCGGCGGCGTCATATCATTGTCCCGGTAAAGAAAGCCAATCCACTCGCCGGCTTCATTGATTCGCGACATGCTGATCAGTTCCGCACCGAGACGCGACACGATGATGCGAAGGCCGTCCTCGTCGTCAGTAAGAACATCGAGATGCCGACCGTCTCGGTGTTCTTCTGTGTGCGAAAACTTCATCGTAGCCGTGCGTGCAATTGTAGGGCGTTTCTGTGAAGCGCCAACGTGACGGCGTCTGGCACAGACGCCCTACAGTGGTTTAAAACGGGCGCGGATGTTCGCGCACGTCATGGGAACAGGCCGCGCACTTGTTTGGCCTTTATAACGCGTTCAACGCCGATCGCCATCGCGGCTGTGCGATGCGACACTCTGTGCTCTTTCGCGCGTCTGATTACTTGCACAAATGAATGCTCGAGGATGCGGAAAAGTTTGTCCGTTACTTCTGACTCCGACCACAGAAACGCCTGCAGACCTTGCACCCATTCAAAGTATGACACGATCACGCCGCCTGCGTTGCAGAGAATGTCCGGGATCACGAAGACTTCGTCCCAGCGCTCGTCGAGAAGCAGATCCGCATCGGGCGTGGTCGGGCCGTTCGCACCTTCGGCAAGGATGCGGCACTTGAGTTGGGCCGCATTTTTCGCGGTAATCACCCGATCAACGGCGCACGGAGCAAGAATATCGCATGGCAATGTGAGAAACTCGTTAGGGTTCACATGATCATCTTGAGCGAACGCCCGCAGGTTCCCTTTCTTGATCATGTGTTGCTCGGCTGCTTTAACGTCGATCCCTTTCGGATTGTAAATCGCTGCAGTGTGATCGCTGATCCCGACAACTTTGACGCCGCTCTTGTAAGCCAGCGACAAAGCTGCGACCGAACCGACGTTGCCGAATCCTTGCACGATCGCGGTGCATTTTTCCGGATCCATCTTCAACATGTTCATAGCGCGCTCGACCAGATACACGACGCCGCGACCCGTCGCTTCACGCCGTCCCTCGGTCCCGCCAATGGCGACCGGCTTGCCGGTAACGATCTCGTTGACGGCGTAGCCCATGTAGACCGAGTAGGTGTCCATAAACCAGGCCATAATCTGTTCGTTGGTCCCCATGTCCGGGCCCATAATATCGGTGTGCGGACCGACGAACGGAATCATCTCCTGCATGTAACGGCGCGACACGGACTCGAGTTCCCTCCGCGATAGTTTCGTCGGATCGACAGCTACGCCGCCCTTCGCGCCGCCGTAAGGCAACTGCGCCAGCGCGCATTTCCAGCTCATCCACATCGCCAGTGCTGCCGTTTCGCCCATGGAAAGCGAAAGGGCGAACCGCGTGCCTCCTTTGGTTGGTCCCAGCGCAATATGGTGTTGGACGCGGTAACCTTGGAAAGCTCTGGTGCTCCCGTCGTCCATGTGCACCGGCAGCGTCACGGCGACGGCGCGTTTGGGGTACGTCGCCCATTCGCGATCGCTTTTATCAATGTCCAGGTAATCGGCGATGACGCGAAACTGCTCGCAAGCCATCTGGAAAACTTCGTCGTCGTAAATCGTGTGTGCTGCTGTGTCAGCGCAAGATTCGGCTTCCATGGGAAGCTGCTATTTGCGCTGAGCACGAGGCGTCGTCAACTGCGAAACTTTGGACTGCGCTTACATTCGCACGTTTGGGGAGCGCACCCAGCTCGCGTGCTGGTTTCGGCAGCGCGCCGAAACGATCTTTCTGGACAGCGGACGCTACAGCGCAGCATCGACAAGAGCGCGTGAACCTGGGTAATGTCCGCAAATGAAAATCGAAACTGTAGCCGTTCACGCAGGACATGAGGTGGATCCGGCAACCGGGGCAGTGGCTGCCCCGATTTATCTGTCCACCACGTTTGAGCGCGACATCGACGGGACTTACTCGCGGGGGTTCATGTACTCGCGTAACGACAATCCAAATCGCAAAACGCTTGAGCGCGGCGCGAGCATGCTCGAAGGCGGCGAAGCGGCCGCAGCTTTTGCGTCGGGAACCGGCGCAGCGATGTCGATTCTGCAGGCATTATTACCCGGCGATCATGTCCTCGCGCACATTGATGCGTACTACGGCACGTCCCGGTTGATCCGAGAAATTTTTGTCCGCTGGGGACTGGAAGCAGATTTCGTGGATATGAGCGACCTCGCTGCAGTTAAAAAAGCGCTGCGGCCAAATACAAAACTGGCATGGGCCGAAACACCATCCAATCCGCTGCTGAAAATTGTCGATCTTGCCGCACTCGCTGAAATCGCACACGACGCCGGCGCGATTTTCGTTTGTGACAACACGTGGGCGCCGGTGCTGCAAAGACCATTCGATCTCGGCGCCGATCTAATCCTGCACTCGACGACGAAATATTTTGGCGGCCATTGTGATGTTCTTGGAGGAATCGTCGTTGCAAAAAAGGAGGACGAATTTTTTCAGCGCATCCGCAGTATCCAATACGAGGGCGGCGCGGTCCCCTCGCCTTTCGATTGCTGGCTGATCCTGCGCGGGATGCGCACCTTGCCGTGGCGCATGCGCGCGCACTCAGAGAACGCAATGAAAGTCGCCGAGTTCCTCTCACGACATCCGAGAATCGCCCGCGTGCATTATCCGGGCTTGCGATCGCACCCAGCGCACAAAGTCGCGGCCGGACAAATGTCGGAATTCGGCGGAATGCTGTCGCTTGAAGTGAAGGACGGCTCCGACGCGGCGATGTCGGTAGCGGCGAAAACGAAAATTTTTATTCGCGCTACGAGCCTGGGTGGCGTGGAAAGTTTGATCGAACATCGCGCGTCCATTGAGGGTCCGAGCACAACCTCGCCCGCAGGACTGTTGCGTGTATCCATCGGCCTCGAAAATGCCGACGACCTGATCGAAGATCTCCACCAGGCGCTGGGGTGAACGAGCATGTTGTAGAGGCGCTTGTGCCAAGCGCCCATCCTTTGCGGGAATTCACCCAGGCGTTTGACACAAACGCCTCTACACCGATCGAGCTTCGAGTCTCACAATCTCCCCCTGCCACGACCATTCATCCGCGTGGTGAACTAAGCCTGCCCTGTACTGGATTTTGTCGCACGTATTCCCATTTCTTCGCATAGCTTTCACCGTGACGAATCAGATGGTCGAAAAAGCCGTGCTGCCAATGCGGCCGCGCGGACGAAATTGTGCTGGATAAATACTCGTTTAAGCGAACCAATGCGTCCTGCACATTAACGTTATCGAGAAGCTTCTGGCGCTTATACGTGTTGAAAGTCACAAAATACAACGGCGGGTCGTAGCACTGAAATACCCGGTCCAGACGTGGCGGCCGGTTAGCCATTGAGCGCAGCGTACGTTGTAGGGGCGCTTGTGCCAAGCGCCCAAGCGCTCGCGCCGCGCGAACGATTCAGGCGTTTGACACAAACGCCTCTATAACCGGCCGACTTTCCTCCGGAACACATCAATGATGTCTTGCACTTCGCTGATGCGCAGAACAAATGCCGCACCGAAGAATCCGGCCCCGGCAACTGCAATGGTCGCGAGCAGTATTGCGAGCTTTTGGAAGAACCGCATATCCGACCATGCATCGAGCCAGAGGTAATTCGCCGCCCAACAAATCAACGCCAGCAGCGCACCGGCGACACAAATTTTTCCGAGCGCGATCAGCATCTGGCGCGTTTCCAATCGGCGCGTGTGCCGGCGCATCAGGGTGTAGAGCAAAAGAAAGTTGATGGTAGCAACGAGGCCCGTTGAAAACGCGAGGCCGCGGTGTCCCCATCCCAGCCGAAACGTGAACAACCAGTTGAGAAACAGATTCGCGCCGATTGCGAGAAAGCTTACTACCATTGGAGTGTTGCGTTTGCCGATGGCGTAAAACGCCGGCGTCAACACTTTCAACGCTGCGTACGCCACAAGGCCGGTCGCGTAATATTGCAGCGCGCCAGCAGTTTGCCGCGTCATCTCAGCAGTGAAACGTCCGTGCTGATAGATCACGCTGATGATCGGCGAAGCCAGCATCGCCAGGCCAATCGCCGACGGAACCGTCAACAAAAACGCCAGCCGCATCCCGCGCGCGAGTATTCCGCGAAACTCAGCCGTGTTCCCAAGCGCGGCGCTCTTCGATACCAGCGGCAATGTCACGGTGCCGATGGCTACACCGAAAATTCCAAGCGGCAATTGCATCAGACGAAAGGCGATGTTGAGCCAGCTCACCGGGCCATTGCCCAGGCTGGCCGCAAATCCGCTGTTGATCAGCACGTTCACCTGCACCGCGCTCGCCGCGATGACCGCCGGCCCCATCAATGTCAGCACCGCGCGCACGCCTTCATCGCGCCAATGAAAATCGGGGTGAAACCTGTAGCCGACTTTCCACAGCGACGGAAATTGCCCGATCAATTGCCAGGCCCCGCCGATCAACGTGCCGATCGCCAGGCCCATGAGCGATCGCGAGCCAAAATGCGGATCGATCCAGTAACCGATCACCACGCCGCCAATAATTGAGCCGAGATTGAAATAACTCGACGCCATGGCCGGCGGTCCAAACACGTATTTCGCGTTCAGCATTCCCATCACCAGGGCTGCGAGCGAGACCATCAGCATGAACGGCCACATGATTCGCGTCAGCAAAATCGTGAGCTCAGTTTTATCGGGCGACCAACTTCCCCACGTCAACAGGTCCACCAGTTGCGGCGCGAACACGATGCCAAGCAACGTGATCGCGCTCATGAACACCGCCGTGAGCGTGGCGACCTTGTTGCCCAGACGCCACGCCGATTGATCGCCTTCGACTGCGATCTTTTTCGAAAACGTGGTGATGAACGCCGTCGAAAGCGCGCCCTCTGCGAAAAGATCGCGCAGCAGATTGGGCAAGCGAAACGCCATGAGAAAGGCATCAAGATTTCTGCCGGCACCAAACAGCCCGGCAAATACCATCTCGCGAATCAGCCCCAGCAAGCGGCTCGACAGAATAGCGATGCCGACCACACCCGTCGCACGGGTGCTCATTCGCCGGTCGTCAGCCGCAGCCATCGGCGAATCTTAACCACGAATAGACACGAATCGAGCGAATGGGAGGAGCTAGATAGAAGGTGAAGGCGCAAGGGTAAGCGCCGAGCGAGCGCGGCAGCGAGCGAGTTTCAATGAACACGAATCGCTTCGGCGCCGTTAAATACTTAATAGTTGAACCGCATGGGAGAAGACCACGGATGCCACGGAGAATTTCGCGCGCAGCGCTTTGGAGTGCGGCGACTTGGCGCCGCTCTTTGTTGAGCTTTCGCATCGCGTGATTCGTTACAGCGTTACATCTTTACATTGTTACATCGGATCAAGCGAAACCATGTATCCCGTCCTTTGTGTCCTCTGCGATAAACGTGTTCGTGTCATCCATAGCCACCAGGCATCTCTGGCTGCTTTGAGGGAGCAAGCTGGAAGTGAAAACAAAAGCGCCGGGAGGATTTCTCCTCCCGGCGCTGGTTTCTCCTGGGGCTGAACTCTCTCTGAACTTATTACTTCGCCTTAAAGCAAGGGTGAATGTGCAAACCGAGTAAGACGCCGTCGTCGCTAAAACAAAATCGCGGTACAGGAGGTTTGGTAGGGCCGATTGGGTTAAGGAAGAATGTGTTCTGGGAAGAACGGAGGTTGGGGAATCGGGGATAGTGCTCGTCAGGGATCGTTAGGCGTGATTGTCCAGGCGGCCGCGAGTGCGGCTACACTTTTGGTTACAGCCGCGGTGCCGCGCGAACTGCGGATCGATCCCTGTAAGAAAAAGTCGAGACGAGGCGAGCTTGGGCGCGTGGAACAAAGAAGCGTTGATGGTCGTAGCCGCGGGTCTCGTTGTCATAACCGTTCCACCTTCTACTCCGAGAATGCCGCGGCGGAGTTCGCAAAAATATGCGTTTTCAGATAGGGGATGCTCCCTGATGTTTTGGCGCACATTCCCTTAGGGGGTTGTGTTAACAAGCATCAGCGCGAAAAAGTGGCCAAGGATGTTATTAGCTTTGGGAGTAGTTTGCATAGTTAGCGTGCTTCTTTAGTTGGGGGAGTCTGGGGAGACTTTTTTCGTTAGGGGGGTGTCTGGGGGGACTCTGGCAGGGGAACTAGTGGGAGTTGGGGGTTCTGGAGGGAACTATTGGGGGAATGGAGGGGGAATTATTGAAAAGAGGTTGATCAAGAAGCGGCGGTCTGCCGCCTTCGCTCGCCACGGCGGGCTTCGGCGACACCAGGGAGACCGCCACTCCTTGTTGATGTCCGAGGGGGAAAGGGAAGAAGTGAGCCAAGGCACCGGCACGAACGAGCATTGCCCGGCGGACCGCTGGTCTCATCGACATACCGTTTCCATGTCTAGTCTGTGCGACGGAGACGGCGGGGCGAAGCTTGGGAAAAAGTCTCATCTGGTGGCGCACTCGGTAGCGGTGGAAATGGCGTTAAGAAGAGTGTGGTCCTGCACTGGTTTACGAAGGAAAGCTGATGCGCCGCCCGCCATAGCGCGCTCGCGGGCCTTCGGAAAATCGTGGCCGGTGACGATGATAACAGGAAGCGCTGCGCATTTCCGGCCGAGATATGCCTGCACGTTGAACCCGTCCATGTGCGGCATCTGCAGATCGAGAACGACGCAATCTGGCACACGCGTCTCGAGCGAGTCCAAAAATTCCGGGCCGGACCCGAACGTCTCCACGCTCAAGCCGGCGGAACGCATCAATCGCATCAGTGCTGTGCGGACGGGTTCTTCATCGTCAACGACAGCGATGAGCGGATGCGTTTTGGTCACAGGCAGCGCGAGGGTAAGCAGTCGAGGCAGTCCGCGCAATTAGACCTTAGGTTACTATACCTTAGTATTATATACTTAGGCTAGTTTGTCCCATCGGTTGGACGTGTAGGCGTTCCCGCTTCCCGCCCTTCGCAGTGCCCGTGATTGCTGAGCCTCGTCAGGATTGTGTTGCGCCAAAGGCGCATTTCAATGCGAGCCCGCCACAGGGACGGATTCGCCGTGGCGAACCTGGGAAAACCCCGAAAGCTTTCGGGGCTGAAAGCGCGACTCACTTTCGGCCTTAGCACAAAAAGGCTGCATGAATCGCGCTTTCAGCGCTTGTCCTGTGAGGCATCAAATTCGTGGGGCGATGCCCCACGTTCGCCACGGCGAATCCGTCCTGTGGCGGACTTCAACTGAAAATAGCGCCTTTGGCGCTAAACAGAGCAAAGGTGAAAAAGCTTTGATGCGCACTACTCACTACTCACTACTCACTACTTCCTCTGATTCCGCAACGCTCCGTCAAGCGCGCCAACTCTGCGACTGATTGCACCTTCATTTTCGCCATCACGTGGGCGCGATGCATCTTGACCGTCGCTTCAGTGATCCCCAGGTCACCGGCAATTTGTTTATTCAACTTGCCGGAGACAACCTGTTCGAGAACTTCCCGCTCGCGCGAGGTGAGCGTGTCGAGACGGGCGCGGATTTCGGAAAGTTTGGCCTGTTCCAGGAGAGCGACAGCGTCTCTTTCAATAGCGCGCGCGAACCGCTGTGAGCAGATCTTTGTCTTTCACGGGCTTCGAAAGGAAATCAAACGCGCCACGTTTCATCGCCTGCACACTCTTCGAAACATCACCATGGCCGGTTAGAAATATAATCGGCAGAATGCTGCCTTTCTCGCCTAGCGTCGCTTGGAGCTGAAGGCCATCGACGTCAGGCATCGTAATATCAAGCAGGAGGCATCCGGGCGTGGCTGGTTCGTACTGCGCAAGAAATTCCCGGGGTGACGCAAAAACGGCCACCGCGATGCCAGCCGAACGCAGCAAACGCGACACGGCTTTTCGCACCGGTTCATCGTCGTCCACGATAAATACAGTGGGACCGAGAGGAGTAGGCATAACAAGCCGGTGGTTAGTGCCTCTTTCCGACCCCAACGATCGGCACGTGAAAATGAAACGTCGCGCCGCTGCCGGCATTATTTGTGGCCCAGATTTTTCCACGGTGGGCGTCAATGATGGTGCGGCAGACAGAAAGGCCAAGTCCCATTCCCTTCTTCTTCGTCGTGAAGAAACGCTCGAAGACTTGTTCCATGTTGTTTTCCGGAATGCCGCCACCGCGATCGGTAACGGATACCCGCACTGCGCCGTTCTCCAATTGAGAAGCGATGAGCAGTCGGCGCTCTGAAGAGTCGCAATCGGCCATCGCATCGCAGCCATTCAGCATCAGGTTAAGCAATACCTGTTGAAGCTGGACCCGGTCGCCGGTGACTGCAGGCAAGTTCTGCGCGAGGTCAGTATCCACGGTTACATTTCGGTTGATGAAATCGCTACGCATTAGTTTCACGACATCCCGTATCACTTCGTTTAGATCGACATCGTCGCACTGCGCTTGAAGTTCCCCTTTTTTTAGCAACAGCCGCAGACCATGGATGACTTCGCCGGCCCGTTGGTCTTGGGTTACAATGTCATTAAGGATGTCGCGTACCTCATCAAGATCGACATGATCATGCGCTAGGAATCGCTGGGCTGCCTGAGCGTTACTAAGAATGGCGGTGATCGGGTGGGTTAACTCATGCGCAAGCGAGCTGGAAAACTCGCCCACCGTGCTCACACGCGCAAGGTGCGCCAGGTCGTGGTGCTGACGCGCTGCCTCTAACTCGGCCAGCTTCCGCTGAGTAATGTCAACAATAGAAGCCAACACGAGCGGCCCATTGGATGTGTGGATGGGACTAAGCCCGATTTCGACCGGTACCTCGCTTCCGTCTTTGCGCTGCCCAAAGAGTTCCCGCCGCTCTGCGCCCATCGGGCGAGCTTGGGGATGGCAAAAGTAATCGTGCCGAAAGTCCCGGTAGTCGAGACAGGAGTCGCTCGGGAACAAGCATATCAATCGGACGGCCAAGAAGTTCCTCGCGCGAGTAGCCGAATGTTTTCTCGGCTTGTAGATTCGCCAAAGTGATCTGGCCTTCGTGATTTACCATAATCATTGCACTGGGGGCTGCTTCGACCACCCGGCGGAAGCGCTCTTCGCCGACCTGCAATTCAGACGCGAGATCCGCCGCTCGGATCGCGTCGTTGCACAACTGATAACCAAGCGCGACCACGATGCCCAAATATGCGAAGCTGGCGAAAACCGGGACCTGGACGATTCCCAAGATCACCAACGCGAACTGCACCGCCACAATCGCGCCGAAGAAGGTTGTGGTGCCGCCGACGATCACTGCGCGCTCCCGATCGCCCCGCCGCCAGACAGTAATCGTGGCATCAACGAAAAAGGCAAGGAGCAGCAGCAAAGTTGCCTGATTGAGTAAGGTCCAAGGACTCGGAGTACCCAGCGGAATCGCAGCCGTCTCTCCACCCCAGGGGAGCTGCTGAACAGCGGTAATTTCCTGGTAGTCGAGATTCGGAGTAAAGGCAAAATTGACGACCACTGTCAGGGTCTGTAGCCCGCAAGCGCTCAAAGCCATCCATGTTCGTCCCGCGTGTAGATAAAGCCGCGTAAAAGCTACGAGTGAAAGAACTAGCACCCACGTCGACAGTGGTCGCCAGCGTAGGATTGCACCATATTCCTCAGGCGTATCGGCACGGATTAACTGCAACTCGTATGCGGCGATGAGGGCAGCAGATGCCGCGATACAGGAAAATAGCAGACGCACGAAACTCCCGCGATCTCTGAACCAAACCGCCAGATACATCGTCGCAAGGGTCAAACATGCACCCACGTTTATCGACCAGACAACGGTGATCCAACTCATCGGTTAATGGCGACTAACTTTGAGTTTTTATTTGTTCGTTGGATCGCGAACCTAACAGAAGGCCATTTGCCAGCAGGAAGCCGAGTCGCAAATGCAAATCCCGTGACTCGGCTCAGCTTGGTAATTCCTCTTTTGTTAAAAATTTCCCGTTTAAACATCTTCTCCGAAAACTGCGAAGAGAAGTCCTCAAAAAATGAATAATTCTTTTCTCGTCCATTGTTCACCCCGGACATAGCGGAATGAAGTTCCAAAAGGATTCCGCTTCCGCCAAAAATTCGAATGAATTGCTTGCCTGGATTGGAATACCTGTGTCGTAAGTGGCGCGGATTTTTATCGGGTTTGAACGCTTTGTAAAGAAAAATACGTGGCCTTCCGGGTAGTGACATCCCCTGATTATTTGGCGTCAACTCCCCTAGGGGGTTATGTGAATAGGCGTAAACAGATTAGGATTTCGTCGGGAAAAAATCTCTTAAGAGCCGCCTTTCTACCGTCAAAATTATTAGCTCGTTTCGTTGCTAGACGTCTCTTTTGCCTAGGTACGTTTCCCGATCAAAAAAAGGGAACGCTGCTCTGTAGCGTCCGCTGTCCTCAGCGGATCGGGCCTTGGAATGACTGCGCTCGGGACAGCGCACGCTACAACAGACGATTTCTTTTAATCAGAAAAAAAGAAATCAGGAAACGGGGACGTCACGCGAAGTATCCAAGGGCACGAGTCAGGGTTGGGGCTCACTAAGTACACGAATTAAACGAATGGAAAAGATCTGGCCTCCAAACTTAGCGTCTCTTCGTGTGTTTCGTAGGCAAAGAAAATTCTCTGTAACTGGGGCGTCAGCCCGACCTCACACCAAGGACACGAAGGCCATTGCGCCGACGAGCCCTGCTACGCAGACGCTTTCTATCTCGGAAATCCCTCTCCCACGTTTGAAACTCGGTCGTCTCCCCCTCTCGCTCGCTGCTACCCTCGCAGCTTTACCTTCTATCTCGGAAATCCCGTTGCTCGATTCCTGCGTTCCTGATTGAAATCTCTCGTTACGCGGCGGGGAAGCGGACGACCTTCTTTTTGGCCCTCAAGGCGAGGGCGCCCTTTGCTGCGGGCAAGAAGGTTTCCTCCACGTATTTCTTGGCGCAGGCAACAAGATCGCGGCTGCAAGTCAGGTCGAGCTTACGTTTAATATTTTCGCGGTGACTCTCAATCGTTTTTACACTTAGGCTAAGCGAATGAGCAATTTGAGTATTGCCGAGTCCCGAGCCTAACAAGTTAAAAATGTGCATCTCGCGATCGGACAGCTTTTCAATGCCTATGGCAGAAGGCGCTGCCGAACGATGGTCTGGTCGCGATTCCAGCGATTTTTTAAACGCGCGCATCGCCACGTCGCGGCTGACGTAAATCTTCCCGCTGACAACATCACGAACCGCAGTGAGGAATTCTTCTTTTGGTGCTGTTTTCATCACGTAGCCGTCTGCGCCGGCGCGCAAGGTGCGCTCTGCGAAGATTGCTTCCTCAAAGGCCGAATAGACGAGGATCAGCAATTCGGGTTTCTCAGCTTTGACCGCCTTAACGAATTCCAGACTGTCGCCGGTGCCGAGACGCAAAGCTGTCACGAGCAACTGTGGCTTCGATTTCGCGATCTCATTGCGTGCATGGCGAATGTTGTCGGCTTCACCGCACACCTGGAACTCCGGCTGAGCATTCAGAAAACCGGTCATCCCGTCGCGAAGGAACGGATGCTCTTCCAACACCAGGACCCGCGTTGCGGCGGATCTTCTGGGAACGCTCATGTCAGTGTGAGTGGTCTCTTCGAATGTGAGATCAGGTCTTTCCAGTGAACGCATGTTTGGCGTCTGGGGGGACCAGCACCACCGCTGTTATCAGTATCCGTGCCAAGTTGCGGAAAACGTTCGTAATCAAGGGAGGTTCACCGTGCTTACCTTTAAAGCCGTAAGTATTTAGAGCAGTGAGGCGTTTTGCGGAATAAGTAATTAATATCCTTAAACATCGAAGTAGGATAGATTCATTCTAAGGCCGGGTGGCGCATTTTTAGGCCGAGCGTGCTGGAATTTGATGCGGGTGTGAGGACACCACCTTGATTCGAGGCCGGAGAGAGACAGCAGGCGATTGAGGTCAAGCGCCCTACCTCGCGGTGGGTTGAGTGCCGCAGGAAGGATTACGTCCGTCGCGAGGCTGCCGCCTTCTGCTGGGGGAGCGCGCCCGTCGCGCGGATTTTTGTGCCCACAAATCAACGGCAATGGACACGAATTCTTCGAATCAGGAAAAAAGAAATAAATGAAATCAAACCCAATTTCGTGCGTTCCTGCTTTCCTGATTCAATCTTCCCTGCCTCTTCTGTTAATGACCGGCTTCGTTCGCGGATTAATTGCGGTCACAACCCAGTTGGACAATCGATGAATTCCCATGGAATTCCTAATCGCTTGGACAAATGCGCTGCGAGCGCTTTCACGCCGAAAACCTCGGTCGCATAATGTCCACCCAGTAGAAGATTCACGCCGACGTCTTCGGCGGCAACTGCAGCCCAATGCGGCGCTTCACCGGTAATGAATGTGTCGATTCCTTCGTCGGCGACACGGTAAATCTCTGAGCCCGCAGCTCCGCTCACAACCCCTATCACGCGGGTCTGTTTCGGACCGAAACAGAAATGTTTCACCGAAACATTTAACACCTTTTGTAATTTGCGAACGAGTTCGCTGTGCGACAACGAGGCGCGGACTTTTAAGCCGACCGGCTGGCCTTTTTCTTCCAGGAATGGTTGCGCGGATTTTAGTCCGAGCGCGGCGACCAGTTGCGCGTTGTTACCGACTTTGGGATGGATATCGAGAGGTAAATGTGCGCTGTAAAGCGCGATGTTGTTTTCGAATGCGACCTGCAGTTGCCGGCGCAAAGCGCCTTTTATCGGCCGCAATCCCGGCCAGAACAAGCCGTGATGGACGATTAAAAAATCGACGGCACGTTTTCGAGCCTCAGTCAAAACGCGTGTCGAAACATCAACCGCCGCGCCGATTCGCGTAACGCGACCTGAATTTTCAATCTGCAAGCCGTTTAGCGCATTGTCCCAATCGCCCACGTCATGAATCCGCAGGAAGCGATCGGTATAACTGACAATGTCGGAAAGGGAAGGCATGAACGGCGACTTGATTCTCTCGTAACAGTTGCGGCTTTACAATGTGTTGAAAACCAATTTCGCCCAGAAGTGCTTTGACGTGCGAGTGCGTCCTCGCATCGCTTTCATGCGGACCTCAGCGCATCGCGAAAATCATAACGCGTCCCTCGATCCCGCGGACTTCCTGCGGCGGTACTTCTTCGAACTCGAACGAATCGCCTGCTCGATCGCGCACGGCTGCGGTAACGAGCAAAGGTCGACCGACTGTCTTCGTTAGGCTTTGAATGCGCGAGGCGACGTTCACCGTGTTGCCCATCGCAGTGAACTCCAACCGTTGCGGCGAACCGACGCTGCCCACAATCGCCGGGCCGGAATGAATTCCAATTCCAATTTGAATTGGCGCGCGCTTTTTTGCTGCCAGCTCATCATTCAAACCGTTAACCGAACGCAATATTTCGCAGCCTGCGGACACAGCGTCGCAGGCATGATCCGCACCGGAGTCGCCTGCGCCGAAGATCGCCATGAAACCGTCGCCCAAATATTTATTGACCATCCCGCGATGTTCCTCTTCAACGGCGCGCACGCTGACGCGGAAAAAATCATTCATGATTTCAACGATTTCGGCAGGCGCCGACACGCTGGCGCGGGCGGTCCACGAACGCATATCGACGAACATCACAGTGATTTCTTCTTCGATGCCGCTCAATCCCGGGTCGCGCGCGAGGATGCGTTCCGCTGCGCGTCTGCCTACATGCAGGCCGAAAGTTTGACGCAATTTCTCCTTGTCCCTGAGTTCACGAACCATCTGATCGAATTCACATAGCAATCTCCCAAATTCGTCCGCGCGCCGGGCGCCCGCACGACTGAGATCGACGGTCAAATCTCCACGCGCAACCGCGTCGGCTGCGCTGCGCAGTTCATCGATAGGTTTCGCAACGAGCCGGCTCATCATCAGCGCCGTGAAAATTCCGAACGCGATTCCGATCACGCCTACGAAAACGGCGAGCCATGCCGCGTTCGTTGCTGGTGAACGCGGCGCCAAAACCAGCAACAAAAGCGACGCGATCGGACAAATTGAGGCCGACACTGCCCAGACGATTCCGCGGCCGCGCAGTGATAGGGTAAAGATGTTCGGCGTGCGATCGGCGCGTTCGTCACGGAAGAAAATCGGAAACAATCCCCACTGGCTGGCGAGCTCGACCAGGAAGAAGGAATGCGTGGCCGAGATGAAACCCGACACGCAGAACGAAATCGGCAGATGCCAGACCAGGCGCGGATCCAACGGATTTTGCACTTGAAGCAGCGCGCCAATAAAGACCGGTATGCACAGAAACCAGGCGACGCCGCAAACCGCCGCTGCAAACCATGGCAAATGAATCAGCCTGCGACGCGCCTGCGTGAGTTCTTCCAGCGGCGGTCGCTGCTTGCCGGTTTCCGCGTGAAGTCGGTGAAGCAGATCGCGAAACGAAAAAATTCTTCTCAGCCACAAAGATAGACCCCAATGGGATAAACCACGGCGTTGTAAACAATAACCGTACCGAAGAAACGTTGTCGCAACGCCGGCGTGAACATTGGGTCGATAACCGTCGCGTTGTACCAAATGTTGAATGCGCTCCCGAGAATTTGCGGGATCAGCGGCGCCAAGGCCGTGAGCAAGAGCCCGTAATGCGCACGCGCCGCGCCGCTTTCAACTCGGATAGCCACAAGATCGATCTCCTTTGATCTTCATTTCAGTGTCGCGCGCGAAGGCGCAAATCCCAAGTTCCAAATCCCAAGCAAATCTCACTTATCAAATTCCAAGCTTTTGAACCACGGATAACGCGGATAGCACGGATCAGGAAATGTGTTGATTATTTCTATCTGGAAATCTGTGAAATCGGTGTAATCCGTGGCCACTCTGTTTGCGATTTACTGCCGCAGGCAGTGTCCATGGCTTAAAATAATCCAGCAGAATCAAGCGACTGCGATTTTGCCGCGCGCACTCGCGTTCCACAAAAGGAAAATCGGTCAGTAATCCGAATTGAAATCCGGCGGTCAATGGCCGGAAGAAATCGTCCTGGTGGCTCGGCAGAATATATCGGGGATGGAGGCGCTCAAGGGCAGCGTGCAATCTTGCGCGGGAATCCGGCAAAGCCATGCCCAGAATTGCAAGGTCCACGTGCTCGTTAGGCGGCAACTGCGCCGGTGTGCCTCCAGAGTCGATGTAAATGCGCTGGCCGTTCACCTCGATCAAGAACGCCAGCGGTTCCCCGCAAATCCAATCGGCAGCGCGTCCCGGCGGTCTGGCCTTGGCCGGGGCTTTGGGGGAAGGGCGTGGCTGCGAAGGCGGCCCATCAAATGGCACTTTGCCGAACAAGCCGATCGTGTGTCGCGGATAACACGTGAACCTTCCATGGACCGATTCGCCGCACGTCGCCGGGCTTTACGGCGTCGCCCGATGAAGCGCCGGCGCGTTCGGCGAGCTCAACACTGGATGCAGATGCTATGAGACGCGCCCCCGTCCTTGCCATTACAGCCGGAACATCCAGGAGGTGATCGAAATGTCCGTGCGTTACTAGAATCGCGTCCGCTTTTGGCGCGAGATGGCGCAAACCATCATTGATGCGGAACGCGTTTGGTTGAATGCGCGAACCAAGTGCGACGCTCAAGAGGTCAACACGCGAGAAGTAAGGATCGACCAGCAGGGCCCGTCCTTTAAATTCGAATTGGTAACCGTTCGTGCCGAGATAAGTCACGCGAACGCCGTCGCGCGACGTCGCGAGCGGATCGTTCACGACCAGGTGCGCGTATTGATCAAGTGCGGCGCCAAACGCTTGCGCAGAGAATATGAGCCAAAGAAAAATACGCACGCGCCACGGATAACGTCTGCGACCCAAATCGGAAAGAGATAACCACAGCTCGCTTTTAGTTCTGCTATAACTGAGGCCCGCAAATTTTTTACTCGCCAACACTCCCAGAATCACTAGCTTCGACACCACATGAAAGGAAACATTCGTATGAAAAATCATTACATCACATTTACATCAATAATTCTGACGCTTGGTTGCTTTGCCTTGTTGCCCAAAACGCAAGCAGTCAGCCCGACGCCGGACGGTTGCTATCCCGGTTTCACGACCGCGGAAGGATGCAACGCGCTTCAAAACCTCACCAGCGGTACGGCAAATACCGGACTTGGTTGGCGCTCGCTCTTTTCGGATACTGATGCCAGCTTCAACACCGGTGTTGGCGCCGGAGCGCTGGTCCTTAACAACGCGGATTCGAATACCGCAGTCGGTACCGCAGCGATGTTGCTCAACACCACCGGCTATGAGAGCGTGGCCATTGGAGCTGGCTCGCTTGTCAACAACGATACCGGCTACCGGAACAGTGCTGTCGGCGCGTTTTCGCTTACCAACAATATCGACGGATTCGAGAACAGCGCTGTTGGCCGTTGTGCGCTTCTTGGAAATATTAGCGCCTTTGGGAACACAGCCATTGGGGCTTTCGCGCTCCTTAGTAATGACTCCAGCGGAAATAACACTGCCGTGTCCAACACGGCAATCGGCGATGCGGCCCTTATGAATAACGTTGATGGCACTTCAAACACCGGCGTTGGTTTTCAGGCACTTCAAAACAGCACCGGCGATTACAATACCGCGATAGGCGCTAACGCCGGTACTGATCCACTTATCGTCAGCAACAATGTCTATATCGGCGATCCCGGTTTTCCCGGCGATACCAATGTGATTTCCATTGGCGGGATTGCCGCCAGCGGAACCGATTACGAAATGACGTTTATCGGCGGCATCTACGGTGGATCCGTTAATACTGGTACTGCGCTTCCCGTGTACGTCGACACCGATGGTCACTTGGGCACCAACCTTGTCAATGCGAGCGGGCAGAAGCTGAGAATGCGCATTCCGCAGGCCGCCAAACGTCAAGCGACAACCATTGAATTCCAAAAACAGCAAAACAGGATCGCGGAATTGGAGGCCACGGTTGCGCGTCTCGTGGCAACAGTAAAAGACCAGTCCGCACAAATTGAAAAAGTGAGCGCCCAGTTGGAATTGCGAAAGCCTACCCGCCGGGTGGTGGTGAATAAACAGTAACAATCGCGTCAATCTTAAAATTCGCTAAAGCGGCGACGGGTAACGTAATCCGTCGCCGCTTTTCTTTTCCAGCATCTTTGCCTAACGGATTCCGACCGGCTCAATGTGTTCCCTCCTCAGAGTCGTCCGCGCATCAGCTCCTTACTAGACAAGGCCGGTGAATCTTTCGTAGTCTCCGGACTCCATGAAAAAACAACTTAAAATGAAAAAACAAAAGAACACATTCAGAGCAACACGACTGCTGATAACAACACGGCCACCGGCACTGGCGCACTCTCAAACAACAGCACGGGAAGCGACAACACCGCGAGTGGTAACGCGGCGCTTCCTAACAACACAGCTGGCAGCAACAACACGGGCCTCGGGAGTGGCGTGCTCTTCGACAGCACAACCGGTAGCAGTAACACCGCGGTTGGTTACCTAACGCTCTCACATAACACTACCGGCATCGGTAATACAGCGTTAGGCGCTTTCGCCGGAAGTGGCGTAAGCACAGCCGATAACGTCATTTGTATCGGCACGGCCGGTCTGAATGTTAGCCAGAGCTGTTTTATCGGCAATATTTTCGGTACCACTTCGGCGGGAGGAATTCAGGTCCTCGTCAACTCAGACGGTAAACTCGGCACCGTTGTCTCCTCGCAGCGGTTTAAAGAGGAGATCAAACCAATGAGCGAAGCCAGCGAACTGCTTTTTGCGCTTCAACCAGTTACATTTCGCTACAGGAAGGAAGTTGATGCTTCAGGCACATCGCAATTCGGACTTGTAGCCGAAGAGGTGGAAAAGGTGAGCCCCGAGTTGATCGTGAGGGACAAGGAAGGAAAACCCTACAGCGTACGGTACGATCAGGTGAACGCGATGCTGCTCAATGAATTCCTAAAAGAGCATCGTAAGAACGAGCAACAGGAAGCCACCATCGCGCGGCAGCAAAAGCAAATTGACTCCCTCACTGCCGGTCTACAGAAGGTGAGCGCCCAAATTGAGATGAGCAGACCGGCTCCGGGAGTAGCAGCAAATAGTCAGTAATCGCACATCGCCGACCGTGCAGATTCGCTGGTTATTGTAGGGCGTTTCTGTGAAACGCCAGGCAGAGGCGTCTGACACAGACGCCCTACAAGACTTCGTATCCGCGTCATTCGTGGTCCTCCGATTCTGAATTCTGTTTGCTTGACGAATTCGTTGCGGCTTGTGACTTTCGGTAAGTATGAAGGTGGAGTACACAGATGCGCCAGCCGTTCGGCCTGAACCAGTCGCAGGCGATAAAATGCCGTGCCCCTATTGCGGGCATCTTCTGCCGAAAGACGCGGAACGGTGCGACCGCTGCGATTGGGTGCGCGACGCAACAGAAACCGCGGAAGGCAAAGCAAGCGACCTGGTCGCGGTGATGTTCAGTATCGTTCCCGGTCTGGGACACATCTACAAGGGGCACATTCTCGCGGGGCTTCTCTGGATGCTTGGCGCAATCCCGGTGGGCATTTTTGTTTTCCTTGCTGCGTTCGCCTCTGCCGGCTGGGGATTGGGCCTTTTCTTCTTCTATCTCGCCGCGGCGATGCTTCATGCATACGGGATTGAGGATCGCGTGGTGCCACCGAAAGAGGACGAAGGTGAAGAGTATTAGTTCCTGCTAAAAACATTGAAGAGTTGAAAAGACTGAACGTTCCTTCGCATCCGTCGCAGCTCTCGATCCGATTTACGGCGGCTTGACCAGGGATACAGCGAGAGGGATTCGAGAGATCCCTCGACTTCGCGCGCGGATGACAAACAAACGGAAAATCTGTGTAAATCTGCGCAATCTGCGGACCAAATCATTCTGCAAACTGCGGCGTGAATTTCTTCGAGGATATCGCCCATCCCGTAGCGAAATTTCCAGTTCGGATAATGCGCCTGAAACTTTCGCACGTCGCTGATCCACCAGATGTGGTCGCCGATGCGATTAGTTTCCTCGTAGCTCCAGTTTAATCTTTTGCCGCTGATCTGCTCGCACATTTCGATGGCTTCGAGCATGGAACAGTTGCTGTGCCTGCTGCCACCGATGTTGTAGACCTCGCCAGCTCGCGGGGCGCGGATGAATTCCGCAAAGGCTTCCACCAAATCGAAGCTGTGGATGTTGTCGCGGACCTGTTTGCCTTTGTACCCGAAAACCCGGTACGGTCGACCGCTTACGGCACAGATCATCAGGTAAGAGAGAAAACCGTGCAGTTCGGTGCCGGCGTGCGCCGGTCCGGTGAGACAGCCGCCACGGAACGAGACTGTGGGCATTCCGAAATATCTCCCGTATTCCTGGACCAAAACGTCCGCTGCAACTTTCGACGCGCCGAAAAGCGAATGCTTGGTGTAATCGATACTCATGGTCTCTGAAATACCAGACTCGTATTCGTGGCCGGGCTCGATTTCCCAGCGTTTCTCGAGTTCGCGCAGCGGCAAACTGTTAGGCGTGTCGCCATAAACTTTGTTTGTCGACGTAAAGATAAACGGCGCTTCGGGAGAAAACATTCGCGCAGCTTCAAGCAGATTCAGTGTGCCATTGGCGTTCACCGTGAAATCCGTCTGCGGATCGCGCGCAGCCCAGTCGTGTGACGGTTGCGATGCGGTGTGCACGATGGCGTGAATCTTGCCGCGATGCTGTTTGAACAAATCCATGACCGCTGTCGCGTCGCGAATATCCATGTCGCGATGTTCGTAATCGCCAATGTTCGCGATCAAATCGTCGCGCGTTTTTTTCGTCGAAGCTTCGGCGCCAAAAAACTTTGCGCGCATGTCGTTGTCGATGCCAAGGACGTGTGCGCCGTCTCTCGCGAAACGCCGCACGGTTTCCGAGCCTATCAATCCAGCAGAACCTGTAACGATAATCGTGCGCATCAGAGTTTCATGAGCGGCATTCTCTGGGGAGCGCACGCGCCTCGTGTGCAAATTTCGGCGCCTCGCCGAAAACCCCTCCAGTTGCAGTGTGTTTGCCCAACTTTGCGTAGTCCCGGCGATTGGCGGGGGCGCCAATCGCAGCATGCGAGGGCGCGTGCGCTACCCAATCGTGCGCTACGATTCCGCAATTATCCATGTCACTTCGCCTGCGGTAGGATTCACTCGCGCGGCGGGAAATTGCCGTTCGTTTGCGAGCACACGCGCGATTAGCTCGGGATTTTTCGACGCGCCGACGAGAAACAAAATGTGCCGCGAATAATCGATCAACGGAAATGTGAACGTCAAACGCCACGCATTCAATTTGGGAACGAAATTTGCGACGACGCAATGCGTCGTATCGTCCAATGCGGCGGTTCCCGGGAACAGTGACGCGGTATGGCCATCGTCACCCAGACCGAGAAGGATCAAATCGTGTCGATAAATTTGCTCACCGCGTTGTTTGGCGATGGCGTTCAGTTGGTCTTGATACTCGTGCGCTGCGATTGGTGGATCAATTTCGCCGCGCATACGCATGATTGATTTCTCAGGAACGGCAGCAGGCACGAAAAGATTTTCGCGCGCCATTTTGAAGTTGCTTTGTGGGTCATCCGGCGGCACGCAACGCTCGTCTCCGAACGTGAACCGAGTCCGATCCCACGGAAAATTATGTGCCTCCACAGCAATCCGGCCGTAAACCGGTGCCGGAGTCTTTCCGCCTGAGAGCGCGATTCTAAATTCGCTGCGCTCCGCGATGGATTTGCGCGCCTGCTCCAGAATGAAGGCAGCGGCGTCAACAACGAAATTGTTCGTCCGAATGACGTGAGGTTCAGTTTTATGGGTGTTTCGGGCGTTTGGGTCCGGCATCTAACGCTTACCTGGCATGTTGAGCGAAGCGGAACATCTTTGGCTTTTTGCTCGGCGTGTTGTCGAAGAAATGATCAGGGATTCTTCGCTCCGCGGAATGACAAGAAGAGCGTCAAACCGCGCAATGCGCCTGGCCGCGTTTCTGCAGATAATGCTGATGATACTCTTCAGCGGGCCAGAACGTTGGAATGGGTTCGACCTGCGTCACAATTGGCCGATTGAACCGGCCGCTCTTCTCCAGTTTTTCTTTCGAAGCGTTAGCGGCGGCTTGTTGCTCAGGGGAATGATAAAAAATCACCGATCGATACTGCCGGCCAACATCGGGCCCCTGCCGGTTAAGTGTCGTGGGGTTATGATTCGACCAAAAAACAGCCAGAAGTTCATCGTAGCTGACCTGGGACGGATCGAACTCCACCTCCACGACCTCGGCGTGCCCGGTCTTGTCGGTGCAAACATCCTGATACGTCGGATTCTCCTGTGTTCCGCCCGCGTACCCAACGCTGGTCGACAAAACACCTTTTAAGTTGCGAAAACTTTCTTCCACTCCCCAGAAACAACCCGCGCCGAACGTAGCTTTCTCCTTTTGCATGCGAACACGATGAAACGATTACACCACGTGCGCAACAAAATGCTTGTCGAAAGCGCGATTCACTTTGCGCAGTTCGAATCGACTTGTCGATTGAATCGCGCTTTCAGCGCCCGTTTTGGTGGCGATTTGGATGCCTGAGACGATGCGCTACCGCCTGTTTGAGATCGCGCCTTCGGCGCTAAACACACTCGCTGCTTGACTTGCCAGCGTCGGTCGTTTCCATAGGCCTATCTATCGCGGCTGCGATTTATTACATGCCTTAACCCTAATGAACTATTCTGCCACGACCGTTCAGCAAATTCGTCCGCAACTGCCTGCACGGCTCTTCAATGGGTTCGGAGCGCTGCTGGCAAAAAGTCGAATTCGATCGGCGCGACTAGTTGCGACGGACTTGATCGAGACTGCAAAACGACGCAGCCACCTCAGTGATTTTGGCGGGGGCGATTTCTTCGAAGGCTTATCGCGATTGCTTGAATCGTGTCAGGACGAGGCGCGGCTCAACCTGATCGGGAAAATAGCGTTGAAGACCGATGTTCTCGAGACTTTGTGCGCGCGTCTGAAAATGCAACGCGACCGGCAGCTGTATTCGAACATCTCACGACAGGAAATCCGTGAACCGATTTTCATCGTGGGGCTGCCTCGCAGCGGCACCAGCCTTTTGCATCGCCTGCTCTCCGCGGATCCGGAGCATCGATGTCCATTGATGTGGGAAGTGAGATCGCCCTCTCCACCAACGGGCGCCCATGAGAAACGCCGGATCCAGCGAGCGACGCAAAGCTGTAACTTTTTTAACTGGCTGGTACCGACGTTCCGTTACGTGCACGCGATCGGCGCTGAAGTTCCTCAGGAGTGCGTAAGTCTAATGACTCCGACGTTTCTGAGCGATCAATTCGATGCGATGTATTATGTCCCCTCGTACCGCGCCTGGTTCTTTCGGCAGGATTTGCGACCAGCGTACGAATACCACCGTCGTTTTCTTCAACAGTTGCAGTTTCGGCAAGCGGCCACCCGCTGGATCCTGAAAGCGCCTACGCACATGTTTGCCATGCCAGCGTTGCTGTCCGTTTATCCCGATGCGCTGTTCGTGCAGACCCATCGAACACCCGTCGATTCGATGGCCTCGGTCTCGAGTCTGGTGACAATCCTTCGCAGCGCTTTCAGCGATGCCGTTGATTCTTTAACGGTGTCTCGCGAGGCAATTCATTACTGGTCCGAGACGATGAAAAAATTTTTGCCTGAACGCGATCGTCTGGCAAACAACCGCATTTGCGACGTTCGATATGACGAGATTCGTCGCGAACCGATTCGCGCGGTCCGGCAGGTCTACGAGTACTTCGGCTGGTCATTGTCTCGGGAAGCAGAGCGACGCATGCGCGTAATCGTTGCCAGCCAGGCCAAGAGACAATCCGCCAATCACCGATACGATTTATCGCAGTTTGGTTCCTCCGCCGGAGAAGTGTTCAGTCTCTTCGAGACATATTGCCAGCGATTTGGTTTAACTCAGTCAACTGGTGTGCAGCACAAGCAAGCAGCGCGCTCGGTCGCATGATCTGATGCAGGAGACACAATTCGCGGATGACTTTTGAAGCTATCCGTATAATCGGCTCGAAACACCCAAGTTTGCCGGGACATTTTCCGGACGCGCCTCTGGTGCCCGGGGTGGTAATTCTCGACGAAGTAATCGCAGCGCTGGCTGAATGGCAGCAGAACTCCCAGGTCAACGGCATACCAATGGTGAAATTCCTTGCGCCACTCAAGCCGGAGCAGGCATTCACGATTTCTCTATTTCTGAAAAATGCGCACGGTGCGGAGGTCAATTTTTGTTGTCGCGCCGAGGAGCGGGTAATAGTCGAGGGTCAACTTGAAGTCGCCTGGGGAGCAGAGTGACTCGATGAACGCGCCATTGCTTGACGCGCCAAACTTTGAAACCGGCCTGAGCGACCCGCGTCTCGCTGAGTGTCTCAAAGAATTTCCTCCGGCGATATTCAGCGAGCGGCTGTATCAAAGCATCGAGCTGATGGAACGCTACAGCATTGAACTGGCGATTGATTTGTTAGGTCAGTTGAACCTGTTGGAACAGCTTGGCTCATGGCGGTCAGCTGATGAGCTTTGCACAGTTCTAGGTTTTCAGCCTCGCTTCAGGCTTCCCTTGCATTGGATCGTAACGCGCCTGGTAGGAACCGGCTGTATTGAGATGCAAAGCGACAGCGGGACACAATTCTATCGCTTGCGTAAGACGCCATGGCGACCTGATCTCAAATACTTGCGCGCGCTCGCGCTCAACATTGATCCCGCAAACGCGGCGACCCTTGATTTGTTAGACCACGCTGCAAGTCTTTATGGGACTGTTGCGACCGACAAAAAAAGCGAGGATCAACATCTGCTCGGACCGCAAGGCGTCCCGCTGTGGCTCAACTATTTTGACAACAACAATTTGACTTATGCGGTAAACAACTGGGTCGGTGGCATTGCAGCCGCGGATCGCCTTTACTCTCGACCAACGTTACGAATCCTTGAAATCGGGGCGGGCACGGGCAGCGCCACAGAGATTTTGCTAACGCTACTCGATGAACGCGATCTTTTGCCGCGACTTGAGCGCTATGTGATTACTGAACCCAACGCGTATTTCCGCCGCACCAATCAACGCAAATTAGCCGCGCATTATCCCAACCTCAGCTTGGAATGGAGTGACCGTCGATCTCAATTTGCCTTGGAACGTGCAAGGGATTCCCCCAGGAGAATTCGATCTCGTGTACGCCGTTAACGTCATGCATATCTCGAAGGATCTCCTGTTTAGTTTGAACGAAGCGCGCTCAGCACTTGCTGCGGGCGGTTGGCTCGTCATCGCCGAATGCGTGCGACCTTACGATAACCAGCCGATGTATCCCGAACTCATGTTCCAAATTCTGGACAGTTTTACCGATGTGAAAACAGATCCGGAAATTCGTCCGAACCCAGGCTTTCTTACTGCCGAACAGTGGCGTCGCGCTTTTTCCCGAGCGGGTTTCACACGCACGGAGATCGCGCCCGATATCGAACGAATCCGCAAGATCTATCCGCATTTTTTCACCGGCGCGATCTGCGGACAAAACACGTGCACCGCAAAATGATTTCGGAAATTGCCAGCCCCAAGCGTTCGGAAGCAGATCGTTGGGTGAACGTGCCGGAACGGGGTACCCTTGCTTCAGTACGGTTGATCGCCTGGATCGCGGAGCGGGTCGGTCGGCTGGTAGCGAGGCTGTTGTTATTTCCGATCACAATTTACTTTCTGCTCACGGCACATACGGCGCGCCGGGCGTCTTACGAGTTCCTAAAACGGGCGCGCGACAGTTCGGTCCATTGGTGGCAGGTGTTGCACCATTTTTATTATTTTGCCGCGACGATTCTGGATCGCGTTTATTTATTGCGCGCAGAATTCGACCGGTTCTGCGTCACAGTTCACGGGAAAGAACTATTGCAGCGCCTAAATGAAAGCGGCAGAGGCTGCATCTTGTTAGGTTCTCATCTCGGTAGTTTCGAGGTGTTACGGGCGCTTGGTGTGATGCAGCGAGGCTTCTCGCTCAAGGTACTAATGGACACCGCGCACAACCACAATATCAGCCGGCTTTTTGATGGCTTAAATCCCAGGATTGCCGACACCGTGATCGCACCTGACAGACCGGATACATTGATCAGGGCCAGGGAAAGTCTGGATGCGGGCTGCTTCGTTGGGATGTTAGGCGATCGCGTTTTTGGCGCCGACAAGACCACGCGGTGTGACTTTCTTGGCGCGCCCGCCACCTTGCCGGCCGGGCCAATTTTACTTGCTGCTATGATGCGTTGCCCGGTCATCTTGTTCTTCGGCCTCTATCGCGGCGGGAATCGCTACGATATTTATTTCGAGGATTTCACGGAGGAGATCGTGCTAAATCGGGAGCGTCGCGCCGAGGAAATCCAGTTGTGGACGCAGCGGTACGTCGCGCGGCTGGAGCATTATGCGCGTCTGGCGCCTTATAACTGGTTCAACTTTTATTCCTTCTGGGACTGAACAAAAGAAGTCCATCAAACACATGAACAGACACGAAAAATTTGGCGGATAGACAAGACCGGTCTTTGGTATTTTTCGTCTGTTTCGTGGGCAATCACCGCCGGATCGTGCTGGGCTCCTGCAATGCCGAATTATATTGTCATCAACAAAGCGGAAATTAGGACGCTGATCCCCCACTCCGATCTGATGTGCCTGGTCGATGAAGTCGTGCAGTGGGACGAACGATCGATCGCGTGCGTCAGTAATACGCATCGTGATCCGGCAAACCCTTTACGTCGTCAGGGGCGTTTGTCCGCGGTACATGCGTTTGAGTACGGTGCGCAAGCTGCGGCTGTTCACGGTGGTTTGCGGGCGCGCGCTGCCGGTACGGTCGCGCCTCCAGGATATCTGGCTGCGTTGCGGGACGGACGCTTACACGTAACACGACTAGATTATATTCATTTGCCGCTTCGAATTTCCGCGACGCGTCTTTACGGCGAAGGCGCAAACACGGTTTACGAGTTTGTCATTTCGGCCGCGGCGGTTCTAGTAGCGGAAGGCCGCGTGACGATCGTGCAACGCGATTAGAGCGGATCTCGTACCTCACATCACAATCCCGCCGTCGACACAGAGAACCTGCCCAGTGATGTAAGCTGCATCTGAGGATGCAAGAAACGCCACAGCGCCGGCGATTTCCTCCGGCGTGCCGGTCCGGCCCAGAGGGATTTTGCTATTGATTGTGTCCTTGATTTGATCAGAAAGCCCCGAGGTCATGTCGGTGATAACAAAGCCCGGCGCTACGGCGTTGACAGTGATGTCGCGGCTGGCCAGCTCGCGGGCGAGTGATTTGGTAAACCCGATCAACCCAGCCTTACTCGCGCCGTAGTTCGTCTGTCCGGCGTTGCCCATCAAACCGATCACAGAGCTAATATTGATGATGCGTCCACTGCGTTGTTTCGTCATCGCGCGCACGAGCGTCTGCGTAAAACTGAACGCCCCGCGCAAGTTTGTGCTGATGACTGCGTCCCAATCTTCAACCGACATCCGCATGGCGAGCGCGTCCCGCGTCACACCTGCGTTGTTCACCAGGATGTCAGCCCGGCCAAAATCCTCCAGGATCCGAGCGCCGGTTTTTTGGACGGCGGCATGATCCGAGACATCAACCGCGTAAGCTTTCGCCGCGTCGGCGCGGATGCCGTTAATCTCAACCGCGATCTTCTTCGAGTTTTCCTCCGTCCGGCTAACGCAGGCAACGCGCGCGCCTTCATTCGCAAATCGCAACGCAATGGCGCGTCCGATCCCCCGCCCTGCTCCGGTAACGACGGCAACTTGACCTTCAAATCTCATACTGGTTTTTCATTTCGTCTGAAGAGTAGCGACTTAGGCCGCGAGCTGTCGAGGGCAGCTTTTTGGCATCCAGCACATTCGCTCAACATCCTTTAGTCTCGACAACTCATCCGCGGCTTTTCGACTATCGTGCTATGAAAACAATCCTTTCAATATTTCACGTCGTCTTCACGATCCTCTGGATCGGATCTTTTCAGCAAACGCAAGCAGTGACTCCGCCGCCCGACGGAGGCTACCCCAACTTTACTACCGCAGAAGGTATTAATGCACTTAAGAACCTCACCAGCGGCGCTGCCAACACAGCAGCCGGATGGTATTCCCTCTTTACCAACAGCACCGGCAGCTACAACACCGGTGTTGGCGCCGCGACACTGTTATTGAACAACGCAGACTCAAATACGGCCCTTGGTACTGCAGCGCTTTTGTTCAACACCGCCGGCACTTCAAACACCGCTGTGGGCGTTAGCGCGCTCCTCAACAACACCAACGCCAGCGATAACACAGCCGTTGGTTATCAAACGCTCCTTAGCAACACCGGCGGTGTTAACATTGGCAACTCGAATACGGCCACCGGTTCTCAATCGCTCTACAGCAATACGATTGGCTTCGCCAACAGCGCATTCGGCTCGAGTGCGCTTTGGAGCAATATCGACGGACGAGAGAACAGCGCATTTGGCAACTCGGCGCTCTACAACAACGTAAGTGGTGCCGAAAACACTGCCATCGGCCAATCAGCAGGAGTAAATATCGACGGGGACGGCAACGTCTGCATTGGTGCATTTGTGCCGGGTGAGGCTGGAGTTAGCGGCAGCACATACATCCGCAACGTGAACACATTCATCCAGCCGATTGTAATGGGTATCGACGGCGTGACGGTGAGGCTGAGCGATGGCAGGCTCGGCCACGGAGTTTCCTCGCGCCGTTACAAGCAGGATATCAAACCGATGGAGGAAGCGAGCGAAGCGCTGTACGCGCTCAAACCGGTCACCTTCCACTACAATAAGGAGATCGATCCCAGGCAGACGCTCGACTTTGGCCTAATTGCCGAAGAAGTGGCGGAGGTGAATCCAGAGCTGGCGGTACGCGACGGAGAAGGCAACATTTCTAACTACCGCCGCGACGCCATCAACGCCATGCTACTTAACGAGTTCCTAAAAGCACATCGCAAAATGGAGGAACAGGCGAGTCAAATCGAGCAACAGGCGGCCACGATCAGCCATCTAAAGGAGGGAATTGAAACACTTGTCGCCCACTCCAATAAACAGGACTTACAGATCTAAAGAGTAAGTGATCAGGTACGAATCATCAGATCTGACGCCCGAGTCGCTGCAACCGATCAGTAACAGCAGAGATCAGCCCGTCAGTTGTCGCTGAGCTCGTTGATGCCGGCGTTCCGAGTTGGCAGACGTTCGCCGCAGGGAACGTCTCTACAACCACGTCAGATGACGACGGCTACTCCACCGCTCCGTAACGACGCTGGCGGCGGCCAAAGTCTTCGACCGCGGCGATGAGATCTTGCTTCTTGAAGTCAGGCCAGAGCTTTGGCGTGACGTACATCTCGGTGTAGGAAGTTTGCCAGAGCAAAAAATTGGAGAGCCGCATTTCGCCGGACGTGCGGATGAGAAGATCAGGATCGGGATAGTAACGCGTATAAAGATGTTTGCTGAACATCGCCACATCGATCATTGCTCTGTCGATGTGCCCCAATTCGACTGCGCGAAGCAAACTTTTAATCCCATCGATAATCTCGAGACGACCGCCGTAGCTGAGCGCCAGGATAAGGATGAGACCAGTGTTACCGGAAGTCTGCTCGATGCTTTTGTGAAGTTGTTCCTGCGCGCTCCGGGGCAGATCAGTTAACCGGCCAATGGCCTGAAGGCGCACATTCTTCTCGAGCAATTCCGGCGTTTTTTCCTTTAAAAATTTTTCCAGCAAACGCATCAGCGCGATAATTTCAGTTCTGGGACGTTGCCAATTCTCAGCGGAGAACGCGTAAAGCGTGAGGAATTCCACCTTCAAATCGCCGCAGCCTTCTACACATTCTCGAACTGCCTCAGCGCCTGCTTCGTGGCCTTTGATGCGAGACAGTCCGCGCGACTTCGCCCAACGACCGTTGCCGTCCATGATGATCGCGATGTGACGGGGAACAGTCTTGGTGCTCGAAGACATCCGATTAACTTCCGGAATTTGGCATCAGGAGGCAAACGTTGGAAATGACGAATAACAAATGACTAAGCTCGAAGGAATGACGAATGATTAAATGACGAAGCATGGCGACGTTGCTACTTCGTCATTCGTGCTTATTTCGTCATTCGACATTCGTGCTTCGTCATTCTTTACCAGCGGAAATCGGAGCAGTTGTTGACGAGTTCACAACATGATCGTCTCGCCGCGCGTGGGACCGACGCTCAACATGGAGAGCTTTGCCCCGGCGAGCTCGGAGATGTATCTGACATATTTTCTCGCCGCCAAAGGGAGCTGCGAGAATTTGCGTGCGGTGTGTATAGACGTGTTCCAGCCAGAGACTTCTTCGTAAACGGGCTCGCAATTCGCGAGTTGAGCTGCGTCACATGGCGGAACATCGAGCCGCTTTCCGAGTAGCTGGTAACCAACACAAACGCGAATAGGATCGACGTGATCTAATCCATCGAGGTTGGTGATGGCGATCTCGTCAATGCCGTTGATCATGCCCGCGTAACGAGCCGCCACAGCGTCGAACCAACCACAACGGCGTTTGCGTCCCGTTGTCGCACCGAATTCGCGGCCGAGATTGTGAAACATCTGCGCCAGTTGCGCGTCCTCCGTAGGCAGTGCGCCATCCCCTACTCGCGTCGAGTAGGCCTTCATCACGCCGACGACACGATCCATCCGATGCGGTGGCACGCCTGTGCCAGTGCACGCGCCGCCAGCAGTCGTATTTGATGAAGTCACATACGGATATGTGCCGTGGTCGATATCGAGGAATGTTCCCTGCGCGCCTTCGAACAAGATTTGTTTGCCTCGATCCATCGCACGGTGCAGGTAAACCACCGTGTTCGTTACATAAGGCCGCAGTTTTTCGCTGGCAGCAAGATAGGCTTCGTTCACGTCGCGAAAACTGATTGGCTTCGCACCGAGCGCCTGAAGAATTCTGTTGTTCTCAGTGATCTTGGCCTGCAATTTTTTTGAGAACACAATCGGCTGCATCAGATCCGACATGCGCAAGCCCGTCCGTGCCGCCTTGTCTCCGTAGGCTGGCCCAATTCCCCGCTTGGTCGTGCCGATACGGCCGCGGCGCAGCTCTCGCTGCTCGTCGAGGAGCCGGTGATATGGCAAAACCAGATGCGCGCAATCGCTGATGAGCAGGTTCTTGTCGATTTTCACTCCCAGCCGGCGCAAACCATCCATCTCGGTCACAAGCGCGACTGGGTCGATAACCACGCCGTTTCCGATGACACAGACCTTGCGGTGCCGCAGGATCCCCGACGGAATCAAATGCAGCACATATTTCACGCCGCGGTGAATGACTGTGTGCCCGGCATTATTGCCGCCCTGGCTGCGGACAACGATGTCCGCGTTCGCAGTAAGCACGTCGATAATTTTGCCTTTGCCCTCGTCGCCCCACTGCATTCCGATCAAAATTGTGTTTGCCATGTGAAATGGAAAATGGGCAAAAAATTTTCCCGATGCATCCGTGCGGGACACATTCGGGACTTGCCCACAGATAATAAGTTAGCGGCATCCCCGCGCAACAGGTTTTACGATTTCAGCTGGGCTCCGGCTCTTCCACGAGTTGCTGGGGACAGCGCGCTGTGCTATCCGGACGCCGTAAAGTGGCGTCCCTACCTAGGCGCAGGAGAAGGAGTCGATGCCTCTCGTCCAGATTCCATCATTGTGGGCCGAATCGGGCCCAACCCTTCGATGTTCGCACCTCGCGACGTGGAGGGCCGAGACGACCTCCTTTGCTCAATGGGTGTTTCTCTTTTTACGGGCTTGTGCGTTTCAGCACCAGGGTGATCGGACACCGGAGCGCTCACCACATCTGGCTCGCGCGTCGTTGTAGATTGCGAAAGAGATTGATCTTTGGGTCCTTCCGCAGCGCGTGCCCCAGCCGCTCGCATTTCTTCCAGCGTGAGTCTTGCAGGAGGGGATTTCTTCTGGCGCGACTTGGATTTGCGTGCCGACGGTGTCGCGGATTCTGAAGGAAGCTCTTCTGAACGCTGAGGTGTGTGCGTGGGAACCTCGGATTTTTTCTCGCGGGCAACGATTACTTCCTGCGCCTGTACTTTCCCGATGAGAACCACACTGAAGAGTATTGCTGGGAAAAATCGTTTCAGCATGACACCGCCTGATAAACGATTTAGCCCATTCACAACCCTTCGTTGATGAGACGCTATCGCGTTTAACCAGGCGTACGCTGCTGCTGCACCTGGATCACCGGTAATGGAAAGCGCAACTGCAATTCGTTTTCGAGATATATTTCGACGTGATGCATCCCGTACTGTTGAAATTGCACGCCCCCAAAATAATGGACATTGGTCGCGTGGCCTTCCATCTCTTTGAGCACGAACTCGACCTCCGCCTGCGCAACCACCTGCTGTTCGTCCACGCCTATCAGGCGAGATTTTTGGCGAAATTTGCCGGAGCCGCTGCACCAGCGGGTCCAGATGCAGAGACGGAAATAGTTGATGGGTAATGAGGGCGCCGGGATCACGCTTAGCACGCCCACCAACGTTTGCATGCCGTTGACTTCGCAGCGGACGTCCTCGCAAATGACTGCGCTTTGGAGGTCGGGAAGAATGGCATTGGATTCCATATTGGCTGATCACATCATTCCACGCATCAATAGGGTCAACAAACCGAGACCGAGCACGATCCGGTAAACCGCGAATGGCACAAACCCGCGCGCGCGAACCCAGTTCATGAACCATGCGACGACCGCAAGCGCGACGAAAAACGAAACGATAAATCCAATCGCAATCACGACCCATTGATGCGCAGTGATTGTGAGTGGCGCAATCTCCGCTTCGTGATGGTGCGGTATCACGCTCTTGAGAAAATCGTATCCCACAGCGACAGCCATCGTCGGCATCGATAAAAAAAACGAAAACTCAAGCGCAGCCGGACGCGACATACCCGCCACTTGTCCGGCAGCAATCGTGGACATCGATCTCGATGTGCCAGGGAAAACAGCAGATAGAATTTGCGCTGCGCCGATCCAGACCGCCTGCGGCAGCGTCATTTCCTCCATGTGCATCGTTCGTGGCCGGGTAAAAACGGCGTCAACGATCCACATCACAATCCCGCCGATCAGCAGCGCCATCGCCATTACCCAAAGACTTTCGAGATTCTTGCCGATGACTTTTGCAAGAGCCCAAGCGGGAATGGCGGTCACTACAAACGCAATGAGCGTGAGGCTCAATGGATGCGTCAAGATGGTGCGATTGCCTCTTTCGCCCTTTGGAAACGTCTGAACAAACCGCATAATGCGCCCCCAAAAATAAACCGGCAAAGCGAGAATGGCCCCGAGCTGGATCACGATCGTGTACATTTTCCAAAACCCATCATGGAGGTCGATGTGCAGCAGCGCTTCGCAGATGCGCAAATGGGCGGTGGAACTCACGGGAAGAAACTCGGTCAGTCCCTCGACGATGCCGAGAAACACGGAGAGTAAGTAGTCGTACATATTTTGGGTTAAACCTTATCGATCACTGTCCTTCTGAGCGAAGCGAGGAATCTCAGATCATCAATCTATCCAGCGCCAATAGACATAGAACGAAATGTGCGCTTTGCTCAACATGACAATTGAGGCGGGAGCGCGACGCGCTCACAGCGCTTCCACGCCTCGTTCGCCGGTTCTGATACGGACTGCCTCTTCGATTTCAGTCACAAAAATTTTGCCATCGCCGATTTTTCCGGTTTTGGCTTTTTCCAGAATTGCTTCGACCGCGCGCTGAGCGCGTTCGTCAGAAATCACGATTTCGAATTTAATCTTTGGAAGAAAATCCACGGTGTATTCCGTACCGCGATAAATCTCGCTGTGCCCTTTCTGCCGGCCGAATCCTTTTACCTCGCTCAAAGTCATTCCTTCGACGCCTGCGGCGATCAAGCCTTCTCGCACTGGCTCGGCTTTGAATGGTTTAATGATGGCCTCGATTTTCTTCACCGCGGCAAATTAAACCTGCCTGCATCCGAAATGGCAAGCACGTGGCACCAGAGACGAAAATAATCGCAACAATGGCTTCATCACACTTTGCGGCCAAACTTTTTTTCCAGCTCGGCCAGGGAAATCTGGATCATCGTTGGTCGGCCATGCGGGCAGCAATAAGGCAGATCGCAGCCGAGCAAATCGCGTATCAACTTTTCCACCTCAGGGTAACGCAAGGGGTCGTTGGCTTTGACCGCGTGCCGGCAAACGGTTTTCGCGATCATCTCTTCCCCCAAGCGCATCGCTGAAGCGTTGTTGCTGGCACTTTTCAGATCGTCAATGACTTTGCGCATGAATTGCGCCGCGTCCGATACATCGAGAAAGCTCGGCAGACTGTCGATCTTGAATGTGTCCGGGCCGAAACTCTCGATTCCAATTCCCATTCTTTGCAGGACCGACAGATTCTGCTCGATCCAGTCGGCGTCACGCGGCGGCACGTCGAAAATTTGCGGCAAAAGCAACTTTTGCATCGGCACTCCCTGCTCTTCCATTCTGCGGCGCAATTCTTCGAACAGGACTCGCTCGTGCGCTGCATGCTGATCCACCAGGACAAGACCGTTCGAATTTTCCATCAGCACATACAGCTTGCTGAGCACGCCGATGATCTCGAATTGCTGCTGAGCAGGTTTTGTAACGCGCTGCTGCGAGTGTAAGGCGCGTTCTGGCGGGCGAGGCGCCTGCCCTACAATACCCGGCGGTGCCCAACCAGGGTCAGCGATCGCGGCTACAGGTCCGAGATGCGGCAATTCGCGATGGGTTGCCTCGGGTGCGGCTATTTGGGAGTGCAACTTTAAATCGGGAACAGCGGAAACCTGAGCGGCCGCCGCCTGTGTTGGTGCACTAAATTTTTCCTGCCAGTTAGCCCGGGCGTGTTCCAGTGTTTGCTGAATGCATTGAACCACGGCTTCGCGCACAGCATTGGGATCGCGAAAACGGACTTCGCGTTTCGCCGGATGCACATTTACATCGACAGCCTCGGGATCGAGCTCAACGAAAAGGAATGTAACAGGATATTGCCCCTTCATCAGAGCAGTGTGATAGCCTTCGCGGACGCCTCCGGTGACAAGAGTGCTTTCAATCGCACGGCCGTTTACGAACACGAGTTGCTGGCTGCGACTCTGGCGGCTGAGACCTGCCTGACCGATAAGACCACTGATTTGAATTTTTGGGGAGGCAGCGCCGTTTACTTCAACCAGGCGCCGCAACAATTCCACGCCGTATAGATCCCGAATCCGATCGGCAAGCGTTGCAGTAGCCGGTAACTGGAACAGGATCCGATCATCGCGCATCAGCGAAAAGCCGATGTCAGGATGACCAATCGCTTGCAAATGAATTTGATGTTCAATGTTGCGGCTCTCTGTATTTTCCGAACGAAGAAATTTCCTGCGTGCTGGCAGGTTATAAAAAAGCGAACGCACTTCGACTTGAGTGCCTGGGGCTTCACCGCCATCACGTACAACGTCGATTTTGCCGCCGTTAACAACAATTTCTGTCCCTGCGATCGCGCCCGCTTCCCGTGTACTAACCCGGAATCGCGACACGCTGGCGATACTAGGCAAGGCTTCGCCGCGAAACCCCAGTGTAGCGATAGCCTGAAGGTCCGCAGCGGAACGAATTTTGCTGGTCGCATGTCGCTCGAGCGAAAGCAGCGCGTCATCGCGACCCATGCCGCAGCCATCGTCGATCACGCGAACCAGCGAAATTCCACCGCGACGAATAGCGATATCGATGTTGTGCGCGCCGGCGTCGAGACTGTTTTCAACCAGTTCCTTTACCACCGACGCTGGGCGTTCTACCACTTCGCCAGCCGCCACCTGGCTGGCGACGGTTTCAGAGAGCAATCGGATCCGACCCATGCGATTTAAGTGTACTGGATTGTCCGGCGAAGCTCAAAGCACCAAACTCCAGGATCCAGACAAATCTCAAGTTTCAACATCAAACAAGGCAATTGTCATCCTGAGTGAACCGAAGGATCTCTGGCGTTGTCTTTCCAAGTCCGGCATCAATCGGAGGTGTTTCACTGCCGCTCAACATGACACGATAGCAACTGCGTTTTTTTAGCGTTGGACGTGGAAATTTGGTGATCCACGACGGCGTTTTGACTTAAATACCCCGTAGTCGTATTTTTGGCGCGATGATTAACGTCACGGACAACGCTGTTCGACAGCTCCAGAGTCTTCTTTCGCAACGATCGGAAAACTCGCGAAAAGGTTTGCGTGTAGAAGTGGCCAAAGGTGGCTGCTCCGGTCTGCATTACGAAATGACGCTTGGCGAACGAGAAGAAGGCGATTCAATAGTTGAGCGCGGTGGCGTGCAGTTTTTTATTGACGGCGAGAGCGTTTCCTACCTTCGCGACGCGACGCTGGATTTCACCGGCGGCTTGACCGGCACGGGTTTTCGAATCGTTAATCCAAACGCGTCGCGTACGTGCGGATGTGGTTCATCCTTCGAAGCGGCGCAATAAGCTTGAAACCGGCAATCGTCCTGCGCTGAACTGATGGACTATGGCACTCAACCGTACGATCCGTACGACGAGTGGTACACACGTCCGCCGGAGCGCATCAATTATTTCGGGTGGACGGTTGCCATCTTACTTTTGACGGGGTTCACCCTCGCAGCGTGGCTCGGAAGTTTTTACATTTTCAGCCAACCGGAGCGGCCTGACAGTTATCGAATTCTCCAAAAGCTGCACAAGATTGAGCAGCCGAAACGCTTCGAATTGACAGCTGCGCCGCCAGGCGAATTTCTTAACGCAAGCGAGCTTTACGAGCGCTACGTTGGAATGGGCGCGGCCGAGCTCGCGAAAACGAACGCTGAGCTGTTGCGCAATTACATTCGCAACTTTCAGCAGGTGCGCGGTCTGGTTCCGTACGTGGTAGGCCGGTACACAATCATCGGAGTGCGCGAACTCCGCCCCGACGATGTATTTACCACGGGTATGGCAGCGCTGACCGCTGCCGTCGACAGTGGTGAGCTGCTAATGGAACATATTTATCCCGCCAAGCCCGAAGCCCTCCCTCTGATGAAGCAGACGCTCACCGTCGGATTGCAACTGAAATTGGAGCGCACACACGACATTTCTGCGGTGATTCACGCCGAGCGATTGATCGATGGGCGGATTTTGGTGACAACGGTTCCTTTGCTGTATGGAAGCTATACGGTTACACGCGGTCTCGGTACCTTTCGCCTCGAACCGCCGCTCAGTCTCAATCTCGTTGGAGGTTGGCCGTTGTTTAAGTCGCAGGAACGCGCTTCTATCGAACAACGCCTTGCCGAATACCGTGCGAAAATGGCAGTAGCTCAAGGCGGCCCGATCGCCGTACCTGGCGCGAGCGCCACTCCGCCGCCTGCCAAAAATGAACTGGTGCGCATCGAACAAGCCAGGCCTGTTTCGCCGCTTGCCATCACTCCACCACTTGTCGCAACTAATGATAAACTCGCTAAAGCGACGCCAGCGCCGAAGGGGAAAAAAGGCAAAAAGCAAAAGCTCGAATCTCCGCCGCCGGCAGCGAGCCCCGCGCAGGCAGTCGTCGCTCAGAACAAATCTGCGCCGGCCGGTACACCAATCACCGTCGCGTCAGCCATTGCTCCTCCAAGCGCGTTGAATGTTGCTGTTGCGACGCCGACGCCGGCGTCTAAACCTTCAGAGATTGGAACTGGATCGATGGCTGAGAGTTCTCCAGTTGCTGCCGCGACGCCCATACCGGTTCTTCCTGCTCAACCTGCTCCACCTCCTGCTTCCAACGTAGCTCTTGCTTCGAATGCCGGCGGCGGCAGCTGGAAAACCTTTGCGCCAGGCAAAATGCCGCTCGGAAGGCTGATTGCGACCGGCGATTTGAACGACGTGGCCGATCACGGGGTCGCTGGCCAACGCATTTACTTGAAAGGCCAGTTCGTGGTGAATTTCGCCGATGCAAACAAGGCGGTGTTGCGTCCGCGCACGACATTAACAAGCAAAGTGCTCCACTTCGGTGGCGGTTCATCGACACGAATCATTGTGGAATTTCCGCGTGGCTATACTCCCCCGCCCCAAGGCGCCGTCGTCAATCGCGACGAGACGCGGCCCTATGAGATCACCGAGGTTCGCAAACAGGAAGACGGACAACTGAACGTCTTCGTGCGCGAGATCATGCAGCCGAATTGATCGGCTCTCTGCGCTCGGATCAACTGTAGGGCGTCTGTGCCAGACGCCACGACGACGATTGGCGTTTCACAGAATGGAGCCGCTGGGATGCGAGCGACATAGACGGGAAGTCCGCGAGGGAGCGGGATCGAACGAGTCAAACGCCCTACAACTTCCCGCGAAACATTTGCGATACGCCGTTTTCTCTCTCGCCTTCCCTACCACGACTCTGTAGTTCTTACGCCTCAAACAAGGAGTCTTATGCAAGAATTCGAAAAGTTTGTCGGACAACTCAGCGATTGGGTGTGGGGGCCGCCTCTCCTGATTCTTTTGCTCGGCACGCACATTTTTTTAACATTTCGCCTTCGCTTCATCCAGAGATACATCGGCAAGGCGATCAAACTTTCCGTGCAAAGATCGCATGAAGGACAAGGCGATGTAAGCCAGTTCGGCGCCCTAACGACTGCGTTGGCAGCCACCATTGGCACCGGCAATATCGTCGGCGTCGCCACCGCAATCGCTGCCGGTGGTCCGGGCGCGGTGTTCTGGATGTGGCTGACCGGCGTCTTCGGGATCGCCACGAAATATTCCGAAGCAGTTCTCTCGGTGAAATATCGGGTTAAAACCGAAAGGGGACGGATGGCCGGCGGTCCGATGTATGTCTTGGAGCGAGGAATGAAACAGAAATGGCTCGCAATCATCTTCGCCATTCTGACAACGATTTCCGCATTCGGCATCGGAAACATGGTGCAGGCAAATTCCATTTCTTCGATGGTAAACGAAACCTTTCACATCGCTCCATGGATTACAGGCGCTGCGATGGCGCTGTTAACCGCGTTCGTGATCCTGGGTGGAATCAAGTCGATCGCGAAGGTCTGCGAATTCCTGGTACCGTTCATGGCCATCTTCTACGTCGGCGGGTGCATTATTCTGCTGATCATGAATGCGTCGGGCATCCCTGCGACACTACAGTTGATATTTCAAAGCGCCTTCAGCGGTCACGCGATGCTGGGCGGATTTGCCGGCGCAACGATGAAAGAAGCCATTCGCTACGGTGTGGCGCGCGGCCTTTTTTCAAATGAATCCGGCCTCGGCAGCGCACCGATTGTTGCCGCCGCGGCGCAGACCAAAAATCCGGTGCGCCAGGCGCTCGTATCTTCCACCGGAACGTTCTGGGACACAGTCGTTGTCTGCGCGATCACTGGAGTCGTGCTGGTCAACTCCGGCGAATGGGCTAAAGGCCTCAAGGGCGCGGCGCTCACAAGAGCCGCATTCGCCGACTTCCACGTCGTGGGTCCGATCATTCTCACACTGGGTCTGTTGACGTTTGTGTTTTCCACCATTTTAGGATGGTCGTACTACGGCGAAAAAGCTGCTGAATATCTCTTGGGAACAAAAGTGATCAAACCTTATCGCTGCCTATGGGTAATCGGAGTACTGGTCGGCTCCGTTCTTTCGCTTTCGACTGTCTGGTCGTTAGCCGACGTGACAAACGGCCTGATGGCAATTCCAAATCTCATCTCGCTTATAGCGCTCAATGGCGTCATCGTCGCTGAAACTCGACGCTATCTATGGAGCAACAATCTCGACGAAGCAGCGCCGCCCGCCACAGAACTAGCCGATGCGTGACCGCAGGATTACCTTGCCATCGCGTATCTCAATCGTGCCGATCTCGTACGCGTTCGCTTGATCGGCGAGATACTCGCGCAATCGCCGATAGCGATATTTCCAATCTAGAAAATCAGTCGGCATTTGCTCGCCGTTAATTGTGATTCGGCTGAATCGCGGATTGTCCAGCGGTTGCACACCGTTCAATTCAATGGTGACGTCGCCATTAAAATAATAACCTGGCCTGCCGAGAAATTCTCCGATCGGCACACTCACCTGCATGCGGAGTTGATTCCCGTCGATTGAGACAAACAGTTTCCCGCGCGCATCCTCGCTGGTAGCGGCCAAGGCATTTATATCATCAGCGCTCAATTCAATTTCCGCTGCCTGGGCTGCGCGCGTTTTCTGTTCGAAATCCTGCCAGCGTTCCTGGACAAGTTGAATCTGTTGGTCCGAAACGTTGAACTCAGGAACAGGCGTGGGCGCTTGGGCAAGCGACCGCGTTTTGGCCATCCAATAACTGCCGTAGAACAAGGCGGAATTGCGGTGAAGACCCCAGTACCAATCCGGCCAAACCAGCAATCGCCAGCACGATCGCGAATGTCAACAGAACCAGGCAACCCCGTGCGAAACAGCCCAGACCTTTTCTCCGCGGGGGCGCTTCAACCCAGCTGTTCATAACTGTAGGGCGTCTGTGTCAGACGCCGTCCGTCATTTCTAACACACGTGATTCATTTACACCTTCACATCGATTCACGCTTCAATCATTCAACGCTTCAACGCTTCAAAGTGGCGCAGCCATGCTCGCCTGCGCTTCCATCAATTTGTCGTACAAGGCGCGCAAACCGTCCGAGAGCACGCGCGCGCCCCCGATGATCGGCATAAAGTTCGTGTCGCCGTTCCAGCGCGGCACGATGTGAATGTGCAAATGGTCGGGCACACCCGCGCCTGCGCACGCGCCGAGATTCAAACCGATGTTGAATCCCTGCGCCTTTACAGCGCCGCGCAAGAGCGCTTGTGCGTGGACGACCAAATTCCATAACTCAACCACTTCATTCTCGCCGAACGCTGAAAGCTCCGCGACTTTTCGGTACGGCACCGCCATCAAATGTCCAACGGTGTAAGGATACCGGTTCATCATCAGGAAAGCATTTTTCCGGCGCGTAATTACCAGATGCTCGGCATCATCACTCGCGCGCCCCGCGGTTGCCAGAAAATCGCGGTCGCGCGGTTCCTTCTCGAAATATTGCACCCGCCACGGAGCCCACAGCGTTTCTACTTCCTTCTTTGGAAATTCATCGTTCGACATTGCCGGATCGATTTCTGTAGGGGAAGCTGACAGCTTCCCGCTCTCCGAGAGTAGATTTGTCGATGGGAAAGTCGAGCATTTCCGTATCGCTTTAACCCGCATCAACGAATAATGCGCTTTGGCTCGCCGCATGCCCTTTTAACGTGACAACTTCCCGCGGGCGAGCCATCAATGAAAACGCCCTGTGTGCAAATGAATATCCCGTCCCGTACAAAAATTCGGGTGTAATTATAGTTAAATCTGCAAGGCAAAGCGTACGGTCGTCGCATTCTTCTTGGCGGCAGCGGTGGCTGACCTCCGTCTCGTTAGGCGCAATGAGCACCTTATGACCACCGAACTCTGGCTTTTAGTCGCGAGCGTCATCCTTGGTTTTGTTCATCTTATAGCGGCTTCGCACCTGATTAGCGTTCAGTATGGTTACCGCTGGACAGCCAGCAGCCGAGAGGAGCCAGTTCCGCATCTACGCGGTCTCGCGAATCGGGTGGACCAGGCAACAACCAATTTCTTGGAAACCTTTCCCTTCTTTGCCGCTCTGGTTTTAGTGGTGCACGTCACTCAACATCACAGCTTACTCACCTTGTGGGGCGCGCACCTGTATTTCTGGGCCCGCTTGGGATATTTGCTCGCTGCGGCGGCCGGATATGGTCTGCTGCGTTCGCTTGTTTTCTGGAACACCGCGCTGATAGGTATTGCCTTCTTCGTCATCGCGCTTTTTCGTTAGGCGAACACTGAGTCGATATGCGCGGAGTTCGGATTAGCTACCTGATTGAGCACCCGGAATACATCCCGCAATTGGCGCAGTGGCTGTTTGAGCAATGGGGTTCCACACTTGGCGAAAAGACACCTGAGACACGCATCAAAAAACTGCGTGCGCACATGAATCGAGATCAGTTGCCGATTGCATGGGTTGCGCATGCGAATAGACAACTTCTCGGAACGGCGTCCCTTCGCGTGCATGATCTTGAAGGGCGCGAAGACCTGACGCCCTGGCTGGGCGGAGTATTTGTCGGCTCGGAATTTCGCCGCCAAGGTGTCGGTGCGGCACTTTGCGCTGCCGTCGAGGAAGCGGCCCGATCGCGAGGAACTCAGACTCTTTATCTGTTCACGCTCGACAAGCGGGCGTGGTACACACGTCAAGGCTGGACGGTACTTGCTCCTTGTGTCTGGCACGAACGGGCTGGTGAAATAATGTCGAAAAGCCTGCAGAGTGCCTAACAAGTCAATGAAACGATTATTTCGCTTAGACGTTTTGCTGATCGCTATTGTTTCGCTCGTCAACTCACTCGCCTTGACGATGGGTGCGGAAACCGGCAACTCCACGGGGTTGATCGATATCGGTGGCGGCCGGAAGATGTATCTGAAGTGTCGCGGCACGGGATCGCCTACGGTCGTGCTAGTAGGCGGCCTCAGGGCTTCTGCAGACGATTGGGACATTTCTGATAAATCCAAGCCGACGGTTTTCGCTGGAGTTGGAAAATTCACGCGCGTGTGTGCGTACGATCGGCCCGGCACTCCCGTTGGTGAGAAGCCAAGCCGCAGCGACGCCACCCCTCAGCCGACGACACCGGAGGATGCAGTTGCCGATTTGCACGCCCTGCTGCGCGCGGCTGGCGAAGCTGGACCTTACGTGCTTGTTGGACACTCCTATGGCGGTTTGATCGTTAGGCTTTATGCCAGCACTTACCCAAAGGAGGTGTCTGGTCTCGTGCTCGTTGACGTTCTCAGCGAAGGACTTCAGGATGCAGAGACACGCGAACAATGGCCGATACAGCGAAAACTGATTGAAGGCGATATGCGCGAAAGCATTGCCGAGTACCCAGCTCTTGAAAGGATCGACGTGGATCGCAGTTTCAAACAAATTCGTGCCGCTCCGCCTCTGCGTTCAATTCCTCTCGTGGTGTTGTCTGCAGATCGACCCTGGGGTCCTCAGGTTCCGCCAATGATCGCGGCAGGCAAGCTACCGACCGACATCCCGCCGGACTTCGGCTATGTCACCGATGCCGCACAGAAGAAAGCGCAGGAACGACTCGCGAAACTTGTTCCCAAGGCGAAACACGTCACCAAAACGAATAGCGGCCATGAAATACACAAGGAGCAACCGCAACTGGTGATCGATGCAATCCGCGAAGTCGTTGACGCCGTCCGCAGCGGAAAACGCTAATTGACGCGGAGAGTCAATCGCCGTCCGGCTCCGGTTCGCCTTCGGTTGATGGCTGTGATTGATCTTGGGACAGCACGTGCAGGATTTGCCGGCCGTTCCGAGTGGGCTGCTGCTTGCCGCGATTCACGAGAATAACGATGCCTACCTTCGGCTGCGGAGCGAACCCGATATAAGTCGAGGTGTTGTTTAGGCCGCCGTTCTTGTCAATGATCCGGAGGTTCCCGCTACTGACGTTCTGCCATGCAAGACCCAGGCTGAGGCGCGGGCTCACGGTGAATACCGGTTGCTGCGCTAAAGTCATGGCGTTTTCCATCGGACCGTGATTCGCAAGCTCGCCCATATTCGCGGTTAAGAACGTGGCCATGTCGCGCGCGGAGGAATAGATTTGGCCGGTTCCGGGCCATTGGAAGGCTCCCCCTTCCATACCCGGATTACCAATCGGCTGACCCTCCGGGCTATACCCTTGCACGGCACGACTAAGCAAATCTCGCGGCAACGGCAGTGCAGTCGAGGTCATGCCAAGCGGACCAGTTATTCGTTGGTGCATCAGTCGCGCAAACGGTGTGTTGAAGCGGCGTTGCAGGGCAACCCGCAGGAGAACCATGGCGGTATCCGAATACAGATACTGCTTCCCAGGCTCATGCTTCGGGTCCGCTTTCCAGGAATTAAGGAACCTGACGAAATCTGGCCAGGTGTATTTGCCTCGATGCCACCGCTCGTATTGCCCCGGCTGGTCTGGCAACCCAGAAGTGTGACTCGCGAGCTCTCCGAGAGTTATCCGACGAACATCACCGCCACGCTGTAGTTCGGTGACATATTTGGAAACCGGATCATCGAGGCTAAGCTCGCCGCGCTTCACCGCTTCCGCGAGGGTCGTAGTGGCGAACAATTTTCCTACCGAGCCGAGATTGAAGATGGAGTCGGCCGTTACTCGTTCGTTCCTCGCGAGGTTAGCGAAGCCGTAATTGAAAAACTGAGTGTTGCCGTTCATGCGCACCGCTACTGCAACGCCGCCGCCTCTGCCGTTTTGCGGCAAAAGTGATCGAACATTTTGCGCGACAATCGCTTCAACATTGCGTTGGCCCCGCACTGGCACGGCAGCAAGCAAAGCTCCGATCACGATTGCAAAAATTTTTGGTCGATTCATCGCGCGATTTTTTACTGCTCAGCGGCTCTTTGCAATGTTGTTGCGCCATTCCGCCGAAAAACTGTTTTGCTGGAGCATTTTAAGAAATCTTGTAGTCACCGGCCTATGGCCGGTTCACTTGGCACTGCTTTTGGATTCCGCGGAAGGACGGCCCACAGGGCCGTGGCTACAGCGGCCACAGTTTCATTTAAAATGCTCCGGAATTGTTGCTTTCACGACCAAGGCAGCGGTGCTGTGGAGTGCGGGACGTACTCCAAAGCCGCGCGTGACATTATTCGTGGCGCTTTTCATAATCACCCGCATGAGCACTGTGACAGAGTCTGTCCTGCATGCTTTGCATGGCGACGTTGTCGGGCGCTACGCGCAAATGCGCGACACGACTCGTGTTCATGAGCGCGCGCTGTTTGTCACGCCGCGAATTCCATCAGAGTTGGAGCTGCAAGCGCGTTGGTTCGCAGGAGATTTCGGAAGAGAATTTGTCAGCACGAATGGCGATCAGATCGAGATCGTCCAGTTCGGCGAGTGGAACCGTGAAGCCGGTCCGGATTTTCGCGACGCTGCAATTCGGATCAACGGCGGCGAAGCCATTCACGGTTCCATCGAAATCGATCTGCTCGATCGCAGCTGGGAATCACATGGTCACGCAACAAATCCAGCCTTCGAAGCGACCGTGCTTCACGTGTTCGTGGAAAGAAGTGACCGTGCGTTTTTCACGCGCACAGCCTCTAATCGGAATGTGCCGCAGGTCTGCATCGATCCAACGACATTGCCAGAGGCATTTAATGCCAACATCCCACTTGCACGGCCTGGGCGGTGTCAGGCGCCGCTGAAGAATCTGCCCGAAGAACGCGTCCGGAGTGTGCTCGATGCCGCCGCGCAATTCCGTTTGCGACAAAAAGCGAATCGAATCCGCAACAAGATCGACCTGCACGGACGGGACCAAATCCTTTTCCAGGAGATCGCAACCGCGCTCGGCTACAAGGAAAATAAGTTGCCCTTCACACTTCTCACACAGCGTCTGCCGCTGCGCTTGCTGCGCCAAAATATTGGGGATTGCGAGGCGTTGCTCTTTGGCGCGGCGGGTTTTCTCGAGGCGCCCGACCTCGACATCTACAAGAAATCGGCGCGCGAATATGTGCGCCAACTGTGGGATCGCTGGTGGCCGTATCGCGATGATCTGCAGCGATTGATCTTGCCGGCAAAAGCGTGGCACTTTAGCGGCACGCGGCCATTAAATCATCCGCAACGGCGTTTGGCCGCGCTTGCGGTCCTCGCCCGCGAATGGCCGCGTCTCCAACGAGCGTCGGGCAAGAGCAGTGTCGCCGCGGCGAACGACTTCTTCCAGACGCTCGAACATCCGTTCTGGAATTTCCATTACACACTTGCATCCAAAGCGTCACCAAAGGAGATGGCGCTGATCGGTGAATCGCGTGCGGCAGATATCCTCGCGAACGTGCTGTTTCCATTCTGGGCGGCGCACGAGCTCAAGACTCCCGCCTCACCGAGCGCCGTGCTTTGGACAGAATATGCGAAGCTGCCGGCGCAATTATCGAACCGGCGAATCGAGACCGCTGCGACGCGTCTTTTTGGAAATGATCCCCGCCGGAAAGAATTTCTGCGTACGGTCGCGCACCAACAAGGGCTGCTCCAGATCTACGAAGATTTTTGCATGCAGGACAATTCCGATTGTGCGCAGTGTCCCTTCCCGGAACAAATGAGGAAATGGACGTGATCCCAGGCGTAAAGGATTTGTCCTCTGTCATGTTGAGCGAAGCGAAACATCTCGGATTATTCGCTTCGTACATGAGTGCCTGAAAGAATCAGAGATTCTTCGCTTCGCTCAGAATGACAAAGCCATGCCGAGTGGCTTAGCCGTTCACCCTTCAAAGGAAAGGATTGTGCAAACTCGTTTTCGCGCCATAATGTCGGGTCAATGCACCCCAGAACTGTAGGGCGTCCGCCGCGGCGGACGCCAGCTGCTTCCAATTCGGCGCTTGAGAGAAACGCCGCAGAACGATCATGTTACGCAAACGCATTCACTCTCATTGAGCTGCTAGTCGTCATCGCGATCATCGCGATCTTGATCGGTCTGCTCTTCCCCGCTTTCAAAGCAGTTCAAAACCAAGCCAGACAAGCGCAAGCGAAAAACGATCTCACACAGATCGTGAACGCGGTGAACGCGTTCTATACGGAGTATGGGAAGTATCCGCTTCGGAGCATCAACGTCTGCCAGACACGACACCTACGGGCCGGGAGGAGACCGACTACTAATGAGGCTCTTTTTACAGAGCTTCGCGGATGCACGGCCACCACAGGATCATGTCCAGGCGCCGCTACGACTAATGCACGGCAAATCGTTTTCATTTCCCCGCCGATGTAAAGAACTCTGCAAGCCCGGATCGGGTATCGGAACAGCCGCAGCCAATAAGGGCCAATATTTTGATCCCTGGGGGGCAACAACTACGTGGTTCGCATCGATGGTGACTACAACAATCAAGTAGCCAATCCTTACACCGCCAATGCCGGGGCGACACCGCTGCAAATCGGGGTGATTGCATGGTCGCTGGGGGCGGACGGGAGTGGGCCGCCTGCAGTAAGCGGCGATAAGAACATTCAGGCGCCTTGCCGACGACGTGATTTCGTGGCAGTGATTTTTGGGGATGCGAGCGCCATAACGTCCGGCGCGAACAACCGATGCTGCACTCACGATTTGTTCCGGTTGCAATCACAAATCGGAAATCGAAAATCAAAAATCTCCTCGCGGGTGTAGTTCAATGGTAGAACGGCAGCTTCCCAAGCTGCACACGGGGGTTCGATTCCCCTCACCCGCTCGTTTACCTGCAGAAACAAGGGTGAAAATGCTGGCTATCCCCTTGCCGACTGTTGCGGCTCACTAAACGCATTGGACCGAAGTCCAATTTGCGGTTGTTGACACGGGCAGTAAGATCAGCCTCGATTACGTCATCCGACGTTTCAACGGATCTTCGGCCGAGCTGAATAAGCTCGTGGGGCTGGACCTTCGCTGGGACAACGCTTAGCGCGATCTCCAGATCGAACTGAATGGATCGAGTCAGCCGAGTGAAGCCGCTTTTCAAAGCGCCTCGTGAGGATGATTCCTGGTTCCACGCAGAACTGGATTGCAGTCAATTGAGTTCACCAATTCAGCCTCAACGAAAAGAATGAAACAAAAGATCTCGATATACATGGTCCTCAAGCCATCGATTGTTCTGGCGGCAGCCGTTCTCACCGCTGCTTCCTTTCTCGCCTCTTCGACCGCGCACGCCGAAGATTCCACCTACCTGATGCCGACAGGACCGGTGGCGGAGGCCACCCGACGATGGCATTCAGCCCTTTGATCCGAATCCCGCCGCCCCGGGTTCGAAAACCAGGCAGTTTTTGACGTATGGGGTCGACTCGGACGGCAACCCGATCCCCCTGAAGACCCTCAGGATCACGAACAACACCGCGGACACCGTGTATCCGATCATGCGGGATCCCAACTCGAACGTCCTCGAGAGCAATCACCGCGGTGGGCCTCTACGATCCCTACGATCCGCCAAACAAGGAATACCGCGGCTACATCGGCTATGAGGAAGGCGGACAATATTACTTCGGCCTGAAAACCGGCGAAAGCATTCTCGTGAGCCTTCCGCTGGTCTTCTGGAATGGCGCGCGCATCGGCATTGGGACCGATGGCGAATTCCTCACCCCGACCGGACTCCCGAACCCCCTGCGATACGATCCCAACGGGCACCGCTCCATCGCCAACGCCGAGACCAGCAACGACACGATCCCGAATGGCGTCGTGATGTGGTATCGGGCCGAGATCGCCCAGGCTCCCAATGACGATACCGAGGATCAGCTCGCGGAGTGGACGATTCGCGACCACGGCTATCTGGTCAATCCGCAGATCACGGCGAAAACCAACAGCGAAATTCCGGACAACCAATTGGTCACCCTCATCAATTACGACGTCTCCAACGTCGACAACCTCTATCTGCCGCTGGCGATGGAGGCGAATGACGTCTGGGTGGTGCCCCAAAAATCCGGCACCGGGCCGACTCCCAACCGCACCGGCTGGGCGCCCGGGTCGGATCCCGATGTTTACGGCTGGACCGGCGCCATCAACACGATCGACTTCCTGCAGACGCAGATCCGGGACTTCACCGCCGACAACAACCAGCTCCTCGGGCAGTATTTCGGCAGCGAAAAGCAGGCTGGCCGTTTTACAACATCCCCAACCCCACCAACGACCCGAACGCGCCCCTCAAGATCCCGTCCGGCGCCAACATCTTCGCGCAAAGCCCGCTCAAGGCCGTCCCCTCCAGCTACGGCAACGGGCAGTGGCAGAACGACAAATACATGCTCTCGAGCGGCGGCACGCTGCCGATCTCGGCGACGATCGGATGGGCAGGCGGCACCCCCGATCAACCGGGTAGCACGACCCTGCACCTCAACCTCGCCGAGCCCGACAAGATCGCCTTTCTTGCAGGATGGCTACCTTGTCGCAGGCCGCCCGCCGGACACGCCCCCGACCACCAAATCCCATCCAGGACGGCACGATCCTCCACCTTCTCGACAAGAACAGCGGGAACCGTGGCCTTGAGCAAACCGTTGATCGCCTCGAGCGAGAGCTGCGCGTTCCAGTTCACCCGGCCCGTCGACGACTACGCCTCCGACGCCATGATCAGGCTCTGGTACTCCTGGGCGCAATACTACCTGATGCACTGGAAGGACAACACGCCGACGCCCCCACGGCCCCAACGCCGATCACCGGCATCCATCGACGACGATGACGGCGACGCTCACGTTCAACGAAGCGCACCCTGAGTTGGTCAAGGGCATGGCGGTCACCGGCCCGGTCTGGACAACGCGCAGACCGAGGTGGGCGTCCACCAGGGGGACGCCGTCATTCTGTCCATCGCCAGCGATAGCAAGTCCGTCATCCTGAGCCAGGTGGCGAACACCACCTCCACGAACGCGACCTTCACCTTCCACCCTCCGCACTCCGCTGCTCTGGACGCCGACCACGGCGGCCGATCCGGGATATCCGCTGATTGGCGACCAGTTCCAATTTTCCAACGAACCGGCCTGGCACGATCCCTACGAGTTCTCCCAGCAGGTCTACCTGATCATGGCCTCGATGAACCAGATCGGCCACCCGAACAACGACAGCGTGTCCAAGTTCATGCAGGACGTTGTCGGCGCCAACATGGGATTCATCTTCACCGACGACGCGAAGAAGACGGACGACGGCCAGATGGTGACGCGATGATCCGCGACATGATCAAGTCCGTGCTGCGCGGAGTGACCGATTTCACCAAGTATCCGGATGAGATCGACGACCAGGGCAACCACGTCGTCTGGTATCCGGCCCCCGCGGAACGCACGGCAACCAGCCGTTCAACGTCTACAACCTCGATCCCTTCGTCTGGTTCGTCCACGTGCAGCTGGGCTTCTCGGGATACGGGTTCTCCGTGGATGACGACACGGCCGATGTCGGCGCCGGCGGGGCGTCCCAACTCCAACTCACCGTCACCGAGACCGGCGGCCTGAGAAATATCAACCCATGGACCATCCAGGCGCCCTACGGTCCGGTGAAAAACGTCTTACTCCCGTATTCGGGCCCGGCGAGCGCGACCAATGGGGACACGCTTTACAACGCCATCGCGAGCGTCAGCAACACCACGCCGATCACGATCACCACGCCCGGGCAACACAACCTTCCCAACGGCGCCACCGTGCGGATCGACCAGGTCGGCGGCGACCCCGCGGCCAATGGCACGTTCAAGATCGGCAACGTCACGCGGTTGACGTTCGACCTGTTCGATGCCGCGACCGGCACGATACCGGTTGCTCCCACCGGGACCTACACCACGGCGGCAGATGGAGCTATCCGCTCCATCCCTACGTCGACTCCGGCGCCGACCTCACGAAGGTGTTCTACCGCGTGACCGGCGACGACGCCCTCGGCACCTTCCAGGGCACGCTCGTCTCCGTGAACGGCGTGGATCAGAACAAAACAACCGGGGAGAAGTTCCGCGTCTGGCAGCTGGGCCGGCAGGATGTCGGACGCCTCCTCCTCGACACCGATCTGACCGATGCGCACGGCACCGCTCTGCCCGCCGGCACTTACACCTTCACGTTCTTCGGAGTCGCGGAGACGGGCACTCCTCCGGGCGGTGCTCAGCCGAAGGCTCGTACATCACGCTCCTCAGGCCCAACGGCGGAGAATCGTGGACGATCGGGCAGTACCAAAACATCCACTGGAGCCGACAAAACCCCAGCGGCAACACCGTCGACATTGATTACAGCACCGACAACGGCACCACGTGGATAAGAATGGCGACCCAAGCACAGGACACCGGATGGTATCTGTGGAACGTGCGCGGCCCTGCCACGACGACGGCGAAGGTGCGAATACGCGACCATGAGACTCCGCTCGATGACAGACACGAGCGAGGCTGTCTTCAGGATAGTTTCACCATAGTCGCGGCTACGTTAACCTTCTGCGTCGAGCGCGTCAGTGCAGGCTTTCGCGAATCAACTGTATCGCGACAGCCTTAGCTACCGCTCTCGACGTCGCGTTCTACGGCACTTGCTGAAGGCGCGCGTCA
>CAWDUN010000001.1:0-1130296 GCA_963805485.1 uncultured Verrucomicrobiae bacterium | reverse complement strand
GAGCCGTCGTCCACCACGATGATTTCCTTGCGTGGCCAGGTTTGCGCGAGCGCCGACTCGATCGTGTCGGCGATCCAACGCTCGGCGTTGTAGGCCGGTATTAGAATTGAAACCAAGGGTCTCATGTATCGGTCAGATCCGATCTGATCTCTGACCTCTGGCATCTGTGCTGCGTAGCAGATCTGAGGATGCGGTGGTTATTTGGGCTTCGCTTATCATTAGGCAGTAAGCACCCTGGCTCTCGGCTTGCCATTCCCAAGTTGAGCCATCACCGCACTGAATACTTCATCGACGGTTATGGCCTTTGTCGCGCGCTCATCGTATCCCCGTTTGTAGAAGAACTCTTCCAAGAGAGGCGAGACGACTTTTGTCTGAATCCCATAATCGTAGATTTCCCACGGACTCGTGCAGGTAAAGAGAGTCACACATCGTGTTGCGGTCCCCATTGCCAAATGCATTGGCAGACTATCACCGCCAACCAGGCAGCAGTGATTTCGAACATCGGCCAGATGCTCGAGCAACGATGGCCTTTTCGGCAACACATTGATGACCAAACCTTCATCCTCAAGCCGCCGGATCAATTCCCCGTAGTAAGCCCATCGTTTCATTGGCCATACCGGGCCGGCGTCGGCTGCTATCGCCACATCTCCCCGCAGTGCGGTTGGTCGCGGAGGTGGCAGGTAATATGGTTCACCGCAAAAGCGAAGACCCAGGCCCTTAAAGATCAATTCCTGATAAGTACCTCGGTTTAAAAGCTTGAGTCGATCCGCTTGTTTTCGCCCGTACGCGCTAATCAAGCTTAAGTCGAACCAGTCACGTGAATCCCGCGTGTAAGTCAACTGATCGTCTCCGTTTAGATGCGCGCCGAAGAGTTGTTTGAACTCTAACTTCTCCAAAAACGAGCTGGTTTCTGGATCATCCTCCAGGTTGATCACCAGATCGTAAACCGTATCCGCGACGTTTTTTCTATTTTCCCATGAGACGCAACGCACCTCGCGATCGATTCCTTCGAGCAGCGGCAGATTGTTTTGCGCCGTGATCCAGCTAACCGGGCCATCCAATCGGCTCAACAATGGCGTCGTCCGGACGACATCGCCGGTAGCGCCTAGCTTGATGATTAACGCATTCATCTGGTGTACGCCCTCTTACTCCTATTCATGCTCATGCTTTCCGGACAACTGGAGCCTACACGACGGAGGACAGAGGACAGACGGCGGAAAACGGAAGACAGGGGTCAGAGGACGGAGGAGACATGTCAGAAGCCAGAGCTAAGAAGTCTTGAATAAACGGCCATCGTTGTCGCTGCAACTTTATTCCATGAGTATCGCTCGTTCGCATACTTCTTGATCTCAGCACGCTGGCTTTCAAGATTGTGGAACAATTCGCTATCGAAGTACTTATCGATCGTCCTGGCAAGGTCGGACGAATCCTCTGGCCGGCAAACGAAGCCTGTCCTTCCTTCGACAACATCCTCGCGCAAAGATCCTACATCGGTCGCGATGACAGGCAGGCCAAAACCGTATGCCAAAAACGGAACGCCACTTTGGAAAATGTTGATATACGGGTACGACCAGCACGTCCGCGGCCTTGAAATAAACTTCCACTTCCTCATCCGGAATGTGCTCGATTCTCTCAATGATCTGGTTTTGGACCTCACTGCCAGCGATCTTGCGCCGAATCTCGTTCCAATATTCCGTCTGCCCCTTCTTCACTTTGCCGGCGATGATTAGCCGATAATCCTCATTTCCCTCCGCCAGTTCGCTGAATGCATCAATCAGATATTCAAGCCCCTTGTACGGCGCGATTTGGCCAAAACAGAGCATTACTTTATCACTGCTACGGATACCCAACCTTCCTTTCGCATCGACAGCGGTCATACTACTGTTCGGGACCGTGTTGTTAATCCCGAACGGAATAACACTTGCCTTTTCTTCCGGCACTCCGAAATCAGCTAATAGCTCGCTCTTCATCTGTTCTGTGTGAACAAAAATATGGTCGGATAATTGATATTGGATTTTTAAAGAGAATCGGTTTAGCCAGCTGTCAGTCCCGTCTCGCTTACGCATATTGACATTGTGAGCAGTTAACACAATGCGCTTGCCGATCATTTTATAATAGAACATGAGCAACGTGCGGTCGAACAGCTCGAACTTGTTGTTCCACAGGATGTGGAAAATCCGCGGCCGGGCAGTCGCCGCGTATCGGATAAGGTGCCAATAGTATCTCGCTACTCGCACGATTTTCCTCGGGAAATTCGCTTCATGGCTTTGATCCCGTCGCAAATTAAGAAAGCGCAGTTGCGGAAGCTGATGTAGTTCCGCAAGGTCTAATTCGTCGCTACCAATGAAATCCACAGCAACTCTCGCCGAGCTTAAAGCCGTCGCTAAGCCAAGCGCATAGGGTCTATCAGAGCCGCCGGTCAGGAGAGCGATGTGCAGGGATCGAGGACTGATGACTGAGGACTGAGGACTGATCGCTGATTGCTGATTGCTGACTCCCAATCTTCGATTCTCGATTCTCGATTCTCGATTCTCGATGTCACCCACGGTCCGCTGCTCCACAAGCTTTGTCATCTGGCCGTGATTCGATTCGTGTTTTCTAACGAGCTGACTTCTGACGTCCGACCTCTGATCTCTAAAGCTAGCGCCTAGTCTCGCACAAGTTCAGCAAGACCGTCCTCTAACGAGTAACGTGGAAAAAATCCCAATACTTCGGCCGCTGCGGCTGTGCATGCGGTTGAATGCCGAATATCGCCCGCCACAAGTGGCAGGAGTGTTGGCACCGTATCTACCTCTGGGAAAAACCGAGTCATCTCGCGATGTAGCTTCAAAATAGAAGTCGGGACTCCCGTGCCAATATTCAAAACTAACCAAGGTACGTCGTTGGGAATCTTAGTGACCGCGGCTTGCAAAGCAGCCGCCACATCTTTCACATATATAAAATCGCGTGTCTGTTCGCCGTCTCCAGTCATATTGACAGACAAACCCTTCTGCATCGCAGCCAGGAACTTCGATATCACGCCTGAATAGGGCGACGATGGAGATTGACGCGGGCCAAACACATTGAAAAATCTCAGACCCACAAAACTCAGTCCTAGTGCTCCGGCAAATAACTGGCCATATCGCTCACTGGTCAGTTTCTGTAGCCCATAGGGAGAACTCGGATTGGTCTGACTCGTTTCTTTTGTGGGCACCTCCGTGGCTTTGCCGTAAACCGCAGCAGAACTCGCAAAAACAATACGTTTTATACGCAGCTCACTCGCCAGTGTAACCGCGTGTAGCGTCAGCGATAGATTTGATTCATGCGCTTGCATCGGCTGCTCCCACGATTCGGCCATTGATGGCCGCGCGACTAAATGAACAATGGCATCGAAGTCTTCCCGCAAAATCCCGCGCTTCACATGTCCGGAAATTTTTCTTAATGAATTCTACGCTCCGATTTGTCGGCAGGTTTTCGATTTTGCCACTGCTAAGATCATCCACGACAACGACCCGGTCGCCGAGGCCGACCACCAGATCGACAAAATGGGAGCCTATAAAGCCGGCGCCGCCGCTAACTAGAAGTCGCATTTTTTAATCGGCGCGCAGTTGGCGAGCCTCCGCTCTGTGCGCGAGCATAGCATGCGGCGGCGAGGCGGCCATATTAACTTTCATCGGCCTCCAGCATGAACGAAAAGCGGTTTCACCCTGATTATCCGTTTCCGTCTTCAGTCCTTTATCCTCTGTCCTCTGCTCGCTCTCCTCTATTCCCATCCTTGAATCATCTGGAATGCTCAGACCTAGCACCGCTAATTCAGTTCAATCAGTTTTCTTTGGATGAATTCGAGAGTCAAAATCTTGTGTATTTCAAACGTGTAGTTCCGACGCCCACTTATATGCGCGTTTAAGGATCTCTTCTAAAGAATTAGCGCGAAGGTACGGTCTGCTACGCGCGTTCGAGTCAAGAAGCATCTCCTTTAGCCACCGCGAGAGCTCATCGCGTACCAGATACGGAAGTGATGGAACTTGTGCCTGCCGATGAACAATTTTCGAGGTGAAGTGGTGTAAGAGCATGGTCAAGCTCTGGCCAGCCATTGCGGCATGCGATAATCATAGGCGTATTCGGCCTTAAAGGTGAACTCTTGGTACCAATGCAGCGCCTGATTAACACCGGGAACCGACTGAAAGGCAAGACCACGATCCGTTCCAATCTTTCCCAGCGCTGGATTGCCATCAGCAATGAGTCGAAGCGCTGGCCCATTGTTCAACAACTTTGCCGGCGTCTGATAGGCGAGCGCAACCAGATCGTTATCAAAATAAGGCGTTCGATATGTGACTTGCGATCGTTCCACGGTGAATTTGCTCGCCATATACCACGGCGCTTGCTTGAAGGAGGTGAAGGAAAGCCTGTGGCCTTGAAGCTCACCGGCGTAGGTCTCGGCGGCGTCCCGGAAAGAGCATTCCAGCTCCGGATCGAAAACGCCCTGTTGAGGAGGATCCGGCTTAAACATCACAAGACGCCTCAAGATTTCGCCGCCACAGACACCACTTAATCGGACTGGGGCGATCTGTCGGGCCAGTCTTTGGACGTGCAGGTCGATCGACCCAGTTACGTCCATGGTGCCGTCGCTGATATAAACGGCTTTCTCGGCAAGGTCGTGAAACTGCGACAAGAACTCGGCGCCCACGAGAATCGTGTTGTGAGGCTGGTGACAAAGTTTAGCGGCCCGCCGCGCGATCTTGACGTCCGCGCAATCGCGGTATGTGCCGCCCCAGGTATAGCATGGAAGTGTGCCCGGGGTGACGAGGCGCCCAGGCCAGGATCATCCGGCTGTCTACCCCGCCAGTTAGAGACAAGCCCAATGGACTGTTTTCCAAGGAAATATCTGGGAAGAACGCGTGCCCAGGTTTCTTTTAGCTTCTCGTAAAACTCAGATTCGCTTAACTCCGGCTGATTTTCCCATGCTTCCTGCTTGAAGTAAGTCTTTTTCTTCACTGGCTCGCCGCGGGAAAACACCCATGAGGAACCTGGCGGAAGCAAGGAGATCCCGGAGAAAAGGCTCCTGTTTTCCAGAACGGCCTCGCAACTGAGAACCTCGCCCAAACTACGCAGATCTAGTTGACGAGTGCTGGGGAGGACTTTAAGCAGGGCCTTCGCTTCAGAAGAAAAATACAATCCGCGTGCGTCTTCGTGATAATAAATTCGATTTACTCCGTACCGGTCGTTAAACAGAACGAATTTCTGCTCACGAAGGTCCACCAACACGCCGCTGAACCAGCCGTTGAGTTTCTCAAGGAACGCGGAACCCATTTCTTCGTACAAGATGGACGAGATAACTTGCGTCATCTGAGCCAAATTCGTGTCCACGCATTTTAAGCGCATCGATGTCAGCCTGGTCGGCGAAATCTTCGCCCGAAAAGAGAAGGCAGATGTCTTTCTTTTCGTTCCAGATAGGAAGGCAATCGGCGAAAGATCCTTCGTGACAACCCAGCCACTCCAGAGCCCGAGGTCCTCGTTGAAATACGTGCCATCCGTATAAAACGGCTCATGCATCAGGCATTTAATCATGGACTTCACCAGAGCAGAGTACTGCTCTGATGGCCGCTGACTGATTATTCCAACTATGCCAGGCATTGTTTTAGTAAAAACCGTGTTAGAGCGTTAAAAGTTGAGGCGTTCCGCCATAGCCGCGTGCTACGGCGCGACAGGTGAAGCGTTAAATCATTGAAACGTTAAATCGTTACATCGGCCAGGTCAGTCGTCGCTCGTCAGTCGTCTTGTGGTCTGGGGCGCAGCCTCGATGGAAATTGGCGGACAGGGGAAACATTCGAATCTCCGTTGCGAGCTGCTGCTTTAAGCCACTCAGCCACCTGTCCTAGAATTCTTATTTACTCAGGCTGCCCTAACCGAACATTTAATGGTCCGTGAGCAACTCCTCATTCAGCCCGTACACATAATTTCGGAGGAAGTCCCCCTCAGATTCACGAAGTGAAACAACAAAGCCGTTCTGTTTGAGAAAGGCGATGACATCTGCCTTCGTTCTCAACTCATCGGGGCCGCCCTCGTTCGCAAGGAAATCATGGCATGCAATGCAAACATTCTTGGTCTTCCGCACCATTTCTCTCATGCCAGAAAGCGCAAGCCTCTCAGCACCCTCAATGTTCATCTTGAGAAAGTCTACCCGTGATAACTCAAGTGATCGGAAGATGTAATCCAATGTCGTGCACGGCACTCGAATTCCTGAAAACACTCCAATAATGGTATTTGCTTCATGTTCCTGAGAATCACTGAGTTGCACTTCTCCCTCCTGATCCGCCACCGCCGTTTGAAGAAGCGTGACATTTGCCAGTCGATTTTCCGCGCACATCTTCGACAAACAACGAAAAACTCTCGGGTTGGCCTCTATCGATATGACGCGACCGGACGTACCGACGCTCCTCGAAAAAAGCAGTGTCTCCCATCCGGTACCCGCACCGACGTCAATGATCGTATCTCCCTCTCTGGGACGATACTGATACATAAAGAAATCAGAAGTCAGTCTCTCAATTTGTTTGGGCGTCCAAAGCGTGAGCCTCGGCTCGACAAGCGTGCGCGATGGGAATCTCTGAACCCACTCGCCCTCATAAGATACCTTGCATAGTTTTCCTACTCGGATGGTTGCAATGGTTGCAGCCGACGCCGTCAGAATAAAACGGAGACCAGATTTGTTGAGTAACTTGTATAAGCTGTGCTTTAATTTTGTTCGCATCTTCAAGGTTTGACCCGCCTTTTTCGCCCACCGGATGGTCTCAATTCGACAGCTTTCATGTGTCCCGCTGAAGGCTCAGGACATTCCACGAGGCCGTGAGTTCATCATTGAATGGGTTGGTCGCCGTCCAAGGCTTCTGCGGGTACACTGATCAGTCTCCACTGCGGACGGCTGGGCTACCTTCTGAAGATCAGCTCGCACGCTCCAGGTACAGCATCTTTGGCGGCGGGAGATCTGGTTTCGGACCCCGCCGCACGGCCCAATTCAGGACCCGAGTTGTCCTCTCTGCCTTCGCATCCCAAGTTAGGCGTTCCCGAACGTAGGTCATGCCGTGCTGTCGTAAGCGATTAAGAAGTTCCCGATTGTCCGCGAGTTCCGCCAAGATCGTTTCCATCTGTGACACGAATTCGCTCTCATTGGTAAGGGGCACCTTGTAGCCCACCTCTGGATGAACGATATCTCCGGGGCCGCCGAAGTCCGCGACCACCGGTACGGCTCCACACGGCAAGAGCTTCAAAGACCACTCCTGCACCGAAGTCTCGAACCGATGGAAACACCATCACATCCGCGGATCGCAATCGCCAGAGGACCTCCGCATGGCTAACCCAACCACAGAAGGAAACAGCCTTGTCGATCCCAAGGGATCTCGCAAGTTGCTCGAGGCGGTTCCGCTCCGGGCCATCGCCGAGGATGGTTAAGCGGGCCAAATCGCTTCGCAAGAGGGGAGCGGCCGCGCGCAGCGCGAGATCACAAGCTTTGCACGGGAATCAGTCCACCGACGAAGATCAACTCAAGCTTGGCGCCGGGCTCCGGACCGCGCGTGTCGTCGGAACAGAGGGAACGACCGACGCCGTGGCTCCGGAACAAAAAACAGTTTGTCGCGATACTGCGGCAAACTCGGCATACGTTTGGGACGAAGCCGCTATGATCGCTGCCGCGTTGCGATAGGTGGAGCGAGCAAAAGGCAGGAATCGGTATAGATTCCTCAGGTTGGAGATCCATTGCTTTTCGTTCTCGGCCTGGCCGAAACCCTGGACGTATGGGAGTCCCCCATTAATCGGCCCGATCACGAAGGGTACAGGTCCCTTCCGCAGGAAGAAAGCGAAAGGACTCGGCAACACCGCTGTCATCGGTATGAGACGCAGAACGACATCGAACTCGCCCGCGAAGATCCGGTGCCGCAACTGCCGCCAGGCACGCCATTCAAAAGCAAGAGCAAACGGATAGCCGAAAGCGGTCAACGCCTGGCTCGTAAAGTTGTATCTGAAGATCCGTCGCAAACTCCAGGCATAGATGCGGTCGAGCCATGGCATCCGGACCACCTCGATGGTGCGAAACGGCGCCTTTGCGCGGCGCACAGCATCCTCAACGGACGATTTGACAACCAAAGCGACGTCATGGAGTTGGGCGAGCGCTGCCGCATGAGAATAAGTGACGTAGGGAATGCTGACACCCTCCGGATTACAGTCGGGCGCTAACAGCAAAATGCGTAATCTGCTCATGAATTCTCCCTGTGAGAAAATCCTCTCTCAAGCCCAGATTGGACGAAGTATTTGTTCGTCGGTGGCCGATACAGAGCGTAATAGCGTTTTCTCAGTTGCTTCAACAGTTTTTCAACTGGCTTTGGGACAGCGTCTTTCCAACCGCGGTGAAGGCCAAGTTTCAAGGCCAGTTCCCCTTTGCGAGTTAGAGGCACGAAATACCTCGGAAGATCAAGTCTTTCAAAACCATTACTTCGTTTGAAACCGCCAAGGCCATCTTCAAGCCACAGCGCATACGTAAGATATGGAATTCCTCTTTCCGCGCAGCGTTCCACCGCTTTGGCCAAAAGCGCGTTATTAGGCGCCAGATCGCGATACGCTATTTTGGAAATGATCTGACCGAGGTATGCGTATCTACCCGCATCGGCCAGCATAATGAAGCCAACAAGCTCTTCAGCCAGATATGCGCCAAAGATTTCTTCCCTGGACAAGAAGCGGCTGAACTCGCGTTTTACGGTTTCAAAATTCTTCCCATAGTGCAGATAACGCCGCCCCTGCCGGATGGGAGTCTCGTTAAAGATCGAGGTCATTCCCCGAACAAACGCGTCATCAAACGTGGCCATTCTCACTGTAATGCCCTTTTTTTGGGATTTGCGCACCATGTTTCTAGTCTTGCAGTCGATTTGCTTGTCCCACCAAAAGGAGTAGCTCTTGATTGGTAGCGCAGCGATTGAATCTAGCTCCATGCTGTAGGCGTATTTCGGTTCTGTGTCGGGCAAACGTTGCCAGAAGGTCAAAATGTCCGGCCGCGGTTCGGCCTTCCGCAGCTCGTTAATCAACATTTTGGGATCCTCGACATCCTCGTACCATTCTTGCTCCAAACTCGCGATGCGCAGGACCTTACCCTCGATCATGAGCCTCTGGCCATTGATTGTCATAATTGTATCAACCCTCTGCATTCCAAATTAACGCTTGGCGCTTTTAATCAGATGACTTGGCGAACAGCGGGAGGGTCCACCTGTGCGATATGACGTTGATGCCAATGAACTCCGCGCAACCAGTACTCGACCATGACCAGACTGAAGAGGAGCTTGTGATTGTCCTGCCTCCTGGACTGGTGACTTTCGAGGAGTCTTCGCACCGGTTTAGGGTCAAGCAGACCAAACATGAGAGAGCTTTCATCCAAGAGCGTTTCCCGAAGCTCGCCGTTGACGGACGAGTGAAACCACTCGTCCACCACATTGGCGGCAAAGCCGCGTTTCTTGCGTTTAAGAATTTGTGGCGACAGGTAGGTCTGGCACACCCGTCGATGCAACCACTTCCGAGTTCCATTGCGGACTTTAAGATTCGCACCGAGCCGCTGCACGTATTCTACGACCGTTCGATCCAAATAGGGCACACGAACTTCGAGGCTATGGGCCATGGAGAGCTTGTCCGCATACATAAGCAGCTCATCGGGCAGCGAAGAGCGAACTTCAAGAAGCTGAAAGCCCCCAAGCTCATCGGTATACTTCATTTGCGGCAGCAATTCGCGCCAGGAATCGACCAATTCGTGGCTATTGTTCCGAGGCAGAACGTTGTCGCGAAAGAGGCCATCTATGGTTTCCGTCGCCGTGAGCGAAAAAACGTCCTGATACCGCTTGAGCCGATCCTCGCTTCCGAGCGAACGAACGCCGCGCTTTAACATTTCATTGCGCGGCAATCGATTGACTGCAAAGCCGGCCATCGACCGGAGGCCAGCCGGCAGTCCACGCCACCAATTGCCGTAATGAACGCCCAGATGCCGCTTATAACCGCCGAATAGTTCATCTGGTCCCTGGCCAATTAAAGCTACTTTGACATCTTGCCGCGCGCGCTGAGAGACAAAGTACATCGGAACGATCGACGATGTCGCAATGGGTTCCTCCAAACATTCCACGATTTTCGGCAGAGAGCGCTCAAACTCGCCTTGATCGAGCATCACAGTCACATGCCGGGCACCAAGAAGAGAGGCCGTCTGCGCAGCATCGAATAGCTCATCATCCGCAAAGCTTTTGCCATAACCTACGGTGTACGCCGGCCACGAGTCCCCATGCTCATTCATGAGTGCCAGGAGCAGACCGGAATCGACCCCTCCGCTCAGCAGAATTCCCACTGGAACATCACTCAGAAGGTGCCGCTGGACTGCGTGTTTGTAGAGATCAAGAAGCTCTGCGACAGCTTCTTTGTCCTTCTTCGGCGTAGCGAACGGAGTTGGAACGAAATTATACCAGCGTTCTTCCCGGCATTTGCCTTTTTCTACAATCAACATCGTTCCCGGCGCCAGCTTCCGAATTTCTTCAAATATCGTCAAAGGAGAAGGCGTATATCGAAACCGGAGAAAGAGATTGAGCGCGATTGGATCAATCTCTGGCTTTTCCTCCGCCGTCGCCAGAATCGGACGGATTTCCGATCCGAAAGTTAAGGTTCCATTGTCGATCTTGTAATAGACGAGTTTGATGCCCATGGCGTCCCTGGCCAGGATCAGTCGTTCTTTCTGCACATCCCAAATAGCGAGTCCAAACATGCCATTGAGGTGGTCGAAGACATCGGTGCCCCACTCTTTGTAGCCGTGAATGATCACTTCGGTATCGGAGTTCGTCCTAAACTGATGGCCCTTGCTTTGCAGTTCTCCTCGCAATTCTTTGTAATTGTAAATCTCGCCGTTGAAGATGATCCATACGGTTTGTTCTGCATCCGACATCGGCTGGTGCCCGCCGGCGAGGTCGATGATGGACAATCGCCGGAAACCCAAGCCGACAGGCCCGGCAATGAAGAAGCCTTCGTCGTCAGGTCCTCGATGCGCGATCGAACGCGCCATCCGCACGATCGTTTCGCGCTCCACCGGTTCGCGTCGCTGAAAATTAATTTGGCCTGCGATGCCGCACATGCGTGGTTAATGACGAAATCCGAATGACGAATGACGAATCAACTGTGACGAAGCTCGAATGTCGAATGTCGAAAAAAAACATGGAGGGGAGCCGTTGCATCTGGTTGAAAGCTGACGAGCTGACGATAACTCAGGAAACAGCAGGAACTAATCGGTTGCCGTTTGTCATCCGTATCTTTTCAATTCGCTGCAGGCGATCGAATTCTGCGAGCGCCATTCCCACAACCTGGTCCATATTGTAATAACGATAGGTAGCAAGGCGGCCCACAAAGCTGACATTTTTTTCGGCAACACCTAACTCGGCGTACTTTTGATAAACCGCTCGGGCATCAGGAGCGGGAACGGGATAGTAGGGCTCCCGGCCGGGTCCAAAATCCTGGGGATATTCACGAACGATCGTCGTTGACGGAAGTTTCTGCCCGGTAGCGTGTTTGATTTCTACAATGCGGGTGAATTCATGGTCGTTTGGGTAATTCACCTGCATGGCCGGCTGAAAGTACTCCTGCTCCAGTGTTTCCGGCTCAAAACGAAGCGACCGATACGGTAGGCGCCCGAAGCGATAATCAAAGTACTCATCGATCGGTCCGGTAAAAATAAGATGTCGAAACGCCACCTGCGTTCGTACCTCGCGGTAGTCTGTATTGAGCCGCACCTCAATCAGCGGATGCGCCAGCATTTTCCGAAACATCGCGGTGTAGCCATCTTTTGGCAGGGCTTGGAATTTTTCCGAGAGATAGCGATCGTCGCGGTTCGTTCGGATCGGAATCCTTCCACACACCGAAGCGTCCAGATCCTTCGCGTCGCGCTGCCATTGTTTGCGTGTATAATTTTTGAAGAACATTTCGTAGAGGTTCCATCCGACCTGCGAAACGATCACGTCTTCGGAATTTTTCGGATTGTCGATGTCGGTGCGCCACTCGGCGAGTCGGGTTTCCATTTCCTCACTAGTTGATGGCCGTCCAATAAGTTGCTCGAACGTGTTCAGGTTAATGGGAAATTGCCAAAATCGACCATGAGTCCACGAAAGGATTTTGTATTCCACCTCTCGCCATTCGGTGAACTGACTCAGATAGTCGATGATCCGTTGCGAGTTTGTACGAAAATAATGGGGACCGTAATTATGGAGTAAAACGCCCGCTTCATCATAACGGTCGTATGCGTTACCGCCGATATGATTTCGCCGTTCGACAATAAGGCAATTCTTGCCGAGCTGAGAGGCAAGCCGTTCAGCCAGCACTGAACCGGCGAAACCTGCCCCTACTATGAGAAAATCAAAAGTCATTAAGCGCGTAGAGCGACAGATAGCGATGGTGAATGTCCTGTTGAGGGCTGATCTGAGGACAAGGAACGAAGCGTTCGCTGGCAGAACTCCGGCTTTTTGCCATCATGGCTCCGAGCATGCCATGGGCATCTTGTCTATCTGCCGTGCTCCCACCGTCCTCCACCTTCCGTCCTCGGGCTTCTGTCGCGATAGCGACTCAAATAAAACGCGAGGCTGCGAAACATCTGCGCCTGGCCCCAGCGATGCATAGGAACGTTGTCCCAGCCCAGGTGTAGCTTGCGAGATCGGAACGACCCATCGGGCTTTACCCATGCTTCCAAAATGTGAGCGACGACTTTCTCCAAAGTTGCTCTCTAAGTGCGGGAAAACGATCCCTAAGCAACAAACACAGGTTGATGCACTCGGCACAGTCGTAGAGCTCGCGTTTGTAAACCGTCAGGCGAGGAGCTTTTGAAAAAGCTTTCGGGAGACCATCCTAGTCAAAAAGATTCTCAAGGTAATACTTAACCCCTTTCGAAAGCGCTTCAACGGATCCGTGCCCAGTCAAGCCATAAATCTTCGCCAGGGCTTTCATCACGAAACAGGAATGATAGTGGTCTATAAAATCTCGCACTCCATCCACAGCGTAAAACCACGAGCCGTCGGGATTCTGATTCTCCAAGACGAAATTCAAATTTCGTTCTGCGATTTTCCAGAAGTCTTCATTGCCAAATACCTTGGAGGCACTGGTCAGCAGGAAGGCGCGATAAGCGGCGGCGTTAATGACTCCTCCTTCATCGAAAGGAGTATAGGAGCAACTGCTAGCCGTTTCGGAAGTGCTAAAGTCCTTGATATCGGTCGCGGCGTGCCTCGCTATCGAGTCGAGAATTTGCTTGAATTCATCGGCTTCATTGGAAGTTGGGCGTTGAGCTGCCTGCTCGCGAACGCTTTCGGAGTTGAGCGTTGGACGTTGAACTTTTTGCTTTTCAAAAAGTTGGTACACTTGAAGAAACGCCTCGTACACATAAGGCGTCGTTGTGATCAGAGGCGTTTCCCGCTTAATCGTGCCCCCGTGCCAAACCCAGTCGAATGGATAACCCCAGCAATATTCCTTAAACTGGGGGCAGCGCGATTTTTTAGCTCGGTTAGAAAATGAATCGCGTTTTCCAGTTGCGAGAAGTCTCCGGTCACCTGGTAAAGGAAAGCAAAGCCCATCGCATAATGAGCATCTGCAATTGGGAATCGCATCGGCTGATGGAACAGTCGTCGCGCCGCCGGCAGGAATGCTTCGCAGAAAATCATGGGAGCGACCGCTGCGGTTCCAATGAGTCTGTGGCGATAATAGAGCGCCTTGGCCCGTCCCCCGACCGGCCCAGCGAAAAAGCTCTGAAAGTCCCAGGATTTTTCACCATAGCCATCCAGCCAGTCGGTGAAGTCCGTTAGAACGTCTGAGACCCTGGCCACCAATGGATCGGATATCTTTGCTGCGTGCATGTGAATTTCGCTTATGGACGGAGGACGCGACGTCAGTTACACGTGGTTCAGAGCACGTTTCGGTGTTTAACGGACCCAGCGAGCCGCAATCTGGCGGGCGCAACGTAATTATCACGGACCTCACAAAGGTAACGCCTTACCATCGCCTTCAATCTGTACGGTAGATTATCTCGGTTATTCCCCTCGCCCGCGAGATCGTGAAATTTTATTTTAACTACTTGGTTCTCGCCGGGTTTGAGCTCGACTTCACAGTCGATGCGCCCGTCGGTCTGTCTCCAGGCCACCTCTTGGGCGTCCGTGCAAATTCGCCGTATCGCCGAAGGCTCCGACTCGCGCCTTCCAATTGCGAAACGCTTTGGCCGGTCAGAGCGGTTCTCAATGTGTAGTTCCGTTCCGTACATCTCCACTTCCACTGCGTCCGGCGAAACTTCTCTTTGACGGTAACTGCGTCGCACTACGTCGCCCAGGTTACGCCAAATCGGCGCACATGGCAGAGAATTCAATTGGTCTATAAAGTTGACCAGGCGCGCGCAGTGATCGCTGCAATAATCGTGATGGATCACTGCGATCGCGGGTTTACCCAACACGGCGTCGAAGGCAAAATTTTCGATCCCTTCCCATGGGTATCGCCTGGTAAAGAGCGGAAAGCTGTAACGCATAACAGAAATGTCCCATACATCAGAGACCGTGATCGCACGAGGGTGCGGATCAGCGCTGACAATGTCGTTATTAACAGAGGCGATAAGATCGGTGCGCTTTAGCACATCCATCGCCGCTTCTGAAAAAATGCCTTGAGGGAATACCATGACGGGATCATGATGAATCCCGGTAATAGACTGATGACCATTCATCCGCTCGAGCGCTTGCTGAGCTTTCCAATAAAGCCGTTGCTGACTGGAGCTGCCGAATTCTGCCCGTGTATGATCGCAGCCGTGGACCGAGAGCGAGTAACATCTCCGGGATTTTCTTTGAACAACCGAACAACTTCGGGAGCGCTTCTCCGCCAGTTCCAGGGAATGAATGCAATGTTTGTCGAAAACTTGTGTCGCTTCATCAACGACAAAAGTTCCTGAAAATCGATAAAGCCATGCGTCGGCTTTAACAGAGGATCATCGATAATTAGACAGGCATTCGATTCTGGAGCGTTCCAGCAGGTCTCGGCGAATGCCCATTTTATGTAAAGAACAAGTGGCACCGCACTGAGGAAGTGCTCACGCACATCGAAATTCTGCGTGGTCAATTCTGCGGCAAGATCGATGATCTTTCTGGAGGTTGAAAGAAAGACCGGCACCCCTTTGTATTCAAACTTCAAGAAAACCGCGCCATGACCGAGCGAAATGATGTTGATCGCATTTCCATTTGATGTATTCAGGACAACGCTGGCTCGAAGTTTCCATTGGAAACCGAAAGCTGTACGCCGGCCATCCGCGCAGAACGCTGCAAACATCCGTGACAACGAAATTCCGCGACAGGGGCCATTTGATTAACTACGCCCTCCTCGTCTCCGGTGAGCCTCCTCACGATTCTTCTGCATTGAACCGTCAGGAGTCTCGGCTGCATACACAAAAACCGAATGCACGCGCTCTCGCCAGTAATTGCGCGCCGAATTGTTCTCCAGCTCCCGATCAATTCGAAGAAGGCGTCGGATGAACACAAAGCTCTGGATTTTGGAGCGCTGGCGCTGTTCACTGCCAAGTTCGGCCTGGCGATTTTTACACGCCGAAGAAACTCCAGTTGTCGTTCGGCTCTATGCACGCCAACGGAAGCGCCAAAGCAAGTGCCAGTATCCTGCATCGATTCTGTCATTGCCCTCGATTGATCGGTCAAGTCCGTTACTGAACAAACCAGCTTCCTTCATCATGTCAAATGAGCGGACCGGTGGACGGACGCCGCTTCAATGGCCGCAGTGAGCGCAAGAACTGGACCATGCTTGTATTTTCACCCAACGTTACTCCACATGTGGCAATTGGGCGCGCTGGATTTCCTTGCACCACGGTCATTGGCCCGACCGATGACGAAACAACGCTCCCTGCAGTGACGACGGCCCCACGGCCGATTGTTACATTTGGAAGAATAATCGCACCCGGGCCTATGAACGCATCATCCTCGACTGTGATGCCTTGCGGTCCGCGGAAGTGGGCGATCAACATTGCGCGGACGCTAATTATTACGTTGTTCCCGAGGGAAATCAGCTGTGGGCGATGAGGTATCCAACAGCGCTTGATACCCTATCCAGACGCCTTGACCGATCTTCACACCACGCCAGCGATGAAGTCGGACCCTTACTGATTTCGCTCCTGGCGCGTGAAACGCAATGAGTTGCAAAATACGGTCTTTAGCCTGTCTTATCGTTGAGACCATTTGAGTCGCTCAATTAAGCAAGATCACTCGCTGGCCAGTTGATGCATTCAAAACTAACCCGGGCGAGAGCACTGTCAGCGCAACGACTCCACGCTTGTGATCAATTCAGACCGATTTATGTCAGCCGACGTTTTCTCGACTGTGCCGCTCGCCGTCACAAACGAGGCGGATCGCACGCTGTAATGGGTACGCGTGCGCAGCATCCCAAACAAACATATTTCCGTCCTCGGCAAGTCAGCCCAGACCGCTGGAAGAAATCATAACACGGCTTGTTCTTCGGCGTTTGAGAGTAGTTCGCATGGACTTCCTGAACCCCGGCCGACCGGGCCCAATTGATCGCTACATATAACATTGCCTCTTCGATTTTTCGACCAATTACTCTGCAACTGAGAAGAAAATCGATAATCCGTGCTCGTGAGTCATCGATCTCAACACTGAGAATCCCAGTTAGCCCGGAATCGCCAAATTTGTCGGAAACACGAAACGTCCAAGCTCGACGGTCTTTTGCCCTTGCCCAGGCGTGAAAATCGGCTTCGGACATCCTGCGGGTAGAAAGATTCATCTGGTTTGTTTTGTTCAGTAACTGCGCTGCTCTGGGAAGGTTGGCTTGATTGAGTTCCTCAACTCTGACGGTGGTTTTGAGAGTTGCGAGCCACTCCTCTAGATTACCCAACTGGATCTTCGATTCCTTCCGTACCCGATCTACTGCACACATCTGGGCACGTTGCCGATCCTCTTCTGTTACGGACGGGCGGTCGAAACAATCCAGGGAAAACAGGGCTTCGGGATAAAGTCGCTTATCTAACGGCCACTCCGGCACAAAAAGCTCAGGCAACGCTTCTCGCACGCGCGCTCTTTCCACCGGGCTATCGTCAACGAAAACAGCTGAATCGAGACCTAGATTCAGCTCGGCCATCAAATCAACGATGTTTTCCGCCTTGTCCCGCCAATTAATCCGCCAAGCGGCGAAGTCATCCATCTTGAGCACCATTTCGGGATGCTTTGCAATTGCTTCGATTGCGATTGACTCTTCATTCTTACTTACGATGGCAAGCAGAATTCCTCGCCGGCTAAGCGCCTTTAAGTCACGCTGAAAATCGACCAGCGCTTCGCCCGCAGGATCGTGTCCTCCCAAACTGATGCCTTGCCATCCTGTTTCTCCAACAGTTCCACCCCACAGAGATATCATCGAGGTCCAGAATCATCACCTTCTTAGCTTGCCCGCCCATGCCTCGCAGAGCGGCTTTTAGATCCCTCGCCGCAGCCTTGAAAACGTCATTGGAAAATCGTATTTTGCCTAAATACCAGAGCCTTTGGTTGAAAGCTGTTGGGCCGGCAAGCTGGATCCATTTGTCCGCCCAAAGTGGATGAATCGCTGGCATTCCCTCTAACGTTTCCACTAATCTCATGTTTATCTGCATCAAAGCTCTGGCGATTCCGCTAGTGGAAGAAAGATCCAAAAGTCCCTGCGTCTGGTGAAATGGAGGAATAACCCACGTTGGAACAAACATAGCCTGTGTATGCTTACTTGCCTGGCGTAAGGCGGCCGAGAAGGCATCCACCTGTTCCTTCAGGTCCTTCTCAGCTCACAGAACAACAATCGAGCAGCTTTCTAAACGCTTCGAGAACGCCTTCCGGACGAGTCCACGCCACAACAAAATCCGGCCTTTCGCTCCAGCATGGTGCAGCTGTCATCAAGCAAAATCTGAAACACCTCTCCATAGCAGGTGCTAACGGAATCAATTGCTGGTGCATTCGGTTCCTTCTTCAAGTAAGAAGAAAGATTCTCGATATTAAAATCGGATATAAGAAGGCTTTTCATTTCAAGAACGGTAACTTCGACAGCCGCATCTGAACCTCGCTTCAGGACGTTCCGCTACAGTTTTACAGGGGAGTGTGGTCAGACGCTGGAACAAATAATCAGCGAACTTCCCCACATCTTCAAGCGCATCATCTTCATGCGACGATGTGTCCGTCAGCGAAACGGTGACCCCATATTTGTGCGCGCACTTCTCTTCGACCAACGCAATGAAATTTACAAAACCCAACGAATCCAAGCCTCCGGCCCGGCCAACCAGAGTCGCGCCCAGCGACTTCTGAATCTGCTGGTCGTTTGGCAATTGCTCATTTACCTCCTCGAGACTCTGATAGATTATGTCCAGTAGCTCCTCTTTAGTGGGTTTCATAGTAAAGACACGTTTTGCTTCAAAACGCCGCCGCTGCACGTCGTCGAGTAAGGATTACAGAAGTTTCTATTTGCAAAGCCGGTCTCTTTGAGAAGCGACGCGAGTGGTAGAGAGCCTTCGCGAGGCAGTCGCTTATTCTCCATGCAATTTGATTGGCGCGCTCAGGTCCAACACTTCAAATCAGCCGGAGCAAGCCTGCCAATCGAAAGTACCTTATCGCTACCGTTCTGTTACCAGGGAAAAACTGTCAATCTTCTTGAATCGTAAAAGACTGCGAAAAATAGCCCTCAATTTGTTCATCTGTTCATGCCGATGAAACCGCATTAACTCCGGCGACACGACGCGCTTGGCTCTCCGCAACGCCGCCCAAACATAACCCGAGAGCAGGGCAAGTCCTCCCAGCAGAACCGGCCTCTTTGTCATGCGATATGCTGCGCGGAACAGTTGCCATACTGGGGAACCGCCGAGGTAATAGTCTTTTTCCCCATAAGAGAAGAGTGCGCGCACAGGGCCTTTCTTAGCTGTCCCAAGTGTTCGGTAGTGATGAAATCGTTTTTCGGAGAAGGAGCGGACTTTCCATCCCTTCATCCGAGCAGTCATCACCGCAATCCAGTCTAAGCCTCCCGCCCGATTTGGAACATAGCCGCCGACCTCGTGGAAACATTCGCGCCTGAAGAGCTGACACGGGCCGCTTACGTAATTCTCGCCCTCGAAGCTGTCCTTGCTGGAGTCGTAACCTCCATCCTGAGTAAAAGGAGTTCCCGCGACACCCAACTTTGGGTTTTCAGAAAATCTTTGCATTAAGAACTCCATGTAATCGGGCCCGAATGAAACGTCCGCGTCGAGATTACCGACTATTTCAAACTGGCATGACTTAACGCGTTCCAATCCAGTGTTCAAGGCGTGTGCTTTCGAAGAGAAATTGCGGTCGCGATCCCGTACTCGGCGAATCACTTCGATCCAGTAAGTGGCGCCTGGCATAGCTCTCGATGATCTCCCCAGTCCGGTCGGTTGAACCATCGTCCACGATCACCCAACGTTCAGGCAAAGCTGTCTGAGTAATCACTGAGTCAAGCGTCTTTCCAATGAACGCTTCCTCATTGCGGGCCGAGGTGATTAAAACGTATTTCATAAGTCAGGCGAATGCTTGTTGATTAGTGCTCGGGAACGACCCGCTCAGTCCGCTTCCTTCGCTGAGTTTTCTTTGGCCTTGCCTCATTTCCACGTTTTTAGCTTTTTACCCTTTCTTTTGCTGCTTTTGTTAAGATAGCGCTGGGAAGACGAGGTCGCGCTCGCTGCTGGCGGCTGTTGCCCGGTTACCAGCGGATGCGGGTAAGTGTAAGGGGTGTAGCCGGGCATTGGTGTATCGTTAAAATAATCGCGGCCTTGGAGGATCGTCGTGAAGGAGCTGTGATTGAAATCGAAGTTCATGTGATGACCGTTCGGCTGAAAAACGTTGTTCCAGGAATAGCACGGCTCACTGTCTGGGTTAGGCCATGCCGGAGTGCCTGTAATCAAATCGCCTCGTCCAAGTCCCGGCTGATCCAGCACGCGCAAGACTTTGTGAAATTCGTAGGCGTTCCCGGCCGTCCAATTTAGCGGCATCCATGTTGCAACGGTGAAAGTGTTGTTTGTATTACTAACTATCGTGCCCATTGTGCCGTCTGACACTCTTTTAACTCCGTAACCGACCCATTGATTCGGCGTCCAGTTTTTACTGGTATCGGTGTAAGTCGGGTAGGCTGCTCGCGGTGAGGGTGCCACTCTGAAACAGATACGGAGGATGACCGTTAACATGGGTGCCGTCTGCCTCAGTGACGTTGTAATCCCACGGCGAACTTCCATCCGCGCCATAGAAAGGCGCGCCGTAAGACCAAATTTGCCGATAGACACTCAATCCAATTCCTTGCAGTTCCGTCCCGTAAAATGTGTTATCGTGGAAGAGAATACACCCGCTGGTGGTTCCGTCGATGTGGTTGCTGGAACCGCTCATGTGCCATTCGTTACTGTAATGATCCTGCGCTCTTACGCCTCGACCCGCTGGCCACGAGTTGCCCCCGTGCTGTGCCCCAGCGTTGTCGCGTTGAACATTCGATTGTGACGAAAGACGTATTTACCACCAGCGAACGCATCAATGCCGCCCTCCCCGCCACCACCCCACGAATCTTGAGTAGATGTAGTTGTCCTCGATAAAGAAAAAGTTTGGCCCGCCGAACCCGGCAGGCGCAGCGAACGCGCCATTGCCATTGGAGGCTCCGCCATAGTTAGGCATGATGATCATAAAGGAGAAACCTGTGACAACAAAATCATCAAACACGTTGTGATCTGCGACCCCGAAATTCGCTGCGTTTATGTTTACCGCTGAGTTCTGATAGAGATGTTTGAAATGGCAATGGTCGATGCGAAAAGGGGGCGTGCTTTTATATGCGCGGACAACGCCGTTTGCCCCGATCGTTTGCAGGCCACCTACGCCGGAGAACGTGATTCCCGTGATGCGAACGAGTGTTCCGGTCGTTGTCGTGACGTGGAAAAAACCCTGATCTCCACCGCCTCGGACAAGGTTATCAATGAGTATAGTCTGATCGTTAGCCGTTCCATTTGGAATATCGGTTGTGGTCTGTCCCTGAATTGTGATGGCCTTACGTAATCGTGAGCTTCGAAGTCCAAGAGGCCGTTCCAGCCGGAACGATTACGGTATCGCCGTGGACGGCAGAGACTATGGCCCTCCTGACATCAGTAAGAGAAGGGCTGGCAGCGTTAATAGTTCTTGCTTGAGCCGCGCTGGAGAACGCGCAAAGCAGCGCGCCGAGGAGCGAACCCAGAACGGCCTGATTCGGCCACCGATCGGGATCGGGAAGCCGTTCGCATCCCGCGGCACTGACGTCACAACCTGTGCAAAAGGCAACGTCCACGTCAGGGTTTTCCTTCGACATACGCGACTTCCATCTCCTCTTCGGACCTCGCAACCCCGGCAGATGATTCCGCAGTAGTGAGGCTACTTCGTGGGTAATCCAGGGCAATGAGAAAGAAGACAAACCAGATCGGATTTGTGGTTATGAAGGCTGCTTCCGTCCAGTTGTACAGGACCACTGCCGCCAGGAAGCCCAATCGAAATCGGCCCCATTCAAAATTTCGGAAAAGCTCGAGGCGTATTTTCCAGAATGTCGCAACAAATAGTCCAACCAACAGGAACACCCCAACTAATCCCAAGGTCAAATATGTTTCCAAATAACCATTATGAGCCTCGTTTGGGATAAAAAAGAAAATACCTTTCAACCCCCGCTCTGGCCTTTCTCCCAACCAGAAGCTCTCAAATCCCGTTCCGAGTATCGGATTGGTATCCATTTCCAGGAGGCGTGTCCAGAGCAGTGTTCTTCCCGACAGCCCGGAGCCCCTGCCCAGAGCTCTCGGAGAAACGCCCTGAAATCCCAAATGCCATTTCTGCTACGGCAAGCGAGAACTAATGCTGCCAACAGGTACGTCCCAATAAAATTCTTGTTTATGGAACGGAGGCCGACAAACAGGATCACCAGTATCCCTATAAGCAGAGATGTGAGAGCTGTGGCACTGTGCGCCTGTGAAAAGAGCCACCAGATACCGATCGAAAACCCGGCGATCAGCCAAAGCTCGTTTCGTCTCCAGGTGCTCCGGTCAGCTCGCCAGGTTTGCAGCAAATGCCAAAAGAAAAAGAAACCCAGGATCAGACAATCAGCACCGAGCGAATTCTTGTGCCGTGGTGATGCCTGTGCTCATTGCCCCATTGCCCCATGGGTCGAAACCCCGGCCCAATTGAGGATAGATATTTGATGAAGAGAATGGAAACCGGGACGACCACATAAGCGCATCGCTTCATCAACCGTTTCAGCCCCTCTTTGGGATTCGGTTCCGTAAGAACGATGAGCGCCATGATCGGATGACCAAGAATTTTGATCCACCGCTTGAAAGCTACGAAGGGAAAGTCCGACCAAATGATGGAAATGAAACAATAGAGCAGAAATATGATGAGCCATTGTTGTTGGAAACAATTTCTGAAAGACGAACTCCCCTTTTAGCTAAGGACATAAAGGCCCACCACAATCATGGAAGAAAAACCAAGCATCCAGCGGACTTCCCTCTTCCACTGAAGTACCGCCGCTCACGGGCAAGCCAAAAATGTTGAGCCATGCGGAAAAGGCCTCTTGAGCAACCGATCACCAGCCAAATAAGCGGAAGCCAAGCGCGCCGTGACATCGGGCCTTTCCCGAATGTCTCGCCGGAAAAGGAAAACAATGAAGGCAACCGTAAGGCAGGACGCTACACTTGGAGGCAGTTGGAGGTGGATGCCCATGAGTAGGCGTCGTTAAAAAGGTAAGCGGTTACAATCGTTGATTGAAGGCGGACGACAGAGAACGCATGCAACGCTTGCCACACGAGCAGAGCTTTTGGAGCGGGAAAGGATCGAACTTTCATCTCACGTTTAACCGTGACGCTCTACCAATTGAGCTACCGCCCCCAAATGTTTTGCAGTTTTAGAAAGTGTCTGTCAGTGTCCCTATTTTCGAGCTGCTCCTCTAATTTCTCGGCCAACTAGTGCAGTAACAGAGCTTCACGAGAGTCAGCGACGCTCTGCAAATTGAATCACTTTTGCAGGGATGCTGTCCGGTTCTTGAAATTCTTTGAAGAAGCTCGCGATACACTCAACGGTGTGAGTAATCATCTCTTTCGTCATCTCCGGATATATCGGCAGGGATAAGATCCGTGATTGGTTAAAGCAGGCGACGGGAAAATCTCTTGGAATATGGCCGAGATGAGCGTAGGCGGGATAAAATGGCAGTGCCCTGGGGTAGTTCAAACCAGTGGAGATGCCTTCCTCGGTAAGGTACTTTCTCAATGCGTCCCGGTTTTCCGTGCGAATGACATAGAGATGGTAAACATGTTCGCGGCCAGGACCGACTTGCGGTGTGATAACATCGCCCACGTCTTCGAGAAGCTCATCATAACAGGAGGCAACACGGCAGCGTGCCTCTGTCCATGCAGGTAAATAAGGCAATTTTGCATTTAGGATGGCCGCTTGCAGCCCATCCAGTCGGCTGTTAATCCCTTCCATGATGGGATCGCCTTTTCCGCCGTGTCGGGCGAATGTCGTCATCCACTCGGCAAGTCGATCGTCATTGGTCACAATGCATCCGGCGTCGCCGTAGGCGCCGAGGTTTTTACCCGGGTAAAACGAAAACGACGCAGCGTCTCCAAAGGTTCCAACGTATCGCCCCCTGTATCTGGCAAGATGCGCCTGGCCACAATCCTCTATGACCCAAAGATTGTGCCTTCTGGCAATCGCCATGATCGCATCCATATCGGCCGGCTGGCCGTAAAGATGGACTGGAATAATGCCCACTGTGGCGGGTGTGACCTTTCGTTGGATATTTTCGGGATCGATCGTGAACGTTTCCTCATCTGTGTCACAGAATACGACCCGGCCGCCCGCCTGCGTGATTGTCTCCGATGTTGAGATCGAGGAATGTGCCGACGTGATGACCTCGTCGCCGGGCTTTACACGAAGTGCCCTCAGCGCGATGTAGATCGCGTCTGTCCCATTCGCACAGGAGACACAATGCTTCGCGCCAAGCGCGCTCGCCCATGCCTGCTCAAAGGCGTCCACGTGCCGCCCACGAATGTAAGCCGATTCTGCGATAACTTCGGCAATCGCGCGGTCGATCTCTTCTTTGATCGTTAGGTACTGCGCGTGCAGATCAACAATCGGAATTGTCATGGATAGAGAACGGAGTGGCCAAGGACCGAGGATCGACAACCGACGACTGTGAACTGACGACTAGGATGTCTTTGCCGCTCAAAGCCGACGGAGAAGGCGCGCTGGATTGCCCGCGTAAATTCCGGGAACAGTAATATCCTTGGTAACAACTGTGCCGGCTCCAATAACCACTTGATCGCAGATTGTCACCGGAAGGATCGTGGCATTTGTTCCAACGCTCACGCGATTGCCAAGTCTCGTCGGTCGCCAGAGCTCCGGGTTTTCGGCGGGTCCACCGGTACCGAACAAATCGTTAACAAACATCGCGCCGTGGGAAATGAAGCATTCGTCCCCGATCGTCACGAGCTCACAGATGAATGAGTGCGACTGAATCCGGCATCGCTTGCCGATATTCACGCTCTTTTGTATCTCTACAAATGGCCCGACGAAACTGCCGTCTCCAATCGTGCATCCATAGAGATTGACAGGCTGTACAACCGTGACGTCATTACCGAACTCAACATCTACAATTCCTGCGCGACGAATCTCTGGCTTTGCCACAAAGGTCTCCCCTGATGGCTGAGTGGAAGAAACCCGGGTAGTCACAAATAGATGTGATGATTTATTCGGCACGGGGGCCGAGCCAGTCCGGAACTGCGCTTTTTAACTTTCTTCCCACGTGTCGGCTTCACAGAAGTCGCTCATTTCTCGGCGAAGAGGGCCTCATACGCGGCCAACAAGTTCTTGCCGACCTTTGCCCATTGCAACTCGTCTTCGACCCGTCGGCGACCGTAGGTTCCCATTGTTTTCTGTAGCTCGGGTTGATCGATAAGCTGGGCGATGGCTTTCGCGAATTCAGGTTCGCTGTTCGGTTCAACATAAATGGCAGCATCTCTAGCAGAAAACCGGGTTTCTTTCAGATCGAAAGAGACGATCGGCTTTGCCGACGCCATGTATTCCATGACCTTGATCCAAGTGGACACGTCGTTCAACGGGCTGGACGGATCCGGGTCCACGCAAATGTCGGCAGCCGCAAGGTTAGCTTGCAAGTCTTCATCGGAGATGAAGCCTGTTAATTCAACGCAACCGTTGAGTTGCAGGTTCCCAGCCAGATCACGCAAATCTTGCAGTGAGTCGCCGGTGCCCATTATTACGCAATGAAAATCCGAACGTTTCAAACCATGCAGTAAATGGCGCAACGAACGAAGCAGGTAATCGACACCATCTTGGGGATTTAGGCTGCCAACGTAGCATAGGATGGACTTGTTCATTGCTTTCAAGCGAGCACTCGGCGCGGCCGGAGTCATTCGCATCTGGTTCGGCCCATTCCTTACAACGAAGATACTGGCGGGTTTCTTATTCGCCCGCTCAATTTGTATTTGTTTATATGATTCGTTCGTGGCGATCGTGACGTCAGCAAGTTTCAGGCTGCACCACTCGAACACTCTTAGAAACCGGGTGTAAACTCCTTCCCCGGCGCTATACCGGGATCGGTAAAGCTCCGGGCAGAGATCATGCTGATCAAAAACAAATTTCTTTCCCAGTAGCTTGAAAGGCATCGCCGCCAAAAAGAGAGTGTCGGGCGGGTTGTGGGCGTGCATTACGTCGAAGCCGCGCCTCACAAAAATATATGTGCTAACAAGAAAACAAGCTGACGTGAAGTAAAGGTATTCTACGACATAACCAAGAAAGGATTTCAGCCTAACGAAAAGCAGATTCAATCGGCTACCATTTCCAGCCACTGTCTTTTTAAACAGCTCCAACGTCGGTACACGGTAAACTTCTATACCGTTCCAGGTTTCGCGCGCCGCCTGGCGCCGGTTCCGAAGTGCGATCACCGCGACCTGGTAACCCCCATCAGCGAGTAAACGTGCCTCATTTACGACGCGAGTGTCCTGTGGAAAATTGTTTTCGACCCACATCAGGACTTTGGTTGGAGATCGCATCATGATTGTACTGCTTTGTAGCCGCGCTACCAGCAGATGCCTTGATAATTCGGAGAGGCCTTCACGGTCTCGCGGGGTAACCGAATCAGATCAATAATCAACTTTGAATCGCTATTATTGGCTACAGCTTCCTGAATCTTGGAATTATTTTTGCCAACTACGACTACATCACTGGCTTCGATGGCTTCCTTTGCAGAGGACACCATCAGCGAGGAGATGTGAGGTATTGCTTGCTCGATGTAGTGCTTGTTCGCACCCACGAGCCTCGCCAAAGCAACTTCTTCATCGTAGATAGCCAGCTTGTATCCTTTGCCGATCAAGGTTTCGATCAATCCGACGATGGGACTTTCACGAAGATCGTCGGAACCGCCTTTGAAACTGAGGCCCAAGACTCCAACACGGCTTGTTCCTGTATGACGGATCAAATTGAAGGCTAGCTCGATCTGCTTCCGATTTGTTTCAAGCACAGCACCGAGCACCGGCAGTTCCAGATCCAGTTGCTTCGCCTTGTAAAGAATAGCACGAAGGTCCTTTGGCAAACAAGAACCACCGAAAGCAAATCCGGGTTTAAGATAATAGGGAGAGATGTTCAGCTTCGTGTCTTTGCAAAAAATCTCCATCACTCTATGACTATCAATACCCATAGCCTTACTGAGATTTCCGACCTCATTCGCGAAACATACCTTGAGTGCGTGAAATGCGTTCGAGGCATATTTCATCAACTCAGCTACTGGAATGGGGGTACGTTCCACAGGCGCTTTCACGCTGGAATACAGAGTGGCCACTCGTTCGGCAGCACGATCGTCACACGCGCCGATGATCGTAAAGGGAGGATGATAGAAATCATGAATTGCCGTGGTTTCACGCATGAACTCGGGATTCATGCAAACGCCGAAATCTTTTCCATCCCTTTTACCAGATTCTTGTTCGAGCAAAGGCCGCACCACATCGTTCACCGTTCCCGGCAAAACCGTGCTTCGGACGACTACGACGTGGAAACTGTCTGTGGTTCGTAGCAATGCGCCGATCTGGCTTACCACTCTTTTTAGCTGGTCAAGACCCAGGCTGCCGTTGTCGTTGCTAGGGGTGCCAACACAGATTAGGGAAATGTCGCCAAGTCTCTGAACGTGCTGAGTGGCTTTCAATCGTCCGGCGTCAACCCCGCGGCGAATCAACGGTTCCAAGTCCGGCTCGATGATGGGACTTTTTCCCGAGTTAACGAGAGAGACCTTGATCTCTTGTAAGTCCACGCCGGTTACTGAATGACCCATCTCGGCTAAGCATGCTGCCGTTACGCAGCCTACGTAGCCCATTCCGAAAACTGTAATATCCATAGAAGTTATTTTGTGGTTTAGCCCTTTGCTAGCTCGCCCTGTCCTGCGTTACTCGAGCACAGAATTGGGCTACCTGCCCCGGAGTCGTATTCCAAAAAGCGCCGCTGTAGCGCTGACTCACATAATCCAGAAACGACTTATAGTGAGCAGCTGGGTATTCTCTTGATGTTGCGATCGCGTTATCAAAGCACAAATAGTCAGGATGAACGTCAACTAGCGCCATCCCGCCGTGTTGAGCAATCCAATCGAGTTTTTGCATCCAGATTTCCGGCGTCTTCTCCTGCAACAGTACGAAAAGCGTGAAGTCTTGAGGAAGGGTATAAGGAAGTTCAACGTAACCGTTGGAAGAAGAGTTGATGGCTGGTTGCTGACACCTGATCGAGTTGCCATTTGGATTAGGAACCCAGAAGGGGAAAATCGTATGGCGACCCTGGGGTTGTGGTTCGAATGGATCCGTATCAAAAGTGGAGGCGTCGTATTGCACCTCGAGGTCGTGCAGCCAATCGAGATTACGTAACATAAATCCCGATCTGAATCCTGACGCTCCCCACTCGCGCGCATAGGCATTGATTCTGGCGGCGCGCCGCGTGAACTTGCGACGCGAGGAAAAAAGATGGCCATCGTGTTTAAGATCGTGTATGCCAACCTCGAACCCGTTGGCAGTGAGCTCCTGCCTCAATTCAGCTGGGACGCGGTAGCTCCCTTCTGGGATAAAGTTAAAGGAAGAGCGAAATCCCCTATCAAGTTCCAACCGCATCAAGGACCGACACCTGGCGAGCCCGACTTTGCTCTCGACGTCGTGCGTCAAAACAAACGCAAATTTTTTGTTCCCCGGCCAGCCTGGCCAGTTTTCTGGTGCCCGCTCCGAACCCGGCATTATAGGCCACACGTCGCCTATTTGCTTACGTAACCGCAGAGCCAACTTTCGTCGGATCGCTGTTCGAATGAATTGCGGAACGAAAGGCTTTAGCCCGTAATATATTTTATTGCGTAACATGAGAGAATAGCGGCCGCTGTGGCTGCTAGAAGGGTCAGTGTGAGCATGAGACGGAACATTAAAACTTGTGTGTTTCTTCTGTCTCGACTCTTCAAAACCGTGGCGCCGGTATCCAGCGAACGCCTCTATCAGCATCGAGAGGGACATGGGAGGACAAGCAGACGTATCAGCAAGAGCAGCGAAAGAGAGGACCTTCGCAGCATATCAACAACTCCGAGCGAACGGGAAACGAGCTATTGCAAAAATGCAACCGTGGTTCGGCTGTTATCCTTGCAGCCCAATTAGGACCCAGAATCAAGCCACCGCGGGACGTAGGATCGTGCCTTGTTTACCACGACTGCAACATTGTTTCGCTCAGCGATTAACTTGCTGTAGCTACGCCTAATGATTTCGCGGTTGTCCTTTTCGGCCTCGACCACCACCAAAAGCTTGTCCATGAAAGCAGCCATCCCCCAAGTGGGGCTCGTCTGTTCCAATGGTGGCATATCGAAAATAATGTAGTCGAAGTCGCTAGCCTTCATATTCGGCATCATGTCGAAGAATTTTTTCAAGCCGAGCTGCGCCGGACCGCCGCTGTTGGGCGATCCCACTGTAGCGAGATACAGATTGTCCGCAGCCGAGGCGATGGAATCCGATGGCTTAAGAGCTTTGTTCAAAGGATATGCAGGTTTACCCTTGAAAAATGGGTGCACTTCCTCCGGGCCCAGATTCACATCAACGAGAAGCACCTTACCGTCGTCGGTTTCCGAAAGTGAAGCAGCGAGCCCGGCGGCAAGTGTGGAAGTTCCCCCCTCTTCCGAGATGCCGGTAACACCAACCAGCTTCGGTTTATGCGTCAAATGATTGAGCTCGAAATAAAGACCGAGGCGGTCGCGAATTGCGTTGCAATATGGCCGGATGAAATGGCCCGCCTCCCACGGCGCCAACTTCGGGTTACGCCGCCCCGTAGTAACCGCTCCGGGATTAACTGGTGAACCATTACGAGGCAAGGCGAAGCGTCCGTTTGCATAGGGGATCGACAGCATCAACGGAATGTGCAACCGCGTCTCCAACTGTAGCGGCCGGCCAACACTCTGGTTCAGGATCAATCCCCTCAGTAACGCGAGCGCTACACCCAAGGCTAACCCGCCGCCAGCCAGTCCCATGAGAATCTTGTCGCGCTTTTTCGTCTCCAAGCTCGGAGGAGAGGGCCGTTGGACGGCGCTAATGTTGGGGATTTTGGATGGATCCAAAGCCTCGTCGACGCGCGCCTTTTCGAGCGATGCCGCGAAGTACTTGTAATTCGCTTCGTCCATCTCCTTCTTCCGTTCCAAATCTTCAATTTGCGGAGCCAGCTCCGAAAGCTGTTTCGTCCTCCGCTGAATATCGCCAAGCCGGGCCTTAAGCATCTCGATTTTTGCCTGGGTACCTGTAACCTTCGCTTTGTTATTCGCCTTTTCATCCCCAGGTTTTTTCTTTCTCCAAGCCTTTGCGCCGCTGTCGGCCTTTTGATTAACAAGAGCTTGTTGCTCCGCCAGGTCCGCCTCGGCGGCGTTAAGTTGTTCCTGGGTTTTCGCGGCCTCAGCGGTAAGGACCGCTGAGCCCTCTTTGAGCGACGCAATTCCTGTTTTCTGCCGGAGTGATTTCAACGCGTCTTCGCTCTGATTTAAACGCGCTCGAACTTGGTCAGTTTGTTGCGCCACAAAATCGAAGGCACCCACCGATCGGTGTACTTCAAGATGTTTGACGAAGTAACGGCTTAGTATTTCCTGCAATACGAGCGTCGCGATCTCCGGATTCCGGTTCTTATAGGAGATGAGGATGATGTTGCTTCCTTTGTTTGCAATGACCTTCAGGCCCGAGACGATGCTTTGTGCCGCCTCTCCTTCAGTTGCAGATGCACCAGATGGGGGCAGCAATTGCTGCAGACCGACTGCCCGTAGCAGCCTGGAGAACGGATCCCGGGCTGGCGGCAGCAGTCGCTGGGGACCTATGGCCTGGGCGACTTGCACGGCAAGATCCCAACTCGTCAAAATCTCCATTTCAGCGCCAATCACCTTATCCCCTTCGTTGCTGGACGCCAACCCCGCTTTCTCTGCCTCGACCGGGTCCACGCCGCTCCTTTCGAGAACATAGCGCACCAGTAACTTAGCCTGTGATTCGTAGGAGGGTGGATAGAGAAGATAAACCGCGGCAGCGGCAATCATGCCCAGCGCCGCGCAGACCATGATCGTTCGCTTACGCTTGAACAGAGAGAAGAAAATGTCTCCTAGCTTTACGCCAGAGTGTTGTTGCAGTTCTTGTCGGATTTCAGCCATAATTTTAACCTTTAGTCGAGATGTGGATAGAGGATCGAGCCGGCCAGCCGGTTAAACACCAGCGGTAACTTGCCAAAGACCCTCTTGTGGAAGCCCGAGTTTCGGGGGGCCGGCACTAGACATTGCCTACCCGATGGATCAACCCGGTAGTAATTAATTTTTTCTTCCTGCGTGTCCCAGGAAAGCTTGAATCGACGGAGACCGTCGTTTTCGCACTCGGTGCGTCCAAAATGTAATTTTTCTACGCCATTGCGTAGCAGAAACTGGATGCCCTGCCACATGACAAGATTATTCGCGCGGAATTCCTGAAGCCGTTTGTCGGAAGCAGCATACTTGTAAAGAGCGTTTTTCCCGAAGCGAAAAAAGACTGCAGCGGCAATTGGGCGTGAGTCGCGTTGTGCGAGAACGGTGAAGCCCAGTCCGGGTTTGATGATGTGCTCGTAGATATTCAGGAAAAAGGAGGTCGGCTGTGGCGGAAGACCGTGTCGCCTGCGCGTTTGAACATGGAGCCGATAAAAATCTTTAACGGCCTGGCGACTGCGGCTGACGAGCACGCTCACATTGCTGCGTTCTGCTTTGCGAATCGCGCGGCGGACTGGGCTGTCGAAGCGTTCGGCCAGTTCATCAACGTGACGGCGCAAATCCAGTGTATGCCCGTAGAATGTCGCGGCTGAACTCGCGACAGGCTGAAATAATTTGCCCCCGCGAATTTCAAGATGTTTCCATCGCCGTTCCTGCGCGAAACGCACGACTCGATCTCTTACCAATTCGACCGCGTCTCGATCAAAAATGAGTGGTTCGCATGTATCGCTGAATGGGAGGCAGACGCCGCGGCGGCCAGTGAACGGACTGCGCACTTCCATCAGCGGTACCAGCGCCGTCAACCTGCGGCCCCGGGAAAATCGGAGGTAAAAAGGGTGGTGGTTATATGTTTGCTGTAGCACCTTCGCCCAAGCGCTCGTGTGAAAGCAACCGGCGTCGCAATGCAGGGCAATCAGATGGTCCCAGCCTGGGTTCCGAACTGGATCGCAAATTCGCATTTCCAGCGATTCCGCCCCAGCCTGTTCCTGAACAACAGGATCGTCGCCAGCGAAAGGCGCGGCATCCATGGCTTCTGACTTTGCTACTTGGAGAGTTTCCAAAGACTTTTCTCTACGCAAGCGCTCCCACACCCACTGCGTCACTGACGGAGCACGCAACATACTCGATCTGTTCTGCGGTTAATTCCGGGAACATCGGCAAAGAAAGAAATTCTTCGGCCAGTTTCTCGGCGATTGGAAATGCGCCCTCTTTGTAGCCGAGGTTTCGGCAAGCCTCTTGGAGATGAACCGGAATAGGATAATGCACAGCGCACCCGACTCCCTTTTCCTGCAGATGTCGTCGGATTTCGTCGCGTTCGTGTACTCGAAGGGCATAGACGTGATACACGTGCTGCGCGTAATTTGCCTCGACCGGTGTAATAAGTTCGTCGATTCCGGCGAAAGCTCGATTGTATCTCAACGCGTGTTCGCGTCGCAGGAGATTTGCTTGTTCAAGATGACGCAATTTGATAGACAAAACCGCCGCTTGAATGCCATCCATTCGGCAGTTCCAGCCCATCACGGAGTGATAATATTTTCGTGACTGACCGTGGTCTCGCAGGACTTGGATTCGCTTCTGTAATTCGCGATCACTGGTCACGACCGCCCCAGCTTCGCCGAAGGCGCCAAGATTCTTTCCGGGATAAAAGCTGAAGCAACCGGCGTCGCCCATAGTCCCTACCTTTCGACCTTTGTACTTCGCGCCGTGTGCCTGAGCGGCATCTTCAATAACAAAGAGTCCGCGTGCTCGTGCAAATTCCAAAATCGGATCCATGTCCGCCGGCTGCCCGAAAAGGTGTACCGGAACGATCGCTTTGGTTTTCTCCGTCACGCTCTTCTCCAGTTCCGCCGGGTTCATCGTGAATGTGTCCGGATTCACATCCACAAACACGGGTCGAGCTTTGCAGTAAGCAATAGCCTCGGCCGTCGCAATAAAAGTATTTGGGACCGTGATTACTTCGTCGCCTTCACCAATTCCAAGCGCCAGGAGAGCGAGCCAAAGCGCATCTGTCCCATTGCCCACGCCGATAGCATATTTGGAGCCGCAATAGGCCGCGAACTCTTGTTCGAACTTTTCGACGAACGGCCCGCCGGCAAACGCGCTGCTCTCGATCACTTCGCGAATAGCGCGATCGAACTTTTCAATTAAAGGGGCATGGTGCGCCTTCAAATCGAGAAAGGGAACTTTCATTTTATCGTTAGCTTAATGCGATGAATCCGGGGAGTTATGGTCAAGCTTCACACGCTCCACGGTGTGCAAAGCTCGCACAACTCTCATCCAGCGAATGCTTCAATCGGGAAATACTCTTCTGCTTTGGCCGACGCGAAAGCCGGCGCGAGGCTAGTTGAAGGAGAAAGTGTCACGGGCGCACCATTTATCTTGAGTGAAGCATTGGCCGCCTCGAGGATCCTGACCATTTCCAGCCCCCGACGGCCATCCGTTAGCGATTGAGAATTCGTTTTGATGCAGTCAATAAAATGCTGGCAGGCCGACTTCAGCGGTTCCTCCTGATGGAGGTATGGGATGTAGCTGTCCCCGTAATGATAAGAGTATTGAAATTCAGCGAACGTGTCGTAGTGCGGCGGACGCTCTACCCGTGCATCGTAAATGCGGATTTTTTCGCGTGTCCGCAAATCGTCATAGACGAGCATGCGTCGCGTGCCGACGATGGTCATCTCGCGAATTTTCCGTGGCTCGAGCCAGCTGCTTTGGATGGTCGCGAAGCGTTTGCGCGAGAAGGAGAGCGACATGTTGGTGACGTCTTCTACGCCAGGCGTGATATGAGCGTTTCCCTGGCAATTAATCGTCGTGGGCAATTCATCCAGAATATGGAGAATGATCGAGATATCGTGCGGCGCCAGATCCCACGCAACGTTAATGTCCTTTTGGAATAATCCTAGGTTGAGACGCCGGCAATTGATATAGCGAATCTCACCCAAATCTCCCGCTTGAACAATTTGGGCAATCTTTTGCACGGGCGAAGAGTAAAGAAAAGTGTGGTCGATCATTAAAACCAGACCCTTGCGGTCGGCGATTTCGATTAGTTCCTCGCACTCCGCTGAAGACGACGCCATCGGTTTTTCGATGAACGTGTGCTTTCCTGCCAGGAGGCTTGCCTTGGCCAGTGAATAATGATGCTTCACCGGAGTGGCAATGACGACAGCGTCCATGTTGGTGCTGTTGAGAAGCTGCTGCGTCTGCGTGATGCCCTCGATGTCCGGATACAGCGAGCGAATATGTTTCAGGCGCTCCGTATTAAGGTCGCAGACGGCCTTGAGCTGGCAGTCCGCAAGGCCTTTGAAGTTGCGAATCAGCAGTGGTCCCCAGTAACCGCATCCGATTATGCCGACTGTGACTGGTTTTTTCGTAGTTTCGAGATGATTCATGTCAAGTGTGCAAAATTGGCGTAGTGCCTGAACGATGGCTTCCAGTCTGCTGACCACGTGCCGCGGGTAAGCGAGGGCTTCCATCCTCAAGATTGCATCGCGCCGCCGGTCCGGATTCGAACAGCTGTTCAGCGATGACGGCGCACGTTTTGAGCATGATTTTGAGGTCGAGCAAGATTGAGAAGTTCTTGAGATAGAACAGATCCAGGGCAATCATCTCGTTGAATGTCGTCTTGTTCTTTCCGTTCACTTGCCAGTATCCGGTCAGGCCCGGCAACCCGTTCACGCGTTCCCGTTGCCACGGCTCATAAAGGGCAAATTCATTTGGCGTGCACGGCCGTGGACCGACAAGACTCATCTCACCGCAAAGCACGTTAAAAATTTGAGGTAATTCGTCCAGACCACTCGCACGCAGAATTCGCCCAAAAGGGGCCAGGCGGGGATCGCCGTGAGCATCGAGCTTTGTCATCGGACGATCGACCCTTATCAATTCTTGGAAGTAGAGTTCATGAGTTTGTGTCTCAGCGCTCACCTTCATGGTTCGGAATTTCCAGATAAAAAAATGTCGCCCACCAAGGCCAACGCGTTTCTGCCGGTAGAAAATCGGACCCGGCGAAGCAATTCGAGTCAGTAGCATCAGGAACAACATCAGAGGCAGCCAAATCGGCAGCGAAAGCAGAATCCAAATGAGATCGAGACTGGATTTCCAGCCAGGCACTCTACATGCGCGCGCTGCTGGAAGTTCGTCCGAAACGTAAAGAATTTTGGCGCTCGAACCCAAAATGGCAAGCTGCCGCCCTTGGTCACCCGGCCAAGTCGCCGAGTAACTTCCTGCATTGATCTGATTGAGCTTTTCCAACTGCCTACCCCGCTAACTTCTGAGGGTGATGAAGAAAGGACGAACCCGCATTAGCTTTCTCCTAATTAAATAAATGCAACGTGTTCCGGACGACGGCTGCTGCGATCGCTCGGGGAAAATGCAATTTAGATTCGGTCCTTCCATCCACAGCCCTACTACGAAAAAGGGGTGGCGAAGTTCCGATTTGCCTTCCTGACAAAGCGCCTGATTTTCACCTAGGCTGACAGTCAGGAACCTTAGGAAAATTCTTCGAATTTGTTGCCACAATTGCTGTGTTACTTGAATTCAAACGCGGCATTCGCATGCGTAGCTAGGGGGGCGTGCCTGGCGCAGCATGGAAAGCTATCAGGCGTCCCCCTAGGTTAACTTAAGGATTCAGCTAAGGCGCCTTATAAAGGTGCGCGGTGCGCAAGGCTGCGAAAATGCCTCGCCGAAAAACTACCAGTGGCGCCCGCAATGATGTCGCAAATTGTCCTATCGGCCTGATGGGCCGTTTTGTAATTGGGGCGCCACCCACGGCTCAGAGGGTGACAAATTCTCTGCCGCCCATTGACGGGCAAACCGCTTAAGCTCCGCTGCATTGTACAGGCTTAGCTTATGCTTAATTTTTTCGCAATGGGTCTCGATCGTCTTGCGGCTAAGATGAAATTGCTCTGCAATTTCCCGAGGGCTATATGCGGCCCCTAGCAATTGAAACACCTGCATCTCCCGATCCGACAAGCGGTCAATTCCAGCACGCGAGGGAATTGGTTTTTCGCGCAAACTCCGCTGTACTACCGCGGCGGCAACGCGTTCGCTGAAGTACAATTCACCTGCGAGGACCTTGCGCACTGCTCGGAGGACCTCCTCGGTTGTGTTCTCCTTCATGATGTAACCGGACGCACCCGCGCGAAGCGCACGCTCAGCGAAAATTAATTCATCGTATTGCGATAGGACAAGAACCTTTACTTCAGGACATTCGACCCGCAATGTTTTGATAAAGTCGAGGGAGTCGCCGGCCTTTAAACGCAAATCGAGAACCATCAAAGCAGGTTTGCACTCTTCAACGAGCTGTTTGGCGCCCGCAATGTCATCCGCCACCCCGACACAGACGAGGTCCGGCTGGCTGCTGATTAGCTGCTTGAGCGCGTCGCATAGTACCGGATGGTCTTCCACCACCACAACGGGCGATTTTTTTTCGGTTGGTGTTATTGCATTCATGAGATTGTAGAAAGAGAAGACGCCGCTTCCAGTGGCACACGGCAATAAACGGTCGTCCCGGTACCGGCGCCGGTACGCACTTCGCACGACCCGCCGATGCACTGCGCTCGGTAGCGCATGATTCGAAGTCCCATACCGTGGCTTTTAGCTTTGGCATTAAAACCCTCACCGTCATCTTGAATGGTCAACAGCATGTCTCGCTGACCGAAATTGAGTTGGAGGAGCACCTCGCGAGCAGCACCGTGCTCCACAGCATTGCGCACCGCCTCCTGAGCAATCCGGTAGAGTTGAGCCGCAACCGGCGCGCTAACTGGCAAGGCTGCTCCGTTGGCTTTGACCACGCTTTTGACGCGGCAATTTTCACTGATGTTCACGGCCAGTGACTCCAATGCCGTCTTCAAATCGCCTACGCCGTCAGCGCCCTCGAGACTCCGCGCGGTGAGTCGCACCTGTCTGGCTGCTTCGTTAGCGAGCCGTACTGATGGCCGACGCCTTCTCTGCCTGGGCAGCCCGATTCGGACGTAACTGTTCTTCAAGTAGTTTTGCACTTAACGCGATGCCAACAAGTTGTTGCCCTACCCCGTCGTGCAAATCGTAGGCGATACGACGCTGTTCACGGGCACAACTCTCGATCACCTCACGTTCGAGGCGAGCGCGCTCCGCGACTTCTCTCTCAAGGAACGCCGTTTTCTGTTGCCTGAGCCGTTCAAGTTCACCGCGCTGCTGCTGCGCCAAAACCTCTGCCTCTTTTCGCGCCGTAATGTCCAAGCTGATTCCGGTAAGCCGCTTCGGCTTACTTTGTTCGTTCAACTGCACGCGCCCGCGGGCGCTGACCCAACGCATGCTGCCATCCGGCGCAATAAGCCTGAATTCCGCCTGATAATCTCGGCCGTGTTGGATCGCCTCATTTACGGCCTGCCGAACTTTATCGCGATCGTCTGCGTGGAATCGCGAAATGAGCTCTGCGAATGTGATTCGTTGAAAAGCAGGAAAACCCAGTTGCGCACGGCGCGTCGGTGAAACCCAGATTTCATCTTTCTCCAGATCCCACTCCCACATTCCGAGTTGGGCGGAATCCGCGGCGAGATTGAATCTTTTTTCGCTGACTTCCAATTCACGGTTGAGACATGCAGCCCGAGCCAGGTCTCTACTCAACTCATATCCCATTGCGGCTACGACTCCCGTATATGTGAACGCGAGGAAGAAGGGGACTTCAAGAATGCCCCAGAGGACCATCGGAACATGCCACGCTAGGATCGCACCAAAGATCATACTGCCGCCGACCAGCACAGCGCGTCGCCTGTCATCGCGCCGCCAGACCGTAATCGTCGCGTCGATAGAAAAAATAAGCAGCAAGAGAAGACTAACGTGGCTCAGCACACCCCATGGGTTAAGGACGCCGACCGGCACTGAGACCATCTGGCCAACCCAGGAGAAGTGGCGAATGTCTGTGATCCTGGTGAAGTTGACACTCACCGGAAAAATGAAATTGAGAATCAACACCAGCGTCCGGAGGATGTAGATGCTCCAGGCCAGCCATGGTCGTCCGGCGTTTAGATAGAGTCGAACGAAAGCGACGAAAGAAAGCGTGAGGATCCACACCGGCACATGGATCCAGCGGACCAGCAGTTGATATTGCTCCACTGTCGTCGCGGTTAACATTCGTAATTCGAACGCGGAAATGGCCGCCGCCGCGATTGCGCTGCAAGAAAACAGCAAATACTCGCGGTTCGCGCGTTGTTTGGACCAGACAGCGCCGTAGAACGCCGCGAGCGTCAGACATGCTCCGGCATTCATCGACCAGATGACTGTGATCCAATTCATAGTACAGACCGCGCCTGCTCGGCGATCACCAACTAGTTCGGATTTTGCAGGCCGAAGTTTCAAAAAGACTTCAGATTCGCTGCCCAAACGGCCTAGGGCAGCGGAGTTTGGGATTTGCGGCAACTTGCGTGATTACGAATGAAGTGAGATGGTCGGCGGCGTTGAAATCCCAAACCCCCCCGAACGACGTTGGCCACGCGCGGTTCCTGACGACCCGCTGGAGCATTGTTCTGTCCTGCTCGGATTCTGCAAGTGACGAAGAGAAAGCACAGGTTGCACTTGCCGAACTTTGCAAGATTTACTGGCGCCCGGTTTTCGCTTTCATCTGCCGGCAGGGCCACTCCGTTCCTGACGCCCAGGATTTTACTCAGGAGTTTTTCGCGAAGGTACTCAAAGGGCGCCTCCTTCAGTCTGCCGATCGAAACAAAGGCAGGTTCCGCTCCCTGTTGCTCACGGCATTAAAGCGTTTCTTGCACGACGAAAGCGATAAACGTGACGCGCACAAGCGAGGCGGCGACTTATCTTTCGTTTCTTGGGACGATTGGATGACGGAGGCGCCGTCCCATTTGTCGATTCAAGAGCGCGAATCTGACAACTGGTCGCCGGAAAGAATTTTTGATGTGCGCTGGGCGGCGACGGTTGTCGAGCGCGCGCTGCGGCGGCTGAGCGATGAATGTGAAAAGCGCGGACGACGACGCGTCTTCGATGTCCTGAGTAGTTGTCTCGCTGCCGAGCGGGAAGACGTATCCTATGCCCCGTTTGCAAAAACACTCGGGCTTCGCGAAACGGCCGTGAAAAGTCTAGTGCACCGGTTGCGTGAGCGTTATCGCGCTCTGCTCCGCGAAGAAGTCGCTGAAACCGTGAGTGGAGAAAACGAGATCGACGACGAGTTGCGCTATCTCTGTGCGGCATTAAGCGCTGCGGAATAGACTTGGGATAAACCGAAACTTCTCGCCTTGGCAGGCAGGCAACTGGGGATGACCCACCGGGGACTAATGGACACGGCTCGTTCTCCATGCAGAAAGACCCATCCAACACGCGCTGCAATCGCGTTCTACGTCGTTCGGCAAAAACACATCACTTTGTCGATTGAATATTTTCAACGAAGCGCGACCTTGCGATAATTTTTCAATAATTTGTAAATTGAGAGTTTGCTACGGTTGAAACTCGACTTATGATCACTTCCCCTTCATGACGCCCTCCGGTTCTGTTTCTCTGCATCTTCAAAACCAATTCGGCATCTGCCCTAAATGTGGGTCCGTATCGCGCGTGGGCCGCGGCTTTTGTTTGAAATGCCTTCTTTCCACGGGTATCGACGGCAACGGTGAGCATGCTCCGGACGAGCCAACGCTGAATGATCTCCTCGGCCAGATTCATGGTGACGACTCGGATTGGCTGCTGGGGAATTATCAGATTCTGGAAGAAATTGGCCGCGGTGGGATGGGCGTAATTTATCGGGCGCGACAACGGCACTCGCGTCGGATAGTGGCGATCAAGCGCGTTTTATCCTACCACGCTGATTCCCAGGAAACGCTAATGCGCTTTCGCCGCGAAGCTCAAGCCGCGGCGAACCTCGATCACCCAAACATTCTGCCGATCTATGAGGTAAGCGAGAGCCAGGACGGGCTGCCTTTCTTCAGCATGAAGTTCGCCAGCGGCGGCAGTTTACTAGAAGCGGCCCCAGCATTGCGCAGCGACCCGCGACGTACGGTTGCGCTAATGGCGAAAGTTGCGCGCGCCCTGCAATATGCGCATGAGCAGGGAATTTTACATCGTGATCTCAAGCCGGGAAACATTTTGTTGGACGGCCGCGGCGAACCTATGGTCGGCGATTTCGGATTAGCCAAATGGCTGGAGCCGACCGGACGTTTGACACGTACGCCTAGCATCTTCGGAACGCCGGGGTACATCGCGCCCGAACAGGTAAATGGGTCAGACAAAAAACTCACCTCAGCGGCTGATGTGTACGGTTTGGGAGCGGTTCTGTTCGATCTTTTGACTGGGCGGCCGCCATTCACGGGCGAGCACGCGCTGAAAACCATTCAGCAGGCGACTGAAAAGCCCGCGCCCAAACTGCGCACTCTGGCGCCGGGGCTGGATCGCGACTTGGAAACAATCTGCGCCAAATGCTTGGAACGCGACCCACTCGCCCGTTATCGCTCAGCTGGTGAACTGGCGGATGACCTTGAACGCTGGCTGCAGGGACGGTCGATCGTCGCGCGTCCTGTTTCGCCGCCGGTGCATCTCTGGCGTTGGGTTCGGCGCAATCCGCTTGTCGCCCAAATGGCTGCGCTTTTGGTGGTGATGGCAACCGCAGTGGGCGTGATGATTTCAAAGGCCCAAACAGTCATCCCGTTTACGGCGAGCGGGATTGCAGTTTTGCCGTTCGAAAGTGTGAGTTCTGACAAGGAAACCGCGTTTTTCGCCGACGGTGTTTATGATGGTGTTTTGACCAAACTGGAGAAGCTCGCCAATCTGAAGGTAATCAACCACCAGAGTGTCGCGAAATATCGTGGCGCGCGCGACACACTGGAAATCGGAGGCGCTTTAAATGTCGCATATCTGCTGAAAGGCAGCGTGCGAAAAGATGCAAACAGGATTCACGTTAATGTCGAGCTGATTGGTGCGCGAAAAAACGCTCGTGTGTGGGCTGGAGAATACGATCGAGACTCAAGCGAGGTATTCACGCTTCAGGGCGAGATCGCGCAGAAAATCGCAGACGAGGTGGGAGTCGGCGTTTCACCCGCCGAGAAAACTGCGTTTCAAGAGACACCAACGTCGGATCTGATCTCGTACGACGGGTACCTGCGCGCGAAAGACTTACTGTATGACATCGCGTTGAGCACACGACAAAAGGAAGATCTGTTTCAAGCCGTCCAACTGCTTGAGCAGGCTGTGGCGCGCGACCCGTCTTTCTTTGACGCCTACTGCCAGTTAGCCGGAGCGCATGACCGAATATACTTCGCCGGGTTTGACCATAGTGATGCGCGTCTAAAAGTGACTGAATCAGTAATTCAGTCTCTCCAGCGGCTACAACCCGAACGGGGAGAGACCCATCTGGCTCTGGCTCAGCACTATTATTATGCGTACGGGAATTACGACCGAGCCCGGCAGGAGTTGGTCCTTGCTCATCTGACGCTGCCTAACGAGTCACGAATTCCGCTTTTGGCGGGCTACATTGACCGGCGTCAAGGTCGCTGGGAGAAGTCGCTCGAGGAAATAGCGCAGGCGTTGGAGCTGAATCCGCGCGATTTTTCGATACTCCAGCAAATCGCGCTTACGTACGAGGCGTTGGGTCAGTACAAAGAAATGGCAGCGACTCTTGATCGCGTGCTGACGATAGCTCCAAACGATGTGCCCAGCCGGATACGACGCGCGGTGGTCGACCTCGAGGGCCGCGCAGACCCTAAAACTTTCGAAACCGCAATTGACGCAATTTTGGCAGACGACCCGAACACCGCCCTTGATTTTGTTAATCCGTGGCTACTCGCTGTCTTGCGCGAAAACGTTTCCGGCGGCGTCCAGCGTGCGCTGTCAAATATAGGTGAGGGCGGATGCTCTGATGAATACATTCCATTCCCTAACGAATGGTGCGAGGGTCTTGCCGCTTGGGTGCGTGGTGATAAATCGACAGCTCGCGCCGCTTTTGACCGCGCGCGAAAGGAGCTCACCGAAAAAGTGCACAATCAACCGGACTATGCGGCTGCGCTTTGCGCACTTGGTGTTGTTGATGCCCTCCTCGGGAACAAGGATGATGCGATTCGCGAAGGCGAACGCGCCGTAGAGTTGACGCCGGTTAGCAAAAACGCCATCGAAGGCGCAACCTTTGTGCGATACCTTGCTGTGATTTACGCGTGGGCTGGTGAAAAAGAGCGTGCGGTCCAGAGACTGGCTGAGACAACGTACCTGCCAGGCAGCCACATCAGCTACGGCTATTTGCAACTGCATCCGCTTTGGGACCCTTTACGAGGTGACCCGCGGTTTAAAGCGATCGCCGCTTCACTAGCGCCAAAATAACGTTCAGAACGCGGTACAGGCGCAATCCCTGGCACGATACAGTTTGCAGCGGGGAACGCTCGCCGATGAACTCCTCGAGACACTCGTTGTTGCATTCCGCTTTTGCGAACGTGTTGCGAGTTTTGGAATTTCGTGGTCGGTGAGGCCGGAGCTATCGGTGCCACCAATGACTCGACTGGAACTTCGTCGCACAAGCAGGCCTGATCGCATCGAAGCGTGCATGAGAGGACGGCGTCCGTTGCTGCAAGCACTCGCAGCAAATTTAGATCGAGTTTAGTTACAAAAAATTCACCGCGGCTGCGTTGTGTTTCTCCAACTCGCACAACGAATTGATCTCTCGCGCCACAGGTGATTCTTCGTGATGATCGCCATCGGACCCCGAAATCTTGCCAGCCCCTCGAGACACCCAGCCGCATTCATTCGCAAAGAAATCCCTGCGCATTGCAAAATTCACGCGATGGAAGCTCGTAGTTTACGTTGCTTTCGCAGATCGCGCGTTCGAGCGTTATCTCGTAGGGATCTGGTCCTTGCGCGCCGTCGCAAATTTTGCTTTTTACGCCAAAAAGTGCTCTTACGGAGAAAATGCATTGTTCCTTAGGGAATTCGCCATAAGGCCAAATTCTTGTTGACAGCTGATCAAACGTCTGGTACGCGCGGAATAATGAAAACAACTAAACGCACCCTACGCCTATTGGCGGCAATGCTGGTTACTGTGGCTGTCATGGCCCTCAGCACCGTCGCAACGCACACACCCGCTCAGAATCAAACCTCGCTGACGTTGAAGAACATTCGAACCGACAAGACCACAGCCCTGTACGTTGACAATCACCAAAACCGTGGCGCTTGGTTTTGTGAGATGGTTCTTCCAACCGGCGCCTATGCTGACAATCACCAAAACCATGGCGCTTGGTTCTGTGAGATGGCCCTGCCAACGGGTGACAACGCGGCGGCTGAAAGCTTGAAATCAGTCGCAGCGACACTTTAGCCTGCTGATTAGCGACGGAAAGGTTGCCAGTCCCAAGATCGGGACTGGCCGTGTTGCGTACTGAAGTAGCGGCCACGCCTCATTACCATTTCAGTCTAAATGACCCCTCTCCCGCCACCCCCGTTCATAAGATGTTGTATTTGAAGCGAACTCGCGCGGCGTGGTTTGGAATACATTTCTTTTTGGTAACAGCAGTTTGCCTTGCGGGGGTATTCTGGTTGATAGCGCAAGGGGCAACGATTTTACCCTCAGTTTGGGACGAGTGCGCGCGGAAGGCTGAGCTGGGTGCGACTTGGTGTCTGGGAAAAGAGGCCGATCCATCGAATCCGCTTCGGAAAGGCATCGCAACATATCTGCATGCTGCTGGCATCCAGGCGGGATATAGCTTTTTTGCTCCCAATGTTCCAACCCAGCACCGACTCTCCTTGGAACTGTTTTACCCGGACGGACGCGTAGAATACGCGTCACCGCATGTGCGCGGCAAAGCCGCCGCACTGCGTTTGGACAGTTTGTTAGATAGATTAGCCGAGGAGCGGTACGAACCGGTTCGGGAGGTTCTCGTCAAAATGCTGGCGCTCTCCGTCTGGCGCGAGCACCCGGACGTGAAACAGATTCGAGCAACTTTCGGATCGGTTAATCCACCTGACATAAGTGAATTTGAGCAAGGCAAAAGAGAAAGCTTTCAACCGATGTTCAGCTTCGATTTCAGCCTGCGCGACGAGCAGAAGCAATAGCGGAATGGTTGATTATTTGTTCCTGATTCCTTCTAGCCAAGCTTCTTCATCCTGTTATTCGTCTAATCTGTGCAATCTGTGGTTAAAGCGCCCGGTTCACAAATCAGTGCCGCGCTACGTCTGCTAGAAAGGTGTTGGCGACGCTTCGTTGGCTTTTTATTCCCACCTGAAAGTGATACGTGGCTGGCGGTGTTGCGGATTGGTTTGGGACTACAGGTTATCGTATATGCGCTGTTCTTAAGAAGCGACTGGCACTATCTGTTTGCCAGCAGCGGAAAAGGTCTTGTTGGTCGCGAAGTTGGCGAAGCCATTAGCTCTTTTGAAAGCCCTTTGATCCCCACGTTTGGCTGGCTCGTGGCTTTCGGCCGCAATCTCAACACGAACGAAGAAACGGTGCTTACCGTTGCATGGGTTTGCTTACTGTCCGCCGGTTGCCTTTTGCTGCTGGGGCTGTTTTGTCGCCCAGCAGCGATTGTCGCCTGGTTCGTTCACCTCTGCGCTGCTGAAAGCGGAGGGTTACTCGCCTACGGGGCCGATAGCTTTATGACGACGGCACTCTTTTACCTCATGTTATCTCCGCTGCCCGACCGTTACTCCTTCGATCACTGGGTAGCAAAAACAAAACCGAAAAGTCCTCAGGTCTTGGGCTTTTGGCGCCGCGTCCTACAGGTGCATCTGTGCTTTGTTTACTTCATCGGCGGCCTGGCAAAATTTCTTGGTAACGGGTGGTGGGACGGTTCCAATCTTTGGAGATCGCTACTCCGGCCCTCCTTTAGCCTTATTGCGCCGGACATTCTTGTTCGATTCAAATACGTTCTGCCGCTCCTTGGAATTTCAATCTGTCTGCTGGAAGTGAGTTATCCGATTTTTATTTGGTTGAAAAGAACTCGCAGTATTTGGCTTGTGTGCATCCTGGCAATGCATGCGGCCATAGGATTGATGATGGGGCTGTACCTTTTCGCGCTCGTTATGATTATCATGAACCTCGCGGCGTTTGGCGTTCCCTGTGGCAGCGGAAGAGCCCTGTCGACTTCAAGAGGTACCGAGAAATAAAGACGGAGTTAAAGCTACTGTTCGGATCGAGATGAAGCCGCCCTCTACAAGTCTTGACACTTGGACACGCCCGAACGCAAGATCGGCGACTTAAAAGGACCGCCATATGAATTCGACGCTTGTGTCTCGAAATGTTTTCCTCTGTGCCGCCGCGATCTTCATCGCGAGTTGCGGCACCGCGACGTTCACGAAAACCGGAAGCGATACTACCATCGAAAGCCTCCGCAGTTTTCACCTTGCCTTCATTGACGAGTTTGCCGTACCGGGAAAGAAATTTAATGCCGCCGCATTCAACGCCAAGGTGAACGAAGGCAACGCAAAATTTCAGCAGGCCATCGCCGATGAGAAATTCACCGCGCGCCGTCCCGTCCTTGTGGATCTCAAAGCGCAGTTCGACGCTGATGCTGCGCATTTAAAAAGCAAAGCCAGCCACGGCAAAGTCACGCCGGCCCTCGCCGGTGAAATGAAAAAAGACGTTAACAAGATATACGATCATGCGCTCGGCCGGTAAGAAAAAGCACAAAACGCCTTCGCGAAAAAAATCTGAACTGGATTCCGCGCTTGATCAGGTCGGCGAGGAATCGTCTGCCGCGGCGATTAAAGAATTTCAAGATCTGCTGGGCGAAGCAAAGGGCGACACCAGTGAATTGGTCCGGCAAAATGCAGAGGAACTGGAACGGCGTTTGGTCCTTTTGAAAAACCGCGAGATCGACAAGGACGATTTCGATTACTTCGTCGAAAATCAGAAACGCGATTTGCGCGTGTACGTCGATAGCCAACCGGCGCAATCACAGGAACACGCCGAAAAAGTGACGTTAAAGGTCCTGGAAATAGCTGCGACAAAAGTGGTACCACTGCTGATCATGATGATCTAGTCGTGGCGGCTGTCGCGCTGACGGCAGCGCACACTCCAGGATCGCACGCTTACCGAGTGCGCTTCATAAGCTCCCGCAAGCGATCGTGCGGGAGCGCGTCCACGTCGTGATTATCGCGGCCAGTCATTGATTCGTTGTCGACCAGTGCATTGACCACCGCTTCCTCTGTCGCCTGGACCACGCCTGTGAAGAGCGGATCCATCAAATCGTTCGGAATTGTTTGAACGGTGTGCGTCACTTGATCCGGATTCGTGACGTTTGGATTGGCTGTTGAAAAGGCAATAAACAAATCCCCGGAGCCATTTCCGGAAACTGTTCCCGTTCGCGCCAAGCCAAGGGACACGCGCCGGGCAAGCCGTTTCAATTGGTTAGGCAACAGTGGCGCATCGGTCGCCACGACAGCGATACACGAGCCGCTTTCTTGCTTGTAGACTTCACCGGGAATTTCTTTGCCTACCGGCACGCCGGCGATGATTAATTGCGATCGCCGGCCGAAGTTGGCCTGTAGAAACACGCCCACTACGAACGTTTGCGGTGAAGCGTCTTTCGAACTGCGAATTTCAACTTGCCGCGAGGCCGTTCCGTTTCCGCCCTTGAACTCGTAGCAGATCATGCCCGTTCCGCCGCCGACGCTCCCCTCTTCAATTGTGCCGCCATGCGCAGTGTCCAGCGCATGAAACACATGTTCCGCTTTTACATGAAAACCGTTAATGTCATTAAGCCAGCCGTCCCACGTTTCCGCGACGACTGGCAAACTCCACCAGTAGCCGGTGGTATCGGGCGCGCCGTGTTTGATTCGCCAGGCAATCACAGCGTCACGCGCGACACCGACGCTATGCGTGTTCGTAATCACAATCGGTCCTTCCAAAAAACCGCTTTCGTCTACCCACGCGGTTCCCGTCATTTCACCGTTGCCATTCAAACTAAAATAGCCGGCGTAAACCGGATCGTTGAGAGATTCGTGTCCACGCGGAATGATTGCGGTAACGCCGGTGCGCACCGGGCCCTTCCCAACTTCCAGTTTTCCTTCGCCACTAATCAGAGTCGTGTAACCGACTTCCACGCCGGCGACATCCGTGATCGAGTTCAGTTTGCCTGGCGTGCCATCGAACGGCACACCGAGATCGCGCGCGCGCACAACCTTCGTCTCGGCGAGCTGCTTTACAGGCGGCGGTGATTTGATCGGCTCGCGGGCGGAAAGCTCGAGTCCGAACAAAAGGGCGACAGCTAGAAGAGTGAGACCTTTTTGCATCAGCGAAACGTCCATCTAACCCAATCCGTGGTAATCGAAAAGCGATGGTTTGATCTCAATCAGACCGGCGTTAAGTTCCAAAGTTATGCGCAGAGTCGGGCTGAGCACTTTGTTGATGGTCTGCCTCGTTACGTTTATCTCTCCTGAACTGGCCAAACCGAACGTGATCACGGTGACTAAGCCGCGCGATTGCTGTTCCAAGATGTCGCGGTGCGAGATGACACATGAACAGACCTCGCACCATGATCGATGCGGACACGAATCGCTGCCCAGCAGTTGTTGCACCGTCGCGTGCTCAACGCTGATTCTTTTCTGTCCAGCCTGCGAAAGGATGTCTACTCCGGGATTTGTCAGCCACACTTTTGCGACCGACAACACAACCGCGTCTGCACGATTCGAACGGCCGCCGACTCCGCCTCCGCGAATTTGATTCTCTCCCAAACGGTCGGCTCGGCGCAAAACCCGCGCGCAGTGCGTGCGTGTTCATGCAGCCGGGGACTCACAAAATCTCAACAGGAGAAAATCATGAAATATCTACTTTTGATTGCAGCAATGATGGCATTGACGAGCGCGACGACGATCTCGTCCAGTGACGAAGGCTGCTGCGGTGGCGGAGCCTGCTGCCCAGGCGCTTGCTGCATGACAATGGGCCAATAATCCGGCCAGTTTGACAAAGGGCCCCGCCGGGAAACTGGCGGGGCCTCTTTTTTTCTCTTAATGACGCTGTCACCTTGACGAAGCGAAACATCTCAGGTTGCCTTCGTAGAGGAGGACATCAGAGATTCTTCGCTTCGCTCAGAATGACATTATTGAGAAAGCTTCTACACTTAAGCACGTGAATTACGAGGTTTTCGCCAGAAAGTATCGGCCACAGACATTTGACGATTTGGTCGGCCAGACCCATGTCTCGCGCACGTTAAAAAATGCGGTGGCGCAGAACCGGCTCGCACACGCATATCTTTTTGTGGGGCCGCGCGGCGTTGGCAAAACTTCGACAGCAAGAATTTTGGCAAAGTCGCTCAACTGCATCAACGGCCCCACGATTACGCCATGCGGCGTGTGCGATAACTGCCGCGAGATCGCCGGCGGCAACAGTCTCGACGTCATCGAAATCGACGGCGCAAGCAATAATAGCGTCGAGGATGTGCGCCAATTGCGGGAGAACGTTCGGTATGCGCCTGCCAAAGGGCGTTACAAAATCTATCTGATCGACGAGGTACACATGCTTTCGTCGGCCGCGTTCAACGCGCTTCTGAAAACGTTGGAGGAGCCGCCACAACACGTGAAGTTTGTTTTTGCTACGACCGAGCCGCAGAAAGTTCTGGCAACGATCCTCAGCCGTTGCCAGCGATTCGATCTGCATCGGATCCCGGCAAATCTGATCGCCCAACACCTGCAATTCATCGCAGAGAAAGAGAAGATCACACTGCAACCAGCGGCTGCACACGCGATCGCACGCGGCGCAGAGGGAGGCTTGCGCGATGCGGAGTCGATGCTTGATCAGCTGGTTGCGTTTTGCGGAGAAGAGATTGCCGAGAAAGATGTGCTCAGTGTTTTCGGATTTACCAGCGAACAAACAGTAAGCGATTTGACCGGGCAGATTTTGCGCGGCGAAACACCGGGAGCAATCGATCTGCTGCACGAGCAATGCGAAGCGGGCAAAGATATGATGCGACTTATGGCTGACCTTGATCGCTTATCTACGCGATCTGCTCGTGTTCAAAGCCAAGCCCGATGCCCTAAACGAAGACGTGGATCCGGAGGTGCAAAAATCGCTGGCCGCACACGCGGAACTGATTTCTACCGAGCGTTTGCTCGAGCTGATCGATCAATTCGCCGCCGCGGAAGGCCGAATGAAATGGGCGCCTAACAAGAAGCTCCATTTCGAGGTTGCGATCATTAAAGCGATTCAAAGTCTCGGGCAAGCGACGCTGGACGAAGTGATCGAGAAATTAGGCGAGCTTCGCGACGGTACGGCGCGACCGCCGGGAGCGCCTCCTAGGCAATCCGTAACTGCGGAGGCCCCGTCGATTCTGATTTCAGCGAAGGTGGATGATCGCAGGGAGACGAAACCATCGCCTGAAAAAGCCGGGGTCACCGCCCCCGGCTACAGCTCTAATCGTGTGGAGGAAAAAGCCACAACCGTCGATTCCGAAAAGATTTGGCAAGCAGTTCTCGCCAAGATTCCAGTACAGAAGGGGTTCGTCCGAAACTCAGCTTCAGCAGCCCACGTTCTGGGAGTCGAAGGACGCGATTTTATCCTCGGTTTCGCGCCCGGCGACAAACCCATGATGGACATCCTGGGCACACCAGCGAATCGCAAATTCGTCGAGACACTGCTATCCGAGATTAGCGAGAAAGAGTGGACTTTGAAGCTGACCGTGAGCGAAGAACTCACTTCCAAGAGCGCAATAGCCCAAAAAGATTCCCCTTCTCCTGATTTCAAGGATGAACCATTAATCCAGGAAGCTATCGAATTATTCAACGCGCGGGTCACTCAAGAAAGCTAGGGCGCGACCGCCGGGCGCGCCGCGAAAACTTATGAATCTGAACAAACTGATGAAGCAGGCGCAGAAGATGCAGGAGCAAATGGCTCAGACTCAGGCCGAGCTCGAGCAGAAAACCGTCGAAGTGAGCGCGGCCGGCGGAAAAGTGAAAGTGGCAGCAAACGGCGCTGGCGACATCATTGCGATCAAGATTGACAAGGAAGTTGTCGATCCAAACGACGTCGAATTTCTTGAGGAAATGGTGCTAAGCGCGGTGAAACAAGCGATCGAGCAAGGCAAGGCGCTCGCACAATCCGAGATGACGAAGATCACCGGCGGTCTTGGCGGTATGGGAATACCGGGGCTGCAGTAATCGCGAAATGATTTTGACGTCGAATTGTAGGGCGTCTTTGTCAGACGCCAATTCCTTACGTCGGCGTTTCACAGAAACGCCCTACAATTGTATTGATTAGTTGATTTTCTCCGCCCCGAAGTAAGGCTGTAACTTCTCCGGAATGCGCACGGAGCCATCCGGCTGCTGATAACTCTCGATCAACGCAGCAAACAATCTTGGCAACGCCAGACCCGAACCATTCAGCGTGTGACATAACCGGTTTTTGCCATCGCGATCTTTGAATCGCAACTGCATCCGTCGCGCTTGGAAATCTTCAAAGTTCGAGCAGCTGGAAACCTCGAGAAATGTCCCGCCGTCGCGGGAACCGGGCGACCAGACTTCGATGTCGTACGTTTTGGCCGAGCCGAATCCCAAGTCAGCGGTGCACAGCTCAATCACTCTATAATGCAATCCCAGCAGTTGCAGCACGCGTTCTGCATTCGTCGTGAGTGATTCAAGTTCTTCGTAGGATTTTTCCGGCGCGACGATTTCCACCAGTTCGACTTTGTCGAATTGATGCACGCGAATGATGCCACGCGTGTCCCGCCCGGCGGAACCCGCTTCGCGACGGAAACAGGGCGTGTAAGCCGTGAATTTTTTCGGAAGATCGGCAACGCTCAGAATCTCCTCGCGATGGAGATTTGTTAATTGCACTTCCGCCGTTGGCGCGAGGAAGAGCTGATTCTCCTCCAATCCGTACATGTCGGCCTCAAACTTCGGAAGCTGCGTGGTCCCGATCATGCAATCGCGGCGAACGAGAAACGGCGGACTGACTTCAAAATACCCATGCTCGCGTGTATGCAGATCGAGCAGGAAATTGATCAATGCGCGTTCGAGCTTCGCACCTGCGCCGGTAAAACAAATGAAACCGCTCCCGCTCAGCTTCGCCGCCCATTCGAGATTGAAGAGGTTCAGTCTCGTGCCGATTTCAACGTGATCGGAAGCATTGGTTAATTGCGGCTTCTCGCCCCAACTGCGGACGACACGATTTGCGCTGGGATCTTTGCCAACTGGAACGCTCGCATGCGGAACATTTGGAATTTCCAAAAGTAACTTGCGCTGCTCTTCGTCGAGTGTGTTGGCGCGCTGTGTTGAACCGGCGATTTGCTCCCCGATTTTTCGTACTTCGGCTTCGAGTTCTTCGCTCGGTTCCTTTCGCGAACGGCGCCCGCCGATTTCCTTGCTCAGACGATTGCGCTCCGACTGTAGGCGTTGCAGCTCCGTTTCGCTCTTGCGCCGCTCAGCGTCGATTCGCAATACCTCATCGATCTTGCCCTCTTCACCTCCGTCGCGCGTCGCGAGCCGCTCACGAACCAAATCCGATTTCTCGCGAATGAGACGGATGTCGAGCATGGCGCCAGTATGAATGACGAATGAGGCAAATGACAAATGACAAATGTGGAAGCTCGAAGGAATGACGAACGACAAAAACATACGGCGTGTCGGCTCGTGCTTCGTCATTAGGGCTTCGGCATTCCTTCGTCATTCGTCATTCGGATTTCGTCATTTGAGCCGCGCTCAACCTCCCACGTGACATTGATCAATTGGCGCAGATACTTTCCCGTGGAAAGGCTTGATCTCCTCAGCGTCGCGCTCGGCCTCGCTGCGCTCGCAGGCGTTAATCTTTACCTCACCGTTTTTGCCACTGGCCTTGCAATCCATTTTCACTGGATCACTCTTGGGCCGCAGTATCAATCGCTCGAAGTACCTCGGCGACCCGTGGATCATCAGCATCGCCGGTGTTCTCTATTTGCTCGAATTTTTCGCCGATAAAATTCCATGGATCGATTCAATCTGGGACGCCGTTCACACCGTTATTCGCCCAATTGGAGGCGCGTTGCTGGCGATCCAAGTGCTGGGTCATCCGAGTCCCGCGTTTACAGTCATCGTCGCATTGTTGGCGGGAGGCACCAGCCTGCTTGCTCATACGGCCAAAGCAGCGACGCGGCTCGCCAGCAATACATCGCCGGAACCGCTTACCAATATCGGGCTAAGTCTTGGCGAAGACGCTGCTGTGCTGGGCGGCCTGACTCTTGTAAATCTCAGTCCCCTGCTCGCGTTGATTATCTTTCTAATCTGCATCGGCGCCTTCTGGTATTTTGCGCGAAAAATCTTGCGATCGATTAAAAACAAATTCGGAGTGCCCCGAAAGAAATTGGACCAGCCGACGGATCGAAACGTGTCGGTGCAATGACCGATCATGTCCCAGCGCAATTCGTGTCTCTTTCCACGACGGTTTGGCTGGCCTCGAGATGGAATCGTCAGCACAACCAGGCCGTGTTTTCTTTTTTTTTGATGTGGTCGCGTCAAATCAAACTTATTAAGTCTGCTAAGCCTGATCTCGAGTTGGAGCTGACATGCCTTGGATTCTTAGATTTGCGATGGCCTCGCCGTTCGTATTTGCCATCGGCGCGGCGATGATTGCATGGGCATGCATGTCTACAGGCTGGGAAACGCTCACCTGGTTCGCGTGGGGCTGCGTCACCGCCGGGGTGGGGCTCATTGGGAGCTCTCTCTTGTGTATGCTGAGCGCTGTGATTCAACCAGGATGGCGCAGATTTGCTCTCGCGCTCATGACTGTGTCGGTCCTGCTGTTCATAGCACTCCTAATTTTTGCCAAGTTCGCGTGATGAAGCGTTCAACCCTTCAGATCTTAAACTCGTATAATGCGGAGCCAGCGCTTTGATCTATTGGAATGGCAAACGGTATTCTAATGTCAGCGAGGAGCTGGCTCTGCACGAACCGACACGGCCCTAACGAGTGATTAACACGTATCCCCTGCCCTGTTGTTGTTCTCGGTCATTTGGTTGCGATTGAGCAAGAGCAACCCCTTTAAGCTCGTTCATTAGGACCGCTGCTTTTGCGTGCGAAGCCACGAGCGCATCCAGATTTCCGGCATTCCATTCTGTAATGGCGTCAGCCGCCTCAACAAAATGGCTCTTTCGAAGATAGAGAAGCAACCCTTCATCTTTGGCAGACACAACTTCGTAACGCCAGTGGTGCGCTTCGGCTTCGTGCCACACGTTTGTTCCAAAAACGGCCAGCGCGTCACGATGATCGCGATAGCCGGTGATCACCTTCCAACCTGTGTAGCCGCTGGTGATGAGGATCGCAAAGGCAAGCGCTGCAACGGTGCAAAGGTAGTGTCGGCGCGTTGGGCCGACATGACGCCGCGACGCAGCGTCCCTATCACTAATCTGCGCAGCCAGCAGCAAACAGAGCGGCGGAATCACAGGGAAAATTCTATCGACGCGTTTTGATGGGATGAGCGACATCACAACCAGTCCACCAATGCTCCAGCAAAGAAGCCACAAACTTTCTGGAGACATTTCGCGAAAGACGGAGCGCAATCGCCAGTTTCGCAATCGGAGATCGAGAGCCGCGATCGCAACCATCAGCACGCTCCACGGCGCGAATTTGTGCAATAGATGTGGCAAATAAAAAAGAAGCGGCTGCGGTCGATGAATTGTTTCACCAAAGCGGCCGACGAATTCGCGCATCACAACTTCCTCATAAAATCCTGACTGAAACCGAATGCCGCCGGCTACCCACATTAGAAAAATCGCCAGCGAGGCAAACCACGGCCACCAACCAGGCCAGGCGCTGCGCGAATTGGTTTCAGGCGCGCCCGGCGCTCGCGCCTTACCACGCAGTTCCAAAAACGCTATGCCTGGCAGCAGAAAGGCATACACGATCGGACCTTTGATCAACATCGCCGCGGTGAGCAGAACAAAGACATAAACTTGATCGCGCAGTTTCCATTCGCTTCCCTCCCGAATTTTTTGCCAGATCAGCAGGCCAATTAGAAAAATCACAAGTGCCAGCGGCATATCAGTGCGCACGAGCGTGGCCAACCGCGGGCTCAGTAAATTCAGTCCAAATGCGCCGACTGCGATTACGGCGGCGGCTTTTCCATACGCATTCTTAGCAGCGCGGAATAACACAATCGTGAGCGCGAGTGCGGCGACAAAGGACGGCAAACGCCATGCGATTTCCCACGACTGCATCACCGTAAAAAACGCGGCTGAGGCCCAGCCGACCAGCGGCGGCTTGGTCGCGACTCGTTCGTGCGGCGTGTGCTGATACAGCCAATGGCCTTCCTTGACCATTTCGAATGAGGTGAACGCCTGCTTAGCTTGATCGTAATCGTCGAGTTGCCACGGCAAATTCGCGATCGCGAACAGAACGAAGATCAGTGCGGCGACGATCCAGAGCGTGCGGCGATCTTCGAGCAGGCTCATGTCATGTCGAGCGAAGTCGAGACAGCCCGCGAAGTTCCCTCAGGGTTATGCCACGGGATCCCTCGACTCCGCTCGGGATGACGATCATGCGGATTTAATCACGCCAAAGCACGGCACGCACCGGTGCGCCATCGGCACCCGCAATTTTCAGAGGCAGTGCCGCAAAATTGTAAATGCCGGGAGCGACGTCGCTGAGATCGAGCGATTCGATGATGGCGACCCCAGCGCCGGCAAGCGCGTGGTGATTCTGTAACGGTTTCGAATCTAATTCATCCATCGACGGCAGATCGACGCCCAACAGTTTCACGCCATTCTTCTGCAACCACGCTGGAACATCGGCCGCAATTACGGGGATCCGTTTTGGAAAAACTGTCGAGTCGTTCCATCGACCGGTCTTTACGAGAAGACGTGAGGTCGCGGCGATTTGTTCCGCGTACGGACGGAGATCCTCGCGAGTGATCAGATGTTTCTCCGTCGATTGAAAAAAAGTTTCGGCGAGATCGACTACCGTTGCGCGGCCAAGATAAATCTCGAGCGGCGCCTTCTCGATCGGCGCGCCATTTACCTCGAAATGAAACTCAGCGTCCGCGTGCGTGCCGTTATGCACGCTCATCGCAATCGCGCCGAGATTTACGCTCGCGCCTTTTGCGATCTCGTTCGTCACACGATAACGAAACGGTTCGTCACCCGGCCATTCGGCGAAGTCATTCGATAGCGTTCGTGAGATGTCCCAGATCTTCATGGTGTTTCCAAAGGAGCGGCGGTTTGCAAGTCGCCGGGCCGATCCAGAGATCGCCCTTGCCTTGAGTTCCTCAAGAATTGCTTGCGCAGCTCTATTGCTGGCGCCGGTGCCGCCGAGTTTGCTGGTAGTCACTTCAAAATCCGAAATCATTCGATCACGCTCGGGTGAGTCTTCCATGAGCAAGCGTACAGCGTTTGCGATGGCTTCGGGTTTTGCTTCGTGCTGGATAAACTCCGGAACGACTTCTTTACCTGCAAGCAAGTTAGGCATACCGAGAAAATCTACATTCACGACGAGACGCGCTGCCACGTACGTGGGCCAGGCAACTTTGTAAATCAGCACGAACGGCAGTCCAAAATAAGCAGCTTCAAGCGTAGCGCTACCTGAGGCTATGATTCCAGCGAAAGCGCGCTGCATGATGGCCGCGGTCTGGCCGACCGCGATTTCAATCGCTTTGGGATCCGCTATTTGTTCAGTCCTTAACATTTCGCTTATCTCGCGTGCGAGTTCTTCGGAGGCGGATGCGACTTTAAAGCTCAACTTTGGGTTGAGTTGCAACAGTCGGCGCGCAACTTGGATCATCACCGGAAAGATTTTTCGCAGTTCGCGCGAACGACTGCCGGGAAAAAGTCCGATCAGATTTGGATCACGGCGGGTGTCGATCTTTTGCGGCTCAAGCCTTTCGATCATTGGATGCCCGATAAACACTGCGCGGAGTCCCGATGCTTCGTAGAGATCAGCCTCAAACGGAAAGATGCACAGCATAAGATCAATGAAGCGCGCCATTTTTTTGATGCGTCCACTGTTCCACGCCCAGACCTGGGGGCTGATGTAGTAGATTGTTTTCATCCTATGCGGTTGCCTTCGCAGCGCGCGCGCCAATCGCAAATTGAAACCCGGATAATCGATCAAAACGACGGCGTCGGGTTTGCTTTCCTGAATTTGTTCGAGTGTCTGACGAAATTGTTGCCGAAAATAGCTGTACTTTCTGAGGACTTCCCATAACCCGAGAACGGCTGACTCACCGATCCAGTTCTTAAATTGCTCGCCGGCGACGTGCTGCATTTGCGGACCGCCGCGTCCGATGAATTTCAGCTCAGGATCCAACCGGCGCAACGCGTGCATCAACGCTGCGCCGTGATTATCGGCACTCACTTCACCGGCAACGAAATAGATGGTCATCGATTTCATCTCCGTTGTAGTCACGAGCCTGTGGGCCGTCCACCGTTGATGCTCCCAAAAAGACCGCCCGCAGGGCGGTGGCTACAGCAACGACTGGCCGAGCCGTGTTATCCACTCGACGAGATTTGCTTCGTGATCTTAACCGCCAACTCCAACGCCGCGGTCGCCTGGGACCCGGAAACACGCGGCTGTCGTCCGGTGCTTGCGCATTCTATGAACGACGCAAGCTGAAGCCTGAGCGGTTCGCCATGTTCGATCTCGGCCCGGTCACGCCAAATTTGTTTACCGACGCGGCGATAGATCTCGCCGCTTTGATTTTGATAATCCAGCGAGATGTACGCGTCTTCCTGAAAGATTCGGATCTTGCGCATCCGCTCCGGGCTGATGCGGCTAGCGGTCACATTCGCGACGCAACCGTCTTCAAAGTGGAGTCTCGCATTAGCAATGTCTTCGCTCTGGCTCAGCACGGGGACGCCGACCGCGTCGATACTCCACAGAGGCGAGCGGACAAAATTTAAAATGACTTCGAGATCGTGAATCATTAAATCGAGTACGACGCCGATATCAGCGCTGCGTTCGGTGTACGGCGAGAGTCGATGCGATTCGATGAAACGCGGATGCGTCAGATGTTTTTCGAGCGCACCCAAGACTGGATTGAATCGTTCCACGTGGCCCACTTGCAGGATAAGAGCGTCAAGTGCAGCCAAATCAGCAAGCTCGGTAGCATGTGCAGTGTTGTCGGTGATCGGTTTTTCGATGAGCACATGCTTGCCCTTAGCAAGGAGCGCGCGTGCAACGTCGTAATGAGTACCTGGTGGGCGTTGCCACTGAGGCAGCATCAATCATCGAGATAAAATCATCGAGGGATTTAGCAGGGGCCGCGCCGAATTTGCTCGCAATAGTTCTACTCCTGAACGGCTCCACGTCGTATACCGCGGTGAACTCAGCGGACGGAATTTCCGCGTAGAGCCGTGCATGATTACTTCCGATATGCCCAACACCAACAACGCCAACGCGCAGCTTTTTCATTGGTCCTCCCCAAATGCAGTCAACTCCGAAAGCTTTCGTGGTCAACGCTCGAAAGTCTCAACTTACTTCGATGGCCCGTTAGCAAGAAACCACTCGTAAGTCTGCGCGATGCCTTCTCGCAACGCAATTGTTGGCTGCCAGCCGAGCGCACGAAGTTTGGTCACATCCAAAAGCTTGCGCGGCGTACCGTCCGGCTTCGTTTTGTCCCAAACGAGTTCGCCATCGAAACCGACCACGTCACAGATTAACTCGGCTAACTCGCGAATGGTCACGTCTTTGCCGCAGCCGATGTTGATGATTTCTGGCGAATCATATTTCTCGAGCAACAAAAGACAGGCTGCAGCAAGATCATCCACATGCAAAAACTCACGGCGCGGTTCCCCTGTTCCCCAGACGACGAGCTTTTTCTCATTTCGGATTTTTGCTTCGTGCGACTTGCGCAGGAGCGCCGCGAGGGCGTGTGATGTTTCCAAATCGAAATTGTCGTTAGGCCCGTAAAGATTAGTCGGCATAACTGAGATGAAGTTCGCGCCGCACTCCCGGGCATACGCCTGGCAAAGCTTGATGCCGGCGATCTTGGCGACTGCGTAAGCTTCATTGGTCGGCTCCAGAGGGCCGGTCAGCAGCGCGCTTTCGGGAATGGGTTGCGGCGCCAGCTTTGGATAAACGCAGGAGCTACCGAGAAAGAGCAGCTTGCCGACGCCGTTTTGAAAAGCGCAGCGGATCACGTTGTTCTGTATCCGCAGATTATCGAGCAGGAATCCGACTGGATGATCGTTGTTCGCCTTGATCCCGCCGACTTTCGCTGCCGCGCAAACTACTATAGTTGGTTTTTCTTTCTCAAAGAACTCGTCGACCTTGTGCTCATCGACCAGATCCAGTTCAGACGGATCGCGCGTTAGCAGATTAGTGAGCCCTTCGCCTTCGAGTCGCCGAACGAGCGCGCTCCCGACCATTCCCCGATGGCCGGCAACGAAGATTTTATCGGACTTCTTCAACTGCACCGTAGTCTCTAGTCAGAAATAGTCAGGCAGGCAAGGTGTCCGGCGGGTGTTTGATCTTGCTGAGAATAGCGCAGCCATTTTGAATCCCGGAGAATGAAATTCATTTTCTGGTTCACCGCGATACCGCTAGCCAGTGTCGCTTTAGCTCAAATCTCGCCTGCCCCCAAGAGTCCCGTGGGCCAACTGATTCCATGGTTGTTGGATGAAGATCAACAACTCCGCGGCGTCCGGTTCAGCGAACTGATTTTCGATACCACCGGCAGAAAGGTGCTGCCGTTTGAGCCGAACGACGCGGTTGACCAGCGCGTCGCGAAAGCGATCAGCGCCGCGTGCGATCAGACGATGAAGCGATTGAGCGCGGCCGATAGCGCGATTCAAAACGTCGATCGGATCAACGAGGCCAGCAGTCATTTCGAAGACACTTTGCGGGAGCTGCTCAACAGGACTCCCGGTTTGCAATGCGATTTCCCGCTCACAGTCGAGGGCAAAATCCAACGTTCAGGTTATCCGGATCTGCGCATTACAGATCTGGAGAGCAAACGGGTGTTCTATTTAGACCCGAAACTTTACGCCGCCGGAAGTCGCGACAGCACTTTCCGCACATTCTATTTCGAGCCAAAGAAGTCTACGAACAAAGTACGCGATGATGCGGTGCATTTCGTCGTTGGATTTGAGCATGCGCCACGCGAAATCGGATCGGGTCCCCCCTCCCCGACGTGGAAATTCACGCGTTGGGACCTCGTGGATCTTTCGCGGTTTACCGTCAAACTGAAGGCGGAATTTCAAGGGAGCAATCACGATATGTATCGGCCGGAAGCAATTGTTGCGACGAGCGCGAAGTAATCTTGATCCGTGCTCCTGCTCTTGCGCGAGTAAGAGTTGCTGAGCACTTCGCAGGAAGTAATGGTATTATGCTCAATGATCTCCGGGGCTACGGAAACATTTCAGTTCGACGCGATTGACGATGTTCTTAGCGACATCGCCAAAGGGCGGATGGTGATTGTCACGGACGATGCGGATCGCGAGAACGAAGGCGATCTGGTAATGGCTGCTGAAAAAGTCACACCTGAAACGGTCAATTTCATGGCGACGCACGGCCGTGGCTTAATTTGTGTCCCCATTTCGAATGAGCGCGCCGACCAACTCGGGTTGCAACGAATGGTGACGCAAAACCGGGAAAAGCATAACACCGACTTCACCGTGTCGGTTGACGCGGCGCGAGGTGTGACGACCGGCATTAGTGCCTATGATCGCGCGACGACAATACTGGCAATCGCCAATCCTAAATCCGCGCCGGAAGATTTGAGCCAACCCGGCCACATATTTCCACTACGCGCAAAAGATGGCGGCGTGCTGCGGCGCGCCGGTCACACCGAGGCCGCCGTGGATCTGGCAAGAATGGCAGGCCTGCAAGCAGCGGGCGTGCTGTGCGAGATCTTGCACGATGACGGCACCATGGCACGCCTTCCGGAGTTGATGGAGTTTCGCAACAAACACGCGTTGCGCATTTGCACGATTCAAAGTTTGATCGCTCACCGGCGCAAGAGCGAGAAGCTGGTGGATCTGGAGCGAATTGTAAAAATGCCGACGGATTACGGTGATTTCGATTTGCATCTGTATCGCTCGAAGGTCGACGGGCAGCACCATCTTGCACTCGTGAAAGGTCAGATCGAAAAGAACAAACCGATCCTGGTACGCGTCCACAGCCAATGTCTTACCGGCGACGTTTTCGCGTCACGCCGGTGCGATTGCGGAAATCAATTGCACGCAGCGCTGCGACAAATTGAGGAGGAAGGGCAAGGCGTGCTGGTTTACATGCGACAGGAGGGTCGTGGTATCGGATTGGCGGCAAAAATTCACGCTTACAAGTTGCAGGAAGAAGGACTCGACACTGTGGAGGCGAACGCGAAACTAGGGTACGCAACTGACCTGCGCGATTACGGGCTCGGCGCACAGATTCTCTTCGACTTGGGCGTGCGGCAGTTCCGGTTCCTCACCAATAATCCGAAGAAAGTGGTCGGCCTGGAGGGTTACGGGTTGGAAATGACCGAGCAGGTGCCGATTCGGGCTGAAGCCAACCCGCACAACGAAAAGTATCTCGAAACAAAAAAGACGAAGCTCGGCCACCTGTTGTAAATGACGAAGCTCAAATGTCGGATCACAAAGGAATGATCAAATGCCGAATTCCAAACAGAGAGATCTCGCATCGTTTGTCATTCCGGTTTCGTCATTGATTCGTCATTCGTCATCCGTCATTCGTCATTTTTAGATGTCGAAAGCCTCGCCGTCTCGTCCGACAATTGCGAAAACAAGACGCATGTTCCACATCGTGGCGGGCCGATTTAATTCGCAATACGTGGATGGGCTGGTCGATCACGCGACTGAAGAGCTCCGGGCACTTGCGCCGAACGCGACAATTTCTCTCCATCGCGTTCCCGGTTCATTCGAGATTCCTGTAGTCGCACGCGAGTTGGCGGCGCAACATCAAGCCGACGCTATCGTTGCTTGCGGAGTGATTCTGCAAGGCGAAACCGATCACGCACAAAATCTCAGTCGGTCCGTTACTGATGCTTTGCAGCGCATCGCGATAGAGTACGGCATGCCGGTAATCAACGCAGTACTCAGTTTCGATAATCAAAATCAGGCGCGGGCACGTTGTCTCGATAATAAAATTAATCGCGGAACCGAAGCCGCCCGCGCAGCGGTGGAAATCGCTAACGTTTTGTCGGAACTTCGTGACAAGGAAGGAGCGGCGGTTGCGAAACTGCCGAAGGGATAATGGGTAAACGACGGCGCGCTAGAGAAGCTGCGGTTCAATATCATTTCTGGCGTGATCTCCAGCATGGTGAAGGGCCCGACAAAATCGATGAGTTCTGGGATTTTTGCCCCGCGCCAGAGCGGGTGCGCGAATTTGCGCAGCCATTAATCGAAGGAATGGTGGCGCATTTGCCGGACATTGACGAGCGCATCCGCCGTTATTGTGAGAACTACGAGTTTCGCCGGATCTCGGCGGTCGATCGCAACGTTCTGCGACTGGCGATTTATGAAATGCTTTACCGCGACGACATTCCGCCGGTGGTCTCCATCAACGAGGCGATCGAGCTGGCGAAGGCGTACGGCGGCGCCGATTCAGGACGATTTGTGAACGGCATTCTCGATCGGGTTCGAAAAGATTTGGATCGGCCCGCGCGTGAAGCGGTGAAGAGAGAATCGTGATTCGTTGAAGGTGTTGCAGCGTTCAAGCAGAAGGCGTTGTCATTCTGAGCGAAACGAAGAATCTCTGGGTTAGTTCTTGTGGCGACGCGAACATGACAAATCAGAGATGTTTCGCTTTCTCAACATGACAACGCCAGGTGTACCGCTTCAACGGGTTCAACTCGACTTCAACCCTTTAACCACAGAATGAGATTCCTCGAAACTCTCGCCAAGCAATTCGCCGGCAAACCAATTGACTGGGACGAGCTCGAAGAAAGGCTCATCCGCGCAGACCTCGGTGTGCCGATGACAATGCGCATTACCAAAACGCTTCAGGAACGCGAGGCATGGGCGTTGCTGGGCATCGGCGACGTAATCAAAGCAGTGCGCGAAGAGATCGCACGCATTTTGCCTCGCGATCCGCCGTCTTTTCGTCGAGCGACCGGCAAACCTACTGTGATTTTGATCGTTGGCGTCAACGGAACCGGCAAAACCACATCAACGGCAAAACTCGCTCAATACCTGCAAGGTAAGGGCGGTTCACCTGAACCGCCTCGGGGCGATTGGGGTCAATCGCCCCTACCTCGCGTGATGCTCGCCGCGGCAGACACGTTTCGCGCAGCGGCTATCGAGCAGCTCGATATCTGGGCCAAAAGACTGGGCGTTGCAATCATTCGCGCTCAGCACGGCGCAGATCCCGCGGCGCTTTGTTACGAAGCCTGTCAGGCAGCAATCAGGCAAGAGATTGACTTTTTGATTTGCGACACCGCCGGCCGGCAACACACAAAAGCAAACCTCATGGCCGAGCTGCAGAAAATAAAACGCACTGTAGAAAAACTCGATGCGGACGCACCGCAAGAGACATTGCTCGTCGTCGACGCGACCACAGGCAGTAACGCCCTAAGTCAGGCGCGCGAGTTTCACAACGCGCTTGGACTCACTGGCCTGATCGTCACCAAACTCGATGGCAGCGGCAAAGGCGGCATTGTAGTGGCAATTCAGGATGAACTTGGAATTCCAACACGATTCGTCGGCACCGGCGAAAAGCTGGACGATTTCGCGCAGTTCGATGCGCGCGACTTTCTCGAGAACATATTGTAGGGCCCTACAGTTGCTTGACTGGCTATAGCACCGGGACGCTACAGCGCAGCTAATGCGCGGCAGGAGAAGGTCCCGGTAGTTGAAAGAATGTAAGGCAAACTGCCACCGCCGCGCACACGCAGATCAGGTCTACGAGCAGCATCGTGCTCAGAGCGTAGCGGGTGTTTTTGATCTTCACACTGCCGAAGTAGACGGCGATCACATAAAACGTCGTCTCCGCCGCACACTGAAAGACGCAAGCTAAACGGCCGGTGAAGGAGTCCGCGCCGTACGTCCCCATCGCATCGAGCAGAAATCCGCGGCTGCCGGCCGAGCTGAATGGCCGAAGAATTGCAATTGGCAGCGCGTTAACGATCTGGTCGTTCACGTGAACGGCACGAAATATCCTCGCCAGCGAGTTTGCGAATATGTCGAATAATCCACTGTTCCGGAAAAGTGAAATCGCGACCAGCATGCCGAGGATATACGGAAAAATGATACGTCCGACTGCTAACCCGTTGTAAGCGCCTTCGACGAATGAGTTGAAGATGGTGGTGCCTTTGGCCGCGAATTCCTTTTCGCGCAACAAACTGTAACCGAGAATCGCAAAGATAAGGCCGACCAGCAAACCGTTAGAGAGATTTCCGGTGAAATGGCTTTTGCTGATCAGATCCAGCCGCGTGATATAAATAAGCAAGGCAGCGATGACGGCGACGATCCCACCGATTGCAATGACAACCGTCGCGTTAAGCAAATTGATCCGCTGGCGGATGCCGACGAGCACCAACGCCGCAACGGTGCCGACGAACGACGTTATGATGCATGGCAGCATCACGTCGGCCGGGTTCAGCGCATGCTGCGCCGCCCGATAACTGATAATCGAGGTCGGGATGAGTGTCAGCCCTGCTGCGTGCAAACACATGAACATAATCTGCGGATTGCTCGCGCGGTCCTTTTGATCGTTCAGTTCCTGAAGGCTTTCCATGGCCTTTAAGCCGAACGGTGTCGCCGCACTGTCGAGGCCGAGGAAGTTCGCCGCGAAATTCAGGGTCATGTAAGAGATCGATGGGTGACCGCGCGGTACGTCCGGAAAAACGTGGACGAAAATCGGACTGAGAAGTTTTGCCACCCGTTCCGCAGCGCCGCTGTCGATAAGCAACTGCAAGATACCGCTGAAGAATGACAAGTACGCAATCAGCGGCAACAGCAGGTCGAGAATCGTGTACTTGCATGTCGGCAGGATACCGTCGGCAGCCTGTTTGCCGGAGTAGACCTTCACCACGCCGTTGTCGACCGTATAGTTATCATTCCCGATCGTGACCTTGTGATCGGGCGCAGTTTGCAAGCTGTGCTGCAATTCAGGTGGCAGCTGCTCAATGTAGTACTCGCGTTTTAGCAGCGGGTCGTCCTTCTTGCCGTTAACGGCAAATTCGATGGCGTAATATCGACCGCTGAATAGCAGCAGGAGGAGATAGCCAATCGAAAAGAGGAAGAGAGCGACCCAAAATCTGCTTAACGCCATTTGGAGCAGGAGCTAGTTCCCGCTGTATTAAGCCGCACGGTTATCCGCCGCAAGCTCGAACTAAATCGCGGCCCCAAACAACCGATAACACAACGGCTTTGCTGTTTCTGCGAGTGCCCATCTAACTGATCCAGCGGGACGACAGGATTGAACGCACCCCAACCATTTTGTGTCTGATTTGCGAATTTAAGATGAAAGATTTTCTGCGGCACTCGCTTCAACGGATGCGATTGCATGCGAACCTAAGCACTGTCAGAGGGAACAATTCTCACACGAGAAAATCAGGGATGAAATCAACGCGCATCACGTCAACCTACAAACATTCCTGCGGCAGTCTGTGGTTTGGACTAGCCGGTGCATTCGTTGTCATTGCCGGTTCGATCTTGTTCGGATATGCTCAAGCGCAGAAGCAAGAAGCTGAAAAAATGAATCCTACCAAACCTGTTCCAGCCGACGCCCAGTTGCGGGAGAAATTAACCAAGGACCAGTACAAAGTGACGCGTCAATGCGGCACTGAAACTCCTTTTCACAACGCTTATTGGGACAATCACAAGCCAGGAATTTACGTTGACCTCATCACAGGCGAACCACTCTTCAGTTCGCTCGACAAGTTCGACAGCGGCACGGGTTGGCCCAGCTTCACCAAACCGATCAAGTCAGAGAACGTGATCGAAAAACGCGATGCTTCGTACGGGATGGAGCGCACCGAGGTGCGTGCGAAATCGAGCGATTCGCATCTCGGGCACCTGTTTGACGATGGCCCGGCGCCGACCGGCCAACGTTTCTGCGTGAACTCGGCTGCTTTGCGTTTTGTTCCGGTGGAGAAATTAAAGGAAGAAGGCTATGGCGAATACCTGGCGCTCTTTCAGCAGCAAGGCCAACAGCAGAAGGCACAATAATTGCACGGCGTTTCTGTGAAACGCCATGGCGTCTGACACAGACGCCCTACAGTGCATCATTCGCTATTCCGATTTTGTCGTTCCCCTCCTCTGCTTGTTTTGAATACCGCACCACGCGAGGTAGGTTCCGCCCATCATGACCCGCGACGATTTTGATTACGCACTTGAAAATACGCGGGTGATTCTTGCGCCGGAGGGTCAGATTGCAACCTTCGGCAGCACAAGTTTCAATTTCTATTTGATCTCGGAGTTGATGGACCGGGTGAATCAGGTACGAATTCGGAACGGGAAAATCCATGCGGACCGTCCGCAGATTCTAACACCGGAGCATTATTGCCGGCTGCTACTGGAGGGCTTCGGAGACAAAGCGGAGCGATACGTGGATCAATTGCGCGAGCACGCACGAAACATGGCGGTGCTCCGTTACGGTTTTCAGTTTCGGAAAACCGATCTAAACGAACAGACCCTCAGCGACTCACTGGACACGGTGATCAATCGCACCATGCGACAGGTCGAAAATAAGAACGAACCGCTGAGCGCGATTATTCACGGCGTAGATGACGCGTGGGAAGTTTGTTTGCTCAAGTTCACGATCGACCTTGTGGAGCGCTCCTCCGGCGGTAATCTCGGCGATTTCCGCAAACGCGGTTTGTTGTAACGCGCCTTCACGCTTGTAATACTGAGCGAATGCGAAGGATCTCTGTGTAACGGTTGCGAACGCATGCTGGTTAACATCGAAGTAATCAGCGATTCTTCGCTGCGCTCAGAATGACAACGCTTGGAAGTCAGGCTGCTAGCCTGACTCGGCTGGCAAGCTGCCAGCTTGCCGCTTTGATCTTCTTGTAGGGAACACGTCTGATCCAAACCTTGCAGGGCATCAAATATGCACCCGAATAAATTCGCCTGCCCTGGCGATCGCACGACGGCCATCGTCGAGACCAGCATTCCACAATGGCCACGCATGAATCATGTGTGGCCAGATGTCCAAAGTCACTGCGACATCCGCCGCACCTGCCCGCGCGGCGAGCCGAGTGGCGTCATCGAGCAAAGTCTCCGCAGAACCAACCTGAATTAGCATCGGAGGAAAATTTTCAAGATCAGCGTAAAGCGGAGAGACGCGCGGATCTTTTCTGTCCATGCCGGCGGGGAGATAGGCGTCCGCTAATTCATTCAGATATTCTTTGTGAATGAGCGGATCGGCCGCAGCCTTGCTCGCAAGCGTCGATCCGGACATCGTCAGATCCGTCCAAGGCGAAATGAGCCAGGCGCACGCGGGAAGCTCTTCCTGAGCGTCGCGCAACCGGGCGATCAATCCGAGAGTAAGGCCAGCCCCGGCACTGTCGCCACCTATCGCAATTTTCGCACCATCGATGCCCTGATCCCGCAAAAATCGCCATGCAGTTAGCGCGTCATCGTACCCTGCGGGAAACGGATGCTCCGGCGCAAGCCGATATGCGACAGCAAGTGTCCTGATTCTCGCCGCCCGGCCCGCTTCGGTAACCCAACGACGATGGCTTCTGGATTGAACCGGAACAGTAGCCGCCGCCGTGGAAAAACAGCAGCACGCGAGAAGCATCGCTGCCGGGAACAATGGAGTATTCGCCAGACATGCCGTTCACATCGACGGCCGTTAATTCCACGTCGTCTGCAACGGGCCAGACAGTTCCAACCTCGTCGAGCCGTTTTCGCCTCGCGGGCCAGCCAACCGGACGTGGCTTGGATCGCAGAAGCGCGCGGACGGCATCGATTTCGCTTTGGGGCATTGTCTTTCCTCTATGGAGCCGTCGAAGCGGTTATTGAGCAGCGCTGAAATTTCGGCTTTCGTCGCTGCGCGCACCTTGGCATTCTGCGCACTCGGAGCAACCGAAAAAATTCCCGTCTCAACTGACTATGCCGCATCATTACGACGCGATCGTCATCGGCGCAGGGCACAACGGCCTGACCTGTGCCTGCTATCTGGCCAGAGCAGGACTGAAAGTCCTGGTGCTTGAACAATATCACACCGTTGGCGGTATGACCGTCACCGAAGAAGAAACGTTGCCGGGTTTTTGGTCCGATATTCACGCGAGCGGTTATCAGCTCGCAAATCTCTCGCCGGTTCCGACTGAGCTGGGTTTGCTTGATCGGTACGAACTCATCGAACCGGAGATTCCTTTTTCGCATGCGTTTCCCGATGGCAACCTCATCAGCGTCCATCGCGATATTGAAAAAACTGTCGCGGAAATAGCCCGCTATTCGCTGAATGACGGCGACAGGTGGCGTGCGTTGATGCACCAGTTTCTCGCGCAAAAGGATGCGATCACTGCGGCGATGTTTTCGCCGCCGCCTTCCTTTCCCGCAGCCGCAGCGGAATTTGCCGCCTCGCCAGCCGGCATGGAAGCCTATCGGTTCAGCATGCAGAGCGTCAGATCGTGGGCCGATCAGACGCTCGAAGCCGAAACAACCAAGACGCTGTTCGGCTCCTTCGCCACGTTTTTAGGCGCCTCGCCCGACGATGCTGGCGGCGCACAACTCGGTTGGCTATTTGCCTCGGTTCTGCAAAACGCAGGGAACAACCTTGTCAAAGGCGGAATGAATCGCGTCACGCTTGGCATCGCTGAAGATCTGCGGACACATGGCGGCGAGATCCGCACCAACACGGTTGTGCAGAAAATTCTCGGCGATGCAAAACGCGCTGCTGCCGTACATCTGGCAAGCGGCGACGAGATTTCTGCTGGCGAGCTGATCGTGTCGAACATCGATCCGGGTCATCTCGTAACGGATTTGTTAGGAGCGGAAATGGTGGGGCTGGAAATCGTGGAGAAGATGAAGCTCTACGAGTGGGGCGACTCGGTTTTTGTGATGTTCGTCGCACTCGAGAGCCCTGTTAATTACAAGGCCGGATCCGCTGCGCGACAATCAGCGCATGTTCATCTTACCGAGCCGTCGCTCGATTTTTTGTCGCGAGTGTATCTGCAATGTCGCGGTGGCGCGCTCCCGTCTGCGCCTATGATCGTAAGCTGGAACGATTCCGCAATAGATCCCAGCCGTGCACCAGCCGGCAAGGCGCTGATGAAATTCGTGGTGCTAAGTGTGCCGTATGTGATTACTGGCGATGCGACTGGCAAAATTCCGGCACGCACCTGGGATGACGCCCGCGAACCGTACGCCGATTACCTCATCGACCTCATCACGGCGAATTACATTCCGGATTTGAAGGCGAAGATTCTCAAGCGAGTGGCACATTCACCGGTCGATATTTCGCGCAAAATTATTAGCGCCGTCCGCGGCACGCTCGGTCAGGGCGCGTTCCTACCGTACCAAACCGGTTCGCTACGCCCGATTCCGGAGCTTGGGCAATACAGAACGCCTGTGCCTAACGTGTACCTGTGCAGTTCCGGCAGTCACCCTGGCCCCGGTGTGTCGATGGCGCCGGGAAGAAATGCGGCACAAGTGATTTTCGCTGACTTGGGACTGGATTTTACACGCGTGATCTCAAGCTCTTGAAGATGCATCTCTAGCGTCGCTTTGAAAAATTATCTCCAGCTCAATTTCAGTTTGCTCTACTGGATTTTTGTTGCGCCGTTCACGGGTCAATTTTTCAAGATCGCACCGATTTTCCGGCAAATGGTTTTCATAGGTGTGCGCGCTGCGCCGATGGTCGCATTGACGGCTTTTAGCGTGGGCGTGACGCTTGCGATGCAGGCTGCGCATTCTCTCGAAAGCCTCGGCGCGGAGATGTACATCCCCGATCTGGTGATGCTCACGCTGTTGCGCGAGATGGGGCCAGTCTTGATCGCAGTGATTGTCATCGGCCGCAGCGGTTCTGCTGTCGCCGCTGAGATCGGCACTATGAAAGTGTCCGAGGAAATCGAAGCGCTTGAGGTGATGGCGATCAACCCGGTTCAATTTCTGGTGGTGCCGCGTTTCCTGGCGATGATGATCATGCTGCCGGCACTGACGATCTTTGGAAATTACATCGGCATCCTCGGCGGCTGGGCAGTCTGCCGTTTACGCGCTCGATTTCAACACCGCTGGCTACATCTTGCGGGCGCTGGAAAGCGCCGAGACGTGGGATTTGTATTCCGGAATGATCAAGAGCGTGGTCTTCGCCTGGATCATCATCACGGTCTCCTGTAACGCGGGACTAACTGTCGAAGGTGGCGCCGAGGGCGTCGGCCAGGCTACTACGACAGCAGTCGTCCAATCTTTGCTCGCAATGTTAGTCATGAACGCGGTGCTCACGGGCGTTTTCTTTTTTGCAGCATGATATGAATGACGAAGCTCGAATGACAAATGACGAAACAATGAAAGGCAATGACGAAGTCCGAATGACGAAGGACGAAGGAATGACGAAATCCGAAGCTCGGAACCAGTGTGACGCAGACGATTCGTTTTGGAAGGAGCACGCAGAATTGGTCATCCGTGAAGAGACGGAGAAAAACCGCGTTTACGATTTGGAAGATCGTACCGCGCGGTTCGGCGAAGCAGTAATTGATTTCGCGAAGACAATTCCACAGAACCCTTTAACTAACCGCCTGATTAGTCAGCTCGTTGGAGCAGGCACAAGCGTTGGCGCCAACTACGGTGAAGCCGACGATTCGGTTTCAAAAAAGGACTTTCTCAAAAGCATTGGAACCTGCCGAAAGGAAGCACGCGAAACAAACATTTCTTGCGAATGGTTGCTCGCGCTGTGCCAGAGCTGAAGCTGCACGCGAGCTTTGGATGGAAGCCAGAGAGCTGCATTTGATCTTCTCAAGAATCTGGAGAGGTCGAAAGAATGAATAACAAGGCAAAAAATGTGGAGCAGAAAACAAACGCGCGATCCTTGTTTCGTCATTCGAGCTTCGTCATTAGTTCGTCATTCGTCATTCGGATTTCGTCATTCTAATCATGCCTACTGATTCTAAAATGATCGAGGTTGATCGCCTCATTCGAAAATTCGGCGATCGCACAGTGCTCAACGACATCTCCTTCGATGTCCATCGCGGCGATACGCTCGTTATCATGGGCGGCAGCGGCTGCGGTAAGAGCACGTTACTGCGGCACATGATTGGCTCCATGACGCCGACTTCGGGAACGGTGAAACTGTTCGGAGAAGAAGTCACCGGAATGAAGGAGCGCGAGATCCTCCGCATCCGGTTGCGATTCGGCATGTTGTTTCAATCCGGTGCATTGCTCGCGTCGCTAACAGTGGGCGAAAACGTAGCGCTGCCACTTTTACAGCACACCAACAAATCCGTTGATGAAATTGAAGCAAATCGTGCAGCAAAAACTTCAGATGGTTGGTCTCACCGGTTTTGAAGATCTCAGGCCAGACGAAATCAGCGGAGGAATGAAGAAACGTGTGGGACTTGCGCGTGCGCTGGCGCTCGATCCGGAGTTGCTGTTTAGCGATGAGCCGACTTCCGGGCTCGATCCGATCATGACCGCAGTCATAGACGAACTCACGATGAAACTGACGCGGGGGAAAGGCATGACAGCAGTGGTAGTCAGTCACGACATGACCAGTGCGTTTCGCATTGCTACGCGGATGATTATGCTTGGCCACGGCGGCATTGTGGCGCAGGGTACGCCGGATGAAATCCGCGCCAGTTCAAATCCCGAGGTGCACCAATTTATTAATGGCGAGCCCGACGGTCCGATCCCGCTAAACCTTTCCCAGGAAGAACACGAGCACCATCAGCAGGTGAAACCGCGACCTTTCGCCCGAGCACGCGGCAGATTCCATAGAAAGAGCGCGTGAGAAGCAATCAAATGAAAACCGCTTCAACCGTTCAACGCTTGAACTCTTCAACTGAGGCGAAGCCATGAAACGCCATTTATCCGATTATTTCGTCGCGCTATTTGTGATCGTGTGCAGCGTTGTTCTGCTCGGCGCGCTCACATTTGCACTCTCCGGACGACAGCTGAAAAAACCGACGCGAACGCTGCAAATCAATTACGAGGATGTGACCGGGATAAAAGTGAATTCCGAGGTGCGCTACGCGGGCGCACCGGCGGGACGCGTGATCGCGATGCGCACCCTTACCGCGCAAGAGCGCGAAGCAACCGCAAACAAAAACGACGCGGTGCGCGTGACGGTCAGCCTGGACGAAGCGATTCCACCGTTGCCGACAGACGTTACTGCCACGCTCAGCTCCGACACGATGTTGTCTCCAAAATTCGTGGCGCTTTCTGCAGGGACACCCGGCGGTCAGACGCTCGCAAACAACTCGTCAATTGAAGGCCATCCCGCATACGGGCTGGAGCAAATCACTGCGGCCGCCGGTCCGTTGTTCGACAATGCAAACAAAGTGCTCACCAACCTGGACATTACTGTCACGGGTTTGAAGAAAGATCTCGGTGAATTCACGCCGAAGCTCGGACCGCTGGCGGACTCGTTGAAGATGGACGCGGACCATATACAAAACGTGATCACAAATCTCGACGGCCTCGCCAAGGGCGCCGATTCCGTGCTTGGAACAGCCGACAAGTTTATCAGCACGACTGACAAGCAGCTCGAGGAACAGTTGAAACAACTGCACGTAACACTCTTGAATCTGAAAGTGGTCACCACCTACGCGAAGGAGTTGGTCGAAACGCTGGCCCAAAAACCAAATCGCGTCATCTTCAGCGGCAAACCGGCCACGCTCACACCGGAGTCCGAAATCCTCAAAAGCTCCAAGCCATTACCGGCACGAAAACCTTAGCCTCACGCGCCGCTAGTTTTCCGATACCGCCGCATCATTTTGAAAAAACGCAGCGAGTCGCGGCCGGGATGGATCTTGCTGATCTGGTCGGTGTAGACGGTCGTGATTGGAACTGATTCGATCGTGTAGCCTTTACGGCTGGCGATGATTAGCGCTTCAGTGTCATAATCGAATCGGTGGCCACCGCCAAGCATGTGTGGAATTAGCTCGCGATGCAGCATGCGATAACCGCACTGCGTGTCCGGAATTCTTTGTCCGCAGACTCGGCTGATCTGATCGCTCATGTAACGGTTAACTATGCGTCGCACGCGAGGCATGCGGGCAACGTCATCCATTCGGTTTCCAATGAAAAACATCGGTTGTGTCACCGAACCTGCCGCGATCAAAAATCGATCGATCTCTTCGGGAAGATGTTGACCATCCGAATCCAGAAGGATCACCCAGGTGATTTGCCGATCTTGTCCGCTGCCCGACGAATTCGAAACGCCAAGCCAGTGGGCCAGTCCGGTTTTAATTGCTTCGCCTTTGCCCAGGTTTTCAGCGTGAACGATAACTTCCGCGCCGGCTTCTCGCGCGCGTTGTTCCGTCTGATCGGTTGAGCCGTCATCTACAACCAGAACGTGATCGAGTCGCTCGCGGGTTCGACGCGCGATCTCTCTAATATGTTTCTCGTCCTGATACGCCGGAATAACCGCGGCGGTTTGCGATCTGATGTCCTTCGTCATGTCGAGCGAAGTCGAGACATCCCGTTGCAGAACCTGAACGGACTGCCGCGGGGTTCCTCGACTTCGCTCCGCTTCGCTCGGAATGACAGTCATTGCAAGCGCACAGACTCGCTTCGTTTATCTCCGCACGACCGGATGAAAATCGGCCGCGTGATAAGAGCTACGCACCAGTGGTCCCGAAGCGACGTAGAGAAAGCCTTTCCCGCGCGCGATGTCTCCATAATAATTGAATTGCCCGGGTGTGATGTATTCGACGACCGGCAAATGCTTTGAACTCGGCCGCAAGTACTGGCCCATTGTTAAAACTTCGCAGCCAACTTCGCGCAAATCGTCCATGGTCTGAAAAAGTTCGGTCTCCTTTTCGCCAAGGCCGAGCATTACTCCGCTCTTTGTCACAATCTCGGTCGACAGTTCCTTGGCGCGCCGCAACGCTTGCAAAGATAGTCCGATATTTTGCGCGCGATCGCACGACAGGCGTGAGCCGTTCGACCGTTTCCATGTTGTGATTGAAGATGTCCGGGCCAGCGTTGAGCACCGTCTGGATGCTCCAATCATGTGCGTGAAAATCGGGAACGAGCACTTCGATGACGATTGAAGGATCCATCTCGCGAATCGCAGTGATCGTGCGCGCGAAATGATCTGCGCCACCATCTTTCAAATCGTCCCGCGCCACGGCGGTGATCACCACGTGTTTCAAATTCATCCGACGCACTGCCTCGGCGACGCGCTTCGGTTCGTCGTCTTCCAAGGCGAATGGTTTCGCCGTTGTCACTGCGCAAAATCCGCATGCGCGCGTGCAACGATCGCCGGCGATCATGAAAGTAGCGGTGCCCTGGCTCCAGCATTCCCATCGATTCGGGCATTGCGCGCTCTCGCAAACCGTGTGCAACTGCAAGTCGGAAATCAGCGCTTTGGTCGAAAAGAAAACCGGATTCGACGGCAACCGCACCTTGATCCAAGGCGGCTTCTGCGCCTGGTGCAGGGCTGGATCGATCTTGGCGCAGGACATTTCGAAGAAAAGTTACAACGTTAAAAACGTTACAAAAGTTAAATCGCTGCGCATCGCCGTTACGAATTCCCCCGCGTGCTGGCGAACGCGTCTCGCGTTCGCGAACTTCGGTCCAGCAGGCTCTTCACGCCAATGCCCGGCTTGTTCAGCACGTGGGTATAAATCATCGCCGTAGTCACGTCTTTTACCCGGTGAGATATCGGCGCAATCGGGTTTTGATGTAACGTTTACCCCATCCGCTCTTGAGATATTTCTCGCGTTGCACTGCATCACTTTCGCTGGCACAGCCTTCCCAGTATACGAGCTCAAATGGCACGCGCCTCTTAGTTAAAGTAACAAGTCCTTTGTTATGTTGTTGCAGTCGCAGAGGCAAATTTCTCTTCAATCCAGCGGACTCTTTACGCCAATGCCCGGTTTGTTCAGCACATGCGTGTAAATCATGGTCGTGCTGACATCCTTGTGACCTAGCAGTTCCTGCACGGTTCGAATGTCATAGCCAGTTTCCAGGAGGTGCGTTGCAAAGGAATGCCGCAATGTGTGACAGCTCGCCGGGTTTTCGATTCCCGACGCGTGCACGGCATTTTTGATCGCGTTCTGCAGGGATTTCTCTAACACGTGGTGGCGTCGCACTTGCCCGCTCACCGGATCGACCGATCGCTTCGCCGCGGGAAATACGTATTGCCATATCCATGAACGCGCTGCATTTGGATATTTGCGTTCCAGCGCATCCGGCAGATAAACCGAACCAAACCCGAGTGCACGGTCCCGGTCGTGCATGGCGCGGACGTGCTGGAGGTGCTCCCGCAGTGGTCGCCGGAGACGACCCGGCAACATAGTCACCCGGTCCTTCATTCCCTTGCCATCGCGCACGATGATACGGCCGTAGCCGAAATCGACGTCTTTCACTCGCAGGCGTAAAGCTTCGAGCAACCGTAAACCGCTACCATAAATGACGTCGGCGATGAGCCGGTAGGGCGGCGCCACATGCGCAAGCAACGCGCGCACCTCCGCGCGCGTAAGCACGACCGGCACGCGCGGCGGTCGCGTGGCGCGTAACGCATTATCGAGCCGGCCCAGTTTGCGCTCCAAAAATTGCTGATACAAAAACAGCAACGCGCTTAGAGCCTGGTTCTGGGTTGAAGCTGCCACGTGATGCTCTGCCGCGAGATTCGTCAGAAATCCCGTAATTTCCTCCTCACCGAGTTCGCTTGGATGACGCTTGCCGTGAAAGAGAATGAAGCGCCTGATCCAGTCCAGATAAGCCTGTTCGGTGCGCAAACTGTAGCGTCGCCCCCGCATAAACGAGCGGATTTGGTCGAGCAGTTTTGGCTTGCCCGCCGCGGCAGGGTGCGATTGATTAGCCATGATTGTAAATCACTGAGTTTAAACCCTTATGTCCCTCCCACTCAACTCCGAATTAGACGAACAATTGTTCGTAACCTTTTACGAACGTTCGTCTACTTCTCGTTAGGTCTATGAGATCGATCCTTTGGTTCTGCTGTGTCTCGGATTTTTGGGCTCTACGTTTGCTGAGCCCGACAACGATCAGCCGACCCGAAAGCGATTGAAAAGTTCGTTGCAGAAGCCCTGCAGCAGAAAACGCCCGTCACAAATTACGACAAACCGATAGTTCCGAGCGCTGAAGTCGCAGTGGGCATACACAAGGCGGTTGCCACCGGCATATATGGTCGCGACAGCCTCGGGCAAGAGCCCTTTCGTGCGGTTCGATCCGGCGAGTACCGGGTTGTTTATGGTGATCTGCCAAAGGGATTCTTCGGCGGTGTTCCCGTCACGGTGATTCGAGCTTCTGATGGAAAGATTATTTCGGTCACCGCGGCGCAATAGGCCTAACCATGCGATGGAGCGAACGCCGGACCGCTCTTGTGCCGCACTTTCAGATGACTTCCACGTCTCCACTCCAGGCGACGCGCGCTGTCGTCCGGCGTCGCTCATCTTGTTCTCGTTAGGCGAATACCCGCCATGTCTTTCCATAGCGACGTGAATGAACTCGCAGCGGTGCTACGGTGTGTTGTCCGCGCTCTCGAGCGCTTCGACGGGCCGGCCGCGAATTACACCGCGAGCTTAGCCATCCGTCTCGAGCCGCTCGTTGCCTCATTCCAACACGCCGTATTGCAATCCCGATCCCGCGAAGCGGCAGCAGCTGTGCTTGACGACATCAAGCCCTTGATGGCAGAAGTCAGCAGTGCTGCGACAAAAGGAGAGATGGATATTGTTCCTGGAGACACACTCGACAGATATCATCAGCTAGCGACACTCTTTCAAGAAAGCCGATATGCAGGCCACAATCTGTAGCCGCGCCATTCGCCTAACCATGCGCTGGAGCGAACCGCCGCCCGGCGTATGTTCACATTTTCAAATGATTGAAATAGTTTCAGGCGAAGCCAAACTCGCCACCGGCGGCGGTCGCTCAGCTTGTTCTCGTTAGGTCTATGACGCGTTTTCTGCCAACAATCGTTATTTTGCTCACGCTCACCTTTCCTTCTGCGGCGCGTTCCGAAACAGTGAGTTCGCAGCGTGCGCACGATCTCGCGGCCACATACATGATGCAGTACATTTCACTGTGCGGTGTGGTTGAGGCGGCGATACCACGCGACACGTATTGGGAGCTTCCCATTCGCGTTCGGTCAAGCTGCGGAGCCGGCCGGAGCCATTCACGTCGACAAGCGAAGCGGAACAGTGTTGTACCCGCATCATCCGACCGCCACTCCGCAAAGCCTGGCAGCATGGGAGAAGTCTCTTGAGAAGCGACACAAATAGACCTAACCATGCGATGGAGCGAACCGCTGACCGGCGAGTAAGTTCACGCTTTTTCGATGACTTCCACACTTTCAATTCCGTGCGACGCGCGCCCTCGTCCGCGGTCGCTCATCTTGTTCTCGTTAGATCGTGCACAACGCTCTCCTCGTTGCTTTCATTATTGCAGGCATAGTGTGGTGCTGGCGTCTCGGAGTGTTGCACGGTTTTCTCATCGCTGAGCTCCGTGAGCGACACCCTGAAGCTTGGCAGAGCCTTGGATCCCCGTACCCTATGTGGGCTGGCTGGACACCGCGGACGATGGTTTTCCTCCTGTCCGGCAGATATAAGTGCTTAGGCGACCATACCTTTTCATTATCCGCTAGTCGTTTCCGAGTGGGCGTGCTGCTCTTTTGGGTAGCGCCGGTTGCTACTTGGTTGCTCTTTGCATGATTGCCGCCGGTGCAGGAAGAGACGATCTAACCAATCGATGAAGCCAACGGCCCCATGGCGAAATAAGTTCCGCGTGTTTGCCACGACACCCTGCCGTGGCTTATCTCCGTCTCGTTAGCTGAAACGTGACCACTCGTCGCTGGAACCCGAATACCGGAACATGGGACCGTTACACGCCTGCGCCTCGCGAGTATCCGCGTCTTCCTGCTACTCTCGAGGCGCAGCTTCATGCCATCGAGCCAACGCACGATGGCATGCTGGAGTATTTCCCGTGCCTGGTGCTGCTCGCCAGCGGCGAGCAGCACGATTGCGTCTACATCGCTGAGGCGAGCTCATACATTCGTATCTGGGGAGTTTGGCCAGATGAGGATCCCGGAAAGAGCGCCATCCGGATCGAGGATGTCGCGCAGGTTCAGCCCAGTCCTTCTCGACTGCCAGCCAAATTCGCGCGGGAGATGTACGCAGTGGGAGAGTCCGGCATGGGCTACTGCATCTTCACGCTCCACTTTGCTGATGGCACATGCCAACCGTACTGCACCGGCAACCTCGTTGACTTTCCCCAGATGCCGGCAGGAAAGTCGGTGAATGATGTTGTCGCACTCCGACCAAATCAAGGCAGAGGAGAGGAGAGCTTGGGCGCGCGACAATATTATTGGTGTTTGTTGGCCGCTCAGCCTGAGAAGAGCTTTATGCAACGTCTCTCACATGCGCTACGTTTCAGCTAACCAGTCAGTCGAGCTAACCGCCACCCGCTGTACGTTCACGCTTCAATATGACTAAAGCTTCTTCACTTCGAGCAACGCTCGCTCTCGGTGGCGGTAGCTCACTTCTGTCTCGTTAGGCCTAATGATGCGTTGACGCAAGTATGGGAGCCGTTTACACAGAGCTTATGCACAAACAAATCACCCGCATTCTGATGGTATTCGTGCTCGCAAGTTTCGCGGAGACTGCCTTTGGTGTCGACCGGAGCGAAGATGAAGCCGCCGTGCGTAGTGTAGTGACGCGGCAGCAAGAAAGCTGGAACCGTCACGAGGCGAAAGCGTACGCCGAGACGTTCACGGAAGATGCCGATGTGGTGAACGTGTTGGGATGGTGGTGGAAAGGACGTCCTGAGATTGAGAGGAAGCTGACAGACGCTTTTGTCTTCGTCTTTCGAGAAAGCACACTCACGTTCAATGAAGTAAATGTTAAATTCCTATCGCCGGAACTTGCTCTAGTGCACGCTCGCTGGACTATGGTTGGCGCGAAAACGCCCAGCAAAGAAGCTTCTGCGCCTCAGCAAGGCATTCAAACTCAGCTGCTACAAAAGCGAGCGGGTAAGTGGTTGATGGCCGCAGTGCAAAACACTAATGCGATGCCGGAAATGCCGTTCCCCAAGGGGCCGCCGCCGCCTGCCGCATCCGCCAGCCCTTGAGCGGGAGTCGCGGTGGACGCCCGCTATATCGGTCGCTTCGGATTAGAGCTTTTTTGAACTAAACGTAGCGACATCTCCCATGTGCATTTTCTGAGAAGCCTAACCAGGCGATGCAGCGAACCGCGAGATAGCGTACGATCCACTTCATGAGTGTTTGCCAGCCACCCGATGCGTTCGTTGGTCGCTTTACAGGTCTCGCGGTCGCTGATCTTGGGTCTCGTTAGACCTCATGCGTAGCCCCGCCGCTTCTCTATCGTTGGTGCTCCTGCTTGCATCGTGTGCTGCGGCTCCGCCGCCACCGCCCCCAGCACTCGTCGTCGATGGAATACCTATTTATGGCCGCGCACAGAGCCTCTCAAAATCAGAACTTCGCGCTGCCATAGCTGAGGACAGAAGGTCGTCGCCTGGAGACAAAATCCATTCGATCGAGGTTGCGAGTTCGTCTGAGGTTCGCGTTTACCACACCGAGAGAAGCAAGCAGTTGACAGAATACGATGCTTTGCGCCGCGTGCATGGCAGTTGGCAAAGCCAGGAGCGGATGATTAGTGGATCTGCGCTCCTTGTCCCCACCGATTGACGTGCGATATGCAACCGGTCTAACCAATCGATGAAGCCAACAGCCCCATTTCGAAATAAGTCCAGTGTGTTTGCCACGACACCCTGCCGTGGCTTATCTTTTTTTCGTTAGATCACATGCCGTTTTCACATCAACTGGCGTTTCCGGCTTGCGATGGGTTGGCGGTGACGGCGCGTCTGGAGCGTTGGCGGCGCAGACCGTCAGATTTCGTCGAGCGCGGGGACATTATCGCGGATCTGTCCGTGAGTGGCGCGCCGCGCGTCTTATGCATCGATTTCCCATGTTTACTGTCGTCTTTAGTTCCGCAGCCAGGCGACACCCTCACGACCGGAGATCGGATCGGGGCGTGCGCCGCGGATGGAGAAGATCTACCTTACAATCGTGAGTCTCTGCTCATCCGAACGATCTAACCAGACGATGGAGCGAACGGCGGACCGCTCTGCGCGCCACTTTTGAGATGACTTCGACATTATTCCGAGCGCCGCGCGGTCTCGTCCACCGTCGCTCATCTTGTTCTCGTTAGACGTTGATACGCTGTACTAAATATTAAGTATGGGACTCTTTGACCGTTTTCGTAGGCCCACCGATGTTGACCAGCCAATCCGCCAGAGGCTGGTTGATCTCGTCCTCGCCGCATTGCGCGACCAGAACGGCCGCATTCGAGTTGAGGACGCCATTAGCGCTGCGGCGACAATAGTTGGAGAGCGATGCATCGACGCGGCAGGCGATTTTCCACTGCGAGAACATAACCTTCCACCCGGTTCACGTGCATTCTCCACGCGAGCAAACGAACTGATCTGCGGCGACATCTCCGAGGCAGGCGTGAGACAGATTCCCGCAGATTCCATTGTCGGCGTGCTGCGCGCCCGTTTGGACAATCGATTGTATGCGGACGCCGAGTTTCCTGACCTAGCGGAGGTATTCAGGCAGTATGCCGCGCGGATTGGTGATGCCGCGGACTGGGGCAAGGTTCCCTTGTCAGTCCCCGAAGACCATTTGCCCTTTATTCCACCATTGCGAGTCGGATACGAGACAAGAGGTAGAGTGGACGACATTCTCGCGCCTGCCCGAGAGGACAAGGCGCGGTGCCTGAGGATTGCCACTGAGGCTTTAGCCGAGATTCTGGCTATGGTGGCTTCCGCTATCGACCACAAGCTTGCTTTGACCATAGCTATCGACACCATCAACGGAATGGCAAAGACCGCTCCGATGACCGAGCGTGCAATGAAGCAGGCACAACAAGCCAAGGAATGAGCTTCAAGCCAACACCCGCAACGCCTAACGAAATCACTGCAGCCGACTACGAGCTGGCCTACTACTTGGTTTTCAGATCATCAAGTGTAGCGTTAACTCAGGAGTGAAGACGTTTGTGTTACCGATCGAAGATATGACCTATCGAAAGCCACAGAGCCCATGACTCCTAACCATGCGATGGAGCGAACGGCGGACCGCTGTATGCGCCACTTGTTGAGATGATTTCCGCCCTTCAACACCGAGCGACGCGCGCCTTCGGCCGCCGTCGCTGATCTTGTTCTCGTTAGGCTTATCCCATGAAGCGTTTTCTCATCACCGTTCTTATTGTTGTCGCAGTTCTTGTGGCGGCCCTTGGACTCGCGATCGCACTTGGCGGACCAGGCGAGGCGCCGCCGCCAATGTCGAGCATTAGTGACCCTTTTAAGAACGTGGATTTCTCCGATTTACCGGAACTCAGTTACTTTACGGCTCGCGATGGCGCTAAGCTCGCCTTTCGGGCCTACCCGGCTGCCGGTGGCGCGGTCAAAGGCAGTGTGGTGCTCGTGCACGGCTCCTCCGCCAGTAGCAGCAGCATGCACCTGATGGCCAAGGGATTTGCTGCGGCTGGCTATGCAGCCTACGCCCTGGACGTCCGCGGACACGGCAAATCAGGCGCCAAAGGCCACATCGCCTATATCGGGCAGTTGGAGGACGACATGGAGGACTTTGTCCATTCGACCAAATTGGCTCAGCCTTCCACGCTCGCCGGATTCTCTTCCGGCGGCGGATTTGTGCTTCGCTTCGCGGGCAGTCCACGTCAGGAACTATTCTCCAACTATCTTCTTCTTTCTCCTTGGATCAGTCAGGACGCAACAACGTTGCGTCCGGGTAACGGCGGCTGGGCTACCGTGGGGGTTCCGCGCATCATCGCGATCGCCGTGCTCAACGGGTTTGGAATGCACGCGTTTGACGACCTGCCGGTGGTTAGATTCGCGGTCGACGAGAGGGACAAAGGCTTGCTCACCCCGCAATATTCCTTCGCCCTCGCGCAGAACTTCAGGCCTGAGCGCGATTACCAGGCAAACATTCGAGCGGTTAGGCAACCCCTTCGGGTACTCGTCGGTCAAAACGATGACGTGTCGTACGCCGATCGGTTTGCAGCCGTTTTCAAGGCAGCTGGCAAAGATGTTCCTGTTACAGTTCTCCCGGGGATCGACCACATCTCACTCACACTTGATCCAGTCGCCGTCCAGGCGGCAATCGCGGCGGTTGAAAGCATGGATCACGAAAAGCCTAACCAAACGATGCAGCCAGACGCTGGCCGGCGCACGGAAAGGCTGAAGGAAAAATTATGAAGGATGAAGTGAAAGCAAAGCTCGCCGCCGCCAGCGGTGGCTGATCTTGTCCCCCTTGCCACCGATCGCTGATCTTGGGTTTCGTTAGGTTCGATCCGGCCTTCGCACCGCGGAATGACGACGCGGTACAAGCTACAATTTCGTCCTTCCGGACAGCGCGGCTGATAGTGTCAATTCATCCGCTGATTCGAGACCGCCTCCGGCTGGGATGCCGCGGGCGATCCGGGTGAGCGCGACCGGTTTGTTTTTCAAAAGATCGACGATGTAATTCGTGGTCGCTTCACCTTCGACATCCGCGGACAGGGCAAAAATAATTTCCGAAATTTTTTCACGGTCGATCCGATCCACCAATTCTTTAATGCGCAAATCTTCGGGAGCGACATGGTCGAGCGGCGAAATCTTGCCGCCGAGAGCATGATATCGACCGCGAAATGCGCCCGTTTTTTCCAGAGGAAGAATATCCGTAGGCTGCTCGGTGACGCAGAGCAGATCAGTCGAGCGCGACGGGTCGCCGCAGATTTCGCAGGTTTCCCCCGCAGTAAAGAATCCGCACAAATTGCAGGAATGAATCGACTGACGCGTGTCGGTGATGGCGCGCGCAATTTGCTCCGGTTGATCGGCGCGCGCGCGCACCATCCAGAGCGCAATCCGCTCAGCTGAGCGGGGACCGACGGCCGGCATTTGCCGCAGTTGCGCAATCAAGTTCCGGATCGCCGCCGGATATTCGGTTTTTCTCATGTCATACCTGGTGGGGCGGCTGGCCGAACCGCCCGCGGCGCGCCCTCGCCACAGCGAGCAGGCTCTGGTCGCGCCCTACCAGGTTTACTCGTGGGGCCATTGCGTTAGTTGCAGGATGAGCGGCTCCAGCCGGCGCATATAAAAGTCCAGCGCTGGATCGTCTTCGGTTTCCGAGCCGCGCGCCTTCTGAAATTCGGCATACGCCTCCGCCCAGCGTTTCTCTCGGTACAGAACTACCCCGCTCCAAAACGAATCGCGCTTGGCGACGCGTTCTGGGCCGGCTTCAGTTGCCAGCCAAAGCGGTTCGTAAACTTCAAGACGGTCATGCGAATTCAGTCCGCTCACAAAATCAATTGGGCGCGCGACGACTGCTTCACTCACTCGATCAAAAGTCGATGTCTCCATCAAAGCCCGGGATCCGTAGAAACGATTCAGCGCGCAAAATCTCCGCGCCATGTCGATGGGCTCGCCACTCGCCAGGAGCAGCGGCCGCGGGCTCTCTTGTAACGCACCGGCTATGATCGCGCCGGAGCTGATTCCCGCCCGGATATCGTCTCCGTTGGCAACCACTTTCTCCTTATCTTCACTCTGTTCGCGAGAATTCTTAATCAAATCCAGAACAACGCGCGCTGCTTTTTGGGTGTGTTCCGGGTCGGACGCAGGAAATCCAAAAACGCCGACCACACCTTCTCCGTCGGCGGCTTGCAGGTAACCACCTGCTTCCACCAAACGCGCAGCGGTCTCACGGATAAATTTTGCCGTGGCGTCAGTGAACGCGGCAGGTTCGCCTCCTTCCGCGAATGTCAGTTTGTTGCCGATGTCGCAAACGACGACGCTTACGTCGTATGTCCTTGGCTCAACATCGAACGAAATTCGCCCGTCGTTAAGGCGGCGAAATTGCTCGTTGGAAATGCGATCAGTAAACAATGTGCGGATTAGATGTGAGCGGTTCCTGCGCAGAAAAGCCGACCACCCTTCTGCGGCGAGCACTGCACAGACGACTGCCAGCACTGAGGGCACCGGCTGAAAAAACACGCGGTAAAGAGAGCAAACCCATGCGAGGCCGAACAGTTCGATCAGCAATAACCCAATTAACAACCAGGCGCGCCATCGTCCCGCACCCGCGGAATTGTTCAAGGTGAGCCATGTGACGCCGAGAGCGATGAGCAACACTAAGACGTATTGCCATTTTTCGCTGAAGACGCGTGTCGCGGCGGCGTAATCGGTGACGAGTTGCGCAGCAACAGCCTCGAACCCAGCGATGACTTTCGTTGCATGCAGCGCCCCGACAATCAGTGCAACGGCGATTCCAATAATGAGCGTTGTGATCAACGAACGCTTCATGACAATCAGGCGTTTTGCGCTGATGCAGCCGGGTAGTACGACTGCACCACGAGATCGCTGAGGAATTTATCGGGAGCGTCGATCGCTGCAGCATCAAGGACAAAGTGCGTTTGGCCCGTATTTTTTTTGATAAGACTCAATCCGAATTGGAAATCCTTAAACAAATGCGCACACAGATCGGTCATGGTCATCCGCTCGGCTTGCGCGCGTTCGACCAGGCGGCGGATCGCACTCTCGTCGAGACTAACTTCCAACCCGTGGTCCTTGTTAAATTTCTCCACGAATTCGCGCGCGCCGGCTTCGAGCATTTGCGCCTCGAGCTTGTGTCCTTCCGCCATTAGTTGCTCGAGAACGCGTTGCGGCTCCCGCACCAGCGCCGCGGTCACGCGCAGTTGAGTCAGCCCCGAACCTGCGAGATGGAATTTGTAATCTCGAAATAATTTCTCAAACACCGTTAGCAGTCCACGTGCGCCGGTTTTTTCCGTCGCCGCCGCATGTGCCAGCAAACGCAACGCTTCGTCTTCAAAGCTGATCTCGATTCCGTATGCGCGAAACGCACGCTCGTATTGCCGGAGCAAGCTGCCCTCGGAATACTTCATGATTTCGAATAGATCGTTCGCGTCGAGCTCCTCACAGACCACCCGCACGGGCAAACGCCCGATGAATTCCGGCTCAAAGCCGTACTCCATGAAGTCCTGCGTGGTGACGTGCTGGAACAATTGGTTGTCCATCACGTGAACTGGTTGCGCGCTGAAGCCGATCTGACCGTGACGAACACGCCGCGCCACTTGTTCTTTCAACTTCTCAAACGCGCCGCTGACCACAAATAGAATGTGACGGGTATTGATCGTGTCGCGTTTGGCTTTGCCGCGCCGCTGAAATTCGAACGCCGCTTGCAATTGCGCCTGGAGATCGTTCATGCTGCGCACCGGCACTTCGGTTTCTTCCATCAGCTTCAGCAGCGTGGTCTGCACGCCTCGCCCGGAGACGTCGCGGCCTATCAAATTTCCAGCCGACGCGATCTTGTCGATTTCATCGATATAAATAATGCCGAACTGCGCCAGGTTCAGGTCGCCGTCGGCCTTGTGCACCAGCTCGCGCACCAGATCTTCCACGTCGCCGCCGACGTAACCGGTCTCGCTGAACTTTGTCGCGTCCGCTTTCACAAACGGCACCTTGATCAGATCGGCGATGTGTTTGATCAGATACGTTTTGCCGACGCCGGTCGGCCCGACCAGGATCACGTTTTGCTTGATGTATTCAATTTCCTGAGCGCGGTTCGGATCCTCTTTCTCGAGACGCCGGAGATAATTGGCGTGGTTGTAATGATCGCAAACTGCAATCGCCAGGACTTTTTTCGCTTCGTCCTGTTTGATGACGAACCGATCCAGATGCGCCTTGATATCGCGCGGCAGCAGATTGAACTCGAACTCCGTGCGTTCGGTTTTCTCCGGCTTTTCATCCTCTTCTGCGGCGGCTTGCTCCGGCTCGGTAATTGTCGCTACTGAGACGTGATCGCCGAAGTTCTGCTTCATGAAGTCCGTGATTTTGGACTTTAGCTCTTCGGGCGAAGGAAATGGTGGTGGTGTTGGCGGTGGTGGGTTTTGTGCCATGTGCAAATGAAACATCGAGTCAAAGAGGCTTTGTGGCAACGCTTCTAGAGTCTGACCCTCAGACGCAACGTTTGTTCAGAGCTTTGAGTTGTGTCGAAAGAATCCAGAGAAAGGCCAGCGCGATGAGTGTCGCCGAGCGTCACGGATCTCGAGCGTTCGCCGCACCCCATCAAGTTCCGCCAGAAGCTCGTCGTGCGAAGAAAAACGGTCCTTCGGATCGGGTGCGATCATTCGCTGCAAAACGCGCGCCGTCGGACCAGACACCTCCGGTGCTATCGTCCGCAACTCTGCCGGGTGCTGCTTTAACGTGTACAACTCTGTTGCGGAACTGGTGCTGCTTTCGATTGGCGCTCTGCCTGCGACAGCATGAAACAGCGTTGCGCCGAGGCTGTAAATGTCGCTGCGAACGTCCTCCGGCTGGTTGCAGAGTCTCTCCGGCGCGACATACGCCGGCGTTCCCCACAATACGCCATCGGTTCCTGTATTTTGCGACTGTTGCGTCGCGAAGGCGGCGAGGCCGAAATCGCCAATCTTCGCCGCCTGTTCATCGACAAACAAAATATTGGCCGGCTTCACGTCGCGGTGGATCAGACCCTTCCGATGAGCTGCACGTAGTCCTCTGGCGATCTGCATGCCGATGTCGAGGACATGGTGCTCGGGCAGCCGGGACTGCTCTTCCATAAGATCGTCGAGACTTCCGTGATCGAGCAGTTCCATCACTACATAAAACTGGCCGTGGTCCATTCCCAACGAGAAGATCTGCACGACATTAGGATGATTCACACAGGCAGCGATGCGCGCCTCTTGTTGCAATTGAGCATCATGATCTGCTTCGCTACTAACATCCTTGCGCAACAATTTGAGCGCAACGAACCGCTCCAGTTGCGTGTCGCGCGCCTTGTACACTGTGCCCATTCCACCGGCGCCAAGCGTTTCCACCGGCACAAAATGATCGAAGGTTCGCTGCAGCAGATTCTTTTGACCACAGTTGTGGCAGACCACGCGCACCAGAGGTTCGTAACCGCCGGGATCGAGCGCGGCACCGCATATCCAACACGCCGGCGTCACTAGCAGCTTTCTTCAATCGACATGGAATCGACTGTAACATTGACGAGTTTGGGGGCAAAAGGATGGACGTGGCGGCGTTGAAAGCGACAAGGGAGGCACCGACAATATTTAAACTCGTCGTGCCAAAAGAGCATGTCCGAATGCGGCTGGATCTTTTTCTGGCCAGGTCGCTTCCGGAATTCTCGCGCTCCCGCATTCAGCAACTGATCCGCGCCGGCTTTGTCCGTGTTGGTGGCGTAACTACGCGACCGAACCAGTCTGTGCGATCTGGAGACGAAATCGAAGTCACAGAACCGCCACTCGAAAAAATCGAAACCGAGCCGGAAGCAATACCATTAACGATCTTGTATGAAGACAACGATCTGATTGTCATCAACAAAGCAAGCGGGATGACTGTGCATCCGGGCGCCGGGCGCCGTGAACACACCCTAGTTAATGCGTTGCTGCATCACTGCTCCACGTTGTCGGGCATCGGCGGAAAAGAACGGCCCGGCATCGTTCATCGTCTCGATAAGGATACAAGCGGCTGCCTAGTTGTAGCAAAAAATGATGTGGCACATCGGGAATTATCGGAACAGTTCGCCGCACGCACGGTAGAAAAAATTTATCTCGCCTTGGCGGCCGGAAAATTGCGGCAACAGACAGGCGTTATCGAAAACGCAATCGGGCGACACCCGGTGCATCGAAAAAGAATGAGCGTGAGTTCACCACGTGGTCGCATGGCCAAAACTGAATATCGCGTTGTTCGTTCGAGCGACGAAGCGAGTCTGGTTGAATGCAGATTGCACAGTGGTCGCACACATCAAATTCGGGTGCATCTCCATCATCTTGGTAATCCTGTTTTGGGTGACAAAATCTACGCACCGAGGTTCGCGAAAGATTTTCCCCGCCAGATGCTGCACGCATGGAAGCTCGGTTTTCGTCACCCGCGCACTGACGCATGGAAGCACTTTGAAGCTCCGTTGCCTGACGATTTCAAAGACGCGATCGCAGCAAGTGGGCTGCAAGTCTGACCGAAAAAGAATCGTCACTAGCGGATCAATTCGCCGAAACCTGTTCGAGGACGCATCGCACTTCAAAAGCGCCGCGGGCGAAATTGCACCAAGGTGAAATCTCTCTCCTCCGCCTGGTCCCTCTTTGTTAGCCGGCCTTTTGGTGTTTAACGCGCTTCGGCACCATCGCGCTCGCCAGCATCGTTTGCACGACTTCGCCGCGTTGATTGGTCGTCACGTTGCGCAAGCGGATAATCCCATGGCCAGGTCGGGATCGTGAGGAACGCAACTCAAGAATCTCAGTGTCTACCGCGAGCACGTCCCCGGGCCGCACCGCATTCGGCCAGCGCAGTTCATCCACACCAAGACCGATTGCGCCCTCGGCGAAGTTCAGCGTTTTGACGAACAGCCGCATGCTCATGGCCGCGGTGTGCCAGCCACTGGCAATGAGCCCTTTGAAAATGCTTCTCTCCGCACGCCTCCGGCTAAGATGAAACATCTGCGGATCAAACTTGTGCGCGAACTCGACGACCTCCTTTACCGTGACGTTCAACGGCTCGGATTTAAATCGATCGCCCGATTTTAGATCGTCGAAGTAATGCTCCTTCATGATGAGAATGGCCGAACCACATTGTTGCGTGATCGGTCACAGTCGAGCAATACATAAGTGTAGGACTCAGCACGCACCCGCTGACGCGCGGGCGATCGTGCAGAATGAGTTTTGAGTTGCGGACTTGAACGCTGCGCGACAAGGCTCAAAGTTTAATTCATGGCTCGCTATCCTTTGCGCAGTCCCTCGGAGAAAGTCGGCGGCCTTTTTTACTTCGGCCGGATGCTCGACAAGATCCGGCTGCATGCCAGAGGCGAATTGCCGTCAGATTATCACGCCAATCTGGGAAAGGGTTTTGATGAAGAATGCGTGAAGTTTCTCCGCATCGACTACGATACACTCGTTGAGCGCGTCCATCAGGGCGGCAGCGATGAGGAAATTTTGGTTTGGTGCTTCACAGTTGGCCGGAAACCAACGGAGGATGACATTTACGTTTGGAACGAGTTCATGCGGAAGCGCGGCTGGAACGACGAAGTGTCGGAAATGGTGGTACGCCGGAAAGCGGAGGCAGGAATGATTGAGCGTTCCGATATTCAAACCTCATTTGAATTCATCGACGCTGATGAAGGGCGACTTCCTGACGGGAGAAGCTCAAGTTCCAATACCCAAATTCCAAACAAATCTCGAGCGCCAACACTAGGCGCTCACTTCCGCGATGTCATGTTGAGCGAAGCGAAACATCTCTGATTATAAACTTGGCAAGCTAGAAAAATAATCTGAAATCCTTCGCTCCGCTCAGGATGACAATCGGGTGACTGAGCCTGGATATTGGGATTCGGGATTTCCCATGGGTTATTCCTCCAAGGTATCGATTCGCTCGGCCAGATTAAAATCAAGCTCCGTCAAGCCGCCTTTACTGTGCGTTGAAACCGCCAGACGGACCTTGTTGTAGCGGATATCTATGTCGGGGTGATGTTCTTCTTCCTCAGCCACCTCAGCGACCCTGTCCACAAAATCGATCGCATCGACGAAATCGTCGAATTCGAAAGTGCGCTCGATTTGATTTTTCTCCAATTCCCATTCCGGGATCTTTTTCATGCGATCCTTGAGCTCGCTTTGTTTAATCAAGTCAGCCATAACGGGAGAACGAGTATCACCCGAATATCGTTTTGCAATGGCAAATCGAGCGCCTAAAAAGCTAGTATTCGGCGAAGATTTCGGACCGAGTCGAAGACCTCCACTGCGCATCGTCGCGCTTGCTTCGAGAGCCGCGACCAATTTTGCAGCACGTCGCGAACGGCGATCTCCGCCTCGGCAGCGGACCGGATAAAACAGAATCCATTGTCCGCGGGAAGATATGCTTGTGCACCAGTATCTTGTGTCACCACGGGCCGACCGGATGCTAAAAAGGCCGCAGCGCGGTCGCTGAGCCATCCCGTGCGCCACGCCACGTCAACGCCCTTGATCGCGGTGAATTCGGCAAGCGCGGTGGCGAGATAGCGGCGGTATGTGCCAGGAGTGGTCGCGACGCGGTGCGGATCGGCGATTTTCCACCCGAGCCGGCGCAGCCGTTCTCTTTCCGGATCCTCTGGAGCAATGTTCATCGCAAGCTCAAACCGCGCGTCGGGCACGCGCGCTGGAAGGTCTAGATAGGGTTCGAAGGCAAATCTTTTGGAGAGATCCGGAAATTCGCCAGCAACCTCCACCGCCCCACCCCAATACCATTGCCCTACCGTTGTAAATTTCGGTGATCGCGGCCGCGATTGTGACCGGAACAATTTTGTGTCCACCAGCGGATAAAACGTTTTCCAGGCAAGAGGTGATTTCGGCAACCGACAATCGTGTCCATGGACATTGAGTCCGATGGTCCAAAATTCGTGATGATACGACTGCCCCACTTCCATTTTCGTCATCCAATAAAAAATTTCGCTCGGGTCGAGATCGCAGAAAATGCGTCGCTCAAATTTCAGGAGCAGCGGCGGATGAATTGAGTTGGCAAGATTTAACAGAACATTCGGTCCGCTGAGGCGCTCGAGCAGCTCGCGTTTAGAAATTCCGATGCACTGAAGGCAGTTCAGGTCGTGTGTATCTGCAGTGGGCTTGTGGTAAAGCAAACAATAGCGCCCCGCCAATCCATGCGCCCGCAATTGCCTTTGAAAATTCCTGATCTTTGACTGATCAGCCAGGGTATCATTGGTACTTGGCAAGTGCTCCAGCCAAATTGCATCGAGCTTCAGTCGTCGCAGCCCGAGCATCCATTGCAGCGGCACAGAAAAATTGCCGCCGCCTTCGCGATATTTGGCCGCAAATCCGCAGCCGAGGAAGATTGTCACGCGAGCAGAATGTTCATTCTGCTCGCGTGCTCAAGCTCCAAAGATTCTCTAGCTTAGAAGATGCGGTTGTGCGCCGGCATCTTCGCCGTTCCAGGGAACACCGGACCCTGTTCCGCATGCTGATCGCAGAGATGGGCGTTCGGCACCGGGGTCACTGAACCGAGGAACTGCGGCTGCTGCCGTACCTTCATCCGCTGCTCCAGATCGTAAGCGAAGCCAATCAATTTTGGTTCACGCAGGAAGGTGCTGTACATCAGCATTCCCGCGGGCTTGCCGCTCGGCGGGCGAATGCCGACGGGAAGCGACAAGTTGGGATAACCCGCCACCGCGGGTCCGGTCGAATTCGTAAGGTGCGGCGCCACGATTGCGTCCAGATTGTGAGTGGCGAGTGCATTGTCGATACCACGGCGCGCTAAATACTGGGCGCGATTTCGCGCGTGAACATACATGGGATTGGTGGGATAACCCATCGTCTGTTCTGCGAGCTCAAAGATGTCCTGACCGTAATAAACCAGTTCTCGCCTGCAATGTACTTGGTTGAACCTAATCAGGTCCGCCAACGTTCGCATGTCTGTGTTCGTGAGCGTTGCCAGGTACTGGGCGATTTGCGCTTTAAACTCATACAGCAGCGCGGTGAACTCGTCGTCCGTGTATTCGAACACGTCGCCGGTATCGCAGTCGACGACGGTTGCACCCAGTACTTTCATCACCTCCAATGCGTGCTCCGCAAACCCTACGGTAGACGCGTCGCCGGGAATGCCGCTGCCGTAGTAATTGTAATCGAAATAGCGAACGTCGCGTCCGATCCGCGCGCCTTGCAGTGCACCGCGTCGCAGGAAGCGCGTATAATCATCGGGTAGGGGCTGACCAATTACGCGACCGAAGGGCGACTTCAATGCGTTGAGAAGAATCGCAACATCGGTGACGCTCCGGCCCATTGGCCCAGCGGTGTCCTGTTGATGAGAGATTGGGATTATTCCTTGTTGCGAAACAAGACCAAGAGTCGGTTTCAAACCCACAATACACTCAACGGCGGATGGCCCAGTGATTGATCCATCTGTCTCAGTGCCGACTGCGACCGAGCACAAATTCGCGGCGACGCCGTTTGCGGAACCAGAACTGGAACCCCATGACGTGTAGCTCAAGTTGTATGGATTGATTGTATTTCCGCCACGCGCACTCCAGCCCACGGCGAGAGGGTATGCGATGTCACTGCCGCGGAAGTTTGCCCATTCGCCCAAGTTTGTTTTGCCAAGAATCACTGCGCCAGCACTGCGCAGCCGGCGAATGATGAAGGCGTCGCCCGGCACAACGCTGCCTATCAATGCCAGCGACCCGGCAGTCGTTTGCATCATCTGTTCATTGCCGTTACAAACTTCAGCTTCCGTCGCGATGTTATCCTTGACCAAAACAGGAATCCCATGGAGCGGACCGCGAATGTGTCCGTTACGCCGCTCCTCATCGAGTTGCTGAGCAATGCATACGGCGACGGGATTTGTTTGGATTACCGAATGCAGCAAAGGGTTGAGCGACTGGATACGTTCGAGGTAATCCCGCACAAGGTGCGCGCTGGTCAACTGACCCGAAGCCATTGCGTCCTGAAGTTCAGGAATTGTCGCCTCGACAAATTGGAAGCCGGCCGCGGCTGAAACAGATCGCGAAACGAGCGAAGTTAGTCCTCCTCCTAACAGCGCTGCGCTGGTGAGCGCTGCCGTTCCGATAAATTTGCGGCGTGTGGTGTTGCCATTGAGTTCGGTACGATCAGAGTCTTGGTTGTTCATGGTATTTTTCCGTTAACGCTGTTTCGCGAGTGAACCAGACGTAGGGTGGTGGTCTGTTGATGTGACTGAGAAGGATCCGCGCCGCTTGGTTCGGATTCGAGCTTAGGTGCTGTTCGCGATGCAAACTCCATAGCCCTGCCTGAATTAATCGATTCAGACAATCAAAGCGGTTGGCAATTTTTCAGCTTTAGTTGACCGCCCGGCAGTTCCTCCGCAAATTACCGCTCTTCACGGGCGCCCGTAGCTCAACTGGATAGAGCATCTGACTACGGATCAGAAGGTTAGTGGTTCGAATCCTCTCGGGCGCGTATTCCGTTAAGTTCTTATTCAAAAGGAACTTACGGATGGAAAATCACCGCACCACAACGCGCAATGTTTTTTCACTTGGCCACTTCTTAGCCACTTATGCAGCATGTCCTACGGCGTTTTGTCCGCTGCAACAGTGGGCAACGTAGATCGTTTTACACTGTGTTGCTGTCATCTTTCTCTGAGAACATCGCGATTTGCGGACAGTGCGCTTGGAGACGTTACCAGGGCGTCGGCTTTGTCTTGTTGAGATTTGGTCAGCACCCTTGGCGTTAGCAGCGTTTCATCGCCCGTTGAATGAATCGGTCTTGTTCATTCCGCGGCAAATCGCGGGCAGCCTGTCTGGCGGCAGGGCGAATCACAATGGCAACGGCGGCTGCTCTAATTCCAGCCCAGTCAGTTCCTTCGGGTTCAAAATCAGCGAAGTGTAACGCAAACACTTCTCGCCTCCAAGTCCGACAGCACGAAACGTTGCCCCAATGCGCTTCACAAGGATGATGCCGGAATCCGTTTTGATTGCCGGACGGCAGATCAGGCGGCGATGATGACCAATCGCGTAACCGACGATCCGAAGTATGGACATCGTTTTTAACTGCCGGCGCTGTGATCAGCGTCTCTCCGTGGACCAGAACCGTAGCGTGAGCGTCCCCAAGCGCGATCAGAACCCCAGCCTAGCTACCTCAACGAAAACAAACATGAATTAGAACCCGCCGCTGCACAGCGCCCTCAGCCAATCGACTACGGTGTGACTTACGACGATTTGCATCTTTATGATAACGTGTCCTGGTCTTGCCCACTTGACGATGGAAAGGTTATTCGATGCCGCGCGGTAAAGGGGGATGTCGCCGCCTTTAGCCACTGCATCGAGGATGACTGGATCCTCACTTATTCCGACGGCTCACTTCTCACGAAAGCTATGGCGCTGGCTGACCTCAAGGAAGGTGCTGTGAGGATTGAAAGACGGCCGTGACATTTCTGGCCGCATTCATGGTGACATTGCAAGAAGTGGAAGGCCCGGCACAATTGCCAAGCCAGTGGAAGAAGATAGAACCTTGAGCGGGAGTAGCTGTTAGAGTAACTGTGGTGCCAACTGGAAAAGTGGTAGAAGCAGTAGGGCAAGTGGGACCACAATTGACACCGGTTGGATTAGAGATGACGGTGCCACTTCCGGCACCGGATTTAGTGACGGTGAGAAGATTTCTGGTGGAAGCGGTAAGATTAAATGTAGCTGTAACCGGCTTATCCGTACTTACAATAGTGGAGCAGGTGGAAGAATTTCCTGAACAAGCTCCTCCCCAACCAGCAAACCTTGATCCTTGGGCGGCAGTAGCGGTTAGGGTGACTGGAGTGCATTGATTAAAGGCTGCTGCGCAGGTTGTATCCGGGCCACAATTGATGCCAGTAGGGTATGATGTAACAGTGCCAAAACCCGTGCCCTTGTTAGCGATAGTAAGTTGCTTTGTATTTGTAACAAATGGATTAAATGTAGCTGTCACCGTTTTAGCCTCGCTCATAGTAACAATACAGATCGAGCCATTACCGGCACAAGCTCCTCCCCAACGGCTGAAACTTGATCCTTGGTTCGGGGAGGCAGAAAGTTTAACTAGAGTATCACGAACAAAGGAATTAGAGCACCTCCTAATAACGCCGGAAGTGCCACAGTAGATACCGGCTGGATCCGATAGAACTGTGCCGCTGCCATTCTTTGTAACGGTTAATTCGTAAAGTGGTAGCGCGCTTTTATTGACTGATACAGAGTATTGCGTCGAATTACTGCTAGTATCAAAAGCTTTAGCCATAATTGTGGTTGGTCCCGAAGCTATTCGAGTGGCATCGAGCACGTATTGATACGGAGGAGTTGTTATAGAGCTTTTAAGAACATTATCAACATAAAACTCAACTCTATTGATGCCGGTAGAATTGTTGTCACTGGCCATAGCGCTTAAAAGAACGCTCCCAGTTAGGACTGTATTATCAACCGGCGAGGTCACAACAAGGTGGGGCGGCGTAACATCGGGGATCTGATTGACTGGTAATGGGTTGTGAAAATAGCTATTGGTTTGAGCCATAGCGGAGACATTGACGGGTGTGTAAGCGCGTTCAAAAGTTTGTTGAAACCGAATCGGCGCGGACCAATAACGCTCCCAGACCCAAGGACTACTGAAAGGAATATTAAGCGACCGAATTAACTGCATAACATTACGGCTAAACACAGCGCTGAAATCTTCTGAATTAGTGGTTGTATTGTAATTATTTGGATTAACGTCAGCAAATTCTCCAACATAAAGCGGTTTGTTGGTGCTACTGGCGGCTTGGTTAATCATATTGAGAAAATTAGCATTCATGTGTCCGGTATTGCCCAGACGTTCATTATCAGAGTTATAAAAATGAACGCTTACTACGTCAGAGCCTTGGTGTATATCACTCAGATGTCTTTGGAATTGGGATTGTGAATCAGCGGTCCAATCAGGCGTAATCCATTCAGGACTTGCCCGTAAATGCTCCGCCGCCGCGCGTGGCAAGGCATCGCCAGAATCAATATAATGGGTTTGATCAAGATTGCGGACGAAACCAGCCAAACGACTTTGGAAAGCAATCAGTTGATTGGTTGAATAGTTTCTAAAAACAGATTGTGGATCAGAGCATTGCTGGTCGGCAAATGAGTTTAGATCTGTAGAAAGGTTGAGTTCATTGCCAAGCTCATACATATCAATCGCGGGGTTATTTTTGTATTTGGCAATGAAATCGTGGATATAACGAGTCAGAAGTCGGTAAGATTGTGATTGAGGGTCAGTGAGAAGATCAGCAAGAGTGTCATTGCCAGCAACGGCCCAACGAGCCGGGTGCCAGTTGAAGCTTGGAATAATTTTAATGCCGTTAGAATTGAGATCACTGAACATCCGGTCCATGTGACTCCAATATGTTGCCGGATTGTTACGCCACAAGTTCATCATGTCATCCGCTTCACCGTAGGTATTCGCCCCAAAGCCAGCGATAACGACTCGAAGGTAGGAGATGCCCACATCCTTAGCGTCTTGGACTGAGCGAAGACCTAAGGATTGACCAAGTCGAACACAGGCCGCGTAGTTGTTGTCAAAATCACAACCCGCCACTACACCTTGATACCATTCGGCTAAGTTGGACTGATTAATTCCAAGTGCCGGATGAGGTGCTGGCAGGGGGTGGCGAGCGGTGAGCGTCACTTCCGCCAAAGGAGTGGGTACTCGTAATTGTCTGGCAGTCAGAAGCCGAATAGAGACGAAAGCGTGCAGTGTGAGAAAAAAGATTAGTCCCTGGAAATGGAGATGAGCCATTACCGGAGCTGTCGTGACCACAAGCGAAGAGCTGTTCTGGTCCACCGTCAGTGCTTAGCTTAACTACTCCCTGCGTTACTCCAGTGCCAATATGCCAAGAGATTGAACTCGAACATGTATTAGAGCCCACGGGAGCGATACAAGGATCGGGTGTGGCGTTTAAATATGAGGTGGCGGAGGCAATTGGAGGATTAGTTGCTCGAGCAAGATTAAAATTAAATATATAGAAAAACCCTAATAACAGGAAGAAGACTGAAATCAGTTTTAAAAATTTCCCAGACATGGGGGATAATATTTTATTCAAAATGCTAATAATTAAAAATACTCTTAGCGGCGCCCAAATACTAGTAAGGCGTGAGGAGAACGGCTTTTTGCAACTAATTCCTTATGCAGGCGCTCGAGTCTCCTAGTGCCTGCCAAAATCGTGCTCGCGGCCGCAATCGAACACAGATCAGTGAAAATATGGCCGAATCTGCGCGTATTTTTTGTCGCCGATCCCGCTAACCTTTTTCAAATCGTCAGCACTGCGAAATGGTCGCGCTGCGATAATGCGCGCTGCCATTACGTGCCCGAGTCCGGGCACCGTTGTTAGCTCTTTTTCTGTCGCGGTGTTGACGTCGATGTTCCCGAGCTGCGTTTTCTCTTTCGGACGATTCTTTATTTCACCCGGACTGTTACCGGTAGCCAACGAGCTTGATGTCCGCGCCACAGGAGTCGAATGCGAGGCTTCAGGCGACGATCCCGACTGTAAACCTATCCCGTTAGATTGTTGTCCGGTCATGCTCCATCCTCCGACTTTTTGTCGCTTCGCTTCGTTCTCCAGTTGCGCGAGTTTTTCGCGTTCGTCGGCAGAGATTGAGCCTCCCGGCGCTGTTGCGGTTGTCCCATGGATTCGCGCGAGTCCGTTGGCGACCAATTGTTCGCCCAGATCGCCTTCTTTGATTCGCACAAATCCATATATTCGCTGGACCTTGCTTCGTCCTAAGCCTCCCGCCAACCGTGTGACGACGGTGAACGGCTCGGACAGCTTAGATTCAACGAATCTTTTGGCGTCTCGCCCGATTTCAATGACTTGGGGCACGCTGAGCCCAAAGTATTTGGCCTGCTCGATCAGACGCTCCGGACCGACGCTGGCGGTTTCCGGCGCGTCAACAAAGTAAAGTCGGACGAGATATTCGGTGTCATTCGCTCGAACATGGAAACTGTCGCCATCGTTCGCCTTGTTCGGGATGAGCTGACAGTTCTCGAGCGTAATCCAATCCTTCTCTTTCCCCCTTGCGTCGCCCGGATCGAGTGCGGCCAGCCAGATCGCACCGCAGATAATCGAAACGAGAGGCGATGAAAGCTTCTTACTCACCTTGAAATCTTAAAATGGCTCATGCTCTACACGTCTCGTAATGGGTCCACGCGAGTTGCTCGGCTCTTACTACTGTCGCTACCCGGGATGCTCGCGCGGCCATTTTTTAAGCCGCGCCAAATCTGTCGCGTACATGGCGACCAGCGCGCCTAATACACTGCCGGCGATCACGTCACTCACAAAGTGATAATTCATCAGCACGAGACTCAGGAGCATGGGAACAGAAACAATTGTCGCTATCACTCGACTGCCGGGCATCGCGATCGTCCACACTCCGGCGAATGCCAGAATTCGGCAGGCATGACCTGACGGAAAACTGCCGACGTCGTCGCCTCGCTGGAAGGGATGAAATCCGTATGTTCCGGTGCCGATCAGCGAAGGATTGTCATGCGTCCAGGTCTCGGGCCAATAGCGGCCGAAAACGTCGCCTAACGAGATGCGGAAATCGTCGGCAACGATCAAGCTGACACAGGCGACGAGCAATACTCTTTGCCATTGTAAAAATGGCCCCCATGCCCGCCTAACGACCAGGATCGTCACCACCAGAGCCGACCAGTTCTGCACTTCGGGCGGCGGGTACGTGAGCCAGCGAAAGACTTCGATCGTGTTGATGTGATGGTTGTAAACAAAAAATGCGACGCTGCGATCAACCCAGAAGTAACAGATCACCACTGCGATAATGCAGGAGCCTGTTACAAGCAGGCTGCGTCGCAGCAGATTGCGATACTGCTGATTTCCCGTCATTCCGGCGGCACTTCGAATTGGCTCATCAATTTGAACGTCTCGTACCGCTTTGTGATTTGCTCCATCGAGAGATTGCGCAAACGCTCCAGACTGAATGCTTCCACGCAGAAACTGGCCAGCACGCTTCCGTAGATCATTGCCTTGCGGAGATCGTTGAAGTGCACCGTTTTTACTGTGCCCGCGAGATAACCAGCCATGCCGCCGGCGAAGGTGTCCCCCGCCCCGGTCGGATCGTGGATGTCTTCGAGTGGGTATGCGCCACAACTAAAGAAGCGATCGTCTTCCCCAAAGAGCAGCGCGCCGTGCTCACCTTTCTTGATCGCAACATGGGAGGGTCCCATTTTCTGAATCCGCCGACCGGCCTTGATCAGACTCGTTTCCTTGGTCATTTCGCGTGCTTCGCTGTCGTTCAGGATCAACAGATCAACGCGGCGAAGCAGCGCATCGAGATCGGATCTCGCTGTCTCAATCCAAAGGTCCATGGTGTCGGCGACCACGAAACGGGGGCGCTCCATTTGCTCGAGCACATGCGTTTGGAGCGATGGAGCGATATTGGCCAGCAGAACGAAATCCGTCTGCCGATATCTGTCCGGCAACTCGGGCTCGAAATCTTTGAACACATTGAGATCGATGGAGCGCGTCTTGCGCGTGTTCAGGTCCCACGAATATTCGCCTGACCAGCGGAACGTTTTTCCATTCACTCGTTGCACGCCTTCGGCATCAATCTTGCGCGATCTCCAAAAATCGAATTCCGATTTCGGAAAATCATTGCCGACGATGCCGACAAGCCGAACCGGCGAAAAGAAACTTGCCGCAAGCGCGGCGTAAGAAGCCGAACCGCCTAACAACTCCGAGTGTTCCTCCACCGGCGTCTTAACCGTGTCGATTGCAATGGATCCAACAATGAGAACAGACATGATTAGAATGACGAATGACGAATGACGAAGCACGAATGAATGACGAAGCTCGAATAAAGAGGCAAGGGTGCCGCGTTTATTTTATCATGAACGGCTTTCATCTTGTTATTCAAGCTTTCGGCTCTCCCAAAGCGGAAACGGGGTTCTTCTGCGGTTGTCCATCGCGCGACTCGTTTCTCAGTCTTCATCGCGCATGAATCATTCGCGCGGTATCGCGTTTGTGAGGTTCGGGTTTGGTCATTCCTTCGTCATTCGTCATTTGAGCTTCGTCATTGGCATTTAAGCGAGCATATCTGTGGCGCAGCGCGCATAATCAACAATATTGTGCGCCTTGAGGAGCGCTGAAACCATGACAACGCGCTTTGCACCGGCGTCAATCACGCTCTGTAGCGTGTCGATGTTGATGCCGCCGATACAGAAAATCGGCAGATCCAGTTCTTTGTGAACGCGTCCGATGTTTTCAACACCAATCGGCACGTAATCAGGTTTTGTGGGAGTCGCAAAGATCGGGCCGAACCCAATGTAGTCCGCGCCTTCGCGCTGCGCGGCGCGCGCCTGTTCCACAACTGTGCGTGGATTTTCCGATCAAAATGTCGCGGCCTGCTTTCTGTCGCACGATTTCGATCGAGTCATCATCCTGGCCGACGTGCACTCCTGCGACTGCAATGCGCGCCGCGACTTCAGCGTGATCGTTCACAATCACGGGCGTGGAAGATTTCGCTGCCAGTTCATGCAACTCTGCTGCGAGGTCCACGAGTTCGCCGATTGATTCGTTTTTTCCGCGTAGCTGAATCAGGTCGACGCCGCCCTCGATCATTTGTTCCACAATGCGAGCGGCACTGCCTCGTTCCACGTAGCCGAGGTCAATGATTCCGTAGAGACGACAGTCACTCAGTGGCCTCATCTCCTCGAGGAGCGACGGCTTCCTACTCGTCGCGTTTTTGTCCTCGACCCCGAAAGCTTTCGGGGTCGTTCCTTCGTGACTTCATTCATGCAAACGAAGGGGCCGCGTGCTCAAGTTGAGTTTGCCCGCTGAAACGAGGCGGTCGATCAAACCAGTGTCGTAATTCCCGTCGCGGAAATCGCCGTTCCGCATCATGGCGGCATGAAACGGCACGGTGGTCTTAATGCCGGTGATGTAGTACTCATCGAGAGCGCGTCGCATTCGATCGATCGCGTTGATCCGCGTCGAGCCGACGGTAATTATTTTTGCAATCAGCGAATCGTAAAATGGCGGCACGCTGTAGCCGGTATAAACGTGCGAGTCGATGCGAACGCCGCGCCCACCTGGCGCGTAATAAAAATCGATCCGGCCCGGCGTCGCCTGGAAGTTGTTGGCCGCATCTTCGGCATTGATACGGCATTCAATTGCGTGCAACCGGGGTTGCGCGCGCGCGATATAGGGGGAAAGCGGCTGGCCCGCCGCGATGCGGATTTGCTCCTTGACCAGGTCGCATCCATAAACCTCCTCGGTCACGGTGTGCTCCACCTGAATGCGCGTGTTCATTTCCATGAAATAAAAATGCCTGTCCCTATCGAGGAGAAATTCAATCGTCCCCGCGTTTTCGTATCCGACTGACTTGGCCAGTTTCACGGCGGCATTTCCCATTTTCTTTCGAAGATTTGGCGTCATTACCGCCGATGGGCATTCTTCAATTACTTTTTGGTTGCGCCGTTGAATTGAGCAATCGCGTTCGCCAAGATGAATGATGCGGCCATGGCTATCGGCCATGATTTGAAATTCGATGTGGCGCGGATTGACGATGAGCTTTTCCAGATAGACCTCATCGTTCCCAAATGCTTTCTGCGCCTCATGACGCGCGCTATGGAACGCGGATTTAAGACTTGGCTCGTTATGAGCAGCGCGCATCCCGCGGCCGCCGCCGCCGGCGGCCGCCTTGATCATGACCGGATAACCAAGTTTCCTTGCGATTTTCATCGCCTCATCCTCTGTCTCAACGATCCCATCGCTACCAGGCGTTACCGGCACGCCGGCTTTTCGCGCAGCCGCACGCGCAGCATTCTTGTCGCCCATCGATTGCATCGCGCGCGAGGAAGGGCCGATGAACTTGATATTGCAGCTTTCGCAGACCTCCACGAAATGGGGATTCTCAGCGAGGAACCCGTAGCCGGGATGAATCGCGTCAACATCCCCGATCTCCGCCGCGCTCATGATCCGATCGATTTTTAAATAACTCTCAAGGCTGGGCGCCGCACCGATGCAGATGGCTTCATCGGCGAGCTGGACGTGGAGCGAATCGACGTCTGCTTCCGAATAGACGGCGAGAGTGCGAACGCCGAGTTCCTTGCAGGCGCGAATCACCCGTAGCGCGATTTCTCCGCGATTAGCAATGAGAACTTTCTGGAACATGTGGGACGCACGAGTCGGCGCGCCCGGCGGTCGCGCCCTATCGTGTTTTAACGGACCCTAAAAAGCGCCTGGCCAAATTGCACCGGCTTACCGTTCTCTGCGAGCACTTCGGCAATCACGCCGCTGGTTTCGGCCTTAATCTCGTTCATCACTTTCATCGCTTCGATGATGCAAACGACGGTGTCTTCAGTCACAGGTTTCCCGACTTCGACAAAGGCCGGCGCGTCGGGCGATGCGGCGAGATAGAAGGTACCCACCATCGGCGAAACAATCTCTTTCATCGGAACGCTTTCGATCGCTTTCGCAGCAGGCGGCGGCGATTCGGCTGATGCGCCCGCGCCTTTGGCTGGACCGGCCGCAGCCGGTGCAGCTGCCGCCGATTGCGAAGCAGAAGCGCCTCTCTGCATCTTCAGGTGGAAGCCTTCCTTTTCGATCTCGAAGACGGAGAGATCGTGCTTTTTCATCAGATCGATGATCGTTTTGATTTCTTTGATGTCTTTGGGATCCAAGGTCTGCTCCTGGGTAAGGCTGAGGTGTCTGGCAAATGTCATTCTGAGCGAAGCGAAGAATCTCTGATCATCTAATGACCAACCGACTTGACGACATACAGAGATGTTTCGCTTCGCTCAACATGACAAACGCAATTTATGATATGGGTTCCAAGCCGTTTAGGTAAAACAGTTTTGTTAGCCAGGTCAAGCACGGGAATCGCGGCTTCGACTCCTGATTGATCGAGAGATAGCCTTTGAACTCAGGCATATTTCCTCCTCCATTATTCCATAACTCCCCTCCTCCGCTTCGAAATCGTAGATGAGACTGATGACTACGTGGTGGTCAGTAAGCCGCCCTTTCTTCTCATCCATCCAACCAAGCCGAACGGCGCGCCCACGTTGTGGAAGCAATTACGCGAGCTGCTCGCATTCGAGGTTGCAAGCGGGGGACAGGTCTCAATCGTGAACAGATTGGATCGCGAGACCAGCGGCCTGGTGCTGGTGGCGAAAACTGCCGCAGCCGCACGCGAGTTTGGCCTCTTGATGCAACGACACTCTTTGCGCAAGGAATATCTCGCTATCGTTTGGGGCTGGCCAAAATGGGAACACAAGCTCGTTAACGCTCCATTAGATCGTCAGGGTAAACACCAAGACTCTGTGATCTGGCTGAAGCAAATGATTTATACCGCGGGCGCACCAGCGCAGACGGAATTTTTTGTTGAGCGGAGGTTCAGAAGACCAACTTCGTCGGGCGATCGGTTTAGCGTCATCCGCGCAGTTCCACGCACCGGACGCACTCATCAGATTCGGGTTCATCTCGGCTCAATCGGACACCCAATCGTTGGCGATAAAATCTATGGCCCCGACGAGCAGTTGTACCTTCGTTTTATCGAAACTGGATGGACTCATGAGCTGGAACGGACACTCCTACTGCCACGACACGCCTTGCACTCGGCGAAACTCGCTGTTGACGGCGGGCGCGAATGGATCAGCTCGCTTCCTCCGGATCTTGCTGAATTCTGTACCTGCGGTGTTTGAGCGACAGTTCCAAAGGAGCGAGGCCACCTCGACGAAATTGCAATCCGATCAAGGATTCCTATCGTAGCGCGCGAATGAAATATGCTCGTGCTTGCGCTGTCCTTTTGTTTCTCAGCGTTTGTTTCCGGCTCTTCGGCGGTCCACCGGAAACGCAGGTGGAAGCCGTCCGCAGCGACTTTAATCCCCAGCGATTCGATTTCGCCATTGAGTCCGGCTATTTGTTAGGCGCGATCAACGCTCCTGCCGGTTACGAAATCGGAGCTGAATTTTTGACCGCCCGGATTCGTTGGGGAGTGGTAGATACCGACACTTGGCTGCGCGGTTACCATCAATTTTATGTGAGTGCCATGGGAGAGCCGATCTTTCGCGGAATCGAGAACTATTATTTCGGGTTTAATCTCGGCTTTCGCTACAATTTCGTGCCAAGAGGCAGCCGGTTCGCGCCGTACATTTCCGGCGGAGTAGGCGGAGGTTGGATCGATAGCCACGCAAATATTCCCGGCGCACAGGGACAGGATTTCACATTCAACATTTTATCGGCCGCGGGCATTTCCTACATGGTGAACGATCATTGGAAACTCGAAGTCGGCGCGCTTTACCAGCATCTGTCCAATGGCGGACAAACCGATCCTAATCCGAGCCTCAACCTGTTTGGCCCGCAGGTGGGCCTGACGTACTCGTTTTGACGTTTCGTGTCATGTCGAGCGAAGTCGAGACATCCCGTGGCGAAACTATGCGTATTGCGACGGGATTCTTCGACTTCGCTTTGCTTCGCTCAGAATGACAATGACGATGAAGGTGACTGAGGAAAACGTGCTCGTCGTCCGACGTGAACTCTTCGATCAGCTTGGCAGTTTTCACGGCCTCAATTTCGAGACCCAAAAATATCTCGATCCGTTCCTATCGCGTGGAAACAATTTCTTTCTTCCGCGCCCAGAAGCCGAGATCAATCCTGCGTACAAACAAATCATTCCTTACGCGCTCATCGCGTTTCAGAACAAAGTCGTTTACTACGTCCGCGGAAAGAAAGCAGGCGAACAGCGCCTTGTCGCGAAAGGCTCAATCGGCATTGGCGGTCACATGAATGAGACCGACGAATCGCTCTTTGCCATGGATGAGCAGGCGTATCGCGCGGGTGTGGAACGCGAAGTGAACGAAGAGATTAAAATCGCCTCTCCGTTCGAAGATCGGATCGTTGCGCTTCTAAACGATGACACGACCGAGGTTGGGCGCGTGCATCTTGGCATCGTTCACGTGTTTAAAGTGGCCGAGCCGAAGGTGGAAAAACGCGAAGCGATGATCACCGGCCTGACTTTTCTTGCGAAGGACGAATTGTTGGCGCGCCGCGAAACGATGGAAACATGGTCGCAGATTTGTCTCGATTCGCTCGACCGCCTCTTGCTGTAGCCGGTTCTGTGGCGAGCGCAGCTGACTTCTTTTACCCAGGTGGAGGTGAAGATTCAGCTGAGCCGGCAGGCGGGGCAGGTGAAGTTTCAGGTGGTGCAGGTGAACCTGTAGCTGGCGGAGCTGAGGCTGCGGGTGCAGGCGCAGGTGCAGGTGGAGGTGCAAACGCAGGTCCGGGGGCAGCCTGTTGCTGCGGCATGAATGCGATCTCGTCAATCTGCCAACGTCCGACTGGATGCGAGATCGTGAGGTCTATATCGGCGTATCTCGCTGGATAATATATCCGCGAATGGAAAGACCCGTGTGGTTCGAAGAATTGTGAATTGAATTCAATCTTGCCCTGAACGTCCACTGGCCGAACAGGAGCTCCAAGCTTCACGATCTCGTTCATGAATTCCTGTTGCGTCGATGCCGGAAAATTCATGCGCGCCTGAGGGCTGAGCCGCGAATTGAAAAAGTTAATATCGTGCTGGACAGCAATTTTCTGGATCGCCTCCCGGGCAAACGCTGTTCCCTCCCTGGCTGCGCTCTGTTTATTCGAATTAAGCCACCACCAAGCGCCACCAAGCAACGCCAGAACGATGATCAGCACAACAACGACCTGCCCCGATGATTTCCGTTTAGAACTTAATTTGAATTGTTTCATCTTCGTTTAATAACCGAACCCCATGCTCTTAATTACTTCGCCATTACGAATGAGCACAGAATGTTTTTGCTTGCCTGTATAGGAGCCAAAACGATTTCGTGCGTTCACAGTGAAATTAACGAGATATCCGGACACAGCTTCGCTGCCCTTGCTCGTATCGGACGGTTTGGGCTCTCCGCTCCACTCAATGCGTGCACTGTCCGGATCGATCAATTGCGTGTTGAGCCACTGCATAACGATCTCCTTATAATAGGTGGGGTAAGGGCCGTAGCGGGCAGTGTCGGGTGAGGGCGTTTGAGCATTTAAGCTGGAGACAAAAGTCATTCCGAGCGCGAGCCCGCAAACCAGCCACTTCGACACAAGCGCTTTCATGTTGTTTGTTTACCATCGTCGGCGAGGGCTAGTCCAGCCTAATGCGATGGTGACTGTCAAGCCTTAGAGAGCAGAGGCGATTTCCCTATGCCAGCTCCAGTTCCAACCTGGACGCGCGTCCCGAAGCGGATTGCGTTGAATGAGAACGCTGCTTTCTTTGACAACTCGGCGTGATCAACGTCGTGCCTCGTGACCGTGAAGAGAGTATTGCTTCCAATTGCGATAGTCATCGGGTTGGTGATCTCATCGATGTCAGTTTCATCTGACGAAACTCCCGCGCAAAACTCAATTCAAGACGCCAGGTCAAGCGTGAGCGCAACCAAAAACGGCGGACTCGGTAACGAATCGCGCGGTTTGCAACAGTCCACGTCCCTTGACCCGGCTGCGGCGACACAGGCGTGGTTGAACAGCGTGCCGAAAGACAAGCGTGAAAAATCAGATGCCTACTTCGAGGGAGGCTATTGGCTGATTCTGTGGAATTACGTTGTTGCCACCGCTATATCGATTCTGCTGCTGTCCTCACGGATTTCAGTGCGACTACGCGATTTCTCGGAAGGACTCACGAAGTCGAACGCGCTGCAGGTCTGCTGCTACGTCGTTGTGTATCTGTTGCTCGCTTTTGTGTTGAGCTTTCCACTCAACGTTTACGAGCACTTCTTTCGCGAGCATCAATACGGACTCGCGACCCAGAATTTCCCCACATGGTTTCGGGAGCAGTTGATTGGCCTTGGCATCGGTCTTGTCGGCGGCACGATCCTGTTAATCGTGCTGTACACCGTGTTTCGGCGAGCACCGAAAACGTGGTGGCTCTGGGGAACTGCCCTCGCCGTCGTTTCCTCGTTTCTTCTGCTCATGGTGGCGCCGGTATTTATCGAGCCGCTGTTCAATACGTATACACCTCTGACAAAACCCGAAATCAGCGAGCCTATTCTCGCGATGGCGCGGGCCAATCAAATCCCCGTTAAACAAGTCTTTGAGGTGGACGCGTCGCGCCAAACGACGCGCGTGAGCGCGAATGTCTCAGGAATTCTCGGTACGACACGTATTGCGCTGAACGATAATCTGCTCAAGCAATGCACCATTCCCGAGATCCGCGCGGTCATGGCGCACGAGATGGGCCATTACGTTCTAAATCACGGAGCGAAGTTGCTGACCTACCTCGGAATTTTCATGCTGGTCGGATTTGGGCTGACTCGAATTCTGTTTGATGCAGCCGTGAGACGCTGGGGCGGCAAATGGGGCGTTCGCGGTATTGCCGATCCAGCCGGTCTCCCGCTGCTGGCGTGGATTTTCTGCACATTACTTTTCGTTGCCACGCCGCTTCTCAACACGCTGGTGCGCGTTACCGAGCGAGAAGCGGACGCTTTTGGGATCAACACCGCCCGTGAGCCCGACGGAATGGCAGAAGTGGCGCTTAAACTCGGTGTCTATCGCAAGCTCAACCCGACGCCGCTCGAGGAATTCATTTTTTATGATCATCCCAGCGGCCGCGCACGGATTCGGATGGCGATGGATTGGAAGGCGGCAAATCTACCTGCGGGGGGAAACCCGAAATTGGAATTTCAACGTCCGAAATGAACGGGAGAATAATTCGCTCAACCGGTCTCTCGAGGATGCTGCGAAGGCGCGGCAGCAGTGGCAGCAGACTTGCCCTTCTGGATCAACATCAAATTGCGAATGTAGATCAGCGAATTTGGAAGATAAGCGAGGATCCCGACCGGATCGCGCCTAAAGATGAAGTAGAGACACATGATCACACTGCCGGCAATGCTCCAGTACCAAAATGAAACCGGGATCACGCTTTCACCCCGTCGCTCCGATGCGATCCACTGCACAAGAAAACGCATCGAAAACGTGGCGTTCCCAATCAGGCCGAGAATAACGAGGTAGCTCCAGTCCAGGCCAAGGAACCGATATTCTTTGCCGACCCAGGTGATTGCGATCAGTGCGAGTGTGTTCATAGAGAGCCATAATCAATCTGCCATTCCGAACGAAGTCGAGGAATCTCGTAGCGTCACGTCAAGGTCCTTCCACGGGATCCTTCGACTTCGCTCAGGATGACGCTAGCGAATCAGGTGACATCGTTCGAATAAACGATGCGCCAGCTCAAAGAGCTTCACGTGCGCGAAGCATCATGTTTGGTCGCGTGACTCCCAAGCGGATTACGCGCAATCCTTGATTCTCGATATGAGCGTATCGGCGATTGCAGCCGGGGTTTCCGCAACGGCGATGCCCGCAGCTTCCAGCGCTTCAATTTTTCCTTCTGCAGTTCCCTTTCCGCCGGAGACGATCGCGCCTGCGTGACCCATCCGCCGCCCCGGCGGCGCGGTCTTTCCCGCGATGAATGCTGCCACCGGCTTTTTACAGTTCGCTTTAATCCATTCAGCGGCCTCTTCTTCCGCGGAGCCGCCGATTTCCCCGATTAAGACCATCGCGTCTGTACCCGGATCGTCATTGAACAATTTTACGCAGTCGAGATGAGACAGACCGTGAATCGGATCGCCGCCGATCCCGATGCAGGTTGATTGTCCGTAGCCGCGTGATGTTAGCTGCCACACGGCTTCGTAGGTCAGCGTCCCAGAACGCGAAATCACGCCAATGTTGCCGGCCTTGTGAATATAGCCTGGCATAATTCCAATTTTGCATTCGCCGGGGGTGATAATGCCGGGACAATTCGGGCCGATCAGTCGCGATTTCTTTGCGCGGATAAGCGCTTTCACACGCATCATATCCATCACTGGAATTCCTTCCGTGATGCAAACTACCAGCTCGACTCCAGCGTCAACTGCTTCGAGAATCGAATCCGCAGCGGCAGCCGCGGGCACGAACACCATCGAGGCGTTGCATCCGGTTTGTTGTCGCGCTTCCCAAACAGTATCGAATACCGGGACTTTGCTCTCGAACATCTGGCCGCCTTTCCCTGGCGTGACGCCCGCGACCACGTTCGTGCCGTAATCCATGCACTGCCGGGTGTGAAATGCGCCCGCGCTACCCGTGATGCCGTGTACGACGAGTCGCGTGTTTCTATCAACCAAAACAGACATAAAATCAGGAAAGCAGGAAAAGAGGAAACAATCTGGAAGCCAGGAATCCATGAAAACAAGCGCGATTTCCTGCTTTCCTGTTCTCCTGATTCACTCTTCCTCGTTTCCTGGTTTCCAGATTCATTTTTCCTTTCTCTTGTGAATCACGAGCTTGTTTCCGTCGGGGTCGCGAAATTGCGCCATCCAGCACACTGGCGTCTCGGTTTTCTCGATATCAAACATGACGCCGCGTTCTTTAAGCTTGGCATACGCAGCATCGATGTCTTCAACCTCAAAAGCGACCGTGGTTCCATCGCGCGAAGGTTGCCACGCGGGGTGACAACCGACTCCAATCGTGATCGGGCCAAGATCGGTACTCGACCCACGCGCCATCCATTTGCGTGCGCGCAGGCTTTAACTCCAGCGTCTCCTGATAGAATTTTCGCGCGCGCTCCTTGTCAGAAACCGCAATGGCAACAAAGGCCACTTCATTCGTAATCATTTGCAGACTCCTTTCTCGTCTTCGGGTTTGAGTTTGTGAATTATGAGCCTATCTCCGTCCGGATGCTTTTTCAGTTCAGGATCTATTTAGGTTTGGAGTTTTGGATTTACAGCCTGCGGCATTTGCCGCTGTCACAACTTTTTGCGCTGCATCGGCCAGATCCTCCGCTGCGATCAGCGCGAGGCCACTTTCCTTCAACAACTGCCTGCCTCGCTCGACGTTTGTTCCCTCTAAACGAACAACAAGCGGCACCGACAACTTCACCGTTTGTGCTGCATCAATGATGCCTTGCGCAATAACGTCGCATTTCATGATGCCGCCGAAAATGTTTACCAGAATCGCTTTCACTTTCTTATCGGCGATGAGGATTTTGAACGCTTCAGTCACCTGCTCTTCCGTCGCGCCGCCACCGACGTCGAGAAAGTTAGCGGGTTCGCCGCCGTAAAATTTGATGATGTCCATGGTAGCCATGGCGAGGCCGGCGCCATTGACGAGGCACGCTATGTTGCCGTCGAGTCCAATGTAATTGAGCCCATGTTTTGACGCTTCGACTTCGCGAGGATCTTCCTCGGCTACGTCACGCATCGCAGCGATCTCCGGATGTCGATAAAGCGCGTTATCGTCAAAATTAAACTTGGCATCCAGCGCGAGCACTTCGCCATTGTTTGTAACGACCAGTGGGTTGACCTCGACCATCGAGCAATCGTAGGCAAGGAAAGTGCGATAAAGTCCTTCGAATAATCTTGACGCGTTCTTTAGCTGCGCTGACTCGAAACCGAGTTGTTTTGCCAGTTTGCGGGCCTGGTATGGCTGCAAGCCGGCTAACGGATTAATCGGCTCCCGAATAATTTTGTCGGGCGATTTCGCCGCGACCGCTTCAATCTCCACGCCGCCTTCTGTGCTGGCGACAACCACAGGCGCAGCGGTCGCACGATCGAGCAGGACGGCAAAATATATTTCCCGCGCAATATTGGCCGATTCTGCGACCAGCACTTTATTTACCTTACGACCAGCCGGCCCTGTCTGATGCGTCACCAGAATTTCGCCGAGCATTTTCGCAGCAACATCACGGACTTCGTCAGGCGTTTTCCGAACGTGCACGCCGCCCTTAAACCCGTTCCTGAAAGTGCCCTTGCCGCGTCCGCCAGCATGGATCTGTGCCTTAACAACCACATCCATATCCCCAAGCTCATGTGCGATCTGCTCCGCGTCATCGAGTGTCGCAGCAACTCTGCCGCGCGTTGTAGCCACATCGAATCTCTGCAACAATTCTTTGGCTTGATATTCGTGAATATTCATCGGGAAATTATCAGTCGAACACGCATGTCATTCTAAGCGAAGCGAAAAATCTGTGCATGTTTTCTCGATCGCGCCGCCACAAGAAATAAACCTGGATCTTTGACTTCGCTCAACATGACACCAGCTGTTTATTGATGCGCAGACGGGCAGATTGGAATACCCCGCGCAGCAGGACTCAGCAATGGTTTTTCTTTTTCGAATTCGCTTGCGTTACCGAAATCGAGCCGACTACGGTGGCGGCCATGAAAAGCTCAATGAAAATCTTTACAGTAGCTGGCGCACTCGTGTTGCTAGTCGCCTTCGGCATTATGGCCGCTACGCCCGAGCAGGAGAAGGCATTCACCGACAAGTATAAAGCAGCGTTGGAAGGCAAGGACAAAGCCACCCTGGAGTCCTTTCTTTACACGCAAGGCTCAGATCCGCAGGCCCTCGAGTTTTACAAAATGATGCAGTCGGGAGGAGCTGAAGGCAAAATTTCAAAGATTGAACTTGTTAGTCTCACACCAGATGACGTTAAAAAAGCGACGACGCCGATGGACGGCCCAACCGGCAAAGTTTGCCTGAATCTGAAACCAACAAAAAAGCTCATGATTAAGGTTGAGAACAAGGACGCAAACGGCAGCTCTTCCAGCAGCTCCGAAAATTTTGTCTCCGAGAAAGACGGGAAACTCGTGATCCCAGTCCCCGGCCCGTGTAAGTAGCCGGTCCCAATTAGCTTGTTTCCTCTGTGAAGAGCGTGCCCACCGTGCGTTGATTGGTCGGTGGTTCGAGCGAGTTAACGAAGTTGCGAAACCGTTCCGAAAAAACTTCAGGCCGAAGTTTCCAGTAATGACCCATGCCAGGTGCAAAGACGTAATGTCGAAGGAGACCATGCCAGCCTTCCCATAGATCCTTGTCCATCATTCCGTACACATGATGAAAATGGATGGTCTCAAACGCTTTCAGGAATTGGTAAGCAGCATGGAAAAATCGGGCCCGTTCTTCTACTGAGAGTGCGTTAATATCTTCGATGCCGACGCGCCAGATTCGTTCCAACTCGGCATTTTCCATTAACGGCTTGGTGACATCCCGCAAGGCCGTCGCCGCGGCATCCTGCATGGCGACTTTTGCCACCCGCGTGCTCTGATGCACTTGCACAGCCAGATACAGCACAGACAAAACGACAGCTAGCGAGCCGATCAATTGTGAGATGGCGCTAATCGCATCCCAGTTCATCGTCCCAATTGTACCATAAAATTGCCATTCACTTAAGTATCATTCTGAGCGCGGCGAGGAATCTCTGATTATTTTTAGTGCTGCGTCACTCGGGTTGCCACAACTCCCCCCGCGGTTTGGTCCGTTAGTTAGCTGCTTCAGTTCCCGAAGGTGCAGGCGTTGGCATCAACATAGGCAAAAATTCCGGCGGCATGAAGTCGGCCCATACATCGTAGTTGGGACCGAACTGCCGCAGGAACAATAGCGAGAACGCGCCAAGCGTAACCGGGAGTGGCAAAAGTACAACTGTGCCGACGTAGGGGATCGCAGCGATGCAACAAGTCACGCATGTTACCGCGCAACTGATCACTGCCGCTGCGATTAGTAGCACGAGAAAAAACAACATGTAGAGGAGCACTGGTCCCGGGTGCCCTCTCATTAATCTGAGTGCCTGGCCGAAAGCATCCATTGCCCGACAACGTTGGCGATACATCACCGGGACCATCAATAGCAAAGTCAGAGCAAAGCCAAAAGCCATGCAGGCGAGGACAAACAAGAAGAGGCAGAACGCGATCAGTAATGCGGTTCCAGGTCGGGCACCATGTCCCCGCAAAATTAACGGAAGCGCAAGTCCCAGCGTTCCGATGACAGCGAATGTGATTAGGGTCAGGAAAGCCAGAACTGAGAACATAAAGAAACTGTTTGCTTCGACTCGGAACTCTTTCCACGGCGCGACGATCGCAGCGCGATTACGGACAACGCAGTCAGTAAAGATGAATCGACCGCGCGCACTCACCCACGCCAATACAAGAACCACCGCCACGATGATCAATGCTCCGACAGCAATCAGAGCAATCACCCACCACTCCATGTGCCCCTCGGACCAAACGTCGTGAAATGATTCAGCTATCGCCTTGTTATCTTCGCGTGTGCTCCAACGCGAGAGCGGATTGAACGAGGAAGTGAACCCGCCAGAAAGACTGGCTAGAAATGCCGCGAAGCCGACTACGAGCCATTTCTTGAAATCGAACGGCTGAAACAGGATTTTCTTCATCAACTCGAACGCTTCGCCGAACGGTTTGAAAATCTCGATTGTAGGCTTGCTTCCATTCATGCGCGCCATTTTGAAGCGTTTCGCCCAAGCCGATCAAGCGCGATGTGCCAGGGAACGACGGCTTTGGCAGCCGAAATTTAGACGCGACGGCTGGGAAGCCGTCGTTCCTTGGTTGCTTCGTTGGTACACCCTCGCATCTTGCTAACCGATGTCGGACGTAAAGCGTCGCTACCCCATTGGCGCAGAATTAGTCGGCGAAAACCAAACCCATTTTCGGGTTTGGGTGCCAAAAGCGCGGAAAGTTGATGTCGTTTTGCAAGGCACTACGGAAGCGGACCTAAAATTCTGTCCACTGACAGCCGAGTCAGACGACTATTTTTCGGGAACAGCCAACGCAGGCTCCGGCGCTCGCTACCATTTTCGCGTGAATGGCGCAGAGAATTTTTATCCCGACCCGGCGTCCCGTCTTCAACCTGACGGACCGCACGGACCCTCGTGCATTGTGGATCCGACAAAATTCCGATGGAGCGACGCACACTGGCGAGGATTGAAACTAAAAGGCCAGATTTTTTATGAAATGCATATTGGCACGTTCACCAGGGAAGGAACGTGGCGCGCTGCTGCCGAAGAGTTGCCTGAGCTGGCGCGCATCGGAATCACGGTAATCGAAATGATGCCGGTCGCGGAGTTTCCCGGCAGATTTGGCTGGGGCTATGACGGTGTCGATCTGTTCGCGCCTTCGCATTTGTATGGAACGCCGGACGATTTGCGCGGTTTCATCGACCACGCGCACTCGTTAGGCCTCGGCGTAGTTCTGGACGTCGTCTATAACCACTTCGGGCCGGACGGAAATTATCTGGGCGTTTATTCGGATGATTACCTGCTTCACGGTGAAGGACACGAGTGGGGCGACGTGATCAATTTCGACGGTCCGAATTCAGGACCAGTTCGCGAATTTTTTATCACGAACGGCCGTTACTGGATCGAAGAATTTCATTTCGACGGCTTCCGCTTCGACGCAACGCATGCCATCCGCGATGAGTCGAAAGAATACATTATTGGCGCAGTTGGTCGCGCCGCGCGCGAGGCGGCGGGTTCGCGTTCGATCCTTCTCATCGCCGAGAACGATTTGCAGGAAGCCAGGATGACACGGCCGCAGAACAAAGGCGGCGACGGTTTGGACGGCATGTGGAACGACGATTTTCATCATAGCGCCATCGTGGCATTGAGCGGTCAAAACGTGGGATATTTCAGCGATTACTCGGGCAGACCGCAGGAGTTTATTTCCGCGGCAAAATACGGTTTTCTTTATCAGGGGCAGGCGCTGTCGTGGCGAAAAGTGCTCCGTGGCACTGCGACGTTCGGCGTTGCACCGGAAGCGTTCGTTTGTTTTATTGAAAACCACGATCAGATCGCGAACACCGGCGCTGGGGGCCGGCTCCGCTTTCAAACTTCGGCCGGACGCTATCGCGCAATCACTGCGCTTCTTTTGCTCGATCCGTGGACACCATTGCTGTTTCAGGGCCAGGAATTCGGCGCCTCCACTCCATTTCTATTTTTTGCGGATGTCGGCGACGCATCCGTCCGCGATGCAATTCGCACAGGTCGCGCTGAATTGCTGGCGCCGTTTTTATCGCTTACCGCGGAAGAGGCATCGAGGCGCCTACCCGCCCCAGATGAGGCCGAGGCGTTTTCACAATGCAAACTCAATTTCTCAGAGCGCGAGAAGAATCGCGAGCTTTACAATCTGCATATTGATCTTCTGAAATTGCGCCGCGACGATTCGCGATTTCGGCAGCAAGGATCGGCCGGTATCGACGGGGCGGTGCTGGGTCCGGCGAGTTTCGTGCTCCGATATTTTTCGGAAGCGCACGACGATCGTCTGCTGCTGGTGAATCTTGGGGAAAGTCACGTTTTCCATCCTGCTTCGGAGCCGTTACTCGCGCCTCCGCCCGGTGCCAGATGGGAAACGCTTTGGACGAGCGACTCGCTTCGCTACGGAGGAGCGGAAGCGGTTGCAATAGCAACATCAGAGCAATGGATTTTGCCAGCCGAGGCGACGGTGGCATTGCGGTCCGTGCGCAAGGAGTGACGGTTTTTCACCGGTGTTTGCTTTGAAACCAGTTTGCGCGCTCTAGATCACATCGCATAACTTCCGCGGATGAAAATCGTTTGGGTCATTCTCGCATCCGGTTTGATGCGTGTATTTGCATCTGCACAGGAAGCATCGACACCGACGCCCGAATCCACACCGCCGCCGAGAGTTTATCCCGTCGCGTTGCCAAATTATGACGAGGAGACAGCGACACGATTGCAGATCTTTTTGGACAACAACGATTTTGCGCCTGGCAAAATCGACGGAAGAATGGGCGAATTTTTTCGTAAGGCTCTCATCTCATACAAGCACGCGCAGGCCATGCCAAAGACCGGTGCCGTCGATCAGTGGATGCTCGACCAGGTGCCGGTCACTTACACGACTTACACCATCAGAGAAGAAGATTCGAAACAGGTCGGCGATGTTCCCGGAAGCCATGCAGAACAGGCAAAGTTAAAATGGATGCCTTACAACTCGCTGCTCGAATTCGTGGCGGAGCGCTTTCATTCCGCTGAGGCGTACATTCAGAAACTAAATCCCGGCAAAGATTGGGAGCATCTTCAGGCGGGCGAAACTCTCAAAGTGCCAAATGTGTTGCCATTCGAAGTCGAAAAATTCACCGAAGGAAAAGTTCCTGAAAATCCGGCGTTCGCCTCTCGGAAGATTTTCGTCGATACACAGGAGCATTTACTTGAGGTATTCGATCACGATCAGCTCGTCTGCGTCTTTCCGATCACACCCGGATCGAAAACTCTGCCTGCACCGGTCGGGACTTGGAAAATTCTAGGCGCAACCGTCTGGCCATGGTTCCGGTACGATGAAGGCATGCTGAACTACGGCGTGCGCACTGAGAATTACTACAATCTGCCGCCGGGCCCGAACAACCTGGTCGGCGTTCTATGGATGGGCTTGAACAAACCTGGCATCGGTATTCACGGCACGAATAATCCGGAGACCATTGGCCGTGCTGCGAGTCACGGCTGTATTCGCCTCGCCAACTGGGACGCCGCGCGCGTGAAAGAGCTCGTGAGCGTGGGAAATACCGTAATTATTTTTTAGGTGGAATGTGTTGATCATGAAGCCGGCCGGCTCCAGCATCGTCTTCGGGCGCGCAAACATCCTTGCTCGCGCCACAAACGAATCATAAGTTGTATTCGCCCAACGAGGAGGCGCCGAATGAAATCTGAAAGCGGTATCAGCTATGACAACGCGGCCGTCGCAAGTTGCCCCAAACATTTGCTCCAATTCGCGGTCGATCAACGCTACGACGATTACACTTCGGTCGATCACGCAGTCTGGCGATTTATCATGCGCCAGAACATTTTCTTCCTGAAGGAGTACGCGCACAAAGTTTATTTCCAGGGGCTCCTCAACACCGGTATCTCGTTTGATCGCATCCCGCGCATTCAGGAGATGAACGACATCCTGGCGAAGATTGGCTGGGGCGCAGTGGCCGTGGACGGATTTATTCCGCCGGCAGCGTTCATGGAATTTCAGGCTTACAAAGTGCTGGTCATCGCGTGCGATATGCGCCAGATCCATCACATCGAATACACGCCGGCGCCGGACATTGTTCATGAGGCCGCCGGACATGCACCGATCATCGTCGATCGCGAATACTCGGAATATTTGCAGCGCTTTGGAGAAGTCGGCGCAAAAGCGATGTCGTCGAAGAAAGATTTCGAGCTGTATCAGGCGATCCGGCACTTATCGATCCTGAAGGAACGACCGAACGCCGATACGAAAGAAGTCGCTGAGGCAACCAAACTGGTCGAACATCGACAGAAAAGTTTGGGCGAGCCGTCCGAAATGGCGCTGCTGTCGCGTTTGCACTGGTGGACTGTCGAGTATGGACTGATCGGACCACTGGAAAATCCTAAAATTTACGGCGCGGGTTTGCTTTCATCGATCGGCGAATCGGTCTCCTGTCTCGAGCCCGAGGTGAAAAAAATTCCCTACTCCATCGACGCGATGAATACGGCGTTCGACATCACAACTCGCCAGCCGCAGTTGTTCGTTTGCCGCGATTTTCAGCACCTCAAGGATGTGCTCGAAGAATTCGCCGGCAAAATGGCGTACCAAGTTGGCGGACTCGAAGGCATCAACAAAGCCATCGAATGCCGGAATGTGACCACCTGTGAGTATTCGTCAGGACTCCAGGTGAGCGGCATTTTCACCGAAGTCACTACTGACGAAAACAATTTACCGATTTATCTGCGCACAACAGGCAAGACGGCGCTGGCGTTCCGCAACAAGGAACTGGACCGCCACAGCGTTGATTACCACACGGATGGATTCGGTTCGCCGATCGGAAAATGGACGCAAACGTCCGCCTCGCCAGAGTTGCTGACAAACGATCAGTTGCACGCGCTCGGAATCGTCGAAGGCCGCAAGGCGAAAATTGAATTTGTTAGCGGCATCGACGTGTCAGGAAAAGTCGAACATGTTTTGCACCGAGACGGAAAACTGCTGTTGATCACGTTTTCAAATTGCACAGCCAAATACGCCGATCGCGTTTTGTTCAATCCCGATTGGGGCATGTACGACATGGCTGTTGGCGAGCGCATCAGTTCTGTGTTTAACGGAGCCGCAGACGCGGACGCATACAATCAAGTGGCACTCGTTCCGAAGGAGCGCACGATCAAAGTCCCATCCGACGCGAAACGAAAGCGTCTCGAAAATCTCTACGCGCAGGTGCGGAAAATTCGCGAAAGTCAGGCCGGCTACGAACGGCTCGGCGAGATTTGGGAAACACAACAGGCCGAGCATCCTGAAGACTGGCTGTTGTCGATGGAAATTTTCGAGATCCTGGAGGCAACGGATCAACAGCGCGAACTGAAAACGAAAATCGCAACATTCCTAAACGAGAAGAAGGCGAAGACGAAAGATCTGTCGACCCTGATTAGCTGGGGATTCCGGTTGGTCGATTACCACAAGAAACCGGAATACCAGGCCGCGTTGGAAGCCTCGCCGGAGTAATTGTAGCCGCCTCGGTGTGCCGCTGTTTTGTCATTCCGAGCGAAGTCGAGGAACCCCGCGACGTACTCGTAAGTAGCGCCACGGGATTCTTCGACTGCGCTTTGCTTCGCTCAGAATGACCTGCTAAAAGCCTTCGTGTTTAAAGTGACGTTGGCCCTTTTGCGCCTTTGCGTATTCGTCCTTGCTCAAAATATTTTCATCGAGCTGCATGTCGGTTCGAAGAAAGTTTTGGAACCAGGTCTCGATGCGTTGTCGGTCCCGAAGCACTTCCTCAGTGATGTAATTAGCATCGATATTTATGCAAATCGCGCCAACGATTCCGAATTCCTTTCGTTTGATCGGAATCGTGGTGCATTTGAATTTTCGCGCGCCAATGTTCAGCTCGTAGTTCAGCTTCTCCTCGTTCAAGAGCTGGCGACGTTTCAAATCAATTAGCAGATTTGTCGTGCCATCGCGCAAGTGCCGGCCAGTCACATTATTTTCAAGCGTAATCAGCGAATGCGCTGGATCAGCAAGATTATGAAGAAGGATTTCGATCCCGGTGTTTGGAAACGATTTTCCGATCAGCCGGACAATTCGCTCGTAATTCTCCAGGAATTCATGCGTGTCGTCGGTCACTCTCTTGCCGTCGTATTGTTCAAATAGCTGCGCGTAAACCTTCTGCTCCGTGGGCTCGAGTTGCGCACGCACATTGTTTTGCTCGCCGATGAAGATGAGTTGCCGCGCGGCTGTATGATCTTCGTTCTTGAGGAAGTAATGCATTCCCAAGCGGAAATCTTTCAGGCTGAACTCGCCAAAGTTCTCCCGAGTGACGGTGAACGGATAGAAGTCGTACTCTTCGAGGTTTCGCCCAAACTTGCGCCGTCGCTCCTTATATTTGCCCCACAGAAAGCCGAGGCCAAGAAAGAGCAATGACACGATGATCGACGCAACGACATTGATCGTAAGCTCGCTCTGCAGGGCGTTGATCATAACTGCACCTCGATTATCCGCGCGGGCGGAATATATGACACTCAGAGATCGAAAGCGATGCAGAGACGCATTGCACCCCGAAAGCGTCCTTGCGTGGTTTTTGCAGCTGCATCACAGATTACCAACCAGACTGGAGAGCGTGATGTTTTCGACGAGCGTGTCCGTTGGGCGCGCTAAAGCGAATGCCACCGCGTCGGCCACCTGTGTCGCGCTCATCATGCGTTCACGCGGCCATTGGCCGCCAACCTGGCTCCAGATGTCGGTGTCGGTTGCTGCGGGATAAACGTTGATTATGCGCACTTTGCGGTCGCGCAACTCTTCGCGCACGCAGCGTGAGAAGCCTTCGAGCGCAAATTTGCTCATGCAGTAGGCGCTCCAGTTTGGAAACGCGGTTTTTGCCGCGACAGAAAGAATGTTGACGACGCTCGAACCGGGCGGCATCCGAGGCGCGAAGCGCTGCGTTAACAGAAAGGGCGCAGTAACATTCACGCCTAAGGTTTGCTCCCATTCGATCGACGTGATCTCGGTGAATGGTTTCACTACCGCAATGCCTGCGTTGTTCACGAGCAAGTCAATCGGGTCGCGACCGGCTTCTGCGATGAGATCGGAAACGCCACGCGCCGTTGCGAGATCGTGAATCAACGGCGTCACCCTCGCACATTGCGGCTCGACAACTTTGCGCGTTTGCGCGAGCGCCACCGTGTCGCGTCCGTGCAACAGCAGTTCGACATCCTTGCCGGCGAGTTTTTCCGCAATGGCGCGGCCGATCCCGCGGCTGCCGCCCGTAATGAGATATCGTTTCATGCGTGTGCAGGAAGCGATCGGTCCCTACCATCGCGCTACGTGCGCCGCAACGTGAATCGGTTGTTCGCCGTTTCCCACAGGCGCAACCGCACAAGGTGGTGATTTACCCGATTATCGATTTTCGGCCAAAGCGCGCGGACGATGTTTTCGCCCGTCGAAGGCACGTCGCGAAAATCGTCGGTTTCGAGATCCAGATGACGATCCTGCCAGGGTTTTAATGATTCATGAATCGCTTCGTTCAACGCAACAAAATCATAAAGCGTTCCGCTGCGCTCATCATATTCGCCGCCGATCGTTGTCTCTGTCAGGTAGCGATGACCATGCCCGGTCGGATTATTGCACTTACCATAAAGCCTCACATTCTCGGCATCGGAAAGCGTCGCCGTATGTAATCGATGGGCCGCATAAAACGGTGTCTGCAATCCTAAAAACATCGTGTTGTCTTTCCATGCTTCAGCAAAGAAGTCGGCTCGCTCGTGCAAACGAACCCGATGCAGTGGCATCATTGAATTGACGCGTTCGTAGACGTATTCGGCCAGAGTCTCAGTGGTTAGCGGACGTTCCTTTAGTCCGGTTACGTCGTTCAGATACTGGTGATCGAGTTCTGCGCGCAACGCGCGGATACAAGTGTCGATTTCGTCATAGCGGACCAAAGGCCGTTTGGGATCGGGTTGTTCCGCTCGAAATGTGAGCCGGCACCGGTAATTGTGTCCATGCGGTGCAGTAGCTGCTCCAAACAGCAGTGCGTTTTCTTCCTGGTTCAAATGCGGTGACATCGTTCTGCGGGCCGCTGAGAATTCGAACCAAGCATTCACTTCGCAGACGCCGTTGAAATAGTAGGTCGCGCTGCGCTCGGGGGACTCGTCCAAGTGACAGACAGACAGTTTTGCTCCAACGTCGGAAAACAGCGACGCGACATCGCCATAAAGTTCACGCGCAACGTTCTCGGCAGTCGGCGGACCGTCGCGAAATGAGGGATTATCCTGGTTTAAAAATTTGTGATCGAAACGGTCGCGAAGGACCTTTCCGACGCGCTCCTTGATCTCGCTGATATTAATCAGCATCCCAGTTGCTGGATCGACCGGACCGGTGAAAACGAGATACGCTATGTAATTGCGTCCGCTGCCATAGCGCGCATTTGTTTCCGGACCAAACGCTGCCGCGTTCTCCTTCTCAGTCCAATTGGAGACATACAGCCGTCGCGACGCGGAAAATTCCAAACGTTTGCTGACCGTCAGGAGCATAAAGCAGCAAACACGGTGCGCGTCTTGGCGCAAGACGGGATCGAAAGTCAGGCAGCTCGCCCGACTAGCTGGCAAGGCTGCTCCCGCAGGCGCGGGACCGAGACAAGCTGGCAGGGTATCCTGCTTTTCCGCACGCAGCCATCATTGAAAAATGATCAGTCGCGAATTAGTCAAACAGTTTTTTGACTTTCTCCTGGCGTCTATGATCTTTGATCTAATGAAACACATGGGCTGGAGGGAGCGGTTGTTTAAAAGTACACGAGGAAGAATCCTGGACCTTTTGCGTACACGAGACAGAACGGTAAACGACCTCGCAGAAGAGTTGCAACTGACCGACAACGCGGTGCGAGCGCACCTTGCCCGCCTGGAGCGCGACAGCCTCGTAATCCAATCAGGTACGAAGCCCGGCTTTCGAAAACCTCACGCCATGTACGCCCTCGGCCCGGAAGCCGAACAATTATTTCCGAAGGCATACGGGCGACTGGTCTCACTTCTGATGTCGATATTTTCACGGCAGATCAAACCGAGAAATTTGCGCGCCGGAATGCGGGCCGCGGGTCAAGCCGTAGCCAATGAGCATCTGCCCGAGCTGCGTGGCAAAACGCGACAGCAAAGAATTGATGCTGCACTTCGCATTCTCAAAGAGTTGGGCGGCGCGGCTACTTTTAAGGAAGAAGATGGTAAGCACTTTATCAACGGCAACGGCTGTCCAATCGCCGCCGCAACCGCTAATCATCCCGAGGCGTGTCTCCTGGCGGAATCGTTACTGGCAGAATTAATCGGTTCGCCTGTGAAACAACATTGTATCCGAGGCGCAACGCCGGCCTGTCGGTTTGAGGTAAAATAGCGGGTCCCGCGGCGTTTTACAGACATCCGATGACCTCGCGAGTTTCGTATCGATAATTAAAATCAAATAGTCAAATAATATATTGACTTATTAGAATCAGATGGGATAAGACATTTTATGAACACAACCGTTGACCACACACACGCCGCAGTCGGCACGGCTGCGGACAAAGCCGCGTCTTCACCTTCTTATCAGGCCTATCGGATCCTTCATTTTGGATTCGTTGTTGCCCCGATCCTCGCGGGACTGGACAAATTCTTCCACCTGCTCGTGAATTGGGATCAGTACCTTCCCGGAGTAGTGGCTAGAATGTCGCCTTTACCGGCGCATACGCTGATGCTCGTCGTGGGCGTAATCGAGATTGTTGCCGGCATTGGCGTGGCGATTAAACCGCGAATCTTCGCTTACGTGGTAGCGGCGTGGTTAGCAGTGATCATAATCAATCTGCTGCTAATTCCCGGCTATTTCGACATTGCGCTGCGCGATTTCGGGCTGTTGCTTGCTGCTCTTGCACTAGGTGCGCTAAGCCAGCAGTTCGACCGGCGCTGAAAATGAGTTGGCTCGAACGACCTGGCCTGTGACACAGACGCTGTGGAAGTCAGGCAGCTTGCCTGACTCGGCTGGCAGGCTGGCCAGCCTGCCGAGACAACCTGGCAGGTTGTCTTCCTAATCCTTCAGCAGCGAGAGAAACTCGGAACGCGTTCGCGCGTCCTCTTTGAAAACACCAAGCAAACATGACGTTTTCATCACCGAGTTTTGCTTTTCAACTCCGCGCATCATCATGCAGAGATGTTTAGCCTCGATGACCACCCCCACTCCACGGGGATGCAATGCCTTCATTAACGCGTCGGCGATTTGCATAGTCAGATTTTCCTGGATCTGAAGCCGGCGCGCGAACATGTCTACGATCCGCGCCGCCTTTGATAGACCAACAACTTTTCCGTTGGGTATGTAGGCGACGTGGGCCTTACCTATAAACGGAATCAAATGATGCTCACACAACGAATATAGCTCGATGTCTTTGACGAGAACGATCTCGCTGGCTTCGGATTCGAAGAGCGCATTGTTGATTAGTCCATCCAGGCTCTGCCTGTAACCGGCGGTCAAAAATTCGAATGCACGCGCAGCGCGGGCCGGTGTTCTAACCAACCCTTCGCGCTGTGGATCTTCGCCAATGGCTTCGAGCAAGCTGAGAAACGATTGCTCCATGCTGGCGACCCGAGCCGCGCCGCAAGGTTGAATCTTGCTGATTCGGCGTTCGGCTGCTTGCAGCTCAGTTTCAGTTTCGGAATTTCCGTCGCGCATTGGATTAACTTAGCGTGAGTACGCGCTCTCTCAAGGAGCGGCGGTCTCTAATCCGCCGTTTTCGCAAGGCATGATGGCTTCCCAGTTGCGAAAGCTTTCGGAGCTGCCCAAGCCGTCGGTCCTCGAATCAGTCCAGCCAGCTCTTCGGATATTTCTCGTCGTCGAGCGCGACAGCTTGCTCAGTGAGTTCGAGCGTATGTTGTGTGTCGAACATCACCGCCAGTTCTTCCGTTCGCGTAGCGTTCTTGCTCGCCATGATCGTGCCGGGATGCGGCCCGTGCGGAATTCCGCGCGGATGCAGCGTGATCGAAGCTGGTTCAATTCCGCGACGCGACCCGAAATTGCCGCGCACGTAAAACAGGACTTCGTCCGCCTCGACGTTATCGTGGACCCAGGGAATCCTTACGGCTTCGGGATGCGTATCCAGCATTCGCGGCGCAAATGTGCAGACGACATAACCGCGAATCTCAAATGTCTGATGGATCGGCGGTGGCTGGTGGACCGTGCCAGTGATCGGCTCGAAGTCCTGCGCGTTAAACGTGAACGGATAAACGTAGCCATCCCAGCCAACGACATCGAACGGATGATGCGCCATTGTCACCTGAGTCCAACGCGGGCCGTCCTTCACTAAAATTTCGGTATCTTCGTCCTTGTCGACCGCCAGCGGTTCGGTTGGGCCATGGAGATCGCGCTCCGAGTAGGGCGAGCCCATTTTGATCTGGCCTTCTTTGTTCAGATAACGCTCCGGAATACGAACCGGTCCTACTGATTCGAGAATCAGGTAATCTTCTTCTTGGACGTTGTCTGGAACGAGCCGGTACGTGATACCCCGCGGAATCACGATGTAATCTTCGGAGCGGTATCGCTGTTTACCGAAAACCGACTCGAGCGTGCCGCCACCTTTGAATACGAAGATGATTTCGTCCGCGCCACCGTTGCGATAATATTGAAACTTATCGTAAGCCTTTTCAGGGCGGGCACGATACGCGATCACGTCCTGGTTAAACAAAATCGGAATGCGGCCGGTGTAGAGATCTCCTCTGCGAGGAATGTCGGCTGTTTTCAAATGATGATGCCGCAGCGGACTGTCGGTGACTTTTTTTAGCTCCTCGCATTTCAGCAGCTTCACGTTACGCACCCGCGTTGGCGGCCGCAGGTGATACATGATCGAAAATGCTTCGTTGAATCCTTCGGTCGTAACTACGTGCTCGTAGTAGATGCCTTCGTTGTTGTAACCCGGTCCGGCGCCGTTCCGGTGGAACCAGATGTGATGCTTTCGCGGTAGCTCGCCAATTTTTTGGTAATACGGCATGTAGATACTCCTTTATTTACTCTGTCATTCTGAGTGCAGCGAAGAATCTCTGATCTTTCGGCTTCGCTTTGATCCTCTCTGCCAAAACAGACAATCTGAGATGTTTTGCTTCGCTCAACATGGACAAATTACAAATTTCCTCTCGCGTCTTGCTCTCGTTCGATAGCTTCAAATAAGGCTTTGAAATTGCCTTTCCCGAAGCTCTTTGCCCCTTTGCGCTGAATAATTTCAAAAAAGAGTGTCGGTCGATCTTGCACCGGCTTCGAAAAAATCTGAAGAAGATAACCTTCATCGTCGCGATCGACGAGAATCCCCAGTGCCTTTAACGCTTTCAGTTCTTCGTCAATGTGACCGACACGATCGAGCAGCGTATCGTAATAACTTGAAGGGACTTTCAGGAACTCGAGTCCCCGATTCTGAAGATCCGTCACAGTTTCGATGATATTGCTCGTCGCCATGGCGATGTGCTGCACGCCTTCGCCATCGTAAAAGTCCAGGTATTCTTCCACCTGCGATTTCTTTTTGCCTTCGGCGGGTTCGTTAATCGGAAATTTGACGAACCCGTTCCCGTTACTCATCACCTTGCTCATCAGGGCGGAGTATTCAGTCGAGATGTCCTTATCGTCGAACGTGAGAATGTTGCGAAAGCCCATCACGTCCTCGTAAAACTTCACCCACGGATTCATCTGATTCCATCCGACGTTGCCGACGCAGTGGTCGACATACCGCAACCCAGTCTCCGGTGCGCGGAACGATGGCTCCCATTTTACAAACGTCGGCATGAAAGGTCCCGTGTAATCATCGCGCTCGACAAACATGTGAACCACTTCGCCGTAAATATGGATCCCGCTCAGAACGATTTTGCCGTGCTCGTCTGTTAGCGTTTTCGGTTCCATGTAACTTTTGCCCCCGCGCTTCGTGGTCTCTTTCCAGGCAGAAGTCGCATCCTTTACTTTCAACGCGATCGCTTTCACGCCATCACCATGCTTAAGAACGTGATCGGAAATTGCATGTTTCGCCCGAAGCGGTGTGGTCAGAACAAATGTAATCTTGTTCTGCCTAACCACGTAGCTGACGCGCTCTCGCACGCCTGTTTCGGGTCCGCTATAGGCCACCGGCTGAAAACCGAGCGCGCTCTGATAAAAATGCGCGGCCTGCTTCGCGTTACCGACGTAAAATTCTATGTGATCGGTGCCCTCAAGCGGCAAAAAATCTTCCTGCACTGCAGGAGTTCTCTTCGTTTTTGGAGCAGCAATTGTTGTTGGCATAATGACCTCCTAACACTCTAGCGCCGAGCGCACCTCTAAATATAAGATCGACAGCCCGCCTGTCGCAAGGCTGCGTGCGCCCGCCACCAACTCGCTCTTGTCGTTCCGGCGAACTGGCAGGAAGAAGGTTGATTCTCAGTGAACCGTCTATACTTGGGCAAAAATTTGAAATGGCTTTCCGACGGGAAATAATTTCCCGACGCCAGTATCGCGATCTGGTCTATCTAGATGGGGCGTTTAATCCGAATGCCCTACATCTCATTCGAAATCGGTACTTTGAGGCCATCGTTGCGAACTACATGGCGAATCCCGACCTTGCCGCGTACCTGCCGGCATATAAAGCGCCGATCCCTCAACCGGTGGTCGATTGCCTGGAGTAAAATCCCACGGGCTGCCCCTATGCTAATTACCACCAATACTTCGAGAATCCGCACGGCGGCGATAATCAAAACAGGGAGTGCTTCTGGCCGGAGGTTTGCCAGGAGAACGCAAGATGAGCGCGCCTGGCCCCGCGCAAATTTAGACAACCTGAAGATATCAACGAGCCATTGGGGAGCCGGCGCGCCGATCAGCTCGCTCATCTCCTAGGCATGGACGCAGGTATGGTCCTGACGCCCGCAGAGTACCACTGTCTGATCGGTATACCTCCGAGAGATCACGACCGAGAAATCATCTTCAATTGCATCTATAACCTCACCAACTCGACCGGCAACGCAGTCATTCCCCTCTCCAGCTACGGGCTTAACGTCACTGAGCAGGGAGACATTCGAAGCGTTTGCGCGCCCGATGCGCCGTGTCTCGAGTTTAACGCTTTGTTAGGGGGGCCCCTCGCGGCAATCGCCGCCGAGTGCGGATTCCTGGACAAGTTTCTACGGGTGCTGGCCGAAACGCCGTTACTTCAGTTCATCGAAGATGCGAATCCTTGCCAGGAGAGTGGCGAACCTGCATGCCTCATCGAAGCCACCTGCGCGGGTAACGGACACTAGGGAAAAGGCCGCACCGACTCATTCGGCAACATTGTTGCCTGAGCGCGGCTACGTTCGCAGCGGCAGGTGAATGGTCGCGATCATGCAGCGCGCGCTCCCACCGCCAAGCTCAATCGTACGGAGTTCAAGAGGTACAAGTCGCGCGTAGCGGCTCAATTTTTCCCGTTGATGTTCGGTCAATGCTCGATCGGCACGAGTGGAAAGTACCAGCAGTTTCTCTCCGCTCTTACTGTGTAGTTCAATGGCATTGCCGGCGAAGTTCGCGATCTGATCTGTTGATAGCTCCACGATTTCTTTTCCGGTGGCTTCTAAGCGCGCTCGCACCTGTTGCCGCTCGCTTTCGTTCGGAATCATCTCCAGACCGACCATCGCGAAAGCCGTGCCGATGCACATCATGACGTTCGTATGATAGATCGGCTGGCCATTGGAGCCGATGCTGGTGAAAGTGACCGGCTCGTAGCACAGATCTTCGGCAAAGCGTTGGATCACCTTTGGATTGGAGCGATTTGAGAGGGAGACGTACGCAATTCTGTTGCGATAATCGAGCACAAGACTGCCTGTGCCTTCGAGGTAGCAACCTTCAGCTTCGAGCCGCGAGTAATCGATCAGATCGGTGACCCGATAGTGCTTGCGTAATTCTTCGACGATCTCCTGCCGACGCTCCCGCCGACGCAAGGCTGAATACATCGGGAAAAGGACGACACGCCCGTCGTGATGCGTTGATATCCAATTGTTGGGGAAAACCGCGTCTGGTTTTTCCGGCTCAATTGTGTCCTCGAACACATGCACGTTTACGCCGGCCGCATAAAGTGTCTGCACCGCTGCATCGAATTCTTTTCGCGCGAACTCGCTCAGCGCATCAGCAGCGCCATCAGCTCGCGTTTGAAACGAGTTGTCGGCCGCTGTCTCGGGGTTCGGATAAAAATGACAAGGCCGGACCATCAGCACCGAGTTGGTGCTTTGCATGGGCGCAGTGCTCTCGGTCATTGCACCTGCATTTTAGACGGTTTGTGCGTTGTGCGAGCTTTTCAATCACCGAACGAAATGTCGACAGCGCGCGCGGTTTGCACTAGCTCGCCGTTAGGCGGGACAAGCTTGAGCCGATTGACTGCTTCGGCAATCGAGACGTGACGCACCTGATAATTTTGGTAACTCACCATCGACCCGAAATGCCCTTCGTTCGCTAACTGGACGGCTTTGACTCCGAAACGTGTCGCGAGAATTCGGTCCAACGTCGTCGGGGCGCCGCCGCGCTGGAGATGACCGAGCACGCAAAAACGCGTTTCTTTACCCGTGCGTGTGGCGATCTCGCGCGAGACAATTTCGCCAATCCCGCCCAGCCGAAATTCGCCACCTTCCACGTCGCGTTTCACTTGTTCGCCATGTTTCAATCTCGCGCCTTCCGCAGCGATAACCACCGTGCCAAAGTAACCGGCCGCTTCGCGCGACTGGATGACGCTTGCGATCTTCGCGTTATCGAATGGGATCTCGGGAATCAAAATGATATCGGCGCCACCGGCAATACCGCCTTGTAACGCGATCCATCCTGCGTGCCGTCCCATCACTTCGACGACCATAACCCGTCGATGACTGGTCGCCGTAGTGTGCAAACGATCCAGCGCGTCAACGACGACGTTCACGGCAGAATCGAAACCAAAGGTGATCGCCGTCGCTTCGAGATCGTTGTCGATCGTCTTCGGTACACCGATGCAGTTTATGCCGGCCTCCTGCAACTGTTGCGCAGTGACCAGCGAGCCGTCGCCTCCGACGACGATCAACACCCGCACGCAGAGGTCCTCCAGGATCTTCGTCGCGTCTGCGATGATTTTTGCCGGAACAATTGCCCGATCGCCGGCGCCGACTTTCGCGGCAAAATGCCCGCGATTGGTGGTACCAAGAATTGTTCCGCCCAGCGCCATGATTCCGTCCACAGCCTGCCGATCGAGGATGACGTGATTGCCAGGCGGCAGGAGTCCTTCGAAGCCATCGCGAAAACCAACCACTTCCCACCCGAGTTTGTCCGCTGCGAGCACTACGCCACGCAAAACCGCATTAAGCCCCGGACAATCGCCACCGCTGGTCAGAACCCCAATGCGCGGTTTCATTTTCGCAGAAGCGAAATTAAAGGATCTTCTTCGGATCAGCCATCCGCCCAGCAGCTGCCCATTGATCGTACAACTGCCAACCATGCTGCATGAGAGCTGCGCCTTCTCCAAACCGGTTGGTGCTACCCAGGAGCACCACCATCAGGTGACGGGGATAAACGGTTTCCATGTGGCCGTCGCGAACGACTTCGGATTCGCGATTTGCATATAGTATCAAGCACTGGCCCGCTCGCGAGGAGGTACCGGTCTTGACGCCGTCAATTCCGTTCTGACCAAGGAGCTCATTCGTGTTGCGAAGCACGTAACTGAGCTGTTGACCTTGCCGGTTAAAAGAAATCTGGCGTTCCTTTTGCGACACATAAAAGCGAAAGCTCGGCTTATTCATCGCATATCGGGTAAGACGGGCCATGTCTTCCGCCGTGGAAAACGGCAGGGGTTTCACTTTCCAATCGATGCCGTGTGGATTAACAAAACGTGTGCGTTCCATTTTCAACTGTTTGGCGAGCGCGTTCATCTGGGCCACGAACGTGTCCGCTGGCGTCAATTTCGCACCCGCCTCAATCGGTCCGAGTCGCGAACCGACGTGATACGCCAGTGTGTAAGCAGCGATATTGTCAGATTGCACGAGCGCGGCATACAGAAGATCGCGCAATGAAATGGAGTCGCCCGGCTGAAAGCCGATATTGTTTTCCGTGGTTCCCCGGAAGGCCTCTGGTGGAATGGCCACGGCTTCGTTGAGATCGCCGGATCTCTTCTCTGACCAATCCAATACCACGCACGCCGTAGCAATCTTCGTCAGGCTACCGACCTGTAGTTTTTTCCTCGGTTCCTGTTCTTCCAAAATGTAACCAGTTTGCGCGTCGGCAATAAGGTAAGCCTGCGCCGCTGCCGCCGAACGAACAACAGACCCGCTTGCAAGAAATGCGAGGGAAATGATCAGAAATCGACGTAGTGAGTGCATAAGATCCCAAGAACGGCAGCACCTTAATCGGCACATTCTGATTCGCAAACGGTCAAGGTATCGAAAGAACGCACAGGGAGCCGGGGCGCCTTCGCCCCGCGCCTCATACAGAACGGCCCGAGAGCGAGCCGACTGCATTGAGAGATTGTTCAGAACAACACGTTCCGATTTTCATTGAATCGTTTGCGTTGCCCTGGCGCGGCTGATGAGCAATCGCATGAGAAAATAAACCACGATTGCAGAAGGAATGGAAAGAAAGAGCGAACCAATGAACGCAGGCCAAAAGGTCGGCCAAATCACACGTGAAAACACATGCCAATGCATGTAATCGTGCAGTCGAAACTGGCGAAAGTGTACCCGCTGCGCCACCGGTCGATGCAATATCCAGCAACCGAATTGGTATTCCGCGAGATAGATTGCCGGCATTACCCAGATCAAAACGTCGTGCAGCGTTACCGCAATCGCGGCCGCGACCTTGTTGCAGCGGAAAATCCACGCTACGACGATCGACAGCAATGTTTTCAGCGGATACAGCGGAGTAAATCCGAAGAAAATTCCGATCGCTGACCCGAAAGCGATTGAGTGCGGCGTATCGGCGATCGTCATCAATGTCATGTGATGCGCGACCAACCAGCTCTTCATTCGCGCCATCGGCTTCGGTAATCGTGACTCGTAACGCGACTCATTCTCTGTATGTGGCTCGTGCACGCCTGGAACATAAACCAAAACAAATTTGATTCCTGCAAGCGGCTACACTCTCGACTTCAATCGAATCGGCGGAGGTCCTTCCGCTTGCCGCGACCAGCACACGCAGTTACAACCAGAACGTTAATGAATCGATCTGATGCACCGAACCGCTACGCGATTCGGGGAGGCAAAGAAGGCAAACAGCGTCTTGATCTGCTCGCTCGCGTGCTGCTGCCGACGACCGCGCAACTATTCGATCGTGTAGGTCTGATCAGAGGAATGAAATGCCTGGACGTCGGTTGCGGTGGTGGCCACGTAGCGATATTGATGGCTCGCATCGCCGGACCTGAAGGATCCGTTATCGGCACAGATACAGACGCGGAGATTCTCGCGTTGGCTGGAAAAGATGCCGAAGAGGCGAAGGTCACCAACATTAGATTTCAACAACTGGATGCGTGCGAGAGCGTGTGGCACGAAGAATTCGATATCACTTACGCCCGGTTTCTTCTCTCGCACTTGAACGAGCCGGAGAAGTGTCTCACAGCGATGGCCGGTGCGTGTGCGCCGGGAGGAACTATTGTCCTCGAGGACACTGATTTTGCCGGGAGCTTTTGTTATCCAATCTGTGCCGCCTATGAGCGTTACATAGAGTTGTATCAAAAGTTGGTACAGCGGAAAGGTGGCGATTCAAATATAGGACCAAAATTGCCGGGCCTGTTGCGCCAGGCCGGTGTCGAGAGAATCGAGCTAAACGTCGTGCAACCAGCTCACATTCATGGCGAAGGCAAATTGATGGCGCCGATCACCCTGTCGCGGATAGCAGAAACGTTAAACGCGGAAGGACTTGCTATGGAAAGTGAAGTGCAGCACATCTTGACCGAGTTAAACCGCGTGGCAGCAGACTCTGAGACGGTGATCAGTTTGCCGAGAATCTTTCAAGTGTGGGGGAAACGCGCCGGCTAAAACAATTCCAGTGTCTCCGGAGGTGCATTGACGATTTGGCCGAGCGTCTTGCGTAAACGAATCGCGGCGTGCGGCGCGTAGTCGAGATTGTTGTTGTTGAAAATCACATGCACGTCGCGCGCTTCTGTTGCGAGTTTTTTGCTGCGCTCCGCGACCTCTGCGATTTCTTTCTCGTCGTAATCGTAGTCAAAGCGCGCGGCCACCGTTTTGCCAGTGATGTAAGCTTTTGCGTTGCGCCCGTGCAGGCGCAGATATGCCACATTCGAGTTTGTGATTTCGTCCACATCTGAGCGCATCACAGTGAAATGGTCCGAGGCGGGCGCGTCCACGTTTACAAAAATCGCTCCGTGCTCCCGCACAAAATCGATTGTTGATTGCAGTTGATCGCCGATCGCCCAGTTACGGTTTCGAAACTCAATCGCCAGCTTGTACCCATTCAGCATCCCGATGAGTGGCTCGAGCTCGTTCAACTCGTGTTTTCGAGGCGAAAACGCCGGTGAAAGTTGCAGAAGCAGCACCCCCATTTTTCCTGCAGTTCGAAAAATTGCGGTCCCGCGCAGGAAAAATCTTAGCAGCGCCTCCTGCACGTGTTTCGTCGGTCTGACCTTTCCTTTTGCGTCCGTCTCGGCGCGGCTTTGTAAATCTGGCGGCAACAGTTTCACCGGCGCCGAGTGAAACGAAAACAACTGGTGTAGTTTTACGTCGAACGTAAAACCATCCGGCGTCGCAGCGCACCATCGCTCCACCATTCTCGGCTCCGGTACAGAATAAAATGTCGAGTTTACCTCGACCAAATCGAAATGCTGCGCATACCACGGCAAGCGGTCGCCGGCTGGCAGCTTTTTCGGATACCAGCGCTCAACGAAACCGGGGTCCGACCAACTGGCAGTGCCGACACGAATTTTCCCGCTCACCTATTCAACGAAGTCGCGACTATCAGCGAACGCAAACGGGATCGGTGAAGCTATTGCGGCTGGAGCAGAGAAATTGGTTGCGGGGGCTGGATTTGAACCAGCGACCTTCAGGTTATGAGCCTGACGAGCTACCAGGCTGCTCCACCCCGCGTTCTGAGTATGCCGATTGAGGCGATGAAATCAAACTGAAAAACGTGCTGCAATGAATGGTGATATCATCTTGCGAGAATGGCTCCAGAGGTAGGATTCGAACCTACGACCAATCGGTTAACAGCCGACCGCTCTACCACTGAGCTACTCTGGATCACCAAATTGAAAAAAACGGGAGTGGTATTTTCGCGCACGATTCGCTTCAGGCAACTGCCAATGCGCTATTTGGCTGCAGATAGACGCATCTGGCGTCGCTGCTACGAAAGTTTAGGTACCATGAAAGCGTTGTTTTCAGTATTCTTAGCGCTGGGGGTTTGCATTGGCAGTATTCAAGCAGGACCTGTTCGCACGGCGAGAAACGTGGCGAAAAATACGGCAATTACCGCTAAGAATGTTGCGCATAGTGCAGTGAAAGGGACACGGAGAGCTGTACACACCATCGTGAACAAGGTCGGGCCATAATCGAAGCACGACGCTTAACACTGCGGCAAGTCTTCAACCGCGACACGGCTGTCGATAAGGGGAAGTGCGATTAGACGAAACACAGTTTCGAACGCAAACTGTTGGAAACTGTCGAATCGGGTTGGTCTTTTTCGTTTTGGGGCATGATCGCACAATCGCTTTGGGGCCGAACAAGAGTTTCAGCGCGGGGTCGTGAACTAGGCCTGCGCATTTTCGCGGCTCTTTTCATCTTTACTCTTTTCGTCGGCGGGGTTCAGCTTCGCCGCTGGACCGGGCAAAATACGCGGCATGTTCGTTATCAGCACGACATCGTAAATGCCTTTTATTGGGGACAAGAAACCCTGAAAGAAGCGCATCGCTTATCGCCTAACGACACGTCCGCCAATTCGTGGACAGGATTGTTCCGTGGATATCTCGCGCTGTACGATCGGGTGAAGGAAGAGGCGTATGACGACGATTACGGCCTCGATTATCCGCCGCTGCGGCTGCTGGCCATGGCCATCTGGAGCAAACAAGTGCGCGATGGATTTCCGTGGGTCGATAACGAACATCCGAAACTTGTTAATCCTCTGTTAAAAATCAACCTGGTGTGCGAGCTGATTTCCGCCGCGGCAATCTTCTTTCTGGTCCGCCTATGTGTGCAGCGCTCAGTGCACGCGCACTCAACGTGGCCTGCTTGGTTATCGCGAGAACATCGCGCTTCAATCTGCGGTCTCGCCGCCGCCAGCGCGGCCTGGCTCGAACCATCGATGATCCTCGACGCGCATGGCTGGCCGCAGTGGGATGCCTGGATCCTTCCGTTTTATCTTTTTGCGGCGCTCGTCGCTTTAAAAAATCGCTGGTTCTGGTGCGGATGTTTGTTGGCGTTCGGCGCGATGTTCAAAGGACAGCTGCTATTCGTGGTCCCGTTTTTTGTCCTTTGGCCACTATGGCAAAAACGATGGGTAAGCGTGCTTCAAATGCTGGCAGGATTTACGGGAACTGCCGCGCTAATAGTTTCACCATGGCTTCTCCGAACGCCCGCGGCTTGGGTGGCGTTCGCCGCTGCAGTTGGCGTTGGTCTTTTGGTAGTGTTGCGATATAAGCTGTCGCACAAAGGCGCTTGGCTCGCTGGAATTCTCGGGTGCGCCGCGTTTGCAATCGGTGCATTCACCAGCGGAACCTTCGCCTGGTTAGAGATCGGTTTTCTTTATGGAACGAAACATTATCCGTATCTCTTCATCAGCTCTTGTTACAATCTTGCCTCGCTACTCGCCGCGGCTGGTTGGTCCCTGCAAGATGATTTGCTATCAGCTCATGTCGGGTCGGTTCACATTCATCTCACGCTGCAATGGGCGTTGCGTCTGTTCTTCCTGGGCACACTCGCAATGTGTGCTCGTGGGGCGGCACGACATCTGCGAAATCGCGATCCGCGTGTGCTGATTGCGATAAGTGCACCGTGGTTGCTGATGTTCGCACTGCTCGGTCAAATGCATGAGCGCTACCTCGTGTGGGGCGCGGTGGTGAGCGCTGTCACGCTGGGGGTAAGCATTCGATTGAGCATTGTCCATTTCATCATCTCAGCTGCCAGCACAGCGATGATCGTCCACGTGATGTTGATCGATAAAAAGCTCGATCCGACGCTGCGCGCGATTGACGTGTTGCACGGCATTCGGCTGTACGCATCGGTTTTGGTTCTTGTTTGTGTGGCTCTTTACTTCTGGGATGCGTTGGGCTGGTGGATGCCGGCGTTACGACGTGGCGCAGTGAAAACGCGGACAGCACGTCCGCTCGCGCTGGGGCCAGAGCCGGAGGAAGCCTGAATTGTACATCAGCGGTTCGCGACCTGAACGCAAACCGCGTTGACCATGTTGTAGCCACCGGCCTGTGGCCGGTCCCTTCTGGGGCTGCCTGTTTACTGTGGAGACGGCCCGCAGGGCCGTGGCTAGATGCTTATGACGTTATTGCCGCGCCAGACGGCGGAATAACAGCACGCCCAGGACGATAAACAGAACATTGGGAGACCAGACCAGCAGTTCCGGATGCGCATGTGGATTCCCCCGCAACGTGTCGCCGATGATGACGAACAGAAAATACGTCGTGGCAACAATCAGGCCCATGGCGAACCCAATCGATGTCTCACGGCGATGCGCCGTGACGCCCAGCGGCACCCCAATGATCGCAAAAGCCACGCAGGCGAACGGAAACGAAAATCGTTTGTTGATTTCTGTGCGGCTGGCGCTGCGTTCCCTTGTGTTTTCGCTTTTGAGTTGATCCAGCAATTGCTCGATCGACAAAGCGGAACGGCTCGGTCGTTTTTTCTCTTTCTCGTATAGCTCTTCGAGGCTGATAGGCAAAGTGCCTTCCACCATGTTGATGCCGTCGTGGATCTTGTGGAGGTCGAAGGGGTCTTTCGGGTCGCGTTCCTGGTAACGAGCCCCATACAAATGCATCAGGATTTGTTTGTTCGCCAAATCCGCTTCGAGCATACCGGTACGCGCGTATGTGACCTTCACCGGCAGCGCCTTCTCGTTCATCTCGAACACGGTAATGTTCTCGAGTTTGTTCCCTTCTTTTTTGCCTACATAAATCCTGCGACCGGGAAACTGATCGATGACCTGATCGCTGCCAAAAAGCGCCATCGGATTTCGCGTGGCGAGATCAAAAATGGTGCTGCGCAATCTTTCCTGCGCAGCAGGCGCGACCTGTACATTGAGCCACAGACAAATCGCCGTGCAAACAATAGCGATGCCGGCAAGCGGAACAGACACGCGCGTAACGCTGACGCCATTGGCGCGCAGCGCGATCAATTCGTTGTCCGCGGAAAGCCGTCCGTACACCAGCAAAATCGCCGTCAACAATCCCCACGGAATGGTGAAGATAAGCGAGAACGGCAGCACGTAAGCAATGAACGTGAACAAAGTTTCGATCGGCACATCGTGGTTCACTAATAACGGCAGCAGCTTGCGGAAAATATTTCCGACCACGAGCACCAGGCTCAGCACCGCGATCGCAAACGTGACGTTCACCAACAACTCGCGGCTAATAAACCGATCGATCAGCTTCATATTGCGTCGGAAACTTTAGCATGAAACGCGCAGATATGCCGCGTTCCACGGCGGACTCGCGGAATCTCACACATCCAAAGCGCCGGAGCACCGGCGCACTCCAAAACGCAAGCGACACATTTGCGCAGTATCACGGCCACGTTTTTGGATGCGGTGCTGCTACGCCGCTTTTGTTGCAGCAAAGGCAGGATATTTTATTAAGATCAAACAGATGACCGACGGGATGTACGATGTAGCGATCATTGGGGGCGGACCGGCCGGCAGCACGGCCGCGGCCCTGCTCGCGCGCGCCGGCCGTCGCGTGGTCCTTTTTGAGCGCGAAAAATTTCCGCGATTTCACATCGGCGAGTCGCTGTTGCCGTTCAGTATGAAGGCATTTACCCGCCTCGGCTTGCACGAAAAATTTGTGAACGCCGGGTTCATGAAAAAATATGGCGGCGAAATCATGGGCGCATGCTCCGACACTGGAACGAAGTTTTATTTTAAGGACGGCTATCGCTCGCAGACCGATCACGCGTATCAGGTCACACGCAGTGATTTCGACAAGGTGTTGCTGGATCATGCGGCCCAATCCGGTGCGGAAGTGCACGAGCAGACCGCGGTCGAAGCCGTCGAGTTCTCGAACGACGCGGTCGATGTGTCGGTGCGATCCAATGGATCGGCTAAATCAATCCAGGCGCGTTACCTCGTCGATGCCAGCGGACGCACCTCGGTGCTCGGAAGGCAATTCAGGATCAAGAAAACCTATGATCATCTTCAAAAGCTGTCGATCTTCGCGCATTACGAGGGTGTGTGGCGTCCAGAAGGAATTGACGGCACGCTGACGGTCTTGGTTCGTGCCGTTGATCGTTGGTTCTGGCTGATTCCAGTTTCGCACGAGCGAACGAGCGTCGGGGTGGTTCTCGACAGTGTAACCTTTCGTGAATCCAAGCTCAGTGCTGATGCTTTTCTCGAGCAAGCTCTGGCGGAACAGCCAACCATTGCGAGACGCATGACAAACGCGCGGCGCGTTTCGCAAACCTACGTCGAAGCCGATTTCTCCTATCGAAGCGCACGTTTGTACGGCGATCGCTGGTTGCTTACAGGCGACGCCGCCGGATTCATCGACCCGATTTTCAGTAGCGGCGTTTTTCTTGCGGTGTTCAGCGGTGAAAAATGCGCCGACGCTCTGAACGAAGTGCTCGATCACCCGCGCAAGGCGAAACGTCTTTTCTCGCGATACGAGCGATCAGTGAACCGCGCAATGGATGTTTATCTTCGGTTTGTCAATGCGTGGTACACGAAGGAATTCATGGAAGTTTTCCTCGCGCCGCGCAATGTGCTCGGGCTCGCACCGGCGGTAAACGCGGTGCTTGGCGGAAACGTGGGCAACAGCTTTCCGATTCGCTGGCGCATGTGGGTGTTTTACTTTCTGGTTTGGCTGCAACGCCATCACCCAATCGCTCCGAAGCTCTCACTCGCGCCGAGGCAAGGCGGAACTGCGAGTCCAGCACAGCCCGTCCAGGCGACACGCTAAAGAACAACCACGAATTCACACGAATTGACACGAACCTATTCGACCCCCTCCTCTGTTGAGTGCTTCGTTTTTCCATTCGTGGGCATTCGTGTCCATTCGTGGTTAAATTTAACTTTACTCGTTGTCACAGTATTTTGCCTAACGAGTTGCGCGTCCGTGTCGCATCATCAGTTCTCCGAGCCGGCTGCGGGATGGCAGACCAAAACTGGCCAGCTCATGTATCGGTCAGCCAAGGCAACACTGATCGGCGAAGCAATAGTGCGCTTGTCGAATACGGCGGGATTTTGAATTGACGGTGTCGAAAGGCCCGGGAATCACTTTGCTGTCCCTGCGACAAGACGCGGAGTTCGCGGAATTCAACGCAAGCTTCACGGGTCAGCGTTGGTCTGGTTCTACTGCGACCGCGCCACCACAGCTGCGCGGCTGGCTCGGATTGCGCGATCAGTTCCTTCACCGGCCGAATCAAAAAACGCTGCGATACGTCCGCGGCAGCGAGACTTTTCTGTTCCATTTCTAAACGCGTCGAGATGGCCCGCCCTCGGGCCGTCGGATCCGCGGCGCGCGAGCGCGCCGGCTCCAGGAGAAATCGCAGAGCTCGCCGCTCCGTTTTAAGCGAATGTCGTCGCCGCATCGGGAGCTCGACATATTCGCATCTTCAGGCCGATTCGTGTTGAATGGTGGCCGAGCTCATGCGCATCAGCGATTTCATCGCCCGAACTGTCACACAGCGTCGCGCCTTGGTTTGGTGCGGTGTGGCTGCGCTGACCATCATTTGCATCGCCATTCTCGCCACGTCGTTGCGACTGGATTCTGAGATCTTCAATGTTTTGCCAGGCAAATTTCCATCCGTTCAAGGTCTGAAAATGTATGATCACGATTTTGAACAAACACGTGAGCTGACGTTCGCGCTTGTTTCCGATCCGCAGGATGTCGATAAGCTCGAGGAATTCGCGCCGGTGTTTGCAGAACGGTTGCGCGGGCAAACGTGGTGCGCGCGCGTGCTCGCAGGTTCGCCCATGACCACTGCGGATGGCATTCGCGATCTGCAATCGATCGCGGTCCCGTTGCTTCTCAACTTGCAACCCGGCGCTTTCGACGAGGCAATCTCGATCCTGCAACCGGACAAGATTCGCGATCGCCTTCGACGTTTACACCAGCAGATCGAAGCGGGCTCGCCCCGGCCGCAGTTCGAACTTTCCTTCGATCCGCTTGGATTGATCGCCCCGGCGCTGAAACCCTTTGCTCAAAGCACCGCGATCGAACAGGAACAACCGCTCACCTCGCCCGATCGCACGATGCGAATCTTTCTGGTGGTGACGAATCAAAAGTCGATTAGCGCGTTTGAATGCCAGCGCCTGATGCGGCGCGTGAACGAGTTTCGCAAAATCGCAGCCGACGGTTGGGACGGCAGTTTCCCTCTACAAATTCTCGTGACCGGGCGCTCGGCGTTTGTCTCCGAAATTTCGCTGAGCATGCGGTACGATGTCGTGGCGACATTGCTTGGATCAATCCTGCTAGTCGGCGCGATTTTTTTTGTCGGGTTTCGCCGATGGCTGCCTCTGGCAGGCATGGCGTTTTGCCTTCTTCTCTCGTGTCTGGTAGCGCTAACTGCGGGGCAACTTCTTTTCGGCCGGCTGAGCATGATCAGCGTCGGCTTTTGCGCCATTCTTGTCGGACTTGGTGTTGATTTCGCGATTCTCACTATCGGACGCTATCACCAGGCGCGGGCCGATGGCGAACCGCATCAGCTAGCCATTGCCACTTCGGTGGCAAAACTTGGACGGGCCGTTTTTTTTGGCGCGCTTACGACAGCGGTAGGTTTTCTCGCGCTGGTGCTGAGTGGCGCAATGAGTTTCGCTGAACTCGGCGTTCTGATTGCCATCGGCATTTTCGTAGCCGGCCTGTTCATGTGTTCGATCTTATTTTTGTTTGTTCGCGACGATGCTCGTAGTAGCACAGGCATGTTGCCTGCAGGGCGGGCGGACGTCTCGCCTGCCGACGCGACGATTCCGTCGAGCAGTGAATCTGTTAAGTCACTGGCAGCAGGCGAGACGCCTACTAACCCCACAGGCAAGATGCCTGCGCTACGTGGCGACTGGCTCTTTGATCTGGTAGCGAGATATGTCCGCTGGATCGTGCGCAGACCGGCTCCAATGCTGATATTATCCTGCGCGGTTTTGCTGCTGCTCACTGCCGTCGGCTTTTCACCCGTTCCTCGCCTCGAATTTGATGCCAGCACGCGCTCACTCGAACCAAAAAATATTCGCGCAGGTCTCGCGCTCGAAAGAATCATGAAAAAAATGCCGGTCCGCTGGGAGCCTGTGCTGGCGATCGTTCGCGCCACAAACTCGCAGGAATTGCACGATTACTGGCAAAAACTTTCCGCGCATTGGAGTGAAGTCCAAACAGCGGGAAAGATAAAAGGATTCTCCACACCCGCGGCACTTTGTCCGTCGCCGATCTGGATGGGACGAAATCGCGATCGTTTACGCGCTACAGATTTCCAGGCGGCACAGCAAACATTGACTGAAACTCTCGAGACCGAGGGATTCAGCGTAGACGCCTTTGCTCCAGCATTCGCATTGCTCGGCCACTTGCAACGTATGGCGGATCCGGGCGTGCCACTGCCGAATTGGCGAACCCAATTACCTCAATCATCGAGCTGGTGGTTTTTGATCGACCGCTACTTCGGGCACGACCCGTTACTGACCACTGGGTTTGTAATGACTAACGGAGCGCTCACGACACAGGAGCAAAGCCAGGAGCTGCAACGCAGTCTGTCCTTGCCTGGCATTCCCTTGATTCTGACTGGCTGGACCTACGTGCTCGCCGATCTCCAACCGTGGTCGCATCATCAACTGCTGATTATCAGCGCGCTGATGGCTATCTTCGACATCTCATTGCTGGCCATTCTGTATCGCGACGTTCGTTTATGGCTAATCCAGATCGTTACACTCGTGTTCGGAATTGGAGCGATGATCGCTACCATGAAGCTGCTGAACATCCATTTGAATCTGCTGAACGTGCTCTCATTCCGCCTCGTGCTAGCCATCGGCGTCGATTACGGAATCTATGTCGTGCTGGTCTGGCAAAAAACGCATGACGTGCAGCATGACGTAGCCGGTGTGGTGAAACCGGTGTTGCTCGCAGGACTGACGGCGATCAGCGGCTTCGGGTCGCTCGCTCTTGCGCGGAACCCAGCGCTAACTGGACTAGGCATTGCGTGCGCCATTGGCATTTCCTGGAGTCTGATTGCCACGATTTTTTTCACCCTACCTGCAATGGCGGCCGTTAAACCCAGGCGCTAACATCACCGTCGCTAAGCACGGCGTTTGTTCCGATACTTTCCGTTCAAGTAAAGGCCTGTTAAACTGGCAGGTAATGCGCCGGCAAGGATTGCTGTGGCTAAATGCGGCTTTATCCGTTATACCCGCTTCGCTTTTCGCAGGAGCGACTATCGAAGGACACGTGGACCTTCCGAAGTCGCGCTCGGCGCCGGTTCAGGCAAAACGGTACGAGATCGTAACCAAAGCCGGAGTTCTTTCGACGCAGCCGCCGCTGGCCGTAGTCTATCTTGACGGCAACTTTCCACGACCAGCTTCATTGCCAACAAAAGAAGTCGCGCAAAGGGATTTAACATTCGTTCCAGGGCTTCTGCCAATAGAAGTAGGAACAAAGGTACAGTTTCCCAATCTAGACGATCAATATCACAACATTTTTTCCTATTCGCCCGCCAAGCGATTTGATCTCGGCCGCTATCGCCCGGAGGAACGCCCGATTCCTTCGGTGACCTTCGATAAGGCGGGTCTGGTGACTTTGCGCTGCGACATTCACGAACACATGCGTGGATTGATCCTTGTGCTGAACACGCCGTACTTCGTGATGACAGACACAGCAGGCCGCTTTCGGTTAAATAAACTTCCGCCGGGTCACTACACACTGAAGGCTTGGATCGATAGCAGAACTACGCGCGAAAAGTCAATCGACTTGAAGGAGGGTCAAACACTGCACGTTGATGTGCCATGAGCGCTGCGGACGCGACGAGAAGCAAAGGGGTGGCGAGCTTTCGCGCCCGATTGTTCACCGCAATCATGATCATAGTAGGAACGTTGACTGCCCTCGGGTTTTATCTGGCACAGCGCAGAATCACCACCGACGCGGAACGCAACCTGCAGCAGACATTTCAGACCGAGCTTTCTTCAACGCACAAAATTGAAGAATTGCGCCACGCCTCGCTCGCCGACCGTTGCAAGACGCTCGTAGCGAAGCCACGAATTCATGCCGCGATCGAGGACGACGCAATCGACCTCCTATATCCCACCGCAAAGGACGAGTTGCGCGACCTGATGGAAGGCGAGGAACCGCCTCCGGAGGAGGCAGCACGATCTCTTCACGCGAGGTTTTATCGCTTTCTCGACGACACCGGCGCAGTCATCAAGCCGCCCAATCCTTCAGATGTAGGAGAACTCGACGCGGCGACTGAAGCTCAGCTTTCGCTTAGAAAATTGCCCGACACGCAGCAGATCGGGTATATCCAATCTGCTGGCGACATCCATGAAGTAATAGCCGTGCCGATCTTTTCCACCGACACTGGCGAACTGGTTTCGGCGCTCGTAATCGGGTTCAAGCCACTCGAACTCGAAAACAAAAACACCGGAATGCAAAGTGGCGTCTGGGTCGATGGTCACCTGCATCTGCCGGCGCTTGCGCCTTCCGCGCAAAATTCCCTCAACGAGAAGATAGCGCCTGCTCTGGCCAATCCTGACCCAGAGCAAAACAATTTTCGCGTGGAAGTAGCTGGTGCGCCTCAGCTTTTGTTTCATAAGCGGCTCAATCCCGGGTCGCTGTTTCCGCCCGCGTACGAAATTTTTTTGTATCCTCTCGCCTCGTGGACGACACAACTGAATCGTCTGCGCTGGCAAATCGGAGCCGCCGGTGCGCTTCTGTTGTTAGGCGGATTCGTTGCAAGTCATTTCGTTGCGCGCAGCATGTCCGCGCCGGTAACCAAACTAGCGCTCGATTCGGAAGAAAATCGCGCAGAGCGAGAACGCGCCGAAGCGGCTCTGGCATCTACGGCTGAGGAGCTGGAGCGATCCACCAGATATTCAGCCGACGCCTCACACCAGCTGAAAAGCCCAATGACAATACTTCGGATCGGTCTCGAATCACTGCTCGAGCGCGACGGATTTAAGCCGGAAGTTTACGAGCAGCTGTCCACTTTGCTTCATCAAACGCGTCGGTTAACCGGTGTTATTGAAGATTTGCTCTTGCTGTCGCGAATGGACGCCGGCCATCTTCGAATCGCATCGACCCCTGTGAATCTTAGTCAGTTGGTTGATGAGTGGCTGGATGATCTTGATGCCTTGCCGGAATCGCCTGACGTGAAGATTGAAAAGGAATTTCCGCACGGACTTTTTGTGGCCGGCGAGAAACGCTACACATCGCTCATCGTGCAAAATCTTCTGGAGAACGCGCGAAAGTCACAATCGTGCGGGCGGGCGAATTCGGGTGAGCGCGCAAGGCAATGGCAGAAACGTTGTGCTCACGATCGGAAATACTGGCCGTACCATCCCGCCGGGCGAGAACATCTTCGAACGATTCCATCACAGCTCCAGTCCATCGGCGGCATCGGGTCACGGAATCGGCCTCAACCTGGCACGTGAACTGACGCGTTTGCATGGCGGTGAACTGCGCCTGGCGCGTTCGGAAAACGACTGGACGGAATTCGAAGTGCGCTTTTCCGCCGCAAACGGTGTTAATGCAGTGACATGAAAGCGCAGATCTTCAGCCTGTGCATTTTTGCATGCACGGCGTGCGCTTTCGATATCGATGATGCTCTCGACCGGCTCGACAACACACTCACGATCTCCGGGTTTCACGATAATTTTCGCGCGCGATTGAGCGGCACTGTCGATTTGGAATTTTACAATTTCCAACAACCCGCGCCCGGGCTCATCGATTCAGAAATCGACAATCTGTTCAATCCGCGTCTCACGCTGTTTCTGGACGCGCAAGCAGGTTCGCAACTGTATTTCTTCGCGCAAGCGCGACTGGATCGGGGGTTCGATCCGAGCGACCACGGCGCGGACGTTCGCCTGGACGAGTATGCGCTTCGAATCACCCCATGGCAGGACGGCCGCTTTACATTCCAGGCAGGCAAATTCGCAACCGTTGTTGGCAATTGGGTTCCGCGACACTTGCCGTGGGACAATCCTTTTATTACCGCACCGCTGGTATACGAAAACGTGACTGCCATTCAGGACAAATATGCGCCGTATTCACCTCTGTATTTCATCTATGCACCTTATTCTGAGGCAAAGTACACCTTTAATCCCGTGATTTGGGGTCCGAGCTATGCCAGCGGGATTTCTGTTTCCGGCCGATTGGGTCGATTTGATTACGCCGTCGAAATGAAGAATGCGTCACTCTCCTCGCGGCCCGAATCGTGGTACATCACCGAGAACGGATTTGAAAATCCGACCTTTAGCAGCCGGATCGGATTTCGGCCTAACGAAGCGTGGAATATCGGCTTGTCGGGTAGCGAAGGCCCCTATTTTCGAAGCGAAGCGGATTCGTCGCTGCCCGCCGGGTCGGGACATCAGCGACTATCGAGAGTTTGTGCTTGGACAAGATATCAGCTTCGCATCGCATCACCTGCAACTCTGGGCCGAATTTTATGAAGCGCGTTTTGAAGTCCCCAATGTGGGAGATGCGGACACGTTCGCTTATTACATTGAAGTGAAATACAAATTCACGCCGCAGCTGTTTGGCGCTGTTCGTTGGAACCAGCAAATATTTAACAAAATCGATAATGGGTTTGGCGCTAAAGAACAGTGGAGTCCAGACCTCGGCAGAATCGACGTCGCCGCTACCTACCGTCTCACCACGCATGCGCAGTTAAAATTGCAATACAGTTTCCAGCATGAAACAACTTCGCCTGGCGAGGACAACCACTTGCTGGCTGCACAGTTTACCGTGCGCTTTTAATGAGCCAATGTTGCCGATAAGGCTGTGAAAATCCTGATTGTTGAAGATGACCTTCCCGTGGCGCGGCAAATCGCCGCAGCTCTGACCGAGGACGGTCATAATCCCAAAACCGTTCATAACGGAGAAGCCGCTTTGCAGGAATTGGGCAAGGCGCCTTTCGACCTGATCGTGGTCGACGTCGGGCTGCCTGGGATTAATGGGTTCGAACTGTTGCGGCGCCTGCGCGAACAACATCTTGCCAGTCGCGTACTGTTGCTGACCGGGCGCAGTGCGGTCGAAGACCGAGTAACCGGTTTGCAGCTCGGTGCCGACGATTATTTGCCGAAGCCGTTTGCCATGCGCGAACTCATCGCCCGCGTCCGCGCACTCGGGCGCAGGTATCCAGAAGAACCGGTAATGTCTTTGCGCGTCGGCGATATCACGCTCGATCTGTCGACGCACGATGTTCATCGGAATACACAGCGGATCGAGCTTTCTCCGCGCGAATTGATGTTGCTAAAGGTACTAATGCGGGAACCCGGCCGAGTGTTCACGCGCACGGAGCTGTGCGAACGTGTGTGGGAGCACCCGCATGAATACGATACCAAGCTGGTCGAGGTGTTCATTGGGCGCCTCAGGAAAAAGCTCGGTGAACCTCCACTGATTCACACGATTCGCCACGTCGGCTATGCCATCGGCCGCCCCGAACGCAAAATTGCTGTTCACCGTGGGACGAACTCGCACCGGCGAGGCTGAGCACAATTGCAGGCTCTGGCAGCCGGCCTTGAGCAGCGTCCGTCCCGCTGGGTCGCATCCGAGGTAACAACTGCGTTACCTTTGGCAGTTTGCAGGCAGTGACATGTCGGCTGCACTTTCACGGCGGTGATTCAACGAAATTCTACCAAACGGAGGCTTGCAATGAAAATCTTTTCCCGGCGTCTTACATTAGTCCTAATAGCGGCTACTTCGCTTATCTTCTATCCTAAAGTGGCAACGGCAATGACAGTTGACGTCGCTATTGGCCCCGGCGGTAGTTTGGTCTTTTCACCTTCGTCTGTCACGATTCATACGGGCGATCAGGTGCGCTGGACTTGGAGTTCGAGCTTCCACAGCACAACGTCAGGCTCCCCGGGGCAACCAAACGGTATCTGGGATTCTGGACTTCATAACCAGGGAGCGACCTTCACTCACACTTTCAATAGTGCCGGAACGTTTCCGTACTACTGCATTTCGCACGGTGGATGCTGCAACATGGTGGGGACGGTAGTAGTCCAATCTGAGACGCCCACGCCTACACCAAGGCCCAGTGCGACGGCTACTCCTCGCCCGAGTGCAACGGGTACACCCCGGCCGACCGCGAGCGCTACACCTCGCCCAAGCGCGACTGCTACGCCCAGGCCAAGCGCGACTGCGACGCCAAGGCCAAGTGCCACTGCCACACCGAGACCCACGGCCACACCATCGCCTACGGCTGCGCTTACCAACATCAGCACTCGTTCGTTTGTTCAAACAGATGACAAGGTGATGATTGGTGGCTTCATCATTCAGGGAACCGAGCGTAAGACCGTGATTATTCGCGCCATCGGCCCAGAGCTGACTCAATTCGGTATTCCCAATGTCTTGCTCAATCCAACATTGGAACTGCACGATGCCACCGGAGCTCTGATTGCTTCTAACAACAATTGGCAGACTACGATAATTGGAGGGATTATCCTACACAGCCAGGTTCAGCAAATCATCAACAGCGGTCATGCTCCGATGGATCCCCGAGAATCTGCCATCATCGCAAATCTGCCAGCTGGTAACTACACAGCCATCGTACGCGGTGTGAGCAACACCAGAGGAGTTGCACTGGCGGAAGTCTACGATCTCAGTCCTGACAGTGACTCCAAGCTAGACAATCTTAGCACTCGCAGCTTTGTCCAGACTGCCGACAACGTGATGATTGGAGGTTTCATCGTTGCAGGACCAAAGAGAGTGATCATTCGCGCCATCGGCCCCGAGCTCACTCAATTCGGTGTTCCTAACGTCTTGGCTGATCCAACACTGGAACTGCACAATGGCACCGGAGCTCTGATTGCTTCCAACAATAACTGGCAGACCACAATAATCGGCGGGATTATCATGAGTGACCAGGTTGCGGCAATTCTCAACACCGGACTCGCTCCAACAGATGGAAGGGAATCTGCCATCATAGCAAATCTACCAGCAGGCAATTACACAGCAATCGTGCGGGGTGTTAATGGCACCACGGGAGTAGCTCTGGTGGAAGTGTACGATCTCAATTAGTGGTGCCTTTTTTGAAACGAGCGATGGCAATCGAGGTAACTTCGTCGTGCCGAATGCACTGACCTCTGCGGGAAATCGATTCTCTCACTCGGGTGATCTCGACCAGTCATGTGCTGCTCGTAAATGAGTGTCCACCATTACACACAAAAGGGGACGGGCTGGTTACAGGGCTTCAGCGCGTATTATTCGATTCAACAGTAACACACGCGTAACCTTAACGGGATCGTATTAGCCGTATGTTTATAGTAGACACACCCATGTCAAGTCGGAGAGTATTAATTGAAACATCGCAAACTATTTTCTTGCTGCTTTGGGTGTTACCCGCGCTGACGATGACCTACTCAGCTGCCTCGGTACGGGCAGATTCAATGTCTGGGAAATGGCTCAGTCCTGCTCCAAGCGCAGCGAAGAAGAATCCGGTCGCGCCGACGCAGGACTCGATTGCTGCTGGCCAGAAGATTTATTTAAAAACCTGCGCATTGTGTCATGGCAAGAGCGGCGATGCGGACGGCCCTGCGGTGATTGAGCTGAATATTCACCCGGCGAAGCTCTCCGATCCACAGTTGGCAACGGAACCTGATGGGTCCCTCTTCTGGAAGATCACAACCGGGAAAAAGCCTATGCCCGGATTTGGTAGACGACTTTCAGAAATAGATCGCTGGCATTTGGTCAATTACATTCGGACGCTTCCGACCCGATAACACAGCGCTGTTTGGTTTGAATTCCGAGCTACCGTAGCAGGCTGTAACACTTACAAACATTGCGTACGCCTTTTTGGCTCGCGTTCGCTTAGCTAGTTGGTTCCTTGAATCCGGTCCGGAATCAAGGTCTCGGGAACGGGGTTCCGCGAGCTCGCGGTCCCGGGCGCGACCTCGCGATGGGGTAGGTCTTGGCGTCGACGTATCTGTTGGGGTAGTTGTGCTGAGAGCCGGAATCTCAATCCATTTTGGAGTGACGTGCTTTTGAGCAAATGATCCTGTACCTCGCGCATCGCAACGCGCTTTGAAGGTAACAACTGCGTTACCTTTTCGAAGAGGAAGCAGAGGCGACCTGCTGCGATGTATTACGAAAAAGGAAACATTATGAAAGCAACTAATGCTTATGCAAAGATCGGGCTGCTCTTGTTAGGAGCAGTGATGTTCACGGTCGTGTCTGCACGCGCGGACACGTACTCGTGGACAAATTTTCAATCGGACATTCCCGGCGTGGCACAGCACGTTGATCCCAATCTTGTCAACCCTTGGGGGATGGCAGCCTCGGCGAATGGGGTCATTTGGATCAGCGACAACGGCACAGGCGTCTCGACACTGTACAATCAGGATGGCACAGCCAGGCCGCTGGTAGTTGAGATCCCAACGGCCGCGCGAAACCGAGGAGTCGGCAATCCAACCGGCGTAGTTTTTAACAACACGGCATTCTTCCGTGTAACAAAGAATGGAACCTCAGCGCCCGCTGCTTTCATCTTTGTAAGTGAAGATGGTTCAATTTCAGGCTGGAACCCAGCCTTGGATCAGACCCACGCCATCATCGCCGTTGATAACGGTACGAATCACGGCGTTAACCGCGCCATTTATAAAGGTGCAACGCTCGGAGTCGCGAACGGTCACAATTTTCTGTACGTGACGGACTTTCACACCGGCAAGGTCGAAACTTACGATGAGAATTTTCATCAGGTAAATCCCAATGGGTTCACGGATCCGAACCTTCCTGCGGCCTACGGGCCATTCGGCATCAGAAACTTCAATGGCCAAATCTTCGTGACATACGCGAAGCAAGATCACAAAAGGGAAGATGACGTTGCATGTGCCGGCTGCGGTTTCGTTAATGTTTTTGATACCAGTGGTAACTTCGTCAGGCGCCTGGTCTCAGGCGGTGAGCTCAACGCTCCCTGGGGACTTGCTCTCGTGGACAACGAACTTTGGGTTGGAAATTTCGGAGATGGTCGCATCAACAACTATGACCCGGTGACCGGCGGTTTTATCGAGACGTTGATGCGAGCCGATGGCACGCCGCTTCAATTTGATGGTTTGTGGGATCTTCTTCCGCTAGGTGGCGGCGTTTATTTCACCGCGGGAATAGCGGACGAAGAGCACGGCCTATTCGGGTTGATTACCGAAGACGAAAATTAACAGCCCTGCAGATTTGGGGGCGCACGCTATCTTGACCGATGCCAAAAAGGGTGTTGTCCCGGGCGAGGGCGTGCGCTCACCAATCAGAATACCAGCAGTTTGGATCTGACCTCTTTTTCTACCGCAGGCATCTGGTTCGAGATGGACGTAAAAAACAAGGTTTTTTTATTGCTTGAGCGCGGATGCAAGCCTAACGAGGCTTTCGCGAATTTGCGCGGCCGTCCAGGCGGCAAAACCGAAAACAAACGCGGGCTTAAGCTTCGCCTCGACGCAATAAAATGATAGCGGTGAGGGCTTGATTCCGATGTCGACGCAGACGCGCGCGACTTTCGCAAAATCTGTTTCGGATCGAACCCATGCAACGAAGTTTAGTCCGGCTTCCGGAATCTGAAGGGTGAATCGATCACCAAGCAGCTTGTTGAATTCTTTCATGAAGAACTCTCGCCGTTCGGCGTAAAGTTTTCGCATCCGTCTAATGTGGCTCAGGAAAAATCCTTCATTGATGAAACGCGCAAGCGTCGCCTGATCAATCGACGAAGAGTGTTGGTCCATTGTGCTGCGGATTTTGACTAACGAATCGATCAACTGCTCCGGCGCAACGACGTAGCCCAGCCGCAAGGAAGGATAAAGAATTTTACTCATCGTTCCCGCATAAATCACGCGGCTGAAATTGTCGATTCCCTGCAGGCAAGGAAGCGGCGGCCCGGTAAAGCGGAACTCCGCGTAGAAGTCGTCTTCAAAAATGAATGCATTGTGAGCACGGGCAAAATCGAGCAGCGCGGTCCTGCGATCGAAACTCATCGTCATTCCGAGAGGGTATTGATGCGAAGGTGTTACGTGGATTAATTTGGGCTGCTTTTCTTTTGCCGATCGCGCGATCACGATTCCTTCTTCATCCAGCGGCTTCGGAACCACTCTGGCACCTGCTAAAACAAAGACTCTGCGCGCCTGATGAAAACCAGGATCTTCAATCCATACGGGCTCGCTTTTATCGACAAGCGCCATGGCGCTTATTAGCATCGCCTGCTGCATTCCTCCGACGATCAGGACTTGGTCTGGATGACAGCGTGCGCCTCTAAAATCGGACAGGTAAGTGGCAACTGCTTTGCGGAGATCCGCGTCGCCACGACTCGACGCGTGGCGTAGTAGATGGGCACCTTTTTGGGCAAGCACCTGCGATCTTAGGCGTTCCCAAATCTCGATGGGGAATTCATCTACTGCCGGAAGTCCAGGAACTAACGAGACACCTGCTCCGGCCTCCAGCGCTCCGAGATCAAACTGTTTGCCTGCGCGCTGATCTGGAATTGCTCTTGCCCGGCTGGAAATGCGGGGTCGCTGCTCGATCTGAGGAAGTGCTTTCGGTTTGGCAGCCATCAAAAAGGTTTCAGGGAGTGGATGCGCCACAAAGGTCCCCGATTTCGGCTTCGAGCGCAGATATCCTTCTGCGTGGAGCTTCGAAAATGCGAGGTTAACTGTGAGTCTTGCGATGCCCAACTCCTCAGCAAGGACCCGAGACGAAGGAACCCTACACGCGCCGCCAGTAAAGCTTCCCGATCGCAATTCATCCCGGATTTGACGGTACAATTGGTCGTGCAGTGGTTCAGCCGCGGAGCGGTCGAGCCGAATCATTTCGAAGCCGATAATTGAACGGCGCCGTCTCTTTTTCAGAAGCAATGTTTTACGCGACATAACCGGCCCCGCCCTATTCCGCACTTTCTCTCGAGTTCGTGTCTCCATACAAAAACATCGATCACATTTGCCAGAGCAACAACTGTCATTCAACCGCGGCCACCAGACCGGTTAGCGACGCAAACTGGCCTTACCGAAATTCGATAACTGGATCTTGTGCTGTTTGTCAGATTCGTGTTTTGATTTGTTATGTTTATTAGATCGATCGGGATTGCTTTTGTTGGAGTAATGCTTTTTGTCGCAAGCGCAGCCGCCGGCAACTCGGTGCTTGAAGGTGTTGTTATGAATGCCACGGGACATCCGATCCAAGGCGCAAATGTTCGAATTGAAGCGAGAACCGGCGACCGATTGCTCGCGACGATTAAAACAGATGAGAACGGTCGTTACGTTTTGAAAGGTCTGGCGGCGGGCACTTACCGCGTAACATTAGTTGTGAACGGCAACGTAAAGACTTCCATCAATAATGCCACGCTCGAACCAGGTGAGACGACACAGCTTAACTTTGATCTTACTCAAACGCGTGCATCTGTAACCTTAAAGAAAGGGATACACAGGGTTTGGATTCCAGCGTTTACGGGAAGTCGCTTGCCAGGTCGCTGGGTTGAAGTTGACGATGGCGGCGCATGGGCAGGTGAAGCTAGCGCCAACAACATTGTGCGGGTTAGTGGCGAAGAACTTCAACGGACGATTCACAGCCTGGATATCAAGCGGGGGCAATAGCGCAGCCGGGAATCTGCGTCACTAAATTTCGGAGTGGACGCTTTAGTTGGTCTCCTCGGCGTTACGGAGATAAAGAACAAGATCGTAGCCGCGGCCGCTCGGATAGGGATAACCTGCGGGTTTAAACCCATAATCAGTCGCAAAGCGCATTGCTCGCACATCTGCCCGGGTCGTTGCGAAAAGGTTCTCATTCTCAGCCAAACTGATTAACTGACCGATAATACGACGCCATAGGCCTCGCCCGCGGTGCGATCTAGCGACGGCTACCCAGCCCAACTCGACCCCATATTGGTCTGGTGGGGTCGTTGCCCGCGCTTTCGCGAATATTTTGCGCCGATAGGTTAACTCAGGGCGTTTCAGCGCACCCACTCCGACGAGTTGTCCATTTGATTCCTTTAGAAACAACAGTCGAAAGGCGTCGCGAACCCGCTGCGTCAAGCCTTCCGGATCGACTGTCCCAACTTCGATGAGGAGGTTTTCAAAATCGGCCAAAGCCTGCGAGGTGCAATCCGAAGGCGAAAGTATGCACGAAGTTATCATCACACTGTGCTACTGGAACGAATCTGCTTATCGTGGAGCGGTCGCACGCATTACGGCGACAATTCGTATGATTTTATCACTTCGGGTGAAGAGGAAAAGAGCCCGAATCGGTCCATATGAAAACGAAAAACCTCTCTTTGATCCTTATTCCCGTGCTCGCATACGTGTCGGCTTTAGCAACAGCACAAGCTGTCACGCCGCCACCGGATGGCGGTTATCCCGACGGCAATACCGCGGAGGGCGAGAATGCCCTTTTTAGTCTCACCGGCGGCACATACAATACGGCGGTTGGTTGGTTTTCACTTCAAAGCAACCTTCCGGCAACCTCAACACTGCCATCGGCGCCGGGACGCTTTTTGCCAACACTGCCGACAATAACACGGCGACTGGCGCCGGGCCGCTCTTGAACAACACTACCGGCGACAACAACACGGCCAATGGGGTGTTCGCCCTTTTTGACAACACTAACGGCGGCTCCAACACAGCAACCGGTTTTGGTGCGCTCGGTAACAATCGCTGGGACGCAGCCCCAACGCCAATCGGCTCTACGGAGTGTTGACCACTTGTAGCGCAGGATAGCTCGCTTCAAGTCGCGCGCTGACCTAATTCCAACGGGCGAACCATCTGGATTGCAAACGCGCATCGCGACGACAGAAGGCGTTTCGTTCTGCGAGTAGGCGAACGCTGGCGTGGAACGCGAATCTGTGATTCGATCCCGCAGGAATTCTTATGCGACATACACACCGACGACCAAGATCCCCAAAAGGATTGCGCGATCGCGTGAAATAACAGTCGACAGCTTGTCGCCACGCTGGTAAGGATTTCTTCGATTACGTCATCCGACGTTTCAACTTATCTTCGGCACGGCTGAATAAGCCGCAGGGGCTGGATCTTCGCTGAGACACCGCTTAACGCGATCTCCAGATCCAACTGGAGCCCGAGTCAGCCGAAGTGAGACCGCTATTCAAAGCGGGCCTTATGAGGACGGTTCCTAGTTTCCGGGCGGAACTGGATTGCAGTTAATGCACGTTCAAAATCCATCCTCAACGGAAAGTTAAAAAGAATGACAACTCTATACTTGAAAAAATCCATGGCCCAGTCGTTTTTGCGGCTTGCTCTCCTTCTCATCCCGCTTGTGTTCGCCTGCTTTGCGCTTTCGCTAACAGCGCAAGCAGTCCTCCCCCCGCCTGACGGAGGCTATCCCGGTGGCAATACCGCGGAAGGACACAACGCTCTGTTTAGTCTCACTAGCGGGGGCTTCAATACGGCGGTTGGGTTCTTTTCACTCAAAAGCAACGCCGCGGGTCAGTTCAATACGGGCATTGGCGCGGGGACGCTTTTTGCCAGCACCGCAGATGAAAATACCGCCACTGGCACCGCGGCGCTTTTAAGCAACACTACCGGCCCGGGCAACACGGCTAATGGAGCATTCGCTCTCTTTAGCAACACGACTGGCGGCTTCAACACCGCGAGCGGTGATTCCGCGCTTTCCAGCAACACGGTCGGCGCGCAGAATACAGCCACAGGATTCGACGCGCTACAAAGCAACACCAGCGGCAGCTCTAACACCGCCAATGGTGCTTACGCGCTGGTTAACAACACGAACGGCAGCGAGAACACAGCCAATGGAATGTTTGCGCTTTTTAGCAATACCACTGCCAACGAAAACACGGCCACCGGCTCGCAAGCGCTCTTCAGCAACACCACCGGCGAGAAAAACACGGCCGTCGGTTTTAGCGCGCTCCTAGACAACACCACCGGCGGGAATAACATGGCCGTCGGTTTCCAAGCGCTCTTTAGCAACACTACCGGGGACTACAACACGGCCAGCGGCGTTGACGCCCTGTTCAGCAGCACAACTGGCGTCAGCAACACTGCCACCGGTTATCACGCGCTCAATCACAACACTAACGGCAGCGCCAACACGGCCAGCGGTGACGATGCGCTCCACTCTAACACGACCGGGAGGGGCAACACGGCATTCGGTGCGAACGCGCTTGGCAACAGCAGCGGCACCGGAAATATCGCCTTAGGAGCTCAGGCTGGCTTCGCCGTCTACACCGCGGATCATGTTATTGCTATCGGCGTGGATGGCGCGGAGGTGAGCGACAGCTGCTTTATCGGCAACATTTACAATGCGACGACGGCACAGAACAATGCCGTACCGGTGCTGGTCGATTCAGCGGGTCAGCTCGGGACGGCGAGCTCCTCGCGCCGGTACAAGACCGACATTCAACCGTTAGACAAAGCCAGCGAGGCCATTCTGGCACTCAAACCGGTGAGCTTTCGTTACAAGATCCACAAGGACACCACGCCCCAATTCGGTTTGATCGCCGAGGAAGTAGCCGAAGTGAACCCCGACCTGGTTGTACGCGATGAGAACGGCGAGATTTATACCGTGCGCTACGACGCAGTAAACGCGATGTTGCTCAATGAATTCTTGAAAGAGCACCGTACGGTGCAGGAATTGAAGTCTGTTGTCGCAAAGCACGAAGCGGTTGCCGCACAGCAGCAAAAGCAAATTGAAGCACTTACTGCGGGCCTACAGAAAGTTAGCGCCGAGGTCGAGACGAGCAAACCTGCTCTGCAAACGGTCTTAAACAGTCAACAAAAATTCAACAATCCATCCTCAACAGAAAATTAAAAAAGAATGACAACTCTATACTTGAACAAATCCATGGCCCAGTCGCCTTTCCGGCTTGCTCTCATTTTCATCCCGCTTGTGTTCGCCTGCTTTACGCTTTCGCCGACAGCGCAAGCAGTCAGTCCGGCACCGGATGGAGGCTACCCCGGTGGCAACACGGCGGAAGGGCAAAACGCCCTGTTTAGCCTCACCAGCGGCGGATTCAATACGGCGGTTGGTTTCTTTTCACTCAGGAGCAACGCCACAGGCCAGTTCAATACGGCCATTGGCGCGGGGACGCTCCTTGCCAGCACCGCAGATGAAAATACCGCTACTGGCACCGCGGCGCTTTTAAGCAACACTACTGGTCCCGCCAACACGGCTAACGGAGCATTCGCCCTCTTTAGCAACACGAGTGGCGGCTTCAACACCGCCAACGGTGATTCCGCGCTTTCAAGCAACACGGTCGGCACACAGAATACAGCCACGGGATTCAGTGCTCTGCAAAGCAACACCAGTGGCAACTCCAACACCGCCGATGGTGCTTATGCGTTGGTTAACAACACCGACGGCAGCGAGAACACGGCTAATGGAATGTTCGCGCTTTTTAGCAACACCGGCGGTGCTTTCAACACGGCCAACGGTTCGCAAGCGCTCTATTCTAACACCACCGGCACCGCTAACACAGCCAATGGTTGGCAAGCACTTTTTAACAACAACAGCGTCTACAACACCGCCGACGGTTTTCAGGCGCTCAATTCCAACACCACCGGCCAATTTAATACCGCGACCGGTGCGCACGCGCTCTTGAACAGCATCACCGGCGAAAACAACGTGGCCAATGGCTTTGAAGCGCTCGGTCACAACACCACCGGCGGAGCCAACACGGCCATTGGATCTCTTGCGTTCACTGGCAACTCCACCGGTAACAACAACACGGCCTTGGGCTATGCCGCCGGAAACGGCGTAACCACGGCCGATAACGTCACCTGTATCGGCGCCAACGTCCTCGGTGCGAACGTGAGTAACACCACTTGGATTGCCAACGTCTATGGCGTGACCACACAAAGCGGCACCACTGCGCCAGTCGTCGTGTCCGACAACGGACAACTGGGAACAGCCGCCTCCTCGGAGCGGTTCAAAAAGGACATCGCCGCCATGGAGAAAACCAGTGAAGTAATCCTGTCACTTAGACCGGTGACGTTCCACTACAAGACGGACACCAAAGGCACGCCCCAATTTGGTTTGATTGCCGAGGAAGTCGCAAAGGTGAACCCGGCCCTGGTGCTGCCCGACAAAGAAGGAAAACCTTACACCGTGCGCTACGATCAGGTAAACGCGATGTTGCTGAATGAGTTCCTCAAGGAGCACCGCAAAAACGAACGGCAAGAATTGAAGATTGAGGAGCAGGAAGCGAAAATTGCGCGTCAGGAAAAGCAAATTGAAGCGCTTACCGCAGGCGTCCACAAAGTGACCGCACAGCTTGAATTGAATGAGCCTGCAACGCAAACGGTTCTGAACGGTCGGTAATGCCGAGCACTACCATCTGCAACAGGGCTATTCGCCAGAGGTATTGGGCTAGCGGTGAGGTGTAGCCCAACTACCGATCTGCAATCCGGCCAGCACGAATTCGACCGAAAGGGCGGTTAGAATTATTCCCACAACGCGGGTCAGAATCGCTGCACCCTGCCGGCCAATGACACGCAGAATCACGTCTGACAGAAGAAGTAAGATGTAATTTAATGCCAGCACTATCAGCAGCACTACAGCCGTTTGGATCCGTTCATGTGCGGAATAGACGTCGTTATCAGTCAACAAGATCACAGCGGTAATTGCACCCGGGCCTGCAATGGCGGGCACTGCGAGCGGAAAAACAGCCAGATCCCGACCTTGGTCCACAGAAGCGGCCGTCTGCTCAATCCAGCCGAAGACCATCTGCAATCCAAAAAGGCACAGGATAATACCGCCGGCGATTTGCAATGAGCGAAGCCGAATTCCCATCGCATCGAGCACTATTTCGCCAATTACGACCGCAACGACTAAAATGATAGCGGCATAGAGAGATCCTCGCCAGGCGATCCTTCTACGTTCGGCGCGAGGCATAGCAGCAGTTAGACATAAGGCGAGATTGCTGATTGGATCGATCGTGGTCCAAATCGTCATGAAATCGCGAATTATTTTCTCGAGCATAGAATGAATGGCAGCACGGCTCGGAAGTTCAGACTGCTGTGTGCAAGTATTTCTAGGAAATCGAGACTAAGCTAGCGAGCTACTCAATCTCCGCAGTGATCTGGCCGTTGACGTCCTTCAACGTGACCGTATCAACGCCTGCCAGCTTTACCTTGTCGAAGGTTACTGAGAGTCCTTCGTCGTCCACCAGGTTAAAATCCCAGGTTTCTGATTTCGCTTCATTTTTGAAGCGCACCTGAATACTTCCCCCAGCGGCTAAAACTTTTCCGTCGAGAAGACTATTTGCGTCCCAATCCTTGTTGTCAGACGCAGTGATATAGAGACCTTCAAAGCTTCGCCCGGTTTGGTTCACAAGGGTGAAGTCAAGATCTGACGCGAATGCGTTTGCGACGCTTAGGAGAAGGATGAAGAGAAAAAAACGAAATTTCATGAGTGGGAGCTATTTCTTCTTCTTTTTGTGAGAGGAGGTCTTCTTGTAAACCGTGCGACCGTGTTGGTCCTTCACCTTTGTCGTCTTGAATACCTTCCTGCCTTTGTATTTCTTGCTGGTTGAGGTGTAATACCGTGGTTGGCGATAGATTTTAGGCTGGTTGTAGTAAGGATCGAAGTCCCTCGGAAAGGGCCTGTCTCCGACTTACACCACAAGGTCGCCTGGGACCAGCAACGCATGGGTTACTTCGGCGCAACCCCCGACAAGAACAACCAGGATCAAGATGTAGGAGAGACAGCGAAACACCCCGCTCGTGTATCAGGAGCGTTTTGGCGAGTCAAAGAAAAATCAGGGCGTGCGCAGAATCGCCGGCTAGCCTCCACGCCAGCCCACAGCTCGATCGCATTGCGTGCGCACATCATTCACCACAGGCTCGCCTGAGCATGACGGGGTGCAGCTATGCCGGCTCAGCCATAGGGCCGTCTCATCCAGAGCTCCGGCTCACTCGTTCCCCGGAATCGCGAGCCAAGGTCTAGTTTGCACAATTAAGCTAAGAGTGTAAAAATTTTCCCTTCTCGGCGGCGCGCTCGATTCGCACCCTGAGATCCCCGGAGAAATCTATAAAAAATCGTAGTGTTCATGAAAACGAAAATTAGAAATTTGATCACCTTCGTTCTGCTCTCGGCAGCATCGTTGACGATGTTGTTTGGGTCACCCAGCACGCAACCCAGCGGTAACACTCAGGCTGAGCCTGACGTATCATTACCGGGGATGATCTCAACCGGCAGCGATAGCGCAGGTATGCGTACTCGCGCTGACGCAGATTTACCGAGCGTACGTTACGGATCGCACATAGATCTGAACCAACCTGACGTAACCTTGGAACAGTTGGATGCGCGTTCGCTTACGCTTGAGCCGAACCAAGTCGGCGTTAACAGAAGTGTCGCACTCTCGCCGAACACGCGCGCACAAAAATTCGTTAACCCGGATGGTTCGCAGATAATCGTGCTAATCATTAAGAGCTCCGGCGCTTCGGGCATAGGCGTGCATTTCCGTAACTTTGCGCTTGCTGACGGCGAGGAGGTGTACGTGTATGGAGCAGCGTTCAATAGTATCGTTTTTGGTCCGTTTACCGAGAAGGGACCCCGGGGCAGCGGAGAATTTTGGTCTGGCACTGTCGATGGGGACACGGCGGTTATCGAGTTCTATAAGAGAACTGACGAAAACGGACGAGGATTTGAGGTTTTTGAGATATCGCACATTTTGGCCGAGCTGGATTGGCGACTTCGGTCCAATGAACCCGAGGTTCTGAATTGCGAAGTTGACGCGTCATGCTACGGCGATCCCGAAAAAAATGCCGTTGCAAGAATTCTATTTAACAACAATGGGCCGTTCCTCTGCACGGGCACTTTGCTGAATAATATTGCCGAGGATGGAACTCCGTATTTTCTGACGGCCAATCATTGCGTTAACAGCCAGGCAGTCGCTCAAAGTGTTGAAGCATATTGGTTTTATCAGACAAACAGTTGTAACAGCGGCGTTTTGCGAAATTGGGTGCATACTGGACCGGGCGCCAATCTCCTTGCAACGCAAGGCTCCAATGATTTTTCCTTGTTGCGGCTGCAGACCAATGCTCCTGCCGGGGCGTTTTTTTCCGGCTGGACTTCCGTCGCTCAATCAGCAGGCGCGAGTGTTTTCGGGCTTCACCACCCCGACGGATACATTCCGCCAAGCAGTAATTCATACTTACGAAGATCGAGCGGCAGTGTTATGGCCACGAACTTCAATTGCCTCGACCTGGTAAACGGTTATGAAGTTGGGTGGGCGTCTGGCAGCACCGAGCCTGGCTCAAGTGGATCGGGCCTTTTCACTTCTACTGGTCACTATCTTGTCGGCGTCCTAAGTTGCGGACCTGCTCCGCCCACCTGCAACAATCCAGGAGCCGGATACAGCAAGTTCGCCAACTTCTATCCTCAAATACGACAGTACCCTATATTCAGGCGCGCCATCGGCGCCGATAGCTAATTCGGCGACCTTTGTAGCCACTCACAGTTTCAGGGCTAATTGGAGAACCGTGATTGGCGCAACCGGTTACAGGCTCGATGTGGCTACCAATAGTTCGTTTACCAGTTACGTACCAGGCTATCAAAATCTGAACGTCGGTAACACGCCTAGCCGCAGCGTTGCCGGCTTAAGCGCAACCACCACGTTACTTTTATCGAGTGCGCGCCTATAATGGGAGTGGCACGAGTGGCAATTCCAACGTTGTAAGTGCCACTACACTTAGCCCAATTGGGCTCCCGATCGCCATCACCAATCCTGCAAGCGTTGAGAACTATTCAGTCGAGCTCAACGGATTCGTTAATCCCCACGGATTGAGCACGACGTGCTACTTTCAATATGGAAGAACGATCAACTACGGATCGAGAACGCCTAACCAGACCAAGACTGGGAACTATTACCAGCACATCAGCGCCATCCTCTTCGGCTTGGCTTCGCACACCACCTATCATTTCCGTATCGTGGCCAGCAACATTCGCGGCACCAGATACAGCGGGGATAGAATCTTTACCACCCGCTAGCGTACACTTGAAGATGTGGATCGGGCGAAATGCTTGTCGTCCGGCCCTCCGATCATTCGCGCTGGCATTGGGTCATCGCCCCACCCAGAGTCATTCGCGGCCGAACCTCTGCCCGTCGATGGAGCAGGCCCGGTAATCGCAGTTGCTATTGTCGAGCCATTCCAACTTGATCTGGCGTGCACAACGATCTGAAGACATCAAGAACAGGTCCCATTGGTCCCGTATCCAATCCGGCGGTGCCCAGATACCACTTTGAACGCTTGCCGTCGGTCGTGAATACGAGGATTGAAAGAACGGCCCGGTTGTTATACTCGAGTCGTACCTCTCGATCTTGTGCTCGTAGGTAAGGTCTATATTGAACGTCCATGTCTCCTTCATGGTACTGAGCCAACTGCCGACGTTACCTTGTTGCTCTCCCCTAACCCAACTGCCATTCAAATGGAACGCATTTGTTCTAACCCAATCGGCCGATCCCTCGGCATCCCTGCAGAGAACGGTCGAAGCATAGAGCGAGCCTTGCTCCGGCGTGAATCCCCACTCCTCGAGGAATCGGGCTAGTGTGGCGCGTCTTGCTTCTGAAGGCGTCTCTCTGTATAGCACAGCAAGCACGTCGTGGAGTGCGGAGATATCACGAAAGTAGTTCATCGGAATCTTTAGTTCGATGCAACCAGTAACAGCACGGTGTGTGGTGAATAGTAACTAATCGTCGTCGTAGTCCTACCGAATTAGCCAGGAAGATGTCTATATGTCGAGAATCGAAATTGCAGGTTCCCGTTATTGCTCCCCGGCCGCTGCCGCTTGGCTCGTACGTCTCGATCATTGCCGGCTACTTCGTAAACGCACATCACAACGTTTTGCACAGCTGATTGCCTTCTGTTCGCTAGCAACCCTGCCGAAGAGTAGCGCATGGGAAATCACGTTAGGGTCCTAATTGAATTAGGATTTCGCCTAAAACCCAATGATGCGCGTTATTCTGATTACGAGTGACCCTTTGTCCCCCGGTTGCCCTCGTTCGTGGTGGGTCTGGATTCGCCCGCAACACGCCTGCCACCTTTGACGTCTTTTATCGGCTTCAGATCACGAATTATCGCTTCTTTTATGTCCTTTTTGACGCGGCGCCACGCGGATCGAACCATATTGAGATTTGGGATTTGTCTATTCATCGTCAAATGGCGTTCCCCAACGTTATTTGTAACGACGTTTTAACGACAAATGCCGGCCGGAGCAAGCCGAAAAACAGTTGGTAGCGTGCACGACCTAGTGCGAGGAACCGGTCAAACCAACTTTTTGATTCGCCCCGTGGGGCGTACGTTGGATCACGCCTCCGATGGAGGTTCCACAGTTTTGCTGATGCCGAGAAGGTAGAGCGACAAATCCTGATCTGTTCCGATTGTGAAAACAACTGCGAATTGTCCGCTACGACGCTGAGCGATCAGCAACTCTGGCTCAGTTCGTGCGAAAAACCTCGCTATTGTAAACTCACTCTGATACGAGTCGCCGGTATGAACAGAAACATCTTCTACATAATTGGAGTAATTGTCGTCATCATAATCGTTCTTAAATTGCTCGGCGTATTTTAGCGCTCAGCCTTGCTATCTTCCTTGCTGCCGTTGATTCGGACGTCAGCGTTTCGTAGTGAACTGCGACATGAGCTGACGGTTTCTGGACTCGAAATCGATATAAATTGGCTCTGCGCGACGCGCAGGCAGCGCAACGATGCTACTGGATTGATCCTGTGCGGCACATGTCTGACACGATGCTCAATCCAGGAGGCTTGATATTGTGAGGTAGATCCATTCCTGTTTTCCAAGGCGGTGACATTGGCCATCTATTAAGACGCTTATCGATGGTGATCTCCTGTTCTGTCGGTGGGTTTGAAGCGTATTGAATGACAGTAACTATCTGGAATTCCGTCGTATGTTCAGTCAGCCTGAAGCAGACTAGATACGAGCTGCGATCGCGCTCTGCTCCGCCACCTGGACTGGCGAGCACAACATGAAAGAGATAAAAAGGCCAATCTTTGTCTACAACATCTACCTTCTCGAAAAGCGCTGAGAGGGAATGCGACACACCATCCCATACCAGAAATTGCGCTTGTTCGCGTGCAACTTTATCGTTGTTCGCAACATCAAAAAGCCAATCTAGACTTCCAGCAGGCGCTTCGTATGTGGCAACCGTTACTACGATCAGTATAACAGCGAGCTGTCGCATGAAGTTGGCAGACATCTAGTTGCCTTCCTTCCTTCGGGACCCGGCCATAAAAGCGAAATCAAAGAATTTCCTTTTAGCGGCAAGTGCGAGGGATGCGAGCCGATCCTCTTCTACGCGGTATAGGCCGTGTTTTTATGTATTTCAGAGCCTAACAATCCAATCTTGGCAGTGACAATGATCATGTGTGTACGGATACGGGCCCGAAGGTGCCCAGTAATAGTCCGTCACGCCACGGCGTGTAATTTCTCGCTCGATAGCTTGCTTTTCTTCAAAGTCGGCGGTGCCATCGTTATACGCGCTGCTCTGCACCACTTGCTTGTCCGAAATCGTGTGCGCCATGCTCAAGCAGTGCTTAAGCTCGTACCGCCGCAGTTGCAGATCGGAAGTAGCTGAACGTTGAATGTCATTCCGCGTAGAACAACAGCCTGCCACGACAACTCCGGTTAGTATTGAAAAAATTATCTGTTTCACGCTTTGCCTCCTCCGTTTCACTCCTGCACTATGCCATGCAGGCCTCGAGCTTCTTAATCCAATCCTAAGATCCGGTCAATAGCCTCACTCCGCGTCAGTTACGGTTCCTTCGCAAAAAGGCATTGTCACTTCTACCGTCCCCTCATCGCCGACCGTTGAGCGAAGCCGATGGGGACTCAAGTTGCGAGGGTTGATGCCAACGGGCCAACGAGCTCGTTTGCCGCACGGGGGACTTCGCTTGTCGCGTGGGAAATTGTGTTGACGGGTTCGTGCCTTTGTCCAAACTCGACGCCGTCTGGAATCAGGGTCAGGGCAGGAAGCTTTCTCCCGGGGCTTTCTTCCTCTTTTCAGATTTGCACTGCGAAGATCCACCCGCCGGAGACAAACTAACAAAGGAAAAATAAATAATGAAACTTCAAACTTTAATCCACATCCTGATCGGCATAGCCAGTAAGCTTTCGCTACAAGCCGGAGATTGAACCAACACGTGTGCGGGCCTTTGGCTTAATTGCCGAAGATGTGGAACAGATCAGCCCAGACCTCGTGACACGTGGCGGCGACGGTCAACCCAACTCAGTGCGCTACGACGCGGTGAACGCGATGCTGCTCAATGAGTTTCTCAAGGAGCACCACACGGTGGAAGAATTAAAATCCGTTGTCGCAAACCAGGAAGCCGCTGCGGCAGAGCAGCAAAAGCAGATTGAAGCGCTTGCTGCTGGCCTGCAGAGAGTGAGCGCACAGCTTGAACTGAGCAAGTCTATGCCGCAAGTGGCGTCGGACAATGAGTGAGGATGCCACCAATGGCACATTGGGAGAATCATCGCTGACAGCCTTAAGAAAGGCGGCTGGAGCTTGGATTTGGGGGGTCAGCCGTGTATCGAAGCAAGGCCGTGATTCCGCGGACGTTCAACTGAGCCTTATCGGGGCTTGAGTTGCCTCGCCAGCGTCGTTACAATTGAGCTGAAGGAAAGGATTAAAAATGAAAAGCCACGTTCGACAAACCGGAGCGACTTTATTGTTGGGCATGTTTTTGCTTGCGGCTATTACGCCGTCAGTTCAATCGCAAACACGTCCGTGGTGGTTTTATGGTTGTCCTAAAGGTGTCCTTGCACAAATCCCCGGCGACGTACCGGGTCCGGGCACTGCGGGATGGACCCAATATCAAACCTGCTTGCAACAAAACTTAAGTATGTCGCCTCAACAGAGTGCCCAAATAGCGCCCATTCTCGCCAATGAAGGACAAAAGGTAATGGCAATCAGAAACAACAATTCGCTTTCGAACGTTCAAAAAACAGAAGAGGTTAAGACTCTCCAGAAGCAGTCCGATCCGCAGTTGAAGGCGATTCTCTCATCTGATCAATACGACAGATTAAAAGTCGTCCGCTATCAGGCCGTTCGATGGGTTACTCAGAAAAGACTCGGTTGGCAGTAAAGGATTGCTCCTATTTTTTCTCAAGCGAGACGCGCCTGTTTCGAAACGTCCCATTTTCTCGACGAATGCTACTGTAATTGCGGGCGCCACTCAGTCCGACCGCATAACGCGAGTGATTCGGACCGAGGTGATAGAAATTCCATTGCCACCATACGTGGCGGAATAATTGGCTGGTACAAAAACCGCATCCTGACCAGACGTCTCAGCTGAACCGTGCACTTTTGTGCCGTTATATGAGAACTCCACTCGGACATGATACGGATTTGAGTTTTTGAAGCGCGCGACTCGTGAGGTGCCCGAACTCTCGTACGAAACTGTTACCCCGCTTTTTCCGCTTTGCGCTATTACAACAGTCAATTGTAAGCCCAGCATCAAAACAGAAACAAAGACAATGTATCGAACCGTTCTTTGGAAAATCGTCATAACACTTTTAACAGCAAACTGATTGCCGATGTCAACACCGGAAGCCGTACATGCATGAAACGCCTGATTTCACTAAATCCGACCGAGCCCTCGATCCGGCTGGGTGGCAGACCTTCGTCCCAAAGCCGCCCGTGTAGTGTTTCCGATCTCTCCGCGTCGCGTCACGGTGATTTGACAAGACGCGTGTTGAGCGCCTTAAGTTCTGCAGGATGAAACTCACTCAGGTTCGACACTTTTCGCGTGCGTGCACAATTTTTATCTGCTGCTGTATTTGGATCGCGTTGGCAGCGAGCGTAGCGGCCACTCCTTTTGGTGTTCCGGATTGGGTTGAGCTTTCGCCAAAGAATTCTCCTCCGGCACGTTCGTACCTTGCCATGACCTACGATCCGGTCAGCGGGAAGACCATTGCCTTTGGCGGATACGACGGCACAGGCTATCTCAATGACACCTGGGCTTTCGACGGCGCAACCTGGACGCACATTGCCACACAATCTGCTCCGCCAGCGCGCACTGCGGCCCAAATGACCTACGATTCTGTCGTTCATAAGGTGGTACTCTTCGGCGGGTTTAATGGCACCAATTACCTGGGCGATACATGGCTTTGGGATGGGTCGACGTTACAATGGACTCAGGCCACGCCAGCCCATCACCCTACTCCTGTTACCGGTCCCATGCTGTTTCCCGATCCTAATGGCAGGGCCGATGTTTTCGGAGGATATGACGGCCACTTTTATCAGCTAACCATGTGGCAATGGAACGGCTCCGATTGGACGCAGTTAAGTCCACCGACTGTTCCCTTCGCCCGGGCTTCCGCGGCCGTTGCAACGAATACGTCCACAGGACAGGTCGTTATGTTTGGCGGCCTTGCTGATGTTAACCCGAATAACACCTGGACCTATGACGGCACAACGTGGACACTGCAGTCTCCGGCTGTGCAACCTCTCCTGGTGTATGGCGCTTCTGCTGCTTTCGACCCCGGGCTGGGAGGAGTCGTTATCTTTGGAGGTGGAAGCGGCGGTGAAGACCAGAACACGACGTGGCGATGGGATCAGGTTGCCGCCACGTGGACACTCGTATCTACGCCGCACTCGCCACCCGCGCGCGAAGGCGCTGGCATGACCTACGACGCAACCCTACACCACGTAATTCTTTTCGGCGGTGAAGCGAACAACGTACCTTTCAACGATACGTGGCGACTCAATTCAACATCAGCACCTACACCTACACCGACACCTACTGCTACCGCCACCCCTACAGCCACTGCTACACCTACGCCCACTGCATCGGGTACCCCGGGGCCCAGAGTGACTCCCACGCCTCGCTCCAGGCCACAGCCTCGTCCGCGATAGGGAAAGGTAGTCAGATGGCGAAGAGCCGCGAAACACAACGCCCTACAACCTCGGTCCGTTTGCACGGTATCGATGACCTTGTTGACTCACGTTTACTGCGCTGCGCGGTTTAAATTGGACGCAGCTCCAATCCAACCGACTTGGTCAGGGATCAGGACCAGTGACAGATTGCAATTGAACTCGCGCAATACCGCGCGGGCAACGTGATCGAGCACATGGGCGATTCTCGCGTTCTTTACGAGTCAGGCAGCGGAAGTGCCTCTCGCGACAGCGTGCTTGCTGCCTTGCACCGTTTTCACCAGACTGCCTCATGAAAACAATCGTAGCATTCATTATTACTTTACTGATTGCCACTGATGCATGGGCGCAGGTTGATCATGCCCATGGCATCGTGGTTGCCGGCTCACCACGGCATTTTACATGGATCCGGTTATCATAATGCGCGCTATCAAATGGGCCTGCGTAACGACGGCATCGTAGTGTGGCGCTGGATCCACTGAAAAAGTCTAGCCACGGCTGTAGTTGACCGGCTAGCGGGTCAGCAACGTCTCGATTAAGAACAACGCATTTACGATGAATCGGGCAACGTGATCGAAACGTACGAGCACAAGCGCGATTTTCGTCAGTTCTGATGTGGTGCCCGCTGAAGTGTTGTATAAAGATCGCGCAGACCCTTACTGGCAATTGCGCCGACGTTATTGAACTGGGCACTTTCTTTGAAACTTGCCTCCGCCATTTCCGTAGTATGAAGTGACAGATGAAAGCACCGGCACCCCCCAGCTGGAGCGGCAATGTGCTCCACGGCGAACTCCAAGAACGGAATCAAAGAAAAGGCTCGCCAGACAAAGCGAAGAGTTTTGATACTTTGGTCGCTCGTTACTATCCCGCCGTTTACAGCTTCGCTTGTCGATTCACTGATGATGGTCGGAAAGCATGTGTGCTAACACGCCACGCATTCAATAGCACGCGAAAGCAACTGCAGACTTGTTGCGATGAGAACGTGCTGGCATCAATCTTAACATCCAATGTAATCCGGGCAGGTTTGCCCCTTGAATCGGACCTCCCGCAGACCGCCCAACTTCAAAGAAGGAACAAGAATTTCGGGCGGCGGTATGGTGCTTACGGGAGAACCGTGACCGGGGTTTATTTCAACCAGCTGTGCGATTCGATGACCCTCATGAAACAAAGTCGCCCGAACGAACTTAAAGATTTATCCTTTCGAGTCCAAGCACCGCGAACATTTCACACACGCGAAACAAGAAGCCGCCAGCCACAGAAGCGTGACGGCTGATTGTTAAATACTGCTGTTTTCTGGCTTATTTCAATCCAAAGGTACCGCTTCCTAGTACACTCCCGCCAATCGGGGCGCAATGGTGCGCCGACACTACTCTTCATTGTCTTCGGATAGACCGGCTTGAAGTAGGCACCTAAGACAAAGTCCGCTGGATACCCGCACCGCGCTGTGACATTTCGCGCACTCCTCCGTTCGATGAGGGGCGGGCAAGTCGGTAAAGCCGAAAAGAGTCATTTTAGGAAAGTGAAGGTGCAGAGCCGGAACCGTGATGTCGCCTCCCATTCAGGAAACGTCCGATGTGAGATCAGGCGTTGCGCCGTTCTCAAATGATTCTACGGAAACTGGCTGGCAAAGTTTCCAAAAGCTTTTCCAATAGTGAAGAAATGGTTCTGCGTCCTTGTCGATTTCGCAGGGTGAGCTTTTCTCCTTTTCCAGCCCCTAAAGCTGGCCTGCTTAAGTGTGATGTCCTTTAGCCCGCCCGTTCGCGATTCGAGTTCTAAAAGCCGTCAGCTTTTCGTCGGCACGCACGACGAAACGCCTTCCGTCGTCGCGATGTGCGTCAGCAATCCAGATCGTTCGCCCGGAGCAATCCATCGCTGAGACCCAGCCCAAACCAAATCCGGCTTTGCTGAGATTTTCTGATGATGCTTCCCCAATTCTTCACGCGACGATCACGCGCGTGTACGATTCAGCGGGCAACGTGATCGAGACGCACGAACACGCGGGCGCGTTCACAGAATGGTAGCGATTTTATCGACGATTCCAGCGCGAGGTTCCTCGCCTGAGTAATCGGATGAAAGTTACGGGCGGGGTGCGGGCGTGGGACGAGGTCTCGGCGTTAGAACAGACCTCGGCGTAGGTGTCGGTCTCGGTGTCGGAGTTGGCGTAGCTGTTGCCGTGGCCGTGGGGGTTGGCGTAGCTGTAGCTGTTGCTGTAACTGTTGCTGTAACTGTTGCTGTAGCTGTAGCTGTTGCCGTAGCTGTTGCTGTAGGTGTAGCCGTTGCTGTAGCCGTAGCAGTAGGAGTTGCGGTTGGCGTCGGGGTTGCCGTCTCCTGCACGACGGTGTCCGCGGGGAATGAGGGAATGCCGTTCGCGACCACAACCAGATCGCTTGCGCCTGCCTCGACGTTAGCCGGCACATCGAACTGCGTCGTCACGATCTCGCCGCTGCCGACCGCTTCGACGCCCATCCTGCTGTGGTTATGAGTGCGAGCGTAAAGGACGTGTCCAGTTGCATGGTTCCGGATGCGCACCAATGGATAGTTCGTCGACATCTGGGCATCATCGCCGTACGAGGCTCCTTCTGAGAAACCGTTGAACAGCGTACCTGAGATCGAGTAAGTATTGCCGGGAAGGATAGTTGAAGGAGCTGTCGTGATGACCGGCCTCCAGGCGTCCTGAGGCGCTCCGCCGTTCGAGTAGAGCATTACATCCTGGATATCGAGGAGGGGCACGGTGGGGATTTTGATGGAGCTGTTGGTTCTCGCGTTAGGCCGTAATAACTGATTGCCCCCTTGGTTGTACGCCGTGAGGAGGACCTGGCCGGAAGGAAGAAGAAGCATCCGGCCCTGATAGGATATGAAGCTGGCCGCATTAGGCGAATCCGCGACCTGTATCAGGTTGGTGCCGTCGAACTCAAAAAAGTGGCTTGGCGTGTTAAAAACGCCAGGAGGGTTCGTCGGGTACACAGGGCTGGCCATCACGAGCACGTTGCCATTCGGCAACAAGCAAGCAGGCCCATCGGCCATAGCGAAATGGCTCGCCCCGGGGCCGGCCGGGAAGTCTCCCGCCACCCCAGTTGCAGCCCACGTGCTGGTTGCGGTGTTGTAGACGGCGTTCTGACCGGAATTCGTGCCAGAGAAGGCGATAAGCGAACCATCCGGCCGCAGGACCGCTGGTCCGACCTCCCTGGAATTGACGGTGCCCGCCCCAGTATCTGCCAGGTTCACCACGGTAGATCCGCGGGTCCCCCACGAGTTGGTCGCGGAATCATAGATTTCGAAGGACGTTTGGATCCTTGAATCGACGGTCAGGAATGTCCCGTTCGGCAGTTGATTCCAACCTTCCTCGCTGTTGATGTCGTCCTTGTCCGTCGGGGCGAGTGCACTGAAGGTCAGCGTCGCTGGATTGAACGACGCGATATCCCTGTTCCCGATGTTCGCGACAAGCATCGTTCCGTTGGTCAGAATCGTGGACTGGGCGTCGCCGATAGCTCCGGTGCCGCCGCCGCCGGCGCAGCACCACGTTGCCGGTACAGTTATTTGCGCTGACCATGTGTTGGTTACTGGATCGTACATGAACCCGATGTTGGTCTCCCGCACAACCAAATTGTTGTATTCGCCGCCGATGACAACCACTCGTCCATCCGGCAGCACCGCCGACGCGAAGTATAATGGCTGGTACGGGCAATTCACGCATCCAATAGTAGGGTCGTTGCCGTTTGGCATGTTCGCGACGGTAAAACCCGGCACATCCCACGAGCCATTTTGATAACTGCCATTGATATCCGGCTTCAGTCGATGCCACCGGTTCGTGTTGTACTCGTGGCACATCACCGTGCCATCGGTGAGGAGAAGGCATGCTTCGGCGAATCCCGATGGAAACGCATTCGCTAGCGGGGTCCATTGTGCGCTGGCGATGGACGACCAACCCACCAGGACGATAAGCGCGACTCCAAAGCTTGACAAGTTTTTGAGACCTCGCTTTTGCATATGTGTGCCGAGGTTAGCGAGTCAGCGACTGGTCAGCCAGATTAAAATTGTCACTATAAACGCACCGGTGAAATCCACATCAGAGTCAAGCGATGGGTCAGAGCTTACTATCGACACCGGCGAGCAACTGGGGGGAAAGTAAGGGTTAAGCAGACCGATCTATGAACGTTCGAGGGGCCGTGAGCGAGGAAAACAAAAAGCCGCCACACGGTCAAAGTGTGACGGCTGATTGTGAAAATCCGCGCGTGGTTTTAGGGATTGTTGACCACTTGCGGGGCAGGTTTGCTCGCTTGAACCTGTGCGCTCACCTTCTGTAGGCCCGCGGTGAGCGCTGCAACTTCTTTCTTCAGCTCTTGCACCTCGCGGTGCTCTTTGAGGAACTCATTAAGCAACATCGCGCTCACTTGGTCGTAGCGCACGCTGTAAGGTTTTCCTTCTTTATCGCGCACCACCAGGTCGGGATTCACCTTGTCCACCTCTTCGGCCACAAGTCCCAACTGTGATATGCCTGTTGGGTCGATCTCCTTTTTGTAGCGGAAGGTCACTGGTTTGAGTGCAAACAGCGCTTCGCTGAGGTTGTCCATTGGCTTTCGTCGGCGGTATTGGCAAGCAGGGTTCCTGCGCCAATCGCAGTGTTAAATGCTCCGGTTGTATCGCTCCTGAGCGACAGGAAACCAATGGCCGTGTTGAAGCCGCCGGAGTGAGACTAAAAAGGGCATTATGCCCTTCTGCGGTGTTGCCCCCGGCGTAACCGCCGTCCGGCGCTGGAACCACAGCTTTCACTCCTAGCAGCCAGGCAAAGTAAGTGAGCAAGGCAAAAAGCACTAGAGACAAAGAATTCGTTTTCATGGTGCGCGATTCTCCGTTTTTTGCTCTGCCCGCGGCAACGACAAAGTGATATGACGGGGCGCGATGACGCGGGTGAGGTTTACGATGAAGCGCGCAACATAATCCAGACTCACGAGCACACAGGCGATTTCAAGGAACCGTAGACTCCTTTTCGTCGGGCTTCTTGACAGTTTTAGAGAAGGCTTCGCCAGAAACCTGCGCCTGAGTGGTTTAACCGACAATCCATCGTTCTCCAAACGGGCTCCCGAGCAGGAACCCGTCGGTTTCTTTTGCAATTTCCTCAAATGCCCCGGTTACGCCAAGAAGAGACTATGGTTTTTAATAACTCGATGTTTAATCGTTTATTACAAACTGGTTACAATATTGCACTGGGAGTCGGAAACGGTTGTGGTACGATTACTGCTTTTCTCGCCGGTATGATGAATATCCCGAACAAGACTTTCCTCGTTTTAATGATCGGTGCTGCCTCATTGGCAGTCTTCGGTCCGATGGCATCCGCGACCACGATGCAGCTCTCCCTGAATTATGGGAGTCGTCATTCCGGCAATGGCGGCGAATTCAACGCCTCGTCACCAGATTTTGTTCCCGTCACGATGGGCTACGCGGCGGCGACAACCTTCAACGGAGGCTTCGAAACCTTCTGCCTGGAAACGAATGAGTTTTTCACGCCCGGCTCGACCTACTATTACGGAATCGGCCAAGGAGCCATCAATGGCGGCATTTCTGGTGGCAATCCTGATCTCATTTCTAAGGGAACGGCGTGGCTCTACATGACCTTCGCTCAGGGCACGCTAGCCGGATACGACTACTCCACTGGACCAGGTGGCAATGCCAGCGCGGCAGCCCTGCAGGCGACGATTTGGTGGCTGGAAGGTGAAGCCGCTAATCCTCACAACGCCTTTAGCACTCTTGTCATGAGTCTCCCGAACTACTTGGACGACAACAACGGCTTCTACGGTGTTGGCGTTTTGAATCTATGGGGTGACATCAACCACACTCAGGTGGCTCAAGACCAGTTGGTCCTTATTCCGGACGGGGGATCGACCGCTCTGTTGCTCGGTTTGGGATTTCTTGGTCTCTTTGTAGGTAGGTGGAAGCTGAACCGGCGAAGCCATGCGGCGTAAAAACGCTCTCGGGTTCCTCCCTCCACCTGCACTTCGCAGCGGCCGCGGAAGCATTGTGTTCCCTAAGGGGCTGTATCAACCAACGTTCCAGACAAAAGGTGCAGTGGGGCATCTACTCGGGGTCCTCGGGGTCAAATCTAACATTTAACATTTTGGTAATCAGCCGCCGTGCAGCAAGTGGATTGTAAATGGCCTTGGTTCGCCGAATCCGCTGGGCTACCGCTGCATAATCCAAGCCGCCGAAAAGATCGCCAATCTCGCGCAGCGATTTGCTTCCGGTTTCCCAAACCATCCACATCGCCACATTTTTAGCTTGTAGGCCTCTTTCTCCGGGCGCGACCAGGCGCTGCCGATCTACTCCGTATTCCTTTGCCACTCTTTCCAATACCATCTGCGGATCAACCGAAGGCAGGGCTCGGCGCAACGAGGTGATTTCCCGTCGTTGTTTGTGCAAACCTTTAACTCCATCCCGAAGCTTCTGCACAAGCGATTCATCGCCCAAAACCGCCTGCCAACGCACTGCCTCAAAGGGATTCTCAATTTCTCTCAACAAGCCCTCCTCGACAAAACGCCGGTATGCCAAACGCTGCGCTCGCCCTGGCCCGCGCAGCTCGCCCAGCACCATCGCCTCTTGCGCTAAGGGCAACGGCGCGCTCAGGCCGGCATATCCGCGATAACTGCTCCATTTGAATGCGCGCAGCCGTTTCCGTCGTTCGGCAGGTGTGCCACGGCCCAAGCTCACCCCGCGCACCGGATTCAGATGCACGTAGCGGCTCAACCCCAGCAGGTAGTTCCCCTCCTGCACCAGAAAACTTTTGTACCGCCCCTGAAACAAATGGCCGCTGGAGCGGTGTCGCCGGTTGAAATACACCGTGTAAGAGACCAGGAGCCAGTGCATCCAGCGGCGCAGGTTTGGCCGATGCGTTTGCGCGACCAGATGAAAATGGTTGCCCATCAAAACAAAGCACAGAATCGCCGCCTCAAACCGTCGCGCCGATTCGGTGAGCAGTTCCACGAATCGAGCGCGATCTTGCTCGTCATGAAAAACTGCCTGGCGCGGCATTGCCTCGTGCGCAGAGATGATAGATCGCATCTTCAAACTCTACCCGCAGCGGCCGCGCCATTCCTCCCGCATACCAGGCGCAATTCCCAATGTCAAATGTTTAGATCTGACCCCTTCTGACCCCTTCTCTCCTTCCTCTCGGACCGCGTGGTTTCGGTTATTACAAAGTCCGGAGACTTTCTATCTGGTGCTTGATGAAGGCTGCGCACGCATCCATAGCATCGTCGTACGCTAGCTGGTTGCTGCGAGCAGGGTCGGCGTTGCTGTCATAGAACCCCACTTCGTATAGACCTTCGTCATTTAAAACGAAGTACCAACTGCTGGAGCATCGTAGATCATCAATATACTGCATCCATTCTTGAACACATGCCGGATCCCGAGCGAGTGCATTGCGAATATCGCTAACCGACACCTCATCATGTCGTCCGAAGTACCCTGTTTCTTTTAACAAGTCGAAGATGGACAGACCCCTCGTATGAAATTTTCGTGGTATTGTCACTATCTCTGTAGCTATTTCATCCATTGTTTTTGTTCTTTACGGGTTACTTGGAAATGGAACCTGTCTCGACGCAGTGGACGCGTCTTCTGCACGTTTGGTCATGCTCCAGCCATCCTGGCTCAGTACGTAACCTTTTTGGCTTACATAATTCAATTCCTTCCTGAACTCGCCAGATTGCGAAGCTATGCTTTTTATCGATTTGTTGAACAAGAGATCTCCTTGCTGTGCGATGACACTGTCCAAGAATCTCTGAGTAATAGCCCATTGTTGGTCTGGATTCATTTTTGCCCAGACCTTTGCTGGAACATCAAGCACGCTTTTACTTAGACGCTTGCCTACATCCAAATAGCTGGGAGTGTCCAAATATTTACCGATGACTGCTACTACGGTCCTTCGTGCTGCCGCACTTTCGGCCGCTCTAAGGCCAGCCTGAAATCGTGTTGAAGTTGTGCCGCTTACTACCCCTACAACGGTGCTAGCAAGCCAGGTGGCTCCCCAACCTGCTGCATTGCCATAATTTCCAGATTGGAAACTGGCTGCCATCTGGTTGTATTCATACTGCCCGGGAACAACTGCTTCTGCTACTTCCATAGCATTTACCATGCTATCCAATCCCATCGGATCGCTGAAATCAACGGGATCATTACCGCAGTACCGAAAAAGATTGAATTCAGCTTCGTCAGGATGCGCCCCGAATGACCAATCGTCCGGTCCCTTGCCTAATCCACCATGGCGCACGAACAGCTTCGGATCTTCGCTCATGAACCGGCCGAGCGTTGGATTGTACGCTCGAGCGCGGTATTCGTAGAAGTTAAAAGTGGCGGCGTATTCGCGCCCGGTGAACATGAAGCGATTGCTGACGGCGGAACCGTTTGGCAAGAGATTTCCATCGCCGTCACGTACTGTCGGCGTGCCGAACACGTCATACCTGTACCTCTCCAGGAGGGTACCATCGGCTTTAGTCAGGTATATCACGCTGCCTGCATGATCCTGCTGGTAATAAAACGTCTGATTCTGTGTCAGCGTTGGATCGTAACGCATCACGATTTCGTCAATCCCTTTGCCATACAGATTCTTCGCCCTCACGTTGCCATTTACGCCGTATTCCAGAATCGGCCGTTCACCATCATAGATGTAGTACTTGGTCACCCCATTTAGGACGCGTTTCACACAGCGTCCGAGCGCATCGTATGCCAGGTCGTAAGCATTGACTCCTGAGCTGACGTTCGTCAGACGTTCGTCTGCGTAGGTATAAGCGTTGGTTTTGTAAGAGATCAGTTCATGATTGCTCCCGTTGGATATTGCATCGTTTCCAACCCGGTCCGTGTACTCGTTAATATTATTTGGCGAATACGTAGTAAACCCTGCCACGCTATCATTGACGGACGTGCGGTTGCCCGCGTAATCCAAGTTATACCTAACCGTGCGGTCAGCTGTTAGCGCGCCGTTCGGGTCCGGGGCGGACATGGAAACAAAATCATCAACCGTTTTCTCTTTCGTAGGATCTTCGGCAGGCGGCGTTTCGCTAGAAACTCCCTCGGTCTGCGGCACGCCATACATCACCTGTTGAAGCTGGCCGTCCAAGTAATATGTAAATTGGTCCTGTTTGTTTCCACGGGTTACCGTATGCAAAAGGCCATTTTCCCAATAGCCATACGACTCAAGTGCTCGGCCATTGTGGTACTGCACGTCAGTCTTAGTCCTCCGGTTTAGCTCGTCCGGAAGATAAGACTGATCCACCCCGTTTGCCTCATTGTGCCGCAGGGTCTCGTTAGACGCCGGATCGTACGAATACTGAAACTTTAAGGCGGCGTTGTGCGCTAAAATCTTTTCAAACCGACCCATGCCGTCGCAGCGAAAGTCATAATCGTAGCCTGCGGGGCTATCATCTGCATTCGTGACATTCATTCGCGTTGGCGTGCTCTCAGCGCCGGCGAACTGGATATCATATTCGTAATTCACAATCTTGGTAGGACCCGGCCCGTTTGGCTGGTCAAGGAGAGCCTGTCGATCGAGCTTGAGCTTACCGGTTGGGTAATACTCGCGGTGTACGCGTGATACAGTGTTGGCATCAAAAACAGTTCCACTGCCATTCTTAGCGTCGCGGAGGCGGCTGGCGTCATCCAAGCCGAAATAATACCATCGCCAATCGGCACCGCCGCCCCACCATGCTTTTCCGTACTTACGGTTACGCTGATCGTAAGCAAAGAACTCAATCTGGCCGCCTGGCATCGCGTGCGAGGTTACATTGTGCGCCGCGTCGTAACCCCAGCCCTGACTGTCAGAATGATTGTCTACTGGAGGATATGACATTGCCGTTCTCTGGTCCGACTCATTGTAAACAAAGCTGGTAGTAAAATTCGGGTCACCATTTGGGTACGTGTGACCTACAGTGCCGCGCGGATCGGTCACTGTGTGAAGCGTTCCTGACGGCGAATAGGTGAACCACGTCTCCAAGTTCACCGCCGGATTTCCGCCAGTGAAGGAGACCGTATCACGGATCACCCGGTTGACCGCATCATAAGCCTTTGTTTCCCAGTTGCCATTGGGCCGATCAATTCGAGTGATGTTGTTTGCATTATCGTAGGTGAAGGCGGTTCGATGACCCTGAGCGTCGTTGACGTAATCTTTTCGGTTCCGAGTATCATAGTGGGTGGTGGTCGTGAATGTAGGGGAACACTGTCCATTGCCCCTCGGATCAGTTACGCACGTTTGGTTCCCTACAAAGTCGTAAGCGAACCAAGTCGTCGCGCTCCCGGCAACATTGGTCGAGGTCTTTCGGAAATTCGGATCGTAAACATTGCGTGTCAGAATGCCTGTCGGGGACGTGATGGTGTCAGGGTTATTGGTTGTATGCAGGTACGGTGACGCGCCCCCGTTCGTTGGATTGTAGGTGTAATTCGTTGTCTCGCCCCCCTTCGAGGCGCTCATCAGTCGGTTGTAATTGTCGTAGGAGTAATGGGTGCGTTCGCCCAATTCGTTCCACTCATCGACCTTGTTTCCGTACTGGTCGTATGCAAACGAGTGAGATATTCCGCTAGTGGGACTAACATAAGTAATCTTGGTAATCAGTCCGCGACCTGCGCACGGCTGATTGTTGGCGTCCAGGTCGTATTCGTAGGTCTCAGAAGCCTGATAAGAATTCGGCCAATTCGGCGGCATCGTGACAGTCTTGACGCGATCCCTCCAACGGCCAGCGGTGTAATAGTCGTAGTGAGTTTTGGGGTCAGTCTCAAGCGCACTGCCATTCGACGTCGGCTCCCATTTGTCGATTAGTAGCCCGCGCGAATCATAGCGATAATGTACGTAAGCGCCGTTTTTTTGCTGGTGCCTTTTAATCTGCCCGAAATTGTTGTTGCACTGCGAATCAGCTTGATCACAGTAAGTGAAATACTCGTGCGAAGCAGGTGTGTTTGAGTCTTGCGGATAATCAATCTGGATAATGCGGTAGTGGGTATCGCGGTGCAAGGTGGTAGCTTTCCCATTTTCATCCGTGATGGTCTTTAGATAATGCCCTTGAATGGCTGTAACACCTGGAGTTGGACTCGCTTCGGCCTCGTAATTGTATTGAATCGTTGAAGCCGGATAACTGTTATTATCTCCAGCGGGCAGCGTGATGGTGCGGATCTCGCCAATGCCGGCAGGTGGCGGGCTGCCGTGAGTGTAGCCGGTTGTATGGCCGTTCGCATCGGTAACTCTATCAATGTACCAATTCGGATCGTAATGGAGCTGGGTTACGTTAGGAGGGTTGTTCTGAAAATCGGTATAATGATCGAGCATTTGCTGGGGAGGATGATTGTTCTCGTAGTCGTCGCAAGGGCCACACTCAGTTCCTTGGCAGCGGCTCAAGTGAGTATAATAGAAGCTCCGCGTTGGCCCATCGCCGCGCGTCTCTGTGAAAGCGTCTACGGTTGGTGGACCAAAGGTCGGCGGAGGAGACATGGCCGACACTGCACCAACGTCGGGATATTTCTCATTGATGATAGCGCCGTGAGGTGTGTCGTTCTGATACTCGTACCTGATCGTTCGCATCGGGCCGTCATAACGTACGTCATCGCAACGTTGTACCAGAGGATAGCGTTTTTGAATCGTCCGATTCTCTGGGACGTTGTCTGATCGGGTCCTCGTAATGCGCATGCGTGCTGTCGGTGAGATCGGCCGAGCTATCCGCGTAATCGACTCGAATCAACATCTTCTGTTTGCGGTTTCGTATCATTGGATCAATTGGGTCGCGGATCTCGTAAGTGTAGTTAACCCAGCCGATGAGATTGCCTGTAGGATGAGCAGGCGTGCCGGGCGAGCCATCAACGTCATATGCCTCGACTCTCGTTAAGAGCCAAGTCCAATCTCCCCATTCTATCCCTTGGTCGAACCCGTGGTTCTGATCACCGTAGATAAACCATAAGCACCTTCCTCCCGGCTCGGTAACTTTAACGCGCTGTCCAGCCTGTGGTCCACTCTGGCTGTACGCAATCCTCGTCCTTTGCCCGTACGGATCATCAATGTACTTCACTTGATAGTTGTCGAACCGCACTCTTCCGCCGTCCGCAAGCCGCCATGTGCCGTTTCCACCAGAATGCGGGCCCTCCCACCACTCGGATACACCGGTTGGGGGAGCGCCAGAGCAAGAGAAATCATAAACGTTGCCATGCGGAGAAATCACTTTTGTCCCGGCGCCCCAGAGAAGCCATGAATATTCATGCGCCCAGCCGGGACTTAATCCGATCGCACTTAGAGCGTAGTACTGCTGCCGACTGTTGTAGTAACGGGTCATTTTGAGCGGATACTTACCGATCGACCCAAGTACAACTAAATCGTCGATTATCCGGTGTGCATTGTGGCTGGCGGGATCATACGAGCATCCCGTGGTCACGTTGCCATTAAAAATTCCGGTTACGCCGATCGGTCCCTCGTAATTGGTCGTCGTCTCGGGAAGGTCAGGCGCAAAGGTGTCGGGCGGGGGAGAAGCTGCAGGGTCGCCCGTAGTCACCGCGTCCGTATAGGGTGTATCCGCTGGCACGCCAGGTTGAATTACCATTGTCGTATTTGGCTGCTCGATTATCACATCTGAAAACTCATTCATACTTCCAGGGGCGGGGAAGTTCTGGCCGAAGAAATGGTTAGGTGTCCCTGCAAGAACACTTGCCAGGATTGCAACATGCGCGCCGTGGAGGACGGCGCGATGAGCACCGTAACAAACCGAATTGATGGTGTTCACGGGACAAAGGTACGGTGCAGGCGATCACCGCTGCGCCCAGTTGATTTCGTCATGTGAGGAATCGCCGGAGGCCATTGCGGTACAAAAACCGGATCGGTCGCCGAGTCTTGATCGGTGATTTGCCGCATAAGTGTTTGCGCTCCCAGATTGCAAGACAGAATCGGAACGCTAGCAGTCGCGACGACGGAGGGACGGATAACGACTTTTTTCATAGGCCGAGAATACGCAGACAGCTGAGAATTTGTATGTCGGGGCGAATCCCTGAATTTTTGGCTTGGCTCCTATCGGGCTTCGCCCTACAAAAACTGCTGCGGCTTAGGACAAATCCATTAGGCACAAGGATATGCAGCAACGCAAAACGAAATCGCATGCTGCACGCACCTCCAACACCCGACGCAATACCCGGCGGAAAAAGCGGGCAGAGAAGGCACGTGCCTATGGATCAAAAAAATCCCCCACACAGGACCCCGATGACGTGTCAGGGAAAAGCCCGACAAAAGCAAAAGTCCTTGTTGTTCATCGAATAGGTTTTGTTCGATCCGGCGTGCTCTCGCTAATTGCAAAAAGCCTGCGATTCACTACGTGTGGCGAAACGGATGAAGCGCCATCAGCCCGCGAATTATTTGTGCGGCACCACCCGGACGTTGCTGTGGTCGGGATCATCCTCCGCGGCGGCGACGGCATACAGTTAATCAAGGAATTTCGTCGTCTCAATCCGGCAGCCGCCCTAATTGCTCTCGCCGAGCATCCCGATACCTTATCGGTTCAACGAGCGTTCCGGGCGGGCGGGCGCGGATACCTGGGGATCGACGATGCACCGGAACTTCTCAGCGCCTTGAATCAAATCTCGGCAGGTTACTCCTATGTTGGGGCAAGCGTGTTGCCGCTGATTTTAGATAGTTTCGCTGCTCGTAAGAAAGCGTCACGCGACTCGAACATAAGCATTCTCAGTGATCGTGAGCTGGAGATTTTCTCTTTTATTGGCAGAGGTGTGAGCGTTTCGGAATTAGCGAGCGAATTGCATGTAAGCGTTAAAACGATTGAGACACATCAGATGCGGATGAAGGAGAAGCTCGCTCTGCATACCGCCGCTGAGTTGCGACAAAAGGCGCGGGAATGGCTCGCTAAGTCTGCAGTGAACCGAATCCGCGAAGATCCCGAATCGGAATAGCCAAAAGCGAGAGGGTTTCGTGCTTTCGGAAAGAACGCCGTCGAGCGGCGTCAGCAACGCGCTTTGAGAATTTAGCGTGGCCGGATAATGTCATCGCGTGCGTGCCTTCATCTATTGGATTTTCCTTGCTATCGTGCCGATGACGTTCCTCGCAACGAGCGCACCTATTTCGGATGGTGAGCTGAAGAATCTGCTGGCAGCGATTCGCCAGAATCGGACGACGCAGGCTGATTTTCAGGAAGAAAGGGTGATTCGGATAATGAAACAGCCGATTACGAGCTCGGGCCGGATCTGGTTCCAGCCACCTAACAAGTTTCGGCGCGAAGTGAAAGGCAATTCGCCGAGCGTGACGGTGAGCGATGGCCGTGAGCTGTGGATTTATTATCCGAACTTCAAATCGGCGGAGCGTTATCCGTTAGGCAAAGGTTCGCCGCTAGATGCTACGGTCGCGGCGATCAATTCCGCGCTCAATCTGGAAAATATCGAAACCAGCTTCAACGTTACTGCGACTAAGACCGAAAACGGAAACGAACTGCAACTGCTCCCGCGCACCGCTGCGATGAAACGAGTATTTCAAAAGCTTGATCTGCGAATCAACGACAAGTTTCGAGTCGAACGCACGGATATGCTGTTGCCGAACGGCGACCGGATCGTGACGAGTATTCTAATCAGACTCGCTCGGCAATTCCTCCGTCGACGTTTGAATTTAAGCCGCCCGCCGGCACGGAAGTGACGAGCCCGTTGGGACATTGATGAGAATGACGAAGCGCGAATGACGGAACAATGACGAAGGTGATGAATTTGTAGGCGTCTGTGCCAGACGCCGTGGCGTTTCACAGAAACGCCCTACAATAGCCAGAAGTGCTAAACTCGTGTCCACTGGTGCTTAGAATTTCAAACGGGCTAGATAGGATGCGATGCATCTGCTTCGCAGTCGGTGTTGCTATTGCGACAACACTTTGCGCAGAGCCGTCACCCACGCCGAACCACATCGTTTCACATATTCCGCGCGAACCGGTGCAATCGTCCGCGATCGCAAAAGTTGGGTACAGCAAACGGCGTCACATCCTCGAAATCGAATTCGTTAACGGCGCGGTTTATCGCTATTTCGACGTCCCGCTTTCGGTGCATCGCGACCTGATGTCGGCAGAATCAAAAGCGCGCTTCTACGATTCCAAGATCAGGAAGCACTATCGCTCGGTTTTGGTTCGGCCGCGGCAAAAGGAACCGGCAGCGAACCGGCAGCCAATTACATGAAAACGCCCTTTGCATTAGTTCGCAGTCATTCACCAGCAGCCTTTACTACAACTCATTTCAGAATGGCGCTGTCATGTTGAGCGACGCGAAACATCTCTGTCATCCGTATTAGATCGATCTACATTTGATCCGAGATTCTTCACTTCGCGCAGAATGAAAGTATGAAATGGCTGTTCGCGTTTGTTCGTTCCATTCGTGGTTAAAAAGAGCCAGTCTTTCAAATTCGACGAAGTGAGGCAACGATTTCGCCTCACCTCGACTGAGAAGCGAGTAGCAGTGTTCGTCGCCGCGGCGTTCGTACTAGGATTAATGGCGAAATGTTATCGGGACGCGCATCCGACTCCTGCCCCTGTCCAGGCTGATTCTGCCAGGAGCCGGCCATCGAGCTCGCCTCGAGCAAGGGCCGGGCGCACCGAAGACTGATGAGACAGCGAGACGAACACGAAGATCCGCAGAAAAACTTGATTTATCAGATTCAGCGACGAAACAAGAGCACCAGCAAAAGTAACAGGCTGGTAAGTCATTCACCCCCTATCGTGTTTGCGAAAGACATTGTTCCCACAGATCGCCCGGGCGTGACCGATCACGTTGAGGCTTTCACGAACCAAATTTGTGAAGTCATTGTTGGCAAAAACCAGGCGGTAAAGCTTGCTGTCGCCTGTTTGCTCGCGCGCGGCCACCTCTTGATCGAAGATATTCCCGGCGTCGGCAAAACAACGCTATCCCAGGCGCTGGCACGATCGCTGGCGCTGGCCTTTCAGCGGATTCAATTTACCAGCGATCTGTTGCCGGCTGATATTCTGGGTAATTCCATCTTCGATCGGACCGAACAGCGATTCGTGTTTCATCGCGGCCCGCTATTTTCGGAAGTAGTACCTGATCGACGAGGTCAATCGCGCGACAGCGAAGACGCAAAGCGCGCTGCTTGAAGCGATGGAAGAACAGCGCATCTCGGTCGATGGCGTGACCTACGATTTGCCCGACCCATTTTTTGTGATCGCGACACAAAATCCGCAACATGCAGTGGGCACCTTTCCGCTGCCGGAATCGCAGCTTGACCGTTTTCTCATGCGGATTGAGCTGGGCGTCCCGGATCGCACCAGCGAACGGGCAATGTTGCTGGGCATGGATCGTCGCAAAATGCTCAAGGAGTTAAAGCCGGTGATGAGTCCACAAACATTGATCGAAATTCAAGATAACGTGCGAAGGGTGCACGCTTCACCAGCGTTACTCGATTACTTGCAGGACCTGCTGGATGCCTCTCGACAGCGCCACATCACGGGGCTATCCCCGCGTGCAGGCCTGGCACTGCTTCACGCCTCGCAGGCTTGGGCGCTGATGCACGGACGTGACATGCTCCTTCCCGAAGACATCCAGGCGGTAGGAATGGCAGTCATGGCGCATCGGCTCGGGCACGATCTCGAACAGTCGGGTCAAAGCGGACGGACGCTCGCTGATAATCTGCTTCACACCGTGCCGGTCCCGTGAAAGCAGGAAAATTTCCGCTGGCCTACCCAACTGCAGGTTTTGGAGCGCTACTGTTTGTGCTCGGCGCGATGTGGTACGCGGCGTCGAGTCAAAACAGCGCGGCAATTTACCTGCTCTTGTTCTTGCTGGCTTCGCTCTTCCTGGTCTCAATTCCGAATACGCTCACCAATCTTTCCGGCGTCACCGTGAGCATCGAATCCGCCAAGCCAACCTTTGCCGGCGACGAGGTCCACTTGCCGATTGAGATCATGAACAGCTCTCGTGCGACACGTTATGGAATTGAAGTGGTCTTACCCGAGGTAGCTAAAACACGCGAGCGCGTCGACTGCATTCCCCGCAAAACCGCGGCGCGTCTGACGCTTCGTTTCCCCACGCAACATAGAGGCCAGCATAAAATAGAAAAACTAAACCTAACGAGTTGTTACCCTCTCGGATTTGTGCGTGCGTCGAAGAGATTTGCGTTCAATCAAACTTATCTCGTCTACCCCAAGCCGTCGGGAACGTCTCAGCTCCCAACGAACCAGTCACCATTTGGCGATAGCCTGGTTCAGCAAGGTATCGCTGGCGACCACTTTGCGGGCCTCCGCGACTACGTGCCCGGAGAATCCCAACGTCACATTGATTGGAAAGCGGTGGCGCGCGGGCGACCACTGATGACAAAAGAGTTTGCTGCGGAAACGAAAGGCGCAGTGTCTCTCGATTTTTCCGAGCTCCGCTTTGCTAATGTGGAAGAAAAGGTGTCACAACTCACACTGTGGGTGATCGAAGCTGAACGTGCACAGCAACCCTATTGCCTTCGCCTTCCGGGGGTTGAAATTTCTCCCGCCCTTGGGCAAATGCATTTTCACCGCTGCCTCCGCGCTTTGAGTCTGTTGCCAGCATGAGCATGACCACGAGTAAGAACACGGACACGAGTAAGAGCTCGATCAAGAGGGATACAACCATTCCACGGCGACCGCTGCTTTGGATGGCGGCAGCATTGCTGTTCACACTGCCTCCGTTCTTCGACTCTCTCGCCATCTGGGTTCCATCGCTTTTTCTGCTCGCGCTAGGACTGAAATTCTGGATGGAACCGAACGGTTACCGACTTCGGTCTGTCGTTTTGAAACTAATACTCGTCGCGTCGGCAGTTACGACAGCTTTTGTTACTTATGGTTCTGTTAGGGGCGTCGAGGCAGGTATATCACTTCTTGTGGTTCTGGCGTCTCTGAAAATTCTCGAAGCACACACCGCACGTGAGTTCCGAGTGATGGTACTGATCGGCTGGATGCTTTGTTTGTGTGGATTTTTCCTTTCACAAGACTTCACGACAGCGCTTTGTTTGCTGATCGCGTTTGCCCTGCTCGCGGTCGCTCTCATCCAGTTTCATCGCGGAGCGGCACCGGGCGCACTGTGGCCGCCGCTTGTTACGGCGTCCAAACTCCTGCTGCAAGCTTTGCCGCTTGTTATTCTTTTCTTTCTCCTGTTCCCCAGAATCAACGCTGGACATCGGTTTGAACTGCGTCCTTTCCGTTCGGCAAATACAGGCTTTTCCGATCGGCTTTCTCCTGGAAGCATTGCAGCTCTTGCGAATTCTTCGGAGATCGCGTTTCGCGCGGAGTTTCCTGGAAGCACTCGACCGTCTGGTCCGATGTACTGGCGTGGAGTTGTCATGTGGCGCTGCAACGGCATGGAATGGCGAGCTCCTCTCGAGCCGCGGTCGAAGACAGCATCTACCACGACAAACATCATGGGCAGCCACAGCCTCGCTGTTCAACGTTCAAATACGAAGGAAATTCAACAACGGATAACTTTAGCGCCTAATGGCGCACGCTGGATGTTTGCGCTGGACCGCCCGATCAAAAGTGTTCCCGGTGCAATGCTCGCCCGCGGCGATTATCTCTGGAGCTTTCAACCGATTCGGAAATCCCGCCAATACGAGGTCGTGTCATCAGAATTCAGTGACAACGACATCACCGCAAAGGAACGATCGGACGCGCTCGAGGTGCCAGCCTCTATCACTCCGGCGGTGCGCGACCTGGCATACTCGTGGACGCTGCACAATCGTGACGCGCGCGGCGTAATAGGCAGCGCGCTTCAGTTCTTCCGGACGCAAGGCTTCAGCTATTCGGTGACACCGGGTGAATACCATGACCTGGAGGAATTTCTTTTCCGCGGTCGGATGGGATTTTGCGAACATTATGCCACGAGTTTCGCTACTCTGATGCGATTGGCAGGAATCCCTGCGCGCGTTGTTGTCGGCTATCTCGGGGGGAGTACAACGATCTAGCCCACTTCTTTCTGGTACGGCAAGCGGACGCGCACGCGTGGTGCGAGGTTTGGCTTCCGGAAAATGGATGGACCCGAGTAGATCCAACCGCCGCGGTTGCGCCCGGGAGAGCGAGTCTCGATTTAACCACATTCTTAGAGACGCGTAGCGCTTCCGGACAAATAGGAACTGGCCGGAACGCCTTCATAACGCGATTGCTGCGATCGGGAGCTTTCACCAACATCCGGTTCATTTGGCAAACACTGAGTTACGAATGGGACACACGACTTGTCGCGTTCGACGCCGATGTGCAGGACGTGTTTCTAACGTCTATTGGAATCTCCGGCCGCGGTCCGCTCTTTCTCGTTATGGAAATTCTGCTCGTCGCGATCGCGCTGCTCGCAATTTATTTCGCATGGATGCAACTGCGGACGCGCTCCCGGGTGGACCGGGCTAAGGCGTTGTACGGAAATTTTTGTCGAAAAACTGCCCGGTTAGGCGTGCCGCGCGGTCCTTGTGAAGGTCCGTTAGATTTTGCGCGGCGCGCTGCTCAATCGCTACCTAACGAATCTAACCGTATTCAACGGATCGCAGACACATACATCCTGGTACGGTATGCGCCACAACCTCCGCCGGGACTGCTAGACAAATTTGCAAAAGAAGTGAATGCGTTTGCTCCACGCACACGACACTAGGAAAGTTTCAGTCGGACACCGCATCTCGGACAATTGTGGCTACAGATATTTCTGCGGAATCGCGTGCTCAGGGCTCTCGTGCTGCCAATAAATGGACAAGATCCACCACCGATTGCCGTCATTAAAAAGCTGAAAGCTGTTGATGCCGCGCATGAACGGCGCGGGATCGCTTGAATCGTGACGCGATTCATACGTGCTCCAAACGTGAGCGATTCGGCCAAACTCTTCGGTGCGCCGCGCGATCTCTGTTTCGTAAAAGCCTTGTTGCAGAAGCGGCTCCACCCGCGCGATGTACTTTTCGACATCCAACAGTTGCGGCTCAAGATCGACGTCGTTTCTTCCTGGAAGGCTTGCAGTGGGCATTATTCGCGCGCCGGGATAAAACAGCGACCGCTCGCGATTCCAGTCCCGTTTTTGTCCAGCCGGCCCGGAGATCACGTCATACGCAGCAGCGATAATTGCGTCGATCGTTTCCACGTCGGCGGGATTGGCTTCTGACTTCGACATTGGGCGTTAAGCGTTGGGCGTTTTCTTAATCAGTTCAAGCACCTTCATCGCGGCGTTGTGCCCAGGAATGCCGCTAACAGCGCCACCTCGCAAGGCGCTTGATCCGCAGAAAAACACATTTTCGTATTCCGTCTCAACACCCCACGTGCCGACCTGCTCTTTGCGTTCGGCGAACGGAAACGTCGGCGCATTCTGGAAAATGTTCCCGTGATACATTCCAAGCGCGTCTTCAATGTCCACGGGGCTTTTGCTTTCAATGCACGGGCTGCCGTCACGCGCCAGAGCGAGACAACTTTCGATCGGCTCTTCCAACCATTGATTGATGCTGGCCAGGTATTTTTTCTCCGCTTGCCGACGCATTCCTTCATTATCCCGCACAAATAAGCTCCACGGCGCGTCCAACCCGAAGAGCGTCATCGTATGAAAGCCTTGGTCGCGCAGCTCCGGGCCGAGAATGCTGTCGTCAGTCAACGTGTGGCAATAGATCTCGCACGGCATTTTGCTCGGCAACCTGCCGCCTGACGCTTCGTCGTAGCTGAGATTCATCTGCTGGTAGCCTTCGTCGCTATGGAATGTCCCGCAAAACGCTTCAGTCGCCGGAACTTTTTTTGCCTTCAATTTCGGCAAACGGTTCAGGAGCATGTTGATCTTGAAAACGGACCCTTCATCAGTGCGATCAGGTTGATAGAATCGGCCTGTAAACTTTGCCAACAAATTTCGTCCAAAATTAACGAGGAGAAACCGCGCCTCCACGGTCTCGTTTTTTCCGTCCACCAGGAATTGAACCGCACGCGTTTTGCCGGCGACGTTCAGCGCGTGGATGTAAACATTCGTTAGCATTTCGGCGCCTGCTTTACGTGCAGCATGTTCGAGTTCGGAGGAGAGCGCGCCCATTCCCCCCACCGGCACCTTCCATTCGCCCGTTTTATCGCCGATCAGATGATAAAGAAAACAGCGGTTTTGCAGGAGTGAACTGTCGTGCGCATACGTGAAGACGCCCACCTTCGCATCGGTGAATACAAGCCCGCGCACCAGATCGTCTCGCAGGTAACGCTCGATGGCATTCCCGAGCGGTTCCTCAACCAAACTCCGCCAGGCTTCGCGCGAGATTTCATCCCCCTTGAATCGGCGTGCCATTTCTTCCCTGGACACCAGCGGCTCGAGCATCGAATCCCAGACACGCTCCGCGAACAAGCGCGGTAACGCGTAGAAGCGTTTGAACTCGTCGTACGCAGTGGTGTTTCCGGTGAGCTCAGACATTGATCGGTGGCCCACTTCTTGGTCGAGATTGCTCAAGAGCAACGCGCCATGATGTCCATGTCTCATGTACGGCGTGCAAGATGCGATGGCGCGTCGGCGCAGTTCCAGATTCAACCCGAGATCATGAATGATCTTTTGCGGAAACAGGCTGACCAGATACGAGTACCGCGATAAGCGCGCGTCGTAGTCGGGAAAAATCTGCTGCGAGACCGCCGCCCCGCCGATGTAATCATTTTTTTCCAATAACAGCACGCTCAACCCGGCGCGCGCGAGATACGCCGACGACACAAGTCCGTTGTGTCCGGCTCCCAGGATTACAACGTCATATTTGCTCTTGATCGTGCTCATGGTCGTGCTCGTGATCGGATTATCCTCGACGTCGTATGACTAGGCCGCTACCGCCCGTTGAGCACCGTTTGAGGTGCGGATTTACTCAACTCGAACTGTGCGCTCACTTTCTGGATTTGAGAAGCCTGTTCTTTCAGTTGTGCGGCCAGCGCTTCCATGCCTTTCCGTTGCTCGGCGACGGTCGACTTCAACTCCGCGACCTCGCGGTGCTCTTTGAGGAACTCGTTGAGCAACATCGCGTTCACCGCGTCGTAGCGAACTGTGTATGGTTTTCCTACCTTGTCCGGAAGCACCAACGCTCGATTCACCTTTGCGACTTCTTCGGCAATCAAACCAAATTGCGGTGTCCTAGTCTGGTCACTCTTGTAGTGGAAGGTAACCGGCTTAAGCGACAGGATGGCTTCACTAGCGTCTCCCATCATGGTAATGTCGTTCTTGAATCGCACGGACGAGCTGGAAGTGCCGAGTTGTCCGTTTGAATCGATTACAACTGGTGTTGTCCCCTCTGCGGGTGTCACGCCGAAAATGTTGCCGATAAAGCAACTGCCACTTACGTTTGCACCCGGGGCGCCGATAACAATGACGCTATTTGCACCGGTCACGAACTTGCCGGCATTTGCTCCCAAGGCAATGTTGCCGCTGCCACCTGTTTGGTGGGACAGCGCTCCGTAGCCGATTGCGACGTTCGCTCCACCGGTAATGTTGCTATAGAGCGCTCCACTGCCCAGGGCCGTATTAACAACGCCGACCGTGGTGTGATAAAGCGCTTGAAAACCAATGGCGGTGTTTTCTCCGCCGGTGGTGTTGCTAAAGAGCGCTTCCTCACCGCTGGCCGTGTTGAAGATGCCGGTCGTATTGTTCGTTAGCGCTTGAAAACCATTGGCCGTGTTGCGTTCGCCGGTGGTGTTGTTATACAGTGCTTCCGCACCGCTGGCCGTGTTGTAGGTGCCGTCCGTGTTATTAGCGAGTGCATTGAAACCGATGGCCGTGTTGTCGAAACCGATGCCGTTGGTGTTGAGCGCCCCGGCACCATCGGCGGTGTTTCGGCTGCCGGTAGTGTTGAGAAAGAGCGCCCCGCCACCGGTGGCGGTGTTTGAATCCCCCTCCGAATTGCTGAAGAGAGCGGACACCCCTGTCGCGGTGTTGCTGCTGCCGGTCGTATTACTTAAGAGCGCGCCAGAACCGTTGGCCGTGTTGTAGCTGCCGGTAGTGTTGCTGGTGAGCGCAGCCTCACCGATGGCGGTGTTGGTTATGCCGGTGGTGTTGCCAAAAAGCGCTTCAAGGCCGACGGCCGTGTTGCCGTAGCCGACAGTGTTGCTAAAAAGGGCGAACGCTCCAGTGGCCGTGTTTTGGCTGCCGGTTTCGTTAAATTCAAGCGCGGCTGTTCCATTGGCCGTGTTCTCCGTGCCGGTTGTGTTGAACAAAAGTGCTGCTGCGCCAGTGGCCGTATTGTTGTCTGCGGTGTTGAGGTCAAGCGCTCCAGCTCCAACACCGGTGTTGTAGCTGCCAGCGGTAACGCTAAACATCGAATAAGTACCAACTGCTGTGTTCCCAAGGCCAGAGCTAAGGGACTGGAGGGCGTGGTCCCCCGCAGCAGTAGTGAAGTTGGGATAGCCCCCAGGGGGCGGCGGGACAACGGCTTGCAGTGGTAAAACCGCTAAATCCAGCAAGGCGATGAGAAATAGTAAAGTTGGTTGTTTAAGCTGCGTTAGAGAAGCCATGGATATTTCCTTTCGTTCTCTCGGTAGTTGGCCCCGCGACTGCAGGTCTGAAAGAGGGGAAGAAAACACCGAGAGCGGGCTTCTTTACCCTGCCCCGGATTCAGATCCTTTTTTGAGCACGCAGTCTGGAGAGACCCTCTTCCAAGTGTCAAGGAAAAGCGGGAACTTGTTTCCGTCGTCGAGAACGACTGACCGATACTATTCTGCCGATTCGATCGAGATTTTATTTGCCGGCGATATCGAGAACGACCCGGAAACGCGCCTTGCCGCTCATCATTCGGTGATATGCCTCGGCCGCTACCGCTCGTTGAGCACCGTTTGAGGTGCGGGTTTACTCAACTCGAGCTGCGCGCTGACTTTCTGGATTTGCCCCCTCAATCCAGCAACAGCGACGACGCACATGGATCTAACGGGATAGAGATGAGCCACGGCAGGGTGTGGTGGCAAACATACTGAACTTATTTCGAAATGGCGCCGTTGGGGTCATCGATTGGTTAGGCGAATGGCGTGACTGGTCACGACGTGACGATGGTTTCCTTCGTGGTACACAGCGAGTTCTCGACGAGTTTCCAGCGTCCATTCTCCTTGCGTACCATGTCGCGAAAAACTACGGACGCGGTCCCGGGGTGGGACGTGGCCTTGGCGTCGGTGAGCATCTCCCAGCGCATGGCGTAGGAGTCGGAGTGGGTGTTGGCGTCGATGTTGGGGTTGGTGTCGGCGTTGGCGTTAGCGTTGGGGTTGGTGTTGGCGTCGGGGTTGGTGTTGGGGCTGGTCCGGGAGTGTAGAGTTCTGCGCTCGCCACTGGAAAGACAGCATCCGGGATACCGAGTGACCAGGAACGAGCGCTGTCGGGGTCGACCAGAAAAGAAGCATTTGAGTCCGTAGTTTCTCCGGCTGCAACAAGGACCATACCGTTAGATAATAAAGTCGCCGTGTGATCAAAGCGTCCCGTGTTTAGGCTGCCCGTAAAAGTCCAGGTGCCGCTCGCAGGATTGTACAGTTCCGCGCTCGCAAAAGCATTGACGTCTCTTACTCCCCCTGCAACAAGGACCAAGCCGTTGGGCAGCAATGTCGCTGTGTGAAAAACCCGTATGACGTTTAGGCTGCCCGTAAAAGTCCACGTCCCGCTCCCAGGATCGTACAGTTCCGCGCTAGAGGTAGCGGGGGGACTGCTATCCGTTCCCCCGGTAACGAGGACCGTGCCGTTGGGCAGCAATGTCGCCGTGTGATGCTCGCGTTCGGTGTTAAGGTTGCCAGTGGTAGTCCAGGTCCCGCTCACAGGATCGTACAGTTCTGCGCTAGAGGAAGTGTTGTGACTTCTATCCTGTCCCCCTGCGGCAAGGATCGTGCCGTTGGGCAACAAGGTCGCCGTGTGAGCATAGCGTCCTGTGCTGAGGTTGCCCGTGAAAATCCAGGTCCCGCTCGCAGGATCGTACAGTTCCGCGGTCGGAGAAGCAGCTGCGTTGATATCTAATCCCCCTGCAACAACGACCATGCCGTTAGGCAGCAAGTTGGCCGTGTGATAATAGCGTGCTCTGGTTAGGCTACCCGTTACAGTCCAGGTGCCGCTCGCAGGATCGTACAGTTCCGCGCTTGGGATAGCATTCAGGTTGGTGTCAAATCCCCCTGCAACAAGGACCATGCCGTTGGGCAGCAAGGTGGCCGTGTGAGCAACGCGTGATGTGTTCAGGCTGCCGGTGACAGTCCAGGCCCCGCTCGCAGGATCGTACAGTTCCGCGCTTGAAAGAGCATTCAAGTTGCTACCTAATCCCCCTGCAACAAGGACCATGCCGTTGGGCAGCAAGGTGGCCGTGTGAAGATAGCGCGCTGTGTGCAGGCTACCCGTAAGACTCCAGGTCTCGCTCGCAGGAGCGTCGCGGGTAGACAATGTCGCGGCCGGCCCCGATCCCAAAAGGAGCGGGTCCGCGACCGCGCTTTGCTTGGTTGTAGCTCGCTGCCCGAGAGCGAATGGGATTATGCAAACGGCTACCAGCAGAATCAGACAAAGGTACCTCGAAAGATGCGCTCTAATCACGGGGTTAAAACAGTGTTTCACTCTGTTCGCGCTCCTCGGTCCCACACGTGGGAACGCTCCGATAAGAGCGGAATCACGCAACCTTAAAACTTAAATCGACAATACCCGTGCCCAAAATTCGGTAAAAACCATATGTCATATAAAATCGCCGACCGCGGCTACAGTTGGCCGCCTGATATTACTGATTGTTCTTGCGTTCGCGTAACGCTACGGCGGACGCCCGCACAGCTTGGGGCGCTGCTCTGTTCGTTTGCAGTTCCGCGCTCACTTTCTGCAGGCCGGCCGTTAGCGCGGCAACTTGTTTTTCCAATCTCTCGACCTTGCGCTGCTCTTCCACGAAGGCTTGATGCTCTTTGAGGAATTCATTGAGCAACATCGCGTTCACGGCATCGTAGCGAACCGTGTAGGGTTTTCCTTCCTTGTCGCGCAGCACCAAATCTGAAGCCACGGCGTCCACATCCTCAGCAATGAGCCCGAACCCAGACGGCCGACTCGGATCGATCACAGGTTTGTAACGAAAGCTCACCGGCCTGAGCTTGTAGATTACTTCGCTCGACTGTTCCATTGGTTTGATCTCGTCTTTGAAGCGCCGTGAAGAAACTTGTGCACCAAGCTTCCCATCGGCATTTACGAAAACCTGTTGCGAACCGCCGGGTTGCTGCCAAATGTTCCCGATATAGCAACTGTCGTCCACATTGGCGCCCTGTGTGCCGATGCAGAGAACGTTAGACGACGTGGTGACAGCGAAGCCGGCGTTGGAACCGAGGGCAATATTGCCGTTGCCCGTTGTGTTGTTGTAGAGCGCCTCGAAACCAATGGCCGTATTGCCTCCAGCGGTGCCGAAGTCGCCGCCATTATTAAAGAGCGCGCCGTAACCAAGAGCCGTGTTGGCGTACGTCACCGTGTTATTACGAAGCGCGTTACTGCCCATCGCAGTGTTACCGCTGCCGAGGCTATTGGTGTAAAGAGCAAATGCGCCATTGGCTGTATTATTCTCGCCAATGCTGTTAAAAAGTGCTCCCGCACCGGTAGCTGTATTTTGCCCTTGACCTCTATTGGAAAACAGCGCGCCCGCGCCCACAGCCGTGTTGTACCACCCTCCGGTGGTGCTTTGCAGTGCTAGCCAACCAACCGCCGTATTGAACTCGCCGCTGGCTAGGTTGAAAAGTGCGTGCGTGCCTTCTGCCGTATTTTCGCCGGGATAACCACCGTCTGGAGGTGGATTCACCGCGTGCCCATTCTGCACGAGCGCTAAGCAGACGAGTGGAAATATAATTAGAACTGGAGAAATGCGTGTTTCCATAGCCCAGGAGTTTCGGACAAATCTCGCCAGCTTGTCGAGGCGATTCAATGCAATCGCAAAGTCAAACCGGAGAAAAAGTGTTCTTTGGCGACTTGGGCGGCCGTCGCTTTCTTCCTTGGTAGGGATACGAACATATCTTCGCAGAGTGTACGGCAACAACTAGACGACCGAGCTGGTCTTGACGAGATCGAGCTGCCCATTCACCACGCAACGCCAGTGATGAGCATTTTCAATCGAGAAATAAACATGATGGTCCGCGCATCCAGGGCTTGTAGTTCACGGATTGTGGCTGCGCGTTCACTTGACCTGGTCACGCTGGCAGTGGTGAAAGAAGTAGCCGATGCTGCGATGAATCCATTGATGAGCCGCACGGCGATGTCTTATTAGATTGTTGGTTAGCTTCACGCGATGAGAATGTCATTGTGGCAAAAATGCACGATTGTCCTGCTCGGCGTCGTAATCTTCGGGAGTGCCGGGTACGTCGCGCGTGTCGTCTTTCGGCCGGAAGGATTGGCAAGGTACCGGTCGATTCCGTGGGTGACCTATGTTCATCCCAATGTAAAAAAGCTGAAACAAGCTCAAACGCTAGTCAATGAGGGGAAATTGACTGAAGCGCGAGCGCTTTTGATAAACGCGCTGATCACTGCGCCGAAATCCCCTGTGACCCGTGAGTTGCGCGACCTGCTCGGTGACGTCAATACCCAAGTCTTTTTCTCGAAAGAACCTTCGCCGCGCAAAACAGAATATGTTGTGAAGAGCGGCGATGCGCTGTCGTCGATCGCGCGAAAGCTTCAATCCAGTCCCGAAGCGATCGTTCGCGTGAACGACCTCGATTCAACCTTGATACGGCCCGGAGAAAAGCTGCTCGTGCCTGCGCTTGATTTCACCATCACGATAGACCTTCCGCGCAACCGCGTCGTTGTGCACGATAGCCACGGATTTTTCACCCAGTACCCGATTGCTTCTGCCGACTTGCCGCGGACGCGACAACCTACGATTCAGACCAAAGTGACGGCAAAGTCGTTTTGGGAAAATGGCAAACCGGTACGTTCCACTCGTGAATTCCAGAAGGAAAAGGAAGGCACTCCGCGGATCGACCTCGGACGCAGGGGATACGTCCTCTACGGCGTGGAAGAAGAGAGTGATGCCACCGGTTCGGAGATTGCGGTGAACACGGAGGATAAAGAGCAGACACCGAGTTCTGACGATGCAAATCGTCCGCCTCAGGGGATTGCCATGCTGAAAGATGATCTCGCCGAAATCGAGCTGCTCATTCACAAGGGAACACCAGTGACGATCATCATCAATCGCGAAGAGACACATCGTTGAAAGCCGGGACGGCACGCCGAATAGCTTTTGCTATTGCGCGCCGTTCTTAGCGGGGGGAACGACGCGGCGTGCAGAGGACTGCCCGGCCTATTGTGCAGTTCGTTTATTTGCCGGCGATATCGAGAACGACGCGGAAACGCGCTTTGCCGCTCATCATTCGCTCGTACGCCTCGGCGGCTTTTTCCAGCGGGAAAATTTCGTTCATCGAATTCACGTCAGCCGACGCACTAAATTCGAGCGCGTCCTGTGAATCGATCGACGTTCCCGAGTACCAGCCTTTCACGGAGCGACAGCCAGTAATGAGGAGAACCGGATCGACCGAAAGCGGTCCTGCTGCGCCGATTACCATCAGCACGCCATTCGGCGCAAGTCCGCCGAGGACCGCCGCCATTGCTTCGGCATTCGTAACGGTCGCGATAATAACTTTCGCGCCGCCAAGCTTATTCAGTTCCGCCGCCGGATCGGAGGCCTGGCTGTCGATGTAGTGGTGTGCGCCGAGTTTTTTGGCAAAGGTTTCCTTCTCCTTTCCGCGTGCAATCGCCACGGTGTTGAATCCCATCCTGGCAGCGAATTGCACCCCAAGGTGACCGAGCCCGCCAATCCCGAGCACAGCAACCACATCGCCGGCTCGCGCGCCGCTGTTTCGCAACGCATTGAAGGTCGTTACGCCCGCGCACATCAGCGGTGCACTGTCGACGGGAGAGAGTTCGTTAGGCACAAGCGCCAGCGCTTCAGCCGGCGCGAGCATGTACTCGCCGTAACCGCCATCGAAGGAAATTCCAGTCGTCAGCAAGGCCACGGTGCATGCAAAAAACTCGCCCCGACGGCAATGATCGCAATAACTGCAGTGGCCACCATGCCAGCCAACACCGACGCGCTGTCCAGTTTTCCACGGCTTTACCCCCTCGCCCACGCGATCAACGATACCTATGACTTCGTGTCCCGGCACACGCGGATACTGAATGCCTGGCCAGTGTCCTTCTTTGACTAACGAGTCGCTGTGGCAAACACCGCACGCTTCGACCTTAACGCGCACCCATCCTCGCTCCGGCTCAGGGATGTCGCGTTCGACTAACTCAAACGGTCCGCCTGGTCGCGGAACTTGGACAACACGCATTTTCTTTGACATGCGTTTTCAATCGCCCCAGTCGTGAAAAAGACAAGAGCTGTGCTGCATGTTCTGAAACGCACATGGCTCGTCCCGCGCCTGCGGGAGCGAGCGCATCGCTCGCGCTTTGAGCAGGCACGTTGCTCGCACAGTTCCAGGGCGTTTCTGTGAAACGCCAGCCCAAAATCAGTTGGCGTCTGGCACGGACGCCCTACAGTTCGAGATCACCGCAGCGGGTGACGCTTGTAACGCATGAAGATTGGTTTCGCTCAAATTAACCCCACCGTCGGAGATTTGAGGGGAAACTGTGAACTGATCATGCGCGCGTATGAGCGGCTCGCAGCGGCAGGCGCGGAACTCGTGCTTACTCCCGAGCTGGCGATGACCGGATACCCGCCACAGGATTTGGTTCTCAAATCCCGTTTCGTTCCGGAAAATTTGCAGTTGCTGGAAAAACTGCACGCTCACGTCGCCGATGCTGCGTTGCTGGTCGGATTCGTTGATCGCAACGAAGGACGCGGCAAACCGTTTCGTAACGCCGCGGCTTTGCTCGAACGCGGCAAACCGATTCGCAAAACGTACAAGTCACTTTTGCCGACTTACGATGTATTCGACGAAGAGCGATACTTTCAGCCGGCCGAGCATGTCGAGCCCTACCTTGTTCACGGGAAAAAAATTGGCGTAACGATTTGCGAAGACATTTGGACGGAACACTACCTGCCGCGACCGCTTTACGATTGCGAACCGGTGCGCAGCCTGGTGGAGCAAGGCGCGGAAATCATTGTGAATCTTAGCTCGTCGCCCTTCAGCTTGCATAAGCCGGCGATCCGTTACGAGATGGTAGCCGGTCTCGCCCGCGCCTATCAACGCCCGATCAGTTACTGCAATCTGATAGGTGGAAACGACCAAATTATCTTCGATGGTAATTCCTTCGCGGTGAATTCTGCGGGGAATGTGATCGCGCAACTCGCTGCATTTCGTGAAGACGAACGAGTTGTCGATACGGATTCGACTTCGACAATCGAATTTCACGAAGGGAAAACACCGGAACAAATTTTTGCCGCACTCTCTCTCGGGCTCCGTGATTACTGTCGTAAATGCAACTTTCGCTCAGTAGTGATTGGTTTGAGCGGCGGAGTCGATTCCGCTGTTACGGCGGTCATCGCAGCTGATGCATTGGGCGCTGACAATGTCACTGGCGTTGCCATGCCAAGCCCGTATTCGTCGCGCGGCAGCATCGAGGACGCGGCCTCGCTCGCGCGCAACCTTGGGATAAAATTTCTGGAGATTCCGATCACCGACGCTTTTGAGATTTTTAAGATCCAGTTCAAAGAAATTTTCAAAGGCCTTCCGGAAAACGAGACGGAAGAAAACATGCAGCCGCGTCTGCGCGCAATGATCCTGATGGCGCTTTCGAACAAGTTCGGACATCTCGTTTTGTCGACCGGAAACAAGAGCGAACTCGCTGTCGGTTATTGCACGCTATACGGCGACATGGCGGGTGGCTTAGCCGTGATTAGTGATGTTCCGAAAACCATGATTTACGAGTTGGCCCGCTGGATCAACTCCGACTATGCGTCGCGAGCAGGCCGGGAGCGCGAGGTCATTCCAAAATCTACCATCGAAAAACCGCCGAGCGCCGAGTTAAAACCCAACCAAAAAGATCAGGACACACTTCCGCCATATGAAACTCTCGATGAAATCCTGCAGCTTTATGTGGAAGAAAATCTGAGCGCGCGCGACATCATCTCTCGCGGGTTTGACGAGAAAACAGTGCGCTGGGTGCAGCGCCGCGTCGATCTCAACGAATACAAACGCGAACAAGCCGCGCCCGGGCTAAAAGTCACGAGCCGCGCCTTCGGCATCGGCCGCAAAATGCCCATCGCACAAAAGTACGTGGATTAACAACAAGGCCGGTTTTTGCCGACGCTGCCCTCGCCTATGTAGAAGTCTCGAACGAAAAATGCACCGTGCAGGACTTGAACCTGCAACCCAGTGATTAAGAGTCACTTGCTCTGCCAATTGAGCTAACGGTGCGAAAAATTTTAGATTTGTGATTTGCGATTGCCGATTTTAGCAGAATTTCGGCGAACAGAAACATCGATCAAGTACCCCTGGCTCTGCGTCATCGCACTATATGTGCGCGAGCCTTGATCAGAGCGCGCTTAACTACGTCAGCCGCCCGTTCGGCTGATCTGACTTCCGTAACTGCGAGCTTTGCGTTAGCTATGCTCGCGGTAACCGCAGCATGAAACTTTTATCGGTTAACGTTGGACTTCCGCGCGAAATAGAATGGAAGGGCAAAAATATTCGCACTTCCATTTTCAAGCGGCCCATCGCAGGCCGAGTTCGAGTCTCCAAACTTAATGTGGAGGGCGATCAGCAATCTGACCTCACCGTACATGGAGGAATCGACAAAGCGGTTTACGCCTATCCATCGGAGCATTTCGCGTTCTGGCGCACCGAGTTCCCTGAGATGGATCTCCCATGGGGAGTTTTCGGCGAGAACTTCACCACTGCAGGACTTCTCGAGAACACAGTTCATATCGGTGATCGCTTTCGCCTCGGCTCGGCTGAGTTCGTGGTGACGCAGCCGCGCATGCCATGCTACAAACTCGGCATTCGCTTCAACCGTCCGGACATGGTGAAACGGTTTCTGCAGAGTGGTCGCACCGGGTTCTACTTTGCCGTTCTCAAAGAAGGGGAAGTCGCAGCTGGCGATTCAATCGGGGTGCTTGAAAGAGATAAGCACAATGTGACCGTCGCTGACGTTGTGAATCTTTATCGCGGAGATGCAGCGAATCAGGACCTGTTGCGTCGCGTCAGCGAATTACGATCACTTCCAAACAGCTGGCGCGAATACTTTCGGCAGCGCCTCATGAATCCCGACAAAAAATGACAGGCGATAAGATTCAAAAGATGCGGCACTCCACTATCATGTCGTGCCAATAGCAGACTTCATTGGCGAATAAATCTCAGACGCGCCGACCCAATGAGGGCAACTATTTGAGCCTGCCTGTAGCCCGGGGCGGTTACGTCGGCTATCGTAAATTCGACAATATGAAAACACTTGCTGCACTGGCTGTGGCCGCGTTCAGCACAACGACCTCCAATATGTTGGCTCAGCAACCGGGGTCAACGCTTCAGCCTACCACCTTTGACAGCGGCGAGACGCAAAGCACGCTCGTCGAACTCTTCACTTCGGAAGGATGTAGCAGTTGTCCACCGGCTGAAAAATGGCTTAGCGCACTCAAATCAAACCAGGACCTGTGGAAGAAGATCGTTCCAGTGGCGTTTCACGTTGATTATTGGGACCGTCTCGGGTGGCGCGATCGCTTCGCCAAACGCGAATTCACTTCGAGACAACAACGTTACGCGGCGGCCTGGGGTGGCGATTCGGTTTATACGCCCGCCTTTGTCGTCAACGGCAAGGAATGGCGCAGCTGGTTCAGTGGCAATGTGACGCCGGCAAGTTCTACTAAAGTTGGTCGGTTGCATGTGTCAGTCGGCGACGACGGGAAAATCAGCGCCACCTTCGCTCCGGATACCACCAGGCAGGCGCGGTCTTTCACGTTGAACGTCGCACTGCTGGGGAACGATCTCGAATCGGATGTTAAACGCGGCGAAAACAGCGGCCGCAAATTGCGCCACGATTTCGCCGCATTGCAGTTGGTGAAAAATGAGATGACGAATCAGGGCAATCTTTGGACGGGAACGATTTCCCTTTCGCGCAATGCTGAGATCGATAAGGCGACCGCCATTGCCGCCTGGGTTGAATCGGGCGAGGCCGCTCCGCCGATTCAAGCGACAGGTGGCTGGTTGAAACCGTAGTCGCTTTTGCGAAGTGGAACGAACGATTCAATTTTTTTTAGGCGTGAGTTTTTGCATCGCACTTTCCGCATGCTCAGCAGCTTGCAGGCATCATTTAACTCCCAGACATACCTTGCCTGGGTCATAAGCAACTCGACCCAAATGCAGCTGATTTTCATGCCAGATGGCATGGCGTGCGCCATAACCTCAATTTAAAAAGCTTCACAAGCGCGTAGAACAAAAATCAAGATGAACGAGCCTATCACGGAAACAATCAACGAGCCGATGCACCCGAGACGGTTGGAGAAGAACGCGAACATTACCCTTAGATCGGCGCTAGTCCCGCAGCCGGTTTTACGCGGAAGCGTAGAGCTCAGTGCAGCTCGAGATCGCTCATGTCTCGTTCATCGACACCGTTGCTTGCTCGAAGGTGTACGAGACAGTCTCACGCGCTGACGCCGGGCAAGTAGGACCGTCCTTTCCATCGGACCGGGCGTCTAGCTAGCAAGCGGAGTAGGCTCGACCACTGGATCACAAGTAGGCCCAAAACGCCTAACGGATGAAGAATCGCTGCAAGTAGAGATTCGCGGAATTTTACTACGCCAATGAAACGCGGTAGCAATGCCGCAAACGCCGCCACAATAGCTAACCATCGAATCAGTGTCACCGGTGTTCCGACCAGCAAGCCGAATGGCAATACTTGACCACCTAACAAGACAAGTGTGGCCCACGGGATCAATTGCGGTGACCCAAGGCCTTCGTGGGCATTTTTCAAGAAACCATCCCAAACATCTTTCATGCTTTGATACATCCGGCACTTGAATGAATCCGATGCATCGAAAATATCAGTCATAAAACCATGAGCGCGGAAATTTCGCGCCAGCATTAGTCCGTCGTGCAAAAACGTCGCGACGGCCGCATGGCCGCCAACCTTTGTGTAAATATCGCGCCGCACTGCGACGAGCTGGCCACAGGCGGCAGCAAAGGCAGGCGCTGTTGTTCTTCGCATCCGACGGATCGGTAGGAAAGCCAAAAGAACGAACTGGATCAGAGGGACAATCAGTTTTTCGGCAAATGTTTCCGTCTCCTGTCGCGGAAAACCGCTGGCTAACGCGATGTGACTTTCCTCCATAAAACTGCCCAGACGGGAAAGCGCGGCTGGATGAATTATCTGTACGTCTGCGTCCAAAAATAATAAAATTGGGTGCCGAGCAAGGCTGGCCAGTTGTTGACAGGCGAAATTCTTTCCACGCCAACCATTTGGAAGCCGGGTAGAAGTCTCCAAACGGATTCGTGAGTCTACCTTGGAAAAATCAGTGACGACTCTTGCCGTTTCATCGGACGATTGATCGTCGAGCACAATGATTTCGATTTCGATATCGCAGCATTGCATAAGCGAGCGCAACGTTGACCCGATTCGTCTCTCCTCATTGCGCGCCGGAATCAATACTGACATCGCTGGACGAGCAGGCGCATGTTTTGGCAGCCTTCGAAACTGGCGAAGATTGGCTATAAACATTGCGGTCGATAGCATTGATAGCGAAACGGCGATTGCGACGAGTACAATCACGATCTGATCGAACTCCTTTGTTGTATCGCTGAAAATTCTTGCTTCTCTGGTACGAAACTTCGTTGGGACATATCGTTATGAATTGCCGAACTGGTGCGAAGCACGATCCAATCGCGTTCTTCGCGCCTTTCAGCTGCGCGCGCCACGTCATCCTGTGCCTTTTCCAACGCTTGAGCCAGGACCCGTGTCCATTCGTTAGGCGAACGTTCTGGCACCGACGTTGTAACGATCGGTTCGCCGAAAGATACCAAAATTTCGCATTTCGGTTCGGTCCAAAACGTATACTCGATTGCCAGCGGCAAGAATTTGGCAGCCGTTAACCGGCTAGCAATTGCTCCGATCCCGGATCGGAAGCGGGGCGCTCGTTCCCGCGCATCCGCAAATCTTCCCTGTGGAGTGAGCCACAACATGTTTTTGGAAGAGTTCAGGATAGAGTCAACTCTCCGGATGAAGGCGAGCGCGCCGGACGCGCTGTCTGCCTTGATTCCAAAAAAGCCGAGCCGCTTGAACAGACGATATCGTTTCAACATCCGATCGTCGATCGGCGCAAAGGAACGACGCCCGGAGAAAAATGTCCTCGCCAGAAACATGCAGACGAGCGGATCCCACCAGGATGCGTGATTCAGAAAAATAACCGTTGGCCGATCGTGCTTTGGCCAGCCATTCTTCAAGATCCGCAAAGAGTGAAAATGTCGTCCTAGATAGTAGTTGTTGTATAACGCAAATACTCTGATCAGCCATCGGGAGATCCGCGGTGATTCCCCTGCTATTGCAGCGCGTGAATTCATGCCACCGAAATCGCTTTGGAGACCTTAGATTTGTTAGGGCGAAAATCGCGATCAACCGCATCTGCTGCTATCCATCCCGACATGATTACCATTGGCATGCCGGGTCCGGGGTGAGCGGCGCCACCGGCGAGATAAAGTCCCCGCACGTCGGGACTCCGGTTGCTGGGTTTGAAAGCGCCAAAGAATGTTCCATGGCTCGCCAATCCATAAATCGCGCCGTTCAAAACATGATATCGATCCTGAATGTCCTGCGGCGTGAGAGCACGCTCGAAAACGATGCGCGACTCGATGTCCGGCATTTGCCCGGTGCGCTTTAATTTCTGCAGAATCACGCGGCGATACTCAGGCAACAGTTTCTTCCAATCGTGATGGGGCCGCAGATAAGGCGTGTGAACCAGGACATAGAGCGCCTCTCCGCCGGAAGGCGCGGTGTCCTCGTCGGAAAAGCTAGTAGCGGCAAGGTAGCAAGTAGGATCGGGAGCCGGTTCGCCTCTTTTATAAATCCAGTCGAATTCCTCTTTTGGATCGCGACTAAAAACAAAGTCATGATGTGCGAGATGCTCGTAACGCCTTTTCAAGCCGAGATAGAGAACAACCCCCGAGCAAGCTGGCTCGTATTTCCGCCTTTGCTCAAATGCCTTCGCGACCTTGCCGTTCAAGAGCTCACGATGAGTGAGAACACTGTCGCAATTGGAAACTACCGCTGAAACGTCGATCGTTTCTCCGTCCGAAGTTCGCACCGCAACGACCGAACCGTCTCTCGCGATAATTTTTTCGATCGCCGTGTTGGTTCGCAGCTCAACTCCGAGCTTGTGAGCCAGCTCAGTTAACGCCTGAGCTACGGCGCGAGTGCCCCCGATTGGATACCAAACGCCTTCACTCGTTTGCATGTGGGCGATCCCGCAAAGAATTGCGGGTGAACCGTAAGGCGACGACCCGACGTACTGTGTAAAATGGTCGATCATCTGCGCGACTTTTGGATCGGGAGTGAACGAACGCACTGTGGCCGCGACCGAATGCCCCATCCGCATCGCCAGCACATCTTTCAGCATCGCTGGGTCGACCGAAGAGCTCCATTCGAACATGTCGCGCAATCCGCCGATCGGTTTGTAGAAAAAATGTCGTTGTGAAATTTCGTTCAAACGTTTCGCGTAATCACTGAACTCGCGATACTGCGCGCCCGAGTTTGTTCCGGGCGCAAAGGCGTCGAGCGTTGCCGACATCGCCGTCGGGTCTTGATTCAAATCGAGAACAGAACCGTCCTCGAAAAAGCACCTCCATTGCGGGTCAAGGCGCACGAGGTGCAAATAGTCTTCCATCACAACCCCAGCTTCCGCGAAAATTCGTTTCAGAACCGACGGCATCGTGAGGATGGTCGGCCCCATATCGAAACGGAAGCCATCGCCGTTCAGTTGAGCGGCCTTCCCGCCTAACCACTCATTGCGTTCGAATAACACGACGCGGTGACCGCGTGCCGCCAGAACACAAGCAGCCGAAAGGCCACCGAGACCGCCGCCTATAATTCCAGTCGGTTTCAAGATTTTTGGTCCGATTTGTTTTCTGACGAAACTGTCCTCACAAATTGGCGCAGGGCAGACCAACGCCCTTTGAGTGGGCCATGCGCCAGCTGGAGGTAAGCATTGAAAAGCTGCGCGTTGCCTCGATCGAGATGGCGGCTGAATTTGCCGCGACGAATAGCGACTACGTGGCTGAACGTCATCTCCAGAAGACCAGAGGCGCCACGTGTGGTCCCGAAACCGCTCGCCTTAATCCCTCCGAACGGCATGCGCGGATCTGCCGTCGGAACAATGAGATCGTTGATTGTAACGACTCCGGTTTTCAACCTTGCCGCTAATTTTCTGGCATTGGTTGTGTTGCGGGAAAAAATGGATGCACCGAGGCCGTAGCCGCTGGCGTTTGCGAACAGCAGCGCCGTTTCCGCATCGAACACTCGATGGCATTGAACGTTGCCGATGCCTGCCGCCGAGCATCGTGCCAATAATTCGTTGGCGATCCGTTCTTCCACGATCAAATGCCGCGGTGCGATGCAAGTGTCGCCTCCGTTCAATTGCGTGCCGAACATGAGAGCGCGAACAACGAGATCAGTGTCCGCGTCGGTTAGAACAATCACCGCATCTTCGCCAGAAAGCTCCATCACAGCGGGCGTGTTGGTAGCGGCCAAATTTTCCAAGACGCCGCGCCCATTCTTGGACGATCCGGTGAAAACAACTTTGTCGACGCCGGCTCGAATCGAGTGATCGACATTTTGCTCATCTTCCGGCAAGAGAACCAAAAGCGATTTGTCGATCCCTGCGTCTCGCGCCAGCCTAACGAATTCGGCGGAAACGGAACCCGTTCCAGGAGCCGGTTTGACCAGGACGGCATTGCCAGCCACCAGCGCTTGCAAAGCGTGAACCGCCGGCAGGAAGAGAGGATAGTTTTTGGGTCCCACGACGAGAACAACGCCGAATGGCTGACGCTGAATCTCGAATTCGCAACCAAACAGCCACAGTGGTCTCCCTCTTCGCCCGAATTTCTGTGGCCCCAAAACCTTTGCTGATTCGCGTTCCAAAAACTTGCAAGCATCGGCGAGCGGCAAAACTTCCGAGACGAGTTTTTCTTCAATCGGGCGATGACGAACGGCTGCGCTGGCTGCGCCTAAAACTTCAGCGTTTCCTGCGATCAATCGGCGCAAACGCTTTACGATTTGCAGCCGCTGGCGAATGTCCGTTCCGGCCCAGATTGATTGCGCGGCGCGGACTCCGGAGATATCAAGTACCGGATTCTCGAATTGCTCAATGGTGGCGTGCATTTAAGCGGCCTCGAGATTCAGAACTGCTTGAGTTGTCAGTGGCCGAACCACGCTGGTGGATAGATTCAGATCTTCCAGCAGCAACCGCGTGCTGATCCGTGCCGACTCGAAAATCACTGGCAATCCGCTGCCAGGGTGAGTGCCTCCACCAACCAGATAAATTCCGTCCACATCTTCGAACCGATTGCGCGGCCGCAGGTGGAGCATTTGACCGAGAGAATGCGAGAGATTAAAAGTGGCGCCCCGATGGATTTCGTAACTGGAATCCCAATCATTGGGAGTAACGATGCGCTCAAACCGAATGCGCCGTTCTACATCGTGAAATCCCGCGTTGGCAATTTGACGCAGGAGGCGATGGCGAAAGCGATTCCGCTCCTGTTCCCAATTAACGTTCGGATGTTGATGCGTTACTGGCGCAAGCACATAAAGCGAGCTCAGCCCTTTTGGAGCAAGCGTTGCATCGGTGACGCATGCGTTCTGGACGTAAAACGACGGTTCTTCGGACAAAACATGCTTGTCTTCGATTTCGGCAAGATTCCGCGCATAATCCTTCGCGATGTAAATGTTGTGATGCGGAAGATTGAATTGGCCTTCGATTCCCAGGTACATCATAAACGTCGAGCAGGAGAATTTCTTCCGAGCGATTCTTCGATCTGACCAGCGGCGGCGAAGATGATTCGGAATCAGACGGGACGCTGCGCGAGCGAAGTCGGCGTTCATAACGACGGCATCCGCCGAATCAATTTTGTTGCCAGTTCGTATTCCGACGGCGCGTCGTCCGCGAAACAGAATTTCATCCACCTGCTGATTCAGGGCGATCTCGACGCCGAGCTCCGTTGCCACATTCGCCATTGCCCGGGTGACCGCGCCACAACCACCAATCGGATGAAAGACGCCGTGCTCGAATTCAATGAACGAGAGAATCGAAAACAGACTCGGACAACGAAACGGCGACATGCCGAGATATTTTGACTGAAACGAAAAGGCCAACCGAATGCGCTCGTCGCGAAAGAATCGCTTGAGATATGAATCGATCGATTGATGGGGCCGCAGCAGCGGCAGCATTTTCAACAGCCGTATTTGGCAAAGACTTCTCCAACCCGAGAACGGCGTTTCAAGACACGGCTCCATCCGGTGCAATTTTTCCCGGTTTTCCCGCATGAAACGACCGAATCCCCCGGCATCGGCCGGCGAGATGGCAGCGATCTGGTGTTCCATCCGCAGCAGGTCTGGCGTTGCAGCCAGTTCACCTCCTCTGCCAAATACGATGCGATATTGCGGATCGAGCCTAACGAGTTCGACGTGTTCTTCCAAACTGGTTCCGGCCGCAGCGAAAATTTCCCGCAACACGCGCGGATAAAGAAAAAATGTCGGGCCGAGATCGAAAGTGAATCCGTGGGATTGAATGGAAGAAGTCCGCCCGCCAATGGTGGGCAGTCGTTCCAAAATCTTAACTTTGACTCCCGCGCTCGCCAGTAGGATCGCCGAAGCCAGACCTCCCGGGCCCGCGCCGATTATGATCACTTTTTTCATCGCTAGAATTTTTTGGTCCCGCAGGCGCGGAGTGCACACCAGCCGCGAAGAGCCTCAAACGCGAGAAAGAGAGAGGTCGCTCCGAGGACAACGCCCGCGGCGAGTGAACGACGCGATACCAAAAGGCCGATCGTCGCACTACTGGCAGCTCCGACTCCTCGAAGTAATCGGTCTCTCGCATTGATGTTTGGCGCGAAAGCTAAATGATTACGTTTACTCATAGCTGTTCCTGGCGCGCGGCCGTGGGGATTGATCCGTCGATTTGCTCGTTTGCTTTTGGGATTACTCTGAAGGCGCGAAGAATCTTGCGGTTTTCCGCATCGAACTCCGGCTCCGCCTGAAGCTGGTTTTCTTCGAAAGCCAGGAGCAGACCCTTCAGGACGATGCCGGTAACCAAGACCCCGAAGCAAAAAATCGGAAAAAGGAATTGGAACATACGATTAGTCCTTTCGCGCCCGAACGAGGGAGTTGCTTAACAGGACGACTCGGATGCCGACCCAGAGGATGAGAATGCTTGGAACCCAGAGCCCGACGAAAACGCCGTACTCGCGGTTCACGAGAAACCAGAGAATGACACTGACGACAAGGCTGATGACAGCTGCAAACAGAAATGGGCGATCAATTCGATTAAGCATAAGCAATCCTGTATAGCTTTTGTATCGATTGTCAACCGTGTGGTCAAATATTTGTATCACATTCCTTCTTTGGAATGTTTATCTAGCGGAATTCAGTGTCCGACTTGTGTAATTCTATTTCTGTGTAATTTTTGTATAGGTTAGAATGCCACCGCCGAGATACTCGATCAAAACAGCCGCCAGAATGACCGGGCTCTCGGTCCATCTCCTTCGAATGTGGGAAAAGCGATATGGTGCGGTCTCCCCGCCGCGAACGACAACCAATCGCCGGCTCTATTCGGACGCAGACATCACGCGCCTGAATTATCTGCGAACTGCGACGGCAGCGGGCCACAGCATCGGGAACATCGCGGCTCTTCCGCTGAAACAATTGCAGCGTCTAATAACGAGATCGCAATCGGAGTCAGCAGAGCGTTCGCCGAAAAAATTGTTTTCGCCGGCGGGATCCTTTCAGAAAGCGGCGCTTGATGCCATAGCCGTTTTCGACTCGAGCGCATTGAACAAAGCTTTGCAGACGGCGGTGGTTTCCCTTGGACATCAAGGGTTGCTTATTCAGGTAATCTCACCGTTAGCGCGCGCAGTGGGTGAACAGTGGCGTTCTGGAAAACTGTCCGCTGCGCACGAACACTTTTTGACCGCTGCCGTGAAGACTTTTCTCGGACATTTGTCTTCCCAGTTTTCCGGCAGAGCCGATGCGCCGCATTTGGTAGTTGGAACTCCGGCTGGCCAGCTCCACGAGCTCGGCGCAGTGATTGCCCGGGATGCCGCCGCTCAAGTTGGCTGGCAGACGACGTATTTGGGCGCGAGTTTGCCCGCGGCTGAAATTGCAGGCGCCGCCACGCAAACCGGAGCTCTGGCTGTAGCCTTGAGTATTGTTTATCCGGATGATGATCCGAAATTGGCGGAAGAGCTGATTAGTTTACGTCGTTTTCTCCCCACTGGCACAAAAGTCCTGGTTGGCGGACGCGCCTCGGTCAGTTATTCGGATGCGCTCTCCTCAATCGGCGCAATGACAACCGATGACATCGGGGAATTCTGCGATCAGCTGGATTTTCTGCGCCGCTCCACCCGAAACCCGAACGTACAGTTGAGATTTGTCGAAAAAATTGACGTATCGTGCAAATGTCACGCACAATTTCGCAAGGCACGGCACACAATGGCCCCACTCAAATGCTTTTCCCGGCGATGGCAATGATTGGCATAATTTGGGACAGCGCCGCCAATCGACGTGTGGGGATCGTCATGCTGATAATTGCGATTGTCTGTTTTTCGTTGGCCCTTCTTTTCTTTCTACGCCGCCGCTGATGGGCCGAATGGCTGCTATCTTGCCATTGCAGTTTAGTCGTAGCGGACGCTGCTACCTTTGCCAGTGCTTAAAGCACTCTCGTCGTGCTCCTCGCGTCGTTCCGGTAGAATCACATTCAAAACCTGCTGCGAGAATTAGCGAGTACCCGAGATTCCCTTCTTTGGTATCGAGTTCGTCATTCTTAAAAGTGAAAAGCACAAACTTGTGACCTTCTTCGTAGCGATAGGTCGTTTTCTTGAAAATCAACATATCCTTAGTCTCAGTGGTAGTGGGCGGGCCCATTATTCGTTCTACCTGTGCTTTCGACATGCCAGTCGTCACTTGGTTGTAGTTGTCCAGGGTTAACTTCGAACCCGTAAGCGCGTTTCGGTTGCAGCCCGCCGTGAGACCGACTAGCAAAGTACACACCAGAGCGGCTAAGGTAATTCTTTTCATCAGACAAATTAGCTCGCGCCGCGCTCTTAGCCAGCTTTCGACTTCTCGCCCTCCAAGTGTGCGCCTTTGTTGTCGCCCTTTCTCAAGCCATGACTACTGTCCGAAGACCTTCTTGACGTCGCCGATTTTATGCTGCACTTTCCCGCCTGTTTTCTCGGCCGTTCCCCGATCGCGCAAATCGCGATTCCTTGTGGCCTTTCCAGTCTCTTCTTCCACTTTGCCTTTCACTTTCTTGAAAGCGCCTTCGACTTTATCCCGCGTGCTTGATTTCATAAAAGCTGAATCGGGCGCCACGAGTGCCGCGGCGGCAACTCTTCGATAGATTCGCCTGATCTGAGTTTGGTACGTTCAAGCTTTGTGGTAGCTATGCTGGCGGTACATTCCCGTCGCTGAAGTTGTGAATCTTTATCGCGGAGATGCAGGGAATTAGGATCTGTTGGGTCGCATCAGCGAACTACCTTCACTTCCAAAGAACTGGAGAGAATATTTCCGTAAGCGTCTTTGGAATCCCGACGATAATAACGCGCAGCATTAAGGGTCCCGATCGCCTGGAACGCGGGAACCTGCGTGGCCCGGCTTGTGCACGATCGCTATGCAGCGGCTCGTTTGCGTGCGGTCGCGTCCAGAATGCGCTTGCGCAAGCGCAGCGATTTTGGTGTCGCCTCGACGTACTCATCCGTGTCGATGTACTCGATGGCGCGCTCCAAACTCATTCGCAGAACTCCTTCAAGTTGGATGCCCTTGCCGTCACCTTGGCTGCGCATGTTGGTCAGGTGCTTTTCCTTGCACGGATTCACTGGCAAATCTTCAGGACGCCTGTTTTCGCCGACGATCATTCCTTCGTAAACATCCTCCTGCGGGCCGATGAAAAGGCGGCCGCGCTCCTGAATGTTGTTGAGTGCGTAAGCAGTGCTGACGCCGGGCTCCATCGAAACCATCACACCGCGTCCGCGACCGCCCATGTCGCCTTTGAACGGCGCGTATTCGCGAAAGAGATGACTCATTATTCCTTCACCGCGGGTCTGATTCACGAAATCAGTCTCGAATCCAATTAAACCGCGCGTCGGAACAATCGCCTCGATTGATACGCGTGAAGCGTGATGATGTATGGCGAGAATCTCGCCCTTACGATTGGCGATGGATTGCAAGATGTCGCCCAGATTTTCGTTCGGTAGATCGACATATAGATTTTCGATCGGCTCGAGCAGCGCGCCATCTTCAGCTCGTCTAAGAATCACTTCGGGCCGCGAGATCATTAGTTCATAGCCTTCGCGCCGCATCTGCTCCACCAGGATAGCGATTTGCATTTCGCCGCGAGCATGGATCTCAAATGCGCCTGCGGTTTCGGTATCGTTGACTTGAAGCGAAACGTTGCCCTGGGTTTCTCGAACCAGTCGCTCGCGAACATGTCGCGCAGTCACGAATTTTCCTTCGCGCCCTGCAAATGGCGAATCGTTAACCAAAATATGCATGCGAATCGTCGGCGGATCGATATCAACGAATTGAAGTGGCTCGCGCTCTTCACGATCAGTCAGCGTCTCGCCGATGTAAACGTCCTCACAGCCAGTTAGCCCGACGATATCGCCGGCTGTTGCCTCTTTTATTTCGACTTGCTCTAATCCTGCGTAGCTGAACAGAGCGGTGACGGTCGTTCGTTCAGAGCGTCCGTCTCGGTGAATACATACAATAGAATCGCCGACGGCAACGCGACCACTCACGATGCGACCGAGTGCGATCCGACCAAGATAATCGCTGTAATGCAGATTCGAGACGAGCATTTGGAAAAACGGCTGGCTTGAGACGTTTGGCGGCGGCACATGTTCCACGATTGCCTGAAACAGCGGCGTCATATCTTCGTTTTTTTCCTGCAGCTCACGCATGGCGACACCGTTCTTCGCGCTAGTGTAAATAATTGGAAAATCGAGCTGCTCGTCGGTGGCCTTTAGTTCAACGAAGAGATCGAAAACCATGTCGACGACTTGATGAGGCCGCGCGTTTTCTCTGTCGATCTTGTTAATTACGACGACTGCCTTGAGTTTATTTTCAAGCGCCTTGCGCAACACAAAGCGCGTCTGCGCCTGTGGTCCATCGTTGGCGTCGACAACCAGAAGTACGCCGTCCACCATTTTCATGATGCGCTCCACTTCGCCGCCGAAATCGGCGTGGCCGGGTGTATCGACGATGTTGATTCGGTAATCGTTCCACTGAAAAGCCGCATTCTTGGCGCGAATGGTGATTCCTTTTTCACGCTCTAGATCCATGGAATCCATCACGCGCTCTTCGATCTGTTGATTGGAACGAAACGTACCCGATTGGCGCAGCAATTGATCGACAAGCGTCGTCTTGCCGTGATCGACGTGCGCAATAATGGCGATGTTACGAATCTTATTCATTGACGGGAGGCTGCCCGAAGCAGGCGAGCGGCGAACTCTACGAGAGACAGCGCCGGAGTCAACTGGCAGATGACATACTCGCCCCAACCGCAGAGAAAAAATTTACCTCAACTACTTGTTAGGCCCAATCTGCTCCGGAGCTGAGAGCAGCTGCTGGAAATCAGGACGGTTACGGAGCGGATCCCAAACCGGATCCATCTTCAAAGCAGCAATTGACGCTGCCCCGCCCGCTGGGATTGCGAGCAACCGTCGAAGTCTTTTCACAGCCTCCTCAGGCGAGCCGGCGCGTGCTTCGATTTCCGCGAGCCCGATCTGAAAAGTTGCGCCCGCCAGAGCATCCTTTTCGAGGGAGATGGTGTCCGCTGCTTGTCTGGAAAGGCGTAGCGCGTCGGCATTGCGTCCCAACGCGAGGTAAACCCAGGACAGTTCAGTCATCGCGAAAGTGTCGTCCGGGCGTTCCCTAAATCTGGACTCGAGCAAAGGTAGAGCTTCTGCTGCTATTGATCTGGCTGCCTCCGGTTCTCCCGCCAACAGATGAACGACGATACGCCCGGCAAGCTGTTGAAGATGCGCGCGCTCATCGTTAACCACTCTTTTCTCGACAGCTTGAGTAGCATCGCTAAAACGCCTGTCTGTCACGTCGAGGTAAGCCGGCCAGCCAATGACTGCAGTAATGTCGCCGGCTCCGGTAGCGCCGCGAGGACCGCCGGCGCCGCCGGGGAGGCCTTTGATTACCTCTGGAAAATTTTCGAGTGCTCGCCGGGCCGACGCAACATCGCCCGTCATTGTGAGACGAAGGAGCACAAGGAACATCGCTGCCTGTGTGTTGTGCGGATCGATGGCAAGAGCTCGCAATTCGGCACGCTCAGCGTCTTTCCATAAACGCAACGCATAGCAGGTCACTCCTATATTGGTCGGGATGCTGGCGTCGCGCGGATCGAGTTCCTCTGCTCGTTGAGAATCGGCCAACGAGCGCTCCCATTCACCGCGCCGGCGATAAACCCACGCGCAAAAAGCCCGCGCGTCAGCGTTGTTAGGCTGCAGTTCCAAAGTGCGATTGAACTCTGCCAGCGCATTCTCGTATTGGCGATGACCCCAATAAAAAAACAATCCCAACGCAAAGTGCGCCTCCGGAGAATTTGGAGAGAGCGCCAAAGCGCGGTCAACGAGCGACTTTACGTCTTCTAATTCCGCCGGCGTCAAAGGCGAGACGAACCAGTGGCGAGATAATCGACTGCGTGCGAGCTCCGCGGCGGCTTCGGCAAAGTTCGGGTCGACTGCCAGGGCCTGCCGGTAAAAAGCGTCGGCACGATCGTAGTCGGCCGCACTCAGACTGCTCTCCGCCTGGTGAAACTCATACTGGCCGCGCAGAAAAAGATCATAAGCTTCGGCATTCTCTGTCCGGGCCGCGGCCAGGACATGCGATTCGACCGGTGAAAGGTTCGCCTTCAAGGCATCGGCAATTTGCGCTGCAACCTCGCTCTCAACCGACAACACATCTTTGAAATCACGATCATAACTTTTCGCCCAGAGATGCGCATCGGCGCGCGCATCGATCAACTGCACATTGACTCGAACTTTGTCGCCAGCTCTCTGCACTGTGCCCTCCAGGATGGTGGAAACACCGAGCTCTTGCGCGACGGTCTTTAAATTGTCCGGCTTGCTCTGGTACTTCGCCGTCGATGTTCGCGAGATGACTTTGAGATCCCTAACCGTGGCTAATTTTGTCAGGATCTCGTTCTGAATGCCCTCGGCGAAATAGGTGTTTTCCTTGTCAGCGCTAAGATTTTCGAATGGGAGCACCGCGATCGACTTGTCGACCTTGCGCGCCGACGCGCGCGGCAGGAGAAAAAATCCTGCAGCGATAGAAATTACCACGCCGGCGATAACGAGAAGAGCAACATTGCGGCGTCGGTGGCCGCCAGGACTTTTTGGGGTGGTTTGAATTCCTTCCGCTGTCACGTCGTAAGCCCAGGCGAGGATGAGCGCGACCGGAAAACCTATCAGCAAAAGCACGATGACAAGACGCAACGTCCAGTTCGGCAATTCCCATGCCGGAATAACCGCAGAACCAACTTGAATGATGAATCCGGCAGCGATGACATAAGCGGCTGCTACGCGATAAACTTTGCGCCGCTGTAACTCTTCGAAGAAACCGCTCATAAACCGTCTGCCCTCCTCATCACGATAGTACGTTAGTGCGTGTCTGAGAGAAGATATGCACAAGCTGAGTCTAAAAAAGCGGGTGTATTGAAACGTTTTCAGCGGTGACTTAAGGACGCAAAGTCATGCGCCTAACCGTTTATCGGCGAGAACCATTCACTCGCGCAGAGTGGCGACGCGAACCCAGCGATTAAGAGGCTCTACGCCTCCGAACCGATCGAGCACAGCCCGTTCATGGTCCGCCCTAACATCTGACACGAAGCCAAGTGTTCAGATGAGGTGAGTAAAACGCACCTGAGGTCTGACAGGGCGCAGATGGTGCTGCCAAAGCGGCGACCGTTGACGATCGGTACAGAGTCGCCAACTAACTGAGCAAACGAAGATTACCTGGCGCCGATTACTGAGGGAAAATATCAGACGGTGCCGAGGGATATTTGGCTTTGAGCTTTTGGAAATACTTTGTGTAGTCGGTTCCTTCCTCAGCGGGCATCCACTCCAATAGCATCCATTTGTTCGCCGTTTGTTGCAGAAGTCCGGACTGCGACTCGTAATGTTGCCGCCCGTCTGCTGATTTAGGGTTGATCTGTATCCAGGCCCACCCGTTGTGGACCTTGAGGTACGGAACATCCAGCACAAGGTTTTTTCGGCCTTGACGCGCTAATGCGTAATGAACTGCCTGGAGTATGGCATTCCTTTCAGCGCTACCGTCGGGCGGAGTGTGTGCCGTGTTTACAGAGGCGCAGCTGCCCAAAACCAAAGAGGCGACGAGCAATACGATTGTGACCTGGTTCTTCATGGGATTGGTTCATGCCAAATTTCGCGGTCGTAGTCAATCCCATGGAGCGCGGCGGATCGACGTTGATTGAACGGGTGCTACAAAAACTCAATGCGCCACGAGCATCAAAAACTCCGGGTTATCGGCCAAGTCGTTGATGAAAGGCTTGCCGTGTGGTCGCCCGTCGATCTCTCTGTAACGAAGAACTTCTTTTGAATTGCGACTAGCAACGTAGAGAAAACCGTCGTCGCCAAATGCCATTCCTGCTGGACCATCAAGGCCGGCGGACTTTGGCTCGACAAACACGGTCGTGGAGCTGTGCTGAAGATCATGTCGCAGAATCGAATCCTTGCCGCCGCTTCCGATGAGAAGATAGCGACCGTCGGGGCTAAGCAGCAGATGGATGGGCCTATCAAGTTGTTCGCTTTGCGGACCCAGGTTTCGCAAATGGCGGCCCGTGCGAGCCTCGTAAATTCGTACGCAATCGGCAGCCCGATCCGCGACAAACATCTCGTTATTTGGCGCAAAAATCACTGCTCTGACTTCCAGCAGACCATTCGATGCAAGCTTAGCCGATGGAACGAAACGTTCCGGGCGGAAAATTCGCTTTTTCCAAATGCAGGCTCTCGGGAAGAGGCATCGGCGTTCCTGGTTTACCTGTTCTGCTCGCGGGACCGTGATATCTCGCAATGAGATTCGTGTTTTGACTCGAAACGTAGAGGTCGCCCTCAGAATCAAATGCCAGATTAAACGGATGATCGATTCCGGGATTTATCTCAGCATGGCGCTTTACGAAGACCTCAGCGAAATCATGTTGTCCCTTCTCGTTGACGGTGCCGTTGAACTTTAAGATTTCGCTGTACTTCGAAATAGGCATTGACGACATACAGATTGTCGATCCGGGCCAAATACGAATCCACGGAGCTCACGAAGTTTGATCCCCGCAGGAAGACTCTTCTTATTCAAAGCCTTTCGTAATCTCTTCCCGTCAGTCGAATAAACGTGAATATTGTTTAAGGAAATAGCCTCTTCGCCGCCGTGAAAGCTGACGTACCATTCTTCTCGGCATAAGCTCTGATTTGTTCGCGCGAATCTGCGGTTACGCAGACGTGTTCTAAAATCTTGCTATTTTTTGCTGGTCGTCGAGACATCCTTGTAAGAGAATCGTTCTGACCGGGCAGGTGGAGGATTAAAACGATGAATGGAGGAGACGAGTCGCTTCCCTTGGGAAATCCAGCTGTGCTCGAACACTCGACGCCTACAGGCGCCGCGGAAGTAGCCCAGCGGCTTGCTGCATTTCCGTTCACTCCTCCCGATGTGAAGCTGAAAGAAAAAGAGCCTCTCTCAAGCTCGAACGACTGGTTCACGAAACATGATAAGAATAAAATTGACGAGCTTGGCAGTCTCGATTTTTACGCTTCGAGCGGCCCGGAAAGCGTGGGTGTTGTTCCAAAACTTCATAACACTTCCGCCGGAATCGAAATTTATCAGCTTCCTCCTACGCTGACTAAGGAGACATTCGAAAAAACCGAAGGCCCCTACCGCTCAGGCGTTACGAAAAAGTATAGTAACAAGAGGTCAGGCGAAAAAATTGCGAAGTTCAAGGCCGGAACCATGGCTCAGTCCGGGCTCGCTTGTTTCCATATGTCTCGTCTTCTCGGTCACCTGGTTGAAGTGCCGCCCGCAACGTATCGGACTATGGATCTCCAGGAATTCCAAAAAGTCGGAGACCAAGCCCGAACGACCGGCCATCCGAGTTGCACTGAGGCCTGGGCCGAACTGCGAGCTATGGCCAACTCCGGCAGCTCAAAACTGATTTTGCCTGATGGAAAAACGGTCTATGGGTCGCTGGCGCAGAATCCCCGGGGAGAAGACAGCAGCCCCGAAGACTACTGGACCGTTGGTGCGATTAGAGGGCACAGCTTTTACAAGGTCCTCTCTTCAAAGTCATCAGTAGCAAACATTCTAAATTTAAACGACCCGAAGTGCCTTCAAGATCTGGCACTCGCGCAAGATCTGATTCGAGGAGTAATCCTCGATTCAATTTTTCGTCAGGTCGATCGTCTCGGCAACATCAGCGTCGAGCAGTTGCAGCATTACGTGAACCGCGACGGTAAAGTAAAATGGGACGATAAACTAAGTGATAAGGACAAAGCCGACGCTGTCAGCCCGATTTTTGCGTTAAAGCGAATCATGTACAAGGATAACGACGATGGAATGATGTGGGGAATGAATTCCATCTCTGTTACTCCGATTCTTAACGAAGCCCACCACGTCGATAAGACGATCTATGACCGGTTACAATGGTTGGCAGGTCTAATGCAGGACAGTGAACCGGGATCGGATGCGAAGATAAAGGATTACTTTGTTAACGTTGTTCATGTTTCAGGGGATAACTATGACAAGTTAAAAGCGAGTCTCCTTAAGCAGGCTTCGTCACTGAAGAGTCGAGTCGACGCCAAGGATATTCTGGTCGATTTGGATTTTGAAGGAACGATGAAGAAGCTCTACGCGAAGGAGGTAGAAGCTGCTCAATCGACCGCCTCGCCTGGCACAATGCCGCCACCTTCAGAGAACATCCCGCCGACTCCCACACCGACGCCGAGTCCAACGGTTGATCCGATGCCGCAAGACTCTGGCGTGCCTCGTGCAAAGGAAATCACCGAACACACGGCTCCGAACGGAACCATCGAGCTTGCCACCCGGCCATCGACTTTTCCAGGACACCCGGAAATCTACAGTCAAAAGGACATCGAAAAGGAAAAGGAACTTGCTGCGATAGATTTTTATAACGGCAAAACAAAGGATGACCTGGATATTGTTTTGATTCCGAAGACCTACAGCACTTCACCAGGACTAAATGTTCACGCAATCAAGTTACCCGCTGGGGTGAGCCGTCTCAGTTATGCCTCCGCGCATTCAGGAAAGAGCGATTCCGGCCAGGGAAAGTTGATAGCGAAATATAAACAGACGATTCCGACTCATTTCACTTATAGCCCATCGATTATCGGCTACTACCATCTCTCGCGATTCCTTGATGCGGGTCATGTCGAGCCCGCCATCGTTCGAACGATGGATGTGGAGTCGCATAAGCCTCTGGCTGATTTGGGTAAGGCAAAAGCAACCGGATCAAACAACCGAACACAGTGGACGGAACTGAGAGCCTTGGATGACGCCCACAGTAATCCCGCACTCTACACAAAGGATGGGAAACAGCTTTATGGCGTGTTACAAGCGAATCCTACCGGAGAACAAAGTTATCCTCATTTGAGCGATCTCGGGGGCGCCAGCGCCTTTGCAGCTTCGTCCGAGTTTGCAAGAGTAACCAGCTCAAGCCCGCTTAAACTAAACTACAAAGACGCCGCTGGTAAGCTCAATCAGGATGCCGTCCAGCAAATTGTACAGATAAGAGATCTCTCCGACATGGTGTTGATGGACTACATCATGAGCCAGGCTGATCGGTTCAGTGGCAACATGCATTCGGAAAAGGTCTACCTCTGGATCGACAATGGCGTTGTGAAAAGCGAGAGCAAAAAGGCCGACCCTGCAAAAGCTGCCGAACAGTTGAAACAGGTCCCTGACGGCGCAGTTCTGGTCAATCGGATGATCATGAAAGATAACGATGCCGGCCTGATCAGTGGCAATTTGGCCAAGACTAATCATTTGCTCGAAAAAATCAGCCACATGGATTCCAAGACTTACGACCGGCTTCTCGATCTGCAGAAAGAGCTACAAAAGCCGGAAGTTGCTCAGTGGTACCTGAGCGAGCTCCTCTTTACGTCCACTGACTTCAATACCATGAAGAATAACGTGGACCAAGCCGTAACCAATCTGAGTGGCCGTAAGGGTAACGGGCTTTTTTTGGATGCGAATGTAAGCGCCGCTATCGGTGCAGCAGACGATCACGCGCAGGGGACCGAAACCACGCCTGGCTCTGGCAATGTCGGCAGCACTTCCCCGGCAGTAATTACCGGTTCTGTGGGTCGCTGGGAAAAAGGCGCGGGCAATCTTCCAGCGGACGTAGAGACAGTGCAAAGCCTCTTGCAAACAGCAGCACAAAAATTACAAGCTCCGCAACTAGATCCCAAGGGGGTGGATGGGAAAATTGCGCGGCCGCCTCGTAACTCGAATACAGTCAATGCAATCGAAGCTTTTCAGAGTCGTTCAAACATTTCGATTGATGGATTGATTGAGCCCGACAGCCAGACGTGGCAGGCACTGCTGCAAGCTGCCGGAGGTAGTTAACAAGAATACTACCGCGTTTGTTAATATGAGCTCCAATCTCTCGGCATCCGTCGGGCGTTGGGAACGTCGAGCGCGCAACTGGCCAGCCGATGTAGAAGTAGTGCAGCGCGTTTTGGAAACGGCTGCACACGCTTTACAGATTCCCCAACTTGATCCGAAAGGAGTTGATGGAAAAATCGCACGTCCGCCTGTAAGTTCGAACACAGTTGCGGCAATTGAAGCGTTTCAAGGTCGTTACACCAGTTCGGTGGATGGCTTGATTAAGCCGGATAGCCAGACATGGCATGCGCTTTTGGATGCTATAGGCCAAACACCGGAAGTCCACGAGCCGCCGAGTCAGCCGGAGGTTTCCGACAATGGCGGAGAATTCTTCTTCCCCTTTCCTTCGCTGCCCGCGTCAGATTGGACTCATTCGCCGCGTGCCTTTGGTTCTAACCGGAACAATGGCCGCCGCGCGCATGCTGGCTGCGACTTGTATTTTGAGAAAGGCACCTGGATTTATGCGATCGCCGACGGCACCGTCACACGTGGACCGTACCCGTTTTATTGCCAAACCTTTGCTTTGGAGGTCGACCACGGCGCGGTCCTAGCGCGTTATGGAGAGATCCAGAAAACAACAACTGTGAAGGAAGGCGACAGGATCCACGGAGGACAGCAAATCGCAAAGGTCGGGCATTTGATTGGGATTCAAGTCCCAAGCGATATGTTGCACCTGGAGTTGTACGACAAGACTGCATCGGGACCGCTAACAATTACCGATGCATATAGATCAAAGAAAAGATCGGATGGTATTCCGTTTATGCGTCGGATGGATCTGGTCGATCCGACTTCCCGATTGAATCAGTGGCAGGTTCGCTGCCCGAAAGCTTAGCACCTAAGCAGTTAGTCCCATTGCTTCGGCGGCTTGGTCCAGGTTCCACTCACTACAACTTGTGTATCACCCACAAGTGAGTTGTCCTGAACAAGTCGAGCCACAGCTTCTAACTCAATGCGTACACAACCGTGGGAAGCTGCATACTCGGGCACACTTGGGAAATAATGAAGCGCAATGCCTCGGCTTTGCATAAACCACGTCACGTACGTAGCACGAGGTTCGCTGTTAAGCCTTCGTTGGAAGCCTTCTACTGCCCGCGTTCCTTTCGGAGTACATTTGGATCCGGACCGCCGACTTGTGGAATCATTATCGCAATTGAGACCTTTTAATCCTGCACCCGGTGAAGTCCGGAACGGCCCTGTCTGCTGACTATCAGCCTTCGGCCCGGTCCAGGTAAGGGTGAGCGAATGATCGGGGTCGTCCAGGCTCACTGAAATTTGCTGTATGTACGTCTGCGGAAAATCATCATTTCGGAATGGATGAGAGGAGTCCGCAACTGGACTGCCAGCCTGCAGGAGCGCCTGCCATGTTTGATCGTCGGGCTCAATCACTCCATCAATCGAAATATTGAAACGGCTCTGAAAGGCTTCGATAGCAGCAACCGTGTTCGATTTCGCGGGCGGTTGCGCAATTTTTCCATCAATGCCTTTCGGGTCCAACTGAGGAGCCACTAATTTTTGTGCTGCTGTTTGCAAAAGCCGTTGCACCGTTTTCACATCCGCTGGGAGATTGCGCGCGTTTTTCTCCCATCGGCCAACAGAGTCAGCAATTACTGTAGAGGGAGTGCCTCGCGTCTGTGGCGAAGATTTCAGCGCTCTTTCTCGCGAGACCTTAAAAAGAGGTTTCCCTGCATCTAATGCCTCCAGTTTCCGCGCACGCGCCAGCCGTTGTTTCAAAGTCAGTTTCGGTTTCGCTGACTTCTTTCGTTTTCGCTTTTTAGAACCGACTGACCGTGCGCTCCGACGTTTTAACTGACGTTTCTTCTTTGCCATAGATGTGTCACATGGTTGCTCCGTTTACAGAAATTTGAATTGGATCCAAATGGCAACGTGACTGGACATTTGGAATGTAACCTACGCCTGCCGTGGTTATTCCCTGGGAAAAAGCTCATTGATGTGGGCGTCCTGGACAAAGAAGCTAACGCGCCGCCCCAATTAGTAAAATTCTCCCGCATGGCCGCGATGCCCGGTGATTGTTGCGTCTTACAACTTTTTGCCGGCTCCGAAGCGATTATATCTGTACTGCAATCAAACCACTACGAACCTCTATGAGTACCCCCAATTCAGATCAGCAGAAGGAAGGAACGTCACAATCCTCCGAGAATATCGAAATTCCACCGATCCCAAAACAGACGGTTGGCGCCGTTGCGGGAGCAGCAGTCGGTAGTATCGCGGGACCCATTGGCGCAATTGTAGGTGGAGTGGCGGGTGCTGTTGCGGGAAAAGCTTCCAAGGATCGAGGTGTAACACGGGCGGGTGCCAGAACTGTCAGGAAGATCGTTAGGAAGGCGAAAAGCGCGAAAGGAACCGCGAAGCGGCAATTGAGCAAAGCGCAGGGCAAACGCTCGCGCAAAAATGTTAGCTGTTCTCGCAGCTCAACCAAAGGGGGACCTTTGACCCGATCGACCTCGGCAAAATCACGCAACAAATCGCCAACTCGCCGAGCGTCCTCGTCCTCGCCCGCTTCTCGAAGCCGCAGAGGCAATCGAAAGAAACGATACTAATTTTGTTCCTGTTCCGTCGATCGTTGCTCCAAGTCACACCGACAATAGACGTACGCGCGGGGTTCGCGCACGGCTCATAATTGAGGTCATCGAGAACGTGGAGAACACGGACTCCGTACACAAAAACCTATCGAGATCTATGTCTCGTCGCCTTGGAGCAAGAGGGGTAAATCTACCGTACCTGTGCGGCAAGACCGGCGATGGGCATTTGTCAGAAATCTGATAACAAAGGTCACCGATGAGTGCCAATCGCGCGCTCGCGCATGTATAAGGGCGAATCAGGCGCGCTAATCATCCTGAAGCCAAAGAACGAGCCGTGGCCCAGTAATCTTCAGGGAAAAGTTTATTGCAACTACGATAAATCTCTCCGGCGAGGGTTAGAAGACCAAGCGGGATTTCGTGCCGCGCTCCGGACGCGTATTCTCAAGATCGCGACAGATAGGCAGATGCTCGGTTCCGAATTCCAACAACTGTGAATCATCCACTCAAGCTCAGCGATGACATTCGGCTGATTCGAAGTTGATCGTTGTCGCGACTTCTTTTGCGATGTGGAGTGTTCCATAATCGACGAGCGTTACCGCTGCTCCTTGGCTCACAAGGTGGAAAGTCTTGCTAACAATTGCGGTCGAAATTAAAAGTCGTCGTTTCGCGGATAAGTAATTGTCCGAAGAAGATATTATGCATCGCATTGCCAGTCGTTTCGGCCTGATCTTTATACTCGCGGTTTTCGCGGCGGCGAAAGTTGCCGCGCAGGAAGCGCGTTCCGGGGCCGATCAGATTTCACAGCCGAACGCGGGTGGCGAGGAGCCGATGGTCAGGAGAATAGTCGACGGCATCATGCAGCCATACTTGGCTCAAGAACAACGTACGGCCGGTGGCCATCCATGGAAGCGATCTCCTTTTCTCGGAACAATCGTCGCCGTTTCGTTGCACAGCCATCGCTACTTCTTCCCCTATGGAAAGGCTACAGACGCGGGCGCGCCGTTCACGCGCGAAACGCTGGTGGAGATCGGCTCGTGCACCAAGACCTTCACTACCACGCTTTTTGCGCTAGCCATCAACCGCAACCAAATCGTACCTGATGCTTCCGCTCAGAAATACATGCCTAACGGCTACACGCTCCGGGCGCAGCAACTAACCCCGCTGGAGCTGGCGGACTTCACCTCGGGAATGCCGGACGATCCGACAAACCTGCCACGCGGACTCGAACGACAAAGCATTAATTCCTATACGGTAAAAGACTTTCTCAGCTGGGCTTCGAACTACGAACCCAGGACGCAATTGCCCGCGCCTTATAAATATTCCAACGCCGGAATCGGACTGCTGAGCTATCTGGTCGCGACGGCGACCGGCAAAACTTGGGAAGATCAGGTGAATTCCGAAATTCTCCAGCCGCTGGGCATGAGCGATACGACGCTGCGGCCGACGCCTGAACAGCAGAGGCGCCTGGCACAAGGACATACTCGCACAGGTCAGGATGCGCCGCGCTGGCCGGTCTTCGCCTGGTACGCTGCCGGCGGACTGCGCTCAACGGCACACGACATGATCAGCTTTGGCGAAGCCAATCTTGGTCACAACGAAGTGAATGGGAGACCGGTTTCCGCTGAATTGATTGCGGCGATGCAGCTGGCGCAGAAGCCGATCTACACGAACCAGAATGGCAACAAGCAGGCTATGGCTTGGATAAACAATATGGGCGGAGGCAATCCGAACCTGCATCCCGTGATTGTGAAGAACGGAGGAACATCAGGCTTCGGCACCGTGATCGCAATTAATCCGACCAAGGACGCAGCCATTTTCATAGGCATGAACCAGGTCGGAGCTGACCCTGCGGACAAAGCGGTTGAGATCCTACGGCGCCTGCCGTAGTCCGCTTGGTTACTGCGCGGGCGACGCGCTTCTCAATCTGCGCCGCCGCAATTCCATGGCGCAAAGCGCGGCGATCGTAAGCAAGTCGCTGATGATGTGAGTGGCTTTAACACTTCCGAACGTGGCTGGCGTAAGAGTCGGCTCCAGCAGCTCGCGCACTTGTTTCGAGGGAGTAGCGGCGCCGGCGCCAGAATCAAATTGTTTGATCGCATCAACCGTGGCGAAGCGTTGCGCGGTGGTGTCTTTCATCGCATTAAGATTTTCATAGGCGAACAGCCCGAATAAAATGCACACCAACGCGGTAGTAATCGCAGCCGGCTGTTTACGCAGTGACGAAAAGGCCAGGACACCGCCGACGATAACCACGTACAGATTCCAATATTGCTGCATTGCATTGGATCGCTCGAAATAGAGCTGAATCAGTTCGTTATAATTCATAAAGTGTCGCGATTATGAAAGCGCGCCGTCATCCAGCGCGAGAACAAAAGCGTCCTTGTCACGAGGAGAAAAATGAACGCGATGTTCGAATTCGGACACGGCCGAGCGCACCTCCGGTCGAATAACAACCGACGGTCGAACACGGCGAATCATCGCGAATGCTTCTTCCGTGGTCTTCACTTTCCCACTCATTATTAAATAAGCAGCTACCGCTGCTGCGCTTCGCGAGTAACCGATCTTACAGTGAACATAGACGGCACCGTTGCGAGAGTAATTCCCGATGAATTTACTCATTTCTACAAGTTGCGACTGGGTGGGAGCAGTAAGGTCCAACACGGAAATATTTCGATAATTGATTTTGCGGAATGGTTTCGCCTCGGAAAATTCAGCGCTCAAATCAAGCACGGAGACAACTCCGGAACACACAGCTTGCGTCGCAGACCGCGACCCCAGTTTGCCGCCAACCCAGACGTGTGGTGTGACCTTGTCCCACGATCGACATTGGCTTCGATAATACAGTAACGACAGATATTGACCGAGTAAGCAAGGCGCCAACACAAACCGCGTACTCCACGGCAACTTTCCTTCAGTCTTGCGAAAAACGATTGGACCCGCTTTGAAGTAAGCGATGGCCACGATGGCGAGAGCGATCGCTGGCCAGAGAAGCAAAACTCCCCAGGGCCAGAAAATGCCCCCCGTAATCAAGACAACCGCCGCTCCCGCTGCGTAATACGAACCGATTCGCCGATTAGTGACAACCGGCGTGTGTGAAGACTCGTGAAAAAGATAGAAACAATATCCGGCCAGAACACTACCACCGACGATGTCGATCAAATGATGTTGATACGTGAAGACTGGCGATAATGCGATGAGAACGAACCAGCTCATTGTCGCCAGGCGAAGGAAACCGCGCGTCTGACGAAAATAAACATCTACTCAGAATCAACGTGAATGCCGCATGAAGCGATGGGAGCAGATTGTACGGGCCGTCCATTCCGCGAAACCAATCGAAGAGCGCGCCGGCCCAGCCATCAGCGTGCGGTCGCGCAAACGCAAACCGCAGCGGAAAAAGGAGGAAACAAATTCCAGCGACCATAATCGCTGCTGCAATTCGTTTAGCTAAGATGTACAATTCGCGATCGGTCCGACAAAGAAATGGCGCAACAACAAAGAAAAGATCGATCGACATGTACGGCAAAATGAACAACGGCAGGAATGGGATCTTGCGTTCCCATTCGAAATAAAAAGTGCCGACGTTCAAGCGACGCGCAGTGATCCAGTTGCAACCGCCGTAAACCAATAGGAACAGCACGGACAATCCGGCCGAAACCACGAGTGCCTTGCTACGTTTAACGTCCACAACGTGCGACGGAAACGGTGAACATTCCCCACTGATCGATTTCCATATCGATCTTTTCGAACCCGGCGGCGGCAACGAGCTCGTCCATTTCGGCGGTCGTTCGGCGACGCATGATCCAACGTTCACCTTCCCGATTAACGAGCACATGTGCGATGAATGCGAGCTGCGGATGCCACGGCTGATTGGTGTAAATGAGATAACCGCCAGACTCAATGGCATTGGCTAATCCGCGCAACGAATTCAAAACCGGCTCGTTCGCGGGAAACAATTCATAAAGACCTGAAACGATTCCTATCGTCGCGCGTGGTTGAATTCCCGCGAGAGACTCTCGATTGAACGCGTCGCCGCGGCGCGCAATCACTGCGCCGTTGACATTTAATTCATCGGCCAGAGCACGCACCGCATCGATATTTTCCTGCTTGTAATCGCAAAGCGTGGCGCGAATCGGAATCTCCGGCGTTTCGCGGATCGTCTCGATGACGTAACGGCCGGCACCTGCGGCGATATCGAGAATTCTTACCGGGCGATTCTCGCGGTGAACTTTCAGAATTAAATCGCGCAGAGTTTTATTCAAATTCGCTTTGCGTTCCCGAATGCCGCGCCAGCCGATGCTGTTCAGGTAGGATTTGTCGATAAGGCGACCAAGCATACTCAAGCCGTGCGGTTCGTTTTGGTAGACGTAATCGAGCGAAAGACCGGAATCGAAACCAAAACGCAACCCGATCTCGATGCCGCGACTCAACCGACCGGCAAGTTTCAATCCACTTCGAGCGACTGCGAACCTTGCGCTGCCATTGTTCTTCAACCACTCATGTTCTCGCGCGGTGTATCCGCTCTGGTCGGCGTGTACCAACGAAGCTGAGGTTGCGGCTTTTGCGAAGCAATCTCGAACGAAGTGGCGAACAAGTACGATGACGTCGCGACGATTCGTCTCGTGAAAGATGGCGTGATGCGCGTTGGGAAAAATCTCGAAGCGCTTGTGAGTTGAAGAAAGGCGATCGAAAAAACTTTGCTGTGCGTTGACATTCACAACCCAATCCTTTCCGGCGCCGATCATCAGCGTTGGCGTTTGAATCGCAGCCGCATCGGCAAGTAACCGTTTCGACGTGTCATGGAGGTCTAGAAGCACGTTAACCGCGATTTGCCGAAAGATGAGTGGATCGGAATCGTAGCGAGCGGCTTGCTCACGATCATGCGTGAGCATTTTCGATTTCACATAACTCTTCACGAATCGCGGCCGAAGAATGCGCAGCGCCGGAATTGCGAATGGAACGTACAGCTTCACGTGAAATGCGGCAGTGGCCAAAATCATGGCGCGGATGGGCGGCGCGTAATCGTGGACCCAGGCTGTGACGGTGACGGCGGCGAGACTGTGCGCCAGCACGATGATGTTTCCGATCGAGATGCCGAACTTCTCCGAAACGTGACGCACAAAGGCATCAACATCTTTGACTACGTCGTGAAGACTGTTTGCCGCGCCCCGATCTCCTGGCGAACGCCCATGACCGCGTGCATCCCACGCGAAGATTGCGACATCGTCGAGATCTAGTGAATGGACTGTTTCTTCCCAACGACCTGAGTGTTCGTGACCACGATGAAAAAGCAGCAGCGCTTTGTTCGTTGCCCTCTTTGGGATCCACGAGCGATAAAACAGCCCGGAACCGTCCCAACTGGTGAAAGTTCTTTCAGTGGCTTCCATTTGCCGGACGCAATTGGTTCACTGCATTGCGTAGTTCGGCGGCAATCGCGCAGATATCGATCTTGTCTGTTCCGCGATCGCGAAAATTACGAGGCGTTCCAATAACCAGTCGAATTTTTCGCGCGCGCGGAAAGCGTCTGCCTTTAGGCCATGCCTGAAAAGATCCGTCGATGAAACACGGCACGACCGCAACGTCGCGTCCCGCAACAACAGCGCCGATTCCTGATTTAAATTCGCCAATTTCGCCGGTTGTCGATCTTGTACCTTCCGGAAAAATAATCAGGATGGTTCCGGGATTCGCGAGCAATTCCCGACAAAGGGACAGGCTTTGTCGGACGCGCGCTTGTCTCGCAAATGGCAGCGCGTTCACGAGTATCGCGGCAGCCCAAAGTCGCGGAACGCTACGAAAAAAATAATCGGACGCGGCCGCCGGAAACGCGCGATGTAATTTGCGCAGCGGCAATGCCGCAAGCAGACAAAGCGTGTCGATATGGCTGCAATGATTTGCGACGATGACGAGTGAGCGATTGGTGCGCAGATTTTGGTGTCCAATAATTTTGAAATCGTTGTAGACGTATAGCAGCCCTCGAATGATTAACGCGCCGAGCGACCGCAGTCCGTAAACAACCATGTCCCGCTCTCGAGGAAACTGACGCAGATGATCAATCGGCGCTTCATTGACATCACGTAGCGAGTCATAAAGCCGTTTTTTCATCGGAACGGATAATAGTATCCCGCCATGTGCATGAACAATGGCGCCGTATAAACCAAACTGTCGATACGATCCAGAATTCCGCCGTGACCGGGAATGGTTGCAGCCATGTCTTTGGTTCCGATGTCCCGCTTAATCACGCTGATCGAAAGATCGCCGAGTTGTCCGCCAATTCCAACGATCAAGCCAGTCAGAATAAGTTGCCACGGACCAAAAAATGGAAAGGAGAAGCGAAGAAGCCAGGGCAGAATCATGGCAACGCCCAGCGCTCCAAACGCGCCTTCCCAAGTCTTATTTGGACTAATTTCGCTGCGCAAGGGATGGCTGCCGAGAATTTTTCCGAAAGTAAACGCCGCAACGTCGGTTAACCCCGTCGCAAAAATAATGTAGCAAATGAAGCCATAAGCGTTGCGAGCGTTCGCGATAAATCCGAGGTGGCCGAACATCCAGCCGATGTAAATAAAACCAATAATGGCGAGCGCTATGCGTTGCAGCTCGCCGCGAGCGCGATTGTGCAAAATGGGAATGAGCAGGATCAACGCGATTGCGAACGCCGGCATAGCGACAAAAAATCCGTAGCAGCCCGCGCCGTGTTCTTCGCCATGCGGATCCGAAATGAGCGAGGAGATGCCGACAGTAACAATTCCCGCATAAACCGCACCGGTCATCCACCAGTCACGATACAAACCAGATGCCCGCGCGAATTCCTTAAAAGCGTAGATGGCAAGCAACGTGACGCCAACAATCGTTGGGGCGCGTCCTAGAAAAAGAACAAAAAAACCGATTCCAGCAATAACAATCCACGACCAATAAGTCCTGAACATCGAAACGGTTTCCTTTTTCAAAACGAATCGCAAAAAGCCAAGCACTGCGCCGGCGATCACGAGCGAAAGCAAAATGATCGAGAAATAAGCGCGGAAAACAGGATCGTGTAGCGCGATCTGCGGCGACATCAGCGCTTATCTTGCAGCGCAGCAGTGATGCGTTTCAAGCGAACAACGATTGTTTCAAGACAGCCAGCGATGACTACAAGACAAGTCCAATCCAAAATAGTGAAAACCGCGGACGATTGTGGGCGCAGAAAAAACGTGAGCCATGCGCCGACACTCAACGCGACCATGCGCCAAGGCTTCGACATAACACCGCCAAACTGGCGTTGAGCACCGAGCGCTTGTCCCAGAAGAGCGACGTACGCGGTGAGTACCGCGAAAATTGCTGTCCAGTACCCGATTAACGGGTTCATCAAGCCGCTGTGCGCGATCCCGACAAAAATCACGATGTCTGAAACGCGATCGGGTAGATCGTTCAGGATCTCACCACGCCGGCTTGCCTTCCCTGCAGCGAAGGCGACCAGACCATCGAGCATGTTGAACCAGAGCCGCAAGTAACAAAAAAGCGGCGCAATGATCAGTAGCCAAGGTCTCGCGCCGGATTTCCAAAAACAAATTGCGGCGATCAGCGCGGCAACGATCGATAAATATGAAATCGCATCGGGATGAATTCCACGATGCACACAGAACCGGGTGGCAGCATCTCCAGTTCGACGAAACACTGCCGCAATTGGCCGACGCGTAGAAGGTTGGTAAACCAACATCGCTGCCATTTTGTAAAGCAGCGACTATATCTGGCAATACAAACGACGATAGATCTACTGCAGATTGAAAGAACGGCGGGTGCAGAGTCGCACGCAAGACCTGCCGGAGATGCTTGCGCTTAAGGGCAGGATTGTTGAGCCGCTGACGGCGCGCCGGACTTCAACCCAGCGTTGCTCGGGACGGCCCGGTTGAAGCCGAGCAAAATTTGTTGCCATTGACTCGAAGCTCGTTTAGTAGCGTCGAAGTTTTCGAAGATTGTTCTGGGGGGAACAGCCGCCCCTTACGCCCGTCGGGTGTGGGGGGCGGTCATTTTTTTATCAAACTCGGATCACAGATACAAAGCCGCACTGCGGATCGAACCAACAATGCGGTTCTTTTATTTTGACCTTAAATATGGAGGTCAGCTTGGTTCTGCTGGCGACTCTGGATCTGGCGACTCTGCACGCTACGGCTCGTGTTGACGCTGGTTGCCACACCGCCCTTGGCGTCTTTTTTCGGTTTCAGGTCTCGGACTTTAATTGTCGTCTTCGTTTCTTTTCTCTGTGCCATTTTATTCCTAACTATTTATTTTGGGTTGTTTCTCGTTGTGTTGTCTCGGTCACACCGAAAGGTAATTGACGCCCGCCCTTAACGTCCTTTTCTGGAATCAGATCGTCCAGGCGAATCAATTTATCTTTCGTGCGCTTGCGCGTTTTAGTCCCTGATTCCGTGCCGGGCGCATTCTTTTTTTCTTTCGGTGTATTCACCCTATTGTCCTCCTAGTATCAGCATCCGTGCCAAGTCGTCGACTACAGGGACAAAGGCAGAGATGATCTCTACGTTTATTGTTGAATCAGAGGCACTTATGCATCCAGCGATTTCGTCAACAGGCAAAACGGCCACTCGTCCTTAAGCTAAACCGCAACTTCATTATTGGCCCTGTCGCCTCAGATTTAGACCAATGATGCTTTAATTTTAAGCATGTCTCGCAGATAGCGGGAGAGAGTCGAGCGAGAAATACCAAGTAATCGTGCCGCACGGCGTTGGTTCTTATTTGCTTGATCATAAACGAATCGAACGTGCCGTTGCATCGCATGTTCGAGTGAGAGGTCAGCACGCATGTCAGCATCCTGATGATTGCCGGGGAGCAGGGGCGCTGCTTTGTCAGTTTCTGTTGGCGCCCGATCAGGCTTAAGATCGGCAGGGAAAATGACATGGTCAGGTAGAATGACGGAACTATTGCAAAAAAGAGTCATAGTCCGCACCGTGTGACTCAACTCGCGCAGATTACCGGGCCATTCATGCCGAAGTAACTTCTCCATCGCTTCAGGATGCATGGCCGTAATGTTTTTGCCTTCTTTAGCCCCGGCAGCTTGCAATTCCGCAGCAATTAATGCCGGCAACTCCTCCAACCGCTCTCGAAGCGGTGGAATAAGCAGTGTAAGGCCATTGAGCCGCTGATAGAGGTCTTCTCGAAGTTTTCCGAGCCGCACCCGTTCTCGCAGAGAACAGTTGGACGCGCAGATGATTCGCGCGTTGGAAGTGAGCATTCGTTCGGAGCCGAGGCGCTCAAACTCGCCGTATTCCAGAACGCGCAGAATCTTTACCTGTGCCAGTGGACTCATTTCTGAGATCTCATCTAAAAAAAGCGTGCCTTCATTAGCGAGTTCGAACTTTCCTTTGACGGTCTGTTGTGCGCCGGTAAAAGCTCCACGTTCGTGGCCGAATAACTGACTCTCGAGCAACGTATCGCTGATTGCCGAGGCGTTAAATGCGATGAATGGCCGATTTGCTCGCGCTGATGAATTATGAATGGCCTGCGCAAGCAAGGTTTTACCTGTGCCGGTCTCACCCAGCAGCACAACCGGGACGTCTGATCTCGCGGCAAGCGCGGCCAACTGCAGACAACGCGCCATGGCGTCGTTGCTCGTAGTTAGGTTTTCGAGCCTTAACTTGGATGGCCGAGCCTGCATCAGTGGTTATTGCTTTATGCTCTCACGCAATCGCCGAATCGGTTCAAACGCATATTCAATTAGGGTCCGGCTACCGACAATGACGTGCGCGTCGCCCTTCATGCCAACGCGCAGGGGCAGAGATTGTCCTGCTGGTGAAGAGATTTCATAGCGATCGAGCGATCCTAGTGCAACGAAGCGGGATCCTTCAGTGGTGGTGACAGTCGATGGACTGATCAACTCTACCTTTCCAGTTATGGTGCCGTAACGTTGGTAAGGAAACGCTTCGAAAAAGTAGCGGACGCGCTGAGCCACAGCGAGCCTGGGAAGACCTGCTTCATTTAGCATCAAGCGAGCGCGCGGCTTCGAACCTTTCGGCGCCAACTGGCAAAGCACTTGTCCTTGCTGAACAAAACTGCCAGCAGTTCGCTGGTCCATTGAGATAACCACTCCCTCGTAGGGACTTCGAACGGTCAATAGATTGTGTTGAGCGTTTTCCAGGTCTGTTTTCAGAGCGCCGGTACGCATCTTTAGCTTTTCAATTTCAGCTTGTTCCTCACCTCGCAGGCGAGCGTGCTCCGTTTCCATTCGCTCGCGATCAAGGGTGACCTGCTGCAATGTCCTTTGAGCCACGCTCAAATCTTTCTCCGACCCAGCTAAATCCAGCTTCAGCTTTATAAGGTCGATCTCCGATTCCCCGCCCTGCTTCGCTAGTTTCTCCATGCGTGTAACTAACTCGCGGCTGGTCTCGGCGTGGTTTTCGCGAAACTTTACCTCGCTTTTGGCCTGTTCAATCTCCGCGCTTTTGATTCCAACTTGTGAAGCGAAAGCTCTCTCGTTTCGATTGAGGCTTTCCTGCTTTGATCGTAAGTCTTCGTTGAGCGTGCGAAACTGTGTATCCCAGCCGCCGATCTCATCAGAGCGTAGAACATACAAGTCGTCGCCGGCTTTTACCGGTTGTCCTTCCTCGACCACTACGCGGCTAATTATCGCCTGGCGTGGAGCCTGAATGGGATCAGCCCCCGTTGCGGGTATTAGAACAAAGCGGCAATCGACCGTTTCCGGCAATCGCATTACCATAGCGAGCAGCAACGCACAGAGAAACGCCGCAAGTAACAGCCAGGCTGTGCCGCGAATGATCCACGGAGGCGGCTCCTGTGGTGGTAACTCAGGTTCGGTGTCGAGTGAGTCACTTTGAGTTAATTGCGCGCTCATCGAGATGTCTTTTAAATCCCGAGCTGCTGGCTCGAAAGGTAGTAGTACAAGCCACGCTGAGCCATTAATTGATCATGGGTGCCAATCTCGGCAATACTTCCTTTTTCAAGCACCACGATAGAATGCGCTTCTCGAATGGTGCTCAAACGATGCGCGATCACTATCGTTGTGCGGCCGGCAAGCAATCGGCCGAGGTTGTCCTGGATCGCGCGTTCTGACTCTGTATCCAGCGCGCTCGTTGCCTCGTCAAAGATCAATACCGGCGGATTGTTATAGATCGCTCGCGCGATGGCTATGCGTTGCTTCTGACCGCCGGACAGGGAAAGACCTGATTCTCCAATTTTTGTCTCGTAAGCGAGCGGCAACCGCGTGATGAACTCGTGGGCTGCGGCAGCTTGAGCTGCTGCAAGCACCCGATCGATGTCTGGCTCAGGATCACCAAATGAAATGTTCCGCGCGATTGTGTCGTTGAACATGTGGTTATCCTGAAGAACGGTGCCGATGTGCCGTCGGACGTCGCGATAATTCAGTGTCCTCAAATCGACATTGTCGAAAAAGATTGTGCCTTCCGTAGGCTCAAGCAGTCCCGCAATCAATTTGATGAGCGTTGTTTTGCCGCTTCCGCTGCGGCCCACAAATGCCACCGTGCGTCCCGGTAAAAGATCGAGCGTGACCTCCTTTATGATGTCCGGCGATTCAGGTCCGCCATACTTGAAACTGACTCCGCGCAACTCGATGCGACCTTCGAGGCTGCGTACGGGGACAAGTCGAGAGCGATCATGACCCTGCTCCGGCTCCTGTTCGAAGATGTCATTCAAACGATTCAGAAGGACAGAAGCCAGCTGCACGTTGTCCCAAACTCCGAGCGCTCGCAAAATCCCTGCATATGCCATTGCAGTGAGTGAGCTAAACGCAACAAAACCACCCACGCTCAAGTTGCCGTGAATCACTTGCATAGCGCCGACCCACAGGAAAATCGCAGTAGACAGGAGACCAATAGTTTGCAGGACGCTGTCCCATGACATCACGATAAACGTCGCCTTGAAAAGTTTTTGTGAGACCGACAGAAACTCGTTGAGCATGGCGTCACGAAACGAGCTCTCGGCGGCTGCCGCTTTTACAGCTTCGATCCCTTTGATCGCGTCGATTTGATGCGAACTGTATTTGCCCTGACTTTCTTCCACCCCGTGATAAAGGGGACGCAACACTTTTACCGACAAAAACATTAGTCCGACGTACAAAGGAGTTGTTGCCAGAAACGCGATGGTCAGCAGCGGACTATACATCGCCATTAAACCGAGTGCGCCCAGCAGAAAGACGACTGCCAGCAGCGCGCCAACTCCTTGTTGCACGGCCAATTGCCGAACTTGCCTGGCACCTTCGAGCCGGCGCTGAATGTCGCCCGTTCGACGACTTGTGAAGTAACTCATCGGCAGAGACAAGAGTCTGCGGCTCAAAAAATCGAGAACTGCCGTATCGAGACGGACGGCAGCAAACGCCAGCAAGTATTCCTGCGCAAGCGTGGCAAGCTGGACGAAAACGAGCGCTGCCAGCATACCGAGCAGAATTACCTTCAGCAGGCCGACGTCATTTTCGACGATGACTTTATCAACGACGATTTGGGTGAATACAGGAAACAGTAATTGCAGGAAACTCACAGCGACCGCCAGCCCAAGCACCTGCAGGAAGATGACTTTGAACCGTGAAAAAAACGGCAGAACCCAAGCCAGTGTTGGCTTGCTTTCCGGAGCTTGTTCGAATGCTGGTGTATAATCGAATAGTGCTGCGTAACCAGTCCACTTGGTCTCAAATTGATTTCGCGGAACTTTGCGCAACCCAACCGCGGGATCGGCGACACGCGCGAATTGCTCATCAAGATCGTAGAGCACGATCCAATGGTTACCTTCCCAGTGCACTATTGCTGGAAGCGGCATGAGCGGCAGATTGCGATGTGAAATTTTCAATGGACGCGCCGCCAACCCGAGTTCGGTGGCGGCCCGAGAAATCGCTTTTAAGCTGGTGCCATCAGTCGCGGTGTGACAGAGCTGTCGGATCCTTGCCAGGCTAACCTTGCGACCAAAGTGTCGGCAGATCATTCCGAGGCAGGCCGCACCGCAATCCATCTCGTCGATCTGCATAATGTGCTCGATCCTTCGAAGGCGCTTCCCGCGCTTGCGAAACAGGCCTCGCTCGTCGGCAAACGGCTTTTCGCGATCATCAGTCTCGTTCGAAGGCTGCTGATCATCGAGCTGTACTTTGTCATGTACCTGTGTGTCGGCAGGGAGCAGCTCCGTCGCAAAATCGAGCGGAACACGCGCCTCGTTTTTTGCCTCATAGCGGGCTAGCCGCTCGCCTAACAATTTATCGAATTCCGGAAATCGCCGACGGAGATCTCGCACTGACTTCAGTTCAAGGGAAAGCAATTGGCAGTCTGTAAATGCTTGCACGGATGCCGCGCGCGGCGAGTCGTTTAGGATCGACAATTCACCGAAGAAATCGCCTTCGCGATAGAATGCGAGGTTGCGCTCTCGTCCGTTCAACCCGGCAAATGCGCGCGCGCGCCCCTTCTCGATCACATAAAGCGGCCCGGCGTCGTCCCCTTCTCGAATGATCAGATTGCCTTTTTCGAACGTGACGGGCGTTAGCTTGTCGATCATTCCACGCAACACGGGAGCCGGTAATCGGCCGAAATTGCTAAACTGATAAAGAAAACTTTGAAGGGCACGGTTGCGACCGGTGGACTCGATATACTGTTTTAAGTCGGGTACGCGGCTGACTAGTTGAAGAAAGTCATCGCGATCAATCCGCAGGACGTCCACTGCGGTGCTACTGCGTACGGTCGCGTTTCGCACTCCGCCCTCGGCTAACGCAGCCTCGCCGAAAGAGTCGCCCGGCTTGAGTACTCCCAAAGGGATTTCCTCACCGTCCGGCTTGATCTTCAGGGCACGCGCGCGTCCGCTGGTCAGAACATAAAATGAATTGGCCGGATCGCCTTGTTTTACGATCAACTCGCCGAATTCATAATGTTCTTCCTGCAAGAGCGGCTCGATCGCTGCAAAATGCTCATCAGAAACAAAGCGGAATACCGATGAGCGCCGCAGAATTTCGCTGTCTTGGATTTTCATTCCATTGAAACAGGAATGCTCAGCCGTGAGGACGTATATTTGGTTGTCAGATCTGAAAAATACTGGTCAAGCAGTCGCTGGTCGATGCGTAATTTGACCGCTGGATCTTCTAGCCGCGGTTCGACTTTCTTTATGATGCGACACAATTCGAATCCGTCGCCACGCGGCATCGCATCCAGCAAGTCCCCTTCCGAGACGCTCAAATATTTCTGCTGCGAATCCGCCGGGAGGTCTTCGAGAAGAAAGTCAGCACGTCGATAGGGATACCTCCCGTCAGTCGCAACTTCCTCCATTGACATTCCGTCCTCCCGCACGCAGAACAGCGCTTCCTTCGCAGCGTCGCGCGATTCCAACTCAATCAGCTCGATTTCAAATCGTGTCAGGCGTAATCGCAGAGCCATCAATTCACGTTGGCGTGCTTCAGGAACCAGCAGCGCGTCGCAATGCGCCTCACACGCCGCCTCCATCGCAATCATTTCATCCAACCACTGCGGATCGCGCCGCATTTCCTCCAGCCAGGAGACCAGCTGCGCTGGTTCAATGTTTCCAATGCGATGCAAGAATTTCCGCTTTTCGGCGGCGACGGAGTCTGATGTAGGCTCGTTTCCAGCGCAGCGCGCCGCCAGACGCCACATGAGTTTATTGGTCATGTCCTCTAGCGCTCCGGACAAAATCAACTCTGCTACGAACAAGTCGCGCAACTCTGCAGTTGCGGAGGTGTATCGGATTGGCTCGGGCGACAACTCTTCATCAACCGCGCGGACACAATACTGGCGGACGAAGTAATCGCTGAAGTTCTCAAATGTAAGGCCGCGATTTGCCAGCCATGTTTCCGTCTCCTCCGCCGTGATGAGATCATGGCCATAACGAAACTGTTCTGCCGCAGCAGAAATGCCCGACTCGTCCAACTCCAATTCCAATTCGTCTGCACGTTCTTCCGCCGCGACGTGACAAAGAAAAGCCTGCCACTTTTCTTCAAATTCGCCTCGGAATATAGCCGCATCGACCGCATCGCGCGCCGTATACTCATGAGTTCCGCACGCGCACACGATTACATCGAGAGCCGAAACTGACTCTGTGCTCGACATGAAGAGCAGCTTTTCTACAGCATTCTCGCAAGAAAGTCGAGCCTCTCGGTCCCACCCGTCTGGAGCGACTCAATCTTTGGAGCGATTGTTGATCCGCACGTATACGCACGGAGTTCAGAGTTAATAACTGTAAAATGTTGCCAGTGTTCTGTCAGTCGTGTTAACCTCAGCGGCCATGGAGGAACAAACTCCGAACATCAATGTAGTTCACTCCGTTTGGCGTCGACTCAAGAAGGCTAAAATTCGTGACCTGCAGCCGACAAAGGACGTGAAAGGTGGTAGCGCTGTTACCGGCACCTCCAAGACCAGCACAGGCGGCACAGGCACCAGTTTGCCCGAGCGCGGATCAGATTCCATGAGCCGATAAAGCCGATTCGGCGGTCGAAAGCAAATGTCGCGTGCAAACTCGCACTGCTCGATCCGCCTGGTCCGCGGAAGTCGCCCCGCGCCGGCCATTCAAGGCGCCGGCGGTTGGCTTCATCTCATACACTTCTCCGCCCGATGAGGCCAAGCGGCCTCGATCCTTCATTTCGAGCTGTCGATGATTTGCTGCGCGTTCTTGATCGCGGATTCGTCGGGTGCTTTGTCCTTCTTCAGGATGTCGATCGCCTTCTGCGCCGAGGCGGCGGCTTCTTTCTTGTTCCCGAGCTTCGCCTGAATCTGTGCCTTCTTGTAGTGCATGAAGTAGGCGTCCGGGTTCTTCTCCAGCGCCTGGTCGATCCACTTCGCCGCCTGGATCATATCCTTATTGTTGTCGTAATAAAAAGCTGCGGCTTGATAGGCGGTGCGCGGGTCCAGCGGAGTCCCTGCGCTCACGGCTGCATCCAGTTGCTTGCTTACCTGCTCCACATCATCCGTCGTCAATTTCACTGAGGCGCGCGTTTTATCCCAAAGGAAATCAAGCGTTGCGGAAGCGCCTTTCACATTATTCAGCGCGATCGTGAACGTCTCAATCGTCATCGGAAGAGATTCCGGCGTCGCGGTGATACGAGCGACATCGTTCTCCTGCTTATAATCAGCTGCGCTCTGCACCTTTGCGTCCTTTGAAACGATGATTGTCCACTCATTCGCTGTCGGAATGGTGAAGAGTGCATACTCACCGGCCGGGATCTCTTTGCCGCCAAGCGTTACTGGCTGGCTGAACTTGATTTTGGTGACCGCGTTGGCGCCGGTGCGCCAGAGCTTCCCGTAAGGCACCAAGCCGCCGAATATCTCGCGATCGTTCTTGTTCGGGCGCGAATAATCCACTGCGACATCGGTCAACCCGACACGCTGTTTTACGACCGAGTGCTGGCTGGCCGCGAGGAACTCTATTTTTTTCTCGTCCGCCGCACACAGGCTGCCAGGGAGGAGGCCTCCTGCGAGAAAGGCAAACGCGAATAAAGCCGAAAGGAGAAGCGAAGAAAAACGTGAAGATTGGATCATAATGTGCCGGATATTAGGTGATGACTTAAGCGGAGAAGATATCGCCAGGCGGCAGGAGTCAAATCGGTTTGCCTAACCAAGTCTTAGCTTTTCGCCGCACGCGCATTCGTAAAAGCCGATCCCCTCATCTCGGCCGGATTAATGACTGCAGATTTGCATGCCTTCGCGGTGGCTCTTGAAAACGCAAATCCCGAAGCTGGCAAACCGGCATTCTCCTATGTGCTAAAACTCGTGCCTCGTTTGTACGACGACAAGAAATGGACGAAAGAAGATAATGCGGCGTTGGATCGCCATTTCAGTCGGCTTCAAGAAGCAACAAAATCCGGTCAGTTGGTCCTAGCCGGACGCACAAAAGAGCCAGGCGATAAGACATTCGGCATTGTGATCTTTAACGCAGTCGATGAAGCAGCCGCCCGGAAATTTATGGAGCGCGACCCTGTGGTCGTAGCCAAATTAATGACCGCGGAATTGCATCCTTTCTTCGTTGCGATGCAGCGGAAAGTCCCCTAGCGCTCACCGAGCAGAGTGAGGACCGTAAGACAGTGTCGGTTTACGTCGGCTTACCGGCAGAAGTAAGCTAACGAGATAATGTCATCACGACCGGGATTTTAAAGAGCCGGTCCATGGACGCTACGGCGAAACAAGAGCCCTTACTCGGTTCGCAGGGCCGTTATTGGATTAACCCGAGTGGCGCGGTTGGCCGGGAAGAAACAAGCAAGAAGCGCCGCGCTCGCGAGCATGAAAGTTGCGATAACAAGCGCCAATGGATCGCTCGGGCTTACGTCATACAGGATTTTGGCCAGGACGCGCCCTGCAGCCAGTGAAAGAAGAAGGCCTGCGCCAACCGCTAGCGCCGTTTGCATCGCGCCCTGCCGCATAATGAGCGCGAATACGTCACGCCTGTGTGCGCCCAATGCCATACGGATGCCGATTTCGCGGGTCCGGCATGCCACAGCATAAGCTTTTACACCGTAAACACCGACTACCGCTAACATTAGCGCGATCGCACCAAAAGCGCCGAAGAGCGTCGCTCCAATTTTAACAATCCAAAGATTGGGCGACCTCTCCATCAGATCTACAAATGGCGTGATTTGTAGCAGCGGCAGATCGGGATCGATCTCGCGCAAGGCTTGTCGAAGCGTCGGAATAAATGCGGCGACCGCATGGCGATCTTGTGTGTTGAGTCGCACGTGCAGATAAGTTTGGCCGGTATATCCCTGTGCGAGGGGCACGAATAAACGGCAAACGAGGGAATCATTTTCAACGCTATGCCGGTGCTTGCTCACGACACCGACGATTTCCATATCGTTAGGCGAACCGTCTTTCGGCGGATTGGTGTAGCGAATATGCTGACCGATCGGTTCTTCGTTCGGAAAAAGTTTTTTCGACATTTCCTCGTCGATGATCGCAACGCGCCGCGCGTCCTTGTTTTCGGATTCGCTCTGAGTGAAATCACGGCCTCGTAGCAGTTTTATCCCCAGCGCCTCACAGTAACCGGGCGTTATTGCGGTAAAGAGGGAATTGACGCTCGGGTCCGGAGCCTTTGGGTCGTTAGGCATGGCGTCTTTTGTGCGAATAATGCGGCGCGCGCTGGTGAAATCGGAATACGGCAGCATGGTGCCGGTGGCCGACGCAGTTACTCCGGGCAACTCTCGCACCCGTCGCACCATGTCGAAGATCAAGCGACGCGAATCGGCCGGCGTTTTCTTAATCAAACTGAAATCGAACTCGCTAACGATATCGCCGCGCGCTACGAAGCCCGGATTAAGCCCGGCCGCCTTGAGCGCACCACGGAAGAATAATCCGGCGGCGAAAAGCAACATGAGCGAAAGCGCGATTTGCGCCATTACCGAAATGTGACGTGGCGCGAAGAAACGACTTAAACGACCGATGCGGGCTGGTTCGCCGATTTGTTCTTTCAGGTCCTTAACAAGATCGGCCTTCGTGGCCTTCAACGCCGGACCAAGGCTGAATAGCATTGTCGCGATCAGGCAAAACAACAACGTGATTGCAAGCACGGTCGCATCAGGCCGCAGTTTCACGACAAACGAGAAATTCACCGACGCCAGTAAACTGCGCAGTTGTTGGAGTAAAGCATCGTTACACCACGCGCTCAGAATCAGACCGATGACCCCGCCGCAAACGGCTAACAAAAACCCTTCGCACAGCAATTGCCTGACGATCTGCCAGCGTGATGCGCCCACAGCCAGACGCACTGCGATTTCTTTCGAACGCGATGTGCCGCGTGCAAGCAACATGTTGGCAAGATTTAAACACGCGATTAGCAGAACCGCTCCGGCCATCGCCATGAGCAACGTCGCTACCAGCGTGAGGGGTCCGTCGTTTTCCGGCTGCGTGCTTAGGCCAAATCGTGCTGGCGTTTGAATCTGTAGGTCCCGCGAACCTTCGCTGCCGTCCGGTTGAATCGCATTTAAGCGTTGCGCCAAAACCGGCAAACGGGCTTTTGCCGCGTCGATCGTCAGTCCGGAACGCATCCGCGCCACTAGATTGAAAGTGTAATTTTTTGGGTCCAACAGGTCGTGCGTCGTTTCGGAATCGCCGAAAGCTGAGCCGAACTGCGAACGAATGCCGAGCGGCAGCCAGATGTCCGGCGCGATCAACGCGTTCGCGCCGCTAAATCCATCCGGCGCGATACCGATGACAGTGTAAGGCTGGCCGTTAATCTGCAGCGTGCTACCGACAAAATCGTCGCGGCCGCCGTTGCGTTTCCAAAAGCCGTAGCTTGATACGAGTACAGCCATGTTCGCATTCGGCTTACATTCCTCAGCGTTGTAAAACCGGCCGCGAAACGCCTGCACTCCCAGCATCGGGAAATAATTCTCCGAAGTCAGAAAAGCGAAGCTGCGGCGCATCTCGTGATCGCGTCCAATACCGGCAACAGCGAATTCAAGGGCGGCTACATTACCAAATACATCTCCGCCGTTCTCGCGCAGCGCGCGGTATTCGTTATACGAAAACTGCCGATAATCGTGACTCGCGTTTTGTCGAGCCGTGAACACATTCACGACTTCGGCGGGCCGGACCGGCACCACCGGCTTCAGCAGCACGCCATTGATCAGCGCGAAAATGGCCGAGTTAACGCCGATCGCTAACGCGAGCGTCAATACCGCGACGGAGGTGAATCCCGGCGTCTTGAGAAGCTGCCGCACAGCAAACTTGAAATCTTGCATCATAACAAACGTTCTTTGTTTTCATTGAGATGCAGTCTGCCTCGGGTTTGGATTCAGAGTTCTATATCGGAGCGATAATTTTTGCCGCAGGGTTTGGTGCTCTCTATCGCACAGTGATGCTATGTGAGCCGGCCCGCCGTGATCGTCCAGCGCGGTGACTTCGTAATCGCCAGCGGTTGCGTTCCACTCGACAACCTGATTCGGTGCGGCTTTGCCAACGAATTGCTTGCCGGCAAACCAGAAAATTTCACGGACATCGGCATCCGCTTTCGCACGTAGCGGAATTGTCTTTTTCGAAACGAGCAGAATTTCTTTACCGTTCGGAGACACAATTATCGGCTTCTGTCCGACCCGACTCGCCAGGTCGCTGCCTGTGTCCGGCAGACAGGGAGGCGGAACTGTGCGTGGAATTCCGGCCTGCTCGAACAGCGTAAGAAAATCGCCGGACCAGAATTCGTAAACTTCGCGTTTTAGTTCATGGGTGCCGTCGTCGATGGGAACGCGCAAGCCCGTGGCCATATCGACAAGCACTTCGCGATGCACATCGCAGGTTTTGATAGGCGACACACCGGGAACGAACCAGCCTTCGACGTGCTGCGTGCAAAAGTGGTTCGGGAGATCCCCCGATAGCGCGCAGAACTCTACGCGTTTTAGATTTGCTCCCGGCGCGGGTTGATGCGGCACGGTTGGTTCCGGCCACGCCGCACGCAGAATATCGATAATCTGAAACAGCAGCGGCCCTGCCGCGGTGCGGCCGACAAACGCCGGGTTGCCGCGCCCATCGAAATTTCCAATCCAAACTCCGATCACGTAATGATCGAACACTGCGATGGACCAGGCGTCCCGAAAACCGTGATGACGAACGGAAAAGAGTTGGGTCAAACACCGCTGGTGATCGAAGAAGTGAAGCCCGGTGACGTAACGTACGATTTACAACTGTCCGGTTATAAGCCCGGCTCGGTCAGTGGCAAAGTCGAGCCGCAACAGCAGACCTTTCTGGCGGCGCGCCTGGAAAAGACGATCGGTCCTGTGCTCGGGCAATCGTTCACGAATTCATTAGGAATGAAGTTCGTTCCGCTTGGTGAGGTTCAGGTTTCGATCTGGGAAACGCGCGTGCAAGATTACGAAGCGTTTTGCCGAGCCACCGGGCGACGATACGAGCCGCCCGATTTTCATCAGGCACCAACTGATCCGGCAGTAAAAGTCAGCTGGTTGGACGCTGTGGCATTTTGCAAATGGCTGACCGAAAAGGAACAAAACGAAAATCTGATTGACGATCGAGAAGCGTATCGGTTGCCGACGGATGCCGAGTGGAGCATGGCCGTCGGTTTGATTCAATGAAAGCGGTCTGACGCCCGAAGCGCGCGACGGCAAAGTTAAGAATGACTTTCCCTGGGGTAAACAATGGCCTCGGCCAAACGACGCGGGAAATTATGGTGGAACATCGGGAAAGCGCCGCATCGCAACGCTGCCCGTCGGAAGTTTCAAGTCCAATTCGATAGGCCTATACGACCTTGGCGGAAACGTTTGGGAATGGTGTCTCGACACGTATAAAGGCGACAAGAGTGCAAGTGGTCGCGATTGGGGGGGAGTGTTGCGCGGCGGCTCCTGGGCCACAAGTAACCGTCTCGAAATGCAATCCTCTTACCGGAATGTAGTAGATCGCAATGAGCGAGAGGTGATTTATGGATTTCGCTGCGTGCTTGCGACGACACCTGGCGGTGACGTGAAAGATCACTAAGCGGTCGCCAACTTCGAAGTTCGAAGATCAAGCCTGTGTGTGGCGAGCAAAGTGCAATTCAACTCCCTTTGGAAGCAGGCGCTTCCGACCGCGTTGGCGCCGGCGCGCAAGAGTGGCGCGGCCGCCCTTTGTTCGCATACGCGCGCGAAAACCGTGCTGCTGTTTACGCGTTCGCTTGGATGGCTGATAAGTGCGTTTCATAAACCGTGAACTTGCTCCGGCTGCCTCTAAGAGCGCTTACACTAGGGGCGGGACCAGCATTGTCAACGACGCTGCGGGAGCAATTTCAAGTGCGACCGGCGTTGTGCAAGTACGGCATTACCGCTATTGGGCGGAGGGGTCTAATTTACTAGGTTGCCAACAGGACGAATTTTTGAAATAACGACTCCCAGGAAATGGCAGAGAAAGAAAATGTCGTGATCGAACCGGCGACTGAAGCCGATTTGGATGAGTTATCGAGAATGCTGGGCGAATTGTTCTCTCAGGAAGGAGACTTCCGTCCCGATAAAGACAAACAGCTCCGGGGACTGCGGCTCATTTTCGAACAGCCCAGCCGTGGCCGCGTTTTTGTGCTGCGCCGCAATGGGGCGATCGTAGGGATGATCAATTTGCTCTTCACCATCAGCACGGCCGAAGGCGGATTCGTTATGCTCTTGGAGGATCTGGTGGTGCACAACCAGTATCAAGGTCACGGCTACGGCAACAAGCTTCTCGAACACGCAATCGATTTTGCGAAGAAGAAAAATTTCCTACGAATCACGCTGCTGACCGATCGCCCCGAAAATGTGGCGCAGGCATTTTTCCGAAAGCATGGCTTCGTCGATTCTTCGATGATTCCTATGCGCTTATGGATCAGTACTCAGAACGGGGGGGCCGGATAGACCATGGATTACCCGGATAAGATCGAGTCAGCCTTTCAAGGAGTGACGGCTTCCCAGCGGTCAACCTCAAAGTCGGGGGCTGCCCAAGCCGGCGTTCCTTGAATCTCAGGCTGCCCGCGCAATCAGCGGTTCTTCCGCCCCATCCACGCGCTCAACTGAGTCGCAAAACGTTTTTTGAATTCCTCGCGGAACTGAATTTCGTCAACGACTTTAGCTACTTCGGGCGCGCTTGCCGGAGCTAAGCTTTTCGCGGCATAGTTTTTTAATTCGTCAGCGCGCGAACCATCGGAGAAAAAGGTAAAGAGACTGGCAGCGTAGCGGTTTGCACCTGCCGCGTCCACTTTGGCTAGCAACGCTTTCATATTTGCTTTCGCGAACTCCCAGGCAATATCGGGATGACCGCTTTCACGGCCGACTCGCGAAACCAGGAAGATGGCACGGCTCGTTGGCAGCTCGTCCGTAAGCGCAATCGCGAGCGTCTTCTTCACCAATTTCGAATCAGTCGCGCAAGCGAGCGCCTCGTAGTAATTCTGTTGGTCCTCAATGCTTGTGGTTTTCAGACCGAGTTCGTGCAGTTTGTTCCAAGTCTTCTCATCGGCATAGCGGCCGACCACTGCCAGAACTGGAGCGCGGAGATCCGGTGAGAGCGACGCCGGATGTGCGACATATTTCTCGAAACGTTCGCGGCACCCAGCCAGAATTTCGGGATCGTTCAAATATCCGAGGGCACCGATCAAGCTTGCGCGCAGCCTTCCAGTATTCGACGGTTCATCCGGTTTGGGTTCCCACCCCAATGTCGCAAATGTTGGGCGCAAAAGCGATTGGGCATACCTTTGAAATTCTTCACGTTCAGAACTGCCTAACAACAGACCGTTCACGAAATCCAGCACGGTAATGATCTGTTCGCGTTCGGCCAGATCGGTAGAAGCGGGCAACTTTTCGACCAATCCAAAGTAAAGCGAGACCGGCGCGCGACCGGCTTGCACAAGCGCCCAAGCATCGCTCATAAGATTCACGCGATCTTCAACGCTTAACTTCGGGAGCGCTTCGAGTAATAACTTCCAGGAAGGCTCATCGTATTCGACGCGATAATTTCCAGCGCCGTTGAGGTTCAATTTGAGGGCGCGATCTGCGGGAATGTTTTCCAGAACCGCCGTCTTATTGGCCATCAGCAACGTCGCCGGTGTCTCGCCAACGACCGAATACGTCAGGGGGATTTTCCAGCGCAGTGGGGGAGCGTTCTTGGAATTCACGGTGAAACGCTCCTGAGTAAGCCGGATCTTGCCGCCCGCTTCCCGTTTAACGGTCACGACAGGAAATCCGGGTTGCTCCGTCCAGCCGGCCGCAATCTCACCTACTGATTTGTTCGAAGCATCCGAAAGCGCGTTCCACAAATCCGCAGTGGTTGTGTTCGAATATTTATGTGCCGCGATGTATTGCCGAATTCCATCGCGGAAAACGTCTTCGCCGAGAAAACTTTCCAGCATTCGCAAGAACGATTGACCTTTCTTGTAGGTGATATCGTCAAACGCGCTATTGGCTTCGGCTTCCGTTGCAATACGCTGCTGAATCGGATGGGTGGTCGAGCGCGCATCGCCTTCCATGGCCGCGTCCTTCGCGATTCCGATACGCCGCGTAGGATCTCGCGGTAATACGCGGGCGAGCCAGACTTCCCATTGCGGGTTAAAATGCGCGGTGCATTTGCTGCCCATCCAGGAAGCGAATCCTTCATTTAGCCAGAGATTGTCCCACCACGCCATCGTCACAAGGTCTCCGAACCACATGTGCGCCATCTCATGCGCCAACACTTCGTAAATATTTTGCTTCGTCTCGGCGGAGGAACTTTTCGGATCGAAGAGAAGCCTTGATTCATAATAAGTGATACCGCCCCAGTTCTCCATCGCACCACCGAAGCCCCCAGGAATAGCAATTTGATCCAGCTTCGGCAGCGGATAGGGCACTCCGAAATAATCGTTGTAGTACTTTAAAATCTGCGCTGATGCCTCGAGAGTGTAGCGACCCAGTTCTGCTTTGCCTTTTGTCGCGACTACGCGGATCTGCGTGGGACCAACTCGGGACTCGATGAGATCAAGTTCGCCGGCGACGAATACATTCAAATAACTGGACATCGGCGGTGTGGACGCAAAGCGCACTTCTTTCATCGGCCTTCGCGGTGGTAGGGCGCGACCGCCGGTCGCGCCGCGTGAAGCGTTTAATCTCAAACGGCCTCCCGCAGCCGCGGAATCCCTACCGTTCAACAGAGTTTCGCTCTCGATCGGCATGTTGGAAACCGCGAGCCATTTGTCCGGCACCACAACGGTCAATTGAAAACGCGCTCGAAAAGCCGGTTCGTCCCAGCAGGGAAAGAATCGACGCGCATCGGTCGCTTCGAATTGCGTCCCGAGCATGACTTTCCGCGCGCCGCTGCCCTCTTCCTGATAACGCATGTAAAAAAGACCCTGCCCTTGCTGATTGATCTTGCCCGTGAAGCGAAGCGTCAGCGCATGATCGCCGGCCCGGAGTTCTGACGGTAAGGTAAGCGTCAGCAGTTCGTTTTCATGGTCGGTCTTAATCGCTGAGAGCGGTAATTCTTTGCTATCGAGAGACGCCCCCTCGATCTTGAGTTCGAGCCCGTTCAACACCAGTTGATGGACCGCAGTCCGCACGTTCAGTTTCACGTTTTCACTCCCGGCAAACGTAAAATTGTCGAGGTTCGGAACGATGCGGATTGCATATTCCGTGGGTGCTACTTCTTTCGGAAGTTTTCCGGGCGTCTCGTCAAAGGTAAACGGTTTTTCCACGGCGGCGACTAACGACCTTATCAAAAACAAGACCAGAGATGCGAGAAGTGGAGCGCGCATGGCGAGCTCAAATTTCAGTCATTCCGAGCGAAGTCGAGGAATCCCGCGCAATTTTCCGCAACGGGATGTCTCGACTTCGCTCGACATGACTCGTTGTTGTAGGCAAGTCGTCGCTTGTCGACGTGCTATTGAACAACCAATACCAGCAGCAATTGTCCCCCACCCACCTGCGGACCTTTGATCACCAGCGGGCTGCGCTTGCTCAGTTTCGCTTCGGTCTCGAGCAAAAGCTCCTTTTCCTTGTAAAGCTTGAGATTCAAAACGTAGCCGCTTTGAGTTTCACCGCGCGCGTCTACGTGCAGTCCGAAAAATTTACTCGTCGCCAACCAGTCTTCCTGCCCGGTCTTAAGAATTTTTTGCGATTGACCGATCACCTTAAATTCGTTGTAGCCGAAAAACCTTTTCAGCAATCCTTCAATCCGAGTCAATTCCTGCGGCACCGGCTGCGGCACCGTAACGTTCTCTGCGATGACCAGTCCACTCCAAACTTTTTCCGCCCCTTGCGACGCGGGCGCCACGATCGTCGTCAGGAGAAGAACAAAAATTACGACCGCCAGCGAGCGATGCATGAGCAACTATTTCGCGGCGTAATCGGCCGGCAAGCTTTGTAGTCCTTCCGTCCAAAGGACTGTTACACGATCTTGTTTCACCTCGAATATTGAGACCGTGCCATTCGGACTAACGACAGGATCGACCCGGGCATTGAGAATCTGTGTGAGATATTGCGATTCCTCCGGCGGCCTTTCCTGATGCATGACGAAGACGGTGCAAATTAAAAACACAGCGAGCGACGCCGTTCCCGCCCATAGCAGGCGTGGAACCGTCCACCAACTGGAAGTCGAATTTCGGCGAGCGCGCTCTGGACGTTGCTCCCCACTTTCCTGAAGAATCTTTTCGCGAAGCTGATGACTAAAGAATTCTTCGTTTTTCAATTCATATGCGCTTAACTCGCGCTTCAACAGCTCACCGAGCTTTTTCGCCTCGGCTTTTTCTGCTTGAGCCGCAGCTTTGTCAGGCAGCGACGCCTCGAATTCTGATAACTCGCGCCCGCTGAGCTGGCCGTCCAGCCAGGCTGTCCATTTCTCCTCAAACGTTTTCATAAACGTCTCTCAGTAAAGTTTGCAATTTCTTACGCGCATAAAACAACCGGGACATCACAGTTCCAATCGAACACCCTAACGCTTCTGCGATCTCGTGATATTGCATGTCGTCGATTTCCTTCATTAAGATCACGGCACGGTGTTCGGGCGAGAGCTGACCAATTGCCTTTTCAATCCGGGCGCGAATCTCATCCCGTTCCATAGCTTGATGGGGCAACGCCTCCGTTTTCGGAACGGTTTTGGATGCCGGATCAATCTCTCTCAGTTGAATTGCATCATTGAATTCAGCGTCGCCCCCTTTGATCTTCTTCTTGCGCAGCCAATCGATCGTCACGTTCATGACGATGCGATAAATCCAGGTGTAAAAGGACGACTGACCGCGGAAGCGTGCAATGGACTTCCATGCTTTCAGGAAACTGTCCTGAGCCAGATCCCATGCGTCCTGTTCGCTGTGGACCATGTTGTAAATCATGCCGAATACTCGTGTCCGGTAGCGAGTCACCAGCTCGTCGAATGCTTCGGTGTCACCGGCCTGGCATCGTGTCACCAGGTCTAATTCCGACACATCGGACTGCGCCAGAGTCGCTTCCGTTTGCATGATTAGACGGAGCGTGCGCCTATTTCATTCAACGCTGAAAACTGTCGGGGCCGAAACGACGGCGCCACTCAGCGCGATATTCACCCATCAGGCTGACGATGCCGTCGCGGACTTCAAAGAGCCGTTGCTGCAGCACGATGTAATCCGACCGGCTGATGAGGCCGGCGGCCTTTCGCATTTGCGCTGCTGCATTCATCGCGGTCGTGATCGCTTTCAGGGCACGTTTCAAATACGCGATTGTCATGCCGATTTCGTCGAGATGATCACCGCTCAACGCTGCCGCCAGCTTGGCGCTCGCCAGAGCCGCATGAGTAGCCAGCTTAACGGCTGCGGGCTCGTTCTGAAGTGTATGGTTTTGATCGAATAATTGATCGATCCAGAGTGTGAGATCGAAGGCAGCGCGATAAAGATCGTGCTCCTGGAAGGTTTCGCCGGAGGCAGCTGTATTGTCGACGTCGGACTCTTCCTCTTCGCTAACGGTTTCGTCGAGAAGCGCGTCTACCTCCGCGCTCCAGTCTTTTTCATCCAGCAATTGTGTCCAACCCATTTCGCGCGCAATGATTTCGTCACGGCGCGGATCATCAAGATACGTTTCCAGCAACTGCATGTACTTTTCGGTCTTCCCGTCTTGTTGCTGAAGAAAACGCTCCCAGTCGTATTCGTCCCACATGCGTTCAGGCTCGCCCCAGTTGCCGGCCATGCAGAACTAAACGCGAGCTTCTCTTTCCGCGCAAAACTTTTTCGTGGCGGCTCTTTGTATCAAGCCTGCAGTTCCGTTGTTTGCATCGAGGTCTGTGATTAGTAGATTCAGCTTCGTGAACAGGGGTGCCGCGTGCTTGGGGATGCTTGCTTTGGTAATGGCGTGCCTGCTTTCCGCTTGTGCCTCGTCACGCCAAGAGGGTGTCGTAAAAGAATTCGCACCAACTGAAGCACCGCTGGATTCTGCCTCCGCCCATTTCTCACGTCCGTCATATGATCCTGGTGGCGAGGGAATGAGCTCTACGCATTCCGGTGGCTTTTGAATTGGGACGCGCATTGGTGAAACTATAGGCGCGATTCGTCACTGCCCGCTCTTGGGGCTGGTTGCATCAGAGATGTCCTCCACATAGGTTCGCGTTAGTGATTAAACAAGCCGTACCGACAGGCGTTCTAGTTTTGCTCATTGCCTGCTTGCTTGGGGCCTGCACATCGATGACTAACGACACAATCTCCGATCCCTCGTCGTCGCAATCTGGCGCAGCTGTCCCCGGGGAAAAAATGTCGGATGACCAACGTTACGCTCCGGGACCCATGGGATCCGGCAACGTGAAGTGGTGACAGCGACGTTGAAGCTCCGAAGCTTTCGGGGTTGAAATGTTGATGCGCAGGAAGAATCGCGACGTGTGATCGCTTTAACCCTTCAACGCTGCGACACAATCTCGGTTGACGAAGTGCACCAGCGCTTCGTGGACACCGGCACCATGGTTCTTCTGTGCGATGTAACCCCCAGCGTCGCTCACTGCCTTTTGCACTTCCGGAATAGCGTTAGCCGGACACGCCGGCATCGCTGCGAATTTTCCGTCCAGCATCGACACATCATTGTGGTGATCCCCCGCCGCGAAAATGTTTTCGCGAGCGACATGCAATAAACGCGCCAGCTCAGCCAGCGTCGCGCCTTTGTGGTAATCACCGTGACAGAAACGCAGGTAAACTCCATTGCGCTGGTAATCCAGCTTCGGATGACCGGAACGAGCTCGGCGGATGAAGGCCGTAATACGATCCAGCTCTTCCTCGCTTTCAGCGGCCAGGCCTTCAAGACCATCGGAGTTGTAGAGCAGACGCGCTTTCGTTTGATTCGTGACGAAATCCACAAATTCAGCCAGGACCGAACCAGCAGACGAGAACAAATCGGCATGATCATGCGCGCATCGCTGGTTCCAATCGCCGAACGGCTCCCATTTCTCACCGTTTTGTACCGGACGAAAAACGTCACGTTCCGTCGTCAGAATGAAATCCGGACGAATCGGTACCGCGAACTCGGCGAGACCTTTCTCCAGGAGATCAACCGAGCGTCCAGTGTTGATCGCCCAGATCGCGCCACCCTCCTGCAGCTCGCGAATCAACTCCATACATTGGGAGTTAAACACCGGTTCCGTCACACGCGAAACAAGCGTCCCGTCAAAATCGATACTGAGCAGCCGAATTGGTGAACGCATGCGAAAGCAATTTAAGAATTGATTTCAGAGAAGCAATTCACGACGGTTTGGTAGGGCGCGACCGCGGGGCGCGCCATTCGCGAAGGAGTAAGAGGAGCAGCACGAGCAAGGGTAAGACTTAGAGGAAGAAGAAGAGCTTCAAATGAAATCGGCTTACGAACTCGCAATGGAACGGCTTCAAAAGACGTCGCCATCGCTCTCGCTCAGTGAGGAACAAAAGAAAGCACTCGCTGACATCGATTCGACATATCGCGCGAAGATAGCCGAGAAAGAGCTTTTCCTACGCGATCAGATTCGGAAGGCACAAAGCGAGAGCAAGGCCGACGAGATTGATTCCTTGGAAAAGCAACTCGCCTCAGATATTCGCCGGTTGAGTGAGCAGTGCGAAGCAGCTAAAGAAAAACTGCGCAACGATTTCGCGCGGCAGTAGTTTTGCCGATCCAACATCTGGAGCACCGGCGTTCCTTTTAGGATGTCCGAGCCGTTGGCAGATCTGTGGCGGCAGCATATGTGCTGTGGTGATTTCGAAGCAGCCTGGCGCATCAGTGATCGCGCATTACGTAACCGCGATCGTTTTGGTCGCTTTAGTAGTGAGGTGGAATCCACGTGGCGCGGACAACCACTCGATGGAAAACGCGTGCTGGTCCGCTGCTGTTATGGGCTGGGCGATACATTGCAGTTCGTCCGTTACGTGCCATTGCTTCGACGCGTCGCGCGCCACGTCACATTGCACGCGCAAGCTTCCGTCGCGCGCGTGCTTGAGCAGGTTGAAGGAATTGACAGCCTGCTGACACGCTACAACAACGTTCCGGCCGAAACTTATGATGTGGCGATTGAGTTGAGTGAGTTGCCGCACTTGTTTCGCACGAGCATCCAAACGATCCCAGCTAAAATCCTGTACGTGCATATTGCACCCCGCAGTTTTCCGGCGACGAGTAATCTCAACGTGGGGCTTATGTGGCAGGGCAGCGCCTGGGATCCGCGCCGGTCTGTGCCGCTGCAATTGTTTGCGGGCTTCGAGCGCATTGCAGGACTCACGCTTCACATTGTGCAGCGCGGTCGCGCGTTAATGGAGCTGCCAACCGCTTTTGGGATCGAGTCAGGAGACGACGATCTATATGAAGCAGCGCGAACGATCGCCGCACTCGATCTGATGGTGACAATCGACAGCATGCCAGTGCATCTTGCCGGCGCGATGGGTGTCCCCACATGGGTCTTATTGCATTCGCATTGTGATTGGCGCTGGATGAAAGATCGAATCGATTCGCCGTGGTATCCCGGAATGCGTCTGTTCCGTCAGAGACATCCGGGTGATTGGCCACCAGTCATCGCGCAGGTAAAACAGGAATTGCAACACGCGGTGCGCTCGCGAGTAAAACCGATTTTAGTCGCCGCTTAGAGATGGCTCGGTCATTTCCGCAGGTGCGCTCTGGTTGCGGTCGCGACGCTTCGGCAAATCTGGATCCAGGAAACCGAGCATGTGTGCATGCTTAATCGTGCGCACGCCTTCCTGCCTCTGCAGATGCTCGATGTTCCGGCGGAATTTTTCCATTTTAGTCCAGTGAACTTTCGGACGGAAATGATGTTCTGCGTGGTAGCCGTTGTAGAAAAACAGCCAGTTGTAAATCTTTCCGTAACTGCTCACGCCCCATGCAATCGGCTTGTCCGGGTTCGCGCCGTAGTGCCGGTAGTAGCCATTCAAATAACTAAAGCAATGGCCGAGATACCAAAACGGCAGGAAGTACAGGATGAATCGCCAGTTAATGAAATGGATCGGAAGCGTCGGTACGATGACCGCCATCACAAAAAGCGTAGTAGCGAAAGCCGTCAGCTCTATGTTACCCCACAAATCATCGCCGTTTTTCCGTTTTCGCAGGTCCTTCCGGATCGTACCGACGTCGTCCCGGAAAAAACTAAAAAAAACATAGCTCCACGGATTTTCGGCCTCGCCGTCCTCGCCATGTCTATAGATCGATAACCAATCGATGGTGTTACCCTTTTCGTCCTGCCGGTCGGAATTCCCCTTGTGATGCTGCATATGGACGGCGTCATACATCGTCTGAGAGAAGCAGCAGGCGATCGATTGCGTAACTGCAAATAGGCGATTGAGAAGTTGCGATCGAAAAAACGGGTTATGAATAAAGTTGTGCCCCACCCCGTTGATGTTCGCATTCACCATCAGCGAATAAACGAACCCCAGAATCAGCATCACCCACAGCGGGGTGTGCGGGAACAAAAAGTAGAGCGCCAGAAGATACGCGAGATGAAAAAGCCCCGCTGCAGCTGGGACGACATCCCAGCGCGTGTGCGCAAAGAGCCTGGAATTGGTCGTCGGGCGTTCTATTCGGATCGCGTCAGCAGCCATGGTCGTATCGCGTTGGCAGACCAGATACCTTGGCGGATAAGCGCATTTTGGCAAGACGAGCACCGTCACGAGGGCGGCTTCGCAGCCGTGTGGCGGGCGTTCCATCTTTGCCAGACCATCGTCAAATCTGGGTTTGCTAATTTTGATCGTGTCCGCCTATTGTAGCGGCTTGCGATGTTCGCGCTTCAACCTGAATTAAAAGTCTTTACCGGGTCCGCAAACCGCGATTTGGCCGAGCGAATTTGCAAGTACATCGGGACGCCGCTAGGACAGGCGACAATCAGCTCGTTTCCGGATGAGGAGACGTACGTCAAAATAGAGGAGAACATCCGCGGCCATGACGTGTTCATTGTCCAGCCAACCTGCCCGCCAACCAATCAGCATTTGATGGAGTTGCTGATCATGGTGGACGCGGCGCGACGTGCAAGCGCGGACCGGATTACGGCTGTCATTCCATTTTTTGGATACGCGCGCCAGGATCGCAAAGATCAACCGCGCGTGCCGATCACAGCCAAGCTAGTCGCGAATTTGCTCCACGCCGCGGGCGTGAATCGCGTGCTCACGATGGATCTGCATGCGCAACAGGTACAGGGTTTTTTCGATATTCCGGTGGATCACCTTTATTCGGCGCCAGTGCTAATCAAGTATTTGCGCAAGAGAATGACGGGCAAAACGACTGTCGTTTCTCCCGATCTCGGCGGTCTGAAGATGGCTTCGGCTTACGCAGAAGCACTCGGCGCCAACCTGGCAATTGTGGCGAAAGAACGTAAAAGCGCGACTGAGACTGAAGCACTTTATCTAATCGGCGATGTGGAGAGCCACGACGTGCTGCTGGTTGATGATCTTACTGAAACGGCGGGCACGCTGACTTCGGCGGCTGCGATAGTAAAAAAGCACGGCGCACGCAACATTTATGCTGGTGTGGCGCACGCGGTCTTGGTGGACGTGGCTATTCCGCGGTTGCAAAAATCCGAAATTACGGAATTAGTAACGACCAACAGCACGCCGGTGCGCACGGTGGAGGGATTTGAGGTGATGGTGCTCTGCGTCTCCGAGCTTCTCGGGGAAGGCATTAAACGGATACACAACGACGAATCGGTATCGTCGCTGTTCAACATCGAGAACGAAAAAAATGGCAAAACAAGTTAAGCTCAAAGCAGAACCTCGTCCGGATGTTGGACGCTCCGCTGTGCGCAAACTCAAAGCGCGCGGATTCATCCCGGCTGTTATCTACGGAGGCAACCACAAACCGCAGCCGCTGCAGGTCTCCGCACGGGACATCAACGCTATGATGGGCCAGGCCTCAGGAGAAAACGTCCTGGTCGAACTCGAAATTGGCGAAGACGGCCAAAGCCGCACGGCACTTGTGCAGGAAGTACAACATTCGCCTGTCGGTGGCGAGATTCGTCACGTGGATTTTCACGCGATCTCGATGGATCAGATGATCCAGGCTGAGGTGCCACTCGAACCGATGGGGACAGCTGTGGGCGTTAAAACTTTTGGCGGATTGCTTGAGCAAAGCTTGCGTGCATTAGCGATTGAATGTCTGCCAGCTGACTTGCCGGATCGGATCACGGTTGATGTTTCGGCGCTGAACATTGGTGATGCCATTCACGTCCGCGACATTCAACTTCCAAAGGGTGTAACGCCAAAGGTGCAGGTCGATCTAACGGCCTTCTCCGTCGTGGCGCCTGTCGTTGAGGAACAACCAGTTGCAGCGGAGGCTGAGGCTGCCGCTGGACCGGAAGTGATCACCGAGAAAAAACAAGAAGGCGAAGCTGCTGCTCCTGCTCCGGCTGCGAAAGAAAAAGCTCCAAAGGAGAAAGAGAAGAAGTAACTGTCGTCATCCCGAGCGGATCCCGCGAACGCGGGAGAAGTCGAGGGGCCGCACAGCCAAACCTCAAGGTAGTTCCTCGGGACTGTTCGACTTTATTTCGCTGCGCTTCCTCCGCTCAGAACGACGGCGGTACGATACCAGTGGAAGAAACAGATCCAGCAATCCGCCTGATCGCCGGTCTCGGAAATCCCGGCCCGGAGTACGCGCCGACGCGACACAACATCGGGTTTATGGTCGTCGACCAGCTGGCGGCGCAGTTTGGATCGCCGTGGGAAAAATCGGTCCCACACGCGCGGGAGGATGCACTCTCGGCGAAATGCGGAGCTGTGCTTCTGGTCAAGCCTTTGAGCTTTATGAATCGCAGTGGGTATTCACTGCTTGCGATTGCGCAGTTCTACAAAATCGAGCCGCAGGAAATTCTCGTCGTTCTGGACGATTTTTCCTTGTCGTTAGGCCGTCTTCGACTGCGCGCGCGGGGTGGCCCAGGCGGCCATAACGGCCTTGAGTCAATCATCGTGCAATTCGGGACGGAGGAGATCCCACGTTTGCGCATCGGGATTGGGGCTGCGCCACGAGAAGGATCAACCGACTATGTACTGAGTCGCTTCTTCGATGAGGAGAAGCCAATCATGCGATTCACCATCGATCGCGCAGTGGAAGCGTTGAAATGCGCGATTGACAATGGTCTCGTTTCAGCCATGAACACCTTTAACAAATCCGAAGAAATATGAATCGTCGTTACGAAGCCCTCCTGGTGTTAAACACGCAGGCCAAAGATGAAAATGTAAAAGAAATGATCGAGCGCTTGGAATCCGAGTTCGAGAAGGAAGGGGCCAAGGTCGAACAGGTCCAAAAGATGGACAAGCGTCACTTCTCCTACATGGCTGGGTCACTGGATTCCGGTTATTACGTGAACTTTATCTTGAACACTGATCCCGGATCGATCGTGCGGCTGCGGACCAAATTCAAATTGGATCCTGACGTTTACCGTCAGCATTACCAGCGGCTCGAGGAGAACAAAGAGATTGCGCCAAAAAAAGTGGCAAAATCGAAATGATTTCGCTATAAGCGCGACATGGCGAACCTCAACAAAGTTCTTTTGCTCGGAAACGTCACACGTGATCCTGAAGTACGTTACACGCCCAAAGGCAGCGCCGTCTGTGATCTCGGCGTGGCGGTGAATCGGACTTACACTACTGACAGCGGCGAGAAGCGCGAGGAAGTCACGTTTGTCGATGTCACCCTCTGGGGACGAACAGCGGAGGTCGCCAGCGAGGACCCTAAAAAAAGGCAGACCGGTTTTCGTCGAAGGGCGGCTTCAAATGGACACGTGGGACGACAAGCAAACCGGGCAGAAGCGGACGCGTCTGCGAGTTGTGGCCGACAATATGCAACTGCTCGGAGGCCGGCCTCCTGGCGGGGCTGAAGCGCCCGGGGAAAACCGGGAAACCAGCGCACCGCCCAAAAAATCGGCGTCTTCCGAACCAGACGAAGACGAGATTCCGTTTTGAACGGTCGTGCGAGCCTCCGGCTTGCCGCATCGGAGCGATGGCAAGCGGGGACGCTCGGGTTACTGTTGTTATGAACGCGACGGAAGCCTGCATCGCGCTCAACATGCTGCCGACCGTTGGGCCAGTGCGATTGCGTAAATTGCAGGAAGTTTTTGAGGAACCGCAACGAATTCTCGCGGCTAAACGTGGTGACCTTCGCAAGGTGGAAGGAATTGGAAATGAGGTCGCCGATCAAATCTCAAATTGGGAAGCAACGATTGACCTTTCGGCCGAGCTTGAACGGATCCGCGATTTCGGTGCGACTGTTATCACACAGCAATCGGCATCGTATCCCCGGTCGCTCCGCGAGATCCATGCGCCGCCGATTGTGCTCTACATCTGGGGCGAACTTATGGATCGCGATCATCACGCTATTGGCGTTATCGGCGCCCGGCGAACGACCCATTACGGCACGGAATCAGCCAAAAAGCTTGCCTACCAGCTTGCTTATGCTGGGCTGACCGTGGTGAGCGGATTGGCCCGTGGCATTGATACGGCCGCTCATCAGGGTGCCCTCGCGGCGAAAGGTCGCACCGTCGCCGTGATAGGCTCGGGATTAGCGAAACTCTATCCTCCGGAGAACGGGCCGCTGGCGGAGAAAATCCGCAGCGGAAACGGCGCAATCGTTTCCGAGTTCTCAATGGATATTGAACCAGATCGACAAACGTTCCCGATGCGCAATCGCATTATTTCCGGGTGGAGTCACGGCATACTTGTCGTGGAAGCAGGATTGAACAGCGGTGCGCTTATCACGGCGGCGCAGGCACTGGAGCAAGGCCGCGCGGTCTACGCCGTGCCCGGCCACATCAACGCACCGAGCGCGATGGGATCGAACCGCTTGATTCAGCAGGGCGCAAAGCTCGTCATGGATGCGTCGGATGTTCTTGAGGATCTGGAAATTTTGTTGCCGGAGGCAAAACCCTCTCGTGAAACCGCCGCCCGGCCGTTGCCGCCGCTTTCAGACGAGGAGCGCCGAGTCTACGAAGCTATTGACGCTACCGAGACCTCGATCGACGACATCGCGGCGCGGAGCGAATTGCCAAGCGCAGCCGTTTCATCTACACTTCTGCAGCTAGAACTGAAACGTCTGGTCAAGCAATTGCCCGGAAAATACTTCGTTAAGCTGGGTTAGCCAGAGAGTTACCGCGGCGTTGCACGCCTCGCAAACTGGCCTGACTTGCAAAGCCATCGTAAGTGAGTTCGATTGCTGCCCCATGCCTAAGTCTCTCATCATTACCGAGAAGCCGTCGGTCGCCGGCGACATCGCGAAGGCGCTTGGCGGCTTCAAGAAAGGCAAGGACTACTTCGAGAACGAGCGATACCTGATCTCGTGGGCCGTCGGTCATCTCTTTGAACTCGCCGTGCCTGCCTCGATGAAAGAGCAGGACAAATGGGATATGACGAAGCTGCCCATCATGCCGCCAGAATTCGAGCTCGCGCCGGCGGACAAAATGGGTGGGCGCGTAAGCACGCTGCGGAAGCTCATCAAAAGCAAAGATGTTTGCGAGATCATCAATGCCTGCGACGCCGGCCGTGAGGGCGAGTTGATATTCCGCTACATCGTTCAGCACGCGGAGACGAACAAACCTATCAAGCGTCTCTGGCTGCAATCGATGACGTCGGAAGCCATCCGCAATGGCTTCGCCCGGCTGCGTAGTGACGAGGAAATGCAACCGCTGGCGAGCGCGGCGCGAAGCCGCAACGAGGCTGATTGGCTGGTAGGCATTAATGCGACGCGGGCGTTTACGCTACGACTGAGCGGTGGACGTGGCAGCACTGTCACTTCGCTCGGTCGAGTGCAGACGCCTACCTTGACTATTATCGTCGATCGCGAGAGCAAGATTAAGGAATTCAGACCTCGCGAACTCAATGAGATCATCGGCACATTCCGCGCACCGACTGGCGAATATCCAGGGCGGTGGTTCGATGAACGATTCAACAAACAAGAAAGCGAGAGCGAGAGAACGAGAAGACTGCTCGCGCGCCTTCAATTGAATTTGCCAGATGCCGAGCAACGGCTTGATCTCCCGAACGGCTCCCTCTGGGAAGAGCACCGCGCTGCCCCCCGGCTATGGCATCGCGAAATCGCAGCTGCCATTCAGCAGAAGTGCACCGGTAAGCGAGGCGTTGTTGAGCTGGAGGAAAAAAAGCCCAGCTCGCAGATTGCGCCTCAGTTGTATGATCTAACGAGCTTGCAACGCGAAGCAAACAATCGCTTCGGTTTCTCTGCCAAGCGGACTTTGCAAATCGCCCAGGCGCTGTACGAGAGACATAAGGCCATCACGTATCCGCGTACCGATTCGCGCGCGTTGCCCGAGGATTACATTGCGACGGTTAAATCGACATTGGGTAAACTCGAAAATCCATTTGCGCGCAAAGTGCTCGATAACAATTGGGTGAAGCCTAACAAGCGCATTTTTAATAACGCTAAAGTCGGCGACCATTTCGCAATCATTCCCACCGACACTGGGCCGCATTCACTCGATAATAACGAGCAGGCAATCTTCGACATGGTCACCAAGCGTTTTGTGGCCGTGTTCTTTCCACCTGCACAACACGAGAACACGACTCGAATCACGCGCGTGGAAGGCGAACCTTTCAAGACAGAAGGAAAAATCATGATCGCGCCCGGATGGCTCGAGGTCTATGGACGCGAACATGCCAGCGACAAACCCGAAGAGAACCTGCCGACCGTCCAGCAAGGCGAACGGGTCGAAACGGTGCGTATTGAAATCAACACCGAACAGACCAGGCCGCCTGCTCGTTATAACGAGGGCACGATTCTCAGCGCGATGGAAGCGGCGGGCAAACTCGTAGAGGATGAAGAACTGCGCGACGCGATGAAGGAGAAAGGCCTCGGCACGCCAGCCACACGCGCATCCATCATCGAAACACTAATTTCAGCTCATTATTTGATCCGGCAGGGAAAGGAACTTCAGCCCACCGCAAAGGCCATTCAGACGATTACCCTTCTCAAAAGCGCGGTGCCGGAATTGACCAGTCCTGAACTCACTGGCGAGTGGGAATTTCGCCTGCGCGAGATTGAACATCGGAAACTCACGCGCGACGCGTTCATGCACGACATCCGCGATCTGACGAAAGATATCGTTGGCAAGGCCAAACATTTTCATCCTGACGAGCACATGCCTGACACTGAGCCTTTCGGCCGGTGCCCGAAGTGCGATTCACCGATCGTCGAGCGATTCAAGAGTTTCACCTGCACAAATGAGGACTGCGATTTTACAATCTGGAAAACTATCGCCGGTCGGTTGCTAAGCCGCGATGAATTCGAGACGCTGGTCCGCGACAAACAGACCGGACCGTTGAGCGGCTTTCGCAGCAAGAAAGGCAAACGGTTTCATGCCGCGCTCAAATTGACTGACGATTTCAAGGCGGAATTCGATTTCGGACCAAACGGACAAGAGAACGGCGCAGCACAGCCGGTAGACTTCTCACAGCAGGAATCTTTGGGAACATGCCCGAAGTGCGGCCGACGCGTATTCGAATCCGGAATGACCTACGTGTGCGAAAATTTAGTCGGTCCGAATAAGACCTGTGACTTCCGATCCGGCAAAGTCATTCTGCAACGGCCAATCGAGCGAGAACAGATGAACAAATTGCTCGCGAGCGGCAAAACCGATTTGCTTGAACGGTTTATTTCTCGCAAGGGCCGGCCATTCAAAGCGTTTCTCGTGTTGAACGACAAGAAAGATGTCGGCTTTGAATTCGAGAAGCGCGACCCGAAAGCGAAAAAAGAACGAAAACCGAAAGAGCCGGTGGCGAAGATTGATTTCACAGGCAAGGAACCGCTAGGCGAATGTCCAGTATCCGGCGGAAAAGTATTTGAGACTGAGACGAGTTACATTTGCGAGCATTCACAGGCCGACCGAAAGCCCTGCAAATTTAAGCTCAGCAAAACGATCCTCGGGCGCGAGATTTCAAAAGAACAGGCGCAAAAGCTTCTCAGCACGGGAAAAACCGATCTTCTCGAGGGCTTCATCTCGAAACGAGGCCGACCTTTTTCGGCATACCTGAAGGTCGACGACGGAAAAGTCGGTTTCGAATTTCCTGAAAAAACGGCAGGCGCGGTGGAATCAAACTAGCCATTTTTGATGCGATCCGCGTCCTCATTCTTGTCACTTGGCTGCGCAGTAATTAAACTGAGCCGGTGCAGGACCGATGGATTATAGCCCCGTGCGAAAATCTGAATGGCGGCGGGATTGCGTGGGACGAAATTTGTCAGTCGGATTGCATCGCGCGACTCCTTTATCGGAAAGGATTCCGTAGCACGGACGAAGTTCGGACTTTCCTGCGACCGCGTCTTAGCTCGCTGAGCGATCCATTTTTGCTCCCGCAGATGCGTGCAGCAGTCGTTCGGGTTCTGCGTGCGCTGGATTCGCATCAACAGATCGTCCTGTTTGGAGATTACGATGTCGATGGGGTGACCTCTCTGGCGCTGCTCGCAGAAATGCTGCGCGGTTACGGAGCGACGCCTGAACTCTTTTTGCCTTTACGAATGGAAGAGGGCTACGGGTTGAGCCGCGAGAGCGTCCAACGCTGTCTCGAGCAATATCGGCCAGAATTGCTGATCGCGGTTGACTGCGGCACTGCTTCGGCCGGTGAGATTGGTGAACTCAAGAACCGCGGCGTCGATGTCATAGTGCTCGACCACCACGAACCGAAATCACACCTGCCCGATTGCGCCGCAATGGTGAATCCGAAAGCGGATCCAACCTCGCCGTTTCATTATTTCTGCAGCGTCGGGATCGTATTCAAGCTTTGCCATGCGTTGCTGAAGACGCGACCGCTGCCTGAGTTTGATTTGAAATCAAAGCTCGATCTTGTGGCGCTTGGCACCGTGGCTGACATCGTGCCTCTCGTGGAAGAGAATCGTATTCTCGTGCAGCGTGGCGCGATCGAAATCGGCCGCACGTCGCGGGTCGGTCTCAGGAAGTTAATGCAAGTCGCTGGAGTGCATCCGCCCATTTTGCCCGAAGATATTGGCTACCGGCTGGGACCACGATTGAACGCTGCGGGGCGGTTGAGCACGGCCGAAAAGTCTTTGCAGCTGTTGCTGACAGAAGATGAAGATGAAGCGTCGGCATTGGCGACTGAACTCGATCAACAGAATCGAGAACGCCAGGAAGTGGAAAAGGAAGTTCTCGCTGCGGCGATCGCCACAATCGAGAAACAATTCGACGAAACGCGTGATGCGGCCATCGTGACCGGCGCACGCGGCTGGCATCCGGGGGTGCTGGGCATCGTAGCGTCACGGATTGCTAGAAAATATCATCGGCCCACCATCGTGATCGGTTTTGACGAGACCGGTCTCGGGAAGGGAAGCGGACGGAGCATTGAAGGGCTCAATCTCGTCGACGCGCTAACCCAATGCGCGTCCCGCGACTGCGGGATCGAGAAATTCGGCGGTCACGAAATGGCAGCCGGTCTGGCGTTACACGAGGACAATTTTCCTAAGTTCGCCGAAGCATTTTGCAATACCGCACGCAAGCTACTTTCAGAAGACGCTCTGCAACGCTCGTTGCGACTGGATCACGAATTGCCGTTCACCAGAATCGATGTCGAATTCCTCCGCTGGCACGAACTTTTGCAGCCGTTCGGAAATGGAAATCCACAGCCAGTCTTTTTTGCACGGGCGGTCCAGCCCGTCGGGACGCCGCGAATCTCAAACGGAAAGCATCTCGTATTTCGATTGCGCCAGGGCCAGCGGGATCGGCGTGCCGTCTACTTCGACGGAGCCTCAACCGAATTTCCGCAACCGCCGTGGGACGTCGCATTCCGTATCGCGGCTGACGAATATGGCGGTGAGACTTTGGTTGGGATACGAATTGAGGGCTTGCGCGCAGCTGAAGTGATTTGAGGTTGAGGAATTCAAACACGCTACAGCTGATAGTGATCCTGAGCGGAGCGCAGCGGAGTCTAAGGATCGCGTTGTGCTACCGTGCAGTGATTCCACGGGATTCCTCGGCTTCGCTCGGAATCACGGAAGCTACATGACCAGCATTTCGATAAATCTTGAGGACTTAAGCTGGATTCCGCGGCCGCGATTGCTCGCGCTAAGGCGGCTAGGCATCGAGACCACGGAACATTTGGTAACGCATTTTCCGCGGCGTCATGAGGATCGAACCGAGTTCTCACAGTTTCCGCGCGAAGAAACTGACACTCCCATTTGTCTCTGCGGAGAGGTGATCAAGACGTCGCTGCGCCGGTTTGGCGGCTGGAAGAAAATCTTTGAAGCAACGGTCGAGGAATCGCAGCCGAATGCGCTGAGTGAGCCGCTCGTATGCCGCTGGTTCAACCTGCATTACGTGCAGAAAATGATCGCCACCGGTCAGCGCATCGTTGTCTTCGGCCGGCCGCGTATGCGTGGAAAACGAATTTGCATGGATCATCCGGAGTTCGAGGTGATTGAGAACGATGAAGAGATGTCGATCCATTTTCGGCGAATCACACCGATTTATCCTGCGACTGAAGGCCTTTCGCAGCGTGTGTTGCGCGGCATCATCTACCGTATCTTGCACGAGTCTGCAGACGCTGGATGGGAACCCAGCGCCCCGACCACTTTGGTGCAAGGCGAGAGATCGGACGCGATTCGAGCGATACATTTTCCCAACAGTTGGGAAGCGCGGGACGCCGCGCGCGAGCATCTCGTGCTCTCGGAATTCTTTGCCATGCAAATGCTGATTGCGTCGCGGCGTTTTGAATCAAACGCTCGAGCCGGTCAGGCACACTGCGGGTCGGGCGCGCTGCTGGAAAAGTTCTTGAAGGTGCTTCCGTTTGCATTGACTGCTGCACAGGAAAAAGTGATCACCGAAATCCGGCGCGATCTGGCGGTGAATTATCCAATGAACCGATTATTGCAGGGTGACGTCGGCTCGGGAAAAACTGTTGTCGCCATTGCGGCGATGCTTCTTGCAGTTGAAGCGGGATATCAGGCCGCGTTCATGGCGCCGACCCAAATTCTGGCCGAGCAACATTACGAATTACTTCGGCGTTGGCTCGAGCCGTTGGGCGTCCACATCGCATTACGAACAGCAGCAAGGCAGGAAGAAAGCGCTCCCTTGCCGCTGTTTGCGGGAAATGAAAATCCGGGGAGCGCACGCTTGCAGCGTGCTGGCGATGGCATTCTGCCATCGCGAACTTTTATCGAATCCGAATCAACGTCGGGCGCTCATTACTCCCGCCGTCGGCTTCCACATTTCGAGAAGCCGTGGGCAATTTATGCCGTGACAATAACAACTGCGCATCGCCGCAGTCTTGCTCCGCAGGCTCGGAACATCGTGTTGAATGCCTGGCGTCATTTCCACAATACGCGTTACGAACTCTTCGCAATCTGCGTTATGCCGGATCATGTGCATGCTCTGTTTCAGCCCTGGCCAAAGAACGAAGCTTCTCCCGACGAAGCAAAACTTTGGGCCTTGTCTGATTTGATGCGTTCGTTGAAATCGCACACTGCTCGCGAGATCAATCGCGCCGAAAAGAAACTCGGACCGGTGTGGGAGAAAGAAACTTTCGACCGATACGTTCGGTCCGATCGCGACCTGGCGGAAAAGTTTTATTATGTCCTGCGAAATCCTTGGGATGCGGGTGTCGCCGGACAAAATGAAGATTATCCGTGGATCTGGACGGCAGACGATGACATGCGCACCTCCAGAAGTTCGTCGCCGCAAAATGCGGCGACCAGCACGCTGCAAGCGTGCGCTCCCCAGACGATGCCGGTCTCTGACGAACCTCAAATCATCGTCGGGACACATGCGTTGCTTTACGAAAATGTTTCATTTTCGAATCTCGGGCTGGCGGTGATTGATGAGCAGCACAAGTTCGGGGTGGCGCAGCGCGCGCGGTTGACTGCGCGCGAGCCGGCGCCGGACGTCCTGGTGATGACCGCGACCCCAATCCCGCGCACACTAACGATGACGATCTACGGCGACCTTGATGTTTCGACGATCGATGAGATGCCTGGGAATCGCGGAAAGATTGTCACAGCAGTGCGTGATACGTCGAAGCTTGGTGAGGTGCTTAGCTTTCTGCGAACGCAGTTGGAGAAGGGACGGCAACTGTATGTGATCTACCCGTTAATTGATGAAACCGACAAGCTGGACGTCAAAGCCGCCGCTGCGGAATATGAATTATGGCGTGAACGTCTGCATCCGTTCCGATGCGAGTTGCTTCATGGGCGCATTCCGGCGCCGGAAAAGCAACAGATCATGGATCGATTTCGCCGCGGCGACACCAATGCCTTGATCAGCACGACTGTGCTCGAGGTCGGGGTCGATGTGCCGAATGCAGCTATAATGCTGATTGAAAATGCCGAGCGATTCGGTCTTGCGCAGCTGCATCAGCTTCGGGGTCGAATCGGCCGCGGCGAACACAAGTCGTACTGCATTTTGCTCAGTTCCAATCAGACGAAGGAGACATCGGCGAAGCTCGCCGTTTTGGAGGAAACAACAAACGGCTTTGAAGTGGCCGAAGCAGACTGGGAAATACGCGGTCCGGGTGATGTGCTCGGCACAGCGCAAAGCGGCTTGCCCGCGCTCAAGATCGGCGATTTGAGACGCGACGTAGAATTGATGCGGCGCGCCCGTGCGGCTGCCATGTCGATCTTCGAAACGGACCCGTGCCTGGAGCAGCCTGAAAATCAACGTTTCCGGTGCTTAATTGTCGAACAACAGGGACAAAGTTTCTCTCATATTAGTTAATGAAAAATCTCGCAAAATTTTTGCTTTTTGTGCTCTTGTTGAGCGCAGGAATTTCGCTGCTTTACGATTACCGGCTCAAGCATGGCGGTTTAAAAACATCTTCTGTCCGGAGACCGGAAAAGTATACGCTGGCATCACAGCCGAGCGTTGATGCAAAGCAAGTGCCATCGTTGGAGGCGTTGAGCCGGGAGCGGCGCGAGCTTGTCAAAAGCGTGATCCCGGCCGTTGTAGCCGTAAAAACCTCGAAACGAATTGGTCTCCGACGGGACTATGGGGTTGATCCCTTCGATTTCTTTTTTGGTAACTCACGGCGATTTCGCAGTCCACGCGACGAGGCGCGGGTGCAGAATTCGCTGGGATCGGGCGTGATTGTGACAAAAGAAGGTCACATCATAACGAATACTCATGTAGTTGATCAGGTGGATGAAATTGAAGTGCAATTGAGCGATGGCCGCACGACAAAAGCGCGTTTGGTGGGCGCCGACGAACAACTCGATTTGGCTGTGCTCAAGATTGATGTGCCAGGCGTAACGCCGCTGAAGCTGGCTGACTCCGACACCGTACAACCGGGAGATTCTGTTCTCGCCGTCGGCAATCCGTTTGGTCTCCAGGAGACGGTGACAGATGGAATTATCAGCTGGAAGGGACAGCCAAACAGCACGGATTTTCGTGGTGATTTGCTTCAGACTAATGCGGCAATCAACCCGGGAAACAGCGGCGGCCCGTTGATCAACGTGCGAGGCGAAGTCGTAGGTATCAATGAACAAATCGTTTCCAGAAGCGGAGGTTCAGAAGGAATCGGCTTTGCAATTCCTTCCAACACGGTTCGCACAGTGCTGGAAAGCTTTTTGAAACACGGTCGTATTATTCGGGGCTACCTCGGAATTACAAGTCGCGCAGTACACTCGAGCCAACCAAGCCCAACTGATAATAAGGGAGTGGTGGTCGAGGAAGTAATGCCAGGGTCCCCTGCTGCACAGGCGCAGTTGCAGCCTGGCGACGTCATTCGCAAATTTAACGGACGCGACGTCAACAACATCGTTTCGCTTAGAAACATGGTGGGGCAAGCCGAATTGGACAAGAATGTGGAACTGGGAATTTTGCGTGACGGAAAGCCAATGGAGGTCACAACGCAGATCAAAGAACAGCCGCAGGATTATCGAACGTCAAGCGTGTTGCCCAAAGGAGGTCCCTCGCAGTCGCAAAATCCCGGGCAGTCGACCGATCAGGACCAGATCGACAATCCGTTATCGGCGATTGACGTTAACGACTTGACTCCAGAGATCATGCGTCAGCTGGATCTGCCAAACAATGCGCGCGGCGTTGTGGTCACTGGCGTTGATCCCGGTAGCGGTATGGCCGAACTGCAGAAAGGCGACGTGATTGAAGAAATCAATCAACAGCCTGTTGCGTCAGTTGCAGAGTACAAGAGGATTGCTGCGTCGCTCGACCCGAACCAAGCGCAAGTCTTATCTGTCTGCCGCCATCGAATGCGCTCGTTCCTGGTTTTGCGACCGCGATAATGCAGCGGCGGTTGTGACCAACCACCGTCAACACGCAATTGCGTGACGACGGCACACTCCGGAAAGCATTTCCCAAAGCGCGTCGAGCACGCGATTCACGGATGCTCTCACGCATTCAAAATTTTGACTGCCGACGTATCCGTCCATGAGTTTTTGCTCCGTGGCGGCGTGTTCGCGGTCCGCGTCGATGTGCACACTGAAGTATTCGTAATGTTTGGGATCAGCGAAGCCGTAATATTTTTTCAATCCCTCAATTTTGGATTCGCAGATCGTCGGAATTTGACTTTCGTACGCGTAAAGCGCCGCCAGACCTTGAGCGGTTGATCCATCGCGGCAGACTGATCGGAACGTGTCGACCAAATTCTTTGTTTCAGGCCATTTCTTTGCGTTTCGGGCGCGTTGGGCAGAAACGCCAACACCTTCGGCAAAGTTGAGCCAAAGCTCGGGATGGTTTGGTGAGCCAGCCTCCTCATCCATCAGATTGTTGAGCAATTCCTTTCGTGTCGATTGATCATCGCAATTTGCGTGAATCGCCGAGAGATAGGTAGGAAATGCAGCAACGTGCTGGTAATACTGCTGCGCATAATCCATGAGGGCTTCTCTGCTGAGTTCCCCGCGCGTCCACGCGAGATAGAACGGATGTTTCAAAAGATGTTTCGTTGCAATGTCATTATCGATTTTGTCGAGGTATTGATTCATAGACTTTGTCTTCCGCAGATTTACACAGATTAATGCAATCTGGTTTAGTTAATTGGTGATTCGCGCAACCTGTGGATCAATTTCATGCTGTTTGCAAAATGTGTTTAATACCGCGAATCGGAATGAGCACCCAGTTTGGGCGATTGTTTAGTTCGTAACCGATTTCATAGACAGCTTTGTCGAGCAGGTACGCTTCCACCATGATCTGGAGATCGTCGCGGTTGGCCGGGATGAATATCGCGCCGGTGGTCGTTTTCAGATAGCTTTGCAGAAACATGCTGCTCGTCTGGCGATACCAGAGATCCGCCCAGCGCTCAAGGAACGGCACGTCCTCTTTGCGCATCGCCTGCTGCCAGAGGGCGGCGTAGGCGGCATATTGGAACGAGCGCATCATACCAGCGACGTCGCGCAGCGCGGAACGTTTCATTTTACGGTCGCTCAGAGGACGCGCAGGTTCTCCTTCAAAATCAAGAATCACGAAATCTTTTCCGGTATAAACGAGTTGCCCCAGATGATAGTCGCCGTGAACCCGGATTTTTGCTGCGTTCGTTCGGCGATCGAGCAACCGTTTTTCTCGCGCCAATATTTCTTTTTCGGCAGCGAGCACTTCCCGGGCCTCGCTCCGGAATTTCGCAGGGACATCCGACAATTTCTTCTCCAACGACGTAAACGCGCGGCGCAGGGATGTGCGCATGCTCTGGTAAACGGAGCGCTGTGCCATGGCGTTGAAAGGCTCCGGCGCGAACGCGGGATCGTCATTCCTCGATGCGAGCGCCAGATGTAGTTCGCCGGTCCGCTGCCCGAGCAGCTTGACCTTTTCCGGATACACGCCGCCTACCAGTTCATCGAGAAGAACACCTGGCGGCGCTGTTTCATTCTGAAAATCGCCTTTCCGCTCGAGTACCCGGTCGTAGTAGCGGCCCAGGGCGTCCACGGTGAGCGTCCAGACGTTGCCTTCATTGGCGATCGCGCGTTGCAGGAGACAAACAACTGTTGGATGCGTCTTTGGGCGGCGATATTCGAGGGCTCCGACGAAAGCTGGCACGTTTGGAAAATTGGTTTTCTCCGTCAAGAACCGCGTGATTTCCACGTCAGGGTTCACGCCGTCCTCGAGTTTGCGATAGAGTTTCAAGAAAAATTTATTGTCAAACAGCATTGAGGAATTGCTCTGTTCCGCGCTGAGGACGTGCGAGTCGGCGGAGACATCAACGTGCTGCGACTCGAAACTGGAAGTTGTGAATCCCACAAATTGTCCCGCCTGAGCCTCAAGTGTGCGACGCCGCACAATGGCCTCGAACAATTGCGAACGAAATGACCCGTCCCAAATAGCATCGCACAGAACGGCGCCATTCTTTCGTCCAAGATGCGCTACGATCGCGTGCGACGCGTTTTGCGAAATCGACTGCGCGGTTTCGCCCGCGGCGATCTTTATCGGGATAGCGTATCTTTCCGTTGGAGCATCCAGATAATTTACATCGATGAACCAGAGTCGCGCGCCATCAGCATCAACTGGAAAAGCGACCTGCTCCGTCACTTTCAGGTCTCGAAAGGTGCGTGCTTTGGAACCGAACCAGCGGGAATTCTGGATATGCTTTGGGAGAACATCACGCTCGAGCTGTTCTCGTTGGCTGTTGCCAAGCAGAACATCCAACTGAGCTGCCGCCTCCAGGGTGGGGATAACATATTTCTTCGACGCACGGCGCGCATCGATCGGCGCTTGCAGGACGAACCAGTAATAGGCGTGCGGACCAAGTGTGATGACGTAGTGCGTTTTCCTGATTGGTCGAAATAAATTGCGGCTAAAAACTTCCATCGGCACGCAACCGGCAAAACGCGAGAGATCCAGCTCGGCGGACTGCGAGAAGCGCGAAAGATTTGCTACGATCACGATCGTTTCGTTTTCAAAGCGGCGAAGGAAGGCCAACACTTTCGGATTGTCTGGATTCAAGAATTCGAGAGAGCCGCGTGAGAAAGCCTTGAAATTTTTCCTCATTGCGATCACGCGGCGTGTCCACCACAACAGTGACGAAAGATTTTTCTGCTGGTTCTCGACGTTAACTGCTTCGTAGTGATACTCGGGATCAATGGTGACCGGCAGATAAAGCTGTTGCGGATTGGCTCTTGAAAATCCTGCGTTGCGGTCCGGGCTCCATTGCATCGGCGTGCGGCAGCCATTGCGATCGCCGAGGTAAAAATTGTCACCCATGCCGATCTCATCGCCATAGTAGATGATCGGTGTGCCGGGCATGGAGAACAGCAGCGTGTTGAGCAGCTCAATTTTTCGGCGGTTATTCGCGAGCAGCGGACCAAGCCGCCGGCGGATGCCAAGATTGATACGCGCATGCGGATCGGTCGCGTAAACTCGATACATGTAGTCGCGCTCCTCGTCGGTCACCATTTCCAGCGTGAGCTCGTCGTGGTTACGCAGAAACATCGCCCACTGACAATTTTCCGGGATCGACGGCGTCTGCTCCATGATGTCGATAATCGGAAATCGATCCTCCATCTGGAGCGCCATGAACATCCGAGGCATAAGCGGGAAATGAAAATTCATGTGTGCCTCGTCTCCCTTTCCGAAATATGCCGCCGCGTCCTCGGGCCACTGATTGGCTTCTGAAAGCAGCATTCGATTCGGAAATTTCGCGTCGACGTGAGCGCGAAGTTCCTGAAGATAGGTGTGTGTCTCGGGAAGATTCTCGCAATTGGTGTCTTCCCGTTCGTAAAGATACGGGATGGCATCGAGTCGAAGTCCGTCCACACCCATCGAGAGCCAGAAATCGCAGACCTTCTTCACGGCATCGTGCACCGCTGGATTGTCGAAATTCAGGTCCGGCTGATGCGAATAAAAGCGATGCCAGTAGTAGGCCTTCGCTAACGGGTCCCATGCCCAGTTCGATGTCTCGAAATCTTTGAATATGATTCGGGCGTCCCTGTATTTTTCCGGCGTTTCGCTCCAGACATAAAAATCCTTGTAAGCGAAATCATCGTCGCTGTAGCCGGGGACCGTGACCGCCGAATCTCCAGCGTTGCCGCGGTCACCGGCCGCGGCTACAGCGCCGTAGCGTGCAACTGCCCGTCTCGATTTTTGGAACCACGGATTTTGATCCGACGTATGATTGATCACCAGTTCGGTAATTACGCGCAGATTTCGTTCATGTGCGCCGTCGAGAAACGCCCGGAAATCGTCGAGTGTGCCGAAATTCGGATTTACATCAAAATAATCGGCAATGTCGTAGCCGTCATCGCGCATCGGAGAAGGATAAAACGGCAGCAACCAGATCGCCGTGACGCCAAGTTCCTGCAGATAGTCCAACTTCTCCATGAGCCCGCGAAAGTCGCCCATGCCGTCGCCATCACTGTCGCAAAATGTCTTAACGTGTAGCTCGTAGATGATGGCGTCCTTGAACCAAAGCGGATCGACGTTTGTATTAATATCCCCCTGTGCCATGGATTAACTCTTGACGCACGAAACGTGCAGCGCAATTGATCGATTTTGCATTTTCGAAACCAATGCGTCCGTTACGCTTAACACACTCGATTACCGTAGCAGTACCTCGATCCCTTTTGTTGACGGCAGTTTTTATCACGCATGGAACCTCCTGAACTGACTTCTTCTACCAGAGGCAAGAAACGCGGCCGAACGGCACAGTCGCGGCTGGGAGCACACACGATCGCCCCACCACTTGAACCCGGAGCACCGAGCGACTCCGAATTGATGAAGGGCATCCAGGCTGGCGACGCCGATGCGCTGTCTCAGCTCTACGATCGCTATAACGGCATTCTGAAGGCGCTGATCCTGCGAGTCATTCACAACGAGGCTGAGGCCGACGATCTCTTGCAGGAGATTTTCATGGAGATTTGGAACCAAGCCAAAAATTTTTCGGAGCAAAAGGGCAAACCGCTCGGCTGGATGGTGACACTCGCCCGGCGAAGGGCCATCGACGGGCTCCGCAAAAAACAGGCTTATGCGCGCGCGGAGGAACGCCTGCAAAATGAAACGGAACAGCAGCCAGACGCATGGGTGCACAACGCCACCGAAGAAGAAATTGTGTTGGGCGACACGCGTGTGCTGATTCGCAAGGTCATCAGCAGCCTGCCCCCGGCCCAGCAAGAGGCAATCGACCTTGCATTTTTCAGAGGCATGAGCCAGCGCGAAATCGCAGCGAAAACGAATACACCATTGGGAACCGTAAAGACGCGGCTTGAATTAGGCCTGAAAAAAATATATGACGGCCTCAAGGACCTGAAAGATGAACTTTGAGCAGTTTCAAAATCAGTCCCGACTTTACGTGATCGGCGCGCTGGAGGCAGAAGAACTCGAAGAATTCGAGCAAGCCCGGGAAAAATTCGGAAAAAAAGCCGAAGACTTCATCAGCAAATGTTATGCGTTGCACGAAGCATTTGCCTTGAGCCTGCGCCCGGCGAAGTCGTCCGACGCAATCAAGGAACGCCTCATGGCCATGGTAAAGGCCAAAAAGCAACCCTGATTGTTCCCCTGTCTCCTACTCAGCAGTCCAGCTCGCGAAGGATAAATTCCTGCAGAAATCCGTAGAAATTAACCTGGAATAAGCTCAGGTCGCGGCGGGATCCAATCGGTGAGCGAAGGTGGTCGCTCAGTTCCGGCTCGGTAAAATTGTTTTTTGCAGCGATGACAAGCCGGGCCTGATTCAGCGCGCTCAACCATGCGTCGGCATGTTTAATGGGAATGCGCAGAGTGCGGTTTGCAAGACTTTTGTCATTCCCATTTAGTTGTTTCAGATCGGCACCCACGGTCTCAGTCGCAGTCTGAAATAAACGACGCAGTTCCGGTTGAACATATAGCTTCCACTCGGCGCACATTTCCGGCTCTTTACCGTTTACCGGAGGGCTGAAGATGCGTTGTTCGGCAGCGGGCGCGCCTTCCGGGTTGGCGCTCGAGGGGATTTGCCGAAGCAGTTCGGCAAGAAAGGGGTCAAGCTCGGAGAGTTCGATCTGGTTCTTGCGTCGGCGAATCTCCATGACTAGGAAACCTTCTCAATGGTCGCGAGTAGAAGGTATCCGTGCAGTTGTTGCACATAAAGTTCGGCTCGTTCACGCATGCCGCTCCATAAAATCGAACGTCCCTTTTGATGCACTTCCAGCATGTGTCTCTCCGCCTTGTCGCGTGGATAACCGAAGACGCGCTGAAAAACCATCGTTACGTAGCTCATCAAATTAACCGGATCATTGTGGACCACCACGTGCCACGGCAGATCAAGCGCCTCTTCCGCACGCGTTTCTGTTTCAATCGTCGGCGCGCCAATAGTGGACGGTCCCGCACTCTTTGGATGCGAGATTTCAGGAGCTAGAGGGACCGCCACTTCTGCTGTAAGTGGCTCCGCGGTCATAAAAAAATGCTAACATACGCGGCTGTCAGTTCAAACCTGTAGCGGCGCTCCAGGGCCTCGATTCTGCAGGCCCGCAATGGGTTCGGGCGCTCACAAAGCGCCGCTACAGATCCTGAGAATTCTCTCCTGCGCGGCTTTCATCTTGTGCGCCTCGCTCAACGTCTGATCATCAAACCCGTGCAGATGTAAGAGCCCATGGACGATGTACAGCTTTAACTCGCGCAGGAGCGAATTTCCAAAGACGCACGCGTGGCGTCGCGCGGTTTCCACGCTGATGAAAATTTCGCCGTGTTGAAAGGTGATTACGTCAGTCGGCCCGGATTGCCCGAGAAACTTCCGATGCAAAAGCGCCATCCGCCGATCTGAAATCAACCAAATGAAGATTTCGCTAAGCTTGCGTAAGTCAGTTCGCTTTCGCTGATGCAACTGCAAGGAATGCTGCACGGCGTTGCCCGCGAACTTTTCGAGTTCAGCGGCATTCACTGAGATTTTTCGCTGCAAATTGCGCACCAAGACTTCGGGAACTGTCATTCTGAGCGGAGCGAAGAATCTCGATTGTTGCTGCTGGTCAAAGGCAAGACGAACAATACTAGGATGTCTCGGTTCCGCTCGACATGACAAATTATCATTATTTGTCAAGCTGGCGGCCTCTGTTCCGACTGAAAGTTACGCGTGATCAAACGTGCACCCTTATCGAACGTTAAATACGCCCACGCCCATTGAAGGAGCACGAGCAGGCGATTGCGGAAGCCGACAAGGAATATGATGTGCACGAATAACCATGTCAGCCACGCGGGCAGCCCGCTGAGATGAAAAAATTTTAGATCCGCAACGGCCTTGTTCCGGCCGATCGTAGCCATGCTCCCCTTATCGAAATAGCGAAATGGCTTGGGCTTTTCGCCGCGTACCATTCGCAAAATATTGCGAGCTGCGTGGCGGCCTTGTTGCATCGCCACAGGCGAGATTCCCGGCAACGGCTCTTTAGTGTTATGCGAAAAATTTGCCAGGTCGCCAATCACCTGGACTTCCGGATGTCCGGGAATGGTGAGGTCGTCATTCACAATTACCCGGCCAACACGGTCAACCGGTACGCTGAGCGTTTTTCCGACGAAAGATGCAATGTTGCCGGCGGCCCAAATTTTCACGCGGCACGGAATAAATTCGCCGTCCACTTGCACACCTTCATCGGTAATATTCGTCGCGCGCGCGTTGGTGCGCACTTCTACGCCAAGCTCGAGCAATTGTTTTCGCGCGCTCTCGGACAAGTCCGGCGGATAGGCGGCGAGCAGGCGCGGCGCGCCTTCGATGACGATCACACGCGCCTGCGACGGATCGATGTGCCGAAAGTTTTTAGCGAGCGTGTAGCGCGAGATTTCCGCAATGGCACCCGCCATTTCAACGCCGGTCGGGCCGCCGCCGATGATCACGAATGTCATCGCCGCTTTGCGCGCCGCCTCGTCTTCGATTTTTTCGGCGTATTCGAATGCTAAAAGGATCCGTCGACGGAGCTCAACCGCGTCTTCAAGGCTCTTTAATCCCGGCGCAAGTTTTTCCCATTCGTCATGTCCAAAGTAAGAGTGGCGCGCACCAGTGGCGAGGATGAGATAGTCATAATCAAATACGCGATCTTTCGTTCTTACTTTTCTGGCTTCGACATCAACGGCTTCCACCTCGGCGAGGATTACTTCGACGTTTTTGCATTTGCTCAAAATTGCGCGGACCGGGGCGGCAATGTCCGCGGGCGAAAGCGCCGCTGTTGCCACCTGATAGAGTAGAGGCTGAAACAGATGGTAGTTCGTGCGGTCGATTAGCGTCAAACCCACGTCTTCACAGGCAAGCTTCTTTGCTGCCTCAAGCCCACCAAAACCTGCACCGACAATGATGACCTGCGGCTGTTTACGTGCGGGAGATTGCATCCGACAAATTGTAGGGTGTTTGATCCGCTCACGCCAGCAAGCCTATTCTGCCGGCTGACACAGACGCCCTGCAACAAAGCGTTTGTCATTGCGCCGCGTCGAATTAACTTCCACGCCTTATGCCGAAGTCAGTTGCACGTAGCAAAACGCGAAAAGCAGTGGCGAAACGCTTCAAGATCACTGCCCGCGGAAAAGTCTTGAGGTCGCGTTCCTCGCGACGCCATTTATTGTCGTCGAAAAGTGCAAAGCGCAAACGCCGGCTGGGCAAAGCGGCGCGCGTCGACAACACAGATGTCGCACGAGTAAAAGCAAATCTTCCTTTCGGCTAAAACGCAACTCAAGCATCCTTGCCTGATCCGTCGCGCACGCTTCCCAGTCTGCGGCCTTGCTGCATGCGTAATGGCCGCGGCCAACGCGATAATGGCTGCCTTCTGTTTAGTCTCTAGTAACGAAACTCCGGCGGCCGCGCGATTTCTCCTGCTGCTCCCCCTGTTCGGATTGTCGTCGTCGTGCTCGTGGTCGTGACGCCGTACCATTGCCGCGCTGCTTCCAACGAGTCCGGCGCAGGTTCGGGGCTGTAAAGATCACGCCGATTGACGAGCGTTGTACAGGACGTGCCCGCGACGAAAATACAAACCAGCAAGAGGAACGAGAAGCATTTCACGCGTTCGATGCAAACAGAAGCGCAACGTACTGTCAATGCGCTGATGTTTACCGACGTGCGCACACATATAGCAATGCGTTTTTGAGTTGCGCATCTCTCTGGTGCGAGGAAATTTCCTCTCCGTCAGGGGCTATGGATTGAGGACTTACAAATCCCGCCAGGGCAGGAATGCAGCAACGGTAGTATGATCCTCCTTGCCGTAGTTCTCTGGCGGGCTTCTTTTTTGTAAGCAGCGTCACTCAGCCTGCGCCGGTCCAGTGATCCGCAATGAAACTCCTCAAGATCAAAACAGCGCGCTTCTCTCGGATAGTCGACAAGTGCGGTAAGCCGCAGGTCTACACGGTGTGGCAGAAGCCGTCCACTGATCGCCACTTCCAGGCGCAAATCAAGAAAACCCGCGTGATGACAATCCTGAAGAGCGACAGCGGAACCGACTTCGGCATAGTTGGCTTTAAGGAAAGTAGGGAAGCGCGATATCTAATCTTTCCAAAATCACTAAAGCGTTTTGCGGAAAAGCGCATCATCGGAATCGATTGGGCGCTTGTGCTTGATTAGCCCGCTTTAAGACAGCTTCACCCCGGTGGCCATGCCAGTGCGCGCTTGCCAAGTAAATGCACATGCAGGTGGGGCACGCTTTCACCGGCATCAGGTCCGCAGTTGATTACCACGCGGTACCCACTGGAAAGCTCCAACTCCTTCGCCACGTTGCGCGCAACCAGAAGCAATTTGCCGAGCAGCGCAGCGTCTGCGTCGGTGGCTTCCGCAAGGCGAGGAACGGCTTTTTTTGGCACGATCAGGACATGCACTGGCGCTTGAGGATCGACGTCGTGGAACGCAATCGCGTCCTGGTCTTCCCAAATGATCTTGGCTGGAATTTGGCGGGCGATAATTTTTTCGAAAATCGTCATCAGCCCTAGCGTTTCATTAGCGCAGCGAACAATCAAGCCGTGTCTGATCGCTAGCTAACGCCAGTTTTTCGCGAACGAAGCAGACAATTTCCTCGCGCAATGCGTCGCAGGCGCGCGTCCATGTTTTCGTACTGCGGAGATGCTTCACACAAAATTGCAGCGACGAAAGGCGAAGATTGTCAGCGCCGGCTGCGATCAAGGCGTCGATGCGCCTTTCCAACAGACCGAAAAATGCAAGCTCGTAGCCGGCACCGGCACAATGAGCAATTTCCAGCAACGAAATGGAAACTGGCGGCGGTGCGGGCGTAAAGTGCCGACAAATCTCCTTGTAGCCAATCGCCTCTAACACGTCGCGCACCGTTTGCGACAGCTGATTGAAAGCGACGACGCTTTCGTCATTTCGCAGGTGCAGATAAAAGGCAATGCTTTCCGTCACGTGTTCGGTGAGCCACCAGCCGGGGTAGCCCGCTTCGTCAGCAGCGCGCGTGAGCGCCGCGTGAAGCCAGTCGCGGTTGAACTCGAAGAGTTGTCCCGAGGTTGTCCGGAGATATGGAAATTCTTCCTTAAACGCGACCATGATTTTTGTTTGCACCCCGGCGCGAACGGCTGGCAATATTCGCATTCTCTTTCGTTGTCTCAGGAGGAAACAATTCCCGCTGAAGCGCATTTGGTTTTATTCGGCGTCCCAACGTGTGGATGGCATCCACGAATTGGTCCACGTCCTGAAAGCGCTGGTAAACCGATGCGTAACGCAAATAAGCTACCTCATCAATCCCGCGGAGCTTTTCAAGCACTCTCACGCCGATCAGTGACGAGGGAACTTCGCGGCCGCTGGTCTCGAGTTCGTGCACGATGTCGTCCACCATGTCCTCCAATGTAAGCAAACTTGTGGAACGCTTCTCGAAGGCTTTCGCGATGCTGGCAGCGAGTTTGCGCCGGTCAAACGGCTCATGCGTTCTGTTGGTTTTTATCACGCGCAGGTCCGAACGCTCGATCTCCTCGTAGGTCGTGTAGCGGTATTTGCACTTGAGACACTGGCGGCGCCGACGGATGCTCGAACCGTCGCGCGATTGACGGGAATCGATGACTTTATCGTCACGCGACCCGCATTTGGGGCAACGCATAGTGTCTGAGGTTAATTAGCACACCATAAATTGTGGCGTCAATGTTTGTTTGATTGTTTTGTGGAGTTCTCAGACAAAAAGCGGCGCAGGGCGCGCACTTCTGAAATCTTTCGCAAAGTGATGAGCTCATTATGATTTCCCCCCGCCCATGCCTTTTGGAATGCGAGGTGTCCTCGCTTCGGTTTTGAAGGGCGTTGATTCCGTTGACGCAGCCATTCACGAGCATTACACGCAGTCCGATGCAAAACCCCAAAACACGTACAGCAAGCTACGGCCCGTGGCTCGTTGGTCTTGGCGCTGCGCTCTGGGGAACAGAAAGCGCGTGGCGCATTCCGTTAAACCAATTATTCGACGCAAAGGTGATCGTTTTTTGGGAACACGTTTTCATCCTGATCATGTTCCTGCCGATCCTAATCTCGCGAGTGGACGAAATCCCTAAAGTGCGGGCACGCACATGGAGTTTTTTGATTTTCTCAGGGTTTGCCGGTTCCGCGGTGGGCACAGTGTTTTTCACGCTGGCGTTGAAGTACGGCAACCCGACGGTGGTAAACGTCGTCCTGAATGTTCAGCCCCTTATCTCAACCCTCGGCGCGTTTTTGCTTTTCGGTGATCGCCTTGCTCGCCAGTTCTTTCTTTACGCTGGAATCGCAATCGTCGCAGGCGTGTTTGTGGCGGTTGCGTATCCGACCCAGATCGGAGTTTCATTTGAGCGTGCGGGTCTGAACGTGGGCACCGGCTACGCGTTGATCTGCGCGTTGTTTTGGGGTCTTTCTACGGTGGCGGGACGCGGAGTGATGGTGGGCATGTCACTGCGACTGGCCTCCAGCCTGCGCATCGTGATCGGCCTCGCGTGTATGACGCTTATTCTTTTGGTCTACGGAAAACTGAATGGCGCAGCGCTCTGGCCCGAAAGCGCGCAAGCGCATCCAATGAAGGCCATCGTGTTGCTGCTTTTCCTCGCGTCGATTTCAGGGGGGGTTCCACTGTTATTTTATTTTAAAGGACTGCACCTCACCCGCGCATCCACAGCAGGCTACTTTGAAATGATGCAAACGCTTGCTGCGGTCTGCATCACGTGGGGTTTTTTCCACGCCAGTCTCCACCCGCATCAGGTTATCGCGGCCATCGTTTTGATTGCTGCGGTGGCGATGGTGCACCATATCCAACAACAGGTCGAACCTCATTAACTCCTCGCGCTCCAAATGAAATTTGTTCGCTGGCTCGTGATCCTCTGTGTTGTCCTTCTGCTGGTTTACGGCGCGTCGCCTTACTTTTCGTTTTGGCAATTCACGAACGCCGTTCGATCACGCGATGCCGCAGCAATAAGTAAACGCGTTGATTTTCCTGCGGTGCGAGCTTCCCTGAAAAGGCAACTGGTCGCGCGTTTCGCAAACCGGACAACCAGTCATAAGCGCTGGAGTAACCTCGGGCCAACGCTCATCGACGCGATTATTGATGCTTACGTGACACCGCAGGGGATCGCCGCGTTGCTTTCAAATCCCGAAGCGCTGAAGAACCTGAAAGCCCCGCGAGAGTTCCATTTGCAACTCGGCAAAAACGAAGATTTATCCAAAGTGAAATACGCCTTCTTTACCGGGCCGTGCACTTTTGTTGTCGATCGTGATGGAATGAAGCTTCGGTTCCATTTCACCGGTTCGGGCTGGACAGCTTTATGACGTCGACCTCGCTCTAACCGATGCGAAGCGTTGATTCGTGAATCGCTTCGCGGAACGGGTTGCTCGATTGCGACGCAACTCCTTACACCAGGCTAAACTCGCGCGCTCGCTTTGGCAGCACTCCGTGCTTCGAGCAAAGATCGGCAAAAGTCTGCAAGCCTTGCTTTTCTCGAGTTCCAAAGCCGAATAGAAGATGTTCGTTGTAGTAACGATCGAGAAATTCCGCTGTGATTTCCTGTTTTTTATCAGCGGCCTCTGCGACAGCGTCTGACACAATGAGTTGGAAGTCGGCAAGATTTTTGTCACGTAATCCGCGTAGACGTTGAGCGATGGACTTTGCGTCAGAGACCTCGGGCCGGATCAGCCAGAGAGCGTAAACAAACGGAAGGCTCGTAAGTTTCTTCCATTGTTCACCAAGATCCCAGAATCGAAATTCACCCGCGTGGTTGTGCCGGAAGCTGATTGCTTGATCGCCGATGATGAGGCGCGCGCGAAATGATCCTGCGCCTTCCGAAGTGCTGTCGGTCAAGCGAGGCGTTAATCCAAGCTCCGCGAGAAGGCAACGCAAGAGATTGGCCGCAGTCTTGGAGGCCGGATCAAGTTCAATTTCCTCGACGTCGGAGAACTCACCGCGGTGTGCGACAACTACACTGTAAACCGGGCCATCGGATGAAATGGAAACGTCATCAACGATGCGATAGATCGGGTTGCGCAGAAATTCGAAGCTGGAAACAAGCGCAACGTCGAGCTGGCCTTTCGCGAGCCGCTGACACAAGGCGGACGGATGATCGAATTCAACATCGCCGGGCCAGCCGCGGATGAGTGGACGAGCATTTAAATACTTAACGCAACCGACGCGGAGGGATTTCAACGTAAATCAATATTTGTAGGGCGTTTCTGTGAAACGCCAAGACAATCAGCGTCTGGCACAGACGCGCTACAATTCCGGCGCGATCATCTACGCGCACGCAAGCTCTGCAGACGCTGGCGCCGCGTGTATCTCAATCGACCGCGGCGGAATGTGCCGGTAATGACTGTCGCGCTGGACAGGCTCGCGGCCAGCTTCGCGAATGGCATGTTCAAGCGCGGCGATAGTTTGCTGTTGAGGGGTGGTGGCGCCGGCCATATGAAAAATTTTTTCTTCCAGGATCGTTCCGTGAAGATCGTCCACACCGTAACTCAGCGAGACCTGCGCGAGAGGTAATCCGAGACTGACCCAATACGCCGTCAGATGGTCGATATTGTCGAGGTAAATACGGCTCACGGCGAGGTTGCGCAGTTGTTCAAATGCAGAGGCGCGCTGGATATCGGCAAGGATGTTGTGGGATTGCGTCGGCTCGAACGCAAAAGGAACAAAGCCGGTGAACCCCGCGGTCTCATCCTGTAGTTGCCGCAATTGCCGCAGGTGATCAGCCCGTTGAGCAAGCGTTTCGATGTGTGCGTAAAGCATCGTGCATGTGCTGCGGCCGCCCATTAAATGCCAGGTGCGATGCACGTCGAGCCATTCGGCGGCGGTTTCTTTGCCGCGGCAAATCTGGTCGCGCACGCTCGGATCGAAAATCTCGGCGCCGCCACCGGTGATCGAACCAAGCCCCGCGTCACGAAGAATTTCCAGCGTTTCGCGAATCGGCATTCTGAAGACCCGCTGAGCCAAATGGCGGGCCTCGATCGCTGTGAAAGCCTTTATATGCAGCCGGGGATCAAGCGCGCGAAGGCTTTTCAAGAGATCGAGATACCAGTCCTTTTTCAAAGTGGGATGCAATCCGCCCACCATGTGCACCTCGGTGACGCCGAGGGGAAGCGCATTCGTCACGGCCTCAACAATTTGGTCAATCGCGTATTCGAATGCGTGGGCGTCACGTTTCTTGGCGGCAAACGCGCAAAACTGGCACGATAAGATGCAGATGTTTGAGTAATTGATGTACCGATTGTGGATGTACGTTGCGTAATTTCCGTTCTTTCGCTCGCGCACCACATTGGCGATCATCCCCAACGCATTAAGATCATTTGTTCCATACAGCGTCAGAGCATCGGCTTCAGAAATGCGCTGCTGCGCCTCGACCTTCTCCGCGATCCGGCGGAGTTCTTTCGGTATCAGCTGATAGTTCATCGGCGGGCTCTGGTTAATCGCGTGTGAAGCATGCACAGGGGGCCAACGCCTTGCAACAAAAACGATGGCTACGACGATTATAGAGGACCGAGTCGCATTTTCTGGCAAGTTTTGCCGTGCGCCACCGTCTAAGTCACAATGTCTCAGAACGATCGAGGAAACCAGGGCAGATCGGAAGAAGATGCCGATGACGTGCGGCTGATGCAGTTGGTCGGCCGCGGCGATACTGAGGCATTTGAGCAACTCGTCGAGAAGCATCAGACGCTGGTGGCGGGCACTGTCGCCCGCATGCTCGGCAGCAGTTCTGACGTGGAAGACATCGCGCAGCAAGTCTTTATCCGTGTTTGGAAAAGTGCGCGTCGATATGTTCCGCGCGCGAAATTTACGACCTGGTTGTTGAAAATTACACGTAACCTGGTGTTCAACGAGATGCGCCGCACAAAGCGTCGTCCTCATGTTCCGCTCCACTCCGAGCTTGGCGCGGAGGATCCGCCTTTGAAGGATGAAACCAACCTCGCGCCGGACGCATCTCTTTTGGAGTCGGAATTGCAACAGGCGATCGAGGAAGCGATCCAGCGGCTCCCGGAAACGCAGCGGATGGCGCTCGTGCTGCGCCGATACCAGCAGTTAAGCTACGAGCAAATCGCCGAGGTCCTCGATCTCTCGGTGCCGGCGGTAAAAAGCGTACTTTTTCGCGCGCGCACTGAGCTGCGTTCCCGGCTCAGCAAATATCTCAGCTAACACGCAAATCCGGTCCTCACCGGGATTCCTCATCCTCGAGGACTCGACCTCGAACGCGGCGTGTCTCGGTATGATGAGTCAACACATGCACGCGTCCATCGCTCCCGCGAAAAAATGCGCTCAAAACCCAGCTGACGAAACTGATCACAATCGCGCCCCAGAATGCGGCCCAGAAGCTGTCTACGTGAAATCCCGCAACGACACTCGGCACCAGAAGCAGCAAGAGTCCGTTTAAAACCAGAATGAATAAGCCAAGAGTAACCAAAATGACCGGCGCGCTGAGGATCAACAGAATCGGACGAACAAAAGCGTTGAGAATACCCAGCAACAGTGACGCTCCGATCAGAGCCGCGACAGTGTCGTAATGAATTCCGCGGATGAGGGAAGATGCGACCATCACTGCAATCGTCGTCACAATCCAGCGGAGAACGAATTGCTTCATGTCTCCGGCAATTTACCCGATCTTGTAAAGAGGGCGAGAAAGCACTTGCGAACGAGCCGATGCACGATAACGAGTTGAAATCATTCAACCACTGAAACACCTGTGCCAAAGAAAAAGAAAACTGCCGAAGCCGTAAATCAATCCTCGCCAGACTCAGCCGCGCCGGCTGCAACAAAAAAAACCGGCAAACGCCATACGCCACCGCGCGTAACCAGCGCGAAAAAGCCCCGCAAGCCGAGCGGAACAAAGGACTCGAGTCAGCAAACTGCACACATTTCAGCATCTCCACCGGCGGACGGAACGCCGGTGGCGGAGGAGCCTTCAGAGGACGCCGTTCGCCTTCGAGCCTATTTCATTTCCGAACGGCGGCGCAGATTTGCTTTGCCTGGCGACACAGAGTCCGACTGGCTGGAAGCAAAGCGCCAGTTGCTGGCTGAGGCTCGTCGCTGAACCAGGCGCTTGTCCCCGAAAGAATTGTTAACCACGGATTTCACGGATGGGTACAGATAAACCAGAATTTTTTGCCCGTTATTTTCTATCCGCGTCATCCGTGTAATCCGTGGTTCCTAGTCCGATGCAGAACGTGATTGCCGATCTCAAAGAAGCATTGCTTGAACGCCTCTCCATCATTCGGGACGAGGAAAGCCGCCGTGATCACGCAAAACACGTCAGTCGGTTGCGCGCGATCTCAGAAAAAATCGATCGATTGCAAGAGTCGCTTCCACCGTCAATCGATCCGCGGTTGAAGCATTATCTCGATCGCCGCAGCTACGACAAAGCGCTGGAACTCTTGGAAAATTCGTAGCGGCGCTCACGAAGCCGAGCGCTTCAGTCCTTCTCGCCGCCTTACTCGCGAACAGAAAACCGAATCACAATCGGTCTGATCAAGCGCCCATTCCGCTTTCCTGCTGATTCAGCAAGCGCGCAGCGTGTCGCAGTTTTTCGATCGCCTCTCGGTAAGTCACTGGCTGCATCGCCGCGAAACCGTGGAAACCGCGCAGCGGAATCACTCGGTCGTGCTCGCCATCGCCCGAGTGCAGCCAGAGTGCCTCAAAATTCAGCGCTGGCGCTTGGAGTAATCGCAATTCGAACTGCCGCTCGCCCGCGGGCAGCGCCGCGACAGCTTCCAGCGCCCGCGGCAAGAGCTGCAAGTAAGTCCCCGAGGCTGACATCTGGCGCACCTTTTTCTCGTGGTGCGCTACGTCGTAAAATGCCCGCGGTGTCTCACGTTCGAATTCGATGACGCGCACACCTGTTTGCGGTGCGCGCGGATCACCTTCTCGCAGCGCTTCCAAACCTAGCGTGAATACTGGATGCGCGAGTCCGAGGGACCGCCCCTTCGTGTTCTCGATCTGTTCCACCGGCAACCCTTCTTTTACTCCGAGCAACGGCCGCTGCTCCCAGATGTGCCGTAGAATTTCCTGATCCACAAGCATCGGAAGAATAAACATAAAATCGATGTGGCTTTTAGTGAAATCAGTGTCCGTCCATGTGCCGGTGCCTTGATAGTTGTTGCTGAAGTCAGAAACGGTCAGGTGCGACTTTCCATAAATCGGATCGTCGATGTCGAAGTAGTTATCACCAAACAGCCCTGCCGTGTAACCATAAATCACGCAGAAATGCCCGCCACCACCACTCCACCCGATCCGCGCGCCCAACGGGCGTCCCGCATCGATCTCAGCCTTCACAGCCGCGAAATCGACTGGCCCCGTCACGCTCACGAAATTCTGCGTCCGCTGCAACGCCTTCGCCAGCCACCAGCTCACGTTGCAGTCATCCGGCACCGGCGCGTCGCAACAGGTCGTCAGGCTCAACTCCGCGCAAGCGATGTTGCACTGCGACCAGCGGCTGAGAAACCAGTAGTAATGCGATACACTGCGCGCCGTCGCCGCCCAGCACCAGTTCGACTGCGTCTGCGCCTGCATGTTGAAACCCAGGCTCCGCGAAAAAAAAAGCCAGTTGTGAAAATCAATTCTCCGCTGCAAAGCGGAATAAGGCTGAGAAGTAGCATGGATGAGATCAGATAAGTTCATGGCCAAGTCGATTCGTAATTATCGAGATGAGTCAGCTATCGAACGCCGTCAAGGAGAGGTTCGTCATGGTTAAACGTAAACACGATCCGGTGACTGTTCGCTGCATTACTTGAAAGCGGGAAGAACAATGCCCATCAAAAACAGACCTGTCACCCCTCGGGCGGCATGAATAGACCTAACGAGAATTATCGGCTAAGTCGGCTTTTACCCTGCAAACGCTCCGGATAAAAGGAGCACATCGCGGCGGCTATTAACGTGAATACAGCTCGACCACTAGCTGTTCGTTGACGATCGGCTGCATCTCTTCGCGGGACGGGATGCGGGCGACTTTGCCGCTGAGGCCATCGCGATCGACTGTCAGCCAGTCGGGCACGGGAGCAATCTGCGTCAGATCAAGATTGCGCAACGCGAGTTGCCGCGATTTGGGCTTGTCCTTGATCGTAACTTCGTCGCCTGCTTTCACATTATACGAAGCGACGTTAACGCGACGCCCGTTCACAAGCACATGCCCGTGAGACACGAGCTGGCGCGCTCCGCTGCGAGTGTTCGCGAACCCGAGGCGGAAAACAACATTATCGAGTCGCGTTTCCAACAACTGAAGAAGCGTTTCACCGGTTACACCACGCTTGCGCAACGCACGCTGGAAAATGCGTCGGAACTGTTTTTCCAGCAGGCCGTACTGGTAGCGCAGCTTCTGTTTTTCGCCCAGGGCAATCGCGTAATCGGATTGTTTGCGTCGGGAACCTCTCGGACCGTGGATGCCGGGTGGATAATTCTTCCGCTCCAATGCTTTCGACGAACCGAAGAGCGGGACGCCGTAGCGGCGGCTTACTTTTGTTTTTGGTCCTGTGTATCTGGCCATGTGGTTCGTTAAAAAGTCAAATCGTTGAAGCGTTGAAACGTTTTCATCAGACGCGGCGTTGCTTTGGCGGACGACAACCGTTGTGCGGCACCGGCGTAACGTCCCGAATCACCGTGAGGTCGAGCCCGATTGCCTGCAAAGCGCGCACGGCGGATTCCCGTCCTGCACCTGGGCCTCGGACTAATACTTCCACTTCTTTGAGTCCATGGCCCATTGCCTGGCGCGAGGCATCCTGCGCGACCATCTGCGCCGCATAGGCTGTGCTTTTGCGCGAACCTTTAAAACCAACTTTCCCGGCGCTCGACCATCCGATCACGTTGCCTTTCAGATCAGTTATGGTCACGATCGTGTTGTTGAACGTTGCGAGCACATGCGCAACGCCCGAATGAACGTTCTTGCTGCCTTTGGCTTTAACAATCTTCGGCTTGTCGACCTCTTCGCTGGAAAGGGAAAGATTTTCGGACGCGCCGGCTGCAGACGCTGGCTGTTCTTTCTTTGGCTTTGCCGCCTTTTTGGCGGCGGGACGGGTAGCCGCTGCTTCGGCTTTTGGAGCTCCCTCACTGGCTGCTTCAGCTTTTGGAGCTGAATCTTTGGCGGCCGCCGGTTGCTTTCCACCAGCGTCGCTTTGCGGTTTCGTTTCGTCCGGATTTACGGGAGTCGTTTCTTCAGCCATGAGTCGAGCCTTAAACTTTGCCGGCTTTCGCGTCGGGATTGCGAATTACGCCAACTGTCTTGCGAGGTCCTTTACGCGTCCGCGCATTTGTTGACGTGCGTTGACCGCGCACCGGCAAACCTTTGCGGTGGCGGATGCCGCGATATGAATTGATAGCCTGCAAACGTTTCAAATTGCCTTGTACGTCACGCCGCAAATCGCCCTCGATTTTGAGTTTGTTGTTTGTGATCGCGTGAATGATCTCATTCAACTGCTGCGGCGTGAGATCCTTGGCCCGAATGTTTGGGTCGATATTCGTCTGCTCGAGAATTCGCCTCGCAGTGCTAAAGCCGATTCCGTAGATATACGTCAGAGATACCTCGACGCGTTTGTCTGCTGGAATTTCAACTCCGAGTAATCTTGGCATAAATCAATGCTTCACGACTGCAGGAATCAGCCCTGCCGTTGCTTGTGCCGGGGGTTCTTGCAGATCACGCGCACAACATTTTTGCGCTTCACAATCCTGCAACTCGCACAAAGTCTTTTCACTGATGGTCGTACTTTCATAATTCGCGAAATGGAAAACCGCGGCCGCTTGCCGGGCTGTCATCTTTGGCGACAAATAATTCGCCCTTTCGACAAATCGTAGGGTGAAACCTCTAGCATAACTTTGTCTCCTGGCAAGATCCGAATGAAATGCAGACGCAATTTGCCTGAGATATGTGCCACCACACGACGGTGCCGTCGGGGTATCGACCGGAACAGGGTGCAGGCAGTAACTCCACGACGGTACCCTCTACCTCAATTGCGTCTTGGCGCGCCATGTCAGAATTTCGGGCTGGTGCTTAGTAATAAGAACCGTGTGCTCGAAATGCGCCGACGGCTGGCTATCCGCCGTGCATACTGTCCAGCCATCATCGAGCAATCTCACATCGGACGTGCCGATGTTAATCATCGGCTCTATGGCGAGCGTCATGCCGGCTTTCAATTTCGGTCCGCTGCCGCGTTTGCCGTAATTAGGAATTTGAGGTTCCTCATGCATTTTGCGGCCGACTCCGTGTCCGACAAATTCGCGCACCACCGAGAAACCATGTTGACGCGCTTCGTCCTCAATTTCGGCGCAGATGTCCCCCACTCGCCGCCCTTCATGGGCAGCGCTGATTGCGCGCGCGAGAGCGTTTTCGGTTGCGCGCAGTAACTGGTCGGTGCGCTCGTCGACCACTCCAACCGGAACCGTCGTGGCATTATCGCCGACCCAACCCTCCTGGATAATGCCGATGTCAAGCTTCACGACATCGCCATATTGAATCCGCCGCTGGCTACCAATGCCGTGAACGACTTCATCGTTAAGGGAGATGCAAATGTTCCCGGGAAACACGCGATGCCCCAAGCGATAACCAAAAAAGGCGCTCTTAACCCCAGCTTCGCTCATGAAATCCGCAGCTGCATGATCGACTTCCTTCGTCGTAATTCCGGGACGAATCAGATCGCTAACCCGGTCAAGTATGTCGCTGGCTGTGCGGCAGGCCTGCCGCATTTTCTCCACTTCCTTCGCGTTCTTGATCGGGATCATTTAGCCGTTTTGTCTTCAATCAATCGAGAGATGTCGCCGAAGACTGCATCCCGATCGCGGTTACCATCAATCCGATGCAGGATCGAAACCTTTTCGTAGAAAGTTCCCAGCGGTTCGGTTTTCGTGCGGAACTCTTGCAAGCGCGTTTGCAATACGCCGAGATCGTCATCGTTGCGACGTTCCAACCGGCCGTCGCAATACGGACACACGGGACGGTTAGCGAACTGGGCGCTTGATGAACTCGTCGTAAAACCGCACTCGCCGCACTGAAGCCGACCGGTGATGCGATCGCGCACCGTCTCCTCCGACACTTCCAGCCAAATCGCCAAATCCAGCGCTGTGCGTAACTTCGTCAACATCGACATCAAACTTTCAGCCTGCGGCAATGTTCGGGGAAATCCGTCGAAAACGAATCCGTGGCCGCCATGCAACCGCAACCAGTCCTCAATTAGTTCGATGATGATCCGGTCAGAGACCAGCCCGCCGCTCCGGAGCGCTTCAGCAGTCTCCTGCCCAAGCGGTGTTCCCAAATCGCGTTCCCGCCGCAGAATCGCCCCGGGTGAAGTCACCGGAATACCGAAGTGCCGCGTTATCATTTCCGCCTGGGTTCCTTTGCCGGAACCGGGCGGACCGAGAAGAACAAGCCGTCTTTTCACCTATCGCCCATACAGAAAGATCGCGACCCCGGCAATCACAAGCACGGCGATACCCACACCAAACCAGATGAGCGTGCCACTGCCCACCGCTTCGCCGCGCGCGTAGGCAGCGCGATCAAATGAACGCCCGCGGATTCGGCCCTTGCGCAAAAATCCGTCGTAGTGCCGCTGAATCAGGTGCGTCTCCACTTGGCGCATGGTATCGAGCATCACGCCAACAATGATCAACAAGCTCGTGCCGCCGAAGAACTGAGCCGTGATCACTGGCACGTTCAACCATTGGCTAAGCAAACTTGGGAAGACCGCGATCAGCGTTAAAAAGATTGCGCCAGCAAACGTCAGACGCGTCATGGTGTAATCGAGAAAGTCCGCAGTCGGTTTTCCTGGTCGAACACCCGGGATGTAGCCTCCGTATTTCTTAAGGTCGTCCGCGATTTGCGTTGGTTGGAACTGCGTAGCGACCCAGAAGTAACTGAAGAAGAAAATCATTGCCGCCAGAGCGAGATAATGCGGCCACCCGGTCGAAAGCGCTGCAGCAATGCGATTAGCCGTAGGACTATTCTTGAAGCCGTAGCTCACTATCGTCGCAGGGAACAAGAGCAGCGCCCACGCAAAAATGATCGGCATCACGCCTGCGTAATTTACCTTCAACGGCATGTATTGCGTTTGGCCGCCATACATTTTTCGCCCGACCACGCGTTTCGCGTACTGCACAGTAATTTTACGGACCCCTTGTGTAATGGCGATCACTGCGGCGATCACAAAGATGAGGACCACCACGAGCAGCACCAGCACCATCGGATTCACCTGACTCGCTCCCTGCCCGGATGGAACAAAAGTCTTCCAAGCCTGCACCAGCGCAGCGGGCAGCCGCGCAACAATTCCTATGGTGATGATAAGGGAGATACCGTTACCGATACCGCGCTCGGTGATTTGATCGCCCAACCACATCAAGACCAACGTGCCAGTCGTTAGGGAGACTACCGTGACGATTCGGAATTTCCATCCAAGATCGTCCACCAACGGCACCCCAAGTTGTCTGATTGTGTCAGTAATTCCGGGCAGCATCGTGTGGTACGATTCCGGGTGCTGAAATGAAAGCGCCAGCAAATAACCCTGGAAAACGCACAGCACTAATGTCGTGTAGCGCGTCAACTGCATGATCTTCTGGCGCCCGCCATCTTCGCGCGCCAGCCTGCCGAGTTGCGGAATCACCGCAGTTAGCAGCTGCATCATGATTGACGCGCTGATGTACGGCATGATCCCCAGAGAAAAGATAGCGCAGTTTTCCAGTGCACCGCCGCTGAACAAATTAAACAGCGCGGCTAGACCGCCACCGGTGCGCTGGCTGAGCGAGGTGCGAAACCATTCTTGCAAAACGCCCTGATTCACACCCGGGGTGGTGATCGCAGCCCCCAAACGGACCACCACAATCACTGCCAGCGTAAACAAAATGCGCCGGCGTAGCTCTGGTATCTTGACGCTATTTAAAAACGCCGAGATCATTCGCGTTTCTTCTTGCGCGATTTCGTTTTCTTAATCCGCGGCTTCACTGTCGCAACCGCCGCATCTTGCTCCGTTTTCGAAGACGGAATGTCTGCCTGACTTTTGCCAACACTGCGCGCTTCACGCAGCGTGACCGTTCCACCGGCTTTTTCAATTTTTTCGCGCGCCGCCGTACTGATTTTGTCGACCTGCACTTTTAGATCGTGCTTCAGTTCGCCGTCGCCGAGGATTTTGATCCCGGCAAAATGACCACGGATGAGATTTGATTCGCGCAAAAGTTGTTCATTTACGACTGTGCCGGCCTCAAATGCGTTCAGATCACTCAAATTCACAATAGCGTAATGCTTGTGAAACGCTGCGTTGTTAAAGCCGCGCTTAGGCAACCGTCGAATGAGCGGCATTTGTCCGCCCTCGAAACCGAGCCGGATGCTTCCACCCGAGCGTGCTTTTTGGCCTTTGTGCCCCTTCCCGCTGGTTTTTCCGTGTCCTGAGCTTTCACCGCAGCCAAGTCGTTTAACGCGGTGGCGCGAACCGGGACGTGGCCGCAAATTATGGAGCCGCATCATGTGACTCACCTCTTCCATCGCGGGAAGAAATCCCGCGCAGCTTAAAGATTTGATCCTTCCGGCGAAGCGATCGCAGTGCGGCGATCGTCGCCTTCACCACGTTGGCGTGATTGCTTGACCCGAGTGATTTCGCAAGCACATCCCGAATCCCGGCCGCTTCTGCAACAGCGCGCACGCCGCCGCCGGCGATGATCCCTGTTCCGGGCGATGCAGGACGCAGCAGAACTCGCGCACCATCAAACTCGCCGAGCACTTCGTGCGGAATCGTGTTTTCGTTCAATGAAACTTTCTCCATTCCTTTGCGTGCCGCCTCGGAAGCTTTTCGAATAGCCTCGGAAACCTCGTTCGCTTTACCAAACCCGTATCCCACCCGTCCATCGTGGTCGCCGGCAACAATCAAGGCGCTGAAGCTGAAACGCCGGCCGCCCTTCACTACTTTTGCGCAGCGATTTATAAACACGACTTTCTCACTCGTGTCACCTTTTGCGGTGGATGCCCTTTCTTGCCTGCGCGAGTCTGGTCGTCTTCCTGAAGTTCTCTGATTCATGAATTAAAACTTTAAGCCGCCCGCGCGCGCCGCATCGGCGAGTGCCTTCATTTTTCCGTGGTAAAGAAACCCGCCGCGATCAAAAACAACTCGCTCGAGCTTCTTCGCAAGTGACCTTTCCGCGATTGCCTTGCCCACTAGTTCCGCCGCAACCCGGTTTGCATGCGCTTTATTTTCGCCGAGCAGCGAACGCTCAGCAGTCGAAGCAGCAGCGATGGTGCGTCCCGCATCATCGTCGATGACCTGCGCGTAAACATGTTTCCCGGAAAAATGAACTGCCAGGCGCGGCCGTTCCGCGGTGCCTGCGACATTTTTCCTAATCCTTCGATGAATGCGCTGCTGCGCTGCCTTGCGAAACGTCGCCATCTTATTGAACCGTCTTCCCTTCCTTGCGACGAATCTGTTCGCCTGCGTAGCGAACACCTTTTCCCTTGTAAGGTTCCGGCGGATAAAACCCCCGGATATCGGCTGCAACCTGGCCCACTAATTTTTTATCGACGCCTTGGATAGTGATTTTGGTGTTATCAGCCACCGTGATCTTGATGTCCTTCGGAATTGAAAATGCAACCGGATGCGAGAAGCCAAGGCTCAAGTTGAGATTGGAACCCTGGACGGCCGCTCTGAAACCGACGCCTTCGATCTCCAGTTGCTTGGTGAAACCTTCGCTGACTCCCTGAACCATGTTGTACACGAGACTACGCGAGAGTCCGTGCAATGCTTTCGCGCTGCGCGTTTCCGCTTTCCGCACTACCGAAACGCGGTTGTCTTGTACACTCGCGCTGATTTCGCGCGGGAGCGTCCACTGCAGTTTTCCCTTCGGTCCTTCTACCGAGACTTGTCCGCCATCGCCAACGTTCACCTTAACTTTGTCGGGGATGTCGACCTCTTTATTTCCGATTCGTGACATGAGTTTTGATTCCGTAAATCTTCACCAGACGTAGGCCAACAGTTCGCCGCCGACCTTTTGCTTTCTTGCTTCGCGCCCCGATAAAATGCCTCGCGAAGTGGAAAGAATTGCCAGACCCATTCCACCAAGCACCCGGGGGATTTCGTCCGCCCCTACGTAACGGCGCAAACCGGGCCGACTGATGCGCCGCAGTCCCGCAATCGCGCTCGATCGATCCGCAAGTTTATTCACGACCTTGATTCGCGGATACGCGCCGCTCGTGTCGACCGAATAATCCGTGATGTAACCTTCCTCTTTAAAGATCCGTGCAATTTCGGCTTTGATCTTCGAGTACGGAATGAGCACCTCTGGCTTTTGCGCCCGCGCACCGTTGCGGATGCGCGCCAGAAAATCAGCAATAGGGTCTGTAACAGTGCTCATAAAAATCAGGCGGCTTGCACGGCGGGCTTCTTTGCCCGGTCGCTGAACGGCATGCCCATTTCGCTCAACAGCGATTTAGCTTCCTCGTCCGTTCGCGCCGTGGTGACGATTGTAACATCAAATCCGATGTTACGCTTGATTTTGTCGAGTTCCACTTCGGGGAAAATCGACTGGTCGGAAATGCCGAGGGTGTAATTGCCGTTCTTGTCGAAGCAGCGCGGTGACACCCCGCGGAAATCGCGAATACGCGGCAGCGCAGCCTTGATGAAGCGCTCCAGAAATTCGTACATCCGTTCGCCGCGCAGGGTGACCTTTGCTCCGATGGCTTGATCTTTGCGCAATTTAAAATTGGAAATGCTTTTCTTCGCCAGCGTCTCCATAGGCCGCTGTCCGGTAATCAATGCAAGCTCCGCTTTGGCTTCTTCCAACGCTTGCTTAACGTCGGATTGCGAGCCAACCGAGGTGTTAATTACCACCTTCTCGACTTTTGGGATCTGATGGACGTTTTTGTAGCCGTGGAGTTTCTGCAGTGCCGGCATGACGTGCTCTTTATAGTGACGACGAAATTCGTTTTCCATATCAATCTCTCATTCTGAGCGAAGCGAAGAATCTCACGATCAAGGTGTACAGCTACTTGCGAGCTCCCTCGCTACGCTCGGGCCTACCTTCTGGCTTTTCTCTTTTTGATTTCCGGCCCTTCTCCGATTTCTCGCGCTCGAGCAATCGCACATTGGAAATATGAATCGGCCCCTCGCGTTCGGCGATCTTGCCACTCGGATTATCCTGCGACTTTCTCAGGTGCTTCTTGATGATGCGAACGCCTTCGACCAATACGCGCTGTTTGCCTGAATAGACGGCAAGCACTCGCCCGGAAGAACCACGGAAGTTCCCGGAAATAACCTCGACCTGATCGCCTTTTTTGACATGATGCTTGACGCGGTTCATAAGACCTCCGGAGCGAGCGACACAATTTTCATAAAGTTCCGTTCACGCAGTTCGCGTGCGACCGGGCCGAAAATGCGGGTGCCGCGGGGATTCAAATCCTTATCTATAATTACAATGGCGTTGTTATCGAAGCGTAGCAGCGACCCATCTTCGCGCCGGATTGGCTGTCTCGTGCGAACCAGAACTGCGCGCACCACTTCGCCTTTTTTAACAGTTCCGGTCGAGCTGGCTTCCTTCACGTTAGCAGTGATGACGTCGCCTATGCCTGCATAGCGCGTTTGTTTGCCAATTACACCGATCATCGTCGCCATGCGCGCGCCGGTGTTGTCAGCCACATCGAGTCTGGATCGAATTTGCACCATTGAAATTTACTTCTGAACGACTTCCACAAGTCGCCACCGTTTGAGTTTGCTCATTGGACGCGTTTCCATGATGCGAACAGTATCGCCCGGCTTCGCCTGGTTCTGTTCGTCGTGCGCATAAAATTTCTTCATCTGCTTAACGATCTTACCAAACTTCGCGTGTGGAACGCGCGTGACTGTCCGCACGACGATCGTCTTATTCATGCGGCTGGAAACCACCTCGCCGGTGCGCGTCTTGCGCGAGGCTCGAGATGCCGTTTCCGCCTGCGTTGGTATCACTGATGAAGATTCTTGCTCAGCCATAATCTATTTCTCCTGCGTTTTTTTTCCGCGCTGCGATAGCTCTGTTTCAATTCTGGCGAGATCGCGCCGCAGTAACCGCAGTCTGCTTGGCTGCTCGAGCTGACCGCTCTGCTGTTGCAGACGCAGATGGAGACTTTCCTGGCGCAGGTCGCGTCGCTTGGTCAGCAACTCCTCATTTGCCAGCTCGCTGAGTTCCTTCATTTTCATGGTTGTTAGGCAGCCCTCACGTGGTGCCGTGTTAAAAATTTCGTGCGCACAGGTAGTTTGTCGGCCGCAAGGCGCAGAGATTCACGCGCAACCGATTCCGGTATGCCATCCAGCTCAAACAAAATGTTGCCGGGCCGAACGGTGGCAACCCAAAACTCGGGCTGACCTTTACCCTTACCCATCCGCGTTTCCGGTGGCCGCGCGGAAACAGGTTTATCCGGGAAAACACGAATCCACAATTTTCCCTTGCGCTTCATGTTGCGAGTCAGCGCGACTCGGGCGGCTTCCAGTTGCGTGTTGGTGATCCATGCGCGCTCGAGTGTCTGCAAACCAAACTCGCCAAAATCGATCCTCAGGTTGCGCGAAGCAGTCCCCTTTCGGCTCCCACGCTGGGCTTTCCGATACTTCACACGTTTTGGCATCAATGGCATAAGAGAGTCCTCCTAAACTTGACCTGGCTCGGCTGGCGGCGGTGGCGGCGCGGCAGGAGCAGGTGGTGGTTCGGCCGGCCGCTCCTCTTTTCTACAGATCCAACATTTCACACCAATCTTTCCGTAAACGGTGTTGGCCTCAGCGAAACCGTAATCAATCGGCGTACGCAGCGTGTGCAGTGGAACTTTTCCCTCGCGGTACCATTCGGATCGGGAAATCTCAGCACCGTTCAGTCGACCGGAGCAACGTAGCCTGATCCCCTCGGCGCCAAAATCCATCGCTGTTTGCACGGCTTTCTTCATCGCGCGGCGATATGCGATGCGGCGTTCAATCTGCAACGCGACGTTTTCGGCAACCAGCTGCGCGTCCATCTCCGGCGTTTTGATTTCCTGGATATCGATCTTCACCTGTTTGCCGTCGGCCATCTTGGAAATTTCTTCCGTCATCTTCTCGATTTCCGCGCCCTTGCGTCCGATCACAATTCCAGGACGCGCGGTGTGAATGGTCACGCGAATCGAATTCCACGCCCGCTCGATCACAATTTTCGCGACTGCCGCAAATTGCAGCTTCTTCTTCACGTAATCGCGGATCTTCAGATCATTGTGCAAAAACGCAGGGAATTCCTGTGGCGACGCGTACCAGCGCGAGCGCCAATCGCGATTCACGCCCAGCCGGAAGCCGATTGGATTAACTTTTTGTCCCATAAATTTACTGTGATTTTTTCTTGGTCTTCGGAGTCCGCTTTGGTTTCGTTGATTTTTGGTCCGGCACGCTTGCTGCATCCTGCGTCGCTTCCCCCGCACCATCCTTCTTCGCCGCTTTCTTTTCCGCTTTCCGCTTCGCTTTTCGTGTTTCGCGCGTGTCGATTGCGATCTCGTCCGAAAGCACGATGCGAATATGACTGGTGCGCTTCAAAATCTGGCTGGCGCTGCCACGGGCACGCGCCATAATGCGCTTCAACGTCGGTCCTTCGCCGACGGTCGCTTCCTTCACCACCAAACCGTCAGGTTTCAGATTCGCGTTGTTCTCTGCGTTGGCGATCGCGCTCTTCAGGGTTTTGCCGATCAGAAACGCCGCCTTTTTCGGAGTGAACGCCAGCAAGTCAAGCGCCGCCGAAACAGGCAGACCCTGGATCTCGCGCGTGACTTCGCGCACTTTAAAGGGCGAAATCCGCGCGTATTTGTATGTCGATTTAACTTCCATTATCTCAAACTCACATCGGGTTGCGCATCCACCTGGAGCCGGTCCCCGACCTTGATTTTGTCCTTCTTCGAATCCATTTCCTGAACCACCGCGCCGCAGATTTTCTGCCGAACATCGACCACCCGCAGCGTCGCAATCTTGCGATCGTCACGCATCACCCGCATTGGCATCCCGATCTTAACTCCCTGTTTTTCGCCAACGTTGCCGACGACAAACGACCACTCCTCCTTCACGCTGATCACGCTGCCGCCCATCAAACCCGGCTCGGGCGCTTCTGGCGGATTGGTGGACTTTGTGACCAGCTCGTTCGTGCTGCGCAATTGCGTTTCAACATCCATCCGCGCCTGCGCATCGTCGGCTTGCGACGTTTTAATGTAACGCAAGATCGCTTCATTTAGCCGCAGCATTTGGTCGCGAAACTCGTCGCGCGTTTTCTGCGCCAGTTGAAGATCGCTCACCGCCGCCAGCAACCGCTGCTCCAGCTTCGACTTGTCCTTATTCGCCGACGCCAGGCCCAGCGCTTCCATTCGCAATTGCAGATCGGAGTACCTGCGTCGCAGCTCTTCCGCCTGCGCATTCGATTCAGCAAGGCTGCTCGTCAATGCCTTCACAGATTCCTGCGCAACAGACAATTGCCTGCGCAATTGTTCGTTTTCCTCTGACCCAGGCTCTGCCGTTTCCGACTGCCTTACGATTTCAATTTTGGATTCTGACAAAGAACTGTTTCCCTGCGCTTGCACTGCCGGAGCAGCCATCAAGCACCCTATCACTAACTGCGAAATGCCGATTCCCAATCTGAAACGGCCGTCGCCGCGTCTCGTCAATTGGCAATCAGAAATCAGCAATCGAAAATTCTTTCTTATTTCGTCACCTTCGCCGTATGCGAACCGTGCTTCCTAAACACGCGTGTCGGCGAAAATTCGCCGAGCTTGTGGCCAACCATATTCTCGGTGACAAAAACAGAACTAAACGTTTTGCCGTTGTGCACCAAAAACGTGTGGCCGACAAAATCCGGCGTCACCATCGAGCGTCGCGACCAGGTTTTGATCGGTTTCTTGACGCCCGCTACGTTCATCTTATCGATCTTTTCAAGGAGATGCGATTCGACGAAGGGTCCTTTCTTTAACGATCTGGGCATAAATTTCAAGTGCGAAGTGGATTACTCACGACTTCTTCTTCGCCCTTCTCCTTTCCAAAATGAATCGATCGCTCGGTTTATGTTTCGAGCGCGTCTTAAAACCTTTCGCTAATTGGCCCCAAGGACTCACTGGATGATGGCGACCGCCGCCTCCTTTTGATTTGCCCTGGCCGCCGCCCATCGGGTGATCAATCGGGTTCATCACCATGCCACGCACGTGGGGTCGTCGGCCTTGCCAGCGGGTACGTCCTGCTTTCCCGCTTGAAACGTTCATATGATCGACGTTGCCAACCTGACCAATGGTCGCGAAGCAGTTCTCGTGAATACGGCGAATTTCGCCCGACGGCATTTTCACCAGCGCATAACCGGCTTCCAGAGCAGTAAGCGTCGCCTGTTGCCCGGCGCTGCGCGCGACCTGGCCGCCGCGCCCCGGAGTTAATTCAATGTTGTGAACATTTGTGCCTAGAGGAATTGCGCGGAGCGGCAGCCAATTGCCCAAATCAGGTGCGACGTCATTTCCGGCATTAACACTCGCTCCGACTTTGAGTCCACTCGGCGCGAGAATGTAACTTAGTTCACCGTCGGCATATTTGATGAGTGCGATGCGCGCCGAGCGATTCGGGTCGTACTCAATGCCCATCACTTCTGCTGCGACACCGTGTTTGCGCCGCTTAAAATCGACTCTGCGATACTTCTGTTTGTGACCGCCGCCGATATGTCGCGACGTCAGGCGACCGTGGCTGTTGCGACCGCCGCTCCTTTTCTTCGGCTGAAGAAGGCTCTTTTCAGGGCGCGCCTTCGTAATTTCAGCGAATGCAGGCAGCGACTTGAAACGCTGCGTCGGCGTGAGTGGGCGAAATTCTTTAAGTGCCATAACTTCTCGCGATCAAATCAGATCGATCTTATCGCCCTCCTTCAAAGTAACGATCGCTTTCTTCCACCGCGGACGACGTCCAAGAGGGCCCCGCAAGCGTTTCTCTTTGCCCGCGTAATTACACGTGTTCACATTCACAACTGTTTTCTGAAACAGCCGCTCGATTGCGTTCTTGATTTGAATCTTGTTCGCCTTTGGGCTGACGCGAAAGACATACTTGTTCTGCTTCTCGCTCATCAGCGTTGACTTTTCAGTCAGCGACGCAGTCTTGATAATGTCGTGCTCGTTCATTGCATTCTTTCCGCCAGTTTTTCCAAGGCCTTCTCAGTAACGAGAATTTTCTGGAAGGCGAGCAACTGCTCCGTGTTGACGTCCGCAGAAGTGGAAAGTTTCACTGGCTTTACATTACGCGCCGATTTGTAGGTTTTGTCGTCAAACGAATCCGAAACGATGAGCACCCTCTTGGCATCAGTCTGTTTGCTGAGCAGATCGAGGAAGGCTTTTGTCTTCAGCTCTGACACAACAAACTTGTCGATGGTCAAAACATCCCCGGCGTTGATGCGTTCACTCAGCGCTTTTCGAAAAGCGAGCCGGCGAACGGACTTTCCAACTTTCTTCGAATAATCGCGCGGCTTCGGCCCAAAGACGACGCCGCCGCCTCGCCAAATCGGCGATGATTTGTAACCGGCCCGGGCACGACCTGTTCCTTTTTGCCGCCATGGCTTTGCGCCAGACAAATCCACTTCAGCTTTGGTCTTGGTGTTGGCGGAACCAGAACGTCGCGCCGCGCGCATCGCCACTACCGCGTCGTGCACAGCCTGCGTACCGCGACCGTCCTCGATCAGGTCGATCTTTGCTTCTTTCGCTCCGGCTTTGGTTAAAACTTTCGCGCTCATTTCTTCTGCGCCATTTCACGAAGCGTTTTGGGTTTCTTCGCCTTCTCTTCTTCCTCATGCTGCCGGTGCTCGGCATGTAGGGCCCGGAGGCGTTCTGGATGTTTAATCGCAGGCCTCACAACCACATAACTGCCGTTCGCTCCTGGTACAGCACCGCTTATCAAAATAATTTTTTCTGCTTCGCGCACTTGGATGACCTGTAAATTTTGCACCGTCACACGTTGATCGCCCATGTGACCGGGCATTCCCTGGTTTTTCCAAATGCGTCCGGGTGTTGAGCGATTGCCGACGGCGCCGATGCGCCTGTGCGTCTTGGAACCGTGCGCCGCTCCTTGCCCAGCGAAGTTGTGCTTCTTCATCACACCCTGAAAACCTTTGCCTTTCGAGCGGCCAATCACATCGACGAAATCGCCCGGCTGAAATTGCGTAACGCTCAAGTCCACGTCGCCTTCGGGAAGTTCGCTTCGCAGGCGAAATTCCCGTATCAATCGCTGCGGCCCGACGCCCGCCTTCTTAAATTCACCGATGAGTGCCTTCGACACGCGCGATTCCTTTTGCACCCCGAAACCGACTTGCACCGCCGAATAACCTTGATTGTCTTCGGTCAAACGGCGCAACAAAACATTATCGCCGGCTGCGATCACAGTCACTGGACACAGTCGACCCTTGGCGTCGTAGACGCTGGTCATACCAATTTTTTGTCCTAGAAGTCCGATGCTCATGACCGTGCAATCGCAAATGTTTCAGAAGCGCCTCCGCTTAAATCTTAATCGTGATGTCAACGCCCGCAGGCAGGTTCAGTTTCTTCAATTCGTCCACTGTCTTCGCGGTTGGCTCAATGATGTCGAGCAGCCGTTTATGAGTGCGAATTTCAAATTGTTCCATCGATTTTTTGTCCACGTGCGGTGAACGATTCACAGTGAACTTTTCTATTAACGTCGGCAGCGGAATCGGGCCAGCTACACGCGCGCCTGTCCGTTTGGCGGTATCCACGATCTCAATAGCGGATTGATCCAGCATCCGGTGGTCGAATGCTTTCAGACGAATGCGAATGCGCTGGCCGTTGCTCATTTCGCCTCCTTTTGATCAAGAATTGCCGCGACCAGATTCACCGGTACGGGCTCAAAGGATGACGGTTCCATCGAATAACTCGAGCGACCTTTCGACAACGAACGGATCGCTGTCGCATACCCGAACAATTCCGCCAGTGGTACCAGCGCGTGTATGATCACCATGTTGCCGCGGGTCTCGATGCTGTTGATGGCACCACGACGCCGGCTCAAGTCGCCGCAAATATCCCCCTGATATTCTTCCGGCGTGATGTTCTCAACCTTCATGATCGGCTCTAGCAGGATTGGTTTGCCCTGCCTAAAGCCGTCTTTCATCGCGAAAATCGATGCCATCTTAAATGCTAGCTCGTTGGAATCGACTTCGTGAAACGAGCCGTAAACGATGTCCACTTCCACGTCGACAACGGGATAACCGCCCAGCACGCCGTTGAGCACCGCTTCATCGATCCCCTTCTTCACCGCCGGGATATATTCCCTCGGAATAACGCCTCCCACGATCTTGTTCTCGACTGTGAGACCGGTTCCGCGCGAACCGGGACGCACGTCCACTTCCACGTGCCCATACTGGCCGCGGCCGCCTGATTGCTTAATTAATTTACCAACGCCATGGGCGCCGGCGGTGATGGTTTCGCGATACGCGATCTGCGGTTTGCCAGCGTTCGCGTCTACTTTGAATTCGCGGAACATCCGATCACGAATGATTTCCAAGTGTAGCTCGCCCATGCCGGCGATGATGGTCTGGCCAGTGTCCTCGTGCGTGTAGACTCGGAAAGTGGGGTCTTCCTCGGCGAGACGCTGCAAAGCGGTAGCCATTTTTTCCTGGTCCAATTTGGTCTTCGGCTCGATCGCCATTGAGATAACCGGATCGGGGAACGACGGCGGTTCGAGAAGGATCGGATGATCCTCATCGCAGAGCGTGTCGCCAGTCGTGATGTTCTTGATTCCTACAATCGCGGCGATATCGCCTGAGTAACACGTCTCGATGTCTTCGCGTTTGTCCGCCTGGATCTGAATTAAACGCGAAATCCGCTCACGTTTGTTCGTGCGCGGATTGTAAACGGTATCGCCTTTGCTGAGGCTGCCGGAATAAACGCGGAAGAACACCAGTTTCCCGACAAACGGATCGCTCCACAGCTTGAACGCGATGGAACAGAAGTCGCCGTTGTCATCGGTCAGCGCTTCCATTGGCTCGCCCGTGTCGGGGTTCTGGCCTTTGGCCGGCGGGATATCGAGCGGACTTGGCAGGTAATCGACAACCGCGTCGACCAAGTATTGAATACCTATATTCTTGAGCGCTGAGCCGCCAATGACCGGCACGAATTTATTTGCGATCGTCTGGCGACGAATGCCAGCCTTCAATAACTCCGGCGTGATCTCGCGCTCTTCGAGCACTGCTTCGGCGACTTCGTCGTCGATGTTGGAAATCTGTTGGATTAGTTCGTTGCGCGCACTCTCAACCACGTCCACGTATTCCTTCGGCACCTCGGTCACTTCATAGGTCGACCCAAGCTGATCGTTATCAGAATAAATAATCGCCTTCTTGTTAATGACGTCGAGCTGGCCGCGCAGCTGATCTTCGCTTCCCAGCGGCAGCAAAACCGCGCAGGCGTTTGCGCCGAGTTTTTTATGGATGCTGTCGACCGACATTTTGAAGTCTGCGCCGACGCGATCCATCTTATTGATGAATGCGAGACGCGGCACGTTGTACTTGGTCGCCTGACGCCACACCGTTTCGGATTGCGGCTGCACGCCCGCGACACCATCGAAAACTGCGATCGCGCCATCGAGCACGCGGAGCGAACGCTCTACTTCGGCGGTGAAATCGACGTGACCCGGCGTGTCGATGATATTGACGCGCTGCTTGACGCCTTCGAACATCTTGTAAACGCCTTCTTCTTTGCGCTGCGACCAGGTGCACGTTGTCGCGGCCGACGTGATGGTGATTCCGCGTTCCCGTTCCTGTTCCATCCAATCGGTGACGGTGGTGCCCTCGTGCACCTCCCCCATCTTGTGGATCATGCCGGTGTAAAAAAGCACGCGCTCGGTAATCGTTGTTTTACCGGCGTCGATATGCGCCGCGATTCCGATGTTCCGCGTTCGTTCCAGCGGAAACTTGCGATCCGGCGAGTTTGGATTTTTCGCCGCCGCCTTCTTCTGTTCCATTGTCGCCGTCGCCATAATTGTCACCACCTGAAATGCGCGAATGCGCGGTTCGCCTGCGCCATCTTATGCGTGTCGTCGCGTTTTTTGATCGCGTTCCCCTGGCCCGCAGCGGCGTCTTTGAGTTCTTGCGCCAGCGCGTCAGCCAGTTTGAGGCCCTTGCGGCCGTCGGCAAATTTCACGATCCAACGCGTGGCTAGTGAGATTTGCCGCGCAGGCGTCACTTCCATCGGCACCTGATACGTGGCGCCGCCAACTCGGCGGGAACGCACTTCCAGCCGCGGACGAACGTTTTCGATTGCTTTATTTACGATCTCCAGCGGATCGACCGAATCAGAGCCTTCGCGGGATTTATCGATCGCGGTGTACACGACGCGTTCGGCCAGCGATTTCTTGCCTCGCTGCATTACTGTCGTGATGAGACGGGCTACCGCCTGACTCCCATATCGGGAATCGACGTGCTCTTCTTTTTTGTGAACTCTCCTCCGCCGCGACATTGTCGATCGTCAGTTTCAAACGTTGATTATTTTATTTGGCCCCTGCCGGTGCCGCTTTCGCGGCACCGCCTCCACTCGGCCGCCCCGCCCTTCGGCCGCTTCGCTCCGTACTTGGAGCGACCGCGCCGCCGCCCATCCACACCGAGCGCGTCAAGCGTTCCGCGCACAATGTGATAACGCACGCCAGGCAAATCTTTCACTCGTCCGCCGCGCACGAGCACGATGGAGTGCTCCTGCAAATTGTGCCCTTCGCCCGGAATGTAGGCAATCACTTCCTGGCCGTTCGTCAACCGCACTTTCGCCACTTTACGTAGCGCAGAGTTCGGCTTCTTCGGCGTACGCGTCATCACCTGCACACACACGCCGCGCCTCTGCGGACAACCCGCCAGCGCCGGTGACTTCGATTTCACCGACACCTTCTGGCGTCCTTTGCGAATCAGCTGATTGATCGTGGGCATTTTCCAAATCCTAAACGTAAAGCGCCGCCAAAGGATCGTTACTCCGGGCGACAAAAAACCCGCTTCAGGCCGCGCAATAACTCTCTCACGCTCCTGATGCGGTAAGCGCCGAATATAGAGGCAAGATCGTGATCTGCAAAAAATATTTTGGCCTTCAATTGTTATTGGGAGCGAAGTCGAGGAATCTCTAATGTCACATGCAGAATGACTTTCAACTCCTCGCGAGTGATCAACATTCAAAGGCTCGACGCGGACGATTAAAAACTGCGCACGGCGTGATCGATACGCCTGCATTTATGCCTGTGGGAACACAAGGCAGCGTGAAAGGAGTTAGTCCGCACGAACTCCGCGAACTCAATGCGCAGATTATTCTGGGAAACACCTACCACCTGTTCGTTAGGCCGGGACTTGACGTGATAAAGCATTTTGGCGGCCTGCACAATTTCATGAGTTGGGATGGGCCGATTCTCACAGACAGCGGCGGGTATCAGATTTTCTCGCTCGTGAAGTTACGCAAAATCACCGAGGAGGGAGTGGAATTCCAAAATCACATCGACGGCACGCGAGCGTTCATTTCGCCGGAGAGCGCAATGGAAATTCAGGCCGCGCTGGGGAGCGACATCGCGATGGTGCTCGATGAATGCGTTCCATATCCGTGCGAGTACGATTACGCGTCGAAGAGCGCAGAAATGACAACGCGCTGGGCAAAGCGATGCCGGGCTGCACATTCAGTCATCCTGAGCGAACTCGAAGGATCCCGTGAACCTAGCCTAAACCTTTTGCCGCGGGATTCCTCGACTCCGCTGCGCTCCGCTCGGAATGACGACACAGCGCGCCATCTGCTCTTCGGCATCATCCAAGGCGGCACATTCGACAACCTTCGACGCGCGTCGGCTCAGGCCATTGTCGATCTTGATTTCGACGGCTACGCGATCGGCGGGGTGAGCGTCGGCGAACCGGAAGAGGCAATGATGCGCGCTGTTGAATCGACGGAACCATTTTTGCCTGCGGACAAACCGCGTTACGCAATGGGACTCGGTACGCCGCCACAAATGCTGGAACTGATCGCGCGCGGGATGGACATGTTCGATTGCGTGTTGCCGACGCGCCTCGCACGAAATGGAACGGCGTTCACAGCCTCAGGCACGCTCAATTTAAAGAACGCGGAGTTCGCGCGGGACAAAAGGCCCATCGAAGAAAACTGCGTGTGCCCTGGGTGCCGGGAATTCACGCGCGGTTACATTCGCCATCTCATTAAGGCGGAGGAAATTCTCGGGCTTCGTTTGATCACGCTCCACAATCTGCACTTCTATTTAAATCTGATGAAGCGGGTGCGCACGGAAATTGAACGTGGGACATTTAACAAATTCCGCCAGGCAGTCGTAGCAGAATACAAGACCCGGCATACAGCAGGGATCTAATAACTCGTCATTCCGAGCGGAGTCGAGGAATCCCGTGGCAGAGCTCTCAGGCGACATCGCGGGATGTCTCGACTTCGCTCGACATGACAGAACGATTATTCTTTGCCAACTGCGTGTAACGCAGTGCGAAAATCCGACACAAAATGCTTGTATTCACGTTCGCGCGCTTCTTCGTCTGGCTGGCGAAGAAGCGATGATGGATGAACAGTGGCGAGAACTCTCGGCGCGAATTTAGACGACAAGACCTTGCCACGCTCCTTGGTGACGCGGAATCCCGGGCCAAAAATGGTTTGTGCCGCTGTCGCACCCATTGCCACGACGAGCTTGGGCTTTACGATCCGCAGTTCCGCTTCCAGCCACGGACGGCACGCTGCGATTTCGCGTGAGTTAGGCTTCTGATGAATCCGGCGTTTACCACGAGGCTCCCATTTAAAGTGTTTCACCGCGTTGCTCACGTAAACCTGCGAGCGGTCGATTCCAGCTTCTTCCAGCGCGCGATCCATAATCTTCCCAGCTGGACCAACGAATGGTTTGCCTGCGACATCTTCGTAATCGCCCGGCTGTTCGCCAATCAGCATCATCGCTGCGCGCTTTGGGCCTTCACCAAAAACAGTTTGGGTCGCTCGCTTGTACAAGTGACATGCAGTGCAGTGAGCCGCTGCCTCCCGCGTCGTGGCGAGACTTGATGTGTCCGGCGGCTGCGCTGGTCGCGCGTATTCCTCCTTCTGTTCGCGCATCTCTCTACTGATAATCGCAATTGGCGGCAGGATCGCATGTTGCGATGGCGCAATGGTGGAATGCGTTGTCCTCAACGCGTTGGCCGCGATGCTTCGCCAGAGATCTTGCGCCTGCAGCGAATTGACATCGTCTTCGGAGAAGCCGATCCACCTTAAGCAGCGCGGTAAACGCCGCTTTATGACGCAATTGCACACCGAACGACTGATCCTGCGCTCCTTCCGCCGAGAAGACGTCGATGTGATGGCGCAATTATTCGCGAACCCTGATTTTATGCGCTTCTCGTTAGGCGTTTTCACCGAACGAAAGAAGACGATTGATTTTATCGAAAAGGTGATGGGTTGGAATCTCGCCGGTATGCCGTCGCAGTTTGCCGTCGTCTTGCGTGCCGAAGACGGTGTGATTGGTTACTGCGGTTTTCACCATCACCCTGAGGTGCCGGGAGAAATCGAGATCGGGTACCGATTGCGTCCCAATTATTGGAACAGAGGACTGATCACTGAAGGCGCGCGCGCTGTACGCGATCACGCCTTTGCAGATTTAAAATTGCCACGCGTGATTTCGCTCATTCACCCGGACAACATTCCGTCACGTCGGGTGGCGGAGAAAAATGGAATGAACGTGGAAAAAGAAATTACGTTTCGCGGCTTTCCGACGCTGGTGTATGCGATAACACGGGAACAGTGGCTGGCGACGCGTGACGCTTCATGAACTCACGCGCCAGCGCCCGATAAGCCTGCGCGGCGGGTCCGCTCGAAGCATATTCCAGAATCGATTTCCCAAAGCTCGGCGCCTCGCTCAACCGAACGCTCCTCGGGATTACAGTCTCATAAACGCGCTCACCGAAATGTTTTCGCACATCGGCAACTACCTGTTGGCCAAGCCTGGTCCGCGCATCGAACATCGTCATAACAATTCCGCCCAACTCCAGGCGATCGTTCGCGCCTGAATCCAGTACTTGCTCGATTAGCCGCACAATCTTCACCAACCCTTCCAGTGCAAAATATTCGCACTGGATCGGCGTCAGCAGTTCGTCCGCTGCGGCGAGCGCGTTACTCATCAAAATTCCGAGCGACGGCGGACAATCCAGGAAAACGAAATCGAATGTCTGATCGGTGTGCAGCGGTTTGAGCGTTTCAGAAAGGCGCGTGAGATGATTTGGCATGCGTGCAATCTCCACCTCAGCGCCGGCCATATCGAGATCTGCGGGCACGATGAACAGGCCTTCGCGCCGCGTTGGCAAAATCTTTTCAGTAATTGAAGCCTCACCAAGCAGCGGCTCATAAAGGCTAATATCCCCCACCCCCTGCAACCCAAACGAACTGGTGGCATTTGCTTGTGGATCGAGATCGACAATCAAGATTCGCTTGCCCAATTCCGCCAACGCGGCGCCCAGATTCACCGCCGTGGTCGTTTTTCCGACCCCGCCTTTTTGATTAGCAATAGCGACAATTTTCATTCTGCGAACGCGCCCACACCCGTCCCAGCTGTGGGGCGACGGGCGTCCTGCCTGTCGGCTGAGCAGGCGAGACGCTCGCTTTCCCCACAGACAAGATGTCTGTGCTCCGATGGCATGATGATGTTGCTGACGGTGATAAACGGAAACTAAATTTTTCAAATTTCAGATTTGGAGTTTCAGCAGTAGCAGTTTAACGGTCACGGAGCTGTGAAAGCTTCTCCAGCAACCATTGAATCGGCATCGCGTCCGAAAATGTCCGAATCGGACGAGCCACTCATCTTGCGAAGTCAGGACGGCCGCGGCGTAATCACGTTGACGCTGAATCGGCCTCAGGCGTTTAACGCTTTATCTGAAGCGATGCTCGCCTCGTTGCAGCACGAACTCGACGCGATTGCCTCCGACGAATCGGTGCGTGCAGTTGTCATAGCAGCTGAGGGCAAAGCTTTTTGCGCCGGTCACGACCTCAAAGAAATGCGCGCCGATCCATCGCTGGAATATTACGACAGGCTGTTCGCTCGTTGCTCCGAGGTGATGCTGGCTGTCCAGCGATTGCCGGTGCCGGTGATCGCGCGCGTTCAGGGAATTGCGACGGCCGCAGGTTGTCAGTTGGTCGCGATGTGCGATCTGGCCGTCGCGTCGAGTGCCGCCCGTTTTGCCGTAAGCGGGGTAAACGTCGGCCTTTTCTGTTCCACACCCGGCGTGGCACTTTCACGAAATCTTTTACGCAAGCAGGCGTTCGAAATGCTCGTCACCGGAGAATTCATCAGCGCGCAGGAGGCAAAGGCGCGCGGCCTGGTAAACCGCGTTGCAGAACCCGAACAACTCGACGTTGAACTGGAGAGGCTACTCGCGGCAATCATCAGCAAACCGCGTGTCGCAATTGCAATGGGAAAAGAATTTTTCTATCGGCAGGCCGAACTGGGTATCGCAGACGCGTACGACGCGGCGAGTCAAATCATGGCGTGCAACATGATGGACGAAGCAGCACTTGAAGGCGTGCAAGCATTCATCGACAAACGTCCGCCTCTCTGGAACCCGGTTGCGAACCGGTGATGGATCACAGCTGGCATGGGTAGGTCGCGACCACCGGGCGCGCCGAGCACCCGGACGGCCCTGCGGTCCGTCCGTACCATTTAATCTCGCTCGAGAATTCTTCTTCTCTTACCGTCTTGCCGATGAGTTTGACTGTTAAGCAATTGGCCGAGGTATGCGGCGGCGAATTAGTTGGCGATTCGACGCTGAAGATCACCGGCGCGGCGTCGCTCAGCGAAGCGACACCGGGAGAAATCAGCTTCTTTACAAATCGAAAATACATCGGCCTGCTGCGCAAAACCCGCGCATCAGCGATTTTTGTTCCTCCCGATTTCTCTGAGTCGATCAGTGCTGCGCAGATTCGCGTTCCCAATCCGACCAAGGCGTTCGAGCAAGTCGTGCTCAAATTCGCACCGAAACCCATCACCTTTGCGGCCGGAATTCATCCCAGCGCGATCATCGATCCAAGCGTTCAGCTCGGCGAGCGCGTTTCAATTCAGCCGCTGGCCGTAATTGAAGCCGGAGCAAGGATCGGCGACGATACGATCATTGGCGCAGGCAGCTATGTCGGCCTCGAGACGGTGATCGGGTCCGCGTGTCACATTTATCCGCATGTGACAATTCGCGAGCGAAGCCGAATTGGCGCGCGCGTGATCATCCACAGCGGCGCTGTGATCGGAGCTGACGGCTTTGGTTTCGAAATGGTCGATGGCCGCCACCAAAAAATTCCGCAGCTTGGTATCGTCCAGATAGATGATGATGCCGAGATCGGTGCAAACACGACCATTGATCGTGCGCGGTTTGGCCGGACCTGGATTCAACAAGGCGTAAAGATCGATAATCTCGTGCAAATCGCGCACAACGTCGTGATCGGCAGGAACACCGTCATCGCAGCGCAGACCGGAATTGCTGGCAGTGTACAGATCGGTCAGCGTGTCCAAATTGGCGGTCAGGTTGGTATCATTGGGCATATCGAAATTGGTGATAACACCGCTATCGGTGCCCAAAGCGGTATCTCGAAGAATATCAGTGGCGGGGCATGGTGGGCGTCGCCGGCCGTGCCGCTTGGAGAAGCAAAGCAGCAGATCGCCTGGGTTCGACGGCTGGGGAACCTCGTCTCGCGAGTGAAAGAGATTGAGAACAAACTGGGATTGTAAAGCGGCTTACAAAACTGTTGCCGCGCTCGGCGCACAAAACCGTCGTCCTGAGCGACGCGAAGCAGAGTCGAACGGACCGCGTGGAACTGCTCTTGCGTTAAGCAGCGGGATTCCTCGACTTCGCTCGGAATGACGGGATTCCGCTCGACGCTCGGTTGACACTGGCAAGAAGTCCTCGCAAGCCCTCGGCCGAAATCGATTCTGCGCCACACGCGTGCACCGTTTCGGCTTCCATCAAATCAGAAGTGGCGACCATGAGCTCAAAGCGTTTGGCGTACTTGCTGGCTAATCGCTCAATGATCGCATCAGCTGATTGCCCACTGCGGGAGTAAAAAACCTGCACCTCGGCCGCGTCAGAAATCGCGTCGACCCTTTTGCCTTTGCCGTCGAAAACGACGACGACATGCACACCGGTCCAATCCTGATAATCGCGCAATTGCTTGAGCAACGCTTCGCGGGCCAGCGCCGACCGGCGCGCGTGTAGTTTGCGCAGCTCCGGCCAGGCAAAAATAACGCTGTGTCCATCGACGATGAGATAACGCGCCCGCGACTGCATCGATATAATCTATACGTGTTGCGCGTCGAAGGAATCGATGTGTTTGAACGCCATTTCACTAACACCTCGCTTTAGCGAGGTGATGCACCGCGGGATCGTTCGGTAACCGCTTCGTCGACGCACATGCCACCTCCATGAAGCGAGGTGTTAATGAAATGCGTAACACTGGACCACTCGAAACCTCGAAGTGATCGAATCAGAGTCACTCCGCTGCTGCGGATTCTTTCTGTGCCTGTTGCTTGGCCGGTGCCGGCCGCGGTGTGGCAGCTCGCTTCGATTCTTTTTTGCGTTGCAAATAAGCTCGGCGCCGCTTCCGCTTAATTTGTACCCGATGCTGCTGTCCCATGGAACCTCTATGGATTGAAAATCGCAGAAACGCAATTAGCAATGAAATCCATCTTGTTTTTTCAACAAGGCCTTGTCGGTTTGGCTCGGATCTGTCTCGGAAAGGTGGGTGACCGTGGAAATGATAATTGCTTTTTCACGAGATTTGTTGTTAAAGGGCAGCGTTTATGGCGCAAAAAGAATCGGCGCTTGTGGCGGTTACCCCGGGAAGCTTAAGCGGGTTGGCCGTGATTTTTCTATTGCTCGCGGCGTTTTTTGCTCTTCTGAACGGCCAGAAAGTGAAAGCTCTTCGCGCGGACGCCGCGACTTCGCGAGCGGCCGCGCCTGCGAAGGTTAATGGGATTAGGGGTCGAACAACTGAAGGTCAAGAACCCGGTAAAACCGTCGGCACGGCAGATCGAGCCGCAAAAGCCGAAGCAGCGCTGGTCGAAGCGGAGAAAGAAGAAGCAAACCTCAAAGGCAAACTGGACGCCAGCGAGCAGGAAATTGCAGCCTTACGCCAACGCGCAGCGGGAGCTGAAACGAACTCCAATCAGTCGGCAGCCAGCACCTCGGAGCCAGCGGACAAGGCGCAAAGCGGCGATTTACAATCGCAAGTCGATGACCTTCGGCGTCAACTCGATGGCGCTGAGAAAGAAAAAGAACTGCTAGCCGAAAAACTGCAGGAGGCACAGCGCCCGGCGCAAATCAAAGAAGCGTCTAAAGTAGAAACAAGGAAAAAACGTGAGACTGCAAGCGTCCAACGTCAAGGCAGTAGCAGTCATCGCGCGGGTGTGCACGGGACTGTGCTTGCGTACAATCAGGCCTATAATTTTGTGGTGTTAAATCTCGGCGCACGCAATGGAGTGGAACCGAACTCGGAAATGCTCGTTCTGCGAGATGGGACATTGATTGGAAAAATTCGCATTTCTTCGGTTGAACCAGCCACTGCTATCGGCGATATCATGTCCAACAGCTTGGCGCGCGGCGTCCAGGTACAACCTGGAGACAGTGTAATCTATGCTGGCACAAGTCCTTAAGCTCCGAACAATCGTGGTTCCTGTGTTGCTCTGCGCATTTGTGGTGGCGCTTACTTCATGCGCAGCACAGAAGCAAACAGCTTTGGTTAGCGATCCCGACGATCATGGTGGATCCGCCATCCCGTGGAACAAGCAGGAACCATGGGAAAAAGGCGGACAGTTCCAGGCCATGACCGATCGCCGGTAGATCCGACGTGCCGATTAGTTCCACGAATCGGCGTGCCGCAGTTTTCGTCCGATGTCTCGTTAGGCCGGATGTCATTTTAAAATCAGCTTCCGCTTCCGCCCTGTCGAAGAGAGATCCTGTGAATCACACGTTCCAAAACGTGTATGAACAGTGAAACAAAATAGCCGCGTGGCCAATTTACCTGCTCGACACAGTGACGCCGGAATATGACGCAATTAACTGGAAAAATGTGACCCTGCGAGCCCGCTGGGAGGCTTAAGACGCGGAGGGATTTGGAGAGGTACAGGCTCTAGGAATATCGCTTGAAAGGCGAACTAAACTTGAGCAGTCGCGACATGAAGTCGTCGCGCGGTTTCTGCGATGGCACTGTTTTACTGTTGTCAGTAGTCACGGCGCCCAGTGACAGCTCACGATCTTTGAGCTCTTCGGCGATCAGCTTTTCCACTTTCGCGAGGACTTCATTCGTGGGCAGCACCCAATCCATTGTGATGGAGTTGCACCCTTGCGTTGGGCAACTCAGTCGCAGCGGTCCGTGACCGCGGGTTCCGCCATGGACTTCGATTTGCCGCCCGGAGATGAGTTCGCCGCAAACCAGACAGTAACGTTTCTCGTCGAGTGAATGCCAATGCCGAAATTGATCGAGCCGGCGAAGTATCTCCAATTTTTCATCATCAGCCAATGTAGCTGCTGTAGATAATGTCACGATTTGGATAGTACCTTCCGGTCAACGATTCAAGCAATCGGGCGCACGGTGGATTCTCGTATCGGTGAAAATCCGATCTCGCGAACAGACCGCCGAAAAATTCACATCCAGCCTCACGAATCCAGGCGTTTTGTAGAGACAGATGAATCAGAACGGTCATACCCCGCGCCGACCTGGCGGGGTGGACTACGCTGCAACGTCAGCGGAGCAAATGGAGCGCTATTGCGCGGGGCATCCGGGCAGCCCATCGGCGCTGCGCTGTCCACAACTATTTTTCCGCGGTGATCTGTGGATTGCCCTTCTTGGGCCGAGAGTGGAAGAAGGCATCGTGGGGATCGGCTCGACGGTCGAGGCCGCTCTCCGCGCGTTTGACAGGCAATACCTCGCCGGCCAGCATCTGCCTAACGAGAAGATTAATTCTCAGATGAAGCCTGGCCAGCCTTTCACGGTGAAACTGCGCCGGCTGCCCGAGTGCTGAAAGGGCGGCGCTCGCAACGTTTCACGGCGCGAAACTTCCGAGTTCCACCGTTGTTGAAACATTGGGAGGGGAAAGATTTTCTAGGACGACCGCTCCCGAATTGTGATCCGATTTAAGGCAAACAGAACAAAGGAAGGACAATGGTAACGGGAGCAGCACAACGGGGACGGGGAAGATGGCGAAGGGTAAAATCCCGGCGCAAACTGGAAAAAGTCGCGAAAAATCATGGACGTAACACATTGACAGCCAATGAATCGGTCGGGGGTGATCCACCTGACAAGCTGCTGCTTTCAGCGCTCAAATACTGGGAGGTTGAGCGCGACCTGATCGAAGAACGTCTGGCCTCTATGAGGTCTGCGACGCCGGCTTTTTAGGCAGCTCCCACGGAGTGCCTTAGCTTAGCTTGAGGCAAATGCGCCATCTCAGCGGCATCTCCTACATGCGATCCAAAACCTCTCGCAGAAGTTTCAAGTCTTCTCTCGCATTGACGACCGATTCTTCCAGCCGTTTACGCAATTCATCTTCACCTTTATTCCGCTTGCGCTCGGCCAACTGCTCGTGAAGCACGATGCGTTCTTTCAATTTGCGACTGGCAGTCCAGAGCGCTCGCTCCAAGGCTTCGGTGTGTTGTTCGCCCAGGCTGTCGGGCGAAAACCGATGGCCGACAAAACATTGGAAGTGTGCGAGTTCGCCCTCCTTAAGCTCGTATAGCGGCCCGTTACATTCCGGACAGGCAACAGGGATTTGGTTGCCGGGCGGTTCAGCTGATGCATGAGCGGCAGCTGTTTCATCCTCTACAGCATTTCCGTTTGACGTTTCTGTGATGTCTGTGGCGTCACCATTCGCAAGTTGAACGAGAACGTCGGCGATCTGGCGGACCGGCAGGCAAAAATCTACATCGACCATCTTCAGGGCGTTTCGTGGCATGTCGGGGGTAACTGCTTCTTCAGGGTTCTGCACAATGGCGACGCCGCCGCGGGCTTTGATGGTATAAAGGCCAGCTGTGCCGTCGTCGCGGCCGCCGGTGAGCAACACGCCGACTACTTTCGCCCGGTGCTCGCGCGCTGCGCTCCGAAATAGCACATCGATTGCCGGTCGATGCCCATTCTCTCGGGGGCCGCGGGTTAAGGCAGTCACGTGATCTTTAATCGAAAGGTGGCAGTTCGCCGGGGCACAGTAAATACGGCCGCGTTTGTATTGTTTCCCGTGCTCGGCAATCACAGCAGGAAGATTTCCGCGGCTACTCAAAATTTCCGGCAACATGGTCTCGCTGCCGATATGCATCACGACGAAAATCGAAGCATCGAGATCTTGCGGCAGACATTTAGTGAGGTCACAAAGCGTTTGTACGCCGCCAGCAGATGTGCCGACGACAATGATGTCGCGTTTAATCATTTAGTGAAGCCGCCTTCAACAGTGAATCGCAGCTATATCGCCAAGCGAGTGGATCGACTTTTCGAAAGTCACTGCCTTTGGCGGCAGGTAATTTGGCAACCATTCAATAGCCGCCGCCTTATACGCGAGAGCAGAAGACTGGTCCTGCACGGTCGATCCATTGCAGACGTGCAAAGGTGGATCGGCTTCTCCGAAGACGATGAGAAGAATTGCCAAAGGCGCAGATATCCGGCGGCAGCGCGAGGCCGCAGGCAACGCGTTGGGACAACGCGTTGCACCTCGCAATCGCGGCTTGTGTGATGCGCGGGCGCAACTAACGTAAAAGTGCGCATGGCCGCAAAGCGAAAAGCGAAGTCGAGAGCAGCCTCCTCGCGAACAAAAACGAGCGGCAGAAAATCGTCGCGATCAAAACCACCGAAGGCGAAAGGTAAACCGGAACCAGCCACGGCAAACCTGATGTGTCCGATTGTGGGCATAGGTGGATCAGCCGGTGGATTCGAGGCGGCGATGGATCTCTTGCGCCATCTGCCGCCGAAAACGGGCATGGCGTTCGTGATCGTGCAGCATCTCGATCCGCATCACGGGAGCCGGCTTCCAAACCTGCTCGGCAAAGCGACATCGATGCCAGTGGCGGAAGTGACAGCAACAATCAGTCCACAGCCAAACGCTGTTTATGTGCAGCCGCCTAACAAATGTGTGATCGCCAGGAATGGAAAGCTCACATTGATTAGCCGCACAGAGAGACTCAACATGGGCATTGACCATTTTTTTGAATCGCTCGCTGAAGAATGCGGATCGCGCGGAATTGGCGTCGTGCTCTCCGGAACCGGTAGTGACGGCACCGCTGGTCTTCGTGCAATTAAGGCGGCTGGCGGTTTGACCTTCGCGCAAACTGAAGAGAGCGCAAAGTTCGATGCCATGCCTCGGAGCGCGATTCGCTCCGGATTTGTCGATCTCGTTCTGCCGCCAGACGCAATCGCACGCGAAATCGGCCGGATCGGCGAGCACCCATACATGCGGCGGCCCATGGCTGACGGGAGAGAAGCCGAAAAAGAAGCCTATCGGCAGGCGGACGATCTGGGGCGCGTTTTCCTTTCCCTAAAAAAACAGATGGGTGTTGACTTCAGCGGTTACAAGAAAAGCACGCTGATCCGACGGATCCATCGGCGAATGGCGGTGCATCGCATCGACACGTTGAAACGCTATGCGCGGTTCTTGCGCGACAATAAGAAGGAAATCGAATTGCTTTTTGACGATCTGCTCATCAACGTGACGCGATTTTTCCGGGACGAACAGGTATTCCGTGCATTAAAAAACCGTTTCCTGCCGTCGCTGCTTAAAAAGAAAGGCAAGAATCGACCGCCAGAATTGCGCGTCTGGATACCTGGTTGCGCCACAGGCGAAGAGGTTTATTCGCTCGCCATCTCCATCCTGGAGGCGCTCGGTGGCCAGACCTCGAAATGGCGGCTCCAGATTTTCGGCACCGACCTAAGCGAGTCAGTCGTCGAGCATGCACGCCTGGGAATTTACTCCAGTGCGATCGAGAAAGATGTTTCGCGGGCGCGACTGAGACGATTTTTTGTTAAACGCGATGGCGCTTACCAGATTCATCGCAACGTGCGGGATATCTGCACGTTCGCGCGACAAAACATCGCGGCTGACCCGCCATTCTCGCGTCTCGACATTATCAGCTGCCGAAATGTGCTGATTTATCTGAGCCCCGAATTGCATAAGCGCTGCATCCCGCAATTTCACTATGCCCTTAACGCGGGCGGCCTGTTGATTCTTGGACCCGCGGAATCCGTGGGGCTGTATGAGGAGCTTTTCAAATTGGTGGACAAGAAGAACAAAATTTACACCAAGGAAGCCGCAACTACGCCCCGCCCGGTACCGTTCATTCCGCAGCGCGGTCTTGAGCTGGCGCATTTTGGCGCAAGACCGGCAGCTGAAAATTTCGATCCCGATCTTCTGAAAGTGGCGGATCGCATCATCCTCAGCACATACGCGCCGGCGGCGGTAGTGGTTGACGATGAGATGCGAGTGCACCAATTCCGTGGCCGGACGGACTTGTTTCTCGAACACATGCCCTGGTCCGGCATCGTTCAATCTGATTCAACTGGCACGCACGAATCTGGTCCCGGATCTGCGCGCAACGATTCGTCGCTCGATCAAAACGGGAAAACCCGCCCGAGCAGAGCGCGCGAAAGTTACGCTTCGCGGAAAAAATTACGAGATAAACATTCAGGTCGTGCCATTCAAAATCACGGGAACCGATCAGTCATGGTATCTCGTGATTTTTGATGAGACTACGACCAGGATCAAAGCGGACCGATTGTTGCAGCCGCTCGGAAAAGTTGGGGCGCAGCGCGAACTAAGCGAATTGAGCCGGGAACTGGCCGCTTCGAAACAATCGTTGCAGGCGGTCATCGAAGAACACGAGGCGACAAATGAAGAGTTGAAGGCTTCCAACGAGGAAGTCGAATCAAGCAACGAAGAGCTGCAATCCACAAACGAAGAACTCGAGACTGCCAAGGAGGAATTGCAATCCACGAACGAAGAGTTGACGACGTTGAACGAAGAGCTCAGCAACCGCAATCTGGAGATGATGCAGTTGACTAACGAGCTAAAGAATCTGCTCGCCAGCACTCAAATGCCGATCGTGATGGTGGACAACGCATTGACAGTGCGGCGCGCTACGCCTGCGGCTCGTGGAGCATTTAATATTTTGCCGAGCGATATTGGCCGGCCGTTGAGCGAGCTGAGGCCTAACATTGATGTTCCCGACATGGAGAAGATGTTGCGGGAAGTGATCGAGACGCTGGGCACGCGCGAGCGCAAAGTGATCGATACACAAGGGCGGCGGTACTCGTTGCGCGTGCGGCCATACCGCACAACGGATAACAAGATCGACGGCGCCGTTATCACGCTGGTGGATATCGACGGAGAAAGGGAACCTGGTGTTGACAAAGCAAGCCAAAAAGATGGCTCATCGCGCAAATAATAAGCAACGCACAAAGCGCGTTCGCCAAAGGATTGGCGCGAGAAACGGCGCTGTTATGCCGTCGCCCCAACTCAACGGTGGCAGCCAAAGCCAGAGCACCGCGTTCGGTGGGCCCACACCGCGGATCACTAAAAACGGCGCGTCGCTTCATTCGGCGCGGCCGGCGATGATATCGAATCCACAAACTGAACTGGAAGCGGCAACGCAACGATTTGTCGACCTTTACGATTTTGCGCCGGTTGCGTACGTCAGCTTTGACCGGGCTGGACGAATTGAAGAAGCCAATCTGGCCGCGACCGCGTTGCTGGGCGTGGGACGAGATTGGTTAATCGGGCGCCCCTTCGCGTTTTACGTAGCGGATTTGGATTCATTCTTGCGTCACCTGTTCCATTGTCGCACCACGCAGGAACAAGTTGCGACAGAACTAGACTTGAAGCCGAGAAAAGGCGAGTGGGTCCCAGTTCAACTTCTAAGCACGCCGATCACTGCGACGACGCGAAACGGCGCTTTGCTCTACCAGACCGCCATCATCGATTTGTCGGAGCGCAAGCGTCACGAACAACAGCTCCGCGAGCAGGCGCGGCTGCTCGATCTGAGCAACGATGCGATCATCGTTCGCGACATAAACGATCGGATTACTTACTGGAACAAAGGGGCGACGAAAATCTACGGCTACACGCTGGCCGAAGCGATCGGGGAAGTGAGCGATGACCTGTTAAAAACCGAACACCCAGAGCCGTTGTCCAGAATTTATCAAAAGCTGCTTCGGGATAATCACTGGCAAGGCGAACTGGTTCACACGCGACGCAACGGCACGCGGATTACCGTGTTCTCGCGGTGGGCGTTGGACCGCGATCCGCAAGGAAAGCGCGCGTACGTTTTAGAGACGAACAATGACATCAGCGAACGCAAACTCGCGGAACAACAACAAGAGGCGCTGTATCAATTTGCCCAACGTCAACGTTCGGCCGCTTCTATCCAGGAAATCCATGAAGCAGCACTGGACACGATTTTGGCAGCCGTAGGATGCGATCGCGCGTCGATTTTGCTTGCTGATGAAAAACACATCATGCGTTTCGTGGCCTGGCGGGGTGTGTCCAAACGCTACCGTCAAGCGGTAGAAGGTCATTCACCCTGGGAGCCGGACACCAACAATCCAAAGCCGGTATGCATTTCCGATATTGGCCGAGCCGATCTACCGAAATGGTTGAAAGCAGTCATTCGCGCGGAAGGAATTTGCGCAGCTGCGTTCGTCCCGCTGGTCGCCGACGGCAAGCTAATCGGTAAACTCGTGGCTTATGTTAATACGGCACACTCCTTCACCGACAATGAGATCCGACTCGCAACAACAATCGCCCGCGAAGTCAGCCAGGCGATTCAACATAAACAAGATGAGGAAGCACTTCGCGAGTCGGAGGCACGCATGCGCGCAACCGTGGAGCAGGCAACAGCCGGCATGGCCCGGTGGCACATAGACGGCCGGATAATTTTTGCCAATCGAAGGCTTTGCCAGATGCTTGGTTACACGCGATCGGAGCTTCTCGGAAAATCCCTCGCCGACCTGACCCATCCTGATGACGCGAAGGACAACGTGCCGCGGTTCGCACAAATGGTCCATGGCGGTAAACCGTATGAAATTGAAAAGCGCTATATCCGCAAAGATGGCTCCGTTCTCTGGGCTGATGTCAGTGCCAGCGCCGTGCCCGGACCCGACGGCAAAACGCAATCCACCGTTTCCGTGATCGTTGATGTCACGGGGCGCAAGAAAGCCGAGGCTGCATTGCGACGCTCCAAGCAACTATTGGAAATGCGTGTTCGTGCGCGAACGCTTGAGTTGAATCGAGCAAACAAAAGATTGGAAGAGGAAATCAGCCGTCGCAAAGGCCTGGAAGGAGAAATCCTTTCTGTAAGTGATCGCGAGCAACAACGGCTGGGCCAGGAATTGCATGACGGCCTTTGCCAGCATTTGACCGCGGTGGCGTTCATGACACGCTCGATCGCTTTGCGATTGAGACATCATCGCGTTGTCGACGCAGCTGACATCGAAAGTGTCGCGGAGTTGGTTAACAAGGCAGCCGTCGACACACGCAACCTATCCCGCGCGCTACACCGGGTCGATGTCGACGCAGCCGCGCTCGTCGTCGCTTTGCAAGATCTCGTTGACCGCGAAATTTGGAGAACGCCCTGCCGGCTGGAAGTCAAACCGTCATTCGAAATTAACGATGATGCGGCCGCGGCACATTTGTACCGAATTGCGCGGGAAGCAGTCATTAACGCCAATAAGCACGCTCAGGCACGGCAAATCGTGGTGAGGCTGGAGCGGCTCCGGAAGGAAATGGTTTTGCGCGTGATCGATGACGGGGTGGGATTTCCCAAAGATCTCAAGCCACATCACGGCCTCGGCTATCACATCATGAAATATCGGGCCCAGCTGATGGGCGCCCGCTTGGAAATCGATTCACCACAAACGGGGGGCACGCGTGTGTCCTGCTATTTGCCGAGCCACGCTCCGGCGTCGCGAAAAGATCCAAACGCCACTCAGATGACAGTGGGCATGCGGAGAAATTCAAAATCATTAGTCGCCAGCGATCTAACTTTGCGACATCTGGCGCGGCAGCGAGCCGCGAATGCGTAGAAGAGATCAAGGGATTTTGGTTCTCATTTATGTCGCCACAAGCCAGCGCCCGAAGTACAAATGTCGCGATCCACAAATAAGAACCCGAAATGTGATGCGCCGGACGCAAAACGGATCGTGATCGTTGATGATCACCCGTTATTTCGCAAAGGACTCCAGGAACTAATTCATTCCGATGATTCGTTCGCCGTTTGCGGCGAAGCCGGCAGCGCCTCTGAAGCGATGGAGGTGATCCGCAAGCTGCAACCCGACCTGGCGATCGTGGACCTGAGTTTGCCCGGTGCAAACGGCATCGAGTTGATCAAAAATATTCGCGCCGAGTATCCGAAGCTGCCCATTCTGGTGCTCTCGATGCATGACGAATCGCTCTATGCGTTACGCGCGATGCGGGCCGGAGCAGACGGCTATGTGATGAAACACGAAGCAATGGCGAACGTGGTGCAGGCAGTCCACGAAGTGTTCAACGGTCGGCCCTATCTCAGCCCCGCCATGGCCGCGCAGGTCATCACAAAATTCGCCCATCGCCAGGCCGAAGGTGAAGTGGACGCCGTCGAGAGACTAAGTGACCGCGAACTGGAAATCCTCGAGCTGATCGGCAAAGGCAACGAAGTGCGTCAGATCGCCAAGCTATTGAATCTGAGCCCAAAAACCGTGGAAACACACCGGGCGCACATCAAAGATAAGCTCGATCTGAAAAACTCGCGCGAGGTCGCCCGCTTCGCCCTGCAATGGCTGCAGGCTCGTGGGGCGTGAAGCTTGGAGTTCCGCCTTCAGGCGGCTCTTGCAGTTTGAAGTCCCGCCTCAAGGGGTGATGCTCTCCGAACGTCAGACTGCAAACACAAAACTTAAATTACATTTCGGGATCATCCCAATTCTTACCGGTACTCGCGGATCGGATACTGCCGCCACGCACGCTTCGCCTCGCTCTCACCTGCTCGGGCCAAATATTCCGCTGCGCTGCTCCACGGCCAATCTGCCCAGCGCTCGACATAGCCATGTCGCACCGGATTATGATGAACGTAATTCAATGTCGCCCAGTAATGTCGATCCGACCGCATCGCGCGCTCGACAATGCGGAAGAAAACCTTTCGCCCGCGGGTGCGTTCTTCGGCGTTCCAAGCGTGTGAAGTGCGGCCGTGAAGCCGCCCCAGTTGATAGAGCAAACGTTTGATGTCTGCCGCCTCAACAAGTGCGTGATAGTGATTCGGCAATACGCACCACGCGAAGGTTTGGTTGGCGTGTGTTGCTAACACCGCGAGCAAGTCGCCGACAAAATTGTCAATACGTGTTCGGCTGTGACCAATGTAATGATGATGTTCATAACAAGCGGCCGAAATGAGAAATCGCAGGTGTCCAGAGTTGGGCCGGTGCGGAGGTGAATGCCACGGATACCCGCGGATCTTGCGCCATTCCAATAATTCCTTGCGTTGCTTTTGATTGAGTTGACGCCAGAGATATCCCGTCGCCGACATGGATCTCAGCGTAGCGCGTTACCGCCTGAAGGCGGAACTCCAAACTTCGCTGCGTTCTTGCACGCCATACTTTTTCTTTTTTTCACGCTCAGCGAGCGCATAGTTCGTTTGATGGCCACCACGACGCGGGAAGCGATTGAGGAATTGCTTCAGACTTATGGCGAGACCGGCGGGATAAATTATCTGGCCGCCGCCGCGTCCCTCCCCTCGCGTTTGTCCATCGAAGCGGCTTGCACCGAGCTGATGAGCCTGATGTTCCCGGGTTTCCGCAGTGAAGCGCTCGTGAGCTCCGAAGATCTCGCCGATACAACGCGTATTCGCGTCAGGCATTTGCATGCGCGGCTGAAAACTGAAATTTGCAGAAGCCTTGGCAAAATTCCTCCCGATCAAGCAACGGAAGCAAAAGCCGAAGAAGTATTGGCGGAGTTTTTCAAGCGCTTGCCATCGGTGCGTCGAATGCTTTGGACAGATATCGATGCTGCTTACGAAGGCGATCCGGCCGCGACGACTTATGAGGAAATCATCCTCGCGTATCCGTCGCTGGAGGCGATCGCTATTTATCGAATGGCGCATCTGCTCTATGGAAAGGTGCCGCTCATTCCGCGCATCATGACCGAGTGGGCACACAGCCGGACCGGAATCGATATTCACCCCGGCGCGGAGATTGGCTCACATTTCTTCATCGACCACGGCACCGGAGTAGTCGTTGGCGAGACGACGCAAATCGGGTCGCACGTGAAACTTTACCAGGGCGTCTCCTTCATCGCACGCTCGCTCGGAGCCGGACAGGCATTGCGTGGAAAAAAACGTCATCCGACGATTGAAGACGGCGTCTGCATTTACGCCGGAACCACGATCATGGGCGGCGACACCGTGATTGGTGCGAGTTCCACCATCGGCGCCAACGTTTTTCTCACAAAAAGCGTACCCCCGCATTCGCTCGTCTACTACGAAGAGAAAGAAGTTCGTGTGGTGCCGAAACGAAAACACAAGACCCACAAGCGCACGCGATGAGTTTCAGAAATGACCGTCTGGGGAACGGGCGCCGCGGCGACCTGCCGATGGCGGCCTCGCCATCGCGGAGTTTTTCGATCACGATCACGAGCATGAGCACGAGTAAAAGGAAAAACCGATGATTTATCTCGATTACAACGCCACCACACCATTATGCGACGCAGCGCGCGAGGCGATGCTGCCATATCTCAATCGCCTTTTCGGCAATCCGTCCAGTGTCCACGCTGCTGGACGCGAAGCGCGTGCGGCCATTGACGATGCTCGCGACAAGATCGCAGTGCTCCTGCGCGCGAAACCCGGTGAAATTATTTTTACCAGCGGTGCCACCGAGTCGTGCAATCTGGGTGTGCTCGGCCTGGCGCGGTCGGGATCTTCTCGCGGCGGCCACATTATCTCGAACAAAGCCGAACATCACGCGGTTCTGAACGCAGTCGAACACCTCGAGGATCGCGAAGGGTTTGAAGTGACCTGGCTCGATGTTTGCAAAAGCGGAATGGTCGACCTCGATCAGCTCGCCGACTCGATTCGGCCTGACACCAAACTCGTCTCGATCATGACTGCGAATAATGAAACCGGCGTCGTTCAGCCGATGCGCGAAATTTCACGGATATGCCGCGAGCGCGGCGTGTTGCTTCACAGCGACATCGTCCAGGCGTTCGGCAAACTGGATATCGATGTTTCGCTAGTGGATGCCGGCAGTTTTGCGGCGCATAAATTTTACGGGCCGAAAGGAACGGGATTTCTATTCTTGCGGAGCGGTTTGCCAATTGAGCCGCTCATGTTTGGCGGTGCGCACGAAAATCAACGGCGCCCAGGGACGGAAAACGTCGCGAGCATCGCAGGAATGGCTGCCGCTGCCGAGTGGGTGTTGGCCGATGCTGACTTGGAGAGGGAACGCCAAACGCAATTGCGTGACGATTTCTGGACACGCATCGCAAAACTTTTCCCGGACGCGCAGCAAAACGGCGACCCAGTTCATCGGCTCGCCAACACGCTCAATGTAAGTTTTATCGGCGTTGATTCGGAAACGATGCTGATGGCGCTGGATCTGGAAGGCGTTTGCGCGTCGAGCGGTTCGGCTTGCATGGTTGGCTCGGTGAGGGCGTCGCATGTTTTGCTCGCCATGGGATTGCCAATGGAAAGCGCCAGATCAGCCATTCGTTTTTCGCTTGGGCGACGGACGACTGCGGAAGAGATCGCTAATGCTGCCGATGCACTCCAGCGAATCGCGAAGCGAACCAAAGACGCGCGCGAATATGCCCTCGCTTAGGCAGCTCGAGTTCGCGTTTCGTAGCACAGACATCTTGTCTGTGGGGCCGCCGGGCGTCTCGCCTGGCGAATTGATAAACCAATCGGCAGGCAAGATGCCTGCCGGCCACACAGCCGAGACGGCTGTGCTACTGCAAACCGCGCGCGAGTTGTTGTGTTCGTTAGGGGCGGAACGAATCGCAACAGAACTTCGCATCGAATGGAATTCCCGTCTCAAAACCGCCGCAGGTCGCGCGGATTATCGCCGGAAACTGATTTCGCTAAATCCGCGGCTGGTTGAGCATCGGTCGGAAATCGATCGCACGCTGCGTCACGAGCTCGCTCACATCCTCGCGCAATCTCGGCAAAAAAATCGGCGACGGATTTCACCGCACGGACCCGAGTGGCAGCAGGCTTGTCGCGATTTGGGAATCGCAGACGAAAAACGCTGTCATACTTTGCCGTTTCCGGTGCAGCGTTATGCTCCGCGTTTCATCTATCGTTGCCCAAATTGCCGGCGCGCTTTCGCTCGCGTACGTAAGATTAAACGCGCGATTGCTTGTCTGGCCTGTTGCCGCGCCCATAACGGCGGCCAATTTGATGCACGATTTCGATTACGGCTGGTAAGCAACAGCAGTCATTCCGAGCGGAGTCGAGGAATCCCGACTTATTAGCTCAAGGTTGCATCGCGGGATGTCTCGACTTCGCTCGAGATGACAAGGAATCATAATTCGCGATTGCTCTCGCCTTTCTCTGCTTTTTGGCCGCGCAATTTCGCCTGGATAAACATGTCGATGTCGCCATCCATCACGGCCTGCACATTGCTGGTCTCGGCGCCGGTGCGGTGGTCTTTCACCATTTGATAAGGCTGAAACACGTAGGAGCGAATTTGATTTCCCCACGCGATTTCGCCTTTTTCGCCGTATTGCCGCTCTATTTCAGCGCGTTTCTTGTCTTCTTCGAGCTGATAAAGTTTCGCTTTTAACATTTTCATTGCCAGCTCGCGATTGCGTCCCTGGCTCCGCTCGGCTTGGCAGGCAACGACGATCCCACTCGGTTTGTGCAAGATCCGCACCGCAGTCTCGACCTTGTTCACGTTTTGTCCGCCTTTGCCGCCGCTGCGAAACGTGCCAATCTCGAGATCAGCCGGATTTATTTCAATCGGCGCAGTGTCGGCGATTTCCGCCACAACGTCGACACTCGCGAATGATGTGTGCCGGCGTTTATTCGCATCAAACGGCGAGATGCGCACAAGCCGGTGCACGCCGCGCTCGGTTTGCAGATGCCCGTAGCCGTAGTCTCCTGTTACCAGCAAAGTCACCGATTTTATGCCGACTTCTTCGCCCTGTTGAATGTCCACCGTTTGCGCTTTGAAACCGCTGCGCTCAATCCACCGCTGATACATCCGAAGCAGCATGTCGGCCCAGTCGCACGATTCGGTGCCACCGGCACCGGAATGAATCGTTATAAACGCGTTGGCTCGATCGTTTTCACCGGAAAGAAACTGGCGCAGCTCGAACTCATCCAACTTGTGAGCCAGACGGTCGTGTTCGGTCGCCACTTCTTTTTCGGCCTGGGCGCGATGCGCCGGATCGATTTCTTCCGCGGCGAGTTCTTGCAGGGCGCGGAAGTCTTCGATCTCGCGTTCCAACTGTTGGAAGGGATTGATCAACGAACGCAATCGCGAAACTTCCTCCACATCACCCTGGGCGCGCTCCCGATTCGACCAGAAATCCGGCGCAGCCATCCGAGCTTCAATTGCTGCTAGATGTTTTTGAAGCTGCTCGACGTCAAAGAAACCTCCGCAACTCGCGCACGCGCGACTTCAGATCCTCAGCATCTGGAATGGAGATATCCGTTGACATGACAAAGATTAATTCAACTGATCGACAACCGCAAAGATGATGATGACACAAGAGGGTTCTATTCTGAGGAGCACAGGCCGCTGGCCTGTGCTTTTCGGCAGCCTGTGCTCCCCAGACTGAAATCCTTACTTGTGCGCAGGAGCGACGGGCTTTGCTTTGGCGCGCGGGGTTTCCAAGCGAAAAATTGTTTCACCTTCCTTCATCAAATCAAGGCGATCGCGAGCGATCGTTTCGAGGTAGCTCACGTCGGTCTTGAGCAGGGTGACTTCGCGAGTCTGGCGCGCCAGCAAATTCTGTTGCTCGCCAACCTGTTGCTGAAGATTGTCGATCTCGGTACGGCTCTGCATGAGCTTTTTGTACGGCGGCACGAACAGGCTCACGATAACAAGCCAGATGGCGATGATCAGCAGGACGAGGAGAATCCGATTAAGTCGCTGCCAGACGGTGGCTTCGCGACGCGCGCGGAAATCAGCGTAACCGTGCTCCACTTCAGCGGAGTGTAGCGCCGTACACGGCTTTGTCACCAAGTTCTTCTTCGATCCGCAACAGCTGATTGTACTTGGCAACGCGATCGCTTCGGCATGGTGCCCCGGTCTTGATCTGGCCGGCGTTTGTCCCCACGGCGATATCGGCAATGGTCGTGTCCTCGGTTTCGCCCGAGCGATGACTGATCACGGTCGTGTAATGATTTTTCTTTGCCACCTCGATTGTTGACAGCGTCTCCGTCAACGTGCCGATCTGATTTACCTTAATAAGAATGGAATTCGCCACGTGCTCGGCAATTCCTTTCTGAAGAAATTTCACGTTTGTGACAAAAAGATCGTCGCCGACCAGTTGAATCTTCGAGCCGAGTTTCTCCGTTAATTTTTTCCAGCCGTCCCAATCGTTCTCCGCACAACCGTCTTCGATGGAAACGATTGGAAATCGCGCGCAAAGGCCGGCGTAGCAATCAATCAATTCTTCAGCGGTCTTTTCTGCGCCATCCGATTTCTTGAAAATGTAGAGGTCCTTCTCACTGTCGTAGAATTCGGAGGCAGCTGGATCGAGCGCGATGAAGATCTGTTCTCCGAGCTTGTAACCCGCCTTCTCCACGGCCGCGGAAATCGATTCCAGCGCGTCTTCAGCGGAATCGAGCTGCGGCGCAAATCCGCCTTCGTCACCAATAGCTGTAGAAAGATGCCGCGCTTTCAAAACCGATTTGAGCGCGTGATAGACTTCCGTTCCGTAACGCAACGCTTCTGAAAAATTCGGCGCCCCGCAGGGCATGATCATGAATTCCTGAAAGTCGATCGGCGCATCCGAATGCGCGCCGCCGTTAAGGATGTTCATCATTGGCACTGGTAGCGTTCGTGCTTCAGATCCGCCGAGATATCGGAACAGGGGCAGGTTTTCAGCGGCCGAAGCCGCACGGGCGACTGCCAGAGAAACAGCTAAAGTGGCATTGGCGCCGAGATTTTTTTTCGTCGGAGTACCGTCAAGGTCGATCAGTTTTCTGTCGATGCTTGCCTGGTCTCGTGCGTCCAGTCCTGCCAGAGTTGGTGCAATCTTGTCGTTAACATTCGCAACCGCTTTTCTCACGCTTTTCCCGCAGAAGCGGCTTTTGTCGCCATCGCGCAATTCCAAGGCTTCATGTTCGCCCGTGCTGGCTCCGCTGGGAACCGCCGCTCGTCCAAGCGCGCCGCTTTCGACTCGAACATCTGCTTCGATTGTCGGATTGCCGCGTGAATCCAAAATTTCGCGCGCGTGAACATGGATAATGCTGCTGCTTGCCATAAATCCTGTGCGAATTAGAACAGCTTTGACTTCGCGGGGCAAATCGGTAACGGGCAATTGTTGAGAAGGACTCGGAAGGACCGCGGCTAGGGCACGAGAGATTCCGATTGGCAATTTCGTTAAGGCACGCATAATCTTCGCGATGATTCGTTTGCTTGCATCGTCCGTTGCCTTGGTTGCTGCTGTTTCCGCAGTGGCAGCCCAAGAGGGGCAACATCTGTCGGCGGACCAAATGGCAAAAGCTGCCAAGAGCGATTCGATTACTGTCCCGACACCGGGCGAGCTGTTCGCTGCCCTGGGGAAAGCAGGGAAAATAAACTGGTCAGCTCAATACCGTGCGCCAATTCCTACGACTTACGGCAACCGCGCCCAGATCGCCCTTAACCTCGGCGGTTTGATAGCCGACGGATTCATCGCAGTGGAAGCAAAGGACGGTCAGCAGGTGAAGAACATCGGCTCGGACATCATCAAGCTCGGAAAGGCGCTGGGAGTGAGCGAGCAACTGCTCAGCCGCGGCAACAGCATCAATGAATTTGCCGAGCACAATGAATGGGACACGCTCCAGGAGGAATTGGAAGCGACACAAAACGAGGTGAAATCCTCAATGCAATCGCATGCCGACCAGGACCTGGTTATCCTTGTTACCCTTGGCGGGTGGATCCGCGGAACGCAGGTCGTCACCGGCGCGATTATGAAAAATTACAACCAGTCCGCCGCAAAGGTTCTGCGCGAACCGGCATTGGTTCACTTCATCGAGTCAAAGCTGAACGCAATTTCACCTGAATTGCGTCAGGAACCGCTGGTCAAAGACGTAAGCGAACAACTGACGGGAATTGAAAAACTGGTTTCGTTTCCGGAAGGAAAGACGCCGACCGCAGAAGATGTGAAAAAACTCAATGAAGCGGTCGACAAGCTGATGGCAAAAATAGAAAGCAAGGAATCGCCCAAATGAAATATGGCCTGTCGTCTTTGGTTTTGATTTTAGCGCTAAGCGCGAGCGTTGTTGCCCGCGCAGACACAGACGCTGAAGTGAGTGCGCGCAAAGATGCGCTCGAGCTTGCCGGAGCATTTGGAAACGACGGGTTCAAGATTCGAGACGGACATTCATGCGGCGTGCTTAAGGCACACGATCATGCCCTGATCGGAGTGAACCTTTATGCCGGAAATCAGTACTGGTTTTCTGTGGGCACAGCAGAGCCGCTAAAAAAAGTTGCCGTCAGCCTGTATGACGAAAACGGAAAGCAAATGAGCACGGAAAATTTCAGCGAAGGGGACAAAGCCGCGGCCGGTTTTGCCCCGGAGAACAGCGGACAGTACTTCGTATCGGTCGATTCGGTTGAGGATCAGGAAGGCAGTTTCTGTCTCGTCTATTCGTATAAATAGACGATGCCTGAATCTCTCTTGGAGCAGATGATGATCTCGCTTCAGGTGTTTTACGAAGGTCACGTTCAGGGCGTCGGGTTCCGTTTCATTGTGCGCCATATCGCCAAAGGCTTCGACTTAAACGGTTGGGTGCGCAACCTGCCGGACGGTCGCGTAGAACTTCAGATTACCGGTGATGAGAAGGAGGTACGCGCATTTCTCCATCAGGTCGCTCAAAGCGAACTTCACTCGCTCATTCGCAGACAAACCGAGAATAGGTTGAACGAACCAGTCGCTGCGCGCGGCTTTGAGATTCGCCATGACTGATCCAGCTGTCGCCGTTCACGGACTGACGAAAATTTTTCCTGTTCCGTTTCATCCCACTCGCAGGGTTGTCGCGGTAAAGGACCTAAATCTCCGCATAGAACCGGGCGAAGTGTACGGATTGCTCGGGCCGAACGGATCCGGCAAAAGCACCACACTGAAGATTATCCTCGGCCTGGTATCGCCGACACGTGGCAGCACCGAAATTTTTGGACGAGACAGTCGCCTCGTCGAGAGCCGCGAAGCAGTTGGTTTTCTCCCAGAGAATCCGTATTTCTATAAATTTCTCACGGGCGAAGAAACGCTGCGTTTTTTCGGGCGCCTTTGCGGAATGGCAGGCACAGCGTTGAAGAACCGCGTGAACGAACTGCTCGATGTTGTCGGGCTAAACAAAGCGCGCGACCGCAGGTTGGGCACGTATTCGAAGGGAATGCTGCAACGCATCGGATTAGCGCAAGCCTTGATTCATGATCCCCGCTTGGTGGTCCTGGATGAACCGACGGCTGGGGTCGATCCGGCGGGCTCGCGCGAAATTCGCGATTTGATCATGGACTTAAAGCGCCGCGGAATCACCGTTTTGCTTTCGTCGCATTTGCTGGCGCAAGCGCAGGAAATCTGCGACCGGATCGGGATTCTCGCCGATGGAGTGATGGTACGCGAAGGACGTTTGCAGGAGTTAATCGCCATCGAAAACCAGACCGAACTCGTGATTGCCGATGCCTCAGACGAGCTAATGCAAGAGATTGAATCGTTCATCACCCGGTCCAACGCGAAATTGCTCGAGCGCCGAAAATCGACCACCACGTTGGAAAGGTTGTTCCTGGAATCGACCGGAGGCAACGACAAAAGCTCAACGCGCGAGTGACCAGCTAACACACCAGAAATGACAGACAGCGAAACTTCAACCCTTCAACCGTTCAACGCCTCAACGCTCTCGAAGCGTCACCGCGCCATCTCTCTCTCGCGCATTCTTGCCATCACCAGCAATACGCTGACTGAGCTCACGCGCCTGAAGGTTTTTTATGTGCTGCTGGTGTTCGGGCTGCTGTTGATTGGCAGCTCGGTTTTCATGGCGCAATTCTCTTTCCAACAAGAATTTCAAATCCTGAAGGACGTCTCGTTAGGCGCGATCTCAATGTTCACTTCGCTCCTGGCGATCGTCGCTACGTCGCGAATGCTGCCGCGCGACATCGAAGACCGCACGGTTTATACCATTCTCGCCAAGCCGGTACCGCGTTTCGAATACATCGTCGGTAAAATTGCCGGAGTTCTTTTGTTGCTGGCGATTAGCACACTGGTAATGGTCGCGGCGTTCCTGGCCGTGCTATACATGCGCGAGCAGGCAGTGCTGCAGGCTACCGCCAAACAGATGGCCAGCGCACCGCCAGATCAACTCGCCGACGCTTTGCGCGCCGTTCGCGCTTCCGCGTTCAACGTCAATCTTGTTCCCGGGATCATCGTGATTTTCCTCAAAGCGTGCCTGCTCACGGCCCTGACGCTGTTCGTTTCTACGTTCGCCACCTCAACGATCTTCACGATCGTGGTGATGGTTTTTGTCTATTTTATCGGACACCTGGAAGCTACTGCGCGCGAGTATTGGCTCGCCGTACATGGCGGCGGGTTAGTCACACGCGTGTGTCTGGCGATCGTGGCGTTGCTCTTTCCCGATCTGCAGGCATTCAATTTGGTGGATGACATCATCGCTGGCACTGTCATTTCAATAGCAGTATTCACCAAGACCGCGGTGCTCGGTATTTTCTACACCGTGATCTACACGTTGCTCGCGGTCTTTGTGTTTTACGGCAAAGAATTATGATGCGAGGCGTGATTGCCCTGGCGGTATTGATCGTCATGGGCCTGCTCAAGTTGCCGGTCGAACGCGACCTCGCAGCGCTTCACCGTCAGGAACATTTCCGTGGCGTCGAATTCAATCTCGATCTTCGCGAAAAACTCGGGCAACTCGGCTTCATGGCCGCACTGAGCGGGTTTCGAGCCATTGTCGCCGATGGTCTGTTCATCCAGGCGCATGCTGCCTGGGAAGACACTCAGTGGGGTCGAATGCTGTTGTTGTTTCGACAAATCACGACGCTTCAACCCCGGGTACTTTTGTTTTGGGACACAGCCGCGTGGCATATGGCATGGAACGCCAGCGTCGCGGCGATGAACGATACCAATCAGCCGCGTCAGGCGCTGCGAGTCAAAGCGCAGCGCGAATATTTCGCGCTTGGCAAAGATTTCCTTGAGCGCGGAATCAAAAATAATCCCGACCGACCGGAGCTCTACGAAGCGCTCGCCAGACTGTATAAGGAAAAATACAAAGACCACGAGCGCGCGGCCGAGTATTATGCCAAGGCAGCAACGTTATCGGAAGCAGCGCCGTGGGACCGGCGTTTCTCAGCGTACGAGCTTTCATATTGCGAAGGTCGCGAGCGCGAAGCGTATGAGCGCCTGCGGAGCCTCTATGATGAAGGCGAGAAGGAACGGCTGCCGACATTGATCAAGCGACTGAAGTTGCTTGAAGACAAACTCGCGATTCCGCAGGAGCAACGAATTCCTGATACGCTGACGAAACGTTAAGTGATTCAATTATTGAATTTCTTAGGTTAGTAGCGACTGAAAAATTCGTTTCATTCACCAAAACATTGGTGCTTCCGGGTTCTTCCGTTGTAACGTTCAGACTTTTCGGTGGTTTAACAGGGTCGTAATGCGGTTCGCCATTTTCAGTGATATTCATTCCAATCTTGAAGCGCTTGAAGCCGTGATGGCGGATGCGCGTCAACGCAGATGCACGGACTTCGTCTGTCTGGGCGACGTCGTTGGTTACAATGCAAATCCAAGTGAATGCATCCAGCTTATCCGCGAGCTGGATTGCCCGGCGGTGAAAGGCAATCATGACGAGCAGGCTACGATCCCCGCGTCATCGGAACGTTTCAACGAGCTCGCCGAACGCGCGATCGAATGGACGCGCGAACGTTTGAATGAGCAGGACATGAAGTGGTTGGGCAGCCTGCCGTTGCAGAAACGGGTTCACGATTTCACCATCGTGCACGCCACTCTCGATACGCCCGGCCAATGGGGATATGTGTTCAATAACCTAGACGCCGTTGCGAGTTTCACCTATCAGCGGACAACGGTTTGTTTTTTCGGCCACACCCATGTCCCTATGGTATTCGTGCGCGATGACGGCGTCCGGCGCGAGACCTCTGAACACATTCGTGTTGAGCCCGGCAAAAAATACTTTATCAACGCCGGCAGCGTGGGACAGCCGCGTGACGGAAATTGGCGAGCTGGATATTGTATTTATGACGTTGAGAACAACCTGGTCGAACTGTTGCGAGTAAAATACGATCTCACCTCCGCGCAGAAGAAAATCAGTCAAGCAGGTTTGCCGCGGCTCTTAGCCGAGCGGCTTTCGATGGGACGCTGAAAACAGAAGCCATTAAGTGTGGCGCGCATGCAGCTTGCTGGCGGTGACGAGTGCGCGTCGCGAGTTGCATGTAACCCGCGTGCGGAGGACTGCCGTACCTAGCGAGGAGCCTTTACTCGCTCTCGGAGAATAAAGTCTGCAACCGGCAAGTCGTATGGATAGGTGATTTTGAAATTAAATTCGTCGTTGAGGACTAACACTATTTTGTGGCCGAGTCGCTCGACTGCTGAGACTTCGTCGGTTACGGAAGCGTTTTCCGCATAGACATTATGATATGCGTCCTCAATCAACTTCCGCTCGAAAAGCTGTGGCGTTTGCATCGCGTACAGGTGATGCCGATCAACCGAATCGACGACCAAAAGATCTGAATCTGCGCGTTTTAGCGTGTCGTTGACTGGTTGCGCCAAAGCGGCTGCTCTATGGACGCGACACTGTTCGAACACGCGCTGGATTTGTTCCGGAGTAATCAACGGGCGCGCCGCGTCGTGCACAGCGACATATTTCGCGTCCGGATCGATCCGACCCAGGCCAGCTCGAACAGAATCCTGCCGACGTTCGCCGCCGCGGACAATCGCGCGGATTTTTTTGAAGTCTGCACCTGACGCCATTTTTTTAATTTCATCATGCCCTTGTTCGCGTGCCACGACTACTATTTCGCTAATGGAGGTAGCACGCTCAAACGCTCGGATTGCATGGGCGATTACCGGTTCGCCCGCGATTACGGCAAACAATTTGTCGAAGCCCATCCGCCGGCTGCTGCCGCCGGCTACAATGATGGCGCTGAGCATGGTTAACAGGTTAAAAGAGTTACAACGTTAAAAAGGAGTATCGGTTCACTTCGCAGGGTCAGCCGATTTAACTATGTAACGTTTTAACGATTCAGGTCACTTCAGTTGTCGCGCCACTTCGGAACTAAGCGTTTTACCATCGGCGCGACCGCTTGTCTTCGCCTGCAATGCTTTCATCACCGCGCCCATCTGCGCTTTCGATGTAGCGCCGACTTCAGCAATGGTTTCACGTACGACGTTCGCCAACTCGTCCGGATTCATGCCTCGCGGCAGGTAAGTGTTCAAAATCGCTAACTCTTCTTTTTCTTTCTCCGCCAATTCCGAGCGCCCACCTTTTTCAAAACTTTCGATCGAATCCTGGCGCTGCTTCGCTTGCTTGCGAACGACCTGAACGGCTTCAGCGTCACTGAGTTGGGCCTCTGCGTCGGATTTGTCGATCGCCGCATATTTCAATGCCGATTTAAGCATGCGCAGCACGTTTAATTTCGTCGCCTCTTTGGCGCGCATCGCCTCCTTCAGGTCCGAGTCCACCCGCTGTTGCAGTGTCATGCGGCACAATTACGACGACCAAACGCACTTGTCGATGTTGTAGCCGTCGCCCTGTAGGCAACGATTTTAGGTGCACCGAATTGACGCTTCGCGCAGCAAAGCGGCTACAGCGCTTCGCTGCACTTGCGAACCGATTCTGAGTCACCAACGGACATCACCTTGATGTCGCGGTTCGTGCGTTTCAATAAACCAGCGAGCACATTGCCGGGGCCAAGCTCGATGAAAAAATCGCAGCCAAGGTCGATAAGGTGCTGCATGCAATCTGTCCACCGCACCGTGCCCGTGATCTGCTCGCAGAGAGTCTCCCGGATTTCCTCAGGGATTTTTGCTTCTTCGCCCGTCACGTTGCTGATGACGGGAAAACGCGGCGATTGCATCGGCAGATCGGCAAGCACTTTCTCCAATTTCAGATACGCACTTTGCATGAGGCGCGAATGATATGCGCCAGCCACATTGAGCATCATCGCACGGCCTATGCCATGTTCCTTCGCGACACCGACAGCGGTTTCCACGTTCGCCAGCTCGCCGGAAATGACGATCTGATTGGGCGCATTGATGTTCGCAATATCGACATCTTCATCCGCAGCGAGCCGGCGCACATCGTTTTCCAAACCACCAATCATAGCGGCCATCCCGCCTTGCGTTGTTGCGCACGCTTCATCCATGAATTCACCGCGCTTTTGCACAAGCTTGAGACCAGTCGCAAAATCGAAAGTGCCCGCCGCTGCGTGCGCCGTAATTTCCCCTAACGACAGACCGGCAGCGCCGCCGACTTCAAACTCGCCGACGACCTGGCGCAACGCTGCCAGCGCCGCCAACCCGTGAACGTAAAGCGCCGGCTGACAATTTGAAGTCTTGGTCAATTCCTCCATCGGTCCCGTCCAGGCGATGTCGCACAAGCTTCGGCCGAGAATTTCATCGCTCAGACGAAACAAATCCGCTGCGACATCATATTGTTCGGCGAGATCGCGTCCCATTCCGACGCATTGCGCGCCCTGACCGGCGAAGAGTAATGCGATTTTTTTTGGCATACGGAGAGGTAGTTAATCGTGTTTCGCACCGAGCGCGAGCGCCTTCCGGGGAGCGCACGCCTGTGGCGTGCTGGTTGCGGCATTCTGCCGCAACGAACTTTCCCTTGGTACGAGCTGAACTCGATTCGGAGGCAATAGTACAAAAGCTCGCGACTCGCGAAAGCTTTCGGAGTCGCCAGCACGCTACAAGCGTGCGCTCCCCAGAAATCGCTTGCGGAACAAAGCTGCACTCGCCAGCGTAAATCTCACTCGAACATTGTAACTTCCTGGTCCATGCCCTTCACGACGCGCGAGATCGAATCACCAGACCCAGTCACGCGTGTGGCTGCTGCTGACGCCGCATTACGCGAGACGGGGCAGGACGAGATGGGTGAGAAGATGGTCCTCAACATGGGGCCGTCGCATCCGGCAACGCACGGGGTTTTGCGGCTCGTGCTCGAGCTGGATGGTGAAATCATCACCAAAGCCACACCGGATATCGGTTTTCTCCATCGCGGCGACGAGAAGATCGCCGAGAACATGCAATACAATCAGTTCGTGCCGTATACCGACCGGCTCGATTATCTCGCGCCGCTCTCGAATAACGTGGCCTACGCGCTGGCGGTGGAAAAATTGATGGGCTGGGAAATTCCCCCGCGCGGAAAAGCGATCCGCACGATCTGCTGCGAAACATCGCGCATTTCTTCGCACCTCCTGGGCCTCGGCGCGATGGCGCTCGATCTCGGCGCGATGTCGGTTTTTCTTTACACGTTCACCGAGCGGGAAAAACTCTATAATCTTTTCGAGCTTTTAACGGGCGCCCGGTTCACCACATCTTATACCCGGGTAGGCGGACAAATCCGCGATCTTCCGGAAAGCTTTATTCCCCAGCTCGAGAAATTCCTCGACGATTTCGGCCCGAGTCTCGACGAATGCGACAGCTTGCTGACCCGAAACAAGATTTTTGTCGATCGCACAAAAGACGTCGGCGTCATCACAAAAGAGCGCGCGATCGCCTATGCGATTTCCGGACCGAACCTGCGGGGAACCGGAATCGAACACGATTTGCGCCGGAAACATCCTGTACCTCGACTACGAGCAGTACGATTTCGACGTGGTCGTCGGCAGCGCAGGCGATTGTTATGATCGTTACCTGGTGCGTGTCGAGGAGATGCGTCAGAGCGCCAGGATTTTGCGGCAGGCCATCGACAAACTGCCCGGCGGTCCAATCAATGTTTCAAATTGGAAAAACATGACTCCGCCGAAATCGCGAGTGATGACAAAGATGGAAGAATTAATTCATCATTTCATTGTCGTAACCGAAGGCCTCGATGCGCCTCCGGGCGAAGTCTATTTCGGCGCCGAAAATCCCAAAGGCGAGCTTGGATTTTACATCAACAGCAGAGGCGGCGGCGTGCCGTATCGGTTGAAAATTCGCGCGCCGTCTTTCGTGAACCTCAGTATCCTGCCGGAACTTTTGCCCGGTTGCCTGGTCAGCGACGTGCCCGCCGTGCTCGGCAGTCTGGACTTCGTGATGGGCGAATGCGATAGATGATGAGAATGACGAAATCCAAATGACGAATGACGAGACGATGTCGGTGATTGCTTAAATTGTCATTAACTCAGAATGGAAATGCGCTTCAACGCTTCAACGCTTCAACGCTTCAACGTGACGAAGTCATTCCTCATTCGCCTCATTCTCATGCTCATGCTCCTGCTCACGCTCGATAGCTGCATCGGCAAGCGAATCACTAAGGCGAACGTGGATCAGGTTACGGAAGGCATGTCGAAGAAGCAGGTGGAATCGATCTTGGGTCAGCCAACTTCGTCCAAAGTTGAGGACCCGACGGTTGTGAGGCAAACGACTTACGTTTATCGCCAGGGCAAAGACAACGTCACGATCGTTTTCAAGGACGACAAAGTGCAGTCGAAGGACAGCACACTCTCCAACTGAAGCGCCGTGAGGCAGACCATCCTGTCTGCCACAGACCCGCAGGCACGATTGCCTGCGTCACGCTCACTCTGCTGAGAACAGCGGACTCTACAGCAAAGTGATTTGCCGCGGATCACTGCGCTGGTTTAGGTTCGACGATGGCAGACGCCACGCGCATCCAAATCCCCGCCGAGCTGGAGCAGAAAATGGACGCCGCCATCGCGCGTTATCCGAGCGAACACCGTCGAAGCGCAGCGATGCCGCTTTTGCATTTGTGGCAGGAACACTTCGGGTTCATCAGCGACGACGCCACTCTCTGGATCGCGCAAAAACTCGGCCTCCAACCAATTAACATTCTCGAGGTGGTCACGTTTTATCCAATGTTCCGCCAGCATCCAGCCGGAAGAACGCATATTCGGGTCTGCCGCACCCTGACTTGCGCCATGGCTGGTGGATTGGAAGTGATGGAAAACTTGTGCGCGCGCCTCGGAATCCAGCGATCGATTGAAGGTGATGAAATGCATAACCCGATCGCCATCAGCGCCGACGGAACTTACAGCGTTGAATTTGTTGAGTGTCTGGCCAGCTGCCACACCGCGCCAGTGTGCATGGTTGGCGGAGAGCTGCACGAGAAGGTAAATCCACAGTCGGCGTCCGATCTGATGGGCAATCGGCAATCGGCAATCGGCAATCCGAAATTGCCGTGGCCGCCGCAGCCTTTGGAACACCGCCTCGTGTACAAAAACATTGGCCGTCCCGATTGGACAAATGACATCGAGTGTTATCTGCGCGACGGCGGTTACGAACAATTAAAGCAAGCGTTGACTCTGTCCCGCGATGACATCGTTAACAAAGTCAAAAACTCCGGACTCCGGGGCCGCGGCGGAGCAGGATTTTCCTGCGGCTTGAAATGGAGCTTCATCAAGCCGGACGAAAAACGGCCGGTGTATTTGATCTGCAATGCCGACGAATCCGAGCCGGGCACATTCAAAGACCGCTACATTATTCACGAAGACCCGCACCAGTTGCTCGAGGGAATGTTGATTTCCTGTTACGCGCTCAATGTCCACACCGCCTACATTTACATTCGCGGAGAATTCCCGGACGGCGCCAAGATCCTCGAACGCGCGATTGAGGAAGCGCGGCAACACAATTTCCTCGGCAAAAACGTTCTCGGGTCCGGATTCGATGTTGAGTTCTACATTCACCGCGGCGCGGGCGCTTACATTTGCGGCGAGGAAACCGGTCTGATCGAATCGCTCGAGGGGAAACGTGGTTATCCGCGGATTAAGCCGCCGTACTTCCCAGCCGTGCTGGGTCTCTACATGTGTCCGACCATCGTGAACAACGTGGAGACGCTATGTAACATTAAGCACATTATCGGCATGGGCGGCACAGAGTATGCCCGCCTCGGCCGGCCTAACAATACTGGCACGCGAGTTCTCTGTGTCAGCGGCGACGTACAACGTCCGGGCTACTTCGAAGTTGAAGTCGGCGCCGTTACGATGGGCCAGTTGATCTACGAAATGGCCGGCGGCTTGCGGCCTGGTCGAAAATTAAAAGCCGTTATTCCGGGCGGCAGCTCGGCCAAAGTGTTGCGCGCCGATGAACGCTTCAAACTAAAGGAACGGCAGACTGATGGCTCGACAATTGAACGCGAAATCGCAATCGACGATATCCCAATGGACTTCGATTCCCTCGCAGCTGCAGGCTCCATGGCAGGTTCCGGCGGCGTAATCGTTCTGGACGATTCGCGCGACATGGTTTGGGCGCTGAACAACATCAACAAGTTCTACGCACACGAGAGCTGCGGCCAATGCACGCCCTGCCGGGAAGGATCCCTTTGGATGCAAAAAATCACCGACCGCATGCTGCGCGGCGGCGGCGTGGTGGAAGATCCGAAAACATTGAGAACGATTGGCGACAACATCGCCGGGCGCACCATTTGCGCATTTGGCGAAGCCTGCGCGTGGCCGACCCAAAGCTTTGTCCAAAAATTCCCGGAAGAATTTGAATCGCGTGCACAAAAGCCTATTCCCCCACCCCTCCCGCCTGAGTACACATCCGACGAATTGATCGAAGAAGAATCGATTCCCACCGTCCCCATGGCGCACGACCCCGGCTGGGAAAAAGCCGGTGCGAAAGGAACGATTTAAATACAAATCTTGAAACCAGGAATCCAGGAATGGAATTACAAAACAAACATCTGACCGAGCGAATCATTGCCGCGGCTATTCGTGTTCACAAAGAACTCGGTCCTGGGTTTTTGGAGGCCATGTACGAAGAGGCTCTGGCGATCGAATTGACTGCGGCTGACTTAGCGTTTGAGCGACAAAAGCTATTGCCGGTGTTCTATCGTGAGCACCTAATTGGCGAACACCGACTTGATTTCCTAGTAGAGGGGAAGGTGATTGTGGAGCTCAAAGCGATTAGCGCGATTGAAGACATTCACTTTGCAATCGTTCGATCTTATCTGAAGGCCGCAAACCTGCACGATGCGCTCGTGTTAAACTTCACAAGCGTGCGGCTCATTGTGAAGCGCGTCGGGCGCGAGTATCACCCAATGACCAAACGAGAAGATCTTGTCCTGTAATCTTCCTGGTCTCCTGGTTTCCAGATTCATCATGCCTAACGAATCAATTTTATTATTGAACGTCCAGATCGACGGTGTCTGGCATCAGTTTGCGAAGGGCACGCGTGTGATCGAGGCGTGCGAGCGGGTTGGTGTTTTCGTGCCGCGATATTGTTATCACAAGAAGCTTAGCTCGCCGGGGAATTGCAGGATGTGTTTGATCGAAATGGGATTCCCGAGGCTCGGGCCCGATCGCAAGCCGGAGCTCGGGCAGGACAGCAAACCGATTATCAACTGGATGCCGCGCCCGCAAATTTCCTGCGCACAGGATGTCGCAGAAGGCATGGCCGTTCGCACCGATTCACCGCTGGTGAAGGAATGTCAGCGCGGCGTTATGGAATTTCTCCTGATTAATCATCCGCTTGATTGCCCGATCTGCGATCAGGCCGGCGAATGCCGTTTACAGGAGTTCAGTGTGGATTACGGCAATTCGCAATCGCGCTTCCTGGAGAACAAAGTGAAAAAGCCGAAAGCGGTGCAGCTCGGCCCGCGCGTGACGCTTGATGACGAGCGCTGCATTCTCTGCTCGCGCTGCATCCGTTTCTGCCAGGAAATTGCGCATGATGACGTGCTCGGGTTCGTTGATCGCGGCAGTCACACGATCCTAACGGCGCATCCCGGCAGGTCGTTGGATAATAATTATTCGCTTAATACCGTCGACATTTGTCCGGTCGGCGCGCTGACTTCGACCGATTTCCGTTTCAAAATGCGGGTCTGGTTCCTGAAAGAAACGAAGAGCATCTGCACAAGTTGCGCGACGGGATGCAACACAATCATCGGAACTCGCGAAGACGTCGTCTATCGCCAGACACCGCGCGAGAACGATCACGTTAACTCCTGCTGGATGTGCGATTATGGCCGGCTCAATTACAAATATCTAGAGGCCGACGACCGCTTGCTGGAGCCGCAGATTCGGTCGGAGGGACGACTGGTCCCAGCCGACTGGCCAACGGCGATTGGACAGGCAGCGCTCCATTTAAAAAAGTTTGCCGCATCGGAAATTGCAATTGTTGCTTCTGGTCGGATGACGAACGAAGAGCTGTGGCTCACGGCGCAGTTGGTTAACTCGTTAGGCGTTGAGTGGGTTGATATTGTCCCCAGGCGCGGGCGCGGAGACAACATCCTGTTAAGTAGAGATCGCAACCCGAACACAAACGGTGCACGACTGATCCTGAGCTCACGCTCAGCGCCCGGCGCAAAGCTCATGTCCATCGCCGATGCAGTAAGATCCGGAGGAATCAAAGCGCTGCTGATTTTAAAAGAGAATGCGATGCATCTCGGCCTGTCCGTCGATGAGTTGGCGCGACTGCCCGCACTCATGGTGATGAACAATTTGCACAACGCAGCGACAGAAAAAGCGACTGTTGTTCTGCCTGCGTGCGGTTTTGCCGAAAAACGCGGCTCGATGGTTAACGGCAAAGGCCGCTTGCAACGGTTGAACCGAGCGACTCGCCCGCCGGGCAATGCTCGCGATGACTGGGAAATTTTACGTGACCTGCTTCAGGCAGTCGGTGGGGGCGACTCGCTTCATTCCATTGAAGATGTTTTCCGACGAATGAGCGAAACAGTTCCACAATTCGCCGGGTTGACTCTAAGCAAAATCGGCGATCTCGGCGTGCACGTCCTGGAAATTGAAGAGTTGCCGGCGACGCATCCCAGCGACGAAGAAGCAATCGAACAAGCCATCGCGGTCCAGGCTGCACGTCGCAGTGTTCGCCACGAGTTGGATCACTCGCAAGCTCATCCCGGTGCATCGACGGTCCGCCAAGTCGAACCAGAATCGATCCCTAAGAGGTAGAATTAACCACCGCAATGGACTTTTTTTTCCTGATCACATCACTGCTGAAGATCGCAATTCTGCTGGGGGTGATTTTGTTCATGGTGTCTTACGCAGTGTACGCGGAGCGCCGGGTCAGCGCGTTCATTCAGGACCGCGTGGGGCCGAATCGCGTCGGGCCCGCCGGTCTCTTCCAGCCCATCGCGGACATGTTTAAGCTGCTGCTCAAAGAAGATTTCACGCCCGAAGCTACGAACACCTTTTACTACTGGCTGGCGCCATGCCTCGCAGTCATGCCAGCCATCATCACCATCGCCGTGGTGCCATTCGGCAGCACGCTGTTCGGTGTGCCTATGGTGATTGCGGACGTGAATGTCGGAATTTTCTTTGTATTCGCGATCTCCTCGTTAGGCGTTTACGGAATCGTCATCGGCGGCTGGGCGTCTAATTCGAAATATCCGTTCCTCGGCGCCATTCGTTCCAGCGCGCAAATGCTGTCGTACGAGCTTTCGCTCGGGCTCGCCGTGATTCCGGTTTTCCTCATGGTTGGAAGTTTGCGGCTGACGAGCGTCGTGCAGTACCAGATCGAGCATGGCTGGTTTATCGCGCCTTTCATGGGCGATTGGATGAATCCATGGAAATGGCTGCTCACGATTCCAATGATCATCTCGTTCCTGGTGTTCATGATCGCGATTTTTGCTGAAACAAACCGGCTGCCATTCGATTTGCCCGAGGCCGAGCAGGAACTGGCCGGCGGCTACAACACCGAATACAGCTCGATGAAGTTCGCGCTCTATTTCCTGGGCGAATACGCCGCGATGATCACCGGCTCCGCTGTTGTCGTAACGTTGTTCTTCGGCGGCTGGCATTTCCCCGGGATTCCAGACGGCTCCCACGGCTGGATTTTCGGCCTGATCAACATCGCCGTCTTTTTCACAAAGGTCGCCGTGGTGATCTTTCTATTTATGTGGGTGCGCTGGACGCTTCCGCGATTTCGGTGGGATCAGCTCATGCGCCTCGGCTGGCTTTTCTTTTTCGAGATTGCGTTGGTGAACATCTTCATCGTTGCGGGGCTACTGGCGTTTGCACCGAAGTAAAATGACAAAATCCGAATGACGAAGATCGAAATGAATTCGAATACCGAAGCCCGAAATGCTGGCCACTGGTGCAAACCGCTGGGTGTTTTCGTCATCATTGATTCGTCATTCGTCATTCGTCATTCGTCATTCTGATCATGACCATCACCGTTCCACGACCGAGGTTGAACTGGCGCGAGCGATTGTATCTGCCAGCCATTGCGGCAGGCTTGGCAATCACCTTAAAGCATTTCAAGAATATGCTGCTCGGGCGCACGAAGGTGACGATGCAATATCCGGAGCAAAAATGGGACAGTCAGCTGCCGGATCATTACCGCGGCGCGCCCACTCTGGTGCGCGATTCGGATGGACGAGTTCGCTGTGTGGCGTGCCAACTTTGCGAGTTCATTTGTCCACCGCGCGCAATCAAAATTATTCCCGACGAGATTCCTGCGGCGGACCGTTTCGCCAAGGTCGAAAAATTTCCTGAAGAATTCGATATTGACATGATCCGCTGCATTTATTGCGGGATGTGCGAGGAAGTTTGTCCGGAGCAGGCGATTTTTCTGCGCAAAGATTACGCCATCACCGGCTTCACGCGTGCCGACATGGTGCATGACAAGGAAAAACTGCTCGAGATCGGCGGAGTAATGCACGGGGTCGTGCTCAAATGGAACGAAAAAAAGTAGTCGCGGTCATCCCGAGCGAAGGCGAGGGATCTCACAAAGAGGCAACGTCTAGCTTCCGCTGTTTTGGCTGGAGAGATCCTTCACTTCGTTCAGGATGACACAATGTACGACGGAGTGATGCATCGCGTGGTATTGAAATGGAACGAGAAGAAATAGCAGAACTGGAGTGGTGGAGTGGTGGAGGAATGGAGTGCTGGTTCCCAGGCACGTGTCCATTAGTCTTTTACTCCATTACTCCTTTACTCCACTAAGATGTCACCGTTTCTGTTTTGGATCTTTGCGGTGCTGACGGTCGTCTTCGGCGCGGCTGTCGTCCTGAATCGGAACCCCGTCGCGAGCGCGCTGAGTCTGGTGGTTTCATTTTTGGGGTTGTCAGCCCTGTTCATGTCGCTCGATGCGTTTTTCGTCGGCATCATTCAGGTGTTGGTCTATGCAGGCGCCGTCATGGTTCTCTTTCTTTTCATCATCATGCTGCTCGACATTGGCGTCGAAGAACGCCGCCGGATTAACTGGTTGGCCGCTGCGGGCGGACTTGGGGTGGCCGGGATCTTACTGATCCAGATCTATGTAGTGATTGGGCACTTTCAATCCGCGCGACGCACTTTTCCGCCGCTAGCAGCATCGACGACGGATGACGTCTGGCACATCGGACGGCTACTTTTCAATAATTACAATCTGCCCCTCCAGATCATCGGCGTTCTGGTACTCGTTGCCACGATCGGAGTGGTCCTCCTGAGCCGGCGGGAACCACGATAACATGATCACGCTCGGCGATTATTTGATAGTAAGCGCGATCCTTTTCACGATTGGGTTCGCTGGCGTGATGTTACGCCGCAACCTCATCGTCATCTTGATGTCGCTCGAGCTGATGTTGAACGCTGCGAACCTGTCGCTCGTAGCTTTCTCGCGATTTCGTGTGGGTGCTAATGGGCTGCCGAATTATAACGCGCAGGTATTCGTTTTTTTCGTGATCACTGTGGCCGCGGCTGAAGTAGCGGTCGGGCTCGCGCTTCTGGTTGCGCTATATCGCGCGAGGCAAACGACGGATGTCGCCGACATCACCAGCCTGAAGTTCTAACCCGCGAATTAACTGAGCAATGAAGTCATACTATCCGTGGCTGATCCTTCTCGCACCGTTCGCGAGCGCGACGGTTATCACACTCTTCACACTGCGATGGAAATCCTTGAGCAGCGCAATTTCCATCACTGCGGTGTTGGTAAGTTTTTGCTGCAGTTGTTTCCTCTTCGCTCAGTCAGTCACGTCGGCACCTGAGTTCGTATGGCTCGATCTTCCGCCGCTTTTTCGCGTGCCGCTCGCCCTAACGCTTGATCAGCTTAGCAGGACAATGGCCATCGTTGTTTCCGGCGTCGGGACACTCATTCATATTTATTCGCTCGGTTACATGCGCGATGACGAAGGCAAGTCCCGTTATTTCGCAGCGCTGTCACTCTTCATGTTCGCGATGCTCGGGATAGTTTTTGCGAACAATTTCGTGATGCTATTCATCTTTTGGGAACTGGTTGGGTTCACATCCTATCTGTTGATCGGTCACTGGTTCTTTCGAGACGCCGCAGCCGACGCAGCGAACAAAGCGTTCATCACAACGCGGATTGGCGATTTCGGATTCATGACTGGCATCCTGATGATTTGGATGACCACCGGTTCAGTCGTGTTTGCGCAAATCGTACCGCGAATGCCATTGTTCGGCGGCCATGCAACGTTTGTCGCAATTGTCGCGCTCTTAATCTTCTGCGGCGCGGTCGGCAAATCTGCCCAATTTCCGCTGCACGTCTGGCTGCCGGACGCAATGGAAGGTCCGACGCCAGTCTCGGCATTGATTCACGCGGCCACCATGGTCGCGGCCGGCGTGTACATGCTGGTGCGCGTTGCGTTCATCATTCAAGCATCACAACCGGCACTTCTGGTCGTCGCATGGATCGGCACGATCACAGCGGTGATGGCCGCTTTGATCGCGACGCAGCAAGACGACATCAAACGCATTCTCGCTTATTCCACGCTGTCGCAACTCGGTTACATGGTGATGGCTGTGGGTCTCGCCTCAAACCAAGCGGCCATGTTCCACCTTTTCACTCACGCGTTTTTTAAGGCGCTCCTATTTCTTGCGGCCGGGTCAGTCATCGTGATGCTTCATCACGAACAGAACATCTGGAAGATGGGCGGTCTGCGCCGAAGACTTCCGATCACTTTTGCAACGTTCGGTGCGGGCGCACTGGCATTGATCGGCTGTCCGCCGTTCAGCGGTTTTTTCAGTAAGGACGCGATTCTCGCGGTCGCCTACGAACGCAACGTTCCGATTTTCGCCGTGGCATTGTTCACCGCATTCCTGACCGCTTTCTACGTCATACGCATGCTCATCATCGTCTTCTTCGGTAATGCGCGCGGCGACAGTGCGCGCGAAGGCAGTGAATCACCACCCGTCATGACAATGCCGTTGATCGTGCTTGCGATCCTCGCAACACTCGGCGGCTTTGCATTTGTCGCTCGAAATTTTCTCGCACTGCCCATCGAAAAAGAAGCGGCAATATTTGTTCCTACACTGGCAATCATTACACTCATTCTCGGTGTTGGACTTGCGATCGTTCTTTATCGCGGACGCGCGACGGAGCCGGTCAAAGTCGAGTTGTTGCGCCGCAAATTCTATTTCGACGAGTTCTATGCCTGGCTCATTCGTTGGACGCAGGAACTGCTAGCTCGTGTGGCAGCCTTCATTGATCGCTGGATCATCGACGCAGGCGCGGTGGGCGGAAGCAGTCGCGGCACCTGGGGCATCGGCGCGGTCTTGCGACTAATCCAAGTCGGCAATCTCCAAGCGTACGCGTTCCTCTTCGGCCTCGGTGTTATCGCTCTCATTTACTTTGCCGTTTTTCGATAGGCCCCCAGAAAATGACGAATTACGAAGAAATGAACAAATCGCTGTCATTCCGAGCGAAGCCGAGGAATCCCGTAGGCGAAACCTCACAGGCAGCTCCACGGGATCCTTCGACTGCGCTTCGCTTCGCTCAGGATGACCTTGCGTCGGTCATTCGACCTTCGTCATTCATTCGTCATTCGTCATTCGTCATTCGTCATTTCCCTTAATGGTTCTGTTCACGATCTTCTGTCCAATCGTTGCGGCCGTCCTGATCATGCTTGGCGCGCCGGCACGGAAGACTGCGCTGGCGGCGGCGGTTTTGACGTTTGGCGTGGCACTATTCTTGTTTGCGTCTCTCGACCACGGACATGCCGACTTCCAACACGTCACAACGTTTAGTATCTCTCCCGAGTGGCGGCTGAGCTTCACCACTGGCGTCGACGGGTTGAGCGTCATCATGGTGCTTCTCGCCAGCATCGTTACGGTGGCCGCAGTGTGGTTCGCCGGCACAATCGAGAAATATGGAAACGCGTTTTATGCCTGTCTCCTGCTCATTTCTGGCGGCGCGATCGGAGCATTTGCTTCAATCGATCTATTTTTCTTTTACGCGTTTCACGAACTCGCGCTGATCCCAACATTTTTACTGATCGGAATCTGGGGCAGCGAGAATCGGGTCGCAGCGGCCTGGAAAATCACGATTTACCTGGCAATTGGCAGTTTCATTCTGCTACTCGGCCTGATTCTGCTTTACCAAAGCTTTCCTCTTCCCTCGCGGAGTTTTGATATTCGCGTGTTGCGAACTGCAGCTGGAATGGGACAGATCGCTCCGGATGCGCAACGGCATGTTTATCTTCTACTACTTATCGGTTTCGGAATTCTCGTCTCGCTCTTTCCGTTTCACACCTGGGCGCCCGAAGCGTACGCCGCGGCACCGGCCCCCGCTGCGATGCTGCACGCAGGCGTCTTGAAAAAATTCGGGCTGTACGGTCTTTTGCGCCTGGCCATTCCACTGCTGCCCGAAGGCGCCCATCACTGGGCGAATTTGCTGATCGTGCTGTTACTTGGCAACATCATCTACGTCGGATTGGTGACCATCGCGCAGAAGCGGCTCGATTGGATGCTCGGTTATTCAAGCGTGATGCATATGGGTTACATTTTTCTCGGAATCGCCAGCTTTGGCCTTCTCGGCGTAACGGGTGCCGTTGTGTTGATGTTCGCTCACGGTCTCTCAATCGCGTTGCTATTTGGCATTGCAGGAGAATTGCGCCGGCGAACGGGCACGTTGTCTTTTGATGAGCTAGGTGGATTGGCGAAGGTGATGCCTTTCGCCGGCCTAGCCTTTGGACTCGGCTTATTCGCTGCAATCGGTCTCCCGGGCTTTGCCAATTTCGCCGGGGAAATCATGATCTTTTTTGGTGCGTTCAGGAACGGCTGGGAAATCGGACGGCTTCACATCTTTCAGATCGCGACGGTGCTTGCGCTTTGGGGCGTAGTGCTGTCGACGGTTTACATGTTGCGCGCTTATCGCAAGACGTTCATGGGTTCTATTCGCCAGCAATGGCAAAAGCTGCCCGATCTTGGGCCGGCGTTACGGATACCAGTCACGCTTCTCGTCACCGCACTTCTTTGCTTTGGATTTTTTCCCCAATTTTTTGTGCGAAGTGTGGCACCGACATTCGGGACTTTGGCTTCCGCGAACGCCGATGTTCAGACCCGTAGCCATTTCGCTGTGCGCCATCCGCGCGCCTTCGCCATGTCTGATAAAGAAGCACCGCAGGCGCGTCGCCACAACGATCTTGCGACGAAATGACTTCGATCACCGCGCCTTTACTTGAAATTGCGGTGCTGGTGCTCGGGATGCTGATCCTGATGATCGAAGCATTCGCGGGAAAAATTGATAAACGGGTTCTCGCTTTGGCTGCAATTACCGGGCTCGCGATAGTTCTTCTGGCGAGTTTCTTTGTCGTTCCCTCTTCCTCGCCGGTTAACGTGACCGGTTTCTGGAGTTTTTACACAGCGGATCGACTGGCCATCTTCTTCAAGCAGTTCGCGCTATTCACCACCATTCTTGTGCTGATCATGATGGTCGATTATGCGCCGGTGGTTAGCAGCTTTTTTCCCGGCGCAGCGCCGCAGACGGGTCTTGGCGAATTTGTTGCGCTGCCTCTCTTCACCTGTGCCGGCCTGATGTACCTCGTTTCGGCAATTGACTTTGTTTTCATCTTTGTCGCGCTCGAGGTGGTAACAGTTTCCTTCTATGTGCTGGTCAGTTTTACCCGGCGCAATCCTATGACCCTCGAAGCGGGAACGAAGTATCTGGTGCTAAGCGCGCTTTCCACGGCGTTTCTCGTGTACGGCATTGCGTGGATTTTCGGCGCGACTGGCGAGACAAATCTCTATCGGCTGACGGCGGCGGTAGCGAACGCGGGCGCCAATTCTGGCGCAGCGTTGCTAGGAATGGTTTTTGTTCTAGTCGCGCTTGGTTTCAAGATTGCTGCCGTCCCATTCCAAATTTGGGTGCCGGATGTCTATCAAGGTGCGCCCACGCCAGTGACGGCATATCTCTCGGTCGGTTCGAAAGCAGCGGGCTTCGTCGTGTTGATACGCGTTTTGCAGCCGTTCATGAATTTGCCGCAAACAGAACGGCTCATTTTTGTAATCGCGCTACTAACTCTGATTTACGGCAATCTGGCGGCCCTCCCGCAGACAAACCTGAAACGACTGCTCGCATACTCGAGCATTGCACATGCGGGTTATTTGCTCATCGGAGTGGTCTGTTTCGATGTGCGCGCAATCACTTTCTATCTCGTCGCTTATCTGTTGATGACACTGTTGAGTTTTGCAGTGCTAATAATCGTCGCGCAGCAAACCGGCGAAGAAATTTCCGATTTCGATGGTCTTGCGAAACGCTCGCCATTTCTCGCGTTCGCGATGCTAATCGCGATGGTTTCTCTCGCGGGTTTGCCGTTCACGGCGGGTTTTCTCGGCAAGTTTTACATCTTTTACGCAGCCGTCCTACACCGTCAGATCGCACTCGTGGTGGTTGGAGTGATCACGGTGGGCTGCGGATTCTACTACTATCTCAAGGTCGTTCGGGCGATGTATTGGCAGTCCAGTTGCGATGTCGGTTCTGTCCCGGTAAACGGCTTGTCACGAATCGCAATCACTGCGCTGATTATCGGGACAATTTGGCTGGGCGTTTATCCGCAGCCGATATTGGATGCTTTAAAGCGCTAACAATGAATAACGGCTGGGAAGCCGTCACTCATCGAGCTAGTCGCTCAATTCGACGTTCCAGTACGCCAGATCGACGAAGTGCTTCCAGAGATCGTGCTGGGGCGCAGCAAACGTGATCTGAACAAATGGCCGCCACTTCGGCCGCTTGGGTTTGCGGATCAAGCTCATGTGCGCTTCACGCGGAAGCCGGTTGCCTTTGCGTGTATTGCACGGAATACACGAGCAAACCACATTTTCCCACGTCGTCGTCCCGCCTCGATCGCGAGGCACGATGTGATCCAGATTAAGATCACTCCGATCGAAGAGTTGGCCGCAGTACTGACAGGTGTTCTTGTCTCGCTCAAATACGTTGTGTCGGGTGAATTTCACTTCCTTCTTCGGAAGCCGATCGAACACAAGCAGCACAATCACCCGCGGGATCCGGATCTTGAACGAAATGGTTGTAACCGATTCATGATCCGGGGCATTCGTGGACAGATCGCGCCAGCTTTCAAAATCATGCGTGGAAAAGTTGGTCGCGTCATCCGAAGAAACAATCTGCGCGTGCCCTGCGTACACGAGCGAAAAGGCGCGGCGAGCAGAGCAGATATTCACCGCCTGCCAAAGCCGGTTAAGCACCAAAACCTGACTGTTCAATAACGTGTGCAAGTCTGGAATGATAGTCGCGTCAGTGCCCGCTTTTACGAACTTCCGCGTAAATTTGCCGCGACGCTATCACTGGGCGTTTTCCGTGTCAACGCGGGTGGAGCGCCGCGGACGTCGACGCAAATGAGTTTCGGCGCTTTGCATTCATGCTCATTCGTGTCCATTCGTGATGGTATGAACGCGCAATTTCCAGATGAGGAGACTAAGTCCGGAGAGTTCAGACGCCAGGAGGACGCGTTTCGCGAATGCATTTCAATCGACGCCTCCACACCGTACGCTGCCGAAGCAGGGCGCTATCATCTGTACGTTTCGCTAGCCTGCCCGTGGGCAAGTCGAACGGTTATCGTGCGGAAATTAAAAGGACTCGAAGAGGCAATCGGCTTGACCGTAGTTGATCCAGTTCGAGACGACTTGGGCTGGGCATTTCGCGATACTTCCGGCAAGATCCCGCCCGGCACGCCGTTTGAGTCCACCGATCCCATCAATGGGTTCCAATTTTTGAGTGAAGCCTACACGGCGACTGATCCCAATTACCACGAGCGGGTGACTGTGCCAGTGCTCTGGGACACGAAAACCAAGCGGATCATCAACAACTGCGAGGACGACATCTGCCGCATGTTCAACGACGTGTTTAACGACGTTGCCCGAAATAAAACGGTCGATCTTTTCCCAAAACAAATCGAAGCCGACCACGCGAAGCTCTCTGATTTTATCTACGAAAATGTGAACAATGGCGTTTACAGAGCAGGATTCGCCACGCGTCAGCGCCCGTACGAGCGCGCCTGCCACAGAATCTTCGAAGCACTTGATCAGCTCGAACAGCGTCTGTCGAAAAACCGATACCTATTCGCGAATCGCATTGTAGAGGCGGACTGGCGATTGTTTTGCACGCTCGTGCGGTTTGACGCCGTTTATTACGGTCATTTCAAATGCAATCTGCGGCGCATCATCGATTATCCAAATCTGCAAGGCTATCTGATGGACTTATATCAGCAGCCCGGCATCGCCGAGACGGTCAATCTGGATCACATCAAACGGCATTACTACATGACGCACACGGCAATCAACCCTACCCGCATCGTTCCGATTGGTCCGCTGCTCGACCTGAGGAAACCGCATGGTCGCGAAAGATTGAACTAAGGCAGTTGCCACCACAGCAATTCTTTATAGAATCGTGCGCTTCACCGTGATCCGACCATGATTTTCCTCGCCTTCAATATCCTTACCGCTGGCGTGCCACTATCAATGGTTTGCGCGGTGATCGGTCTCGCCGCCGCGTTTTACTTAATTGCTGTGGTAGCTCGGTCCCCCGCAGGCAATGAACGGATGAGAGAGATCTCCGGAGCCGTTCAGGAAGGCGCCAAGGCGTATCTGAATCGACAAGTGATCACGATCAGCTCTATCGCCGTAATTATTTTCATTTTGCTCTTCATTTTTAAAGATCGTCCCACGGCCGTTGGTTTCGTGGTCGGAGCGTTTTGTTCGCTTTCGGCCGGTTTCATTGGAATGCGTATCGCCGTGGTCGCAAATGTGCGAACGACGCAGGCCGCGACAGAGTCGATTACCAAAGCCTTGCGAATGGCCTTCAACGGAGGCGCTGTCACGGGGCTGCTCGTGGTGGGACTCGCGCTTTTGTCCGTATCGATTTTCTACACTCTGGTCACGCGTTTAGCCGGGTCACATATGGCCATCAATAGCCTGGTTGGTCTCGCGCTCGGGGCGAGTCTCATCAGCGTGTTCGCGCGACTCGGCGGCGGGATCTACACCAAGGCGGCCGACGTCGGAGCGGATCTTGTGGGGAAGATCGAGCAGGGTCTTGAAGAAGACGATCCGCGCAACCCCGCAACAATCGCAGATAACGTTGGCGACAACGTAGGGGATTGCGCAGGCATGGCCGCCGACGTGTTTGAAACGTACGCAGTAAGCTTGATCGGCGCCATTCTTGTCGGTGCACTAACTTTACCAGATACCCCGGCCGCTGTGGTTTATCCCTTTGTGCTCGGCGGAATTTCCGTGCTGGGCGCGATTCTGGGCGTGCTGTTCGTGAACTTCGCAGGCGGAAAACCGGCCAATGTCTTAATGGGTGGCGTGGTCATGAGTGCGATCGTTTCGGCCGTCCTTTTCTGGCCAGCTACGCACTCTCTGTTTCCGAACGGCGTGGTAATCGCAGGACAAATGCGCTCACCAACTCAACTCTACTGGGCATCGCTGGTCGGCATCATCATGACAGCGGTCGTGGTGGTGATCACGAATTACTACACGTCAATGCATTACCGGCCCGTGCAAAAAATTGCGCGTGCCTCAGAGACTGGTCATGCGACGAACATCATCGCGGGTCTGGCTGTCGGTCAGCACGCCACGGCGCTGCCGGTCGGCTTCATCGCAATCGCTATTTTGCTGAGTTTTCATTTTGGCGGGCTTTACGGAATCGCGATCGCAGTGATGGCGATGTTGTCGATGGCCGGGATCATCATCTCGCTCGATTCGTTCGGTCCGATTACCGACAACGCGGGCGGCATTGCAGTAATGAGCAACTTGCCCAGCGAAGTACGCAACATCACCGATCAACTCGACGCGGTAGGCAACACCATGAAAGCAGTGACCAAGGGCTACGCCATTGCTTCAGCCGGCCTCGCAGCGCTCGTTTTATTTGGCTCATATGTACAGGAGCTCCAGGCACACGTGACACGCAATGGCGAGCCGTTCGTGTTTGATTTTCGCTCACCGATCCAAAGGTGATTATCGGCTTGTTTCTCGGTGGTTTGCTTCCGTTTATCTTCACCGCGTTCAGCATGGACGCAGTAGGCAAAGCCGCTGGCGCCGTTGTTCGCGAAGTGCGGCGTCAACTGCAGGCGCATCCCGGTATCATGACCGGCAAGGACACACCTGAGTATGGCACATGTGTGGATATCGTGACCAAGGCAGCGTTGCGCGAAATGATTGTACCAGCGCTGCTGCCGTTGATTTTCGTAGTCGCGGTGGCGATGATTCCGCAACTGGGCCCTGTCGTGCTCGGTGGATTGCTGGTGGGAACGATCGTCACCGGCTTGTTTGTTGCCATTGCCATGACCTCCGGCGGCGGCGCATGGGACAACGCGAAGAAATTCATCGAGGAAGGAAACCTCGGCGGCAAAGGCTCTTTTGCTCATGCCGCAGCGATCACCGGCGACACCGTGGGTGATCCGTACAAGGACACGGCGGGACCCGCGATCAATCCGATGATCAAGGTCGTGAACATTCTAGCGATTTTAATTATTCCCATTTTTTTCTAGCAACGTGAGCAACCGCCTTGAAAAAAAACTACCGCTTTTGATTTAAGCTTGCTTTCAGCCAAGGTACCGAGCAGTTTTCTTTCCCCCCACGATGCCTCGCGTCTTAATCATTGAAGACGATGCCGAGAACCGGCGCGCAATCGCACAATTTTTCACGCGCGAAGACTGGAAAGTGTTGGAAGCAAAAGACGGCGACGCCGGCTTGGAGCTGGCGCTGCGCAATCGGCCGGAGCTGATCCTGTGCGATTTATTGATGCCAAGATCGAACGGTTTTGATGTATGCCGCTCCATTCGCGAGCAACTGCAACCAACCAAGATCATTGTCGTCTCGGGCCGCGATTACGGAATCGATCGAACCACCGCTCTCGAAGCAGGCGCAGATGAATATCTGCTTAAACCGGTTACGTGGGAATTGCTCTCCGGCACGATTGACCGGCTCCTTCCTGAAATTCCGCGCCGTCCGGAACCAAAATCCGTACCGGAACGTGAATCCATCCCTGCACGAATAAGGCTGTGGGGCGTTCGCGGTTCAATTCCGGTGCCTGGAAAGAGCACGGTCCGTTATGGCGGAAACACCAGTTGTGTTGAAGTGCGCGCGGACGGCGAGATTATCATCCTCGATGCCGGTTCCGGCATTCGCCTGCTTGGTCTGGCTTTGGACAAGGAATTCGGACCTCGCTCGATGAGGTTGACTCTTTTGATCTCACACACTCACTGGGATCATATTCAGGGACTGCCTTTCTTTTCTCCTGCGTACGATCAGAAAAATCTGATCCGCGTTTTAGGTTACGAAGGCGCTCGCGCTGGTTTGGCAAAAATTCTGGCCAGCCAAATGGAGACGCCGTTTTTTCCCGTGAGCTTACGCGAACTCCCAAGCCACCTGGCGATTGAGGAACTCAAGGAGATGGAGTTTCGAGTCGGACCCGTCGAAGTGCGCTCCAAATTCGCTAATCATCCAGGAATTTGCGTTGGGTACCGCCTTGCCACGAGCTCGGGATCAATCGCCTACTTTCCCGACAACGAACCATACGAGGACCTCAAGCTGCTGTTGGCCTCGCGCGACGGAATCAGCGAGGACGAAGCGCGCGATTTTGCCGACGCCGAACGCGGAAAGATGGTCGATTTTCTCCAAGGCTGCGACCTCGCAATCATGGATACGCAATATACCGAGGAGGAATACGCGAAGCACGTTGGCTGGGGCCACAGCTCAGTGGACAGCGTCGTTTCGCTGGCGCTCGACGCAAACGTGGGCAAGCTCGTTCTTTTCCATCACGATCCGAATCATGACGATCAGATGATCGATAAAATGGTGGAACACGCGCACGCGTTCGTGGCAAAAAGCGGGAAGTTTTTGGAGGTCGACGCTGCTCGGGAAGGCGCTGAGATTTTGCTCGACGCGAAAGTGCCGGCATAATCAAGCGTTCCGCGCGGCGACTCTGCTCGACTTGCGAACCGACCGAGCGACCTTAATTTTCTTCTCTCGTTGCCTCGTAGTGTAACGGTAGCACTAGAGACTCTGAATCTCTCTGTCTAGGTTCGAATCCTAGCGAGGCAGCCACGGCAACGGTCAGAACACCTGCACCGAACAGTCAAAACGATAGCTACAGGAATCTTTTTGCCGCGCCGTAAATGCCCCGAGAAATCCTCGCGGCACCGAGGACCGGAATTCAAGTTGCGCATCGCAGCGACTATACGCGGCAAGCCTGAGCCCATCCCTGGTGCTCCGCGACCGAACCCCTTTTCGTCCGACCTAAGAAGCGCTCGAAGCCCCAGAAAAGCACAATCTCGTTAGGCGAAAGTACAGCCGTCGATGGCATGATCCTGTGATTCGTCAGGAATCGGAAATGCAACACTGGAAACAAAAACTAAGTCTCAGCAAAACAAGAGATGCGATTAGTAAGTTTACACAACAATCAAGGGGGAAGGCGAACAATGAACGGGAGAGCGAACAGAGAAATCAAGTGGGTTGCTATAGTGGCGACTTTCTGCGTGCTAGCCTCACTCAGTAGCGCAAAAGCTCAGAGGCCCCAACGGACCCCGCGACCGCAACCACGAGATTTCGCTGTTCGAGTGTTTGACGGTCCCACGCCCTTCATCCGTTTCGTCCAGACCAACATTGCGGACATAGAAGAGTTCAGTTTCGCTCAGTTCCTGATTCTTCCAAAAACCGGGTCGGCCACAAGGCCGATTAAGGTCCGATATGGGCGGTCTTATTTGGAAGCGCGAGGTTACTTCGACTCGCAAACGGGCAGACTCATAATCCCGATTTTCGGGCTGTATGCTGGCTACGCAAATCGCGTCACAATTAGCCTTCGCTTCAACGACCCATTTCACCCGGTAAAAAGACTGCGCATGCATATCACGACGCCGGCTTATGACGGAGGCACTTACTCCCATCCCGCCGTCGTGCAACCGCGGTCGCCAGGCACTACTCTGAGCTATGATTTTATTCTCCTGAAGAACCTTGCCGATCCTACCACGCCTATCATCATAGACAGTGACGCCGAAGTCCGTTGGGTAGGCACGGCGGGAGTAGGGGTGACGAGTTGCATGATGTTCGATAATGCAATCTACCTTGCCGCCGGCACCCAACTGCTTCGCACTGAGTTTGATGGGCGCACCTATGTAATGGGCGACTACGGCAACATTGGTGTCGTCAATTTCCATCACAACATTGATCCGGGCCGGGACGGAATGCTCCTCGACGTGGATACGCTCGATCAAACCGAGAGCGTTAACATGGAGGTAGACGCTGGCGGCAATGTGCTTCGAACTTGGAATCTTGCGGACATCATCAGCGCCGCGATGATTGCCGGTGGGGACGATCCACACGAGTTCGTTTATCCAGCGCCTAACGATTGGTTTCACAACAACGCCTGCGCCTACCGCAGTTCTGACAACTCTCTGATCGTGTCGAGCCGAGAAAACTTTGTTATCGCACTCGATTACGACTCTGGAACTATTAACTGGATTTTGGGCGACCCGACAAAGCGCTGGTATCAGTTCCCTTCTCTGCGTCACTTCTCCCTTACTCTGGCTCCGGGCACATTGCCCCCGATCGGCCAGCACGCGCTATCCATGCCCGGCGATCAACTACTGCTATTTGACGATGGAACCGGCAGCGTTTTTCAGCAACCGCCGGGAGAGACACGCACCTACAGCGCTCCCCGCAAATATCAGCTGGACTTGAGTGCTCACAAAGCTACCGAGGTTTGGCATTATTACGCTGATCCGAGTATCTCTAGCCCGTTCTGCAGCAGTGTTTACGAAGATGCGCAAAACAATTACCTCATCGATTACACACAGGCTGGCCCTTATACTTATACCGATATCGTGGGTGTCGATGCTTCGGGTAGCGTCGCCTTTAATTACGAATATGACTTGATTGGGTTTTGTGCCACGGCTTGGAACGCCATTCAGATCCATTGGGAGAACGTGAATCTAGAGTAACGCGCTCCTTGCGTTTTCTGCTGGCCAGCGGTTCACGACTTCAAGGTTTGGAGTCAAGCGCGTCTTTTGCCGGCGTTTCCGGCGACTTTCACCTAAACGCCCGCGACGAGTTGCTCTTGTCGCGCGTTTTTGCAGGACATCACCGAGTTGCTGTCTCAGTTCGGAAAACGCTCAGGCTTCATCGGCTAGCGCGCTTGCTACGTCGCGGCTATTCCTCTTCCCCCCACAATTGCAGGACAAGTGGAATCGTCGTTAGTGCGCCTACTCCTACGAGGGTCCAGCCAATCGCTCGCCTCTGCTCATCGCTAAGCTTTTCGGAGAGCAACAGCGCGATTCCCGCGCCGAGCATCGCGCGCGTGCCGGCAATGAGACCAATTTGAGGAACGGTAACTTCGTGTTGTTTCATCTGTTATTTCACTCCTTCTGATCCAACGCTAATCCACCATAGGAAGCCTGTCTTCGGCTTTCACTTTATGGCGAACAGTCTTAACGCTTTTAACATGTGTCGGATTTTGAGCGTTTGACCGGTGGAATGTTCTGAAACGGCTGTCCGCGATTCTTTTTCCGGCCTCGGGGAGCCTATTTCAGCTGTCGCTGCGATACAGATGCAGTGCACCGCCGTTCTTCTTCCGACTCACCGCAGTGGCCCAAACTGATTGGCACTGCTGCCGGGAGCAGTTTGGCCACTCTGTTCATCGTCCGGAATTTCTTCCCTGCGGAGAAGAAGGTCCGCCATTCGATCAGAGCCGACTACGCCGTCGGCGACGACACATTTGTCCGAACCATGGGGCACTTGCTCGGACCGCCTCTCCTGGAAGGGAACAAAATTACGCCGCTGGAAAATGGCGAACACATCTTCCCAGCAATGCTGGACGCGATCCGTTCGGCGCGGCGCACAATTACATTTGAAAATTTCCTGTTCCGCGAAGGCGAAGTCTCTGACGCTTTCGCTCAAGCGCTTGCGGAACGCGCGCGTAACGGTGTGAAAGTGCATTTTCTGCAGGATGCGCTCGGATGTAATGCTGTGCACGGTCGCGCCATCAAGTTGATGAGACGCGCCGGCGTAGCGGTGGAGATTTTTCGCTTCGTCCATTTCTCGCGCATTAATTTTCGGACGCATCGAAAAATTCTGGTCGTCGATGGGGTCCTGGGATTTATCGGAGGAGTGGGGATTGCGGATGACTGGAAAGGAAACGGCCGCACCCATGGATTGTGGCGCGACACTCATTACGCGCTGCGAGGTCCTGTAGTCGCACAACTGCAACAGGCTTTCATGGATAATTGGCTGGAAACCCGGGCCGAATTGTTACACGGCGATCTCTATTTTCCCAGACAAGACCACGCCGGTGACGAAATGTGCCAGGTGTTCAAGAGCTCGGCTGGTGAAGGCTCCGATAGCGGGCGTTTGATGTTGCTGGTATCCATTGCGGCCGCTCGCCATCACATCCGCATAGCGAATGCCTATTTCATTCCTGATAATCTGACGATGCGAACATTGATCGAAGCGCTGCGTCGCGGCGTGAAGATAGAAATCATTACGCCAGGTCCCGATATCGATGCGCGTACGGTCCGGTCTGTGGGAAAGGCGCTTTGGAAACCCTTGCTTAAAGCAGGCGCGCGCTTTTACGAGTATCAGCCGGCAAGATTTCACTGCAAATATTTGCTTGTCGATGACTGTTGGGCTTCCTTCGGTTCGGCCAATCTCGACAACCGTTCAATGTCATTGAACGAAGAAGCAAACCTCAACGTGCTGGCTCGGCGTTTTGTTTCGTCATACGCAAAAATCTTTGAGGAAGACAAGAGCCATTCGCGCGAAGTTACTCTCAAAGACTGGCGAAATCGTCCCTGGGAGGAAAAGATTAAAGGTCGAATGATGTCAATCTTCCGGTCGCAGATGTAAGCCGTGACCAAGACACCAACGTCCCGGGCGAACCTCCGCATCGCGACTTACAATGTACATGGCTGCGTGGGAATGGATCGCCAACGCTCTGAGGCGCGCATAGCCGAGGTCATCGGCGAGATGTCCGTCGATGTTGTAGCGCTGCAAGAGCTCGATCTCGGCCGACGCCGTTCCGCCGGCGCGGATCAGACTACAATGATCGCCAAGCAACTTGGATGGCACAGCCATTTTCATCCCTCCATGCGACGAGACGATGAGCAGTATGGCAATGCCATCCTTAGCCGTTACCAACTCACTTTTCGGCAGGCGGTGGAGTTACCAGGGAGACCACCGTTTTTTTGCCGTGAGAATCGCGCGGCGATTGAAGTAAACATCGAAACCAATCTCGGGAAGGTCCACATCATCAACACGCATCTCGGGTTAGGCTGGCGCGAACGCCTCGTTCAAACACAATTGTTCACCAGCGCGGAGTGGCGCGCAGCAATCGCCGGTGATACGCCGCTTATTTTGCTTGGCGACTTCAACAGTCTGCCCGGTTCGCGACCATATCTCACACTGAACCGGCATCTGCGCGATGTGCGCGAACTGATTCGAGCGACCGAACCGATTCGCACGTTCCCGACCCGATTACCGGTGCTGGCTGTCGATCACATCTTCGTCAATCGGGCAGTCGAGCCATTGAGCGTAACCGTGCATCGCTCACCTCTCGCGCGGGTTGCGTCCGATCATTTTCCTCTTTTAGCTGAAGTCGTACTCTCGCTTGACTCCGGATAGGCGCCGGCGTTTTTCCCGCGATGAATTTTGTTCCAGATTCCAATCCGATTTTCTTTGGATCTTAGTCTCCAACGGAACCGCGACATCGTCGGTATTCGAATCAGATAAAAAGGGAAGAGGCGCGATTGTGAGATGCGCCGGTGAGCTCCGCCCAGGAGCTTTCGATCCCTCTCGAAATTAATAAGGGGAACTTCAGATATAGGAGGACATATGAAAAAACTTCTTTTACTTCCATTGATAGCTATAGGATTCGCTTTTCTTCCTGCGAAACAGGCTGATGCCCAGGTTTCAGTGGGCATTGGAGGCGTAGGGATCGGCTTCGGTTATCCTGCGTATCGTTATGGCTATGGATATCCGAGCTATGGTTACGGATATCCGGGATACGGCTATTACTCGCGTAGCTACTACGGCGGCAATCCATACTACGGGACGTCTTACTACACCGGACGCCCGTATTACTACAGCCACCACTCTCGCAAGCATCATAAGCATTATTACTACCGCCATTAAAGCGGACGGGTTCGTGTAAGGTTGATCAGCTGGCTTGGAGTGACTCCAAGCCAGCTTTTTTATTGGAGTCAAATCGTGCCTCAAGCGTGACACACGCAAAGAACAATGGACCTTCCCGTCGATGTCTGTTTTACTGCCACAGTAGCTCAGCGCCGACTACGAAGGCATCGACTCCTGCTCGCGGCGTGCGCGGAAAAAATCCTGCAAAATCGCAGCACATTCTTTTTGCAAAACACCCGATGTGATTTCGCATCGGTGATTGAAGGTCGGCATTTGCAGAATGTTTATGATGCTCCCAGCGGCTCCGGCAGATGGATCTGCGCAGCCGAAGATTACCCGGCGTATTCGGGTATGCACGATCGCGCCTGCGCACATCGCGCACGGCTCTTTTGTGACGTACAGGTCGCAATCCATCAGACGCCAATCGCCGATCGCCGCTTCAGCTTGTGTTAACGCCAACATTTCGGCGTGCGCCGTGGCGTCCTTGAGCAGCTCGACCTGGTTATGCGCGCGCGCGATGATTTTGCCCTCGCGCATAACGACCGCGCCGACTGGCACTTCCCCGGCTGCGTATGCTTTCTGCGCCTGCCGGAATGCTTCGCGCATGAAATATTCGTCCGGCAGCGGTTCGAGCATCAGTAATGTGTAGCCATGGCCCTTTGAGCCGTCCAACGCATAACAAAGAACGTTTGACCCGCCATAGGCCAATGGCTACAGCGGAAGCGCGCGCTTGCCCGGAAAAGTTCTTGCGCATATTAGGGATTGCCCATGCACGACAACATTGAATCGCATTTGGTCGAAAAACGCGTTTTCAAGGCGCCACCGGGTTTCAGCAGTAAGGCGCGAATCAAAAGCCTGGCTCAGTATCGACGCATGTATCGAGAATCGATCCGGCAACCTGCCAAGTTCTGGTCGCGCGAAGCCAGCGAGCTAGTCTGGCGCACGCCGTGGAAGAAGGTTGTCGAATGGAAGCCGCCCTTTGCCAAATGGTTCGTGGGTGGGAAACTGAACATCTCGGAAAATTGTCTGGATCGGCATCTCGCAGGGTCGCGTCGGAACAAGGCTGCAATCATTTGGGAAGGCGAACCCGGCGAGAAGCGCACACTCACCTATCAGCAGTTGCATCGTGAAGTCTGCCGCTTCGCGAACGTGCTGAAACGAAACAAGATAAAAAAAGGCGACCGCGTCATCATTTATCTCCCGAACATTCCCGAGGCGGCGATCGCAATGCTGGCCTGCGCTCGAATTGGTGCCGTGCATTCGGTAGTGTTCGGCGGATTCAGCTCGGAGAGCATCCGCGATCGGATTAGCGACAGCGGCGCAATTGCGCTCATCACTGCCGATGGCGCATATCGTCGCGGCGGGATTGTGCCGCTAAAGAAAAACGTCGATGACGCCCTGCGCGATGGCACCTCTGTGCGGCGCGTCATCGTTTTTCGCCGCGCGGCAAACGACATCCACATGGAGGAAGACCGCGACGTCTGGTGGCATCGGGAACTGGAATACGTTGATGCAAACTGTCCGGCCGCCCCCCTCGACAGCGAGCATCCGCTTTACCTCCTCTACACAAGCGGGTCGACCGGCAAGCCGAAAGGGATTTTACACACTACCGGCGGTTATCTGGTGAACGTTTATTGCACTACCAAATACGTTTTCGACATCCGCGATGAGGATATCTTTTGGTGCACGGCCGATGTCGGCTGGGTCACCGGTCACAGCTACATTGTCTATGGTCCGCTCGCGAATGGCGCAACTGTTGTCATGTATGAGGGTGCACCGAACTGGCCCGAGCCCGATCGCTTTTGGAAAATCATCGAGGAGTATCGGGTCAACATTCTTTATACTGCGCCGACCGCGATCCGCGCGTTCATCCGCTGGGGCGATGACTGGGTCAGGAAACACGATCTCTCATCGCTACGCTTGTTAGGGTCGGTTGGCGAACCGATCAATCCGGAAGCGTGGATGTGGTATCACAAAATGATCGGCGGCGGACGTTGTCCCATCGTCGACACATGGTGGCAGACCGAGACTGGCTCGATCATGATTACGCCTCTTCCGGGCGCGACACCAACCAAGCCAGGGAGCGGCACGCTTCCATTCTTTGGTGTCGATCCGGCCGTCGTCGATCAAAGAGGAGAGGAAGTCGGCCCGAATGTCGGCGGCAAATTGATTATTCGCCGGCCATGGCCTTCGATGTTGCGAACGATCTACGGCGACAAGGCGCGCTACCGACAGCAATATTGGAGCGAATTTGAAGGCAATTATCTGACAGGCGACGGCGCGCGCCGCGATGAAGATGGTTATTTTTGGATTGTCGGCCGCATCGATGATGTTCTGAACGTGGCTGGCCACCGACTCGGCACATCGGAAATCGAGAGTGCGCTTGTCAGCCACCCGCGAGTCGCAGAAGCGGCGGTGGTCGGCAGACCGGATGAATTAAAGGGTCAGGGCGTCGTCGCGTTTGTGACGGTGAAGAGCGGGATTGAAGTCAGTCGCGGGTTCCAGGAGGAACTGCGCAATCATGTCAGCAAACAGATTGGCGCAATTGCAAAACCTGATGAAGTGCGTTTTGCCGAAGCGCTGCCAAAAACGCGCAGCGGCAAAATTATGCGACGGCTCCTCAAAGAAATTGCCAGCGGCGCAAAAGTAACTGGCGACACGACAACCCTGGAGGACTTTGGCGTCCTCGCGAAACTCGCAGCGCCCGAGGAATAGCGATATCTCTCCCCCGCCACTCTTACGACACATGAGCCAAATAGAGCTGAAAAATCTTTTTCCCGTTCCGCGTTCATATAGCATTTTCTCGTGAGCTTCTTCCGCACAGGCTTTCGCGAACTAGCCTTAAAGCTCAAGCGCCAGAGAACGCGCATAGCGCTGCGGCACGACCGGCGTCTTTTGCAAAAAAGTGAAATCAATCTCGGACGCGAGGGAACAGCGCAGGCGGCAAATTTCCCCGAACTTCGCAACGAGATCGTTGCACTTAAGAAGTTGGAACAGGAACAAAAGGAAGTTGCGCTCCGGATCGCGAGGATTGACGAAGGCATAAAACGGATTGAAGAAGAACGCAAGCAAATCTCGCGGGAGCAGGCGAACGCAATTGCGAAACTCGAAGCAGAAAAAAAGCCGCTCCTTCAAAAGCGCAACCAGGCGAAGAACACGGTGGAGGTATGCGAACGAGAGCTTGCGAGCGTGGAGCGGCGCGTTCAGCAGAACGAAGCTGCCGATCGCGATCTTTTGAAACAACTTTCCGACCTGCACGCGCTTGATCCGGCGCCTCCCGATCTCGACGCGCTTTCCGCCGGCATTACGACAAAACGAGCTCGCCTTCCGGACGAACGCGCCGAACTCGTCCGGGCGCGCCTGGGCAGCACCGACGCGGTCCGTGCAGCCAAGGAAAACTTAAACACTGCTGACGCCGAACTTGCCGCGGTGGAAAAAAATGTGGCGCGCACGCGTAGCGAATTTGAAGTGCGCGACCGCAAATTGGCTGAGAGTGTTAAGACCCAGCAACAAGCAGCGCGCGACGCGCGGACACGACATCAGACCGTCGAAGAACGAAAGAATCCAGCATATTTGAGCATCGGCCGGCATTTGTCGGCAAAAGGCGTTGCTCCGCCGAATGCGCCAAATCTGCTCGAGGAGGCTCACCGTCGTAGAGCGGCCGTTGATCTGCAATTAAAGCACCAGGCAGAACTGGCCCAGCTCTCCAGCCAGATCGATAAACAGGAGCTGCGAAAGTTCTACTTCAGCGCGTTTTCGGTTTTGGTTCTGTTAGCGATCACATCGCTTGTCATTTTCCAATCCCCGCGCGGACGCGAATGGCTTCCGCAAGCAACCGATACCATCCTGTCCATCAACACGGATCAATTCGAACGCGCAAACCTCGCAAAGCGCTGGCGCGATGAGAAGCCCAAACTCTGGCCCGCGTTGATAGGTCCCGCTGCTTCGGTCCCAGGATTGAATGCATCGCGCGATACGGCGCGGATCACCCGGGCACTCACAACGGACGAGAACGGCGAGACCAAAGAGTTCAACCTCGTCCAAAGCCGTCGGAGTCTTGCGAAGGTGATTCGAACCGTCGCTGATGATAAGAATTTTCAGAGACGCCCTAACAACGGCTTGCACGGTTTGCCCGTTTGGGAGCGACAGTCCAGCTCCGCCGAGCCGCCTCTACAAGGCTCCGGCGTGGCAGGCAGTACAGCCGTCAAGCCGGATTTTGCGCTGGCCCGCGTCGGACCGGCAACCCTCGCCGTTGGCACACCAGAAGAAGTGGATGAGCTGGTACTGGTACGACTCGGAATGAAACCGGACCTGAAAATCACGGGCCAACTGTTCGATCGTTTCCAAGCTCTCGATCACGAGAGCGCGCTGCGGCTCATTTCACGCGACCCACCGGATCTCGCCCGAATTTTCCATCCCATCTTTTCACGTGAACTAATCGATGTCTCGCAATTAATCGGCCTTGCAGTGAACCTGCAGAATCCAGTAAAAGCCAGAATTCTCATTAAGGTGAATGCTCCGAAAAATGCCGCCAACGTCGCCCGCGATTTGCGCAGCAATCCAGATCAATGGCTTCGCCTGCCTGACTCGCCGCTGTTGCTTTACTCTCAGCCGCCGGAGATCCAAACACAGGGCAACTCCAATCTCGAGTTGCGTTTCACCATGCCGGAAGACAGTGCACGTCTTCTCCTCGAACGCCTGGCAAAAATCGATACTCCCGCAGCTGTAGCAGCGTATTGATCGAACAAGGCAAATGCAAAAGTTTAACGTTTACGTTTGCCGGTTTGGTGCAATCGCGATGGGTTTGATTTCGTTGAATGCAAAGGCTGACGCGGTTTTGGTTGATGTCCGATCCGTTGACCCGACCATCACCGTCGACTTACGCTACGCAGGCCGAAACAATTTCCTTCGACATCCCATTTATCCCCGTGGAACACACGCACTCGCTCGCCCAGAAATCGCGTCAGCTTTGGCGGTGGCCCAGAGCTTTCTGCGGCGTTATCAATATGGCCTCAAAATCTGGGATGCGTATCGGCCGGTAGGAGTGCAGAGCGTGCTTTGGGAGGCGTCGCACAACAGTGATTATGTTGCCAATCCTGAAATTGGCGCGGGCTCGCTGCATAGTTGGGGTATCGCCGTCGACGCCACCCTGGTCGACTCACGGATTCGCGACGTCCGCATGCCAACGGGTTTTGACGATTTTACTCCCGCTGCAATGCTGCCTTACATGGGTTCGTCTCTCGAAATACGGCGAAACCTCCGTTTGCTGCGGTACGCCATGCACATGGCTGGTTTTTGCGGCTTACGCACTGAATGGTGGCATTTCACCATCCTTAATTGGCAAAAGTTCGTGCCGCCTGAAAAAGCAAAGAGTGCCGCGCAAGTTTTAGCCACGCACTCGGAAGGCGGATCATGATCGATTCGATACTCCGTGGTTTGCGGCAGCCGGAGTATGTTCACGTCCTGCTCAATCCATTGCCGGTTTACGGTTTGCTTATCGCTTGGATTGGATTGCTCATCGCTTTTTTTTCCAAAAGCCGCCGCGCTCAGATCGCGGCATTAGTTCTGGTGCTCATCAGCTCGTTTTCCGCATGGCCAGTTTATGAATTTGGCCAGCAGGGATACGATCGCGTTCTGTCGATGACCGATGAAGATGGAGAACGCTGGCTGGATGAACACCAAGATCGTGCTGAGGATCTCATCTGGATCTTTTACGCGCTCGCGGCCTTGAGTGCTATCGCGATCGCAGCGCCGATAAAATGGCCAAAGTCTTCTGCACCACTTGTGCTTCTGGTGATCCTTCTCGGCGCAGCAACCCTGGGAGCCGGTGGTTACATCGCTTATGCCGGCGGCAAAATCCGGCACCGCGAATTTCGTAACGAGCCAGCGCCGCCGAAGAGATCGGAAGGCGAGCACTGAGAATAGTGAAACGTGGAGGTGGTTTCTCTCGTCATCCTGAGCGAAGCGCAGCGGAGTCGAAGGATCCCGCGATATTACGCACAGATACTGTCCTGGGATCCCTCGACTTCGCTCGGAATGACGTTCGCTTAACCGCTTCAACGTTTGGCCAATGCGAACTGAATTCGAGCGCGCTGAGCAAAAGATCGAGACGCGCAGCGAATCTCTCAAGAAACCACTTGGGCTTTTCGATCTCGTTCTGACGCAGATTCTCTTCGTTGTCGGTTCCAGTTGGGTCGGCACCGCTGCGAAACTCGGACAAGCGCATCTCTTCTTTTGGCTTCTCGCAATTTTGCTTTTCTACATTCCGCAAGCGGCCGTGGTAATTTATTTGAGCAATCGGATGCCGCTCGAAGGCGGCATCTATCAATGGGCCAAGCTTGGGTTCAACGAGTTCGCCGGATTTATCGTGGCTTGGAACCTCTGGCTGCTGTCGATCACGGTCATCGCACTGGGCGGGATGTTCGTTACCACGAACGTCTCTTACGCGATCGGGCCGGGCGCCGCCTGGATGCCCGAGAACAAATGGTGCGTGTCGCTGATCAGTGCCGCATTGGTCGGCGGCTTGGGTTGGACGTGCGTTCGGGGTCTCTCGTTAGGCAAATGGGTTCATAACATTGGCGCGTTTGCGATGTTCATCGTTTACGCATCGCTTATTTTATTGCCGCTGCTCTGCCTGGCCCGCGGCGAATTGAAAACTTATCAGCCGCTTCAATTCGCGTTACCCGCGATGTCGCTCTTCTATTGCTTCAATATTTTCAGTAAACTCGCAGTCGGAGCGCTCAGCGGATTTGAATATGTTGCGATCCTGGCTGGAGAAACGCGCGCCCCCGCGCGGGACATCGGACGCTCGGTGCTGATCGCTTCGCCTGTGATCGCGTTGGCTTTTATTTTTGGTACCAGTTCGGGTACTCGCGTTCGTCGGCAACAATCCGATCGACCTGATTGGTCCGGTGCCGCAAACGCTTCGACTCGGGCTCAGTTCTTTTCCAATAGCGGGCGCCATCGCATCAGTCGGAATTCTGTTGATGACCACGCGAACGATTGCTTCGACCAGCGTTCACGTTACCGGCAGCTCGCGATTACCAATGGTGGCGGGGTGGGATCGGCTGCTGCCAAATTGGTTTTCGCGTCTGCATCCGCGATACAAAACACCGGTGAATTCCATTATTTTCGTCGGCGCAACCACACTTCTCATCGCCATCGCCAGCCAGATCGGCGCCGGAATTCAGGAAGCATTTCAACTCGTCGACAACGCAGCGAATGTTTTCTACGGCATTGTTTACTTCACGATGTTCGCAATACCGATTTTTGGCGCGGGTGCGATTCGTTCGGGAGCCCCAGTCTGGTTGCGTATTGCGGCGATCTGTGGTGCTGCGGTCGCGCTATCGGCGATTTTTTTCACCATCTACCCAATTATCGACGTGCCGAGTCCGCTTAGTTTCGGCGTGAAAATCGTCGCCGTGACCGGAATTGCGAATGCGATCGGCGTCGCAATTTATGTTGTTGGCAAGAAACGCCGACGTAGCTAACTGGAGCTTTCGACAACCCACCGCAGATATTCCGGCAGTCCGGTCGAAACTGGCACGAAGATGATTTCCGGAAGTTCGTAGGGATGCAATGACCGCAATTGTTCCTGGAAGTCGGATTGCCTATCCTCGCTCAGCTTGAACAAGACGAGACTTTCGTTTCCAGATTCAATGTTGTCCTTCCAGCGGTAGATCGATTCGACCGCCGGTAAAATATTCGCGCAAGCCGCGAACTTCTTTGTGACGAGCTCATTCGAAATGTCCCGCGCCGTTTCCTGATCCGGGAACGTGCTTAATGCCAGCAGAATTTTTTCAGACATCCTTTAGCCAATCACAGTCATTCCGAGCGAAGTCGCCTGCCAAGCCGTAGCTTTATGCGAAGGCTGGAGAAATCCCGTGGACATTATCTTAGGTTACGATCGCGGGCTCCTTCGACTCCGCTTCGCTCCGCTCGGGATGAAGGGAACGACAGATCCAACCGCCGCCAAGCACAATGTCGCCATCATAAATTACCGCGGCTTGACCCGGAGTGACCGCGCGCTGGGGCTCGCGCAAACGAATTCGGGCGCGAGTATTTTCTAAAGGCGTCACGGTGGCAACCGTTCCCGGATGATTATAGCGGATTTTCACTGTCGCTTCGAACGCTTGGTTGTAGGCGGGGGCGGTAACCTCGGCTGCTTGTGTGCCGACCACAGTGCCGGGGTCGCCGCCGACGGCCACAGCATGCCAATTCACGCGGTCGATATCGAACTCTTCGCAGACCAGGTCGTCGGCGTCGCCAACAATGACGCGATTTGTTGCCGGGTCGAGGTCGACAACGTAACGCGGTCGCAGCGATCCACCCGGAAGTCCTTTGCGCTGGCCGACGGTGAAGAGTTCGATGCCGCCGTGTTCGGCTATGAAATTTCCATCCACATCATAAATCTCGCCGCGATGAAATTCGTTTTCGCCGAGATGCGAGCGCAAAAACGCTTTGTAATCATTTCCCGGTACGAAACAAATTTCCTGGCTATCGATCTTGTCGGCTACTTTCAGCCCTAACGAATGTGCGATCTCACGAATTTCAGCCTTCGTCATTTTGCCCAGCGGAGTGAGCGCGCGGCGCAATTGCAGCTGACGCAGACTAAAAAGAAAATAGGACTGATCTTTGCGCCGATCGATTCCTTTGCGAAGCATCGCATAACTGTAGCCGGGGGCGGTGATCCCGGCTGAATCGGGTTGAATCGGCGCATCTGCCTCGCCGGGGTCAGCGCCCCCGGCTAGAAAATGCTCGATGATCGCATAATGACCCGTGGCGATGTAATCGCAGCCGAGCGCTGCCGCTTTGCTCCAGAGGTTTCCGAACTTAAGTTTTTCATTACACATCACGCATGGGTTCGGCGTCCGACCGGCCTGGTATTCGCTGGCGAAATAATCAATCACGACGCGCTCGAACTGATCGGCTTCATCAATGACGTAATGCGGAATGCCCAGCGAATGCGCTACCCCGCGCGCATCAGCCACCGCCTGCGGACCGCAGCATTTGTCCTCGGCGCGGGAGATGCAGTCTTGCGGCCAAACCTTCATCGTCACGCCGATCACGTCGTAGCCTTGTTCGCGAAGCAAATAACCGGCGACGCTGGAATCCACTCCCCCGCTCATACCAAGGAGAACACGCTGTTTGGTTACATTCATTCGTTGTAGGCCGCTTCCGAAAAACGCCGGCGTCCGCCGCGGCCGACGCCCTACAGTTTTGCCGAGGCAAGAATTTCGATGAAGCGCGAATTGAGTCAATCAGGTAGCGGCGGTTCACCTGAACCGCCATTCAGAGTCCCATGAGTCAGGCGATTGAGGTCAATCGCCTCTACCCCGGCGCACGACTCACGAACTGACTGCCGCGCAACGTAAATCGCCACGGCAGATGCGCAGAGCGGCTAATGCCGATCCGTTTGTCTGCCACAACGTCGAAACTCGCGCGTGACGTTGGAGACGAAGCAATGTCGCGGATCGGAACACAGATCCATCTCGTGATCTTTTCCGGTAATCGCAAAAGCGCGTGTGAGTTTGCCCGGACCTGAGCAAAGCTGACGGAGATTGTTAACGCCACGTCGTCGCTTCATCAGTTCAATCCCTCGGAGTGGTTCGAGCGCACGAATCAAAACGAAGCCATCGGCCTCGCCTTTGACGAGCACATTTAGCATCCAGTGAACGCCGTAATTGAAATAGACGTACGCCGCTCCGGCTTTGTTTCGTTCGATAAAGCTGCGCGCGCTCGGGCGCGTAAAAGTGTGCGCGGCTTCGTCATTGATTGCCGCGTACGCTTCCACTTCGACGACGACCCCGGAGCATTCGCCCCAAATCAGTTCTGTGCCGATAAGTCCACGCGCACAGGTCAGCGGATCGCGTTTGAAGAACGATGTGCGAACGACCTTGTTCATCAACCGATCCCCCCGCCCTTTCCGCTCGGTTGCGCGGAATTAAGCCGCCGGCTTGTAATAAACCGGAATCTTCACATCGGATTCGATCGGTTGGCCGTTGCGGAAGGCCGGGATGAATCTCGCCCCATCGAAATCCGCACGCGCCGCATCGCCGAAACCGAGTAACGGCGGTTCCTCAGATAAGACCTGGATATTCTTCAGATTTCCTTTCGCATCGACGTTCAGCTCGACCTCAACAACACCAGTGATCGCCACCGTGCTACCCGTGTCGGGATAATGCAGGCCAGTGAATTTTGAGTCCTGGCCGACGTACGGTTGGGGATCAATGAAATCAGTTTCCTTGTCGAGCTCACTCAGTTGCTGATTGGCGAAGATACGCAGCCGCGGCTTGCCATTCACCACTGCAAATTTCACTGTGCCATAAAAAACAGCTATGACCGGCTGGTGATTGTGAACCGCTGGGACAAATTTGGTAGTTGCCAGGCGTTTGAGTAATTCCTGCTCCAGCAGTTCAGATCCGCGCGTTCCGCGATACGCTCCGCTTGTAACGATCTGGCCAGTCGGCGCGACGAGACAGGTAAACATTACGGCGGCTTCCTTTTGGCCCTTCTTGATGAGGTCGGCCGTGTCGATCGTGTTTACCAGTGAATTTGGCGCGGTTCCGACTAACGCTGGACGAAACTCTGGCAGCGTTGGCCGCGGGGATGGTGATGGTGAACCGGGTTTTGGCGTCAGCGCTGAAATAAGATCAGCAGTGAGCAACAAACCAGCAAAGCAAAAGATCCGAAGTCGCATGGCGGAATAGGCAAGCGAAAGCGGTTGTTTTTGCAAGGGCGAACTCGTGAAATCACACCGCAATCGCCCGCGATGGCATCGTAGCAATCCTTTTTATAACTTTGTGCCGCCGGAAATAATCTACGACGGCGTCGCGTGTTTGCAGTGGGTGCAGAACGTAATTCGACTCGGGTCTGTCAAGCAGCGCTCGCAATTTCATGAAATGATGGCCGCCGCTTCGCGCATCGAAACTATTGAGCGCAATTACGTATCTCTTATCGCGCTCCAGCGAGCGTCCATTCGGAAATGCCATTGAGGTGATCCTGCGATCCAGACCCCGACCCTCCACTCTTACTGCGATCCCCAGCAAACTTCGCGGCTCACGGCTGGCATACACTTCTTCCATCACGGCTTTTATTTCATCAGGAGAAAGCGTGGCGGTAACAATGAGGTTTTCGTAAGGAATGATATTCCAAATGTCGCTAAGGGTCGTTGGGCCTGCTTCAAGTTTGGCGTTTTCATCAAGAACGCCATGCATGACGGCATCGACCACAACGCTTCGTTCCGACAATGTCTCTGTAATCGCGGCGCCGATCAGGTTTTCAATCTCACTTGGCTGACCGCGCCGGCCGCGGGCGTGCAATGTCTCGGTTAACTCGCCGATCGGTCGCGCAAGTGCCGCCTCCGATTCTGCGAGCTGCGATCCGGCTCTGGAAAGGACAACCTGATCCGGATCGAAGCGGCTATCCATCAGCTCACAGATCGCTTCACGACGTAGCAATTTCTTCGAACGTCGATCGAACAACAGATCCACGCGGCCAACGTGAATTCCGAAATGGTCTGCCTGTGTGAAAAGCACGCGATTCGTTAGGCGACTGGGAATCGGCTGGTGAGTGTGACCCGCTATGAAGACCGCAACGTCCGGGAACTCGGAAGTTAATGCCATCACGGTGTTGGCAAAGTCGTCGCCGCCGGTGCGCGGCTTCAGCCCCATGTGCCCTGTGAGCACGATGGCGTGCGCCCCTTGGCTTTTTGCCTTCGCAATTGCGCGGCGCACAGACTCCATTGGATGTTGAAAATCGATTCCAGCCGTAAACTCCCGCGGAAGCCAGAACGACATGCCCGGCGTTGTGATGCCGATGATTGCGACTTTTATGCCCTCAATTTCCTTAAATACAAATGGTTGAACCTTGCCGAACGGATGTTGCCAATCGGAAGACGATCCGGACGGTTTTCCGTCGAACGTTGTGTTCGCACCCAGCACCGGCATCGCCGATTTTTGCAGCGCATTAGCAAACGGCTCGATGCCCCAATCGAATTCGTGATTACCAATCACCCACGCGTCGTATCTGAGAAGATTGAAAAGATCGATCATCAGTTCGCCTTTATTTCGGAGGCTCACCTCCGTGCCTTGATAGACGTCGCCGACATCGACCAAAATCGAATTCTGATTTTGTTGGCGCCAGCGGCGGATTTGGGTGACGCACCGTGCAAAACCGCCGCGATCAGCAGTTCCGTCGTAATCGGATGTCGGCAAAATATGGCCGTGCAAATCCGTAGTGTGCAGGATCGAGATGCAGACTGTGTCCGGCTCAAGCGCCGCAGCGGCACTCGCCAGCGTCGGAACAGCACCGAGCAATCCCGCGCGACCGGCGAGTTTTAAAAAATCGCGCCGAGTCCATGATCTGTATGGATGAGACATGCGGGGTGGCCTCTGCCTAGAGGCTAACTCGAAATGAATCTTAGCTTTCAACGGAAAAGGTGGCCCGGTGCAGCCACCGAGCGGTGGCTTGCCTGGCCGCCGCAACCTGGCGGTCACAGCCGCCGAAACCGAAATCCATGGCTGGGAATCGGTCGTTCCTTGACCGTTCAGCTACCGGGTATAACTGTCTGGTTATAATTCCTTTGCCATGCTCAACGAAGATTCCGTTACCAAACTAAAACAAAGCCTCAGAGGCAGACTGATCCAGCCGGGCGACGCGGATTACGATGAAGCTCGCAAGGTCTACAACGCGATGATCCAGAAGAAACCGCGCTTGATCGCGCGATGCGCCGATGTCGCAGACGTCATCCAGTGCGTAAATTTCGGACGCGAGAATAATCTCCTCGTTTCAATTCGCGGAGGCGGTCACAACGCCGGCGGGCTGGGAATTTGCGATGACGGTCTGGTGATCGATCTGGCATTAATCAAATACGCGCGAGTCGATCCTGCGGCCCGCACTGTTACAGTCGGCGGCGGATGCGTTTGGGGCGACGTCGATCATGCTACGCACGCGTTCGGACTCGCAACGCCGAGCGGTATTATTTCCACAACAGGCGTCGGCGGGTTAACGCTCGGCGGTGGAGTCGGTCACCTCACTCGGAAATGCGGATTGAGTATCGATAATTTGCTGTCGGCCGACGTTGTCCTGGCGAATGGCGAATTCGTTAAAGCGAATACCGACGAAAATCCGGATTTGTTCTGGGCGCTCCGCGGCGGCGGCGGCAATTTTGGCGTGGTCACGTCGTTCACGTTCAAGTTGCATCCGATCGACACCCTTTATGCGGGCCCGATGCTCTACGAGCTAAGCGAGACAGCCGATGTGATGAAGTGGTATCGCGATCTGATCCCGTCGGCACCCGATGATCTGAACGGCTTCTTCGCCTTTCTTACTGTCCCGCCAGCTCCGCCGTTCCCGGAACATCTACACATGAAAAAAATGTGCGGCGTTGTCTGGGCATATGCTGGACCGCTGGAGAAAGCAGAGGAAACATTCAAACCAATCCGGGCTTTCAAGAAGCCTGCGCTCGATTTGGTTGGGCCGCTGCCGCAGTCCGGCGTTGCAAAGCATGTTCGACGCACTTTATCCGCCGGGCCTGCAATGGTACTGGCGCGCTGATTTCCTGAATAAAATAAGCGACGACGCGATTTCGCAGTACATCCGTTTCGGTGAAGCGCTGCCAACGATGCATTCCACCATGCATATGTATCCCATCAACGGCGCCGCAGCACGTATCGGCAAAAATGATACTGCTTGGAATTATCGCGATGCCAATTGGGCGCAGGTAATTGTCGGCGTGGATCCCGATCCGGCGAACAAGGAGAAAATTATTTCGTGGACGAAAAATTTCTATGATGCGGTGCATCCGTTTTCCGCGGGCGGCGCCTACGTAAATTTCCTAATGGGCGACGAAGGCGAGGAACGAGTGAAGAAAACCTATGGCGGCAATTACGGGCGCTTAGCCGCGATCAAAAACAAATACGATCCCGATAATTTCTTCCGCGTGAATCAAAACATTAAACCGGGTTAATCGCAGCCGCGCTTATTGCAATGTGGGAGGGACTTTAGTGTCCCGACAATCGCAGCGACCGCTCAGAGGCGACAAACAGATCTCGTGGCTGCTCATCCCTGTAACAGCCGCCTTTAGCTCTGCAAACCGTTAAAACCCATTTGTTATTGCAGCTTATACGGTTGTAGCCGGGGGCGTCAACCCCGGCGGCACCGTGCGTAGCAAGCGCCACCTGACCGAGGTCACCGCCCTCGGCTACAGCGACGCGACCGAGCGAAAATTCTGTTCTTATGGAAAATCTACGTTGAAACGATTTGTTCCTTGTTGAGTCCGGTTGCACCGGACTGCAGCCTGCTTTTAATACAGCATCCTCCCAATCTCAATGCCTGCTCCGGAGAATACGTGATGAATGCCGACGAATTAAAATCATTGCAAGCGCCGCTGAAAGCGCAGTATCGCGAGAGTCCTGCGACCGCTTCGGTCACGCTGCGGTCGGAGGGACGTGTGGGCAAAAATGTGACATGCAAAATCGAAACCGGAAAATCGCGAGTTGAGGCCGGTCTTCATCGGGCGACCGGTGGTGATGGACAGAGCGCGTGTTCCGCCGACATGTTGCTCGAAGCGCTAGTCGGCTGCGCAGGCGTGACGCTGAGCGCAGTTGCGACCGCTCTTGGCATTACATTGCGCGACGCTACAATTCGCGCGGAAGGCGATCTCGATTTTCGCGGTACCCTCGGCGTTTCTAAAGATGTTCCAGTCGGCTTCAAGCAGATTCGCCTAAACTTCGATTTAGATACCGACGCCACGGAAGAGCAGCTCGCCACATTGCTTCGTCTGACCGAACGCTATTGCGTCGTTTACCAAACGTTGAGTCACCCTGCCGACATCAGCGTTTTGCATCACGTTGTATCGCGCTAACTTCACCGCTTATGCCCTTATACATGGACATTCACAATCTTCCGGAGGGAGCCACAGCGGAAGATGTCGCAAACGCACACGCGAAGGATGTGGAAATCCAGCGGAAACATGGCGTCGAATACACCAAATACTGGGTCAACGAAAAGGCGGGCAAGGTTTTTTGCCTCGCTCACGCGCCAAGTGCCGAGGCGGCGGAGCAAGTCCACCGGGAAGCCCACGGTCTAATGCCCGATAAGATCATCGAAGTGCAGCCTGAGCTGGCAGAAGGATTTTTCGGTGGTGTCGAAACCAACGCTGCGGGAGCGGCGATTTTTCCCGACGCCGGATCCGATGCACGCGATCCTGGCATTCGCACTGTGCTGTTCACCGACGTTGTGAATTCAACAACCTTGACGCAGTCGCTGGGTGACGAAGCCGCGCTTGCAATCCTTGGCGTGCACGACACGATCGTGCGAGATGCGCTGTCCGCGTTAGGCGGGCGCGAAGTAAAGCACACCGGCGACGGGATTATGGCGTCGTTTGTCTCGGCAGCAAGTGCGGTGCGATGCGCGATTCAGGTTCAGCGGGAATTGGACAAGCACGCGCAAAAAAATTCTGAACACCCACTCAAGGTGCGAGTAGGCGCGGCGGCAGGCGAACCGGTCGAAAAAAATAACGATCTCTTTGGATCCACAGTGCAACTTGCGGCGCGTCTATGCGCTCACGCCGAGCCGGAACAGATCCTGGTTTCGAGCGCAATCGCGGAGCTCTGCATCGGCAAAGATCTTTCGTTCGAAGACATCGGAGAACTGACGCTGAAAGGCTTTACTTCCCCAGTCCGAGCACATGCCGCTGGATGGCGGCAATGATTATACCGATTTGTCTGTGATTAATTGCAAAGCTTTCGGGTCGGTATCGCGTTTCTTGGTTGATGAAATGACGTCTAGTTCCAAGTAGACATTCCATGCAACTCGAAGGAATCGATCACGTCGCCATCGGAGTGCGTGACATTGGGCGGACAGCCAAATGGTACATCGACATTCTGGGATTCGAGCGGCTTCATGACGGGATGTGGAATGGGGTGCCGACTTTCATTGGCAAAGGAAATACTGGGATCGCCTTGTTCCCTGCGAACCAGGAGCCGAAAACCTCCGCACATCACCGCGAAATTCGGATGCTCCATCTCGCCTTCCGCGCGAACCGTGAGAATTTTGGTACTGCGCAACAGGAACTAAAAAAACGCGGAATCAAATTTGAATTCGATGATCACGAAATCGCACACTCGATTTATTTTCGCGATCCCGACGGTCACCAGCTCGAGATTACGACGTACGAGGTTTAGTAGCGGGGCGCATTCGGACAGTCCCTGTCGCAGCGGAAAAAACACAAGAACTGCCGCCTCGGGTTTCTGTCATTCCGAGCGAAGTCGAGGAATCTCTAGCTAATTTTTGTGATAACCCGTGTGTCAGCATTTCCAGAGATGTCTCGGCTTCGCTCGACATGACAAGAGAGAAGATTGCGGCCGGCTTTTTGCATTGAACGCCGAGCCGGCGGTATCAGTCGATACTCCTGAAATCCGTGAATTACTGGTAGCGGACTATAGAAAATCTGAGCAGTGTAACCGCCACAATATGAAAATAATCACGCTTAAGCCGCTTGTTCTTTGTCTCGCCGTTGCCGGCCTTGGCCAAATCGCTTCTGCACAAAACGACTTGAACCTGCCTGACGTAAGCCAGGCCGCCGAGGTCAAACAACGCATCGCGTTGACTGACATCGCGATCAAATACCACCGCCCATTGGTGAATGGACGAAAAATCTGGGGCGGCCTCGTTCCGTACGGCAAGGTTTGGCGCGCTGGCGCTAACGAAAACACGACGATTGAGTTCAGCGATCCAGTTTCGGTGGAGGGCAAGCCATTAGACAAAGGAATTTACGGGCTGCACATGATTCCCAATCAGGATTCGTGGACGGTTATCTTTTCAAAAACCAACACAGCGTGGGGAAGCTACAGCTACGATCAGAAAGAAGATGCTTTGCGAGTGGATGTGAAACCCCGCCCTCTCGCTGAGACCAAAGAGGCGCTGGAATTCGAGTTCGAAGATTTGAAGCCAAATTCAACGGCGGTCACGCTGAAATGGGAGAAGCTGGGTGTTCCTTTCACTGTTTCCGTCAGTGATGATCAGACGCTGCAGAACATTCGGGCCCAGTTGAAGGGTCGCGGCCAGTTTACCTGGCAGGCTTTAGATGAAGGCGCGCAATTTTGTTTGACCAAAAAGATCAACCTAGATGAAGCGTTGCGTTGGGCGGATGCCTCAATTCAGAATGAGGAAAGGTTCGAAAATCTCAGCACCAAGGCGGATATCCTCAAAGCCTTAAATCGCCCGGATGAAGCGAAGGCCACTTGGAACAAGGCGCTCGAGAAGGCCGCCGGACCGCAACTATATACGTACGGTCGACAGCTGCAGAATCAGAACAAGGGTGCTGAAGCGATCGAGATTTTCAAAGAGGTCGCGAAACGATTTCCGAATGGAGTCTACGGAAGTCTGGCTCAAGCCCGCATCAAGTCTGCAGCAGGCGATTTTGCCGGCGCAGCGAGCGATGCCAGGCAGGCACAAGCTGCGGCTCCCAGTGATGCGCAGAAGCAGAGTATCCAGGCGCTGATTACCCGACTCGACGCGAAGCAGGACATTAACAAGTGAGACGGGCTATCTCGGACCTGGAACGATAGCTCGATGCGCCGTTCAGAACCGGAAAGTGCGCCGTTGCGCATGACGCACCACACCTTCGCGCACTGTTGGCGAGCAGCCGTTGTAATCGCGATTCTCGCCGCCGCAAGAACGGCGAATTCCGCCGATGCGCCGCCGTTGTTGTCTTCAGACCAGATGAACGGCAGCGAGATTCAGCTCGCACTACAAAAGCTCAACGTGCTAGGCCGCGTTCTTTACATCGCGGCGCATCCGGATGACGAAAATACAAATCTGATGGCGTTCTGGGCAAACGGTTCGCTTTACGACGCCGCTTATCTTTCGGTGACGCGCGGGGACGGCGGCCAGAATTTGATCGGACCGGAATTGGGCGAACGGCTCGGCGTTATTCGAACAGAGGAGTTGCTAGACGCGCGGCGTATCGACCACGCCAGGCAATTCTTCACACGAGCAATCGATTTCGGATTTTCCAAAACGGCTGACGAAACGATGCGCATCTGGGGTCATGACAAAATTCTTGCCGACGTTGTGTGGGTGATCCGGAATTTCCGACCGGATGTCATTGTGACGCGCTTCAGTCCCGAGGATCAAAAGACGCACGGCCATCACACCGCGTCGGCAATTCTGGCGCAGGAAGCATTTTCGGCAGCGGCCGACCCAAATCGTTTTCCAGAACAACTGGCTTTCGTGAAGCCCTGGAAAGCGACGCGGCTGGTTTGGAACACATCTCCGTTTTTCTTTGCGAATCGCAACCTGCCATTCGACCCGACCGGCCTGACGGTCCTGGAAGCCGGCGGTTACAATCCGCTTCTCGGTAAATCGTACACGGAAATCGCTGCGGCGAGTATCAGCATGCACAAGAGCCAGGGTGTCGGCGGCCCGCCGCGACGCGGAGCGCGAAAGGAATATTTCAAACCTTTGAAAGGCCAGCCAATGAAGAGCTCCCTTTTCGACGGTGTCGATACGACCTGGTCGCGCGTTGCAAATTCCGAATCCGTTGGCGCACAAATTCGCGAGATCATTTCAAAGTTCAATCCGGCCGATCCGGCTGCGTCCGTGCCTGACTTGTTGAAGTTACGGCAGGCGATGAGCGGAATTCAGGATGACTCCTGGATCACGGAAAAAAAAGCACAGCTCGACAAAATCATCGCTGAATGCCTCGCCTTGCATGTGGAAGCGTCGACAGCGACGGAAACATTTACACCCGGCGAAACCGCAAAAATAAAACTCGAGGCAATCAATCGCTCGAACGTTCCGGTCACACTGCAAGAAGCGCGATGCCCCAACAGTGGCGATTCAAAGAAGGTCGACGCGACGCTTCCATCGAACGAGCTCGTTACACAAGATCTGTCATGCAGGATTCCTGACGATGCTCCGTATTCGCAACCATATTGGCTTCGCAAACTCGAGACGCTCGGAACCTTCACTGTCGACGATCAAAAGCTTATCGGTCTACCGGAGAATCCCCCTGCTCTTCCGATCGAGGTAGTTTTACAAGTTAGCGGGCAGGAACTGCGGTACACCGTGGACACTAAGTACCGCGCAGTTGATACCGTCCCCACTGAAGCGCCGCGGTCATTGGTGATTGCGCCGCCAGTTTTCGCGAACGTGACGAACAACGTGCTGATGTTCCCGACAAACGAATCGAAGACTGTTTCAGTACACGTCACCGCGGCCACCGGCCCTGTGAAGGGAGAACTCAAATTGGCTGCACCGCAGGGATGGGAAATCTCTCCGGCGTCTATCCCGGTGGACCTGAAAGCAGGCGATGCCGAGATAGTGGCTAGGTTTAGCATCAAACCACCCAATCAAAATAGCGAAGGCACGTTGCGAGCAATCGTTTCGATCGATGGCCGCGACTATTCGCTTGAGCGCGTGCGCATTTCCTATCCGCATATCGGCGTGCAGACGCTGATGCCACCGGCGCAAGCCAAATTAGTTCGCGCGGATATCCGCAAGAAAGGCGATCGCATCGGTTACATTCCCGGCGCCGGCGATGACATTCCGGAAAGCCTCAGACAAATCGGGTATTCAGTGAAGATGTTGAGCGAACCTGAAATCACGGCGAAGAACCTGGCGCAGTTTTCTGCCGTCGTCCTGGGGATTCGCGCCTACAACACGCAAGATCGAATTTCCAACTGGTTGCCGGAATTATTTGCGTATGTAAACGAAGGCGGAGTTGTCATCGCGCAGTACAACACGCTCGCCGATCTTAAGACCACTCAATTCGGGCCGTACCCATTGGAAATTTCACGCGACCGCGTCACTGATGAAAATGCACAAGTGCGCGTTCTGGCGCCGGAGGATCCGCTCATGAACATCCCAAACAAAATCACGCCGAAAGATTTCGACGGATGGGTTCAGGAACGCGGGCTTTATTTCCCTAACAAGTGGGATCCCGCGTGGACGGCGATCCTGTCCTGCAACGATCCAAAGGAAAAACCACTCGACGGCGGTCTGCTGGTTGCGAAGTCAGGCAAAGGTTTCTTTGTCTATACCAGTTATTCCTGGTTTCGGCAGTTGCCGGCCGGTGTTCCGGGAGCATATCGCTTATTCGCGAATATGTTGTCGTTGGGAAAATGAGCGCACCAGGCGATAACGCGGATGCGCGCTCCTGGCGCAAAGCGTACGGGTTGTCGCTTTCACTTTTTGCGCTGGAGGTGGTGCTCCTCTACCTGTTTACTCTCCGGTTCTCGTGAACCGGCTGGATTATCTTGTTCTCATCGCCACGATTCTGGCGATTCCGCTTTACGGCCTCTGGCGAACACGCGGCAGCGCCTCGTTAGGCCAATATCTCAAGGGCGATGCCAGTATTCGCTGGGCAACTATCGGTCTGTCTGTCCTCGCAACCCAAGCTGGGCCGATCACGTTCCTTTCCATGCCCGGGCTGGCGTATGAAGGCGGCATAGGGTTTATCCAGAATTATTTCGGGCAACCGCTCGCGCTCATCGTCGTGTGCGCAGTGTTCCTTCCGATCTTTCAGCGGCTGAAAGTTTACACGGCCTATCAATACCTTGGCGAACGGTTCGATCGAAAGACGCAGTTCCTCGGCGCATTTTTGTTTCTCATCCAACGAGGGATTGCAGCGGGAATCACGATCTACGCGCCGGCCATCATTCTCTCCGCGCTGCTCGGCTGGCGCTTGAACCTGACCATCTGGCTCGCGGGTGGTCTGGTCATTGTCTACACGGTCATGGGCGGGACGAAGATTGTCAGCATCACGCAACGCTACCAGATGATTGTGATGCTGGTCGGCATGGCGATCGCCTTTGCGGTCGCGGTTTACCGGTTGTCGCCCGATCTCTCCTTTGAGAATACACTGTCGATCGCGGGTAAAATGGGCAAACTGGAGGCGGTCAATTTCTCGGTCGATCCGCACAAACGATACACATTCTGGTCGGGCTTGATCGGCGGGTTTTTCCTAGCGCTATCATATTTCGGAGCGGACCAATCGCAGGTGCAACGGTACCTCGCGGGCGGCTCGCTCAAAGAGAGTCGCCTCGGGTTGCTCTTCAACGCCGGCGTGAAAGTGCCGATGCAGTTTTCCATTCTGCTGCTCGGCGCGATTGTTTTCATGTTTTACCAATTCGAAAAGCCACCGGTTTACTTCAATCAACCTGCGTACCAACGCGCGATGGAAAGCGGCTACGCGCCACAATTAACGCAGTTGCAGACGCAATCCGATGAGGTCTTCACGCAAAAGCGCGTAGCGATTCGGGCCGTTTCCACTGCATCGTCAAGCGAGCGGGATGCGGCGATGGACAAGCTACGCAAGCTCGATGCGGAGGCGCACGCGTTACGGGATCAAACCAAGGCAGTTCTCGTGCAAGCGGGCGTCGATCCGAAAAGCAAGGAATCGGATTACGTATTCATCACTTTTATTCTTCAACAGATGCCGCACGGAGTTGTCGGATTACTCATCGCAGTGATCTTGTGCGCCACGATGTCCGCAATGGCAGCAACTCTAAATGCTCTGGGGTCCACCACCGCGATCGATTTTTATCGGCCACTGATTCGGCCGAACGCGAGCGACCATCATTACGTAATCGCAGCCCAGGCGCTGACGGCAGCGTGGGGTTTGATCGCTATCGGTGTCGCGTCATTTGCGAGTTTGGTCGAGAATCTCATCGAAGCGGGCAACATTCTGGGCTCGGTGTTCTACGGCAGCATTCTCGGTCTTTTCCTGACAGCTTTCTTCATTCGCCGAGTTACCGGATCCGCGGTGTTTTTTGCGGCGCTTATCGCACAAATGATGGTCTTCATCTTATTCGCGACCACAAACATTGGTTATCTCTGGTATAATTTTATCGGGTGCGCGGCCGTACTCATTCTCGCGCCGATCCTGCAGCAAACTCTGTTTCGCAGCATGGAACCGTCCGCCGAGGTATGAAGCTCGCGCTGAACCATGGATCACCCGATTATTTGTTTCGGCCAGCAACCGTGCGGATTTTTTCCCAAGCGATTTCTGTTCGCTAAGATTGTGACGGCTCGCCGCCTGCAAAAGGAGATCGGCGGCGAAATCGTCTTTTTCTGTCACGACAGCGATCATGATCCGCGCGAGACAACTACCACTTTGCGAGAACAACACACCGACCGCGAAGTGGCTCTGAATTTTCAGTTCGAGAATCGGATCCAAAAGCAGTTTTCACCGCTCTACGCGAAACGCGTCCTTCCGGAGTGGCACGAGAAAACTGCGCGCCAACTTCCAAATTATGTATCGGAGATCCTGGTGGATCACTTTAAGGAAACCAGAGCGTCGAACGTCGCCGATTTCTGTCTCGAGATGTACACCCGAATGGGTTTGCTGGACGGCGTCCGGGTGGAGCGCTCCAGCGCACCGCACTTCAGAGCACGCGCTGCCGCAGTCTCAGACTATTTCGTGGACCAGCCGTATGAAGGAGAAATCGTTCGGGCACGTTATCGTGACGGAAAATTGCTGCTGCACAAAGGCGGCGATCGGTTTCTGGAAATTTCCGGCGGCGAATTCGGTCCGGAACAAATCAGCCCGACTCGGGACACGCGTTTCGTTTGGATGCAATCAGTGATTCGGTGCACCCATTACGTCGCCGGTGCTAGCGAGCAGGACTACCTCAACAAAGCCGATGCTCCCGAAGTTAAATTTGTTAGGCGCGACGAAATTTCTGACTCCGGCAAATCGTATACGGAGGAATGATGAAATCGGGGCCCTTCAAAATTGGGATCGCGTGTTTTCCGTTGATTGGCGGGAGTGGGATCCTGGCGACGGCCCTCGGGTCAGAGTTGGCGCGCCGCGGACATGAAGTTTACTTCTTCAGTTATGCTCAACCCGTTAGGCTGGATCTGCCGCAGGACAACCTTCATTTCCATCGAGTCGATGTTGCGCATAACCCTTTGTTTCCGTCACCGGATTACACGCTGCCGCTCGCAGTGAAGATGACGGAGGTTGCTCGTTCCCAGCAGCTCGATCTCTTTCATGTTCACTACGCAGTGCCGCACGCACTGGCCGCGTGTCTGGCTTCGCAGATGTTAGGCCCCTCAGCTCCGCGCATCGTGACAACGTTGCATGGAACCGACACCACTCTGCTTGGGCAAGATTCCGATTACCGCACCGCGATCGAGCACGCCCTGGTGCACTCTGATGCGGTGACGGCAGTTTCGGAAAGTCTCCGGAACCAAACGCAGGAAACCTTCCGTCTAAAACGATCGATTGAAGTCATTCCCAATTTCTTCACGCCTAATAAACCGAACCGAAGCCGGGAAGAAGTTCGGCGCGAACTCGGCATCACCGACGAATTTCTTGTGCTGCACATGTCGAGTTTGCGACCGGTGAAGCGCATCGATCTCCTGCTCCGCACGATCGCGGCGTCGAAGAACCGCGAACGCATTCGAGTGTTGATTATGGCCGGCGGCCCGTTTGATCCTTACGAATCCCTGCTCGATGAATTGCAACTTCGGGACACTGTGATTGTTCGCCAAAACACATCCGTGGTGGACGAGTATGTGCAGGCCGCCGATGCGGGACTTTACACATCCGAATACGAAAGCTTCGGCCTAAGCATTCTTGAGACGATGTTTTATGGAAAACCTGTCGTTGCCTTCCGCGTCGGCGGCATTCCAGAAGTCATAGGAGATAGTTGTCCTCTGTATCCGTTTGACGATGTAACCGCTGCTGCTAACGGCTTGGACACCTTCATCGAATCTCCGGATCTGGCCCGCGAGTCAGGTGAACGCAGTCGCAATCGCGCACTCGAACAATTCTCAGCCGATCGCATCCTGCCTCAGTATGAGGCGCTGTATCGCCACGTAATTGCTGGCGGATGATACGCCCTGCAGGGGAGACCGGTGTCTCTACTTGGCTTCTGGTGTCTGTGCGGCGTGAAAGGCCTGCCATGCATTCCAAGCGCGCTCCCAATTTTGTTTCGCGGCCCAACATTGCGCTTCCAAGAAATGAAAATAGTTCGGTGAGTTCGGCCGTTCGCTAAAATGCCGGGCGGTAAGGAGCGCATCATCAACGCGACCGTTCTGCATCTGCGCGCGATAGAGTTCATAACCAATCGGATAGTAATCCGGCGCGGCTTGAAAGCGCTTTTCCGAATCTTGAAGAGAGAAAGTTGTGGCGACTCGCGGCAGCGCGACTGGCTCACCGTACTGTTGGGTCAACTGGTAGGCGGCGCGAAAATCATTCTTGCTGGCTTTGTATTTTGCAATGCCAAACCAGGCATACCGAAGCCAGTCGGGATGCTGTTCGACGGCTCGGAAAATCTCCTCCGGGTCACCGCGCTCGGACCAAAGCGCGAAGAGCGCAAGCTTTTCTGTTTCACCAAAGGAATGTAACTCGGGATCATTTATCAACAGTTGCGCGAGGGCGCGATTGAAATGCGCGCCGGAAATGCGGCTGAGATAAGGCAGGGCTAGATCGTGTTCGCTCAGTCCAATCACTTCCAGAAACGAGCTGACTTCCGGACTGCTGAGTGAGGCGTCGCTCAGCATGCTTGCGTACACTTGCGGCCGCAAAGGTCCGGCTCTCCGAAGCGCCTCACGCCAGGCTGCTACGGCCAGAACCGGATCGTATGGCAGCCAGGCATTTCCTTCGGCGAGCGGAATTTCATAAGCGATTGGTTTCAGAAAGCGGGCCCGCCGAAAATCATCGGCTGCGTTCTTCCTCTGTTTGAGTTCGACCTCTGCGATCGCGCGCTTTAAGTAAAGTTCCCAATCGAGCGGCGCCCATCGAAGCGCGTTAGTCGTCAGCGCAACTGTTTCACTGAAGTTCCGTTCGGTATTCGCCACGGCGGACAATTGCTTCGCGTTCCCAACACCGACTGAACCGGGAAGAAGTTTTCCGCCGCGGGCAGCCACGACCAATGACAAGCCCGCGGCAAGTAACAGCAATCCGACAAAACGAAATAAGATCGGCGTCCATCGGCTGCTTTTTAGAGAGAGCGGCCGATACGCTGAGAGCCCAAGCAAAAATACCGCCGCAAACGCCGTACCCACCTGGTGCCCGGAAACTTCAACAATCCCATCGATGGCAAACAGGAGCGCAGCGATAAGAGCAGCGAGACGATAGCCCTGGTTCGTTCCCGATCGCAGTGGAAAAACTCGATCGACAAGCACCACGATACCGGCGATGACAAGCGCCACGCCTGGCCATCCGAGTTCAGTCCCAAGCCAAAGCCAATCGCTTTCCGGGGCTCGCGCGCCGCCGAGGGAAGCGTCACGAAAAATTGCAAAGACCGGTTCGAAATTTCCAAAACCAATCCCGCACCACGGCGAATTACGGATGAGTCGCAGCGTGTCATGAAAAATTTGCGACCGTTCATTCGATGAGATGCCAGCACTGCCGAAGTCGTGAAGATGAAATCTCTCGATTCTTTGCCCGCCGAAAAGCAGCACTGCCGTGAGTAGCAAAAGAAGAAGAAAAAATGAGATTCCAAGCGCGAGTCGCCAGGGAGAACGCTGTCTGAACGCCTGCGTGCCAAACCAAAATGCGCTGCCCGCCATAAGCATCGCGATTCCAGAGCGCGAAAAATTCAAAATGATTGCCATCCCGATCAGGACCAGCGCCAGGATCCGGACGATCCATCGTTTTCTTCGTTTGCGAAGATCGTCCTGAGCGCAGGCGAGAATCACGATGGCGGCGAGCGCGAAAAGAATCCCGCTTTGATTCCGATTTGGAAATGGACCGAAGCTTTGCTTGTTACTCCAGAATGGGAGCGTATCGCGTCCAAGATAAAGCACGATGCTGATTGCGGCTAACACAACAATTCCACTTGTAAACAAGCGCAGTTGAGAGCGCACCTCGCGAAGCTCCAGATCTTGCGTGAAGACGATGTAGAGCCAACTCAGCCCAGCAGCGAAACTAACCATATAGCCGAGCGTGATCCACGGCTGCGGAGTGAGCGTTGATGCAAGCTGAATCCCGAAGTCATTTACGAGCGTTGCGCGCCATTCAGATTGGAAAAACCAGCGGGACGGCAAAAAGGCGAGTGCCGCCAGGATTAGGAGAGCGAGAAGAACGAGATTCGCCAGCAGGCCGAGTGAAAACCGAGGCGGTCGCACCAGCAGACAGATTGCGAGGACCGTAATGACAATGCCCTCTTCCCATTTTTGAGTAGATCCGCCCAGGAAACAAGCCAGCACGGGCAGCAACGCGACAGTCGCACCGGTTATCCAGCGTTTGATGGCAACATTTTGGGTTCTCACGCGATCGAGATTCGTCCATGCTAATCTCGCATCAGCCCCGGGCAAATCGTTAGGGCATTGGAATCACCGCTGGATGAAGGCATTCTCAATCGCGCGCTCGACCAGATCTCGGCAGATCGCATTTGCCTCGGTACTTCGGCAAGTCCAGCGGCAGGAGCGGAAACGAATCTGCCTTTGATGAAAGGCGACGACGTTCCGCCAGATGTACCGCCGGCAGCACTCAATCCGGAGAAAGATCCCGACGAGTGGGTAACGAAAGATGAGCCTATGACTGGCCCACAGCGCTCTTACCTCCAGACGCTCTGCCGCGAAGCCGGCGAAGAATTCGATCAGAATTGGACCAAAGCGGAAGCTTCGAAAAAGATCGACGAGCTGCAGCAGAAAACCGGCCGGGGCAAAACCGGCACGGGAGACAGCTAACCACTGCGCATTGCAAGTGCGCGTGAGGGTTGCAGAATCCAGCTCGCTGTCCGCGGTTTGCAGTTGGCAGTCGAAAAACTAAAATCGTAATTGTCGCTGTTCCCGTAGCTCAACGGATGGAATAAAATCTTGATCGACAAAACTGATGGCCGGCTTACGGGTCGCGGGGCCAATTATTTTTCACGCCCGTTGATCTGGCTTAACATCACTTGCCTCGATGCGCCACTGGTAGCCGTCCTATGGCAATGGCTATTTGCGAGAAGTTTTCGTCTCGCCGTCCCGGTGGCGAATCGTGAAGCACTGTTTCTGACCGCGTGGCTCATTTACTTATCGGACCGATACGTCGATTCGATTTCGCTTCCAGCCGGAGTTCCGAAATCCGCGCGTCAAGAGTTTTGCCTGAACCACTCAAATGTGTGGCTCGCGCTTATCGGCATAATCGCAAGTTGTGACGCGGGAATTATTTTTTTGCGGCTGGATCAGGAAACAGTTATCCGCGGGACCGTGCTTGGCGCCATCGCGGTTTGCTATCTAGCGACCAACTACATGTGGAGCAAGGTTTGGGAAGCAGCGCCGATTAAAGAAATCGTTATCGGACTGTTGTTCGCGGCTGGAACTCTTCTTGCTCTTCGGCCGCTAGTTCTCTTTACAGGATCATCAATTTGTATTGGGGCAATTCTCTTCGTCGGGCTCTGTAGCCTCAACTGCATAAGCGTCGCCATTTGGGAAAGAGATCTTGATCGGGCGCAGGGAAAACACTCCATCGCCACGCGCTGGCCCCCGATCCGATCATGGGTGCGTATGGCGCTGCTGATCCTCCTAATCGCCAGCTGCGCGCTGATGTTGTTCGACCGACACCTGCTGCCGATTTGCGTTTGTTTTAGCGTGAGCGCGGGTCTTCTGGCATGGCTGCATGTTTTGCCAGCAGCGCGGGATGAGCGGACCGCGCTAGCCGATCTCGTCCTGCTTACACCGCTCGCATTTTTTGCTGCTCAAAAAATGTTGTGAGCTTTGATCTGATTGCGCGGCCCTACCGCTTCTTCGAGACCATCACTTTCGGTCATGCGTTGCAACGCGCCCGTGTTTTTTGGATCGACAAAATTCCCGAACCCAAACGCGTCCTGGTCGTCGGTGAAGGCGACGGCCGTTTTCTTTGCGAACTGGCACGGTTGTTTCCGAAAACTGAAATTGATTGCGTGGACGCAAGCGAACGCATGTTACGCCTTGCGCGCATGCGAATTCAAAGAACGTGTGCCCATGCCGGGGCGCGTATCGAATATTTTCAGGAAGATATTCTGACGTGGCCGCCGCGAGGTCCGTACGATCTTCTCGTCACACATTTTTTTCTGGATTGCTTTTTGCGTGAGGAAGTCAGGCGCATCGTCTCAAAGCTCGGGGACGCAGCCACGTCAGATGCAGTCTGGTTGCTGGCGGACTTTACAGTTCCGCCATCAGGATTGGATCGGATGCACGCGCGGATCTGGTTGCGACTGATGTATTGTTTCTTTCGAATCACGGCCGGAATCGACGCGAAGGAACTTGTCGATGCAACACCGTACTTGCGCGAGAACAGATTTTCTCTTGCCTCTTCTGAGCGGTTTCACTCTGGCCTACTAAAATCAGAATGGCATCAGCGGCGGAGCCAGTAAAAAACAGACGAGCGAATGGATCGCGCAAGCGCGGCGGTGCGATTCTTGCCACCCGCTTCCCCACCATGCAGTGTGTTATGCAATCTCTCGGTTAGCAATGTCTGTGGCGTGAAGAAAGATGGATCTGACGAACTTAACCCGGCTACGTCCTCGTCAGGATTTAATTTGCGTCAGTCAGAACCATACTGTTCTGATAACGAATCTCGACGGATTCGTTAGTCCTGGGCCAGACTGCGGGTTGTTTTATCACCAGACGCGCCTGCTTTCACGTTATCGATTCCTGATTAATGGTAAACCGCCGCAGCCAGTCGCGTTATCGAACATCGAGGAACATTCGTGGCTGGGCTATTACATTGCCTTGTCCCCAGATGGAGATGAAGAAGGTGTTGGCAAAGCAGCCGGTGATAGCAAGAAGGCAGCTAAACAACCGATCGAACTGCGCATCTCCCGTTTCGCCGGTGAGGGAATCCACGAATGCGTGGTTCTGACGAATTTTACGCGTCAGCCAGTCGATCTCACCTTGACCCTGGAGCTGGAGGCAGACTTTGCCGACAAAAACGAAACGAAGCTGCAGCACCGTGTGCAAACCGGCAAACTGCGCCGGCGCTGGCGCCGCTCGACCGACGAGAAATGGGAGCTTGCCTTTGACTACCACGCCGAGCATGACTTTGATCATCAAGGCGACCGTGGCACGGCCAAATTGCACCGCGGTGTTCTTGTCAGAATATCAGAGTCCGATTCGGAGCCGTCGTACAAACGCAGTCGGATCTGCTTCAAGCTACACATCCAACCGGGCCGTACTTGGCGAACCACGCTCGACGTTATTCCTGTGCTCGAGGGCAAAGCTTCGCTTCCTGCTGGGACGTCGAGTTTCCAAGGGAGAGATGATCGTTTCCAATCGGGACGGCGAACTTTCTTCGCCGAGTCAACCAGCTTCAAAACGCCCGAGAGCGAGACGCTGGCGCCAATTGTCATCGAGGCGCTCCAACGCGCCCGGGATGATCTGGCAGCACTGCGGCTTTACGATCACGATGTCGATGACCGCGCATGGACCATCGCAGCTGGTTTGCCGAACTATATCGCCTTCTTTGGTCGCGACAGTCTGATCGGATCACGGCAGGCGAGCCTTCTCGGACCGGAAATCATGGCTGGGACGTTGCCAGTGATGGCCCGGTTGCAGGGTGAAGAAATTGACAACTGGCGCGATGAGCAGCCCGGCAGAATGATTCACCAAACCAACACGGGGCCCCTGGCCACACTGAACTTTAACCCGTTCGGGCGTTACTATGGTTCGATCACCGCCTCTAGTTTCTATTCCTTGACCCTCTCCGAACTATGGCGTTGGACCGGCGACCAGCAGTTAGTGCAACCGCTGATCGAGCCCGCGTTGAAAGCGCTCAAATGGCTCGACGACTATGCCGATTTGGACGGTGACGGTTTTTACGAATACAAAACCCATTCGAAACAGGGTTTGAAGAACCAGGGATGGAAAGATTCCGGCGATGCCATTCCCTATGAAGATGGTTCGGATGTGAAGCCGCCGATCGCGACGTGCGAGGAGCAGGGCTTTGCTTATCTATCGAAAATTCAGATGTCCGAGGTGCTGTGGTGGTTCGGGCGCAAATCAGAAGCGAAGCGGCTGTTCGCCGAAGCCGTCGAGCTTAAGAAGCGTTTTAACGAAGCGTTCTGGATGGAGGAGTTAGGCTTCATGGCACTCGCTCTTGATTCGCAGAAGCGCCAGGTCCGTTCCATCGCTTCGAATCCGGGGCATTGTATCGCCACTGCGATCGCGGAAGAATCACTCGTCCAACGCACTGCCGAGCGATTAATGCAGGACGACCTCTTCAGCGGCTGGGGCGTGCGCACCCTTTCTTCACTGCATCCCGCTTTTAATCCATACAGTTATCATCTCGGATCAGTTTGGCCAGTCGAACAGGGAGCGTTCGCCCTCGCGTTTATGCGGTATGGCATGCATGACTATGTAGAACGACTTTGTCGCGCGCAATTTGAAGCAGCGGCAATTTTCGATGCGCGTCGGTTGCCGGAATTATTTAGTGGACACCAGCGCGATGCGGAACATCCGTTCCCAGCGCAATATCCCAATGCCAACTCACCACAGGCATGGTCGTCGTCGGCTGTTTTCTCTCTGGTTCAGGCAATACTCGGGCTACATCCGTACGCCCCGCTTAACATGTTGCTGGTCGATCCACATCTTCCAGAGTGGTTACCGCAATTCACACTCGCTAACCTTAGAGTCGGTGACGCTGCGGTAACAATCCGCTTTTACCGACAGCCGGATGGCAGCAGCAACTACGAGACGTTAGAAAACCGCGGGTCACTTCATGTTTTACGCCACCCTGCGCCATGGTCGCTTACAGAAAACTTTGCTGAACGTGTCAGAGACAGCCTCCTGAGCCTGCTACACGGGAAGTGACGGCAGAGAGCGGGCGCTGCCGGATTTCAGGTTACTACGTGACAGTGGACTTTCGCCGCGATTACGCCGCGGTAATGTTTAATGTAATCCCAGCCAAATGATGCGGCCATTTCGAAATTGAAGGTGGAAGCTGCATGAGGAATGGAAACACAAGAGAAGTCGTAGTTATTACCGGTGCTTCAGCTGGTGTTGGTCGGGCAACGGCACAAGCCTTCGCGCGAGAGGGCGCGTCGATTGGCTTGCTCGCGCGTGGCAGGGCCGGACTCGAAGCTGCCAAACGCGATGTTGAGGAGCTCGGCGGCCAGGGGCTCATTGTGCAAACGGATGTCGCCGATGCAGAGGCGATCGAGCGCGCTGCTGAGCAAGTGGAAACGACATTCGGACCCATCGACATTTGGGTAAACAACGCGATGTGCTCTGTTTTCTCGCCGGTTAAAAAAATGACGGCGGATGAATTCAAGCGTGTCACTGAAGTGACCTATCTCGGGTTTGTCTATGGCTCGCTGACCGCGCTGAAACGGATGCTGCCGCGCGACCGGGGCGTCATTGTCCAGGTTGGCTCCGCCCTCGCCTATCGCGGCATTCCATTGCAGGCAGCTTATTGTGCGGCTAAGCACGCCATTCAGGGCTTTTGCGATTCGTTACGTTGCGAGCTGATTCATGACGCGAGCAACGTTCGCGTCGTGATGGTGCAAATGCCTGCTCTCAACACCCCTCAATTCAGTTGGGTGAAAAGTCGCCTGCCGCACAAACCGCAGCCGGTGCCGCCGATCTTTGAACCGGAAGTCGCAGCTGAGGCAATCCTTTACGCCGCGCATAGCAATCGCCGCGAAATTTACGTCGGTATGCCGACGGTAGAAGCCATCGTGGCCAACAAGATTGCGCCCGCGTTGCTGGATCATTATCTCGGCGCAAACGGATATGATTCGCAGCAAACTGCGGAGGCGGTGGCGCCCGGCCGACGCGACAATTTGTGGAGCCCAGTCGACGACGAGCACGATCATGGAGCGCACGGCAGCTTCGACTCACGCGCCAGAAGGCACAGCTTACAACTGTGGGCGAACAAGCACCGCGGCTGGATTGCGCTTGGCGCAATGGGTCTCTTGAGTAGCGCGTTGGCTACACTCTGGGTGAAAGATTAAGCCTCAAGTTGTCCCATCATGCAGCGCGTCTAGAGCAGCAATCGGTGAGAGTCCGATTCGCGCTGGTCTTCGTGGTGAGCGCCTAAATCCGCGATGATGACGCTACTCATTTTTTCAATCACTCTGCTCGTTGCCGTCCTGCTCTCGGAATTGGCGGGCCGCAGCGTCCTTTCCACGGCTGTGCTCTTTCTCATCGCCGGCTTTCTTGCCGGACATGACGGGCTGAATCTCATCTCCAGGGATCCACACGAGCAGTTCGTTCTCCTGATCGCGGAGTCCGCGCTTTGCAGTGTGCTATTTACCGAAGGAACGCGGGTAAGCGTCAGCGAGATCGCCGCAGCCTGGCGTCTGCCTGGTCGCGCGCTTTTGCTCGGCCTGCCGCTAACGTTGCTCATCACCGCCGCACTCGCTTACAAGTTTGCCGGTGTGTCATGGACAATCGCTTTGCTGATAGGCGCGATTCTGTGTCCTACTGACCCGGTCTTTGCTGCCGCGATCGTCGGGCGCAAAGAAGTGCCCGGCCGATTGCGTTTTCTCCTCAATGTGGAGAGCGGCATTAACGACGGCCTGGCGCTGCCGATTGTGATTGCGCTACTCGGCATCATCGGTCACCAGGACACGAAATTCGTCGTACTCGGTGCTGAACTGGCGTGGGGAGTCGCCCTGGGTGTGCTTGTTCCATTACTGATCTGTCGCTTGGAACAGAACCACTTTTTCGGAGTAGCGAAACCGTACGAGCCGCTCCTTGCATTCGCGATTGGCTTATTCGTTGTGTCACTCGCAGCAGCGACACACGGGAACATCTACCTCGCCGCTTTTGCGGCAGGAATCACTATCGCTAGTACACGGCCCGACCTCCGTGATGAGTTTCATCAATTCGGCGAATTGCTCGCCGAATTGTTCAAGCTAGGCGCGACCCTCATTTTTGGAGCGATGATCTCGCTCTCGTATTTCTACGGAATTGGCCCGGGAGGTTATGTCTTTGCCGTCCTGGCGCTCGTATTAGCTCGACCCGCGGCGCTTTTGATTTCACTTTGGGGCAGCCGACTCGATTGGCGCGAGCGCGTCACGGCCGCGTGGTTTGGGCCGAAGGGGTTCGCCTCAATGATCTACGGAATTCTGGTTCTTCACGCAGGCATTCCGGATGCAGAGCATATCTTTCACTTGATCGCCATCGTCATTGCCGGCTCGATGATCGCGCATTCTTCCACCGACGTGCTCGTGGCGCGCTGGTTCGCCGCTTCCGGGTCGCCGCATTTCAGGGAAAAATCTCGTAGCAGGCGTGGATAACACAGCTCGTCGGCAGGAGCTGCCTCGTCTGTCGGGTGAGAATTTCAGACTCCCGCGTCTTTTCTCGATGTAATCCGCCGCTCATGTTTCGGTAATCTTCATGCCCAATTGTCAAGGATAACGCGGAAGGAGTGAGACGAGGCGCAGTCAAACAGATGATTGGACGAAAAAACTGGGCTATTGCGGAGGGCTGGATTCCCTCGTGGAGTCACGGGCCGGAACCGGAAATGTTGAGCCACGAAACGGCGTGCATTTTAAACGCCAACAACACGGACGCGCACGTGGAGATCACGATTTTCTACAGCGACAGCGACCCCGTCGGGCCGTATCGCATCACTGTCCCGGCGCGGCGGACGAAGCACGTTCGGTTCAATGATCTGAGCGATCCGGAGCCGATTCCGAAAGCGACCAACTACGCGAGCACAATCGTTTCTGATGTACCGATCGTGGTGCAACACACCCGTCTGGATTCGCGACAGAGCGAGAACGCTCTCATCACCACAATCGCGTTTCCGGGCGGAGACTGAGGAGATCTTTTATGGCTGACCTTGTGAGCGACTTTCTGATTCGGCGGATCACGGAGTGGGGACTGAAGCGCATCTACGGTTTTCCAGGGGACGGCATTAACGGAATCATCGGCGCAATCGATCGCGCCGGCGACAAGGTCGATTACGTCCAGGTACGGCACGAAGAACTCGCGGCCTTCATGGCTTGTGCGCACGCAAAGTTCACTGGCGAAGTTGGCATTTGTCTCGCGACCAGCGGACCGGGCGCGATCCACCTGCTGAATGGACTCTACGACGCGAAGATGGACCACCAGCCGGTGGTCGCGATTGTCGGTCAGCAAGCCCGCGCGGCCATGGGCGGCGATTACCAGCAGGAAGTCGATCTAATCTCGCTCTTCAAAGATGTCGCCCACGAGTACGTGCACATGGCCACGACTCCTTCGCAGGTGCGCCATTTGGTTGATCGCGCAATTCGAATCGCAAAAGCGGAACGCACCGTCACGTGTTTGATTTTCCCTAACGACCTGCAGGAGATGCCTGCGGTCGAAAAACCGCCGCGCAAACACGGCACAGTGCATTCCGGCATTGGCTACTGCACTCCGCGCGTTATCCCGACGGACGCCGATCTGCGCCGCGCGGCGGAGATTTTAAACAGTGGCGAAAAAGTGGCGATACTCGTTGGCCAGGGGGCGCTCGGCGCGGCGGACGAAGTTATTCAGGTGGCAGACTTGTTAGGCGCTGGCGTCGCGAAAGCGCTGCTCGGCAAAGCGGTCATTCCGGATGCGCTGCCATTCTGCACCGGGCCGATCGGTCTGTTAGGCAGCAAGCCCAGCTGGGACATGATGACGGAATGCGACAGGTTGCTGATGGTAGGCTCGAGCTTTCCATATTCGGAATTTCTCCCGAAAGAAGGCCAGGCGCGCGGTGTCCAGATCGACATCGACCCGCGCATGCTTGGCCTTCGTTATCCCATGGAGCTGAACCTCGTCGGCGACAGCGCGGAGACGTTGCGCGCTCTGATTCCGCTGTTGAGACGCAAAGAAGATCGTTCGTGGCGGAAAAGGATCGAGGAGAACACCGACGACTGGTGGAAATTGCTCGAAGCACGCGCGATGAACAGCGCAAATCCCATCAATCCCGAATACGTCTTTTGGGAATTGTCGTCGCGGCTGCCGGATAATTGCATTCTTTCAAGCGACTCCGGTTCGTCGGCCAATTGGTTCGCGCGGGATCTGAAGGTGCGCCGCGGAATGATGGCGTCGCTTTCTGGAAACCTGGCGACGATGGGGCCCGGCGTGCCATATTCGGTCGCGGCGAAATTCGCCTGGCCTGACCGGCCAGTTATCGCGCTCGTTGGCGACGGCGCGATGCTGATGAACGGCATCAACTGCCTCATCACAATCGCGCATTACTGGAAGGAATGGAGCGATCCGCGGCTCATCGTGATGGTGCTCGCGAATCGCGACCTGAACCAGGTGACATGGGAGCAGCGGATCATGGCTGGCGACCCAAAGTATGAGGTCTCGCAAACCGTGCCGGATTTTGCGTTTGCGAATTATGCGGAGCTTCTTGGCCTGCGCGGCATCCGAGTCGATCATCCGGAAGATGTCGGACCTGCGTGGGACCGCGCATTGTCCTCGGACCGGCCGGTTGTGTACGAAGCGTTAACGGATCCCGAAGTGCCGACGTTGCCGCCTCACATCACGTTCAAGGAGGCGAAGAATTTTGTCGAGTCGATGGTGAAAGGCGATCCAGCCTGGCCGAGCATGATCCGCGGCAGCTTCAAGGACGCAGTGGAAAGCTTTATTCCGCACAAGGATTGAGATGCAGGCTCTCGCGCAGCATTCGAACTTCAACCCTTCAACACACGAGCGCAGCGTAACGAGCAAAGACATGCGCGATGTTGTGCGGATCGAAGACCTGCGCGTCTCCGCGTTCGAAATTCCAACCGACGCGCCGGAATCTGACGGCACATATAAATGGCGTAGCACAAAAATGGTGCTCGTCGAGGCAAGCGCTGGGGGAAAGAACTCGTTAGGCTATACCTACGCAAGCACGGCCGCGGCGACATTGATCAATGACGAGCTCAAGCGCGTTGTTATCGGCCGCGATGCGACGTCGGTGAACGCCGCGTGGATGGCGATGGTGCACCACGTGCGAAACATCGGACGGCCCGGTATCGCATCCATGGCGATTTCGGCGATCGACACCGCCTTATGGGATTTGAAAGCTCGACTGTTGGAGCTGCCGCTCGTCACATTGCTTGGCCAGGTGCGCGACGCGATGCCGATCTATGGCAGCGGCGGATTTACGTCGTACTCGGACGACAAATTGCAGGAACAACTCGCCAACTGGGTGGAAGAAGGAATTCCGCGGGTGAAAATGAAGGTCGGCCGCAATGCGTGTTGCGATCCGCACCGTGTCGCCGCGGCGCGCCAGGCCATCGGCGAATCAGCGGAGTTATTCGTTGACGCGAACGGCGCTTACTCGCGCAAGCAAGCTCTCGAGTTGGGCTATGCCTTTTCGAAAATGGACGTGAGCTGGTTTGAAGAACCCGTTTCATCCGACGATCTCGAAGGATTACGCCTGATGCGCGACCATGGTCCGGCCGGCATGGATATCGCGGCCGGCGAATACGGATTCGACGTCACCTACTTCGAACGAATGCTCGACGCGGGCAGCGTCGATGTCTTGCAAGCGGATGCAACGCGCTGCGGCGGTTTTACCGGATTCTTGCAAGCCGCGGCCGTCGCCGAAGCTCATCACATTCCACTCTCATCTCATTGCGCGCCGGCGTTGCACGTGCATGTCGGCTGCGCCGCCCGGCCGCTGCGTCACGCAGAATATTTTCACGATCACGTGCGGATCGAAAACATCTTGTTTGACGGCGTACCGCAACCCGAGAACGGCATGCTGAAACCCGATATATCGCGACCGGGCATGGGTCTCGAACTCAAAGCTGCGGAAGCGAAGCGCTATCAACTGTAATTATGAAGACACACTCAATCGCAAAACGAGGGCTCGAATTGCTCGGCCTGATGATGATCGGAGAAGGCCTGATTGGATTGTTATTTCCAGCTCGCTATTCGCTTTTTTGGAAAATTGGCCCTGGCTGGCATCGCAAAATTGCGACCGCATTCGCAGAAAATCCGAATGCGACGCGACTAGCTTGCGCCGGGGAAGTGATCGCCGGCGTATGGCTGGCCGTCCATGAGCTGGATTAATGATGAGCATCGCCGCGCCCAAGCCCGAACTTCTGGCAAACCGTGTCTTCAATCGAGGCGACTTCCAGCGCGAGTTGCCTAACGAGTCGTTGAGTCTCGCGGACGAACTCCGTGCGAAAATTCGAGGCGAAGTGCGCTTCGATGACGGAAGCCGTGCGCTCTACGCGACGGACGGTTCCAATTACCGCCAGGTGCCGATCGGCGTGGTGATTCCACGCGATTCCGAAGATATCACGGAAACCGTTCTGACCGCGAACCGGCGTGGCGCGCCCATTCTTTCGCGCGGCGGCGGAACAAGCCTGGCGGGCCAATGCTGCAATGTCGCGGTGGTCATGGATCTGTCGAAATACGTCAACAGCGTGCTTGAAGTCGACCCGCGTAAACGACTCGTACGCGTGCAGCCTGGCTGTGTGCTCGATCATGCGCGGCAGGCTGCAGAAGCGTACGGCTTAACCTTTGGTCCTGATCCAGCTACTCACAATCACTGCACGCTCGGCGGAATGATCGGCAACAATTCGTGCGGCGTGCATTCTGTCATGGCCCAATTCGCCGGAACCGGCGCACGGACGTCGGATAATCTCCACGAGCTCGAAATCCTTACCTATGAAGGCTTGCGGATGCGGGTGGGTGCGACCAGTGAAGAGGAGCTGGAACACATCTGTCGCAATGGCGGGCCGCGAGCCGCTATTTATCGCAAGCTCAAGGCGCTCCGCGACAAATATGCGCCGCTCATTCGCGAGCGTTATCCGAAAATTCCTCGCCGGGTCTCCGGCTACAATCTCGATGATCTGCTCCCCGAGAAGGGCTTCCATGTCGCGCGCGCGCTTGCCGGCAGCGAAGGCACCTGTGTCACTATTTTGGAAGCCACCCTCCACCTGATTTCGAATCCGAAAGCGCGTTCACTGCTTGTGCTCGGCTATCCCAATGTTTTTCAGGCCGGCGACCATTGTCCGCAGATCATGGAGCACAAGCCGATCGGACTCGAAGGATTGGACGATGAGCTGGTCGGGTTCATGAAAAAGCACAAGCTGCATCCAGACGATCTGAAGCTGCTGCCCGACGGGAAAGGCTGGCTCCTCGTCGAATTTGGCGGCGACAGCAAAGAGGAATCCGACGAGAAGGCGCGACAACTGATGAATGCGTTGAAAAAAAGCGGCAACGCGCCTGCGATGAAACTTTACGACGATCCACACGAGGAAAAAAAACTTTGGGAGGTGCGCGAGAGCGGTCTCGGTGCGACGGCATTTGTCCCTGGTTCGCGCGACACCTGGCCGGGTTGGGAAGATTCAGCCGTGCCGCCAGATCGCATCGGCGATTATCTGCGCGATTTGAAGAAGCTCTTTCACAAATATGATTACGACGCCTCTGTTTACGGCCACTTCGGTCAGGGGTTGGTTCATTGCCGGATACCGTTCGACCTGGTGACGCACACCGGGATCGAAAAATTCCGCGCGTTTCTGGATGACGCCGCTGATCTTGTGATCAGCTATGGCGGTTCTCTTTCCGGTGAGCACGGCGATGGGCAGGCACGGGCCGCGTTACTTCCAAAAATGTTCGGTGAGCAGCTAGTGCAGGCTTTTTGCGAGTTTAAATCGATCTGGGATCCGCAATGGAAAATGAATCCTGGCAAGGTCGTCGATCCCAATCCGCCGACAGCGGATCTACGACTCGGCGAAGATTATAATCCGCCTCAGCCAAAAACGTACTTCAAATACCCCGAAGATCGCGGCAGCTTCTCACGCGCCGCGCTGCGTTGCGTCGGCGTCGGCAAATGCCGGCGCGACAAAGGCGGGACCATGTGCCCGAGCTACATGGTTACACACGAGGAGGAACACGCCACCCGTGGCCGGGCACACCTGCTCTTCGAGATGTTGCGTGGGGAAGTCATTGGAAAGGATGGCTGGCGCGACGAACACGTGCGCGAGGCGCTTGATCTCTGTCTGGCCTGCAAAGGCTGCAAAGGGGATTGTCCGGTGAGCGTAGATATGGCGACGTACAAATCGGAGTTCCTCGCTCACTATTACAAAGGCCGATTGCGACCGCTTCATGCTTATGCGTTTGGCCTCATTCACGTTTGGGCGCGGATCGCGTCCGTGATGCCCCGAGCGGCAAACTTCTTTTCGCAGGCGCCCATTTTCGCCGACGTGATGAAATGGGTCATTGGCGTTGCGCCGCAACGGCGCATGCCGCCGTTCGCCGATTACACTTTCAAAGATTGGTTCCGGAAACGCACACCCCCGCCTGATAAAAACAAACCGGCTGTCATTCTTTGGCCCGATACCTTTAACAACTACTTCCATCCGCGCACTGCGCAGGCAGCGGTCGAGGTGCTCGAGGCCGCCGGCTTTCGCGTCATGGTGCCGATGCAGGACCTGTGCTGCGGCCGGCCGCTTTACGATTACGGCATGTTAGATACCGCGCAGCGGTGGTTGAAACAGATCCTCCACAGCTTGCGTGATGAGATTCGCAGCGACATTCCGCTCGTCGGTCTTGAGCCGAGCTGCCTCGCGACATTCCGCGATGAGCTAACGAATCTTTTCCCAAACGACAAGGACGCGCAGCGGCTGAAGAAGAACTCGTTTTTGCTCAGCGAGTTCCTCGAGAAATACGCAAAGAATTTCGAATATCCGAAGCTGCATCGCAAAGCAATCCTGCACGGCCATTGCCATCACAAATCGCTCATGAAAATGCGCGAAGAACGCTCTGTGCTCGACAAGATGGGACTGGACTACGAGATGCCCGAGACCGGTTGTTGCGGCATGGCCGGCGCATTTGGATTTGAGAAGGATCATTACGACGTCTCGATGGCGTGCGGCGAGCGCGTGCTGCTGCCTGAGGTGCGCGCTGCATCGAAGGACACGCTGCTGATCGCGGACGGGTTCAGTTGTCGCGAACAGGTCCGCCAAACGACCGATCGCGTGCCGCTGCACTTATCAGAGGTGCTGCAGATGGGGTTCCGCGGCGATGCGCCGCGCGAATATCCGGAGAAGAATTACATTACGCCCGAAGCGCCACGGCCTTCGTTGTTAAGCGCACTGGCCGTGCTTGGGGGCACCGCGGTTGTGGGAGTCGTCCTGCTGAAATTGGCGAGGCGAAAGCGCTGATCTTCAGCGTCACTGATGCCTATCGAAGGTTGTCTTAGCACGAAACAAGACGCGCGGATGAACTTGCGGCTCATAAGCGCGAGGCACGAAAGATGAACGTCACACAACGTTAGGAGCACGATGAATGATCCTCTGCACCTAATTGCGATCGTGTGTCTGTTGTTAGGCGCCGTTTCGACGCTGGTGATCGTGGTCGACCTGTTGGCCGGTCATGCGCAGCAGATGTGGATCATGAATCTGGTCTGGCCCATCACAGCGCTGTATGCCGGACCGCTTGCGCTGTGGGGTTACTTTACCGCCGGACGGCTTTCCACCAGGCGCGCCGCTATGGAAGCGAAGCAACAGGGGAAGGAGCCGCCGGGAAAGAAGAAGCCGTTCTGGCAAATGGTTGCACTGGGTGCCACGCATTGCGGAAGCGGCTGCACGCTAGCCGACGTTGTCGGTGAATGGGCGCTCGTGTTTTTTCCCCTCACGCTGTTCGGGATGAAAATCTTCGGAGCCTGGGTAGTCGATTATGCGCTTGCGCTGTTGTTCGGCATCTTTTTTCAGTACTTCACGATTGCGCCGATGCGTAATCTCGGATTCGCTGAAGGAATGATCCAGGCAGCTAAGGCCGATTTTCTTTCACTCAGTGCGTGGCAGGTCGGGATGTACGGGTGGATGGCGATCGCCATCTTTGTCATCATTGGGCACGAGATCCCGAAGACCGATCCGATCTTTTGGTTCATGATGCAGATCGCAATGCTGGCGGGTTTTGTTACCAGTTATCCAGTGAACTGGTGGCTGCTTCGCGCCGGCATCAAAGAAGGAATGTGAGCGGATTTCTCGCTGACTGCGCGGTAATGCGCCAGCTGGCGTTACAAAGATTCGCCAAACATTAACGACAAAGCTTCAGGCTTTTCATCGGTAGTTGGTAGGTTCTTCGAACACGTGCAGCAAACACATCGCGGCGCAATTCCTTTATCGCTCAGTCCCGACCGATTACATCCCGCCGTATATTCTCAAATTTCAGCGGAGCTTCAGACATCGCCTGCACGCTTAGTTGCGCCTTCAGGCGTTGTTGCCTAGCGACATAAGAACGACAAGGTTCCTTAAGGCAAGTCGCCTCACTTGGAAATAACGCTATCATTCAGCAGTTTCGTAAGGGTTACGTATTTGTAACTCGTCGGCAACCTTTACATCACGGTGGCGAGCAAAACTGCCGTTACTATGAAAAGGTTATTAACAGGATTAATCGGAGTTGCTCTCTTAATGGGAGTAGCTGGAACTGTCTTTGCCGACGCGAAGCAGGAAATTAAACAGGACGCGAACATTCTGAAGAATTTCAGCACTGCGCCGGAACGACAAATTCCCCCGGCGGTACTGAAAAACGCAAAGGGTTTCGCGATCTTTCACGTGGTTGATGTTGCTTTACTCGTAAATGGCAAAGGCGGTCCTGGCATCGTGGTATCGCGCACCAACACTGGATGGTCGGGACCGACGTTCGTCGGGCTCGGTGGAGCTGGCGTTGGCGCCCAGATTGGCGGGAAAGTAAAAGATCTCGTTCTTGTCTTAAATACAGATAAGGCGGTACAGGCGTTTTCGCACGGCAATGTAAAGCTGGGCGCAGAACTGACTGTGTCTGCGGGCCCCGCCGGGGCGAGCGCCGAAGCGGAAACGGCTTTCACTAACACCGACATGTACAGCTATGCACAATCCAACGGAGTTTTCGCCGGGCTGTCGGTAGAAGGTTCAGTCATCGCACCGCGCGACGACGTAAATCGCGAATTCTATGGGAAGCCGGTGACGGCAACGGATATTCTCTCCGGGAAGATGCAGCCGCCATCGGCCGCAGAGCCATTGATGACGGTACTCCATTCAGTTTCCCCATCCGGAGTGGCAACGCGATAAGCTTGCCACAGCCGTGCGTTGGTTGAGTCTCACGCTTCACTCACAGGTGAAGCGTGAGCCCCGCGCGTACCCGCTCCCGGGTCTGCCGATGCGGCGGACCACGCAGGCGAAGCTTTTTCTGGAGCGACATCGGCACGCAGCCCTGTGCAGGTAACTCGAAAGACTGCATGCAAATACTCGCGCGCCGAATTGCGAAGGAATTGAAGTCGGCCAAGCACTACGCCGTGTACGAACCTGAATTAACCGGTGTCTGGCCCCACAACGGCAACTGCCGTGAACGTGAAGTCACGTTATTTGCCGAACAGCATGGGCTGCGGCTTCGTTACTACAAACAAGGATTTTGTGCGATTTTTGACAAGGCTTCGTCTGCCCGAAAGTAGTATCGCCGCTCTTTTGCATCGAATGCCAGATGCCAGCCTACTTCCTCAAAGCGAGCGCACAGTAATTGGGCCACTGGCCCGCCTTTGTGATTTCATTCTAAAACTTGGTGAGGCGATTTTGGGTGGCAGGAGCGTATCTGATGACAGAAATTGAACTTATGCGACTGCTTCTCATCGAGGATGACACAAAGCTGGCCTCCTACATCGTCAAAGGATTTCGGGAGGCGGGTTTCGCAGTAGATCATTGCGTAGACGGCGAGGAAGGTTTGATCATGGCAACCGGAAGTGATTATGACGCAGCGATTGTGGACATCATGCTTCCACGTCTTGATGGGCTCGCGCTACTCGAGGAACTGCGCAAGCAGAGGTCATTCGTGCCTGTGTTGATCCTGAGCGCGAAAGCCAGCGTCGACGACCGGGTAAAGGGATTGCAGACCGGGGGCGACGATTACTTACCAAAGCCGTTTGCGTTCGCGGAACTATTGGCCCGGGTACAAGCACTCGTGCGACGGGGCTCTCGCGAGACCGAGCCGACTACACTCACCGTGGGCGATCTCCGGCTCGATTTACTGAGTCGGAGGGTAACGCGAGCTGGAAAAAACATTGAGTTGCCAGCTCGGGAGTTTGCCTTACTCGAATATCTGATGCGCAATGCTGGGCGCGTGGTGACCAGGACGATGATTCTCAATCACGTGTGGGATTACAGTTTCGACCCGCAAACAAATGTCGTAGATGCCCTGGTATGCCGGGTGCGAAACAAGGTAGACAAAGGTTTCATGCCCAAACTGATCAGAACGAGGATCGGCATGGGCTATGTTCTGGAAGCCACGTAGACATTAGCGGTGCGATACCAAGACTGCGAAACCGGCGCCGAAGGTCACTTCACTTCGGTCCACCCATCAGCGCGATTTTCATGCTGAAGACCTTCTGAGTTATGCCTTGGGCAATGTGACGATCACGGAGCCGTTCTTGCGATCAACTTTCATTTCGCTCTCCTTAACCGGGCCAGGTAGCGTTGTTATTGATTCGTAACGTGCCACCATCGTGCTTTGCGTTTTACCGCCCGTAGTGTCATCGCTCGTCTTCTTCTGCCTCTGGGCTGATAGATGAAGCTGGCCATCTTCGAATTTCACGTTTACGTCGGAGAGATTGCGATCTGGAAAGTAGTAGTGGACGATATATTTGTCCGGCTGCTCCTCGATGTTCATTGCTGATCCGAGCTGCGCCGTGCTCGCGCCGGCTTGAAGATCGTTCTGGAAGATATCGTGGATGGATTGATTAAGGCGTGCCTGCATCTGATTCATCTGCGATAACATTGTGTCTGCCCAATCAGCGCCGCTGGAAGAAGCGGTTGCAGTTGGCTCCGCGGTTGTAGCCGCCACTGTTGGTGCGCTCACTGTTGCCTTCGGAATCGTGATTACAACGACATCGTCTTTTTTTTCCACGTTTACGTTATTCGTCTTCACCGGCTTGGGCAGCGTAATCGTTTGTTCGTAGCGCTCCGTCTCGCTCTTCCCGTTTACCGTTCCCTGGTTATGTGCGGTGATATGCAACGCGCCGTTTTCGACTTTTGCATCCACTTTCGAGGTGTCGCCCCGCGGAATGTAAAGACGCGCAATGTATCTATCGTTTTGCTCGCGTAGATCGATGGACCTGGCGTGGCTTGACTGACCGAACCAGCTCCCAACAGATCTGAATGTGTCGGCGAAAATGGCATCCATTTTCGCTCCGAGATCCCTAAAGCGGACATCCGCAAATGGCGAACCGGTTGGAAGCGGCGAAGGCGACAGCACCGGGCTGCTGGTCGCCGCTACGATCGGTGTCGCAGTTGCGGCCGGCGTTGGAGTTGGAGAGTAGACGGCGGAATCGCTCTTCGAGCAACCTACCAGGAAGGAGACCAACAAGCCCAGAATAACCAGAAGGCACAGAACAAATATCAGGGAGTCAGATTTTGGGTTCATACTTAACGATTCGTTCATCGGCCTTACTGGATCATGGCAGTGACAATTACGAGTGCGTAATGGCCTCCTTTAACGAACGGTTCAGGCAAAAAAACAGGTTCATATGTTGTTACCCGCTTTTAACACCTGCCTAATTAGCAAAATCAAAACGCAAATTAAGACACTCGATAGAGGTATCAGCGATTTAATCGCGCAGGACCAAATGCTCTGTGTCAAAGCACAAAAACTCACCGCTATCAGCGGAGTCGGTGTACGCACAGCAGCGCTCTTGCTGGCGCAAATGCCCGAGCTTGGCCAACTCAATCCTCGCGAGGCCGCTGCGCTCGCCGGCCTGGCGCCATTTAATCACGACAGTGGATCAGTCCGGGGCAAACGCGCCATCTTTGGTGGACGGCCGGCTTTGCGTAGCGGCCTCATATGGCTGCATTCTCGGCTGCTCGCTTCAATCCGATCCTGTCGAGCTTTTACCAACGTCTGCGCGCCAAAGGCAAACCGCATAAACTCGCTCTCACGGCAGTGATGCGAAAACTACTGCTTGCCATCAATCAAACCCTCAAACGGCCCCCGTGCTCCACTTGAAACCAACACAGTTACTTACGAATTTGCAATGGCTTGGAAACTTATCAGTCATCTGGCTTCGTCAGACTTAGTATCGGAAGGTAAACCCGAAACTCTGAACCCTGATGTGGCACGCTCGTTACCTCTACACGCCCGTGATGCGCTTCGACAATCGCTTTAACAAGATTCAGTCCCAGTCCGAGCCCGTGCTCGCCGCGGCTCTCGTCGCCACGATAAAGCCGCTCCCAGATACGCGGTAAGTCAACCTCATCAATTCCTATACCGCTGTCGCACATGTTTACGGCGATTTCGCCATCGTCGTGCCCAACTGATATGACAATTCTGCCGCCCGAAGGGGTGTATTTGATCGCGTTATCCAGCAGATTCGCGAAGACTTGGCGCATGCGAGTTGGATCGACTGTTGCCAAACATCCCTCATCCAATCGCGTTGCTACAGCTACATTCTTTTCGTCGGCCACGTGTGCATAGAGTTCAACGGCATCGTTCATCAACTTGCTGAGATCGGCATGCTCGAGGTGCAATTGCATGCTGCCAGTCTCAGCTCGGGCTACTTCCATCAATGTGGTGATAATCGTTTGTACCTGTTCAGATTCTTCGAGCGCGTGTGCAATTCTTTCGCGCATCGCATCAGCGCTTCGATCATCGCTTAAGCCGACCTCTAGCGTCGCGCGAAGGCGTGCAAGCGGAGTGCGAAGATCGTGCGCGACATTGTCGAGTGAGTCACGTAACGCGCGAAACAGTTCCTCATTGCAAACAAGCATGCGGTTAAAAAGCACGGCGAGATCGCGAAGCTCATCATTGGCAGGACGAACCGGGACGCGCACGTCCATACGTCCGGTGTTGATGATTGACGCTGCGGCGTTAATTACGCCCCGCACCGGCTGCATCATGCGGTTTGTGAGGATCATTCCACCGACGAGCCCCAGCAGGATCAAAGGCAGGATGACGATCCCGAAAACTTCGCGGAATTTCCCCAGGAGCTTTGATCGACTGTCGCTGCTGCGACCGACTTGGATAACTGTGCCTTCCGGAAGAGCCGCGGAAGCAACAGTAAGATCGACATCGCTGTCACGTGCCACGCGCACCCATTTCGTGGCGCTCGCCGAGCTTGGGAGTAGATGTAGATCGCGCTCGCTCCAATCCTCCGGCATGACTGACATTTCGACGGTTCCGTCGGATTTCGTTACGCGCACGAAAAACATTCGTTGCACGCGCGCTTTGTTGATTCTGTCTGTCCAGTCGCGCAGCGCCGGGATGCCGCCATGATCATACACAGCCAGGTATTCACGAAGTCGAGCCTCGATCACATCCCGGTCTTTGCGATTAATGGCAGCTCCCAAAAGAAAATAAATCAGCCATAAAACGAGAATTGCACTAATCAAAAAGGTTGAAGCGTACCAGAGAGCGACCCGAAAAGGGAGAGTTCGTGTTAGTTCACTAAGTCTGGAAAACATGAGCCATTCCTCGCCGAGTTTGGATCAGCTGCCGCGCACAATGTTTGGTCTTTTGCAGGCCTTTTGTTGTGAAACTCGCAACTCTCTTATCATTTCCTACGATCGACAAACGAATAACTAATGGGCTCTCTAACGGTTGACGATCACTGCAGGAATTGGATCATCGATTCAAAACAGATGCGTAAGGGCGTAGCGCGTGAAAACAGCTGAAAAAAGCAGCGACAAAATAATTGAGAAATAGAGAAGAATTGAAAAACGTGCAGCCGTCTGTGCCGGCTCGAGAATGATGCGAACAGAGCGGCGTATGCTTGGGCTGGCCATTAATGCGAGGCCAGCACAGACGGCGATACTCGTCATGAGTTCAATTGCTGAGGCACGGCTGCGAGAAAGCAGAGGCACAAGCACGACCATACCAGCCGCCGTCACCCATGAGAAAAAAATCAGTAGCTGAGTCGAAAACGCTGCCTCGTTCCACCGAAAGCTGCGACCACCGAGGATCCCACAAAACGCGATTGTGAAGACGGCGGCGATCGCAAGCGCTGCAACCAAATCGCTTACAAACATGGTACGTTTCTCTTTTCGAGATGAACACGACTAGTCCGCTCAGGTTCGTAACGAATTACTGGAACGTTACGTCTGCGTAATAGGTCGGACCACTTTGCTCAGCTTTTCGGCCAAGCTCGTATTCAGAAGAGAATAGCGTTTTCTTGCCAATCTGTTGCGGCCTGCCTGGCAGACCTGCAAGCTCACCCTTGATCCTTTTACCAGGCGTGCCAGTTCGATACCAATCCAAACAGCGACGTGTTCTCCGCGTCCATATCTTTCCGAATCCTGATCGTCGGGTACTTCGCCGAGCATACCGACCGGCGCATCTCGAAAAAGCGCAGCCATCCTATCGCGGGCTCTTGAATCTGTACTTTCCGTTTACGCGTTCGCCAACTATTCTGAGTGCGTGTAATCGTTGCCGTTTTCTTCGTATGTCCGGAAAGAGCCTGTCACCCTCAGTTATCAAAGTGTTGTTCCCGTAGTTCAACGGATAGAACAAGGGTTTCCTAATGCCAAAACCGCATTTCTGCAGGAATCGCCTAACGACATCAGGAGCACTCAACTTGCTGTATTTGAAGTCGTTGACTGATTGTTATATTCCTCACGCGTAATCCCGAATCTGCGCATTTTTACATGCTCGGGTGACACAAAGGGTGACACAAATTTCAGCACAGATTTCGTTAGTTTAGCCGCGAGTTGTCATCCGCAATCACTCTAGAGCAGCAGAGTGATGGAACGCGTTTCTTCAACGTTCCGGATCTCACTTCGCCGGTGGAGCGGCGTCTTTCGGCGCGAGAGAGGCGACGATTTTTTCGAACCGGGGATCGCCACGGAGCGGGTCCCATAGCGGATCAAATCTAAGGTTGCCGTAACTCACCCCAGCCGGCTTCTGCGCAGAAATTGCTAATTGTTCGAGCGCCAAATTTTTGTCTCCCGCGATTGCCGCAATTCTCGCCTTACATTCGACCAAGAGAGCCAGCACCAGTAAGTCGTCGAGTGGCCGTTTGACCGCCTCAAAGCCGTCGAGAGTGGCAAATGCTTTGGTCTTATCGCCCAAAGCCGCATATGCAAACGCTAAACGATAGGCAGCCAGGTCGTCGGTGGAGCTCCTCAACTCCTCCGAGTCGTTTTCCACGCGCTGCCAAGTAGCACGGGCGCCGACAGCATCACCAGAGAATTGCTGCAAAAGCCCGAGAGCATGAGTGTAATTTGCTTTTTGCCAGTTCCGCAAAGGTCGATCGCGTCCCTCAATCGCAGCTTTCAAAACCGCAAGAGCGTCCGCATAGTGGCGCTCATATTTCCACTGGTCGACCTGTATCAGGAAATCCTCGGAATCCGGCTCTAAATGTAGCCGCGACAACAGTGTAGCGGCTTGGGGAAGATTACCCTCGTTTTGATAAGAGTAAGCTTTGATGGCGAGGGCAACCGAATTGTCAGGGCTTATTTCGAGGACCTGGTCACAAAGGTTTAATACGGCGGAATATTGCCGCAGATCCTGATGGAATGTGGCTAGGGAGCACAGGAGTTGGACATCCCGTGGATCGAGCGCCTTCGCCTGTTGGAAATATTCCAGACTTCGCTGCCATTCGCCCTTGCGCCGCCAAACAGCGGCGAGAGCCTCAAGAATCTGGCTATCGCTAGGCGCAAGTTGTTGGGCTTTTTCAAACGAGGCGATCGCCGAGTCATAATTGTGTTCGCAATAAAAGTGAAAATATCCTTCTGCCAGATGGGATTCACCGAGATTCTGCTGAAGTTCGATCACCTTGCCTACAGCATCTTTTGCGGCTTTAAGCAAGCCAGGAACGTCATTACCGATGCCCCATTGATAACCCAGCGCGTTTTCGCGCGCCAGCCACCCCCACGCGAGCGCGAATTTGGGATCGAGCGCCACCGCTTGGCCGAAATATTTGATGGCGTTGAGAATATCAGATTCGTAGACGCCTGGACGAAGACTGTAAGCCAGTCCGCGAAGATACGCGTCGTAAGCATCTGGCTTATCTGTTGGCCGTTGTTGAAGCGCACTATGTTCTGCGCCTGTAAGCGTCGCTTTCAACGCCCCAGCCACCGAGGCGGCGACTTCGACTTCGACACCGAAAATATCCTCCAGTTTGCGATCGAAGCTCTCGGCCCAAAGATGTTCGTCAGTTGCTGCGCGAATGAGTTGCACATTGATGTGCACCCGATCGCCTGCTTTCTGCACGCTGCCTTCGAGGACATTTCCAACACCAAGCTGACGAGCCATCTCAGCCAGATTACCTGGTCGGGCGGGTTATTGCTGCGTTGAAGTATGCGAGATCACCTTGAGTGCACCGATTTTCGCGAGCCGGGTTAGGATTTCGTTTTGAATCCCCGTAGCAAAATAGGCATTGGCTTTATCCTCGCTCAGATTTTCGAACGGCAGAACCGCAATCGACTTGGCGGGAATGGTTACGGCCGGCGCGGTTGTTTTTCGTTAGGCAAAGGGAGCGGGGTCTGTCCCGAGAGTGCTTGCAGTAGGCGAAACGCCAGAAGAATCCACCCCCCAACGCCAAGACTAACCGAATGATGAGAAGCTCAGTGCCAGTAACGTTCTGACGCGTCACGCTCCCCGTGATAACAGGCCAAAACTAAAGTCACAAAATAGCCAATGACCAAAGCCAAGGTGATCCCGCGCCGCACCCCCTTTGTCCAACTAGAATGCTGCGATCCACGATGAGGAGTCCTTGCAACAATGCAAACGTCGCACCGACATAACCGATAGCCCACTGGACGAGCTTGCGCTGCTTCAATCGCTGGAAGAATTCATTCATTGCGCCCCTTCAAGCCGGAGAAGGAGTTCTTTGGGGATACCTGTGCGCATCTATTCGCGAGGCGATTCAAACGTGACTAGTGGCGCCAATGCTGCGTTGCTGCAGAACGACACTGCGATGATAAGCGTTGCAAACCGCATCATCGCGATCGGGTATATCACTTTCTCATTGCCGTGTGGAGAGAAAAACAGTCAGAATTCAGTCGCGTATTGGGAGATCATCGTTAACAAGGATTTCCTAATGCCAAAACGGCATTTCTGCACCAATTTGCTAACGTCGTCAGGGATGCGCAACTCACTGTATTCGAATCTCTTGAACAGTTGTTCCCTTCCTCACTGCTAATCATGACTTCGCCCATTTTTGCTGCCCCGGATGACACAATGGGTGACACAAAAACGTCGATCACGATTTGCACAACGCCTTGTTTCGTCGCAATAGGATTACCTTCACAGCCCAATTGAACGATCCCCACCAAAAAACCCTCACAAACCCCGCAAAACGGCTGCACAGTATTCTCACCGCCGCTGGCGTAAAGGATTACCATAATAAACAGTTTCGGTTTTAACTCGTCCGTAGCTCTCGCGTGCGCGATCAAACAAATGATCTGGACCCTGCTGCGACCCTTCTCGGATTGTTGACCACGTTGCGGTAACCGAGCGCAGGTTTACGACGATGAAACACCACAAACGTCAAACGTACATGAGTTGTATCAGACCGATTGTGACAACTCTTCAGCACATGCAACTAGACACTACCACAAACCAGATCGCACAACAGCTCGGCGGCGGCCCACTGCATATCTTAAATCTCGCTTCAGATGCCCTCGATCAGGAACAGCCTGAGTTGCTCATTGAACAGACAGAGTTAGACGCGCTCTACAGCGACGCTGAAAAACTCGAAGATCAAATCAGATCTGCTGACTTGCCGGCGGAATTAACTACCCTGCTCTTGGATTCTATCCGACGCATCAAAGCCGCTGTCAAAAATTACAAGCTCGGCGGCGCCGACGAACTCGATCGCGCAATCAAAGAAGCTTACGGGACGGCATTCATGTAGCTGCATCGTATTGCCGGAGAAGGACGATCCGATCGTACGGGGCTTTTGGGACTGGTTAGGTAAGATCAATACTACAGTTTCCACCTGCAAGAACGCGTATGCGCTCGGATTGATTACCAGCGACGTAATCATTCACCTTCTCGAATACATTCATCACTGAAGATCGGAAAGCGAAAGCATTTCCTTGGTTATTCTCACATCTGGACTACACCATACCTTAATTCCGCGCTCATAACTCTTGATCTTACTTAACGCGACAATCTTTCCGAACTTGTCTTCGACCATCTGATCAAACATCCATGGTGACACGTCATAATGCGCTATTATGCCGCTCGGCCGAGCCACAGAGGCAAGCCGGCTTGCGAGATTAATGATTGATCCTGCATAATCGATGTTGTTTCCAAGTCGAGACGCCATGCATGCCCCTTTGCTACACCAAACCCTATGCGAAGTTTAGTGACCTCTCGGGAATAAGCGTCGATCTCGACAGGACTAAGCGACTTAAATCTAGAATAAAACGCTTCTTCCATCGCCTCGGTTATGTAGCAGCGCACTGCGGTTGCGGCGTATTCCCTCAACAGATTGTCCAGTCCAGGTGTAATCTCCCAGACGATCATTAATCCGTCGCCTAGGTTCTTATACATCGTCGGCACGAGCTGACTTCCAATCTCGGTTTCTACGTCGTAATTGTCATTGCCTAGCACCCCTAATAGGCCTTCATTGAAAATCTTAAAATAGTCGCGCAAGAAATTCTGGATCTTACGATCCTGCATCTGTTCTTGAAGTTTCCGGCAGTACACAGTGAACCCACGCACATCTGCAAAGCATACAACTATCTCTGCATCCCATATGGTTGGCTCGAACCCACTACTTAGAAAATGTTTGAAACTTAGGATAGTTTTCAGAAGCGAGCTACGCGCCTCGATTAGCTGCTCTTCCTTTTGGACTGCCCGAGCCGCCGTTGCCTGACGCTGACTCTTACGGTCTTTCCTTCATTACCCTATCCAGTTCGTCTTTTTCTTGTTGAGGCCTTAGCTCCATCCGATTCGTCGCTTATCCGCAATAATCAACATGGTTCAAGATAAGTTTTCGCGATTCCCTGGCGCATACACACATGCAGCACAAACGAGCCTTAGCGCCACCTTTGCATTGCCCAAAAAGATGTCGCCAAAAACTCTAGAGGGGAACAGCGCTCCCGGATGCTCTTCTACCGTAGCTTTAGCCACAGTACCGTCTGAGGCCGCTGTCTCGACCAGCCATTTCTCTGCTGCTCTCCCCATCAGCATGAACGCTCCCCGCGCCTCACGCTCGTCAGTGCCAACAGATGAAGTTGTCCATTGGTGTAATTCCGGTCTCCGGGTCCCGATTCCCGCTCGGAATATGGTCCCCATCGTGAGTCCAGCGAGCGCACAAGCCACATTGCTGGATCAATTTTGATCTAACTATCATCCCTCACCTCACTTTCCCTTTGTTCTATGTCGCCGCTGTTTCCATTGCGGCACGCATCGCCTGAGCGTTGAGTTCCAGCCGATCCCACTCCGCTTCGGCTAAAAAGAAATCCAAACGTGATTGACGCCGGCGAGATTCGACCGAATCGAGATCGCCATATCGCTCCAGGTCGCTCTGATACGCTTGTCTGCCTACGTCATCCCATTCCAACCCGCCACCTCGCCTCAGCTGATACCACTCTTCGGGCAGAATTACCCGCATCAGCGCTTCACCAAGCCTGAACCACCATCTATTTCCGTAGCGCTGGCTAAACGCATCCTCTCCTTCCAAGCCGTGCGCCCACCCTAACCACGCCTTTTTCTTTCGGACTATTCGCCCGCTCACCCAATCAAAACGCGAGTAGGCTCTTCGTACGCAGCCCCACATGCCAAAGAGCCGTTTCTTCATTCTTGTCCGATCGTCTTAAACTTCGGTAGGTAACGCTTTAGCCAGATAACTCGTTTGGCATTTGATTGCATTCGCTGTTGCTCCTGATCGCACAATTCCGTTCGACCGAAACCATACCGTGGCGCTTTGTCTGCAGCTGCTTCCTCAACTCGCGGACACGATCATCTCCATTCCGGTAATTTCTCCGAGACACTTCCTCGAATTAGTCTTCCGGTCTGAAATCAAAACCAATATCCACCAGGGCATGGCCGTGCCAATTTCCAGTCCGCATCTGGCGCTCCCGTAACCCACACTCCGCTTTTCCACAAACACTAACTAAATTTGTCATTAACTAATTCCATCGACGCTGACGTTCTCTTAGCGATCGACACTCATCCTCTGTGGTCGCGGTGAGTCTCCGATGCCGTTCTCGCTCTCTTTTTTCACGTAGCCGCGCATATTCTGCTGTGCAGCAAACAGCGGCTTCCGATTTGTTCTTCCATGCAATTACTGCTTTTAAACAGTGCGCTGGTGCGGCGCTTGCGCGCCGCACCCGCGCTCTTCTCTTTCTCAGCCCCAACCGCTCCGACGCTGATACGCACACTTATTTCTAGCGAATGAATCTCTCTATCTCTGCATCTAAAGAGAGCCTCGCATGCCCGCTAACCCAGAAGGCCACGTTGAGGCATCAACGTTGAGGGATTACGTCGAGGGCCTCCGCCGCTTCTTCGCGATTAAGCGCCAGCTTTCGGCGCGTCGTAGAATATTCTCTGCTCATTCATGCATCGAGCGTTCTCGTCTCGCCACACGATTAATTCGGCTTGCTATACCTTGGCCGGCTGTATTCGTCGCGACCTGCCTCTGCTGCAAATCTTTAAGCCTCCTGACTACAAATAATCCGGAACTTCGCTTCCTAGCTCCACGGTCTTCAATGTCTATCGTTAATCTGCTTTGTCCTGGTAACGCTTATTTGATCGACATCATCGTCTTACGCGTGACGGTGCACGTTTCTTTTTTCGATCCACGCCGTCATATTCGCATAAACAGATCGGTGCTTTTGTTGTCTTCAAGGCCGATCAATCCCTAAACTTATAAGTATTCTAAACCATCCGTATACCTGAACACCTCGCTTCCACACCAGAGGCAGCGCCGTCGCCGCCTGCAAAGCCTTTTGAACTTTACCAGCAACACCGTTGCATTGTGTTAATCTCTTCCTTTAACCCAGCAAATCTGGTATCGCTTTAATCTTCTATTTATCCACCTTGCCAGCCTCTCTCGCTAACCGCGCCGCTAGTGCCAAGCCATACCCTTCAAACGCTCACGTTGCGCTTAAATCCGCTCCCTTCAGCTTATAAAAACTCCTCAACCTCAAAACACTTTTTACCAGTCACCACGCTCGCTCCATGCTCCACTCACCTCATCACAACACATCCGCAGTTTACATTTCACGCTTGGATCTTTCATGCACCATCGGGCTGCTCGATGTTGCTGGGATCCAGCATTACCCTACTCTTCACACTTCAACGCATCGCTGCGCGCTGATCTTGCGTTGGAGAAGGGATTTGTCTTGGATTCGGTAACTATCCATCGTTAGGTCGCGCTTTATCTGAATCCGCTCCCCGGCATCGGGTTTGAAAAACTTTCTTCGCTTGTCACGCATACTGCACTATCCGATATGAGACAGTAACAGCACTGAGCCTATTAATCCGTCCTTAGCTAAGCAAGTTGAGCACCCCCATATCCTACCCTGCTACCGAACTCTTTACGATTGCTGTTACAAACCACCCACCTCCCACCACAGGAGGAAGAAGACCAGATCTGTTTGTGCCCAAACACGACTAACATTCAGCAGCACAGCGCACACTACAAGAACAGCAAACAACACCCTAATTTCGCACCATCTCAAATGTTCATCCATCACCATCCCCTTGCGATCGTCCAGTCAATGGCACTGTTGTTTCTGTCACATACAAAAGAGCCGCACTACCGAGTAACTAAACCGTCCACGTTTGGTTCGCGGATTAGTTTTATCAACGTGCCGAGTGTGAATATACCCGACTATCCATATTGGATCTAGCAGTATCGATCGGAGCTTTGTCTGTTTTTTTCTCTTCCAGACGACAACTGTAATTATAATTTACACAGCGACAAACACCCCAAAACCTTATCCACCCAATTGAGCTTCTTAATACCAAGCTATCTGTAAAAAAAAACCCCCAAACAAACATCACAGCATTCCAACCACTAAATTACCTAAAGCCATTTGCTAAAAACATTCCACTCACACACCTTTCACACCGTAAGTGATTACCCACACAAAACCCACTGCAACCAAAAATCAAGTAACACAGTGCTACCACCACATAATCTAATCTAAACAGCATCCCACTCTAATTCCAACTACCCAAAGCTTTAACATACAAAACCCAAGCTATAAACAAATATTATCATAATATTCCTACTCGCAATTGTCCTTAAAGTGCCAGCACATCAATCCATGCTGACGCCTCATGCTTGTCGCAACTGGCTTTGGGCTTCCACGCTTTTGTCGATCACGTCCGAAGGTCGCAGTTTAAGATTGGACGCGAAGTTGCTGACTCCTGCGCTCCAATTCAGCGTCATAGATCATCCGCCGAGCCATAGCTGCGCTGTGTTCACTCCGAATGTGCTCGGATGCTCATTGCGACCAAAACTCCGCCGTTTTTATGACCGAGCCATCCAGCAATCACTTTGAACTCGCAGCCCGTTTCGATCTCATTCTAACAGAAAACCTGACGCATGTGTGGTGTCCAAATCGCGGCAAGCCTAGTCGTTCACACGCGCGCTTGATCTGCAAGCGCGCTTTGTAATATCGAATTATCGCCTATTGTCCGATGCCAACGATTTTCGTTTTCGCATCGATTTCAATATATCTACCTTAGCGGAGCAATAGCGGTTGTACGCGCCTCGTAATTTTTTGTTCCCGTTTCGCCGCCCGTAATCAGGAACATTTCTCATGCTCATGTTGTATCGCGCCAGCGATCCTGTTTCTTGCTTCTGCCAGTTCTACAACCTTAATTCGCCAGTTTTTCCTGCAAGTCCGGCGCTTCCCCCGTGGAGTGGTGGACCGAGTCGCAGCTCGTTGATCGAAGCGCGAGATTGTTCCTTAAGGTATCAGAAAGCCCGGTTTTCGGCTCTTTCTTCCGCTTCAGTGCATCGCACGCTTTATCCAGAATCCGCTATTTCCCGCGCATCGGGATATCTTTCACCGGCACACTTGGGATTTTCCAATGCGGTGAATGACTGTTGGTTCCTTTGTCGTCGGGGCGTCAATCTCTTTGGCCGTGATCACTCGGACTACGGGCTCTTCGACGCGAGTCGTTTTGTTTTGTTCTATTTTCAAGTCGGCCGCCGACGTGTCTTAAGCAGGCAATCTTGCCTGCTAGCAGCGCTCTGCGCGTGCTCAAAACAAGCAGACGAGCTATTCCTTCCATGGGTCGTTACGGCCGCGCTTTGTTTTTGAAATTCCCGCAGCCGCCGTTTCGCGACGCTGCATCCATCGTCTTGATAACTTTAGCGAAACTGCTTGCCGCCCCTTTTAGACTAGCAGATAATAACGACCGACTAGATAGCGATAAAGATTCTATCCAACTTTGGAACCTTTAATCCCTTTATGAATTCCGCTTTTTTCCGCCATTAAACAGGTACACAAACTACACAAACAAAAATCCATTGTTCCCGTAGTTCAACGATAGAACAAGGGTTTCCTAAACCTTAAATGTGGGTTCGATTCCCGCCGGGAACGCTTCCAATCTTGTGAGTCTTTCGCGGCGCGCCCGGCGGTCGCGGCCTACCAAGTACGAAACGTCAACGATTCAACAGGCGGGAATCGAACCGATAGTCGATCGGCTGGCTAATCTTGATTTTTTTGAAATCCGGATGGTTGGGATTCAACAAGAAATTCATCTCGCTCGTGGTTAACACGCTGGGCACTCCCAGGGCCACGGACTTTCCCGCCTTAACCCAATCATCGCCGATTTGCATAGTTTGGATCGTCGGCGGTTCCGCGTTCCAATTCGCCGGCAGGTTTTTGACGGCAAAATATTGTGTGAGCCTGTCCTCCCACTCCAGTCGAAACGAACGGTATAAATCGTCCGGTGAGAGTGGCGTCAGATGCACAAACAATTCCAAAGCCGCCAGCGATTCGTGTTCACTGACGTAGATTACCGGAGTGCCTCGCGAGTTCCATCGCCCACCATAGACGCGAGCGCCTTCGCCGGTAAATGCGCTGTTAACGTGTGCCGCGCGAACAATTCGCCACGCAGATGGCATCAGGTATAAACACTGTATTTGATGCGCCCTAACAAGTCTTCGACCTCGCGTGCGCCTGTCTCAGTGCTAGCATAGTCGAGCGGGACTGCGCCGCCGAGACCGACTTGCGGATGTTTAAGCCATGCCCGCGCTTTTTCAGCATCACCGAAAACTGTGGTTGCGTCTCTGAGCAACCGCGAGAAACGAACAACCTTGTCCGATTCGTCCGGAGAGAGTCGGCCCGCAGTTTTGCGCCGCTGCAGAGTGGAACGCGAGATGCAAAGTTTCGCCGCGAGCTTCTCAAACGGCAGGTCGAGAGTGTCTTGCAAAGTCTTCAACTCAGAAAAGCGCAAGCCTTTCTGAATTTTTTGAATGAGTTCAGTTGGATGCGTGGACGTTCCAACAACTGCATTCTTATCGGCAATTGCTGTTTTCATAAGTTGTATGGGCCTGATTCAATTGACACAACATAATGTGTCAATTGGGCAAAGTCAACGCCTATGCATGGTTACAGGCAATCCGAGACGCAGCTCACGCCGCAATCCGACCCAGAACAGTGCGAAGCTCGTGAAAATCCACCGGTTTCGCCAGATAGAAATCGAAGCCAGCTTTTCTGCCTCGCTCAATATCGTCATGCGCGCCAAAGCCAGATATCGCCACGGCTTTGATGGCTCCTTTTCGTTTCGCTTCCACGACAACATCGTAGCCATTCCCGTCTGGCAATGCGATATCACACAATACGACGTCGAATTCTTTGGCCTTGATCATGTCCAGCGCGCCGCGGGCGTTATCGGCGGTGGAAATATTGTGCCCGAAATGATTCAGAAGCCGGGATAGAGCCTGGAGCGTGTCGCTGTGATCCTCCACGACAAGAATGCGCAAACTCTTGCTCGAATAGTCTGCCCTGGATCGGTCCTCGCTCATTTTTTCCACATCCCCCGAAAGCCCTATAATCGGATTTCATGCCTCGTCCACCGAATTTCAGTACACCTTCGGCAGTGATGTCATTCTGAGCGAAGATCTGCCCAAAGCGAAATCTCACAGTTGGAAAAACGTCCGGAGCCGGTGCAGAAAGGTGGCCGTATATTGGCGTTCTGTTAATGCATGCTCGTCCGCACTTATAGCTTCTTTCAGGATCCCTTCGGTTTCCATTTTTCGCTGGGCAAGCAATTGACTCAATTGCTCCATACAGGATGGCGCGCCGCTTAGCACTTTGGCCATCACCAGTTTTCCGATCTCCATGACGTAGCAATCGCCGTCTGCGCGGACGGTAGCACTGCGGGGTTCGCCAGTGAGCAGCGACATTTCGCCGAAACAATCGCCCGCCCCCAGAGTTGCGACTTGGATCTTCGATCCGTTTTTTGACACGAGAACGTTCGCTGCCCCCCGCAGCATCACGAACATCGACTCGCCCGCGGCGCCTTCCTCAATCACCGGTTCGCCACGACCGAAAAGTTTGAGACGCGCCTGATTGACCATGTGATTAAGTTGATCTTCGGAAAGACAGTCAAAGAGTCGTTCTCCGCGCAGAATAGAAAATGCCTCTGCCTGATCTTCCTGAAGAGCCGCCCCTTTTTTCCGTTCAACGTGCAGTGTGCGAATAGGGAAAGGAATGGTGATGCCCTGGCGCTTCAACTCGTACCAGACATTACTGCGCACAGAGTCGTTGGTCTCATTGATCCGGGAGTGATTACCCATATAGAATTTGATCTCGTAAGTCATGGAGTAATCGGAGAAGTCCACCAGGAACACCCTTACAGGCGGATTTGGCAAAACGTTTTTGGCCCTCTGTGCAGCGCGGCCGAGCGCATCTTTTACGCGGTTAGGCGGCACAGTATAATCGATGCCCACTCGGACGCGCATAGCATGAACTTCAGTGGGATAGTGGAGATTAACGATCTGGTGGCTCACCATCTCGTTGTTCGGGATGTCGAGATAAATATCGTCGTTCGTGCAAAGCCGTGTGGAACGCCAGTTGATCTCACGCACTTCGCCATAGGTGTCGCCTACCTTCAACCAATCGCCGAGCTTGAACGGCCGGTTAATTTGAATCGCTATGCCGCCGATGATTCCGGCGAACAGATTCTGTCCGGCGAAACCGACGATGATTGCGAGAACTCCGGAGCCCGCGAGCAATCCCTTTAGTTGCGCTTCTGCGTGATATTCGTAGCTCAGGACAAAGAGCAGTACAATCAAAAAGATAATTCCGCCGACGACCTCGCGAAGAAAATGGGGAATGGTTGTCCCCCGTTTCGTTTCGAAGTAAAAATCCCAAACGTAGCGATTCACGAGCGCCACAACCAGCGCCGTGCTTAACAGGATCGCTGCTGCGCCGATATGGTGTCGCCACGACGCATGAACCCCGTACACCGCAATGGCCGCATAAAACGCGACTATTAAACAGAAGAGCCGGAACAGCAGGCCCAGCCGCACACCAGCGCGACGCTTTAAGAAGCGCCCAATTCCAAGGGCGACAAAAAACGTCACGATAAATACGACTACCGTGATGACGTCGCGCTCCGCTTCAGAAACCGCCTCAAACATCAAGCGGCCAGTATACCAGAAGAAGGCTTCTGGAATAGTTTTTCTGCGTTACGTTTAAAAGGCAAACTGGCTTGTGAGCCACGACTAGTAAGGGCAACGGTGCCGGCGCGCTGAGTTCGCGACAGTGTCTACTTCGGCGACGTAATGACAAGCCACGCCCAACCGGCAAGGAAACACAAACCGCCCAACGGAGTAATTGCACCGAGCCACCGCTGATTTGTTAGGGCGACCAGATACAAGCTACCGCTAAACAGCAAAATCCCGATCAGCAGCAGTAAGCACGCCCCACGGTTGATTGTCCCGTACAGCGCAAGCACGAGGAGCGCTATCGCATGTACGAACTGGTAAAACACCGCCTTGTTCCAGACATCGACCATCCCCCGCCCTTCAAGAGTCGCTCGCAAGGCGTGCGCACCAAACGCTCCCAGTGCTACCGCCAGGAAGCAAAGCGCAGCTGCGATTCGAAAAAGCAAAATCGACATCAGCTATTATGTCTTCCGAGCGAAGCGCGCTTTTTACAGGCCGCCGATTCATGGTTCGAGCCAACTTCAACTCTTTTTCAAAGCGTCAACGCTGATTGCCTGTTTCGCCGAGTCGTTCTGACATAGAAAATTGTTCCCGCCATTCCAAGGGCCGCTGCTCCGAGAAAATTCAGTGCGGGTCCGAGTTTCCACAGATATGCGCCAAGAATTGCGCCGCTGCTCACTACCAAGTCGCGGACCAGATAATACGCCCCAATCATTTGCCCGCGGCGTTCGGAATCAGAGTAACCAATGATTAGCGCTTTACGGGACGTATCGCCGAATTCCTTTAGCCCGCGGATCGTAAACGCAATGGCCAGAGCCGAAAAACTGCGCGACATCAGTAAGCTGATCGGAAAAAGCGTGAACATGATGAAGGTCACGATTACGAACGGCTCGCGCCCATATCGATCGGCATAATGCGAGGCGGGAATAATACACAATGTGGCGGCGAGCATTTCTATGGTCGTGAGAATCCCCACTTGCTGAGCGCTCATGCCTACGTAGTCCATCGCAAAAATTACGATCCACGCATAGGGAACTCGTTCACAAAAACGAATCAAAATGTCGCTTAATAGCAAACGTCTCATCGGCGGATTGAATTGACGCAAGCTCCGCCAGAGACTCCAGCGCCCTGCTGCCGGCGCGCTGGCAGCGACGACTCGCGATTTAACGGAGTCTTCGCGGAATTGGCGCTGGACCAAAATCGTGAGAGCAGAGAGACAAATCGAGACGATGAGCGCAATTCGCACGCCGGGGATGATTCCGAAGTGATCGATCAACATCCCCCCCAAAATGGGCGCGACCATGATCGGCAATCGTTTGATCACTGATTGAACGCCTATACCCATGGAATGGCGGTTCGCTTCGAGCGCAGCACCGACAAGCGAAAACGTTGCCGGCAACGAAAAACAGCTCCATGAAAGAAAGAAAAACATTCCAGCGATCACTCCGCCCCAATTTGGAATGATCAGGACCAGCGAATAACCGGCAATCGAGACCACATTAAAAATGATGAATGCCCGCCGATGTCCCCAATGGTCTACGACTACTCCGCCGGGATATGCGTAGACCGCACCCAGCAAAGTACGCAGCGCATCGTAAAGGCCGATAACGAAAACCGTCGCGCCGAGTGCTTGCAGATACTTCGGCACAAAACGCATCCAAAGCTCTTCGCCCGCGCCAATGACAGAAATGGCGATGAGCAGAATGACGAGATTGCGTTTGAGTCCGAAGAAAGCAGCGAGAGATTTCAGCGCCGGCACGTCCGACTTTTGTCGGATTCGCTCGCGTTATTCAAGTCGCTGTAAGACCAAAAGTTGCGGCGGCTTTTCACTCGTGGCCCGCGCGCACCGGCCTTGTCCGGCTCGATTTCTCTGCAACAATCGGCCCATAAATGAACAAGCAAATCCGATAGCCGACAGTTTTTTCGGAGAACAAAATGGACGAAGAAAGAGCGGAACTCGTTGCCAAGGTACCACAGGTAACCTTTCTGTTTTGGATTGTTAAGATCCTCGCCACAACGCTCGGCGAAACTGGTGGCGACGCCGTAACCATGTCGTGGCTCGGCGAAACGACTTCCGAGTCGAATGGAACAGGCTACCTCGTCGGGACGGGAATCTTCGGGGTCATTTTTATCGTCGCGGTCCTGGTGCAGATCAGGGCCAAAAAATTTCATCCCTTCCTGTACTGGCTTACCATTGTTGCGACGACGACCGTCGGCACGACGCTGGCCGATTATTGCACGCGATCGCTCGGCATTGGTTATACCGGCGGTTCAACCATCTTGCTTATCTGTGTGATTGCGTCGCTTCTGATCTGGCGCTGGTCGACCGGGAGCATCTCGATCGAAACGGTGAGCACGCCGAAGGTCGAAATTTTTTATTGGGTGACGATCATGTTCTCACAGACTTTGGGAACGGCACTGGGCGATTGGGTGGCCGACACAAATGAAATGGGCTATCTCGGCGCTGCAGCTGTTTTTGGCGGGTTACTTTTGTTGACGGCTCTTCTTTACTACTTCACGAGCTTTTCGCGCGTCATTTTGTTTTGGGCTGCATTCATTTTGACGCGCCCGCTCGGAGCCACTCTCGGCGATTTTCTCGACAAGCCGATCGCGGAAGGCGGCCTGGCTCTGAGCCGTTACACCGCATCGCTCGCACTGCTCGTGGTGATCGTCGCATTGATTCTGATCGTTCCCGCAAAAGCCCGCTTCAAAAGCGCATTGACCTCATTCAATAAATGAACTGCATTCCGAAATAGCCAATGAGCGCTGTCGGCTGATCAGGCGACCGAAGCTCGTGTCCCATCGATAGAATTAGTAGGTAATTTTCGGTGAACTCATGCCGTAAACCCAAATTCAGCGTGAGCACGTCACGGCTGAAATTCATTCGCGATTCGTCATGAAGCTCCGCCATCAGCATTGTTGTTTTAGCAAGATCGAACCCGCAAACAACTCCAGATAACCATTCGCTTCGACCAACGGTGCTCGCTCGCGGACCGAGCTCAGCATCCACATGCAATCGGCCAAACGCTTTCGCAGCTTGAAATGGAATTTGAAAGCGTGTGCCGTCTTCAGCGAGACCGCGGCGCACTGATGACTGCGCAACGTTAAAAATTACGCGCGGAAACATCGACATGTCGAAACCGCTGGTTGCTTCATCGAGAAAACGCCATTTCACCGCCGCTTCAGTTCCACCTATTCCGCCGATTAATCCATGACCGCTGCGCTTAAGAAGTACCGGCGCAGTTTGTAATGTGAGCTGAATATGGTCGCCGACGCCGTAATTGAGATCGATCTCTGGCAGATCGATCGAGGTCTCATTCGGGCGATGTCCGAATATGATCGCCAGATTGTCTTCCCATTTCCGTTTCCAGGCGTCCCTGGATCGTCCGTGATCATCGGCGGTCCGCCTTGGCCAAACGCGATTCCTGCCGACGGATGCGACCAACATCGCAATCGTTAATCGTCGCACATTCTAATGTTTCACGGATTCAGTTGGACCGTAAACGAGCAGCTTGAGTGTGTTGGGCACGACGCTGGGTCGCCCTGGGGACGCGCCTGGAGATGGTGACGGCGGCGTCGAGCAATTATTGGCGGAATTATTTACTCTTGCGCGCGGGCGTTTGCGTGAATTTTGCCTCGGCCCTAACACGTCCGAGAAGGAGCGCTGCGACGTTACTTTTGTGTCGCTTAACGATTCAGTCTTTGGCCAGATCAGTTTAGATTGCACGCGGGGGATTCAGAAAGGATGTTGAAAACATGAACTTGATTTTGAGACGCTGCATTGTTATCGCCTTTTCCGTTGTGCTCGCATGGGCGGCGCCTGATCTGGCGCATGCGCGCTCTCGGGGATCGGACCCGGGTGGACATACCAACCGCGGGGTCAGATATGCGCGAGACAAGGAATACGACAAAGCGATCAGCGAATTCACGAAGGCGATCAAAGCGCAGCCGAATGACCCGAAGAACTACGAGAATCGCGCCATGGCTTACAGGTTGAGCGGTAAACAGGCGCAAGCGCTCGGAGATTTATCGAAAATAATTGAGCTGCACCCGAAAGACGCTGACGCATATGCAGCGAAAGGTCAGATTGAAATCGAGCAAAAGAAGTTCGATTCAGCCATCCACGATCTCACGCGGGCGATGGAACTCGATCCCAAGAATAAAAGTGCGCAGCGGTACCGCGCTTACGCGTATCTTTCCAAGAACGAATGGAAGAAGGCCGTAGAGGATTACTCGAAGGTGATTGAGAGGTCGCCTAAGGACCTAGGCGCATATGAGCGCCGAGCCTATGCCTATAGGAATCTTGGCAAGAACGACCTGGCGATTGCCGATCTCACGAAAGTCATCGAGGCGCGCCCAAAGGATCCCGAAGCATATCGCCAGCGCGGCCTCACATACCGATTGACAAAGGAGTACGCCAAAGCGGCCGATGATTTTCGCAAGGTCCTCCAACTAAAACCAAACGACGCCGATGCCAGGTCGCGCTTAAAATACGCGAAGCAAGAGCTTGAGTGGCAGCTTCCGACGCCGCCACCGTCCAAGGCCCCGAAGAAAGCGGCCGCAAAAACGCGAACACAAAAATCTCCTTCGCCGGCTCCATCGCCCAGCAAGTTGAGACCGTTTCTCCGAACAGTAATCGCTGCCTCGCTGAACACGTCTGTAGCGAAATGTTGGCTGAGCATCGCGGAAATACTCGCTCGGATATCCGATCAGCTGAACCGAGCGCGTGCAATTTCTCCGCGCAATGCGAAGCGGCGAAGAAGCGTTAGATGACGTCGCTTTGCCGCGCTTCCACCCTGATCGCGTCAGGCCGACCTCCTCATCGTCCTTTACGCGATCCAGCCTCTGATTAGTACTTGGAGCCTTCTTCCTTGTGCTCCTTTGCCTCGTCCTGCCTGTTCAACATCTTGCCACTCGGCTTAATGGCGATACCAATCTCTTTACCATTCTCGTTGATCACGGCTTCGTAGTTCGTGCCCTCTTTTTCCCAACGCACAATATTTGCGCCCTTTGCCTCAGCTTTTGCAGTTTGCTGCACCGCGGCAGGAACCTCAGCGCTGTTGATGGTTTGTTCTTCGTGTTTTCCTTCGTGCGCCTGAACAATTCCAGCGATTGCCAGACCGGCGCTAACGAGCATTATGGTTGATAGGTTTTTTGTTTTCATATCTCTTAGTTTCGACCGCCGAAGTTAATGGATGTTGAAACTCAAAGTCCAATCTGGCGATTGTGGTGCTTTTACGTGCGCCCGCTTCAGACAATTTTTCATCGCGCGCTCAGAACTTCACGTAATACCGCGCGAGCAGCGTGATAACCACACATGCCGTGCACACCGCCGCCGGGAGGCGTGGAAGCCGAACACAAATAAACGCCAGGCAAAGGAGTGCGGTAAGGCGTTGGACTGAAAACTGGTCGCGCGATCAATTGCGTTAGATTTGCTGCGCCCGCCGTTGATGTCGCCGCCTGCGAGATTCGGATTTGATTTGGCAAGATCAGCCGCAGCCATTGTATGGCGAGCAAGAACGCAATCGCGAAAACCGGGCGCGAATCGCTCGATCTGCGATTCGATTTGATCCGACATATCCGTGTCGCAGTTGAACGGAACATGACAGTACGCCCAGAGCGTGTGCTGACCACGCGGCGCTCGCGTTTCATCGAACAAGCTTTGTTGCGCGACCAGCACAAACGGGCGCTCGGGAATTCTTCCGCGCGCAACCTCGCGTTCCGCCGCCGCAATTTCGTCTATGCCGCCGCCGATATGAATTGTGCCTGCACGACGGCAGTCTTCCGCTTTCCATGGGATCGGCTCACTTAATGCATAATCGATTTTGAAAATTCCAGGCGCGTGTCGAAAGGATTCCAGTCTGCGGCGATACCCCGATGGCATTTCGTGACCAGCGATTCGCAAAAACTCCCACACGGAAACATCCAGAAGAACTGCGGGAGATCTCGGCAAGTCACGAAGATTCTCGATCCGATGATTCACTTCAATCTTACCGCCAAGCTCACGCAGACAATCGGCAAGCGCGTTCGAAATCTGCTGCGACCCGCCGCGGGGAACTGGCCAGCCGACCGCGTGTCCTGCAAGGCCCAGCACCAACGCGAATGCTGACGAGACCGGCGCCTCCAGTGGCAGAAACGAATGCGCGGCAATCCCCGCGAAAAGAGCGCGCGCTCGTTCGCCTTTAAATCTAAGCTTCGCCAGCAACGTTGCCGGGCAAAGCGCCAGGACTCCAAAGTGCGCAAGCGTTATCGGATGCTGTGGCCAATGCAACATTGGCTGCAGAAATTCAATCGACAGATTTTCCCAGTTCCGCGCCAGCGGTCTCATCAAGCGGCGATAGGCGCCCGAATCTTCGCCCAATTTTTCCGCCGTCAGATCTATGTCTTTGCAGAGAGAGACAGCGGAGCCGTTATCGAGCGGATGCGCCAATGGAATTGCAGGCTCGATCCATTCAAGACCGAAGCGTTGCAACGGCAGCGTTTTGAAAAAAGGCGACCCTGCTGCAAGCGGATGAACTGCCGAACAGACGTCATGCAGAAAGCCAGGCAGAGTGAGTTCGGCCGAACGCGCACCACCGCCGATTGTCGCATTGGCCTCGTAAACAACAACCGAACATCCCGCGCGCGCCAGTGTGATCGCCGCCGCGAGACCATTCGGTCCGGATCCAACTATTACTGCGTCATGGTCAATCGACATGTTCGCAAAAGCATTATTGTCATTCTGATCCAGCGGTTGCGGGAGAAGAACCTCTGATCAGTTTTCCATGAGCTTGGGAAAGAGTTAGACACGTTTGAAAACCTGACCTCATGCTTCGCCGCGTACAAGCCATGGTTCGGGTGGCGGAAATCATGGCGTTTACCCGGCTTCGCATTTCATTGCAGCGCTTCGCTCAACATGACACAAGGTGAGGTCTGGGATGAAACGCGTCGTCATCGTGTTGCTTCAGTTGCTGGTCACTGCGGCCGGACTTTGGTATGTATTTCACGACCAGCAAAAGCGAGCACAGATCGCGGATGCTCTGCGACAAGCCGATCGAAGTTGGATAATATTTGGCTGGCTTTCCTATAGCGCTGTGGAGGTGATTGCGACCGTGCGCTGGCAAATTTTGCTGCGCATTCAGGGGATCACGCTGCATTGGCTGCGCACTTTCTCGATTGTTATGATCGGTTTGTTCTTCAACATGTTTTTGCCAGGCCTCATCGGCGGCGACGCCATGCGCCTTTACTTTGTTTTCAAGTGCGCACCGCGCCAGAAAACGCGCGCCACGCTCTCGGTCGCCATGGATCGCATCCTCGGCCTCTTATCGATCTTGTTTCTGGCGGGACTGAGCATTGCCCTGCGGTTTCGGTGGTTGAGCCGCTCGGGCGCAACGCTTGATATCGTCTACCTTGTGCTGGCTTTGCTCGGTGTCGGAAGTGTTTGCGTTCTGTTGTTTTTCGGCGCTGTTCGTTTCGGTTTGCTGCGCAAGCTTCCGAAACGGATGCCGTTTCGGGGTGCAATCACTGAATCCGGTAAAGCGCTGCAGCTTTACGGAGCGCATTTAGGCTTAATGAGTATCGGATTCGCGATCACAGTTGTTGCGCACCTTATCTATTACCTGAGCTTCTACTGTGCCGCGCAATCACTTCACGGAACGCGCAGCGCCAGTCTAAGCGTAATCGATATCCTCTCGATCATGCCCCTGGTAAATACAGTCACAGCATTACCAATTTCGTTTGGTGGAGTTGGTGTGCGCGAGACGCTGTTTCAGGAGCTGCTTGGGAATCTGGCACATGTTCCGCCAGCAATTGCAGCCGTCACTGCCTCGCTCGGCTTCGCTATCCAAGCCTCCTGGGGATTGCTCGGCGCCGCCATATACTTGATGTCATCGCACAAGAAATGAGCCCTGCGTCCCCGTATATCACGCGCAAACGCGCAGATTCTTTCGATTCAACTTCATGGAGCGAACACAGCCTCACGAAACTGAATCCAACTTTTCGATCGACGAATACGGCGCCAAGACCGCGGAAAAGGAGGAATGCGAGGAACAATTGCTCGCCGAATACGCTACGCTACTCGGCTTTTTTCTGACCAGTGTGACCGTCCTGACAGGGGTTGCCGTTCAACACAACCGTCTGCCGAGAAAATTTGGTTTGCTTGATCTGGCGCTGCTTGGAATAGCCACGCACAAGCTGAGCCGCATTGTCGCCAAGGACAGAATCACCGGCATTCTGCGCGCGCCGTTTGTCTGCTACATCCGCAGCGCCGGCGCCGGCGAAGTGGAAGAAGAACCACGCGGCCGCGGATTCCAGCGCGGCATCGGTCATTTGGTTTCGTGCCCATATTGCATGGCGCCCTGGTCCGCCACGGCGCTTGCGTTCGGCTTCGTTTTCGCTCCGCGTGTGACACGCTTCTTCGCCGGGATTTTGGTAAGCGTAGCCGCCTCGGACTTTCTCCACCGCGCTTACGCCAGGATGAAGGAAGACTAACCCCCTGAGTAAGTCACAGACCTGACGTTCTCGCAATCCCCGGAGCTTTCTTCTGGAGGGGAAGCTGATGAATCACGCACTCGAAATGGCCGTAATCACTAGGAAGTTACGCCCTGGCGACCAGCGATCGCGTAAACTCCCCGATGTGCTTCACCAGATCGGATGAATCGTCGAGCTTCTCGATTTGCTTCACTATCGCGCTGCCGACGACAGCTGCGTCTGCAAACTCCCACACGGCTCGGATCTGCTCTGCAGTTGAGATGCCGAATCCGACCGCCACCGGCAAATCGCTGACCGATCGAACGCGTTTCACCAGATCTTCGGCGTCGCGCGTGAGTTGATCGCGCTCCCCTGTTACGCCGGCGCGCGAAACCGCGTAGATAAATCCGTGTGCTTGTTGCGCAATTCGCGCGAGGCGTTTTTCCGAAGTGGTTGGCGCGACCAGAAAAATCGGATCGAGTCCATGTTGAAGCAGTTCCTGAGTCCACGTCTCTGCTTCCTCAGGAATCAGATCTGTCACGAGCACACCGTCGATTCCGGCTTCTCTCGCCGCCGGCGCGAATGGTTTCGTGCCGAATTGCAGGAGCGGATTGAAATAACTGAAGAGGACAATGGGTACATCGATGTGCTGACTGACGTTCTTCACGCAGGTGAGCGCGTCGTGTACAGTCACGCCACTTCGCAACGCCCGTTCAGACGCGCGCTGAATCACTTCCCCATCTGCGATCGGATCGCTGAACGGCACGCCCAACTCGATGATGTCTGCTCCCGCTTTCGCGAGCGCAATTAACAAACGCTCAGTAGTCGCAAGATCAGGATCACCCGCGGTGATGAATGGGATGAAACCACCGCGTCCTGAGCATTTCAGCTCGCGGAATTTCTCGCCAATCCGGCTCATTCGGCTTGCAACTCCGCCACGAGCTGAACGTCCTTGTCGCCGCGCCCGGAGAGATTCACGATGATTGCGTCGTTTGGCGGCAGCTCTTGCGCGAGACGAATCGCAGGCACAATGGCGTGGGCCGTTTCCAGGGCAGGAATGATGCCTTCCAATTTTGCACAGAGTCGAAGCCCTTCGACGGCTTCTGCATCGCTCGCCTGCGTGTATTCGGCCCGGCCGCTATCGTGAAGGAACGCGTGCTCAGGCCCGATTGCGGAATAGTCGAGGCCAGCCGAGATGGAATGCGTTGTGGCGATCTGACCGTTCGTGTCCTGGAGCACATACGACATTGTTCCCTGAAGAACGCCGACTCGTCCGCCGCCGCTTTTTTTCCCGCTGTGAAACCTCGCGGCGTGTTGGCCTAACGAATCCCCTCCCCCTCCCGCTTCTACGCCGATTAATCGCACGCCTTCATCTCCGATGAACGGATGAAACATGCCGATCGCATTAGACCCACCGCCGACGCAGGCAACCACCGCGTGGGGCAATTTCCCTGTTACGGACAAAATTTGTTCGCGCGCTTCGCGTCCGATGACGCTCTGAAAATCGCGGACCATCAGTGGATAGGGATGCGGTCCAAGCGCACTGCCTAACAAGTAATAAGTATCGTGGACGTTCGTCACCCAATCGCGTAACGCCTCGTTGATCGCATCCTTCAACGTGCGTGTGCCCGAGTCGACGGTTCTTACTTCGGCATCAAGCAATCGCATTCGAAAAACGTTTAGCGCTTGTCGGCGCGCATCTTCCGCGCCCATGTAGATGACGCATCGTATTCCGAACAATGCGCAGACGGTTGCTGTCGCGACGCCGTGCTGGCCTGCCCCCGTCTCGGCAATCACGCGCTCCTTTCCCATGCGGCGTGCAAGCAGCGCCTGGCCCAGGGCGTTGTTAATCTTGTGCGCGCCGGTGTGCAAAAGATCTTCGCGCTTCAGATAAATTTGCGCGCCACCCGCGTGTTCAGTCAGCCGCTGCGCGTGGAACAGCGGAGTAGGCCGGCCAGCGTAATCGCGCAGTAGCAAATTGAGTTTGCGCGAAAAACTCGGGTCTTCTCGAACTCGCATGAACTCGTCGGTCAACTCCTCTAGCGGCGCGACTAAAGTTTCCGGAACGTAACGGCCGCCGAATTTGCCCCAGTGTCCGTGGTCGTCCGGTTCACTTTTATTAATCATAAATGGCGCTGTCATGTCCGCCACGGGCGGATTCGTCCTGTGGCGAATTGAGCGAAGCGAAACATCTCTGGTTTTTTCACACGCATACCGGTCTAAAGTTGATCAGAGATCCTTCGCTTCGCTCAGAATGACACTTTTTGGGATGATGTATGGCTCGATCCTTGGAATGGTTCCGCGATTCGCACAGCGTTGATGAATCGTTCGAGCTTACGATGATCTTTCACTCCGGGCGCACTTTCTATCCCGCTACAAACGTCGACAGCGTGTGGCGTCACCGCCGCGATCGCTCGGCCGACATTTTGCGCGTTTAATCCGCCTGAGAGAATCAGGAATCGCGTGTAGCGCATTGCGTCTCGCGCAGCGGACCAATCGCACGTTTGACCCGTGCCCCCGCGGAGGTCCGGGTGGTACCCGTCGATGAGCACATCGCATTCTGGAAACGCTGCTGCTTGGTTTGGCTCGAATCCCGTATCGGTCGAGAGCGCGCGAATTACGCGAAATTGTCGAGCCAGTTCGCTGCACGATTCAAGCGTTGTATGTCCATGCAATTGCACGGATCGAACGCCTGCAGTTGTGGCGAGCTTGCGAACTTCTGCTGGATCCGCATCGACGAAAACGCCGACGGCGCAAGTTTGTGTTGGGAGCGCATCGACAATTCCGCGGACGATAGTCGGCTCAATGTACCGTGGGCTCGCAGGATAAAAGTTGAATCCAATCATGTCTGCGCGGAGTTCGACGCACGCATGAGCATCGTTCGCGTTTGTAACACCGCAGATTTTGATTCGTGTCGGAGTCATCTGAAGTTGTAGGGCGTTTCTGTGAAACGCCGTGGCGTCTGACACAGACGCCCTACAATTTTTGTCATTACGATTTGTACGTTCGCTGGTCATTCGTCGCGCTCGGTTGCCGCGATGAAATCGCGCAATGCCGCTTCGGGATCAGGCGCGCGCATTAGCGCTTCACCGATGAGAAAACCGCGGAAGCCAAGCGCCCGCAAATGGCGCAGAGACTTCGGATCTTGTAATCCACTCTCCGAAATCATGATTTGATCTCGGGGAGCTTCGGCGATCAAACGCTCGCTATTATCCAATGAAGTTCGAAATGTCGCGAGATCGCGATTGTTGACGCCGATAATTCTCGCGCCGACTGCCACTGCTCGAGCGCAATTCCTCTGACGTGTGCACTTCGACTAGCGCATCGAGACCGAGCTCATCCTCCGCGATTGCGCGCAGTTTTGCCAGTGCAGCGTCGTCAAGAGCTGCTGCGATCAACAGCACAGCATCCGCACCGGCCACAGCCGCTTCATAAATCTGGATCTCGTCGACGATAAAGTCTTTACGCAAAAGCGGAACGGCTGTGCTCCCGCGAACCGCGCCAAGATCAAGCATCGAACCGCCAAAGTGTTCTTCATCCGTCAAAACCGAGATGGCACAGGCGCCACCGCGCTCGTAACGAGTGGCCACATCGCTCGCGGACAGGTCGCTGCGGATGGTTCCAGCGGATGGCGAACGGCGTTTAAATTCTGCGATGATCTTGACTCTTCCTGAGTTCGATTCGAGTGCTCGCAAAAATAGATGCGGCGTTGCGTTCGCCCGCATCGCAAATGCGCGCTCGCGAAAGTCTCGCGCAACCGCATCGCTTCGCAGTCGCGCTACGACTTCTCGTTTCCGCTCAAGAATTCCAGAGAGAATAGAGGTCATCATCAGCTCCGATTTGTCTCCCGAATCAGCGCCTTCAGTTTCGATGCCGCCTGTCCAGTGTCGATGCTTTCACGGGCCATTGCTGCTGCGTTTTGAAAATCATTCGCCGCGCCCGCGAGATAAAGCGCCGCAGCAGCGTTTATGATGACCAGATCGCGCGCCACAGCAAAATCACTATTTTTCTGGTCTAAAATTGCATGGGTCATTCGTGCATTTTCGACGGGGCCTTCGCGGCGCCGATCAATGAATCGGCGCTGCAGTCCGAACTGCTCAGGTGCAATCGTGAACGTCTCCACACCGGTGCGCGCTGAGCACGCTGCGACAAAGGTCTCGCCTGCGATTGTCACTTCATCCAGCTCGTCGGCGCCGTGAACGATCCACGCTTGTTTGACGCCGAGAAGCACGAGCGCGGATGCGACCCGCTCAAGCAGCGAATGATCCCACACGCCCACAAGTTGAAAGGGCGCATGCGCCGGATTCGTTAGGGGACCGAGCAAATTGAACGTGGTATGCACGCCTAAATTCCGGCGCACCTGCGCGACACGAGCGGTCGCACGATGGAAAAGTGGTGCGAAGATAAAACAAATTCCGTGATCATTGAGACAACGTTCCACGACGTGCGGAGGGGCGGCAGTGTTCACACCCAGCGCTTCGAGAACGTCGGCGCTTCCCGAAGTCGAGGAGGCAGCGCGCGCACCGTGCTTCGCTACAGGCAAACCGGCACCAGCGATGACGAATGCTGCGGCTGTTGAAACGTTGAAGCGTTTAGCCGCACTCGAACCCGTTCCTGCCGTGTCGATGAAGCGCTCGTGCCGCGAATGCAGAGGGGTCGCGCGTTGGCGCATCGCTTCAGCCATGCCCGCAAGCTCCTCGACTGTTTCGCCTTTGGCCGTTAAAGCGATGAGCGCCGCTGCGATCTGCGCGTCGGTAGCAGCTGGATCAAGCAATGCGTCGAGAAAATTCCCCGCTTCGCTCCGTGAGAGATTTTCGCCGCGCACAAGACGCATGGTCGTCTCGCGAAGATCGAGATTGCCCGTTTCTCTTACCATCGGCTGCGCACTCATCGCGTGTTTACCTGACTCGCCATTGCGAGCGCCTTCATCATTGCCCTTGCCTTGATCACAGTTTCCTCGTATTCGCGACGGGGATCCGAATCGGAGACGATGCCTGCGCCGGCTTGGAAATACGCACGCCCGTTTTTCAATACGGCACATCGCAGCGCGATGCAGGAATCGACGTTCCCGTTGAATCCAAAATACCCGATCGCGCCTGCATAACAGCCTCGTCGTGTGTTCTCCAATTCGCTGATAATTTGCATCGCGCGGATTTTCGGCGCGCCGGAGACAGTCCCGGCAGGAAATGTCGCTCGTACCGCGTCGAACGCGCTGCCATCGGCGCGTAAATGCCCAACTACGTTCGACACGATATGCATGACGTGGCTGTAGCGCTCGATCTGCATGAACTCTGTTACCCGAACGGAGCCGAATTCTGCGACGCGGCCGACGTCATTTCGCGCGAGATCCACAAGCATGATGTGTTCGGCCCGCTCCTTCGGATCTGCCAAGAGTTGAGCGGCGTTGGCTTCGTCTTCTTCCAGGGTCAGTCCGCGAGCGCGAGTCCCGGCGATTGGACGAATCTCCACGGTGTCGTCAGCCAACCGGACATGCATCTCAGGTGAACTACCGATGAGTGAAAAATCGGGGCCGAAGTTGAGACAAAACATGTACGGAGAAGGATTGATGAAACGAAGGCACCGATAGAAATCGAGTGGTTCGCCTGCGAACGGCGCCTCGAATCGTTGCGATAAGACGACTTGGAAGACGTCGCCCGCGGCAATGTATTCCTTCGCTCGCCTTACTGCGCGCTCAAACTGTTCGCGAGAGAAATTGCTTCGCGGCAGCGGCTGTTCTGCATCGTCCACGATTGGAACGAGGGGAAGATCGACTGGTTGCGTCAGCTTTTGTTTAATCGAAGCCAGGCAATCGACAGCGCGCAGATAAACTTTTTCCGGCGAACTCTCGCCGAGAAATGCGTTGACGATGATTTTCAAGCTGCGCAACCGGTGATCGAAAACCAGAAGCGCGCCCGGAATCATGAACAGCGCCTCAGGGAGTTGAAGTTCATCGTGCTGCGCCAATGGAACTTTGGGCTCGAAAAAGTGAATCGCCTCGTAGCCGATAAATCCAACTGCGCCGCCGGCAAACCGCGGCAGTTCGGGGCGCGACACGAACTGATATCGCGCCATCAAGCTTCGCACTTCGTCGAGGGGATCGCCGATTGTTTCGAGTCGCCGTTCGGTTTTGTTTTCCTCGATGATTCGAATCTCGCGCCCGTAGCTTTGCAAGATCACGTGAGGATCCACACCCACGAACGAAAAACGTCCTGAGACATCATTCTTTTCGGTAGACTCGAAAAGGAAACTGTAACCGCCGCGATCCAATTTCTTGAAAGCTGAAACTGGCGTTTCACCGTCGGCGATGAACTCGGCGAAAACAGGAATGACGTTGCCCTGTTTCGCGAGCGCCATGAATTCACTCAACGTCGGAGTGACTTGTGCGGTCATTTCAGATCGGCTTGACTCCCCTTACGCGCATTTGCGCTTTATCCGCCTCTCCCTTCCTAAGGGAGAGGGTAGGGCGAGGGTTTGCAGCTTTAGTTCTGACGCTATTTTAGAACCCCTCACCTTTATCCTCTCCCCTTTCAGCAAGGGGAGAGGCACCCAAATGCGCTGAGACTCATCCAAGAGTTCATACGGAACTACTGTGCGGATGCGGCACGGCAAGCCTGGTTCGATTGTAAGGAATCGCGCGAGGATTTTCTTGCCCTCGCGAGTAAGCACGGACTCAGGATGGAACTGCACTCCGTAAACGGGGAATTCGCGATGACATAGCGCCATGATTTCTCCGTCGTCGCTTTCCGCAGTGATTTCGAGACAGCCAGGCAACGAAGTTCGCTTCACAACCAGCGAATGATATCGCCCCGCCTCGAACGACTTGGCCAAATCGGAAAAGAGGCTGTTGCCGCTATGCGTAATGTTCGATGCCTTGCCGTGCATCAGCCGTGAAGCGCGCACGATTTCTCCGCCGTATGCTTCGGCGACACATTGATGTCCCAGGCAAACACCGAGAATGGGAGTCCGCGGGCCAAACGCCAGAATGACGTCTTTACTGATTCCCGCCTGGCGCGGTGTGCACGGGCCCGGCGAAATGCAGATGCGCTCAGGCGCTAATTCCTCGATTTGCTTCAACGAAATCGCATCATTCCGCCTAACGACAAGCTCACACCCAAGCTCGCCGAAATACTGCGCCAGGTTGTAAGTAAATGAATCGTAGTTGTCGATTAGCAGTAGCATGTTTGGATTCGTTGAATGCGGTTTCACATGTCATTCTGAGCGAAGCGAAGAATCTCAGATCCTCTTCGGAAGCGATGCCGCATCAGGAAAAACCAGAGATGTTTCGCTTCGCTCAACATGACAACGCTATTTAGATGATCGACTTTCCATTCAATGAGAGCAGCTCATGAATCGCTCGAACTTCGCTGACGAGTTGAAGATATTGTGCGGGCGTCAGCGCTTGTGCGCTGTCGGAAAGCGCGAGCTCCGGCTGATTGTGGACTTCGACCATGAGGCCGTCCGCACCAGTTGCCACTCCGGCTCGTGCCAGGGGCGTGACCATATAGGCGGTCCCGGTGCCGTGCGAAGGATCAACGATCACCGGCAAATGCGAGATGCGCCGGATCGCTGGCACAGAGGCAAGATCGAGCGTGTTGCGCGTGTGCTGCGCGAATGTGCGTACACCGCGTTCGCAGAGGATCACATTGTAATTGCCTTCAGCCATGATGTACTCCGCCGCGAGCAACCATTCCTCGAGCGTCGCAGCCATGCCGCGCTTCAACAGCACAGGCACCCTGGATCGTCCCGCTCGTTTGAGAAGCGAGAAGTTTTGCATGTTGCGAGCGCCGATCTGGATTACATCGCCGTACCTCTCGATGAGATCGACATTCGATTCCTCGACGGCTTCGGTCACAATCTTGAGCCCAAATTCCTCCCGAACGGCTGACATTATTTCCCAACCTTTGTCGCCCAAACCTTGGAACGTGTAAGGCGACGTTCGAGGTTTCCACACACAGCCGCGAAAGAAACGCGCACCACTCTTCTGCACGGTCTTCGCGATCGCGAACGCCTGATCTCGAGTCTCGATTCCGCATGGTCCGGCGATGATTGCTAATCCGCCGTCGCCGATTGTCGCGTCGCCGACACGAACCACGGTTTTGTCAGGTCGCAGATCGAGCGTGATCAATTTGTAAGGCTTCGTAACACGGATGACTTCCGCAACACCTGCCAGGTTTTCAAAACGCCGGCCATCAATTGGGCCTTCGTTGCCTGTGATGCCGATCGCGGTTCGTGTCGCTCCCGGCATTGGATGCGCGCGAAACCCGACTGCCTCAACAATGTTCACCACCGCATCAACCTCCGATGCCGTGGCGCTGGATTTCATTACGATTAACATTTGATCATAACTGGTTGGAGTTATTTCGGTAGACGCAGAGACAGATCTCCTGCGAGAGAGATGAATCAGCGTCCGTCGAGAAACGGTCGCTTTCTATCGCCAGATCCCAAGGGCCGACGTAAAGGCAAACGCATGCAGATCCACAGCGTCTAGCGAAAACAGCGTGTCAGCACTCATTGACGCGAGCATAGCGGCAGTTTGCCAATTGTCGATATAAATATAAGTCAGTTGGTAACAACAACGTTACCAAAATCCGCAAGTTTGTTGGTAATTGACTGCCGCCGCCGCTGCGACGGAGTCCGAAACATATGTAGGTATGTTTGTAGGAAGAACACTGGCAGCTCTTTGCTCGATCTTTATTGCCGAATGGTTCACGGTGCCCGCCTTTGCCGTCGAAGTAACTCAGCCGGCCGGCGCGGCACACGGCTATCCGGGACTATATGATACCAATGGCAAAAGGCTTGCGAATGCAGAATTCAAACAATGGCTGGAGAACGGACATCTGTACGTAGTCATTAACTACCGATTTTCAGACGGTCAGTTCTTCGAGGAGAAGTCCCGCTTCCGGCAAGGAAAGGATCTCATACAGGAACAGTGGTCATGGAAAGAGCTCAGCCATGGGAAGCCGCAGCGCGAATTCTCTGTGAATTTTGCTTCGGGAATTGCCACGGCGCACATTGCCAAGGACAACAAGGATGTATCAGAAAAAATCGATGTTAAACCGGGCCGGACATTTGCCGGATTCGGATTCACGATTGCCATAAGCAACTTGTGTAAGCGGCTGGTGAAAGGGGAACGTGTTGAACTAATCGCGGTCGGCTTTTCGCCCTTCCCAACTCTAAAGCCGCAGGTAGTGACTGTGACAATTTCCCACGGCGCGGAAGTGCCTCTGATTGCGAAATTATTCGTCAAGGTGCCTGATACAAAAATTTAGCTGGCAAATCCTCCGCCAGCGGGCTTTCTTCGCTGGGAAGGCCCCACCGTATTGCCGACCGATCCAATGATTCGGATTGACTTGATTTCGAGCACAAACAACGGACCGGCAGAGGCCGCGGGAAGTTAATGGCGAGCGAAGTCTTCTCTTCACAAACTTCGCGCCAGGAAATTAGTATCGCCTCCGTGGATGACTCGAAATTCTCTTCAGCCTTGGTGTTTTTCGTCGGCAATTATTTCGTGACCTTTTTTTTCATCGGTCTGATTGCCGCAGGTATCTCGCTCGTTGATAAGCCAAAGCCGCTGCGAATCAGCGAAGTGAGCGAAGCGTTTCTCTCGTACCATCTGCTTTTCGCGATTGGAATAAACAATCTGATCAACTTCGTCTTCCACGTGTTCTTCGGTGATGTATCCGCAAAGTTTATCGGCTGGGAAAACAGTCCGTTTCAGGCAGAGGTGGGATTCGCAAGTCTGGGCGTGGGAATTGCAGGAGTCATAGCGTTCAAAGCAAGCTTGCCATTTCGTTTCGCGACACTAATTCCACCCTGGGCTTTCTCATTGGGCGCAGCCGGCGGTCACATCTACCAGATGATCGTCGCGCATAATTTTTCGCCCGGAAACGTGGGACTGGTTCTACCAATTGACATACTAATGCCAATTGTTGGCTTCGTGTTTTTGTGGCTCTCGTACAAACATCCCCTGCCCGGGACCGCTTATCGCAAATTGACCTAAACCCGAATGACAAATAACGAACTGTAGGGCGTCTGTGTCAGACGCCATGGCGTTTCACAGAAACGCCCTACAAGTCAGCCGCCGCGATCATGTAACTACGCCGATAACAAGGAAGTGGGCACGTGGCTGAACAATATTTTGAAAAAAGGCGGCACAGAAGATTGGCGCAAAGTATTAAAGGAAGTTACCGGCGAAGACATCTCGACTCGCGCAATGATGGAATACTTCAAGCCGTTGATGAGCTGGCTCCAAGAACAAAACAAAGGCCGCGAAATCCGCTGGGAGTAAGCCGACCAACGGCCCGAGGGCGCGCCCCGTCTCCATTTACAAACGTGTTCCACTGGAGAATCTCACCGAGGCGACTAATTCGTCACCTCAATGCTCCATCTTCGCAGCGGCTTTCATGATCTCAGCCTGCACCACCGGCATTATGTCTGCCATGTAAGCACCAAATTTTTGCATCGCCGATTTTCCGACCGGCGACCCGTAAAAATCAGCCAACGCTTTCAGCTCGTCAGTTGTGAAATTTTTTACCATGGCATCGATCATCGCTTTGGATAACGCGGCAATATCCACCTGGGTAGTCATCATTTTCTTGAATTGCTCACGTTGATCCGCCGGAACGGTTGCTGCCATCTTGTCAGCCATGTCTTCGAATAGCGCCTTAGGCGGGCTAACCTGGAGATAACGTTCCGCTTCTTTGCGTCGCGTTTCGGGAGTGTCCGCGGCACTGAAAACCGGAGACCAGGCGGAGAATGTAAGGACAAGGAGAACGACAAGTTTTTGTTTCATAGCGCGCGATTGATAACCCAGCGCGGCTTGCAACGCCATCTTTTTCAGGATGAAGTGCAGACGAAGATTGGAAATTGGCTTTTCCTCCCGATTTTAACGTCGTGCGTGTGCTCGTTCTCACTGGCGCGGGTGTTTCGGCTGAAAGCGGCATCGCGACTTTTCGCGGAAACGATGGCTATTGGCGGAACCTCGATCCAACAAAACTCGCGACACCGGAAGCGTTCGCGCGCCAACCGCAATTAGTGTGGGATTGGTATCGCGAGCGGCGGCAGCGCATCCGCAAGGCGCGACCGAACGCCGCGCATGAAGCAATCGGACGACTTGCCGAACGGATGAATGAGTTCCTGCTCGTTACGCAGAACGTGGACGACCTACACGCGCGCGCTGGCGTGGCGCCAGAAAAGATGGTGCAAATTCACGGCAACATCTTCGTCACGCGCTGTTCGCGCTGCGAATTTCATGAGACAGGTAGGGGCGGTTCACCCGAACCGCCCGGCGCTTGCATCGCTCAGCCTACGAATGGCCGATTGACGTCATTCGCCACTACCTTCGAAAAAGCTGCTGATCTTCCACGGTGTCCAGACTGCCACGCGCTCATGCGGCCAGCCGTAATATGGTTCGGCGAACAGCTGCCTTGGAATGAATTGAAACGAGTTGAAGATTTTCTCGATGGCGGAGGTTGCGACGTCGTGATCGTTGCCGGAACCACTGCCACGTTTGGTTACATCATCGATTGGGCGCTCCGCGCCAGCCGGGGTACCGCCGAACTTATCGAAGTGAACCCCGAGGAAACATCGCTCTCACGATTCGCAACCCGATTGGTGCGCGAGCCCGCTGCGATCGCTTTGCCGCGCATTGTCGATGAGCTGTTAGCAGAGCACCTCCGGTTGTAGGGCAACCGCATCGATTGCCACACCAAACGTCGGCAAGCGGAACGCTTGCCCTACAACTAGTGACGACCTCAGGTCTTGATCCAGCGCAGATAGCGTTCGGCGGATCGCGCGACGGCTTCTTTTGCGTCCGCAAGAACGTTCGCCTGCCACCAGCCGCCATAAATCTGCGCGAAGGAGAAAGGTTTGACCCTTTCGACGATGCGGCGGATCGCCGAGGCTCCGAGCGGAATGAGATTGGGATAACTCCGCAGAAAGCTGACGTAACGCCGATCCTGCACCACGGTAATGATGTCGCCAGTGAGCAAGGCGCCTTTGCCATTAGCACCTGTTGGCCAATGCAACACAGTGCCGCCTTCAAAATGGCCCCCGCAATTGATTAGTGTTAGCCCATCCCAAAGTGACAGCGTTGATCCTTCCCAGAATTGAATGCGCAGGCTCTTGCGCATGACCCATTCGCGATCGGCGGCATGCAAAAAGATTTGGGCATCAAAACAATCAGCCCATTCGATCATCGAAGAGTAGAAATGCGGATGGGAAATCGCTATGGCGCGGATGCCGCCGCGTGCGTTTACCGCGGCGATTGTTTCGTCGTTCAGCAACGAGATGCAGTCCCAGAGCAGATTTCCTCCGGGCGACTGGAGAAGCAAAGCCCGCTGGCCGATTGCAAATTCCGGTTCCGTGCCGATGCCCAGAAGCAGCGGCGCTTCCTCCTCGATGCGATTGTGATGATTGATCGCAAGCTGTTTGAGCGTCGTCCATTCCTGGCCAGTGTGACGGACGAACTGCCGTTCATCTTTGCAAATTGAACAGCGCGACGGCGGTTCGACAGTCTCAGCAAACTGCGTTCCGCATTGCACGCAGATAAAGTTTTCCATCGTTGCAGAATCTTGGTTTGCTTATCGACGTGAAGCGCGTCACGAAGCGGTCGGCGTTTGAGACAAACGCCGCTACAACTGTTCCGCAAAGGATGGCAGGACTGCCGCGCAGCTCATTTGTGGGCGGCGAGGATCTGAGCGAACCGCCAGACTTCATGAAAGGTGTTGTACAGCGGCGTTGGCGCGACGCGAATCACGTTCGGCTCGCGAAAATCGCATTTCACACCGCCGGCAACGAATTCCTTGTGTAACTGCTTCGGATGCTCGTGCGCCTGGATCGATAATTGCGCGCCGCGCCCATTCGGGTCAGCCGGAGTGATGATCGAGAATTTCTTCGAACCGATGTGTTCGATCAAAAATTCGAGATAGCCGGTGAGTTTCATCGATTTCGCGCGAAGCGGTTCCATCCCGCCGGCTTCCTGGAAGATTGAGAGCGATGCGCGCAGCGGTGCCATCGAAAAAATTGGCGGATTACTAATCTGCCAACCGTCAGCAGACGCAACGGGGACGAACTCCGGTTCGAGATGCAATTTGAATCGTGTGTTCGGATCATTCCCAAACCAACCGGCGAGCCGCGGCAGTTTTGTGTTCGTCGCGTGGCGTTCATGCACAAACGCGCCCGCCACCGCGCCGGGGCCGGCGTTCAAATATTTGTATGAACACCAGACGGCGAAATCGACATTCCATTTGTGCAGTGAGAGCGGCACGTTGCCGGCGGCGTGCGCGAGATCGAACCCGACCACGATTCCATGTTTCTGCGCTGCAGCTGTGACCTTTTTCATGTCGATTAATTGACCGGTGAAAAAATTCACCGCGCCGAGGATGACCACTGCGAGGTGATCGGCGTGCTCCTCGATAAGATCGAGAATGTCTGCCGTGCGCACGGTGAACTCGCCTTTATGCGGGCGCGACAGAACCAGCGCGTCTTTCGGATCCAGCCGGTGATGAATGAGCTGCGTCTTAATTGCGTAGGTATCGGAAGGGAACGCCGGCTCTTCCATCAAGATTTTGAAGCGCGATTTGGTTGGCCGGTAAAACGTCGCCATCATCAGGTGAAGGTTCACCGTAAGGCTATTCATGCAGATCACTTCGAGCGGCTTTGCACCAACGAGCCCCGCCGTCGGTTCGCGCAGTGCTTCGTGATACGAATACCACGGCGTCCCCGTAGCATGATGCGCATCAACGCCAAGACTGGCCCAGTTGTCCAATTCATCATCGACGATCTGTCGCGCCGACTTTGGCATCAGACCTAACGAGTTCCCGGCAAAATAGATGACGGGCTTGTCGTCTTTGCCGAGCGGCACAGAAAATTTTTGGCGGAAACCGCGGACCGGGTCCTCGCCATCGAGTTGCCGGGCGAAATTTTCGTCGGATGAGAAAGTCATTAACCGCAGATTACGCAGATTTCGCAGATTCCAAAGATTCACATCCACAACGCATTTTGTCGCTGAATTCCGTGTCAATCTGCACAACCTGCGGATGAACAATTTATTTAGGTGGCTGCAAGAACTCGATGCTTGTGCCGTCGGGGTCGTGTACGTAAACGACGCGCTTACCCGCGTTCGGCCCTTTCATGAGTGTCTGAGGATTACCGGCTGCCTTGCAGCCTGAAGCAGCGATGCGCTCGAGCACCAGATCGAGATCATCGACAAGCAACGCTACGTGCACGGAACCGACGTCGCACGGCCTGAGGTTTGCGCACTTACGATCGGCAGGCGCGACATATTCGAGCAGTTCGATCTTGTGACTGCCTGGCGTTTTTAGAACCGCAAGCTTTATCTCAGCGCCTTCAACGCCAGTGATCTCTTGCGCCAGTTCACCCTTTTGATGCGCGGTGTGCGAAAACTCGAAACCGAGCACATCCCGCCAAAATGCCAGCGAACGGTCGAGATTTGAAACAGTAATGCCGGTGTGATCGGCACCCAAAATCTGGAGAAGGCCCGCCGTCGGGCCGCTCGCCTTAGGGCGCGAGGGCGCGCCGTCTCCATGGTCATGTGATCTGCGGATGGTCATTATTCCGAAAGACGATGCGCAGTTTAGACGCAAGCACCTCCCCGTCTGCGATTCATTTTTGTATGAGCACGAAAGAGAGAGTCCAGGCGAGCACCGCTCATAATGTGAATAGAGAAATTGAAAGGGAAGCGGCGCGTCGAGTTGCGCAGGCTGCTGGCGCGCCGAAACAAGTAATTACGCGCCGGATCGGTGAGCTGGACAAGGAATGGGACATCGAACGCTGGCTGGAAGCCAATGCTTCCGCACTCGCGTTCACGGGAACAATCCTCGGCCTGTTCGTGAACAAAAAGTTCTTTGCGATCCCGTGCATTGTCCTGCCGTTTTTGTTTCAACACGCGATCCAAGGCTGGTGTCCGCCCGTCCCTATTCTCCGGCGCAAAGGAGTTCGCACTCGACGCGAAATTGATGCAGAGAAATACGCATTAAAGGCCGTACGCGGTGATTTCTCAAACATTCCCGCGACCACGAACGCGATCGAATCTGCTGTCGTTGCGTGGAAGGCTGCGAATGTCTGATCCGGGATCCACTGTCCTGCCTCCGGCATCGCTTTGATCCGCTCGATTGCGGCGCGTTCGCCAGAATTGCCATAAGACGAACGCAAGGCTGCATTGGCGATTAACCCAAGAATACGGATTTCGGGACCAAAGTTTTCGAGAGATCGATCGCGCCGGCGAACGTTGCCGTGATCGCGATTAGCCCGATCACCACCACTGGATAGAGCAGCGCCAGAGCGAAATCAGCCGGTCTGCCCCATTTGAATCCCATTTGCGAACGCGACAAGCCTTCGAAGTACCAAAACAGGAGCATCAACGGCAGTAGCGCGAATGCGCTGAAAGCGGAAAGGCCGCTTGCGTCCATCGTCGTCGTTGCCGCAATCGCAATCGCGATTCCAATGATCGGCAAAACTCGAGACGAAGACGCAGAGCTACGCGCGTCAGTTCCAAAAGGCATCACTCATAACAAACTCCTCGTTAGCTATGAGATGCCTCCGCTAAGCGGAATGGATTCAGCAATTTTGGACCAATCGCGCTATCCCACAGCGGCGATTACCTTCAGTTCGATCGCAATCGGCGTGGGCAACGCCGTAACCTCGATTGTTGTGCGAGTCGGGTTTGCTTTGGCGGGGCCTGCGAAATACTCGGCGTAAATGCGGTTGTAGATGGGAAAATCTTTTTTCATGTCAGTGAGAAAGACTGTGACATCGATGATATCCTGCCACGTCGCGCCAGCGTCTTCGAGCACGAGGCGCACATTCTCGAATACGGCACGGCATTGCGTTTCAATGTCGTAACTCACGACATTGCCAGAGGAATCGAACGTCACGCCGGGGATTTCTTTGCTTCCGCGCAAACGCGGTCCGATCCCCGACAAGAATAAGAGTTCGCCTACACGTTTGGCATGCGGAAACGCGCCGACCGGTTCGGGTGCTCGTTCGCTTTCGAAGGTTTCGTTCATCGGATATTACTGCCCGACTAGATGGATTAAGGCAATACACATTCCGATTAGCACAAACCGAAATTTATTGATCCGAGGATTCTTGCGGCGCGATTGCGGACTCATCCTGGTCCGATCGACGGAAGCTCGTTACCGGCGGCAGAATTTCCCTGAAAGTGGTACCGTAAATGTCCCAAACAGTAAGAAAAAGTCCGCAGACGATCGGTCCGACGATGAATCCGATGGGACCGAAGAGGAACAGTCCACCAAGAGTGCCGATCAGAATGAGAAGGTCCGGCATTTTCGCGTCTCTCCCGACGAGCATCGGCCGGAGGAAATTATCCACAGTACCGACTACAGCGGCGCACCACGCCGCCAGCAGGATTGCTGTTAGGTGCTGCCCAGTAACAAATAGAACGATAACTGCCGGCACCCACACCAAGGCGGCACCGATCCCGGGAATGATCGAAAGAACCGTCATGACCGTTCCCCACAGAGCCGCTCCTTCGATTCCGGCTACCCAAAACGCGATGCCGGCTAACGCGCCTTGAATGATGCCAATCACCAGCGTCCCTTTGACGGTTGCTCGCGTGATCGACGCGAACTGCGTGAACATTCGTGTCTCATCCTGATCACTTAACGGAGTGTAATAAAAAATGCGTTCCAAGATTTTGTGACCGTCTCTGAAAAAGAAAAACATGGCGTACAGCATCACAAACAAGTCGAGGACAAACGCGGCCGTCGTGGCAGTCATGCGCGAGGCGAAACCGACAAGAAACGCACCCGTCGTTTTGGCGACGGTGCCAATCTGTTCCAGCAGTTGCTCCTGGCTGGGCATGTATTTAGCCAGTGCCGGAGACCTTTTCACCACCCACTCCTGCACATTAAAGGTGGTCGCGGCGCCGAGATGTTGATTCAGCCACGGGAGAGCCCGATCACTCATCGTCAGCGCCTGTTGCAGAACGATTCCCAAGAATGCGCTGAGCGGGCCAAGACCGAGAACCAGCAACACCAGCAAGGTGACTGCTGCACCCACTGATGGGCGGCCACCGAGCAGCCGTGTAATCCAACGGTAAAGCGGATGGAACAACCCCGCGAGTAATGCGCCGAGAAGAAGCGGTTTGAGGAACGGCCAGGTAACGGCCAGGAACAACACTGTAACCGCGACCACGAGCAACAACACAAATGCGGTGCGCAAATTCGTGCCGCTTAGGGTTGACGGTTCCATGGGTCGGCTCCGATGCCTCTCATGAGGCTAATCGCAGATTTTGGTTGATTACACCGTTTCCTTCGGCCCTTGGTCAAGCTGGTTGCAGCAAGTGCCGGAAAAAACTAACACCCCTGGCTCCGCTCGGATCGCAATGAAATGAATTCTCATTTGAATCCGCAGATCGCGGAGATTCACACCGATTTCCTGAGAGCAATGTTGCTTTCTGTAATCTGCGAAGATCTGCGCAATCTGCCGATAATTCGTCAGGCCGTGACCGGCCTGGCTTTCCCATATCGCTTCGCCGATCTCATTTTCGCCTTCAGCGTTTCTGTTTCGCGATCTCGTGGCGGCGCATTGGAGACCAGCGATTCAAGAAGATGATGGGCTGCATGAGCAACGTCATCCACCGCGCGATTGAATGCTTCTTCGTTTGCACGCGACGGCTTTGTAAATCCGGAAAGCTTCCGAACAAACTGGAGCGACGACGCGCGAATTTCGTCATTCGTCGCTGGTGGCGAGAAATTATGCAGCGTCTTGATGGCTCGACACATGTCTGACACTCAACTCACAGCTCTCAACCATCAACTATTTTTGCGTTAGTCCTTCCTGATACTGTGGAAGATCATCGGCGATCGTATCCCACGGCGCGAGATCGGCGACGAAAGTATGAAATTGCGGCCGAATTCCGGGATCATCATCGAACGCGCCCATTCGAATCGATACCTGCGGCCCATCCGGCCAATCGCCGCCGAATAGACTTGAACCGCAATTTGAACAGAACGCTTTTACTGCGCCTTCGCCTTTTCCATAGACCCTAATCAATTCCTTGCCGTGAAGCAGACGGAACTGCTCGCGCAACACACGTGCCTGAGTGCAAACGGCCGCTCCGGAATGCTTGCGGCAACGTTCGCAATGACAGTGGCTCGCTTGAATGAATGGCGGATCAACTTCAAACCGCACGCCGCCACACAGACAACTCCCGCGAATGCTCTTGCTCATTCGGGACTCTCAACAAGCAAGATCAACTCTCAACCTGAGCGGTCCCAAAAGATTCATTTTGCGATGCAAACGTTTTTGGGCTCGGTGAAGAAGCGCAGTGCTTCTTCGCCGCCTTCGCGGCCGACGCCGCTTTGTTTCATGCCGCCGAATGGAACGCGGAGATCGCGCACCAGCCAGCAATTTACCCAGACCGTGCCGGTGTGGATTTGCTCGGCAACGCGGTGGGCGCGGTTCAGGTTTTGTGTCCAGACGCTGGACGAGAGACCGTATTCCACATCGTTGGCGTGAGTGATCACTTCTTCTTCGCTGTCGAATGGCGTGATTGTTATGACCGGTCCGAAAATTTCTTCGCGATTTGTGCGGCATGAAACCGACAGGCCGGTGATGACCGTCGGTTGGAAGAAATAACCCTCGCGACAACGTTCGTTAGGCGCTTGTGGCGTAGAACCGCCGAGCGCGATTTTGCCGCCTTCTTTCTGCGCGAGATCGACGTAGAATTTTACTTTCTCGAGCTGCGTCTTGTTCACGATCGCGCCCTGCTCGGTTTTTTCGTCCAGCGGATCGCCCTGGCATAACTGCGCGGTCTTTTCGAGGAAACGCTCGACGAAATCCTTGTAAGCCGGTCGCTCGACAAACAGACGCGAGCCGCACAAGCAGACCTGGCCCTGGTTTGCGAATGATGAACGCACACTGCCGGCGATTGCGGCGTCGAGATCGGCATCGGCGAAAATAATATTTGGATTTTTTCCGCCTAGCTCGAGCGACACCTTTTTGAACAACGGTGCGCACGCTTCGGCAACCTTTTTGCCTGTGAGTGTGCCGCCGGTGAACGAGATGGTGTTGATCTTGGGATGCGCCGTAATCGCGGCGCCGACATGCGGCCCAGTTCCGTTGACGATATTTAGAACCCCTTGCGGCAGACCGGCTTCACGCACAATCTCGCACAACATGTATGCAGTCATTGGCGTCAGCTCGCTGGGTTTAGCAATGGCCGTGTTGCCGACGGCGATTGCGGGCGCGATTTTCCAACTCAATAAGTAAAGCGGAAGATTCCACGGCGAGATTAGTCCGGCGATACCGCGCGGCTGACGCAGCGTGTAGTTGAACGCAATGTTGTCGGTGATGTGCGCTTCCGATTCGGTGTGCAGAATCGCCGTGGCGAAGAACCGGAAATTTGCAATCGCACGCGGAATATCTAACGAGCGCGCCAGCGAAATCGGTTTGCCGGTGTCGATCGATTCAGCGCGAGCGAACTTTTCAAGATCCCGCTCGATCAACTCGGCAATTCGCAGCAGAAAGTTCGACCGTTCGGTTGCGGTTCTTCTCGACCAATCGCGAAACGCTTTCTCCGCTGCAGCCACCGCGAGATCAACGTCGTGTGCGTCGCTGTCGGCCACCTGCGAATAGGGCTTACCCGTGGCCGGTTCGACGTTATCGAGGTGTCGGTCACTGATCGGTTCGACGAATTCGCCGTTGATGAAATTCCGGATATTAAAAAGTGTTTGGGTCATACTAAGCTGAACCCAGAAGTATCCAGAGACTCCTCGACTTCGCTGGGAATGAGAAGGAAGGGGTTGGGTTCGGCGAATTCGCCGTTGATGGAGTTGCGGACCTGGAATCGCTCACTGTGCATGCAACCGGAAAATAAACGCATGCTGGAAGGTTTGCGAATTGCGAGGGCGTATTAGCTCCATGCAGTATCGCCATTTGGGTGGGATGGCCGCGCGTTCGCGGCCAGCCAGGTACAGCAGCGTCAAATCTGCAGGCCTGCAGGATTGTTATTGTCAAGCGGTGACATTTTTAATTAACTGGTCGGCTAACTATGTCACGCAATAGCCTACAGTTCGGGCCGCAAGAAACGGCTGCTTTTTGCCAAAACCTGCGTGGCAACGCGGGCTCAAGGATCGTATGAGTGTTACTAATCAATTCTACGACTACTCTCATGAATGCGAAAAATACCGTCGCTAACATAACCGAAACAGGAAAACTTTTTGGCAACAATGCTTCCCAAGTGTCTAGCCGACGCAAGTTTTTAGGCCAGGTCGGCGCGGTACTGACGGGTGGTGCCGTGTTGGGCAAGGGTGTCCTTGCTTCCGCTCAGTCTGACGAGATCACTTTGGCAGAAGGCATTCAGGTGCCGCGTTCGACAACCGATCCGCGCATAAGAAGGTGCTTCGCGATCCGGCTTGCGGCTGCGAATGACGAAGCACGTGTTCCTGCTGCTCCCCAAACAACCAACGGGGATGAGGCGCGCTACCACGACAAGTGCGGCACCTACAGCAAAGGCCTTCTTCAGGACGGTATCGGTTTGGTGAATCTGAATGCCTTTCAAACCTTCAAAAGAGCTTTGAATAGCGGCCACCCAGCGGATTTCGAAAACATTATTATGGGTGGCACTCGAACATTGAACGGGCCGCAAGGCGGCCTCGCTTTCGGGTTGGAAGGCTGCGATGCCGTGCAGCTTGGCAACGCACCATGTCCGGACAATCAAGAGAACGCAGTGATTGTCCCACCCGCCCCCGCCCTGGCCAGCGCGGCTTACGGGACGGAACTGGTCGAGTTATATTGGGCGTCGCTACTCCGCGACGTCGCCTTCACCGACTACGGTTCCAATGCAACTGCTGCTGAGGCGGCACAAGAGCTTTCGGCTATGCCCAGCTACGCGGGCCCGAGGGATAACCATGGTAATGTCACGCCGGATTTGCTGTTTCGCGGTGGTTATTCAGGCGAGACCGTTGGGCCTTACATCTCCCAGTTGTGCGTGATCCCGACTTTTCTGGGCGCGCAACAAATCGACCAGCAGATGGCCATCTACGCAGCCGGAATCGACTACATGATGGACGCTGCAACTTTCCAACAAGTGCAAAATGGCATCGATACTGGATTGCAAAACCAAGTCGATTCGCAACCTCGATTTCTCCACAATGGGCGCGGTCTCGCCACATTTACCCATGTGGATGTGCTGTATCAGGCTTACTTCACGGCATACCTGGTGCTTAATACCCTCGGTGTGCCGTTGAATCCGGGGAACCCTTACGCTAACTCAAGGACACAAAACGGCTTCGGCTCCTTCGGTCAGCCTGACTTTGCGGCGACGGTGGCGGCTGTCGCTGGCTTTGCCCTAAACTGCGTGTGGCATCACAAGTGGTATGTCCATCTTCGTCATCGTCCCGAGTCCGGCGGCGCAGTGCTTCGCCAAATTCTGACTGGCCACGGCGGAACGCTCGATGGACGTGTCAACGACAACGTCCTCAATTCGCTGGCTGTGCAAAGGAGCTTCAGCAGACACGGGGATTACTTTCTTTCTCAGGCCTTCCCCGAAGGTTCGCCAACCCATCCCGCCTATCCGACCGGCCACGGGACGGTCGCGGGCGCTTGCATTACTGCTTTGAAGCTCTTTTTCGACGGTAATTTCGTAATCTCTAGTCCTGTTGTGCCTGGCAGCGATGGACTTTCACTTGTGCCGTATACCGGCGGAGACGCGGGGCAAATCACGGTGAACGGCGAGCTGAACAAACTGGCGCACAATATCTCCTTCGGCCACGGGATTCACTCCGGCATCCACTGGCGCAGCGACACTGACTCATCCATACAACTGGGAGAAGCCCTGGCAATCAGCATCCTTCAGGATCGAGCGCTCACTTACAACGAGAAGTTCACCGTTCATCTCACCAAAATCGACGGAACCACCGCGACGATTTCCAATCAGTGACCGTTAAAGTGGTGAACCAGATTTCGCGAATCTGACATCTGACGGTGAGGGAGGGATTCGAACCCTCGGTAGCCTTTTGGGCTACGGCGCTTTAGCAAAGCGCTGCTTTCGACCACTCAGCCACCTCACCAAAATTCGGGTGAGAATATCGCGAAGAATTGTGCATTGCCAATCGCCGATTGATGAGGCGGGCAGGATAGAATCCTGTAGGGGAAGCTGCTAGCTTCCTTTCCAAAGGTGAGACGCCGACGGCGTCTCCTACAGAAATGATTTCCGAAGATGAAGCTCGAACGCAGGTTTTTCAAACCGTCGAGATCTTGCCTTCACGACAGGTAGCGCTCTCGCAGGCGCTCGATTGCTTTGCAGCGCAAGATTATTTTGCCCGGCTGCCGCTGCCCGCGTTCGATAATTCGGCAATGGACGGTTACGCCGTCGTTGCGAGCTCCTGCAAAAAGCGCGGGCGTCTACGCGTGATCGGAGAGCAAGCTGCCGGCCCCGATCGAAAGCTGCGCGTCAGTGATGGCGAAGCGCTCCGGATTTTTACTGGTGCGCCCATCCCGCAAGGGGCAGACGCGATCGTGATGCAGGAAGATGTCACGCGCGACGGCGCTGACATCAGCGTGAATCTGGACGTCGAAGCTGGCGAATTCGTGCGTCGGCGCGGCTGCGATTTGGCAGAAGGGCAGATGATTGTGGCAAGAGGCGAACGAATTCGCGCAGCGACGATTGCATTGTTGGCATCACAAGGCTTCGCAGATGTGATCGTAGGAGGCCAGGCAACTGCGGCAGTCATTTCCACCGGCGACGAGCTAGTGGACCCGGGCGAAGAACTTCAACCGGGCCAAATTTACGACAGCAATTCCGCGTTGCTCTGTGCGCTCCTTAGGCAGTGCAGTGTGAGCGCCACAGCCGTGGAACATTGTCGCGATGATCGCCAATTGCTAGCCGATGCGATCAAACGCGGAATGAAAAATCACGTTCTTATCCTTAGCGGTGGTGTTTCCGTTGGGGAACACGACTTTGTGAAGGACGTATTGCTGGAGCTCGGAGCGAAGATCGAAATTTGGCGGGTGGCGGTTAAACCTGGAAAGCCATTTTTGTTTGGCTGTTTGGAGAGTGAAAGAATCGAGTCGGCGGGCGAGACACCCGCCGGCCCCACAGGCTCGCCACAGGACGAGTCCGTCCGATCGGCGGACATGATGCCTGTGCGACACAACTGCTTCGTGTTCGGACTGCCCGGAAATCCCGTGTCGGCATTCGTGACGTTCTTGCAGTTCGTCCGCCCGTCAATTTTGAGAATGATGGGCGCAACGAACCTCGATCTGCGACAGGTTCCGGCGAAGTTGGCGGCTGGCCTAACGAACGACGGCGATCGACCACATTACATTCGCGGGAGACTCGAAGAGGGAAAATTCACGCCGGTCGGTCGTCAGGAATCGCACGCGCTTTTTGGTTTGAGCCAGGCAAACGCGTTGCTCCGGGTAGCAGCCGATCAATCGTTGAAAACCGAGGAAATTGTCGATGTGCAAATCTGGGATTGATGCGTGATACCCCTCTCACGTTGAGTGGAGCGAAAGATCTCTGGCTATTTGTCTCAGTGTCTAAAAATCAGAGATCGAAATCTGGTTCCGGAATTTGTACGCTGCTCCAGTTCGCCGCGCATACAATGATGTTGCCGCTGCTCACGAATTTCCTTCTCCTGAGCAGAATTGACAGGTGATGTGCGCGTTCCTAGCTTTATCGCCTTGAAGACGGGACAAATTACCGCGTTTGCAGAAATTCCGACGAATGAAACTCGTGGGGAGGCCGAACGGCTTTCCCACATCATTTTGGAAATGCAGCGCTGCTTCCTGCTGCACCTGTCCAAGGAACTTGCGCCGGGCAACGTTTCGTTCCCGCAATTTTTTCTTCTCGCGTATCTCGACCGCAAGGAAGTGCTCAGCATGTCGGAAATCGCGAAGAAAATGGGTCACACCACGGCTGCGGCGAGCGGTCTCGTGGCGCGGTTGGAAAATCTTCGATACGTGATGCGCTCGGCCGCCCGGGATGACCGCCGCAAGGTTATGGTCTGCATCACGCCGAAAGGTTCGGCGCTCGTCCGCCGAATTCGTGAGGAAATGGTTGGTAATGTTATGAAAATACTGAATCACCTCACACCGGATGAGCAAAAGGCCTGGCTGCACATTTACAGCAAAATTTACGACTACTGTCAGTCGAAATGATTTTGCTTTGGCTGGCGAGAATGTTATCAGACTGCGTTGAATCCATTCGCCGGCATTTGTGCGTCTAATCGCTAACGCTGTATGAAAAGGTGCTTTCTTTGGCTGGGGATAGTCGCAACGTTCGGGATTTTTGGTCAGCCGGGTTTTGCGGGCAGCGAGGGAAGGTATCGCGAAACAGTGTCATCAAGCAGAGTGCCGACCTTTACATTAGATCAGGCCATTTTCACGGCGCTGCAGCGTAACCCCACTCTTCTCAACGCAGAGCAGGAGATCAAACGAAGCAAAGGGGTAATCATTCAGGTGCGCGCGCAGGCGCTGCCGCAGATCAATGCGAATGCCAATTTTCAATGGACCGATCCGAACCTGACTGGCGCGCGCGTTCTGGGAAATACCAGCAGCACGTCGGGATTTACATCCTCAAGGGCCGCTGCATCGTTGATGGAAGGACTGCCGTCGCAGGTCAGCGATTTTCGTGCACCAGTTGTCGGTGCAACGCCAGCGCCTGTCAGGAATGTTGAAACGAGCGATATCTCCTACGCGATCAGTGTTACCGGAACCCAGCTCATTTTTAACGGCACAACTTTCAATCAGATCCGGGGCACGTTTTTTCAACGCGACAGCGCCTACTTCGCCTTTCGCAACGTTCTCGATCAATTGATCGCTGTGGTGAAAACTCAGTTTTACCAGATCATTCTCAATCGTGACCTCGTCAGCGTGAACGAGGAAAACGTCCGGCTTTTGGAAGCTCAGTTGAAAGACCAGCAAAACCGGTTCGAAGCGGGAACCGTTCCACGCTTCAACGTGCTGCAAGCGGACGTGCAGCTGCACAATCAAATTCCGCAATTGATTGCTGCCCAAAACAACTTGCGCATCGCAAAGTTGCAGCTGGCCAAAACTCTTGGTCTGGATTTCCAAAGGCGACGTGGTGACGCCCCGCCACTGGAAGTGATTGGTGACATGCCATACATCCCCCGCCCCATCGAACTGGTTGACGCGATCGAAATGGGTAAGCAGCGACGAGCGTTTCTGAAACAAGCTCGGGCAAACGTATTGAACCAGCTCCAACAAGTGCGCGCGGCAGCGGGCCAGTGGCTTCCCAACGTTACGACGACGGGGGGCGGCGAATGGGTCAGCTCTCCGATCAACTCGAGCTGGCATGATATTTCAAAGGGTTGGACCGCATTGGTCCAGGGCAGCGTGCCAATTTGGGACAGCGGCGCGATCGCCGGTCAGGTCATCCAGCAACGTGCATTACTTTCAGAAGCAAAGATCACGTACGACGACGACGTTCGACAGGTCGAGTTGGAGATACAGCAAGCCTATTCAACTTTACAACAGAACCGAGAGCTGATTCAAAGCCAGGAAAAAAATGTGGAGCTGGCTGATGAAGCATTGCGTCTGGCCAAGGCGCGCCTCGACGCAGGGGCGGGAGTTCAGTTGGATGTGCTGAATGCGACTGTGCAATTGCTCACAGCGCAATCGACGCGCCTACAAGCGCTGTTTGGTTACAATTCGTCCCTGGCAGAATTCGATCGCGCAACCGGTGCACAGAGCAGTTACTCGGAGCTGTTTGCCAATTTGAGGCCGCGCGCGACGACAACAAAAACCTATTACACAGGCAGCGATGTAGATGCGATGGGCAAGCCGAAGGAAGTCTGGGAAGAACGCGCTTCGACTACTACGACGACGCGACGGACAAGCGCCAAGTAAGCGACGTTCAAGTGCGGAGAGCGTTTGGCAACCGCCAGGAATCCCGGATTGCTGTCATGTTGAGCAGAGCGAAACATCTCTGATTGCCCTTTTCCCATTGAGCACACAGTAAGCAGAAATTATCTGAGATCCTTCGCTTGGCTTAGGATGACAGGCGCGAGGCGAATATTGGACTTTGGAATTGAAGTGCAAGAATGGATCTACCTTTCGAACAATTTCCTGCGCTAAGCGCAATCAAAATCTGCCGTCACCTTTTCACGCAAAGAATTCAAGACGTCGACGTCTCCCACGATAAAGCCGAAGTGCTGGGGCGGCTCGATGCAGCACATCGCCAAATTTGCAAAGCAACCGGCTTTGGCGATTGGCCGCTTTTCACCGCCGAACAGATTCACGGCAATCAAATTGCAGTAATCGACAGCTGTAGCCGCGGCCCTGTGGGCCGCGAGGTTGCCAGTTGCGACGGCATTATCACCAATCAACGCGGTGTCGCGCTCGGCATTTACGTCGCCGACTGTTGCGCAATTTACATCGTCGATCCAAATACACCCGCGATCGGCCTTGTGCATTCCGGCCGCAAAGGAACCGACCTTTGCGTGGTGACGAGCGCGATCAGACAAATGATTGAACGTTTCGGTTCCAATCCCGCGAACCTGATCGTGCAACTCAGTCCGTGCGTTCGCCCACCCCACTACGAACTCGATTTCGCCGCCGAAATCATCCGGCAATGCCGCACGCTAGGCGTTCAACACATTGAAGATTGCGGCACGTGCACCGCCTGCGATCTGGCGCGCTACTATTCGTATCGCGCCGAGAAAGGAAAAACCGGCCGTATGCTGGCCGTGATTGGACTTGATCCACCGATGCCTAACTAGACGGCCCGATTCCAGAAGAAATCATGCAACACGATGACGGTTTTTCCGTTCATCTGCGCGATACTGACGGAAGCAAGATCGAATCTTACGCCAAGCGCACAGATAACTCCGCTTGCAGCCACGAAAAGAGCTGACGCCGTTCAGTCCCTGAAATTCTTGAAGCTTGTCGCGACACCGAAGTCGCGACTGCGCACGAATTGAATGACGGCTTGCAAGTCGTCCTTCTTTTTTCCTGTGACGCGAATCTGGCGGTCCTGTAACTGGCTCTGCACTTTGAAAACCTGCGACTTGATCGCCTGGATAATCTCCTTGGCTTTGTTCCCTTCGAGGCCTTGCTTGATTTTCAATTCCTGCCTGGCGTGGCCGACTGATGAGATCACGGGTTCTTCCTGCTCAACATTCCGCAAATCCACGCCGCGCTTTGATAGCTTTCCGATAACGATTTCCCGCAGTGCTTTCAAATGTGCTCCATCGTCGGCGATCAAAACAATTTTATCCTGTTCAGGAATGATTTCGGTTTTCGCCTCTTTCAAATCGAACCTGGTAGCAAGCTCTTTGCGCGCCTGATTTAGCGCATTGTCGATCTCCTGGTTGTCCACTTCTGAGACGATGTCGAACGAAGGCATGGCGTTGAATTTCGGATTTAAGGTTTCAATTTCAAATTGCTTAGCGAGAAATTCCCTGTCACGGATTTGCCTCCGCGATTTTGATGTCTCCTTTTTCGACTTGAACCTTGATTGTCGCCGAGCTTCCGCCGTTGACTATTTGATCGATTTTCATCCCACTGCCGGAGGAATTCGCGGAGACTGGAAGACTATTGAAATCATTTGCGATTTTTCCACGCGCGGCGCGGGCGAGCAGATGGAAAGCTGCTTCGCTGGGCAACCAAACCCAGGCGTTCCCCTGAATCAGGGTCGCCTGCGCCGAAAATTTTTCTTTCTGCCACCATTCGTACGAGAGCGCGAGCGTGCCGCGGTTGACTGTAAGATCCAGGTTTGCGAAACAGTTCCGCGCAAGAATCCGGCCGTCGTTTAATCGTGCATGTACTGCGCCGCGCATCGAATCCACGAGAACCTCGCCGGCATTCAAATCCAGAGCAGAAATGCTGGCTGTTGCCGGAACGACAATGGTGCAATCGACGGTGCCTGAATGATCCCAGAACGCCCACTTTGGCTGGGCAGGAGCTTTCGCGTTGATGGAAACGCCGCCCGGTTTTGCGGAGACATCAATCCCGATCTGGTTTAATCGCTCAGGGGTGTACGCTCTTTTCAGTGATCGTACCCGCACTTCGTTAACATCTGAGCCATAAACCAGAATCGCGCCGTCATAATTGTGGATGCTGATCTTCGCGCTGGGTTCGATCGTATAAACTTTTTCAGAAACCTCTTCGAGCACGCGATTGCTCCCGCTGCCGCAGCCGTTGAGCAACATCAGCAGCGCTGCGATCTTAGGCCAGGATTTTTGACAGTTAGCAACTATCGCGCGCACAAAATTTTTTCACGAGCAGCGGCAGCTGCGACTCATACCCAAAGGGTGCGATCGAATGTCCGATATTGGATGGCTTCGCTGACGTGCTGGGATGCGATATCGGCATTGCCGTCGAGATCCGCGATCGTGCGAGAGACCTTCAGGATACGATCGTAAGCGCGTGCGCTGAGGTTTAACTCGCTCATGGCCACGCGAATCAATTCCTGGGAGTCCTGGCTGAGCTTGCAGTGCTGTTTCAACTGGCGCGTCGCCATGCGGGCATTGCAGTTTATTTTGGCATCGTTGCGAAAACGCTCCTGCTGGCAATCGCGTGCTCGCATAATACGCTCGCGAATGGAAGCGGAAGGTTCCTCAGCGCGTTCGCTCGCGACGTCGCGATATTCCACGGCAGGCACTTCGATATGCAAATCGATGCGATCGAGCAGCGGCCCGGAGATGCGTTGACGATAGCGCTGCACTTGCACAGGGCCGCAGCGGCATTCGCGCTTGAGATCGCCGAAGTAACCGCACGGGCATGGATTCATGGCCGCCACGAGCATGAACTCGGAGGGAAAGGTGACACTTCCGGCCGCGCGCGACACGGTGACTTTCCCGTCCTCGAGCGGCTGACGCATCACCTCCAACGCCGATCGCTTAAACTCCGGCAGTTCATCCAGAAACAGCACGCCGTTATGCGCGAGGCTTACTTCACCGGGATTCGGAAACGTGCCGCCCCCAAGCAGACCGATGTCGCTGATCGTGTGATGCGGCGCACGGAAAGGTCGCTTGGCGACAAAGGATTGATCAGTGTCGAGTAAACCAGCGATGCTATGGATCTTGGTGGTCTCGATCGCTTCATCTAGCGTGAGCGGCGGGATGATCGTTGGGATCCGCTTTGCCAGCATCGATTTGCCCGAGCCGGGTGGGCCGATCATCAGCACGTTGTGACCGCCGGCGACAGCTACCTCGATCGCGCGCTTAACGTGGCCCTGGCCTTTCACGTCGCTGAAATCCACGTCGTAACTTTGGTGCGCAACGAAGAATTTGGTGAGATCAGCCCGTGTGGGCAGAAGCGCTATTTCGCCACGCAAAAACGCGAACGTCTGCCGTAAATTCTGCACTCCGTATATGTCGATCTTGTCTACCATCGCCGCTTCAAGCGCATTTGCTTCGGGTACGAACAAGCCGCGTTTGCCGCGACGTCGCGCCTCGAGGGCGACTGGCAGCACGCCTTTCACTGGCCGAACAGAACCGTCAAGCGCCAACTCGCCGACAAAACTGAAATTTTCGAACGGCGAACTGTCGAGTTCCTCTGTCACGGCGATCATTCCAAGCGCAATCGGCAAATCGAAGCTCGGCCCTTCTTTTTTAATGTCTGCCGGAGCGAGATTTATTGTAGTCCGTCCGCGAGGCCAGTAGTAACCGCTATTCGAGATTGCTGTCGTAACCCGGTCGCGGCTCTCTTTCACCGCCGCGTCTGGCAGTCCCACAATAACAATGACGGGATCGCCGCCGGCGCCGTTTACCTCGATTTCCACTTCGTAGGCGTCCACACCATAAACCGCGGCGGAGTAAATTTTCGCCAGCATGTAGGGGCAGAGTTGCAGAAAATCGTTGCGCCGGAAAGCGCCAAATATTCCTGTGTAATGAGATGCAACGGATGCCTCAAAGGGTTGTCAGATATTCAAAGGATGCGTCGGACAGCCTTGTATTTATGGGCCAGTAAAAGGCCTGTAAAAAAATTTGAACGACAGGCATCCACTCGATGTCACAAATTCGAATATTTAACCTTGTTAAATACTTCCTCGGATGCTACAACGCGTGATCGATAAGGCGTCGACGAATACAGTACACGGGAAGTTTCTATCCCCTCCGATGAACGATGAAAAAGAGTTATATGGCTGCTGAAGATAGCGATACAGGAATTAAGATTTACCTGCGTGAGATTGGGCAAATCCCACTTTTGACTCCGGAGCAGGAAATTGAGCTGGCCGCGAAGATCAAAAAGGGAGATCGCGAGGCGCGCGCGCTGATGATCCGCTCTAACTTGCGCTTGGTAGTCAAGATCGCGCACGACTACGCCAACCTCGGTTTACCGCTTCTTGATTTAATCTCCGAAGGTAACATCGGGCTCATGAAGGCAGTGGAACGGTTCGATCCCGCAAAAGGCGGTAAGCTAAGTACTTACGCGGCATGGTGGATCAAACAGTCAATTAAGCGCGCGCTGGCGAACCAGAGCAAAACCATCCGTTTGCCTGTGCATCTTGTGGACAAGATCTCCAAGATGCGTCGCGTGTCGTTGCAGATGAGCGAAGAGCTAGGCCGGGAACCGACCGACGAAGAGCTCGGCGACGAGATCGGCATCGCAAGCGGGAAGGTTTCTCAGCTCAAGACGGTCTCGATCCGACCGGCTTCACTTGACGCACCGATCAGCGACGACGATTCAACCGAGTTCGGTGAAATCGTCGGCGACGAAGAGGCCCAGACGCCGTTCGAGCTGTTGCGCGATAAAAATCTTCGTAACGAGGTCGGCGGGTTGTTGGATGTTCTGGACGACCGCGAAAAGAAGATCATTTTCCAGCGTTTCGGATTGGACGGCGGAAAACCCAAGACCCTCGAGGAAGTAGGCAAGAAATTCGGTGTCACAAGGGAGCGCATTCGGCAGTTGCAAAATATTGCGCTCTCCAAACTGCGCCGTGCGCTTGCGAAGAAAGAGCGCCCTGTGGACGTGGAGCTCCCCGTCGAAGCCTAAGCAGACGGTGCCATTTTGACCGGCGCGGGACGCAAACATCCGCGTGTTCCCGATCCGCGTGGGGCCTGTAAAACGCCGAGCCTGTAGCGTCATCTGTACGGAGTCACTCGGTCCGCGGCGACATTTTGTAATGCCAAGGTGCGGGCAGTGGATTGCCCGCCTTACCAATCTACCAGCCACGGTACGATCCCTGTACGTAGGGATAAAGAAGATAAAGGCCTCAGACGGTACCGCGTCTCCGTCGAACGTCGTTTTATTTGAGCTTGCCTTGGATCTCTTTGATCTGGTCGAGGTGCTCCTGGATCACTTTTGACGTGTCATCCGCGAACTTCTTTACGTCAGGATCACTCCCGCTGTTTGCTTCCTCTTTAAATTCAGCGAGGTCCTTTTCGTGATCCTTCACCATCATGTCGACGTAAGCCTTGTCTGAAGTCCATTTGCCGGTGTGCTCTTTGCTGGGAAGTTGGACTCCTTTTTTAGAAGCAATGGATTTAAGTTCGTCGTTGGCTTTGCCGTGATCGGCGACCATTCGTTTACCAAATGATTTCACATCATCGCTTTTGGCGTTCTCTTCAGCCACCTTTCCCATTGTGACTTCCATCATCCCGCCTTTCGCGGCTTTCTTCATGAATGTTTTATCTTTTTCACTCAATGACGAACCGCCCCCGGTTGGAGTGGTGTCAGCGGCTCTGGCCACTCCGACTAGGCTCAGCGCCACGACTGCCAGAGCGAGAATACAAAACTGCGAAACAATTCGGATTTTGATTTTCATGGTTTTTATTTGTTGAACGCGCCGGGGACATCCCGGCTTCAATTAACAATCGAATTGTCAGGGCTTATTGGACGCGAGAGAATTATGCTTCCTGTCTCTGGTTCTCTGATTCGCTGCCTTTCCTGCCCTAGGATCCGGAGATATTCCGTTCGTACGAGCTTTCAACGCGCCGAGCCACATCTCGGTAGCCATAATCTACCTCGTAAATTTGCTTCATACAGGTCAGCGATTTTTCGAGCTCGCCCATTCGCTCATAGACCAGGCCAAGATTGTACACGATCTCCTTCTTCATCCTGTCCATGGACAAAATTTCTCGTGAGGCTTCCTCTAGTTGCTTCATTGCCAGGTCGAGCATGCCAAGCTCGCCATAGCAGCAACCCAGCACGTTCATTGCCTTCAAACGGGCATGCGGATTTTGTCGCGCGCGCTGCAGTTCCGGCACTGCCTCACGAAATTGCCCGGCATTAAAAAAGTTCTCGCCCAGCTCGAAGCGGAGCTCCAGATCGGTCGGATTGCGTTTCACGCGCTCTTGTGCATCAGCGATGAGAATTTCTGCGCGGCTGACTTTCGCAGCACGCAGGCGCTCAGACTTTTCCGCGTACACTCCGTCCCGTGCATCGGACGTGGAGAGAAATTCCTCGAGCGCAGAGATCTCACGTTCGAGGCATTTGATTTTCAGATCGGAAATCTTTCGAAGCAATCCTGTGTCCGCGCCCTTAGCGAGATCCCCCGCATATTGATACCAGCGAATGGCGGATTCAAAGTCGTCCTTTTGCTCGCTCAGCGTCCCGAGCCGACGCGCAAAGTCCACGTTTTCCGGTTCCGCCTGGTGATGCGCGTAAGTTTCCGCGACCTGTTGATCGAGTGCTTCTCCAGTGAGCCGCATCCGGCTCTGTTGTTCGAGTGAAATGGCTTCATCCTTATCCTTGATCAAGTCGCGATAACTTTCGGCCTCCGTCCAGCCACCTCGCTTCATTGAAGCGCGCGCCGAAGCGTCTTTGCCGAGGCGCAGCGATTGCGCATCAAGCGGGTCGATCGCGCTGAGCTGATTGTAGATTTCCACTTCGTTCTCGTAATCTCCAACGTCGTGATACAAACGCCCCAGCTCATACAGCACTTTCGCGTCACGCGGGTTTACTTCCAGTAAGGTCTTCAATGCAAAAACTCCGAGCTCTGACCAACCCGCCGCCACCCCTGCTTCCTTTAAAAGCAAATTTGCCTGGCGATTGTAAGGTTCCGATTCCAGAACTTCCTCCAGCATTTCAACTGTGCGTTTCGGGTTCTTTTTGAGTTCTCGTTGCGCCCTCATCACGCCAATAGACGCCGTCGAGATGTTGAAAAAACCCTTCTTAGCCGATTTGCTTTTTGTGACCGCAGCGCGCCGCAACAACTGGCGGCCCGTGAGAAACTCCGGCTCTTGCTTCAGAATTTCCTGGAGGAGCGAAATGGTGTAACCGAAATTCCGCAGTTCAATGGCGGCGACGGCTTTGAGCCAGAGAGCCCGCAGCCCTTCGCTCAATTCCTTCTCGGTTTTCACGGCCATGCTTACAGCACAGCTTATCACAAAACGAGGTGCGTGCGTCGCCGGCGCGAAGGTAGCAACTCGATTCGGTCTGCGAAGGTTCTCTCGTTTATAACAGGTCCATCTGTGGCTTGTGAGATTCCGGCATCGGCTTGGCCGATTTTCTTCCTCGCTTTGGTTCCGCCTGAGCGCGGCTCGAATTTTCCAAATGGGCGAGAATTTCTTTGGCGCGATCGAGGATTTCTTTAGGCAAACCGGCGAGGCGCGCCACCTGTATTCCGTAACTTTTGTCGGCGCCACCTGAGATGATTTTGCGCAGAAAAATGATCTGCTCATTCCATTCGCGCACGGCGACATTCAAATTACACACTCCTTTGCGATCTTCGGCGAGCTTGATCAGCTCATGATAATGCGTCGCAAACAAACTGCGCGCTTTGATCTTGTCGTAAAGAAACTCGGCCACGCTCCACGCGATAGAGAGCCCATCGAAAGTGGATGTGCCGCGGCCGATCTCGTCAAGAATAACTAAGGACCGCTCAGTGGCGTTGTTGATGATGTTCGCTGTTTCGTTCATCTCGACCATGAACGTCGATTGTCCCCGCGCCAGATCGTCGTTCGCTCCCACCCTGGTGAAAATGCGATCGACTAAGCCCACCTCTGCACTCTCCGCCGGGACGAAGCTCCCGGTCTGCGCCATCAGCACAATCAGCGCGACCTGGCGGATGTACGTCGATTTGCCGGCCATGTTTGGCCCCGTCACAATGGCCAGGCGAGTATTCTCGCCGTCGAGGTCTGTATCGTTAGGCACAAATTTTTCGTCAACAAGATTTTGATCCAGAACTGGATGGCGCCCATCTTTGATAACAAGCCGGAGCGAGTCATTTAACGCTGGCCGGCAATAGCGAAATAGTCGCGCGGTTTCTGCCAATGCGCACAGCACGTCGAGCACTGCAATTGCCTCCGCGGTCTGCTGGATCGGTTCAATCTCACGCAAGGTTTCGTCGCGCAATTTCTGGAACAGTTGATATTCGAGATTGTGGGCGCGATCGTCCGCGCCGAGAACTTTTGCTTCCATCTCCTTTAACTCCGGCGTGATGAAACGTTCGCCGCTCACAGTGGTTTGCTTTCGCGTGTAATCCGCTGGCACGTTGGCAAGATTCGATTTTGTGATTTCAATGAAATAACCAAAGACAGAATTGTAACGAACCTTGAGTGATTTGATCCCGGTCGCTGCGATCTCGCGTTCTTGTAAATCGCTGATCCAACCTTTGCCCTCGCGCGAGGCTTGGCGTAGCGCATCGAGATCCGCATCGTAACCGTCGCGGAAAATGCCGCCTTCCTTAAGCGCGAGCGGTGGATCATCCAGCAGCGCGTTGGTTAGTTTCTCAGCAAGCGCCGGCATTTCGCGAATGGCGTTCTGGAGTTGCAGTGGTAGAGCGGACTCGCTGAACCCGCCGTGTTCGGCAACATTTGGCGCGCCGGGCGGTCGCGCCCTACCAAAATTTACACGCTCAATGAATTTGCCGAGCTCGCGCTTCAGTACCGGGGATTTGCTGCAGCGAGATTTTCAAAGCGACAAGATCACGCGCGTTCCCTGAGGCTTGGCTGAGTCGCCCAGCGGCGCGCTCGATATCCCGGATCGACTTTAGCTCCGTGCGAATCGACCCCAGCAAGTCGGACTCCTGCAAAAACTGACCGATCATTTCCTGGCGTCGTTGCAGTTCAGTGAGATTACGCAAGGGCTGCAGAATCCAGGCGCGCAGTTTGCGTGCGCCCATCGGCGTTATGGTTCGGTCAAGCACACTGAGCAAACTGGCGTCGCGTGCACCGCGCGATTCGACCAGCTCGAGGTTGGCTTGTGTTGCAGAGTCGATCAGAACATGCTCCGCTGGAGCATCGCAGCGCAATGAAGTAAGATGGTCGATTTTGCGCCGCAGTTGATGCTTTAGATAATGCACCATCGCCCCGGCGGCAGCGACTGCCGCCGGCATCTGCGCGCATCCGAAGCCGTCGAGCGACTTGACCTTGAAATGTTCGCACAAGGTGAAAATTGCTTGTTCTGGCAAAAACGCATAACTGTCATATTCGAGCGTGTGATTGATTTCGCCGGCCTCCGCTTTCTGTTCCGAGCTGATCAACAGTTCGGCGGGCGAAACACGCGCGATTTGATCGTGCAGCGATTGCCGATCCTTCGCTTCGGCCAGTCGGAACTCACCCGTGGTGAGATCGGTGTATGCGAATCCGAATGCGTCGCCATCGGCGTAGATCGCGCCGAGATAATTCGCCCGCCTCGCATCCAGCCAACTCAATTCGCTGATCGTTCCCGCGGTGATGATTTGTGTGACTTCGCGATCAACGATCTTGCGGCCAGGCTGTGGTTCACTCATCTGATCGCAAACGGCAACGCGTCTTCCGGCTCTAATTAGCCGCCGAATGTATCCCTGCGCGGCGTGATACGGCACACCACACATTGGCACGCCATTGCGCTTGGTTAGCGCCACGTTCAGCAGAGCCGACGCCTCCTTTGCGTCGTCGAAAAACATCTCGTAGAAATCGCCGAGTCGAAACAGCAGGAACGTATCCGGAGGAATGCTTTTCCGCAGCCGCTGGTACTGCTGCATCATCGGAGTAAGCGGGTCCTGCATAATGAAGTTTACCTTGCCACCTCAATTAAACGTAAGAATGAGCGGCCTGTGATTTTTTATTGGAAATAGAATCAAATACAATCGCGAATGCGCTACAGAGGCTCTGGGAAGCGATTCGTGCCCAATGAGTGAAAAATCACGCGAAATCAACCTCAATAGAGCTGTTTCGGGGCAGATTTGACGGGCAGGTCTCCGCCGAGTACTCTCCGGCTCACTGATTTACAGTTTTTTCCAAAGCGAGGAGAGTGATTATTGATGCCAGAAGTGATTGTGCGCAAAGGGGAACCGGTCGACCGCGCTTTGAAACGGCTGAAAAACAAGCTGGATTCCGAGGGCATTCTCGAGGAAGTCCGCCGTTTACGCGCGTTTGAGACGCCGTCGCAAAAGCATCGCCGGAAGGCGAGAGCCAACGCCAAACGCGCTCGAATGAAGTTTCGATTCAATTCCTAAGACAGTTACAAAAGTTACAACGAGCAGATTCGGGAAAGCGTTGTAACGATTTAGCTGTTTTAATCTTTCAACGAGCAAACAGCTCGCCGATCCCCTGCACCAAGCCGTCAATATCGTGGCGCCGCGCTTCGACATCGACGATGAGTCCGTGATCGCGCGCGGTCTTTGACGTGATCGGGCCAATGCTGGCGATGCGCATTCCTTTCGGCCACGGCAGGCCAAGCGCGAGGAAATTTTCGACTGTTGACGAGCTGGTGAACGTGATGAGGTCGGCGCCACCCTCAGCGAGTTGCCGCTGCGCGCCGCTGGTGTCGCGTGTCTCAGGTACCGTCCTATACGCGAACGCTTCGTCCACGATTGCTCCTGCGGCCGACAGGTCTTTTGGCAAAACGTCACGGGCCTTCTCTGCGCGCACCACAAGAATGCGCTCATTTTCGATACTTCCCTGTTTCTTGAATTCGCGCACCACCGCTTCGGCGACGAATTCGTCCGGCTGAAGATCGACGTGCAGGTGAAAATCTTTCACTCGCTGCGCCGTGGCCGGTCCAATCGCAGCGATGCGCACTCCGCCGATTTCACGCGCGTCATCATAAAGCTTGAAGAAAATATCGAAGAACGCTTCGACACCGTTCACGCTGGTGAACACAATCCAATCGTACCCATGCGCGTCCTGCACGAGCTCCGCGAACTCGCGCAAGTTGATCGGCGGTTCGATCCGGATTGTAGGCAATTCGATCACGTGCGCACCAAGCGCGCGCAGTTTATTGCTCAACGCGCTCGCCTGCTTTCGCGTTCGCGTAACGACAATTCTTTTCCCAAGGAGCGGGCGTTTTTCATACCAGTTTAGCGTGTCACGCAAGGATACTACATCGCCAAACACTGCCACCGCCGGCGCTTCAAAATTCTTCGTCGCAACTTTTTGAGCAATATCCGAAAGCGTGCCTGTGAGCGTTTCCTGTTGGCCCGTCGTTGCCCAGCGAACTAGTGCCACCGGCAAATCGTCGCGCACGCCTTGCTTCAGCATTTCGCCTGTGACGGCTGCGAGGCGCTCCACCCCCATAAGCATCACTTGTGTCCCGCCAAGTCTCGCCAGCGCCGCATAATCGATTGCGCTTTCCGTTTTGCTTGGATCTTCGTGACCGGTGAAGAATGTCACGTGTGAGTTATGCGCACGGTGCGTCATTGGGATGCCTGCGTACGCCGGCCCCGCGATGGCCGATGTGATTCCAGGCACAATTTCAAAACGAATTCCCGCGCCGGCGATTTCCTGCGCTTCTTCCGCGCCTCGGCCAAACACGAATGGATCGCCGCCTTTTAACCGAACAACATGCTTTCCTTCGCGTGCTTTTTCGATCAGTAGCGAAGTGATTTCCTGCTGCGTCCTGCTTGCTCCGGGTTGTTTTCCGGCATCAATAATTTCTGCATCGTCCCGTGCCCACCCGAGCATGTCCGGATTTGCCAGATGATCGTAAACTATGACATCCGCGTTTTCGATACATTCCTTTGCGCGCAATGTCACAAGCCCGAGATCACCTGGCCCTGCTCCGACCAAATAAACTTCCCCATATTTGCTTCCGCTCTTGCTCATGGTTTCAGTCCTGCTCGATTTTTCGTAACAATTCTGCTGGCAATTCGTCGCTTTGTTCGAAGCCGCCCTCGACTTCAGCTTGGCGCGGCGTCCGCGATTCACCTTCGAATACTTGGGCGCGTAGTTTCATGTTTCCATTGCTGACCGTCGCATGCACACCGACTGGAAAATTGCAGTCGCCGTGCAGCCGACTCAAAAATTCTCGCTCTGCGCGCAGACAAAGCAACGTTTCGGGATCGTTTACCGACTCGAGAAGCGACTTTATCCTTTGATCACCAGAGCGAATTTGGAGAGCAATGATTCCCTGGCCACCCGCTGGAAGAAAAATTTCGCAAGAAAGATTCTCAAGAAAAAATTGTTCACGTTCGAAAGCGATCTCGGTTCGCGTTAACGAAAACCCGAGACGGTCCAATCCGGCGCGGGCTAATATAATCCCCTCCCACTCATTCCCGGCGAATTTGCGCAACCGCGTTGGTACGTTACCGCGAACATCAACGACCTTCAGGTCTGCGCGTTTCCAATGCAGTTGACGCTGCCTTCGTACGCTGCCCGTCGCCACTGTCGCGCCAGCGGAAAAGAAGCGAGACCGCCCGAGTGTTTGGAAATCAGCACGTCATTCATCGGCGCTCGAGGAAGAACTGCCGTAATTTGTGCTCCCCGCCCGGTTTGGCTCGGCAAGTCCTTCGCGCTATGAACTGCGACATCGACCTCCCCGGCGAGGAGCGCTCGTTCGATTTCCGCCGTGAACAATCCTTTTCGACCGGCGTTGAGATCGACAACTTTAGCGTTGTCGCCGCGTGTAACGATGATTTTGGTCTCGATCGTGACGTTCGGATGTGCGGTTCGAATTGCCTTCTCAACCAGCAGAGCCTGCGCGCGCGCGAGTTCGCTGCCGCGCGTGCCGAGGGTGATCTTGGCAATCATCGCGAAATCTAACGGGCGATTCTTTGCAGGGAAAGCTGTCAGCCTATTCTACAGCTCCGAAGCGCGGAGTGAATTTTCGCCGAGGGAGGAACGCTCGGGCGCCTGCGCGGCGGGATTCAATCTTCGTGAGATCGAATCGACAAACTCAATGACATGATCGGTAATGATCGCTTCGGCCGCAGCGACGTGCTGCCGGCGAAGTTCGAGGGATTGTTCTGCGACAGAGCGTATAGAATCGATGTCGTAAAGATAAACGCCTTCCAGTTCATTTACGCTGGGATCGACGTCCCGTGGCACAGCGATATCGATGATGAAGAGCGGACGATCCAAACGCTGCCACAACATCGGCGCGAGTATCCCGGATGTCAGCAACGGCGTCTCAGATGCTGTTGACGTGAGCAGAATGTCGATCTCCCGACATTGCGCCGCCCACTCCTCGAACGGCACCTCGCGGCCGCCTACGGCCTGGGCCAGCTCGCGCGCGCGAACCAGCGAGCGATTACTGACGCGAAGATCGATGACGCCACGCGAGACAAGCGCACGTGCCGTGCGCTCGCTGGTTTCGCCAGCGCCGAGCACAAGCACTTTGCACTTGTTTAATTTGCCAAAAATTCGTTGAGCGAGTTCGACCGCGACGGAACCGACCGACACCGCGCCGCGGGTAACGTCTGTATGCGTGCGCACCTGTTTTGCCACCCTAAACGCACGTTGGAACAAACGGTGCAAATACGGACCGACTGCTCCTGATGTTCGGGCCGATTCGTATGCCTTCTTTGCTTGTCCGAAAATCTCGCTCTCGCCAACGACCATCGAGTCCAGTCCCGACGCCACGCGGAACAGATGCTGGACGCATTCGTTATCCTCATAACGGTAAAATGGAGGCGTGTGATTGTCCCGATCGCGATTTGTTTTTGAGATGAGACACCGCGCAATTTCGTCGGTGGAAATTCCTTTATTTGAGACTCCATAGACCTCCACCCGATTGCATGTCGTCAGAAGCAACGCTTCGGCACAGCCGGCGTCGCGCGCTATGGATTCGGCTGTAGCGTTACCAGCGAACTGCTCCCGCATTGCCACGTTGGCAGTGTGATGGCTCACTCCGATGCAGAACAGATTCATGGAACGTGATGCAGCTCCGTCGTGAATGTGATTCCCCATAGAAGCACCAGAGCGGCGCTGAAGCCAATGATGCACAACGCGGCCACACGTTTTGGCGCGAGCCATTTGAGATGGCGCGCTTGCAGGATTGCCGCGTAAAGAAGCCACAGCGCAACCGCAGCTATCACCTGAACGCGGGGTAATGGATGACCGGTAAAGAAGCCGCTCACAATGCCTGCGGTGTAGAGCGCAAGACCCCACCACAGGAGACGCGTGATCGCAGCGAACAAATTCGTCAGGGGCGGTAGATGATAGAAGATCGAATGCAACTGATGCGTTTTGAGTTGGCGCTCCTGCAGCAGGTACATCACGCCGGCGATACAAGCGAGCGCGAACACCCCAAACGCGATAAGAGACATCGACGCGTGAAATTCAAGCCAAGAATTCGCCGAAAGAACTGCGGGGTGCCTGGTGTCGATGGGCGCGATCAGGGAAAAACCTTGCAGCAACAATACTAGCGGCGCGGTGAATGCCCCCATAAGGGAAAGCCGATATGCGGGCCCTATCAGCATGTAGACTAATGCCACCGACCAGGCGAGAAATACAAAAACCTCAAATAGGTTCGTGATGGGACAACGCCCCAACTCCTGACCTCGAATCCACAGGAAAGCTGTCTGGAAAATAAACCCCAGTCCGATGGCCAGGAAATTGAATCGCTTCGTGCGGAACACTCCCGTACGCAACTCGATGACGGTGTGCACAACCGCGACCAGAAAACAGATTGTCGAAGCAACGAGAAAATAGCGTTCCACTGGCAATGCATTTTAGAATGCCGATCACGGATTAGCAATCTGGCATAGCACCTCGTAAGCAAGCTGTCATTCCGTGCTTTGGCCTCTCACCAAGAACCTGCCCTGCCTTGCCAGGTCGGGCGCTTTTCCTTTTTATGTTGACAAACTAGAATCAGTTTTGGCAGAAGAGACGCCATTAACAATGTGCTTCTATGAAAAAATCCCTCAAAAACCTAACAACAACACTGACACTAACTTCAATTGTCCTGGCTTGGTTTGCGTTCTCGCAGATGACGCATGCACAGCCCGACGTTAATCCGCCCCCGGATGGCGACTATCCCGGTTTTACAACGGCAGAGGGTAAAAACGCCCTTAAGAGCCTAACTACTGGGGTAGGAAACAGCGGATTTGGATGGTATTCACTGTTCAGTGACACAACTGCGAGCTATAACACCGGTCTTGGCGCTGGAACCCTCGCTCTCAACACTGCGGACGCGAACACTGCCAGCGGGGTTGCGGCGCTTATCCTGAACACCAGTGGCACAAGAAACAGTGCTAATGGAGCAGGGGCGATGGTTTGGAACAGCGCCGGCACCGATAATACGGGCGTCGGTTATTTTACCTTGTACAATAACGACACCGGTGACAGCAACTCTGCGCTCGGTTCTGATACGCTGCTCAGCAATACCAGCGGTGACTGTAACGTAGCTATTGGTGAGAGCGCTCTTCTTAATAGTAGAACCGGCGACAACAACATCGCCATCGGCTGCGACGCTGGCAGTTCGATTACGACCGGCAGTAACAATATCTATATTGCGAATCTCGGTAATGATAACGAGTCGAACACGATCCGAATCGGCGACCCGGCAATTCACCAAAACGCGTATATAGCAGGAATTCCCGCAGGTGGCCTGGCGGCGATCTTGTTCGACTACAACACTGGCACTGTCGTGATTGGTGTTGGTGGCCCGGTTGCGTTTAACCAGGCGCCGCTGATTGTCGGGACAGCGATCACCAAGACTAGCGACACAACCTTTACTGTACACGCGGATGGCGTTTATCGAGTGACTTATACATTGCGGACGGCTCTCCTGTCTTTGTTGGGCGGTGTTCGAGTACAAGTCAACGGCGTCGGTGTTGGTCCCACTGCGGGGCTGGTCGTTGCAGGCGCCCCGCTGAGTGATCAGGTCACGTTTCAGGCGAATTCCGGCGACACAGTGCAACTGGTTGTTACCGGCGTGGCGCTCACGCTCGCTGCGGGCGACAACGCGACCATCAACATCGACAAAATACAGTAACCCGTCGGCTCATCAGGATTACTTAACATTACGGCCGTAGCCAAAGCGGCTACGGCCGGCGGCCACCCGCCCCGAGCCGCAAACTGCGTCCTGCTTCCAAGGCATCGAGCGTCTTTTGCGACGGAGGCATCGGCTGAAGCGCAAAAAGTCTTAATTCACATTCTCAATGCTCTCGATTCTTAGCGCAGGCTAACCATGGCGACTAGCATTGACGTTCGACTACAAGGCGTTAGCGTTCGCGCCAATGGGTTCTGAAACAGTTGAAAAGCTTCGGACCGCCGTGCGTGATGTGCCGGACTTTCCCAAAAAAGGCGTCATATTTAAAGACATCACGCCAGTCTTGAGCGACCCCAACTTGTTTCGTGCATCCATCGATCTATTTTTGGAACGCTGCCGCGGAAAAGAAGTCGACAAGATCGTCGGCATTGATGCGCGCGGTTTTCTTTTCGGATCCGCCGTAGCATACGAACTTGGCCTTGGCTTTGTTCCAATCCGGAAACGTGGAAAGCTCCCCTACACGACTGAGACCGCGAAGTACTCGCTGGAGTACGGTGAAGCAGAAATGGAAATGCATACCGACGCCATAGCGAAAGGTGATCGGGTTGTGCTGGTGGATGATTTGCTTGCAACTGGTGGAACTTCGGCCGCCGCGGCGGCGCTTATCCGAAACGCCGGTGCGGATTTGATCGAGGCACAGTTTTTGATTGAACTGGAATTCCTGGAAGGGCGAAAGCGACTCGAGCCGACGCCGGTCACGGCGTTTCTCAAATACTAATCATTCTGAAGCGTCCGCTGTCGTCACCGGAGGTTTAATGGCACACCCCCACACGGCGATGACAGCGCACTCTACAGTGCGACGCAGATTTTGGCTTTTGGATTTGCGATTCTAAAGTGTTCGAGAACACGAGCGGCCGATGAAAACATCTAGAGAACTGGAAAAAGTTTTGGCGCATGCCGAAAGCCGTCTCGCGCCTACAGGCAAGCAGCGCCCCACCGAAGTGCTCCCGCTCTACAAAAAATTTCTGAAGGTTGAGGAACATCGGTTGCGCCTGAGGCACCAGGCCGGTGGAGGTGGGCGCGCGATTTGCGCGGCTCGAGCGGAATTGGTTGATGTTCTATTACGATACGCTTTCGGCGCTGCATCATCCGCGGCGACTCGTGGAAACGGCGAAGCTGAGGTTCCCCTGGCGCTGATTGCCCTCGGCGGCTATGGCCGGGGCGAGCTCAATCCATTCAGCGACGTGGACGTCATGCTGTTGCATGAGCAGCGCGCTGAAGTTTCGCCGCACCTGAAGGAGATAGTGAACCAGATTCTATATCTGTTGTGGGACAGCGGATTCAAAGTTGGACACTCCACGCGGTCGATCAAAGAAGCCATTGCACAAGCTAACAGCGACATGCATACAAAGACCGCAATGCTGGAGGCCCGGTTTCTCGCCGGCAACACCGAGCTCGCGACAGAATTTCGCGAACAATTTCGTTCCAAATGCGTTGTCGGGCACGAACGCGACTACGTCGAATTACGCATGGAAGACCAGGTCGGCCGGCACAAAAAATTCGGCGACAGCGTTTATCTGCAAGAGCCTAATCTGAAGAGCGGCTGTGGCGGGCTGCGCGATTATCAAAACCTGCTTTGGATTACCTACTTCAAAGAAGGTTCGCTGAGCACGAACCAACTCGTGGGGAAAGACTGGCTGAGCGAAAGCGGCCAGCGCCGAATCGAGCGCGCATACGATTTTCTTCTGCGCTTGCGCACAGATTTGCATTACGCGACTGGCCGCGCCACCGACATACTGCACATGAATTTGCAGGAGCAGATCGCGGCGCGGCTCGGGTATTCACCTCGAAAAGGCCAGCTTCGAAGTGAGGCGCTCATGCGCGACTGCTATAATCACACGCGAGATATTCTGCGGGTGACAGAGCGAATAACGGAACAGTTCGTGAGTGGACACGTCACGAGCAAAACGCGCGCTCTTTTCAGTTTTCTTCCCCTGACACGAGGTCACAAAACTCCGATCGGTGATTTCTTCTTTGTTCTAAACGAACAACTCTATCCGGCACGGCGCGATGTTTTTCGCAACGACCCCGAGCAGATGATGCGCGCATTCGCACTGGCCCAGGAGCGTGACCTGGATCTCAGCCCGGAACTGGAAGATTTGTTGAGCAGAAGCCTGCGGCACGTGACCAGAACGTATCAATACGCACGCGGACCGCGTGCGATTTTTACTTCGATTTTGTCCCAGAAAGGCAGAGTGGGACGCATCCTGCGGCTCATGCATCGAGTGGATTTTCTTGGCCGCTACATTCCGGAATTCGGCCAGCTTACCTGCCTTGTGCAGCACGAGTTCTTGCACCGCTATACTGCCGACGAGCACACGCTGGTGTGCATCGACAAACTTGATGCATTAGCGGAGACCGACGATCCGAAGCTGACTCATTATAGCAAATTGTTTGAACAACTCGCGGACCCGCTGGTTCTTTATCTCGCACTTCTCCTGCATGATAGCGGCAAGGCCGTCGGCCGGCCACATTCCGAAGCCAGTGCGTTGTTCGCCCAGCGTGTTGCGGCGCGTCTCCAGTTGTCCTCCGCACAGCGAAAATCGCTGATACGCCTCGTCGATCATCACCTTACTTTATCCAAAATGGCGCAGCAGCGGAATCTCGATGATCCCACAACAGTCATGGAATTTGCGCAGGTTGTGAAAGATCAGAAGAACCTCGACGCGCTCATGCTGGTGACTCTCGCTGACGGTCAGGGCACAAGCGCCGAGGCGTGGTCGGACTGGAAGGAATCGCTGGTGTGGCAATTGTTTCACCAGACATCACGTTATCTCGCCGATCGACAGTCTTATTACGAACAAACTAGAATCGTGCGCGAGAGCCTGCGCGCTTCTGTGGCCGAGAGCCTTCCATCGGACTACGCGGAGGAAATTGAAGCGCATTTCGAATACATGCCCGATCCCTATTTTCGTGCGACCAGCGTGCCTGAGATCATCGAGCACGTGAAGTTGTTCCGCTCCTTTCTAGCAATCGTTTCCAGCGCGAAAGACTTTCCGCTCGCTCCGGCAGTCAAATGGAAGATCCTGGCCGAGCAGGGGCACACAGTGATGACGTTTTGCACGTGGCAACGCGAACGGCTCCTTGCGAAAATAGCCGGCTCATTTTCAGTCGTGCCGCTGAATATTTTAAGCGCTGACATTTTCCCGCGAGGCGATCACACGGTGCTTGGCGTTTTTCGAGTATGCGACCCAAAAGCGCAGCCCGTTTCCAGCCGGCGCGATTTAGAGCTTGTTGAGCAAACATTGCGCCGGGCATTCGAGGACGAGAGCTTTGATTTTGCCCCGTCCATCGAAAAAGCGAAGCGCTCGAGCCGACGCGCCGCGGTGGGGATTGAATTTCCGACTCGCATTACGATCGACAACAAAACGCATCCGACTTACACGCTGATCGAGTTCCAAGCCCCCGACGGCATCGGTCTGCTTTATGATGTCCTCAGCTGCCTCGATCGCGAAAATGTAATAGTGCCCCTTTCTCGAATTAACACCCAGGCTGGCGCGGCGATCGATACGCTGTACGTGGTGGACGGCGCCAGCCATGCCAAGATCACCGATTCGCAGCGGATTCGCATCGTTCAACAGCATTTAAAGGATACGATTCTGCTCGGATTGGCAAAACCGTAGAGAAACAAACGAGCGCTTTTCTGCTTTGCTGCGAACTCTTTTCGTCTCATGAACGTTCTGATTCTCGCTGCGGGATATGCGACGCGTCTTTACCCACTGACGCTCAACAAAGCGAAACCGCTACTGGTGGTCGGCGGCAAGCCGATCATTGAATGGCTGGTGGACAATCTCGCCGGCATTCCGAATTTGGAAACGATTTACGTCGTGACGAACGACAAATTTGCGGCGGATTTCGAAGCGTGGAGTCAGAGCTACCAAACACGCCATCCCGAGTTTAATTTTAAGATTGTTAATGACGGTTCTTCAAGCGATGACGACAAATTGGGCGCAATTGGAGACATCAATCTTGTCGTCACGCGGGAGAATTTGTCCAACAACAGCCTGCTAATCGCCGCAGGCGACAATTTGTTCACCGATTCGCTGGCAGGTTTCGTGGCGGCCGCGAGGAACACTGAAGTGACTGTTGCGGTCTACGATGTTGGCGACGTCGAAGCGATTAAGAAGTACGGCAACGTCGCGGTCGACGCTGAAGGAATCATGACCCGGTTCGAGGAAAAACCGCAAAAACCTCAAGGGACGCTCGCCGCGATTGCACTATATTACTATTCGCCTGCGGTTCTCTCGCTTCTGAAAACGTATCTGGATGCGGGGAATAATGCGGATCAGCCAGGCCGTTTTGTGCAGTGGCTCTATCCCCGGAAGCCGGTGAACACGTTCCAGATCAAAGCCCGGTGGCTCGACATCGGAAGCAAGGAAACACTCGCGAACGCGGACAAAATTCTACGCGCGCCGCATTGAAGCATTGAATCGTGAATCGTTAAATCGTTTCACATCGACGTAGCGGTTAACGAATGACGACTTTATTTCAGTCGTCCTTCATCGAACTCAATGAGATCGAAATACGTCCGAATATCGTTACGTCCCTCGCCGCCGGCTTCTTTGAGAAAATGCAGAAAACGCGCCTTTTTTGCGGCCGTATCGGGATGGCGCGAAATCATGGCCTCATTCCATTGTTCGATGGCTTCCGGCGAATGTTGTTCTCCATTTTCCTGCACCCAGGCGACAATTGCCTGGTCGTCATCCAGTTTGTTGGCGATTTCTTCAAATGCTTCTCCGTCGATTTTGAGAAACGCGAGTAAGTGCTTGTCGAACCCGATGGTTTTATAGTTATAACCATCGAGCAAACCTTTGCGGTGCAGCCTTGCCTTGTCAATCAAACGCGGCAGATGCACATAACCGCCGAGTTTCTGGTAAGGACTGCGTGGATGCAGTCTTCGCATGAAGAGTTATTGCTATGTGGCCGGCAACGGTTGCGCCAAGGCATCCTGAAAACTTGGCTCCGTGGGACGGGATACGGCCGGCTCCTGTTTCCCGAGCAGTTCTCCCTGTGCCAAATCGATCTGCCCGATGGCGAGTTGGCCGGAAAACATTGCGCCTTTTTCCACGCTGATCGCCCTTGCTGTGACATCGCCCTCTAACGAGCCCTTTCTATGTACCGTCACGGATTGAGCGATGATCTCTCCTGACATTTTGCCTTTGATTTCGACCTGCTCCGCGCGCATCCTCCGAAAACAGTGAACGTCAGCTTTGCGATCAACGATCACGTGTCGGGCGCTGATGCGGCCGGGGATTTTCCCTGAATAGTTAATTGTCGCGGTATCGCAATGCAGATTTCCGCGAAGCCGGCCTTCGATCAAAGCAGATTGGCACTCCACATTACTGCTGGCAAGATCACCTTTGCCGGAAAGATGAACATTGCCGCGGGTGCGAATGCTTCGACTGAAGCCGCTGGTGATTTTGTAATCGCGCAGATCAATGTGTGCGCTGCAGGATGGACATATTGTCGATGTTGCCGCGCCAGAAACCTGCTGTTTACGTTTACATTCGAAACACTCAATAACCGAATTAGTTTGCCGACTCCACAAATCTTCGAGTTTGCCGAAGATAGATGATGAAGTCTCCGGCGCAGGCGCTTCTTCGGCAATCCGCAGCTTCAGAACCGGTTTCGGTACGAACGGAGTAAAAGAGCGGCCGCACTGACGGCACATGGAACTCTTTGCCGCCGCATATTCCATCTGCTTGAAGCCGCAGTGCGGACATTCCGCACTGACTTTTGCAGGCGATGGATTGGCCACTGGGAGCTTGCCGAAACTTTCTTTTACGCCCGCACTCCGAATGCCGCCTTGATCGGCTCACTGGGCCGCACAACTTCCGGGCGCGGCGCAGTTTTTGCGGAAATGGCGCCAGTGGTGACTTCCGATTTCCCGATAAACGTCGCCCCTTCTTCAATTACAAGACGCGCCGCTTTGAGATCTCCCTGCAAAACGCATTTGGATTTTAGTTCGCAGCGCTCGCCAACCATGATATTGCCGTGCACCTTGCCGTAGACGGTGATCGATTTTGTTTTGATCTCACCCCGAATCTCAGCGTTTTCACCGACCGTCAAAACACCGTCAGAGTTGATGTCGCCTTCGACTTTGCCGTCAATAAGCAGTTCTTTTTGGAACTTGATCGAGCCTTTGATTTCGACATCGCTCGAGAGGATGTCTTTGCCTCCGTGGTCTACCATAGGATTAGGTTTTGGATTTGAATTATCGATTATGTTTGGTTTTGGTGGTGCCTCTTCGCGACTCGCAAGATGATTATTCTCATCTGGAACCGGACTCCGCAGTTCTTCTCGAATTGGGGGCGCCGGCCTTTGAGGGACGAATCTTTTGAGCATCTGTTAGTAATGTGACACTCGTCGATGCCTGTCAACGGATTCTCTTTTCTGAGTGAAAAGTTTTTTTGATTATCGTTCAACAGACACTCTGTAGAGCTTGCATGCTGAAGTTTGCGCAGAAAAAACGAGGAACGATGGCGCCCGGCTGGGCGTTCTATTCAAAACGCGACACAGCGGTTCCCGCGGCACTGGCTGGTTCAGAATGGCTGCAGAATTTTGTGCTACGCGGTCGGAATCGTATGCGAAAACCCATGACACATGACGTTTCTGAAGAATGTCGCGTGCTTCTTGCAAATTCTCCGAAAGAAAGAATCTCGCGCTCTCCGTAATTCCGTTAAGACTCTCGTGCGAGCTTCCAGCTACTCCAGGCTGCCCTGACCAATAGGCGATTGACGGCGAAAGCCACCACGGTGCAAGAAAGGGAAGCACCTCCGCCGATCGCAAACTGAGCGAAAGATCGCGAATCTGGGCCGATTCAACTCGCTTTTCCACCCGATTGGCCAATTGCGCTTCGTTTGGCCAGAGCCGTTCGTCCCAGTCTTGCAAAATCGGAAACATCGACAATATGAACGCGGTCCAGACCGCGGCTCTTGATTTGATCGGCACGAGCAACGCCGGAAGCGCGAGCGCAAAAATCAAAACAAAAAAATATCCCCAACGCGCTTGCCACACAGTGAGGCAATATGTGGCGAGGAGGAGGAGGTAGATTGGTACGGCGCGAGCGCCGGGCGCGCCGTTTCTTCGCGTTCTGATGCTGATCCAAATCAAGACCGGTGCAACGAACAGCAGATACCCGCACCAATTGAACCAGATTGGATTCATCGGTGAAACGTGCGCGAGTTCCCCGATGCTGCTCGCCCAATTCTTAAAGTGACCAGCGGACCGAAAAATCGCGAACGACGGAACGCGCCGCTCGACTGCAAATGCGATGGCAATTATCGCCGCCAACAAAATCCATCCTCCGCGACGATGGCGGATAAAAGCCACGCGGCGATTCATCAGAAGCGCAGTTGCCGCCATTATCAAAAACAGCACAAGCGGTTCGTAAGCCGAAACCCAGATCGCCAGCGCCCATGCGGCAGCGCTCATCAGTCGCCACGCTTTCGCCATGTGGGGCGCCTCCAGAGTCTGGGAACTCCAGCCTGCGCAAATCGCAATCGCGATCAGCAGAATCAGCAACGACTGATGGTCTGGCCGCCCAAGCTCCGTGCCATGAACAAGCATGGGGCTGATCCCATATAAAATCAGCAGTACCCACCGAAACCGGAATTTCATTCGGCGCGACCACCACCAAAGAAACCAGGCACCAAGCACCGCGAGCAATGGCGAAACAAATGCGCCCGCCAAATCCAGTGCATGGGCCGTAAACGGATTTAGAAGAAACGACAACGCGGCGATGAGATAGTCCAGCGGCGCAGTCGTGTGCGGGGTCGTCCCCTCCGGAAAATTCTCAAACGCATGATGCCGGATGATGAGCCCGGGCTGTTCCCTGATCATCTGCACACGCGACATGCGCGCGTAACAATCCGCATCGGCGAAGTAAACATTCCCAGCGACAAAAACGTCCTGATAATTCGCGCAGCGTGTCGCCAGGATTAAGGCGCTGAGGAGCGCGATCTCAAAAACAATCAGCGCGAACTCTCCGATGCGTTGCACAGCATCGACAATTGCAAATCGACGATCGAAAATCGAAAATTAAAATGGGCCCGCCAGGATTCGAACCTGGGACCAAGGGATTATGAGTCCCCTGCTCTAACCGCTGAGCTACAGGCCCGCATGGGTTATACAGTCAAGCACAGCACATCGCAGATGACCAACCCCGAAAGCGTTCCGGGCTGCTCTAACCGCTCAGCTACAGGCGCATTTCTTGACGAAATAATGACCGCACTGAAAGAGAAGGTTGCTTCGTTACGATATCGAGAGGTTTGATTGAGCGTCCTACTATTTTTTTGAGTGCGACAGACCCTTTCGAGGGTCATGTGCCCAATGAAACTCCAGTTCGTATGCAAGCGATCGCGCGAGCCCATCGAGATCTGGGAAAAGCGTCGCGTTCGTTATGTTCATCATGAAGAGTGCCCGCATACCAGGTGGCCTGATCAAGTGTGCAGGTAATTCAAATTTCACAAGGGTGTCTTGGGGATCTTCGTACGCTACGACGATATCTTCCATCGGAGTGCCTACCTGCTTCGTGACGATGAAGGTTCCAGATTGCGCAATGAGACGCGTATTCATAACGAATGGCTCTCCAATGCCAATGAGACCCGCCTGGGAGTCTCCCAGAAACTCGTTTAGTCCCTCGGTGACGTTGACCAGTCTCTTTGGGTTGACGGCCCAAACAGTCGCCTGCTTGGTTGTGTGTACCAATGCGAAGAAAGCAGCGACGTACGGAGACCAGGTAAAATCCAGAAGACGTGTCGGGGCACCGTGGTGTTGCATTAGCGCAAGCCACTGGAAAATATCCGAGCGTTCCGGAATGTGCGTCAGGAACAGGTGTGCCTTTCTCTGGAAGATGCGCGCGATTCGCTCTTCCTGGACCATCCAATACTCTTCCTTAACGTATGCGTTCAGATATCGTCCGAGCGTGCTCATTAAGGGCCAGGTGGAATCAGCATGACCCCGAAACGCCCAGCCGTCGCACAGGGCGGCGACTTTGTCACTGTACTCATCCCAGGACCGGATAGGCTCAGCTCGATACGGTTTGTTTTTATCCATTGCCACAACGTCCGTCTAAGATCCGGTGAGTTACTAAACAGCCATCTGAATCAGCTGACTGTGGATATAAGGCTTAGCCATCAAAGTCTCCTGCGCCGCCGTCCTGCTTTAGCGTTTTTCCATTGCTGTGTGAAGAGAAAAACAGCCAGGATCGGTTGCCGCGCCTTGCTGCAAAACCCCGAAACGAGGCGGATTTTAAATGCGTGAGTATCTTAGCGTCAGCGACCGCGTTCACAAACGTACGCAAAACCGTTTTCTTGAATTAGAAGTCCCTGCTCTAACCGCTGAGCTCAGGCCCGACGGTGGCAACGCATGAACATCGAATAATTCAATTTCCAACGTCCAATTTCACTGCAGAAAACAGGTTGCCGCACGTGTGCTGCGAACCGGTTCGTTGATTACTCAGACGTTCAACAACAAGGCGGCTCCTTCTTGAATGAGAGAGTCGAGCTTGTTCACGTCGATCGGTTTTACCAGGTGATGATGAAAACCTGCCTCGCGGCTTTTGCGAATGTCTTTTTCCATTCCGAAACCAGTGAGGGCAATCCCGAGCGGCGGTCTCGAGACGAGCTTCTGGATCAGATCTATTCCACTTCCATCGGGTAAACCCAAATCGCTGATGAGCACGTCAAATGCCTCTTTCGCGCTGAGCTCGATGGCAGATTGAAAAGTGAGCGCCGATTTCACCTGATAACCACGCCGCCGAAGCAGACTAGTAAGGGAGCGGTTGGTGTCTTCGTGATCTTCGACCAGCAGAATCCGCAGGGGCTGGCGTTCGGCGGACCTCGGCGACAGCGCCGGCGCGATTTGCGCCTCCACCTTGTCGCAGGTCGGAAAAACTAAAGCGAACTTCGAGCCTTTATTTCGGCCGTCGCTCTGCGCAGTAATCAGTCCTTTATGCGCTTCAACAAGAGTCTTGCTGATTGCCAGCCCAAGACCGAGTCCTCCTAATTGAGTTCGGTCGCCCTGTTCGAATGCGTCGAAAATTTTCGGCAGCGCTTCCGGCTCAATTCCCATCCCGCTATCTGCAATCTCGACGCGCAATTTTTCGCCTGAATCGTTAGTGGTCGTGATCGTGATTTGCCCGTTTTGAGGGGTGAATTTCACCGCGTTGTTGATGAGATTCCAGAAGATTTGCTGCAATCGCGCCGGGTCTGCACGCATATGCACTTTCTTCGCGCCAAGATTGAGGGACGGCTTCAAATGTTTTCGATCGATTTCCGGTCGACAGATTTCGAGGGCGTTTTGCAGCAACGTGTCCGCATCAACAATTTCAAAGTTGAGCTGCACCTTCCCGCGATCGATACGCGTCAGATCAAGCAAGTCATCGATGAGGCGCGCTTCCAATTCCACGTTACGACGAATCATCTTCAGCGATTCGCGTACGTCCGGACGGACGTCCGGCTCATTTTCCAGCTCAAGAGCAGAAGCAAGTACCGGCGTGAGCGGCGTCCGCAACTCGTGACTCAGCATGGCCAGGAATTGGTCTTTGGCCAGATTCGAGCGCGCCTTTTCTTCCAGCTCCAGGTTGGTTTTTTGTAGCTCGGTGGCCAGCGATTGCGACTGCGTGAGCAGGTTTTCTGTTCTCGTGCTCGCTTCGATCGTATTGAGCACGATGCCGATGCTCTCTGTCAGTTGATCCAGAAATGCCTGGTGCGCGGGGCTGAACCGTTCGACTGAGGAAAGTTCCATGACCGCTTTGACTTCGCCTTCGAAAAGAATCGGCAATACCACAAGATTCATCGGGTGAAACTCACCCAGAGCGGAACTTATCTTCGCGTAATTACCCGGGACATCGGTCAAAAAGATGCGCCGCTTTTCTAAAGCCGCTTGTCCAACCAACCCTTCACCGATTTTGAACCGGTTCTTCGCGCTATCTCCGTCGTTTTGAGCATAGGTTGCAAGCAGATTGAGCTCAGACTCGCCGTTCGGAGTATGGATCATGTAGAATGCACCTTGCTGCGCCGAGACCAGCGGCGCTAGCTCCGACAAAATCAATTTGCCAACGGTAAGAAAGTCGCGTTGTCCTTGAAGCATTCGGGTAAATCTCGTTAGGTTGGTCTTCAGCCAGTCCTGTTCCTCGTTGCGCAGGGTTGTGTCCCGCAAGTTCCGAATCATTTCGTTGATCAATTCTTTGACGAACGCGACCTCGCCCTGGGCCTCCACCTGGATTGATCGCGTCAGGTCGCCTTTGGTAACTGCCGTAGCAACATCGGCGATAGCGCGAAGCTGCGTGGTGAGATTTGCCGCCAATCGATTCACGTTATCGGTCAAATCACGCCACGTTCCCGCGGCCCCCGGCACGTTTCCCTGGCCGCCGAGTTTCCCTTCTACTCCCACTTCGCGCGCCACGGTGGTCACCTGATCGGCAAATGTCGCCAGTGTATCAATCATGTTGTTGATCGTTTCAGCGAGCTCGGCGATTTCACCTTTCGCTTGGAGAAAGAGTTTTCGTTTTAAATCGCCATTTGCGACGGCGGTTACAACTTCTGCGATGCCGCGTACCTGATCTGTCAGGTTAGAAGCCATAAAGTTGACGTTATCGGTAAGGTCTTTCCAAGTCCCTGAAACCCCTTTGACCACAGCCTGCCCACCGAGCTTTCCTTCCATGCCCACCTCGCGCGCAACACGAGTGACTTCATCAGCGAACGACGATAGTTGATCGACCATCGTGTTTACGGTGTTCTTTAATTCGAGGATCTCACCCTTTACGTCCACAGTGATCTTCTTGCTGAGGTCCCCAGTGGCGACTGCAGTGGTTACAGCAGCGATGTTGCGGACTTGTGTCGTTAGGTTGGACGCCATGGAATTGACGTTGTCGCCCAGGTCCTTCCACACACCTGCCAGGCCGCGTACATCGGCTTGTCCCCCCAGCTTGCCTTCACTACCGACTTCGCGAGCCACCCGTGTCATCTCGGAGCCGAACGAGCGGAGTTGTTCCACCATAGTGTTGATGGTGTCCTTCAACTCGAGAATTTCGCCTTCTACGTCGACCGTGATTTTTTTGGACAAATCGCCCATAGCTACCGCGGTAGTCACTGCGGCGATGTTACGGACTTGGCCGGTAAGGTTGGAGGCCATCGAATTCACCGAATCTGTCAGATCCTTCCAAGTACCGGCTACACCGCGCACATCCGCCTGCCCGCCAAGCTTGCCTTCTGTGCCGACTTCACGTGCGACGCGCGTCACTTCCGCTGCGAACGACGAAAGCTGATCCACCATCGTGTTAATGGTGTTCTTGAGTTCGAGAATCTCTCCTTTGACATCGACAGTGATTTTTTTCGTGAGAACGCCCCTAGCCACTGCCGTGGTGACAGCGGCGATATTGCGGACCTGCGCGGTGAGGTTGGAGGCCATGAAATTCACCGAGTCAGTCAAATCCTTCCACGTGCCAGCAACGCCTTTCACGTCGGCCTGACCCCCTAGCCTCCCTTCCGTGCCCACCTCGCGCGCCACACGAGTCACCTCCGCGGCAAAGGAGCGGAGTTGATCCACCATCGTGTTGATCGTGTCCTTGAGTTCGAGAATTTCACCGCGCACATCAACGGTGATCTTTTTGGACAAGTCACCCTTGGCCACAGCAGTGGTGACATCGGCAATGTTGCGGACTTGCGCGGTTAAATTGGACGCCATGGAATTCACTGAATCAGTCAGGTCCTTCCATGTTCCCGCAACGCCTTCCACAGCAGCCTGGCCGCCAAGATTTCCTTCCGTGCCGACTTCCCGCGCCACACGGGTAACCTCTGAAGCGAAGGATGAAAGCTGATCCACCATCGTGTTGATCACGTTTTTCAGTTCCAAAATTTCCCCTTTGACCCTCACCGTGATCTTCTTGGAGAGATCGCCATTTGCCACAGCGGTAGTGACTGCAGCAATGTTGCGGACCTGTGACGTGAGGTTTGATGCCATCGAGTTGACAGAATCGGTCAGATCTTTCCACGTGCCGGAAACACCCTCGACTTTCGCCTGGCCGCCTAGTTTTCCTTCGGTGCCGACTTCGCGCGCCACGCGCGTAACCTCCGACGCGAACGAACGTAACTGGTCCACCATCTTGTTGATGGTGTCCTTCAATTCGAGCAATTCCCCTCGAACATCTACGGTGATTTTCTTGGCAAGATCGCCATTTGCCACGGCCGTGGTGACCGCGGCGATGTTGCGCACTTGCGAAGTGAGATTGGACGCCATGAGGTTGACGTTGTCGGTCAAGTCCTTCCAGGTGCCGGCCACCCCTTTGACCTTGGCCTGGCCGCCGAGTTTGCCTTCCGTGCCGACTTCGCGCGCGACGCGCGTGACCTCCGATGCGAATGCACCGAGCTGTCCCACCATCGCATTGACCGTTCGAGCGGTATGCAAAAATTCACCCTTCAGCCGCGAGCCTTCGATCTCTGTCGCCATCGTTTGAGACAAATCTCCTTTTGCGACGGCTCCGATGACTCGCGCCATCTCGCTCGTAGGTCGGACGAGATCGCCGATCAAATCGTTGATGGAGTCAATTGCTTCAGCCCAACAATTGGTCACTTCGCCGATAGAAGCGCGCTGCGTGATGCGGCCTTCTTTGCCAACCACGCGGCCGATGCGCTCCAGTTCCCGCGCCATGCGCTGGTTGGTTTCGATGACGGAATTGAATGTGTCTGCAATTTTGCCCGGCAAACCGACCCAATCCTCCGGTAGTCGCGCAGAAAAATCGCCGCGTTTAAACGCGATCAATGCCGCAAGCAGCTCACCGGTGTCGAACTCACTTCCGTTAGTTTGCGGGCGATTTTGCCGTGGCGATTTTTTGGTAAGGGGAGCTTTTTTCATAGGGTGGTCCTCGCAAAAAATGGTCTTCTATATACCATCGCGAAATCGAGGCGTGATATTGGAACGATCATATTCCAGCGCCGTAGGGTAATCGGCCAATTAATCGCTTCAGGCCGCATTTTTTTCAATAAACCCGCCACCACTGGGTTTAGTCGCACAAAAAGTTTGCGAAGCGGACGATAGCGCTCCCACGGCAGGCAAAAACAGTCCGCCTATTCCGATGGTAGGACTGAAGACGTTTGCCGCTGATCAACCGGTTCCGAATGTCGCTAAGCTGCGCAACCGAAAGCCAAAAATGATCGCCAGGACGCCGACTATCACTGCGTACCAAGCGATAATCCAGATTAGCGCCGCCGCGCCAGCAAGCGGGTTCCACAAAAGAAGACCAGCAAAAATGATCGAGGCCAGGCCCATCAGAATAAGAAACCACTCGCCTTTAATTTCCCGCCGCATTTTGATTGCCAGGGCAATTTCAGTTGCACCGATCATCATGGCCCAGGCGGCGATGTAAACGACCAGCGCAAGTGCGGTTATGGCCGGCGCATGGAAAGTAAGCAAGCCCACGATGATTCCGAGAATTCCAATGGTCAGATTGAATCCCCAATCCGAATCCGACGCATGATGCCCAATCGCGCCTACGACGCGAAAGATACCGTCGATCAACATCCAGGCTCCAAAGAACAGGACGAGTGTCGCGGCAGCCATAACCGGATGGGTAAACGCGATTATTCCAAAGATAATTGCGGCGACACCCCGTAAAACTGGAATCCACCAATGACGTTTTAACGTTTCAAGAAGCATGCGGCTGTTTTAGAGACAAGCCTTTCAGAAGGCAAGAGCATTCCGCAGCCGTAATTGTTGCACGCCTATAACCAGGACGACGTATTAGCAGCAGGCAATTAGAGTCCGCATTTCGCACCGGCCTCCGAAATACTGGAGCGAGTTCGGAGGAGCGAGGCCAAGTACGTATCAACAGAAGGTGCACTAGTGATTCGCGTTAGATTGGTTGGCGTTTCGAGACGTGAAAAAATTGCGTAAGCGATTTTGCTTCTGGGCACACTCTTCTCGCCGTAACCGGAGGGAACATTACTCGACCAATATCGAACGTACTGACCGTCGGGGCGATTCTCCGTTCCCAGGAAAATCGTGGAATGTCCGTGCTCATTTCTTCCCACCTGGCGCGACCAGAAAATTTTCATGAAGTCACCCGGCTTCGCCTGGTCGATATTGTCAAAATTTCGACCAAGCTGCAGCTCGTGAAACAGACGCGCTGTGCCCGGGCCATTAGCATTCCATCGTCCCCACACATCTTCTCCATCGTGCTGGTCGCGAATGATCAAATGCTCAAGGGTGGCGTAGTCCAGAGTAAGCTGACCACGTTCCCGCAAAGCTTCGATCGCCCTGATAAAGACCAGATACGTCGCGCCCGAACAGAAACTCGGCCCCGCGGGAATGATAAAGAATTTTCCTGACTCGAAATGTGCCGACGATTGCAAACGAATCTTTGCAAAATGCGAAACAGAGTAACGACCGCCTTTCGGCATCTGCCTCACCTGATCCAGAACCACCTCGTTATAATCGCCAGCGAATGAGAATTGTGGCGCGAGACTGAACGTTATCGCCACAATCCACGCGCCGAGCTTTTTCACGGCGGATAAGTAAGCGCTGAAATGGAATTGTGGCAATGCGCTGCGGTCATTCCGAGCGAAGTCGACGAATCCCGTGGAGCCCACCCAACTGTGATTCTGCGGGATGGTTCGACTGCGCTTCGCTTCACTTAGCATGACGCACGCGGTCATTTTAGCGGCAGACGACACACCAGACATGACAAGAAAAAAACTGCCGCTACAATCTTCATTGCATGCTGCGCTTCACAAAAATGAATGGCGCCGGGAACGATTTTATCCTGTTTGACAACAGGGCCGGAGACATCGGTTTCGATCGCAGCCAAATCGCGCAATTGTGTGATCGCCACCGGGGCATCGGCGCTGACGGCGTCCTGTTGCTCGAAAATCCAACGAACCATGCGGATTTTCGGATGCGCTACTTTAATGCCGATGGCGGCGAAGCGGAGATGTGCGGCAACGGCGCGCGCTGTTTCGCACGCTTCGCAAACAAAGTCGGGGGGCAGAAAACAAAAATTTCTTTTGAAACGCCGGCTGGCGTGATTTCCGCGGAATTGAAAGGCGATTTGGTGACCCTTCGAATGACCGAGCCAACGGATCTGCGGCTCAACGTCGACTTACCGATGGCGGATGGAAAAAGGATCGTTCACGTTGTCAACAGCGGCGTCCCGCATGTCGTGATCCCCGTTGTGAAAATCGATGATGCCGATGTGCAGCGCGACGGCGCAGCGATCCGTCATCACAAAATGTTTTCACCGAACGGCACAAACGTGAACTTCATCGAAAAACGCGGACCCGACAAAATCGCCATCCGCACCTATGAACGCGGCGTGGAAGACGAAACGCTCGCGTGCGGCACCGGAATAGTCGCCAGCGCGCTCATCTTTGCCAGCAATGAGAAAAGCAGCAGTCCCATCACCGTTCTAGCGAGAGGCGGTGACGAGCTTCAAGTCGGTTTTGAGAAAGTTGAGGGAAGTTTCCGCAACGTCACACTCACGGGTCCGGCCGAGTTTGTTTTTGAAGGAGCAATCGATTTGACGTCATTTCGAGCGCAGCGAAGCGAAGTCGAGGAATCCCGCTGAACAATGCTGGTTTCCTTAACGGGATGTCTCGACTTTGCTCGATATGACAATTGAATACAAAAAGATGTTCCGCGGCACTTTCACGGCATTGGTCACGCCATTTCGCGATGGCGGCATCGACGTTTCTGCTTTCGAACAATTAATCGAAACACAGATCGCTGCAGGTATCACTGGCATCGTTGCGATCGGCACGACCGGTGAATCACCGACCCTCTCCCACGAAGAACGGGAACAAGTGATCCGTGTAGCAGTCGCAAAGGCGAACAAACGTTGCCTCGTGCTCGCAGGCACAGGTTCGAACTCTACACAGCATGCCATCGCAGATACAAAGCGGGCGGAGAAACTCGGAGTGGATGCAGCGCTGCTCGTTGGGCCGTATTATAACAAACCGAGCCAGGAAGGACTCTTCCGCCATTTCAAAGCAATCAGCGATGCCACGTCCCTGCCGATCATGCTTTATAACATCCCCGGCCGTTGCGGCGTGGATATCATGCCGCAGACCGCGGCTCGTCTGGCCGAAGAATGCCGGAACATCGTATCGATCAAAGAAGCGAGTGGCAGCGTAGAGCGCGTGAGTGATTTGCGCCGGCGTTTGCCTGATGCGTTTACGATTTTGAGCGGCGATGATTCGCTCACACTCCCGTTTATGGCCGTAGGCGCTGCTGGTGTCGTGAGCGTAGCCTCGAATGTGTTTCCATCTGAAGTCTCCAACCTGGTGCGCGCGGTCGAATCGGGCGATTTGAAATTGGCGAAGAAATCGCACAACGAACTGCTGCCGCTGTTCAAAGATTTATTTATCGAGCCCAATCCGGTTCCTGTGAAGACGGTGCTCGGCTGGCGTGGCGTGATGTCATCTGAAGTTCGTTTGCCGTTATGCGAGATGAGTGAAGCGAACCAGGCGCGTCTGCGCAAGACGCTGGAAGACTTCGAGTCCAGGCAATAGTGCGCTGCTCGCGACCATGAAGAATTCTCCCGTGCGCGTACTGCTCATCGGCGCGGCCGGGCGCATGGGAAAAACTGTGCTCGATCTGGCGCAGACCGACCGAGAAATCGAGATCGCCGCGCAATGCGACTTGGGCGACGCAATCGAACCGGCGATGAAAAATTGCGATATGGCAATTGACTTCAGTCAGGCCGACAGCACCGCTGAAATCTGCCGCGCGGCGGTGAAGCATGGCAAACCGCTCGTCATTGGAACCACCGGCCAGTCTCAGCAGCAACGCAAAACCATTGAACAAACAGCGCAATCGGTCCCGATCGTACTGGCTTCGAATTTCAGCGTCGGAGTCAACGTGCTCTTTTGGCTGACGCAAAAGGCTGCGGAATTGCTCGGCTCGGATTTCAATGCGGAGATTGTTGAAACGCATCACACAATGAAAAAAGATGCACCCAGCGGAACAGCCAAAACACTGGCTGAAGTTTTGAAAGCGCTGCGAGGCAGCGAAATACCGATTCAATCAATTCGCGAGGGCGATGTTGTTGGCGAGCATACCGTGATTTTCAGTGGGCCTGGCGAATCGTTGGAGCTAACGCATCGCGCAGCAAATCGCGGAATTTTCGCAGGAGGCGCATTACGGGCAGCGAAGTGGATTATCAACAAACCGCCGGGACTGTATTCGATGCAGAATGTGCTGGGGCTGTAGATTGGTCATTCCGAGCGACGTCGAGGAATCCCGTGGCATTGCCTTTAGGTTTGGTCTCGGGATGTCTCGACTTCGCTCGACATGACGAAAGCAAATGAGAACTGCAGTCGCACTCGGATCGAATATTGGCGATCGACTTGCAAACTTGCGCGCAGCGCGAAAGGGAATTGTCGATCTGTCAGATGTAAACGCGCCAATTTTCTCTTCGGCGGTTTACGAGACGGAACCGGTCGGTTGCGAAGCGGGAGCCCGCAAATTCTTGAATGCTGTCATTGAATTTGAGTATGACGGTGACCCCGCGTGTTTGCTTGAGCAACTGGTTCAGATCGAGGAAGCGTTAGGCCGCAAACGGGATCATCCACAGAACGTTTCCCGAATCATCGATGCTGATCTGCTTTATTGCGGCGAACGACGAATAAACAAAGAACGATTGCAACTGCCGCACCCTCGGCTGCACTTAAGGGAATTTGCTCTTCGACCTCTCGCGGATATCCGGCCGGACTTGCTGTTGCCACGCCACAAGAAAAACATTCGGGAATCACTTGCTGAGGTTGAACAGTCTGGCGACGTCGTTCGGTACGCGGACAGTTGGTAACCTTTGGCGAAATCTAAAGCGGCAGAGCACTGCCGCACTCCAAAACGTGCCCGACATTTCGGGGCGCATGTTTCGCGCTTGGGTTTGGAGTGCGGCACTGCTGCACCGCTTTTGGAGGCGGCTTGCGTTCTGAAATCGGCAGCTGATCTTGCGAGCAAGCGCAATGAAAGATTTTCGCGAGATGAAGCAACGCGGTGAGAAGATCACGGCGCTCACGGCGTACGATTATCCCACCGCGCGTTTGCTCGATGAGAGTGGCATCGACATCATCCTCGTGGGCGACTCCGTGGGCATGGTGGTTCTGGGTTATGAGGACACCACGGATGTAACACTGGACGAAATGTTGCATCACACCCGCGCGGCGGCGCGGGGGACTAAACAGGCGTTGCTCGTCGCGGATATGCCGATTCACACTTACGACACTCCGGCACACGCTGTGGAGACGGCCAGGAAATTCATCGATGCCGGCGCGCAGGCGGTGAAGCTCGAAGGAGGTGTGAGTCATGTTGCGCAGATCGAGGCAATCACACACAAGGGAATTCCCTTTCTGGCGCATATCGGCATGTTGCCGCAAAGTGTGCGCGAGCAAGGCGGCTATCGAATCAAAGGCCGCACGCAATCGGAGGTCGAAGCACTGCTGGCAGACGCCCGTGCGGTGGAAGAGGCCGGAGCATTTTCCGTCGTGCTCGAGATTGTTCTAGCCGATGTCGCTAAGCAGATCACTCATGCGATTGGCATCCCGACGATCGGGATCGGCTCGGGCGAACATTGCGACGGGCAAATTCTGGTCACGCACGATTTAATTGGATTATTTCCGTGGTTCACTCCGAAATTTGTGTCGCCTGAAGCGCGTGTGGCGGAGGAGATACGCCATGCTGCGCGCGCATTTATCGAGAGAACGAAGAGCAGCCGAGGAATTTCATAAGCATCCTGTCATTAACACCTGGCTTCAGCCAGGTGCAATGTGAAGCGAAAGCGCTTAGCCGTTCTAACGGCTGAATCTTGTCGCTGTGCGCAACACCGGACTCAAGTGCGGTGTTAATGAAACAGTGAAGGAACTACGCGAGAATGGCTCGCCAATCGAAGTGTGATATCTTTGCGACCGTATGAGGGTTTCCGATTTCGACGAGCTCGACCACTTCGAGACGGAAGGTCTGTTGACGGGTAGCAAGGAGCGCAACTGGCTCTGGCTCGGCTTAATTGTATCGCTGGCGATACACTTCGCGCTGTGCACCTATTTTTATCGCACGCGTTTCGCGTCTCCTGACACGGTGTTCGCGCAAAATGAGCAGACGCCGACGTTCAAGGTGAAGCGCGTTCTTGATTCGAACCTCGATAAGAGCAGTGCCGATCAAATCAATCCGGCCGCGAAACCGAACCCTGACAACAGTGACGTGCAATTGCCGGATGAGAAGAAATCATTCGACAAATTGCTGGAGGAAGTTCAGGCGAGCACAGCGCTGCCGGACGACATGCGCGACGTGTTGCCCGACCAACCCAAAGTGGAACAGCCGGATGTTAATTCCGTTCTGAACGAGATCGAACGTTCCACTGCGCAAACTCTTTCCAACGATCCGAACGCGGTGCATGAGCAATCTTTGTTGAACAATAGCTCGGTCTCCGGTCGTCCACAGCCTGCTCTTAGCGGAACAGAGCTGGCCACAAGCACGGCGATCAAACGGCCAAACACCTTCACAAGCAAGCTGCCAGGAGATAGCGCTGGTCCAAACAAAGGACACGCGCCGGGCTTCAGCGATTTGGACCAGTTGCTGGCGCAAAAAGGTCCACTCGGGTCAGGCACAAAATTGCGGCTGCCGGACGATCAGATTTTCGAGTACGACAGCGACGTGCTGCAATCGAGCGCAATTGGTCAACTGCAAAAGCTCGGCACACTTATTCAGCGCAATCCGAGAGCGACATTTTCCGTGGAAGGCTACACGGATTCATTTGGCTCGTTCGAATACAACCTTCAACTGAGTCAGCGCCGGGCCGACAGCGTAAAGAGTTATCTGGTCCAGACGATGGGAATCAATCCGGCGCAAATCCAGGCGCACGGATACGGTGCGACAAAATTCCGCGCCTCCGCGAACGGCTCAATCGAAGAGCAAAGTCCCAATCGCCGCGTCGAAGTCGTAGTGCGCACGACCGAAGGCTAGGACGTCGCGCACCGAAATTGTAGGGCGTCTGTGTCAGACGCCATCAGCAAGTGGTCGGAGTTTACAGATGGCGTTTCACAGAAACGCCCTACAGACTACCAGTTTTTGATCCACTGCGGAGTAATCGTGTCGGTACCGGTGCCTGGCGGATTGCTCGTTAGGCCAGATGTACTCCAGAGATCGAATGTGGGATTGTACCCCGGAGTTCCGGATGGTGTGGGATTCGCTTGTGGGTTTGCAGCCGTCGAGTACCCGTAGCTGTAGCCAAGCGGATCGGCAATCGCAGTGACTTGACCGCTGCCGCCGGGAGGTAACAGCATATTTGGCTTGAACGACATGTAACTCTTTCCAGTCGGGTTGCGGTCTTTATTAATGTCGCCGCTCAACTGAACGTACAAATACACACTGGTTTTACTGTAAGTAGGATCGGTCGTACCCGTGGGATCTCCCATGGTCCGCGCATCGAGCCCATTTGTGTCGCCATTGCTCGGATAAACCCCATAATCCGCCTTGTAACTTTCGCACGCGGCGGAGATGGCAGCCATTTCGGTTTCGGCCCTCGCGCGGGCGGCTTTCTTTCGCGCGTACCCGACCGTGCTTAAAACCAACGCCGAAAGAATCGCGATGATGCTGACAACGACTATCAGCTCAATCAGGGTGAAGGCCTTGTAGCGCTTGCCGTAACTATTCGCGAGGCGTTTGACATAAACGGCTCTGCACGTTCCGGGGAAAACTTCTTTCGTCATTCGTCATTCGTGCTTCGTCATTTCGGCGAAGCCGCTCACGTTTGTTGTTGCAAGCCGGTGATGATGCTGATGAGTGGCGTGAAGAGAGCAAGCACGATCGTGCCGACGATTACGGCCAGGAACACGATCATGATCGGTTCCAGCATCGAGGTGAGGGCGGCCACTGCGTTATCGACCTCATCATCGAAGACGTCCGCCATCTTCAAAAGCATTTCGGGAAGTTTGCCCGTCTCTTCGCCAACATCGACCATGCTGACGACCATTGGCGGAAACTGTTTGCTGGCTTCGAGCGGTTGCACGATCGATTCGCCTTCTTTGACGCTGTCATGCACTCGCGCGATTGCGCGAGCGATGGCAGCATTGCCTGCGGTCTCACGCGTGATATTCAAGGCCTGCAAAATCGGAACACCGCTCGTGACCAGTGTTCCCAGTGTGCGCGCAAAACGGGAGATAGCCGTTTTGCGATTCAAGTTGCCGAAGAGCGGCATGCGCAGTTTGAAATTATCAATGGCCAGTCGCCCTCCGCGCGTGCGACCGATGAGGTTATAAAGAAAACCAATGGCCACTATGATTCCGAGCAAAATCAAGCCGTGGTGTTGCATAAAACCACTGAAGCCGATGACGAACTGCGTGACCGGCGGCAACGGTTTGTCGCCGAGCAGGTCCTGAAAAATTACCTGGAACCGGGGAACAATGAAGATCATGAGAAAGCACAAGATTCCCAGCGCCATCGTCATGACAATGATCGGATACACCATCGCTGAGATGATCTTGTTTTTAATCTTGGCAGCCTTCTCCTGAAACTCTGAAAGCCGGGTAAGCACGAGTTCGAGCACGCCGCCGACCTCACCCGCTTTGACCATGTTAACGAACAGATCGTTAAAAATTTTCGGGTGCATTGCCAAGGCATCTGAAAACGTGCTGCCGCTCTGCACCGACTCAGCGAGCTTGTCGGTTGTCCTTTTCATTACCTTGTCGCGTTCCTGTTTTGCCAGAACGTTTAAGCTTCTCAGCAACGGCAAGCCGGAATCAATCAGCGTCGCCAGCTGGCGAGTAAAGATCATCAGGATTTTTGACTTAACTTTGCTACGCTGGAAAAGAACGATGCCTTTTTTCGCGCCTGATTTCGTCGACCGCGCCGCCGTTGTTGTCCTTCGACGAGCTTCCTTGCCGTCGGAGCTGATGATGGCCTCCTCGATGACGCTTGTGGGGAAATAACCGGACTGACGCAGTTGACTGATTGCGGCGCTGCTTGACGCCGCTTCGAGTAATCCGGATGCTTCCTGTCCGCGGGCGTCGAGAGCTACGTAGTTAAAGCGTGCCATGGGGGCGTATTCTAATTTCGTCAGCGGTTTATGTCGAGCATCAGTGCCCGGTCATAGTTTTACGTGTATTTCAGCACTTCTTCGATCGTCGTGTCGCCTGCAAAGATGCTGCGTAAGCCGTCCTGGCGCAGCGTGATCATTCCAAGCTCGATGGCCTTTTGTTTTATCGTCATGGTCGGCGCGCGTTCGTTGATCAATTCACGAATCGGATCCGTGATTCTTAGCAGCTCGTAAATTCCTTTTCGCCCTTTATAACCCGTGTTGTTACACATGTCGCAACCCTTGCCGTAGAAGAATTGTCTCTCGCCAACGTCGCGGCGCGAGATAGCAAGTTCAGCCAGTAAAGAGTCGTTCGGCCGATACTGCGCGCGGCAATGACTACAGATGCTGCGCAATAACCGCTGACCCAGCACGGCTTCCAGAGTTGACGAAATAAGGAACGGTTCCACGCCCATATCGATCAGGCGCGTAATCGCACCCGACGAATCGTTGGTGTGCAATGTCGTAAAGACCAGATGCCCCGTGAGCGAGGCTTGAATGGCAATTTGCGCCGTCTCAAGATCGCGGGTCTCTCCGACCATAATGCGGTCGGGGTCCTGGCGGAGAAAATGCCGCAACACGCGCGCAAAGGTCAAGCCGATCGCTTCGTTCACCGGCACCTGAACGATGCCTTCCAAGTTGTACTCGACTGGCTCCTCTGCGGTGATCAGCTTCGACTCGATTGTATTGATCTTGCGCAAACAGGAGTAAAGCGTGGTCGTTTTTCCTGAGCCTGTCGGCCCGGTGGCGATGAAAATGCCGTTCGGTCGCTCGATCATTTCGAGCAGAAAATTGTAAATATATTCGGGCATACCCAGCACTTCGAGATCCAGATTGACGATGCTGCGATCCAATACTCGCAGCACGAGGCTTTCGCCGAACTGCGTCGGTAAGGTTGAAACTCGCAGGTCGACGCTGCGGCCCGCGATCTGCTTTTGAATTCGGCCATCTTGCGGCAGGCGTCTTTCGGCAATGTTCATGTTCGCCATCACTTTCACGCGCGAAATGACCGGCAATGCGAGGTGGCGCGGCGGTGGGGACATTTCGTATAGCGCGCCATCGACGCGATAGCGGATTTTGAACTCGTTTTCGAACGGCTCGAAATGAATATCGCTCGCCCGATCCTGAATCGCCTGGTAAAGGATCAGGTCGACAAAACGGATGATCGGCGTTGCGTTCGCCTCCGCTTCAACTGCTGCCTCGCCGTCAGTCTCGCGTAATTGCAGCGCTTCGCCGGCTTCGCCGAGCTGCTTGAGCACTTCGTCCATGCTCGTCGTATCGGTGCCGTAATACTGCTTGATCAGCTCCTCGATTTGCTCCGGCGGCGAGACGACTACCTGAATGTCTTTGCCAAGAGCGAAGCGCAGGTCCTCGGCAACGTGCAGGTCAAACGGATCGACCAGCGCCACCCGCACCGCCCTTTCTTTCATGTCAATCGGCAGCGCGCCGTGCAGTCGCGCGAGGCCGCTTGGGATGAGACGCAAAATCTGCGGCGCAATTTCGTGCTGACTGAGATCGAGGAATTCGGTGCCAAGGCCATTGGCGATCGTTTCATAAAAGCTCGGCTCATCAATGAAGCCACCATCGACCATGGCCTGCGCGACGGTTTTGCCGTTCAACTCTACTTCGCTCAACACATCGTCGGCCTGCGAGGGTTGCAGCACATGCTGCTCGACAAAGAATTCGGCGAGTTGTTTTTCCGTCATGGCCTCAGCTCACGTCGCCGACAGTTATTGAGATGACCTCTTCGGCAGAAGTCATACCCGCCAGCACCTTGCGCACGCCGTCTTCGCGTAGTGTGCGCATGCCCAGTTCACGAGCTCGTTGCCGAAGGATAAAGGTCGAGGTGCGCTTGTTGATCATGTGGCGCACCTCATCGTCGATCACAAAAATTTCGAATATGCCCATTCGGCCTTTGTAGCCGATCTGACGGCACAGCTCGCAGCCGACCGGCCTCATAACTTGTGCGTCCAGGAGTTGTCCGGGCTCAATTCCAAGCGCGCGCAACTCGGTGTCCGTAAGTTCGGCCGGTTGTTTGCAGTTGCTACACAAACGACGAATCAGCCTTTGTGCCATCACCGCGCGGACCGAAGAGGCGACGAGAAATGGCTGCACGCCGAGATCAATCAAACGCGCAACGGCCGAAGGCGCGTCATTGGTGTGCAGCGTACTGAAAACAAGATGGCCAGTGAGACTCGCATTCGTTGCGATGCTCGCCGTCTCAAGATCACGAATCTCGCCGATCATGATGATGTTGGGCGCCTGGCGCAGTATCGAACGCAATGCAGCCGGAAACGTCATTCCGATGTCCGTGTTCACCTGCACCTGATTGATGCCGGTCATCTGATATTCGATCGGCTCTTCAACGGTGATGATTTTGCGGTCGGGTTTATTGATGCAATTGAGACACGCGTAAAGCGTGGTCGTTTTGCCCGAGCCAGTCGGCCCGGTTACCAAAACAATTCCGTCCGCGAGCCTCATCAGACGCTCGAATGTTTCCTGATCGTCCACAAAAAATCCAAGCTCTGGCAGTCCGAGCTTTAAGCTGGACTTATCCAGAATGCGCAAAACCATGCTCTCCCCATGGTTTGTTGGCATTGTTGAGACTCGAAGGTCGATCGGCTTCTTCTTAATCCTTACCTGGATGCGGCCATCCTGCGGCAGTCGCTTCTCTGCAATACTCATCGAACCGGTCATGATCTTGAGCCGGCTGATAATGGCTGATTGCAGGCGTTTGGGCGGCGATTGCATTTCCTGCAGCACGCCATCGACCCGAAATCGAACGCGAAATTTTTTGTCCATCGGTTCGAGGTGAATGTCGCTTGCTCCGGCCCGATGCGCTTCGATCAGTAACATCGACACCAGTCGCACAATCGGCGCGTCTGCCTCATCGATTGCGCTTGTCTCGCTGCCGTCGCCAATTTCCAGACCGAGATCGATTTCTTCGCCGATTTGTTTTTGCAGCACGTCCGCCGCTTCATCGGCCGTGCCATAGTACTTGATCAACGCTTCGCGAATTTTCTTCGGGCTGGTGCAAACCAATTCCAACTCGCGTTGAAGAAGAAAACCCAAGCTGTCGATGGTATCGATGTCTAATGGGTTGCCGACTGCAACCACCAGCCCTGTTTCACCAAACGCGACTGGAATCACTTTGAACCGCCGCGCGTCCTCTCCGCGGATTTCTTGGATGACCTGTGGCGGAATGATCATCGTAGAGATGTCGATCCAATCCATGTGCGCTTGCGCAGAGAGTGTGCGCGAGACGTCCACCTCCGAAAGATCGCCGCCGTTAATCAAAACATCGAGCACGCTGTGCTCGCCATTCAGACGAGCGCGCGCGCTATCGATTTGCTGACGGGTGAGGAGTCCTCCGTCCTGGAGAACTCCAAGCACATATTCTTCGTTGTGTTGCACGGGGGGAAAGACGGTGCGCCCAGTTTAGCGCAAACCGGCTTTATTTCCAGTAGTCGCGACCTCCGGTGCAATGAAAATACGTCCAAACCCTCGCACGCGAACTGGCACTCAACCGCTAAATTCCCGTCAAAATTACTTTACGCTCGTTGCAATCACTTCCAGTTGTCGTGCGTCAGCATTTGGCACATACAGAGTAGAACCATCTCGTCCCAGCGTTACGTTGCGTGGAAAGGCATCATTTGCATTCGGAATAATTTGTTGTACGGCCGGCGCTGCGGGATTGCTAACGTTCGAACTCATCACAGAACTGATGGAAAAGCTCTTTCCAGCGCGCGTCGCATCCATCTACCCACTCCTGACTTACGATCCCACGGCGTAACAGCTCACCGAAGCGCCGGGCAACGTGTTTGATAAAGGTGTCGACCAGACCGAAGCAGAACTCCGCCGGCAGTAAGCCCTTGGTCCTCTTGGCCAAATCGACTTGCTTCAACTGAGCGTTCAACAATTCGGTTCGAAGCCTTTGCATCTTCCAGCGTCGTCGGCTGGCGCTCGGTATAGATCGCGCGGAGGGCTTCTACGGAATTGAACATATGAGCCCGCTTTGCGCCGCGCGTGAAGGGCACTCCCTCAAGAAGTTGCTTCAAGACTTGGTAATTCGTTCCCGTAAGCAATTCGAGTTCGTGGAGACTGACTTTCTTCATTTCAGTCGTAACCCGTAAGTCAATTTTACCTATGGCAGCGGGCCGGTGGTGGTTCCCGAGAGACCTCGCGACAATACGTCTATGAAACGACATGGGTTGTCATAACCGCCGCCAGAGAGGGCGTGACTAAAGGACCGTAAAAGTTGCAGTAACATTACTAAAGAGGGGGCGCGCACCGCTGGCGTTCAAGGCACGCAAAGTATCGGAACTTTTCCGATACCGAAATAGTCCTGAGGGTTGCGAAACCAAACGAATCTTTCGCTGTTTTAATCGGCGAGCGTGACGGCCTAGGGTGCGTTTATACTAGAGGGTGGTGCCTGGCCGAGGCAATTTGGCACGAGACTCGGTCGCCGTCACGCTCGCTAAATATTAACCTTTGTCCGTTCGCGCGATTGGTACGTGTATCGCTTACGTGGCTAGTGTCGCGGCACGACGAAAGGGTTACAGAAAAACCCCGCGGACAGCAATCACTAATGCTGCGCTCGCTCCTGTTCCTTTCTCACTCGTTGCTTCTCTTCGCGCACGTTTTCTAAGTTACCGTGAAGAACGGTTAGCTCCGCTTCTGCTGAGGTGTCGTACTGCCCTCCTCGCCCGTCAACCCACCTCCGCCATGCCTCTTCTTTTCTTTTCTCCGCTTGCCCAATCCGCACGAGCAAATTTTGTTCTTGCTGCTGCAAAATACTTAATTGGTCTGTGAGTGCCTGAACGTTGTTGTATTTCGCCTGTTGCGCTAGCCCCTGTTGGTACTGTTTTGCGCTGGCAGCTTTTTGCTGCTTGGCGAGTTCTTCTTGCTGGCTATTGAACTGGTTAAGCTCCTGTGTTTGTCGAACGGCGGCGACTTGGGCGGCAGCCGCCTGTGCGGGATCATAGTGAAACCGCTCCTGAACGTCTGTCGGCAGCTCGGCAAAATAAACTTTGGAAATACCCCCCTTGGTCTTAACCACGATGCCGTCCGCCTCTACCCCCGTGACGGTCGCGTTTTTGTACTCTTTGCCGTTAACGGTCTTGAAGTCATCGGCGAAAACGACTGAGGCAAAGAGAATAAGTAAAATCAGAACTTTCGAGGCTGAAGGGGGAATCATCATAGAGATCTTAAAAGGTTACAATTGCACGCTACTTCTTCCCCGTAAGGCGCGCGCACCGTATCTTGTCAGGCGCGTGGCAGAAATTGTCATTAAGCTAAACAGTGCCGAAGCCAACGGCGGACCGCGAAATTAGTCGAATTTAGTTCTGGTAATCCTAATTCCCTGCCGTGAGGATCGCCGATTGTGCTCTCGATCTTCGTAGGAATTATCAGTGCGCTTGGTGTGGTTATCTGGGAACTTGGCAATGCGCCGATGGGTTACGAGAGTGAAGATGGGTTTCACATCGCCTACGAAAACAGTTTAGTGCCGCAACGTTGGCGCGCGGCGCGCGGCGCGCCCGCGAAAGCCCAATTCCGCATAAACGCCGGCTCGCCGCCAATCGGTTAGTCCCGTATCAGACGACGACGGAGAACAGTAAGGTTGGAATAACCGCGCGATGCGCAATGGCTGCGATCACGGAAAGTGTGCTCCGCACGTAGGGCAGATTTTGGTGTCTTTGGTCATCTCATTCCCGCAGCGGCAAATGAACGTTCGTATCGCCATGCGTCTGCCAACGATGAAAAGTGAAATGCCAACAATTGCACCGACTACAGTCCAGCGAAGTGGAATGCCAACGATTGCACCGCCGACTACAGTCCAGCAAAGTAGCAGGCCGATTACTTGAAGGCCAACGCCCCATGCGGCGGTTTTGCGCGGATTCTGAGGCTTCGGCAAAGGCAGGGGTCGTGGAGGTAAGGTGCTTTGGATCGGAACTGTGACCACGCCATTGCAGATTGGGCACGGTGCGGACATGCTGATTTGGTCGCAGGTCGCGGAGAGGTGCTGGCCACACGTCGGACATCCGAACCTAATGAGCGCGGCATTCTGACCCGGCGGCAAAACCACGGGGCGTTGAGATAAGGTAATTCGGATCGGGACTGTGATCATGAAGGGTCCCGCCAGATTTACCTAAATAGATGTATCCCCATTAATGGTGCGTCGGGGTCCCGAGTTAACACATTGGGATCGTTTCGGTAAAGGTCCATCACATAGTCAATGAACTTCCACGGAGCCAGGCGTACGAGTTCTTCACCGCTTGCAGTAGGTAAGAACTCTGGGTGGGAAGAGAATTCGGAAGCTAAGCGCACCTTGGGGAGGGTCTTGATTTTCTCGCCGCGCTCAAGTGGCATGGCGGTATGACAGAAGCCATGGCGAAAAGTCGTCCAGAACTTTTCGGCTTCAATTTCATCTGCGAGCTTTAACTCGTCAGCCATGATCTGATACCATGTGCGTCCGGATCTGTCGCTCATCTTAAGAATTTGGATGTAGCGTTCGAATAGTGGCAGCACAATCATCATTCCCGCTGTGCCACCATCTTCATTGTCGAGCTTCCGCAGCCGGGCAATGGGCTGCTCAAACCAACGATCAAAAAGGGTTTTCGGGTCAGAGATTGAAATCGAGGTGCTCATTGATTTCCACCACAAAATTTGTCCCGAATCCGCCCCGAAATTGCTGATCGCTCCTTTCTAGGAGCGGAGCCTACGGGGCTCGAACCCGCAACCTCCGCCGTGACAGGGCGGCGCTCTAACCAATTGAGCTAAGGCTCCAGCGAAAGAAACAGAGTGTAAAGGCGCACATCTTCAGTCGCAACTGTTCAGTCGCCTCGAGACTCGCAGTCGTTCCTTTGTGCGAACCCGATGCCGTGATCATTTTTTCGGAACGATATGATGAACTTCGCGGTTGAACATTTTGCAGATGCGTGGCGTCGAACTCCGAAAGGTTTCGCGAGTGTACGTTGCGAACAGGCATGACGACGATATAGTTAACTCGGTTCGGCGAATCGACCCAAACCAAATGAGCGACGAGCGCAGTGAGGGATTGCAGGGAGGGGAAGGAGACGCAAGTCCGGAAAATCTTCTCGATTCTTTCGATCATGTGATCGGATCACTACCACCCGGCGATCCAGTTCGCCGTGAATTGTTGCAGCTGCGCCCGGAGATTCTCGATCAGCAGGAGACGATGACTGAGGCGCGGCGGATGATTGAGAAGCTCGAGGAAGTCGTTAAAAAAGTGACTTCCCCCGCAAACCGGATCGGCACCTTTCTCGGCGCCACTTCGAAGGAGACAGCGCACATTGTAGTGGGCGGAGCTGACTATTACTGCAACGTCGATCCGCGCATACCGCTCTCCAAGTTAAAAAAGGGTACACGCGTTTTGGTTAACGAAGCGTTCGTCATTGTCGGTGATCTGGGATTCGAGACAGCTGGGCCGGTAACGAAAATTACCGAGGTAATTGGCAAAGACAGATTGCGCGTGGGCTCGGAACACGGCTTGCATTCGATGGTGCTGCAGCGCTCCTCAGAGCTTGTCCACTCCAACTTAAAGTCGGGCGACGAAGTCCGTGTTGATTCCAATTATCGCATGGCGTTGGAGATGCTTTCGAGCAAGAAGTCCGACGAATATTATCTCGATACCGTGCCAGAGTTGCCGTGGGAAAAAGTCGGCGGCCAGGAAACGGCCCTGCAAGGAATCAAGGACGCGATCGAGTTGCCACTCCTGCATCCTGATCTTTTCACCAGATTTCAGCACGCTACGCCGAAAGGTTTTCTGCTCTACGGTCCGCCGGGCTGCGGCAAGACGCTCATTGGCAAGGCAACTGCATTCAATTTGACCAAGCAGCTCGGCGCAAAGGCCGGGTCCGAGATGCGCGAATATTTCATGCACGTGAAAGGTCCGGAGATCCTCAACATGTGGGTAGGAGAATCGGAACGAATGGTGCGCGAAATTTTTAGTACTGCGCGCGAGAAACGAAAAGAAGGTTTCATGCCGTTCCTTTTTATCGATGAAGCCGAATCGATCCTCGGCACACGGCGCGCATCACGGCACTCGAATATTCTTTCCACGCTGGTGCCGATGTTCTGTTCGGAGATGGACGGAATCGATTCGCTCAATGATGTCGTGATCATTCTAGCTTCAAACCGCGCGGATCTGATCGATCCCGCAATTTTGCGTCCCGGGCGGATCGACCGAAAAATCAAAGTCAATCGCCCGGACAAGGACGGCACGCGCGAAATTTACCGCATCTATCTCACTGACAATTTGCCATACGATGGAGTGCTTGCGAAGGAAGCCGATGGTATCGGCGCGTCGATCGAACGCTTGATCGAGCGGTTTGTTGACTGGCAATTTACCCGTCGTGATGAAAATAAATTTTTGGAAGTAACCCTGCGCAGCGGCCGCAAAGAAACCCTTTACCGCAGCGATCTCATCAGCGGCGCGATCATCGCCTCGATTGTGGAGCGCGCGAAAGCGATCGCGATTAAGCGGGCCATCGGAACTCAACAGGACCAGGGAATTCGTGAGAGCGACCTGCAACTCGCCTTTAACGCCGAGTACGCGGAGAACGATATTTTTCCGGCCACCGACATTACCGAGGATTGGCTCAAGCTGATCGATTACGATCCGGAAAACGTCGTAAAGATTTCACCGGTTAGGCCAGTGTCGGATGCCCGCATGCGCGCAACGGCGGTGATTTAATCCGCGTGCAAACGGCGATTCGAGTCTGTAGGGGAAGCTGACAGCTTCCCGTTCCTATGGCCGAACCTCCACGCTTACCAGCAATGCTCCTCCCCTGGGAGAAATCGATCATTCATTTTGTGACCATCTCCGTAAGAGACATTAACGAACGTCCTGATCAGGGAAGCTGTGCTTCCCCTACAGTTAAAGGCCGTTGGAGCATAACGGGGAGAGCACGGATCAAATGAGACGCGTGTTTGGGCTGGAGACGGAATACGGCATCACGCTGTCTGGTGCGGAGACGGTGGATGTTGTGGCGGAATCGATCGAGTTGGTACGCCGTTACACCGATCACGGCGCGCTGATGAAATGGGACTATGACCTCGAAGATCCGCACCTCGACGCCCGCGGATTTCGCGCCCGGGAATTGCTGCAAGACACCGACGAATCGGCTTACTACGAGATCGACAAACGTCGCCCACTCAGTTTCGAGGAAATAAAAAGCGACCTTGTACTTTCCAACGGCGCGCGGTTCTACAACGATCACGCGCACCCGGAATATTCGACGCCAGAATGCACAACTCTTCAGCAGATCGCAGCCCAGGATAAAGCAGGCGAGCGCATCCTCGCAGAATGCGCACGCCGTCGAAATCTGAAATTACCGCCCGGCTACGAGGTTCGCCTTTACAAGAACAACACCGATTTTGCCGGCCACAGCTACGGTTGCCACGACAATTACCTGATGACTCGCGATATCCCGTGGGACCGGCTGGTCGCAGGCATGCTGCCGTTTCTTGTCACTCGCCAGATTTTCTCTGGCGCGGGGAAAATGGGGATTGAAGGGGAGAGCAGCCAGGGCGATCCAGGAATCTATCAGATTTCGCAACGCGCCGATTTTTTCAGCGTGATCGTAAGCATCGACACGATGAATCGTCGGCCGCTGATCAACACGCGCGATGAGCCGCATGTCGATGCGACTCGTTACCGTCGGTTTCACGTAATCCTGGGCGATTCCAACATGAGCGAATGGGCCACAGCCATGAAGATTGGTACCACTGCGCTGGTTCTGGATCTGATCGAGCGCGGCGAAGCCCCACAGTTGGAAATTGCGCAACCGGTCGACACCAACAAATCGATTAGTCGAGATGAAACTTATAATTGGATCATCGAATTGAAGGACGGCCATAAAATTTCTGCGATTGATGTGCAACGCATTTACTTGCGCGCTGCCAGCAAGCTGTGGCGCAATCCGCCAGACCACGAGCACGCATGGATTTTGTCTCAATGGGAAAATGTGCTGGACGATTTGCAACGCGACCCGATGTCAACGCGAGATCGCGTCGATTGGTCCGCCAAAAAATTCCTGCTCGATGCATTGCAGCAGAACGAGAAACTTTCCTGGAGCGATCCCTGGCTGCAATCGATCGACCTCGAGTATCATAATCTCGATCTCGATCGCGGGTTGTACTACGAATTGGTTCGCAAAGGTCTGATGCGTCGCGTCACTTCTGAGGATGAAATCAAGGCTGCAATCTTTAATCCGCCGGAAACCACGCGCGCATTCTTCCGCGGCCGCGCCGTGGCGCGTTTCAACGATGAGATTTCATCCATCCAATGGGACGAAGTCGTCTTCTCAAACGGCGCCTACTCACGCCGCGTACCGCTGCCCGAAGCCGCGATGGACGCGCGCCTCGACGCGCTTAATCACGCCGCGCACAACGGCAAAGATTTCCCGGAGTTCATGAGCTCCGTTGCGCAGATCGGTTGATGTGGTCTCTGTCATTCGGCAATCGACAATCAGAAATGAAATCAGAAATCGGAAATCAGATCACTCCCACTCGATAGTGCTGGGGGGTTTACTCGAGATATCATATACCACGCGATTAACACCTTTGACTTCGTTGCAGATGCGGTTGGAAATGCGCGCGAGCAATTCGTAAGGGATGCGCACCCAGTCGGCGGTCATGCCGTCCTGGCTTTCCACGATCCGCAAGGCGATTGTATTTTCGTAAGTGCGCTGATCGCCCATCACACCGACGGATTTCACCGGGAGCAAGACGGCGAATGATTGCCAAACTTTGTAATACCAATCGGCGGCTTCCATTTCGCTTTGCACGATCGTATCCGCCTCTCGCAGGATCGTCAGTCGCTCAGGCGTGACCTCGCCCAGAATCCGAACGGCGAGACCCGGGCCGGGAAATGGTTGCCGATAGACGATCTCTTTCGGCAAACCAAGTTGTAACCCTGCCTGACGCACTTCGTCCTTAAATAACTGGCGCACCGGCTCAACCAGCTGGAAATGCATTTTCTCTGGCAACCCGCCTACATTGTGATGCGATTTAATGACTTGCGCGGGATTCCCGTCGATGGAGACGCTCTCGATCACGTCTGGATACAATGTCCCTTGCGCTAGAAAGCGGAACTTGTGATCGGAAACCGGCGACCCGTCGTCAGCTTTTGCCAGGTCGACGATTGCGTCTTCAAACACGCGGACGAATTCATTCCCGATGATTTTGCGTTTCTCCTCCGGATCAGTAACCCCCAACAGTTTCGACAAGAAACGCTCTGAGGCGTCCACGTACTTCAATTTGATGTGGAAATTTTCGCCGAAAACGCGCTGCACGATTTCTTCCTCCCGCGCACGCAGCAGACCATTGTTCACAAAAATGCACGTCAGCTGATCGCCGACAGCTTTGTGCAGAAGCGCCGCCGTCACCGACGAATCGACGCCGCCGCTCAAACCGAGCACGACCTTGTCGTCGCCGACTTGTTTGCGGACCCGCGTGCAGGCTTGTTCGATGAACGAGCCCATCGTCCAATCCATTGCGCAGTGGCAAATGTGATAAACGAAATTTTGCAGGATCTCTTTGCCTCGCGGTGTGTGCGCAACTTCGGGATGAAATTGCAGCCCATAAAGTCTGCGTTGCGGATCCTCGACTGCGGCGAAATCGCAACCGTCGGTCCTTCCGACAACCTGAAAACCTTTTGGTAACGCAGTTACTTCGTCACCATGGCTGTTCCAAACATCGAGCTGGTTGCCTAATCCGGCGAAGAGTTCCGATCGATTCGCTATGTGCAACACGCCCGCGCCATACTCACGACGGCCGGTGAAAACGACGCGGCCGTCAAGATGATGCGCCATCAGCATTAGCCCATAGCAAATTCCCAATATTGGAACGCCTAACGAAAAGATTCCCGGATCGACTTGAGGCGCGCCTTTGTCGTAAACGCTGGCTGGCCCGCCTGAGAGGATCAGGCCTTTGGGTTGCATGGCCGCGATTTCAGCAGCCGGTGTATCGAAGCGAATGATCTCTGAATACACCTGGCATTCACGGATCCGGCGCGCGATGACCTGAGTGTACCTGTGATCCGAAATCAAGGATTAGAATTTTCGAGTGTGTGGCGCGTTCTGAGGTCTTCACATTCTACGGATGCGTTTGCGGCACACTGTGCTCCGCCGCTGGATCGTCGGCGGCCCGCTCCATCGGCCCGAGCGTTCCCTGACCGGTGATGCCGCGCCCGAACTGCTGTTGCACTTCCTGCCCGGAGCGTTGTTCGATCGGGTCCGCGCAGCCGCCCAAGGCCAGCAAAGCAATTACGAGCGGAATCGAAGTGGGCTTCATCTGCTTATTTTATGAAGCACGGATTTCATTGCAAGGAGGTTGAACAGGCGGAGGTGCAGGAAGTCGTCATCCTGAGCGGAGCGCAGCGGAGTCCAAGGATGCCGCCGCGGCACGAAAAGTAATGCAACGGGATTCCTCGACTTCGCTCGGAATGACGGTTTAGCGTTTGCCGCTTTAACGCTTCACCGCTTTAACATTTTAGCGTCCATGATCGACCCGGATCTTTTACTCCAAGGCTACCGGCTCGGTGTTTTCCCGATGGCCATGAACGACGACTCTATCGAGTGGTTCTCGCCAGATCCGCGCGCCGTCCTGCCGCTGGAGGATTTTCACGTTCCACACGGCTTGCGACGTCTCGCAGGCAGGAAGCCGTTTGAAATTAAGATCAACAGCGCGTTTCCGGCGGTAATCCAAGCCTGCGCCGAACGCGAAAATACCTGGATTAATCGCGATATCATCGACAGCTACACGCGGCTGCACGAACTCGGTCACGCTCATTCAGTCGAGGCTTGGAAAGAAAACACGCTTGCTGGCGGCCTTTACGGCGTCGCAGTGGGCGGCGCGTTTTTTGGCGAATCAATGTTTCATCGCGTGACCGACGCGTCCAAGGTTGCGCTCGTAGCGTTGGTGGAACGTTTACGCGCGCGCAAGTTCGTCCTGCTCGACACGCAATGGCTCACACCGCATCTGCAACAGTTTGGCGGTCTTGAAATCTCGCGGAGCCATTATCTGCGCCTATTGCGAAGAGCAGTCGATTTGCCGCGGACATTTCTGTGAGCGTCATTTTTAGCTGGCAGCTGCTTCGCACGCAAAGGCTTGGCGCAGACGGCGCGGTCTGCTTCGGCAATGACGATTGTCATTCTGAGCAAAGCGAAGAATTTCTGACTTAGTTCCTTCTGTCAGCGCTTCGCTCAACATGACAGGATGGGACGTTGGATGTCCGGCGAACGACCTACCGCCAATTGATACTGCCGGAATCTGACCGATATTACGGGTTCAAATGGTTGCTTGGATTTTAAAGAAAATTTTAGGTTCGAAAAATCAGCGCGAGCTCAAGCGTCTGACGCCAATTGTTCACCAGATCAACGAATTCGACGAGCAGTTGAAGAGCTTGTCCGACGACGAGTTGCGGGCAAAAACTGCGGATTGGAAGGAAGAGCTCTCAAAGATTCCGGATCCGCAAGACCAGTGGAAAAAGCTCGATGAAATTTTGCCGGAGGCATTTGCGGTGGTGAAAAACGCCGCGCGCCGACTCAAGGATCGGGGACACAGCTTCACGGTGTGCGATCAGCCGATGGTCTGGGACATGGTGCACTTCGACGTGCAATTGGTCGGCGGTATCGTTTTGCACAGGGGTCGAATCGCGGAGATGGCGACCGGCGAAGGTAAAACTTTGGTTGCTACCTTGCCGCTTTATCTGAACGCGCTCACTGGCCGCGGTGCGCATCTCGTGACGGTAAACGATTACCTGGCCAGGCGCGACGCGGAATGGATGGGGCAGCTTTACGGTTTCCTCGGGCTAACCGTCGGCTGCATTGAACACGATCAGGAACCCGATGTGCGTCGCGAGCAGTACGCGAAGGACATCACCTATGGGACAAACAGCGAGTTCGGCTTCGATTATCTGCGCGACAACGGCATGGCGACGACGCGCGAACAACAGGTCCAGCGCGGTTATCATTACGCTATTGTCGATGAAGTCGACTCCATCCTCATCGACGAAGCGCGAACACCGCTCATCATCAGCGGGCCTGCGACCATTTCCACACATCAATACGACAAATGGAAGCCGCTCATCGAGCAGTTGGTGCGGAAGCAAAATATGCTCTGCAACCGCGTCGCAAGTGAAGCCATCGAGAAATTTGAGCAGGGCGAAGTCGAGACGGGCGGTCGTCTTATGTTCAAGGTGAAACTTGGTCAGCCGCGCAATAAACAGCTTTTGCGGATGATGGAAGACCCTGACAAGCGCCGCGCCATCGACAAGGCTGAGCTTTCCTTTTTCCAGGACACACGCAAAGAAGAACTGTTTGCGCTGAAGGAAGAATTATTCTTCACCATAGACGAGAAATCGAACGAGTCCGATCTCTCGGAGCAGGGCCGTAGCTTTCTCAATCCCGATGATCCGAACTCTTTCGTTTTGCCGGATCTAATTAGCGAATTCACCGAGATCGATCTGGACGAGACGCTTTCGCCCGAAGAAAAGGACAAGAGAAAAGCGGAACGCCAGCAACATTGTGACGCGCAGGCCGAGCGCATCCACAACATCTCGCAACTGCTACGCGCGTACTGCTTGTTCGAGAAGGACGTGCAGTATGTGATCGAAGACAACAAGGTCGTCATCGTCGACGAATTCACTGGACGCAAAATGCCTGGCCGCCGTTGGAGCGATGGGCTGCATCAGGCGGTGGAAGCCAAAGAAGGCGTGCAGATCGACCGCGAAACGCAAACCCTGGCGACCATTACTATCCAAAATTACTTCCGTCTGTATCACAAGCTGGCGGGAATGACCGGCACGGCCGAAACCGAAGCCGCAGAGTTCCACGACATTTACAAGCTCGATGTGAACATGATCCCGACGAACCGGCCGATACGGCGCACGGATAACAACGATCGCATCTACAAAACGCGTCGCGAAAAATACAACGCCGTCATCAAGGAGATGAAAGACGCTCATGCCAGAAGTCAGCCGGTGCTGGTTGGCACGGTGAGCGTTGAAGCTTCGGAGTTGCTGAGCCGAATGCTAAAGCGCGAGAAAATTCCGCACAACGTGTTGAACGCAAAGTTTCACATGCAGGAAGCCGAGATCGTGGCGCGCGCCGGACAACCAGGCACGGTGACAATTTCAACCAACATGGCTGGCCGCGGTACCGACATTAAGCTTGGGCCCGGCGTCATAGAAGTCGGCGGACTAATGGTCGTCGGCACCGAGCGGCACGAGGCGCGCCGGATCGATCGCCAATTGCGCGGACGCTGCGCACGTCAGGGCGACCCAGGCGCATCGCGGTTTTACGTAAGCTTTGAAGACGATCTGATGCGCAACTTCGGCGCCGCCGATCGCATGACAAAAATCATGGAACGCTTCGGGCTCGAGGAAGGTCAGGAGCTCGAGCATCGATGGCTGAACAAATCCGTTGAGACAGCGCAGAAACGAGTGGAGCAACGCAACTATCTCGTCCGAAAACGGACCCTCGATTTCGACGACGTCATGAACATGCAGCGCGAGGTCGTTTACACATGGCGCAATGAAGTCATCGATTCCGAAGAACCGCGCACCCACATTTACGACGTGATCGATGAAGCCGTGCCATTAAGAGTGAAAGAATATTTAACTGGCGATGAACCGAATTACACGGGTCTCACTCACTGGGTAAATACGACGTTTCCACTGGGGCTGAATCAGGAGAAAGCGCAATTCGAAACCCGGAACGCCGAAGAGAACACGCAATTTCTGATCGAAAAGATCAAGAACGCCTACGAGCGTAAATCGAGTCACGAAGAGCCGACTGCCGTAAAAAGCTTGGAGCGCTACATTATTTTAAACGCGATCGATCGTCTGTGGCAGGAGCACCTTTACGCCATGGATGCGTTGCGCGAGGGCGTTTATCTCCGCGGCTACGCGCAAAAGGATCCGCTCATCGAATACAAGACCGAAGCATACGACATGTTCGTCGAACTAATGGCGAACATTAAGAATGAAGTCCTGAACAATTTGTTCCGCAGCACTTCAAATCTGCAGGCGTTCGAAAATTTCCTGGCAACGTTGCCGCAGTTCCTCCTGCGCGAAGAAGGGCCGACGGCGCCAACAGCAACTGCCGACGCGCGCATGCGTCATCCAGTCGGCGCGATGGCAGCGGTTGGTGGAGACGGTGACGGCGATGGAGACGGTGGAGTATCTATCGATCTGCCGATTCGCCGCTCATTGCCAAAGGTCGGTCGCAACGAACCGTGCCCCTGCGGCAGCGGCAAAAAATTTAAGAACTGCTGCGGCCGCGTAGCGTAACGAAGCGCTCGGCGTTGTAGGGCGTCTGTGCCAGACGCTGATTGATCCTACAGCTTCAGCAAGTCGCTGAGTTGTTTCGGATCCGTTACCGGCGCTTTACAGGTAAAATTCTCGCATACGTACGCGGCTGGCTTTCCTTCAACCAGCGACATGGCACGAATCGCCTCGTTTCTCTCGCCGAGATACTTCTGCGCTTCGCTCGCATCGACCAAAATCACAATTGTGTTAGGGAGAAAATGGCGATGGACCTCTTTGAGCAATGCTTTCGTATCTTTCGACTCCTTCTTCCCTGCGATCACGATCTGCCGTGGCTTGCCTAACGAGTCCTCGACCGCGACCAGCATCTCCGGCATACCGCTGGGAAACTGCAAAAGCACCCTCGCAAATGCATCGATCGTCTTTTTCGCGCGTTCAGCTATCTTCGGCTCGTCATAGATCTGCGATAACCGCAGAAGATTGAGCGCCGCGATAGAACTCGCAGCAGGCTCGGCGCCGTCGTTGTCATCTTTTATCCGGACGAACACATTTTTATCCTCGCCGCTATTGCTGAAATAACCGCCGTTCTTCTCGTCCAAAAACAGCCGGTCCTGTATCTCCTGCAACTGGATCGCGAACTTCAGGTATTCAACATCAAATGATGCCTCGTAAAGATCGAGAAGACCCTGGATCATCATCGCGTAGTCGTCAGCGAACCCTTCGACATTGCTACGGCCCTCCCGGTAACTGCGATACAAAATTTTGCCCGACGAATCGTACAACTTTGTCCGGATAAAATCTGCGGAACGCGTTGCGATCTCCAAATATCGCGGGTCGTCCAGCGCTTGTGCCGCGCGGGCGTAGGCGGAGATCATCAAGCCGTTCCAAGAAGAAATGATTTTATCATCCAGATGTGGCCGCGGACGCTGTGTGCGAATCGCAAACAATTTCTCGCGCGATTGCGCGAGCACTTTGGCGATCTCCGCTTCGCTCTTCTTAAAATGCCGAGCGGCGTCGGCGACTGTTTGGCGCTCGATCAAAATATTTTTCCCGCGGAATTCATCGTGTGGATCGCTTCCTTCCGGGGCGTTGCCGTGCGCTTGAACACCGTAGTGGAAATCGAAAACGTCGGCCGAATCTCCGAGTGCATCGTCGATTTCTTTTTTCGTCCAAACATAGAACGCGCCTTCGGCGGTTTTATGACTGCTAGCATCGATTCCAACAACAGGGCTGTCGGCGTCCTCGGCGGAGAAAAAACCCCCTTCTTTCGAGGTCATGTCGCGCGCGACGTAATCGAGGATGTCGCGCGCGACTGATTCGTATTGCTGATCATTTGTGATTTGGAAGGCGTCGAGATATGCGACGGCGAGCTGCGCCTGGTCGTAAAGCATTTTCTCGAAATGCGGCACGTGCCAGTAACGATCAACCGAGTAACGGTGAAATCCGCCGCCAATGTGATCGCGCATTCCGCCCGCAGCCATTTTGCGCAACGTGAATAGCGTCATGTCGAGAGCGTGTTTGCCCGAATCGCTCTTGGGATCGCGGGCGTACAATCGCGTGAGAAAATTAAGCGTGACTGGCCGCGGAAATTTCGGCGCATTACCGAATCCGCCTTCCTTCGGATCATAAGTGCGATCGATTTGACGAAAGGCAGCGTCTGGAATTGAGGCGTCGATTTCTCCTTCACCCGGTGCGGCTGATTGAGACTCGCGCAGCGCCTCTACGATTTTGCTCCCCTGCTCTACAATTTTATCGTGATCGTCCTTCCAGGCTGTGGCGATGCGTTCCAGTACTTTTTTAAAAGCTGGCTGACCGTATCGCTCCTCCGGCGGAAAATACGTTCCGCCAACGAACGGCTTCAGATCCGGCGTCAACCAAACACTCATCGGCCAACCCCCGCTGCCGGTCGTCGCTTGAACAAAAGTCATATAAACCCGGTCAACGTCGGGGCGTTCTTCCCGGTCTACTTTGATGTTCACGAAATCGCGATTCATAATCGCGGCTACGTCTTCGTTTTCGAATGATTCATGCGCCATGACGTGGCACCAGTGGCATGTGGAATAGCCGACCGACAAAAAAATCGGCTTGTTCTCCCGACGCGCCTTCGCGAACGCTTCTTCGCCCCACGGATACCAGTCCACAGGATTGTGAGCGTGTTGGAGAAGATATGGCGACTTCTCGTGCGCCAGCCGGTTCGTGTGTTCGGAAGGCGCGGGCGTCCGATCAGCAGAAGCGTGGCTCGATGTCACCAACCACGTTAGCGCGAGAAATACAAAGCGGAAGCGGCTCGTCATGCTTTGCTACGTTAAATGATTGAATCGTTAAACCGTTGAAGGGTTGAACCGTTGAAGCGTCAAAGGCGAAACCTACATCCCATTCCCGTCATTCGAGCGAGGTCGAGGAATCTCTGGCCAGGCCGTGAAGAAACGCGAACGACGGGGAGCGCGCACGCTCCCCAGATTTTCGTCATTCGTCATTGATTCGTCATTGGTAATTCGTCATTCGTCATTTGGTGGACACGACTCATCTCGTTCTTCTGTTTCTCGCAATCGGCGTCATCGCCTTGCTCTATTCCTCCGTCGGCCATGCCGGTGCGTCGGGTTACATCGCAACGATGACGTTGTTTGGAATCGCGCCCATTGTGATTCGCCCAACTGCCCTTGTGCTTAATATTTTGGTCGCATCGATCGGCACATTCCAATTTTGGCGTGCAGGGTATTTCTCTTGGAAATTGTTTTGGCCGTTCGCGCTGCTCTCCATTCCGGCAGCGTATGTCGGTGGTTATTTACAGCCATCTGCTTCGGTCCTGAAGATTCTCATCGGTGTCGTCCTGCTGTTCTCCGCAGCGCGACTATTGGTTCGCCGTAGCGATCGGCCGCAAACATCTCCTCCGTCGCAACCGATCGCGATAAGCGTGGGTGCAGGACTCGGATTCCTGGCAGGATTGACCGGAACTGGAGGCGGAATTTTTCTGACGCCGCTCCTGGTTTTTTGTCGGTGGGCTCATATTCGCCAAGCAGCCGCTGTGTCGGCGCTGTTTATCTGGGTGAACTCGATCGCCGGACTGGTCGGCTACTTCACAAAAGTGCGCACCATCCCTTTGTTGGGATTCATTCTCGCAGCGGCAGCAATTACGGGCGGCATCATCGGCTCGCATCTCGGGAGCAGACGTTTTGCTGTCCGCGCAATCTCGCTTTGCCTCGGGACAGTGCTGATCATCGCAGGAATCAAATTGATCTTCACGAGGTAGAGGATATCTCATGAACACCTGGCTTCAGCTTACCTCTTACTCGAATGTGGTAGGGGCGATTGACCCAATCGCCTCGGCGGTTCGGGTGAACCGCCCCTACCCTATCGCAGTTGTAACTTGGGCGCGGTTTCCGGTGACCACGGATTAATCTTGTAATCAGAAGCGACAATGTCATCGGCGTATCGGCTCAAAAGCTGACAAAGCGCGGCAACGTTTAGCGCATGATGCCAGGGCGCAAAGCTCGCCAAATTTCTCTGCGCTAGACGGAACAAACGCACCGCGGGAGGCAAGCGTTTGCCATGCTTGGCGTGCGACGGATGCTCAAAATGCTTTTGCAGATGAACGAACGCGCCGGCCGCCTGAATCAGTCCCTTAAAGAAGTCGGAATCGGCCGACTTCGTGTTGAGCCAAAGCTGTTCCAACACATCGTGCGCCTCATAGTACTGTTGTTGGTTCCAGCAACTAAAAAATGCACGGTAATACGGGTGTTTTTCCACCTCTGCCTGGTCCGGGTTTACCTCTTCTCCAGGCGCGTCGGCCAGCCACTGCGAAATCCTCTCGCGTTTGTTCATCGGGAGCTTTAACTTGCTTGCGGCTCAGAGGATGAGCAAACCACGAACCAACAACTCTTCGGAGACACGTCGTCCGTCCTCCGCTGTCCTTCGCCCCGAAAAAGCCATACAAGGTGCGCGAGGTTTGGCGCTGCAAAGATGAGTGGCCCTACTCTCGCCGTCGTACTCGGTGCCCTCGCCGTTTTGATCTTCTGTTCTGCGCTGTTTTCCAGAGTGGCGACAGCCCTCTCTTTGCTGAAACCGCATCAGCTGCGCCGCCTCGAAGCGAATCATTCGGGTCTAACGAGTTTCATACAGCTGTTCCGCGAAAACCCGCGACGCGTTCTGAATGTGCTGCTGCTGGGTGACGGATTAGTCAACGTGCTTCTGGTGGTGTTGTGTCTTTTCTTTCTTTGGGAAGGCCCTCTGGCAGGGCGCATTCCGCAGTGGGTCGCCGGCGTTCTGATCTTCGCCATCGTGGTGTTACTATGCGACCTCGTGCCGAAGCTGGTGGCGCTCGCGGCGCCGTCGAAGCTTTCAGCCATCGGCGCTTTCACCCTGCAAATCGCGATGCCGTTTCTCGATCGTATTGGCCGCGCACTCGAGACCATGAGCGATTATGTGATCGATTGTTTCACGCCAGCGCATTTGCGCAGTCGACCTCGGTTAAGCGATGAGGAACTGGGGACACTGCTTCAAATCGGTGAAGAGGAAGGCACCTTGTACCAAGGCGAAGCCGAGATGATCCAGGAAATCATCAAATTGGGCGATAGAACGGCAAAAGATTGCATGACGCCGCGCGTGGATAGTTTCATGCTGCCGGACGATTTAAGTAACAACGAAGCAATCGCGCGTCTAAAAGAGAAACGGCACCGGCGCGTTCCCGTTTACGCCGACACGCCTGATCAAATCCTTGGCATAATCGACGTAAAACTTTTTCTGCTCGATCCATCGGAACATTACACTGAGAAATTGATCGCGCCGTCGTTTATCCCGGAGACGATGCGCGCACTGGAATTGCTCAAGCTCTTCCTGATTCGTCCGCAGGGCATGGCCATCGTTGTTGATGAATTCGGCGGTGTTGAAGGAATCATCACTATCGATGATATCGTCGAGGAAATTCTCAGTGGCACCGCGCCGCGCGACGGCTCGGAGTTTTACATCGAGCCGCTCGGGAATGGCAAATTTCTCGTGAGCGGCAACGCGCGTCTGGACGATTTAACCGAACATCTCGGCTTTCAAATAGACGCCGACGGCATCGACACCATCGGTGGATTTATTTTTACGCACCTCGGTTACGTGCCGTCCTCTGGAACGAAACTCGAGATCCCGCGTATTGCGATCACTGTTCGTCGTGCCGCGCGCAAGAGAATCGAAGAAGTGCTGCTGGAGAAAACTACAAACGCATTCGAGGAGGCAGCATGACCGTCACGATCATCATCATTGTTTGCTGCTGGATCATTTCATTTTTCTTCAACGGAATCGAAAGCGGCCTGCTGTCTATCGATACGGTGCGACTGCGGCAGAACGTGAAGCGGCGCGTACCAGCGGCTTTGCAATTGAACCACCTGCTCAAGCAGCCCGAACGGTTACTGGCAACCGTTCTGCTCGTCACGAATGCAGCGGATATCGTTGCCCTGCTGTTGCTGACAACCCAACTGGTTCGCTGGTACGGCTCCGCGGGGTTCTTGTTCGCCGGGGTCATAGCGCTTCCGGTTTATTTGTTTGTGCTATCGGTTCTCCCTAAGTCGCTGTTCCGACGATTTCCTTTTCGCGCGCTAGCCCATCTGGCCGGCGTGCTCGAATTCGCATCGATTTTATTTTCGCCGCTTCTCGAACTCGGCGCGCGACTAGGCAAGCTTCTCCTGCCAGGACATGCTGGGAAAAGGGGCCGTCTTTTTGCCGCGCGTGAGGAACTGAAACAGATCACGACCGAAAGCGAGCGTGAGGGCGCTCTTACTGCGACCGAGCGCGCGATGATTCACAGTGTCGTTGACTTTCGCGGCTCCAAAATCCGCGACGTCATGCTGCCCGCCGCGAAAGTTGCCGCGCTCCAGTCCGGCGCGTCCACACAGGAAGCGCTCGAACTTAGCGCCTCTACCGGTCTTGATCGTTTGCCTCTCCTTGCGCCCGACGGTCAACCGGCCGGGTTGATTAATGTTGTGGACATTTTGCTCGAACGAAATGGAAACAAACCGCTGGATGAATATGTTCGGCGCATTGTAACGACTACGGAGGATGAGCCCACCTATCGTGTCATGCAGCAACTGCGGGGTGCGCGGCTCGGTCTGGCGGCTGTCGTCGATCGAAAAAACAAGTTTCGCGGTATCGTTGCAATCGAGGATCTAGTTCGCCGTCTTGTCTCCACAGGCAACACTTAGCCATAGGCCGCAAACTTCACCAGCACACTTAGTTTCGTTAGGCGCGCCGCTGCGACTTTCCGTACGCAGGTAGGGGCGGTTCACCCGAACCGCCCGACGGTTGTGTCGGTCAACCCTTCAATGGCTGTTGAGGTCAATCGCCGCTACCTCTGGATCAGCCCCGTGATCGTGACACAGTTGTCCATCCTTACGCACAAGAAGTGCCAAGCTGCCCGCAAACCAGTTCGTGAACGACGCCTCAATCAGGTCGTGCCAGGAACCTGTCTTCATCGCCGAGAATTCTAGCGCAACTTACCAACGCGACGTGCGAGAAAGCCTGCGGAAAATTACCCAGCTGTCGCTTTGCGCGAGGATCGTACTCTTCGGCGAGCAGTCCAAGGTCGTTGCGCACATCGAGCAACCGCTCAAATAATTCGCGTGCTTCTTTCCTGCGGCCGAGCAGATGCCAGCAATCTGCCAGCCAAAACGAGCACGGAAGAAATACTCCCTCGTCACCTGGCAATCCATCCACGCCCGTTTCCTGCGGCCGATAGCGCAGCACGAAACCATCGTGCATTAGTTCGCGTTCAATTGCCTCAATCGTGCCGCGAACACGTTCGTCAGTGATCGGGAGAAAACCGCTGAGCGGCATTGTGAGGAGGCTCGCGTCCAACGCATCAGACCCATAAACCTGTGTGAAAGCTTTCTTCTTCGGGTTGTAACCAAGATCGCAAACTTCGGCGTGAATCTGTTCCCGAATTTTTTGCCAGCGACCAAAATGCTTGTTAGCGGCGCAGTCGCACTCCTCGACCAGCTTGATCGCGCGATCGAACGCCAGCCACGCCATCATTTTCGAATGGGTAAAATGCTGGCGAGGCCCACGTACTTCCCAAATTCCTTCGTCCGGCTCGTGCCAGTGCGATTCCAGGAATTCCATCAGCGCGACCATCAACGCCCATTCGGGTTCGGTCATTTTGATTCCGGCATGATCAGCCTGCCAGATAGCAGCCAGCACCTCGCCAAAGACATCGAGCTGAAACTGCTGTGACGCTGCATTACCAATGCGCACCGGCCTGGAATTTTCATAACCTGATAGCCACGGAATCTCATATTCGATAAGTCGGCGTTCGCCGCTCACGCCGTAGATCGTTTGCATTTGCGCCGGACTGCCCGCGATGGCGCGCAGCAGCCATTGCCGCCAGGATGCGGCTTCATCGCGATAGCCCGCGCCCATTAACACAAGCAAAATAAGCGCTGCATCTCGCAGCCAGCAGTAGCGATAATCCCAGTTACGAACGCCTCCTATCTTCTCTGGTAGCGATGTGGTAAGCGCAGCAACCAACCCGCCAGTCGGCGCGTAGGTCAAACCTTTCAGCGTCACCAGTGAGCGCACCACAGCATCGCGCCATTTTCCGTCGCTTTGAAATTGTTTCGCCCAATCTCCCCAAAATATTTCCGTGTCATCCAATGCATGCTCGGGATTGATCTTTCTAGGCGGATCTTTGTGAGAGGCGAACCACGTAAGCACAAACGGAATCCGATCGCCTTTTGCCACAGTGAATTCCGCTACCGTAGTTAAGTCTTTCCCATGAGTTTCAATCGGCGTTCGTAAGATCAAGGCATCGGGACCAGCGACTGCTTCGATTCCATCGGAACGCTTTCGTCGTCGCACCCACGGCACGATCTGCCCGTAATCGAAGCGGATGATCAGTTCCATCTGCATCGAAACTTTCCCGCGCACGCCTTCGATGATTCGAACGATATCCGGGTCTTCACCGCGCGGCGGCATGAAATCGATCAGGCGCACCGCGCCATTTTCCGTTTCCAGTTCCGTTTCCAGGATAAGCGTTTCGCCACGGTAACGGCGACGCACCGCTGTTACTTCTTGGTTAGGAAAAAACCGCCAGTGCCCATTTTCCTTTTCTCCGAGTAGCGACGCAAAACAAGCCGGCGAATCGAACCTTGGAAAGCAAAGCCAATCGACACACCCGTCGCGACTCACCAGTGCGCCGGACTGTGTGTCACTGAGGAAACCGTAGTCCTCGATCTTTGTATTTTCCTTCGCCACTTAGATCTTCCTCCTCGCCAGCGAAGCGGGACGAGCCGCGCCGTAGCCTTGGCGAAGGCGGGTTCCTCTCAATCCTGCTCTTACTGTTAGTCTTACTCTTACTCCCATTCCTACTTATTCGGCTCTGTAGCGGCAGCCGTGTCGGCCGCACTCGCCAATCTCGCGATTTCATCACGTGTTAATCGAAACACGGTCCATTCATTCATCGGCTTTGCACCAAGTGTCTGATAAAACTTGATCGCCGGTTCATTCCAATTGAGCACCGCCCATTCCATCCGGCCGCACCCGCGATCACGCGCGATCTTCGCAAGCTCGACTAGCAACGCGCGACCATAACCTTTCCCGCGCTTCTCCGGCTTAACGAACAAATCTTCGAGATAAAGCCCCGGTCGCCCGAGCCAGGTGGAAAAATTATAAAAGTAAACCGCGAACCCGACTGGTAACTTTCCTTCAAACGCCAGAAGCACTTCCGCCGACGGCCGTTCACCGAACAAAACATCGAGAAGCTGTTCTTTGGTCGCAGTGACTTCGTCCGGCGCGCGCTCGTACGTAGCCAAATCCCGAATCAGCTGGAGAATGATCGGAACATCCTCCACACCCGCCGGGCGAATCTGGAAATCGGCAGACTGTTTCATCTCGCTGCTGATTGTCCATGAGGGCCGAATGGACGCAACTGCTGGAATCTTTTTTTAAACGCATCTCGTGATCTATGCGCGCTGTAGCCACGGCGCTGTGCGCCGTTCTGCAACGCTGCGCTCCGGGGCAGGCGTAACGCCCCACAGGGGCGTGGCTACAACAAATTTCTCACGCATGCCTTCTCAAAGGAACAAATGAAAATAGTCTCGACATTTTCTGCGCACATTGAAACAATCGACTCGCGGCTAGCGAAGTGACGGTTCTGTGAAAGAACAAATCACTCTAAATATCAAGGCGCAGCTTGTTCGAGGCGCGTTTTACCTGCTCTTACTGCTCGCCGTGTGCGTGAGCCCATTCGCGCTCGGACAGCGAACCAGTGGCGAGCAAAACACGTCCGCGAACACGACCCGGCCTGCCACTGCTTCCAGCGAAAGCCGCTCCGGCGCAGCCCGCCACAGTCTCGCAATCTTAAAATTTCCAAACGGCGGAGTGCTTTGGGATCAATACAACAACCCAGCAACGGAGCCGCCCGTAGCTATCGGCTCGCAAGACTTTGAGCAGGCACTTAACACACTTGATGATCAGGCTGCTGACGACTTTGTCCTGAATGTCCCGCCGCCGCCGCTGTACCTGTACATTAGGGGCGTGCGCGTGATGGGCGAATATTCTACGGGAGGCGGTCCGGCATCGTCGTTCAACGTTTACTTTTATACAAATGGCGCGGGCAACGTTCCCGGAACGCTGATTGCCTCATTCCTCAACCAACCTTATACCGGAACGCCCCCTGATTTTGTGATCAACTGGAGCCCGTTCAGGGCCTTGTTGCCCTCGGGAACATACTGGGTCTCGGTGCAAGCGCGGCAGGATTTCAATACAAACGGTCAGTGGTTCTGGCACAATCGCACTGTCCAAACGAACGTCGGCGCTGCCTGGCAGAATCCGGGAGACGGTTACAGCACCGGCTGCGTCGCTTGGAATCGAAAGAACTCCTGCATGCCAGACCAGGTATGGCCCGATCAGGTGTTTCAAATCCTCGGCTTTGTTGAAGGCCCCACGCCCACCGCAACACCTACACCCACACCCATCGCCTGTTCCTTATTCGAGAACTTCGACAATCTGACGCCGCCGGCGCTTCCTGCTGGATGGACGGCTACTAATCCGATTAATCCGGATGGCATACTGTGGCAAACCTCGGATTCCGGAGCGCCATCGCCACCAGCCGACTCGCTACCAAATTCCGCGTGGGTTAACGATCCCCCTACGATTAGCGACAAGTATCTCCACTCGCCGCCTATCATGATCGATCAACTCGAAAACGCTGCCCTGATGTTTCGCAACAATTATGCGCTTCAGAACGGGTTTGATGGCGGCGTACTGGAGATCAGCATCGACGGTGGCGCGTTCCAAGACATCCTTAGTGCGGGCGGTAGCTTTCTCCAAGGCGGTTACAATGGCACTATCAGCACCTGTTGCGGGAATCCGCTGGCAGGTCGCCAAGCGTGGACAGGCAGTTCTGGTGGCTTCATCACGACGGCCGTGGCCATGCCCAGCGGACACACCTGCGTGCTGCGGTGGCGCATGGCAAGCGATAGCAGCACTTCCGATCAAGGCTGGAGGATCGATACTGTCCAGATGATCTGCGAGAGGCCTACACCAACTTCAACTCCAACAGCTGCTCACACGCCTACTCCAACAGCGACGCCCACGGCAACATCCGCAGTCAGCGCCACCCCGACAGCTACTGTGCCCCCAAGTCCCACGGCAACTGTCACGCCGGGAGTTACGCCAACGCCATCTGACTTTGGTGGCACACCGACGTCTACTCCAACGGCTACAGCTACGCCTACAAGATTCACTCCGACTCCACGACCTCATCCTAGCCCGGCTCCGCGCCCGTAGCTTTCATGAAGAGAAAACGCACTACTCAATCTGGTTAAATTGTCTCGACATCTTTGATGCGCTTCGAGTAAAAGGTGTTTAGACACCGAAGCGCAAGCAAGGTGAAAGCGAACCTTACCTCCACGATTAAGGCGCATCTTATCCGAGGCGCGTTTTACCTGCTTTTACTGCTCGCCGTCTCCCTGATCCCATTCGCGCTCGCACAGCGGACCACCGCTAAGGGAAACCGGCCTGCAACCACGATCACGGTCACCAACGGAAACGATAGCGGCCCCGGCTCACTGCGACAGGCGCTCGCTCAGGCGAATGACGGCGATACGATTAACTTCGATCCCTCTGTAAACATCGTAACGCTGACCATGGCCGAACTCATGATCGACAAAAGCGTTACGCTTAACGGCGCACCACAGATAGTCACGGTGGCGCGGTCTTCACAGACGGAGTTCCGTATTTTCCATATGATGCCCGGTCATAGCGTAGGAATCGACGGCTTAACCATCTCTGGCGGTCACATTACCGGCGATAACGGCGGTGGTATCCTGAACGACAATTCAACTCTGACGATGGCTCATTGCACGGTCAACGGAAACACCATTGTGAGTGCCAGCGCGAACAATAGTGGGGGCGGCATCTATAACAGCGGAACGATGACGCTCAATCAGGTCGTCGTTAACAATAACAATGCTGTTTTTGGTGGTGACGGGGGGGTTCCAAGCGGAGGCGGCATCTCCAACACCGGCACCATGATCATTATTGCTGGCACGGTTCAATCGAACCTGGGCTTTTGGTCCGCCGGTGGCATCTACAATACAGGCATGCTGACCATTACCGGCAGCACGATCCGAAACAACCAAACCGGCGATCCTGGTCACTTTGGCGGGTCTGGCGGCGGAATTATCAATGATGGAACAATGACGATTCAGGACAGCACCATCAGCGGAAACACAGCGCGCGGGGGTGATCTTCAGGGTGGTGACGGTGGCGGTATCTCCGGTAACAACAATACCATCATCAACAGTACCATCACCGGAAATAACGCTCTGCACGGGGGCGGACTTGCTGGCGGTGGTAACATCGCTCACACCACCTTCAGCAATAACTCGGCTAGCCGAGACGGCGGCGCCCTCTACCTAACCAGCACGCTCGAGCTTGGGAACACGATCCTAAAAGCAGGCACCTCGGGCGTCAACATCTTTAATAATGGCGGCACGGTCACCTCGCACGGATACAATGTCTGTAGCGATGATGGCAACGGTTTTCTGAACGGCCCAGGCGACCAGATCAATACCGATCCCATCCTTGGCCCATTGCAAAATAATGGTGGACCAACATTGACCCACGCCTTGTTACCGGGCAGCCCGGCCATCGATATGGGCGATCCGAACTTCACTCCGCCGCCTGACTACGACCAGCGCGGGCCCGGGTTTGTTCGCGTGTTTAACGGTCGCATCGACGTCGGGTCGTTTGAGGTGCAACCAACGCCCACCCCAACCCCAACCCTCACACCGACCGCGACGGCGACTTCGACAGCTACCGCGACTGCAACTGCTACAGCAACGGCAACACATTCACCTACGGCTACAGCGACTCCAACAGCAACATCTACAGCAAGACCTTCACCGAGGCCGAGACCGCAGCTAACCCCCAGGCCCCGTCCTACGCCGCCACCCGGCCCATAGCTTCTACCGTGAAAAAGACACGCACTACTCAACGCGAAACTCAACCTATGAAAACACAAATCGAACCCCACATTAAAGCCCATCTTATCCGAGCCGCCTTTTACCTCCTTTTACTGCTCACCCTTTGGGTGATCCCATTTGCATTTGGCCAGTGGCAGGCCGGTGCGCCTGCACCAACCGGAGACCCTCCGATAGTTTGCGGCTACCCCGGTAGCTGGCACCAGGGTGCGGACCTGCCAAGCACAGGCGTTCGCATGGTTGGCGTCTATTTCCCGCAGAACGGAAAGTTTTACGCTCTAGGCGGACGGAGTTCAGATGTTGCTGGTAGTGAGTTTACGCATCCGTTCGAGTACGACGCAAACAGCAACACCTGGACTGTCAAAGCGGCCACGTATCCTGACAATCAAGTGAGCAACATGGCTTGCGGCGTGCTCACCAGTGGACCGCTACGTATCTATTGCGTGGGCGGGTCCGCAGCTGGGCAGACGACTGCTACGGCACGCGTATTCTTCTACGATCCCGTTGCCGACACGATAACGACTCTCAATGCTGGCGACAACTGGCCTGGCGATGCCTCAGGCACAATCCTGCCGGGTGGTTTTGCAGTAACCGGCAACAAGCTGTACATCCTTGGCGGCTTCAACATCAACGTAAGCTCGACCAACCAGATCTGGCAGTTTGATCCGACTGCTGCAGTAGGGGCCAAGTGGACACAGATGACAAACACCCCCGAGGGGATCATGTATGCGCCGACATGCGCGATAACTAACATCATCTATGTGGGAGGAGCTTCGGACTACTCTGGCGGGACGGTAATTGACACCACTAATTCGTTTAGCTTCAACCCTGTCACTAATACTATCGGTACAATCCCACCCATACCGAGGGCAACAGGCGAGACACGTGCGCTTGCCTTTGGCGGTCAAATGTACGTAATGGGCGGCGGTAGAGTTGCTCCCAACCCGTCTAACGAAGTCGACGTGTATCATCCGGGCACTAACAGCTGGACGGTTAATTCGTTTGTTGGCGCGTTCATGACCGCGCGGCGCAATTTCCCGACCGACACCACCGGTTTTAATTTTGCTTTTGGTACGAGCTACATTTGGCTGGCAGGCGGCTATGGCAGCGACGGCATGCCGCTGAGCTCGACAGAAGTCTGGTGCGTCGCAATTCCGACACCCAGTGAGCCGCCTGGGACCCCAACGGCTACACCAACAGCTACACCTACACTTTCACCTACGGGTTCACCAACGGCGACACATACGCCCCCAACGCCGACGGTAACTGCGACAGCGACTCACACACCGACTGCAACGCCGACCGTAACTATAACAGTCTCTCCAAGTCCGACACCAAGTGAGACGATTCCACCGGTGCGAACGACGCCAGCTCCTCGGATTCGGCCTACTCCAGCCCCGCGCCCATAGCTATTTATGAAAAAGAAACACACTGCTCAATCCGCTCCTGCCCGCCAGCCTGCTCGCGAAAGCTTTCGGAGTAGCCTTGGCAAAGGTGGGTTCTTGAATCTCTGCATTTTAATTGGTTTGCTTGTCTTCGTCGCCGGCGGTCTGATGGCACTCTTCGCCACGTCCGCTCCGGCACGGAGTCACCCTCGCGAAGCAAAGCCGCGAGTGTTGATACACTCTGCCACCGGCGCGATCGGCGGCGACAACACAGAGGGAACAAATTGCCGATACACGATAACATCCGGAACCGACACCATCGTGCCAGGAATCACCGACACAGGCAACCACTGTGTGAACTGCGGCACGCTGATCACTTTACCGTTCCCATTCGTGTTGTACGATCAGACTTTCAACGCGGTGACCGTTAGCGCCACCGGGCGGCTCAGTTTTGCATGCAACAACGAGCCGGGATGCTGCACCATAAGCTGTCTGCCTGTGCCGCCGGCAACATGCCCATATGATTTTACTATCTTCGCGCTGTGGCATGACTGGAACACCTCACCAGGTTCGGTGGGCTGCTCACGATGGGAGAGCGGATGCGGCGTATTCACCTCCGTTTCCGGCACTGCCCCCAATCGCATCTTTAACATCGAATGGCGCGTGGCGTGGAATAACAACAACATTCGAACGGGGAATTTTGAGGTGAGGCTGTATGAGAACCATCTCAACAAGCGCTTTGACGTGATCTACGGCTATAGCCAGGACCTACCCGGCACCGGCGACACTGCGGGCGTACAGGGAGCACCAGGCTTTTTCACCCAGAACTTCTGCGATGGTACCGTGCCGCCAAACTCCCGGCGCACTTACACCTGCGTACCACCCACGCCGACACCGTCACCGACGCCGACGACAATCGTCACCAACACAAACGATAGCGGTCCGGGGTCCTTGCGTCAGGCGCTCGCTGACGCCACCAATGGCAGCACGATCAATTTCGATCCGTCGCTCAATGGCCAAAGGATAATGCTAACCACCGACGAACTTGTGATTGACAAACACTTAACCATCAATGGCCCGGGACCGGATCTGCTCGGCGTATACCGCTCTTCACAGGCAAGCGTCCGAATTTTCCATGTCGTCCCCGGCTTCGCTGTCACAATCGCTGGTCTCACCATTAGTGGCGGTGACGGCGGCCAGCAGGGCGGCGGCGGAATCTTGAATGATCACGCTATTCTGACGATAGACAGCTGCGCCGTGCAGAATAACTTCGCTGCCCAGTACAACAGCGGCGGCGGGATCTACAACGACGGTTCAGCGGGGAGCGCGACGCTCACGATCGTCAATAGCAGTGTCAGCGACAATTATGCCTATGATGCTGGTGGCGGCATCCACAACGACGCCTCTAATGGCGGGACCGCGACAGTATCGTTGAGTAACAGCAGCGTGAATGAAAACGTCGCTGCGTTCAACAGCTTCCCCTATGGGGGCGGCCACGGCGGCGGGATCGCCAATGATGATGTTGGCGGCAACGTGATATTAATCAACAGCATTGTGAGTGACAACTCCGCTGGTGTCTCCGATCCATTCCCCATCGGCAGTGCCGGTGGCATCTCCAATTACGGAACGCTGACGATTACCAACAGCACGATCAACGGTAACCACTGCCCGATGTCTGGTGGCGGCATCGAAAATGGCGGGACACTAACGATCACCAACAGCACTGTCAGCGGTAACGGCGCCAGTGGGCAACACGATGGTATGCCATGGGGCCACGGCGGTGGAATTGTAGGTAGCGTGACGCTCAACAACAGCACGCTAAGCGGCAACTATGCTAACCTATCCGCTGGCGGTATCGAAGGCAGCGGTTCCATCACGAACAGCACGATTAGCGGCAACAACGGCGGCGGTATTTCTGTTAACGGGACGCTGGAGATTGGGAATACTGTCCTGAAAGCCGGCGCGTCGGGCCCTAATATCTCTAACAACGGAGGCACGGTTACCTCGCATGGCTACAATCTAAGCAGTGACGATGCTGGCGGTTATCTGACGGGTCCCGGAGACCAGATCAACACCGATCCGTTACTCGGGCTGTTGCAGAACAATGGTGGATCGACGGCGACCCACGCGCTATTGCCTGACAGCCCGGCTATTGACGCAGGCGATCCAAACTTCACTCCACCACCCAACTATGACCAACGCGGGCCGGGGTTTGAGCGTGTATTTAATGGCCGCATCGACATTGGATCATTCGAGACGCAGCCAACGCCGACTCCAACTCCCCGGTGCAACCAATATACGATAAGCGAAGGCACAGATGTCATTGTCCCTGGGGAAACTGACACAGGCAATCATTGCATCTGGTGCAGCACGTTGATCGATCTGCCATTCCCATTCGTGTTGTATCGGCGGACTTTCAACACTGTGAGGGTCACCTCTAGTGGTCGGCTAGATTTCGCATGCAACAACGAACCCGCGAGCTTTAACCAAACCTGCCTGCCAGCCGCACCGTATGACTGCCCATATGACTTCACCATCTTTGCGCTGTGGCATGAGTGGAGTACCTCTATCGGTCAAGCAGGTTGCTCGACTTGGGCGAATGGGTGCGGTATCTTCACCTCGACCTCCGGTGTCGCCCCTAATCGCATTTTCAACATCGAGTGGCACGTGACGCGCCGCTCGAACTCCCCGGATGCTGGAAACTTCGAGGTGCGTCTGTACGAAAACGATCCTAACCACCGCTTTGACGTGATTTATGGAGCGATCAGTGGAGTCTCCGATGAGGATACTGCGGGCGTTCAAGGGCCGGCGGACGATTTCACTCAAGACTTCTGCAACGTTCTGGCACCGCAGAATGCCTCTCGGAGTTACACCATGCGCGCCTGTCCTACTGTCAGAGCTACTCCAACTCCGCGGCCGCGTCCTACGCCACCACCACGCCCATAATTCGATCTATGAAAAAGAAACACGCTGCTCAATCTGCGCCTGCCCGCCGTAGCCTTGGCGAAGGTGGGTTCTTGAATCTTTGCATTTCGCTTGGATTACTCGTCTTCCTCACTGGAATCGTTATCGCGCTGTTTGCCGCAACGGGTTCGCAACCGGTCGCCTACGAGCGCACACGGTACGCTCCCGCCGGGGATGTTTATCAAGGCTGGGTTGCCCGCTACAACGGAACCGGCAATAGCTACGATGAAGCCACAGGCGTTGCGGTTGATAACTCCGGGAACGTTTATGTCGCTGGAACGAGTCGCGGCTCCGGAACACTCAACGATTACGCTACGGTCAAGTACGATTCAGCGGGGCAGCAACAGTGGGTTGGCCTTTATAACGACCCCGACCATCCCGATGAGCAACTCAACGCTATGACGATTGACGCATCGGGTAACGTTTACTTAACGGGACGGAGCGGGACAAATAGCATCCCCTACGTGTGCACTACGATAAAGTATGATTCGACAGGTCAACAACAATGGATTACCCGCTACAACGCCCCGAACGGAGCCTTCGGAGTAGCTATTGCCGTGGACAGTTCAGGCAATACGTACGTCGCGGCGGCCGCATCCGATCAATTCAACATGCTGTTCTGCGCTACGATCAAATACAATGCAGCCGGCGACCAACAATGGATCGCGGAATACCACGGTGGCAGCGGCGCTGACGAACCCGCAGCCATTGTTGTCGATAAGGCGGGTAACGCGTATGTGACTGGCACAACTCAAATTTGCCAGGGCAGCGATTACCTGACCCTCAAATATAACTCGGCCGGCCAGGAACAATGGGTCGCCCGCTACGCTGGACCCCAAGAGCCTTTAGACGCCGCCAAAGCCATCGCCGTGGATAACTCGGGCAATGTTTATGTAACAGGGCGCAGCTTCAACGATTACGCGACAATCAAGTATAACGCAACGGGGCAACAGCAGTGGGCGGCCCGTGAAGTCGGCGGTGAAGGTAATGCCATTGCTCTCGACGGTGCTGGCAATGTTTATGTAACAGGCCGGAAAACCGCGGATTACGGCACAATCAAGTACAACGCCGCCGGACAACAGCAATGGATAGCGCGCTACAATGGACCGCCGGGAAACGGATCTGACGTTGCCACGGCCATTGTTCTCGACGACGCGAGCAATGTTTATGTAACCGGGCGTAGCGAACGAACTACCTTCGGTGACTCCGATTACGCGACAGTCAAGTACAACTCAGCCGGACAGCAACAATGGGTTGTTCGCTACAATGGCCCTGGGAACACCGATGATCGAGCTGCAGCTATGGCCATTGATGGCTTGGACAACATCTATGTTACAGGTATAAGCGGATCGGGCGTTGATGCTGACTTTCTGACGATCAAATACGCACAGGGTCCTATGCCCACGCCGACGGCGACAGCAACTGCAAGTCCCACGCCAACGGCGACCGGGACAGCAACGCCAACAAACACCCCAACCGCAACGCCGACAGCTTCTCCGAGTCCAACGGCCACGGCTACGCCGACGCCATCTGACCCCGGTGGCACACCGACCTCGACCCCAACTGCGACTCCCACGCCTATGCAGACTTGCTGCCAGTACGTAACAAGCAGCGGGACCGGCACGATCGTGTCCGGAATAATCGACACAGGTAACCACTGCGATAATTGCCTTACCCAGATTACCTTTCCATTCCCAGTGCAGTTTTACAATTCGACCTTTACCCAGGCGTACGTCAGCTCCAATGGCAATCTACAGTTTGTCGGCAACGAGCCTTACCTCGGCAGCTCGTGTCCTTTGCCGAACAACTGTATGAACGCTGTCATTTTTGCGTATCAGACCGACCTGCGAACTGACGACCCGAAGGGTGGCATATTCACTTCGGTTAGAGGCAGCGCGCCCAACAGAGTCTTCAACATTGAGTGGCGCACAACTTATTTCGACCGAACCGGCACGGCCAATTTCGAACTTCGCTTTTATGAGAACCAGACCTCATTTGATGTCATTTACGGAGCTAATACCGATAGCGGCGCCGCAGAAGCCAGCGGCGTACAGTTAAGCGGCATGGGTGATACCTGTGACGCCACAACTTTCTCGTGCCAAGCCCCGATCCTTACAAATGGCTTGAAAGTCACTTACGAGGTGGTGCCTTGCGGAGCGGCAAGTCCAACACCAACGGCAACGTCGCCAGCACCGAGTCCGACGGCGACGACAACAGTGACACCAACTATAACACCACCGCCGCCCTCACCATCACCGACAATATTCGATACGCCAACCCCCACCCCTACCTTTACGCGAGTTCCTCCAGCTCCGCGGCCTCGGCCGACGCCGCCACCGCGCCCGTAAACACCCATGAAAACGAAACGCACTGCTCAATTCGGCTCGTTTAGCCTGCAGCTACTCCTTTGCTCAGCGGCAGTCTGCTCGATGATCAGCGGAACACTCTTGGCTTTCTTCCATCCCGAAGCGCCAGCGAAAGCTTCTCAGAGAACGCTGACGTTTGCAGAACGCGTAGCTTATCAACGAGCCATCGAAGAAGTATACTGGCGTCACCGCATATGGCCGAAAGAGCGGCGCGATTCAAAGCCATCCCTCGGTACGGTAATGTCTCAGGCCCAGCTGGAAAAGAAAGTCACAGACTATCTGCGCAAGTCTCAAGCGCTAGAGGATTACTACAACGAGCCGATCACAGCTGAGCAGTTACAAGCTGAAATAGATCGGATGACGGAGCACACGAAGCAGCCCGATGTGTTACGAGAGCTCTTCGCAGCACTTGGAAATGATCCTCTTGTTGCCGCAGAGTGCCTGGCGCGCCCAGTACGTGCGGAGCGCTTGTTTAACTCGGCCTTGCGCTCCGATCACGCTATTTTGGCAGTCAGCCAGCGAGTTAATTCCCGTAAAACAGAAGCCACGCGGTTTAGAGGTTACAGGCTGCCAATTGTAGCGGCCGGATTGAAGATCGAAGGCACGTGTATCGATGCCTGGGCAGCTACAAGCACTGTTAACGCACCGACCGCCCGAGAGTTTCACACGGCGGTGTGGACGGGCAGTGAAATGATCGTCTGGGGTGGGCTTGCTGGCGGCTATTCGAACTCCGGCGGACGATACAATCCCGCCACAGACAGCTGGACACCAACCGGCACCATCAACGCTCCTGCAGGCCGAGCGCGTCACACGGCAGTCTGGACCGGTAGTGAAATGCTTGTCTGGGGAGGAACTGGCACCGGGGGTAATGTCCTTAACACAGGCGGGAGATACAATCCCGTGACGGATAGCTGGACACCGACCAGCACCACCAACGCGCCGGCTGCGCGATATTCGCACGTAGCTGTTTGGACTGGCGGCGAAATGATCGTGTGGGGAGGATGGGCTGCGAATCCTCTGAATACAGGCGGAAGATATAATCCTTCCACCGACAGCTGGACAGCCACTGGCACGACCAACGCGCCCTCCGCCCGGTACAACCATACGGGCGTGTGGACCGGCAGTGAAATGATCGTATGGGGCGGCACAGATTTTGCCGGCGCTTTCAATACAGGTGGGAGATATAATCCCGGCACGGATAGCTGGACCGCAACCAGCACGACAAACGTCCCCAGCGCTCGAATCGTTCACACCGCAGTTTGGACTGGCAATGAGATGATCGTATGGGGCGGACAACAACGGCATCGAGGTGAACACCGGCGGCCGCTATAACCCTGTCGGAAATACCTGGCTACCCACTAGCCTGACCAATGCGCCCAATCGCCGCGCAGGTCACAGATCAATGTGGAGTGGCAGCGAAATGATTGTGTGGGGCGGCTATGACGGGTTCGACAACGTTAATACGGGTGCGAGATACAATCCAAGCACCGACAGCTGGGTGGCTACTAGCACCATCAACGCCCCATCTGCCCGAGACGAACACACAGGGGTGTGGACTGGCAGCGAAATGATTGTCTGGGGCGGGATTGATGACATCGGCAGCCTTACGAACACAGGCGGCAGATATTGCGGCCAATATCCATCGCCTACGCCTACTGCTACAGCTACGGCAACGCCGACCCCGACCGGTAGCCCAACCCCTCCTCTGGTACATGAAGCATGGGTTGCTCGCTACAACGGATCGGGAAACGGTATCGATGAGGCTAAGGCCATTGCTGTTGATAGCGCGGGCAACGTGTATGTCACCGGATTTAGCCACGGAAACGTCAGCAACGGCTACGCTACGATCAAGTATAGTCAATCGGGACAGGAACAATGGGTGGCCGGCTACAGTGGCCCGGGTGGCGAAGGGCAGGGTAATGCCATTGCTGTTGACGCCGCAGGAAACGTCTATGTCACGGGAGCGGTCGCGATGTGCCAGAATCCCGCTTACGCGACGATTAAGTACGATTCGGCCGGGCACCAACAATGGGTTGCCACCTACGGTAACGGCGAAGCTACTGCTATTGCCGTGGATGCCTCTGGAAATGTTTACGTCACCGGATACAGCGGTGGTGTCTATGCCACGATCAAGTATAACCCAGTGGGAGAACAGCAATGGGCCGCGCTCGGGCCGCTTAATGGGTCGCCCAATAGCCCTCAAGCCATTGCCATTGATAGCTTCGGGAATGTTTACGTGACTGCAATGACCGCCGATCTCGACTACGGCACCATTAAATATAACTCAGCCGGCCAACAGCAATGGCTTGCCACTTACAACGGTCCTATGGATGGTTGGGATGAAGCCAGAGGGATTGCGGTTGATGGGTCAGGCAACGTTTACGTCACCGGGCAGAGCGAAGGTCTCGGAAGCCGGCGAGACTACGCCACGATAAAGTATAACGCATCAGGGCAGGAACAGTGGGTTGCCCGGTACAACGGACCAGGGAACGATTGGGATGGTGCTGAGGCCATTGGCGTTGACGGTTCGGGAAATGTCTATGTGACGGGAGAGAGCGTCGGCTCAAACCTTTTTGATTACGCCACAATCAAATACGACTCCTCTGGGCAACAACAATGGGTTGCTCGCTACAACGGCCCCGGTAACAGCATCGACGACATCCCCAGAGCCATTGCCCTTGACGCTTCAAACAACGTTTATATCACCGGCACTAGCGACGGTGACTACGCTACGATCAAGTATAACGGCATAGGACAGGAAGAATGGGTCGCCCGCTACGCCGGATCCAAAGCGGGAAGCGACGACGCCTTTGCCATCGCCGTTGATGTTTCAGGCAACGTCTACGTGACGGGAAACAGCGGAACTAATAATATTGACTACGCCACGATCAAGTATGTGGAGGGCCCACCCCAAAGCCCGACGCCCACGGCGACTGCAAGCCCGATAGCAACGGCGACGGCGACGCCGACTCCATCAGCCACAGTAAGTCCTACACCTACGCCAATGTGCTCGCCACCGCCTCCAACCCCGACGGTAACGTTCACTCCGACGCCGACACCCACGGCCACTCATACTCCAACTCCAACTGCTACAGCAACGCCAGCTAGTGCCACGCCGACGGCAACGACAACACCGACTGCGACGGCGACACCAACAGCTACACCTACTTCAACACCGAGACCTCCGCCGACCCCGAGACCAGCGCTAACGCCCAGGTCGCGTCCCACGCCGCCACCGCGCCCGTAGCTTTTGTTTATGAAAATGAAACGCACTCCTCAATTTGGCTCGCTTAGCCTGCAGCTAGTCCTTTGCTCAGCGGCAGTCTGCTCGATGATCACGGGAACACTGTTGGCTTTCTTCCATGCCGAAGCGCCAGCGAAAGCTTCTCATCCCGCAGGCGCGGGACTGACGTTTGCAGAACGCGTCGCTTATCAGCGAGCAATTGAAGACGTTTACTGGCATCACCGGATATGGCCAAAAGAACGTCCCGATCCTAAGCCATCTTTCGACGCAGCGATGTCTCAGGCGCAGCTCGAAAGGAAGGTACATGACTATCTGCGCAAATCACAAGCGCTACAGGATTACTGGCAACAGCCGATTACTTCCGAACAATTACAAGCCGAGATAGACCGGATGGCACAGCATACGAAACAGCCCGAAGTGCTGCGAGAACTCTTCCAAGCGCTGGGCAACGATCCGTTAGTAATCGCTGAGTGCCTGGCCCGGCCAGCACTTGCGGAGCGTCTGTTTACGTCTGCCGTAACTTACCGTGATGTCAGCTGGGCGGTGAGCCAGCGAAGTGGTTCTCGGAAAGCAGTTAGACCATTCTCTGGCTATATTCTTCCGACGATCGCGACCGCATTGAAGCCGGAAGGCACGTGCTTTGACGCTTGGGGAGCTACAAGCACCACTAACGCGCCCGACGCACGAGTAGGCCACACGGCTGTCTGGACTGGGAGTGAGATGATCGTCTGGGGCGGTTATGGTACTCAAAATTTCTTTTTGAATACTGGCGGAAAGTACAACCCTACGACCGATACGTGGACGTCGACCGACTTCATCGACGCACCTGCGCCACGGGATTATCACACGGCAGTGTGGACTGGCACTGAAATGATTGTCTGGGGCGGTGTCAATAGCACCACCGGCTACTTGAATTCCGGCGGGAGATATAATCCGGGGACGGACAGCTGGGCAGCCACCAGCACCACCAATGCCCCCGAAGCCAGAGAGACTCACACAGGAGTATGGACTGGCACTGAAATGATTGTCTGGGGCGGAGCTGGTGCGAATTTTCTCAGCACCGGCGGGAGATATAACCCAAATACGGATAGTTGGACAGCTACCAGCACAACAAATGCGCCAATTGGCCGGGCGAATCACACCGCAGTGTGGACGGGCACTGAGATGATCGTGTGGGGAGGGTATTATTGGGACGGTAACTATCATTATTTCCAAAGCGGAGGGAGATACAATCCCAACACTGACAGCTGGGTGGCGACCAGCACCACGGACGCGCCAACCAGCCGATCCATTCACACAGCAGTCTGGACTGGCAGCGAAATGATCGTCTGGGGCGGATACGACGGCAGCAGCTATTGGAATACCGGAGGGAGATACAATCCCAACACCGACAGTTGGGTGGCAACCAGCACCACCAATGCGCCTGACGCCCGAGACCTTCACACGGCAGTCTGGAGCGGCAGTGAAATGATTGTGTGGGGAGGCACCAATGGTAACAACAGCGTGAGGACCGGAGGAAGATACGACCCCGGTACGGATAGCTGGATACCTACTACCACGATCAACGCACCATCTGCCCATTCGTACCATACGGTAGTGTGGAGTGACAGCGAAATGATTGTGTGGGGAGGACTGGACAGTTTAGGCTTTTCGAACACAGGCGGGAGATACTGCGGGAAATATCCACCGCCTACGCCTACACCGTCCCCAACACCGACTATTCTCGTCACTAACACAAACGATAGCGGCCCCGGCTCATTGCGTCAGGCACTCGCAGATGCCAATGACGGTGACGTAATTGGTTTTGCAGTCACTGGCACAATTGGATTGACCAGCGACGAGCTGTTAGTGAACAAGAACATCATAATTTCAGGACCGGGCGCTGAGAACCTTGCGGTGAATGGCAATGGCAAAAGTACTGTATTTCACATCGCTCCTGGCAAAACCGTCACCATCTCTGACCTGACCATCACGAACGGTGACAGCAGCAGCTCTGGCGGCGGCATCCATAACGAGCATGCGGCACTGACACTTAATAATTGTACGGTTACCGGCAACCACGCTGGCGGGATCTACAATGATGCGGAAAACAGCGGTCACGCAACGCTGCAGGTAAACAACTCTTTAATCACGAACAACTCCGGCGGGGGCATTTACAACGACGCAATACTAGGCGGCACTGCGACGCTCGAGATCACCGACAGCAGCCTTACCAACAACTCTGGCGACGCTGTTCGTAATCACGGCTTCCTCTGTATATTTTGTGGAAATGGTGCCGCAACGGTTCACATAAGTAACAGCTCCATCACGGATAATCTTGGCAACGCGATCAACAGTGACACCGGGCCGGAGGGAGGGGGGGTATCAGTCGCGAACAGCACTATCAACGGAAATTCGGGGGCCATCTATAACTCCGCCGTCTCGAGTTTAGGAGTGAGTAATAGGACGATCAGCGACAACGGCAGCGGCATTTACAACGTTGGTTTACGCGAAACGGACGTTTTTAACAGCACTATGAGCGATAATGGAGTGGAGATTCGGAACAGCAACGGTTCACTCGTGACCATCGGGAATACTATCTTCAGGGTCAGCCCTGGAGGACATAGCATTGTCAACGATTCTGGCACGAGCACGTCGCATGGCTACAACATTAGCAACGATGATGGTGGCGGTTATTTGAATGGCCCTGATGATCAAGTCAATACCGATCCGTTGCTTGGCCCGTTGCAAGACAACGGCGGCCCTACATTCACCCACGCGTTGTTGCCCGGCAGCCCAGCGATTAATGCCGGCGATCCGAATTTCGTTGGCCCGCCTGACTACGATCAGCGTGGCCATAATTATGATCGGGTAAGAGGCGGTCGCATTGACGTCGGCTCGTTTGAAGTGCAAAACCCTCCTTCACCTTCTCCGACGCCTAGGACCACACCAACTCCAAGACTTCCCCCTACCCCGCCACCGCGCCCATAAATATCTATGAAAAAGAAACGCACTACTCAATTCGGCTCGTTTAGCCTGCAGCTACTCCTTTGCTCAGCGGCAGTCTGCTCGATGATCAGCGGAACACTGCTTGGCTTTCTTCCATCCCGAAGCGCCAGCGAAAGCTTCTCATCCCGCAGGCGCGGGGCTGACGTTTGCAGAACGCGTCGCCTATCAACGAGCGATTGAAGACGTTTACTGGCGTCACCGTCTGTGGCCAAAAGAGCGGCCCGATTCAAAGCCGTCACTCGAAGCGGTGATGTCTCAGGCTCAGATGGAAACGAAAGTGACAGACTACCTGCGCAAATCACGGGCACTTGAGGATTACTGGCAACAGCCCATTACTGCTGAGCAATTGCAAAGTGAAATGGACCGCATGGCACAACACAGCAAACAACCCGAGATATTACGCGAGCTATTTGAAGCGCTCGGAAACGATCCCTTTGTTATAGCCGAGTGCCTGGCCAGGCCAACACTGGCAGAGCGCCTGTTTCAATCGGCTATGGCGAATCAGGATGCCGGTCACGCGATAGCCCAGCCAATAAAATTCGTTGAGAGAAACAAAATGGCGTTTCGGAGTTATACCCTTCCGGTGGTAGCGACGACACAGAAGGTGGAAGGCACGTGCAATGATGCTTGGGGCGGTACAAGCACGAGCAATGCGCCCACCGCCCGATACGCTCACACCGCGGTATGGACCGGCAGTGAAATGATCGTCTGGGGAGGCTTTGATGGACAAATGACCTATTTTAATACGGGTCGGAGATACAATCCCAGTACGGATACCTGGACAGCTACCAGCGTCGCCAATGCACCTTTGCCACGAGCGTCTCATACGGCGGTATGGACCGGCAGTGAAATGATCGCCTGGGGAGGACTCAATATTAACACCGGTTACTTGAATTCCGGCGGGAGATATAATCCCAGCACCGACAGCTGGGTAGCCACCAGCACCACTAATGCGCCTCAAGCCCGAGAGTTTCACACGAGTGTCTGGACTGGCAGTGAAATGATCGTCTGGGGCGGTTTTTCTGTTAGCTGGCACAGTGAACACCGGCGGGAAATATAATCCTGGCACGGATAGCTGGACAGCTACCAGCACTACTAGCGCGCCAGAAAGTCGAGACACCCACACGGCAGTATGGACCGGCAGTGAAATGATTATCTGGGGTGGGGAAAGCGGTACTTTCTTGAACACCGGCGGAAGATACAACCCCAGCACCGACAGCTGGGTGGCCACCGGCACCACTAATGCGCCCGAGGCCCGAGACTTTCACACAGCTGTTTGGACTGGCAGCGAAATGATCGTCTGGGGCGGATACGCCGGCAGCAGCTATTGGAACACCGGCGGCAGATACAATCCCAGCACGAATACGTGGGCAGCCACCAGCACCACTAACGCGCCTGCTGGCCGATCGACTCACACGGCAGTGTGGACCGGGAGTGAAATGATTGTGTGGGGCGGAATTCTCAGCGGCCCCACCGTTTTGAACACCGGCGGTCGATACAACTCGGATGCGGACAGTTGGACAGCTACAGACACTACTAATGCGCCTGAAGCGCGAGCCGCGCACACAGCAGTATGGACGGGAAGTGAAATGATTATTTGGGGAGGGGATGGAGCTCTCCCACGTGTTGAACACAGGCGGGAGATATTGCGGGCAATATCCACCGCCTACGCCTACGCCGTCTCCAACACCGACACTCATAGTCACCAACACAAACGACAGCGGCCCCGGTTCATTGCGTCAGGCGCTCTCGGATGCCAACGATGGTGACGTAATTGGTTTTGCAGTCACAGGTACAATTGGATTGACCAGCGGCGAGCTGTTAGTGGCCAAGAACATCACAATCTCAGGACCAGGCGCCGAGAACCTTGCGGTGAATGGCAACGCAAAGAGCACCGTATTTCACATCGCTCCTGGTGAAACCGTCAATATCTCTGGCCTGACCATCACCAACGGCCATGCCAGCGATAGCGGCGGAGGCATCTACAATGACCACGCAATGCTGATACTCAATGATTGCACCATCAGTAACAACTCAGCGACCGGCAACCTCGGTGGTGGTATTCACAATGACGGCAACAACATTGGTCATTCCACGCTGCAGATAAACAATTCTTTAATTACGAATAACACCGGCGGCATTTACAACGACGCATTGCAGGCCGGCACTGCAACATTAGTAATCACCTACAGCACACTGTCGAACAACGGCCCTGGCGAGGCTATTAACAACCACGGATGGTCTTGCACATTTTGCGGAAACGGCACGACGAGCGTTCAAGTGATTAATAGTTCGATTAAGGACAATCCAGGCGGTGCGATCTACAGCGACACTGGACGGGCAAATTGCGGCGGTTCTTGCCCCGTTACAGTCTCAATCACTAACAGTACTATCAGCGGGAATGGCGGTGGAGTGCACAACTCGACCCTGTCGGATACAGTGGTCATCAATAGTACGATCAGCGAGAACGGCTCCGGCATTTATAACGATGGCGGTGCACTTGCAGCGAGCGTCTATAACACCACTATGAGCAATAATGGCGTGGAGATCCGGAACTTCAACGCCCCAGTCATCGTGGCCATGTCAAACACGATCTTCAACGTCAGCCCTGGAGGACATAGTATTCTCAACGATTTCGGCACCGTCACCTCTTACGGCTACAACGTTAGCAGCGACGACGGTGGCGGCTATTTGAATGGCACCGGCGATCAAATCAACACCGATCCGATGCTTGGCCCGTTGCAGGATAACGGTGGACCTACTTTCACTCATGAGCTGCTGAAAGGCAGTCCTGCGATTGATGCAGGGGATCCCAAATTCAGTCCTCCTCCATATTACGATCAACGTGGCCCGGGATTTTCGCGCGTGCAGAATGATCGTATCGACGTCGGTTCGTTTGAAGTCCAGGGAGGTATGGCACCAACGCCAACGCCAACAGCCACAGGGACGCCTACCCCCACTCCAACAGTGACGGCAACCGCAACTCCTACTGCTAGCTTTCCTCCGAGTCCGACACCAACATCTACACCGAGACCTTCACCGACCCCGAGACCGCAGCTAACACCAAGGCCGCGTCCCACGCCGCCACCACGACCTAACTTCACTCTATGAAAACCAAACACACTGCTCAATCCGCACCTGCCCGCCGCAGCCGTCTACTCCGCCGAACCAGCTGCGAAGGCTGGATCGGCGAAGGTGGGTTCTGTAACCTGCGTAGTTTAGCCGGATTAATTCCGGTCGGCGCGTTGGTCCTTGTGACTTTCTTGGCCGCTGCAAATCCATCTGCACGTGTCGAGACCGGCCGTCCTGGCGGAGTAACACGCCAAACATTCATCAGAGTTACGCCACAAGGCATAATCCAGAGTACCAATGTCGGTAACTCAAAAGCATCGCCAGCGCTGCGTACAGTAGGTGAGAGCCACGTATCAGGGCCCTTTGGCAACACGCTCTGGCACTACGACGACCAGGCAGCTATTGCCGATGGCGTGTCAATCGACGCCAACAATGTTTGGGGCGCATGGCTCCTTAGCGGTGCGCGCCTGACTGTACACGCCATCACTGGCAATGGGACACCGGCATGGAGCTTCTCCTCTTTCAACAGCGGCAACTCCGGCGTCGCTGCCGCCAAAGGCGCAGACCGTAGCGGCTTTATGGAGTCGAATGCAGCGGGTGACGATTTTCGGCAACATGGTTTCAGGTCCACCAGCAACGGCACACCAGATTGGTCATTTCCGTATCCAGTCAGTGATGCAAATCTGCCAGCCAGTTCCAGGAAGGTCGCCACGTCGCGTGACGGTTCGACGATTGCGGCTGTTGTTAGCGATTCAGTAACTCAGAATTCGACGCTCTACGTCTTCGACGCTAACACCGGCGCAGTTACACTCAGCTGGACGGATCCGCTTCGGATGGGCGGGGTGGCTTTGACCGATGACGGTTCGAAAGCCCTTGTGACACAGGACAACCGCGCCACCCTCGTGGATACGAGCAGTGGCAATATCCTATTCACCGCCACAGGCTCCGGCGCAGGATCCAATCTCTACCCAATCTCCGGCGACGGCAGCGTATTCGCAGTGGGCGGGTTCAATTTCGACGTGTATGCATACAACGGCACGACCTACAACCGGGTAATCCATCTAACCCGAGCGAACTTCTGGTTTGGCGGAGCTTGTAGCGTCTCGCATGATGGTTCGACTGCGGGTACCTTCGGCGGCAATTACGCGAACGGCTGGCTCAGTGGCGAAGTCTATCTGTTTGATGTCCCGACCGGCAACCTGATTGGGTCCTATCCTGTTAGCGGCACAGGTGCATACCAGGGAACGCCGATTGGCGCCGCTTCGAACGACAATGGCACGGTCATGGCCTTTGCTTCCTGGGGAACGCAAAACCATGACTGGCCAGAAGTGATGGTATTTAACCGCAGCGTCCAATTAATTGGCCAGATCAACTTTCCCGGCTCAGCGTTCTCGGTGGACGTTTCGACGGACGGGCAGTATGTGGTGGGCGGCGCCAAGGCAGTGCACGCTAATCAGTTTGGTAGCGGTGGACGCATCGAGTTAATCCAGCTTCAGCCTAACGCCAGCCCTACCCCAACACCAACAGCGACTGCAACTGCAACAGCAACTCCGACGGCAACTGCGAGCGCAACAGCAACAGTAACTCCTACCGCGACTGCGACTCCTACGGCGACTGCAACGGCCGTTCCCCGAGCTACTCCCACGCCCCGGCCTCGTCCTAGCCCACGACCACGCCCGTAGTTTGCATGGAAAATAACGAAATCACTGGTGGCTGTTATTGCGGCGAGGTGCGCTTCGCCGCGGCACCTGCGGTCCGGATTCGCACGAACTGTCATTGTGCCAACTGCCGGCGGGCCGCCGGAGCTCAGGCGGTAGCGTGGATCGTGGTAAAACGTTCAGGGTTCCGATTTGTTAACGGAACGCCACGTCGATATCGAACTGATACGGGCGCGTGGAGGACATTCTGCGGTCACTGTGGAACGTCTCTAACCTATGAGACCGACAGACGGACCGATGAGATCGACATCACAACTGGAAGTCTTGATCACCCGGAAGAGTTCCCACCAACGAAAGACGTTTATCCAGAGGAACGGCTGCCGTGGGTTGATCTCATTCACACCTGAGTACGTAGCAGCATCCAGATATCCGCCCGCCAATGCCAAACGCCCTCGCTGGGTCCGAGTGTGATCGCGTACTTCCCGACGATCAGTTACGCCAGCGCGCGACTGATACGGCTCAGGCCTTCTGAAAACATTTCGGTGTTTACGCCCATGCCTATGCGGAAGTGATCAGGCATTTCGAAGAAGCGGCCCGGAACTGCGGAGGTGTCGAATTCCGATCGCAGGCGCTCAAGAAAAACATCCGCGTTTTCGCCGAGCAACCGGGGGAATGATGTCGTCCCCCACTCCGTCGCAACGGCGGAAATCGCTGATTGCTGCGCGAGAAAATCGCGGAGCAATTTGTGATCGGCCTGAACGATGGGGCGCGCTCTTTCTCGAAGGAAATCAAGATGCCGGAACGCAGCTACACTGAGAAGCTCCCCTGGGAAAACCGGAGTTGCGCTGTAAAGGTCGTTCAGGCGACGCATTTTCCTCGCAAGATCCGGCTGCGCCAGGGTCCAACCGCATCGCAGGCCGCTGAGACCGTACGCCTTCGTGAGGCTGCTGGTCACCACGAACTCCGAACCGAGGTGAAATGATGTTCGCGGCGTGTCGTCATAAACTGCATCCAGATAAACTTCATCGACGAGCACAAGCGCGCCGGCTCTCCGCGCAATGTCGCCGACCTCGCGCAGGACGGGCTCCGGAGTGAACGCGCTCGTCGGATTATGAAGATTCGTTATCACGATAAGCCGCGTTTTCGACGTCACGCAGCGGCGAACTTTCTCCGCATCGATCGCCCACCCGTTTTCTTCAGCGCGGCGGAAACGCTTCACGTTTGCCTGAAGATATTCCGCAACGTCGAGAATCGGGCCGTACGCTGGATGCTCGATTAATACTTCGTCGCCGGGTTCGATGATTGTGGCCATGGCGAGATGATTAGCCATTGAAGTGCCGGCAGATTCCACGACGCAGTCGGGGTCGACGCCGTGATGTGCACCGATCGCTTCCTGCAAAGGCGCGTAGCCGTAGCTGTTATCACCGTTGATTTCGATTTCCTTCAGATCAATCCGCAACTCGTGAAAAGGAAATGGAGCGACGTCGCTCGTTGCGAGATTGAATCGCGCGCGACTCTGCGTCTTGGACCAATGCATGTAGTCGGAATGCTTGCGTCTCATGACGGCGATCGAGGTGAATCTGGAAACTTGGAAACCAGGAGAAGAAGTTGGAACAACCTTCCTGGATTCGTGGGTTCCAGATTAAGTGCCTTGGGTTTCATATCACACTGCACTAGTTCGTTTGAATCTGCTCCAAAAAAACCTGTTAGCGTGGCCAACATAATGCCGGATCCAGCGCACAAAAAAAAGAATCCGACAATCGCGAAGCCAAGCGACGAGACATCCGGCATGAACGAACGACCCGTGAAAACATTTCTCGGCACAAAACAAAAGAAGAAAGTCGCCCAGACCGCTGCCGTGCTTCCAAAGATCTCGCGAACAAAGCCACCGCAAAATCCCTATGAGAATTACGAGCTTCGTCGCTGCATCTGTACGTCGCCCTGCGGGCGGCGGTCCGCTGGGCTTGTCAACACAGGCTTTTCAATAGGAAAGCGGCTAGAGTGGACGCCTTCGGATATGCGCATCCCGCAAGCGTCTTGACAGCTGAGGTAAAGTCAATCGGGTAGAGTAATCGGGCAGGAACGCGTTCATATGAAATCAACGGCTCGTGTTTGTTCCCTGGCACGCGCTGGATTTTTGTCGCTGACGCTCGTTGCGGCACTTGGACTCGGCACGGCGCGTGCACAGAATGAACCCATCCTGGTGCCTGACGCTATAGATTATCAGAAGCTACTGCCGATTTTGCCGGAACCTCCAACGGGTTGGACTGCCGATAAGCCGGAGGGGTCAACCGAAGACGTCGGCGGATTCAAAATCACGAACGTGCATCGCGATTATCGCAAGGGCGAAGGAGAAAAGGCGCCGAGCACCGCGATCAGCATTCTCGATTCAGTTGCGAACCCTGATTATGTCAGCGCTACCACCGACGCGTGGAAGAGCAACAGCGACACCAGCGAAGGCTACGCCAAATCGGTGACGATCGATGACAACCCCGGTTTCGAAACATTCGAAAAAGACACCAGGCACGCCGCTCTTTGGGTGATGATCGCTAGTCGCTACTTCGTTCAGATAGAGCTGCAAAATCAGGAACCCACCGAGTTGCAAGAGTGGATTAAGCGCATTGACCTGAAAAAGCTCGCCGGGATCAAATGACAAGCGCAGCTTGCCATCCTCAGCAGAGCGAAGGATCCCGCGAATTATCTAGTGATCCGTGATCTGTGATCCGCGATCGAAGTCGTATCGAGCGAAGTCGGGGACATCCCGCAAATTACGTCAGAATTGCGCCACGGGATTCTCGACTCAGCTCGGAATGACGTGACCAAATCACTTCTTCTTCCTCGAGCGCACCATTGGCACAAAGCGAACTGGCAGCGTGGCACTTTCTTTCAACTGCCCGTTCTTCTTTTCGAGCAGATATAGCTGCTGGGCGAATCGTTCGCCGACGGGAATGATCATGCGCCCGCCGTCTTTCAGTTGATCAACGAGCGGTTGCGGAACCTTCTCCGGCGCGCAGGTCACGATAATCGCATCGAATGGCGCCTCTTCGGGCCAGCCTTTGTAACCGTCGCCGACCTTGATATGCACATTTTTGTAACCCAATCGTTCCAGTGTCGCTTCCGCACTTTTCGCCAGCGGCTCGACAATTTCAATTGTGTAAACGTCTGCCACGAGCTCGGCCAAAATTGCCGCCTGATAACCTGAACCGCTCCCGATTTCTAAAATCCGGTCGATGGGTTTCGGTCGCAGTTGCTCCGTCATGAATGCCACGATGTATGGCTGCGATATCGTTTGGTCGTAACCGATAGGCAATGCCCCGTCCTCGTACGCGTTGGCTCGCGAACCCGCGCGAATAAACTCCTCGCGCGGCACTCTGGCCATGGCTGCGAGCAGGCGTTCGTCCTTGATACCGCGCCGTTTTAACTGTTGCTCGACCATCCGCTGCCGCTGCGTTGGAAAGTCGGCAGCGGTCGGAGTTTGTTGGCGGCAGCCAGTCGCAGCGATCGAAGCGAAAAGCAGATACTGCCCGACGATTCGCATTGGGCAAAAGATAACGTCACCTGTGCGGCTGCGAAAGGAGGGCTGCGTCTCCCTTCGAAACCTGCTATCGAACCGCGGTCACGGCGTTCATGTGACGCAGGCGATTGGCCAGAATTTTCATCACATGCGTCGCAAAATGCGGCGTCTGCTGAACAAGAAAGTGAAAGCGGCGCCGGTCGATTTCGGCCAGTTTGGATGGGATTTTCGCCACAGCGTTGGCAGTGCGTGGACTGTCGTCAATTAATGCCATCTCACCAAGGAGGGCGCCCGGCCCCGCAGTCTCGAACAGAAAATAACCAAGAAAGACGTCCACTTCCCCTTCCAGCAACACGTACATTTGGTCGCCCTTCTCGCCTTCCCGGAACAGGAAATCGCCAGGCGCAAGCTGCACCGTGTTACTCTCTTGACGAAACAACTCCGCAGGATTCATGGGCCGAAATCAACTCCTCGCAGCTATAGAGAGAAGCGTGACAACTGCCAAGTTACAATTGTGTGACAGACGGTTGCGCCATCCGCGGGAGCAAATTTCTGTCCTCGGCGTGAATGGTGGATAATCCCTTTGTCATTCCGAGCGCCCGCCATGCCGTAGCCTGGCGAAGGCGCGAAGTCGCTTGCCCCGCCAAAGCTTTGTGCGGAGGCTGTGACGAATTTTCAACAGCCCTTCCGCTACTTGTCATCCCGAGCGAAGTCGAGGAATCTCTGGATATAAATGTCTGACGAACGCAAAACTTTAGAACAACGCGAGCAAATGACCGACTTGGAGCGTCTGCGTCATTCGACAGCCCACGTGCTCGCCACCGCCATTCTAAAACTCTGGCCGGAAGCGCAATTCGCTGCCGGGCCACCAGTGGACAACGGCTTTTATTACGATGTGGATCTTCCCCACCGCATCTCGCCCGAGGATTTCGAAAAGATCGAGGCTGAGATGAAAAACGAAATCAAAGCGAATCATCCGTTCGAACGGATCGAAGTTTCGAGGGATGAAGCGCTCGCGCTCGGAAAGCAAGGCCGACTTGCTGCACTGAGCGAACGGACCGAGCCCAGCAAATTCAAACTCGACATCATCGAAAACATTCCGCCCGACGAAAAGATTTCGCTCTATCGGAATGGCGATTTCGTCGATCTCTGTGCTGGACCGCACGTGATGCGCACGGGAAACATCGGCGCATTCAAGCTGACCACTGTCGCCAGCGCATACTACAAAGGCGATGAAACAAATCCACAGCTTCAGCGCGTTTACGGGACCGCGTTTAAAACAAAAAAGGAGCTCGACGAATATTTCGCAATACTTGAGGAAGCGAAGAAGCGCGATCATCGAAAGCTAGGACGCGAACTCGAACTGTTCGTTTTTGACGACGATGTTGGTCCCGGGCTTGCCAATGTTTCTGCCGCGGGGCGCAGTCATCGCAGAAGAACTCGAGAAGCTTGCGAAAGAAACCGAGTTCGCCGCCGGTTATCAGCGCGTCCTCACGCCGCATATCGCGCGCGAAAGCTTGTACCTGAAGAGCGGGCACTTGCCGTATTACGCGGAGTCAATGTTTCCGCCGATGGAGCTGGAAGACAAGCTTCCCAGCTTGTCTCAGCCGGACGAGGAAGAGGCCAAGCAAGATGCTCGTCCGCCGAGTCACGCTGGCAGCATGACTTCCGATCGTTATTACCTGAGAGCGATGAATTGCCCGCATCATCACAAGCTATTTGGGTCGATTCCAAGAAGCTATCGCGACCTGCCGTTGCGCCTGGCGGAATACGGAACGTGTTACCGCTACGAGAAAAGCGGAGAGTTGTTTGGACTCATGCGGGGGCGCTTGCTGCACATGAACGACGCGCACCTGTACATGACCCCGGAGCAGTTCGAGGATGAGTTCAATGCCGTGAACGAAATGTATTTGAATTATTTCAAGCTCTTCGGCATCCAAAAATATCTGATGCGATTTTCGACGCATGATCCATCGAAGCTAGGGCAAAAATTTGTCGATGAACCAGAGCTTTGGAAGCAGACCGAAGAGATGACACGAAACGTTTTAAAAGACTCCGGAATTGATTACGTCGAAGTTCCTAACGAGGCGGCATTTTACGGGCCGAAGATCGACGTGCAGGTTTGGAGTGTGATCGGACGCGAGTTCACCCTCGCAACCAATCAGGTCGATTTCGCGCAACCGCGCAGTTTCGATCTTCGCTACAAGGACCGCGATAATACGGAGAAGATTCCGATCTGCATTCATCGCGCGCCGCTGGGCACACACGAACGTTTCATCGGATTCTTAATCGAGCATTACGCTGGCAATTTCCCGCTGTGGTTATCCCCGGAACAGGTACGTATCCTCACCATCACCGATGACGTGAAATTAATCCATTACGCGCGATCGATTCTGAACGAACTGCGCGCTCATCAGGTGCGCGCGGAAATCGACGACAGCAGCGATAAAATCAACGGCAAAATCCAGCGCGCCGAACAAATGAAGGTTCACACCATGTTCGTGATCGGAAAACGCGACATGGAAAGCAATGCCGTGAGCGTCCGCGTCCACGGCAAAGGCAACCTCGGCGCCAAACCACGCGCCGAAGCGATCGCCGAGATTCTCCAGGGCATTAGGGAGCGACGTCCTTAACAAAGTGCTACACAAAAAATGTAGCCCGCAACGATGGAAAAGCGGCACGGCAGTGCCGCACTCCAAACCGTGGCCGTGGGTCCAACCGCAATTTGTCGCTTGCGTTTTGGAGTGCGGCGGTGCTCCGCCGCTTTCGACGACTTATACGGATTCGCCCGACCTATTGCGCCGAGCTTGCTAGCCTTTCGGTGCCTTCGGGGCCAATTGGCGGTCGTGCTTTGTGCCAGTCTGTGCTTTGCTCGTAGGCATGGGCGATTTGTAAAATGCGCGCTTCATCCAGCGGTTTGCCTAACAACTGCAGACCGATTGGCAGACGATGTCCATCCAGCTCGGCGAAACCGCACGGGATGCTGATTCCGCAAATTCCGGCGAGATTGGCCGCGATCGTGAAAATGTCGGCCAGATACATTTGCAATGGATCGGCAACGCGCTCGCCTAGTTTGAACGCCACTACTGGCGACGTCGGTGAGATCAGCGCGTCGACTTTTTCGAAAGCGCTGGCAAAATCGCGGCGAATCAGTTCGCGCACTTTTTGCGCGCGCAGGTAATAGGCATCGTAATAACCGGAGCTCAAAACGTAAGTACCAAGAATAATCCGCCGTTTCACTTCTGGACCGAAACCTTCCTCCCGCGTGCGGCCGTAAAGATCGGACACGTTTTTAGGATTTTCAGCACGAAGCCCGTAACGCACGCCATCGAAGCGAGCGAGATTCGCGGAAGCTTCGGCGGTGGCAACAATGTAATAAACCGCAACCGCGTATTCAGTGCTGGGCAACGAGACCTCGACAACTTCCGCTCCGACGGAATTGAACTGTTTGACCGCGGTGTCGATTGCAACTCGCACCTGCGAATCGATTCCTTCGATCATGTATTCCTTGGGCACGCCCAGCCGGACTCCGTGCAAATCATTTCCGAGGCTCCCTACGTAATCCGGCACGGCCTCGCTGAGCGATGTGGAATCTTGCGGATCATGACCGGCGATAGCGTTCATGACCAACGCAGCGTCGCGCACAGTTTTCGTTACCGGTCCAACTTGATCGAGCGATGATGCGAACGCCACAAGGCCGAAGCGAGAAACTCGCCCGTAAGTTGGCTTGAGCCCGACGACACCGCAGAACGCAGCAGGTTGCCGAATCGAACCGCCAGTGTCAGAGCCAAGCGCGCAGAAGGCTTCATCTGCGGCAACTGCTGCTGCCGAACCGCCACTGGATCCTCCCGGCACCCGCGACACGTCCCACGGATTGCGCGTCGATTTCACTGCCGAATTTTCCGTCGACGAGCCCATGGCGAATTCGTCGAGGTTGGTTTTGCCGAATGGAATCGCGCCCGCTGCGCGCAATTTTTGAACCACGGTGGCGTCGTACGGCGCGCGATAGCCATTCAAGATTTTAGACGCGCACGTGCACGGCTGGCCCATCACGTTGATGATGTCCTTGATGGCAATCGGAATCCCGCCCAGAGGAAGATTGACGTTCGCATGTTCCGCCTCTTTCATCGCAGCTTCGATGTCGAGTGAAAGATATGCGCTGATATCTCCATCGACTGCTTCAATGCGGTCTCGTAAACCGTTGATCACGTCGCACGGCGAAACTTCGCGGCGACGCAGCAGCGATTGCAGATCGGCGATCGTCAGCGCCGTCAACTCGTGCCCGATCATTCCACCACTTTCGGAACCACAAAAAGGCGGTCTGCCTGCCGGGGCGCGTTAGTCAGTGCCTGCTCCGCTGTGAACCAGTCGCGCGGCGCATCCTCACGGAACACGTTAAAAACCGGCAGCCCGTGCGCGGCGAGGTTAATCCCAGTGACATCCACCTGGCGAAGTTTTTCCACGTACTTCAGCACGTCATCGAGTTGTTTCTGAAAAGTTTTCTCCTCGTCTTCTGTGAGATTGATGCGCGCCAGTCTTGCGACGTATGCGACATCGAGATCCGAAGTTCCGACCATGTCAGGCGCTCAGGGATGCAAATGGCTGATGAGCAACATGACCGCGAATCCTAACGCGACCAAAAGAATCAGAAAGAGGAATCGCCCCTGCCGACGCTCTTTGCGCATTGCCCGAGGCCGCCTGCTCCTCCGATCGGCGTCCAACCCCTGCGGGGCTTCCATTGCGATTGAAACGTGAAATCGCTTTTCGACAACATTGTTCGTTGCGCTGCGGTCCGGCTTTCGCGGTGGAGATTTCTTGGGCGCAGGCGCCCGCGATTGCGTAACGACGCGCTGCAGGCTTTCGACCTTCTCACGCAACTGCGCCTCTTGTTGCGCTATTTCTTGTCGCTTGCGGCGAAGCGGCGGAGGCGGTTTGCGCGGACGCCCAAACATCGCCATCACCGACTGGCCAGCCAGGCAAAAATGGCGATGGCAATGACGCCAAAAATGATGAGCGGCAGACTCAACGCCAGGCCGATCTGCAACCACTCGGAAAATGAGCGCCCATTCGTGTTTTCGTAAGCACCCGCGGTGGCATCAGGCAACGATTGCTCGCCGTTGGCGGTGCCGGCCGCTTGCAACCGGCTGCGGTGTTCGTTGTACTCGGTCCGGGCGTCATCTACCGTGCTCAACGCGCGGCTCAACTCCTTATGCAAATCCGATGGATTCCAGTTCCTTGGATCGATCGCTTCGACCAATTCTAAATGTTGAGCGAAACTTTCACGGGCCACGCGGATTTGCTCCAGCCTGCTTTGCGCATTGTACGCTTCGCGTTCCAGCACAACCAGCGCGCGCGTCAGCTTGTCACTCATTTCGCCCCGGCCGTGTTCCAATTCGTCCTGACGACGGCTTAGCTCTTCCAGTTCCCGTTTTTGTTTCTCGATCTGCTCCTGCTGGCGCTTGAGTTGGAGGAGTTGCTCCTGCGCTTTTTGCACCTGATCATCCAGATGCTCGCCAGATGGCTCTTCCTCGCTCAGGTGGAGCATTTGTTCAAGCGGTCGAGGGTTTTCTGCCATGCCAATCGCGTCGCCGTCCGGCTTTGTCGTAGCGGACATTGGCTTCGCCTCGTTAAATCGTCAAACCGTTAAATCGTTAAATCGTTAAATCAGTATATCGCCGCCTCGTGGTGTCGAGGAGTCCGCTGCTAGCGCCCCGGCATCATCTCCAGAAGGAAGCCTTTGAAATATTCGGTTTCAGGAATGGTCGGCAGGACCGGATGATCGTCGCCACTCGAGACAAAAAAACGCCAACGACAGTTCGCCTTTATAGCTTGATCCAAAGGCAAACAAGGTCATTGACGCTGAACCAAGGCAACACCAAGTAGATTGCTTAACCTTCATGTTAGATTCTGTGCCTGGCGCAAGCAGTACACGTCAATGCCGAACGTGGTTGGATGTTGTTTACTCAAACCTGAGTTCGCGGCATCTGTCACGGGCCGAGCGTCTCGTTTTGGGAGTGATATGTCTCTGTTCGTTGATGTTGTTTGTTGCTCTTCAACACGGCCGGATATTTCTCGGAGACGAAATCGGGACGCTCAGGTATTTGAAACAGACGCCAACCTATATCCTGACGCATTTTCGCATTTGGCTGACGATGAACTATTTCATCCTAGCCGAGAAAGGAGTCGCCTCGCTTTGTGGAGCAACAGACTGGCGATTAACTATCTTACCGATAGGAGCAGCCATCGCAGTGATTCCGCTAACTGCCTCGCTGGCGCTTAAGTTGACGGGTTCGACGCGCACCGCCGTGCTCGCTGCCACCCTGGCGGCGTTCAACCCTTACCTGGTCATGCTTGGTCCGACGATTCGCGCCTATTCACTTTTTGCCGCATTCAGTCTTCTTGCGCTTAACGAATTTTTTCATTGGAGTCAGTGGCCGGCCTGGCGGAACGGGGTGCGATGTGCTGCTGCAGTGCTCTTCTTACTACTCACACATTTACAAGCCATTTACGTAGTCGCGTTCCTGGTCTTATTGCTGATTGTTCAAAGCCTTTCGGGTATCAGAAAGTTTCTCCGGGAGTCCAGGACTCTGTTGATTCCGTTGGGCGGAGTGGCAATCATCGTCGGTTTAGCGTACTGGCGTCTCCTCCCGGATATGGCGAGGGTTAACAAAGAGTGGGGCGGAGGCTATACACCGCCAACGAGCATAGGATATATTCCGCGGGTCTTTACCATATACATGGGTAATAGTTACGCGGCGTTTTTGTCTGTTCTATTGCTCACCGCTGGCTGTTGGTCGGCAGCACGAGACAAGCAACCGCTTCTTCTGCTGTGCGGCGCGATCATTGTGGGCCCGATTCTCATGTCCTTGCAAGGAATTGCTATCGATGCTGGGGGGTTCGCGCGTTATCTAATCTTCTCTCTGCCTCTGCTTCTGATCCTTACAGCCGAGGGAATTGACTGGATCACGAGACACGTCCGGGTACGATGGGCTGCAATTGCCGCGTGGGGTCTCACAGCCGTGATTGTTGCGTGTTGGACGCCCTGCATTCATGCGCAATTTCTCCACCAGACACGATGGCCATTCGCGGACGTGGCCAGGTTTCTGCGTGCGCAAATGCAGAAAGACGATGTGATCGTTGCTGGATGGATGGTCAGGTTCACACTTTCGCAATTCTTCGACCATCCTGAAGATCGCATTCTGCTGCCTGATAAATACGTTAGCAAAGTCAGTAATAAACTTGATGCGCCTGCGTCGGGTAGGGTCTTTTACGTAACAGGGCGAACGCGCCTGCTACCGCCGTTTACACCTGCGGAGGCCGCTGATATGAACAGACGTTTTGGGCGCGATCAGATTGTGATCGGTCCCTCGGATGATACTGGGCCAGCTACTTTACGCGGCCGTGAGGCAAGTATTCAAGATTTCGGACAACTAGAAGTTACAGTTTATCGCGGCGACACCGCGCGCGCGTTGCTCCAAGAATGGCGTGAAGATCTGTTGCGTCGAACGGCGGAGCGCATCTACCCATCTTTTCAGAATGATTATCAACTACTGGCGTTGCTGGAAGAAGAGCTACCGTCTGGTCAGTCGGCAGATCATTGGCGCTTCCTCGGCGAACGTTGCCGCGCTGAAGATCCAGTTATGCGTGGTATTCCGCCCCATATGCTAAAACAGGCGCGATCGGTGTCATTTCCGTGAATAGCTTGCCACCAAGTGCGGGCGCGACGCTGACGGCCTTGGGCTTTCAAACCATAGTCTAAAGTTTCTTCGTGAGCACCCTGAGAATGAAAGGTCGCACGTGAGCCAGGCCTCGACAGCGTTAAAAATCTGAATCCGTTGCTCTGTGTCGTTTCACATTAAAAATCGATCCGAGATCCTTCGCTTCGCTCAGGATGACATTTCAAGCCTCAGCGCCCCGGCATCATCTCTAACAGAAAACCTCTGAAATATTCAGTTTCGGGAATGGTCGGCAGAACCGGGTGATCCGGCGCCTGCTCGAACAGGCGCAAACGACGCGCCGAGCGACGCGCATCCACAAGCGCGTCCGTGATTGTTTGCAAAAATGCTGCGTCATTCACGTGATGCGAGCAGGAGAACGTCGCCAGCAAACCATCTTTCGACAGCAGCTTGAATGCACGCATGTGCAGCTCCCGATAGCCCCGTGATGCGTCGCCCACGCCGCTCTTCGTCCTCGTAAACGACGGCGGATCAAGAACAATCAGATCATACCGTGCGCCTGCTTTTTCGGCTCCGCGCAGGAATTGAAATACATCCTGCTGCACCCATTCGATCTTTAGCTCGTTGCGCGCAGCGTTTCGTCTTGCGGCGGCGATGTTCTCCGAATTTTCTTCAACAGCCGTTACTTCCGTTGCGCCGGCGCGCCCACAGGTCAACGCAAATGCGCCTTGATTTGTAAAGCAATCCAGAACGCGCCGGTCGCGGGCGTAGTTCGCAACAATTCCGTAATTGTGCCTTTGATCCAGATACAAACCAGTCTTATGTCCGCGCAAGAAATCGACTTCGAGCTCCGCACCTCCGATTTCGACGGTGGTTGGCGATGGAGTTCCGCGCAGAACCCCGCTGCATAATTCCAAACCCTCAGCCTTGCGAATCGGCGCTTCGTTTCGTTCGATGATAGCGAAGTCGCCAAAGAGATCCGCCATCGCACCCACGATCAAGTCCTTTCGCGCGTCCATCGCCAGCGTGAGCGTTTGCAGCACGAAATTGTCGCCGTAACGATCGATGATCACGCCAGGGAGACCGTCACTTTCGCTCCACACCACGCGGCGCAGTTTTGCGTCGATGTTTCGCCGGTCCCGGTATTCCGAAGCCTGCTCGATGCGGCGCCGAAAAAAATCGGGGTCAAGATCCTGCCGTCGCCGTGAGAAACGCCGCGCAACGATTTGCGATTTCGAATTGTAAATGGCGCTTCCAATCAAATGATCCTTGCCATCCTTCAGCGAAATCACATCGCCATCCACGGGATTTCCGAAAACCTTGAGCACTTCGCTCGAAAACACCCAGTCGTGTCCATGCAAAATTCGCGCTCGCGGTTTGATGACAATTCCTGCCATGAAATTTAACTTCTAGCGCTCAAGCCACGTCCTTAGCCTTTTGTTCCGCTCAGGAGCTCCGGTTTACTTTGAATACTGCGAACTCGGAATTTTCGAACACTTTTGATAGGTTGTCTGGCATCGTTGCAGGGACACCTTCTGTCTGCTTGGTGATGACGACATATCGCACTTTGGCCTCTTGCAATAAGCCGTGTTGAATTTTCCCTGATCGCCAGTCGTCCCAAAACTTCTTTTCCGCTGTTTCCCTGCGCGTGTAATCGTTTCGTGCAACCAAACCAGAAGAAAAATAGCCGACCGGTACCCGGCATTTCGTCATTGCGAGGATGGGTGCGATCAGGTTGTCGTCGGACAATGCCACATCACCGGGATGCGCATCTTTCTGCAGGAAGTCCATAGCCGCCAACGTTTGCGGATCGTAAGTTAACAACTGTTTGCCCCAAGGTTTCCCGGCGCCGAAGAAGTGATCTGGGTGGCGCCAAACTACGAAATGTTGCACCGTCGCAGGTAAACTTAGCCCTGCCGCAGTAACTATTATTCCTCCCGTAGCGAGTGCAGGATATATCCCTCGTCTGAGAGCCCATTGGTAAAACCTTTGAAACGCTTCCACGACAAAAATCCATGCCACGTATTCGCTCTGTACCAGAAACGTGCTGCTAATCGGGTTGTATCGAAAACTCCATCCTGCTGGCGTAAAGCTGCACGTGAGCGCGATGATCACGCCGATCACCACGAAAATCGCGAGCAAGAACCGGAGAGCGCCTTCTGGTCTTGGCCGAAATATTGTAGTGACGATTGCGGGTACGCCAATGACGCGAAGCCCAAGGCAACCCACCAGGTAAATTGGCAGAGCAACAACGGCGAAAGCAAGCGGGCCGGTCAACCTGTTGCCCAATCCAAGGGTCTGCATCGCATGCGAAACGTAAAGCCATGGCTCGAACGTCGTGACGATCTGGCCACCGCTCCTGTTCTTGAGCAACACCCAACAAACCAGGGGAATGGCCCCAATCGCGGTGCACCTGGCGATTTTGAAAAGGTCTGCGTCAGAAAAAATAATAAGATAAATGATAGCAGCCAATGCCAGGCTGCACATGAGCTGGCCCGCCATCAGCATCTTGATTTCGATCAGCGCGACAAACAGCAGCGCAACGAGGAAAAGCCATGCACGGCTGCGCTCGCGAATATAACAATTAAGAAAGAATAATCCCGCGAAGAGAACTCCCACTCCAGGCAGGATTGGGTTGGCATAGAAGAGAGTGACAACTGCCGGCGCGCTAAAGTAACGAAGAGACCAGTCACCTTTCTCCCCCAGTAGCAACCCGGGAATAAACGAAAAGTCTGCGCCAAAAAAAACGAGAAATACGACCAAGGCGCCGAAGTATCCCGAGCGCAGCCACTTTCTTGAGAAGCAGAAAACACTCAGCATCGACAGACCGACGAACAAAGTCGGCATGAAACGCACTGTAAGATCACGAACGTTCAGGCCGGTTGCCTTCGCAAACATCGCAACCGCAAGATCCATGCCGTAATGATACGAGAGCGGGTGGCCGGCAAACACAGGCGCCTGCGGAGGTACGGTGTGCGTCAACTCGTTAGCGATCGCAATATGAAACAGAAAATCAGATATCGGATAGACGCGCATCGTGCCATCCGACTGCCATGTGAAATTAGTGTAATAAGCGGGGAAAAATGCTAATGCGATGATTCCGAGAATCAGAACTCCGGCCAAAACAAGTGTGGACCTGTCGCGCGACGGCGTCGCGCTTCCACTGCTTAAAAGCGATTTGCGCTTGCTAGTGTGCATCCAAACCCAAACGCCGGCAGCAATCAGCGGCCAAACGAAGTAGAAACGTCCTTGGTGGCCAAACGTCATTAACCAGTAAACAAGGCCGCTCAGCACCAGGCCCAGGACACAAGCCATAGTCACGTCTTCCAGCGCGGCCAATTCTCGCTTAAGCACAAATAGCAGCAGCTTGCCTGGCGTGTATGCCAGCAAAACAACGGCGATGAGAAAGAGGCAGGCGCTAAAAAACAGTTGCATGACTGACTACGTGGAGCGCGAACGCGAAGAAACTAGGTCATCTGAGACAGCGGCAGGCAAGGCAAAATGGCGAAATCACCAGCGTTGCTTTGACGAACTGCCGCTTGTCTCATACCATCGGAGGCTTTGCTGAACATGGACTCAGCGGTGCAATCTCCAGAGTGGCGTTCGATTTCCGTCGTCACGCCAGTTTACAATAGTGAGGCTTCCATAGCTGAGTTGTGCCGACGTTTAGGTGAAGTGTTGCCGCGGTTCGCGACGCAGTACGAGATCATCCTGGTTAACGACGATAGCCGGGACCGAAGCTGGGAGATAATTTCTGAGCTGTGTTCGCGCTCGTCGACGGTGCGCGGGTTGAATCTGATGCGCAATTATGGCCAGCATAATGCGCTGCTCTGCGGCATTCGGGCGGCACAGTACGATGTGATCGTAACGATAGATGACGATCTGCAGCATCCGCCGGAAGAAATCCCGCGACTGCTCGAACAACTGGAACAGAAATTCGACGTCGTTTACGGCACGCCCAACGCAGAACAGCACGGGTTTCTGCGCGTTCTCGCGTCCCGAATCACGCGACTGGCTCTGAGTATGGCCATTGGAAGGGAACTAGCGAAAAACGTCAGCGCTTTTCGCGTATTCCGCACCCGACTGCGTGAGGCATTTGCAGAGTATCACTCTCCGTTTGTTTCTATCGATGTGCTGCTTACCTGGGCCACCACTCGCATCGGCGCGATAACTGTCGATTTCGAGCCGCGTCGCTCTGGATCTTCGACTTATACGTTTAGGAGGCTGCTACGCCATGCACTCGACATGATGACCGGCTTTAGCACTCTGCCCTTACAGCTTGCGAGCCTGATTGGGTTTAGCTGCACATTACTTGGGATTGCAGTTTTTCTTTATGTCGTTGTCCGTTACTGCCTGGAGGGAAGTGTGCCGGGATTTCCATTTCTCGCGTCGATTATTGCCATCTTCTCCGGCGCGCAGCTTTTCGCTTTGGGGGTGATAGGAGAATACCTTGCTCGCATGCATTTTCGGACCATGAATCAACCGCCATATGCTGTTCGTGACATCGCTGCAGGGGAGAAAAAGGCGCAGACAGAATAATGATCGCACCACTGGATTTGCCTGCGCTTGGCCACGTGCGCGAAGCGCTGCCGCAGTTTCCTCACCTTCCGCTTGCTCATTTACATGATCTGAGTTGCGAGCGGCGCCTGGCCTACTGGCTCGATGAAATCAGCCAGAGTTTAGCGAAGGAATCTTCCCTCGGGTTTCAGTGGGTTGGCTCGGGGACTGTCAAAGGATTCGTCGTCTACAATGATTCCCCGTGGGACAGTGAAATCATAGGGCGGCGGATTGGGACAGTGGAGCACATTGGTGTCGCGGCTGCTGACGATTCGGGAACGGAAATCCTGCAGGAGTTACTCGACGAGCTTACCCGAACTCTCACCGATCGTGGAACGGAATGCGTGGTTTGCAAGGTTCATTCTAACGAGTCGCCGCTGATTCACGCGCTCGAACAGCGAGGCTTTGTGCTCATGGACTCGTTGCTGGATTTCGTCTTCGATTTTTGCCGTACACCTTTCGAAGAGGTTCATCCTCCGAGACGAGACGAACAATTGACAATTCGTCAGGCGAAACCAGAGGACCTTTCAGCGCTCATGGCGATAAATCAGAAAGCGTTTACCGGCTATTTCGGGCGGTACCACGCGGATCCGCGAATGCCGCCGGGCACGGCCACGGAAATTTATGCGCAATGGGTCCATGCTGCATTCCAAGGCTGGGCGGATTGGATTCTCGTGGCAGAGCTCGACGGGAGAATCGCTGGTTACGGTTTGTGGAGAAAGCCATTGGAGATCGAGGCGAGGAATTCGGTGAATGTGGCTCATTACGATTTGGCGGCGATTGATCCTGAATTTCTCGGCCGTGGTCTATGGACTGCTCTTATGTTCGATGGAATGAATATCGCCCGTAATTACGCACAATATCTCGTCGGGCCGGTACATGTGTGCAATTATCCAGTGCAGCACACCCTGCAAAAGCTCGGTTGGAGAATTTCCGGCGCCAGACATTCTTTTCATAAATGGCTCAACCCGTGAGGCGCGTTACTTCGAATGCTGCCGAAACGCAGTATGCGCTGAGTCTCCCGCTGAACCCACATGCAAAGTGATTCTGGGTTGCTAGGCTGGCTGAAAGTCCCGTCCGTCTACAACATGTTTTCTGCTGCCGTGGGTGGAAATGTACTAAGGCGGAGCCTCATTCAGAATCATGTTCGCGCGAACCCTGGCGATAAAGTGATCGATATCGGCTGCGGTTCGGCGGAAGTGCTCCGCTACCTTCCCGATGTCGACTACATCGGAGTCGACATCAATCCAGAGGTACATTGCATTCGCCAGGCGAACCTACGGCAACAAGGGAACGTTCCTGGTCGGCGACACGCAATCATTCCGCGGCGATCCGCGATTTGGAGACGCGAATATAGTGATGGCGTTCGGCCTTCTACACCACCTGGACGATCAAGAGGCAACGCACTGTCTCCAATTCGCGTACCACGCCTTATGTACAAAAGGGCGATTCATATGTCATGAGGCGTGTTGGATCCCGAAGCAGGGAGCGGTTTCCAAATACGTAATGTCAATCGACCGTGGCCGCAGCATCCGAACGGAAGAGCAGTACCGCCACCTTGCAGGGAAGGTTTTTAACAAAGTGGATGCATGGGTGAATACGAAGCCACTGCGAATCCCGTACGTGACCATCGTTCTTGAATGCGAGAAGTGATGCTTTGCGCCTGAACGAAAAATGAAACGGTGCCTCGCATGCGAAGCTCGCTTCCAAAGCGACGATTGGATGTGTCCCAGTTGCCGCTTTCGTCCAACTTTGCGCGATGAGATATTTCATTTTGCGGAGGACACGTCGGACGGCGGCTTCAAACCAGAATATTTCCCGCGGCTGGCCGCGATTGAGCAAGCACACTTTTGGTTTCGCGTGCGCAACGAGCTCATTCAGTGGGCCCTCGGTAACTATTTTCCAGATGCGAAAAATTTCTTTGAGGTTGGCTGCGGCACCGGTTTTGTCCTGGCGGGGATTCGCGAAAAGTTTCCCGCGATACAGCTAGTGGGCAGCGACATTTTCAGGGATGGACTCGCCTTTGCCAAAGCACGTTTACCGAACGTCGATTTATATCAGATGGATGCCCGATCAATTCCGTTTGAGGATGAATTTGATGTCGTTGGAGCGTTCGATGTGCTGGAGCACCTCGTGGACGATCACACGGCCCTGATGCAAATGTTCAATGCAGCCAGGCCAGGTGGCGGATTGCTGGTTACCGTACCGCAACAGCGTCATCTCTGGAGCGCGAGCGACGAACACGCTATGCATCAACGGCGTTACAGCCGCACTGAATTGCGTCGCAAAGTCGAGAACGCCGGGTTCCACATCGAGCGAATCACTTCTTTCAATTCGCTGTTGTTTCCGCTTATGGTTTGGTCGCGTATGCGACAAAAGCGCGATCAGGATTTGCAACGCTGGCGCGAACTGGAAATCAGCCCGCCGCTTAACAAAACTTTGGAGACCATTTTAAAATTCGAGCGGTTGCTGATCGAAAAAGGCGTTTCGTTTCCCGTGGGAGGATCGCTTTTGTTGATCGGTCGAAGACCTTTGAGGCCGTCGTGATCCAGATTCCTTTCAATCGTCCGTTCGCCACCGGCAACGAACTTGATTATGTCCGGACCGCGATCACGGCGTCGAAATTTTCTGGTGACGGACCCTTCACCGCGCAGTGCCATAGTCTTCTGGAACGGTCGCTTGGGGTTCAAAAGGCGCTGCTCACGACGTCCTGCACGCACGCTTTGGAGATGGCTGCGCTGCTCCTGAACCTCGGGCCTGGAGATGAAGTGATTGTTCCTGCGTTCACTTTTCCGTCCGCGCTAAATGCGTTTGTCTTGTACGGCGCGAAACCTGTCTTTGTAGATGTTCGCGCGGACACGCTTAACATTGATGAGAATCAAATCGACCAACATATTACCGAACGCACCAAAGCCATTTTTCTGGTGCATTACGCGGGCGTCGGATGCGAAATGGACAGCGTGATGCCGATCGCGCGCCGGCATGGGCTCGCAGTGGTCGAAGATAACGCACACGGCCTATATGGAAAATACCGCAGCCGGTATCTCGGCACGTTCGGGGAGCTTGCGACTCTAAGTTTTCACGAGACGAAAAATTTCTCGTGCGGAGAAGGTGGCGCCCTGCTGATCAATGATGCGCGGTTTAACGAGCGCGCCGAAATTCTTCGAGAAAAGGGAACCGATCGAAGCCGATTTTTCCGTGGAGAAGTAGACAAGTACACGTGGGTAGACATTGGCTCGAGCTATCTGCCCTCGGACCTGCTGGCCGCATTCCTCCGCGCACAACTCGAACACCGCGATCGAATTCAGGCGAGGCGACGAGAACTTTGGGAAAGATATGCGCGTGAGCTTGCTTCCTGGGCTGACGCCAACGGCGTCCGACTGCCGATTGTCCCGCCCGAATGCGAACAGAGTTACCACATGTTTTATGTGATCATGCCTTCGCTTAAGAGCAGGGAGGCGTTGATCTCGCATCTCGCAGGCTTTGGGATTCTCGCTGTTTTTCATTATCTGCCGCTGCATTTGTCGCCAATGGGCGCGCGCTTTGGTGGACGCCAGGGAGATTTTCCGCTAACCGAAGAGTTATCCGATCGGCTGTTGCGTCTTCCGTTTTTTACCGGAATGAGCAGTTCGGAGCAGGGCCAGGTAATCGAAGCCGTGCAGGCGTTTCGCTGCTGAACAGGCGATGCTTCGACGGGCTCGATGAGTCAGATTCAACAGTTGGCAAGTAGGGACGAGCAAAAGCAGCAACCTGCAAGCGGCTTGGACCGCTACGGGTTAGTGGCATGCCTTGTCATATCCATCTTCCTCATCGCCTGGATAACACTTGCGAGTAAGAGCCTTAACTTTGGTTCTGTAGTTTTTCTGTTCGCGCTCCCATGGGTCCTGCTTAGAGCCGGGGCGATTGTCACAGCCGCTCTGCATTTTCCTTCGTTTTTCGCGCTCGATTTCCTATTGGGAGTTACCGTTGTCTCAGTTGCGGTGATGACCTGGACGTTTTTCGTGCCGCTCTCGTTGTGGCTTCTGCTGATCGTGCTTCTGGTCGCTGTTGCGAGCATTCCCAAACTCTGTCCGCATGGCGGGCGCAATCCGCTTTCGGCTTTAGGGCTGCTAGGCGTGATTGTCTCCCTTGTTGCAGCAACGGGTTGGTCGCAAGATTTGATTTTCCCCACAGCTCCTCTCAACGGCGCCGTTGTTTTCAAGCCGTGGTCCGATTTTTTTATCCACGCAACTTTTGTGGCACGCAGTTTGGTAGGCGAAACGTTGTCTCAAGTGGGGAACTACGAGTGGAAGGGATTTCCTGTAATTTTTTATCACTACGCGAGTTACTCAATCCCCATATGTCTGGCGAAGGTGGGATCTACTTCAGCTTACGCCACGGTCGTAGGTTTTTGGGCGCCGTTCGGATCCTTGCTGGCGGGATTGGCTAGCTATGCATTGGGTCGAGCGTTGTGGAGTCAAGGCGCTGGACTCGCGGCTCTCATAGCTACTTCCCTGATACCTGACGCCGCATTGTTAAACATCGCCCATCCTACGTATGGCTATTTCTGGCTGCAGCACGTCGCTCCCGGAGGTTTGTATGCTGTAGCAGTTGCTGGAACTGCACTGATAGTAATCGCCAAGGGAGTGAGTGAAGGACGGCGAGCATGGATAGCATCGGGAGTCGTGACAGGGGCGCTTGTTGTTTTTTTCAAGGTTCAGATCTTCGCTGCGGCTTTTCCCTTGCTGGTTTCTTTTGCCATCGTGGGGTGGCCGCCGCGCAAACAGTGGCAATGGCTAATTCTTGGCGGCTGCGTCGCTGTCGGAGTGGCGCTGCTCCCGCTGGCGAATCGTTTTTACATCGGGCCGAACGTCCGCTTCGATCTCTCTGGCAGCGTTTGGTATTGGCAGGTGCTGGCGAAGGTTGCCAACGGTACATCTGTCGAGAGTTGGTATCGTGTTTTCAACGCTGCTCATCCATTTCCTGCACATCTGCCGCTGGCGATCGGGTTGCTCTTGATTGACGCTTTGGGCGTCTTCGCGATCCTGGCCCCATTCGTTTGGCTCTACGTCGCGTCGCGCAGAAAATGGCAGGCGCCAGAAGCGATCTCCGTGGCCGCGGTAGCGATTCTGTTGTTGATGACTTTTGGCATGGGTGGAAACGGCACCTCGGATAACGCGCACGAATTTATACATCGGCCTTTTGTGTGGGCTTACTGGCTGGTGGGCTCACTTGCTGCGGGACGCTTGTTTTCGATCCTCGCAGCGCGTCGTCAGCAACTATGGACGCGAGCCGTCGTGGTCGGCGCTCTCGTCTTGACGCTGGTCCCAGTGTGTTATGGCTCCGGGTTACAACGTGGTAAGGGCTTGGTCGGCAATGTGCGGTCAAGCATACCCGTGGATCGCGGCCTGTTCGACTGCGCGCGATACATCAGAAATCAGCCGCCTGCCACTGCCGTTGTGGAGGATTCACAACTGGACAAGTTTCTTATCGTCGGAGGATTAACCGATCGGCCCTCGTTCGCGGCGAGGGTTGATGAGTGGACGAGACAAAGCAAAGTGTTCCGGGAATCTGGCTACCAGGAGCAGCTAGCAAAACTGCAGAGATTGCAGCAGGCCAACAACATTCCTGATCTGCAGCGCAGCGTTCGCGAAACTGGGATCCGCTGGTACGTGGCTCATCCAGGAGATCCTAACGTCTGGCCAGCCGAGTTCCGCGATCGACCGGCATTCGAGTCCAATGGCTATCGAGTTTACGATATGCAGCGTGTTTTCGATTTGCGCGGCTGATTTTGCAGGGCCCATTGCAGTCGCACGTCATTTTTACTAGACGCTCGCCAGCAAACGTTGAACGTTCGCTGTCTCTCATATGCAAACATCTCCGCAATCCTCAATTGATCTTCACGGCATTAAGAAACTGCGCAGCGGCAAGGTGCGCGAAGTGTTCGATCTCGGCGACACCCTGCTCTTTGTAGTCACGGATCGAATCTCAGCCTTTGACGTGATCCTTCCCGATCCGATTCCCTACAAAGGCGCAGTGCTCAATCAGATTTCCGCATTTTGGTTCGAGCGATTCGACGACATTCAGAATCACTTTATCACGGCAATGTTCGCCGATTTTCCGAAGGAATTGCAACCGTTTCGTGATCAGCTAGCCGGGCGCTCCATGATCGTAAAGAAGACGAAACCATTGCCGGTCGAATGCGTGGTGCGCGGCTATCTGGCTGGTTCCGGTTGGAAGGAATATCAAAAATCGCAGAGCGTTTGCGGCATTAAGCTGCCGCCTGGACTCAAGCTGGCGTCGCAATTGCCAGAACCAATTTTCACCCCGTCCACGAAGGCCGAAACGGGTCACGACGAGAACATCGACATGAAACAATGCGCGGAGATTTTAGGCAACGAATTAGCCGAGCGCGTGAAAAAGCTCAGCTTGGACATTTATTCGCGCGGCCGCGCACACGCCGACCAGTGTGGAATTATCGTCGCAGACACGAAATTTGAATTCGGCACTGTCGATGAAGATTTGCTTTTGATCGACGAATGCCTGACGCCGGATTCGTCGCGCTTCTGGCCAAAGGATCAGTATACCGTCGGCCAAAGTCCGCCGAGTTTCGACAAGCAATTCGTGCGCGATTATCTGGAGACTCTCGATTGGGATAAGAGTCCTCCTGCCCCGCGTTTGCCGAAGGAAGTGATCGAGAAAAGTTCGGCCAAGTACGTCGAGGCGTTTCGCCGGCTGACGGGAAGCGAGATCGCAGACGCCTAGAAGGTTATCCCTTTGATACCGCTGTCATGTTGAGCCGGAGCGAAACATCTCTGGTTTCCGCTTGTCATGTCGAGCGAAGTCGAGACATCCCGTAGCGAACCTAAAAGTATTTCCGCGGGATTCCTCGACTTCGCTACGCTTCGCTCGGAATGACATTTGCGAGACGCCTTGTAAACTAGCGCCGCAGTCCTCCGCACATTTTCATTTCGACGATGCCAAACACCCGGCCCGACATTTTGTTTGTCATGACCGACCAGCAGCGGTTCGACACGATCGCTGCGCTCGGCAACTCGCACATCTACACGCCAAACATGGATCGGCTCGTGCGCAGGGGAATCAGTTTTTCAAAGGCATACGCCACCTGCCCGGTTTGCGTTGCCGCGCGCTACACAATCCGCACCGGATGCGAGCCGGCGACGACCCGCGTGTTTAGTAATGCCAAGGCCGATGCCGCATCCGATCAAGCCGTGGAGATGGAAGCGCGTTGCGGACCTTACCTGGGCCGAACCATGTCCCGCCTCGGCTATCGAAGTTTCGGAGTCGGCAAGTTCCATACAAATCCTTGGAACGAGGACCTCGGTTTTGAAACAATGTGGCGCTGCGAAGAGACTTACCATCCCCCAAATCGCGAAGGGGATGATTACGGTTCGTGGCTGGCGCGGGAGCATGCCGAGTTCGATTTTTTGGAGCAACCGATGGGCGAGCGAACCGAGATGTTTTACCTTCCCCAACGCAGTCCGCTACCAGCGAATTTAGGCGGCGAATGGTGGACGGCTGATCGCACAGTCGAGGAAATCGTAAAGCCAGATGATTCGCGGCCGTTCTTCGGATTTGTTTCGTTTATTGGGCCGCATCCGCCGCTGGCTCCGCCGATTCCCTTCAACCGGATGTACAATCCCGATCGATTGCCGGAAGCAGTCCTCGGCAACATCGAGGAAGATCACCTTGACGAAGAAATTCCTTTCATGCGTTGCGCCGTTTGGGCGGATGCAATCAATCCGGCACTAACTAAAATCGTGAAGGCGCGTTACTACGGCGAGGTCACTTATTTGGACTACTGCCTCGGACGAATTCTCGATGCAGTCGAAGAGCGACCAAACTCCGAGAACGTTCTCATCTGTTTTTTTTCCGACCACGGCGACCTGCTCGGCGACCACCACGGCTGGCAGAAACAAAACTTCTTTGAGGCTGCCTGCCGCGTTCCTTTGTTGCTCAGTTGGCCAGCCGCGCTGCCTGCGGGCACCGAGCACACGGAATTTATCAGCCTGGCAGATCTTTTCGCTATTGCGACCGGAGCCGCCGGCGCATGCGAGACGCGGGAGGGAATCGACGTTCTCAAAATGCTGCGAGGCGAATGCGCGCCGCGTCAGCATCTCATCGGGATGGTTGAAGTTCCCGGCTCCCATGATTTCAAAATCATGGTCCTTACCGACGAGTGGAAATATATTTTCATGGCGAACGGCGGACGAGAACAGCTCTTCAATCGCAAAAAAGATCCTAACGAGTCGTCGAATTGCGTCAGCTCGTCATCCCCGATCAGGAGCGACTTGTATGCTCTGGCGGTGAAAGCGTGCCGAGTACCCGGGCGCAACCGACGCCATCGAGGGGGATAAACTCCGCGCCTTTCGGTTTCGTCACCGGCCACGGACTCGCATCTATCAGTTCGACCGGTCTCGCGGCGTGGTCGGATTTCCCGATAAACCTCAGGACGCACTGAAAACCTTCGACCGCTTCATGTTGAGATCGTTGGAGTAAAAATGGCAGTGGCTTCCAACGATCAAGAGGATCTTGGCCTCGGCCTTAAACCGGGCGACCCACAGTATCGCGCTTATGTCGGTCCACCGGAAGACTATGATCTGATCGCGGCGATGGCGTTCAATCTCCTGACCACGCTAGGTCTACGCCAGCATCATTCGCTGCTGGATATCGGTTGCGGTTCGCTGCGGATCGGAAGGCTTTTAATTCCGTACCTGAACCGGGGGAAATACTTTGGCGTCGAACCTAACGAATGGCTGGTCAAAGAGGGAATCAGGCGGGAGTTGGGCGAAACGTTGGTGCACATCAAACAACCGACATTCTTTTTTTCTGATTCACCGGACACGATCGCGCAGCCGAAAGTCGCTTTCGATTTCGCACTGGCTCAATCGATTTTTAGCCATTGCGGACTGGACCTGATCGGGGGTTGGTTATCGGCCATTTCGCGTTCGCTCGCTCAGAACGGCGCGCTGGTTGCCACGTTTTTAATCGGCGCGGAAGATTCCGCCCGAACGGGCTGGATCTATCCCGACTGCGTAAATTATCGGCCCGCTACATTGGAACGCGCAGCCAAAGATGTGAATCTGCGCTTCGAAATTCTGGATTGGAAGCATCCGCGTCAGACGTGGGCTCTTTTTGCCGCCGAAGGATTTGATTCCACCTGGTTCAAGGAGCGTCCTCTCACTTGGAACGAAGCACTGGAAAGAGCGCTCAGCCAAAAGCATTAGCCGTGACCGACGAAAAGATTTTCGCGACCCCGCGCAAGGTGGAAGATGTCGCTCATTGTTATTTTTATCATACGATGGAACTCCCGGGTCGCGGAGTCATCGAAGGTCGGGATTGGGATTTGCGTGGTCGCGTGGATGAGTACCTCGGCAACATCGATTTTGCCGGTCGACGCGTATTGGAAATCGGTCCCGCCAGCGGTTTCTTGACGTTCGAGATGGAAAAGCGTGGCGCCGACGTGATTTCCGTCGAAGTCACAGACGAGCACGGTTGGGACTTTGTTCCGTATCCGGATGCAAGATTAGAAGAAGTATTCGGCCCGCGCCAAATCGTGATGCAACAGTTAAAGAACTCCTACTGGTTCAGTCACGCCGCCCTGCAATCCAAAGCCAAAGTGTATTATGGCGACGCTTACAATTTGCCTTCGGCACTCGCAGAATTCGACATCGCCGTAATGGGAGCAGTGCTGCTCCACTGCCGGGATCCGCTGCGGATCGTTGATCAGTGCGCAAAACGAGCGAAATCGCTCATCATTGTCGACAAATTCCATCCAGACTTGGAAGGCGCACCCGTATGTCGCCTGGCGCCGACGCCGGAGAATTTCCTCTGGCACACGTGGTGGCATTTTAGCACGCAGTTCTTTACCCAGTTTCTGGCGGTGATGGGATTCACGGCGATAAAAGTTTCAACACATGAGCAATATCACCGAGGAAAAGCGCACACGCTTTTTACAATCGTTGGACACCGAGATGAGGCAGGACGCTCAACCTAACGACGTCACAGATGGCTGGCATTTCACAGAAAAGCCCTACAGTAATTCGCCAACGAGCGATTTCTCCTCTTTCAACTCAGTGATGGATGCGTCGATTTTCGCGCGACTGAAATCATTGAGCGGAACCCCTTGCACGATTTCCCATTTTCCACCCTGCACACGCACCGGAAACGACGAGATCAATCCTTTCTCAACGTCGTAACTCCCATCAGAACAAACCGCAACGCTGTGCCAATCGTCCGCTGGCGTGTCGGTAGTCAGCGAAACGATGGTGTCGACAATCGCGTTGGCGGCTGAGCCGGCTGAGGAAAGTCCCCGCGCCTTGATTACGGCGGCGCCACGCTGTTGCACGGTGGCGATGAAATCTTCCTTCAGCCATTTTTCGTCTCCAATCACTTCGTTCGCGGGGCGACCATCGATTCTCGCGTTATAGAAATCTGGATACTGCGTTGAAGAATGATTTCCCCAGATAGTCATGTTTCTAACCGAGCAAATGCTTACGCCAGCCTTGTGCGCGAGCTGCGCGCGGGCGCGGTTTTCGTCCAATCGAGTCATGGCGAACCAGCGATCGCTCGGGATTTCTTTCGCGTTGTTCATTGCGATCAGACAATTGGTGTTGCACGGATTCCCAACCACAAGCACACGAACATCAGCCGCAGCATTTTTCTGGATGGCCTGACCTTGCCCTATAAAAATTTTGCCGTTGATCCCGAGCAGATCCTTCCGTTCCATGCCTGCCTTGCGCGGTACGCTTCCAACCAGCAACGCCCAATTCACGTCGCGAAAACCTTCGTCAAGATCAGCCGTTGGCGTCACAGATTCCAAAAGTGGGAACGCGCAATCGTTTAGTTCCATCACCACGCCTTCGAGTGCGCCGAGCACAGCTGGAATTTCAATCAAATGAAGTCTCACCGGCTGATCGGGCCCGAACATTTGGCCTGATGCGATGCGAAACAGGAGGGCGTAACCGATGTGCCCGGCGGCGCCAGTCACAGCAATCGTAATCGGAGTTTTCATGAGGCAATTAGCCATAAACGTTTCGCTGAGCAAAGCCGAACACAGCGACGTCATGTCGAGCGAAGTCGAGACATCCCGTGAATTTACGGGTAGGCTCGGCCACGGGATTCCTCGACTTCGCTCGGAATGACATGATGGAGATCAGGGGGTAAATTCTGAACGCGATGTATCCAAGTAGGTTGGACAAGATCATCAATCTTTTTGAATCACTCCCTGAAGACGAAAGGCGCGAGACGCTCGTTTCGTATTCAGACAGTGCGAGAAGACAGGAGCCGCGTGAAGGCGAGAATTTTGATCTCGTCGACGTTCGCAAGGATGAGGAGTGCACCGACACGGTCGGCGTTTATCTGCACGTCGACGATGAAGGCAAGGCGCACATTCGCATGACCCTCGGTCCGGAAGTGCAAACGCTCACTCGAGCGATGACGGCCATTCTTTGCAAGGGACTTGAAGGCTCGACGCCGCAGGAGATTCTCGATCTGCCAAGTGATTTCGTAACACGCATTGTCGGCACCGAACTGGTGCGGGTCCGCAGCCAGACTGTGTATTATGTCCTCACGCGGATAAAAAGTATCTGCAAAGTCTGGCTGGATCGCCAGCGCATGGCGCAAGTGGCGTAGCACAGCCATCCTGGCTGTGGGGCCGGCAGGCATCTTGCCTGCCGAAACCCGAGCATATAAACAACTCCGAGCAGGCGAGGACGCCCGCTCGCCACACAGGCAGGATGCCTGTGCTACGGTTTGCGTGACGTTCGCCTGATTTTGTTTGTCATTCCCATTCAATCGTGTGCAAAAATCGTGAGCAAATGAAAAGGACGACCTCCGCAATTCCGCTTATCGGTCTGATCACGCTCGTTTCCTGTGCCAATCCCGCGCCGCAAGCGGGAAACTTCGGCTGCTCAGGGACGGATTCGCCTGATCATCAGTTGCGCGCATGCATCATTGAGGTTGGCAAATTCCCGCCGCCGCTCAACGAATCTCGCGTCGATATTCGCGACACGTCGGGCAAACTGGTTGCGTCGCGCAATTTTGGATCGCCCAAGGGCGAGCAGGGCCGCAGCGTCGTCCATTCTGCCTGGACGCCCGATTCCAATTTCTTTGTCTTCAGCACACAGAGCTCCGGCGGACATTCGCCCTGGCATTGGAACACGTATTTTTATAGCCGGAAAAAGAATAAATTCGCTCTGATCGACGACACGATCGGCCCAGTGATTAAGTCCAAGTTTCAAGTCAAAGCGCCGGATATCCTCGAAGCAACGGTACAGGGCACAGCGTCGGATCCGAGCGACATTCAAACCGGCCACGTCGTCACCAGGCATCTCGGCTCACTTTAGCGCCGGAAAGTGCTTGCCGACTTGGGAACGTGCTCGACTTGTCAGGCAGGATGCCTGAGTTACCTTCGGCGCGCAGATGCCGCGGAATAACGAGCTCAAAAAAATTCTTCTCATCGGCTCCGGTCCAATCGTGATCGGGCAGGGCTGCGAATTTGATTATTCCGGTGTGCAGGCGTGCAAAGCGCTGCGCGAAGAAGGCTACAAAGTTGTGCTGGTGAATTCCAACCCGGCCACCATCATGACCGACCCTGAATTTGCCGATCGCACTTATGTCGAGCCAATCACGCCGGAAGTGATCGAGGCCATCATGGAGCGCGAAAAACCAGACGCAATTTTGCCCACTCTCGGCGGACAAACTGCGCTCAATGCGGCAATGGAATTGAATCGCAACGGCGCGCTGGCGCGGCACGGGGTGAAATTGATCGGCGCGAACGCGCAGGCCATCGCAAAAGGCGAAGACCGCCAATTGTTCAAAGAAGCCATGTTGCGCATCGGGCTCGAGGTGCCGCGCTCCGGCATAGCGCGTTCCCTCGCGGATCTTGATCGCATCGTTGCCGATATTGGGACATTTCCGCTGATCATTCGTCCGGCGTTCACTTTGGGAGGTGCCGGTGGCGGGATCGCTTACAACCGCGAAGAACTCGACGAGATCGCTGCGCGCGGCCTGGATCTTTCGCCGGTGCGAGAAGTGTTGATCGAAGAATCGCTGGTCGGCTGGAAAGAATTCGAGATGGAAGTCATGCGCGACCGGATGGACAACTGCGTGGTCGTTTGCTCGATCGAGAATTTCGATCCCATGGGAGTGCACACCGGCGATTCCATCACAGTCGCGCCTGTGCAAACGCTAACCGACAGAGAATATCAAATGATGCGCGATGCCGCATTCGCGGTGATCCGTGAAATTGGCGTCGAGACCGGCGGATCCAACATTCAGTTCGCCGTGCATCCGGAAAACGGCCGCATGGTGGTGATTGAAATGAATCCGCGCGTGTCGCGTTCCAGTGCGCTGGCATCGAAAGCGACGGGTTTTCCGATTGCAAAAATCGCGGCCAAACTCGCAGTCGGCTACACGCTGGACGAAATCAAAAACGACATCACCCGCGAAACACCGGCCTGCTTTGAACCGACGATCGATTACTGCGTAGTCAAAGTGCCGCGGTTCACGTTTGAAAAATTTCCGCAGGCAGACGCGACGCTGACGACGCGGATGAAAAGCGTCGGAGAAGCGATGGCCATTGGACGTACGTTCAAAGAAGCGTTGCAAAAAGCACTGCGCAGCCTCGAAATCAAACGCTTTGGCTTGATAGGTGACGGCGCGGACAAGGATGTTGATCTGGAAACACTGCGATTGAAGCTGGCGATCCCAAATGCCGAACGAATCTTTTACATCGCGCAGGCATTCGAAAAAGGCGGGTCAATCGACGAAGTTTACGAGCTAACGAAAATCGATCGGTGGTTTTTGCGGAATGTGCAGCAGATTGTGGAGGAAGCGCGCGCACTCCATCGTGGCACAGGCATCTTGCCTGTGGGGCCGGCGGGCGTCTCGCCTGCCGAAGCAGACAAAGCAGCGAGGAACAATGAGCCGCGATTCCATCCGATGGATCGCCAAAGTGAAATCGGAAAGACACGTCGCAACCTTCCACATTGGGAGCAGAGAGACGCTGCGTACTTCGTAACATTTCGGTTAGCCGATGCCGTGCCGGAAAATATCCTTCGGCGATGGAAAGAAGAATTAGAAACATGGCGGAACTTTCATCCTGAACCTTGGGACGCCGGAACGAAATACGAGTACCAGAAACGGTTTCAAGATGTTCGCGAACACTGGCTTGATCGCGGACACGGCGAGTGCATTCTCAAACAATCGGTTCTGGCCGAAATCGTAGTAGACGCTTTGCGGCATTTTGATTGCGACCGTTATCTCCTGGATGCGTTTGTAGTAATGCCGAACCACGTTCATGTGCTTTTTCAACCGGCAAAGCGTCACGCGCTCGCGGACATTCTTCATTCATGGAAATCGTTTTCGGCCAAGGCGATCAATCATCAGCTTGGAAGAACTGGGCGAGTCTGGCAGGACGAGAGCTACGATCGCATTGTGCGCGATTGGAACGAATTGGTTCGATATCGCGATTATATCGCGCGCAATCCAGAAAACGCTAAGCTGCGCAAAGGCGAATTTGTTCTCAGTGCTGACGGGATTTTAGAACACAACTTTGATTCGGCAGGCAAGATGCCTGTGCTACACCTGCTCCGCGCAAAGAAATTTGGTTTTTCAGATCGGCAACTCGCAATAGCAAACAATGCGACCGCAACCGAAATCCGAACACTGCGGAAATCATTAGGCGTCACACCGACGTACCGCCTTGTGGACACGTGTGCGGCAGAATTTGAAGCGTACACGCCTTACTACTATTCGACTTACGGCGATGAGAACGAGCGACGGGAGAGTGGAAAACGCAAGATCATGATTCTCGGTGGCGGACCGAATCGGATCGGTCAGGGCATCGAATTCGATTATTGCTGCGTGCATGCCGCGTTCGCCCTGCGCGAGCTCGGATTCGAGACGATCATGGTGAACTCGAATCCGGAAACGGTTTCGACCGATTACGATACGAGCGACAAACTGTATTTTGAGCCGCTCACCCTCGAGGACGTGCTCAACATTTACGATCAGGAACAACCAGAAGGCGTTTTTGTCCAGTTTGGCGGCCAAACACCGCTGAATCTCGCCAGTGGATTGGAGGCTGCGGGCGTGCCGATTCTTGGGACGCAAACCGAAAGCATCGAGACCGCGGAAGACCGAAAACTGTTCGCGACGATGCTGGACGAACTCGGCTTGCGCCAAACGCCAAACGGTTCCGCCACGAGCGCCGAGGACGCCGTGGCGATAGCGAAGAAGATTGGCTATCCCGTGCTCGTTAGGCCGAGCTTTGTTCTGGGAGGACGCGCCATGGAACTCGTCTATACCGAAGCTGATCTAAGACGCTATATGGCAAATGCAATTGAGGTTACGCCTGATCGTCCGGTGCTCATCGATCGTTTTCTCGAGGACGCGATTGAGGTCGACGTCGATTGCATCTCCGACGGAGAGACGAGCGTTATTGGCGCAATCATGGAGCATATTGAGGAAGCAGGCATCCACAGTGGTGACAGCGCATGCGTGATTCCGACGTTCTCCCTGTCGCAAAAGGTTCTGGACGAGATTTCATCGGCGACGAAAGCAATGGCACGCGAACTGAACGTGCGCGGCCTGATGAACGTGCAATTCGCCGTGAAAGGTGACGAAGTTTACGTGCTGGAAGTGAACCCGCGCGCCTCGCGCACTGTGCCGTTCGTCAGCAAAGCGATCGGCGTTCCATTGGCAAAATTAGCCGCCAAAGTGATGACAGGAAAATCATTACGCGAATTAGGATTCACCGAGGAAATCGTGCCAAAACATTTCTCGGTCAAAGAAGCGGTGTTTCCGTTTCTGCGATATGAGGGTTTGGATATTTCCCTTGGGCCGGAGATGAAATCGACCGGCGAAGTAATGGGCATCGATGTCGATCTGGGTCTCGCCTATGCGAAATCGCAAATGGCTGCGCCGCCTCCTTTGCCGAAACGCGGAAGAGTCTTCGTCAGCGTCAAAGACGCCGATAAAGAAGCGATCATTCCGGTCGCGCGCGAATTTCTGAAACTAGGTTTTGAAATTGTTTCCACCAGCGGCACGGCACAAGCGCTGACTGAAGCGAAAATCAAGGTGACCAAAGTTTTTAAGATTCATGAGGGGCGTCCGAACGTGCTGGACCGGATCAAAAACGGCGACATCAATTTCATCATTAACACGCCGAGCGGTAAAATTCCGCGTGAGCACGAAGTGGTTATTCGTAATGCTGCACTCGCGGCAAAAATTCCAATCATGACGACGGTGCGCGCCGCTCTGGCGAGCGCGAACGGCATTCGCTCACTGCAAAAACGAAAAGTTCAGGTGCGGAGCTTGCAGGAATACCACGCTTCGGAGACGTTAATCGTTGAAAGGTTGAAGCGGAAAAACAGCATTGTCATTCCGAGCGAAGCGGAGCGAAGTCGAAGAATCCCGAGGAGGAATCTAATGATGCCGCCACGGAATGTCTCGACTTTGCTCGACATGCCAACGCGTTGATGCCATTTGTCAGGCATGAAATTTTTATCGTCTTAGCTGTGTTGTTAACCTCGGCTGTTTTTGCCGCCGACGAAAAGAAAGAAGAAAAAAGTCCCATGAATTCACAAAACGAAGTGGCAGTGATAAAGACCAGCGAAGGCGATATGGTGGTGCAGTTTTGGACCGACGCTGCGCCAAAGACCATCGAGAATTTCAAGAAACTGGCGCGCCAGGGGTTCTATGACGGCACGACTTTCCACCGGATAGTCAAAGAGTTCATGATCCAGGGAGGCGATCCGAATTCGAAGGACCCGGCGAAAGAGAATAGTTACGGACAAGGCGGTCCGGGTTACCAGATCAAAGCCGAGTTTAACGATCATCCTCACGATCGGGGTGTAATCTCGATGGCCCGCAGCTCCGACCCGGATTCGGCCGGCTCGCAATTCTTCATCTGTCTGGCGCCGGTGCATCGGCTCGATCATCAATACACGACTTTCGGCAAGCTAATTAAAGGTGAGGATGTGCTCGAAAAAATCGGCAACACGCCGGTCGAGCGAAATGCACAAGGCGAACCGAGCAAGCCGACAAAGCGTGTCGTGATCGAGAGCATCAAAATCGTGCCGGCTGATTCGGTGAAATAATGATTCGCCGGTCATGTCGAGCGAAGTCGCCTGCCAAGCCGTAGCTTTATGCGAAGGCTGGAGACATCCCGCGAAAATACCTTCAAGGCTGTGCAACGGGATTCCTCGACTTCGCTCGGAATGACAAAAATCGCGCTGATCCAGATGCGCTGCGGCGTGGAGCCGGAGAAGAATCTCTTGCGCGCAATCGAATTTATTCGCGATGCGGCGAGAGAAGGCGCAGAGATTGTTTGCTTGCCGGAGCTTTTCCGCTCCCAATATTTTTGCCAAACAGAAGATCATAAAAACTTCGATTTGGCCGAGGAAGTGCCGGGAAAAACAACCGCTGCGCTGGGAGAAGTTGCGCGCGAAACGGGCGCGGTCATTATCGCGTCGCTGTTCGAGAGACGCAGCGCCGGGCTCTATCACAACACGGCGGCGATTATCGACGCGAATGGAAAATTGCTCGGCAAATATCGCAAAATGCATATTCCCGATGACCCGCTGTATCACGAAAAATTTTACTTCGCGCCGGGCGATCTGGGATTTCGAGCGTGGGACACTGCGCGTGGCAAGATTGGCGTGTGTGTTTGCTGGGATCAATGGTATCCGGAGGCGGCGCGACTGACTGCATTGCGCGGCGCAGAGATTATTTTCTATCCAACAGCAATCGGCTGGCATCCCAGCGAGAAAAACGAATTTGGAAACGCGCAACACTCCGCTTGGGAGACGATTCAGCGCGGTCATGCGATCGCCAATGGCTGCTACATCGCGGTGGCAAATCGCGTCGGGCACGAAGCGCCAGGCGGTGGAGATGGCATCGAATTTTGGGGGCAAAGTTTCGTGTGCGGGCCCGACGGAGAAATCATCGTCAAAGGCTCGATCGATCAAGAAGAGATTGTGGCGGCGGAGATCGATTGGGCTCGCGTGAACGAGCATCGGACACACTGGCCATTCTTGCGAGACCGCAGAATCGATGCCTACGGTGGCATTGAAGAACGGATGATCGATTAGATTCCACCGCCTGTTGCGCTGGGCAATAGTTGCAGGGCGTCTGTATCAGACGCCTGGCGTTTCACAGAAACGCCCTACAGGATCACGCAACTCAAACGCGCGCTGTTCGAATTCGGCCCTTGTGCTAGAACGAGGGCGATGACCGCAAACGCTGCTCAAGCGAAGCGCCGGCCGTGGTATCGCCCTTCGTTGACGGTGCAAATCATGATCGGGCTGGTTGTCGGCGGCGTGATTGGGTGGCTGCGGCCCGATTGGGGGAACGCGCTTTATTTTTTGCGCGACATTTTCATTAACCTGATCAAATCGATCATCGCGCCGCTTGTATTCTCGACCATTGTGGTGGGAATCGCAGGCGCCGGTGCGCTGCGGAAGGTGGGGCGCATGGGAATCAAGGCGCTGATCTTTTTCGAGATCGTTACCACAGCGGCGCTCGTGATCGGACTGGCAGTGGTCAATTTCACAAAGCCCGGCGCCGGTGTGACTCTCGCTGCGACCAGCATCGACGTTCTCAAGACGATCGGCCAAACTCATCCCCAGAGTTTCGTCGAAACTATCGTGCATGTTTTCCCCGCGAGCGTAATCGAGGCGATGGTGCGTGGCGATGTTTTGCAGATTGTCGCGTTCAGCGTGCTCTTCGCGCTCGCAGTGTCCGCCGTTGGCGAAAAAGGCAAACCAATCATCCGCGCGATGGAGAGCCTTTCGCAGGTGATGTTCAAGTTCACGAATTACGTGATGCTATTTGCGCCCATCGGCGTGGGCGCCGCGATGGCACACACGATTGGCACGCAAGGCCCGGCTGGTGCTGTTAAACCTCGGAAAATTGATCGGCTCGCTTTATCTCGCTCTCGTGATTTTCATTGCCCTTATTTTTGGACTGGTGATTCGGATTTCGCGGATTCCATTAAGACAATTCGTGCGTGCGGTGCGCGAGCCTGCGGCACTCGCATTCGCGACGACAAGTAGCGAATCCGCGCTGCCGAAAGCGATGGAATCGATGGAACGCTTCGGCGTGCCGCCGCATATCGTTGGGTTCGTAATGCCAACCGGGTATTCGTTCAATCTGACCGGATCAACCCTGTATCTCGCGATGGCGTCGGTTTTCGTCGCCCAAGCGGCCGAGACGACGATGGGATGGCATATGTCGTTAGGCCAACAAATCACGATGATGTTGACGTTGATGCTGACTTCGAAAGGAGTAGCCGGCGTGCCGCGGGCATCATTGGTCATTCTGCTGGGGGCGCTGAATTCGTTTGTGCCCGCAGGATTGGGACCGATCGGTGTCGCCATTATTTTCGGCGTGGATGAACTGATGGACATGGGCCGCACTTGCGTGAACGTCATCGGCAATTGTCTGGCAACGGTCGTCGTCGCGCAATGGGAAGGGGAATTCGACGACAAACGTGCACGGGTTTTTGGCACACCGGCGGAGGCCGAACTGGACCTCAACGGTGGTAACGTTGCCTTTGCTGATGCAGTCGCTCAAGGGGACTAAAAGGGGTGGGATCCGGACGCACGCATTGCGGCATATACAAAACGCAGGGACCGCACAACCTAGGAGGATATCTTACTTAAAATGCGGGTTGACAATCCCGCCGCCGCCTTGACAGTCGAAACTCCAACTCTAAAAAACAATGAAAAAAATAATCGCAACAATCCTGATATTCTCTGCTATTGGCTTGGGCGTTGTCGCATTTGGCGTCGGTCGCTCTCGACCGAATGTTCGACCGAATGCAAACGCTGATGCCTTCACCCGCGGCCCCGACGTCGACAACTCAACTGCCATTGTGCAGCTCAAAGGTGATCCAATAAGCACCAATCCGAGCACGAAACCATCACACGGTAGAAAGATCGATTTCAACAGCCAAGGAGTGAGATCGTACCGCGCACAACTGAATCAGAAGCGCAACGAATTCAAACGTTGGCTGAGATCAAATGCCCCGGCGGCAAGAGTTACGAGCGAGTACGATGTGTCGCTTAACGCGGTGGCGGTGCAACTCAACGGCACGCCGCTAGCGACAGTCGCAGCCGCACCAATGGTGCAAAGCGCCGAATACAACGCGCTTTACCACCCCAATCTGAGCGAAAGCTACAAGATCATCAACGCGATGGGCGCTTGGACTGCCGCCGGTGGCAGAGCGAATGCCGGCGCCGGAATCAAGATCGGCGACATCGATACCGGTATCGATAACACGCACCCTTTCTTTGATCCCACGGGATTCAGCTATCCGCCCGGCTTTCCAAAGTGCGATGCGGCTGATAGCGCTTCGCACCACCAGGATCAGGACTGCAATTACGTCTCGCCAAAAGTTATTGTTGCTAAAGTTTTCTACAATAAGGCCCACCAGCAGGGTCTCGATGCACAGGCAATTCAAGATCACGGCACACACACGGCCGGTATTGCGGCTGGAGTAACCGGCAAAACTGCCGTTGCGAACGGCGTAGAGATTGATGACATGTCGGGCATCGCTCCGGGCGCGTGGTTGGGCAATTACAACGTTTTCCCGGGTGGCGTACTGGATGCTCGCAGCGAAGACATCCTGAATGCTGTTGATGAAGCGGTCGAAGACGGCATGGATGTTCTCAACCTGTCTCTTGGTGGCGGTTATCATGGTAACAACGATCTGCTGGCAATCGGGCTGGACAATGCAGTCGATGCAGGAGTGGTGGTGGCCGTAGCCGCCGGGAATAGCGGCCCCGGACAAGGCACGCTTGAGTCCCCGGGTCGTGCACGCAATATCATCACCGTCGCCGCGAGCACGAACAGGCACTTCGTCGGCCAACCTTTCACCTATCCGGCAAGCGGCGGAACAACGATCGGTGCCGCGGTTGGCGATTTCGACCCATTACCGGCAGCGACATTTACTCTATTCGACACCCATTCCAATGGTTGCAGCAGCGTTGACCCGGCTGCCGCCGGTAGCGTAGCGATCATTGACCGCGGCGGATGCGTCTTTAGTCAGAAAGTTGCAAACGCAAAAGCGGCGGGTGCCATCGGCGTTGTAATCATTAATAACGTCGCCGGAGACCCTACCGCCATGGCGAGAACTGCCGGCTTCGATGACGATTTGCCTGCAGTTATGATCAGCAAGAACGACGGGGCAGCGCTGCGAGCTGCCAACCCGCCCGATGCCTCGGCGTCGGCGACATTCCAGGAATTTGTCACTCCGAACCAGGATATCCTCGCTGGGTTCAGCAGCCAGGGACCCACATTGGTTGACTTCGCGGTGAAGCCTGATGTGACCTCAGTTGGCGTCAACGTCCTCAGCTCTATCACGTGTGTCGGCACAGAATTCCCATGCACCACCACCGGTGATGGTACCGATGCTCCTTGGGCTTTCTTCAGCGGCACATCCATGGCGACGCCGCACATAGCCGGCTCAGCGGCCGTGTTGCTCCAACTCCATCCGGGCTGGTTGCCGGCCCAAGTGAAGTCGGCGCTCGTCAATCGCGCCGACCTGGTGGTCAAGGATGCCATTACCGGGTTGCATGACGTCGGACCGACCGCACAAGGCACAGGGCGCGAGAATCTGTCGGTAGCAGCGGACGCAACAACGTGGCTGGATCCGGCTTCTGCGAGCTTCGGCCGTGTAACCATTGGCCACCCAACGTCGGTCACAATCACACTGTCCAACCCGACCGGCACCGCGGAAACGTTCAGCGTTTCGGTTACGAAGTTTACGCCGGACACGTTCGGAGGAACGGTCCCAAGTATCTATGATGCTGGAACCTTAAGCGCGGGCGATGCCCGGATCAGTGTGCCAGCAAACGTGACGGTCCCGGCCAACGGTACGACCGTGCTTACCGTCAGGGTGAATAATGGTATTCCTTCAGGCGAAGTCGTCCAAGGTTGGATCAACCTCGATGGGCCAGGTTCCAACGACCTGCACTTCGCGTACTACGCCATTGTTGGCCACTAAGACCGATCCCAATTAGTCTGATCAGACAGGGACGCGGGCAACCCGCGTCCCTGTTTTTTTGTCGCGGAAGATCCAGGGCATCGACAAATCCGCGCTGTCTCGGCTAAGCTGCGCTGATGATCGCAATTTTGCGCGCGCCCGAAGCTACTTACCTGATGCAGATTTTCGCCTCCGTTTTTCTGGCAATTCTTTTTCTTCAATCGGGAATTGATAAAATGGTCGATCGCCGCGGAAACTTGGAATGGCTAAAAGGACATTTCGCAAAGAGTCCGGTTGCGGGAATGGTTCCCCTGCTGCTGACCTCCATCACGATTCTGGAGATCGCAGCCGGCGCACTGAGCGCCATCGGCTGCGTGTTGGTAATTATTTCGAAAGATTCGACCATCGCGTTCTACGGGGCTATTCTTTCCGCGGCAGCCGTCACGGCGCTTTTTTTTGGGCAGCGAATCGCGAAAGACTATGCTGGCGGGGCAGTGCTTGTTCCTTACTTTCTGCTCACACTGGTCGCAATTTATCTGCTCGCGCCGGGATAAACGAGTAAGGATCGGTGAGATTTCCAGGCAGCGTCTCATCAAAAGCAATGGACCGCATGCGTAGCTAATCGGACGGAAATTGTTTCGTGTGATAGAAACCGATTGCGGCAGGAATTCCTGCTGGAGAAAAAGACGTGCTGTGCTTAGCTGGCGAGTCAGCCTCATATCTTCCGACGTGTTATGCAGATCACGAACCACGCCGTCTCACCACCACGTGCTGATGAATCGATTGGGGCTGCTCCGTCAGACCGGGGCCGATTTTTTACCCAGCCCAGTTATGTGGCGAGTGCGGCTGAAGCCGTAAACAACTATCGCGAAAATCCGGCTGCGATTTGGTACAAGGATAATGCCGATCCAAATGATCTGGCTGGCAAATACGCATTCCAACGGCTGCGTCAGACTTGGTTCATTCCTCACGTAGCGCCAAAGTTCAAGCTCTCCAGGCAGGACAAGGTTTACGCAATTGGCTCGTGCTTCGCACGCGGTCTCGAAAGCTCCCTGCTCGGGCACAACATGGCCGTTGAAAGCGCAGCGCCGGAATTTGCGAAACTTCAACCCGCAAACAGAGAAGAATCGGGACTCGGATTTACGAACAAGTACAACACTTATTCCATCCTGAATGAACTACGCTGGGCGCTCGAACCGGACGCAGAATTCCCGCGAGACTCTATTGTTCCACTGACGCAAACAACCTGGTACGATCCACACACAAACCCAACTCTCGCGTTTGTGGATCTGGAAGAAACACTCGAACGGCGAGAGCTGATGCAAGCAGTCACAAAACGGATAAGGAATTGCCGGGCGGTAGTGCTCACACTGGGGATGACCGAGGTCTGGCGCGACGTTAAAGCGAAGGTGTTTGTTAATCGCACGCCCATACCATCCTTGTTCAAGACCGACCCAGACCGATACGAATTTCAGCTTAGCACTTTCGGTGAAAACTGGGCCAACCTCGAAGCAATTCATGTTTTGCTGTCGCAATACGGACATCCCGATGTTCGTATCATCGTTACAGTTTCTCCGGTGCCTTTGATGAACACGTTTTCGACGATGGACATTGTCGTAGCGAATACATGGGCCAAATCTCTGTTGAGAGCAGTCGCGCATGAGTGGGCTGCTGCCCATTCGAATGTCGATTATTTTCCAAGTTACGAGATCGTTCAGAACTCCGACCATGCAGAAACGTGGGGCCTTGATCTACGGCACGTGAAAGGTAGAGGCGTTCAGCACATCATGGAGTTGTTCGTACGCAAATATATCGAGTAACTTCTACGGCGAGGAGTTTGTGATGGTGGCGCTTTACGCAGTGCCTCTCGCTTTCAGTCGCTCAACGAGCAGATTCCCGTGCGGCAACGCAAGCAATCCCACTGGAGAAAAGCAGCACTTGTGCTTGACTGATAGGTTCGAGATCTCTCGGCAGAATGCCTGCGCAAACAATCAAGATTACCGGTGCTCGCCAGCACAATCTCAAGAACCTCCATGTCGAGATTCCGCGGGAGAGGCTGGTGGTTATCACAGGGTTAAGCGGGTCGGGAAAATCCTCGCTCGCTTTCGATACGCTTTATGCGGAAGGCCAACGTCGTTACGTCGAAAGTCTTTCGGCATACGCGAGACAGTTTCTCGATCAAATGGAAAAGCCGGACGTCGATTTCATCGAAGGCTTGTCACCTGCCATTGCCATCGAACAACGCAGCGCTGGCGCCAACCCGCGATCGACAATCGCAACCACGACTGAAATCTACGATTACCTGCGGATCCTTTTCTCCGCGGTGGGCCAACCGCACGATCCGCTCACCGGCCGGCCGCTCAGCCGTCAAACGCCTCAGCAAATTGTCGATCAGATCCTGGCGTACGAGCCGGGTGCCAAAATCGTTGTGCTGGCGCCGTTGATTGCGAAGCAGGCCGGTGAGTTCCGGGACGTGCTCGAAAAACTAAGGCGTGAAGGATTCGTTCGTGCGCGCATTGACGGCCAGATGATCGAACTGGATCGCACAGAGCCGATCCGGCTGAAAAAAGGCGAGCGACACACGATTGAAGCGGTGGTTGATCGGCTGGTCGTCCGCGATGGCATTCGTGTGCGGCTGACAGACTCAATCGAAACGGCTCTCAAATGGGGTGGCAATCGAATTGTTGTTTTGTCTCATACATCGAAAACGCCCGACCCCGTAAAAGCAGAAACGAGGCAGGCTGCCCAACGCGCAACATCCAACGCCGAATCGGAACGATGGTCGGAATACCGCTACTCGACGGATTACGGGAATGCTGAAACCGGATTCAATTTAGGCGATCTGACGCCGAGACATTTTTCTTTCAACAGCCACCTCGGCGCTTGCCCGGCTTGCCACGGTCTGGGAACACAATTGGTAGTCGATCCAGAGTTGATGATCTCCGACCAAACCAAATCGCTGGCCGAAGGAGCAATCATACCGTGGCGTCGCGGCACGAAACGCATGCGAGTGTACTATCGGCATCTGCAGGACGCGTTGATCAAACACTTCAACGTGAACGAAGACTTGCCGTTCGCCGATTTACCTGAAGCATTCAAAACTGCGCTTTACTTCGGCACGAATGGCGACCCGATTGAAATGCAGTTTGGCGGCAACTCCGATAAATCGCGAGCAGGCGGCGAAAAGAAAACCGCAAAACCGTTCGAGGGACTCGTGCCCCAAATGCAGCGGCTTTACGAGCAAACCGAAAGCGAATTCACGCGCAATCGGATTCGCGCATTCATGACCCGCGAGACATGTAAGGTGTGCGGCGGCGCAAGACTCAAACCCGAAATCCTTGCTGTCACGATCAAGGCAGGAGATGGCCGCGAATTAAACATCCATCAGTTTAGCCAGCAAAACGTGGAAGACGCGCTGCGATTCATTGGCGGTCTCGACCTGAGCGAGCAGCAGCAGACGATCGCAACTGACGTTGTCCGCGAGATTCGATCACGTCTGCAATTTCTCGTCGAGGTTGGTCTTGGCTATCTCACCCTGAATCGCGAGAGCGGCACGCTTTCTGGCGGCGAAGCGCAACGGATACGCCTCGCGACACAGATCGGCTCCGGTCTTGCCGGCGTTCTCTACATTCTCGATGAACCCAGCATCGGTCTGCATCAACGCGACAACTCGCGTTTGCTGGGAACGCTGCGAAAACTGCGCGATCTTGGGAATTCCGTCATCGTAGTCGAGCACGACGAAGAAACGATTCGGGCTGCCGACCACATTTTTGATCTTGGTCCAGGCGCAGGGCCGCGTGGCGGCGAGATTGTGGCAGAGGGAACTCTCGACGATATCGCACGCGCGAAAAACTCTTTGACTGGCGATTACCTGTCCGGACGGGCACGTATAGCGATTCCAAAACAGCGCGCTCAGCCACGGCCCGATGGCTGGCTTACAGTCATAGGCGCAAGTGAAAACAACCTGAAAAAAATCGATGTCTCATTTCCTCTCGGCTGCCTAACGTGTGTAACTGGTGTTTCCGGCAGCGGAAAATCGACTTTGGTGGACGACATTTTGCGGCGCACCCTTTTCCGGCATTTCTATAATTCGAAAGATAAGCCGGGCGCTCACAAGGCGATTCGCGGGCTGGAACAGATCGACAAGGTAGTTGTGATCGACCAAAGCCCGATCGGCCGCACGCCGCGGTCGAATCCGGTCACATACACGGGCGCGTTCACCCCGATACGCGAACTGTTCGCGCAATTACCCGCAGCGCGAGTCCGGGGTTATGACGCAGGTCGCTTCAGTTTCAATGTCAAAGGCGGTCGTTGCGAGAATTGCGAGGGTGGAGGCTTGATCAAAATCGAGATGCACTTCCTGCCGGACGTTTACGTCGAATGCGAGGTCTGTCGGGGCAAACGCTACAACCGCGAAACTCTGGAGATCACCTACAAAGGCAAGAATATTGCAGATGTACTCGATCTAACCGTCGATGAAGCCGCGCGATTCTTCCGCAATGTGCCGACCATCGCTGAAAAGCTCAATTCACTGCTTGACGTTGGCTTGGGCTATCTGCGACTCGGCCAGGCCGGAACGACTCTTTCCGGCGGCGAAGCGCAGCGCGTGAAGCTTGCCACAGAGCTTGCCAAGAAAGCGACCGGCCGCACTGTTTACATTCTTGATGAACCGACGACCGGTTTGCATTTCGCCGATATCGAAAAATTACTGGAAGTGTTGATGAAGCTTCGCAACGCGGGCAATACCATCGTGGTAATTGAACACAATCTAGAGATGATTAAGTGCGCTGATTGGGTCGTCGATTTGGGTCCTGAAGGCGGCGAACATGGCGGCGAGGTCGTCGGATCGGGTCCACCTGAGAAGGTCGCCACTATTCCGGCCAGTCATACCGGGCAATACTTGCGGGCAATGCTGGAGAGAAGATGAGACATATCGGACACTTAGGCCTGGCATGTCTGATCGGTGTACTCAGCCCCCTCGCCCGCGCCGATTTCTCAACTGAAATGGCCGAAGCTAGCACGCCGCTTTCAGAAGGCGTGCCGGAGGTCGCGGTTGTACGATTGCAATCGCTGCTAAATAAAAACCTGGCAGAACTGCAATGGCACGTAGTTGCCGAAAAACTTGCAGAAGCCCAGGTGGCCGCAGACGAACCGGAGGCGACGCTAGTTTTGTTAAGCGACGCGAGATCGCATGACTTGCCGTGGGCAAAATTCTGGCGCGCCCAGGCGCTTGCCAGTTTGCATCGGTGGGCCGATGCGCTCCCGCTTTACGAAGAATTGGCCAACGATAGTTCGCCATATCAGAGAGCAGCTGTGTTTGGCGCCGGCGACGCGTTACGCGCGTTAGGAAAACCCCAGGAAGCTTTGACAAAATTCATTCTGCTGGCGCATGACAAAGAATGGGCCACGCGAGCGCAGCTGCGAGCGGCTGAGCTGCATATTGAATTGGGGAATGATCCCGAGGCACGCCGGCTTTTAAACCAGTTCCAGCCGGTTTCCGTCGCAGAGCGGCGCGAGCGGCGTGTTTTGCGCGGGCGTCTCGAACTGATTTCCCATCGGCCGGAACGAGCGATCGAAATGTTTGAGGCGATTCTGAAAAGACCGGAGGGAACGCCTCATCCAATTCTGCTCACTGCACTCGTCGGCATCGCTGAAGCGCATTTGCAGCTAAAAACTCCCGAGACCGGCGATGACGTCCTCGAGCGCTTCATCGATCGTAACCAGGCAGACCCTGATCTCCCGCTGCTATTCGCGAAGCTCGATGAGCTCTATCGCGCCGAACACAAACCATCGCGCAATGAACTGGAAAAATGGGTCCGCAGGCCGGAACAGCCGCGCCGAACATTCGCGCGCTGGTATCTTGCGCGCCTGGAGATTCGCGCGGGCCGCAGAGAGCGGGCACGCCAACTGTTTACGGATCTGCGACAGACAGAAATCAAAACGCCGGCGGTTGCCCCTGCTCTGGTCGAGTTTGCCGAATTTGAAATTAACGACGGCCGCTTTGATGAAGCGATAGCAATTTTGGACGATGCGCGTCTGTTGCGGCCCGACCGCGCCCTTATTGACCCGGATCGATTTCTTATCTGCGCAAGCCCAGTATTCGGCGAGACGATTCGAGACCGCAACTGCATCCTTCGAACAAATCGCGCAGCGTGATTCGCGTTGGGCGAAAGCTGCGCTGTTTAATGCATCCAGCGGCTGGCTGCAGGTCGGCAATCACACTCGTTTCATCGCTGATTACGACCAACTGGAAAAACAAGGCGGCGACGAACAATCGCGTGCCGATTTGCAATTGGAGGAAGGTTTAATGCAGGCTGCCAGGGCCGATAAAAAAGCTGCGGCATCTTTGCAGCGATTCATTCGCGATTTTCCAAGGAATCCGCGGGTGTCGGAGGCTTGGGTGGGGATGGCCGAGCTGGCGTTTCATTCATCACCACCTCGCTTGGATGAAGCGGGAAAAGACCTGGATCATGCGGTTGAGTCCAGGCCGACCGCTGCTGCCGCCGAACGCGCGGATTATCTCCGCATCTGGGTAGAAGAAGCAGGCGGCGGAGACGAGTCGAAAGTTATTGAGCTCGGAAAGCGATTTCTCGAACAGCACGGCCAATCGCAATTCGCTCGGGAAGTTCGGATGAAATTGGCGGAGCTTTATTATCGTCGCCAGGATTTCGCAAATGCGCAGACGCAGTTTGAAATTATCGCGCAACAGAATCCGAATGATGCCCTCGCGGAAAAAGCGCTCTTTTTCGCGGCAGAATCAGCGATGTCGAGCATGAGCGAGCATACCCTGGATCGGGCGCTCGTTTTGTTCGATCAAGTCGTGCAGAAGAACGGCGCGATGCGCTGGGCCGCGCGCAACGAACAAGCGGTGATCGAGCGCAAGCTTGGGAAACCTAAAGACGCTCTCGCTTTGTATGATGAGGTTTTGAAGAGTGACGCCGGCACATCGGAAAAACGCGAGGCGCTTTGCGGTAAGGGCGACATTTTCTTCGAGGCTGGCGCAGTGGATCCGAGTAGTTATCAACGCGCCATTGAGACTTACGACCAATTGGCTGCTGACAAGGAGGGATCGATTCATTGGCGTAGCCAGGCGCTCTTTAAAAAAGGCTTATGCCTTGAGAAAAAAGGCGATCGAGCGGGCGCGCTGGCGACGTTCTATAACATTCTGGAAGACGAATCTCGACCAGGTGAGCGCCGCGAGCTGTTCTGGTATTACAAGGCCGGATTTAATGCAGCGCGATTGCTGGAGGAAGATTCGAAGTGGGAATCCGCCGTCGCGATCTATGATAAGCTCGTCGCAGCCGGAGGCGGCCGTAGCGATGAGGCAAAAGCGCGTCTCAACAGTATTCGCCTCGAACATTTTCTTTGGACGGACTGAAGCATTGCTCGCCGAGGTGGAAGAAGTAGGCTGGCTTAAGAATAGCAAGTGGGTCGGGAATAAGCTTGCTTAAATTCCTGGTGGGATGAAAGTCACGACATGGGAAAACGAACCAGACTGAGTCGCGGGTGCGGCTGGTCGGTCCGATTTGCAATAGGGATCTTCGGCCTTGCATTCTGCGTATCAGCATTCGCTGATGATCCAAGCAAGAATGTAGTATCGCTGCCATCGCAGCCACTGCCTGCCAGGGAAACAAAGAAAATTTGTTACGTGGTAGCGGGTGACTCGCGCATTCCGCAGCGATGCGATCGTCTCTCTGCAATTCCGACCACTGCTGCGCACTTCGACATTTACGGTAAGCGTCCGGGCGGATTCTAAGACGTCCGACGCTGCTCGCGGGTGATTGCGTGCTGCCGGCACAGCAGCGCGAACGGAAGGTTTTTTTCGGCAACCGATCGCTACGGAGTCAGCTGAACGTTGCGGCGACATTGCCAAGCCGTCAGCAAAAAGCTTTACGCGGCCGGCGCTGGACTCCTGCTCGTTAGGCAGGATTTCGCTGCCGCGATCACTGCCTTGTCGTCATTATCTGCCAGCCCCGCCAGAAAACCGCGAATGCGACGGAACGATTGACGCAAAAACAAATCTGCCGCCGAGTGATCTGGCGATGCTGAATTGCCATTTCGGCCTGCGAATTGAATCTCGCCATCGATGCGGCTCAGCACACACGTCGAAGCAAAAAGATCCATGGCAGCGTTCGCGATCCGCTCCTGGATAAGCTGCATGTCGAGAATGGGCTCACGATATGTGATCAACGCGCGATTGACGGCAAAATTGAAATGCCGGATCAATCGCCCGAGTTGCCGCGCGTTCGCGCGAAGCTGTTCGCTTTGCACGGGCACGTCAGGCACGCGAACCGTTGCGGTGAATCGATGCTTTGCGGCCGCCCACGCTTTAGTCATTCCACCGCGGGACGGTTTCATCATCGTGTCGTAAATTTCTTTGAATTCCATTCCAGGCCCCCGCATTCCGACTAGCGCGATGAACGATGTGAGCACTTCATTCGCTCCCTCGCCGATTTGGTTGATCCGCGCATCGCGCAACATTCTCTCCAGCGGCAGATCAGTGAAGTACGCCGAGCCTCCGTAGATCTGGAAGACGTCGTTAATGCACTCCCAAAGCCGTTCAGTCGTGAACACTTTCAACATCGCCGTCTCAAGCATGTAATCCTCAAGGCCGCGGTCGATAAACGCCGCCGTGACGGTGGTCATCGCTTCCATGGCGTAAGCGTCAGCCGCGATACGGGCGATTTTCTTTTTCACCAGTTCGAATTCGCCCAGGGTCTTGTTGAATTGCCTGCGGGTGTTCGCGTGCGCGACAGCTAACTCCAAACAGGTTTTGGCGGCGCCTGTGCAGCATGCACCGAATGTAGTGCGTCCAAAATCGAGTACCGTCAGCGCAACCTTCAGACCTTTGCCTATCGGTCCGAGAACATTTTCTTTTGGCACTTTGACGTCGCGCAGCGCGAAGCGTCCTGTGGCAGTGCCTTTGATTCCCGTTTTCGGCATTCGCTCTTCGAGCATCTCGAAACCGGGCATGTCCGGCGTTACCAGAAACGCTGTGACAGCGGTTTTATCGGACCCGGGGACTGGAGTGCGCGCCATGACCGTGAGTTCGTGCGCAATCGCAGCGTTCGTGATGTAGCGTTTTTCGCCGTTCAAAATGAAATGCGAGCCGTCCTCGCTGGGACGCGCCTGCATCTGCACGTTTGCCGCATCCGATCCGGCTTCCCTTTCGGTGAGGGCGAACGCGCCGAGTTGCTCGCCGGTGACCAATTTTGGAAGCCATTTCTGTTTTTGCTCGTGCGTGCCAAACAACAGCAACGCCCGGATGCCGATGGAGTGATGCGCGTTAACGAAAACCGATGTGGACGCGCAACGTCGTCCAATTTCTTCCAGCACTTTGCAATTGGCCATCTGCGAAAAACCGTGACCGCCGTATTCCTTCGGCGCCGTCAAGCCGAGCACGCCGATACGCCCCAATCCATCGATCACGCTGCGCGGAATGTCTGCCTGCCGATCGATTTCCGCAGCATCGAGATCCGCGTTCAAAAACCTGCGAAGTTCAGCAAGCACTTGGTTCAGCTCACCCTGCTGCTCCTCCGGAATGCGCGGATACGGCATCACCCAATCCGACACGAAATGCCCTTGGAAAAGTCCCTTCGCAAAGCCCAGCGCCTGCGGGCCCGCGAAGAGCAGTTCTTCAGCCTGCTGAATTTCCTTCTGTCGCTGTTCGTCGAGTTTGTTCATTCAATTTGCTGCTCGAAAAAGCGGCGACGCATTGTAGTCGTGCGCGCCCGCATGTCCAATCAGGCCCATCGACCCATTGGAGATCCAAAGCGGGACTACGGAATTCGATGTTGCAGCGGATCGACTGCGGTTCGTCTCAGCTACAGCCCTGGCTCGTGCCGCATTCGGTACAGACGCCGCAGGCGCCGGCGCGAATGACTTTATCGCTGCCGCACACCGAACAAGTGATGCCCATGAAGATGCTGCCGAGCGCTACTGTTACGCGGTCAGACGAAGTGCCAGCGCCATTGCCATTTCCTGTGGCAGACTTCCCACCATTTCCACGATTTGATGGATGACCGGTGATGACGTCGATCACTTCCTTGTCGCCGGTGCGCGCGAGATCAGTAACCGGCCGATTCAATGCTTTCTTCTCGATGTCGGGAATTTCCTTGAGCGGTAGATCGGGTTGAGCGCGGTTTGGCGAAGTTGCTTCCTTGTAGCCTTTGATGAACTGGCACGCCAGCCAGCGGAATACGTAATCGGTGATGCTCGTCGCATGGCGAATGTCCGGATTTTTGGTGAACCCACTCGGTTCGAATCGCTGATACGCGAATTTTTTTACCAAACTCTCCAGCGGCACGCCGTACTGAAGTGCAATCGAGGTGAGCGTGCCGACGGTGTCCATCAAGCCGCCGATGGTGCTGCCTTCTTTTGACATGGTGATGAAAAGCTCGCCCGGCTGGCCATCCTCATACAAACCGACGGTGATGTAGCCTTCATGTCCGGCGATTTCGAACTTGTGTGTCAACGACGTGCGCGTGTCCGGCATGCGATGGCGCACGGGTTGATCGAGCTGCCTTCTTAGCGTCGCTAATTCCTGTTCCAATTCCAGGATACGGCCTTCGACTCCAGCTGTCGCGCCGCTCTCAGCACCGGTGGTTACAGTTCCCATGTCTTTGGTTTTGCGCGTGTTTAGAGGCGCGGAGCGTTTTGAACCCTCGCGATAAATCGCCACCGATTTCAGGCCGAGCCGCCAGCCCTCGACGTATGTGTTCATGATATCTTCCACGCTGGCTGACTCCGGCAGATTGACCGTTTTTGAAATCGCCCCGCTGAGGAATGGCTGCGCAGCCGCCATCATTTTCAGGTGTGCGAGGTAATGCAACGAACGCTCGCCTTTGAACGGCTTGAACGCGCAATCGAAGATCGGCAAATGCTGCGGTTTCAGTCCGGATGAAATCTTGGTGCCGTCGGCATCGATCACGTCTTCGATTGTGTCGTGCGCGTCGATATGCGCGATCACGCGCTCGATCTCGTCAGATCCGTAACCGAGTTTTTCCAGCGCGGGCTTGATTGTTTGGTTAACGATTTTGAGCATGCCACCGCCGGCGAGCAGCTTGTATTTCACCAGCGCAATGTCCGGTTCAATCCCGGTGGTGTCGCAATCCATCAGAAAGCTAATCGTACCCGTCGGCGCAAGCACGGTGACCTGCGCATTGCGATAGCCGTGGTGTTTCCCAAGCTCCGCCGCGTTGTCCCAACTGTTTGCGGCTTCCTGTTTCAAATACGCGAACTCTTTTGCGTCCGGGATTTGGTGCACGGCGCAGCGATGTAGCTCGATCACTTCCAGCATCGGGGCGACATTGTCTTTCGCTACAGGTTTCGCCACGCCGCTGGCCCGCGAATCACGATATCCGGGAAAAGGCCCCATCGTCCGCGCCATGCGCGCGCTCTGCGCGTAGGCTTCCCCGGTCATGATCGATGTGATTGCACCGCAGAGTGCCCGGCCTTCAACGCTGTCGTAGCCGTAGCCGTAGCTCATGATCAGCGAGCCCAGATTCGCGTAACCGAGTCCGAGCGTCCGGAAGATGTGCGAGTTCTCCGCGATTTCCCTGATTGGATAACTGGCGTTATCGACGATGATTTCCTGCGCGGTGATGAAAATTCGCACCGCCGCTTTGAATCGCTCGACATCAAAATCTCCCTCTGGAGTCTTGAACTTCATCAAATTCAGCGACGCGAGGTTGCAGGCGGTGTTATCGAGGAACAGATACTCGCTGCAGGGATTCGTAGAATTTTGCCGGTCGGTGCCCTTGCAGGTATGCCACTTGTGGATGGTGGTATCAAATTGCATGCCCGGATCGCCGCAGATGAAGGTGCCCTCTGCGATTTTGCGCAACAGCGCGCGCGCATTCTTTTTCTCGCACGGTTTGCCGTCGATTACGCGACGCGTCCACCATTCGCGGTCCTCGAGCGCCGCATCCATGAATTCGTCGCTTACCCGGACGCTGACGTTTTCATTCTGATACATCACCGAGCCGTAGGCATCGCCGTTGTAACTGCCGTCGTAGCCGTGCTCGATCAGCGCCCACGCCTTCTTTTCTTCCTTCTGTTTGGCGTCGATGAATTCTTCGATGTCCGGATGCCAATCTTTAAGCGTGTTCATCTTGGCCGCGCGCCGGGTCTTTCCGCCGCTCTTCACCACGTTTGCAATCTGGTCGTAAACTTTCAGAAATGAGAGCGGCCCGCTTGGTTTGCCGCCGCCGCTCAATTTTTCCCGGGTCGATCGGAGGGACGATAGATCTGTGCCAGTGCCGCTGCCGTACTTAAACAGCATCGCTTCGCTGGTCGCCAGGCGCATGATGTCTTCCATCGTGTCACCCACGTTCTGGATGAAGCAGGCACTGCCTTGTGGATACTCATATTGAGAAGCCGCGCGTTCTGCTTTACCCGTCTCGCGATTGTAAAAATAATTTCCCGCTCCCGCGCCTTTGCCGATGCCGTATTGATGATACAACCCTACGTTGAACCAAACCGGTGAATTGAAGGCGCCGTGCTGGTTCAAGCACAGCCAGGTCAGCTCATCATAAAAAGTTTCGGCAGCGTCCGCATCTGCGAAATAACTGTCCTTAATTCCACAGTCGGTGAGGGTGCGCGTGACGCGATGAATTAACTGTCGCACCGAAGTTTCTCTTCCGCCCTTGTGGGGATCGGTGCCGTTGGCTATGTCGCCGTAAAAATACTTCGACACGGCGATTTTCGTGGCAAGAGGGCTCCAATTCTTCGGCACCTCAATGTTTTCCTGCTTAAAGATGACCTTCCCGCCGTCGTCGGTGATTTCTGCGGTGCGTCGTTCCCATTCCATCTGATCAAATGGCGCGACGGCAGCATCGCTAAACACACGTTTGAAACGCAGGCCGCCATTTTTCTTCTTTTCCATCCTGTTTTTTCCGCGTGAGGCGGAGTGTGGTGGTTTATTTAGTGACGCGGGCGGGATTCCGGGTTTGAGTTGGATCATCGCAGTGTAGGGAAGGGTTGAGGTTTTCGAATAAGGTGGGAATACTGGTGAACAGCGGCGCCAAGAACCTGTGAATACCGGTCAACAACAAGTAATAGCGTGGCTGCCCGTGTGGACATACAAGATGCAGTCAGCTTGGCAGCCATGGCAAGCCTTTAATTGTAACATTTTTTAGCTTCGTGAGCCGAAAAATCCTGTCTAGCAGACGGGGTGGACGCAGCCAGGAGAAGGGCTGAAGCTCAACGTCCAACGCCGAACGCTCAACGTCCCATTCACAGGGCCGTTTGCATTGAGCGTTGGATGTTGGACGTTGGGCGTTCGGCGTTTTGTTCTCTCCTCAAGGGAAGGGTGGCTGAGTCCGGTTTAAGGCACTCGACTCGAAATCGAGCGTGGGGAAACTCACCGTGGGTTCGAATCCCACCCCTTCCGCTGTTCCTGTTCATGGCGGAATCGGCGTCAACACCAACAATAATTTTCTATGCTCGCCGATGCCCCGCGAGAGCCCGGCGCTTCGCCCGCCGCCAGATGGATGTCGATCCACGTAGCGCATGCGCGATCTTCAGCGCAGCCTCCGCAAGAAACGTCGCGCCTTGAGGGAAGCGGCCACGCTTTGTGGTCGGGTGGCTTTCATGCGTTTCAAGCAAACTTTGTTCGGACAACCGCGCATATTTTCCGCCGAGCGAAAGCAATTGCTCGTGAGTTCCCCGTTCGATGATGCGGCCGTGATCAAGCACGAGAATCTGGTCTGCGTTCACCACGGTGGAAAGCCGATGCGCGATTACAATGCAAGTACGGTCGAACATCAGAGTCTCCAGCGCTTCCTGGATGTGTCGCTCCGTCGTCGTGTCCACACTTGCCGTCGCTTCATCCAAGATCAGAATCGGCGGATCTTTTAAGAGTGCCCGCGCAATCGAAAGCCGCTGCTTTTCGCCCACACTCAATTTTACTCCTCGCTCCCCCACAATGCTGCTCAATCCGTCCGGCAGCCGATCAATGAACGGACGCGCGTTTGCTACCGCCGCTGCCTCCAGCAGTTCTTCGTCGGTCGCAGCAGGCTTCCCAATTTGCAGGTTCTCGCGGATGGTGCCGTTAAACAAAAAGCATTCCTGCGTCACCATACCGATCTGCTGTCGCAGTGCGGGAATGTTGCAATTACGAATCGGATTTGCGTCGAGTAAAATCTCGCCGCTATCGAACTCATAGAAGCGTGTGAGTAGATTGATGATGGTGGATTTTCCCGCGCCGGTCGTGCCGACAAGCGCGATCGTCTCCCCCGGGCGCGCGTGAAACGAAATGTCACTCAGCGTCGGTAGGTCGTCGGAATAACTGAAGCTGACATGTCGGAATTCAATTTCGCCCCGTACCGGATCAGCCAAAGTTTCGCCACCCTTTGGCTCGCCTTCCGAATCGAGAATTTCGAAGACGCGTTCGCCCGCGGCACGTCCTGCCTGCACCAGTTGATTCAATTCATGCAGTTTCCCGACGGGCTCGTAGAGAAAACTAGCAAGCACAAGAAACGCGCCAAAATCCCCCAATTGCAAGGTGCCAGATAAGATATCGCGCGCCCCAACAGCCACCACCAGCAGCACTCCAAGCGAGCCGAACAAATACATTGAAGAATGGTAAAATGCCCACACGCGCGTAAGGACGAAGGTGGCGCGCCGCAACTCGTTACTCTCTTTATTGAAGCGACGATCCTCCTCAGGCTCGCGTACAAAACTTTTGATCTGGCGAATGCCAGCGAGATTGTCGTGCAGGAGCGAATTCATCGACGAAGCGGCGCGGCGGTGCAGCCGATATCGCCGGTGCGCCGTGAGTGTATACCAAAGCGCGCCGCCGGCCAGGAATGGAACCGGCGCGAGCGCGACCAGAGCCAGTTTCGTGCTGAGGTAGAACATTCCCGCCACCACCACTACGATCTGCAATATCGCCACCGTTCCTTTCTCGATGCCGTCGATGAGCACGCGCTCGACCGAGCTCACATCCTCTAGAATCCGCGTCATCAGATCGCCGGTGGGGCGATTATCGAACCAGCGGAGTGGCAGCGTTTGAATGTGCGAATACAAATCGCGGCGCAGATCGAAAATGACTTTTTGCTCGAACGTGTTGTTCAGCAACAGGCGCAGATAATCCAAGCCTCGCTGAACCAGCATGCCGAAAGCCACGAGGATAAGCAGCGGAAGCAAACGTTCCGGATGATGACCGTTGATGACGTCATCGAGAATATATTTCGTCGCCGCAGGCGGAACGATCATCATGAGCGTACCCACAATTGCGCAAGCCAACGTCGCGAACGCCAGCAGCGGATAGCATTTTAGATAAACGAAGACGCGCCAGACCGTTTTCACTTCTCTTGAAACTCAGTGACGTAGATAAGACCGAACTATTCACTCATGCGCGATCACAAGTAAAGAAGCCGAGCATTTGGTTTCTCCGCATTGAACCCGCTCAATCTAACCATGAGTTTCGTATTCCATCCCTTCGCTAGTTTCTAGTGAATCATCGACGGTCGATCGCTAAAAATAAGCTTGGAATTCAATGCGACCATTTCGAATGATTGCGGACAAGAACCACTCACCATGAGCCGCTGGAACCGTTGGTTACCGGGACTTCAGATCCTGAGCGATTACAAAGCCGCCTGGTTTCCGCACGATGTAATCGCTGGTCTGGTGCTGACTACCATGCTGGTGCCGGTCGGTATCGCTTATGCCTTGGCTTCGGGCGTTCCCGGAATTTACGGACTGTATGCCACGATCGTGCCGTTGCTCGCGTACACGCTCTTTGGTCCCAGCCGCATCCTTGTGCTCGGTCCGGATTCGTCCCTCGCACCGGTGATTCTCGCGGTCGTGCTCCCCCTCTCAGGTGGCGACGCCATGCGTGCGGTAGCCGTTGCGAGTATGATGGCCGTGATATCCGGTTTGGTGTGCGTGCTGATAGGTGTGTTGCGCCTGGGCTTCATCACAGAGCTCCTCTCGAAGCCGATCCGCTACGGCTACATGAACGGTATCGCACTCACAGTGCTGATCAGTCAGCTGCCGAAGCTCTTTGGGTTCTCGATTGATGACGCCGGTCCATTGCGCGATCTCGTGCGCATCACCGAAGGCGTTCTCGGCGGAAAGGTGAACTGGACTTCGTTCGCAGTCGGCGCCGGCACACTCGCAGCGATTCTTTTGCTTAAGCCCTACAAGCGCATCCCGGGTCTTCTGCTTGCAGTCGTCGCCGCAACTATTGTGGTTGGTATACTGAACCTCGACGCCACCGCCGGAGTAAAAGTTCTCGGTCCGCTGCCGCAAGGACTTCCATCGTTTGCCTTGCCGATGATCAGTTTTGCTCACCTCGGCAAAGTTATTATCGGCGGATGTGCAGTCGCCATGGTGGCGTTCGCGGACACGAGCGTCTTGTCGCGTACGTACGCCGCGAAGATACGCACGCCCGTTGATCCGAATCAGGAGATGATCGGCTTGGGGGCTGCGAATCTCGCCGCCGGCCTTTTTCAAGGATTCCCAATCAGCAGCAGTTCATCACGCACTCCCGTCGCAGAAGCGGCTGGCGCGAAGACCCAGCTCACCGGAGTTGTGGGCGCGATTGCGGTCGCGCTCCTTCTGATGTTCGCACCCAAACTCCTGAAGGATCTGCCCAGCAGCGCGCTCGCTGCGGTCGTGATCGCCGCGGCCATCGGGTTGTTCGAATTCGCGGACCTGCGTCGCATCTTCCGCATTCAGCAATGGGAATTCTGGCTATCGATTGTCTGTTTTGTTGGCGTTGCCGTGTTCGGCGTGATTCCCGGCATCGGAATCGCAATTGTCATCGCTGTAATCGAGTTCCTGTGGGATGGCTGGCGGCCCCACTTCGCAGTGCTCGGCCGAGTCGATGGTGTTCGCGGTTACCACGACATCGGGCGCTATCCTGCTGCCCGTCGCATTCCTGGGCTCGTGCTGTTTCGTTGGGACGCGCCTCTCTTCTTCGCTAATGCCGAGCTCTTCCACCAGCGAATCCTCTCCGCCATTGCAGAATCGCCGAGTCCGGTCCGGCGAATTATCGTCACGGCGGAGCCTGTAACCAGCATCGACGTGACTTCGGCTGACATGCTTGCCGAGCTCGAGCACAGCCTGACCGAATCCGGCATCGAGCTGCGGTTCGCCGAAATGAAGGATCCAGTTAAGGACAAGCTGAAACGCTTCGAGTTATTCGATCGCTTCGGTGCCGCCGACTTCTATCCGACCATAGGCAGTGCTGTGGACGCCTACCTGGAAGAGCACGCTGTCGACTGGAAGCCTTAAAACTCTGGATAAGTCGAGTGACTTTCAACACGTTTCAGGCCGAGCAAATCCAGCCAAGCGCGCGCGCAGCTTCACAGATTCAGTGCGGCGCTTCGACGCGATGGATCGCCTTCTGCAGTCGCCGGCTTTTTAGCGCGCGCGGCACAGGTTTTCGAGACCGCATTCTAAGGTTGAGCATTTCCACGAACAGCGCGAACGCCATCGCGAAATAGGTGTAGCCCTTCGGAATGTGAAAGCCGAGACCTTCGGCGACGAGGTTCATGCCGATAAGAAGAAGAAAACTTAGCGCGAGCATTTTAATTGTGGGATGACGTTCGACGAAACCGCTCACCGGGCCCGCGAAGACCATCATGACAATCACCGACAGAACGACTGCGATGATCATGATGGCGATCTCATCGACCATTCCGACGGCGGTGATCACCGAGTCCAGGGAAAATACCATGTCGAGCAGACTAATTTGCACGAGGACCGCGAAGAATGATGCCACAACAGGCGCTTCCCGCTGCACATCTTCTTCCATCTGGTCATGAATTTCATGTGTGCTTTTAACGAGAAGAAACAAGCCTCCCGCGATCAGGATGATCGCGCGGCCGGTGACTTCAAAACCGGCGATGATAAACAGCGGACGCGTAAGTCCCATGATCCTTGTGATCGATAGCAGCAGGAGGATGCGCATGAGCATGGCCAGACTGAGGCCGATAAGACGGGCATTCTTTTGTTCATGTGCAGGAAGTTTTCCCGATAGAATTGAGATGAAAACGATGTTGTCGATGCCCAGAACGAGTTCGAGAACTGTTAGTGTTACCAGTCCTATCCATGCATCCGGATCATTGAGCCATTCCATGAACGATCGTTCAGTCTACCGCCGTGGAGCCCGGGCTGCACGGTCTTAGGTTCATTATCGTTAGCGTCCCACTTGACGCGCCGAATTCTCGTAACGGCACATTTGGATTGCGGGCACATTTTGAATCCAACTCGGCAGGGCACTGCATCCAAACCAGGAATGAAATCGCTGTTGCATCCGATGCGTTCAACGGCACTTTGCTCACTCCGTTCCTGTCACCTATGAAAATGCTTTGTCGCTTCTTTTTTCTCTCGATCACAATCGTCGTTTGCTCGGTTGCAACTGCCTCGGCGCAAAACCTGCCAAACACGACGCGCCTACTGCGTTTTCCGACCACGAATGATCAGGCCATCGTCTTCTGTTACGCCGGCCAATTGTACACGGTCGGCAAAGACGGCGGCACAGCGCGCCGCCTGACGAGCGGCCCGGGTTACACTTCGTTTTCACGGTTTTCGCCGGATGGCGCTCAAATCGCGTTCACTTCGGAGTACGACGGCAACAGAGAAGTTTACGTTATGCCAGCCGAGGGCGGCGTCCCGAAGCGCCTGACCACTTCGGCCACATTGGGCCGCGACGATATTTCCGATCGCATGGGTCCCAACAACATTGTGATGGCATGGGAAAACACCAAGCCGCTCATCGTCTTTCGGTCGCGGATGAGATCGTTCAACGATTTCGTCGGGTCGCTTTTCGCGGTTGGCCTTAATGCCGAATTGCCGCAACAATTGCCGGTGTCGAGCGGCGGATTCGTTTCGTTTTCGCCGGACGATTCGAAGATGGCGTTCAACCGCATCTTCCGCGAGTTCCGGACATGGAAACATTATCGCGGCGGCATGGCAGATGACGTTTGGCTGTACGATTTCAAAACCGGCGCAACTGAAAACCTAACGAACAATCCCGCGCAGGACATCTGCCCGATGTGGGGACCGGACAACAAGATCTATTTCATGTCCGATCGCGACAACCGGATGAACCTCTTCGTTGTGGATCTTGCAACGAAGGAAACAACGCAGCTAACGCACTTCACGGATTTCGACATCAAGTTCCCATCGATGGGCAAACAATCGATCGTGTTTGAGCAGGCCGGTTACATCTGGCGCTATGATCTGGCTACGGCCCAGGCCGCGCCTGTGCCCATCGACGTCAAAGAAGACTTAGACAGCGGCCGCGGCGGATTGGTCGATGCGGCTAAGCATCTTGAATCCGTAAATCTCGCGCCTGACGGCGAGCGCACGATTGTCGTTGCGCGCGGCGATCTTTTTTCCGTTCCCGCAAAGAACGGGACGCCTCGCAATCTGAGTAAAACTTCAGGAGCACACGAACGTGACGCGGTTTGGTCGCCCGACGGAAAATGGATCGCGTACAACTCGGACGCGACCGGCGAGAACGAATTGTATGTGCGTTCGCCGGACGGCAAAGGCGAACCGCAACAGATCACGAACGGCAGCGACACTTATTATTACGCGCCCAAATGGTCGCCCGACAGCAAAAAGCTCCTCTGGAGCGATCGCTTGCAGCGGTTGCGCTATGTCGATATTGCGTCCAAGGCCGTGACCCAGGTCGATCATGACAAATTCGGCGAGATCCAGGGCTACAACTGGTCCCCGGACAGTCAGTGGGTCACTTGGGCGCGTCCCGAAGAGAACGACATGCCGCGCGTTTACCTGTATTCGCTCGCGAACAAACAACAGACCGCCGTCACCGATGGGTGGTACGGTTCGGGCGAACCGATCTTCAGCGACGACGGAAAATATCTGTTGCTTGCTTCTGCGCGCGATTTCAAACCAACTTTTGGCGATCAGGAATTCGCGAATGTCTATCGCGACATGCAACGCGTTTATCTCGTTACTCTGGCGAAAGACATCGCAAATCCGCTGGCGCCGAAGAGCGACGAAGTCGGCAAGGCCGCTGAAAAGCGAGAAAAAGAGAAAGCGAAGCAAGGCGAAGAAAAAAAACCGGAGGCAAGTCCGGGCGAGAAAAAACCAGAAGAAAAACCGAAAAAACCGGTGGTAGTGAAAGTTGATACTGATGGAATTCAGAATCGGATCGTTGGTCTGGAAATCACGCCGGGAAACTATCGCAACATCCGGATGCTGGATGATAATCGTATTTTTTACCTGCGCCGCACAACCGCCGACGAGGTGGGAGAGGACGACGAAGAGCTGTTCCAGAACAAAGACAAAAAATCGCATCTCTGCGCTTACAATCTCGACGACCGCAAAGAGACCGTGCTCGGCGATGCGAACAATTATCAGATTACGTTCGACGGAAAAAAGATGCTGGTGAAGATCAAAAAGGACTACGCCATAATCGACATCCCCAAAGATAAGATTGAGACAAAGGATCACGAGCACAAGATCCAGGGCCTCGACATGCAGCTGGATCGCCGCGCGGAGTGGCGCCAGATCTATTTCGAATGCTGGCGACACATGCGCGACTTCTTCTTCTCGCCGACGATGGACGGCATTGATTGGCAGGCGGTGCGCGACAAGTACGCAGCGCTGTTGCCCTTCGTGAATCACCGCAATGATCTCACGTATTTGGTAGGCGAACTCATTGGCGAATTGAATATCGGCCACGCTTATGTGGCCGGCGGCGAACGCCCTGACAATCCACGTATCAAATTGGGCCTGCTTGGTGCGGAACTTTCCCGCGACCCGGCTACGCGCGCTTACCGAATCGATCGAATTTTACCAGGCGAAAACTGGGACAAGAAAACGCGCTCACCTCTTACAGAGATCGGCGTGAATGTGAAGCCCGGCGATTACATTCTCGCAGTCAACAACACGCCGGTCGCGAGTTTGCCAAATTTTTACGACGCGCTGATCGGCAAGGCCGGCGAACAAGTGATCCTGCGCGTAAATTCCAAACCGACCGACGCCGGCGCACGTGACGTTACCGTTGTGCCGACTGACGACGAAGGGCCACTCTATTACATCGCTTGGGTGCAAAAGAACATCGATTACGTGACGAAGAAAACAGGCGGCGAGGTTGGTTACATTCACATTCCCGACATGGGTCAGCCCGGTCTCAACGAGTTCACGAAGCTTTACTTCCCGCAAATCCGGAAACACGCGCTCATTGTTGATGTTCGCGGCAACGGCGGCGGCTTTGTATCGCCACTGGTGATCGAGCGATTGCGGCGCGCTCTCGTAATGATTGGCATTGCGCGCAACGGCATGCCGCAAACCGACCCGCCACAAACGTTCACCGGCCCGATGGTGACATTGATCAACGAATTTTCCGCATCCGATGGCGATATTTTCCCTTACCGATTTAAAGCGCTTGGGCTCGGCAAACTCATCGGCAAACGGACCTGGGGGGGTGTAACTGGCATTCGCGAATCGCTGCCGCTTGTCGACGGCGGCCAATTCTTCAAGCCGGAGTTCGCGCTTTACTCCAAAGACGGCAAGCGATGGATCATCGAAGGACACGGCGTCGATGCTGATATTGTGGTGGTTAATGATCCCGGGAAAGAATTCAAAGGCGAAGATCAGCAGCTTGACCGCGGCATTCAGGAAATGCAGGACGAGTTGAAGACAAAACACTTCGATTTCCCGTCGCCGCCGCCGTGGCCAGATCGAAACCCCGCTGCGCAAAACTAGCTGCGGGTTTAAACGCTTGTGACCGCTGGCCACCCTCCGCAACGCGCAGGGCTGCGCCGAAAAACGTAATTCTAAGAAAGACGATTTGTCCCAACTGCCAGCTGTCAAATCGCAACGGAAGGATTAAGCGGTCAGACGCATGGAACGAGCCTTTGCAAACCGAACTGATGCCGGGCGGTTGCTGTCGGAGAAGCTCGAAAAGTACGCAGGACGTGACGATGTAATTGTGCTCGGCTTGCCGCGCGGCGGCGTGCCTGTTGCTTATGAAGTGGCGAAGCGCCTGCGCGCCCCACTCGACGTTTTCATCGTGCGCAAACTCGGCGTGCCTGGATTTGAAGAACTGGCTGCCGGCGCGATCGCATCTGGCGGAGTACGGGTTTTAAACGAAGATGTCGTCCGCGCGATACCGTACGCGACCGAGGCGATTGAAGCAGTAACCGCGAAGGAAACAGCCGAGCTTCAAAGGCGCGAACAAATTTATCGCGACGGACGTGCCGCGCCGGAGTTGCGCGACAGGATTGTGATCGTGGTCGATGACGGATTGGCTACTGGCGCGACTATGCGCGCAGCGGTAAAAGCACTGCGGCAGCGCGATGCGGCGAAAATCGTTGTGGCAGTGCCGGTGGGGCCGCCGGACACCTGCCAGGAGATTGCACAGGAAGCTGATGAAACTATCTGCCTAAGCACGCCTCCATTTTTTCAAGCTGTTGGCCAGTATTACGAAGACTTTTCTCAGACTAGCGACGACGATGTGCGCGAGCTGCTGACCCGAGCTTCGCAGAGCGACAAGGAAGGGCGGTTTCCAATCCGCCCCACTGAAACGGCGGACTAGAGACCACCGCTCCTTGATGAGCAGGAGCATGAGCAAGACCAAGACGAAGAAGAAGAGATGACTGAGGTACAAATTCCCGTTGGGCGCGCAGTCCTCTCGGGTAACCTGACCATTCCAGAGAATGCGATAGCACTCGTCCTCTTCGCGCACGGCAGCGGAAGCAGCAGGCACAGTCCGCGTAATCAATTTGTCGCGCGCACACTCAATCGTGCCGGTCTCGGAACCTTACTTTTTGACTTACTAACGCCTGAAGAGGAAGCGTTCGACACCCACACTCGTGAACACCGTTTCAACATCAGTTTGCTGGCCGAGCGGCTTGTGCACGCTACCAAGTGGGTCCGCCAACAAGAGGAAACGCGCGATCTGCACATCGGATATTTCGGCTCAAGCACAGGCGGCGCTGCGGCGCTGGTTGCAGCAGCGGAACTTCCGCAGGACATCGGCGCGGTCGTCTCGCGTGGTGGACGTCCCGATCTTGCTGGCGATGCCTTGCCACGAGTCCAAGCGCCGACACTGCCTTATCGTCGGCGGCAAGGATGACGTTGTAATCGAGCTAAACGAAATGGCGCGCGACCAGATGCGCTGCGAAGTGAAACTGGAAATTATTCCCGGTGCAACGCACTTATTTGAAGAGCCGGGTGCGCTGGAGCAAGTGGCCAAACTAGCAAGCGATTGGTTTTCACTTCACCTCAGCGGTCCGCATTAACGGTCATTCCGAGCGAAGTCGAGGAACCCCGTGGCGAAACCTAAAGGCAATTCCGCGGGATCCTTCGACTCCGCTTCGCTGCGCTCAGGATGACAAGGAACGGAATGCAAACGGCAAGCGGTTGTCTGGGGAGCGGTCGCCGCGGTGACTTGGCGAGCGCGTCCTCCCGATCGCGAACTCTTTGTTGTGTATACCCAGTTACAGTACGTTTTTCGATAACGCCCATCGACGACACACCGGTCTTGCTCATTGTTTGGAGAAGCGATCAGTTCTGGCCTTGTCTTGCCGGCGTAGCGCTTGCCCCACCAACAGGGTCAAGCGCTACGGTGAGCGACGGTTCGGCAGCGTATGCCAACGCTCAGTTTCCTCTTACGACGATGGTGCCGCTGATGACACCACTGGTCTCGCCGGTATCAAGGTTCGAGCATTGGTCCGTGGTGAAGCTACCTTTAGCGCCAGCGTACCGGCCCGTTCCGCCGATAATCGTCCAGGGATCCACATGGCGAAGATCGCCATTGGCGCATAAACCACTGTTAATTCCCAAAAACCACGCCAAAATGCTGTCACCGTTGGCGGGGTCTCCCACTATCAAACGACTTCCCCCGGGGTTCCCAGGTGGCGTATTCGCGAAAGCGAACTCCACTGGGATCGAATAAACCAGTGTGAATGGACCAAGCGCCGTGTCGGTTGACATGGCGCTCCCATTGACATAAATCCCTTCCGCTGGATCGGGAAAAGGTGCGCCACTTTCGCTCCCAGCGATAGTACCATTAATTCGTATCACTCCGGCTTCCACCGCGGAGCTAACGACGCCACGGTCAGGAAGATTGCTGTCATTAAGCTGATTCTTTTAATCTCTTTTTTCATAAACTAATTTCCTTTTGTTGTTTTGGCCTTCCGTGATTTCTCGTTATTGAGTTGTCATTTCTGGCCGTTCACTGGAGTACAGAACGGAAACTCGGCGCGAGGTTACGACTAAGTGTGGGATTTTTTCAACCGAGGGAAACACGTTAGTCCGCCGGTAAGCTCGGTTTGGTTCCACTCAGATTGCCTTGGTCGCCGTCTTTCCGGCAGCCGAATTCATGGAACAAAAAGCCGCCACGCGGTGAAGCGTGCACGGCTGATTCGTGAAGTGCTGCCGGTGCCAGGTGACGGCGTAGCTACTGCGTGATCGCGGCGCTAAATGATCCATGTCCAGTTGCCGTAGCTCTGGTACGAACGATCGACTGTTGGAATGGCTACAATTCGACAGTGGTAGTAGTATTGCCAGCCAGGGCACCGATGTTGGCAGCAATATTCCGAAAGGTGTTTCCAGTGTGGCTCTGCACAGCCGTGGTGCGCGTCCGTAACCGGTCGTAGTTGCGCCATATCTGGAATATAAACGCTCGTGGTCAACCCATGCGGATCGAGTAAACCATTGAGTGTCGCCGCAGAAGCAGCCACATTCGTCGCCGGTTTGGTTGTGACGATTGGAAATCCGGTTGGGGGAAGCGTGGTAAAGGTTTCGTCGCTGCCGTATCTGGTGCCCGCGCTATTAGCGGTTACGATCCGTAAATGGTAAGTGGTGCTGGCAGTCAAGCCGCGTGAATTCCGCACTGACATCTTAGCGAGGTGTTCCCAGTGCTGACTTTGCGGAGGCCGGTAGTGAGTCCGTAGCCGTTCGTTGTTCCATATTGAAAATACACGCCGGTGGTCAATCCGTGCGGATTCACCGAGCCGTTCAGGTTGGCTGAAAAGCTTCCGATCAAGGTTGCGGGATTGGTGATGGCGACCGGGAGGCCCAGTCAGGCGGGGCGGCGGCGGGATCTGAAGCGTGAAGTTCTGGTTCGCTCCGGTTCCCCACGTCCATACGTAGGTGCCCGGTGTTACGCCTAGGGTTGCAATAGTCTTGCCGCTGTAGGTCGCGCTGTTCGATAGAAAAGTACCGGAGACATAGCCCCTTGGAACAATGAGAACGCGCGGGAATATATAGGTAAACACGTATCGGGAATATCCCGACCATGTCGCCGCTGCCACTGCTGGCAGGCGTTGCGCCACCGCTCCCGAAACTCGTCGGTCCACGTGGCTCGATGTAAAGGTCCACGCTGGAAGAAGTCGGCCCCGTGACAATGCCCCCGCCAGCCTGGACCCCAGCGCCTGGGAGTATCTCGGGATCTGAATACGCCGGCGCCGATCGAAAAAAGTCAGTCCAGTCAAGTTAATAGCTCCGCTTCCGGTCGCGACAACATTGGGCCCGACTTGCTGCAGCGTTACGATGTAACCGGCTTGTGCGCTCTGTCGGATGCCGAGACAGGCGAACACGAGCGCGATGAGAAGGAGAGCAAGCCGCGAAGACGAACTGCCGATTGGTTTTTAAGCGTGAGTGCAGATCTGAACTACAGGTGGAGGCCAGTTAAGCGCCAGAACTGTTTGAAGATTCGTGTTTTCATCCTTTGGTCCTTTAGTCATTTGGTTTTTCTTGTTTTGCCTTTCTTGACTCCTCTTCATGAGAGGTCATTTCTGGCCGTTCACCGATGTACAGAACGGAAACCAACCGAGGTTACGCGGAAAATGCAGAAACTCTGAAGAACCACGGATTACGCGGATGTCGCGGCTGCGATCCCTGTCTGGCGTCCGTCGACGACGGATGCCTACAATTGGATGCTCGATTCGACGCGCCGCGTCCAGCGATCGCTGGACGCCCGTACCGTTTTCTATCTGTGATCCGTGTGATCCGTGGTCGGGTAAGTTATTCCAGCTTGGTTAAAATTTTTTCTTTAGCTGGACGTAACAGAACCGGCCTTTGATATCGGCAAGGGATGGGTCGTAGCCATACCCGAAGCCGCCGGCGACGAATGGCGGATCGGAATCGAACACGTTTTGCATCCCGAGGGTGATCGTCGTGCTATTTAACCAAGCGCGCCATCCACAGGCACCGTATCCCGCAGTGGAGATGGGCAGGATGTTTTTCTCCTTGCCATCTGTCATCACGTTCTTACCACCATCCTTCGCGCAACCAGGCACTCCTGCTTAGCCAGCGGCGCCGGTAAGTTAAACGTATAAGAAGCGATCAGGTCGAGCGTGGTCCACTCCCGTACTTTCCGCGCGCGCCCGGGTTAGGCCCCAGGCTCCGACCTGGCTTCGATGACCGTCAGAAGCATATTGTCATCTTGATACTGGCCGGTGTAGTGAACAGTCGCGCCAATATCGAAGCCGGCGAGCCAGGTGTGAGCCGGACCGTCCCAGAACGCGCTGGCAAAGGCTCGAGTGTGCGGCAGCGAGCCGGTCAAGGTTGGTAGAAATACATACGAACCCGAGAGCCCAAATCGGCGACGTGTCGGGACTTATCTGAAGCTCGAACCGAGACAGATAGGTCCCATTGAGGGTAAAGGTAAACCTGCCAAAATCGCCATGACCAAAGATCGCTGAATCCAGGATATAGATCGCTTCGTAATCGAGACCTTCCACCACGGCGCCGGTGAGGTTCAAGTTAGGGTTGATGACGGTCGTGATTGCGCCAGTTGTTGGATCACGAATTACATCCTGCGGAAATAGATTTTCATGAGCGACGATGAATTGTCGCATCTGGCAACGCGGCAATTGATCGAAGGTCAATATGCCAGAAATCAGCGCTCAGGGTAAGACCTCTGATCCATTTCGGACTGTAAACCGCTCCGTAAGACCATTCGTAGGCAACCTCCGGCTTCAGGAGGGGATTTCCGATCAAGAGTACCCGGATTGTGGTGCCATTGGGTGTTTTCCCCGTTGGATCCTGAATGCCGAGTGGAGTGCTGACAAGGAAAATCTCCGTCCCGGCTGGCGTAAGGTCGGGTAGTGTCGGCGCATGAAACCCTTCGCTGTAAGAAGCCACGTAAGGTGAGCGCGCCAATCCACTTTGGGTCAATCGGCTGCCAGCGAACGGAAAATTTGGGCTTTTGCGCATCAAACTGGGAGTGTTCCTCGGGGAAAACCGAAGGACAGCAGTAGTCGCAGATGTATTCTGGCTAAACCATTCCTCGCGCTCGGCGATGTCGAACTCGAGGCTGTATGCTCCTGGTAACTTCCAGGCCGGGCTGGTCACCGGAATACGAACTTCCTGATAGGTTCCCCAAACGTCCCGGTTTACCTTTGAGGCTTGCAGATTAAAGGTACCGATCGCGTCAAAACTGGCCTTCTCCGAGTCAGGATCGTTTCTCCACCTCTCCCCGCGATACTCGAGCCCGGCCGCGAAGGATACCGGCCCGGCGGGAAGATTGAACAGATCACCATCGAGATGGAAATAGGCCAATGGCAACTCAAACTGGCCGGTGCTATGGAGAGTAACGTAGACCCGGCTTATTGCTGCCTCGGTGTTTCTACCTCGGAATCCAAGGAAGGGATTAAACGCCGTGGCCGGGTCGGTATCCAATAGCGCCTCGCGTAAGCCCGCCGCGCTTACCACGCCACCAGTGAGGCTTTCCTCGTCGTTCCGGGAATAACGAAAACCCAATTCCCAATTCCAATTCTTGAAGTAATCGCCAAACTCTCCCATCTGACCGCGAAGTCCGGCATCGAACAGCATGTCGCGGAACGTGGTCTTGGATGTAGCGCCGCCTGTGTCGTTAATGCCGCTGAAATGAACTCCGGTGGTGACAGGCGTGCCAGCGGGCAAGGTCGCATCCGGGAGCGTGAAGGGATTAAACGGATTTGCGATTGGCACACTGATGCCGTCCGGGCTAAAGGCATCACCGTTCGCTTTCTTGAATGGATCCGGGGAAAACCCGGTAGCCGCTCCGGCTCCATCAAAAAATGAGCGGGTATATTTGAAGTCGGCAAAAACCGTTAAGGTACTTGTCACAAATATCGCGCGTAAAAGAGCCATAGAAACTTTGCCGATCCGCCGCCGGAATCGATGCGGTCACTGCCGCAGTGTTATAAAGCGCGAAGTTCCCATCCGGGTAAGGGACGTTGTTGGTATAGTAAGGTGAGGTTGAGACGTTCGTGGCTGAATGGGCCGGCGGAGAGTTCCCACTAAAAAACAACTTCGGGATCAATCGAAAGCCTAACGGAGCCGCGGGCTTGCCGAACGGGCCGATGACGCCGGGAAAATCCCTACTGCGAAGATCAAATCCGCCCCAGGCAGCTTGGTTCGCGTTACTGGTTATGTTGCGGTCGCGACCATAAATGGCGGCCCGATCGTAGGCATCGGCAATGATCACGATATCTGTCTTGTCATCTCCCGTCCCGGCAATCATCCATGCTCTCCGTCTCGCGTGCGTCATTGGAGGAGCCCAGCTTCGTATTGCCAATACTGCCTCCGATCTCCAAACCACGGAATTTGTGTTTCAAAAAGATATTGAACACACCGGCCACCGCATCGGTGCCGTAAATGGCCGAGGCGCCATCCTTCAGGATGTCGATATGATCAATCATTGGGAAGGGAATAAGATTGATGTCCACCCCCGCGACGCCGGGCGAGGCACCTGCGCCGACCCCGCCGCCGCTACCAATTATCGCAGCGCGCTTTCCATCGATGAGCACCAGAGTTTCTTTGGGCAATAAACCGCGCAGATTGGGTATGACGCTGCCATCCCCGCCACCAACGCCGTTGGCGTTCTGGTTAATGGTCGAGCCCATCTGCTGCGGCAGCTTGGTCAGCAGGTCGGTTGTGTTGCGCACGCCTAATTTCTCGATGTCTTCTGGGCGGTAGGTATCCACCGGATTCGGCCCTACTTCTTCGGCGGTTGGAATATGTGAGCCGGTAACGACGACGCGTTCGGCTTCGGCCTCCGTAGGAATTCCAGGTGTGGGCAAGGGATTCTGTGCGGAGACCGAGCAGGCAAGTAACGCAAATAACCCAGCAACAGAAGCAGAGATGAAGTGCGGTAGTTCGAGTCGCCGAATCGGATTTCTGCGCATCAGCTGATAGCCCGTTGGCCAACGATGCCGTCACGTCTAAAGCGGTAGCAAGCTAATTTGTAGCATTCCGCCTTATACGATGCTCCTTTGCGCCTTATTATTGGTAATCTGCGGCAGCCGCCACCGCGAGGGTCATGCCTCTGCCACGCTGCTTGGATTCTATTTGCAGCGTGCCGCTTTCTGTGGTGCGAGAGAGGCGATCCGCCTTCGCTAATTTTAGGCGTGGTTGACAGACCCGACACTATTTTGGGGCAAGGAAGGAAACGATTTTTTCGAAGCGCGGATCGCCGCGCAACGGATCCCACAGCGGGCTCAAGCGCAAGTTGCCATAAGTGTTAGGAGCCCGGAGTTTTGCTGAGCGCTTCAAGTTGCCCAAGCGCAAATTCGCGTTCGCCTGTCCAGGCACAGATGATAGCGAAGCAAAGCTGTACGTATGGCTCAGTCTCTGCGTCTTTGACGCTGGATGCCAGTTCTATTGCGCGCGGGCCTTCGCTCAGTGCCTCTTCTTTTCTTCCCAAGCCCGCATCGATCAGCCCGAGGTCAGCAAGTAGAACCGCATCATCAGGGTGAACACGTAGCTCTTCTTCCTGTTGTGCGCGTGCCCTCATAAAGGAAGCGCGTGCAGAAATTTCGTCTCCTTTCAAACCAGCGACTACACCCACCCAAAAGTCGCGGCCAAGTTGCGGGAACCACGGTAGCGAATTCTTCTGGGAAAGCAGCGCCGAAGCGCGGCCAGCGGCGTCCCAGTCGCGATCGTACAAAGCAAGCGTGTAGCGCTCGCCCGCCACAAATGGATCTTTCTCTGATCCAGGTTCATTGGTCAGGATCTTTTCAATTGCAGCACGGAAAGGCCGGGTGTCCGCTCGCCGTTCTAGTTCGACGTGAGCGCGAAAAATCCACCCTGGCCTGCCCCCTGGATTAAGTGCAACGATGCGATCCATAATTTTGGACCACTCGTCATAGTCGTGCAACCACGCGTAGGTCGATGTGAGGTTAATCAGGTAAGGGAGGTTTCGAGGGTCGAGCTCACATGCGCGCTCCAGATTGTGTATGGCGTCAGCCCAGCGACGCTGACTGTAGTCCATCGATCCAGATAACTCGTAAACCTGCGCGTTATTGGGTAAACTCTGTTGAGCAAGAGCAAGTTCGGCGCGCGCGCGGTCATAATCCGAATAGCCCCAATACAGGTGCCACCCCAGCGCCAGGTGCGCTTCCCCCGAGTCCGGCTTCAACCGAAATGCAGAATCTATGGCCGACTGTGCCAGGGCTAAACGAGCGGGAGTGTGATCGATATCGCCCTGGTTAACCCCTTGGTAAACCAAATCATGCACAAAAGCTACCTGGCAATAGGCCTGGAAAAAGTTTGGATCGCGAGCAACAGCCTTGTTAAGCAGGTCCACAGCCTCTGAAAGATTCACGGAAGGGCCCTGGGGAACTTGGGCGTTATAAATTATGGAGAGTGCGCGGACATAAAAATCATAAGCCACCAGGTCTTGAGTTGGTCTTTCTTCAACAGCCGCCTTCTCACTAGCTGACAGCTTGGCGTGAAGGTGCTGGGCAACTTTTTGTGCAATCTCACTCTGGACTGCAAACAGGTCATTCAAATCGCGATCATATTCCTCGGCCCAAACGTGAGTGTCGGTGCGCGTGTCGATCAATTGCGCATTTAAGTGAATCCGGTCACCGCTCCTGCGTGCGCTTCCCTCCAGCACGTGAGACACGTGAAGCGCGTCTCCAATCTGGCGCATATTTCGTTTGCCGCGATATTCCATCACGCTGTTCCGGCTGATGACTTTGAGATCGCCGATTTTAGCCAGCTTGGTAAGAATGTCGTCCTGCACACCATCGGCGAACGCTGTGTGTTCTTTCTCGTCGCCCAGATTTTCAAACGGCAGAACGGCGATCCCAGTTGCCAGCGGTTGGCGGATCAATTCACTTTTCCATACGATCCAGCCTGCGGCTGCTGCCAGTGCGATCAGGGATGCTGCTAACAGCGCACTCGTTGGATTGCGTCGCACCCACTTTCTGCCACGCGTGAAAACCCCTGTGTGACGCGCTACAATCGGCTCGTGCTTTAGCCAACGTCCGAGATCTTCAGCCAGCGCAAGAGCGGAAGAGTATCGGCGCTTTGGATCTTTCTCGAGACACTTGAGACAAATCGTGCTGAGATCGCGATCTATTTTCGGATTTAAGAGGCGTGGTTGCCGCGGCTCAGTATCCAGGAGTAACTTGATAGTTTCGTAGGTTGTACCTCCAGCAAACGGCGGTTGACCTGTCAGCAGTTGGTAAAGAACTGCACCGAGTCCATAAACATCTGTTGCGCCTGTAACCTGAGCGTTGTTACCCACGGCCTGTTCCGGTGCCATGTAACTGGGTGTGCCAAAGACGTCCAGCGTCTGCGTGACACTGCTTTCAGATTCGACTAATCGGGCAAGGCCGAAATCGGTAAGATGCGGTTCGCCTTTTGCATCGAGTAAGATGTTTCCCGGCTTGATGTCACGATGGAGAATTCCGTGTTCATGCGCGTAGTGAACAGTGCGTGCGACCTTCGCGATCAATTCCACCGCCTGCCGGATCGGCATTGGTTCGCGCCTAGGGACCGCATCGAGTTGTCCGCCTTCGACGAACTTCATGCTGAAATAGCATGAGCCATCACGCTCGCCTACTTCGTGGATTGGAACGATACCCGGATGCTCTAACCTGGCTGCCGCTTCGGCCTCGAGACGAAAACGCTTCAGGTGCGCTTTGGTGGCCCATTGGCCAAGACCGATGATTTTTAATGCGACGGTGCGATTAAGACTTTTTTGGCGGGCTCGAAATACTACGCCTTGTCCGCCGCGGCCAATTTGCTCGAGCAATTCGTAATCGCCGAAGTCCATCAACATGGCGAGGCGGATGGTGCAACGCCTTCGCCGATCCGCCTTGAGCTGCTTCGGGAGTAGGCGGCTTCGGCGGCATCCATCTTCTTCACCCTCAGGTTCGTCGGAACCCAGAGCTGTCTCCAGCAGACAGGCGCCACAGGAGTGCTGCGGGGAGTTCGGGCGGAATGGCTGCTCCGCATCTGCGACAAAATTTGACCGCTGTGATTCCCATTGCGCGCGCATTCCCTTCATTTAAATACTGCACGGAAATTCTCCAAAGGTTACATGAGGAAAGACACTAATTTCACGAACTCGGATCGATTGAGACACTAATTTCACTAATTCACACTAAGCGAGACACCGGTTGCACGAATTCGCACTGTTCGATTCCGAAAGCTTTCGAAATTCGTGATCATTCGTGTAATTCGTGTCTCTCTCCGTGGCCCTTTCCCAACTCGAATTTCACGAATTTACACGAAGGTTCGACGGTTAACTCTTCCCATGAAAATTAGTTCTAATTCGTGTAATTCGTGTCTCAGATCTCGTGTAATTCGTGTCTTCAGGAGCGCAGCGCGGCGATGAGGTGACGCAGTTCGTCTTCAATCTCGGCCGGCGTCGCCACCGTGTGCGCGACCTCCTCACGCAACAGCTGCCGGTAACGCTGTCGCAGTCGATGGAAGGCTTGTTTGACCGCGTTCTCGGTCATGCCAAACTCGCGCGCAATCTCCGCTTGCGACGGGCGATCTGGTTCGTCAGAGAGCAATGTGTTCAACCTCTCCAGCAGCGGCGTGTTAGCTGATCCCTGGGATTCCTCGCGCAAGCGTGCGAACACGCGGTCGAGCACGGTGAAGGCCCATTTGCGATCATAAAGCAGATCCGCGCTCAGCATGTCACTACGATCGAAGTCGCTAGTGTCGTAAAATTCAACCTCGTCGAGCGGAAGCAGCGTTCGACCGCCGCCACGTTTGAGCGTCGCAGCATCACGGCGTTCGTTCGCCATGAAATGCTTAAGCGCAGCCAGAAGAAAGGAACGCAAGCGCCCCTTTTCCTGCCGCACTGAACTGAAATCCTTTCGTTCCAGGATCAGGGCGAAAAATCCTTGCGTGATATCCTTCGCTTCCTCTGGTCTGGCGCCTTCTCGCCTAACGAATCCGTAGATAGGTCGCCAGTAAGTGCGGCAAAGATCTTCAAGCGCCTCCTGTGCCGCTGGCGATTCACCTTGTGCCTGCAGCACCACGCTCCAGTGCGTTGTAACAAACGCTGCCGGTCTGACAGATGCGGGACCACTCGCGGTGTGCGAAGTCACGTGATCGGGAGCGGCGGCCACAGCTTAATCACAGTAAAAAGGCATACCGAAAGCAAGCCTGCAGATAGCCACAAGGAAGGACGGCTGCCGCCTTCGCCAAGGCTAGAGCGGGCCGAGTGGGCAGCCCCGAAGCTTTCGGGGCTGGGAAGCCGTCGTTCCTTGATGCCTAGCTTACTACAGCTATGCCGGCAAGACCGTTGAGAGCGTTAGCTCGCTATCGATGGTTTGCTTGAGAACTTTCTCAACGGTCGCTCCGATTCTTGACCGGTCACGATCAATGATCCAGACCTGCTGGCCTTGCTCGAACGAGCCGCGCGTCATGACCTTGAGCAAAACTCCTTCTTCAGTTGCCGGATTATCGAGAACCTCGATAACGATTGCTTCAGTCTTTCCAAAGCCCGTCAGCAAAGTCAGGCTGCCATCAACTTTCGGCCTTTGCATGAACTGTAGTTCCTGTGTTCTCGCTAAAAGTATTCGCCCCTCGCTGCCGTGCCAAGTGTGTTGGTGGTCGCAACAAATCAATGCACCTAAACGGTCTCGACAAGCTCGCGCTCAGGCGCGATTTGGGCGTCGGGTTTCTCGGGTTTGAGCACCCGATACAAGAACCAAACAATGAAACAATTCGCCAGCAATATGAGCGCGCCCACCAGACCCGGCCGATGCCAGAGATGCCGGAGCTCAATTGGAATTAGACTCGCGGTCGCGAAAATCATGAGCAACTCCGCCCAGCGCTGCTGCATATAAACACCGATCCCTTCGGTGAAAAGAACTGCCGCATAAAACAGCGCCAGGAAACCCGTCGCCCGCACTGCGCCGTCTGCGATGATGGCTTGCAGTTTGTGAAGCAGCCAGACGACGGTGCGGCTGTGCTCGAGTAGGATTTCATCCGCCGTCCAGTTCCACAACGCATCCATCCAGCGAGCCCGCGTGTTTAGAAACAGCAGTGAAGCACCTGCCACCAGCAACAGCGAGCCTTTGCCAATTTTGAACAGCGCGATCAACTTGAGATAGCGGACACGGCGCGCACCGTGCAAAATCGCAGGTTCGTGGTGCGCCGGATTCTTCGTTCTTAAATCGGCCACTTCCCAAGTGTAGCGGCAGATGTGTCGTCTGCCAATCGCGATGGTCGCAGCCGCCACTGCTGCCTCTACAGGTTAACCCGCAAACACCGGCTTCTCGCGACAACAAACTTCGAGTTTGTTGCCATCCGAGTCCTCGAAGAAGAAGGCGTAGTAACCGGGACTGTAATCCTCGCAAACTTCCGGACCCTCAAGGTTTTTGCCGCCAGCGTCGCGCACAAGTTTCGCAATCCGATCCACCTCTTCGCGCGTGTCCGCCCAAAACGCGATGCGTGTGGCATTGGCACGATGGTTCTTGTCCTCACTGAGACAGAAAAATTCCAACGGCCGTTCGCCACCGCCAGCATAAAACGTATAATAATCGTCGCCCGGACTTTCGTGAACAAACCCAAGCTGCGGCAGAATTTTTGCGTAGAACTCTGTCGCCGCTTCCATGTTTGTTACCCGCAAATCGATGTGATCGAAACAACGCGTTTTCATTTTATGATTCTCAATCGCCTCGGCTCGAAATTCAATTCTTCGGAACCCCGAGGGCAGGCATGCAGTCCCTTGCACGGATTCCGCTTCTATCAAGATAAAGACAGGAGCTATTCCGCTATAAACCGCGTCAATATCGGTCGGAGCTTTTCGATTGTGGCCTCAGGCCACAACTTCCGGTCGGTGACAAGCGCTGTGTCCAACGCGGAATGTTCCGGCCAGGTCGGATCGTTCGGAATTCGCGGGACGGCGTCTGCGATCACTCTGCGCGCCGTCTCTGCGTTTGCTAGCAAATGACTGAGAACGATCTCAGCCGAGACCGGTTCTTCTTCGATTTTCCAGGAATCATAGTCAGTGATCATGGCCATGGTCGCGAATGCAATCTCCGCTTCGCGAGCCAGCTTTGCCTCTGGAAGGTTGGTCATGGCGATCACGTCAAACCCATTGCGGTGATTGAATTCAGATTCCGCACGCGTCGAGAATGCCGGGCCGTCCATGTTCACGTAAGTGCCGCCGTTGTGGACGATGTATTCCAGTGATCTGGCCGATTCAGCCAGCAGGTTGCGCAGGTTTGCGCTGATCGGCTCGGCAAATCCAACATGCGCCGCAATGCCTTCGCCGAAAAATGTGTGTGCCGTTCGTTGACTGGTGCGATCGAAAAACTGTGAGGGTAAGACGACATCTCTCGGTGCGTACTTTTCCTGCAAGCTACCGACCGCCGCGACAGAAATGATCCAGCGGACATTCAACGAGCGCAGCGCGTAAATGTTTGCGCGGTAATTTATTTCGTGCGGCAGGATTCGATGGCCGCGGCCATGTCGGGGCAAAAAATAGACCTGACGCCCGCCTAGTTTTCCACTGATGAGTACGTCCGACGGCGGTCCAAACGGAGTGTCAATTTCGTGTTCAGCCGTATCGCGCAGCTCCTCCATTTGGTAGAGGCCGCTGCCACCGATGATACCGATCGCCGGTTGGTCATCGTTGGTTTGAGACATGCCGAGATTTAAGACACGAATCGCACGAATTGTCACGAATCTGATAAAGCTGGATGACTCTGAATTAGCTAGTCAGAGACTACAAAAACCAAATAGCCATTGTCATTCTGAGCGAAGCGAAGAATCTCAGATCATTTTTGATCCCCCGGAAGAAGCAATCCAGAGATGTTTCGCTTACTCTCAACATGACAGTGCAATTGAGATGCGCTGGTGAAATTCGTGTCGCGTCGTGTCTTGGACGACCTTTGCTCGCCATGTATTGTTTTGACTCTTCGATGCCGAAATTTTTCATCAAGACTTATGGTTGCCAGATGAACGAGCGCGACTCCGAACAGGTTGCGCATTCGCTGGTGGCACACGGATACGAGCGGGTCGGACACGAGTCGGAAGCCGACATTGTGCTCCTGAACACATGCAGCGTGCGCGACATGGCTGACCAAAAAGCGCTCGGGAAGATGGGAATGCTCGGGCGGCTGGCGAAAGACAGGCCGCACATGATTTTCGGGTTCCTCGGCTGCATGGCTCAGGCGCGTGGTGGCGAACTGCTAAACGGTTTACCGCATGTCGATCTTGTGGTTGGCACACAAAAGTTTCACCGGGTGGCGGAATACGTGGATGAGCTGGTGGCGCGAAAGACGGCGCGCCCGGCGGTCGCGTCCTACGACAATCGCGCCATGGATGATCTGCGATTTTCGATCGTTGATGTCGATGAAGAAATTGGTTCCCAATCAACCATTCGCGACCAGCAACTGATGCCCAGGCAGGCGACGGCTTTTGTATCGATCATGCAAGGGTGCAACATGCACTGCACGTTCTGCATTGTGCCGCACACGCGCGGCGCGGAACGCAGCCGTCCCATCGGCGAGATCGTGACCGAAGTGCGCGATCTGGTTTCGCACGGGGTCAAAGAAGTCACACTACTGGGGCAGATTGTGAATCTTTACGGTCGCCATGAATTTCCGAAGCTCGACAACAAGTCCCCCTTCGTGCAGTTGCTGGAAGCCGTTCACGAAGTGGAAGGTCTTGAGCGACTTCGTTTCACGTCCCCTCACCCCATCGGTTTCCGCGAAGACTTGATCGACGCCATCTCCCGTTTGCCGAAACTCGTTGAGCACGTTCATCTGCCGTTGCAATCGGGCTCGAACAAAATCCTGAAAGCGATGCATCGCGCGTACACCGCAGAAAAATACGTCGACCTTATCCGGCGAATTCGGCGGGCGCGCGATCGGATTGCGATAACCAGCGATATAATCGTCGGATTTCCTGGTGAAACAGAAGACGATTACAAACAGACGCGTGATTTGGTCGAGGAAATCGAGTTCGATAACGCGTTTGTGTTTCGCTACTCACCGCGGCGCGATACTCTCGCCGCGAAAATGCCGGATCAAATCGACGAACACGTCAAGGAGCAGCGCAACCAAGATTTGCTCGAGGTCGTAAACAAATCGAATCGCCGGATTCTCGAACGCCTGGTGGGAAGCCAGGTGGAAGTGCTTTGCGAAGGGCCCAGCAAAACAAACCGTGCACGACTGATGGGGCGAACCCGCACAAACAAGATTGTTGTGTTTCCACCTTTGCCAAACCGAGCGCCCACAGGCGAAAGCCAGGAGTTTGTTGGAGAGCTTGTGAATGTGCGAGTTGAGCGCGCTAACGGATTCAGCCTCTACGGCATGCCACTGCTGGAATAGCCGCATTTTTAATCGCAGGTTGAAAACTTGCGTTACCATATCCAAACTCCCACGCCATCACTGTAGTTCGACGCATGATTTATCATCTCTCTTTGCATACAGCAGGAATAATGGCCGGCGCCTTTCTCGTTGTAGTTGGTGTGGTTGGATTGCTGAAACCGGACTTCGCACATGTCCTGAAACACTTTCCACGCTCTTGGCTTGCCGGAGTCGTGCTGCTCACCATTTGTTTGGCGTGGACCATGTGGTTGCTCGCCACTATCCAGATGGGCGAATTCGCCGGGTTTCGCCGTCCCCTTCTAATTGCGTTGCCAATTGGTTACGTGCTCACGCTGTTCTTCGTGGATGAATTCCTCGCAGTACGCGCACTCGGGATTCTCTGTTTGCTCGTGGCCGAACCGCTTCTTGATTCGGCGTTTTTGCGTTACGAAACGAGCCGCTTGCTCGTGACGGTGTTTGCTTACTTGTTGATTATCGCCGGCTTGTTTTGGGTGGCGATTCCGTACGTTCTTCGCGATCAAATTAATTGGAGCGCTCGCAGTGTTTTTCGCTGGCGCTGTTTACATGCTTTGGCGCTGGCTTACGGCTGCGTAATTCTCGGCTTCGCGTTTACGCAGTACGAGATTTAAGAACTTCTCTGTAGACGCCAGGTTTGTGGCCACGCGGTGGACCCCATGCTTTTAGGCGGACTGTTCTATTTCATGATGGCGCCAATCATTTCGGCGCCCGCAAGAGCGTGGCCACATAAGATCGCATGAACCGTGTTCTGGTGATCCGCGGCGGGGCGATCGGCGATTTCATTCTCACTTTACCTGCGCTCAAAGCGCTTCGTGACGCACGGCCGCAGGCGCACATCGAGATTCTCGGCTACAAGCACATTGCAGTGCTCGCAGAAAGTCGATTCTATGCGCAAGCGGTGCATTCGATTGAGTACGGGCCGCTGGCCAGATTTTTCGCGCGCCATTCGGAATTGCCTACGGAATTGGCCGATTATTTCGCCAACTTCGACTTAATTGTCAGTTATCTCTATGATCCGGACCGGGTCTTCGAATCCAATCTTCGTCGATGTGGCGTCGAAAATCTAATTTGCGGACCCGCACGGATCCTCGAAAGCGGCGGACACGCAGCCCGGCAGCTTGCGCGGCCGATGGAGGAAGTCGGAATCGATATTGTCGATTTTGCCGAGAGAATTTTTCCTTCAATAGAAGATCGGGAGTTTGCCGGCGAATTTCTCGCGTCGATGCCCCAACCGATTATCGCCATACACCCGGGGAGCGGCAGCCACGAAAAGAACTGGCCCTTGGAAAATTGGATTACCTTGTTTTCGTCGGGCAGTCGTTTCGCCAACATCGAAGGCCTGATGGTGGTCTCAGGCGAGGCTGACGAAGCTCAGACCAATCAATTGGAACGCGAATGGAAGAATCGCGGCGTGCGTTTCGCCCGGAATCTGCCGCTGCCTCGCCTCGCCGCCGTCCTCGAGCGGTCGATATACATCGGTCATGACAGTGGAATATCGCATCTCGCTGCAGCAGCTGGCGCAAATTGCATTCTCCTGTTCGGTCCTACCGATCCAGACGTTTGGGCGCCAATGAATGAGAACCGAAGGATTCTCAGGCCCCTGAGCGGCAAGCTAAAGGATCTAGAAATTAAGACGGTTGAAGCAGCTCTCGCCGACGTGCTGCTGTAGTGTGCGCTGTCCTCAGCGCAAAAATCTTAATTTGCCGCGCCGCGAGCTTCCGCTGAGGACACCGAACTCTACAGCAGCGCTTGCGCCAACTTTAATTTTCGTAGCCGCGAGGAAACTTCTGATGCCATTTCCAGGCGCTCTCGACAATTGTATCGATAGATTGGAATTGCGGTTGCCAGCCAAGTTCCTTTTGGATTTTCTTTGATGAAGCGATGAGCCGGGGCGGATCGCCAGGTCGCCGCGGCTTTTCGATCGTTTCAATTTTTCGCCCACTGATTTTGCGGCACGATTCGATGACTTCTCGAACGCTTGAACCGCCACCGGTGCCGAGGTTGTAACAGCCGCTGGCCGATTCGCGAAGAGCCAGAACATGCGCCTTAGCCAAATCGAGGATGTGAATGTAATCGCGAATACAGGTTCCATCCGGTGTATCGTAATCGGTGCCGTAAATCTCGACGTTCGGTTTTTGGCCGAGCGCCACCTGCAACACTGCCGGGATGAGATGCGTCTCCGGTCGATGGTCCTCGCCGAATTTCTCGCTTGCGCCTGAAGCATTGAAGTAGCGCAGGCAAACATATTTCACCCCATGAATTTCGTCGTACCAGCGCAGAATTTTTTCAAACGCAAGTTTGGATTCGCCGTAGGGACTGATGGGACGCGGCTGCGCACTTTCGTCGATTGGGAGGCGATCGGGCGGACCAAATAGGGCGCATGTCGACGAAAAGATGATCCGGCGCACACCGGTCGCGACCATGGCGTCGAGCAAATTCAATCCATTGCAAACATTATTGCGGAAATACTTGGATGGGTTTTGCATCGACTCGCCAACGAGCGCATTCGCGGCGAAATGCATTACGGCGTCGGGGCGATGAGTGGAAAGGGCAGCCTCGATTTGCTGGCGATCCGCAAGCTCGCCTTCAATGAAATCCGTGCGGGGATCAACGGCGCTCCGATGGCCTTCACTCAAATTATCGAAAATGGCAACTTGATGCCCCTCATTCAGCAAGAGCTCAGAGCAAACGCTGCCGATGTAGCCTGCGCCGCCAACTACGAAGATTTTCATTGGCGAGGAAAATGCAGTGTGATCTGCAGTAAATCAAAAGCAACTCGGTGTCGGGTTAGCGCTGGCTATCGCGCTGGTCCGCTCGTCGCCCGCTGCTAATTTGAAGCCGAAGTGTGTCGGGGAGTATTTTGCGCGACGGCTTTGCTCTTCTTCTTTTCGAGAGCTGCGACCATCTTCCGAACGCAATTGTGTTTGCAACGCGGTGCAAGAACTTTCAAACTTTCTTCCTCCGAACCCCATTGCAAAATGTCGATGTCGACATATCGGACACCCCAGTCTCTTACCTCCGACCGACTGCCCTTATAAAGATCGATAGTGTCGGTGCCGACCAAAGCATTGCCGTAGTCGTCGATCACGTATTCTTCGCTACTATCGACGAGGCGAAAGCGCGTTCCGAGCGGGTATCGCGACCAATCCGAAGCTGCACTTAAGACCTGTCGGCCGGAGAGATACGTGCCGACCGCGTTGTGAGCACCGCTGCCTCCTTCGTGTTGTGTGTACGCAGTCGTGCGCACCTTTGGAAGGCGCTGTCCACCGGTGGTGAGACTCGGTTTTGTTGATTGCGTCGCGCAGCCTACGACAAAGCAAGCTAAAGCTCCCGCGAGCGCCAGGTTAAGGCATCTAGGCATCGGCGTTTCCGGCCTTCATAGCAGTTCGGTCAGCCTGGGGCAAGCGATTTTTGCGGAAATTCCCTAGGTAGAAACAATTCACGAGTAACTCTGACACCCCGATCTTCTGGCCGACCGTAATGTCGTTTTTAGCGCTTACGCCGGAAATGTTTGCTTCAATTCGGTAGTACAATGTGGGCACCGGGTCGCCTTGATTGGGATAGTCATCGCGCATGCAGGACAATCTTTTGATACCGGCGCGGCGTTCGGGGCCGGGCGCTTCATCTTGTTGACTGCTTTTACGACAAGGAAAATACAGATCGCAACGATGACGAAGTTAATAACCAGGGTAATAAAGTTGCCGTAATTCCAGGTGATCGCCTTGTGGGCTATTGCGTCAGCCGGAGTTGCGAAATTAGTCATGCCATCCCGGCCGGCCTTTAAAACAATAAACTTGTTGGAAAAATCGAGCCCGCCGGTGAGCAAGCCTATCGGAGGCATTAAGATGTCTTTCACGAGCGAAGTAATAATACTTCCGAAGGCCGCGCCGATAATGACGCCGACAGCGAGATCGATGGCGTTACCCTTGACGGCGAATTCTTTGAATTCCTTCCACATGTCGCTCATTTGAATCAGGTGATGACGACGTTGACGAGTTTTTTTGGAATAACAATCACTTTGCGAACCGCCTTACCGGCGAGCCGGTCTTGAACTTTCGGAGTTCGACAGCGCGACCGCCTTCAATTCCTCCTCGGTAGCCACAATTGGCATTTTCACCCGATCGCGAAGTTTGCCGTTGATTTGAATCACGATTTCAACTTCGTCTTCAACGAGCAGTTGCTCGTCGTAAGTCGGCCATGATTGTTGGGTAACATCTTCGCGCGCATCGCCAAATTCAGCATTCAATCTCCCCCACAGCTCGGATGAAATGTGGGGAGCGAATGGATTGAGCAGGATCAGGAATGTCCGCATGGCCAACAACGGGATCGTTTCGGCATTCGTAAACCCATTCACGAAAATCATCATCTGCGAAATGGCCGTGTTAAATGAGAAGGACTCGATATCCGCCGTCACTTTTTTAATAGTGGCATGCAGCAGCTTTTGCTGCGGCTTGGTGGCATCGACAAGCTTGATCCTGTTTGATAATTCCCATTCGCCTCCCTGGTTCTCCGTCATGAGCAGGCGCCAGACGCGGGCCAGAAAGCGCGCGACGCCTTCGACGCCGTGAGTGCTCCACGGTTTCATTTGCTCGAGCGGTCCCATGAACATTTCGTAGCAACGAAAAGCGTCCGCGCCGTGCTGATCGATCACGTCGTCGGGATTCACGATGTTCCCGCGCGATTTCGACATCTTCTGGTTGTCCTCGCCGAGGATGATTCCCTGATTCACCAACCGCTGAAACGGTTCCGGCTTCGAGACGTAACCCAGATCAAATAATACTTTTTGCCAAAACCGGGCGTAAAGCAGATGCAATACTGCGTGCTCAGTTCCTCCAACGTACAAATCTACGCCCCCAGGTTTGTCGCCGCCCATCCAGTAACGCTCCGCTTCTTCACCAACGAATCGCTCGTCATTGTGCGGATCGGAGAAGCGCAGGTAATACCAGCATGAACCTGCCCACTGTGGCATGGTGTTCGTTTCACGCATCGCCTTGTCGGAGTAACGGATCCACTCTTTTGCCTTTGCCAGGGGTGGCTCTGCAGAACCGCTGGGTTTATAATCGTCGAGCGGCGGCGGAACGACTGGCAATTCTTTTTCCTGCAATGCGCGATGTTTGCCGTTCTCCCAAACAATTGGAAACGGCTCGCCCCAGTATCGCTGACGCGAGAATAACCAGTCGCGGAGTTTGTAATTGATCGCGCGTTTACCGAGGCCGCGCTCTTCGAGCCAGGCGGTGATTTTCTTTTTCGCCTCAATGCTCGTTAGGCCGTTGATGATCGGCGAGTTAATGGCGATGCCTTCACCAGTGAAGCCAAGTGCCGGCTCATCTCCGGTTGGCTGAACAACAACCACAATCGGAAGATTGAATTTCTTCGCGAATTCAAGATCGCGTTCATCGTGCGCCGGCACGCCGCCTATCGCGCCGGTTCCGTAGCCAAGCAGCACGTAATCCGCGATCCAGATTGGAATTTTATTATTGGTGGCTGGATTAATCGCGTACGCTCCAGTGAACACACCGGTTTTTTCTTTTGATAGATCGGCACGCTCCAGCTCACTTTTACGCGCGGCGCGCTCGCGATATTCGCGCACCGTCGGCCATTGCTCCTCAGTAACGATCAAATCAACCAACGAATGTTCCGGCGCGAGCACCAGGAACGTACCGCCGTAAAGAGTGTCGGGTCGCGTAGTGAAAACGCGAATCTGCTGATCTACATTCTCAATTTTGAAATCGATCTCCGCACCCTGGCTTCGGCCAATCCAGTTACGCTGGAGTAGTTTGATTCCCTCTGGCCAATCCAACTCGTCGAGTCCCTCAAGCAATCGCTCGATAAAGGCAGTGATACGCAACGTCCATTGCCGCATCGGCCTTCGCACAACCGGGAAACCACCGACCTCGCTCTTGCCATCTACAACTTCTTCGTTGGCCAAAACTGTGCCGAGTTCAGGGCACCAGTTGACTGGAACATCAGCGACATAAGCGAGACGGACAGTGTTTGGATCGGTTCCTCGATAGGTGGAAATCGGTTCAGCCCGCTTTGTCTCCGGGTTGAACCAGGAGTTGTAGATTTGGAGAAAAATCCATTGTGTCCATTTGTAATACTTCGGGTCCGTCGTGTTGATCTCCCGTTGCCAATCGTAAGAAAAACCGATCCGCTTCAATTGGCTCTTGAACTTCGCCACATTTTCACGCGTGGTGATCGCCGGATGCTGTCCGGTTTTTATCGCGTATTGCTCCGCAGGCAGACCAAATGCGTCCCAGCCCATTGGGTGCAAAACGTTGAAGCCGCGCAGGCGTTTGTAGCGCGCAACGATGTCGGTGGCGGTGTAGCCTTCCGGATGACCGACGTGCAGCCCCGCCCCGCTCGGGTAAGGAAACATGTCGAGCACGTAAAATTTTGGCTTTGCAGGATCGAAACCTTTCTCGTCAGGGTTCGGCGCGTGAAAAAACTGGCGCTCGTCCCAGATGGCTTGCCATTTCGGCTCGATCTGATCGAACGGATATGGTTTGCGTCGGTCGGTACTCATTTCAGGTAAATCAGGAAACCAGAAGCCAGGGAAACAAACTAGAATTTACTCTTGTTTTCCGATTTCCACATTTCAATTGAACGGTGATCGAGCTTGTACTCGCAACGCGCAACAGACATAAGACGAGCGAGATCGAGGATATTCTCGGACCGGACTTTATAGTCCGCGATCTCGGGGCGCATCCCAACGTTTCGGAGAGTCGTGAGAGCGGAACGTCCTTCGAGGAAAACGCGACACTGAAAGCTCTCGCCGCATCAAAACAATTGCGAGCCTTGGTGATTGCCGACGATTCGGGGTTGGAGGTTGACGCCCTCGCCGGTGCACCGGGAGTTTATTCGGCGCGTTATGCTGGCGCGAACGCGACGGACACAGACAAGATCAACAAATTACTTCGCGAACTCGAGCGCGTTCGCGCCACGGAGGATCGGCGTCGCGCTCGATTTCGCTGCGTTGTGGCGCTCGCGCGGAACGGCAATCTCCTCGAAACCTTCGAAGGAACGGTTGCAGGAAGAATCACTGATGAGCCGCGAGGCGATTCTGGATTCGGCTACGATCCAATTTTTGTCCCTGACGGATTCGAGCAAAGCTTCGCTGAACTGCCCGCGGAAGTGAAGAACACCATCAGCCATCGCGCCAAAGCGATTCGCGCGCTCGCCCTCAGGCTTCGACGGCTTGAATTCGGCGACTAAGGACTGGGAGGTGGTGGAGCAGGAGCGGGAGGAGCGGGCCCTGTTTGGGTGACACCGCCGGCTGCCCTAATCTGATATCCAACTTTTGTAATACCGACCGATCGGACTTTGTCGAGAACTCCGATTACGTCGCCATACATAGCCATCGGCTGCGCGCTGATTGAGATTTTAATATCCTTGTTCGCCCTGTGAAGCTGGAATAGTCGAGGCATTACCTGATCATCCGGCACATACACGTTGTCGAAGAACACCGCGTTTCCCTCCAGCACTTTGATCGAGACGAAGTCCTTGACTCCGCTTGGCGGCGGCCCAACTGCAGCCGGCAAATTAACGCGAATGCCTTTCATATGCGTCTGGCTCAGACTCACCATCATGAAACTGGCAAGCAGAAAGAACATGATGTCGATCAAGGGTATGATCTCGATGCGCGCGTGTTTCTTCGGAACTGGCGAGGATAGTCTCATGTCTAGTAGGAAGCCCCCGTCATGGTGAAGGTAATCGGAATATTCACCTTCGAAACTGTTCCAGGTCTGAATCGCCACTGCCGAAACGCGCTGGTGGCGGCATTATCGAGGATGGAGTTGCCAGTGCTTGACGAAACAGAACAGCCACTGACGTTGCCACTTCCTGACTCCACTGTGCAGACGATAACGCCGCTCCCGGTAACGTGCCGTGAACGCGCCTCATACGGGTACTGCGGACGCGGCGCATATACCGCGAGGGCTTTCGCTCGCGACATCGACATCGGTCCCGGGCTCTTCACTGGCACGAATTTCTGGGTCGTTTGTTGTGGTCTCGGTGGCGGGGTTCTTTCTTCAACGAACTCCGGTTGAATCTCCGGCGGAGGAGGAGGCTCTGGAATGGGAATGTCTTCAGGCGGCGGAGTTGACTCAGGGGGCGCGAGCACCGCTTCGACCACTTGCGGTGGCTGAGGCGGTAAATCCACCGGAGGAGCTTCGTGCTGCTGAGATACGGCGACAGCTGTCACGTGGATTGCTAATGCAGCGCCAAGTGCCGTCCAGAAATACCATGCCGGCGGTGGCCGGTATATGAGCTGGCTGCCTCGCGTTTGCGTTTGTTTTAGCGCTTCGGCCATATTAAAATGATTTTGATCCGGGAACGGCCTTTAGCGATTCGCTCTTAATCTCGAAGGAAATCTTGTAATACCCAGCCGCGCGAACAAGGTCCAGCAGATGGGCAACGTTCAGGTGGACTGAATCCTTGTCACCTCGAACGAAGACCTTCGCGTCAGGGGCCGATTGATGCGCCATCTTCAGACGGTTCAGCAATTCCGTGTCGGCGACTTCGTCCTTATCAAAGAAATAATGGCCATCCTTGTCGACTGAAACGCTGACATATTCACGTTTTGTTTGGACTTCACCCGAAACGCCCGAGGGCAGATTCACTTTGATACCCTTCATGTGGACCTGACTCAGACTCACCATCATAAAACTGGCGAGCAGAAAGAACATGATGTCGATCAACGGGATGATCTCGATCCGCGCTTTCTTATGTGGAATGGGTGACGCTACGCGCATACTAGATTGCTAGATTGAAGACCGCGTTGCTGATGAGGGCGTGCCACTCTCGAGCGATACGTGTCGGTCTGCGCCGTGGGCTTGAAGCATAACTTCCAAATTGGTGGCTGCCGTTTGCAATTCGAACTCCAAGTTAGACACGCGAGAGGTGAAAAAGTTAAACGGAATCAACGCAAAAATTGCGATCCCAAGACCGCACGCCGTGGCAATGAGTGCTTCGGCAATACCGCCAGTGACGGCTTGCACCGCAAGTTCTTCGTTGCCTAGAAAACTGAAGGACCTGATCAGACCAGTGATTGTGCCCAACAGACCCAGCAAAGGCGCGAGCGTTACCAGTGTATCCATAACTACCAGGAAGCGCCCGGCGCGTTTTATCTCGATGCCCGCGGCAACCTGCAGCGCGGCTTCGAGCGAGCTGTGTTGATGGTTCAGACCGTTCCAAAGCATTCGCAGCACAGGGTCGCGGGAACTGCGCGAAAGCCTCGAAGCCTCGGCAGTGTCGCCATTTTCAATTGCGGTGAAAACTTTCTCGATCCGTTTCGGATCGCGCCGGAACCAGCGGCCACCCCACCAAATGCATCGCTCGAGCACAACGGTGAGCGCTACAATCGACACGATCAGAATCGGCCACATTATCGGACCGCCTTTGTGAAACTTGTCGATCAACCAGTTACCGCCCAAAAAGCCGGCAGGCTCTTCCGGACTGGCTGTAGCGGCTGCAGCAGGGCTTGTGGCAGCTGCCGCAGCAGGGCTTGTTGCGCCAACTGCTGCTGGACTGGTCACCGCGCCTGGCGCTCCAGGTTGGCCTACTGCTGGAGCTTGTCCTGCTGCAGGCTGTCCTGCCGCTCCGGGTTCTCCCGGAGGTGGCGGTTGCTGCCCCGGCGGCACATTTGTGGCAGGCGGCTGCTGGGCCGCGGCTGCCGGATTCCCCGGCGCCTGAGCATTTGGACTCGTACCACCGGTTGCAGGCGGCGCTTGTCCCGGAGGCGGAACTTGCGCGAGCGAAACCAACGCAAACGCGACTGTAGAGAGACAGATAGTGAGTAGTGTTTTCATAGTTGAAGCACGAGTTTGATAACCGATTAAATTCGGTACGGGTTTTCCGAGGTTTTCCGTTATCGCAGAGGTCTGGTTTGAGAGTCCAGCAAAACTTTTCATTTTTTTCCGCGATATTTCTTGCGCCTAGGGCGCATCTTTAATTCGAAACATCTACACTGCGAGGTCGTAAGCAAGTGTTTCAAATTGTGTCCTCTAACGTTGTTTTGGGTTGCTGGTCGAACATCCTTCCGCGATCGCGACCGCGTTGCGCAAGCGCGGCCAATCATCGATCTCCGCTTCCAACTGATCTCCGGCTTGAATCGGGCCAACGCCGGCGGGCGTTCCAGTTAGAATCACATCGCCAGGCAAAAGTGTCAGCGATTGACTAACGAATGAAATAATCTGTGCAACTGGATGGATCATTCGACTCGCGCGCGTGCTCTGGCGGAGCTCGCCGTTCTGCCACAATCTTATCGACACATCGCGCACGTCGGCATCGGCGTACACGAAAGGTCCTATCGGTGTGTAGGAGTCGAAGGATTTGCAGCGACCAAATTGCTTCTCCTGTTTTTGCAAATCGCGATCGGTGATATCGAGGCCGATCGTGTAACCGAAAACGTGATCGAGTGCCTTGTCTGCGCTGACATTTTTCGTGCACGAGCCCATCACGACAGCCAGTTCGGTTTCAAAATCCGTTTGGTGTTCGGGAAACGCTATTTCGATCACGCCCTGATGCGCGAGCAGAGAGCTAGGGGCTTTGAACCAAATTAAAGGCGCGCCGATTTCAGTGCGTTTCATCTCCGCGATGTGGTCCGCATAGTTCAATCCCACCGCGATCAATTTCGATGGCGCGACTGGAACATCGATTTGCAGATTCGCGAACGGCAGTATTTCGCCCGTGGGTTGAATTTCAATCCAGTACGGCTGTGACAGCCGATGCACTTCATCGCCGCGCAATTCGCCGTAGAAGAATTTGTTGCCCGATCTGAATCCGCCAAATGTTTTCACAGCTCTAGAGACTACCTGTCATGTTGAGCGACGCGAAGCATCTCTGGACCTCGTTCTGGCGGTGTTCTTGATGAATAATCAGAAACCCTTCGCCTCGTTCAGGATGACAAGCCGCTATCATTTCGGCACGACGGCCACAAAATCGCGTACTGGTTTTCGCCCTGAGATTGAAAATGCGCTGCCGTCCTCGCGTGCGAACCAGAACGCACTTGATGAACCACCGTCGAGATTCACTGTGCGTCGGATTTTCGAATCGGCAATGATGGGCGTCGTGGCGACGATGTTTGCCAACTCTGCAAGCGACACATCTGAGCAAAAGCCCAGAAAGGCGCGATCATTCGTGGCTATTCCGGCAAAGGTTCGGCGCGCTACTTGTGAGTCATTCAGCCCGCGAATGCGTTTGTCTCCCTCGACGAGAAATGGTCCGGATTGAACTGCGGCGATTATTTTTTTTGTGCCAGAGAACTCATTTACGCGAATGACATCGATGCCGCGGTCCGACTGAAGCAAGATTCCAGTAATCAGACGCGCCCGCCGTAACGGCGAAAAAGTTTCACCGTCGGCTATTCGCAAGCCGATGGGCTTGAATTCGGTGTCGAAATAACCGCCGTTCACACCACACACGAATTTTTCTTGCTTCATTATTGCGCCGAGGCTTTGGGCGTCAGGATTATCGATGACGCGCAACGCAGTCGACTTAGCGGAGAAAACGGCAACATCGACAGTCACGCGGTGACCGCCGGTAGCGTCTTCTATGATGACGTGCCGATGCTCAATGCCTCCGCGGCCGGACTCCGATTCGGCTGAGGAGATTTTCCACTCTGCCTGCGCCGACGCTGTGATCGCGAGAAGAAGGAGAACAGCGCATGCAAATTTCGTTGTCATGTCGAGCGAAGTCGACACATCCGTTGAACCTGTCTCTGCGTTTCGCACCGGCATCCGCGGCTAGGTTCGGAATGACGGTCGAGAGATCAGCCCTTACGCTTTTCCCGCGTATCTGGCAAAGAGTGCCTGAAACCCTGGATCATTCCGAAGTGGGTCCCATGCGGGATTAATTTTTAGCGTCTGCAAGGTCACTTCGCTGGGCCGGCTCAACAATCCATCCAGCAACTCGATTGCGCGGGCGTTGTCCCCGAGGATCGCATAAACCTGCGCGACGTCCTCCGTGATGCGCGGACCCTCGAATGCATCCTTGCTTTCCGGTCGCAAATCAGTGGCTCGCTGCGCTTCTGCGATTGCGGCGTCCTTTTCGCCGAGCCACGCTAGCAGTTTCGCCACTTGCACGTGCAGATCCGCGTCATCCGGTTTTTGCTTCAGTTGCTCTTCAAAAATGTTCTTCGCCTTGATGAAGGCACCCCGGGCCGCCGCGTCGTCGCCCAAGTTTTTTTGAGCAATGCCGATCGTAAAATACTTCAGGGCCAGCGAACCCGGAACAGTCGCGAATGAATCGTCGGGAAACGTTTGACCCAACTGCAAAAGCTCTTGGTATTTGCGTTGCAACAGGAGAAGATTGGCATGGTCGCCGAGCATCTTAAGCCGCTCTTCGTCGCTAATCGGAAAAGATTTTCCTTTCTCCACCGCTCGCTCATACACGCTGAAGTCGCCTTTCTCGGCGATGGCAAGTTTGACCTTGGTTTCCCATAGTCCCAGCGCTTGAGGGTTAATCTGGAGAGCGCGATCGACCGTTCTGTTAGCGGCATCGAAGTTTCGCAGCATCTGATAATTAAAAGCGAGATTTTGCAGCGGCCAGGTATCCTTTGGATTCAAACTGGCCGCCTTCTCGAGATTTGCGGTGGAGTCGTCCCACTTTCCCTGCCGACGCTGGATCGCGCCGATGGCCAGATAAACTTCTGATTCGTTAGGCAATCCACGCTGTGCGATCTCAAACTCTCTTAGAGCGGCCTCGTAGTTATTGTCGCCATAATAATACGAAAATCCCAGCGCGAGATGCGCTTCCGGCAAATCAGGTTGTAATTGGAGAGCCCGCTCGGCCAAGCTACGCGCTCGTTCGCGATGTTCGGATGTGCCTTCATGGGTACGCAACATCCAGCTTTCCAATTGCGAATAGCGCGACAGCGCGAGAGCAAAGTTTGGGTCCAGGTCAACGGCGCGCTGATAAAGCTGCTCGCTTTGTTTCAGTTTTGCCGAATCCTCAAAAGCACAGGAAAGATCATGCGCCTGCACGAACGCCAGGTAAGCCTCGCCGTTTTCGGTCGGCTTCCGCGTCATCTGCGATTTTTCCGCGGGAGACAGCTTCGCTTGCAGCGCGTTGGCAATTTCGCGGGCGAGATCGCTCTGAATCGCAAAAACATCGGTCACGTCACGGTCATAATCATTTGCCCAGACGTGTTCATCGGTGTTGGCATCGATTAATTGTACATTGACGCGCACCCGATTTCCCGAGCGGCGTACGCTTCCTTCAAGAATATTGGAAACGCCGAGCGACTTGCCGATTTCGCGAAGATTCGTCGGCTTGCCTCTGTATTGCATCACCGACGTGCGCGAAATCACCCTCAGATCGCTGATCTTCGACAAGTTGGTAAGCACGTCGTCCTGCACACCGTCGGCAAAATATGCGTTTTCTTTTTCGTCGCTCAGATTTTCGAACGGCAGGACGGCAATTGACTTGTCGACCTTGTGCGCAGCCACTCGAGGCAAGAGAAAAAAGCCTGCGGCCGCGGAAATAACTACGCCCGTGGCAATCAGCATAATTATGTTCCGCCGACGACGGGTCCTCGGCGCGGTAGTCTCAGGCGCGGTCTGAATACCTTGCGCCGTGATATCGAACGCCCACGCAAGAATCAGGGCGATGGGAAATCCGACGAGCAGCAACAGAATCACCAGGCGCAGCGACCAGTTTGGCAGTTCCCATGCTGGAAACGTAGCCGAAGCCAATTGGATAATGCCGCCCGCAGCAATGATGTAGGCTGCCGCGACGCGATAAACTTTGCGCCGTTTTACCTCCTCAAAGAAGCCGGTCATAGGAAGAGTTTTGATTCGCGGAACTATACTGCAGTCCTGACTGTAGACACAAATTGAGGCGCAACATTCACTTTTGCCAAATCGATTGCTGCGTCGAAAGGCGAATCGTTCGTTACCTGCAATTCATCGACAACTCGGTTCCGGGCGTTTGGGGGATCTCGACCAACGCCTGAAAACGGGCATCAGATCGCAGCGGATCCCAAATCGGATCAAGTTTTAGTGAAGGGACCGTGACTCCGGCTGGAGTGATCAACGAGCGTTCAAGAAGTTCGAGAGCCGCGTCGTTTTCGCCCGTCCATGCGTAAATTTGTGCCAGCATGAGCGTCATCTTTGGCCCATCCAAGGCGTCCTGAGATTCAGGAAGAAGCGTCACGGCGCGTTTGCCTTCGGCGATGGCCGCATCTTTTTCACCCAGACCGGCAAGTGCCATCCCCAACACCATGTGACGCGACGCATCATCCGAACCTTGCTGTATCGCCTTTTCCAGAATCGCACGGGCACGTTGAAAGGCCGAACGCGCATGCTCCTTATCATTGACGAAAGTGTAAAGAGCGCCCTCGAGATACTCTTTCGGTTTGTCGTCGCTGCGAACGTCTGCAGGCAATTGTTTTAGAATGGCCACGGCGTCGCCAAACTTCCGTTGCAGCATCAGAAGATACGCCCGGCCAAGCGTCCCTTCCGCATCGGAATTAGCGCCTGGGTGAATTTGCGCCAATTGTTTGTCGATCTCGGACAGATCGCCTTTCAAATCCACGGCCAGCATCGCCTTGCCCATCCGCGCGCTCACTGAGTTCGGTGCGACTTCGATCGCTCGATCGAAAAGGGTATCCGCACGTTCGAAATCGTCAGCGGCGCGATAATTGTCGGCGAGGTTCATGAGAAGAAATGCATCCTTGGGACTCAGCGAAGCCGCTTTCTCCATGTTCGCGGTGGATTCAGCCCATTTGCCCTGACGCCGCTGAATCGCTCCAATCGCGAGATAAACTTCGGCGGAGTTCGGCAAACTTTTCCTGGCTATGGCGAATTCGTCCAAAGCGCTCTGGTAATTGCGCTCGCAATAATAATGATAAAAGCCCGACGCCAGGTGTGCCTCCGGAAGGTCCGGCTCTAAACGGAGGGCTTCTTCAGCCGCGGCCTGCGCTTTTGCCTTACGGGCTGGGGTGGGATCGAAACTGTGATACATCCAGTTTTCCACCCACGCCAATGCTGCAAATGCCCGCGCAAAATGTGGATCCAGGCTCGTGGCTCTTTCAAACAGTTGCTCACACTTTTCGGTGTCGGCGCGCAATCGATCTGGCCGCGTAAGAAGATCGTGCCCCTGAACAAAGGCGAGGTACGCTTCGCTGTTCTCAGTTGGCTTGCGTTCAATCTGCGCTTTCTCAGTTGTCGACAATTTTGCGCGCAGCTCGCCCGCTATTTTTTTAGCGAGATCACTTTGAATCGCGAACACGTCCGTTAGCTCTCGATCGTAATCTTCCGCCCAGATGTGCCGATCGTTCTCAACGTTAATTAATTGCACATTTACGCGGACTCGATTCCCAACGCGGCGAACACTTCCTTCTAAAATAGTTCCGACACCGAGGGCCTTTCCAATCTCGCGAGCATTAGATTGTGTAGCGCGATAAGGCATCACCGATGTTCGCGAGATCACCTTCAGGTCGCCAATTTTTGACAAGTTCGTGAGTAGATCGTCCTGAACACCATCTGCGAAGTAGGCGTTCTCCTTCTCATCGCTGAGATTTTGAAATGGCAACACTGCAATGGATCTGTCGACCTTATGGGCAGCGACGCGAGGCAGCAGAAACAATCCGGCACCGCCGGAGAGGATCAGTCCACACGCAATGAGTACGATCACATTGCGAGCAGCCTGGCCCTTTGACGTAGCTCCGTCAGCAGTGACCTGAATGCCATCCGCGGTAATGTCGAACGCCCATGCAAGCATGAGCGCCACCGGAAATCCCATCAGCAAAGACACGATCAGCACCCGCAAGGTCCAGTTCGGCAATTCCCATGCGGGAAAAGCCGCCGAAGCCAATTGAATAATGCCGCCCGCTGCAATGATGTATGCCGCAGCCACCCGATATATCTTGCGCCGTCTCGCTTCTCCAAAGAACCCGGACAAGGCTACAGATTTCTCGGTTGAGAGCATAAAACCAACGCCGTCAACTATTGACAGTCGACGCAGCTCCCGCGTTCACTTGATGCCGCCGGCGAAAACAGTCTGAAAATGCGGGCTCTGCTTTTCCCGGGAAACCACGCTGACTTCAATCTCCCGAAATCCGCTTTTTTCGAGGAGTTGGTGCAACTGGACTTCGCTGAAACCGAGCCAATGGTCCGCATAAAGTTCCCGCGCCTTTTCGAATCGATGGCTTAAAAGATCGAGAATCACCAGACGTCCGCCACGTTTTAAGATCCGGTGGGCAGCGCCGATCGCGCGCTCGGGGTGAATGGCGTGATGCAATGCCTGGCTCAGAATTGCAAGCTCGACACTCTCTTTCGAGATGGGCGGATCCTCGATGTCGCCGAGCCGGTACTCAAGATTCTTGAATCCATGTTTCTTCGCCAGTCGGGATCCGAAGTCCACCATCTTCGGCGAATTATCGATAGCAATAACTTTGCGCGCTCGTTTTGCCAGCAATTGCGACAGTGTCCCCTCGCCCGCTCCGAGATCGGCGACGGTCAACGGCGGAAGCAACGTGATTAGCGTGTGTGCAAGGGCCTGCCACGATCGCCCCGGCACATATCCTCGACCGAATTTGCCGGCGAGTTCATCAAAATATTTCCGCGCCTTATCCTGCCGCTGATGGAGCACAAGCTTCAGATTTGTGCGATCGCGTGGGCCTTCGGGGAGTTCGCGAGCCAGCAGCCGAGTGATCTCCGCCACACGCTCCCGATTGGCCTTCTGCCCATTCGGATTCGCTCCGTAATAAACATTTTTTCCGACACGCCGATCGGCTACGACGCCTGCCCGCTTCAACTGAGCGAGATGACTCGATATGCGAGACTGGCCCATGCCGAGAATTTGTTGCAATTCAGCGACCGAAAGTTCCTCCTGTTCCAGAAGCAGCAGCAGCCGCAGACGTGTGGGATCGGCAAGCAACCGCAACAAATTAATGGTTGACGCCATGATTGGAGACTACGATATATCGACGCATCATGATTGGTCAATATGTCGCTCATGCCAGCCATTGAAACGATGAAACCGTTGCAGCGTTGATGCGTCAGGCCTGACCGTGAATACAACCGCTTTAACCCTTTAACGCCTCAACTTTCAACGCTTTTAACGTTCTTTAATCCATGTCTCGCCGTTACATCTTCTCTTCCGAATCAGTCGGTGAAGGTCATCCCGATAAAGTGTGCGACGCCATTTCAGACGCCGTGCTCGACGCATGTATCGAACACGACCGGCATAGCCGCGTGGCTTGCGAAACGTTCGCCAAAAGCAACATCGTAGTCGTAGGGGGCGAGATCACGATCCCAAGCCTGTCTGAAGACAAGCCGCTGGCGAGTGTGCTTCCTGTCGAACAGCTCGTGCGCGATACGGTCCGCAGCATCGGTTACGTGAATGATGACGACGTATTTCACGCCGACAAACTTTTCATCACCAACATCATTACTAAGCAATCGCCTGATATCGCGCAGGGCGTGGACGCCCGCTCAGTTGAAGGTAAGGACACGGCAGAACAAGGCGCGGGCGACCAAGGGTTGATGTTCGGCTACGCGTGCGACGAAACGCCGGAACTCATGCCAGCTCCCATCATGTTTGCACATCGGCTCGGGCGGGAACTGACCCGAATTCGCAAGAATTTCAAAGTCGGCTGGCTGCGGCCAGATGCGAAATCGCAGGTTTCGGTGATCTACGAAAGCGGCAAACCCATCGGCATTTCTTGCGTCGTTGTTTCGACGCAGCACACGCGGGACGTGAAACATTCGGAACTCCGCAGTTTCGTAGTCGAAGAAGTGATTAAGAAAGTATTGCCTGAGGAAATGTTAAACGAGAAGACGCAATTCCTCGTAAATCCTACTGGCAACTTTGTAGTCGGGGGCCCTCAGGGCGACGCCGGCCTGACTGGGCGTAAAATCATCGTCGATTCCTACGGCGGAATGGGCCGGCACGGCGGAGGCGCGTTCTCGGGCAAAGACCCCAGCAAAGTCGATCGCAGCGCTGCCTACATGGGACGCTGGGTTGCAAAAAATGTTGTGGCATCAGGTCTGGCGAAAAAGTGCGAAGTGCAATTCGCCTATGCCATTGGCCATCCGGAGCCGCTCAGCGTTCACATCGACACGTTCGGCACGCATGCAGTTAATGAAGAAGCAATCGAACGGGCTGTCCTCGCCACGTTCAGCTTCAAACCGGCCGACATCATCAAACAGCTTAACCTTCTTCACCCGATTTATTCCAAGACCACGAATTACGGCCACTTCGGTAAAATCGACGATCCCGATATCACCTGGGAAAAGGCTGACAAGGCGGAAGAGCTAAGGAAGGCCGCCAAGTAATTTTATGAAAACATCGACAATCGAACGAACTGAAACCGATCACAAAGTCGCCGACATTTCGTTGGCCGACTTTGGTCGCAAAGAAATTTCTATCGCGGAGAAGGAAATGCCAGGGCTAATGGCGATCCGCGAAAAATATGCGCCACAGAAACCGCTGGCAGACGTGCGCATCACTGGATCGTTGCACATGACGATTCAGACCGCGGTATTAATCGAAACACTTACGGACCTTGGAGCTAGTGTGCGCTGGGCAAGCTGCAATATTTTTTCCACGCAAGACCATGCTGCGGCGGCCATCGCCAAACGCGGCATTGCTGTGTTCGCGTGGAAAGGCGAATCGCTTGAGGATTACTGGAAGTGTACGTACCGGGCGATCTCGCACCCCGAAGGCAAAGGCCCGCAGCTCGTGGTCGACGATGGCGGCGACGCAACATTGCTCATTCATAAGGGCTATGAGCTGGAAGAAGGCAGCGATTGGGCGAAAACGAAGTCGGCAAACAAGGAAGAGCAAGTTATCAAGGATCTCCTCCTCGAAATTCAGCGCGAGAATCCCTATCGCTGGCACGAGATCATGAAGGATTGGCGCGGTGTGTCTGAGGAGACCACCACCGGTGTGCATCGCCTTTACAAGATGCACGAGGAAGGACGGCTACTCGTTCCTGCGATCAACGTCAACGATTCAGTCACCAAATCGAAGTTCGACAATCTCTACGGCTGCCGGCACTCTCTCGTCGACGGATTGAATCGCGCACTCGACGTTATGATTTCCGGAAAAGTGGCCGTTATTTGCGGCTACGGCGACGTCGGAAAAGGCTGCGCGCAATCGTTGCGCGGACAGGGTGCGCGCGTTGTCATCACCGAAGTCGATCCGATTAACGCGTTGCAGGCGTCGATGGAAGGGTACGAAGTCACGACCATCGAAGAGACGCTCGGCCGCGGCGATATTTACATCACTGCTACCGGCAACGTTGACGTGATCACGCTCGAACACATGCAGCGCATGAAAGATCAGGCGATTGTCGCGAACATCGGCCATTTCGACAACGAGATTCAGGTGGACGCTCTTAACGAAGCAAACGGCGTCAAGAGAACCAACATCAAACCGCAGGTCGACAAGTATACTTTCCCTAACGGGCGCGAAATTTTCATGCTCGCGGAAGGTCGCCTGGTGAATCTCGGTTGCGCTACTGGTCACCCTAGTTTCGTCATGTCCAATTCATTTTCCAATCAGGTCCTCGCACAATTGGATCTGTGGAAAAATCGCGACACCTACAAAGTCGGTGTTTACGTTTTGCCGAAAAAACTCGACGAAGAAGTCGCGCGCCTGCATCTGGACAAAATCGGCGTCAAACTTACAAAGCTGTCAAAGGCACAAGCCGAATATCTGGGCGTTTCCGTGGACGGACCGTTCAAGTCCGAGCATTACCGTTACTAGTAGTAAAGACATCGCGCTGCGACGTCCGGAGGGCGCAGCGCGCCTTCCCTACCTATCGGTGGGCGGCATGACCATTGAATCGGTCACGTGCAAGCGGGTCACTCTTAGCTCCCCAATTTCGAGTCGCTTGATTTTTGCGCGGCCGATAACCAGTCGGCCAATCGCTATGAAGCCTATCGCGACAGCACTGAGCGCAATAGCGCCTGCTGCAATCGCGCCGATTGATTGCGCGCCTACAGCTAGCGCGCGAATGGCAACGGGGCCGAAGCTTCCTTGTATCTCCTCGATTTGGTTTGATTTCATCTCGTTACCTCCGCGCTGGTGACTTCAACGTAGCTGCAGTTGGACAGTCCGCCACGTCGCCATTTTCCAGAAATATGGACGGACTGATTATCCTTTGCTGCTTCAGTGAGGACTTTCGTTTGATATTTCGGCGCACCAAGCAAGACCGTCGATCCCGCGCTCCGAAAACTAAACATGATCTGCGGCGCGCACGGCTCGCCGGGATAAAGCGTGACCGAACCGACTTTATCGAAATGCAGACCCGCCGGCATCGCCCTGGTTTGCGCGGGCGGCTTTTTTGTCTGCGCGCAACCAGCCATTCCAGCCAGAGCGGCGCTCGCAATGACCCAAATTAATAAACGCTTTTTCATATCGACGGAACGGAAGTTCTCGCTGGCGGCATCTATCGCCGAAGTTTTACCAGGGCGATCTTGCGCGCAAGATAGACTGAAAAATAGCCGGCATAACGCTTTTGCAAATCCGCCCGCTGCCAATCCTTGCCCGTCACGATCTTCCGGCAATTCGACGCGGCGCAATTGCATTCCACGGAGTAATTGCCGTCATCTGTCATCGCCCAATCGTGCGTGAGCTCTTCGCCGGCACGAATGTCGCGCATGGCCACGAAGGTGATCTCGCCGCGCACCCCGAGATTCGGATCGCATGAGTGATTTGAATACAGCATCGACAACTCCCGCTCTTCCTCCGTCACGGGCGCGGTGAACAGATCCTCGTCGATCTGAATTTCCACGGAGCCAAGCACAGGCGTAATTTTTTCACGCAAAGTTTTCCCGTCAACAATGTGACCGCCTTTGACGGCGACGATTTCGTTTTTGGCAATGTCAGCTATGGCAAATAGACCGCGTCCGTGAATTTTGCTCCCGCGCACTTCCGTTTTTGGAGAGCGGTACGAAAGCGGCATCATCGCGCAAAATAGCCAAGGTGGAACGCGTTGTCCTCAACGCGTTAGCAATGGAGACGGCCCGCCCTCGGGCCGTTGGTCGGCGGCGCACGCGCGCGCCGGCGGTTGACACAACCGCCGCTACAACGTTGCATTCATGCTCCACTCAGCATGAAAACTCGGCCAGCTGCGGTTATTTTCATTCTCGTCACGGTGACTCTCGACATCCTGGCGATGGGTTTGATTATCCCCGTTCTGCCGAAGTTGATTCTGGATTTTCTTGGTGGCGAGATGACGGACGCGGCGAAGTGGAGCGCGCGATTCGCGGTGGTCTTTGCGGTGATGCAATTTTTCTTTTCACCCTTCCTCGGAGTTTTGTCAGATCGATTTGGAAGACGGCCGATCATCCTGCTCTCAAATCTCGGTCTTGGATTGGATTACATCGTGATGGCGATGGCGCCTACGTTGAGCTGGCTGTTCCTGGGTCGAATTATTTCAGGAATCACAACTTCCAGCATTCCCACCGCGATGGCTTACATCGCCGACGTTACGCCAAAAGAAAAACGAGCTGGAGCGTTCGGGATGATCGGCGTGGCATTCGGCGTCGGATTCACATTCGGACCAGCAATTGGTGGATTGGCTGGCGACGTTAACCCGCGTCTGGCGTTTTGGATTGCAGCCGCGCTTAGTTTGGCGAACTGGCTCTGGGGCTACTTTTTCGTTCCTGAATCTTTGGCGAAAAATCAGCGGAAAGAATTCAACTTGCGACGCGCGAACCCGGTCGGGTCACTCAAGCTATTGCGTTCTCATCACGAACTTTGGCGGCTGACCACGATCCAATTTCTGGCCTATCTCGCGCACAATGTTTTTAGCGTGTGGGCTCTTTACGCGATCTATCGCTACGCCTGGAGCCAGGGAATGATCGGACTGTCGCTCATGATTGTCGGAATCGTCACCGCCGCGATTTCCGGCGGGTTAACTGGTAGAATGGTGAAACGTTTCGGCGAAAAACGGACACTTTACATCGGCCAGTTTTTTGGATCGAGCGGAATGCTTGTCGCCGGGCTCGCCAAAACAGGCGCGTGGTTACTGGCTTCGATCCCAATTATTTCACTTTGGAACATTTCCATGCCAGCCGCGCAGAGCATGATGACTCATCGCGTCAGCGAGCGCGAACAAGGCGAATTACAAGGCGCGCTGCAGAGCATGCGTTCGATCACGTTCATTATTGGCCCATGGTTATTCCTTAGAATTTTTGGATGGTTCATCGATCCGAAAAGAGGCATTCACCTTCCAGGTGCTCCGTATTATCTGGCAGCCGCTTTTCTGTTTGCTGCGATGCTGATGTCGACACGCATTAAACAAACACCACTCCAATCACAAGCGGCCATGCCGCCGAGTGCGCCGTCGGTGCCACCAGAAGTCAGCGCCACCGGAGCTGCGCCCATTGTCGAAGTGGAAGAAAATATTTGAGCAATCAGGTCGCGTCAGCGATTGAGGGAGTGTGAGAGCAGGTATGCGTTCCTTGATTGCGGCAATCACGATTTGTTCGTGGATCGCAGTATGTAATCATTGCGCATTCGCGGCGGTCGCAAACGAAATCGACAACGCGCAAACCGAGTGCCCATTCCATTCCAAGCCTGCAAAACAAAAAGAACAATCCTCGCAGGTGCAGTGCTGCAAAATTCTGCGCGCTGTCGTTTTTGCGAAAACAAAAGATTGGGCACGCAACGATGCGAAATCCTGCGACGCGAATTTTCCCGTTCTGGCGGAGGCGTTCATCGCGTGTTCGCCGCGCGCTGTTGAGCCGCTGTTACTCGACACCGGTCCACCCGGCGCATTTTCGTTCGCCGAATTGATTTTGCAGCAGAGCCTTCTCGCTCACGCTCCGCCAAGCCGCGTCTAATCGCGAAGATTCACGTCTTCTGGGGAGCGCACCCGGCTCGCGTGCCGTTTTCGGCGCCTCGCCGAAAATTTCTGTGTCTCACCTTGGCTCCGACGGTCCGGTGCGCTCTTCAGAGGACAAAACGTGCAACCAGAATTTCCAAACTCGAACAAACTAATCCTGCTCATAGCGATGACTATCGCGGTCGCGACAAATGTCACCGCGCAGGTAGGGGCGATTGACCTCAATCGCCCGCAGATGGATCACGATCACGAGCACGAGCAGGAGGAAAAGCAGAAATACACCTGCCAGATGCATCCCGAAGTCATAACCGATCACCCGGGAAATTGCCCAAAATGCGGGATGACACTCGTGCCGATAAAACAAAAGAGACGTCCAACGCCTAAATCGGATAAATCGCGAGCAGGCGCTCAACATTCAACGACGAGCTCAGGCCATCTGATGCACGATGGAGCCGAGATGGCCATGTCGCATGATCACGGCGGCCACGAGATGCACGCGCCTTCACATGAGGGCCATGAGATGCGGATGGAAATGTCGATGCACTCCACCATCGATCTCGCTGATCCGATGAGCCGCGAAGGCTCCGGCACAAGCTGGATTCCGGATTCGTCGCCGATGTACGGACGCATGTTCATGTTTGGCGATGACATGCTGATGTTGCACGGCGCGATTTTTCCACGTTACACGAATGTGAGTACGCGGCGTGGCGATGATCGCATCGACGCGCCGAACTGGTTCATGGCGATGTTTTCCCATCCGCTCGGCGAAAACACCCAGTTCGGTTCGCGCTTAATGATGAGCCTCGATCCGCTCACCGAAGGCGGACGCGGTTATCCGCTTCTATTTCAAACCGGCGAATCGTGGAACGGCCAACCGTTGCATGATCGACAACATCCGCACGATTTGTTCGACGAACTCTCGTTCAGCCTCTCGCAAAAATTCGAGCACGATCTCAGCGCCTACTTCTATTTCGGTTATCCGGGCGAGCCGGCGCTCGGTCCGCCAGCATTTATGCATCGCCCGTCGGCAATGGACGATCCAGACGCACCGATCGGACATCACTGGCAGGACTCGACCCACATTACGTTTGGCGTTGCCACTCTCGGCGCGCAATGGCGCAACTTGAAACTTGAGGGCAGCATCTTTACCGGACGCGAGCCGGATGAAGATCGATATGATTTCGATCGGCCACGTTTTGATTCATACAGCGGCCGCCTTTCCTGGAACCCCACATCAAATCTGGCGCTGCAGGTTTCGTACGGTTACATCAAGAGTCCCGAAGAGCTCGCTTCCAAGACGAACATTCATCGCACGACTGCCTCCGCAATTTACAATCTGCCGCTCGGCCATGACACCAACTGGTCGAACAGCTTTGTCTGGGGCCAGAACAACGCGACTGAGGAAGGCAAAACGCAATCGTTCCTGATCGAATCAAATTACCAGCGTGGCCGCGACACGGTTTATTTTCGCTGGGAGCGCGTGCAAAAATCCGGACACGAACTCGTTCTCAAGCCTTTCGATGAGTCCGAAATTTTTCCGGTAAGCGGGTATTCGCTCGGTTACGTCCGCGACCTGTCGCATGGCAACGGCATCGACATCGGTCTCGGCACCCAATTCACCATCAACGACCGCCCCGATTCTCTCGATCGCTACTACGGCGACGATCTCGGTTACGCATTCCAGTTCTTCCTGCGCATCCGCCCGTCGTTACACGCTCACAGCATGCATGAGCACGCTGACCACGTCGCCGGGTTGGAGAAATAGGCGATGTTGGGTCGCTCATTACATAAAAGACTATGGATTTGACGCGGATGGAACGCACCAAATCCCATAGCCGGTCAGAGGGCGAATCTCGTCGGAACAGCTTTTATTATGGCACTCGCGTTGCAGTCCCCTCAAACACTGGCGAGCCTGGACCGGTCTGGATCATCCAAAGCTGCTTGCCGTTTTGCTCGACAAATATGTCGAAGCTTGCGCCTCCGGTAAACGAGACAGTGCCCGTACAATCCGTGTTCACCGTGTAGGTTCCTAACGATCCGCTGGAATGGAGAATCGTGCCATTTATGCTGACTGTAGCGAATGGGCTTACCAATGTGCCATCCCCGTTGAAATCGATCCCTTCTACGATGGCTTTTGGTTGCGCAACACCGCCGACGATGTTCCATCCGTGCGTGGCAAATAAATAGGAACCCCTCAGCGTGTACACGCCGCAGGCTTGCGGACCGAGCGCGGCCCGCGCGGTATGGGACGTACCAAGCACCATCGCGGCGACCAGACTGACGAACGCGCAGGCCAGGAGTGAACAGCTTGCTATGCTCTTAACTAGCTTTGTCTTCATTGTTGTCGTTTCTTTCTAATTAGTTTTTCTTGTTTTGGCCTTCGCTGACCTCTCGTTTTGAGAATTCATTTCTGGCCGTTCACTCAGGTACTCCGCAAAATTTGGCTGTGCGTTACGCCGAAAGATGCAAGAACCGTAAATTGTTGCGGCGTTAAAGCGGAGCGGTCGGCGCGGTGACCTGATTTCAGTGCTAACCGAAACGAACCTGTGCAGCGTGAAAAGTTCGCGATCGGGCTGCAATGAATATCAAGCACCCGAGGGTCTATGAAGTCCAAAACAATCAGCCGCCACACTCGTTAGGTGCGACGGCTGATTGCGAACCGCTACAGAGAGGCGCTAGCTGCTACTGTTTCACCACGCTGCCGCCGACCACCCCGCCAACCGAGGGGACATCGTCTGCCACCCATTTAACTTGATTCCCGCCATCGCCAATTACGAAGGTGCGCCTTCTCGGTGTCCCAAATGACACCCAATTGATGGTGCCGGTACCATTCGCATTCACGGTGTAGGTACCGGTGAAGTTCGGATGGACGACATGGCCACCATTGTTCAAGACCAGGTTGGCCGTGACGTTGCCATTGCCGTCAAACGTCCACAGCCCTACACCGCTAACGGGCTCATATGCGCTGATCGTGTGTGCTGGCTGGTTCGTGATGGAACTGAAGCCCGAGGCGCCATCGGCTTAACTACCGCTCAGGCTGGCCAGGTTAAAGTCTGCCCGCGCCGATGGCCCGGTGACTTGCATGATCACAACAATCAATGCGGTCATTGCCAGTGCCGGTACCAACCTGAAGAGGCGAGCGCTTCTTGTGAAGCCGATATTTTGATTCTTCATTTGTTTAATTTCCTTTTTCCTTGTTTGGCCTTGTTTGATTTCTCGTCATTGAGAACTCATTCCTGGCCGTTCATCCGGGTATCCGTAAGGTTTGGCGACTCGTTACGCAGAAAAATGGAGAGGTCGCAATGCTGTAGAGGCAGCCGTGTCGGCTGCGACAGCGAGAGTTGCCAAAAAAGCAGGCGGCACGCCTGCCACTACAGTTGAATTACTTTGGTGCGAGGGAGGCGACGATTTTTTCGAAGCGCGGATCGCCGCGTAGGGGATCCCACCACGGCATCAGCTTCAGTTCGCCATAGCTGACGTTGCTGGGCGGCTGGACGACGACAGCAAGCCGTTCGCAGGCGAGATTTTTCTCTCCAACCCACGCTGCAATCACTGCAAAGTATCTGACGAGGTACCGGCCGACGAGTGCTTCTTTCTCCGCCGGAAGAAGCTCAAGTGCGCGACGGCCTTCGCGCAACGCTTCCTCTTTCCGGCCGAGGCCAGCGTCGATCATACCCAGCACGCACCAAGCCGGACCAAAATCCGGTTGCGCCTCCACGATTTTCTCCTGCTCTGCGCGTGCAGCGAAAAAGGCCAGCTGTGCTCTGCGCTCGTCGTTTGTCATGCGCGCGATGAGGCCTTCGACAAAACGACGATTGAATTGAACCTTATCGGCTAAGAAAATTCCATTTTCATTCAGCGCGCTCAAGGCTCGTGTGGCGGCAACTCCATCACGTTCGGCCAATGCGCATGTGAGCCAACTCGTAGCGATATGTGATGTTCCAACAGCGGGATTTGTCGTCCGAAGCGAATCGATTGCCAGACGCAATGGGCGAGTATCAGCGTTGACTTCCAGTTCCCACTCCGGAAGAGCTAGTTTCATAGAGATGTTGTCGGGTTCGGCGACAGCTACTGCGCGGGTTAGCAAGGTCTTTGCTTCCGCATAGCGGCGAAACCGCGCGTAATCGGACGAAAGCACGTCGAGCGTATCTGTGTCGCGGGGGTCGAGCTCAGCAGCGCGCTCGAGATTTCGCCTAGACGCTCCCCAGTGCCCTTGCCTTCTCTGGATGGCACCCATCAGTTTGAATATTCGCGCATGATTGGGGAGCGTCTGGCGGGCAATTTCCAGTTCGGCCAGCGCGCTGTCATAATCGAGGTAGCCTCGATAACGATGTAGCGCCTGCGCGAGGTGCGCTTCACCTGAATCCGGTTTCAGACGAAAGGCGGAATCGATTGCGTCCTTCGCCATAGCCAACCGCGCCGGGGTATGGTCAATCTCATCGAAATAAAGCGCATCATGAGTTGAGGCCAGTTGGCAATACGCCTCCACAAATGATGGGTCGCGCGCAACAGCTTGGTTCAGCAGATCGACTGCTTGCCCGAAATCAGCTTTCCGACTGTTTCTCCCCAAAAGAATATCATTGGCTCGCGAATAAAGATCGAAGGCCACGAGATCGCCGGTCGGCCTCCGCTCAATCGCCACTTTCTCAGTGGCTGAGATCATGGCGCGAAGCTGGTCAGCAACTTTTTGCGCGATCTCGCTCTGGATTGCGAACAAATCATTCAAATCGCGATCGTATTGTTCCGCCCAGATGTGAGTGTCGGTGCGCGTGTCGATCAACTGCGCGTTCAGATGAAGATGGGTGCCGCTCCTGCGGACGCTACCCTCCAGAACATGGGATACCCGCAGCTCGTTGCCGATCTGGCGCACATTTCGCTTTCCGCGGTAATCCATCACACTGGTTCGGCTGATGACTTTCAGGTTGGCGATCTTCGCAAGCTTGGTCAAAATGTCGTCCTGCACACCATCAGCAAAGGCTGCGTTTTCTTTCTGCTCGCTTAAATTTTCAAATGGCAGAACGGCAACGCCGGTTGTTACCGGATGACGGATCAGTTCGCTTCTCCAAATGTTCCATCCAAGGGCAGCGGCCAATGCAATTAGAGATGCCGCCAACAGCGCCCTGGTTGGCTTGCGCCGCACCCATTTTTTGCCACGCGTAAAGATACCAGCGTGTCTGGCTAAGATCGGCTCATACTTCAGCCAGCGTTCGAGATCTTCAGCCAGCGCGAGAGCGGAAGAGTACCGGCGGTTTGGATCTTTCTCAAGACATTTGAGACAAATTGTTGAGAGATCGCGATCTAGCTTTGAATTCAAAAGGCGCGGTTGCCGCGGCTCCGTATCCAGCAACAATTTGATCGTCTCGTATGTTGTTCCTCCGGCAAAGGGCGGCTGACCCGTCAGGAGTTGGTAAAGTACTGCGCCAAGTCCATACACATCTGTGGCGCTGCTGACAGCCGCGTTGTTTCCCGCAGCTTGTTCCGGTGCCATGTAACTGGGCGTGCCCAGCACCTCCAGCGTGCGCGTCATCGTGCTCTCAGACTCCAGCAGTCGAGCAAGGCCAAAATCGGTCAGGTGCGGTTCGCCTTTATGATCCAGCAGAATGTTCCCTGGTTTAATGTCGCGATGAAGAATTCCATGTTCATGCGCGTAATGAACGGTGCGTGCCACCTTCGCGATGAGTTGCACCGCCTGCCGGATCGACACCGGCGCCTGCCTAACGACTGCATCAAGTTGCCCTCCTTCGACGAATTTCATGCTGAAGTAGCATGAGCCATCGCGCTCACCGACGTCGTGGATCGGAACGATGCCGGGATGCTCCAAGCGAGCTGCCGCTTCGGCCTCGAGACGGAAACGTTTCAAGTGCGCTTTGCTCGCCCATTGACCGAGGCTGATGACTTTTAATGCGACTGTGCGGTTCAGACTTTTCTGCCGCGCACGAAACACTACTCCCTGCCCGCCGCGGCCAACTTCCTCCAGTAATTCGTAATCGCCCAACTCTCCTAGCAACTCAGCGGCGCAAGCTGACTTCTTGTTGTTAGGCGCTCCATTCTCATCAGCAGCTGAAGGCGTGTCCGAGGGGCCGGGGTCGTCCGCCTTCGTCGATCCAGCGTTCGCAGCTGTTTCGGCGGAGTAGGCGGACAGGCCGCCCCTGGCTATAGCGGCGTCTGGGAAATTGCTGAGCGCACTTTTCAGCACACATCTGGGACAAAGGCCTTCCGGCACGTCGGAAAAGATCTTGGCGCCACACTTCCGGCAAATTCTGATTACCCTGATCATTGTCGAGTCGCTCGGGCAGGCTCCCTTTTGTACTCCGTAAAATTCTTCCATGCGTTACGCCTCAAGCACCGTAATGAGATGACGCAGCTCGTCTTCGATATCGCCCGGTGTAGCAACGGTGTGGGCAATTTCTTCGCGCAGGATCGCTTGGTAGCGTTGCCGAAATCGGTAAAACGCCTGTCGGACCGCATTCTCGGTCATGCCCAAACGTGCGGCTATGTCCGCCTGTGACGGCGAGCCCGGTTCGTCCGGTAACACTTCCTTTAACGAATCGAACAATGTGTCATTACCCCCCGTGCGGTATTCATCTTTCAACCGGCTGAGCACGCGGTCCAATACCGTCAAAGCCCAGCGCCGCTCGTAGATCATTTCTGGAGTCATGGGATCCGCTGGTTCGAATTCGATCCGATCGTCGGCACACAGTTCATCCAATGGAATAAGCCGTTGTCCTTTTCCCCGCTTGATCGCCATCGCCCGCCGTCCCTCGTTGGCGAGAAAATATTTCAATCCCCCAAGCAGAAAGGAACGAAGTCGTCCCTTTTCCTTGCGCACCGCGTCGAGACTTCTGCGTTCCAATAGCTCGGCAAAAAAACCTTGGGTGATATCCTCTGCCTCGTCCGGCCCAACCCCTTGTCGTCGCAGAAACGCGAAAATCGGTTGCCAATAGGTGCGGCAAAGTTTTTCAAGTGCCTCTTGTGCCGCCGGTGATTCGCCTTGTGCCTCCAGCACCACAGTCCAATGCGTCGTGGCAAAAACAGCAGCTCCCTGTTTTCCTACGCCCGCCGATTGCGATCCAGTCAGCGAAGTCGCGTGATCATCAGCAGACACGCTGCGATTGAAAGAAAAAGTTCCGCGCGCATCAAGCATTGTCTCCCAGCGGCGTTGTTCTTGTCATCGCGAGCGACCTGCGTGAAGATCACAGGTCCATGGCTCTGCGACTGCCGAAACAGGATTATCACGACATTGAGCGCGTCATCGAACTGGACTTTGTGCGGGCAACTGAAGCAGCAGCGCTGAACTCGTTGCGCTGGCTGGGGCGCGGCGACAAGGAAGCGGCCGACGCGGCAGCCAGCGACGCCATTCGCGGCATGTTCGATCTAATGAACATCTGCGGCGAAGTGGTGATCGGCGAGGGAATCAAGGATAATGCGCCGGGCATTTTCAAAGGCGAACAACTCGGCACATGGTATCCGGGTTCGCCGGAATTTCATATCGCCCTCGATCCAATCGACGGCACGACGAACATTTCCAAGGGCGCGCCGAATTCAATCAGTTGCGTTGCGGCAGCAAGCCCTGAGGAAGGAGTAAAGGTGGCGCTTCGCGACATTCCTTCATTTTACATGTCGAAGCTGGCGTATGGGCCGCGCGTGATCGAGTACATGAAAAAACGCGGCGATTCGCTTCACCTCGACATGCCGATCGCCGAGATGCTGGCAATTGTTGCGCACGCGGTGAATAAGCGCGTGCAGGATGTGGCGGTAATGATGCTGGATCGTCCGCGTCACAAAGAAATCGTGGAACAAATTCGCGCGGCAGGCGCGTCATTGCGGATGATTGGCGACGGTGACATCGCTGCGGCTATCGCACCGTCATTGCCCGAGGCGGACGTCGATCTTTACATGGGCATTGGTGGTTCGCCCGAAGCAGTTCTGGCCGCTGCTGCGATCAAATGCCTCGGTGGCGATATGCAATGTAGAATGTGGCCGCGCGACGAAAAGGAGCGAAAAAGTCTGGTCGCTGACGGCCATGAACAAGATCTCAACCGCGTGTATGCAGCGGACGATCTGGCAAACGGACAGAACATCATTTTCTGCGCCACCGGCATCAGTGACAGCGCGCTTCTTCCTGGTGTTCGGGCGCGCGGCGGCGTCACGGCAATCACTCACTCGATTCTCATGCGAGCGAAGAGCAAAACCGTACGTTTTGTTCGAGCCCGGCACGACTTGCAGATAAAGACGATCCGGCTTCGGTCGGATAATCGCGAACACATCCTTTAACCTATGTGTCGTTAGGCAGCGGCATCCTCGCGAGTGGGAGTGGCTCGCTTGCTCGTTAAACCGTCGGCCTAACGAATTGAAATACGGCTTGTTCAGCCAACCGCTTACACCTGCTTTTGCGTTTTGAGCAGCTTGATCGCGTCGCGCAACTCTGCAGCCCGTTCGTAAAGTTCCTTCGTGATGGCGGTCTCCATTTCGCGCTGCATGACCTCCAGCTTCGAAAGCGGGCGTTTCGATTTTACTTCCTCAAGCCATTCGTCGAGAAATGCGATTTCAGCGCTTTTCGAGACCAGCTCTGGAAAGTTCGACTGTTGCAGAAAATCCATAATCGCTTCGCGGCCGCGCTCAATTTCCGCTATTGCGTCGGCAAATTTTCCTTGAGCAAGAATGATGGAGGCCTTGGCGCGAGTGTTCATCATGAGCACGTACGGCCGAAACTGTTGCAAGCTCCAGGAGAAATCCTCGCGATCCGTGTGTTCGTTGACGAACGTAAAAAGGTCGAGATTCCGCTGTGTATCACGCACAACGCCTTCGAAATCGTTAATCTGAAACAGACTCAGGTAGCGATGATAATATTGGATGCCTTCCTGTTGCAGCTCCGCGCATTGCTCGGGGGTAAGCTCGTAAGCCTCGCCCTTCTGTTCGGACCGCGTCGCGCGCTTCCGATGGTACTCCAGCAGCGATTCGCAATTGTGGGGACGCCGGCCATCGGGGCGGCCGGTGATTTCCATTTGCAATACGCCGAGATCAACGCGCAGCTGCAATTTTTCGCGACCGTCGAGCCCGGTAATTTTACGCACTTTAACCGTGCCGCTCTCGTACGGCCAATCCTTCAGAATGGTGTTGAGATCCAAGCTCATCGTACCGAACATCCGATACTCAATGTTCGCTTGTCAATAACTTCGCGGTTGGGCGGCGATAGAGAAGCGAACGAACGGCGGCACAATTTCTACTAGTCACTACATACTGCTGATTTAGCATTGCCTCGATGGAAGATTCTATTGACGCGTTCATTCGCTTTCTTGCGGTCGAACGGGGGCTTTCCGAAAATTATCAGCTTTCGACCCAAAGATCGCTGACCGAATTCGCGCAATGGTGCGGTGCGAAAAAAAAATCACCCACCCGCGCGGCGTAACTCTGCCGATGATGAGCGAGTATCTTGCGGACCGCAAACGCGCCGGCCTTTCGGCCTCGTCGATCAAGCTGGTAGTGGTTGCGCTCAAGATTTTTTTCCGATTTCTCAAGGGCAAAGGGATCATCACGCATGATCCGGCGGAGGCATTGGCCCTGCCTCGGATAGAGCGCTATCTCCCGGAAACGCTGAACGAATTGCAAGTGGAGCAGTTCCTGGAAAAAATCGACACCAAAGCCCTTCACGGCTTGCGCGACCGGGCGATGATCGAGCTGCTTTACGCAAGCGGGCTGCGCATTTCGGAACTGGCGAATGCGCGACTGGAGGATTTCAATTTTGAACAGCGTATCGTTCGCGTGACCGGCAAAGGAAACAAGACACGGTTGGTGCCCGTTGGGCGAAAAGCATGCGAAGCACTGGCAGCATATCTTTCTGCTGAACGACCAAAATTGGTGAAGCCGCGCACCAGCAGCGAAATTTTTCTCTCGGAACGAGGCACGAAGTTAACGACAGCGCGGATTTGGCAGATCGTTAAGAAGCACGCGCAGTACGCCGGCCTGGAAAAGAACGTTTATCCTCACCTTCTGCGGCACAGCTTCGCCACCCATTTGCTGAGCAACGGCGCGGATCTTCGAATCATCCAGGAGATGCTCGGTCACGCGGACATATCGACGACCCAAGTCTATACCCATGTCGATCAACAACGGCTCAAGGCTGTGCATCGCCAATTTCATCCGCGCGCGTAGTGTACGGAACGAGCTGACCAGCGGGTTTTGACTCGGGGATTTGTGTTGAACGCCCATCGACCATCGAGTATCGAGCATCCACTTGTGGTGAGGCAGCTAAATTTATGAAGCGAATTCTGTTCCTTTTAATCGCACTGGCCGTCGCCGCATTTGGCGGTTGGTACTACTGGCAATTTTCGCAACGATTTTCAAGCGCCACAGTGGCCGGGCTTCTGCCGCGCGAGACGATTTTTGTAGCGCAAATCCCGGACTTCAATCGCGCTCGTGATGAATGGCAGCACTGCGACATCTATCAGCTGTACCGGGAGCCTGCGGTGCAGGATTTTTTGCGCAAGCCGCTGAGCAACGTTCCAAAAACGGATGCGCTATCTCAAACGCTACTGGACATCGAGCAGCTCGCACCCAAGAACGCCTTCATAGCGCTGACCTCTATCGAGAATAACAATCCAAAAATTGTCGGCGGCTTTCGTTTTCGCGGCAGCCAGGAAGAAGCGGAGCGGATTATTGGAAAATGGCGCTCGATGTTAACGCGCCAAAGCTCAAACCTGAAGCGCGAGAAAGTGCAATATCAAGGACACGAAATCGAAGCGACCAAAACGGGTTCGTTTACTATTGCGACCGCCTACGATTCTCCGTGGTTTTTCGTGACGACAGATGCGGCAGACATGCAGACGTTGCTGGATCGTGCCGATCGCCGGTCATCAGATTCAGATAACAGGCTCGAGAAAGACGAGGCGTATCGTGCAGCCATTTCGCGTCGGCCGTCCAATGACGTTGCGTTCTTTTATCTCCAGCCAAAGACGTTTTCGCAACGACTCGCCGCGTTGCGTGCTGCTGTCGGATCAACGTCCGCTCCCGGTGAGGGGACGATGCTTGAGAAAATGCGCTGCATTATCGGCTCGATGCGATTCGAGAACGGAAAAATCCACGACGTACTTTTTCTTGGGCATGCCCAAGCTGGAACAGAACACGACTCTCACCCGCTCATCCCTTTCTCTCGGAACGAAGGAGACATTCTTTTATCTCGCGATGCTGCTGAATCTCGGCGAAAGAATGGACACTCTCAATCAGGCGGCAGCGTTCGCGGGTACGAAGATTTTTCAGGCGCTGAGCGATAGTGGGATCACTGCCGCGGATTGGAAAGCGGCATTTGGCATCGAGCTCGGATCCTTGGCTAATTGGCCGTCCAGCGCGCATTGGCCGTCGCTGCTGTTGACGGTGCCGGTGACTAACGCCACCAAAGCACGGCAGATCGTGAACGCGCTCTTAAAGGCCGATGAAAATGCGTGGACAGCTAGCGAGAAAGATGGCGTCCGCTATTTTTCCAAGCAGTCTGCCGCAAGTTTTCTCGCGATCACACCCACGATCGCTTTGTCCGATCGGATTCTAATCGGTGGTTTGGATCCAACGTCTGTGGAAGAGGCAATCAAGCGCGCAAGTGGTAGCTCGTCTGAACTTGCAGACTTTCAAACTTACAAGGCAGCCGAGCGCCTGCTTCCGGCACCCACGAACTTTTTTGCCTACATCGACATGCCACAGTTGTATTCGCGGCTCGATGCTTCGCTGCGGCCGATGTTGTTAATGGCTGCGGCGTTCGTCCCGGCAGTCGCTGGCTCGATAGATCCCACCAAACTCCCACCGCCGGAAGTCATCACAAAACATCTGAGCCCGATTGTCTCTTCGCAACGATACGACAAGGACGGATACGTGGCTGAGTCAATCGGACCCATTACGTTAGATCAATTAGGTATAGGCGTTGCGATTTTTAGCAGTTTCGGGACTGCGGCGGCGCGGCATGCTGGTTTCAATGCGCCGCCCACAGCGTTTCCGCCTGCAGGGAGTCCGTCGCCGACGCCTTGAAACGGCGAAATTTTGCGGTTCGCCTCTTCCGGAACTCACAAAACTGACGGGCCTTAGCCGCTCGTTGTGCCATTCCGGCACTGCTTGAGTTTCCCTAACGAAAGCGAAAGAAAAGTGCTGCAATTTCTCAAAAATCGGCTATTGTCCGGCCCCTATGGCTATTCTAAAGAAAAATGCATTCTCCCGTCGGGTTCCCGATCTGGTAACTGAGGAGCTGGTTGCTGTCCTCTCTCGGCGTTCTTCGTTCGAGTTCAAGCAGCTATTCGACATCGTGCACGAGAATCTTCGGGCGCGGAATGCTGCCAGCGGCGGCGAGGAAATGCTGCGGCTACGAGCCTACGAGAAGTTGCAAAACCTCGTGGCGCGGGGTGCCGTCAAAAAGAATGGCAAGAAATACAAGGGCTTGCCAGCGGCTCTGGCTGCGGCAATTGCACAGCAGAATGGTCATCTGGCCGGCGTAAAGTAAGCCGGTTGCTCAGGACGAACGAAATTCCCGGATGCTGCGCGACTATTTGCCGATCCTCCTGCAAATCATTGTAGTCGGTCTGTTTGCTGTTTCAGCTCTGCTCGTTAGCATCCTGGTAGGGAAACGCGGAAGACGCACACGGGCGAAAGACATGGCGTACGAATGCGGGATGATTCCGCAAGGCGAGCGGCAGCCGCGCTTCAGCGTGAAGTTTTATGTCGTGGCAATGCTCTTCATCCTGTTCGACTTGGAGATCGTGTTCATGTACCCGTGGGCGGTCGTTTACCGCGACGCGATTAAGGAAGGCAGCGCGATCTTCTGGAGCATGCTCAGTTTTATTGCAATCCTGATGGTCGGGTACGTGTACGCCCTAAAAAAAGGCGCGCTCGACTTTAAAAAATAACGTCTCCGAGCCTTGCCTCGGCAGCCTGCGATTCGTTAGATCCTACCGTGATGCACGTACTACAGCGATCCGCCGAGAACAAGGCTGGAGTTATCGAGCACGTTTTGCCTGACGGCACGGCGCCCGCCGACGTGGAATTAAGCATCGTTATCCCGGCGATGAACGAGGAAATCACAGTGGGTGAATTCATGGACTGGTGCAAGGAAGGCATCGAACGCGCCGGCGTAACCGCACAGATCCTGATCGTCGACAGCTCAACCGATAATACGCCCAAGATTGTGCTTGAACACGGCGGAGAGGTTTTACGCGTTCCGAAGCGAGGAGTTGGTAGCGCGTACCTGGACTCACTTCCGTACGTTCGCGGAAAATGGATTTTGATGGGCGACGCGGACTTAACCTACGATTTTCGCGAAATCGCTCCGTTCGTGGAGGAGTTTCGGAAAGGCGCGGAGTTCATTATGGGCAGCCGGTTTCGAGGCAGCATCGAAAAAGATGCCATGCCGAAATTGCACCGTTACTTCGGTACGCCTCTCACAAACTGGATCCTGAACCGGATTTATCGCAGCAACTTTTCCGATATCCATTGCGGCATACGCGGCGTGACTCGTGAAGCATTGGACAGAATCAACATCACGTCGCGCGGCTGGGAATACGCAAGTGAAATGGTGCTGAAGGCGGCGCGATTGAAACTCATCAGTTCGGAAGTGCCGATCAAATTTTATAAGGATCGCGAAGGACGACTGAGCCATCACTTGCGCGTGGGCTGGCGATCGCCGTGGCTAGCGGGCTGGGTCAACCTGAAAGTCATGTTGGTTTACGCGGCAGATTCATTCCTGCTTAAGGCCGGCGCTGCGCTTCTGGTAATTGGGTTAGTGCTTTCTCTCGGGCTGTCAGCCGGACCGGTAAGGATCGGCAGAATTGGATTTAGTCTGTACTGGATGTTGCTCGGCGTGATGTGCGCGACTCTGGGCTACAGCTCAATTCAAATCGGAGTCCTTGCGCGGGTCATGCACGGATTACGGCCTCGATTCGTGGAGCGGTTGCAAAAAATCATGACGTTCGATCGTGGAATGATCGCGTCAGTTGGTCTGAGCGTCGCGGGATTGATGCTTCTCGGTAATCTGACCTATCACTACTTGAAACACGGGTTGCAGCTCGAAGCGATTTCGCACCCTGCGATTCTCGGTCTACTGCTGATTATCTTGGGGTTCCAAACGTTCGGCTTTGCGTTGCTGATGGAAGTGGCAAAGCGCGTTATTTCAAAAGCCCAGCAGTGAGTCTGCGCGCGCATGAAAGTTACGGACAGCACGGACTGACTCCGGTCGATCGGCTGGGAGTGTGGCTATCTCAGCGCGCGATATACAAGCATCTGCCGAGCCGCAACGATCTGGAGATATTAGAACTAGGTTGCGGTTATCAGGCGACGCAGTTGATCGCGTTGGGACAAAAGTTGAAGAAAGGCATCGGAGTGGATTTTCAGATCGCACCGGAGTTGCATGCGCTGGACAAATTCACGTTCTATCAAGGAACCATAGAACAAACGCTCCCAAACCTCGAAAGCGAAAGTGTGGATGTGGTCCTGCTTATATCGGTGTTGGAACACATGGCCGAGCCGCAGTTTGTCCTCCAGTCTGCGTGGCGTTTGCTCAGACGTTCCGGGTTACTCTTGGTGAATGTGCCGACGTGGAGCGGGAAGCGATTCTTGGAGTTATCCGCATTCCGGCTCGGCTTCAGTCCGAAAGTAGAGATTGACGATCACAAGATGTATTACGGCAAACGCGATCTCTGGCCCATGCTAGTTCGCTCGGGGTTCAAGCCAAGTGAAATCCGATTGCGATATCACAAATTCGGCTTGAATCTCTTCGCGGCTGCCAGGAAGGATTGAGCCAGCCAAGCGTAACTAGCGAAAGCGGTCACAGCCTCGACTGATCACGTTTCAGTCGGCAGTATTACTTACTGTGCAGATCAGTGACAGCAGCGGGGCCCCGAAACTTCTACCTGTCACTCTCGTTGTCACCGTGGTCCTGTGGTTGTTCACCATGACCGGCGGCCGGGATATTTTTGTTAAGGAAGTGCTCGGCTGGCGCCTACGATTCGCAGGCGGAACACTTTTTGCGCGGGGACTGATGTCGATGTAGAGGCGATCCAGCATGAAGCGACGATCGTGAACGATCACGTGCGCATGTATTTTGGGCCATTCCCGGCGTTGCTGCGTATCCCGCTAAATTTCCTTTACCCTCCGGGGCACGGAAAGTGGTCGCGAATTTCAGGATTTTGCGCAGGCGCCATGTCGCTGTTTGCCTTTGCCGGTCTCGTACGCATGTCCTTGCGTTCGTCCCCGCTTCCATCGCTGGCGCGTAACTGGCTCGCCAACGCGTGCGTAATCGGGTTCGCGTTTGGCTCACCGTTACTCTTGCTGCTTGGAAATCTTTCTATCTACGATGAGGCAATAATTTGGGGACTTGCCTTGTCGCTGGGGGCGATTTTTTTCGCCTTTCGCTCGCGACAGACCAACGAGAGTGCCTTGACTCACGCCTTACTCGGATTCTCGCTGTGCGCCGGTGGGGCTTTACTAGCACGGGCGACATTCGGAGCGCCTTTGCTCCTGATCGCCCCGTTTCTTGCCCTAAGACTACCGTCGCAGAATCGGATAATTAATCTAACGGCGCTGGTTCTCCCGCTTGCCGTTGCGCTCATTTTTTACATTTGGCTAATCTACGCGCGATTCGGCAACATCACTGGATTACACTTCGATTACTATATCGACCCGGTGCATAGCGACTTCGTCCACAGATTTGGCGTGTTTAGTCCGCGCCGGATCCCTTACAGTTTCGCTGACTACTTCAGCCTGCGTTTTCCGTCGCTTCGGTCCGAACCGCCGTACTTAGCAGCGAATCGCCACTCTTATGATTACCCGTCTTTGTTCTCCAATGACTTCAGCGAAGTATACCTCCCTCTCCCGTGGGGTTCGGGCTGGCTTGTTTTCGGTGCGATTATGGGAATTACGTGCCTCGTTGACGTGACGGTGCCGACCTGTTTGAGCGGGGTGCGGCTGTGGCTCTCTTCGTCCAATCTCTCTGCATCCTATCCTATTTTTCGCTTGCCCAACGTTACACCGCTGATTTTTTCCTTTCCTGATTTTCTGTCTCATCATTTTTCTCAGATCGGGCGGCGTAGCCTTGTTCAGATCGCGTCACGTAATGATCGTACTAATCGCGCTCTCGGTTGTGATGAACTCGCTTGGGACCATTTCCTGGTTAGTCGACTACGACATGAACGTCCCAACCGAAACCCGAGCGAAATGGGCGCAGCTTCTCGGGAGAAAGTCACTGCGAGCACCTGAATGGGGCTTTTGATCACCGCAGTGTGCGGTTCAGAGTGATAATTTTGGCACAAAGTTTCTAATGTTCGATAGCTAGCCTGACCTTTTTGAAAGCAAGTAAAACCCGAGTTCGTTCAGGCGCAGTAATGAACTGAGCGATTTCGGCTCGTTCGACCGGTGATATTTTCTAAGCTGGGCTTAAAATTAGCCGCTGTTTCTATGGCTGAAAAAGATCGAGCGCCGAATCTGCTGCCCGTCACTCTCGTTCTCGCGGTGTTCCTCTGGTGCTTCACCATGACGGGCGGGCGGGACATTTTTGTTCAGGAAGTGCTCGGTGGCGCCTACGATTCGCAGGCAGAGCACTTTCTGCGAGGCGATGTGGGGGTCGATCCAAGTGCCATCGCACATGAAACAATGAACGTGAACGGCAAAGTACGGATGTACTTTGGGCCGTTCCCCGCGCTGCTTCGCATGCCGCTGAATTTGATCTATCCAGCGGGACACGGGAAATGGTCGCGGATTTCAGGATTTTGCGCGGGAATCATCGCGCTCTTTGCGTTTGCCGCCCTCGTGGGAACTGCGTTGCGTTCATCCCCGCTCTCGCCGCGCGCGCGTAATTGGATCGGTAACGCCTGCATGATCGGTTTCGCGCTTGGCTCACCGTTGCTGTTGCTGCTGGGGAATCTCTCCATCTACGACGAAGCTATTATCTGGGGGTTCGCGTGGTCCGTTGCTGCGCTTTATTTTCTGTGGCGATCTCGAACAACCGAGAACGCTGCGTTAACGCGAGCGCTGCTGGGTTTCTCGGTTTGCGCCGGCGCGGCTCTACTTTCACGGGCAACGTTCGGGACGCCTTTCGTGCTGATTGCGCCACTGCTTGCGATTCGTTTGTTCCGCCGACAGCCGATCCGAAACATCACCGCGTTGCTTCTGCCGCTGGGAGTTGCGCTCGTTTTCTATCTTTTTCTTAGCTACGCGAGGTTCGGTGACTTCAGCGGTATGAACATGAGGTATAACATCAATCCCGTTCAACGGGATTTCGCGGTAAAGCACGGACTTTTTCAAATCGAACGTGTGCCCTACAGCTTTGCAGACTATTTCTTCCTGCGAAGTCCTAAGCTGCAGCGCCAGGCTCCGTTTCTGAAAGCGAACCGGCAAGATTATAGCCGTGGTGTGTATGTGATGCCTTTTACCGAGACATACTCTTCACTCTTGTGGTCCTCTGCCTGGATTCTGCTCGGAGCTGTGATCGGCATAGCGATGTTACTGCGACGCGGAGGCGCTGACGGTGTAGACCGCGCCGTCGCCGCGATTTTCCTGCTTCAACTTATCGTGATTCTCTCGTTTATGGGATTGGCCCAACGTTACCTTGCGGAGTTTTTCCCATTTCTGATTTTCACTTTTTTTATCTTTCTGCGGCAGGGCAAAATTGCATTTCAATTGCGCTATCTGTTTGTCGGACTCGTTGTTTTCTCGGTCTTGATCAACTCATTGACGACTGTGTCGTGGCTCGTCGAAGCAGACATGAACGTCCCGGCGGCAACCCGTGCGAAATGGAATCAGTTTCTGGGCAGACCGTTACGAAGTTAAAAGGCGAACGGGAGCGCTGGACAAGAGGCTGCGGTGTTTCCATCTTGCCGTCCGCGAAATGATCATCACACGTTCTCCATTGCGAATTTCGCTCGGCGGCGGCGGGACAGATTTGCCTTCGTATTATCGCAAGCACGGGGGATTCCTAATAGCCGCGGCCATCGACAAGTACGTTTACATCACTGTTCATCGCCGGTTCGTGGACGGTTTTTTGCTGAAGTACCTCCCTTCTCGAAGAGGTAGCCAGCATCGAGGAAATCGAGCACCCGATCATCAGGGAAGCACTCACACTTGCTGGCGTACAGGAGCGAAATCTGGAGATTGCAAGCATGGCCGATATCCCAGCCGGGACGGGGCTCGGCTCGTCTGGCAGTTTCACAACGGCGTTGCTTAAAGCGCTGCACGCGTTGCGCAAAAATCTGGTGCACCCGTCTGAGTTGGCCGAGCAGGCCTGTTGTATCGAGATGGAGAAACTGCGCGAACCAGTAGGTAAACAGGACCAATATATTTCGGCGTATGGCGGGATCACTTGTTTTGAGTTTCTGCCGGATGGCAATGTGCAGGCATCGCCGCTCAACCTCTCCGAAGAGACTTTATCGGAGCTCGAGGACAATCTGTTGCTGTTCTTTACAGGCTACACGCGCTCTGCTTCAAAAATCTTGCAGGAACAACATGATAAAAGCACGCAATCTGACGAAGCGATGCTGGAGAACTTGCATTTTGTAAAAGAACTGGGGCGTCAAAGTCAGCGAGCGTTGGAAAGCAATAATCTGCGCGAGTTCGCGCGGCTGCTGGACGTTCACTGGCGGCGGAAACAGGAACGCTCGGCCATCATGAGCAACGAGTTTATCAATGAATCCTATGATGTCGCGACGGCGAATGGCGCGCTGGGCGGGAAATTAATCGGCGCCGGTGGAGGCGGTTTTCTCATGTTCTATGCCGAAGACAAGGCGCGGCTGCGTAGTGCAATGCGTGAGAGAGGATTAACGGAAGTGCGGTTTCGATTTGAGCCCGAGGGGACAAAGATCCTGATTCAATGACAGCGCGAAAGAGCGACATCGACTTAGCCGATTGGCCCGTGGCCATTCTCGCTGGCGGCCTTGCCACGCGACTCCGGCCAGCAACGAACAAGATCCCGAAGGCTTTGTTGAGCGTGGCTGGCGAACCATTCCTCGTCCACCAGTTGCGGCTGCTGCACTCCAAAGACTTTCGTAACATCGTGCTATGTGTCGGCTACCTCGGTGAGCTGATCGAGGCGAAGATTGGCGACGGAAAACGGCTGGGCTTGCAAATTGATTATTCGTTCGATGGACCAACGCTTCTCGGAACGGGCGGCGCGCTCAAGCGCGCCATTTCGAAGCTCGGCGAACGATTTTTGGTAATTTACGGAGATTCGTACATGCCGGTCGATTACGCCGCCATCGTAGAAGCTTTCGTTCGGAGCGAGAAACCGGCTTTGATGACAGTGTTCGAAAATGAAGGTCGCTGGGATGCGAGCAATGTTTGGTTCGAAGCGGGGGAAATTCATCGATACGATAAGAGAGTGCGCACAATGCAAATGCGTCACATTGATTACGGCATAAGCGTACTGACCGCAGGCGTATTCGATGATTTTCCCGACAACACACCATTTGATTTGGCCGATCTGTACTCGCGTCTCGTATCTGAGAAAGAGATGGCAGCGTACGAAGTGAAACAACGGTTTTATGAGATCGGTTCGGCTCAAGGTCTTGCGGAACTTGATGCGCTGTTGCGCAACAAAACTGTTTCAGTCCTAGCATGAGCTATTCAAAGCAACATTTGTCTGAGGCGACTGAAATCCTCGCGAAGCTTGACCCGGCCCTTTGCGAAAAAGCTGTGGAATTACTTGCAGCCGTGCGCGCGCGCGGGGGCCGGCTCTTCATTCTGGGCGTGGGAGGCAGCGCGGCGAACGCTTCCCATGCGGTGAACGATTTCCGCAAGCTCGCAGGTATCGAGGCGTACGCGCCTACCGATAACGTCTCCGAGCTGACAGCTCGCACCAACGATGACGGATGGCCGTCAGTTTTCGTTGAATGGCTCAAGGGAAGCCGGCTCAACGGAAAAGACGCGATTCTCGTGACCGTCGGTAGGTGGCGGGAACGTTGAAAAAAATGTCAGCCCGAATCTGGTGAGCGCGTTGCAACTGGGGAAGGAACAACGTAGCGCGATCCTTGGGATCGTGGGCCGCGACGGCGGATATACTGCGCAGGTTGCGGACGTGGCGATTGTCATCCCGACAGTCAATCCCGCAAACATCACCCCGCACACCGAAGCATTCCAAGCCGTAGTCTGGCATTTGTGGATTTCGCATCCCTCTCTCAAAATCGCTGAGACGAAATGGGAAAGCATGAAGTAGCGCGACCAGCAGTTTTTCTCGATCGCGATGGAGTGATCAATCGGGTCGTGGTCCGGAACGGAATGCCTTGTCCTCCATCTCACGTCGAAGAGTTTGAGCTTTACGACGATGTTCGGGACGGGTGTGCGCGACTCAAGGCTGCGAATTTTCTCCTGGTTGTGATCACCAACCAGCCCGACGTCGGCCGTGGCATTCAAAGTCGCGAAGCCGTTGAAGCGATGAATCTGAAAATGCAATCGGCGCTTCCGTTACTTGATCGTATTGAGGTTTGCTATCATGCGGGCGAACGTTACGGCCAGGCGTGCGATTGCCGTAAGCCGAGACCTGGCCTGATCCACCGCGCGGTTGCCGAGCTGAACATTGATCCAACGAGGAGTTATGTCATAGGCGATCGCTGGCGCGATGTCGATTGCGCGCGCGCCGCAGGTTGCTGCGCAATTTTCATTCAGCGCGATTACAAAGAAGACTTGCGCGACGCGCCTGATTTTACCGTCGCGAATTTCAACGATGCCGTAAGCACCGTTCTCCGCGACGCCGCAGTCTGAGAACTGCTTGCATTTGGCCGTGGCGAATGAGTAGGCTGGAAGGGATGACTGGACGCTTAATGGACCTGCCCGTGAAAGTCTTCGCGGACGGCGCGGACCTTCAGGGAATCGTTGAGCTTTCGCGTCAGCCGTACATCCATGGCCTAACGACAAATCCGACTCTGATGCGAAAAGTCGGTCTGACCGATTACGAAAGTTTTGCCAAGGCAGTGTTAGAAGAAGTGAAATCGAAACCGATCTCGTTCGAAGTTTTCTCCGATGACTTTCCAGAGATGCGCCGGCAAGCGCTTAAAATGCACCAGTGGCAGGACAACGTCTACGTAAAGATCCCAATCACCAACACCAATGGCGAATCCTCTGTTCCGTTGATTGAGGCGCTTGCTGCGGAGGGCGTGAAGCTAAATATAACGGCCATGCTAACGCCGCGTCAGGTAAAAGCCATCACTGCGGTGCTGAACCCCAGCGTGCCATCGATCCTGTCAGTCTTCGCTGGACGGATCGCCGATACCGGGGTGGACCCGTCGTCCATAATGAAGCAATCGCTCGGTATCGTGCGAGCTTTACCGAAAGCCGAACTTCTTTGGGCCAGCGTCCGCGAGGTGCTTAATGTTTTCCAGGCTGCGGCCTGCGGTTGTCATATCGTTACTGTGCCGCATGACATACTGAAAAAACTCCTCGAACTCGCAGGCAAAGATCTCGACGAGCTCTCTCTTGATACCGTCCGCATGTTCCACCGGGACGCCGTCGCTGCCGGTTTCAAGCTCTGATGGAGGCCGACACCTCGAAAAAGCCGCGGAGTTACGAGCTTTGGGTGGCGATTGCCATCTCGTTGTTCGCCGCTCTCGCCTTCTATTTCTCGACAAATCCGACGCTGCACGATCTGGATTATACCGCCGAGATCGCTTCGGCATTTCTGCGGGGGGATCTCGGCCTTCGCGAAAAGCCACCCGAGTGGCTTAACGAAATGATTCCGTACGGGGATCGATATTATTCCGCTTTTCCGCTAGGCGCCGTGCTTAGCATGATGCCAGTTGCACTGCTTCAAAAAGCGTCATTGGTCCACGATTTTCCGGCTCGCATTCTGGCTGCGTTGATCGCGGGAGCTTGCGTTTACTTTCTTCTTTCAACTCGCGAAAGCGTTCGGACCGGACTACTCCAGCCTCAAACCAAAACGACTCACTCGGCGAATTTTGTTGGCGCTGTTCCCCGTATTTGGAACTTGGACCTGGTGTAACCTCGGGATGGGCGGCGCCTGGCAAATCGCTCTCGGCCTCGCGTTATTGGGCGAAACCGCAGCTCTCTATTTCACGTTGGTGCGACCGTCGCCCTTCCTCGCCGGGGCGTTCTTCACTCTTGCTTTTGGCAATCGGACCGAGCTTCTCCTCACAGCCCCTTTCTTCCTTTATTTTTTCTGGCGCCGTGGCCTGCCTAGCAGCACAGGCGCCTTGCTTACCGGAGCTCGAGAACACGAGCGATCTCCCAACAATACCTGACTCGTCAGCGTCAGCTTCGCATGTTCCGAATCGCGCAGCGCCACGTTGGAAAAACTTTAAGCAAACGCTTCGTGTAAATGGAGTAATGGTTTTCGACTTTTTAGTCCTGCCAGTAACTTTGGCACTGCTGACTGGCGCTTACAATTTGGCCCGGTTTCATTCAATGATCGATTTTGGCTACCTTCATATCCCTGATGTTCGCGACGAACCTTGGTACGCACACGGGCTGTTTTCGTTCCACTCGATCCCGTGGAATGTGAACAAAATGCTTTTTGAAGGTTTCCGTGACGAGCCGAACTTTCCGTTCATTAGCTTTCCGCCCTTTGGGTGCTCCATTTTTCTCAGTAGTCCCCTCCTCTTCCTTCTGTTTAGGGCAGGCGGAAGGTACAGGGTCGATATCGTGGATTGCCATTGGCAGTGATAACGTTCGTTCTCTGGTGCCACGGAAATCCTGGCGGGTGGCAATTCTCTTATCGCTACGCCATGATTCTTCTTCCGTGGATGTTCCTTTTACTGACGGGCAACGGACCACCGAAGATTACCGTCACCGAAGTTTCACTCTTCGCCGTGTCGGTTGCGATTAACGGAATAGCGGCGTGGTTATTTCTTTGGACCGACACAATTCAACCGTAGCGGACCGTTGCTGGTGCAACCCGGGCGATTGGGTACATGTTTGACGAAAAAAGTGATGCGCTTACGATTTGCGCCTGTGTCTGGCACGTCGAAAACATGTGCGGGTAGTAAGTCGGTGATGACCTAGGTATGCTGGCTCTGATTTATTTTGCGTTGGCCGCTTTAGTCGGGGATTTTATTTGCCGGCGTTTTTACCAGTTTGAGTCAAGGGCGCACCGGTGTGCGGCAGCAATCCTCGTTGGCCTGGTGGTAAGCACATGGTTCACGTATCTGGCGGCGCTGGCTTTCTTCTGGACGCAACGACCGCTTTTATGGGCCAATCTCTTGTTCTTTGTAGGAGCGATCGCGCTTCTGTCCTGGCCTAAGTGGAAAGGCAGAATTTTTAAAACCACTTTGTACGAAGCTTATCCGAAGCGACCGGATTTATACCTCACACGTCCCGCGGGTTCGAGTATAGCAGACTGGCTACTCATAGGTGCATACGTTGTCCTCGTATCGTGGATGATGTTTGCCTCGTTCAATACCAAAGAAGGTAAACTCCAGATCGCGAACCCTGAGTACAGCGATTTCGGGCCGAACACTGCGTTGATACAGAGCTTTGCGGTGGGACACAATTTCCCAACGGAGTATCCGCACTTCTCAGGCGACCGCATTCGTTACCACTTCTTGTTCTACTTTCAGGCCGGAAATCTTGAATTCCTGGGCCTTAACCCCGCATGGAGTTTGAACCTTCTCAGCATCAGCACACTCGTTGCGATGCTCGTGATCGTCATGACGCTTGGGGAGGTGCTTTTCAATTCGCGCGCCGTCGGACGTCTTGGGTCGCTGCTCTTTTTCTTTTTTGGGTCGCTCTCTTACGTTCCGTTCCTTCAAAAGCAAGGTTCAGTTCGCGCGGCTATTCAAGCGATCGCCCATCAACGGGATTATCTTCAAACGATTTTTCCATATCGCGGCGAAGCTTGGGGCACGTGGTCTCAGGTCACCTATCTCAATCAGCGGCACTTCGCCACCGCGATCGGAGTATTCTTTCTTGTTTTGGTTTTTCTCGTGATCCGCTACCGCGAGGTGGCGGCTAACAAAACCAAACCACATCGTTTCAGGACTCAGATCGCAAATTTAACTCGGTTATTCGCGGGCCGAGGGCGGCCCGACTCCATTGATGCACATCGAACACAAGAATTGGAGACAACCTGCCCTCAGGCTGTTCCCCTTGATGGGGTGCCTTCTGATGAGGCGATCGCCCCAGCCCAGACGGCGGTGCCCGAGACGCCGCCGAACGCACTGGCCGAAGATATCACAGAACCGCAAGCCGAGATACCTGCCATGCAGGCAGCCGTAGAACCGACTCAAGAATCCGGGACAAAGCGGGAGCCGTTTCTCGCTACTTTGCCTCCCTTCATCTTCTCGGGCATCCTGCTTGCGCTGTTGCCTATGTTTAATAGCGCTGTGTTTCTTGCTGCAGCCGTGGTTTTAGGGGTGTTGTTTCTTCTGTTTTCCCTGCGAGGGCAGATGTTAGTCCTGGCCGTGACCGCAGGTCTGGTTGCGCTGCCTCAGATGCTCTTTCTGAGCACCGGAAGCGGTAGAGCCCAAATGCCTAAACTCCTTCACTGGGGCTACACGATAGATCATCCTACCGTGGCGAATGTGACGAGGTACCTTGGGTTCACTTTTGGCTTCAAATGGTTGTTAATTGCCCTGGCGCTGGTTTTCGCAACCAGTCTGCAAAGGCGATTTTTTGTGGCATTTTTGAGTCTCATTGCAGTTGCCTTTTGTTTCCAGTTCACCATCGAGGTCCTCGGTAATCAGAAGTTCATTCATATCTGGGTGATTATGGCCAACCTGTTTGTCGCGTTTGGGCTCTGGCGGTTGTGGCGTTTCTCATTGGTGAGAACCACTCTGCCGGGCAAATTCGTTGCGGCTGTTCTTTTTCTGCTAGTCATTTTGGGTGGCTTTATTGATTTTTTCCCGATTCATAACACCGGGTGGAGCGAGGTAACATATCAGAATGATGCGCTGATCGACTGGCTGAACAAGAACACGACACCACGAGACATCCTGTTGACGGATCGCTTTGTTAATCATCCTATCCTAATGGCCGGCAGGCGCGTCTTTTATGGTTGGCCTTACTACGCATGGTCTGCCGGTTTTGACGCCGCTAAACGTGACAAAGTTTACACAACTCTCTTCGAGAGCAGGGATCCGTGGAAAGTGTTCCACCTTTTGAAAGAGAACGGCATCAAGTACGTGGCGTTTGATGGTGCTGTTCGCCAGGCGCAGTTCATTAAGCGCCCGAACGAAGAGGTCTATGCCACTTATTTTCCGAAAGTCTTCGAGGACAAGCAAAACAAGTACAACTCTCTAACGATTTATAAAATCCCCGATACGCCACCTGCCAATCTCAGCGCCCTGCCTGAAGCTGTCAGTAACATGTTTGAAGGAGGCAGGGGCGCCGGCAAGGGAGAATTTGATTTGCCTGTTGGAATTGCTGTTGATCGGAGTGGCAATTTTCTCGTTGCCGATACGAACAACGGTCGTATCGAGAAGTTTTCCCCTGCGGGTACATTTCTCGACGTCATCGGGATCAAAGGCTCTGGGCAGGGACAGTTGAGTGCACCGAACGGCATCGCCGTTGATCATAGCGGGAATATCTATGTAGCAGATGCGGGCAACCATCGTGTGCAAAAACGAAGCGCCGACGGCAAACTAATTGCCGAGTGGAGAGGCCCCGACGTAGGATTCTATGGACCGCGCCGGATCGCCATCGGCCCCGATGACTCAGTTTATGTGTTGGATCAGGGACGCACGCGAGTCGTCAAGTTCAGGCCCGATGGACAGGTGCTGACCGTCTGGGGCACTAAAGGAACTGGCGACGGCCAGTTCGACGATCCTGCTGCAGTTGCAGTCGATCCTGCGGCCAACAAAGTTTATGTCGCCGATCCGCGCAACAAGCGGATACAGGTATTTGATGCGGATGGGAAGTTTCTTACAAAATGGATAGTACCCGAATGGGGAGGCCCGTATGGCTTCGAAGACCTGGCCATAGATCCTAAAACGGGCCGCCTGTACGCTTCGAGCACGCACAGGAACAGTGTGCTCATCTTTGATTTGAATGGAAACCGGATTGGCAATTTGCGTCCAAAACCTCCAGACACACTCGATGGGCCATCGGCACTCGCTTTGGCAAATGGGAAGCTATACGTCTTAAACATGCTTGGGAATCGCGTTACTGTCATTGATCTGTGAGAGACTAGCGAGCTACCGCATCACATAATCGTGATGGTTCTAGAACTCAATCCATAAATGGCGCTGTCATGTTGAGCGAAGCGAAACATCTCTGGGCTGGTTCCGATGCGTGATCGCTCCACAATTGGTCCGAGATTCTTCGCTTCGCTCAGAATGACATCAAGGCTGTGCAGTTAGCTTTGGGAAAATCACGACTTTTCACGACGAGGCCTCTGTTGCTCGCCTTATCAGTCATTAGTCTGGTGATCTGCGTCGTTGGCGCTACCGCACATTATCGCAAAGCGAGTTGGGGAGACCCATGGCAGCCAATCGGGTGGCTGTTCAGCATGTTGTTTTTGCTTGCTGCTTTTACGCCAGGCCCGAGACAGCTGGTTAACCGTTTCAGGTGCCTGGCAAATCAAAAATCGGCGTTCTTTCTGTTTTGGATGTTATTTTTTGTAATCTCGCATCTCTGGAATTTCCGCACAGCGCCATGGAACGGAGACGCTCTTTTCGACGAGTCCGGCTGGGATCTCTGGTATCTAAAGAGTTATGTTATTGGTCATCCTTACCAGGCCGCGTGGTTTCATCCCCCCATCTCACGAGAAACCCTTTTCCATTATTTTGTCTGGGGATTTCTTCACCTGTTTGGATTTAACATCCTGTCATATGAAGCGGCGGTGTTTGTTATTTGGTTCACGACCTTTGTGTTCACGCTCCTCCTCGTCGATCTGTTTTTTCGCTCTTATATTGTCACTTCGGTTACGGCGCTCGTTTTGAATTTTCTGCCGTTTGCGTTCATTTATACCTTTGCCGGGTACCGCTATCCGATGGCAGTGGCTTTGGCTGTTGTCTCTCTTTACTTTCTCCACGTAGGCTTTGGGAAGGGGTCGCCATTTTACCTCTCGCTGGCGGGCATCGCTGCGGGCCTTTGCCTGGCCAGCTCCATTTCTGGCAAGCAATACCTCCTGGGGCTCGCGGTTGCTGCACCGCTGTACGCTGTATGTTACTGGAGGCGCTTAAATCAAAGCGACACATGGTCCTCGCTGGCCTTGGTGCTGTACGGTTTCCTAGCAGCTGCCGGTCCAATCCTTCTTTACATTTGGTTTAATCGCGAGGCCTACACCTACTATGAATCCAGCTTTTTGCGCGATTTCTGGCGCGGCGCGCGCATAACACCATTCCCCAGTGGCATCCGGCCCTACATCGCGCAACTCCGGAACTGCTTTTTCAGTGTACCAGCTCTGCGGTTCTTTATCCCAGATACTTTGCCAATCCCACTGCCATACTATTGGTTGTTAGTGCCTGGCATTGTTCTCTCCTTTTGGCAAAAGCGTTTCGAAATCGTGCTGCTGGCGACGATTCCAGTCGGCGGCGCATTTGTCGCAGGAGCGATAGAGAACCGGTTACTTCTGCCAATCCCATTCTGGGTGATGTTGATGAGCTTCACTTTCGCTGCCTTGTTGAAGCTACAACCATGGCCCGGTGTGCAGGTGGTTGTCGGCGCCGTAGCGGCGCTGATACTGCTCGACGGGCTGGTCCCGTCCATTCGATACATTTACAGTAAAACCACAAGTCCGTTCTCAATTCACTACTACGCGCAACCCGAAGTCGCTGTCTCACGTTTTTTAAGACATGTCGTTGCGGGGCAGGAACATCCCGGTCCTCCTCACTTGGAGCATAACGAGTTTAACCGGATTCAAGGAATTCCCGATTCTCCATACGACACATTCGTCTGCCAGGGCGATGCTTACTCAATCTTGCACCTGTTTTTGCGCGATTACGATGATGACAAGATCATGTCGTTTTGTGGCGGGTATCCCTTTTTCTTCATCATGACGGAGCAGGATATATGGAACGCGAACAAAAAGGCGGTCGCGACTTATGTTGCCGCCAACAAATATCTCAAGCTGATCTGGGAACAAGATCCAAAAACCCAAAGGATAATCAGAATGTTTCAATCGCTTCGTGAGCTTGGAACAGAAGATTCGCTTTCATTTTCTTTCGGTGGGAGAGTGAGAACGTTCTACGTACTGAACATCCCTAGCGAGAACATTCACCAGTTCCAGCAAGGAGTGAACGCATTTCCTGAGACTCCTCTTCAGGTGTTGGGGAGCGAGCTACCATGGCTCCGTGCCTTGCACGAAAGGGTAACTGACCTCTCTAAAGGCGGAAAGGGAACTGGCAAGGGACAATTTGATTCACCCACTGGAATGGCTGTTGATGCTAATGGCTATGTTCTGGTCGCCGATACCTATAATGGCCGGCTCGAAAAATTTTCGCCGACTGGCGCCTTTCTCAGCAGTATCGGAACCAAAGGAGGTGGGCACGGACAATTCAGAGACCCGAATGGGATCGCTGTTGATGGCAACGGCAACATCTACGTGGCAGACGTTGCGAACCATCGAGTGCAGAAACTGGCTCCCGACGGAACATTCATCGTCGAATTGAAAGGGCCGGAACCCGGATTTTATGGTCCACGCCGTATAGCTATTGGCCCGGATGATTCGATTTATGTCGTCGATCAAGGGCACAATCGAATCGGTAAATTCAGCCCCGATGGGCGGGTGCTGGCAGTCTGGGGCACCGCCGGAAATGGCGACGGACAGTTCAATGATCCGACTTCGGTCGCAGTCGATCCCTCGACCAACAAAGTTTATGTAGCCGATCCGATTAACAAGCGGATACAGGTCTTTGACGCCACAGGAAAATTTGTGAGCAAATGGCCGGTCCCCGAATGGGGAGAGCCGGCGGGCTTTGAAGACCTGGCTATCGATTCGAAAGCGAGTCGCGTATACGCTTCGAGTACGCACATGGACGCTGTGCTCATTTTTGATTTGAACGGAACCAGGCTTGGCAATTTGATGCCAAAGCCACCGGAAAAACTCGAAGGGCCATCAGCTCTGGCTTTGTTTAATCGGAAGCTTTATGTGTTGAACATGACTGGCAATCGTATAAGCGTGATTGACCTGTAGCTATGCTAGAACTGATCTCACAAGCGGCGCTGTAATGTTGAGCGAAGCCAAACATCTCTGATTTCTGGTTACGTGTTACCACTGCCGCGTGAGCTCGCAACGCTTCCCGGTGGACGACTAACCTAGTTGTTATTAGGTTCGATTAACTCTTTAATCAGGTAACGGGGCCGGCCTTTTACCTCTTCATAGATCCGGGCGAGGTATTCCCCGATGATACCAAGGCTGATCATCAACAGGCTGCCGATAATTAACTCCAAGAGGATCACCGTGGCAAACCCGCTGACTGCGCGGCCTGAAAGCTTAAGATATAACGTCTCCAGTCCCAGCAGAACCGATAAACCCAGGAAAATCATCCCTGCAAATGTCACGATGTGCAATGGAAACGAGGAGAAGGCAGTAATTCCGATAAGAGCTAACTTGAGTCGTTTTAAAACGGACCATGTTGAATAACCCGCAGAGCGTGGCACTACTTCAAAAGGAATCTGCACGGTAGTGAACCCCATCCACACCGTCATTCCCCGAAAGAAGACATTGCGCTCGTGCATTTCACGCCATGCGTCGATGGCTTTGCGGTTCATCAGCTTGAAATCCGATGCGCCTTTAAAATGAAATCCGGACAATCTGTTCAGGATAAAATAAAAGAGCTGAGCGCCAAATTTGCTAGACAACGATTCGCGGCCTCGCCTGCGTTTGACTGCTTCCACAATATCGGCTCCAGAAGTTTGCCACAGACGCACCATATCTGAAATAAGGGATGGCGGGTGTTGCCCATCGGCATCCATGATAATCACCGCGTCCCCCTGCGCATGCTCCAACCCCGCACAAAGAGCCGCCTCCTTTCCAAAATTTCGGCTAAGGCACAACCCGCGCAAGACGTGACAACTTTTCGCCTCAGCTGTGATCACCTGCCAGCTGTTGTCTGGCGAACCATCATCAACGATTACAAGTTCGTATGACAGGTTGCACTGGCTTAGAGAGCTGCGGACGTCTGATAAAAAGACCGGTAAATTAGCACCCTCGCGAAAAACTGGAATAACTACCGAGACGAGTGGCTCCGTCAGTTGAGGGCTACGGGACTCTTCCATAAGCAGCAACTGTCGTAGCAGGCACCCATATCTTAAGGCCCGCAAGCAGAGATGGCATACTCAATCCGAATTTTGCGGAGATTAAACCGAGTGGAAACGCATGTGGGTACGGCAGCCTACGAACGTCAATTAATCCAGCTTGATCCATCACCGTTCGCAATCTTTGGAAGTCAAAATAGACCACATGCTCGGGGACTTTGAAAGAAGGCCAGCATCGGCCCATCGTCTTTCTCAATGCCCCTCCCATATCGGGTGTAGCCACCACTATATGGCCGCCTGCCGTCATGTGACTGGCCAACTGTTTAACAAAACTCAATGGCTGATACACGTGTTCTATTACCTGGATAGCAATGATACAATCGAATTTGCGGTCAGGCGAAACTTGCTCGATTCCTCCAACGAACACCTCGGCACCTGTTGCACGCGCGATCTCTGCGGCTTGGCTCGAAAAATCTGTGCCGACGCGTCGATCGAAGAACGAACGCGCCTCGTCAAGCAAATAGCCATAGCCGCAGCCGACTTCCAAGAGATCGCCACCGGTCAATCCACGCTTCGCAAGGCTACGCAAGAGCCGCTTAAACGTCGCTCGCAATGCTGTTTCCTGGGCACTGTAGCTCGCGTCTGCGTAACCGCATGCGCCGCCTGCGTAGTAGGACGATTCGCGGTAGACCTCTTGCATCGCGGCCTCAGTAAGCCGCGGATAAAGATAGTGAAGTCCGCATGCTTCACAGCGCGCGACGCAATAGGACTCATGCAGACGAAACGGAAAATGACGTTGATCGCTGCCGCAGATGGGGCAAGTGGGATATTCAAGCTTCGCGGAGACGTCCGCGGTTCTTTCGTGTGAAATCATCTTTCCCGGCCATGTGACCTCTCTCTGTCGAATGGCACCACGACGAAATTAGTCAACTCACCTGAAAGAGCGTTGTCCATGCCGAAGATTAGCTTCATTCTCTCTTGCGGCAATCACACTAGATTTATGTCCCGACGCCATCGTTCTCGAGGAAAAGGATTCGAGCTTGCACGCACCGTAGGAAACGCCTATTAGCTTTACCCTCATGGTTCACCATATCGCGCTGTACAAATTGAAGCCGGAAGTCACACCCGCGCGTGTGGAGGAGATGATGATGAACGCACGGATGCAGCTCCTCAAAATCCCTGAAGCCCTTAGCATCAAATGCGGCAAGCGGATTGAGCCAGAAATGGATTGGCCATTCTTCATCGCCATGGATTTTGAATCGATGGACAAATACGCAATCTTTCGCGAAGACTCAATCTACGTGAAGTTCATGGAGGAAGTGATCAAGCCGAACACCGAAGATTCAATGGTGCTCGATTTCGAGATGGATCCCGGGAAAGACGTTCGCTTTTCGTAGCGTCGGGAAGCGTCCAACTTCCAACGCCGAACGCGCAATTTTTAAACGCAGAGGCTGTTCCTTGAGAGTTGGGTGTTGTGTGTTGAGGGTTGGACGTTGAATGACAAAAGCGTCTTACAAGCGATTGCTATTGCGTTCTCTCGCACGTAATCATCGATTCCGATGCGGCTTGGCTATCTGTATTCCCGTTACCCGGTAATCTCGCAAACCTTTTGCGATGCCGAAATGCTCGCTCTCGAGCGGCGCGGCATCGAGCTTGTAATCGGCTCGGTTTATCCGCCGCTCACCAGCTTGCGTCACGAATATATCGCCAGGTTACGCGCGCCCATTCACTACGCGCCGCCGCAGGAGATTTTAAGGATCTTCGAGCGCGAGGCCAAAACTGGCCGCAAATGGCCGCGCGATCTCGTCGAGCAGCACGACGCGAAGTATGGACCAGGGGTCAAGGCAGAACTGCGAGCGCGCAATGCCCTGTACTTTGCCCAGTTTTTTGATCGCAGCGGCGTGGATCATGTGCACGTGCATTTCGCAAATCGCGCCGCGCACACTGCGCTTTTCCTCAAGCAGATTTCTGGTATTCCATTCAGCGTCACGGCGCACGGGCAGGATTTTATGAAGGATCTCGGCAGCGACGATTTGCTGCGCGAGATCTGTGCCGCAGCGGAATTTGTCGCAGCGGAAACCGATTACAGCCGGGATCTGCTCCGCCAGCGTTGCCCCGATTCAGCGGAAAAAATTCACAGAGTTTACAACGGCATCGATCTCAAACGTTTTTCGGCGCTGGGCGAAGAAACGGCGCGCCCTCGCCACGGCGAGCAGCCTGCGGTCACGCCCTACCATCTGCAGCGCATCGTAAGCGTCGGGCGCCTCGTTGCGTTCAAAGGTTTCGGTGATCTCATTGACGCTTGCGCCGAACTCGGCCGCCGCCGAATCGATTTTGTCTGCGAGATCATTGGCGACGGTCCGCTTCGCGAAACGCTTCAGTCGAAGATCGAGCGGTTGGATCTTTCGTCGCGAGTGAATTTGCTCGGTTCACTGTCACAAGGCGCGGTCTTGGAAAAACTTCAAGCTGCCGACATTTTCGCCCTCGCTTCAACTACCGACACGCAGGGAGCCACTGATGTATTTCCCACTGTGATTCTCGAAGCGATGGCATCGGCGCGGCCGGTCGTTTCTACTCGTCTGGCCGGAATTCCAGAATTAATCGTTGACGGTGAGACCGGAATGTTAGTTCCTCCCAGCGATTGTACTGCGCTTGCTCGAGCACTCGAACAGTTGCTGCGTGATTCCGAGTTGCGATTACGGCTTGGACACGCCGGGCGTGCCCGCATCGAGGAGCATTTCCGAATTGAACAGACGGTTGCGCCGCTACTCGAGATGTTCGAGCAAAGTTGCAGCCGTCGCCGTACGCACGGCATAAGCGCTTCGCGATCGACCACCGAATCCACTCGTCACGCTTCGCACCGCAAAGCGGGTACAGTGGCGTATCTGATAGATCGCTGGCCCGACTGCGAATTGCCGCTCTTGGAACGCGAGCTTGAGGAAATGAAACGCCGCAACGTGCCCATTCTCCCGTTCGTCTGCGAATTCAATTCCAGTGCGAAACTCAATTGCTCCGTGCAAGGACTCGCGCCGTCGCTCGAATTTCTGCCCGACGCGATGGTTTTGGAAGCCGAATGGCGGACAAACCCGATTTTGGCGCAACAGTTGGAGGAAGACCGCGCACAGCAGAGGAGCCGCGCCCCAGGCGCAATTTTCCTCCGGCAAGCGCGGTTCGCGCTCGTGCTACAAAAATTAATTCAAGAAAAAAAGGTATCACATATTCATGCTACGAGTTCTCGTGCGCTGGTTTGCGCGATCATGTTAAAGAAGCTCCTCGGGGTGACAGTAAGCGCCACGATCGAGCTGCGATCGGAGTTACCGCGCGATTGGATCCAGAATGCGTTGTCGGAATGTCGTGGGCGGTCGTCTGAGCAGCCGGAGATTGGTCGAGCAATGTTGTAGGGTATCCGCTGCAGCGGACGCGACGTCGCAAGCATCCCGGCGTTTCACAGAAACGCCCTACAACGACAGATCATTCTTTCTGGACAAAACAACATTCAGTTCTGCTCAGCGGAAAACGCTCGGGCGAATCATTCAAAAGACCCATATGGATTTGACGATAGGATCGCGTTTTTGGGAGCAATGGGCGGGAATGCTTTTGCGCTGGAGCGACAGCGATCGAAAATCGAAATCGAAAATATAAAATGAAAAAAGCCATTCTCCTCGCAGGCGGCGCGGGGACCCGTCTTTATCCATTAACCAAGATTGTCTGTAAACAGCTGCTGCCGATTTACGACAAGCCAATGATTTGTTATCCGCTGGCGACGCTGATGCTCGGCGGTCTGCGCGAGGTGCTGATCATTTCCACGCCAAAAGATTTGCCAATGCTACAGGATTATCTCGGCGCCGGCACACAGCTCGGAATTCGGATCGAGTACGCCGAGCAAGCGAAGCCGAAAGGAATCGCGGAGGCGTTCCTGATTGGGGCGAAATTTGTTGGCGACTCGGGCGCGTCTCTGATTTTAGGCGACAACATTTTCTACGGAAAACTCGACTTCTATCGTGACGCGCTCGCCATCGAGCGTGGCGCGTACATTTTCGGCTATCAAGTTCGCGACCCCGAGCGGTATGGCGTCGTCGAGTTCGATGCGGAGGGAAAAGCGATCAGCCTTGAGGAGAAACCGAAACAACCCAAGAGCCATTTTGCCGTGCCCGGTCTTTATGTTTACGACGATCAAGTTGTTGAGCTGTGTCGAACGTTGCGACCGTCAGCGCGTAACGAACTGGAAATTACCGATCTGAACTTGCTCTATCTGAAGCAGAACGAGTTGCACGTGAAACTGCTCAGCCGCGGCATGGCGTGGCTTGACACCGGAACAACAACGACGCTACTCGAGGCCGGCAATTACATCGCCACCATCGAGCATCGGCAGGGCTTGAAGGTCGCATGCCTGGAGGAAATCGCGTTGCGAATGGGTTTCATTAGCCAATCCCACCTCGAAAAGATCATCGATGGATTACCGAAGAATGAGTACCGCGATTATCTGCGCACGGTTTGTGATGAAGGGCCCACTGCTGGGCCGGAAACAGTGGGTTAGCAAGCACAGTTATGAAGATCCATGCTCGAGCGAAACTGTGGCCACGAAATCACACCGCAACCTCGGCTTGATGTCATGTTGAGCGAAGCGAAACATCTCTGGATTTCGTTGGAGCCGGTACCAAAGCCAGAGATCCTTCGCTTTGCTCAGGATGACAATTCCTTTAGTCTAGTAATCGCAATCAAGGAGCGACGGCTTCGGCAGCCGTCGGTCGAAATCTGACGGCTGGCAAGCCGTCACTCCGTCGAGCTTTTATTTTGGTTGCTCGCGCAACAGATGATTCGTGTCGGCAAGCAGTTTCGTAATCGCTTCCGGCTCCGTGGCGTCGTAATAGCCGCGGATTTGACCATGTCGATCCACCAGAATCATTCGCGTGCTGTGCACCGGAAGTCCCTGCGCATCGCTTCCGTTTGACACCGCAAGTTTGAAACCGTCATGAGAAAGTTTGTAGATCGCCGACGTCGGTCCGGTAAGAAAATCCCACCGTCCTGGCTCGGCTTGTAACTTCTCCGCGTAGCCGCGTAAAACCGCTGGTGTATCCTTCTCTGGATCGACACTGAACGAAACCAAATGCACGTCGCTTTTCTCCAGCGGCTTTTGCAGTTCACTCATCCGGCTACTGATCATCGGACACGGACCCGGGCACGTAGTGTAAATAAAATCCGCGATCCAAATTTTACCGGCTAACTGCGCTGAGCCAAACGGCTGACCGTTTTGATTCGTAAGCTCAAAAGCGGGCACCGTGCCGTATGAAGAAACCGTCCGCTGACGCAGCGCTGACACCTCGACGCTTCGCAACCATAGCAACATCCCCAGTGTGATAAGCGGGATCAGGATCAGCGTCACTTTCCAGACCATGCCGCTGCGCGATCGTGTCTGAGTCATTGTCGCCGAAGTGGTATTCATATGATAGCTAACCCGAACGGCTCCGGGGGAAGCTGTCAGCTTCCCCTACAAAATTCGTGCGTCTTTCCATTCATAATTTCGTCAGAACCAAAGCGGTCAATAACAGCGGAAGATACGCTATCGATGCGAAAAACAGTAGACGCGCAGCGCTCCGTGTTCGCAGTCGCAGAAAACGCATCGCGACGGCGACGAATAGTCCGCCGAGCACAAGCTCGATTGGTTGATAGGCGTAACTCGCAATTCCGACAAATGCGGGCAGGCCGGCAAGCACCAGGAGGAGAATGCAGAAGAACACACCCTGACTGGCGCTACGTTCGCCGCTGGAATCGTCGCTTGAAATCATGCGAAACCCAGCGCGCGAATAATCTTCGCGACACATCCATGCGATGGCGAAGAAATGCGGCATCTGCCACAAAAACACGATAACAAACAGACTCCACGCGCCAGCATCGATTTGTCCGCGCGCAGCCGCCCAGCCGATCATTGGCGGGATTGCGCCGGGAATGGCGCCGACAGCGGTGTTGGCCGTGCTGGTGCGCTTCAGCGGGGTGTACGCAAAAATGTAAATCGCGATGGTGATTGCCGTCAGCACCGCGCTGAGCGCGTTAACAACGAACGCAAGGTAAGCGACGCCGAAAACCGACAACGCAGCACCCAGTAACAGCGCTTGAAGCGGCGACATTCGTCCCGCTGGAATCGGTCGCGCCTTTGTGCGTTGCATGAGCGCGTCCGCTCGGCGTTCCCACCATTGATTCAACGCGGCTGCGCCTGCCGCCGCCGCGGCGGTCCCGAAAACGGTTTGCAATAGCGCCTTATAATTGATCGGCGCTTCCGCTCCGAGATAAAAGCCCACTGCGGTCGTTAGCAACACAAGCAGCGTCAATCGCGCTTTGACCAGCTCAGCGAGATCGCTCGCGAAACTGTGACGCGAAGCCGCAATGCTTGGAGTTTCAACTGCGCGGCTGTTTTCATGCGGTATCGGTTCCCTGTGGCAGCGACGCCGCGCTGCGGCGTCCGCGCGCAGCACGCTGTCCCTACCGGAAATGCGCCAGCAAATCGCGCTGTTGCTCACACCAAAAGATAGCATTACCGCGCCGAGCGCGACATGCGCTGTGGCGACATCGGCGGCTTTATTGCTCCAAATCACCCATGCACCGAGTGAAATCTGGCAAAAGATCAAAACGACCCAAAGAATTGATAATCGTTTGAGAGGAGCTAAATCGTGCGTTTCTCTCCAGACTCGGGCGCAAAAGACGACTATTGCCAGCGCGATGATCAACGCGAGAAACCGGTGCACCATTTGCAGCCAGATTTGAAATGCGTTCACGTCCGACAACGCACGCGCATCGCGCCAAGCATTGATCTTTGCCAGGGCTGCCGCGCTGGTATTCGGAATCCACGCGCCATTTGCAGTCGGAAAATCCAGAATCGCCAAATCGCGATGCTGATGCCGCATCGTTGCTCCGAGCGCGAGCTGCACGTAAATCGCCACCGTGATTGCAATCGCTAGCGACTTAATTGGCAAAAATTTTTGTGGATCAAAATGCCGGTTTGCGAGTGACCGCCAGAATCTCGTCGTGACCAGCGCGATGAAGACAAGCAGTCCGAGAAAAGCCTGAGCGACACAGGCGTGAAAGATACCGATTTGATCTTTCATCATCGTGACTCGAAGACCGCCTAGAATTCCTTGTAGAATCACACCGACGACCGCGATCACGCCAAGGCTGCGGACCCATTGCCGCTCTTCGCGCAACCAAAGCCACACTGCGAGGATGATGGTGAGAACTCCGACCAGCGAACCCATCAATCGGTGCGTGTGCTCGAACAAAATTCCGCCGACCCATTTCGAAATCGGAAACAAAAACATGTTGTAGCCGAAAGTGGTCGGCCAATCAGGAACCGCGAGCCCGACGTTCTTGCTGGTGACCATTCCGCCGCTGCAAATCAACAAGAGCGTCGCGACGCATGTGATCCACGCGAATCGGTTCAACCACTTTGTCGATTTTCCCACAGGGAAAGAATACGACGAGTAAGACCGAAGCGACAAATGCGGTCGTAGGCGCGAAGCAATTTATCCGCCGGGAGTCGGCGAAGCGGCAGATGCGGGCGCGTTGTGCAGCTGTTGCGCAGGGTGCGGCGAAGCACCGGCGCCTTGCGCGTCAGCATTCGGAGGCTTGGGTGCGCCTGGCGGCAGAATTGTGCCGGGTGGCGCTCCACTAATCGGTTCGCCCGGCGGGCGCTGCGCGGGCGCCGGTGGAGTTGTTTGTGTGCCGGCAAGCTCGGCGCGTTCTTTCAGCCATGCCTGGTAATCCTGCGGCGTATCGACAACCAGTGTGCCTTTCATCCCATAATGGCCAAGGCCGCATAACTGGGCGCAAACCACATCATAGGTTCCGGTCTTAACAGGCGTGAACCAGATCGGAATCAACGAACCGGGAATCGCATCACCAGCGATGCGCATGTCCGGCAAAAAGAAATCGTGGATCACGTCTTTCGAGGAAAGCTCCGCAATTACGGGGCGATCCACAGGCACATGGAGTTCGCCGGTGGTAACGATGTCGTCTTTGCCAGCCGGATCATTCGGATCAATGCCGAGAGGATTTGAGTTGGAGACAAGATTGACGTCGCGCCGTCCAAACTGTCCATCCGCTCCCGGCAGGTGGTAGTTGAAACTGAACTGCTGCGCGACAACGTGCACAAGCAGCGCCTCTTTTCCCGGTGGAAACTGATTCACGCGTTTTCCCCAGAGCGGGATGGCAAATCCCAGCAACAGCACCGCTTCAATCAGGACAACTGAAAATTCCAGATGCGTCGAGACATGGCTGCGCACGCCCGCGTGATCGGCATGCGGTTGGCGGCCCTTTCGAAACCGAAGCAGAACGTAGATGAAAAAAAACTGACCACCCGACAAACAGTGCGGCCATGAACCAATGACAAAACTCAAGGATATGATCGATCTGATAGCCGTGGGAGGAAGCGTTGGGCGGCTGACCCAGAAATTCGTTGATGAGGGCAAGGCTATTCATACTTGCTCAGGTCTTCCTCCGTCAGCTCCTGATGCGGCTCGACCGGCATGCGGCCATGGCGCCACAGATGAAAGCTAAACGCGCCGATCCCGCCCATAACCGACATCACAGCACCAAAAAGAAACCAAATCGCGACAGCCATGTGCTCGGTCGATTTGCCATCCTTCGCGCCGTAGCAAAATGGGCACGCCAACGCTTGCTGGGCGGCAAACAGAACGGATACCAATAATAAAGAGGCGAATCTTTTCATGTGATAATGCGCAGCCGTTTCATTTTCCTGTAAAACCAGAAGCCATACACCATCAGCGCAATCGCGACCACGAACGAGGCGGCCGCGCCCGGCAACATAAATCGGGGCGCCTGCTACGAAGTTGACCCAGAGACACCACACGCCGGTCCCCAACGCAAGCAGCGTCGAGAAAATGATGAACACAATATGGAAAGCCTTAAGCGACATTTAGCGAAAGATCGGGTAGTCGTACCACGCAAAAAATGTAAGCCAGAACAGGCCAAGCACAAAAAAACCGGTAAAAACCAGGACGCGATAAATCAGCCGTTTCTCTGCGGCAAGATGCATAAAAATTGCCGCCACCAAACCGGCCTTGAACGTAGCAACCAACATCGCCACGGCGATGTTCGCCTTCTGCGTGCCAAAATGAACGTATGACAGTGCAACAGTGATCCCGGTAAATGCCAGCAGCGTTGCGCCGACCATCAAATACCCTCGAACGTGCTTGCGAATACCGTGCGCGTATTCTTCGTATTCCTTCGAATCTGGGGAAATGTCAGGCGGATTGTTCATGGCGGTAATGTCATTCTGATCCCGCAGTCGCGGGAGAAGAATCTCGGATCATTTCTGGCACGCTCGTATCCAAGAAACTGCAATGTTTCGCTTCGCTCAAACATGACAGCGCAATTAATGGGTTCACAGCAGGTAAAACAGCGGAAACACAAAAATCCAGATGAGATCGACAAAGTGCCAGAAAAGTCCGCTGACTTCGACACGATTGGCCAGGTGCTCGGGATTGCGCTGGTAAAGCCGCTTGCTCACCGGCAGCCACATGTAGATGAACACGAGCACGCCGCCGAGCACGTGCAGACCATGTAAGCCGGTGATGGTGAAATAACTCGCAAAATACGCGCTGTGCCTTGGCTCAAACATTGTCGCGTATTGCACATCCTCTTTTTCAATCGTGGCGATTTTTTCCGTCGCAGGCTTCGGCCAGAAGTGCGGCCGATCCATTTCCGCGTTGGTTGGATCTGAGTTGAGCGGGTCGAGCGCTACTTCGTATTCCTTGATGTTCGGATCCTTTAGCGCCGCGCGATTATGCAAGTGACCCGTAATCTCGAGGCGCGGCGCCAGACCTTTCTCCGCCGCGTACTCGTTGCCGAGATATTGTTCATATTTCCCCAGCGCTTCCGTTTTAATGTAAGCGCCAAAGTGATCGAACTTCTGCGGCCATTCGTAAGCCAGTTTTACCGTCAAAAAAATGATGCCACAGATAATGGTGGCCAGCATGTACCACCAGTACGCGTTATATTTTCGCATCTTTAGCGATGCCCATGCCAGCACGACCGTGACTGACGACATAATCAGAATCGCGGTGTTCATCGTGCCGACCGGGACATTGAGCAAGCCGTGTGGCCACATTCCCGGAGGCGCGTCGATCCGCAGAAAAATGTATGCGGAAAAAAGCCCGCCAAAGAGCATCACTTCAGACGCCAGAAAAAGCCAGATCCCGATCTTCGCGTTCCAGAGACCTGTGTCGGGGCGAGTAGAGATTGTATACGGAATTTCCATGACTCAGTAATCGAAACCGTCACACATGGATGAGCTCTGCGGGAGGTTTGCGCCGTGTTCGCTCCGCCGGCTCCACTGGCTCATTTTGCATGGTGAAGTCACGTTCGCGGCCGGGCAGGCTGTATTCGTACGGGCCGCGATATGCAACGGGCGTGGTGAGGAAATTTCCGTGGGGCGGCGGCGAAGGCGCGGTCCATTCGAGCGTCGTCGCTTCCCACGGATTGTCGTTCACTTTTTCGCCGTGCTTGATGCTCCAAAAGAAATTGATGATGAACGGAATTTGAGCGAGCCCCATGATCCACGCTGCCCAGGAGATCGGTTTGTTCCATTCGAAGCCGGTTAATCCCCAAATCGTGTGGGCATTCGCCAGGTTCCATCCCTGCCCGCCGTCATACCAGCGCCGATGCATCCCGGCCATGCCTTGCAAGAACATCGGAAGAAAGATGGCGTTCATACAGATCAGCGTCGGCCAGAAATGCACTTTCCCCCAGAACTCGCTCATCTTTCGGCCGGTCGCCTTCGGGAACCAGAAGTAAACGCCAGCGAATAGTCCGAAGATTGTGCCCGGTGCAACGATGTAATGGAAATGCGCGATGACATAATAAGTGTCGTGCAGATAGAGATCGGCGGAATTGAACGCCAGCGGAATCCCGGTGAGCCCGCCGATGCCGAACATCGGCAGAAACGCAGTGGTGAAAAGCATCGGCACGTTGAAGCGGATCGAGCCGCCCCAGAGTGAAATAAAGAACGCACTCAAGATGATGACTGATGGAACCGATATAAGGATCGTAGTCGTCTGGAAAAATGCGCTCACGGCCGCGCCCATGCCGGTGAGCCACATGTGATGCGCCCAAACAATGAACGATAGAAATCCGATGACGAGCACCGAGAACACCAGCGATTTATAACCCCACAGCGGTTTCCGTGAGTTGTTGGCTAGAATTTCGGCCACAATCCCGAATGCAGGCAGAATCAGCACGTAAACTTCGGGGTGGCCGAGGAACCAGAACAGATGTTGCCATAAAAGCGGGCTGCCGCCGCCGCTGATATAAGCCGGCGCCCCATTCACGACCAAGCCGGCTGGGAGGAAGAAACTGGTGTGCGCGACCCGATCCATTAACTGCATGATAATTGCGGCTTCGAGCGGCGGAAACGCCAACACCAACAGAAACGCCGTAACAAACTGGGACCAGACGAAGAACGGCAGACGCATCCAGGTCAGTCCCTTGGCGCGCAGTTGAATGATTGTTGTAATGAAATTGATTGCGCCCAGCAGCGACGAGGTGATCAGAAAAATAAATCCGATCAACCAGAGCGTCTGCCCATTGAATATCGGATTGTGACCGGGCCCCGTATCGGAGATGTCGGACAATGGCGTATACGAGGTCCAGCCTCCCTTGGCTGCTCCACCCGGCACGAAGAAGCTGGTCAACATAATCACGCCGCCCACTCCAAAGGCCCAAAAACTTGCCGCATTAATCTTCGGAAATGTCATGTCGGGCGCGCCGATTTGCAGCGGCACGACGAAATTGCCGAACGCGGCAAAGGCGAGCGGCACGACACCGGCGAAAATCATGATCGTGCCATGCATCGCGCCTAACGAGTTGTAGAAGTCAGGCGTCATTTTCCCATCAGGAATAGAGCCCGGGGGGAAAATGTGGGGCAGCCATTTGCCGAGTACTGGCACAGCCTGCCCGGGATAAGCCAGTTGCCAGCGCATCAGCATCATCAGGCAAAACCCGAGGAACAGAAATGACAAGCCGCACAGGCCATATTGAATTCCGATCACTTTGTGGTCGGTGGAAAAAATGTATTTCCGCCAGAATCCGAGCTCGTGATGCTCGTGTGCCGCGTCGTGCGGGTGCGATTCGTGATGGGTGTCAACCGAAGTAGAAGTATCCATTTCAGAAGAAAGTTACGGTGATTAATATCAGAAGAGAAGCCGCGATTGCAAAGCGAGAAATTTCAAATCATGCGAGAAAAACGTACGATGGTCTCCGGCTTGCGCTGTGCGAAATTTCCTGCGTGCAAAATGAACAGAAAGCACGCGCGATCATCCACCTCGATATGGACTGCTTTTACGCAGCGATCGAGGTGCGGGACCGGCCTTCGCTGCGGGGCAAACCTGTCGGCGTGGGCGGCGCACGCGAGCGACGCGGCGTTTTGACCACGTGCAATTACGAGGCGCGCAAGTTCGGGGTCCGTTCGGCAATGCCCACGTTCATGGCGCTGCAACGCTGCCCCAATTTGATTGTGCTGCCGACGCGGTTCGATGTTTACCGGCGCGAAGCGGCGATCATCCGCGGAATTCTGTACCAGTTCACTTCAATCATCGAACCGTTGTCGCTCGATGAAGCTTATCTTGATGTCAGCTCACACCCGAGCGCGCCGGCCCCGCTGGCACAGGAAATCCGTAGCGCAATTTTTCGCACGACGAAACTCACGTCTTCAGCGGGAATTGGTCCAAACAAGCTCATCGCGAAAATCGCGAGCGAAATTAACAAGCCGAACGGCCAATTCGAGGTGAAGCCGGAACAAGTCGCGGATTTCATGAAAGATTTGCCCGTGCGCAAGATCTGGGGAATCGGCGAGAAGAGCGAACGAAAACTCGAAGAACTCGGCGCGAAAACCTGTGGCGAACTCCAGCGATTCTCGCGGCCTGAGCTTCTTAACGTATTCGGGAAATTCGGCCTCGAGCTGTACGACCTTTGCCGCGGCATCGATGATCGATCGGTGGAACCTGATCGTCCGCGCAAATCGCTGAGTACCGAGGAGACGTTCGCTGTCGATCTCACCACGCTCGAACAATGCGAAGAAAAACTCGAAGAGCTCTTTCAGGATGTGATGGCTGATCTGGCGCAAAAAGAATCGACGCGTGAGATCACAAAGATTTTCGTCAAACTGAAGTTCAACGATTTCATGCGCACCACAGCCGAGCGCGCGGGCCTTACGCCAACGTTAGAGGGTTTCCGCTCGCTCCTGGCGGAAGCATTCGGGCGAACCGGCAAACCCGTGCGCCTGATCGGCGTCGGCGTCCGTTTCGCTGAGAGCATGCCGCAAAGACGCGCAACTGGATCTTCTGTAGGGGAAGCTGACAGCTTCCCTGCAAGCGATCGCCGCGATGTTTTCTTACATATGTAATGTTGAGCGAAGCGAAACATCTCTGATTGTTTCCTAAGATCCGGATTCTTGCTTCATCCGGAACGACAACATGACTTCGGCGCAGGAAAGGAAAATCAGACAGACAGGTTGCGATGTGCGCTTTGACAACCTGACGCGTCAACTCTACTCGACCGACGCATCGATTTACCAAATATACCCGGTCGGTGCGGCATTTCCCAAAACCGCAGAGCAGGCGAGTCTTGTCATTCACGCAACAGCCGATGCAGGTCTTTCCATCACGCCTCGCGGTGCCGGCACAAGTCTCGTTGGCAACGCAATTGGCGATGGATTAATCGTCGACTTTTCACGTCATAACCGACAGATCACTGATTTGGATCTTGAAAAACGTAGCGTCCGCGTCGGGGCCGGAGTTGTGCTGGACCAACTTAACGAGTTTCTGAAGCCACACGGTTTTTGTTTCGGGCCCGATGTAGCAACGAGCTCGCGCGCCACGCTCGGCGGAATGATCGCGAACAATTCCTCCGGCGCGCGTTGCCCGATTTACGGCACGACAGCCGATCACGTGATTTCATTGGAAATCGTGATGGCTGATGGGCGCGTTGAAAAAATCGGACCGAACCATGACTCGTTAGGCGAGGAGCGCGCAGAGATTGAGAAGCTCGTTACCGCGGCGAGCACCGAAATGGCCGAGCGGTGGCCGCCGGGTCTGATCAAACGCTGGCCCGGCTACGGCATCGAACGATTTCTGCGCGTATCAAACGACCTAACCAACATTCTGGCAGGCAGCGAAGGAACGCTTGCGGCCATTTTCTCCGCTGAGCTCAAAATTTGTCCCCTGCCCCGGGAGAAAGGCTTGGGCCTGATCTTTTTCGCGTCGGTAGCGGAAGCTATGCAGGCGACAGTTGAGCTTCTCGATCTGAAGCCTGCCGCGATCGAACACATCGATCGGCCGTTATTCGATGGAACCAAAGGCCAACTTCATTTTCAGGCCGCGCGCGATCTGCTCGAATTGGAATCGAAACCGTGCGAATCGATTTTGATCGTCGAGTTTTACGAACAGATCGCGGAGCGCTTGTCGATCTTGCAATCCAAAAAGCTTGGGCTGCGGACAAAGATTCTTACTGACCCGGCGCAGATGAACATGGTGTGGTCGGTGCGCAAATCCGGCCTCTCGCTTTTGACGGGATGCATCGGGCCGGCGAAGCCAGTCGCGTTTATCGAAGACGCCGCTGTTCGTCCTGCGCAATTGCCCGATTACGTGCGCGGTTTGCAATCAATGATGAAACCGCTCGGGCTGACGGCGAGCTATTACGGGCATGCCGCCAGCGGACTTTTGCACGTGCGACCGGTGCTCGATATGCACAGCGCCGCCGATCTGAAAAAATTCCGGCAAGTCGCGGATGAAACTTCCGCGCTGGTGCGTCAGTTCAAAGGATCGTTGTCCGCCGAGCACGGCGTCGGCATCGCGCGTACCGAATACATGCGCGACCAGCTTGGCAATGAGTTGCTGGAGGTGATGCGCAAAATCAAACGCGCATTCGATCCCAAAAATGTTTTCAACCCTGGAAAAATTTTCCAGGTAGGGACGGACCGCCAGTCCGTCCGCCATCGTATCGACAATCACTTGCGAGAGAATTTTACGCGTCCGCTCGAGCTTCCATTTCAGCCAGTGCTCGCATTTGCGTTCAAAGATCAGTCGTTCACCGGCAATCTCGAGCAATGCAACGGCTGCGGCGGCTGCCTTAAACAAAGCGGCATCATGTGCCCCACGTTCATCGCCACACATGATGAAGTGATGTCCACGCGCGGCCGCGCCAACCTCATCCGGGCCGCGCTCGAACTGCGAACAAACGGACACGACTCGCTGAAATCCGCCGAGCTCGACGCGGCGCTGAGCAACTGTCTCTCCTGCAAAGGTTGCACGCCGGAATGTCCGTCGAACGTGAACCTGGCGCTGCTTAAAGCCGAAATGCTTCACGCGCGCTGGCGACGCGATGGCCTGCCTCTGCGCGAACGTATTTTGAGCAATGTCGATTTGTTAGGGAAACTCGGTTGTCTGATGCCGAGGCTGACGAATCGTCTTCTCGATTTCAAGGCGGTGCGCATCGCAATCGAGAAAACAATTGGAATCTCCGCGCGACGCTCGCTGCCTCATTACGCCAGCGAACGCTTCGACAAATGGCTTGGCAAACGTTGTAGGGCGTCTGTGTCAGACGCCGATGCAGTTCACAGAAACGCCGTACAAAAGAACCGCGGCTCCGTCATTCTCTGGGACGACACCTTTGTGCGCTATCACGAACCGCACATCGGCATTGCTGCTGTGAAAGTCCTCGAAGCGCTCGGGTTTGAAGTGTCGCTCGTAAAAGAACGCCGTTGCTGTGGTCGACCGGCATTCAGCCAGGGAAACCTCGATGCCGCCTTAAAACTCGCCGATCACAACATCAAAATTCTCTCATCACTCCAACACTCCAGCACTCCAATCGTATTCCTAGAGCCCTCCTGCTGGTCGATGTTTGTTGAAGATTATGGCGAGCTAAAAATCGAAAACGCAGAAAAAATCGCGGCGCGGTGTTTCCTGTTCGAGAAATTTGTGGCCGATTTATTGACGAAAGAGCCGGAGACACTTCGATTTAAGGACGAGTCTCGCAGTCGCGGCATCGTCGATCCATCCGCATTGTCATGCCAAATCGATTCTCGATCCAGCGTTCATGGCTACGCTGGCCCAACGGTCTGCCTGGAAGAAAAGCCACAGTGTTAGACACGGCGTGCTGCGGAATGGCAGGCGCATTCGGCGCGCTCGCAGAAAAATACGATCTATCGCATCCAAGTCGCGCAACGCCTGCTCGATCAAATCGACAATCAGCCACACGGGCACAGAAGTGGTCGCGTCAGGCACAAGTTGCCGCCATCAAATTACTGACCTAACGAATATCCGCCCGAAACATATGGCGGAACTGGTCGCCGAAGCGATCGCATGATGGCTGCCGATTCCGGGGCGAGCAGGATTCTATTTACCATTTGGTCACTCGGATCTGCGTCCGACCCTTCGACATTGACGCCTTGGTGAGCCCTCACCCTACCCTTTTCGAGACAAAGAACCGACCCGTTCTGCATTGACCTGCACGCAGGCAAAATTTAGCATCGGCACATGAATCCAGTTGTTGCATCCGATGAATTGAAACGCGCTGAGGTCTGGGCAGAAGATGACGAGACCGTGCATTGGGCCGGCGCCTTTGCCGCGTATGGCGGACACGGCACGACCGCATCCTCGACGATCGTATACGAGATCGAGCCCGGGAAACGGCTCGGCTGGCACACTGATGCAACCGAAGAGACGCAATACATTATCGCCGGCACCGGCGAACTCCACATGGAAGACGGTTCAAAGCATCGCGTCGGAGCTGGAAGCGTTTTTGTCCTGCCGACGCCGGTGAAACACGATCTCGTTAATGTTGGTAACGAGACCTTGCGCGCAGTCGCCTTTTTCGCCGCGGCGATGTTCACGCAAAATTTCGACAACGTGATGATGCCGCCAAAGAGTCACATTCTCGGCACGCCGAACCGCGAAGAATAGCGCGGGGAGGCAGGAGTTGCGGTTCCAGGAAGCGCTGCTACCACGCCCGATTTCGCCTCTTGCGCACGCAGTGGGTCAATGAAGGCCGATGTTTTTCCGCTTTTCACACACCTTGCGACTTCTGCTATTCTCCGCGCGGTCAAGATCGGGGGATCGACGGTTGGTTCGCAATACATCAATTACAAATAGAAAAGTTCGTTGGAACTTGCTGAACGCGATACAATTCAGGGAGGGATTACCCAGTAATCGGTTGGCTGGCTCGTTCCTTTGTATTTGAGCAGATGTCGTTTTGCTGCCGGATAATCGTCGTGAATTAACCAAAACAAGTCTTCCAACACTGGTCGCTCGAGAAACAGGCGATGTTTCCTAAGAAAGTCCTTTTTCGAAAACGAAACGTCGACCAGGTCAATCTTCCCGGGAAGCTGTTTCTCATAGTAGAGGAACGTCTGAATTTCGTCCAAATTTGTGTCGGGCGAGAACTGTTCCGGCAAACCGATTGAATCGACGTTGTACAAAAGTTTTCCGAGAAGCAGCACGTTATCATCAGACGCGACGTAGATCGTCAACCTGTTTACCAAGGCCTGAAGCCCTGCTTTGAAGTTTTGATTGAATTCTTCTCGATCGACGTTCGGAGCTAGAAATATGACGTGATCCAATTTCAGATTCCGGGAGTTCGGATTGTTGTACAACTGTTGCAGCGCGAGACAGACGAGCCGGCAACCGAGACTGTGTCCGATGATGATGATTTTGGTCGGCTTAACTTCGTTGCTTATCGTCTCCAGGAGTTCCACAAGATGATTTGTGGACTGCGGGATCTGAAGGACGTCCTGCTTTTAGCCAAGGATCGATTCATTACTGGCCCAATCGAATGTAAGAACGTTCGCATCGATATCCAGGTCCCGCGCTATCTCGGCGCAGTACGTTGTGCTCACCGGAAATGAAAGCCGATAACCATGGACCCAAATGACTAGAGGTTTGTCAGACTGACCTTGAAGGAACTTGAGAAATGCCGGATACAGAATCGATTCAACTTTCTTGATCGTGCTGGCGTCGACCGGCGAGCCTGCTGGATGGTGCTGCGGTACTTGCACCGTGATCAACCCGTACGAGGTTTGGCCCGCGTATTGGCCAAGATAAGTGACGTTCCCATCGACAGCAGGACCTTGTTTTCTGTCGGTGACGTAGCCGATTATTTCGTTGAAGTTTCGTTTGACAGTAAACGGTCGAATTTTCCCTTTTAGCAGTTTTGTCATGACGCCGCCGAGATGCGCGGGGATCGGGAAATAAAAGGCCGTAATTAGTCCGAGTATGAAACAGAGAAGCGCCAGAAAAATGACGAGGGCAGCTTTTTTTCGCACGATCTATTTAATTTTGTGACGTGCTCGTGTGAAGCACGAACTCACTTTCGGGCAGATCAAATCCACCGAAACGCCGCGACTTGGACAACTTCGTCAATTGTTATTTTTGGTAGGGCGCGAGCGCCGAAGGAGACGGACGGCCCAGCGGTTAGTCCCTGCCAATTGTCAACACGCGATCAGCGAAAACAATCCGAGCGATTCAAGTAGTTTTAGTCGCGACTAACTAAGTAAACAGGAGCGGCAAAGTCGCGCGCGCACCCCGGCGACCACATCTACGGTTTTGGGGGCGCTGCGGGTTTTGCTGCTTCGCCGGGTTTCGGGGGTGCGCCACCTGCTGCTGCTGGACCCCCCGGAAGATCTTCATCCGGAACGGCGAGGATTTCGTGCTCGACGAATGATTCCGGATGATTCGCGAGTTCCTTGCGAAGTGCGGAAATCTGCTCGGCCGTGACGGGACTGGCACTGTTACCCCATTCGCTGCGTTCGTACGTGAGAACATCGGCAATTTTTGCGTCGGTCAACGTTTTGTCCCACGGCTGCATCACAGCCGTACCGTATTCCTGGCCCTTAACCTTCACCGGGCCTTGCAAGCCTTTGAGGACAATCATCGCAGGCCGGCGCGAGCCGCCGGTCGTAAATTCTGAACCTGCAAGCGGAGGATATTGGCCCGCGACGCCAAGGCCATTAGCCTGATGACAGGTCTGACAATTTGCCGCAAAAATTTTCTTGCCTCGATCGTGCGGCGAAAGCTCAGCTTGCTCGCCGCCGCCTGGTCCGCCAGCCACTGCTTTCTTAGGGGCGGGCGGCGAACCCATCGGATCGAGCCCGCCGCCGATGAAATTTCCCGAGTAACGGCCGAGGTACGCGCCGCCAAAGAAAATCGCCAGTCCATAGATCGCGATCAGCCAGATCGACAACGGCTCGGCGCCTACGCGCGGTTCGCGTTTCTCGCGTTGCACAGCCGCATGCACCTGTTGCACGTCGGCCTGCTCGCCGTAATCCATTCCCTGCCCTGTGCGCGGCGGCGTTTTCGGTTCGTCGTTCATTGAATTCTATTTCGCGGCACCAGACGGCGGCGGTGGTGAAGCGCCCTGCACAACTGGCGCGGGCGATCCCCCAGTCGGCGGCGCGCCTCCGACCGATCTGACTTCTTTCAACGGATGAGATTGATTAAGCCCCATCAGATAAGCGACTACACATTTTGCATCGTACGTGGGGACAATTTCCCAGCCTTCTGGTGGCGCATCGCCACCCGACAGCTGCAACGCCTCTGCAGAACGTTCTCCGCCGATGCGTCGCTTTTCGTAGAGAAAACGATATGCCGGCATGTTTGAATCAGGATTGATGCTGCGCGGCGCATACAGATGCACATGATGCCACGCGGCAGAATACATCGGCGGCAGGCCCGCTGTCTGGATTGGCCATGGTGCTCCGGGAGTTTGGGCGCTCGGTGCCACAGGGCTGCTTCCTCCGGGAGTGGTGTTCGCCATTTGCCCAGGTGACGGCGAAGCAACGCCGGTCCGTTGTCCAAGTGGCGCTGGCGATGTGTGCACCGCAGCCGAACCGGCAGATGAAGGCGAGGGCGGTGTGGCCAGCACTGTTGCAGGCGAGCTTGCTGGCGAAGCAGCGGGTGTCGTTGGAGGCGAACTCCCGGGTGATCCGACCAGTGCTGCTGCAGGCGCACTCGCGGGTGAAGGTGATGTCGCTTGCGCAGCAGCCGGCGAAGCCGCCGGCCCCGTGGAAGTGGTTGCGGCGACGGGTGACGCAGATTCTTCGGGCGCGGGTGCGCGCGCGCCAATGTCTGCGAGGTCCTGGCCCATTCGCATTTTTCCAAGAAACACTGGGCGATCAAAAATGTAATCGCGCGGCGCGCTGCGGCGAGTGCCCCATTTGCGTTCGATATCGTCGGCGGTGTAATCGGCGCGGACTTGCTGAGTATGGCAATAGACGCAGCCGTTTGCTGCGTAAACGTGCTCACCCCGCACGAACATTCCCGATTGCGGGCGCGGATAGATGTCCGTCCCCTCTTCGTCGGATTCAGGAGTGAGATGTCCGATTTGCCATGTCGGAATCACCGTGAGGCCGATCCACGAAAAGGCAAACGTGCCAAAGATTCCGAGGAAGAGAGGAGCCAGGCCTTTCATTAATGGGCTCCGGATGTCTCGGCTTCGACCGGGTTAAGGAATGTCGGAACAGTCGATGTGCGACCCAATCCCAAAAGCATAAGACCGAAGTGATATGCGAAAATAAAATGCGATACGGTCAACAAAATGCCGGCAAGGCTGCGTCCCCGAAGATATGGCAAGACTGTTTCGATGCTTTCGCTGAATGGCAGCGTCGGGTTTTCCAAGTTCGCGCCTTGGAGAAAGCCGCCCGCGAGCAGCATGAGTGTCATCAGCCCGATGCCGTAGGCCGAGGCCCAAAAATGCAGTTTTATGAGCGATCCGTAGCGCCATTCACGGCCAACCAATCGCGGCACGATGTAGTACATCGAACCGAAAATCGTCATGGTAAAAAACGCATACAAGCCAAGATGGGTGTACGCGATGCTGACCTGGCTGAAATTCACGTAGCTCGCAACCGACCGGAGCGAGATCAACACACCGATGACGCTAAAGACGGTGTAAGACATAGCGCCGAAAACGGTAAAGCGTAGAGTCGGGCTGTAGCGCAGCAGCGGGAAATATCCCTGCATGGTCAAATGATGATTCAGCCCCACGGTGGCGACAGGAATGATCGTCAAAATCGTCGCGGCGATGCTCGCCGTAACCATCCACGCCGGAAATGGACCGTCGATCAATCGCGTCATTCCAGTCCAGCTTGAAAATAGCGCATACGTCCAAAAGCCGATGGTTGCCAGGTGATAACTGTAAACCGGACGACCGATCACCTTCGGAATCATGTAATACGCTGTACCGAGAGCGATGGAGCCAAACCAGAGGAACAGCAGATTGTTCGCATACCACCAGGTCACTGCCGATTGCAATACGCCCTGCACCGGGACAACAAAAAGCATTAACTGTCCGGCGGCGTAGAGCCATGGGAACCAGAGGAACGCGCCAAGCAGATACCATTGCGTGATGTAGATTTGTTCCCCGCGCCGATGCCGAAACATCAGCACTGCCCACGAAGCCATGAGCGTGTAAGCGACAAACAGAATTACGGCCACATAACGCGGAAACTCGAGCCATTGAAAACCGGTGCTATCACCCAGCAGGATCGCGCCCACTCCTATCAGCACACCCACATTCCAGAACACAGCGCCCGCGGCCAGCAACAGAGGGAATCGCAACGTCGCCCGGCACAATCGTGCCATCAACCAAACCGCCGTGCCCATCCCGGCCATCGAGGCCCACCCGTAAACCATCACGTTCATGTGAACCGGGCGCAGCCGTCCCCATGTGAGAAAACTGACGCCACCGAACAAATCGGGCGAGTGCAGCTTGAACGACACGACCATCGCCAAAACGGTGCCCACGATCAGCCACGCGATCGCCGAGGTATAAAATATCAGCACTGGCACGCGCGTGGATGCGTCGATGTACGCGCGCTCCAACTGCTCCGTGTCGCCGGCAGCCGCAGAGACTGCCGGGTGTTTCAGTGGGATTTCGGTGCTGTTCATTCAGGTTGAACGGTTGAACCGTTGAAGGGTTAAACCACTAAAGCGTAGAGAATTCATGGCGTACTAGCGGGTGCGGGAGAACCGGGCGCCTGCGGTGATGGTTGATTTGCTGGAGAAGGCGACGCGGCACCCAAAGACGCCGGACTAGAAACCGCCGCGCTTTGTGGTGCAGCAGGCGCAGCGGGCGAGCCTCCACCGGGAGATCTGGCAGACGCACTGGGTTGAGCCGGTTGCGCTGCGGCAGAAGAGGGCGGAGTAGAGACCGTCGGTCCTTGAGCCGAAGCAGTTGGTGCGGGCGACGCCGCGGTCGCCGCTGTTTGCGCTGCAGGAGTCGCGATGGGGCCGGCGGGCGCGGGCTTTTTTTGCGCCAGGTCTGCGACTGTGACTTCCATTGCGCGATCAATCGGGATTCGGGCAACGCCTTTGTTCTTGTCGAGCCATGCGTACGTGGTGAGGTCTTTTTCGTTTTCTTCGCGCAACGCCTTCAATTTTTCCATCCGTTTTTTCGCGCGCGCTTCTTCGTAATCACTTGTACGCGGCGACGGCCCGATCACCGCGAGCACGATGATACCGAATAAAACGAAGAGACACACGATACCGAGCCATGTGGACAATGGCGCGCGCGTATAGGCGATGCTGCGACGTGATTGAGTCTCGGCCATTTCAGTTGACGGTGGTTAGAGATTCAATCAGACGCGGATCGCGAACAGGGAACAGCGAAGTCCTGGGCACCACTCGCAGATAAACAAAACTGAGCGTGGCACCGATCGCGACCAGGCAAATAAAATCCCAGATGCTGACGTGCACGCCAGTTCCGTGTAACGCAGGTAAAACGATCAGATACATGTCCAGCATTTGCATAAGCAGCATCCAGCCGGCAAGGATGCTAAGCTGGTGCGGATTTTTCTTAATCGATTGCAGTAGCAAAATCCCGAACGGCACAAAGAACCGACCGATCACCAGAATCATGCTGAGCGCCCACCACGATTGCGTATTCCGTATCAGGAAAAACTGGGTCTCCTCTGGGATGTTGGCATACCAGATCAGCATGTACTGACCAAAACCGATGTAGGCCCAGAAGACGCAGAACGCGAGCATCCACTTTCCCATGATGTAGTAGTGCTCGAGTGTAACGACGCCATTGAGGTAACCGGCTTGTCGCAAAGCGGTGATCACGAGCACGAGCAAGGCCATTGAGGCGCCCGCTGTTCCGGCAAAGATGTACACCCCAAACATGGTTGAATACCAGTGGTAGTTGAGACTCATCATCCAATCGAATGCGCCAAACGTGAGACAAAGCGCGAACAACGGCAGGCTGATGAACGACAGCCGGCGCATCCAAATCGTGAATAGCGGGTTTCCGTCTTTGTCCTGGCGCGCCGAGAATCGCCGCAGCAATTGAGACGCAATGATCCAGAAACCAAAGAAGATAATCGCGCGAATAAAGAACCAGGAAAAATTGAGATATGCGCGCTTGGAATCCAGATTCGCCTCATGACCCGGCGGGATGTCCATCCACGAATACAGATGGCGACGCAGCAGCAGGATTGGAATAAAAAGAACTGCCAGCACCCCTAACAACACAGCGATGTTTTCCAATTGACGCCGTACAACCACAGACCAGTTGGCGTCGGTGGCGTGGTGAACGATCGTCCAGAAGAAGCAGCCGGCGCAAAGCGTAAAGAAGAACACGAACGCAAACAGCCAGGAGTAACTGAATTGATGCGGATTCACGAATGCGCCGACAATACAGAGCACCAGGCTGACCACGGCAATCAAACCGAGCAGAGTTGAAAGCCCTGTAGAGCGACGGCTGTCGAAATATTCGCCTTCCGGCATTGGTGGCGTATGTAAACGCTCGCTCATTTTGCAGGAGTCGCTGTGGTCGGCGGCGGTGACGCCGGTTTATCCATTTCCGCCCGATGATCTTCCGGGAACATCGGCAATCGTCGCGTGCTGGCTGCGTTGCAATGCGCGCAGGTAAGCAATAATAGCCCAGCGATCGGCGACGACGATGTTCGGCCCGTAAGGCATCATCGTGTTTTTTCCGTTAGTGATGGTGTTGAAAATCTCGCCGTCAGACATTTTGCGAAGCCGATCGTCCTGGAGCGAAATCACGGTCGCAAGTCCGTATTGCTTGGTGATCCCATTGCCGGCAGCTGTGGCGCCGTGGCACATCGCACACGTGATGTTGAACCGCTGTTGCCCACGCGCCATCAAGTCGCGAGTTACCGGCAGCGGAATCCCGGTTCCCCATTGGTCGCCCATTTTGCCGGTGTTGAAGTAATCCGTTCCCGCACTGAAGGCGATCCGCATGTGCGCTTCTTCCGGCGCGTCTCCTCCGGGCACGCCGGGCGGCGAGCCCTCAATTTTAGGTTTGGGCATTTCATAGCCGACTGGAACCGTGCCAGCTACTGGCAAACGCGGACCGCGTCCATCAGCAAAAAAAACGAGCGGAGCCTGTGCGCGCACTTTCGGTTGTCGCACCATGTCCGGGAAAATCTCAAATGGCGGTTGCGTACCTTTTTGCCCGCGAAATCCAAGCACGGCGAGTATCGCGATCGTGCACAGGATAAAAATTACGAAGAATGCACGGAGCATATTCAGTCCTCGTGCACGATGGTGATATGCGCGCCGCCTGTTTGCTCCAACAGATCGTACACGCCGTTTTCCGTAAACCGCGGGTCGCGAGCTTCGATTGCCAGGAAAAATCCGTCGTTGGTCACGCGGCTGAATCTTTCCCAGTTGAACATTGGATGGTTCCAGCGCGGCAAACGATTCATGATTTGCCATGCAAAAAACGCCGAAAATGCGGCGAAGAGCACCGTGAGCTCGAACATGATCGGGAAGAATGCTGGAACAGTGAAAAAGTTTGTCGGCTTACCGTGGACATCGAGCGGGTACAGAATGGATGATGGGCCAAATTCGACGAGCACCGCGGTAAGAAATCCCGAAATTCCGCCAAACAAAACCCAGCCGCTCAGCCACGATTTGCCGATGCCCATCGCGGCGTCCATTCCGTGAATCGGAAAGGGCGAATAGACGTCCCAGCGCCGGAAGCCAGCATCGCGCACGCGCTTTGCGGCTTCGTAAAGCGCCGCGGCGCTCCGATACTCCGCTGCCATGGCATAAACCTTGTGGCCGTATGGAGTCTTTATCATTGCGTACACTCCTTTCTCTGTAGCCACCGGCCTATGGCCGGTCGGCGCAAAAGGCGCACAACCGCACGAGGACGGCCCACAGGGCCGTGGCTACAGGAAACGTCACGGATCATCGCGTGCGCTCCTTTCCGCTCGGAGGGGCCGATTCGATTTCTGGCAGCTCGCCATAATGCGGGTCCGCCTCGGGTGTGGCCGTCTTCACTTCCGACATCGCGATCATCGGAAGGAAACGGATGAATAGAAGGAACAGCGAAGTGAAGATTCCGATCGTGCCGATGTACGTCCAGATATCGACCCAGGTAGGGTGATAAACTCTCCATGACGATGGCAGAAAATCGCGGATCAAACCGCCTGCGATAATGATAAAGCGCTCGAACCACATGCCGGCGTTAACGCACATGCAGACAAAGAAAACGACCAGCACGTTATGCCGGCACCAGCGGAACCAAAACAGTTGCGGCGAAAGCACATTGCAAAACAGCATCCCAAACCACCAGTACCACCAGTAGGGGCCGAAGATGCGGTTCCAAAATGCGAACCGCTCGTCGTGATTGCCACTGTACCAAGCGATAAAAAATTCCATCGCATAGGCGTAAGCGACGAAGGAGCCGGTCAACAAAATAATTTTCGCCATTTTATCGATGTGTTGCGGCGTGATGACGTCCTGCAATTTGAAAATCGCGCGCGCGGGTAAGAGCAGCGTCAGCACCATCGCAAAGCCGCCGAAGATTGCGCCTGCGACGAAGTAAGGCGGAAAAATAGTCGTGTGCCACGTCGGTATAACCGTCGAGGCGAAGTCGAATGATACGACGCTGTGCACCGAGAGAACCAGCGGCGTCGATAGACCGGCCAACAGCAGATACGCCATTTCGTAATGGCGCCAGTGCCGATTCGAGCCGCGCCATCCAAGAGCGAAAATTCCAAATAGAAATTTCCTGATCCGCGTGGTTGCGCGATCACGTAAAGTCGCCAGGTCCGGAACCAAACCAGTGTACCAGAACAAAACCGACACGGTAAAATAGGTTGAGACCGCGAACACGTCCCACATGAGCGCGCTGCGAAAATTTTGCCAGATGCCCCAGTTGTTAGGTATCGGTGCCATGTACCACGCCATCCAGAACCGGCCGACGTGGATGCCCGGGAAAATCGCCGCGCAAATAACTGCAAAAAGCGTCATCGCCTCTGCGGAACGATTGATCGACGTACGCCACTTTTGGCGAAGCAAAAACAAGATCGCTGAGATCAGTGTGCCGGCGTGTCCGATACCGATCCAGAAAACGAAGTTGGTGATGTCCCAGGCCCAGCCGACCGGGATCTGATTTCCCCATGTGCCGACGCCGGTGGAAATCTGATAGCCAATGCAAAAAAGTCCAAATGTGGCGATGCTCGCAGTGGTCATGAAACACACCCACCACCATCGCGGCGCGGGTTGTTCGACCACACCGGTAATGCGCTGCGTGAGCCAGTTGAAATTGCGCCGGTTTAACACCAACGGCACATGCGCAATTTGCCGCTCTGCCTCCTGGACTTCCGGTACTGTTGCTGATGCTCCGTCCATATTAAATCGCGCTACTCTGGTAATGCCTCGACCTGGCTTGCGATGCCGACATCTTTCGCGTCAGGCATTTTCGGATTTGGATTGCGAAGGCGCGCGAGATAACTCGTTCGCGGAACAACGTTCAAATAATCCAGGATCCGGTAATTGCGGTCCTGTTGCTTCATCTTCGAGACGCGACTCTTTGAGTCCTTGATATCGCCGAAAACGATCGCTTCAGTTGGACAAGCTTGGGCGCACGCAGTGGTAAATGAATCGCGCGGGATGCGCTTGTCCGGCGAAGCGCCTGCACGCGCCAGCGCGACGATCTTTGCTTCTTCGATGCGTTGCACGCAGTAGGTGCATTTCTCCATGACGCCGCGCATGCGCACAGTCACGTTAGGATTCTTCTGCATCTTCATCGTGTCGGGCGCGCCCTTGGTGGTGAGCGGCGCAAAATATTCTTCGAAGATGTTCAATGCGCCGACGAGCTTTCTCTTTCCGACAGGACGCTGGTTGTAATCAAAATAATTAAAACGCCGCACTTTGTAGGGGCAGTTGTTCGAGCAAAATCGCGTGCCGATACAGCGGTTGTAAGCCATCACGTTGAGGCCGTCCTCGCTGTGAACTGTCGCGTTGACCGGGCAAACGGTTTCGCATGGCGCGTTCTCGCAATGCTGGCAGGGCATCGGCTGGAATACCATTTCGGGATGCTCCGGCCAGTGGCCGCGGTCCTCATTGAACGGCTCGCGACTGGCGTAGTACCGGTCAATACGAATCCAGTGCATGATGCGGCCATGCGCAACTTGTAGCTTCCCGACAACGGGAATGTTGTTTTCCGCCTGGCAGGCGATCACGCAAGCGTTACAGCCGGTGCACACATTCAAGTCAATGCTCATTCCCCACTGCTGCGGCGCGTCCAACGGCGGATGCGTGTAGAGACTCGGCGGCGGATGCGGCAATTCTTCAGCACCCGGAACCTCTTTCGCAAAATCATTGTTTTTGCGATAACCCTCCAGCGTTCCTTCACGAACAAGACCGCGGCCTTCGATGCTGAAATGTTCCTGCGTTATCGAGAACGGGTAGCTGCCGCCGACTTTGGTCACCTGCACACTGTCAATGCCCTTTGCGCCAGCAACAGCAACATGCGGATTCGCTGCTGTTCGCAAGAAATAGCCATTAAACCCAGCCTGCTCTGTAAGCCCCGATTTTTCCTTCAAATTGCCGCCGGCATACGGAAGCTCTACAAACTGCGGCATTTTGCGCGCCCAACCGAGCGTGACCGTCACCGAATTGTCAGCGTGACCCGCGGATACAAGCGCTGCAATGACAAGCTCTCGTTTCGTCGGCGTCCCGCTCGAACTTTTTTCGTTGATTGCGATCTGCAACAAATCGCCTGTTTCGACACCCAGCCGTTTTGCGTATTCAGGACTGATCAACGCCGCATTATCCCAGCTCAGCTTCGTCACCGGGTCGGGTAGTTCTTGGAGCCACCCGTTATTTGCGTACCGGCCGTCGTCCATACCGTAGCTGCCGGTCAAAACAATCTCGGGCGATTCTGGTGTAGGAGACGCCGTAAGCGGCGCAGAATCGCGCGGCAGAGTTGCGGCTACGCCGGCGTCGAATGCGGCTTGCTGATCGGCGCTTTGAACGTGCGCTGCAAAACCGTCGTGCAGAAAGCGCGACCACACCGTTTGAAAATCGCCAGGCGGATTCGTTAGGCGAAACGTCTCCTGTATCAGCTCAGGGCCCTGCAGTTTCGGGCCGCCAAGTAGCATGTTGATCAACTCGATTTCACTCAGGCCACCGAAAAGCGGCAGGATCATCGGTTGAATGGACAAATAATCGCCACCGGCTGTGAGCGCGTCGCCCCATGACTCGAGGTAATGCGCAAGCGGAATGTGCCAGTGGCTCAGCTCGGATGTGGCGTCCTCGTGATAACCAAGGCGGACAACGTTTCGGACTTTCTTTTGCACTTCCGCCCAATCGAGAGGCGCCTTTGTTTGTACATCTTCCACTAACCCGCGCGGCGCGTTGTAGACGGGGTCACCGCCGAAAATGAACAATTGTTTGACGCGTCCCTCATTTATGTCGGTTGCGAGCTGAGCGATCTCGATTGTTTTCGGATTCCGCGGCACTTGACGCACGACGAGCGTTTGCCCGACATTTTTCAGGGCAGCATTGATTGCATAGACCAGCATCTGCACAGCAACCGGCTGTGTCGGGCCGGCGAGTACCAGGCTGGCTCCGGGTTTTGCCATCAAATCAGCGGCAACTCCATCCATCCATTGCTGGTCGAAAGTGGTTGAGGCGCCTTGGAAATTTCCAAGCAAAGAGCCAAGACCGGAATCATTTGTTCCTGCTTGAATTTTCGTCGCGAGCGCGTGCGCGAATGCGGGAATCTGACTGGCTGGACAACGCAACCGATGATCCGCCATCGCGCCGGTCAAGGTGAAGCGATGTTCGACCACATACAGCCGGTTCATGCTGTCTTTCGAAGCGCTCACACGCCGGCGCGAACTGAAACCGCGCACTGTTTCGAGATCGCCCTGACCGCAATCGAGGAAATCGCTGTCCAATGCAAGAATCACGTCGGCGCGATCTAATTTCGGCAATACCCGTGCGTTGGGGCCGAACCCTGTTTGCATCGCCAGGTTTGCTTCCTGACCAAGGCGCGGCTCGTAAACGCACCACTGCATTCCCGGGAATTTTTTTTCTAATTCTATGCGAAGGCGCTCTCGCGTAGGCGAATTCGTCTCTTCGACCAGAAACGCAAGGCCACTGCCCTGTTCGTTCGAAATCGTTTTACCAGATTCTCCGAGGAACTTCTCAAATTCTTCCCGCGTACTCGCCTTCCCCTTTTGTACAAAACGTTTCGAGCGGGTGGGATCGTAAAGATCGAGAATTGATGCCTGGACAAACGTGTCCGTAGTCCCGCCGCTTGTCGGGTGCAGTGGATTGCCCTCCAACTTGATCGGCCGGCCATCAACGGTCGTGGCAATCAGCGGAATGCCGCCAGTGCGCCGCGGCATCGCCGTCGCGTAATACAGAAATTTGCCGGGAATCGTCCACTCCACATTTTTCGTGAATGGCACGAGGTGCATTTCGGGACGGCGACAACTCGTTAGGCCAACCCCTGCGAGCGCCATTGATGCTCCCATTAATTTCACAAAATCGCGCCGCGACCATTCGTCGCCGTTCAGGTCCGACGCGCCTTCGGGAAATTCGTGTTCTAACCATTGACGAAATTCAGGCGTATCTTTCAGCTCGCCGATGCTACGCCAATATTTCGTGCCATTGGATGGCTCAGGCGGATGATGGAAAACGCGTTTCATGGGCTTCGCCTGGTGGTCATCGGTGGCACCCCTGACAATTTGTGGGCGGAGTGATTTTCCAGCGCTCTTTCAACGTCTGGCCGATCTCGGATTGGGTGAGGTGCTTCTTCTTCGAAAGATCTTCACGGGCGCCGCTCGGCTGACCGTATTTCGCGACAAACTCCGCCGGCTTAACATCGTCAGGTTGCCAATTGAGATTGAAAACCTGATCGTCCGGCCGCAGATAATTTTCGGGGTGGCGATGGCAATCAAGGCACCACGCCATGCTGTGGGGTTTGGCGATGTGAACCACCGACATGTCGTTGACGTCTCCATGGCAACTGTAACAGCTGATGCCCCGGTTAACGTGCGCAGAGTGGTTGTAATAAACGTAATCGACCGTGCGATACAGCCACACCCACTCGACTGGCTGACCATTTTTCCAGCTCTCCTGCACTGGCTGCAGCTTGGGATTATCTTTCGCCACTTGCGTGTGACAGTTCATGCACGTCGCAGTGTTGGGGACGTTCGAGTGCGCCGCCACTTCCACGAAGCTGTGACAATACCGGCAATCCATTCCCAATTGGGTCACGTGAATATCGTGCGGAAACGGCACCGGCTGGATCGGTTGATATCCAATCTTGGTGTACTTCGGCGTGGCGTAATACCATGTCGCGCCAGTCAAACCACAAACGATCACAATCACGCAGATGGTTACCTTGAGAGGTATCCAATTCGTCCAGCGTGGAAAGAAATTCGCCATGGTTTTAGGCAGCCTTCGCGCCGACGCTGCGCAGCCGCCGAGTCCGCCACGGAGGATTCGTGCCGTGGCGAACTACCAATGGATGAAAACTGTGGTCAGGATAGGCTTCGTTCAGACGCTGCAAAGTGGTTAAGGTTAATCGTGCCTGGAGAGCAACGAGGATTCTATAAATGCACAGCCGGAGGGCAAAACAAAAATTTCTTTTCCAATTTCACTGCTGCGCTCGCTGTTAAGATCGCGCGCGAAGAATTCCGAAAACTGCGAAATTCTTCAGAGAAATGGAAGCGAAACAACTTCGACCTGAATTGGTCCAGTGGCGTCCAGCGAAAGCGCTTCCAAAGTTGTGGCAGGATGATTGAAGCCGCGTTTTACAAATCCGATCGCGATTTGCTTTCCAAGTCGTGCACTGCGCGTAGCGCTCGTGATCCAGCCAACTTCTTTTCCAGATGCAGAAGGAGCGATGAGTTTCATTCCAAGCTGGAGCGGCATGTTGTTGAGGGATATCAATCCGCACAATCGTTTGTTCGTTTGTCCGGACATTTTAATTCGCGAGATCACTTCCTGGCCGATGTAACAACCTTTTTCGTAATCGATCGTGCGTTGTTCGAGATTTGCTTCGATCGGGATAATCTCATCTGTAAGTTCGCGGCCCCAGCGGGGCAGCCCCTGCTCGATTCGCATCACCTCCGTGGCTGCAGAATCAACAAACAGATATGCTGAGGCCAATTCTTGACGCACTGGTTCATGGCGCGCTGAGTCACTCCAGATGTCCAACCCAGTGGTCGCAAAGCGAAGTGCCGAAGCGATTCGGTCAGACTCGAGTTTCGGCTGGTCCTCCGCGGAAACGTGGAAGAGCGAGAATTCATCCGTGACATCCTCAATCTGAACGTCGTCGGCAATGACGTAACGTTCCAGCCTTGCGCGAAGCGCTTCGCGAAGTTCCAGGGCGGCGTCGATCAAAAAAGCTGCCCCGAGCGCGGTAATGAAAATGTGCGCGTTCAATTTGCCTTTCGCGTTGAGCACGCAGGCTTCTATGGCCTTGGTCTCGCTCAGCTTGCGCAAATCGTTTGTGATTTGCCCGTTAATAAAACGGAATCTGTCAGTCCCGGTCACGCGAAGCTTAGCGCGCGCGGAGAGATCAAAGAAGACCGGTGCCGTCTCTGAGCGCGGCGTCATTCCTCTCCGGATGAAAAACGGCTTAGCAGCTGTTTGAGAAACCCACGGCGCAAAGGCACTGCAGCAGGAACAGGAACTGTGGCGTCCGGCGTTCCGCTGAAAGCGAGCGCAGACCCAGGAGATGCAACGAGCCCAGCTTCCTGAGATTCGAGATTTGGCGTCTCCGCTCCGGCTGAAGCGGTAATCGATTCGTCAGCCTCGGATGATTCGAGCGGTTCCTGAATTTGTGGCTCTTCGGGATATCCGGAAGCTGGATCCTGCAGATACTTGCGCAGCACGGCGGAATAATCGTCATCGCCGTGGCCCCACTGCATCTGCTCTGACAACTGATCGCGCGCCGCAGCAGTGACTCCGAGGTCCAGATAATGCGACAAGGCAATTTGGCTGGCGATCTGCATGTCTTTCAACATGTGTTTGACGGAAAAGTGCGGCGCGAAATCGCGCTCCAGCATTTTTGGCAGCTTCATCGCCAGCGTGCCGGAATAACTCGCATTGACGCGCATGGCTTCGACAAATTTTTCTAACGGTAAACCATGTGCTTGCACGAGTGCCAGAGCCTCGGCAGCGGCCTGAATGCTCCCGGCAGTGACCATGTTGGTTGCCACCTTTATGGCGCTGGCCTGGCCGACTGCTCCTATATGAACGATCTCCTTGCTACTGGCCTCAAGGATGGGACGGCCTTCACGTAACGCTTCATCTGTTCCGCCAACATAATAAACAAGCTCGCCTTTTTCAGCTGCGCCTTTACTGCCGGTGAAGCACGCCTCGACGAACCGCGCGCCTCTTCGTTCGACAATGTCCGCTGCGGCACGCATTGAATCCGGAGCGACCGTTGAGTGCGCAAAGATGACGTGACGTAGCGTGAGCTTTTCCCTTAGCTGCTCTACCGTCTGGAGGAGCGCGTCATCATCAGACACAAAAATCTGAATGTAATTACAAAACTCCGCCAGTTCTCCGGGCGAACCGACAAAATTTGGAACAGGCCGCGGCGATCGATTCCAAACGAAGACGGAAAATCCTTTGCGACGAAGATGTCCGGCGATTGCGCGACCGATAATCCCAAGCCCGATCACGCCAATATTTGTGTGCTTTGGCTGGGTCGCAGACGCGGGGCGCTCCATGATGTCGGCAGTTCAGCGATGAGCCTGCCGACAAAAATGCTTCCACGCAATGCATAAATTGGGCAGGCCCAGGTAACTCGTTAAAGGGTTGAATCTGTGCTTTGTCATTCTGTCCGACGCGAAGAATCTCTGGTCAATTTCGGCGTCGCTCTATCGCAATGTTTATAACCAGAGATGTTTCGCTCCGCTCAAATGACAGAGGAGAATACTTGAGCCGGATCACTTCAATGCGATTTCCGAGAGGTAATACAGCGCGACCGAGCCGACGATTTGCAGACTCTGTGCGCTAATCTTGTCCATCGTATCCTCCGTGGTGTGCCATGAGGCATAATCGAAATCTATGATGTCGATCGTCGGGATCCCAATCGCGTTTAGGGGCGCGTGATCGTCGATCAGATCCCGGTCGAGGTAGCTGAAGTATTTTCGCATTTTCAGTGCTTCGGCTGCGGCAAAGACATCGTGCGCGAGCGCCGATGGTGAATCGGGGGGAAGCGTAATATCAAGCGAACGATCGCCAATCATGTCGAACAGAATTCCTCCGCGAAATTTTTTTGCGCCCTCCCGTTGAAGTTGCCTCGCAAAGTAGCGGCTTCCGTAGAGACCATCCGTAGCAGAAAAGTTTTCATACGCCTCTTCGCCGTCGAAAAACGCCAGTTCAACTTTCCGGCCAAGACTCGGATGTTGCCCGAGCACGCGGGCGATCTCTAACAGCATACCTGTGCTTGAGCCGCCGTCGTTCGCTCCGACAAAGCGGATGGTCTCGAATAATTTCGTGTCGTAATGCGAGCACAACAATAATGACGGGGATGCCGGATTGCCGTCGCTCGAGAAACGCGCAATCAGATTTACAAAATGAATCTTGCCTCGCGGAGTGTCGTCGGTGAATGGCTGGCGGGTTACCTGCCAGCCTGAGTGCCGCAATTGCGCCTCGATGTAATCTCTGGCTTTCTCGATCGCGTCCGAGCCGGCGGGATGCGGGCCCAGATCAACAAGGCGTTGAACGTGAGCCAAAGCTTTCTCTCCCGATAACTCCTCCCAGATCTTCGTGTCGCCGGCGCGCGATGAGCTAACCTGAAGAACTGACATGAGAAGCAAAATTGCCGCGAGTCGTAGGGCGTTTCTGTGAAAGGCCGTGAGTATCTGATGCTCTAGGATTGGCGTCTGACACAGACGCCCTACAGTTTCCATCAGTCGTTTAATCTGCGGGCGGCAACCCGAGAGCAGTAACAATCCGCTGGAGATCGTCGGTTCCGTAGTACTCGATTTCGATTCGACCCCGCTTTTCTCCGTGATGGACGGTGACGTGGGTGGCCAGATGTTGTTGCAGGCGATTTTGCAAATCCTCCACTGCCGTTGCGGTATCGCTCGAATCGCCAATGGCGCGGCGTGTTTTGCGTCGTCCGCGCGCAATCCCAAGCAAGCGCGCAACCAACCGTTCCGTCGAACGCACCGTGGCATTGCGCCGTAAAACGGTTTCCGCAGCGAGCAATTGTTCTTCCGGTGCTTTCAACGCCAGCAACACCTTGGCGTGTCCCACTGAAACCAGGTTCTGAGCCAACCATATCTGCAGCTGCGGATGCAGTTCCAAAAGCCGCAACGCGTTAGCCACAGCTGCGCGGCTACGGCCCACCTTGAGCGCAATATCTTCCTGCCGCATTCCAAATTCATTGGCTAATCGTGCGTAACCGTGAGCTTCTTCGATTGGATTGAGATCAGCGCGTTGCAGATTTTCGATCAATGAAAGTTCGAGAACTTCCAAGTCGTTAGCTGTGCGGACAATGACTGGCACGGTGGCAAGACCAAGTTCCTGCGCGGCGCGCCACCGGCGCTCGCCGGCGATCAATTCAAATCGCGTGCCGACCTGACGGACGATGAGTGGCTGAATAATACCGTGTTGCCGAATCGACTCGATTAGCTCGAGCAGGACGTCTCGCGCAAAATCCTTCCGCGGCTGCAATGTGCTTGGCCCAATGCTCGTCAGTTCAATCTGGTGCACTCTCTCGGCTGCCTCCGAACCGTCCTTAGGCGCAGCGACCGCGGGCGTGCCGATGAGCGCGCCAAGACCTTTACCCAAACCTGAGCGTGCCATTACGTCTGAGGCTACCGGAACGGAGTCTCAACGCAAACAGCAAAGCGCTGGGCAGTGTCCGAACCGCAGGATGCTCCGAGCCTCAAGAGCTCGACTGTCATCAGACCGGGCATCATCGATTTCGTTTCCGAAAAACAGTTAAAAAAAGTATTGACACTCAACAGCGAAATTGTGTATCACGGTGGCAGGTTCCAAAATAGAGAAAGGACTTTTGCCCGGTAGGGTTCTTTGTCTGTTCGGATCCCTGTGACAGATAAAAACAATCCAAACACGACCGGGAAAGAGAAAGAACACATTAATGTACTCATTGAATCAAGTTAACAAGTTAGTCTCATGCGGACGAGATCCGGCTCGCTCGCTGCCGTTATGGCGCGGGTTCCTTCTCATCCCGCTCATTCTGGTATGCTTTGCGTTTGCACCGCAAACGCAAGCACTCGTTCCGGCCTCCCGACGGGGGATATCCCGGGTTTACCACGGCCGAAGGACAGCAAGCACTGCAGTTATCTACCACTGGCATTGCAAATACGGGGCTTGGCTGGCGTGCGCTCTTCAGCGTCGACGGCGCAAGCTTCAATACTGGGGTTGGCGCTGGAGCGCTGGTCCTTGATCGCGGCGATGCGAACACAGCTGTTGGCACTGCTGCCATACTGCTCAACAGGTTTGGCATGCGAAACACAGCTGTTGGAGCGGCCGCGTTGCTCAACACCGACGGCGATTTGGGAGGCATGGGATCATTCAACGGCGCTTACGGCGCGTTTTCGCTCAATCAGAACACGACCGGATTCAGTAACAATGCTGTTGGCGATTCCGCGCTCTACAGAAATATGACTGCCGCTGCCAACACAGCTGTTGGTGATCTTGCGCTGGAGGTTAATGACTCCACTGGACACGGCGATGCCAATAACAACGTCGCAGTTGGCGCTTCGGCACTCATTAATAACGTCGATGGTAGTGAGAACACAGGCGTCGGCTCAAACGTAGGACCAAACCTGGCCAATGGCTTCAATAACACCTACGTCGGCAACTTCGTTGGTACCGACGCTGATGATGAAGACAGTACCATCCGTATCGGAGACATCTCGAACGGGAACGGCGCCGGGTCCTTACAGTGCTACATCGGTGGTATCTGGAACAACCCTCAGCCGGTTAGCGACACTGTTGTTGTAGTTACTCTTGACCTGACTAACGACCATCTCGGCTATGACGCTGGCGTCGGTAGGCCTGATGGCGCACCTGCTGCACCTAGTCGTAGCATACCTCAACCCCGCGTGCACCCACAAGCCGGGAGTCACGCTATGCTCAATCAGAAAGTTGATCAGTTGCAAGCAACGGTTACGGAGCAACAGAAACAAATAGAGACTCTCACAAGTCAACTCAGAGAGCAGGCCGCCCAAATTCAAAAAGTGAGCGCCCAGCTTGAAATGGTTCGCCCAACCCCGCGAGTTGTGGAGAATCGATAAGACTGTTGTCAAGAAGCGCTGTTAGAGAAGTCAGCGTTTCCTGATACAAATTCAGCCGCCGCGCGAATCCGCGCGGCGGCTGTTTTTTGTACTGTAGTCGCTTCGCTGTGCAAGTTGCCACTCCGACCGCGTGCATGGCCGCTTCAGCGGCGCCTTTTCTGGAACGGTGCCTACAGCTAGATTCGTTTGGCTAGCGCGACAGTGCGTAAATTGAGCTATTCAGTCTTTTGTATAGCTATTAAACGCGAATACGATCTGATTGGCGAAATTCCAATGACAGAGAATCCAACTGAAATCTTTACACTTGGGCATTCGCCGGACCCAGACGACGCATTCATGTTTTACGCAATGGCAAAAGGCAAAATCGATCTGGGCGGTTATCGGTTTGAACATCGCCTCGAAGACATTCAGACGTTAAATGAGCGGGCGCAGCGCGGCGAATTGCACATTTCAGCCATTTCCATTCACGCCTACGCCTATGTCGCAGAAAAATACGCGCTGCTGCCGTGCGGCGCGAGCATGGGTGATGGCTATGGGCCGGTCGTTGTGCGGAAACGGCGAGAATCGCACGCTTCAACGCTTCAACGTTTAAACGCTTCAACTCCAGACGAAACTGCTCGCGAGTCGTTGCGCAGCGCAATAATTGCTGTCCCGGGTAAGATGACGAGCGCGTTTTTGGCCCTTCAGCTTTTCCTCGGCGAATTCAAATTCCTGGTCGTGCCGTTCGACAAAATCTTCGATGCGGTAGAAAGCGGACGCGCGGATGCCGGTCTGATCATTCACGAAGGGCAACTCACATACGCACGGTCTGGATTTGAGAAGATCGTCGATCTCGGTGAATGGTGGAAGCGCAACACCGGCCTGCCGTTGCCGTTAGGCGGAAACGTGGTGCGCAAAGATATCCCGCCGCCAGTGCGACGCGAGCTGAGCGAGATCATCCGCGAAAGCATCGACTACGGTCTCACACACCGGGAGGAAGCCGTCGCTTATTCGCTCGCATACGCACGCGACATGAACGCGCACCTCGCCAGCAAATTCATCGGCATGTACGTGAATGAGTTTACCCGTGATTATGGCGAGACTGGACGCGCAGCGATCCGCAAGTTTCTGACTGACGCTCGCGACAAGGGCTATATCGACTTTCCAATCGAAGTGGAATTCGTTGAATGAACATTTTCGGCGGCGCCGAACTCAATTCTGAAGGCAATTAAGCGACTCGTTACTTTCCTCCCGAGCGAAGACTGGATCGTGATCGGTTGGGTAATAGCGATCAAGGCCCTGGTCTTTTTTATCGGAGTTAAAAGTTATCCCATGCTTTGGGACAAATACGCACCAACCCCAAATCGATGGTTCGCACCTTGGGATCAGTGAGACTTCGGCTATTACCAAAAGATTGCAGAATTTGGCTACGAGGCGAGGGACGGCTCGCTTGCGTTTTACCCGCTCTTTCCGTGCCTCCTTCGGTTGGTCGCTTACATCAGTGGAAGTTATCTTGCTGCCGGGCTTATCGTCTCCGGAATCGCTTCGATTGCCGCGGCCGTATTGTTGCGCAGGTTGGTTCAACTCGATTATGACAACGCTGTCGCGCTGCGCAGTGTGTGGTTTTTTCTTATTTTTCCGACAGCTTATTTTCTTCATGTGGGATATAGCGAAAGCACCGTTTTAAGCTCGGTGGTGTGCTGGCTGCGCGCACCGATCGATGGGACTAGCAGGTTTACTAGGAGCCTTTTGCTGGCTGACACGCGCAACTGGCGCCATTCTTGTTCCCACGCTAGCCGTCGAGATAGCACAAAAATATTCGACCAATCGCCGATGGAATCGGCGGTGGTTGTGGATCGCATTTGTCCCTACCGGCTTTGCAATATATCTGCTGCTCAACTGGCGCGTGACTGGAGACGCATTGGCGTTCTTGCAAACGCGAAAGGTATCATTCGGGCAATCGTTTGCATTGCCCTGGGCTGGATCGGAAAAATGCTCCGAGCGCATTACCCGACGCCGAATGAAGCGGAAATGGTAGGCGTGCAGGAGTTGGCTTTCCTCGCTCTTGGACTTATCTGCACCATCATTAGTTGATCAAGTTGCGCCCGATGTACGCCGTGTGGATGACGGGAAACTGGATTTTATTCGCCAGTGTAAATTACTTCCGCAGCATCCCGCGCTACACGCTGACGATGTTCCCGATCTTCATACTCTTCGGTTTGCTCAGCCAAAACCGCTTTTGGGCTGGTGTTCTCACAGGTGTGCTCCCTTTGTTCTTCGCTTTGTTCGCCGTTTTATTTGCTCGCGGCGAGTGGGCGTTCTAACCGGGCGGCTACACCGTCTTGGGCCGGCAAGGAAGAATGTGTCGGCAGCAAATGGTCGTTTCTTTGGAAATTGTCTTGCCACACGATTGACGAGCGACGTATCAATGATGACTCGGTGAAGGCAATGCTGCCAGCGAGGCGGCCATCTTCTCCGTCTCAGCCGAGTCGGACTCTGCGGTGGCATGTGCGCCCTGCTCGTGTTTGCCAGCTGCGAAAAAGACGAGCCGATCGACGAAGCTAAAGCGGCAGGTAAAAGCACGGCCGATTTTCCACAAATCACCGCAGACGTTTTCCAGCCGATGGATGGCGGCATTGATCTTTCGCCGGAGGAAATCATGGGCCGCAACACCTGGAATCTCTGGAGCGGAGGCAATCAGCATTTTTGGAATCACGTCGCCCAGGACAGTTTCGGTCTGATGGATCTGCTCAAGATGCTCGATAACCGCAAATTTCAGCGCGGCGAACGCTTCAAAGTGCTCGGCCTGGTCAACGAGCCGGGATTCCGCGCGGCGAGCAAGCCAGGATGAATTCGGCTTGTGGCTTGGATGAAGAAGCGGAGCCGGAACCGGCCGGCATCGATCCAGACAGTTTACGGCAAGCCTTCCGGTGTGCTCGGTTTTCGACTTTTCCCAAATCCGGATTTCAACGAGGAAGCGCGCAAGAAATGGAATGGCGATCGTTTCATGAACGATCCTGCTTACTACAACGACAACAAGCTCATCCGTCCGTATCGCGTCGGTGTAGCCTGCGGCTCCTGCCACATCGCGCCGAATCCCAGTAATCCTCCGGCTCGATCCGGAAAATCCGCGCTGGGAAAATCTCGCTTCAGCGATCGGCAATCAATACATCCACGAAGGAAAAGTCTTCGCCTGCAACGTGGAGAAAGGCGGTTTCTTTTACGAGATGCTTGCACGCGCAACCGCCCGGCACCTCCGATACCTCGCGCATCGCCACCGATCACATCAACAATCCGAACGCGATCAATCCCATCTTCCTCCTTGCCGAGCGGGAGAGCATCGCGGAGACGGAGAAGATAGCCGGCGGCACACTCGCCTTGCCAGGGAAAAAAGAGGAAATGCCGGTGCCCCACATCTTGAAAGACGGCGCGGATTCCGTCGGGGTGCCGGGAGCGACGCTCCGCGTTTACATCAACATCGGGATGTTCTCGGAGTATTGGCTCACCCGCCACAACCGCCTCATCGGTCTCACGTCGCAAAAGCCGTTCGAAATCCCGTATGCGCGCGAGCATTCCGTCTTCTGGCGCGCGACCGAGGAACGTGTGGGAAATATCGCCGCCTTCTTTCGCCGACTTCAACCATTTCATCTCGCCGATGCGCCGGGCGGCCCGGCTTACATCACGCACGGATGCCGGCCATCATGATGCGCGGACGAGAGGTTTTTGCCGAAAGCTGCGCTGCTTGTCATTCCAGCAAACAACCGCCCGGCGGACATCGATCCGCGCTCCGGCGAAGGGAGAGAATGGTTCCGCACAGCGATCATGCAACCCGATTTCCTCGCGGACAATTTTCTCTCGAACGAGAGCCGCTATCCGCTGACAAGATTGAAACCAATTCGCCGCTCGCGCTTTCGGGACCAACGCCAAAGGCGGTCACGTCTGGGACAATTTTTCTTCGCTGACCTACAAGGACCTTTCGCCGCGCCGGATGAAGTCGAGTTTCTCAATCCATTTGACGAAACCCAGCCGATCAAGTTCCGGGCGAAGGACAAGAACATCGCGTCCCGGTTTTTATCGCACCGCTTCACTTGTTAGTCTGTGGTCCTCCGCGCCGTTCCTGCACAACAACGCGCTCGGCGTTTTTACCGGCGATCCCTCGGTCGAGGGTCGGCTCGACGCCTTTGACGATGCGGTCGAGAAACTTCTCTGGCCGGAGAAACGCCTCGGCAAAGCCTCCATCTGGCGAACGCAAGACGAGTGCTCATCTCCATCTGCGGAAGGAGTTCGTGCCCAAAGCGCTGGCAGCGCTTGGCCGAGCAGCGACGGCTATGTCAAGCATCGGTCCGATCCCGAAAGGCACGCCGATTAATCTAATCGGCAATCTCGAACCCGACTTTGGGCAGCTCGCCGTCTTGAAGGTTGGAGCTGAGCAAGGCGCTCCTTGCCAATTCATGCGCGCGAATCTTTCACCGGTCCCGATGCCGTCGCGGAATTGTCCAAAGCCGTTCCCGCCCTGCTCGCGGCAAACAAGTGCCCCGACTTCATCGAAGACGAGGGCCACTACTTCGGCACTGACCTGGCCGAGGCGGACAAGCGCGCGCTGATTGAATTATTTGAAGACGTCTGTAAGCAAGTCAACACCGAATACCTGATTATTAATGGCCATGACGATCACAGATCCGCAGAAGTGTCCTGAAGATGTCAGGAGATCCAGCTCGACCAGATTTGTTCGCGCAAAGTCCCGCCGGAGGCATCCCACAAGGTGAAGGCGAAGGGCACTGCTATCATCGCCCCCGGCACCGAGGTCTACACGCATGAAATCGCGCGCCTCATCAACCATCTTCAACGTGGAAGGGAAAAGTGTTCGATCCGGCTAAGGGCGAATTGCGCAATCGAATCCTGCCGCTTCGGCCATTAAAGCGATCATCGCCAAGGTCTACAAGGACAAGAGCTGGTTCGATGAGAAGGAGTGCATCGTGCTCGATTACTCCGAAGACATCGCTCGTCGCGCAATGGATCCGTGATGAAATCCGCGAGGTCGCGCCCCGCATTTATCTCGGTCAAAGTCTACCTGGGAAAAAAAGCAGCTCATTGACTTCGCGCTCCAGTTCCCGGCTTCGTCCTAGGCGAAAGGGCGGCTATGGCCGTGCGTTCCAAACGAGCAACCTTCTCCCGGCGACTGGGTCGAATTCCAACGCCAGTCGCCCGATGCCGCGAGCCAATACGGGCTCGTGTCTTCCTCAACCAGCTGGCTGATCTCTACGACCGTTCGCTGCTCCATCTGGAACGGCGTTTCGATCCCTTCTTCCGCCCAGCGTTCGATGCCACTCTGCGCGATCCGATCGCCCGGTTCGTCACCCGCATTGATCAACAAGAAGCGGCCTAGACGAAGGCTTGAAACTGGCCGAGGAAAAACTCCTGCCGGACGAAGAGGCCTTTCGTCGATCTCGATCATCGCCAGCTTCGAAAAGCAGATGCGCAGAACTCTGGAAGCCTGGTGGCATGGAGCGGGCGGGAACACCAAAACCCAAGGGCATCGTTCGCGGCGAATTCATCGTGCACGACAATCTCCCGCCGCATTTTCGCCACGGGATTTATGCGCAGCCGCAAACCTTCCGATGCCTGGGTCCGCTTTTCCGGCCCCGGTCCTTACATCACGCCGGACATCGACGACGTCGGTTTCATGAGCATCAGCATCAAGCTCATGGGCGTGCCCGGGACCGAAACTGATGGAGGGAGGAGAAATTTACTCGTCGACATGTTCGGCGTTTCGCACGCCCACGTTTGTCACTCCGGATGTGAAAGCCGAATGCGCAGTTGCAGAATCGAGAGCTTCAAGAACGCGCAGATCTTTTATTTCCTTAACTTCCATCGACCCGCACGTCGCTCGATCATCATCATGCAGGCGCTCTTGATCAAGACGCAGAGCAGTCCGTCTTGAAGCGCCCTACTTTAGCTGCGTGCCCATATCTCATGGGCGAAGGGCAGGCGATGCAGTATTCGGTCTGGCCGAAAACGCAACAAGAACACGCCGCATCCCGCGGCTGCCCTTCCGTCCGCCGGATGATTATCTGCGCAATGCGATGGTCACGGCGCTGAGCGCCGGTGACGTCGAACTCGACTTCCGTCTGCAATTGCAAACCGATCCGTTTCCTCATGCCGATCGAAAACACCGGCGTGCTCTGGCCGGAGAAACTTTCGCCACGCGTTTCCGTGGCCACTCTGCGCCTGCCGAAGCAGAAGTTCGACTCGCCGGCGCAATTGGCTTTTGCCAAGAAGCTCTCCTACAACCCCTGGCACACGATTGCGGAGCACCGCCCGTTAGGTAATCAAAGCCGGGCCCGGCGCCGGATGTATTTCGAGCTCTCGCAGCTCCGGCATACCATGAACGCCGTGCCTCATTTCGAGCCGACAGGCGACGAAGTCTTTGAGTAGGACCCTGTTGTAATGTCATTCTGAGCGAAGCGAAGAATCCAGATACTTCGATCAAGTAGCGATATGATAATGAGATAAATTTGTAAGTCTCTTTCATAGATAAATCAGCTGTTGTTAATTCAGTTAAAGTAGCTGGATGTATCGGTTCGCTCTATATGACAGTGCTGATCTACGAGATGAGTTCTGAAAGTCCATGACTCCTCAGTCGAACTTCATGATCCTGGCGCCGATCGATCCGGAGCGCGAGACGCGAGCTTCGGCAGTTGCTCGCTTCGATGAACCACGCGCCGGGACAGGTCGATCCGAATAACGCTCGTCTTGCCCTTCGGGCAATTCGAGAAGCTCCACTTCGCGCGATTCGTCATCCTCGAGGACAAGACGACCGAAGATGTGCGTGCCTATGGCCTGACGCCTGCGCACTTATCCTCTTTATTTCGCTTTTCTCGGAGATGTCGACGGCGATGCGAATGCCTTTCTGGGCAAGCTGATCAAGCGCGCCGGCAAAGGCTTGCGAACAATTTTCTCATGCTGTCACGGATTCGCCTCGTGACACCGACCTTTTCGCTTGGATGAAACAACACGACGCCCCGGCGATCGCTGACTTACGTGAATTGGCGCGGCCGCACAGTGCCGCCAGATTCGCGAAGAAGCCGCCCTTTACGATGCGCTTGAAACATTATGTCGACCGAAACCACGCAACTTTGCACGACCTGCGACCGCGCGAGCTTCATGACAAATTGCGGCCCTTCGTCAATGCGGAGCAATCGGCAGGACGCCTAACCTTATCAAAGGAAGATCCGACACCGATCGGATGGCAGATCAAAAATCTGCTGCACATGATCGGGTTTCCATTGCTCGGTTTGCTCCTATCGCCACTGCTTTCTCCTTGCCGCGCCATTTTACCTCTTTGCGCTTCGGCCGCTTGGAGAAAACCGATCCCGAGCTTTGTCCCACCGCGGATCAGAAACATTCGTGAGAACCTTTCGAGCTTCGAGGATCACGACGTCACCAATCAATTCAGCGCCATGGGGAGTTTGAAGCCCGGTCTCGTGCGACTGTCGACGACCAGTCTCGTGCTCAAGACGGTCAACTACGGCGCGCGCCATATCACCCGCCCCGGCCGGCTCGGTCGAATACGCTCGATTCACTTCGCGCGCTGGGTCTTTCTTGCTCGCAGGGAGCGGATGATCTTTTGCAGCAACTACGACGGCAGCGTCGAGAGCTACATGGATGACTTCATCAACAAAACTGGCTTTGGGCTGAATGCTTCCTTTAGCAACGGCATTGGTTATCCCAGAACGAATTGGCTCGTGCGTGATGGTTGCATCGACGAGCGAAATTATAAGGAATACCTCCGGCGTCATACGTTGCCGAGTCAAGTTTGGTACAAGGCCTATCCAGGTCTGAGCGCGATCGACTTGGAAAGAAACACCCGCATTCGCCAGGGCTTGGAGATCGTCGTCGATGACTGACGAGCAAGCCCGCGCTTGGGTCGCGCTGCTATGAGCCAAGGTCGATTACGCCGACGTGCAAGGCCTCGTCCGCTTTGGATACGGTCACATGACGAGTGCGTCGTATGCGCTTCGTGCGCGTCAAAAACGCAGATGCGGCTAAGGCCTGGCTCCGCACCGCTCCGGTAACCACCGCTATTGAGCAAAAACCGCCTCCGAAGACTGCTCTGAACATTGCGTTCACAGCACCTGGCCTTCGAGCGCTCGGCGTTCCGGAGTCAATCGTTGCCGGGTTTTCGCATGAGTTTCGCGGAGGCATGGCACAACAAAGCCGCGCGCGACAACTGGGTGACGTTGGACAAAACGCGCCAGCAACTTGGATTTGGGGCAGCGGCGGACGCGAGCCGCACGCAGCGATGATGTTCTTTGCCGAGCACGGCCAACTCGATCCATTCATTCAAAGAACCAGAAATCAGAGCTGGAGTGAAGGATTCGCGGAGATCACTTCGCTTGGCACCAGCAATCTCGACGGAGACGAACCGTTCGGATTTGCCGATGGCATCAGCCAGCCGCAGATCGATTGGGAGCAGCAACTGGAAAGGCCGTGTAATCAATTGGAATACACCAACCTTGTGGCGCTGGGTGAGTTCCTGCTCGGGTATCCTAACGAGTATGGAAAGGTAACCGATCGGCCATTGCTCGAGGCCGACGCTGCCACCACAGGTTTGCTTAACGCGCGAAGATGCGCCCGCGAAAAAAGATCTGGCGCGAAACGGAAGCTATCTGGTGATCCGGCAATTGGAACAGGACGTCCGAGGCTTCTGGAAGTTTCTTCATGAGCAAGCTGACGGAAATATGGCAGACGCCAATGAATTGGGTGCGAAAATGGTCGGCCGCACGCGAGGAGGCGATCCTTTGGTGCCCGTTCAGACCGAACCAATCGCAGGCACGGATCCGCGCACCGTTACGCAGAATCAATTTACTTATGAGAGCGATCCAGTTGGCGCGCGATGCCCTTTCAGCGCACACGTTCGCCGAACCAACCCGCGCAACAGCGATTTTCCAGAGCGGCGTCCCAACGTCCTTCGAAAACTAATGATTATGCTGGGTTTCGGTCCGAAGGGATTCTACGATGATCTAACGTCATCGGTTCGGTTTCATCGTATTCTGCGAAGAGGTCGTGAGTACGGTTCGGAGCTGTTTCGCGAAGAAGCGCTGCAGCCAGCGCCGCCTAACGAGTCGGCTCGGGGATTACATTTCATCTGCCTTAACGCCAGTATTTCGCGCCAGTTCGAATTCCTGCAAAATGCTTGGATAACGAACACCAAGTTTTCTGGCACAACCGGAGAAAGCGACCCGCTTCTGGGCAATCGTGAGTCAATACCGGGATGCCCGATTACTGGCAATTTTACCATTCCTGGAAACGGCACCGTGCGGCGGCGGGTGACCGGCCTGCCACAATTTGTGGCGGTCCGCGGCGGCGGCTATTTCTTTCTGCCGAGCTTACGCGCGTTACGCTATTTCGCTGGAGCCTGAACGGCTGGTTAGTCGCGGATCGTTAGGAGGCATGAAAAGGGCTTGTGCGCGCGGCTGTTCTCCGGAAGTTTCGTTCTGATATGGCATCTGATCGCAGGCTTGGCTGTGTAAGTATCTTTTTGTTCGTCGCGCTTTGCGCCAGTCTGTTCGTGAACTTTGTATTCATGATCGCCGCGTTTCAACGCGTCGGCGGCATCGGGGAAGCAGAACCGATTCCGCGTTTTCGCGAGATCCTCCTGCAAAGAGGTGCCCGCGCGACCACGGACAAAATAGCGGTTATCACCATGCGTGGCCTGATCAGCACGTCGATCCCGGGAAATGTCAGCGATTCAATGGTGGACGACTTGCGCACAGCACTTCAACAGGCGCGCGAGGACCGCCGCGTAAAGGCCATTGTGCTGGAGATCGATTCTCCTGGCGGAGAAGTGACTGCTTCCGACGAGATCTACAGCGCGGTTGTGAAGACGCGCGCGAGGAAACCGGTTGTCGTTTACATGGATTCATTGGCGGCATCCGGTGGGTATTATGTGTCGTGCGGCGGCAAATTTTTGATGGCCAATGAAACGACGATAACCGGCAGCATCGGAGTGATCATCCAAACCCTCAATTACGAGCAGCTATTTAACAAAATTGGCCTCGCTTCCGTAGTTTTTAAGAGCGGCAAATTCAAAGACATGTTGAACGGAGCGCGACCGATTACGCCGGAGGAACGGGAGCTCGTACAGAATTTCATTATGAATACGTACGACAAATTTCTCGGCATCGTTGCAAAGGAGCGAAACCTGCCCGCCGATCTTCTCCGCAATACCATCGCCGACGGGCGAATTCTTTCCGGCAAGGAAGCGTTGCAGAACAAGCTCATAGACGGTCTCGGTGAATTAGACGACGCCTTCGCCAAAGCAAAACAATTGGGCCACGCGCCGGACGCGAAAGTCGTGAAGTACGGACCGCCATTTAGTCTTTCCCGCTTCCTGCGCGTCTTTGGAGAATCAGACTCGAAAATCGAACTGCAACTTCCAAAACAACTCGTGCCCCAACTGGAAACTGGGCGCGCGTATTTCCTGCCAAGTTACTACGCTCCGTAGCCATTGAGGGTAGCGCACACTTCAGCATACCCTCATGCTATTCGGGAACGTGTTTGCAACATTAGGGGCTGCCCCGAGCCTCGCGCTCGGTTTGCTTTCCGCTCTCTATTTCATTGCCAGTATTTGTGTGTATGCGTCGCTGATTTATCAGATCAGTGCACGGATTCAAATCTCTTCCGGGCCCGACGTGCCAGCGCGCGTTTTTGGATTACCGGAAGCTGTCCTTGCCGCTGTGCTAATCTTTTTCTTTCTAATGACGATCAGCTCGACGGTTCCCGACCCGGCACTTCAATTTCACCCACGTAATCTTTTGGCCAATTTCCTCGTCAGCGCCCTGGTAGTGCTCATTATAGCCACTCTTTTGCAATTTCGCGGTTTTGATCTCGCCGCATCGGCGGGATTTCTCAAAATCAGTTTTTCCCGGACCGTAGGCACTGGGGCTATCCTGCTCTTTTTCGCTTATCCGCTGATCGGTTTTTCCGAGAGCATTAATCAGCGGTTTTTTGGCGGCGGCTCGAGCAGGCAGAGCATCGTCGAGTTCTTCAGTGGATCGCGCACCATCCAGCAGCGGATTATAATCATTGTTTTTGCGGTGGCGATAGCGCCGATCGTGGAGGAGTTCGTTTTTCGATTTTTCATATACGGCGTACTCAAACGCTATGTTGGCTGTTTTCTTGGCGTGGCACTGAGCTCGCTGCTATTCGCCGCGGCCCATGCCCATTTTCCTTCGTTTGTGCCGTTATTTGTGTTGGGGAGCTGTTTCGCGATCGCCTACGAATGGAGCGGCTCGATTCTTATTTCGATGACAATGCATTCCCTCTTCAACTCGCTCACTCTCACTGCTCTTGCCTTTCCAGAGATCCTTTCTCAATGAAACTCGGTGCTCTGGGTGAAGACCGGCTGCTCAATCGAATCTTACTTCATCTTCCGCGTGTGAGAGGCGGGAAGGTCTTTGCGGGTTTAGCCGATGACTGCGCGATTGTCGAAACACCACGAGGCAAAAAATCTCTCGTGTTAAAAACGGACTGCGTTGTGGAACGCGTGCATTTTTCGCACGGAACGAAAGCTTCAGACGTCGGACGGAAGGCAATGATGCGTCCCTTAAGCGATTTCGCGGCGGCGTCCGCTGTCCCTCAGTTCGCATTACTCACGCTGATCCTTCCCGAGCAAACCGAAGTTGCGTGGGTACAAGGACTTTATCGCGGACTGCGCCAGGCGGCGGACCGTTTCAAAGTGAGGATTGTCGGCGGCGAAACTAGCAATACACAGGGCCCAATCGCGATTTCGGTGACTGTGACCGGATTCGTTGAGAAAGTCCGCGCGGCATCGCGTCGGGGAGGAAGATCCGGCGATGATCTTTTCGTGACCGGCCGCCTCGGCGGCGCGCTGAAAAGAAAGCATTTGAAGTTCGTGGCGCGCATTGCCGAGTCCCGCTGGCTTACGAAACATTTCTCAGTCCATGCCATGATGGATTTAAGCGACGGACTGGGAGCCGATCTTCCGCGACTCGCGCGCGCGAGCAAAGTCGGATTCGACATCCAGCTGGAGAATTTACCGCTGGCCCCTGGAGCAACCATCGATAACGCGATTTCAGAAGGCGAGGATTACGAACTGCTCTTCGCCACTTCGCCACGCGACAGGAATTCTCTGGAGCGACAATGGCGACGGAAATTTCCGAAGTTACTGCTGACCCGAATTGGCTCGCTCAATCGCAAATCGCCCGTAACGGATGCGAAGCAACGGTCAGGCTTTCCAATTGCAAATCGCAAATTACCTCTTGGGTACGTTCATTTCCAACAACCCCGCTGAAACCGAAGCAATCGCGCGGCAAATTGCGAAGGATCTTGCGGCGGGTTCGATACTGGCGCTCAAAGGCGAGCTCGGCAGCGGTAAGACCTTATTCACGCAGGGTCTCGTCGCGGGCCTCGAAAGCGACGTCTCGGTAACGAGCCCGACCTTCACCATCGTGCACGAGTATCACGGCGGGCGATTGCCCATCTACCATTTCGATTTCTTTCGCTTGGAAAATCGAGAGTCTGCCATCCGGCTTGGACTGGAAGATTATTTCTTCAGCGATGGCGTTTCAGTGATCGAATGGGCCGATCGCTTTCCGGATCTGATTCCAGAGGAGGCGCGCTGGATTTCCTTTGAAATAGAATCAGAGCGCCAGCGAATCTTAACGCTGTTTCATCCCGATCGTGAAAATTCTCGCGCTTGAGCTTTCCACGTCGCGCGGCAGCCTGGCCTGGCTGGACGGCGAAATCGAGTTCACGCGCGAGTGGCCTAACGACCGAAAAAACTCGGCAGCGTTTTTCGAGAACCTGCAGGCGGTGCGAAGAGAATTTGGCACTCCGGAAACGATCACTGTCGGACTCGGCCCGGGCTCGTATGCTGGAACACGTATCGCGATTTCGGCCGCGATCGGAATACAACTTTCTTGTGATGCGCGCTTGATGGGGTATCCCTCGATTTGCGCAATGCAATGGGATGCGCAGGAATACTGTGCGATTGGCGATGCCCGCAGGAACTCTTTTTTCTTCGCGCGCATCCTCAAAAATGAAGTGATTGAAGGCCCAACGCTCCTTTCCGAGCTCGAGCTGAAAGCGAAACTCGACGCGCTCAGCCCCGCAATATCCGTCTTCACTTCAGAGTTGCTTCCGCAGTTTGACCGCTCTTCAATTTCGTTTCCCTCGTCTCTTGTTCTGGCCAGACTTGCGAAGGAGTCCGGCCGACGCTCTTATCTGCCACCGCTGGAACCGATTTATTTGCGCGAACCACACGTCACCATGCCGAAATGAAAGAAACTTACCGCTGCTGGGCTGAAATTGATCGCGCCGCGTTGCGGCATAACGCGAAAATCGTGCGGGATCGAATCGGATCCGCTGAGATGCTCGCCGTCGTGAAGGCGAATGCTTACGGCCACGGATTGGTCGGAGTCGCGGAAGCGCTGGCTGGTGACGCACAATTATTCGGCGTCGCAAATCTTGAAGAAGCTCTCACACTGCGCGAATCGCTGCCGCATCCCATAGTGATTTTTAGCCCGGCAACTCCTGAGGAACGCCCGGTGATCGCCGAGCACGGATTTATCCCGACGATCTCCAGCCTCGAGGAAGCGGAGGCTTTCAGCCGCGTGGCAAGCAATCCTCACCTCACTCCTCTCGCCGGCAAGGGAGAGGCGGATGCGGCAGCGCCAGGTGAGCGTCGACACGTTTCAGTAAATTTTAAGATCGACACCGGCATGGGGCGAATGGGCGTCGTCCAGAACGAGGCATGCCAGGTTTTCAAACGCGTGGCGGGAATGGCCAACCTTGAGATCCACAGCATATCCACGCATATGCCGGTATCGAACGAAGATGCAGAATACACGCGCGACCAGCTGGTCCGATTCCAAAGTATCCTCAAGCAAATTCGCGCAGAAGTTCCAGGAAACTACAAGGCGCACGTGTTGCAAAGCGCTGGGACACTCGCGTTCAATCAGCCGACCTTCGAAATCGTGCGCGCCGGTATCATACTTTACGGTATTTCGCCGCTCCCGGAATTTCGTGACTTACTCAAGCCGGCGATGACGTGGAAAACACGAATTTGCCTGGTGCGCGACGTGCCGAAAGGCAGCTCAATCAGCTATGGTCGCACGTTCATCGCGCCGCGAAATATGCGCGTTGCAACTTTGTCAGCCGGTTATGCCGACGGGTACTCATGGCATCTGTCTAATCGTGGCGCCGGCGTTTTAGTGCGCGGAAAGCGCTGCCCTATTCTTGGTCGGGTGACAATGGATTTGATGGTGATCGATGTGAGCGGGCTCGATGACGTGAAGGTGGGCGACAATGTTGTTCTCATGGGCCGCGATGGCAGGGAAGAAATTCCCTGCTACGAATTGGCTGAAAAAGCCGGAACGATCACGTGGGACATCACCACGCGAATTGGCCCTCGGGTGCGCCGAATTTATGTTTGACGGTCGTTGAACGCTAGCGCGGATCAGAGTCGCGAACTAAGTTCAAAGCGCCTTAACGATTCACCTGTTTAACATAAATGTTCCAAATCATCTTCAACGAGCTGAGTGCAGCCGAGATTTCGGCGTTACCGAAACGGTTGCAACTGGAGTTGCTGGCGGAGTTTCAAATTTTACCAGAAGATTTGGATCAGCTCGACTCCGAGCGCTTCGGCGTCATTGAACGCGAGGGAAAGAAGCTGCATCGCTATCGCGCGAAGAATTATCGTATTTACTTCGCCAAAACCGAGGAAGGCGTCAAAGTGCACCGCGTTTTGCACAAAAATACGCTTCGCGATTTTTTGTTCCGCAGCAAGTTGCCTGTTTCCGAGGATGCGCAGTTGAGCGAAACGCGCGAATTCTGGAAGTTGATTGAGGAAGGCGAGCAGACGCCGAAGGGGTAAACCCGCAGTTGGCAACAGCCGCTCGCCGCGACGATTGCCTCTACAATTACTCATCCACAGCACCGACCGGCTGCTCTTATTTTCCCCGGAGTATTCGGAGCAAAGGGAGGAATCTCCGGTCGAAGCTCGGCCCAGATGGGTAATGCGGATGATCAACGAAGCTTCTGAAAGATGCTTCGCTCAGGATGACAAACGCCGATAGCGTTTGTCACTTCATCAAAAGCACGGAACGGCTGCGCTTGATTTCGCGGGTGATTTTCCGGTGCATGTATGCGGGCATGCCGGTAACGCGACGAGGCAGAATTTTGCCGCTCTCGGTAACAAATTTTTTCAGAAGATCAGGGTTCTTATAATCGATTGCCTCCATGGCAATATCGATCCGGCGCCGCGGCATGGGCCGATTGGCGCGGCGAAACGCGGAACGGCGTTTTGGAGTTTTCGGTTGCATGGCTGGTTACCTGGTCTCGCGGTGTAAGGTGCGCCGCCGCAAAAACGGATTGTATTTCTTCTTCTCTAATCGATTCGGTGTACGTGGACTTTTCTTATTACGCGTCGTCATATAACGTGAAGCCGGCTTTCCGAGCGCTTTGGCTTCGGTGCATTCGAGGGTAACAATCTCCTGAGCCATACTCGGATCACTCCTTCACTTCTGACGGAGTAGCTTCCTCCTCCTCCGATTCGCCGCCTTCCTCTTCGGTCAAGCCAAACAAAGAAGTAACTGATGGTCGCATCCGGGTGGCTTTACTCTGCTTCTCCAACTGCGATTGACACTCCACAGTGAAACGGGCAAAGGGAATCGCCTCGAGACGTGCATGCGGGATGGGTTTCCCGGACATTTCGCATTTCCCGTATGTTCCGACTTCGACGCGCTTCAACGCCTCATCGATTTCGTAGAGCGCATCCTGTTCTTGTGAGAGCAAACTCAGCGCGAAATCGCGATCGTAAGCATCCGATCCGGCGTCCGCCTGGTGCATCCCGAATGCGGACGCTTCGCTGCCTTCAGCGCGCGAGCGAAGCGTACCTTGGGCTACCCCTGCCATGGAATCCACAACTGCATCGCGAAGCTGAAGCAGTTTTTGTTTTTGTTTGCGAACGAACGGATCCAGCTTCTTTTCGCGATGATTTAATCCCAGCAGCACTGCTGCGGGCGACTCAGTAGGTTCCAAATTGGTTTTCGACAAACGGCGCGGGATCTTCTTTTCAGGAGCGGAATTTTTCGACTTGATCTTTTGGGCCTGAATTTTGTGAGCTGGCCGAGGCTTTCGTGCCGCCGACTTTGCCGGAGAACTGCTCTTTTTCTTTGATTTGGCCATAGAGACGTTTGTAAGCGCCTATCTAATCGACTGGCGCGGAGAAAATGGACGCTTAATTAAGAACGTTTATCCCAGCACGCAAGCGGATTCGCCAAAAACTTTGACTCACTTCAGCCGATAGTACTCGCTTGTAACCTTCACCATCTCAGCCGCATTGATTACAAACTGTACCGGGATCAAATCGATAGGCATGTCATTGGACCGCCATTCGCAAACCTGCCGCTTGTTGATTCAGTCCGCAGCTCAAAACGATCGCGCGCCGCGCGCTCGGCACCGGCGTTCGCGAGAGTGAAAGCTTTAAAGAGACGCTGTGGTCCGCGTGAAGCACCGGCGGAATTTGTTTTGAACGAAGCGCTTGGGCCGCCAGAATGACCTGCCACAATCCTGCGCCGCCAACGTTTTCGCCCAAAGCGGGTTTGGCTGTATAAACCAGCGCATTTGGAACGACTTCCTGAAGCGCCTTGAATTCTGCCTGATCGACAAACGTCCCGTTTGCACTTGAAATAACTAAATCGATTTCTACCTGACGAAGATCACGCAGGATGCGCTTCAAAATTTCTTCCGCTTCGGTCCGTTTCTTGAAATGCCCGCCCGCATGCGCACGTTCGATCGTGACGAATCCTTCGCGTGCCAGAGCGATCGCTCCTGCGCCTTCGCTCAAAATCATCCCGCGGTTCTGCTTGCTGAAGGGCTCAATCGGCGGCGCCATGCGCAACAAGCGCCAGCGCCGGTACGCATCACATAACAGCCAGTCCATTTCTTCGGTGCCTACCACGAGACAATAGTCCAGCGCCTCATTCGCCATCAATTCCCCGGCCATCGCTATCGCGGCGAGGCCGACCGCGCCGTCGCCCACAAGCGTGTAGGTCACGCCGGTCACCCCGAGAATCGCAGCAAGATGGCTTGCAGGCGCATTGAACACAGTTTCCGGAAACAGAAGCGGACTGGCTGCCTGCGCGCCCGCCGCGACGATTTCATGGTAAAAACGTTTCGTGTAAGTCACGCCTCCATTTGAAATGGCGAAGATGAGCGCAATTCGTTCTGCATTCTGCGAGTCGACTTTTAGTCCTGCTGACTTCAACGCCTGCAAACCAGCTTCCGCGGCAAAACGCGAAATAGCACTGGCGCGACGCAGGCGCGGATGGGAAGCCCCCTTCGGCGTGGTTTCCGGTACGCGAAAAACGCTGTAAGTGCGATCGACGAATTCTTCGGAAATCGTCGACGCAGATGCTTCCTCACCCTGAAGCAATCGCTCCCAAACGGAATCAACGCCGGTACCTAAGGGGGTAACCCACCCCATGCCGGCAATCGCCAAACTCATGTTTCGAACTTGCGCATTATCAACGAAGCGTTCGTTCCACCGAATCCAAACGAGTTCGAAAGCGCCATGCTCACCGCAGCAGGTCGCGCTTCGTTCGCCACGACATTAATCTCAACATCCTCATCTGGAGCGGTGAAATTGATGTTGGGCGGAAGAAACTGGTGTTGAAGCGCAAGTAGACAAACGACGGCCTCGATGGCCCCCGCGGCGCCCAACGAATGACCCATCATGCTCTTGGTTGAGCTTACCGGCACACCACTGAACAACTTGCTGATTGCCTTGCCCTCGGTTGCATCGTTGACGAGCGTAGCAGTGCCATGCGCATTGATGTAATCAACGTCGGCCGCAGAGACGTGCGCGCTTTCGAGAGCTCGCTCCATTGCTTGTCGTGCTCCGATGCCCGATGGCTCCGGTTGCGTGATATGAAAGTTGTCGGTGGAAATCCCGTAACCGACGATCTCGGCGAGAACAGGCGCGCCACGCTCGCGAGCGAGGCCGAGATTTTCCAAGGCCAACACCGCGGCGCCTTCTCCGAGCACCATACCAGACCGCTGCCGATCAAATGGCCGGCATTTCTCTGGCGTTGAGGCCTGAAGCGAATCGAAGCCGACGAAGACCATCTCCGCGAGCGCGTCGTACCCGCCCGCTAACACGCGTGCGTAACGACCGGAGCGCACGCATTCAAATGCGTGACCGATCGCGTTTGTCCCGGATGCGCAGGCGTTCGCGATCACGTGAGACGGCGCTGAAATTCCAAAGGCAGCCTGCGCATCGATCACCGGCTTTTGCGCCGGGTAATTGGCGATCCATGTGGGCGCATGCCGCAGATCCCCTGCTCCCTTTAACGAGCGGTAATAGCGCTCGCCGTAGGACATGCCTCCGCTAGTTGTTCCAAATACGGTTAACTCCGGTGCAAATTCAGGCTGTTGCGCCACGAGTTCTTGCAGCGCCTGAATCACCATGTGCGACGCGCGATGCAGGCGTCTCGAACGAGGTATTTGCGGGTGGCTGGCTAGAAGACGTGAGTCGGAAATCTGGCCCGCAGTTTTACACCGGCATTGCGCGACTGAAAAGCGCATCACCGGAGTCACACAATCCCGTGCGCTGCGCAACGACTCGAGCGTTTCGGCCAACCCAAACCCCAGTGGGCTGATCACACCCGCCGCCGTAACTGCCACACGGACTGGGTTATTCGTGTTTGCTCGCCTGTCTGCTTGAGCCATTGTCTGACGCCAAAAATTGACCTTGATTTGTATTGCTTTCTTAAAAGAAGCATTTTACAAGTGACCGCAAATACGGGAAACGGAAGCCCGGAAGTTGGTGGATTGTCAGTTGAGTTTATTCAATGGCGATTTGAAATCCGATAGGCGGAAACAGTTACCTGGCTGCGTTTTTCTAGAATAAACTCGATGGGAACCAAATTATACGTAGGCAATCTCCCCTTCAACACGACGGAGAACGAACTGCAGGAGATCTTTTCGCAAGCTGGCGCTGTCCAGGAAGTGACTCTCATGCAGGACAGATTCACTGGCAAATCCCGTGGATTCGCCTTTGTGACTATGAGTTCAGATGAGGAAGCGCAGAATGCCATCTCGAAATTCAATGGCCACACCATGGATGGGCGGCCGATGACTGTGAACGAGGCGCGCCCGCGCGAGCAGCGGCCGCCGGGTGGCGGCGGCGGCGGCGGTGGTGGTGGGCGTTACGGCGGTGGCGGATACGGCGGTGGCCGGCGTGACGGTGGTGGCCAGCGAAGAGGCGGCGGCTACTAGCCAACTGGCGTTGCCTGCGGACGGGACTGCAAATCCGCTGTCTCAGCGGATTTGCGATTACTCCCAATTTGGTTCTCTGCGTCCGGAACAGCGTAGCTCCGTTGGGCAAATTTGGGCAGGGCTGGATTCGAACCAGCGAAGGCGTAAAGCCAGCAGATTTACAGTCTGCCCCGTTTGGCCACTTCGGTACCTACCCGTTTTAGCGCGAGGGATTTCATATATCCTCGCGCTTCACAGCTTGCAACTCTCGTTAGCGTTCGCCGATTGTTGATCGCACTAACGTAACCGTTAGGTTTTAACATGGCGCTTCTGCGCGGCCTTTTTTGGTTCGTCCTCTTCCTGGTTCTGACTTTTTGTTTCGTGGTGCTGTTCGAGTACGGGCCGCGCGATTTTGCCAGCGGAGCTGAGAAAGAGTATGCGCGGGTAAAATCATTCGTCGTAAAGGAGGGAAGAAATCGAGGAAATAAAAAAGACCGCTGAGCCTGGCGATCAATCTACGTCGCACCCATGGCCAGAGTTTCTATCGGCAGCGGTGCAAGAAATTCTTTTGCGTTCTCGATCTGCAACACGGGCTGAGCAAGATGTGCTGCCAGAAAGCTGCTATCTGACGTCGGCGCTATCGCGGCTTGAGCGCGAATGTCGCACTCCGCTAATTGCTCGATAAGACGATCTAGCTTTTCACTCAAGTTGCGGCAGTCCGTAAACTGAACTGTGCACACACCCGGCGCAGTATCTTCCACAAAAGGACTCAGAGTAAACGCGTAGTGAAGCAAAATTTGCTGTATCGATTTTTCCTGCGCGGGTGCACGAACTTTGATGACCACCCGCAATGATCGGGCCAACGCCTGGCTCGGCGTCATTCCCTTTCGAATACCGGCGTTTTCTGCGGCTTTATTTAGTTGAATAACGACCGGTTTCTTTTCGTGTTCTTCGATCAACGCTACTGGATTAAGTTCCGGCTGATGCCGCGTGGCTGCCTGCAAATAGAAATTCGGCAAATAAATCGTGGCGAACATCATTCTAACTGACCGCTGATTGCTCAGTTCGGACATCTGATTGGAAATGCGATCGTTTCACAACAATTCGGAGTCGTGAAAAGGTCTTCTCGGTTTCTAAAGTTTGAATGTCCCACGAATTTTCAAGCACCACTTTCAGTTGCGCGCTACTAACCATTTCATATCGCGTGAGAACTAGACAGGCCGTTGGCAACACCTCGACCAACCGTTGCAAGCGATACCAATTCGTTTGTGGAATTTTACGCAATTCCTCCGGAGCGTTCAGCACCAGATCGACAATCACCAGCGGAAAATTACCGTCGCGCAAAAGCAGGTCAGCTGCTTTGACGGCTTCAGATGCTTTGCTGCACCGGACCCACAGCAGATGTTGCAGCCATGCATTATCCAAGCCGGAAAGGTCAAACGAATCGCGTCCATCAATCAGCGCCAGGAAATAACGATCGCGATACGCGCAATGCACGAGCGCATGAATGAGCGATGCGCTTCCCCCGCTCCTTCCAGGGCTGATCAATTCGGTGATCGCGCCACGCGGCAATCCGCCGCCCATCGATTCATCAAGAAAAGGTAAGCCCGTACTTACGCGCTTCGCTGTCGTGCACGCAGGATGAGGAAAACGCTCCGCCAGCAGATTGCGTAAATCGATAATTTTAAGACTCGGAGCCATGGAATAACCATGGCTCATTGATGTGATACGTTCAAATGAACTTTAATAACTCGTCCTCCTGAGCGGCAGCGAAGCGCAATCGGAGGATTCCGTTAGGCTACTTTTTTCGGCTTGCTACGGGATTGCTCCACTTCGCTCGGAACGACGAGCCTATTCAATCTCTTTTCCGTCGCTCTTGCTTGCGGATTAATGACACCATGACCCCTTGGATTTTAAGCTCGCGAGCCGGCACCAAGTCGGGATAACGCGGGTTTTCCGCCTTCAGATACGGCCGGCCGCGCTCCATCACATAACGCTTCAACGACGTTTCGCCGTCGATTAATGCCGCAACGATATCGCCATCGTGCACTTCTTTCGTGTCTTCCAAAATCACAATATCGCCATCCACAATGTGCGCCCCGATCATTGAGTCCCCCCGTACTCGTAGCGCGAACGTGCCTCGATTCTTCAACACATTTGCCGAGCGCGTATCCAGCGATACGTGTCCTTCGATACTCTGCTCAGTCAACGCCGACATCCCAGCCGGAATCTGACCGTAAATTGGAATGTCCGTAATCCGAACCTTCATGGCTGGCGTGATCAACGCTCGTGCTTTGCGCGCGTGCCGATTGAGAAAACCCTTTCGCTCCAGTGCGGCGATGTATTGCATCACCGACGTCTGGCTGGCGAACCTGAAATGACTTTGGATTTCGCGCGTGCTCGGGGTCATGCCTTTTTCCCGTTGCTCGCGCTGGATAAAATCCAGCACGCTCCGTTCCCTGTCGGTGAGCATGCGAGAACCATGCTTTGAAAGCGCTGTGCACGCAAGTTCAAATGAACATTCATGCTTCGTTATTCCGAGCAACGGCGACGAAATCCCGAGGTAGAACCGAGAGGCTTGGCCGCGGGATCCTTCGACTTCACTGCGCGCCCCGCTCAGGATGACAGAAACAGAGCTATAGCCGCACGAGATCAACCAAAAACTGGCACCAAAGATAAATCATCCCGCGCCAGGAATATTTCACATCCCCTGTAGCGGTTTGCTTGAGAACGCCTTTGTGAATGTTGTGAGCGATTTGATCGCGCAGATCTTTTTCGATATCAGCCTGGATCTGCTCTTCATCGAGCGGTTCGATGTCCGCAGGGTTAACTTGGTTTCGCCGCAAAAATTCGCGATGACTTTGGTCCAGCTGCCAAAAAGATCGATCCGGCCGCTGCCGATTGATCCGGAAAGCGGGAGAGAGTTTCAATCCATAGGACAACGGATAGTTCCACGTTGTCCAAACCGTGCCGTCCTTGGTCCGCGATGAAATACGAAGGTAATAGAATGAAAAATCACGCTGCTCATTCAGGCAGACGGCAGCCTGTGCACGATCTTCTTCTCTGTAAAACAACCGGAAAAACTGCCGGTAATCTTCCCAATCCCACCCGGCATCGCTGACGTAAACGAACTGTTCATCTTCGATTTCACGCGTGATTTCGCTAAGCGCCGGGAAAGTGTCTGACGATGGCGGACTTTTGGCTCGAAGCTGTTTTTCTTTTGGTAGCCGTAAGGCACGAATGCGGGTGAGGATTTCCAGCCAAGGCAGAAAGAGCCACGCTAGCGCCGCGACCAAACCCCACACCCAATTGTTGGTAGCAAAATAAAACCCAAGAAAAGTAGCGGCGAGAATTCCCAGTGCCCCGGCCTTTTGTGTATATGAGTTATGGAAGGTACGTAGACCGACGCTGAGCACGGCTACCCCGAGCGTAAGAAGGAGACCGAAAAGCATCACGGAACAGGGCGTCTACGGATTGATCTGATGCTCGTTCAGAAATTTTTGCAGCTGATTGGTGTCAAAATTCGCCAAAACTTTATCATCCGCCACGAACGTGGGCACGTATGTTTGAGCAGAAAGCTGCTTCATCTCCTCGTACGCCTGCCGATCTTTGCCAACGTCAATCTCCTGGAAGGAATAGCCTTTCTCGCTCAGAAAGTCCTTCGCATCAATACACCAGGAACACCACTCGCGGCTGTAGAGTCGTAACTGCATTGGCGGGCGGAAATAAACCAGTCGCCGCCTCGTCGTCAACTCGCTCCTTTTCAGTCGCCTGCCCCCTTGGGGCTAGTATGACTTCGCCCAAACAACGCGACGCGCACTCGATTCACCGGTAAAGATGCATTCTCCCGACTCTGAAGAATCATCCAGCGGAATAACGCGGATCGTCACTTTCAGATCGTTCTTAATCTGTTCCTCGGTTTCGCGCGACCCATTCCAGTGTGCGAGTGCAAAGCCGCCGTGGATTTCGGGTTTCGAAGGATTTTTCGCGGTAAAGAACTCGTAGAAATCTTTCTTCGAATTTATCTCGTGTGTATTTGCGTCCCGAAATTCTTTTGCACGCGCATAAAGCGAATCCTGAATCGAAACAAGAATCTCCGAAGCGCGCGCGGTGAATTCCTCCATCAGCATCGACTCCTTGTTCTTCACCGGCTGATCGCGCCGGCTGACTGTGACCGAATGTTTTTCAAGATCACGCGGGCCAATCTCCACTCGCAGCGGCACACCTTTTTTAATCCAGTCCCAATTCTTAACTCCGCCGCCGAGATCGCGCCGGTCGACTTCAACCTCAATCGCAACGTCATCGAGAAATTTTTTCGCACGCAACTCGGCAGCAAGTCTATCGCAGGCTTGCAAAACGCTCGTGCGCGTCTCTTCCTTTGTCGTGATTGGCAGAATCACGATGTGCGTCGGCGCGATGCGCGGCGGCAAAATAACTCCGTCATCGTCGCCATGCGCCATGACCACTGTGCCCACCATGCGCGTCGTCATGCCCCAGCTGGTGGTCCAGCCAAACTCCTGTTTACCCTCCCGCGTTTGGAACTGAATTCCACTCGCGCGGGCAAAATTCTGCCCGAGAAAATGTGATGTGCCAGCCTGGATGGCTTTGCGGTCCTGCACCATTGCTTCGAGCGCCATGGTTTCCACCGCGCCAGGAAATTTTTCACTGTCCGATTTTAAACCCGAGAATACAGGAATGGCGCAACGTTCGCGCACAAAGGTTTCGTAGACGCCGAGCATCCGTCTGGTTTCTTCTCGCGCTTCGGCTTCTGTTTCGTGGACGGTATGGCCTTCCTGCCACAGGAATTCTGTTGTGCGCAGGAACAATCGCGTCCGCATTTCCCAGCGCACGATATTGCACCACTGGTTGATCAGGATCGGCAAATCGCGATACGATTGCACCCACTTCGCGTAGCTCGCGCCGATAATCGTCTCGCTCGTCGGCCGAACAACCAGCGGTTCGGTTAATTTCGATCCGGGGTCCGGCACCAACCCGAGTTCCTCATCCACCTTGAGCCGGTAATGCGTAACCACGGCACATTCCTTGGCGAAGCCTTCGACGTGCTCAGCTTCCCTGGCAAAATAACTCAGCGGAATGAATAAAGGAAAATAGGCGTTGCGATGACCGGTGGCGCGAATCAGCGCGTCGAGCTGCCGTTGCATATTTTCCCAGATGCCATAGCCCCATGGACGAATGACCATGCAACCGCGGACATCCGAAGGCTCGGCCAATTCGGCCGCGCGAACCACCTGCTGATACCACTCCGGAAAATCTTCTTCCCGTCGGGGCGATATCGCACTCTTTGGATTTTGTGAAGTTGCCATTGTGAAATTGGCGTTTCACCGAAACGCCTTTCAATTGTAGGGCGGCTGTGCCAGTCGCCAAGAGGTGTTTTTGATGACGGAAGGATTTGCGCAACCGAAAGTAGTGGTCGATGTAAATCAGTCACGCGCACATTGACAGCTCCTTGTCGCTCCCGTAGTTTGCGTGCCCTTTTTCCAGAGATGAAAACGTTTTCTGCCAAAGCCAGCGAAGTCCCACGCAAATGGTGGCTGATCGACGCCAGCGACCAGGTGCTCGGCAGAGTCGCTGTGAAAGCAGCTAATCTGCTGCGTGGCAAAGAGAAAACTGTTTTTACACCACACGTGGACACCGGCGATTTCGTGATTGTGATCAATGCGGAAAAAGTCCGGCTCACGGGAAAAAAGGATGAACAGAAAAGTTATATGAGTTTTTCGGGTTACGTCGGCGGACACAAATCTGAGAGTGCCCGGTCACGCCGTGCCCGCCATCCTGAATTGCTGGTCGAACGCGCCGTCCGCGGAATGATTCCACATAATCGACTGGGTCGGAGTGTTTATCGGAAGCTGAAAGTGTATCGCGGCGATTCGCATCCGCACACCGCGCAACAGCCCGAAGTTGTCAAATTTCAGAGGTCGTGATCTATGCCACAAACTGAAGAATTCATCGCCACAGGTCGCCGCAAGACATCAGTCGCTCGTGTTCGCATGATGCCGGGCAGCGGAAAAATCGATATCAACGGCCGGACCTTCGAAGATTATTTCCCGACTGTGCCGTTGCAGAATGTGGTATTGCAACCTCTGCAGAATGCGAAGGCAGTTAATACTTACGATGTGTTCATTCATGCGAGCGGCGGCGGCAGTATGGGCCAGGCCGGCGCGGCACAACTGGCGATCGCGCGAGCGCTTCTTCAAGTCGACGCAAATTTGCGAGGCCCACTCAAAGCCGAGGGTTTGCTGCGTCGCGATCCACGCATGAAAGAGCGAAAAAAATCGGGGCAACCCGGTGCGCGGAAGCGGTTCCAGTTCTCCAAACGCTAAAGTCCTACTGTTACCAGCACGTGGCAGAGACGGATCGCCGAGCCGTCCGGTGATAGTGCATTCGGCGCGACCGGCGGTCGCGCCCTACCCCTACGGTTTCTTTGGCGGCGGCGCGGGCGGAGCTTGAGGCGCCGGGACCGCGGGAGCCAGCATTGGCGGGACATTTGGCATTGCTGCGGGTGGCGGAGTCGATGTCGTGATTGGCTTCAGCAGGCGTAATTGCTGCATCGCCTCACCCGCCCAAAAACTGCGTTGGTATTGCGTGACGACGTTCTCGCATACGCGCCGAGCGTCGTCATTACGATTTTTCGCCTTTAGGATGTATACCTGCGAAAGCATGGCCAGCGGCGCAGTGTAACTATTGGGATAAGCCGACGCGATCTGCTGATACAGCGCAAGCGCTTCATCCTTTTTGCCCATCGAATCCAGATTAGCCGCCATTGCCATCTTCGCCGTGCTTAAAAGCTCATGCTTGGGGTATTTCGCGATGAAAGTTTCCAGCGTTTTATTTGCCTCACTGAATTTCGTTTCCTTCCGCTGGGCTTCAGCGAGCAAAATGTACGCGTCGGCGCCGGCAGGCGTATTGGGATAACGAGCGATTACCTGTTCGTACTGTTGCGCGCTACTCGCGCCCGCCAACGCTGCTGATGCAGCGGCCGCACGGCGATCGGAATAAAACCGATAAGCGGTGAACGCAACAGCTGCGAGTAGAACAACGAGCACGCTCGCGATAATTGGGGTTTTGAAACGCTCCCAAAACAATTGCGTTTCCAGTGCGACATCGCGAGATGGAGGTGGCGCTGTTGGCATAAACGTCGTGTGCTGGATCAGTTTGAAAACCGGGTAAGCGTCGTCTTATGCCACGCGAAGGTTTCTCGCGCAAGCGATGGATCGTCTTCTCCGGAAGAGGATGACAGCAAAATCGGCGAAGGCGCAATTATCAGACCACCGGACCGCATTCTTACAAATCGGGGAGGACACCGCGCTCCACTACCGAACTTCCGCGTACTGAGATTGCCTGCCACGATACAATATGGAGCATGAACGCATTTTGGAGTTCCTTTGAAACTTTCCTGGGCCTCGGTGTGGAACCGAGGAATTTGACCTTCGTGCAGATTTCACTGCGTGGAATCATCGTTTTTCTCGTCACGCTGGCCGCAGTGCGGGTTGGACACAAACGCTCACTCTCGCGAAAAACTCCCTTCGACGCCGTCCTGCTTGTCATTCTGGCCGCGATACTTTCTCGCGCCATTAACGGTTCAGCCGCTTTTTTCCCGACACTTGGCGGTGGGGTGGTCCTGGTGCTGCTCCATCGGCTTTTTGCCTCTCTCGCGTTCTATTCCCATCACTTCGGCATCCTGGTCAAAGGGAAGCCTGATGTCATCGTGCGCGATGGAGAATGCGACGTGGGCATGATGTGGCGCAACCACATCTCAACCCATGATGTCGACGAAGATATGCGTCTTAGCGTACACACGGACGATCTTTCGCGTATTCGACTCGCGCGCGTGGAACGCAGCGGCGACATCAGCTTCATCAAAAAATAAGTTGACCCATGTGGCAGATGATTTAATGAAACTGCGCGACTCATGAGAACGAAAAAAAGGTGGATCAAACCGACGCTCAAAACGGTGCCAATCTTTTTTGAATGCACCTGTTACGCCGGCGCGGTCTGACCGCGCGGCACACTACGAGCACAAGTTCGGTTGATCCGGATTCATATCCTTGGCAGTGCGGCCGGCGGCGGCCTGCCACAATGGAACTGCACCTGTGTAAATTGCGTCGCTGCACGCGCAGGAAAAATTGACTCTCAGACGCAATCCAGCATCGCGATCGGTGCCGACTCTGAAGAGTTTCACAGCTGCTGGTTAATCAACGCTTCGCCAGACCTGCCCCGGCAAATCGAGAACACGACCCGGTTGCAGCCGAGCGGCAATGGATCGCGCAACACTCCGATCGCAGGTGTTCTTTTGACCAACGCAGATGTCGATCATGCGTTGGGTTTGTTGCTCCTGCGCCAACAGGAAAAGCCGCTCGTTGTTTACGCTACCGCTGAAACTCGAGCTGCGCTCGCATGGCTTGACCGCACTCTCGCTCGGTTTTGCGGAATCGAATGGCGGACCGTAACTCCGAAATTTCAATCTGTGGACTCCGGGATGGCATTTCGAGCGATTGAACTGCCCGGCAGCGTTGCATTTCAATTTCGCGATGATGTCACCGGCCGCAGTGCGTTGTTCGCCCCGAACGCCAGCAGTTTGACTGATCAACTGTGCGACGCAGTTCAGACATCGGATCTTGTCATGTTTGACGGGACGTTCTGGAGCGACGGAGAACTCGGTCGGGTGCGGCCGGGCGCTCGCAGCGCGCGAGAGATGCGTCATTTGCCCATCAGCGACGGCAGCTTTGATGTGTTGCGCCAATCGCCGGCGCGCCGGAAGATTTACATCCACATCAACAACACCAATCCGATTTTTATGCCTGGATCTTCCGAACGCGCAAAACTCGAGCAGGCGGGAATAGAAATCGCGCAGGACGGTCTAGACATTGTTTTATAAATACAGCTGTCATGTTGAGCGAAGCGAACATCTCTGGGCCTATCTCCGATTCAGCCTGGACCAAATTTGATCCGAGATTCTTCGCTTCGCTCAGGATGATAATATGATCTGTGTAGAAATGGTTTTATGACCACGGGACTCTGGGACCGCGAAACGTTCGTTGAAAAATTGCGGGCAATCGGCGTGCACGCTTATCACGATAAACATCCGTTCCATGTCGCGATGAACGACGGCCAGCTTTCGCCGGACGCGCTGCGCGGGTGGGTCGGAAATCGATTCTATTATCAGACAAACATTCCGATTAAAGACGCCGCGATTCTCGCCAACTGTCCCGTGCGCGAGGTGCGACGGGCCTGGATTCATCGCATCCTCGACCACGACGGAAGTTTGTCCGGCGCTGTGGAGTACAACCCGTCCGCCCTAGCGTTAACGGAGGCAGATGTCCTCAGCGGAGAATCCGACGCGTCCCGTGGGCTGGAGACAGCGCACGCTACAGGAAACGAGGGCGGTATCGAAGCGTGGCTGCGACTCGGCGAGGCGTGCGGATTATCCCGTGACGAGCTACTCGATAATCGCCATCTCCTGCCCGGGGTTCGATTCGCGGTTGACGCATACGTGAATTTTGCGCGCAGGCAGCCGTGGCCGGTGGCCATCGCGTCGTCGCTGACCGAGCTTTTTGCGCCCGATCTGATGGCCATCCGGCTTGCAGCGTTCGAAAAATTTTATGAATGGATTGATCCTCGCGGACTCGATTATTTTCGTCGCCGGGTTACGCAGGCGCGGCGCGATTCTAACGAGGCGCTCGCGATCACCTTGGAATATTGCAACACGCCCGAGCTTCAGCGGGATGCCGTGCGCGCGCTCGAGTTCAAATGCGACGTGCTCTGGTCAATACTGGACGCAATCCATCATGCCTATGCGGCTTGACGGCCGCCGCTCCTACTTAAATGCGCGTCACGACAATCTCTGAGTTGGCTCGGCCGATCCTGGCGAAAGGCGTTCGGCAACAAGTCGATGCTGCTACTGGTAAAAACGTGCTGCTCTATCCCGAAGGTATTGTCGAACTAAACGAAACCGCGCATGAAATTCTTTCCCGGTGCGACGGACGAACACTGGGCGAAATCGTTCACGCGTTGGCTGAAGAATACGAGGCGGACTCTAACGCGCTCGCTGCGGACGTACGCGATACGCTCGCCGATTTGCAGTGGCGCAAGCTAGTCGAATTCAGATGACAGTGCCGCGTCCATACGCATTGCTGGCAGAGATCACCTATCGGTGCCCGTTGCATTGCCCGTATTGCTCAAACCCCACCGACCATTGTAGGGCATCCGCATCGGTTGCCGACAAAGAAGGTGGCAGGCGAGGCGCCCGCCCTACAATCGCGCTGAGGCCAGCGCACACTACAACAAACAATGGTGAGCTCACGACGGAAGAATGGAAGCGGGTCATCAGTGAAGCCGCCGCGCTTGGCGTGCTGCAAATAGGTTTTTCGGGGGGCGAGCCGCTCGCCCGGAGCGATCTTGTCGAGCTGATTCGCGAAGGACGCGAGGCAAAGCTTTACACGAATCTCATCACAAGCGGCATCGGTGTGGATGACGATCGCCTGCGTGCCTTGCGCGATGCAGGACTGGATTCGATCCAGCTAAGTTTTCAATCGGACGAATCGAGTCTGGCCGACGAAATCGCTGGAGCGCGTGCGCATGAGCGCAAGCTCGGCGTCGCTGAGAAAATTCACGCAGCCGGAATTCCGCTGAGCCTCAATTTTGTGATTCACAGGCGTAACATCGATCGGCTCGCGCAGATGATTCAACTCGCGGAGACGCTCGGCGCCGAGCGAGTCGAGTTGGCTAATGTACAGTTCTACGGTTGGGCGTTTCGCAATCGTGCAGCGTTACTCCCTACGCGCGAACAAGTGGACCGCGCAAGAGAGATCGCGACCGCAGCTCAGGCCCGGCTGGCAGGTAAGATCGACATTTTTTATGTGCTGCCGGATTATTATGAGACCCGTCCAAAACCGTGTCTCAATGGCTGGGGCCAACGGTATCTCACCGTAAATCCGGTCGGCGACGTGCTCCCCTGCCCGACTGCGTCATCGGCAATTCCCGATTTGCGTCTCGAAAATGTCCGAACACGCGATCTGGATTGGATTTGGCGTGAATCAGAAAGCTTCAACCGCTTCCGTGGAACAGAATGGATGCCCGAGCCGTGTCAAAGTTGCCCGCAAAGGGAAATCGATTTCGGCGGTTGTCGTTGTCAGGCTGCGTTGATGACCGGTAACGCCGCAAATACGGACCCAGTATGCGAGTTCGCACCTGACCGAGCACGGGTAGACGCGGTGTTGCGCGAAATAAATTCATCCAACCGACCAGGCGACTGGACATATCGTAGTAATCCAAAGCCGTCGCTAGCGGATTTGAGCAGAGCATTACCCTGAAGCTTCAAACGCGACATTCCGGGTAGCGCAGAGCTGCCAAATCAGCGCCCTTAAGGACGCGGCGGCGGAGTGGGCCGTTGCCTCGGAGTTACGTTAGGCCTTGCGGTAGGTGTTGGCCTAGCAGTGGCAGTGGCAGTCGCAGTGGCCGTAGCTGTAGGTGTAGTCGTAGCAGTTGCGGTAGCGGTCGGCGTGATCGTAGGTGTTACTGTAGGTGTAAGTGTTGGCGTTGCGCTTGGAGGGGCAGTTGGTGTAGGCGAACATGGGGGTCCCTGGCAATAGGTGAGATTAACCGTGTCAACGCGCCAACCCTCGTTCGATCCACTGTTGTCGCTAGCCATCCGCCAGCGAAGCCCAACGTCTGTACCGAAGGGCAGAGTCACGACGCTTGTGATGAAACCTTCCGAGTCGCCGCTCCAGGCACGAAGCCCTGCAATTGGGCTGCCTCGGTCCGAGCTGATCGTGCGGTTGTAACCACCCATTAGGAAAGCGCTGGGAGGCACGTATTGAAATGTTTTTCCCCCGTCAGTGCTGAGTTCAAGTACCGCACCGTCGAAGCCGAGGTTTGGATCTGTATTTGACGCTTCAAGATTGAAGTTGTGCCGAAATGTTAACCGCGCGCCAAACACCTCGAAAAAAACGAACTGTGGCGAGTCGAGCCGTTTATCGCTTACCACGGCTGGATCATCGATGAATGCAGCATTTGGAGGGGTGTCGGCAGGCGGCATTGGCACTCCAGAATTCGACGTGGTCCAGAGCGGTGGCGGCCCTTGCGCATTTGTCGCCGCCCAATCCGGAGGCAACATCGGTGGCATCACGTCGTCGAAGTTTTCAATTCTTGTCCGCAGCGTACAAGGCGGGCACTGCACGGGAATTGGCGCAACAGCAGCGAGTATATCGACCCGGCCCCAGCCAGTAACGTTGTTCGGTGGACCCGCAGATCCGCACAGCTTGTAGGCGATAAAATGAGCAGCGTCGTTTAACACTGTCCGACTTCCGGAAATATTGTGACGCAAATCTGGGCGCGCACACCACAGCAACGTCATTGCGCCAGCGATATGCGGGGTCGCCATGGACGTGCCGCTAAGGGTCGTATAAGCATTATCAGATGTGTTATAGCTGGAACGAGTGCCTGTGCCAGGTGCTGAGATGTCCGGTTTGATTCGGTTACTCCCATCGACCGTTACCGGGCCGCGGCTGCTAAAGTTAGCAATCACATCCTGGCCCGTGTTCAACGCCCCGACTGTGTAAGACGCTGCGTAGATAGCCGGCGGATACATCACAGTGGAACAGTTGGGACCGTCATTGCCTGCTCCTGCCACCATCATTATACCAGCAGCAGCTTGAGCTTCGACAGCCGCTTGCAATGTGTTAGCCGAACAACCTTCTGAAGGCGGGCAAACCCACGAGTTACTGGTAACATCGGGCGCTCGGAGTGGGTCGCCCTGGCCGCCGCCTATCGGATAAGGCGCAAGGAACCATTCCATGCACTCGATGTATCTTGCCGGTGTGCCGTTGCCTTGATCCATGTTACGGCAACCGATCCATTTTGCTCCGGGTGCCATTCCAATCTGATTACCCATGCCGTCGTCGCCGACTGCGGTGCCTATGGTATGAGTGCCATGGCCATTATCATCGCAAGGCAAAGGCGAATCGTTACCGCACGGATTACCAGTGCTGTCGTGGATGGAGTCGTGCCAGTTGTAATTGTGATCGGCGGTAACTCCATCCCAGCCGCGGTAGTGAGGCTTGAGCGCGTTATGCGTCCAGCGCTGGCCGGTATCAGCGCCGGCAACCGTGATCCCTTGCCCCCTGAAACCCAGCGTCCATACATCCGGCGCGTGCGTGTAAGCGATCCCTGGCTCGATTGTCTGCGGTGTCTGCTGTCGCGAAGACGCATCGACGATACCGTCGGGCTGAGGAAGCACATTTCGAATGTGTGGGTTGCCTTCCACGCGCGCGATATCCGGACGTGCCGCCAGTGTTTCGGCGATCTCACGACTGCCCTTCACCAAAATGGCATTCACAATATAGAAGGAGCGATGCTCGATCCCGCGCTCGCGCAACCATCGCAGAATGGGTCCTTGAGTTTCCTGGCTCTTTCTGCGCAGCGCCTCGTACACGTAGCGGCCCTTTTCAGCTTTTGTGGTCAAGCTCGCTGCCGGACGCAGGTCTGCCTGATCAGCAAGCACGACGAAAAATTCTGCCTGCTGGCGATTGGCAGTATGTTCAATTACCCACGGCGCGATCTTGAGGTGCAACGCGCTATGCTCAACGTGTTGACCGGTCGCACGTGAGGAGCCGATCGCTCCTACCACAGCCATGGTGCCTGCTATCAGTAAGACCAGACAAATGATAACTCTTAATCGTGCCGATCCGCACGTGTAGCTTGGAATCGCACTCATGGCAGCGCCTACGGCGTCGGACGCGGTGGCGGCGTGGTTCTTGGCCGCGGGGTCGGTGTCGATCTGGGCGTTGCTGTCGGAGTGGGCGTACAAGGCGGGCCCTGGCCGTGACACCAAGTGATGTTGACAGTGTCTACGCGCCAGCCTTCACCCGAACCAGTGGAATCGCTCGCCATTCGCCACCGTATTTTAGTATTCGCCGTTTGAAAGGCCGGCACGTTCACGACAGTAGTGATGAAGCCACCTGAGTTCCCACTCCAAGCCTGCCGACCAGCAATCGGACTGCCGCGATCAGTACCGATGGTGCGGTTATATCCGCCCATTACAAAGCTACCGCCAGCCGCGAGAACATCCTGGAAGGTGTTTCCACCGTCACTACTCACTTCTAGTACTCCGCCATCGTAGCCAACACTCTGATTTTGTTCGGACGCCTCAAGATTAAAGTTGTGCCGAAAGGTTAAACGTACCCCTAATCCCTCGAAAAAAGTGACACCGAGCGAATCGAGTCGTTTATCACTAACCACAGCAGGGTCGTCAACGAACGCGGCATTCGGAGGTGTATCGGCTGGCGGCAATGGAACTCCGGAATTAGATGTCCCCCAAAGCGGCAGTGGACCCTGCGCGTTTGTTGCAAGCCAATCTGGCGGCAATGCCGGTGGTATGAACGCATCGAAGTTTTGGATGACTCCGAATTGATTCCAGCAGGGCGGGCAGGGCAGCGGAGTGGGTGTCGGGCCATCTGCAGAAACCCAGGCGATCTGCTGGTGATCGTGTTCAGCCGCCTTCGCCGAGGCTACGACGCGCAAGGAAGAAGCCGATCCACCTTGGTCTATCGCGCGGGACGAAGCGATTCCCGCGAGCACAACCAACCCGGCTGAGATGGTCAAAACTAAGCAACAAACCGCTCGCAGTCGTAACGATGAAGCTGGGCGCTTTCGGTTTATGATCATGACACCACTTCGATCACCATTAGCTCACGCGTAATCACACGCGCTCAAGTGCGTTTTTATCCCAGCAGCGTGCGCTGCTGTCAATGTTTTTGCGTTGGGTCAGTTGCGGGTACTGACAACGCATCCCCGCTTGTGAGACAAGGAAGTTCGCGATGGCGAGGACGCCATCGCCAGCACGCGAGACGCGTGCGCTACCTAACCGATCCGGACACACCGGGCCGGGGCGGCGGACTCGGGCGCGGCCTCGGTGTCGTGTGAGGCCTCGCAGTGGGGCTTGGCCTCGGTGTCGGTGTCACAGTGCCTGATGCGGTGGCTGTGGCAGTTGCTGTAGGGGTGGCCGTAGCTGGTTGGTAAGTGAATGTGCAGTGGAAACCCTCAAACGGGCGCCCGGTGAAGCGGCACGCGAAAGCGCCTGCGGGAATGTCCATGAGGTTCACGCCTTGTCCGACAGGCGAGGCATTGAAATGAAAGGTTATATCCTGTCCACTGCCGCTGACGATCTCGCTATCTGCCGGGATCCCGTTAACGTTGAAGTCGCCGGGCTGGACAGTGGCGGGGTCCACTGGAGCGCTCATGTGAACGACAAAATCAGTCAATTGTGTAGAGACGATGCTGTCACAAGCTGGCTGGGAACCGAACACCGAACAAGGCGGCTCACTGGGCGTTGGTGTCACGCTCGGAGCCACAGTAGCTGTAGCTGTCGCAGTTGTTGAAGCAGTGGGCGTTGGGCTCGGGGGGTTAGTGTCTGATGGAGTTGGCGTCGGACTTGGAGGCATAGTCGCAGTTGAAGTTGCCGTGGCGGTCGCAGTTGGTGTGGCGCTCGCCGTAGCTGTCGCTGTCCCGGTTGCAGTAGGTGTTGCAGTAGAAGTGGCACTTGCCGTAGCACTGGGAGTTACAATGGCAGTCGCTGTAGGTGTAGGCGTAGGTGTTCCAGTTGTGGGAATGCGAAATGCATACACCTTGTTGTCATTCGCAACATAGATGCTTCCGCGAGCAGCGATGCCGGTGTTCCATTTGCGGTCGCCCACCATCAATTCATTAGCGCCGCCGCCAGCGTAAACAACCGCGCCGGTGTCACCGTTGTAACCGTGCAACCGGTGGTCACCTTGTGCACCTACGACCCAAACGATCGCGTTGTTGGTACCATCGGTCGTTGTCACCCAAGGAGATCCCGATCCCGCTTGACTCACGCTCCAAGCGAAGACTATCGTCGGAGGAGTTGTAGGAGTAATCTTGTAAGCCTTAACGGTGCTCCCGGTACGGAAAACAAAATAGGTTCCCTGCGCCGTCCGATAAGTAGCCGATGATTGACCGATAGTGAAACCAACACTCAGCTGGGCGACAGGCGGCGTGATGCCACCAAGATTGTTCCGATTAATCAAATAAGCGTTGCTATCCTTTCCTGTCGCGAGCACCAACTGAGAAGGATTTGCTCCAGGCACGTCGATGAGCATGGCGCTGACACCACCAAGATCTGTGTCGCCGTTATCGAGACTGAGCCAATTAGTCGGCGCCCAGTAATCTGTGGGCATACCGCTCCAGAATGGTCCAGCGTGCAAACGAATGATCGCTTCTCCACCGCCCCACACGCCTCCTGTGCCGGTGGTGTTACCCGTGATGACGAACATGTTAGTGCCGTCGCTGGCGACGCCGCTATGTCCCCAGATACCGCCTTTAGCAGCCGTTGTCGCCCAAGCTCCCACATTGACAGGATTGTTAATGTTTACACCAACAACCCACCCATGATAGCTCCCGCAGTCGCCGAAATATCCGGAGTAAGGCACGTAAACAATCCCATTCACAAGAGCCAGTGCACCTCGGTCTTCCTGCACGAGTGAGCTGAAGAGTATTCCGTTGTACATCGCTGTGGCGTTCACATCCACAGGCCAGTCCGGATTCGTGGCGCCGGTGTCCACATTCAGCGAATAAATGAAGTGCTTCTTGGTGACCCCGTCGATCAATGCATCGAAGAAGAGTGATCGCGACGCGAGATCGACAACCGGCGTGCCGATGGTACCTACCGGACTGACGTTGCCACATGGAAGACCGGACGTGACCGGAGGTCCGATGTCGGTGCGCTGCCATATCACTGCGCCGTTGGTGGCGTTAAGCGCGTAAACATTATTCGATGCGGTTACAGCAATAATTATTGGGCCATTCGGCCCGCCCTCGATGTAAAGCGGCTGCGCGTGAACGTTGCCGACGATCGTGCCATCGAAGTTTAAATCGCGAACAAGATTGGCCGCATTGGCCGGCGTAAATGCGGTATCGATAAAGAGACCGTCCCTGGATGGATTATTGTTCTTCTGCGTGACGTTGACCTGCGCACTCGCCGTCAAAGCGGCAATGCAGCAAACAGCAATAAGAAGCGAAAACTTCATAGCAGGAGATCGAGAATCCGCGCCCCCTTTTACAACAGCACGCTCACTGCTTGTCAAGGAGTTACGGCAGCACAATCGTGACGCGGTCGCGATCGTCATTTTCGACTTCGGCAACGGTCGCCGCGGCGACCTGGCGACTCCGAAAGTTTTCGCGAGTCGCAAACTTTCTTACCTATTCGATAAGCTAGCCATGAAGCACCGACAAAGTTCGTTTCGGCGCGACACCCCTTCGACTTCGCTCAGGGCAGGCTTCACCAGCACGCAAGACGCTCGCGCTCCACAATCATGGAGTCGGAACGCCCGGCCTTGGCGGCGGACTCGGGCGCGGCCTCGGTGTCGTGTGAGGTCTCTGAGTGGGGCTTGGTCTGGGTGTCGGACTGCCTGAAGCAGTGGCTGTGGCAGTTGCTGTCGGACTCACAGAAGGCGTGGTCGTCGCAGTTGCCGTGGCTGTCGCAGTTGGTGTAGCAGTTACTGTAGCTGTAGCTGTAGCTGTAGCTGTAGGTGTCGCAGTTGCCGTAGGAGTCGGCGTAGGCGTTCCTCCTCCGGGAACACGGAAAGCATAGATCTTGTTATCGGCGCCGAAGTAAATCCGGCCGCGAGCAACCATGCCTGTGTTCCACTGACGCGTGCCTGTCATCAGTTCGTTGGTGCCGCCGCCAGAATAAATAATAGCACCGGTATCCCCATCATAGGCGTGCAGGCGCTGATCGCCACTGCTCGTCGTAGCCGCGTACCACACGATCATGTTGTTCGTGCCGTCCGGCGTCGTAACCCACGGAGAGCCTCGGCCGTTCTGGCTTTGGCTCCAGGCAAACGTAATCATAGGCGGATTTGTCGGAGTAATCTTGTAGGCCCTGACCGTGCCTGCGTCATTGTGAAAACCAAAATATGTTCCCTGGCTCGTGTGGTAAGTTACAGCGGATATCCCTCTGTTAGTTCCTCCCACATTCGCCTGGGTACAGGTACCGGGAATACCGCCGAGATTGTTGCGGTTGAGCAGATAAGCATTGCTATCTTTGCCCAGCGCGAGCACAAGCTGGGAAGGTGTAGCGCCGGGTACGTCGACTACAGTTGCGCTAACGCCGCCCAGATCGGTGTCGCTGTTGTCAAGACTGAACCAATTGTTAGGCGCCCAGTAGTCGGCAGGTTGACCCGTCCATATCGGTCCCGCCTGCAAACGGATAATAGCTTCACCGCCCATCCAGTTGCCGCCCGTATTGAAAGTGTTCCCTGTGACGACAAACATGTTTATGCCATCGCTAGCGACGCCGCCATGTCCCCAGATCCCGCCACCGATGGCTGTTGTAGCCCAGCCATGCACATTGGTTGGGTTGTTGATGTCCAAGCCGACAACCCAGCCATGATAATTGCCGCAGTCACCCACGTAACCGGAGTAGGACGAGTATACGATCCCGTTCACCAGCGCGAGTCCACCGCGTTGTTCCTGCGCCAGAGAAACGAATGGGATTCCGTTGTAAATGACGGTGGCGTTCAGGTCCACCGGCCAGCCTGGAGTCGTGGCGCCGGTGTCCACATTCAAAGAGTAAATGAAATGTTTTGTGGGTGAGCCATTGATTAGCGCGTCGAAGAAAAGTCGCCGGGAAGTCAGATCGACAACCGGCGTGCCAGTGATGCCAGTAGGATTAAAACCTCCGCACGGCGTAGTTGGGACAGGCGCACCTATATCGGTGCGCGACCAGATCGGGAGACCTGTCGTGGCGTCCAACGCGTAGACATTGTTCGATTCAGTGACCGCAATAATCATTGGCCCGTTCGGACCGCCTTCGATGTAAAGCGGTTGGGCGTAAACGTTGCCGGAGATCGTGCCGTTGAAGTTCAGGTCGCGCGTCAGATTCGCGGCCGCAGAGACCGTAAATGCAGGATCAATGTAAACTCCGTCGCGAGAAGGGTTGTTGTGCTCCTGCGTGACGTAGACCTGCGCATTCGCCGCCAACGCCGCAGTGCAGCAGACAGCGATGAGAAGCGAAAGTTTCATAGTGCGCGGGATCGACAATATCCGCGTCCCTTTTACAACAGCGCGCTCACTGTTTGTCAAGGATTTACGGCAGCACATTGTCACGCAAAAGTAACGTGATGGTCAACTTCCGGGGAGCGCACGCGCCCTCGCGACTCGCGAAAGCTTTCGCGATCGCGGACTTTCTCTTTCGATATCCGACTGTACGTAGCCCTTGATTTCGGCGAGGGCGCCGAAACATGCACGCGAGGCGCGTGCGCTCCCCGGAATGCAGCGTCGCAGCAACTTGACGCTGCTGCCGGTTGCGTAAATGGCGGACGCTGCTACATACAGATTTTTAATTTCACACCCATGCATGGTCATCGTTTGCTGTTGGGTTGCGCAGCCACATTAAGTTTCACTGTTGCGGTCGCAGCCCAATCCACGCCGGCCACCACGCCGGCGATCACCGCGCATCCGATCGAAGCAGCACGCAAAGCAGTACCTGTGAAGGTGCAAAAGGAAGCTGCGGCAAAAACTCCAGCTCCGCCCAAGGAACCTCCAATCACATTTAATTCGGTGCACGTCGACGGGCCTTACATCGCGATGACCTTTGACGATGGCCCGAGCGCAACGCTGACTCCAAAATTGCTCGATATACTCGCTGCGCATCATATTAAGGTCACATTCTTTGTGCTCGGCGAAATGGTAGCGGAGCATCCTGAGATTCTGGCGCGCGCTGCCCGGGAAGGGCACGAAATCGCAAGTCACAGTTGGTCGCACCCAAATCTCGCGAAGATGTCGCAAGAAAATATTCGCAGCCAATTACAGCGCACAGACGAGGCAATCAAAGGCGCGACCGGGAAAAGCCCCACTTTATTTCGACCGCCGTATGGATCGATTACCGAACACCAAAAGAAATGGATCCACGACCAATTCGGATATGACATTATTCTTTGGGACGTTGATCCGCTCGACTGGAAACGACCGGGCCCGGCGGTAGTTCGGAATCGTATTCTCAAGGAAACGCGACCCGGTTCGATCGTGCTTTCTCACGACATTCATCCGGGAACAATCGAAGCGATGCCTTCTACCTTCGATGAACTGGAAGCCAAGGGTTTTAAGTTTGTCACTGTCTCAGAGTTGCTTGGCATGGCGACGCCAGTGACGCCACATCCGAAACCGGAGCGCGCTGAGAAAACGCCAGCGACAGCCGTCGCACCATCTGCTGTTCCAACGTCTTCTCCAGGCGGTTAGCCTTATAGGGCGTTTCCGCGAAACGCCACAGCGTCTGACACAGACGCCCTACAATCACTTCTTCGCCGCGCCGCCGCCGGGAAAACTCATACCATCATGGCGCTGTCATGTTGAGCGAAGCGAAACATCTCTGACCTGTTAACCTTTCGGAAGCGGATAGGACTGAATTAATCCGAGATTCTTCGCTCCGCTCAGAATGGCAGCGTGAGTGGCTGTTTACTTCTTCGCCGCGCCGCCGCCGCCGCCGGCAGCCACGCGCTGCTCGCTTTGGCGACGAGCGATAACGAAATGATTGTTATCGCCGTAGCTTCGCCAGGGACCCGGAGGCACATCGCGAACTTCAACAAATTGCCAGTCGGTCACATCAGTCGGGGCTAGCCCCAGATAATCGCGCACCGCGGGGGACACATCCAATCCTGCCCCATGATTCAGATTGGGCTTCGGACGCTCGTTGCCGAAAACATACTGGAAATGGTCGGTGCGAAACGGCCCACAATCCTCCCATTGCGCGTAGCAGAGGCGATTCCCTTTACGAATGGCAATCCAACGATTGCGGCAGACCGACTGCCCCGGCCCGGTGTAAGATTGCTTGAACCACGGGATCACCAGCGGCGCTTCCGGCTTGAACTGGCCGTGCGTCACATCGTTATAAGGCAACGCGACATAGAAGGGATTCTGCCTCGGGACAAACGCAATTGGAATGTAATTCCGGCGGGCGCTCGGGTCCGGGTTATCCGCGCCCCCGTAATTCGCTGTCCAATTCAAATCCCACGAACTCTTGAAGTTAGGCACGGGATTGTTTCCGCTCGCTTGTTCCCCCACCCAGAACACGGTGGTCACAATGTTCATTTTCCACGGGTAACGCTGGACTGCCGGGCGGGAGCTGGTCGGTATAAGGACCTGCGGTTCCACCTTGAGCAATGCCTGCTCTCGCAGCCTCATTGCATATTTGGCAAAATCCGACGCGGTCGCATAGGGCGAAGTGGATTGTTCGTCCCCGAAGACTTTCGGGGCGCCAACAATCGCCAGACTGAGACAAGCCACGAGAAGTCTCCTCATTACAAACGCCGCCTTCTTCTATCCGAATACCCCGTTTTAGGCAAGCCGAATCTTCGGATGGAAGAGGCTCGAAGCCACGCTTGAGACTTCAGGATTTCCGCTTCAGAGAAGTGGATTTACTGGTTTTCAACCACCGTTTGCGACCCGGGAACGACTGCTTTAGTCTCTGGCAGAAGTGCGAACGTGACGAGTGTCAACACTATGAGATCGAGTGACTCAATCCTGATTTTCATGCCGAAAGTTTCAGGAGAATCACCAAGGGTTGTCGAGATGAAAAATTTACGCTGCTGGTTGTAGCCGGGATCGATGATCCCGGCGCCCAACTGCGTCACGTTGAGGCCAACCGTATGTTATCGATCAAGCGGGTGTCACCAACAAACACCGCTAATGCGAGCACCGAGTTGGCTTCAACCATGTCTGCTGGCTTCAACGTTTCTGCATCGACCACTTCTACGTAATCGATTCGGGCTAATTGCGCTTCATTGATCACCCTCTGCGCGATCGCGACGATATCGTTGACGGATTTTTTACCGGCATCTTTGGCGGTCATCAGCGCTTTGTGCAGCACCGCGGCTTGCATCCGTTCTTCGGAATTCAGATACTGGTTGCGCGAACTGCATGCCAGACCGTCTTCTTCCCGGACAGTGGGCACGGCGATGATGTCGATGTTGAAATTGAGATCGCGAACCATCCGTCGAATAACCGCCAGTTGCTGAAAATCTTTCTCGCCGAACACGGCCGCATCAGGCGTGAGAATGTTGAACAGCTTCGCGACCACTGTGCAAACCCCGCGGAAATGTCCGGGGCGCGATTTGCCTTCCAACGTGCTCGACAACGAAGTCTCTTCCAGGAATGTCGAGCGGTCAGTTGCATAAATCTCTTCAGCCGACGGGCGAAACAAAAGATCGACACCAGCACTCCGACAAAATTCTTCGTCAGTCTTTTCCGGACGCGGATAACGCTTGTAATCGCCGCCCGGCTCGAACTGAAGCGGATTGACGAAAATACTGACAGCCACTTCGCCATCTTCGCCCGCCGCATTACGCGCGACACGAATTAATTCGCCGTGCGCCTTGTGCAACGCGCCCATAGTGGGCACGAGCACGCATCGTTTTGCGAGCGCCTGCGCTTGTGCGTCTGCGATGGTAGTGAGAATTTTCACACGGCAGCTGCTCACCTGCGTCTGGAACTCATCTCAATGAATGCTCTGTCATGTTGAGCGGAGTGAAACATCTCAGATGTATTTTTTATTGGGCGATTAATCTGAAACTTAATCCGAGATTCTTCGCTTCGCTCAGAATGACAGTAGCGGAGGGCCGATACTGTGCGAATCACGAAATCGTCCGGTTCAGCGACCGCAAATCAAAACAGCAGGATGAAGAGGCCGGTGATCATCAGCGCAACCATCCACATCAAATCGATATTGAACCACGCACGGCGCAATATTGCGACTCCGAGGTTTTCGTAAACCACAATCGCGACGAGAGCAGTCGTTAGAAGATAGCCTAACGTGTGGACTACGACTGCCGCGATGAGCAGAGTAGGCGCGCTGAAATTCGCGAATGCCCATGCGTGCATTTGGTGAGCGTCATGGTGATGCGACTCTCCCATAGCTGGCGATTGGAGAAAAAACGGAACGAGCATCAGTCCCGCGCCATGCGCTGACGCCATGACGAACGACCAAAGCGTCAAATCTCCGAAGCCGACTTGCATTCCCACCCAGTTCGGATGACGCGAACGCAGCAGACGATATAAACCGAAGGCAAACAGGGTGGCGGCAGCGGCAATTTTCAGGGAGCGATGCGGAACGGCAACACGCGCCAGAAGAACCACGGCTACGATGATTCCAATGGAAAGCGCATGCCCCAGCACCATTGGCGGCAGCGCGCGGAACACAGCGGCGCGCCTTTGCTCCTGCAACCCAAGTGCGACGGCGAACAGCCATCCCATGGCAGGATTGATCCCGTGAAACATGCCCAGCCCAAATACGGCCAGCCACGGCCAAAACTCGCTCACGGAAAGCAGAAGGAATCGCTCGAGGAATCGCCTCCTTCGAGGCGGACTTGATGAACGCGGTAGTCGTTGCTTTCCAGGAAAAACTTTTCGTCAAAAGTCATGCCGCCGTTGGGAGCTGCATCGAGTTTCACCATCCAACTGCCGACACCATCAGGATAAAATTGCTCGTCCCACGCGGCGTAAAGCGAGTTAGTAAAATAGATTCGCTTGCCGTCGCGGCTCACTTCCACCATTTGCGGGCCGCCCGCCAGCGGCTGATCAGGCTTCTTCGGATGCGCCGCGCGATTGGCGATGCCGCCAATGCGCACTGAGCCGGTCTTTTTTGGTTTGAATGGATCCGACACATCGTATTGCAAAAACTCGCCCGTTCCCCAGCATGAAACGTAAAGGAACTTGTCATCCAGGGATAAATTGATGTCGCTCACCAGCGGCGGCACCGCTTTAAAATCCTTAAGCAACGGCGGCAGTTTTTCCGGGTCGGCCGGTTCGGCTGGGATTTCGATCACTTTCTTCACGTCCCACTCTCCGTTGTCCCGGTACCACAGCCACACTGACGCGGACAAATCTTTCAGCGAAACCACCACCCCAACGAATCCGTAAGCTTTTCTCGGATCATGCGCGGGCCGCATTTCGAGAACCATTTGCTGGTCATTGCCTAAATCGAGTGTCTGAAGATGTCGCCGCCGGCGCAGATCCCACACGTGCATCTGATGCCCGTATTTACCTGCTAACAAGAGATCGGGCTGAACTCCGCTTTCGATCATATTCGGAGTGCCCCACTCGCTGCTGAGCAGCGTGTCGAACCCGAGATGCCACCAAAAATCGTAATGCAAAACTTGATCGCCGCGGTCGACTTCCCATTGACCGAGGACATCGAACGTCTCGCAATCGAGCATGAAAATGCCGCCTGGCCCGTCGCCATTGGGATCTCCCAATGCGCTAACATAAATCGCTTCCGGCCCGCAGTGGATCGTGTGCGGGCGCGAATAGTTGGTGCGCGCGAAAACTTCGTCCGGCTCGATCACTTTGATGATCTGTGGTTTCCGCGGGTCTGGCTTCATATCGATGATGTGAATACGTGACGAGCGAATACCCGGCACGACCAGGTAACGCCGTTCAACGTGCGGATGCGGCGCATACGGGCAAAGCGCCGAACTGCACGCGTTCCAACCAAAGTGATGCAGTTCGTCACCAAAATTTGGCAACGTCACATCGCCGACGCGCTGACCATACGTGGACGATTCGGGATCAACATCAACAACCAACAGCGCATCGTTTAGTTTGCTCCCAGGCGGATTCAGAGCGGCCACGAACGCATGTTTCTCAGGAGGCGCCTGCATCGCCAATCGAGGTGACGGATAAAACGTGGGATCTGGTTTGAGTAGCGGCATAATCTCGGTGTTTGAGGTTCAGTACATTTAACTCTCCGCGAGACTAAACTTTCAAGAGCAATTCGGCGCAATCACTCCAACCAAAGCGCCTGCCTCGCGAACCGGAATTTTTTGTGGCCGAAATTTTTCCATCCCGCCTGGATTGCAAGATCGCGCATTTCGCCAAATGAAAATGCGCGTTGGGCGGAAAGACGCGCATCAAAGCGCGTCATCGGTTCGCGAAAAATAGCTGCGGTTAACAGGTAAACGCCTGCCTGGAGTAGAAATCCGCGCCGCAAATCGGACACCAGCACAAATCTCTTTGATAATTCGCGACATCGCCGCAAAAGCTTTGCGGCGTCATCGTCGCTGAAATGATGAAGAACTAACGAACAAAGCGCAATGTCGTACCGTTGAGCGGAATCCCATTCCAGAATGTTTGCTTCGTGGTACGAAATTTCCGGGTAGCCGGTGCTCAATCTCCGGGCGATTTCAAGCGTTGCAGCTTGCCGGTCGACTGCGTCGATTTCAATTCGCGCATCAACCTCTCGCGCGTGATCCACGAGCAATCGCGGAATATCGCCCGAACCGGTGGCAAGATCGACGACGCGCATTTGCACGCCACGCGTTATCCACTGCCGTATGAAAGTCGAAACGAGACGATAGCTACCGAACCAGCGATTAAGTTGCCGAAGTCGTTCGAGATCGCGCTCCAATTCGTCCGACACGGGTTGCGGCCGATCCATCATTTCCAGAACGGCCGGATCGAAGCTTCGCTTCATTGAAATAAAGGTAGGGGCGGTTTACCGAACCGCCTGAGGCGATTGAGGTCAATCGCCCCTACGGAGGAACTTCTGCCAGGAATCCGGCAACTGAGCGCTCTCTACTTCACTCGCGATGCGTCCCTCGAATTCCGGTTGGAAAATCGTGCTGGTGCCGTAGACCATCATGACATCCTCGCCTCCCTCGGCGCGAAGCGCGTGCGCCACGCCCGCCGGAATTACCACACCCACGTTGTTGTTGCCGCGGTGATTGTCGCCGTCGACGAAAAATCGCATCACCCGCCGGCGCAGTCCTGCGCGGATGTCGCACAAGATCATTTCAACGCGTCCCTGCAAAAAGAACATCACGTCCCATTGCTCGTCGTCGTAACGGCGGAGGGAATAGTTTTCCGGTTCATCAACAAACAAGCGGCGCAGCCAATCCGCCGCAGCGCTCTCCTCCGGAATACTCGGCGGATGCACGTGAAAACCTTTGGCGGTGTACGCAAACATTCGCGCAGCCGACCATTGCTTCGGCCACAGGCCAATCCGCGAGAGAATCCCTTCGTCGCGCCGAACAAATTCACCGAAGCATCCACGATGACGTTGAGGGTAAATTTTTCGCGCGAATATTTCCACGCCCGGAATCCACGCTTCTTTGATCTCGGGCTGGCTTTTGTCGGCGGCCACGAGTTCGCCCGCGTCCACGCCTCGTCGCGCCAGTTCCTGCGCGAATGACGCCGTGCGATAATCACGAGGGCTAAGTGCGCTTTGCGCGCCGGCATCGATCCCCTGCCAGAGATTTGCTTCGCGCTTGGTCATTTTACTAATGTCAGTCTGATCCCGCAGCCGCCGGAGAAGAATCTCTGATCAAATTTTGACCAGGCTGTACCGGACATAGACCAGAGACGTTTCGCTTCGCTCAACATGACAGGCGGTTCTAGCGAGAAATCACTGCGTTCGCGAGAGAATTCGGTTTCATCCGTGGTCGCTCATTTAATTAGTGACCGCCGGTGCGCAAGATTACTTTGCCATCCCTAATTTCTCCGCCCGTGACACCATATTTATTGGCGTACTTGACCACGTAACTTCGCAGCGATTTTCCGACGCCGGGTAATCCCCAGTCCAGCAGACCGGCGGGAATTGCATGGCCGTTGAGTGTCACCTCACTCAACTGCACGGTGTTCGCGTCGGTTCCCGGCGGCGCGACTATCGTGGCAGTGGCGTTCAAATATCGATCACCAAGACCGAATGCATTTCGAAATGGTAAGTCGAATCTTTCGAGCGGAATGGAGAACTGGGCCTGCAGGACGGTGTCATTGATGTTAACAGACGCTGTGCCGCTCGATTTTCGATTGGCTGCAATCAGCGCGTTGATATCTGCGGCGCTTAATTCCACGTCGCTTGCCTCGTGAGCGCGCGCCGCTTTCTTCATCGTATCAAAACGTTGGCGAACCTCGGCACTTTTTTCCGTCGGTGAGCTCACGCCTGTTTGGGCAGACGTGACCGTATTCGCTCCAATGGCCGCAGGAGTTTGACGCATCGGTGCGGGTTTATCGGAAAGATAGACATGACGTACACCCCAATATGTTCCGCCAACCCCTACCACTACGCACAGAATCGCAATTACGATCAAGGCCAGGCAGCCTTTCCCGAAACAACCTGTTCCTCGTGTCGGCGGCGGCTCAGCGCGGGTATTCATGTCGTGATTTTATATGGACCTCCCCGGCCTGATAATCACCTTCTCAGGCAGACTGCGCAATTTTTTCGAGAGCAGCAACGAGGTTTGCCCATTTCCTGCTTTGAAACTCAGTCGCTACCCTCGCTTCTTCGCTGCTTCCCTTGCAGCTTGACCTTCGTCGGAATTCCCCTTCCTCGATGCCTGCTTTCCTGATTCACCTCTTCTTGGTTTCCTGGATTCCAGATTCATTGTCCAGCTTAGGACCGCCAGGAATAGTGTCATACGAAATACATAGTTTAAGCCGGCGCGCATCCGCTACTGGCGAACGCCACGAATCAGGAAGCGATAGCCTGAGTAGTGGGCACTGTTGAAGCGAGCGCGCCCCACCAAAAACAGAAGGAAAATAACCAATGAAAAGCATAATCAAAGTGATGACGGTAGCCGTGTTTGCAGCCGGATTATTGGCAATCCATAACACTCTGGCTCAAGGCCATTACGATGTAACAACAGTTGAAACGGTCGGCGGCAGAGTTTTATCCATTGAAAAAACCGCACCTCCAAACAGACGAGGCTATTGGATCAATGCACTGCTACAGACCGGGAAGGGAACCGTCGCGGTGCAGCTGGGGCCAGAGTGGTACATGGAAAAGGTGAGGCCGCGCATCCAGCCCAATGACACAATAAGGGTGACTGGTTCTCGCGTCACGGTGAATGGAAAACCGCTGATCGTTGCTGCGGACGTCACGAAGGGAAACGAATTTTTAAAGCTCCGCGAGGCTAATGGCGTTGCCGTTTGGCCTGATCATCATTGAGAAATAATAATGAGCAAACAGCGAAGGGGTTTCCAACGTGCCGTTCGTGCGCTGACCGTGTCCACAACACCGCGCTCGTTGCAGGAGGGAGAGTGCGGGGCGGGAGTTCGTACAAGTTTCTCGCTGGTTGCGATAACCGCGTGATAACAATTGCTCAGGTGTAGGGTCGGTAGCTCCTATAGCCAGGGCAACAAATACAATGCCTGCGAGTTTAACAGAAGTTTCAGAACGTTCTCAACCCTTCTATTTGTCTTGGGCCATTTGCGGCATCAGATTGCCCGGTGCCATTGGAGTCCACTTTCCCCTCACTCGAGAGCCGACCGCTGAGCGACCTCGCCAGTTCGATGGAACAACGGCTTTGGGAAATTAAGTTGGCTCATCGTCCCAAGTCATTCTGGTATCCTGTACTCAACGCTACGGAACGTTGGCCTTCTTGAGCAGCTATCATCAGACGCAGGCCTGAACTTGCTTCAAGTATGCCAGGGCGAATATGGAAAGGTGGCAGACATCGGAGCCGCCGACGGGGACCTAGCGTTTTTCTTGGCAGATCAAGGACTGTCTGTAGACGTAATCGACAATGAGGCGACAAATTTCAATCGTTTCCAGGGCGTTCGCATTTTGAAGGACGCTCTAAATTCGTCTGTCAACGTCAGGTCGCTCGATTTGGATGCTCAGATCGCTCTCCCTAGCAAGAAATACGATGTCATCTTTCTTCTTGGAACCCTCTATCATTTGAAGAACCCGTTCTTCGTCTTGGAGAAACTGGGCCAACTGACGCGGTATTGTTTCGCTAGCACTCGCATCGCCAGACAGGCCCCTGACGGTCACTTGCTTTCGCCTTACCCGGTTGCGTATTTGCTGGGGCCACACGAGTGCAATGACGACCATACCAACTACTGGATCTTTACCAATGAAGGTCTAAAGAGATTGTTCGATCGCACCGGTTGGAGGGTTCTGTCGCAAATCAACATTGGCGCTACAACGAACTCCACGCCAGCAGACCCAGACCGGGACGAGCGCGCCTATGTGTTTCTACGTCGTGGTGAGCCGACGCTTAGCGCTGCCCCAAATCCAGTCCCACCGAGTGAGAACCCGGGCGAGACCACGATTTCGTGGAGCGGCGGTAAAATTTACGTTTCAATGAATGGCAAAGATGAGGTGTTATTTGGGCACAAGCGTGAAGGCTCCAAGGTGGCGACGTGGATCGTCGCGGGTTCTAGTTACGAATTTCGTCTTTACGATTCAGATCACACAGAGCTCCTCGCTAAACTCACTGTTACTATGGCCGCACAGTAAACGTATCGTTTTAAGGCAGCCAATTTTGACGACCATTGTGCTCATCCGTTTGTCTGCTTCTCATCCCCTCGAAAGAAACAGAGCGTCGTTCGCTCGCGACAGCCGATTCTGCAGTCCCGCGCTAGGTGGTTCCGGTTATAACTCCCGACAACAGGGACCTTACGCCAATGTTGTAGGATTACTGATTATTGCTAGCTACCTGCGGCGATTGTCTGTTCGCCTCGAGCTGTGCGCTCACCTTTTGTAATTGAGACGCCTGCTCGTCGAGACGTGCAGTGAGCTGCGCAACCGTTCCTTGGAAGTCTTTTCGTTGCAGGGCCACCGTAGCTTTAAGTTCCGAAATTGTCGCTTCCTGTTGTTGAATCTTGCCGTTCTGTTCCTCCACTTTGCGATGCTCTTTCAAAAACTCATTGAGCAACATCGCGTTCACCGCGTCGTAGCGCACGGTGTACGGGTTTCCTTCCTTGTAGGGCAGCACCAGCGCTGGATTCACCTTTGCCACGTCCTCGGCAATCAAACAAGGCAAGGTTATTCCAAATCGTATACTTCCACCAAAGCAACTCCGGTGGTGTTGTTTACGCCGCGAAGGATGGCGGTGTAGTTGCCTGCTGGCAGCTCTGCGATGATTGCCGAGTCCCTTGAGTCTGCCGGAGCATGACCACTCCTTAATATGTCCCTGACCTGATCGCTGGTTATAATGCCGCCGATTATCGTCGTTCGCCAATTGTCGTTAGAGGCAATCAAGGCACCCCTGCGGTCGTACAGTTCCAGGGTAGGATTAGCCAACGAATCAGGAATATTATATGGAGGCGCACCCAGCTCGGGACCTATGCCACGCACAATCACTCTTTTTGGGTGACTTCCTTCGACAATGAAGCCTCCTATCATCACGTTATCGCCCGTCTGTACGAAGCTACGAGTGCTGATGTTACCGAGGAGTGAATTGCTGTCGGGGCTCAAATCATACGCCTCAACCAGAGCAACGCCCATCGTCTCGTTTACGCCACGTACAATCGCGGTGTAATTACCTGCTGGCAGGTCTGCTATGATCGCGGATTCTCTAGCGTCGGTGGGTGCATGGCCGCTGCTCCTGATATCGGCTACCTGGTCGCTGGTAATGATTCCGCCGATGATCGTATGCTGCCAGCTATCATTAGAGGCAATTAAAGCCCCAGTGCGGTCGTGTAGCTCCAGTACCGGATCGGCCAAAACATCGGGCACACCAAATCGGGTGAGCTCAGGACCAATAGCGCGAATAATGACCCGCTTCGGTTGAATGCCTTTAACAACGAACCCTCCGATCATTACATTGTCGCCCGTCTGGACAAAGCCGCGCGTACTGATGTTACCTAGCTGCGACTCAGGCAGGCGAGACACGTCATAGACACGCGTTCCAGTGAAACGCCAAAAGGAGTCCGTGTAGCCAGCGAACAGATATCTGCCTGTCGAATCCGTTCTCAAGTCGGCGGCCTGGCCTGAACCGAAAATAGTTCCTAGCGATAGAAACGTATTTGCGTCAAAAAGATCAATTTCGCCGGCAGTATGAACGGCGTATACGACCTGATCGTCTGGGCTGAAGGCAACCTGTCGAGGATACGGGCCGGTATTGAAAGAACCTAAACTGGCGAAGTCGGCGGTTCTGAACTTTGCAATATGGTAGAGATTCTGCCCCGATCCGGTCGCATAGCAGATGAAGCTGCCGTCGTGACTCAGCGTCAGATCCTGGCCGTTCGATCCGACCCGTCCGAAGGGCGTCTGCAACAACAGAACCGGATTAGAGCTTGAGACGTCGTATTTGGACATCATCCCAGGAGAGAGGTCGTAATTGGCGTAATAGAGCGTGTTTCGATCGGGGTTGATCTCTAGAGAGCCGCTGTAAACATAAAGAGGCGTAATGCTCGGCCCCGTGGAAGCGCCGGTTGTCGCATCGATTTGGACTATCTTTTGGAATATCTGTGTCTGTCCTAGAACCCACAGCCGATTTTGGCTGCCAAAGACGACGTCCCTCGGGTGCTGAGGAAGCAGAAACGAATTTACGACCGTCCGAGTCTGCGTATCAAAAACAACGACAAAGTTCGTTGAGCTGTTCGCGATGTACGCCTTCCTACCATCTGGCGAGAAGGCCACGCTGGTTGGATGTGAACCGACAAACACCGGTACTCGCCTCCAGTGTGTTTGTGTTGATGATCGCGATAGAATCCTGGGACGGAATTGTCGCATACATATATGGCTGGGTAGGACTCATGACGAATGAGGATGCCGGGAACCTGTATTCCGCAGCGACGTCGCCTAAAAACGCGTGCGCGCTATGTGCCATGAGGCAGCAGATGAAGCCAAGAACAAGCCGTCTTGGAAAATAAAGTATGATCTTTTTGGTTGTGATTAGCGCGCTATTCGAACGTTGCAGTGATCTCATATGGAAAATGATGTGACCGAATTGGAGCACAGAACTTCTGCAAAATACAAGAAAAATCGCGCAGGGACACGCCTGCGGCACTGCCCACCGCGATTGCGCGCTACGATTGAAGCGTGGCGATCGCTGGTGATTGACGCAACTGGGAGCGTCAACTGACGCTGTGAATACGCGAAAGTATGATCGACGCTCGCAAGCAGGCCAAGCTATCGAACAGTCAGCTGTTTCCAGCCAGTTACTGATCCAGATCGTACACTTCTACCAATGCAACACCGACAAGTATGTTCTTGCTACGCACGATCGCGGTGTATCTGCCCGGGGGCAACTCTGCTATGATGGCCGACTCGCTCGCGTTTGTCGGAGCATGCCCGCTCCTTTGGATATCCGCGACCTGGTCCATGGTGATAATTCCGCCGCGGACGGTAGTTTGCCAGTTATCGTTATAGGCAATCACAGCACCACTGCCGTCGTGTAGTTCCAAAGTTGGATCAGGCAGTACGTTTTGAACCCCGAACCGACTGAGCTCAGGACCAAGGGCGCGAACGATTACCCTCTTTCTCCCGCTCCCTTGGACGATGAATCCTCCGATCATCACGTTGTCGCCCGTCTCGACATGACTGCGACTGCTGATGTTGCGTAAAAAAGCCGTAGGAACAGTACCGGGATTGGTGTTGAGATCGTACACTTCGACGAGACCGACGCCAGTCGTGTTGTTTACACCGCGCATGATCGCCGTGTAGTTACCCGGCGGCAGGTCAGCGATAATCGCCGATTCCAGCCCGTTGCTCGGAGCGTATCCGCTGTTCATGATGTCACGAACTTGATTTTGGGTGATGATTCCGCCGATAATCGTCATCCCCCAGTTATCATTAGAGGCGATCAAAGTTCCCGCAGCGTTGTGTAACTCCAAATATGGATTGTGCAATGCTCCCGCAACGCCGTGCTGAGTAAGTTCGGGGCCAAGGGCGCGGATAATTACCCTGTCCGTTCCGCTGCCTCGCACAATAAACCCGGCGATTACCACGTTCTCGCCCGTCTCCACAATGGCGCGCGTGCTGATGTTACTCAAATGGGGTAGAGGTGTGGGCGGCGCTGGAATGGTCGGAGCAGCAATGGCAGGCGTGCCGGTGTCGGCCATGACCGAAACGACCATGGATAATAAGAGGAAAATCGTTTTCATCATAAAAGACTACGTAAAAACCCCGCTCGCTGGCCTTATATGAGTTTAAGAACCGAACGACAAATCTCTCGATGATCATGACTAGAACGCCGCCAGTTGGTATTCAAAACCGCGATTGCCTGGCGCGGCACGACATTCAACGTTGCGACGACGTTCAACGTTGCGGATGGTGGCGTCTGACACAGACGCCCTGCTGATTGACGCTTTTCAATCCTTAGCTACTTAACGCGGAGATGGAACACCAGCCGGCACGCTCTGAATACAAGAAGGTTTGGTCGGCCCTTTCGACCACGGAAGAGCAGGCGAAATTGCATGTGATTGGCGTGACGGAAGAAGCCGCGCTCCAATCTACCGGTGAGGAAACTTTGAGATTTCTTCAGGACAGTGTCGGTATTGGAAAGGATGATGTTGTTCTTGAAATAGGATGCGGTGTCGGGCGTGTAGGCAAAGTTGTCGCGCCGCTGTGCCGAAAATGGATCGGGTGCGATGTCGCGTCGAACATGCTCACGCTGACCGCACAACGATTAAAGGATTCGTCGAACGTGGAGCTAGTGGAGCTATCCGGTTACGATTTGAGCGGCGTTGCGGATGCGTCCGTGGAGGTTGTTTATTGCACGGTAGTGTTCATGCATCTCGAATCCTGGGACCGATATAATTACATTTCGGAAGCATTTCGTGTGTTGCGACCCGGAGGTCGAATCTATGTGGACAACATCAATCTTTGCTCGGATGGCGGCTGGAAGGTGTTTGAAACTCACCGCGCATTCTCGCCCGCAAATCGTCCGCCACATATGACGCAGAACTCCACCCCGCAGGAAATCGAAGCGTACCTGAGACGCGCTGGCTTTTGCGATGTGCGAATTCGCACGGACGACGATTGGATCCGAGCTTGGGGAATTAAACCTAAGAGCAATCTGTAATTGCTATCGTGTCGGTTTGTATACCACAGGGGATTACTATTCTCCATGTGTTTAGCTCAATCGGCTCTTCGACATTGTACTGGTAGCGCTTACAGCGGGCATAGCTTGGGCGACTTGGCACGTCCCTGCTTTCACCCTACACTCTCGCGGCAATGGGGTCAGGATTCTACGGAGCGCAAAATTTTGAGCCGAAATTTTTCACGGGTGGCCCGACGCGGTTCTATCTGCCGCTTTTTTTTGACATCGTCGCTCAGGAAAGACCCGCACTGATTGTTACCCTTGGATTGGGTGATGCACAGGCGCACCTGGCCTTTTGTCAGGCCGTCGCTGAGCAAAATCTGGCATCGCGTTGCGTTGCGGTGCGACGGTTAGGAGCAAACGAGTGTGCGATAGACGATCCGGCCTGGCAATACGCTGAGAAAGCGACAACTAAATTTTTCGCAAACATATCGCGACTGGTAGAAGCCGATGCAGTTCAGTCAGCAGCCGAATTCGCGGATGGTTCAGTAGAAGTTTTGCTGATCGATGACGTCGATTCAGGCGAAACGGTGCGGCAGGAATTGGAGGCTTGGAGATCCAAATTGTCCGCCAGGGCGCTCGTCTTGCTGCACGGCACGAGCCTGGAGCGACATGACAGCCCTCGAACCGCATGGCTCAATTTCGTTACAGAAAAGGCCGCAGCGTATTTCGACGAAGGAATCGGCTTGAGCGTCGCGACAGAATCGGCTGCGGCGAAAGCGTCGCCATTTCGAACCGCACTTTTCGATGAGACAACAGCACTGGCTCAAGGATACCGACTCATTGCCGAGTCAATAAGAGCGCGAGCCCAAACACGACAGAGCCAACGTCGCGCCCGCTTCTTTGAAGCGCGCCAGACTTTGTTCGACACGATTGTCGAAGATCGGACCAAAGCGCAAAACGTCATCGAGTACCAGCAACGCTGCCTCACTGACTTCAACCGAAAGTTTGACGCGATCAACGCCGACCGCGTCGAAGCAGAGAAGTTACTTGGCGAACCGGTGGGATCGCTCGCCACACTTGCGAAGCGTTTTTCGCTCGTGAGTACCGATCGAGCGGAAGCGCAGATAGTGATGAACGACCAATTCGCCCAAATCCAGAAAATGCACGCCAAGATGACTGCGCAAAAGGAGGTCCTCGAGGTGGCAAAGGCGAGCTGCAGGAACAAAGGTCGCTGCTTTGTGATCCCCAAGAAACCCAAACCACAGAGGTCGCTTAAACAACGTGTCGCGCGTGAATTCGCGCGAATTCCGCGCAACCTAAGGCGGATATTCTTCACGCCGCCTGCGGCACCAAAAAATAAACCCGCGCTCAAGCCGGTTGAAAAGAATTACGCAGAATGGGTTGCAGAACATGAACCTGGCCGCGACGACCTGGAGAAGCAGCGACGCGAATCGAGAGCATGGGATCGCCGCCCAAAAATCTCCTTGCTGATTCCCTTGTTCGACACGCCTGCGGAATTTGTCCACCAACTCTTCGCCTCAGCCGTCGCTCAAACTTACGAGAACTGGGAAGCATGCGTGGTGGACGGCGGATCCAAGGACCGCGAGACGCTCGAGTCGCTGCGGCACTGGGCCAAAACAGATCCGCGCATTCGCGTGCAGCGGCTTGAGAAAAATCTGGGCATTTCCGAAAACACAAACCACGCCTTGCGGCTTGCGACTGGCGAGTTCGTTGCGTTGGTTGATCATGACGATGCGCTCGCCCCCTTTGCCCTTTATGAACTAGCTAGTGCAATTCGTCGTCGGCCCGCAGCCGACATTTTTTACAGTGACGAAGATCGCCTGTGCGAATCAGGGGAACGGGCGAGACCATTCTTTAAACCGGAATGGAGTCCTGAATTGCTCTACTCCTTCATGTATATCGGCCATCTCAGCGCATATCGCCGCGAGCTTGCCCTTGCCATGGGCGGTTTCCGTCAGGAATTCAATCTCTCCCAGGATTACGATTTCGCTTTGCGCGCCACCGAACAGGCGCGCGAAATCGTGCACATTCCGCACGTTCTCTATCACTGGCGAGAGCACCCCGCCTCTGCTGCGAGCGGTGGAAAACCAGAAGCGCGGAAAACCAATATCGCCGCTTTGGCGGATGCAGTGAAACGCCGCGGATGGAATGCAGAAGTCCTGGAATATCCGACGGCCAATCGCGTACGCATGTCTTTGCCAAAAACGATGCGTGTTTCCGTCATCATCCCGACCGACTCAGCGACACTGGCAGAGAAATGCGCACGCGAATTGCCGGCCGCGACTCATTACGCAAACGCGGAATTTATCATCGTGACGAGCACCGAGTTGATCGAGCAGCTCCGCAGGTTAGCCGAACCGATCAGCAGTCTGGTTCGCTTTGTCGCGTTCGATGCGCCTTTCAACTTTTCCGCGAAATGCAACGCAGGCGCACAAATGGCAATTGGCGATCGCATAGTTTTTCTTAACGACGACGTCGAAGCGAGCCAATCCGATTGGATTGAGAACCTCATCGAGCCTCTGCAAAATCCAGACGTCGGTGCGGTCGCGCCGAAGATGCTTTACCCGACAGGGCGGATTCAGCATGCCGGTTTGGTTACTGGTGTGCGCGGATTAGTGGGCACAGCCATGCATCAGTGGCCAGGCGATTCTGTGGATTACACCAATTTCGCGCAATCGATGCGCACCGTTTCGGCATTATCCGCCGCGTGTCTTGCGATGCGGCGCGCGGATTTCGTTGCGTTAGGCGGATTCGATGAGGTGAACACCCCGATCGGGCATTCCGATCTCGATCTATGTTTCAAAGTCCGCGAAGCAGGCATGCGCTGCGTTTACACGCCGTTCGCGACCATGACTCATCATGGGCACGTGTCGATAGGCGCGGAGAAACAGGCTGGCGAGATTCAAGTCGCTGATAAATCTACTATTTTTCTTCTGCAACGATGGGCGGAGTTCAGCTGTCACGATCCTTACTACACTAATAACATGCGAGATTGGTTGTACCGCGATTCGCCCGAGCCGATCCGTATGTTCGCGCGCAGGAATTCCGCTGACACAAATTCGGGGCGCAATGTTTTGCTGATTTCTCAGGATTTAACCCTCACCGGGGCGCCGATCATGGTGTCGCATCTGGCTAAGTGGTGCAAGGCACACGGGATTTTTGTTGTGGTCATGTCACCAGTGGATGGACCACTGCGCGAAAGTTTGGTCGACGCCGACATCCCGCTGATAATCGATCCGCTGTTGGCCATCGGCTATGAAGCTTTCACCAGGTTTGGCTGTCACTTGCCAGTAAGAAGCCATCGATCATTCACCAGCTTCGCGCGAGATTTTGACTGCGTCGTGGCCAGCACCATCTTTGCGGCACCCCTGATTCGCGACGCGAGTAAGGAAGCAATTCCGCATATCTGGTGGATTCAAGAAGGCTTGGTGGGCAATCACTATCTGAACAAATATTCTGTCCTTCCAGCTGTTCTTGGACTGGCCGAGTTGATTATCACGCCGGATAAATCCAGCCGTCGCATCTATCAACCTTTCGCCAGGCGTCCTATTCGCGTGCTGCCTTATGGTATCCCGGATGTCGCCCACGGACGCACGGGCAGACGAGAGCGGCCCGACTGAGTCGCTTTACGTTTTCTATTGCTTGGCACAATCGAGCACCGCAAAGGGCAGCAGACGTTATTAGAAGCGCTGCGCCGCCTGCCATCGGATGTGCTTGATCGTAGTGAGTTTCTCATGGTCGGCCGGCCTAACGATACAAAGCTTGCCGCGGAGCTCAGAAGTGCAGCGGAGGGTTCACGTCACATTAGTTTCCGCGAAACAGTCGCGCATAACGAAGCACTTGCGCTCATTCAGGAAGCGGACGTGATGCTTTGCGCCTCGTCGGACGAAACCGGTCCGCTGACCGTGATCGAAGCAATGGCACTGGGCAAAGCTATCCTTAGCACGAAGGTAGGAGTGGTAGGTGAGAAGCTCATTCCGGAAGAGGACGCGTTATTTGTGGAAGCAGGAGACGCCGCTGGTCTTGCCGCCGGCATCGAACGTCTCGTTCGCGAACCTAAACTGATAAGCAAGCTGGCGATAAATGCACGGAACGCCTATGACCAACATTTCGGTCTTGATCGTTTTGGAAAAGGATTTCTGGAGGTGTTGGAGGAAGCGATCGTTATCGGGAATCCACGGTGTGAAAGAAGTGACACCGATGTGATGACTCCTGCGCAACCCTATGAGCCAGCTTTCCGGGCAGGATAAGCTCTAGAAGTTTGCGTCTCGTCAGCAGCGAGCGCTTTCAAACCGAATGGCAAGCGATCATTCCTACGCAAGCTGGGTGAAGCAATTCGACACTATCGGCGCACCGGAGCGGATTGCCTTTCGCCGGGATCTGCGGGCCCTGCAGCGGCATCCGCTCATCTCTATTGTGATGCCCGTTTACAACCCCGATCTCGTGCACCTTTCCTCTGCGATAGATTCGGTTCGGTCGCAGATTTATGAGAGATGGGAGCTATGCATAGCAGATGATGCATCCACCGATGCAACAGTCGCAGGCGTGTTAAAACGATACGCGGCAGATGACTCGCGGATTAAGATAATATTTCGGGAGAGCAATGGTCACATTGCAGCATGCTCAAATTCAGCGCTGGAACTTGCCACCGGTGAATGGGTCGCATTACTCGACCAGGATGATCTCCTGAGCGAGCACGCCCTCGCGGTTGTTGCAGCAACAATTGAGGAGAATCCCGACGCAGGACTCATCTATTCTGACGAGGATAAAATTGATCAAACCGGCGCGCGTTGCTGCCCTTTCTTCAAGCCCGACTGGAATCCGGAACTTCTACTAGGACAAAATTATGTCAGTCACTTGGGGATCTATCGGCGCGCGCTTCTCGTTGAAATCGGTGGTTTTCGTGAGGGTTATGAAGGTTCGCAGGACTACGATGTGGCGTTGCGCTGTTCTGAAAAACTGCAACCCCACCAGATCAGGCATATCCCGCGTGTGCTTTATCACTGGCGGATGGTCGAAGGCAGCGCCGCAGCCGCAGCCGAAGCGAAGCCGTATGCGCCGGAAGCCGCGCGACGTGCGATCGCGGATCATTTGCAGCGGAACAATATAGACGGCGCAGTGCTCCCCTGCCCCCAGAATCGTGAATGGCACCGTGTTATCTATCATTTGCGATCGCCATTGCCTCTTGTCTCCATCATCATCCCAACCCGTGATCAAGCGGTGCTCCTGCAACGATGTCTCACGAGCATTCGCGAAAAAACTGACTACGCGCCCATCGAGATAGTAATTGTCGATAACGGATCGACAGAGCCAGAAACGCATGCATTTCTCCGCGATGTCGCCATGGATCCGCGTATTCAGATTGTCACTGATAGTGGTGATTTCAATTTCAGCCGTCTGATCAACCGCGGAGTGCGCATCGCGCGCAGCGAAATTCTGGCGTTAGTCAACGACGATATCGAGACGGACAAACCGGATTGGTTGCGCGAGATGGTGAGTCGCGCTGTTCGACCTGAAGTAGGGGTGGTCGGCGCGCGCTTGTGGTATCCCGATGGAAGATTGCAGCATGCCGGCGTGGTGCTTGGACTCCACGGAGTGGCGCGCCACGCATTCCAACGTTTTCTGCCGGAACCGGTCGCGCTGATGAATCGAACCTTCATCTTGTCACAAAATTATTCCGCGGTTACGGCTGCATGTATGGTGCTGCGAAAAACGATCTTCGATGATGTCGGCGGTTTTGATGAGAACCTGCCTAACAACTTTAACGATGTAGATTTTTGTCTGCGCTTGCGCGAGCGAGGCTGGCAAATTATTTGGACGCCTTATGCCGATCTGATCCATCACGAATCCGCATCGCGCGGGCGTCATTCTGATTCGGAACAGCGTGAATGCTTATTACGTGACATGGCGTACCTGCAGGAAAAGTGGGGTGAACAGCTCCGTAACGATCCATTTTATAGCCCAAATTTGTCCGACTCGGACGCGTTCGCTCTTGCCTGGCCGCCTCGCATTCCACCGTTAAGTAGTGGTTTGAAGTCGGCGGCAGATGAAGTTTTTCTCGCCGCCCGTTAAGGCCAAATCGCGAATTCTTGACGCAGGAGCGGTTTCTCCTTGCAACGAAACCGCCAATCTTCCAAACAAACCTTTGGAAAGAGCCGTTCCATATGAAAAAAAGCAACAGCCGCGGTTTCATTCATCGCAGCGTTGCAACTGCGCTTCTTTCTTGTTTGCTGCTTCTCTCTCTGATCTTCGCGGGCAAAACGGCGGCATCCTCTGAACAAGCCAAAACACTCGGTTTCGCGGAGCGCGTCGCCTATCAGCGCGCGATCGAAGAAGTTTACTGGCGTCATCGGATCTGGCCGAGCGAGAGCGCTGATCTCAAGCCATCACTCAACGACGCGATGTCTCAGGCGCAGCTGGAAGAGAAAGTCACAGACTACCTGCGCAAGTCACAGGCGCTGGAGGATTACTGGCAACGGCCGCTTAGCGCCGAGCAGTTGCAGGCTGAAATGGATCGCATGGCGCAGCACACCAAGCAGCCTGACGTTTTGCGTGAACTCTTCGAGGCACTCGGCAACGATCCATTCGTCATCGCAGAGTGTCTGGCGAGACCTGCACTAGCCGAACGTTTGCTAAACAATTGGTATGGTTACGACGAAAGAATTCACGGTGAACTGAAGCAGCGTGCCCAGGCCGATCTGCATGCGCACGCCGCGATGAGCAAATGAATGGCGGCACGTACAGCGAAATCGAATTGACCAAAAGCTGATCGCCCGCGACATTGGCCAGGAGCGCGATGCGAAAACCATAAACTCAACAGCCGTGAGTGGGACGAAACTCTTCAGCATTTAGCCGGGACATTCAATAACACTGATGCCGCGCAAGCCGATGGCTTTGAAGTGCAGTCCCGCCAGCGCGGGATCGCCGCTTTACAAAGCGCTGAGATGTCAGCGCAGTCCAAAAACGCCGAAGCGACTACAATAGTTTACCTGTAGGAAAATTAAGTCCATTGCAGGAAAACGACACGCACTACTATGCGACGGCAGTCCTTGACAAAAACAGACTGACCATTTGAAGCTGCTACAGTTGCATGGCCAAAAGAGCCATTGGAGCCCTGGCTCGCTAGAGCCGAAAACCAGGTGCGCTAATGCAATCTCGCGGCCGAACGTGGCTATACGCTGCCCGCAGTAGCAGCGGCTTGCACTGAGATACATGGACCGCCACTTCTGGTCCTCCCGATGGCCGCGGCCGGCCACACGGCAGTGTGGACCGGCACTGAAATGATCGTCTGGGGTGGAGGTAATTTTGAGTCCTTTCATGGCTTTAATACTGGCGGGAGATACAATCCCGCACCGACAGTTGGACGACTACCACCACGACAAACGCGCCCGCAGGCGCGTACAGATCACACGGCAGTCTGGACCGGCGTTGAAATGATCATTTGGGGCGGCATCGCCGGCGGGTGTCGTGAAGACGGTGGTAGATATAATCCCAGCACCGACAGCTGGAGTGGCCACGAGTATCTACCAACGCGCCCTCAGGCCGCGCGACGCTCACACAGCAGTCTGGACTGGCAGTCAAATGGTTGTGTGGGGCGGGTATCTGTTGCTGGTAGCACTATTACTTGAACACGGGCGGAAGATACGATCCAGCATACCAACAGGTGGACAGCCACCAGCACTGCCAATGCACCCGCTGCCCGGTCTTCCCACACCGCGGTGTGGACTGGCAGCGAAATGATTGTCTGGGGCGGTGTCCGCGTGATATTGGCTATTTGGATACCGGGGGGAGATACAATCCATGTACAAACAGTTGGACAGTACGAGCACAAGTAATGCACCGATCCGATCGAGTGATCACACCGCCGTCTGGGCTGGACGGTGATGATCATTTGGGGGGTAACAATGGCGGAAGCTCCTTTCAGGACTGGCGCGAAGTATTTTCCCGGGCACTAATACGTGGGCAGCTACAACAACGGCAAACGCGCCCCAGGCCCGATCCGATTACACGGCAGTCTGGACTGGCCATGAAATGATCGTCTGGGGCGGCTTGGTTGTAGGCAGTTATTTAAGCACCGGCGGGAGATATAATCCCGGCGCCAACAGTTGGACAGCTACCAGCACCAGCAATGCGCCCAGCGGCCGAAGCAGCTCATACCGTGGTTTGGAGTGGCACTGAAATGATCATCTGGGGCGGATCGGTGGCAACTACAGTTACACAAACATCGGCGGCAGATACGACCCGACTAGCAATAGCTGGACACCCACTGGCAAAACGCCGAACTCCACGGCGCTATCATGTAGCAGTATGGACTGGCAGTGAGATGATCATCTGGGGCGGAATTGTTCCAGGTCAACATGCCGGCGATTTCTTTACAAACACTGGTGGGAAATACGATCCGAGCACGGATAGCTGGACGGCTACTAACTATGACCCATGCCCCGGCAGGGCGAGGTTTTCTTACGGCAGTATGGACGGGCATGAAATGATCGTGTGGGGAGGGTATTCTTACGATGGTGTTGATCACCTTTGGAACACCGGTGGGAGATACAACCCCGGTACCGATAGCTGGGTAGCTACCAGCACCGCGAATGCACCTGATGGCCGCGACGTCCACACGGCAGTCGGGACCGGTAGCGGAATGATAGTCTGGGGCGGATTTGATGGTGGTAACGTTTTGAACACCGGAGGCATATACAATCCTGGGACAAATAGGTGGTCACCGCTTAACACGACGAATGCACCTACGGCGCGAGAGTCGCACGGGGCAGTATGGACCGGCAGTGAAATGATCATTTGGGGCGGAGTTGGAACCGGGGGTTATCTGAACACGGGTGGCAGATACGATCCTGTTACCAACGTCTGGACAGCGGCCAGCATAGCAAATGCACCCTCGGCTCGAACCGTTCACAGCCCAGTATGGACCGGCAGTGAAATGATCGTTTGGGGCGGTTATTTTTTGGACGGTAGCGATCACTACTTAAACAGTGGAGGGAGATACAATCCTAACACAAATAGTTGGACGCGGACCAACACTGTCAATGCGCCAGATGGCCGAACGACTCACAGCGCGGTGTGGACCGGCAACGAAATGATCATCTGGGGCGGTCGGGCGGACCCCTATTCGGGATATTATTTTAACACCGGTGGGCGATACGATCCCGGCACGGACAGCTGGATAGCTACCAGCACAATTAACGCGCCGGATGGTCGATATGGTCACAAGGCAGTGTGGACCGGCAACGAAATGATCATCTGGGGAGGAACACTTTATTCCAACACCTCTACCAGCACAGGCGGGAGATACTGCGCGCCAGGTCCTCCGGCGCAGCTAGGCAACATCAGTACGCGCGCGTTTGTCCAGACCGGCGACAACGTGATGATTGGCGGGTTCATTGTTGAAGGCACCGGACCAAAGAGAGTCATTATTCGTGCGATCGGCCCTGAGCTCGCCGCACCTCCCTATAACATTCCCAATGCATTGGCTAATCCGAGGCTGGAACTTCACAACGCTGCGGGAGCATTGATCGGCTCTAATGATGACTGGCAGCATACGATAATCGGCGGTGTTATTCCACGGAGCCAAGTCACCGATATTCAGAACAGCGGTCATGCTCCGGCAAATCCATTGGAGTCGGCGATCATTGCAGATCTGCCACCCGGCAACTACACCGCCATTGTGAGTGGCGTAAGTAACATGACCGGAGTCGGTCTCGTGGAAGTGTACGATCTTAGCGCTAACACTGCTTCCATTCTTGGTAATATCAGCACTCGCAGCTTTGTGCAGACTGGTGATAACATAATGATTGGCGGCTTCATTGTTCAAGGAACCGGCGCAAAGAGAGTGATTATTCGTGCCATAGGCCCTGAGCTCGGTGCGCCTCCATACAATATTCCCAACGCATTAGCTAATCCCACCTTGGAACTGCACAATGGCACAGGAGCTTTGATTGCCTCGAATGATAACTGGAGAACGACGATAATCGGCGGGATCATCATGAGCAGCCAGGTGCGCGATATTCTTTACAGTGGCCGGGCGCCGGCGGACGGAAGGGAATCGGCTATCATTGCGGAGCTGCCGCCAGGCAACTACACCGCGATCGTGCGGGGTGTAAATGACATGACCGGGGTTGGTCTCGTGGAAGTGTACGATCTGCAATGATATGCAAACCTAATGCAGAAGAACTGCAGCACTTCTGAGTTCCGGGCTGCCCGCTGCAGCCTTTCGCTCTCTGGAGTTTCAACCGGAAGCCGGCATGCTAAAGGTGGGTTTTTCGGTCCGGGCCGTTTACTCGCGGTTGTACTGAGCACATGGATTGTCTATTTGCTCGTCGCCGGGACCTCGGCTGCCACGGCGAGTAAACTCGGTTTGTTAGGTCACGAGCCGCTTCCGAAGCCTTCCCCCCAGAGAACGCTCACCTTCGCCCAGCGCGTAGCTTACCAGCGAGCTATCGAGGACGTTTACTGGCGCCATCGCATCTGGCCAAAGGAGAATGTTGATCGCGAGCCTTCGCTCGATGCGGTGATGACGCAGGCGCAGCTTGAACGGAAGATTGTAGATTATCTGCGCAACTCGCAGGCGCTGGAGGATTACTGGCAGCGGCCGATTACTGCCGATCAGTTACAAGCTGAGATGGAGCGCATGGCGCAGCATACCAAACAGCCCGAGGTGTTGCGCGAACTCTTTGCGGCGCTTCGGAACGATCCGTTTGTCATCGCGGAATGCCTGGCTCGGCCGGCACTGGCTGACAGGTTATTGTGTGACCAGACTGCGGTTGCCCGACGAAGTGAGGGAGCGCCAGAACAACGCGCGGAAGCTGAGCTGCTAGCACATGCAACGGTCATTGCGCCGGAGGGAGATCGGTTGGAGTCCCGGGCAGCTAGGGCGGGCAACGAACTGCCCATCGCGATGGCAACATCGAGCGGTGAATACACATTACCAAACGTTTCCGAGGCGGTTGAATGCACTTTCAATACGTGGACTGCGACGAACACGACCAACGCACCCTCCGGACGCGCGTTTCACAGCGCCGTGTGGACTGGTAGTGAAATGATTGTCTGGGGCGGCCAAAACGGCAATCATGTTTTCCACAACGGCGCCAGATACAATCCGAGAACCGACACTTGGACAAGCATAACCGCCCCCGGCGCACTCACAGGAGGCAGGGCAGTGTGGAGCGGCACCGAAATGATCGTTTGGGATGGGGGATCCGGCGGGAGATACAATCCAGTTACTAACACTTGGAGATCTGTGAGCCCCACAAACGCGCCCAGTTATCGTGGCAATCACAGCGTAGTGTGGACTGGTAGAGAAATGATTGTCTGGGGCGGAGTTGATCCCTTCGGATTTGCCTTGAATACCGGCGGACGATACAATCCCAACACAAATAGCTGGGCACCCACAACTACTACAAATGCGCCGGCTGCGAGAAGCCAGCAGACCGCAGTCTGGACCGGCAGCGAAATGATTATTTGGGGCGGCTTGGATTACTTCGGCGCTTACGGTCTTCGTACTGGTGGTGGGTATGATCCCATACGGATAGCTGGATGGCTACCAGCATTACCAACGCGCCCAGTAACCGGCACCAGCACACGGCAGTTTGGACCGGCGGCGAAATGATTATCTGGGGCGGTGCCAGTCAGTCAGGCGTTTCTAACACTGGCGGGAGATACAATCCTGCTACGAACAGCTGGACCGCCACCAGCACCACTAACGCGCCGCCCGGCAGAGCTCGCCACACAGCAGCTTGGACTGGCAGTGAAATGATTACCTGGGGCGGATTTACTGCGTCAGGACCCACAAACACCGGTGGCAGATACAATCCCAAAGCAGATAGTTGGGCAGCCACAAGCACGACCGGCGCGCCTACCATTCGATACGATCACACGGCGGTCTGGACAGGTAGTCAATTGATTGTCTGGGGCGGAGAGGAGACCTACCCCAATGGGCTAAATACCGGTGGGAGATATTGCGCGCCATTTACTGGATCGCAGCTAGGTAACATCAGTACACGCGCCTTTGTGCAGACCGGCGATAACGTCGTGATTGGAGGATTCATTGTTCAAGGGGCGCAAACAAAGAGGGTAATTATCCGCGCCATTGGCCCTGAGCTCGGTGCGCCTCCATATAACATTCCCAATGCATTGGCTAATCCGACCTTGGAACTCTATAACGGCACGGGAGCTTTGATTGCCTCTAATGATAACTGGCGGACTACGATCATCGGCGGGATTATCATCAGTAATCAAGTCGGCGCGATTCGCGACAGTCGGCACGCTCCCGGCGATGGAAGGGAATGTGCGATCGTCGCAGACCTGGCACCGGGGAACTACACCGCGATCGTGCGTGGTGTAAACAACACTTCCGGAGTCGGTCTCGTGGAGGTATACGATCTTAGCAACGACGCTAGCTCCATTCTTGCTAATATCAGCACTCGCAGCTTTGTGCAGACCGGTGACAACATCATGATTGGCGGCTTTATTGTTCAAGGTACAGGCGCAAAGAGGGTGATTATTCGTGCCATAGGTCCTGAGCTCGGTGCGCCTCCATATAATATTCCCAACGCATTGGCTAATCCCACCCTGGAACTGCACAACGGTTCCGGCGCATTGATTGCATCCAATGATGACTGGCAGCATACGATACTCGGCGGTGTTATTATGCGGAATCAGGTAGCTGATATTCAAAACAGCGGCCACGCTCCGGGCGACGCAATGGAATCCGCGATTATCGCAGACCTGCCACCGGGTAACTACACCGCGACTGTGCGGGGTGTAAACGACACGATCGGCGTGGGCCTCGTTGAAGTTTACGATCTGCAATAATATTGCCTTTTGAAAGCAACTGATTGAAGTCCATGGCTTCGATGACTCTGTAGGACACTGCCGGAGGTTCCGGGAATCGACGCTAACAGCAATTCAGTCGCCCAACGAAAAGTCGGCACGCTTTCTCGAGAGATTTGGATTGTAATAAGGATCTCGCTCTAAGACGTCAGACCAACGTTGGCGCATAACCGCTTCGCTGCTCGTGTCAATGTCGTCGCCTGATGAACCATCCCAGCAAAGTTTTGCCAGAGGCGTGTAAACAATCAGGTAACCCGCACGCCGAATTTGGAGACAAAGATCAACACCTGCGAGAGCGCCGGAAAGCTTTTCGTCAAATCCGCCGATTTGCTGAAAAACTTCGCGCCGCATCAATAGGCACGCGCCGGAGACTGCGCTGTAGTTGCGAGTCATCTGCAACTGACGGTTCACGCCAGGATGGTCCGCTGGAAAACCGCGAAAGGCGGATTGCGCAAGTCCGTTGACGCCTAGAACAAGTCCGGCGTGTTCGATGGTGCCGCCCGGATTGACCAGTCGCGGTCCGACTGCACCGATCTCGGGCCGCTGCACGTGCTCAGCCATAATTGTGAGCCAGTCCGGGTCGATCGCTTCCACGCGGTCGTCGAGGAAAAGAAGCCATGGGCTGTCGATGTGCGCGACGGCGTGATTTTTCGCTGCGGAATCATTCACCGCGTCTGCGAGATACAGCACACGATGTGAAAAATCCGCGACCCCCTTCGCGTTTTTGTCACGGTCGCCCGTTTGTACGATCACGATCTCGTAGTTCGGATAAGTTGTCCTGCTGACCACGCTTTCGACACATCTCCCGAGCGACTGCGGGCCGCGGAAACTCGGGATAATAATCGAGATTTTTTGGACTTCGCACAGCTCGCGTCTCACATAAAACGCGTGGGTTCGCCAATCGACAGCAACGTAGGCCTGCTCACCTCGGCGTTTCAGGTGAGCTTCGATCGCGCGCCACGAGGCTTCGAGCTGTCCTGGCTTTTGGCGAACATCGCTGGCGCTTGAATTGTCGCTGCGACGCCAATGATAGAGCACCCGCGGAACATGATGAATTCGGTTGGTTCGCTCGCTGACACGCAGGAGAAGATCGTAATCTTGTGAACCATCAAATTCCGGTTGGAATCCCCCAACCTCTCGCACAAGATCTCGGCGCAAAAAAATCAGGTGACACAAATAATTGCAGGACAGAAAGAAGTCTGGCGACCAGTCCGGTTTCAGTATCGGTGAGTCAAAGCCCGCCTCCGTGAGTTTGTCTTCATCCGAGTAGATCAGATCGACTCCGGGATTCTCCTGAAGCAACTTAATATTTTGGAAAAGAGCATCCGGCTCAAGGACGTCGTCGTGGTCGAGAAACGCGACCCACTGGCCCTTAGCGAGATCAAGGCCTCTGTTTAACGCGGCCGAGATGCCTTGATGGCTCTCAAGCCTAACGAGACGAATCCGACGGTCACGCGCCGCCACGCCAGGCAGAGCGCTCAGCAGGTCGGTCGCAGTCGATCCATCGTCGATCAACAGCAGCTCCCAATTTTCATAAACCTGCGCAAGCACAGAGTTCACAGCCTCGTTGAGCCAGGAAACCTGGGTATCGAATACGGGCGTGAGTATGCTGACGAGCGGTTGCGAAACGAAACTGCGCGCCTCAACACTCATCCGCTGCAACTCCTGCGTACTCGCGCGATGATGCTGAAACCATTGCTGGTATTCGCTTGGTGCAACAGAGTTCGCAGGCGTCCGCTTTTGCCGGTGAAGCTTTCTCCAAATTGTCTTTGCCGGTCTTTCCAAGACCCGATAGGGAGCCAAAAACACCTGGCCAATCCTGCGTTCGGGAGATTTGCGCAGCGTCCGTCTCTCCTCCTTGAGCGACTTCAGCTCACGCCGGTATTGTTTCAGCTTCAGTAGTTTTTCTTCCAGAGCGGCGATGTGGCTGTGCGCTTCGGCCAATTCACGGTTGCGCATTTCAAGCTTTCGTTCCGAAGCCTCGAGTTCCTTGTTCATTTTGGTGCGCAGCCCGTTTTTAAAACATGAGCGAAATCCGATCGGCCCGAATAAGGGAATGGCAGCGACACAGCGCACATTATATTGGTTGAAGCCCGTCACAGGCAAATCTACCCTGCCGCGCCGAAAGCGGAATGCGTTCTCCGAACGCGTTCATCGTCTTCGGAAAAGCCGATCCACCTTCGCAATGTTCGATTTTATCGTTTACCTCCTTTATCGCGCGGGCTTAGCCGTTGTCGGCGCGCTGCCCTTGCCGCTTCTCTTCGATTTCGGGCAATTCCTCGGCGTCTGCGCATGGATGTTTTCCGGGACATATCGCCGTCTGGCAACGCGCAACCTTGAGATTGCATTCGCGAATGAAAAATCCACGCGCGAATTGCGTCAGTTGGTGCGTCGTCATTTCCGCCGGCTCGGCGCCAACCTGCTTTGCAGCGCGAAGCTGACGCAGATGTCACCCGAGAAAATCCTCGAGCATGTCGAGGTCGACAATATCGAGTCGATGGCGCGGGAATTTCGGGCGGGAGTTCCAGTGGTGCTCGTTCTGAGTCACCTCGGAACGTGGGAAGTTTTCGCGCAATTGATGCCGAAGTTCGTTGGGTTTGTCCGCAACTCGAGTGTGTACCAGGGGCTGGGAAACCGCTTTATTGACAAGCATGTACGGCGGACCCGCAGTCAGACCGGGCTGGAATTGTTCGATCGCCACGACGGCTTTGAGCCGGTGATCGACTTGCTGCGTTCAGGTGGTGGCGTCGGGGTTTTGTCCGATCAACACGCTGGCGATCACGGAGTGTGGACGCCATTTTTTGACCGACTTGCTTCCACTTCGCCTTTGCCAGCTTTACTCGCCAAACGTACCCGGGCGGCGCTGATTGCCGCGGGAGTTTACACCATCGGACGTGCACGCTGGCGCATGGTATTCACTGAGCGATTCGACGAAGCGGGCGCTTCGGTTGCGGTGCTGACGTCGAAGATAAATCGAGTAATCGAGGAACAAATTCGCCGCGCACCTCAAGACTGGTTCTGGGTGCACAATCGCTGGAAAACCCCTGAGCCAAATTTTCTGCTCGAGCACTACAAACGTGGGATTTATCTGCCGACCGGAATTTCGGCTAACGATCTCAAACCATTTCGAATTCTGATCCGCTCAAGCAACTGGTTGGGAGACGCCGTGATGAGCGTGCCGGCAGTCCGCGCGATCAAAAATGGGCGACCCGACGTTCACGTGACAATCGCTGCGCCAGTAAAAGTCGCAGCCATGTGGAAGCTCATTCCGGAAGTGGACGCCATCATTCCTTTGCCAGAAGGATCGCTTTTTTCAGTTGTTAGTCTGTTGAAGCAACAAGTGCCCTTTGACGTTGCGATCGTCTTTCCGAATTCGTTGCGAGTTGCGTTTGAAATGTGGTTGAGCGGAATCCCGCGAAGAGTCGGTTATCGCGGGCATTGGCGGAGTTGGCTCATTAACCAAATCGTTCGCGAGGGACGAAAGCCACGCCCGCCCGAACATCATTCGCTGCGTTTTCTTCGGATTGCGCGCGAATGCGGGGCAGAAACATCGAACATCGAAGGGCGCGATCCAAATCAAACATCGAACATCGAACATCGAACGCTGAAGATTGCTCTTTGTCCCGGCGCGGAATACGGGCCGGCCAAACGATGGTTGCCTGAACGATTCGCTGAGGCAGCGAGCCAGATCACCGCACAATTATCGGCGCAATGGATTCTCTTCGGGACGAAGAACGATGCTGCGGTAGGCGAACAGATCGCAGCTGCGATTGGCGATCATTGCGTGAACCGGATCGGCCAAACCACGCTCGATCAACTTATCGAAGAATTGCGAAAGTGCAGTTTGCTACTGACGAACGACACGGGAACAATGCATCTTGCCGCGTTGCTCGGGGTGCCTGTGGTCGCCGTTTTCGGCTCTACCGAACCACGCCTGACGGGGCCACTCGGCAACGGTCATACTGTTTTGCGACATCATGTCGAATGCAGTCCCTGTTTTCTCCGCGAATGTCCGATCGATTTCCGCTGCATGAAAGCCATCAGCACCGATGAAGTCGCAGGCGCCGTGCTCTCGATGCTCCCCAAGTAAATCTCACTTTTGTGCTCGAGTGCCGCGATCTCTGGCAATTCGCCGTTTTGCTTCCGCCAGATACGCGTCATCGATTTCATATCCGATAAATCTTTGGACTCCACGGTGGCGCGCTGCGACTGCAGAATTACCGATGCCGAGAAAAGGATCCAGCATGATGCGTACGCGCAATGCTCCGTGCAAGTTGATGCACCATTCGGCGAGCTGCACCGGAAATGTCGCCGGATGCGGCCGTTCTTTCTCGCGGCTCTGAATCGTTTCGTAAGGAACGAACCAAGTGTTGCCGCGGCAACGCAGATCTTTTCCCCGAGTATGAGACCAGCGCGCGATGTTGCTCTTGTCCTGATAAGGAACGCCAACCGCCAGCCTGTTCAGTTCGACGCGACCAGATTTCGTGAAGTGAAAAACATATTCGTGGCAATCATTGAGAAATCGCTGCGAATTGATCGGCTTGAAATGACCAAACGCGCGAATTCCTGTAGCCGCTTGCCCGTGGGAAGCGCGTGCGTCGCCCGCAGGGCGATGGCTACAATGCTCGTCGATCGCGATTGATTTGATCCAATGAATCGTGTTTTGCAGCGTGAAAAACTCGCGCAACATAATGACGATTTCATGGGGCAGCATTGGATTCGACGGCGCGGCGCCGATGTTGAGAAAAAAGGAACCGTTCGGTTTTAGCACGCGACGGATTTGTCGTGCCCATTGGCCACACCAACTTAAATACGACCCGCGGTCTTGGCTGTCGAAATACTTGCCGTAGCTGATTCCGAGATTATACGGCGGCGATGTCACCACAAGATCAACGCTTGCATCGCCGAGGCGCGACATTCCCGTAATGCAATCCTGCTTGCGAATGTCAAATTTGGTCACGAAACGAGATTAGCACAGACATCTTGTCTGTGGGCAGGCCGGCGTCTCGCCTGCCGAAGAGATGGTCACGCGCATCGCGCGGAGAACGGGCGTCTGTTTTAATTGACAGGCAAGATGCCTGTCGCCACACAGGCAGGATGCCCGTGCTACACTTCCACATTCGCGCCGGTTCGTGAATTCGCTTATCCTTTTCCCATGGCTGACAAGCCCGCGAAATTGAAGATCGCCGATCGCGAGTTCGCGTCGCGTCTGCTAGTAGGCACTGGAAAATTTGCGTCTAACGAGTTGATGCGGGACGCACTCCTCGCCAGCGGCACGGAGCTGGTTACTGTCGCGCTCCGTCGCGCCGATCTCTCAGGCAAACATGATCCGTTTGCGAACATTCTCGAGTTTATCGATCCGAACCGTTTTCTGCTCCTGCCAAACACCAGTGGCGCCCGAAATGCAGAGGAGGCTGTGCGCCTTGCGCGGCTGGCGGCGAGTGCAGGTTTGCCGATGTGGATCAAGCTCGAGATTCATCCAGACCCGCGCTACCTGCTGCCCGATCCTGTTGAGACACTCGCGGCGGCAGAAATCCTGGTGAAGGAAGGGTTCACTATTCTCCCATACATCAATGCCGATCCTGTCCTGGCGAAACGATTGCAGGACATTGGCACGGCCACGGTGATGCCGCTCGGTTCGCCTATTGGTAGCAATCGCGGCATCGAAACGCGCGCGCAGATCGAGATCATCATCGAACAGGCGACCGTACCTGTTGTTGTCGATGCCGGACTTGGCGCGCCAAGTCACGCCGCTGAAGCGATGGAAATGGGCGCCGACGCAGTGCTTGTGAACACCGCAATCGCAATCGCGTCTGATCCGGTTCGCATGGCAAAAGCATTCAAGAAAGCGATCGAAGCAGGACGCGAAGCCCGCGAGATCGGGTTAGCGGATAAACTCAACGCAGCGTCAGCTACGAGCCCGTTGACTGGATTTCTGACACCCTAACTCGAACGGCGAGGTTCACGCTCGAAAGCGGCGCAGCAGCGCCGCACTCCAAAATGCGAAGGCGCCATCCGGAGCATTAGAACTGCGGCCACGTTTTGGAGTGCGCCGGTGTTCCGGCGCTTTCAATGCGTCGGAAGCAATCGCTAACTACCTACAGCGTCGTCTCGGTTACGAGCGGTTCGCGATGCCGGACGCCGCGTTTGGTTTCCTTTTGCAGTCGTTTTAGCCGACTCGACAACGCGGCTTTCGTCGCGGAGTTCATCCGATCGATGAACAAGATTCCCTGCAGGTGATCGTGCTCGTGTTGAATGGCCCGCGCGAGAAGACCGCTCGCCTCAATTTGAAACATCTCGCCTTCCAGCGTCTGCGCGCGCACAAGCACCGATTGCACCCGTTCAATGTCGGCGGTGATCTCGGGAAAACTTAAGCAACCTTCCACGCCCACTTCGGTTTCGCCACGCAGTTCGATTTCCGGATTGATCAGCACGATCGGCATCGCGCTCTTCGGATCGACATCCTTGCCACTGAGCTTGAGGGTGCTTGGCCGGTCTTCGACGGCCGAAACGTCGAGCACCGTGAGTTGCAATGAACGACCGACCTGCTGGGCTGCCAGCCCGACACCGTGCGCTTCGTGCATTGTTTCAATCATGTTCACCGCCAGCTGCCGGATTGCCTCATCGATTTTTTCGATCCGTTCACCTTTAGCGCGCAGGATTGGATCGCCATATTGCAAGATCGGCAGGATCATGGTCCTTCGTCCCGGGTGAACGCCGGCAAATTCTTGACGCCTGCCAGCTTCAACGCGTCCATCACCTTAATGATCGTGCCAAATGACGCTTTCTTGTCCGCTTGCAGCGCGAGTGTCGACTTCCGTTGTTCAGGCAAATCGCGCACCGCGGCTTCCAGTTGATCCACGTTTATCGCTCGACCATCCAGCTTGACCTCGTCCTCCTGGCTGATGCTTACGATCGCATGATCGAGTTCCGAGGGCCGTTTCTGCGCGGTCTTCGACTCCGGCAAATTAATCTGCACCTCCGGCTGATCTTTTTTGAATGTCGTGGAGACGACAAAGAATATCAGCAGGATGATGAGAATATCGACCAGTGAAACGATGATGATGACTGGCGCCCGTCGTTTTCGTACTGAAAAATTCATTCGAATTGCGTCGCGCGCATCACGCAACGGAGGTCGGAATCTGCGCTGTGTTATGTTCGCGCGTCGCGCGGCCGTAATAACATTTGTTGATCAACTCGACGACGAGCGTTTCCATTTCCACGGACATCACTTCCACGGTTCTGGAAAAATAGGTGAACCCGATCAGCGTCGGCACCGCTATCGAAAGTCCGAATACAGTTGCGTTCAATGCTTCGGCGATACCAAGCGCGATCTGACGCGTATCCGATGTGCCGGAGCTCAAGCCCAGGTTCGAAAAAACGTGTACCAGACCAGATACGGCGCCAATCAATCCGAGCAGCGGGGCAATGCCAACGATGATTTCAAGAATGATGAGGCCTCGCTCCAGCCGCACCATCTCGTGCCGCGCCCGGGTTTGCACCACTTCAACATTTTCCGAACGCGGGCCGCGCAGATGCTGCAGAGCCACGCGCGTAATCCGCGCCAGCGACGAAGGATCATGATAAACAAGGCGTGACAGCCGTTCCGGACTTTCGCCAGGCGTCATGCGCTCTATTTCCGATTCGATCGCAGACGGCATCACAATTTTCCTTCGCAACGCGACCCCACGCAAAATCATGATCGTAACTGACACGATCGAACACGCCAGCAGCGGCCACATAAAAAGGCCACCTCTCGAGAAAAATCCCAGCACGGCATCTACGATTCCCGTCGTTCCGGCTATGATCCAGGCGCTAATCATCCGTTAGGAAAAATGATGAACCCGAGTCCTTCCACTTCCAACCCTTCGGGCGGCAATGACTGCGCCACGTCTGCGGGAATTGGAGGAAGATGCGCTTCCATCACCGACTGCACACACACGCTGGCGAACGACTCGTTTGAACTGTTTTCAGTAACTTTGAGATTCTTCACTCGTCCGCTTCGATCGATGGTAAAACCCAACCGCAGCGTGCCGATGTTGATCAGATCACGCTTCTGTTCGACGTACGTGTACCATCGTGAGCCAATTGAATCGGCCACGATCTTTTGGTAACGACCGAGCGGTGTGCCCAAGGCATTCACCGATGAGATTCCGCGATTGGTAATGTTTCCCGCGATGTGAGTCCGCTCCTTTTGGCGACGATACGCCGACTGCGCTTGTGACGTTGCAGCCGCGGAATCCAGCGCAGACGCTGACTTTTGAGTGAGTAACGCAAATTGCTCTGCGGCAGTAATGGGCTCGGGTTGCGCGGCAGGCTGCGCAGCTTTCTGTTGCGATGCCGGTTTCTGCTGCGCCTGCGCGCCCTTGCTGTCGAGCGAGTACGGGTTTGATTCAAAATCCATCAATGGCCGGTCTTTCCCCGTCTGGGAGGGCATCGGCATTTCGCCAGCAGCGGCCAGCTCGCTGGCGCCAATGGAATTAGCATTTGATTCAAATGTTTTGTCCTTCGGCTCCGGCGCGTTCTTGGATTCGTCCGTCTCGATGAACGCGGAATTTTTCGAATTCGACGCCGGTGACAAATCCATGAATGTAAGTTCTACTGGTTTTTCCGGCGCCGGGAGCGCGGGCGAGAAAAACCCGCTGAACGCAGCGAGCAAAAACGCCACCAGCAAATGAATAAGAATCGCCACAAGCAGCGCCCAGAAAACCGTTCGCGCGTTTTGTTGGTAATCCCGCAACCTATCGGGATTGCCCGGTTGGGAGAAGACAGTCTCAGCCGTGGTCATGTAGCAATGATCGCTTGGTGAAGAAGCATTCGGGCGCAGAAGCTCTGCTAAAGGTGGAACATTATCTCAGGCCACAGGCCCTGACAACTTGGGCAGGTGGATGGGCGGTTCACATGACCCCGCCTACTTTCGCCAATTCGGTCGCACGTAGGGGCGATTGACCTCAATCGCCCGACCGCCACGTCCGCCGCTTCGCGTGTGATGAAACAATGCTGCTGTGCGTATTCGTTGAAACAAGTCGCTGGGCCGTTCAGGTGAACCGCCCCTACCTTGGCACATTCCCTCCGGGGTAGGGTCGATTGACCTCAATTGTCTCATCTCCGCGTCCTCCACGCCGCGCATGATGAAACAAATATTGCTGCGCGTATCCGCCGTGTTCGCCGAAGTAAGTCTCGGAGAACTGGCGAAGCCGCTGCGCAGTTATTTTCCTTCGACGCAAAAAATAATGCTGCCTCAACACGCGCTCGATCCAGACATCGATCGGGAATGCTCGCAGCCGCTCGTACGCAAAAAGCATCACGCAGTTTGCGATCTTCGGCCCCACGCCGGGCAACGCGCACACTTGTTTTCGCAGCTCCGAATCGGACAATGCCGACCACGCTTCGAGATTCGCTTGCCCGGAGGTGACGAGCCGCGCCGTCGCACGCAGATTTTTAGCGCGATAGCCGAGCTTGCAATCGCGCAATTCCTTGTCGGAAGCTCGTGCAAGTCGGTGCGCCGAAGGAAACGAGTACACCAGGTGATCTCCAATCCGCCGTTGCTCGCCAAATTGTTTCCGAAGCGCAAGCGAAATCTGGCGAATATGCGCCACCTGTTTCATCGATGAGCAAATGAATGTGGCCAGACATTCCCATTTCGGTTGGCGAATAATCCGCAATCCATGACAGAAATCACGCGCAGCGTTCATCACCGCGTCCTTCGGAAATGAATCGCAAATCGCCCCCAACGGATGATCCAACGCAAAGTAACGCTCGACAATTGCGGGGAGCAGTCGCCGCGGCGACTTGGGGAGCGGCGCGCCAAAACCAACTTCTAAAAATTTGCCGTTCTGCCTCACAAAGAGAGGCAAATCCCCAACCGTTCCCAGAAATCCATCGCCGACCTTCTCCCAATGAAACACCTGTCCTGAATTAAGCGTCTTCTCCAGATCAAAATCAGGCGCGCGGATTTTCGTGAATTTCATGGTGGACCGCATCGTCGCCAACGCGATGTCATCAACCATTTTAGCATCGTCTTGTGGACAAGCCGATCTACCCAAGCCGTCCTCACTCGCACATTCGTCATTCCGATTTCCTTCGTCATTCGACATTCGTCATTCGTCATTGATAAATACCAGCGAAATGGATGCCCGACTCGCGATCGATACCGCAGTTCTGCTACTCTACTTCGTCGTCATCATTTCCATCGGCCTTTACATGGGCCGGAAGGAAGAGAGCCTCAAAGATTTCGCGCTCGGTGGTCGCGCAATTCCTTGGTGGGCCGTGCTCGCCTCGATCATCGCCGCGGAAACAAGCGCCGGCACTTTCTTCGGTACGCCGGGCGAAGGCTTTGCATTGCGCAATTACACTTATTTGCAACTTGCGCTCGGCACCATTCTGGCGCGCATCCTCGTCAGTTACATTTTCATCAAGCCGTACTACGACTACAACGTTTATTCGATCTACGAATATCTCACTGCGCGTTTCGGCGTACCGACAAAGAATGCAGCGTCCGCAATATTCATGGTGACGCGGGTGCTGGCCTCCGGTGCGCGTCTGTATGTAGCGGCGATCGCGCTTGCCCTAGCGTATGAAATGATTCGCGGCGTGCAGCCCGGACAAAAAGAAACGCTTCTCATCTACATTGGCGCAACGATTGCCATTGTTATCTTGACCGCCATCTACACCACTCTGGGCGGGATCAAAGCGGTGATCTGGACCGATTTCATCCAAGCCTCAATCATGATGGGCAGTGCGTTGCTCGCAGTCGGTTTGCTTTACTCGCAAATTCCGGGGGGCTGGAATGAAATCGTGCAACGCCATGGCGGCTTCGGAATCTCGGATTTTTTCACTACTGGACTCAATCCCGCAAAACACGGCTGGGACAAGATCAAAGGAATGTTTGAGGTCGAGTACACAATTTTCGCCGGCCTGATCGGTTCGACTTTCATCACCATGTCCACGCACGGCACGGACCAGGACATGGTGCAACGGATGTTGACCGCGCCGGATATTCGGCGCAGCCGGCGATCGTTGATCCTTTCGGGCCTGGCAGACATCCCGATTGTGCTGACGTTTCTTACCATTGGGCTGTTGCTTTGGGCGTATTACCAAGCGCATCCGGATCCGACGTTACCCAAAACGCCTAACGAAACGTTTTGCCATTTCATTTTGTACCAGATGCCAGTTGGGCTGCGCGGACTTTTGATCGCTGGAATTTTCGCCACCGCCATGGGCTCGCTCAGCACAGCGATAAACGCGCTGGCCACGAGTTTCACGCGCGATTGGTACGAGCCCTATATCAACCCACAATCTACCGAGGAACAAAGCCTGCGTGCCGTCCGCTGGGCCACGATCTGGTTCTCGATCCTGATGATTATCGTCGCATCGACGACGTCTTATCTCGTCATCGTGCATCCGAAGGTGCGGATTATCCCAATCGTGCTCGGGATATTCGGATACACGTACGGATCGCTGCTCGGTGTTTTTCTATGCGGGATGTTCACCAGGCGACGCGGCAATGACTTGGGAAACATCATCGCCATGATCATGGGCTTCATCGTCGTGGCCATTTTGAGTGGTCTGCCGAACAACATCGCCGGGCTCTTGGGCGGTAAGTTGTACACGCAACCAAGCTGGCTCCCGGTGATGGAATTTCCGTGGTGGATTTGCTTCGGCACAATCGTCACGTTTTCGGTGGCGATCTTGTTCAAAACGCGCCACGAGCATCACCGCCCAGTCTCCCCATGAATAAGTTTCATCCGGCGTTGCGGGCCGAGGGCCGCCGGGCTCCATCGGCATCGATCGACAAAGCGGCCTTGATGGCCTGCCCTCAGGCCGCTTCTCTGCTCGAATGGACCACCACGAATTTGACTCGCCGTCGTCGCTCAATACTCGTAACAGAGTTTTGTCACTCAACCCTGATTAACTACTGAAACGCTATGGCCCACGTTGTGACCGAGAAATGTAACGGATGCAAATTCACCGACTGCGTAGAAGTCTGCCCGGTGGCGTGCTTCTACGAGATGGATACGCAGGTGGTGATTCATCCCGACGACTGCATCGACTGCATGGCCTGCGTAGAGGTTTGCCCCGTGCACGCCATTTATGCGGACGCCGATGTTCCTACGGAATTCACAAAAGACATCGAATTCAACGCCGTCGAGTCGGTGCAGATTAAAGACTCCGGCGCGCCGGCGATCACGGTGCGCAAAGATGCTCTCCCAACCGCGAACGAGCGGAAAAAAGCGCTCGGTTATTAGATTGTAGGGCGCCTCAGCGTTTCACAGAAACGCCCTACAGCATTTGAATCCCCCATCTCTTCCTAATTGCCTGATTCGCTCTTTTTCTGATTAGATACCTTGATCATGTCTGAAGCGTATAAAGGCGGATGTTACTGCGGAGCGGTGGAGATCGAGGTACGCGGTGAACCGCTGGAGATGGGTTACTGTCATTGCGACAATTGCCGGCGGTATTCAGCCGCGCCGGTAAGCGCCTTCACATTGTGGAAATGGGAGAACGTGAACCTCACGAAAGGCGCGGAGTTCCTGGGAAAATTCAAGAGCAGCGACATCAGCGACCGTCGCTATTGCACAAGCTGCGGCAGTCACATCAGCGTTGATCATCCGACGCTCGGCTTAATCGACGTTCGCATCGGAGCTCTTCGGAATTTTCCGTTCAAGCCAAAGGTGCACCTTAACTACGCAGAAACGGTGCTGCCGATGAAAGACGGTTTACCGAAACTCAAGGACTTTCCGGCTGAGATCGGAGGCTCGGGTGAAAGCATCCCCGAATAGCGCACCAGCTCGGCACTTTGCTGCCACTCCTCGGAATGTTTCGTCGGACTCGCAGGCGCTAGTTACTTGTTAGGCCGCTCCGATTCCCATGAGTAACCCATTCTCGAGCACGGCTGGATTGATCGTCAGAAAAAGTACAACGCCGTTCACCGGCGAAACAATCTCTTCCAGAGTTTCGCCAAACAAATCTCCTACTGTGCCGATCTGTTCTCCTTTTCTCACAGCCTCGCCGGAGGCGACTTTCGGATACCACAGGCCAGTGCTGTTCGTGTAAACCCACTCAAACTTGGTCAAAACTGTAGAGGCGGCCGTGTCGGCCGCAGACGTTCTTGTTGTAGCCACGGCCCTGCGGGCTGTTTTCTCTGCTTTCGGATTTGTTTCGTCATTCGTCATTCGTGCTTCGTCATTCGCGGTCGCTATCGCATCGGCAACGCTTTCGATCATCTCTAAGTGGCGCATCACATTGATCACTCCCCGCACAAGAAGCTCGACCGCGTCCTGCTGCATTTGTCCAACCCCTCCAGCTTCCGCTAGAACCGCTGGAATTCCTTTTTCTGCAGCAGCGGCGTAGCTCGATAGACCTTTCGCTGGTTGAACCGGCCTATCGACCGTAAGGACGTACGGCAAACCGAACGCCATCGCGATGTCTTTTGAGCGTGCGGCCACATCGCGAGATTTAAGATCCGCCAGTCCGGCCTCGGACCTGCAGATTACAAACGGCACGAGCGCTTCCGGGATATCGCCGCCGTGAAGGTCGACGTATGCGTCAGCGTGGACGACGAATTCGTTGATCAACGCATGGGTCATTTGCTCCGAATAACTGCCGCTCGGATCGCCGGGGAACACGCGGTTAGGATTCACGTTGTCGATCGGACAGACAAACGGCGTCCGCGCCCGAAACGCCGGCAGATTCAACACGGGCATCAAAATCAGCGTGCCTGAAATCTTTTTTGGATCGAGCGTTTTGCCCAATCGGATCACCGCTGCGATCGCAGGATACTCGCCGCCGTGCACGCCTGCGTTAACAAATAATACCGGTCCCGGCTTCGCACCCGCGACTGAAATTATCGGCCGCGGCTCATCGTTTGCTAACGCTGCGCCTGGCAATTTGATCAGGTGCCTCTGTGTTGTACCGGAGGTCAGTTCGCCCAAAATCTGAATCACTCAAGAAGATGGAATCTGGAAACCATGAATCCAGGAGATTTATTTCGTTTCCTGATTTGCAACTCGCACCCTCCCGCTTCGCTCGTGGCTATCCTGCGACTTTCGTCTCATCTCGGAACTCTCTTTCCTGGTTCCTGGTTTCCTGGCTTCCTGATTAATCCGTTAATCCGCTGGGTAACCGCGGCGAGGAGAGCAGTTTCCCAAATTCGCGCCACCGTTTCTCGGGATCGGCGCCGCTTCGTCTGTCGATGTAACGACGCACCATGTCTTCCCCGAGATTGTAATTGATGACATAACTTCGATAACGCTGGATGAACTTCACTCGCTTCTCAGCGCGAGCTGGTTCCATCACCGCGTATTTTTGTAACCATTGGACTGCAGCGCGCTCATCGATCTCGCCGTTGATCAATCTGCGCGCGGCCTCATTCACGGCATAATCGAGCTCCTTAAATAAATCCTGCACCGCGTAATATTCGTCTGCGCGCTTGGAATCGATTCCGGCCGCCGGAAACAAGACTTCTTTCTCGAACTTCATTCGCTCGGTCCGGGTAGGGAACACAATGTCCCGGCCGAAATTCGCCGTCCCTTCGGCGATCAGCGATTGCGGTGAGAAAAGCGCATAAACCGAAAACTCTACCCAGCCGCGATCCCGGACCAGGTTCTTTTCCAGCAGCGAATTGTAAACGTGATGACCAGGGTAACCTTCGTGCGCCGCGAGATCGACCGCGCGATCGATGTAGGTCGGCAGATCCGTATTCACCTGAATGACGCTATGAAAATTGCCCTTGTACCAGTTGTAACCGCCCCACGGTTTATTGGTCACGTACTCGACGGCGAAACTCTCGTTAGGCGGAAGCGCAACGTGCGCCAGAGTCCGGGCGCGGCATTCCTTGATCGCCGCTTGAAACACGGCATCGAGCTTTCCCTTCGGGATCACGAACGGCTTTCGCCATTTCTCGTAGCGCTCCCACAAAAGACCGGTGCCGGGAATTTTCGTCTCGAGCTGACTGATGATGTAGTCGAAATGCGAATCTGCAAAACTTGGCGCAACGGCGTCGTAAAGTGCGCGCGACTCCTCATCGAACTTTAATTTTTCGCCCTTCAACAACCGCACCCGCGCAGCCAACGCGGCAACCTGTTTCTGCAAATATTGGCGCCGCAATGTGAGCATCTCATCGCCCGACGTTGCCACCTCAGGAATTTTCGTCAGCGTCGCGCTCAGTTCGGCGGCCTCTGCGCCGATCGCATCCAGCGACTTCTTTTCCTTCTCCGCGTGCGTTTTCCACTCTGCTGGTCCGTAAAACGCGTCGACGTAATCGGGATCATGTTGCCCGATAGCGAGCACGAGATGCACGTACCGCTCGGCAATCGGACTCAGCGGGTCCGACGCATACGCGTTTCCACTCGACGCTAGCAGCCCACAAAAAACGAAAAATAATAATATCCGCATGTTTCTGGTTAGCTCTGATCACGATCTCGATCGACCTCCCGAAGAATGGAATCAAAACGTCCGGCCTTGACGTCCTCCTCAATTTCTTCGTCCCACCTTCCGTGATCGAATTCCCAGAACCATCGTCGGAAAATGCCTAGATCCTCGCGCGACAGATTCTTTACTGCTTCTTTGATTTCCTCCACGTTCATCGTTTGCGACCTTTCGTTAACTGGATCTTGAGCCAGCGCGGATCGCGTCGGCAATCCAACACGCGCCAAATTCGGATTTGCTCCTTGTGCAGGTCTAATAAATCGCGAACGGAAATCATTTCGAGAGCATTCGACGATAACCGCGTACGCGCCGATGCGTGGCCGCAGAGTCGAAGCGATTCAATGTCAGAGTTAGTGATTCGAGAATGTTTAGACGCGACCCCAATTTCGGAAACGCCCCAATTTCCGATCCAATTTCCGACCCCAATTTCGGAAAAGCAAAACAGCCGAGCCCTTGCGAGCTCGGCTGTTTGTTAATTGTTTTTTCGGCTATCGCTTAGTAATCCATGCCGCCCATGCCGCCGCCCGGTGGCATTGGAGGAGTTTTTTCCTTTTCAGGAATCTCCGTAATCAATGCTTCGGTGGTGAGCAAGAGCCCTGCGATGGACGCTGCGTTTTGCAGCGCGCTGCGCGTGACCTTTGTCGGGTCGACGATACCGGCTTTCACCAGGTCGGTGTATTGCTCGGTGGCAACATCGTAACCTTCGTTACCTTTGCGCTTCCTGACTTCCTCGACAACGAGCGCGCCTTCTGCACCTGCGTTGTTCGCAAGTTGACGCATCGGTTCTTCAACGGCGCGGCGGACAATTTGTACGCCGATTTTCTCGTCGGCTTCCAAGTCCTTGATGTTATCGAGCGCCTTCTGTGCGCGGAGCAATGCAACACCGCCACCAGGGACGATGCCTTCCTCGACCGCCGCACGCGTGGCGTGCAACGCGTCTTCGACGCGAGCTTTCTTCTCTTTCATCTCGGTCTCGGTCGCAGCTCCGACGTTGATGACTGCAACGCCGCCGGCGAGTTTCGCCAGGCGCTCCTGCAGTTTCTCGCGATCGTAATCGCTGGTCGTCTCTTCAATCTGACGACGGATCTGAGCAACGCGGCCCTGGATATCGGCCGATTTGCCACTGCCTTCGACAATGGTGGTGTTTTCCTTGTCGATAGTGGCGCGTTTAGCTTTGCCGAGGTCGTCGAGCTTGATGTTCTCAAGCTTGATACCGAGGTCTTCGCTGATGAGTCTGCCGCCAGTCAGCACCGCGATGTCTTCCAGCATCGCCTTGCGACGATCGCCGAATCCCGGAGCTTTCACCGCGCAAACTTGCAACGTACCGCGCAATTTGTTCACGACCAAAGTCGCGAGCGCTTCGCCTTCCACGTCCTCTGCAATGATGAGGAGCGGACGACCGGCTTTGGCGACTTTCTCGAGCAACGGAAGCAAGTCCTTCAAGCTGGAGATTTTTTTCTCGTAAATAAGGATGTAAGCGTTTTCCAGAACGGCTTCCATCGCCTCTGCGTTGGTCACGAAGTAGGGCGACAGATAACCTTTGTCGAACTGCATGCCCTCAACCACTTCCAGTGTGGTCTCGATCGATTTGGCTTCCTCGACTGTGATCGTGCCGTCCTTGCCTACTTTGTCCATCGCGTCGGCGATGATCTCGCCGATCGTCTTGTCCCAGTTGGCTGAAACGGTCGCAACCTGTGCGATCTCGGTGCGATCGCTGACCTTTTTCGAGAGCTTCTTCAGCTCTTCGACGATTGCATCGACACCTTTCATGATGCCCCGCTGCAATGAAGTCGGGTTCGCGCCGGCGGTGACGTTGCGCAGACCTTCGCGGTAAATGGATTCCGCGAGGATCGTCGCTGTGGTGGTGCCGTCGCCTGCGACGTCGGACGTTTTGGATGCGACTTCGCGCACGAGCTGCGCGCCCATATTTTCATACGGATCCTCGAGCTCGATTTCTTTCGCGACTGTCACACCGTCCTTGGTAATAGTGGGGCTGCCGAATTTCTTGTCGAGAATGACGTTGCGGCCGGATGGGCCGAGCGTGGCCTTCACGGCCCTCGACAGTTTCTCGACACCGCGCAGCAATGTGTGCCGCGCATTTTCATCGAATTGTAGTTGTTTAGCTGCCATAAGATTTATTGATAATTGTTGGTTTGATTGTTGAGAGATGAATCTGGAATCCAGGAACCCAGGAAAAGAGAACCAATTAGAGTTTCCTGATTAAAACTCTTCGTGGTTTCATGGCTTCCTGATCAAATTCCTTTCTCCATCTTCTGACTTCCTTATCCGATAATGCCGAGGATGTCGTCCTCACGCATGATCAGGTAATTTTCGTCCTCGATTTTGATCTCGGTGCCGCCGTATTTCGAGATCAGCACCTTGTCGCCCTTCTTTACCGTGAAATCGACTCTCTTTCCGTTGTCATCGATTTTGCCGGTCCCTAAAGCGACCACTTTCCCCTCCTGTGGTTTTTCCTTGGCGGTATCGGGGATGATGATCCCGCCCTTTTTCACTTCCTGCTCTTCGAGCGGCTGCACCAGCACCCGATCTCCGAGAGGTCTTACATTAACTGCTGCCATAGGTTTTGGTTTACTCCTTGGTTGGTTTTGGGTTACGCCGGCAGCCCCTAAACTTCGGGGCCGTCGACAAATTTGTTTCGGCTATTGCAGGCCTTCTCGAAGAGACGGCGCGGCGTCTGACACAGACGCCCTACAATTCCGTTGTTCCCGATTCACGATTCTCGAATCACGATTCACGGATTATTTCTTCTTGTTGTCGTCCACGACTTCAAACTCCGCATCAACGACGTCGCCGCCATCACGCTTGCCTGCGCCCTCTTCTGCGCCGCCGCCTGACTGCGCTTCGGGACCGGGCTGCGGCCCCGGACGCGGACCGGCCTGGGCGGACGCTTGTTTGTAAAGATCGGCGCTGACTTCCTGGAACTTGTTCTGCAAATCGTCGTAGGTCCGTTTCATCGCGTCGACATCGTTGCGATTGATCGCGTCCCGAACGGCAGCGATGGCGTCTTCAACCTGCTTTTTCTTGTCGCCTGAGATCTTGTCGCCGAGTTCCTTGAGCTGCTTCTCGGATTGGTAAGCCAGCATGTCGGCGTTGTTCTTGATCTCGATCGCTTCTTTCGCCTTCTTGTCCTCGTCGGCGTGCGCTTCGGCTTCGCGCTGCATCTTTTCCACTTCGTCCTTGGAAAGACCGGAGCTGCCGGTGATGGAAATTTTCTGTTCCTTGCCGGTGCCCAAATCTTTGGCCGACACATGCAGAATACCGTTCGCATCGGTATCGAATGTCACTTCGATCTGCGGAACGCCGCGCGGGGCGGGTGGAATTCCATCGAGGTGGAACACGCCTAGTTGTTTATTGTCGCGCGACAATGGCCGTTCACCCTGTAACACCTTGATCTCCACGCCTGGCTGATTGTCACTGTACGTCGAGAAGATCTGTGACTTTCTCGTCGGAATAGTGGTGTTCCGTGGAATCATCGGTGTGGCCACGCCGCCGGCTGTTTCAATCGAAAGCGTCAGCGGGGTGACATCGAGAAGTAGGACATCCTTGACGTCGCCCTTAAGCACGCCTCCCTGAATGCCAGCGCCGATTGCGACCACTTCATCAGGATTGACTCCCTTGTGGGGTTCCTTGCCGACGAGGTCTCGGGCAATCTGTTGAACCTTTGGCATGCGCGTCATGCCGCCCACTAATACGAGCTCGTTAATTTCCTTCTCCGTCAGTTGCGCGTCTTTCAAGCACGCTTTCACCGGCGGGATGGTCCGTTGGAACAAATCATCGCAAAGCTGCTCCATCTTGGAGCGCGTGAGTTTCTTCTGAATGTGTTTCGGCCCGCTGGCGTCCGCAGTGATAAACGGCAGATTGATTTCGTATTCCTGCGTCGATGAAAGCGCGATTTTGGCTTTCTCAGCTTCCTCCTTGATCCGTTGGACGGCGTCCGGCTGCTTGCTTAGATCGATGCCCGTCTCCTTTTTGAACTCATTGATGATCCAATCCATGATGCGCGCGTCCCAGTCGTCGCCACCCAGGTGGGTGTCACCGTTCGTCGCTTTTACTTCGAACACCCCGTCGCCAATCTCGAGCACCGAAATGTCGAACGTGCCGCCGCCCAAATCGTACACCGCGATCTTCTCGTCCTTTTTCTTGTCCAAACCGTAAGCAAGCGATGCCGCGGTCGGTTCGTTGATGATGCGCAATACTTCCATGCCCGCGATCTTGCCGGCGTCTTTGGTGGCGTTGCGTTGTGAGTCGTTGAAATACGCCGGCACGGTAATGACTGCCTGCGTAATTTTTTCGCCGAGTTTCGCTTCCGCGTCGGCCTTTAACTTCGACAAAATCATCGCCGAGATTTCCGGCGGCGAGAATGTCTTGCGCTGGCCATCGATCTCGACTTGCACGTGCGCGTCACCGTTAGCGGCCTTTACGACCTTGTAAGGAACGCGCTTAATTTCTTCCTGGACTTCGTCGAACTTGCGGCCCATAAACCGCTTGATCGAGAAGACCGTGTTCTGCGGGTTTGTCACTGCCTGGCGTTTGGCAGCCTGACCAACCAAACGCTCACCGCTCTTTGTAAATGCAACAACTGAAGGCGTAGTGCGCGCGCCTTCGCTATTTTCCAACACAACCGGGTCGCCACCCTCCATTACCGCCATGCACGAGTTGGTGGTTCCCAAATCGATTCCTAAAACTTTTGCCATAAAATTGAAAATTCCTTTCTTTTAAAGTCTCCCGACGAGTGCAACACTCGCTATCGGCAGACGAACCCAGATGGAGTCTGAGCAGGCCGCAGACCAATCCCGAGCCTCGCGCGTAAGTGCTTCATCGACAGGTGCCAATCGAAATCTGGCGTCGCCCTAGAAACCGACGGTCGAGACAGTTCGGCTCGTTTTTGAGCTTCGTCAAAACCGCAATCGCGCCAACGCGGCACTGTTCTGAGCCTCTTTGAATTCGGCTCCGATCACTTCAGTAAAGTGAATCTTTGCATGTACGAACCATCCGGATTTCGCGTGCTGGTGACCTGGCCACGCGCACCCATGTACTTGCCGGTGCCCCCTAGAACTGGGCGCACGACCTCTTGGCCGGCCCCGAATTCAGGGGCGGACGGTGAATAATCGGCAGCTCCGAACGCAATAATTTGGTCCTTGCCTTCGGCGAAGGTAAAAAACAAGAGCGTTGCGCGCCTCTCCAGGGTCGGGTTCGCATCAGTTGCCAGCTTCACCAGAGTCTTTGAACCGATTACGTCGCCCGTCACCGGACCGCCGCGCTCTGAATGTAGCGGCGCAGAAAAATGATAGACGTCGCCGAGACTGTTTCCCGGCGCGCCGAGATCAAGCAGGCTCATCTTTGGTGCGTCTTCATAAACGGTAAAGGTTTGGGTAGATTGATTGGTCGAATCCGCACCACAACCTGCGACCAAAACTGAAGCGAACAGCGCAGCCGATCCGCTCACGATCCAGTGAAAAATCAGATTCATTTTAAACTCCTTTCGAAATACAAACTGCAGTTTGCAAACTGCATCCGCACTCACATATCTTTCGAAAGCGGTCAGCGCATCACGTCTCTTCCAGTCAGGAAATTCGTAGCAACGTACGAATTTTATTTCGCGAACGTGTGCGGCAAGATAAAATTTCGGCGTGCGACAATATCACGATTTGCTCCGGCTCGTGCTTGAGAATGGGCGTGAGCGCACCGATCGCACAGGAACAGGAACATTATCGGTATTTGGTGCGCAGACACGATTCGATTTGCGCCATGACGGGCCCGGCTTCCCGCTGCTGACAACGAAAAAGTTGCACATCAAATCGATCATTTACGAGCTGCTTTGGTTTTTGCGCGGCGATACGAACGTTCGCTACTTAAACGAGCACGGCGTCACGATCTGGGATGAATGGGCTGATGAAAATGGCGGGCTTGGCCGCGTCTACGGCGCGCAATGGCGGGATTGGCGGGGCGCAGACGGAGTGCACGTGGACCAAATCGAGAATGTGATTGCACAGATAAAATCCAATCCGCAAAGCCGTCGATTAATTGTCAGCGCATGGAATCCGGCTGAGATGGATCAGATGGCGCTGCCGCCGTGTCACGTGCTGTTTCAGTTTTACGTGCAGGATGGGGAATTGAGTTGCCAGTTGTACCAACGCAGCTGCGATCTTTTCCTGGGTGTGCCGTTCAACATCGCGTCGTACTCGCTCCTCACAATGATGATGGCGCAAGCTGTCGATCTCGCGCCGGGAGATTTCGTTCACACGTTCGGCGATCTCCATCTTTACAAGAACCATCTGGACCAGGCGCGCGAACAACTCTCCCGAGGATGCCGGCCATTACCACGGCTGAAACTGAATCCGGCCGTTAAAAACCTCCACGACTTCAAATTTGAAGATTTCGAACTCGTGGGGTACGAGCCACATCCATCGATCAAAGCGCCAATCGCAGTGTAATATTGCGACTTTGGCTCGGCGCGCGGGTTTAAAGCCAGTGTGAGGGTGGTTCTCGGGGTCGCAATCTTCTTGTGTGCAGCCGCGTTGTTGCGGGCGGAAACTTCCGTCGAAATCGATTTGCAAGAGCAGAGGGCGTACCTGCTGGAAAATGGCCGTCCAGTTCTGGCGTCACCCATCTCTAGTGGACGCTATGGGCATCTGACGGAGGGCGGCTCATTCAAGGTCATTGAAAAAGAACGCAATCACTATTCGAGCATTTACGGCAAGATTGTGGACACGTCTGGACGGACCGTTGTCGCCGATGCCGATGTCGACATGAAAGTGCCGAGCGGCTGCAGATTTGTTCCAGCCCCGATGCCCTATTTCATGCGGTTCCATGGCTCTGATGGAATGCATGCCGGATATTTGCCAGGCTATCCCGCTTCGCACGGCTGTGTTCGCATGCCCGACCAGTACGCAGTTGCATTCTTCAACGCAGTGAGCGTGGGTACTCCGGTCACGGTGTTCGGCAGGACGCCAGTCAGCCGATACTACTCAGGCCAAACACAACCAGGTTTTCAGCGCCGTCCACGTTTCGGGCCGTTTATGGGCCCAGGTTATCCGCCTCCGCCTCCTCCGATGTGGTGGCGGTAGATCGAGTCGTTAGGTTCGCCGTCAGCGGATGAGAGTCCATTTCAGATAGCCACGCATAGCGCCCGCTACGGTTACGAACGTGAATCCACGCGAGCCGCGTCGCCTCTGCTGGAATCAACCCGAAACATTGAACAATCTCGTGCCAATTGAAAGGCAAGGAGACTGACGCAAATACTGGCCTTGAAAAGAGCCAGGTTGTCTACTGTCTTCGCTGCTCTTCTGTTGCATCGAATTCGACCGGCATGCCAAGGAACCCGGCGATCTGCTTCCATGATTCCTGGGGTGCGCCGCTCCCAAGATCTGCGCCTTCGGCCTGTCTGGACAAACGCTCGAGTTCAGCGATCGCGAGCATCTCACGCGCTTTTTGCGGGAGCTCGGGAGCGATCGCGTTCGGTTGGCGCGGAACAAGCGTGTCGACTTCGTGAGCGTCGAACCAAATGAAATGGCAATGCTGGCAGACGTCGACGGTGATTTCCGCGTGGTCGGGCAAGGCGACACCGATCATCGGCTGGCGGCACGATGGACATGGCAGGCCGACGCGTCCCTCGCCTCTTATCGCGTGCAACCAGAGTGCATTGATCGATCCCGGCGTGAAGCGTTTGCGCAGTAATTCGATGATTACCGCGCGACCGCCGCAGACATCGCAACTGTAGAAAATACCGCCGGAAGTCCGCACCTCTTTTAACGGCACGTTGCACCGCGGGCAGAGCAACTCCGAGCCACTACTCACGTCCACCTTTCCAGTTCGGCACAGTATCGATTAAAATGAGGGCTGTGGCGCACGCACTCTCTGTGGCCGCCGTTTGTGAAGCGAATATCTTACTGTGGGAAACGCCTCATCGGCGGTGTTGACGCAGTCCGCCTATCCATAACGCCACGAGCTGCGTTCAAATTAGCAGCGGCATTGGACTTGCCAGCGTTTCTCCCACGACTCCCTCTCTTGGAATCCAGAATCCTGATTCTCCTGTCACGACTGGCATGGGCATCGTCGAGCAGCGCCAGCAATTCATCCGAGCTGCTAACGTTGATTTTGGTGTCGGTCGCCTTCCCCGCGCGACCGGGCTTGGCTGACGACGCCACATGATTTGTGCTGTTGAATGGCGGTGCGTTTGCGATCGGTTGCGGGTCGTTAGCTCCGGCGCCGCCAAATGTTCCGGTGGTGGAACCATTGCCGCCGAAGCCGGTATAATTGGCGTTTGGAATTTCGCCGGTGAACCCGGTGTAAACATCCGCCGGCTTTGAGCCGCCGATGGTGACCACGACATTGTTGAAAATGGTGATCGAATTGGCGGCCAGAATCTTAGCGCTATTGCCGCCAAGCGTGACGTTGGAAACGAAATTGAGCTGACCGTTGCTCCCCGGCGCGTAAAGTTTCAGCGTCGAATCCGCAGAGAGCGTGCCGCCTCCAATGTTGAGCACGCCGTTAGCGCCAAACACGCCGGCTTTGAGGACGTCCGCGTGTGCGCTGGCATTATTGAATGTGATCGTTCCGTTGCCGTCGATGTGAGAAAGGAACGTTCCGCCGACATTATAGTCGCCACCGTTGAAATCGATCGCCGCCGACTCTGCACCGTCGCTGCCCAGAATTTGAAAACTGGCATCCCTCGCGACAGCCGCTCTGCCGGAGAGGTTCATGTTTATGCTCGCGGTTCCGCCGATCCTCCCGCTACTGCTGTTGTCGATTTTGGAATCGAAATTGCCGCCAACTGACAGCGTATTGGCAGTGAGATCGATTGCAGCATTGCCCCCGATCGAAGCGCCGCCGTAATTCAGGATTTGAACAAACAAATCACCGGTGGAAAGTCTGGAGGCGCTGACATTGACTCGCGCATTTCCGCCAATTGTTCCGCCGCCTAAACCCAAGTAATTGCCGTTTGCTATCCAGAACAAGACGCTGCCGGGCGCGGTGATATTCTGAGAGGCAAATACGTCTACGATCGCATCACCTCCGACCCTGCCGCTGGCATTTGGGTAGATGGAAGCTTCAATAGCCATCAGGTCCGTTCCGGGAATTCCTGAGTTGCTGGATGGCGTCGTAATGTTCTCTGCATTCAAGGTGACGATGGCCTTCCCATCGATTCGACCGCCGGTAAAGTTGCCAGTGCTGCCGAAGATGGTGTCGGCGATATCCAGCAAGATCCCCTGCTGGGCCGTCAGGTCAAAGCCCGTTAGCACCGAGTTAATAGCATCTCCTTCGATTCTTCCTCCGCCGTTCGTACTGACAACAGTGTGAAAAAAGCCGCCGACCGAAATGCTGGCCGCGCTTACGTTAACGGTAGCGGATGAACCTATCGTCCCTCCGCCGTTGCCATCGTTAAGATTGGAGATGCCAAAGGTTGCATCGCCGTTAGTGGTGAGAGCGCCGCCGAGCTCGAAATTAATATTAGCGCCCGAATCGATCGCGCCCGCATCGTGATTGTTTACAAAGGCCAGAATGGAATTTGCCGTGACATCGCCGCCACGCGCACCTGTCGTTACAAGAATATGTGCGTCCTTGCCGATATGGCCTCCGCCGCTATTCAGGATCTGGAACGTGGCGTCGCCGATGATGTTGATGTCGTTGGACGCGCCGACATTGATGAGCGCGTTCTCCCCGATGTGGCCACCCGCTTGATTAACGATTTGTATATCAAGATTATTTGCAGTGGAAATATTCGTGGCACCCACCGCAATATTCGCGTTGCCGCCAATGTGGTCCCGGTTCGTGATAGCCAAACGAGAAGACTCAGTCGTCGAATTATTCGTGTAATCGCCCGCGACGTTGAGGGTGAGATTGACTGCGCTATCGACACTGGCGCCGGGCAAAATGATGGCGTCTAACCTCACCCTCCCGTTGAATAAGAGGGAACCGCCAATTTGCAGCATCAAATCGCCACCGCTGATCGCATCAAGTTTGCCGACACTCATCGTGTCGGGGTTGGTGAGATGAATCGAGTCTTCTGCGACAAGACCGAGAATCGCGATGTTGGAAATCGGGGATTTGATCGTGAGGTCAGAGCCGGCGCCGCGCGCGTACATCGCAAGCTCGTGCAGATCCTGGAACGAAATCTTCGACGTGAGATTGATTGAACCGTTGACAGTCGCCAGCAGGAGCAGGTCAAGCCCCGTGAACGTCAACCTGCCCCCCGGTAGAGCGGAGGTAATTCCATCCATACCAATTAGGCCAAGCTTCGTCACGCCGTTGCTCGTGTCGATCGTGGGATCGCCGGTGAGCGAAAGCCTCTCGAACTTAAAAACGGCGATTGGCAAATGGCTCGGATCGGCAAAGAAAATATTATCAATGCGCAATGCGGTATCGAAAGCGGAGGTCGAACCGAAAGCCCAAAGCGAGAACGCACCGTCATCAGTCTGCCCACGGTAGATTTTCCCGTAATCCGTCGCGCCATTGGTGGTAATCGACGGATCGGTTGTAATGACGGTTCCATTCGTGACCAGATAAGGATTAGGCGAAGAAATCACGGAGGGAGTCCCGAACTTACTGGGAGTTGGAGGTGGCGGCGGGACCGTTGGGGATACTGTAGGTGCTATCGAGGGGGATGGCGTTTCTTCTGCGACGATAGCCTGACTGGTCACATTGACGATCCTTGTGGGATCGAGTGGGTTCGTCGTACTGGCAAGAAGGCCGGCTGCCTGGTTCTGTGATTCCAGCATGATCAAATTCATACTCGCCAACGGTTGGTCGAAGCCGGTGAAAAAAAGCGAGGTGCTTGTCAAGTTTGCAATGTTGAAAGTCGCCACTTTCGAAAAGCTTTTGCCGTCAGCCGTGGCCATTTTCCCGGGACCTAACTCTAAGGATTGACCGTTGGGCAGATAGAGGTGGAACGTCCCTTCCAGGCAGAGCCACTTGCTGAGTTGAGGATGAGTACTTGTGGCGGGATGAAATTCGGCGATGCCAGTGGTGCCTGTAATTGCCGCTGTGACTCCAACTGTTCTGATGGTCGCGCCGCCGCTCCCCTTGGGCACCTGAAAAAGAATCGCGCCGTCGATGAGGTTCATCTCTCGGGTGCCTTCTTTGAAACTGAAAATCGTATTCGCCCCGAGGCGGGTGATGGTTAGGTCGGAGAAAGTCAATTCGCTGCGCGACTGCGTGCCAGTGCGAACAGCGGTACCGCGACGGATAAGATCGCTGATCGTCGCCGGGCGGGGAGCCGCTTGTTCGAGCAGGAGTTTAACATCATTCACTACCTGGGTAATACGTGCTTCCTGCAATTGCGCTGCGCCGGCCGAATTGGCCATGGCGATCGTGCAAGTACAGGCTGATGCCACAGCGACGAATTTTCTGTAAGTTATTCCTGCGAATATTTTCTTCATATTTGCTGGGAGTTCTAGTTCATAAGCAGCGGTATCGATGTCGCCGTCTGTGTTAAGGTGTGTGAGACTGGTGCCCGGTGTCTGTTAGTGCCTTTGGAGGCGGCGTTGTAGGGGGCGCATTAACAAGAGTGACCTGTGTGCCGCGTCCCAAGATGACGAGATTCGAGGGAATGTAAGTGCCCTTGGCTATCAGCTTCAGTTGCTTCTGTTCTTCCGATTCGATCAGCAGTTGACTGGGGAGAGGGCGAAAATCGCGGACCAGCAGGCAGGTGTTCATCTCTCGTGCAATGTCAAAATCGGCCGGCTCCGGCAGAGCGGTGACGTCAGGCCTGGTAATGAGAATTTGACCGGGCTGGAGCAAGAGCGATTCGCCCAGGCGATCAGTCAGATAACATCGCACAGTCCCTTCTAAGACAAGCACCTTGACGTAGAACTGGCCATGACGCTCGATTATGGCGGTCGCGCCTGCGCTTGCGACGGCGATCGCCGCGGTCTTCATCTTCAAGCGGCCAGCGCCTTTTGGTATCCGAAAAAGCACTGCACCTTCGGCAAGATCTATGGTGCGTGTTTCGTCGCTGACACTAATGCTCGTTTTCGCGCCGAGACGCGCGATCGTCTGGCCAGCGAATGTCAACTCGATGCGTCCAGTCACACCGGTGTCGATCGCATCACCATCGCGAAGCCTTTTACCGACTGCGACTCGATGTGGCGCTGCGGCCGATCCGAGGTTGACGTCGTTGATCACTTCTGTAACGCGCGGTTCCTGCAATTGCGCAGCATTTAAACAGGTGGCGGTCAGGAGAAGACACACGAGCAAAGCGCGCCCGAAGATTTTCTCTCTTCGCGCTGAACAGGGAGAGCGATTTTTCACCGGACGTTAGAATTTCAGTGTCAGCGCTACGCCGCCGCCGATGTTGGCGACGCTGTAATCGAAGACAGTCTGATTTGACTGGTTCCAGGCGAAAGAGCTGAGAGCACTCAACGTGAGCCAATCTCGCACCCGATAGTTTGCGCTCACAGAAAGTATTTCATTCACATCAGTTCGATCGTCCGAATAATAATCACGCACGACCAACTGAAACCCTGCGTCGAGCGAAAAAGAGCGACTCAAAGCAACATCGTAGCTGCCGTAGATTGAGTAGTTGTTGCGACGCGGTGATTCGGGATTGCCTTCAAAACTGAGATTCAAGGCAACGCCGGCCAGGAACTGTTGCGCACGGGCGATCCGAAATGGGAGTTCCGCGTTTAAAATGATCGAATGATCGACGAATATCTCGTCGAAATTATTGGTGTCCGTGAGGCGATTGTAATCATAATACCCGCGAAGGCTCAGGTTGTGGAACTGCGGCACGTAATAATGCAAACCGGCGATCACATCGAGACTGGCGAAATTAAGTTCCGTGAGTTGATCGTAGAAGAAGAATTGCTGCACGACGCCGACTTGCGCGTATAACGTGTCGGTAATGCGCGGCTCATACATCAAAGTAACCCCTGGAGCGACCAGGACATCATCTTGTTCGCCCCTGCTTACGAGCGCGGCATTGGATGTCCAGTAAACCGGAGAGTAAACAGAAATCGTGAACGGTTTATACTCTTCCGCCCGCTTTAAAATCTGCTGCTCGCCAATGTCTTTATCGTTGGGACTTGTGACTGGATAATTTTCAGTTTCGGCGCCCGGTGTGGCGCTTGGACCTGGATACTGCTGCCTGCCCAGCAATTGCGCGCGATTTTGCGCCGAACCGGGCGGTGCCTGGCCTTGCGTCGGCTGACCCGCGAAAATCAGAATCGCTGCGCATATGAACAGAGACTGCCCTAAGGGAGATTTCGAGAAATTTTGCGAGCCGATCAAACTTTGGTTTTTGTGAGGCTTTGCAATTTCCTAGTCAAGCAGAATTAACTAAGTTCGTTGCATCGCTTTAAGGTTTTAAGGTTCCAAAGGGTTGAACGAACTAATGATTTAATGGTGGTGCCCATCACGCTGGAATGAATTTTAAAATCCGGCAATAGAGGTATAATGCGCGCGTGAATTGGCTCAGTCGCTATCGCCTTTTGATCCTGGCTTCGATCTGCGTTTTTTGGACTGGTCTGATTTTTCTGGGGCATTTCCTCCCGACAACACCATTTCTTTCGGCGCCGTGGAGAGGTGAACAGAGCTTCGAGGACTTGCTTCGGAAAGAGGGCCGAAAAACTGCAACGCGTAACGATTTTGTTTTTCTGGGACTGGACCAAAGCACGTTGGAACTGCCGCCATTGGCGCCCGACGAAATCGCGAATAACCGCGCGTTTCAGGTGATGACCGAGCGTCCATTCCCGTGGTCACGCGAAATCTGGGCGCTCCTACTCGATCGTCTGTTTAGCGCGGGTGCGCGCCTGGTGATGTTCGACGTGATGTTTGACCAGCATAAAGATGGCGATTCCGAGTTTCATGCCGCACTCGACCGCTATCGAGACAAGGTGGTAATGGCTGCCAATTTCGATATGGGAAAAGCTGCCCAGGAGGTTACGCCCAACAATGCGTTAATTCCGTCGCCGCAACTCCAGGATGATCGCGTAGGGTTTGTGAACTTCTGGGCGGATCCGATCGACGGAAAAGTCCGCACTGTGCTTTATCATGTGACTAACCGGCAACTGGCCGGTTTGCCGCCGCATCCCAGCCAGGAGGTTTACGAATCTTTTTCCGGGCGAGCCCTAACGAAAATCGGCCATGCAAGCGACGTGCCGCAGGATTTTGATGGCCATATGATTCGCTTTAGTGGCGGTGAGGCTTACGAACCGCGTCCACTCTACGAAGTGTTCGATCCAAAATTGTGGCATGCCAATTACGCTGATGGCGCGTTTTTCAAAGATAAGATCGTGATGGTCGGCGCGTCTGCACAGATATTGCACGACGTCGTCGATACGCCGATGAGCCCAGCCACTTTAGGGCCCAGACTTCATTTGCAGGCGATGGCTGCCGCGCTCGGCCATGAGTTTCTGCGGCCGACTCCGCCGAATGTTGGGCTGGCGCTGGTGGGGGCAGCAGGCCTTGCCGCGTGGTTGCTTGTTGCTTTCTTGCGCAGGCCGTTGCTTTGCGTTGGGGCACTCGTCGCACTCACGGCCACGTATCTTGGAGCGGCGCGATTACTCTACGATAAAACAGGGCTGCTGCTGCTTACCGTTCCCGTGTTGTTAGCGCTGGTCCTCAGCGGATTGTTTTCCCTGGGGTTCGAATATTTCCTCGAGCGGCTGGAAAAATTGCGCACCCGGCGGACGCTCGAACGCTATGTGTCGAAAAATCTCGTCGCGGAAATTCTGGAAAACCCCGACAGCTACTACAGCTCCCTTCGTGGTGTGCGCGTGCCGGTGACGATCCTGTTTCTCGGATTTGATTGGTTTTACAACGCTGGCAGAGAAAGCCGACCCCGAAGCGCTGGTCGCGCAGCTCAATGAATATCTTTCAGCGGATGACTTCCGAAATTTTCAGCAATGGCGGAACTCTCGACAAATTTATCGGCGACGCGATCATGGCCGTCTGGGGTAACGTGCGCAGTCTTGGCACAGCGCAGGACGCGAAATGCTGCGCGCGCGCGGCGTTGGGAATGCGCCGGCAGTTGAGTCAACTCAATCAAAGCTGGCGCGAACAGGGCCGAATGGGATTGGGCATGGGCATGGGCGTCAACCACGGTGAGGTGATCGTTGGTAATATTGGCTCGCAGGAGCGAATGGATCCCACGGTGATAGGTGATGCCGTGAATCTTGCATCCAGGCTCGAAGGGCTTACCCGAATTTACGGCGTGGATATGCTCGTAGGCGCGTCGGTTGCCGAGCTGGTCCGGGATGAAGTTTATTTACGCTCAGTGGCGCGCGTGCAGGTGAAGGGCAAAACCAAACCGGTAGACGTTTTTACTTTCGTCGCTGCCCGAGGCGAAGAGACGGATCCAGAGTTTTTGAGATGGCTGGAAACGTATGAAGAGGCTTTGGAGAAATTCCGCGCCCGCGATTTTATCGACGCGAAAATTCTTTTTTCACGTTTCCTGGAATTTTATCCAGACGATCTGCTGGCCAAGATGTATCTGCATCGCGCGCTCGAATACGAACAAGCTCCGCCCGACGAAGCGTGGGAAGCAATCGAAGTCTTCAAGAAGAAATGACGGTTGTGCAGCGACCGCCATCCCGAGCTCAGAGTCGAAGGATCCCGCGGCGAAGCGAAGAGTAACATTCATGCGGTCCAGCGATTTCGCTGCGCGCGTTCGGGATGACAGATGCGACTAGCCAAACTCGCTGACGCGGCGTAGAAAACCCGCGTGAAAGAAACGCCCAACAGTTTTCACTTCCTTGGTATTTGCGGGACAGCGATGGGCGCAGTTGCCGTCGCGTTGCATGAGCGCGGCTTTAAGGTCACTGGGTCAGACAAAAATGTTTACCCACCGATGTCGACCTTCCTCGAGAAGAAGGGCATCGCGCTGATGCAAGGTTATCACGCGGAGAACATGCCGGCCGATGCGGACGTGGTGGTGATCGGCAACGCGATAACGCGCGGCAATCCTGAAGTGGAGGCCGTGCTAAACCGAAAACTACTTTATCTCTCGTTGCCAGAGGTGCTCAGGAATTTTTTCCTGCGCGGACGCCACAATCTCGTGGTCACCGGAACGCACGGAAAAACAACGACTACCGCTTTGCTTGCCTGGATAATGGAAAAAGCTGGACGCAACCCGGGTTATCTCATCGGCGGCATTCCGAAAAATTTTGGCGAAGGCGCTCGACTCAACGATTCAAAATATTTCGTGCTTGAAGGGGACGAGTACGACACCGCATTTTTCGACAAGCGCTCAAAGTTTGTTCATTACCTGCCGGAACTCGTGATCGTGAATAACGTCGAGTTCGATCACGCGGATATCTTCAACAATCTCGATGAGATCAAGCTCAGTTTTCGCCGCCTGCTGAATATTGTTCCTCAAAACGGTATGGTGGTCGTGAACGGCGACGATCCGACTTCCGTTGACGTGGCGAAAGACTGCCTGGCGCAGATGGTCGAAGTGGGTTTCTCGAAAAACTGCGCGCAAAGAATTCGAGAGGTTTCTTATTCAGCCGGTGTATCTCGATTCAAACTCGGTGAAGACGTTTTCGAAATTCCGCTTATTGGCGAATTCAACGTTCGTAACGCCGCGATGGCGGCGACCGCCGCGCGTTTTTATGGTGTGCCGACAGAAGAAATCGCCAGCGCATTCTCCAGTTTTCTGGGCATTGCGCGCCGACAGGAGCTTCGGGGGGAAGCTGGAGGCGTTAAAGTCATCGACGACTTCGGACATCATCCTACTGCAATCTCTCAAACATTGCACGCACTCCGTGATCGGTTTCGTGGGCAGAGGCTCTGGGCGATATTCGAACCGCGCTCGAACACGACCCGGCGTGCGGTGTTTCAGCAGCAACTCCCTGAAGCGCTAAAGCTGGCCGACGGTGTATTCATCTCGCAAGTCGCCCGTATCGACCAAATTCCCGAAGATCAGCGGTTAAAGCCGGAGCAAGTTGTCGCAGCGATCGCTGAGGCTGGCCGCCTTGCGTTCTACGAGCAAAATGCAAACGCAATTGTGGACCGAATCATTCCGATGCTCCGGCCAAAAGACGTGGTCGTGGTTTTCAGCAATGGCGGCTTCGACAATATCCATGACAAGCTTCTCAACGGACTGCGGGCGTGAGGTATTAGCGATCGACTGGCTGCTTTACGCTAATTACAACAGAGGTAGGCTTACTACGGATCCAAAACACGCGCCGCGATCACTGCGCACCGGACTTCAGCCACTCGCTCCAAAGCTTCGGTCGGCCGTTCGGATTCGCACGCGCGTAATCGTAAAATGCGCGGACAAATTTGGCCCGATTGGCCGCATAAGGAGCCTTCCAGCCGTCGGCATCAGGTGGTTGCAACACGTCGTAGCCCTTACTGAGAATTTTTTGACGCTGAACGATCTCGTCGAGCGACACTCGATCGGCGTTTCGTAGCATGTCATAAAGCACCATGAACGTGGTTGTGCGACCGAGGCCCGCTTCGCAATGGAAATGCGCCCATGCATTTTGCGGGAGCCGGCGAACAGCGACGACAAACTGGTCAACGGCACTGTCGAGCGGAGGCGCATGGTCCGTCACGGCGACGCGCATATAATGCGCGCCGGCACTTTTGACAACGTCACGCTCCGTGCTTGCGCGCTGGACGGTCACGCTTTGCGGCCTGACAGAACTGCCGTCCTCGTGCTTAACCGGCTGGCCGGGCCGTACATCGATGTCACTTCCCGGCTTAAATGACTGCACTTGCTCTGCTTCCTGCTTCTCGATGTCTGCCTGTGTTCGTCCGACATTTGCCCAATCGTGTGACGCGTACCAGCTCAGAGGCAGGTCGTTGACGAACAGGTGGGTTTCCTGGCGCAAGTCGAACACGGTCACAGGACCCTGCATTCGCGGTAACAAAGTTTTCAGACCTTCCAAACTAAATTCGCCACTGCCCGAGGCCCGCAAATCGCTTAAGCCGGTGGTAGCAGTCATTTCATTGCTGCCCTCGTTAGGCCGGTCGTTAGTCGTGCGGAAGTTTCGCGGGACATCATTTGCCGATTTTAAATCAATATCCCAAATCAAAACCGGCGGATCCAAGGAACGCGGCGGCTGATTGTTCTGCGCCAACGCCGCCGTCAGAAGAGTTGCTGGTAGAAGAACCAATCCGAATGTGTGCCAGAGCATGCTGGGCGGATGAGCACAGCGGTTCATCAAAGTGGCGCCGGAGATCAGAAGCAGCGTTCGTTTCATAAAATGGGGATTGTGCGATTTCTTCGACCGAAATCGAGCGTTTCTTCGATCAAATTGTGTATGGCCCAAAGACCACGCTTCACATCCGTTGCAGCATCCGTGTGCATCCGTGGCTAAGAGATGAAGAAACGAATCGGCGATCCAGTGCTGTGATCGCCCGGAGCATTGCGGAGCGCGTGAAATAATTCGACAACTGTCGCGGACCGAGTAAAAGCCTCCCCGATTACGTCATCCGACAGTTTCACCTTATCTTCGGCACGGCTGAATAAGCCGCGGGGGCCGGATCTTCGCTGAGACACCGTTTAGCGCGATCCCCCAGATCCAACTGGAGCCCCGAGTCAACCGACTGAGGTCGCTTCTTCAAAGCGCCTCCTGAGGATACTTCCTGGGTCCGCACGGAAATGGATGCAATTAATGAAGTTCAACAATCCAATCCTCAACAGAAGAAATTAGGACAAAAACTAACACATGAAAACAATAAGGAGCCTTGTTTATCCCGCGTTCGTTCTGCTCTCCGTAGCATCGCTGACGACGCTGTTTGGGTCACCCAGCACACAACCGAGCGGTAACTCCCAAACTGAGCCGGAAGTGTCAGTGCCCGCGATAGTTTCGACCAGCAGCGACAATGAAGGCATGCGCACTCGCGCTGACACGGATCTACCCAGTGCACGCTACGGAGCGCACATAGATCTGAACCAACCCAGCGTGACTTTGGAACAGTTGGATGCACGGTTGCTTACGCTTGAGCCGAACCAAATAGGCATCAACAGAAGTGTCGAAGTCTCGCCGAACACGCGAGCACAGAAATTCGCTAATCCAGATGGCTCTCAGTTAATTGTGCTGGTCATCAAGAGCTCCGGCGCTTCTGGTATAGGCGTACATTTCCGCAATTTTGCGCTTGCTGACGGCGAGGAAGTGTACGTCTACGGCACCGCGCCCGAGAGCATCGTTTTTGGTCCGTTTACGGACAAGGGGCCCTGGGGCAGCGGAGAATTTTGGTCAGGCACTGTCGACGGGGACACGATCGTTATCGAGTTCTACAGGAGAAATAATGAAAGCGGACAAGGATTCGAGATTTTTGAGGTATCGCACATTTTCGCCGAGCTAGATTGGCGACTCCGATTCAATGGACCCGATGTGCTTAATTGCGAGGTGGACGCGTCATGTAACTCCGTTAACGAGAACAATGCCGTTGCGAGAATTTTTTACATCGATCCGGTTAATGGGCCGTCCGTCTGCACCGGTACTCTGCTGAACGATTCTGCTCATGATGAGACTCCCTATTTTTTGACAGCCAATCATTGCGTCAATAGCCAGGCAGTCGCTCAAACGGTGGAAGTATATTGGTTTTATCAGACCACCAGTTGTAACAGCATGATGCTGAGGAACGGCATAGTGCACCAGGCGGGCGGTGCCAATCTCCTTGCGACGCTCCCGGATATTTCGCTGCTACGTCTACCGAATAGTGCTCCTCCGGGGGCGGTATTTTCCGGCTGGACCTCCACCCGTCAACGAATTGGCGCTGGCGTTTTCGGGCTTCACCATCCCGGCGGGTACAGACCGCCAAGTATCCCATCATACCTCCGAAGATCGACCGGCAGTATCAACGACGCGAATTTCCCTGCTTGTGGTGTGCCAAGGGGTTATAAAATCGACTGGACGGTTGGAACGATCGAGGGGGGATCGAGTGGCTCCGGCCTTTTCACTTTAAATACTCACCAGCTTGTGGCTGTCCTAAGTTGCGGGCCTAGAGAGGACACGTGCAGTAATCCGGTCGCCGTGTATAGCCCGTTCGCTGATTTCTTTGGCCGCATACGACAGTACCTGGGTCCGGCGACAGCGACACTGTCGCCACCCGTAGCTAATCCGGCGACGTTTGTGGCCAATCACAGTTTCAGAGCCGATTGGAGGAACGTGAGCGGCGCAACCGCATATCGGCTGGATGTAGCCATCAATAATTCGTTTACCCATTACGTCGCAGGCTATCAAAATTTCAACGTCGGCAACGAGCTTAGTCGCAGCGTGATCGGGTTAAACGCGAACACCACGTACTACTATCGGGTACGGGCAGATAACGGTAACGTTACGAGTGGAAATTCCAACGTTGTAAGTGTGACTACACTTCCCGAAACTGGCTTTCCGATCGCTATAACCAATCCGGCGGACATGCTTCAGATCCATTCAGCCAGACTCAACGGAGACGTTTATCCCCACGGATCGAGCACCACGGTGTACTTTCAGTATGGACGAACCATGAGCTACGGATCCAGAACGCCCAACCAGATCAAGACTGGCATTAATTACCAGAACGTCACCGCGAACATCACGCGCTTGAGTGCACGCACCACCTATCATTTCCGAATTGTAGCTAGCAATAGTGTCGGCACCAGGTTCGGCAGCGACAGGACCTTTATCACGCCGTAGCGACTAATGATGATCTGGAGAGTGTTACGCGTGAGGAGAAGGCGAGCATAGCCCGCAAGTGGTGAACAATCCCTAACTAGTAGCATTTCAACAATCAGCCGTCACGCTTCACCGTGTGGCGGCTTTTTGTTTCACCCACGTTAACACTCACCACCGTTTGAACTCGCGTGCGTTCTGAAGCGTTTGGATGGCGCACCCGAGAAGAAATGAGGCTACAGGTTAATACAGATTCAGAAATTCGGGCGATTGAGGTCAATCGCCCCTACTGCCAATCGTGACACCTTTACAATTAACGGATAGGAGCCGGCAATACCTCGAATTTAGTCATCGATGCACCCTTGGTCGATAAAGAGGAGCGAATCAGCGATAGCCCGCGGTTCGAATGAATCGACACCTAACAAGATTTACCGAGGATTCAGCCAATAATTCGGCCTTTGAAGAGGCGCTCTTTTGCGCTAATCCAGGCGTTTCCTTCGTAACGGCCTAGCAAAGGCGGACTCGTTGCAATCCCTTCAAGCGCGAAGCGAGAGGTGATGTTAGGAAAACTTCAACGCGGTAATCGGCGTTTGTTATGTAAGCGGATGAAAGTCACTGCTCTTGGGTTGACAACCAGCCGAGAGTTTCTCGAAGGGGCAGCCTGTGTTCTCGCAACAGTCAGCGCAAGCTTGACTGATTCTGGTGGAACAGCCTAACTAGGCAATGATGAATCCGTCAAAAGTTGCCGTCTCCTCATTATTCTTGGCGATATCGTTGTTGCTTCTAAGCGGTTGCGAAGGAATGATGCCTGCCGAGAACAATCCGCCGGCGGTCGTTCCTTATCTGCAGCCCGGTGCACCGATACCGGGTGGTTTACGCATTGTCTCTGTGCACGCCAGTCCATTGAATCCTGATATGATGTCTTGGAAACCGGGCACGGTAAATGTTCGGTTCAACGGCGCCGCTACTATGCCAGGTGTTGTGGAAGTTTCAGCGCGAGAGCCAGGATGGCAAGTCTATTCACGCGTCGGAACCGCTAAATTTTTTCCCGGCCAAACAGACGTTCAGGTGCCGATCAAAGTTTTGATACGTTCGAGTGACGAACCTGCTGAAGTCCCGCTGAAAGTATCGATTCAAGGTTCGTCACCGGAGTTCCAAGCTAGGACGTATTACAGCGGCAACCGCTAGCGCGACTGATTGACTGCAGTTGAGGCTCTGAGCGACTAAAGCTGCCGAGCTAAACACTATCCCTCTTTGAACTCGGCAGCGTGCCCGTGGGGTTGGATCACACTGCTAGTCCCATCGCATCACTGTAATAATTAGCGCGTCCAAGTCCCGCCATTTGACCATGAGATGCGTCGTCCGTCAGGACTGATACTGCCGCGTAACGATGCAGACGTCATAAATTCACTGGCATTGATCATATGCCCGCTGGTGATTATTCCATTCTCGTCAGTTATTGTGACACTACCAACGGGCGACACACTGATGCTTGTTGGTTTGCCATCATGATACCACCGTCCGCTAATCTCCTGACGCTGACTCGGAGCCTGCCCAACATCAGATCCGCCATGATACCAGCCGCTGACGCTCGAACCCTGACCCGGAGCCTGTCCACGATCAGATCCGCCTTTATGTGGTTCCCGAGTCCACTCGCCGTTATTCGACCAGGAAATGCGGCGTCCATCGTGACTAAGACGGCCTCGGAGATTGTCCCTGGGAATCAGAAACTCGCCATGAGAAGTCATGTAACCGTCGGTTCTTCGCCCAACCTCGTCGATTACCGTCACGTTTCGACCATCGGGTGCCACGTCTATGCTTGTCGGTTTGCCATCATGATACCAGCGTCCGCTGAGGCCTGAAGCGAACCCAGTTTGACTCGCAGCAGGAGCCGAGGAGCCCGTAGCGGCTGCTGGCCAGGGCGATCCTGCTCCTGAGGAACCCGATACCATACCTTCGCAACCAGCAAGCGCTAGTGCGACAAAAAGCAAAAGCAGTATTGTTAGGTTCGATTTCGCCGAGACGCGCGTCTGCCCTGTACGCACATTGCTTTTCAATCTGTGCAGGAAATTTGTTTTCATAGGACGCAATTTATAATGCCCGCGTCTGCCCTAGGACCAGCTTTTTTTGCCAACTGGTTGATCTGTGAGGGTAGGAAATGTCGGCAGCTTTTGGATGGTCGTTGCGCATCGATCACTGTCTCCGAAAGAGTCTTGACCGATTCGTAATGCTTCAAATAGAAATGTAGTTTTTAGTTTGAGGCCGGCTTGAAAGAACCCCCCAACAAATCGCTAACATTCCAACCGCTCCACCTGGTTCCGGCAACGTCGCTGTATCGTGCAGCCTTCATCCCATGAAAAAGAAATCCACTTCGAAATCTGCGTTTTTTAATCTTCACGTCTTAATCGGACTATTTGTTAGTCTGGCTGGCGTTTTCCTTGCGCTGCTAGGCTTTGGCGCCTTTTCGAACGTATCCGCCCAGCCAAACGCGGACACCAACGGACAAGGAGCAGGCCAAATGAAGGTCACACGGCCGGAGCACAGCGACCTGTCGCTCCCGCTTCGCGACCAGCCAGTGATATGGCCGCAGATAGGAGAGGAACGGGAACCAACTGTCCCCCTAAAGATGCCAATCGAACACATGGATGCTCCAGATCCGGTGATTCAGAACAGCTTCTGGCAGCCGCTAAGGACGCTGCCTGCTCTTCCCGGGCCTGTTCGACAATGGCCCGGCATGTCGAAGCCCTGCGTCGGGTGCAGCGTTAGTGTCCCGCCCGATACCAATGGTGCGGTTGGTAAAACTCAATACGTCGAAATGGTGAACGCGGGTCTCCAGGTCTTCGACAAACTCACAGGCACATCACTTTTCGGCCCCATTCCAATCACCTCTGTTTGGGCCGGATTTGGCGGCCCGTGCTACACCCGCGGGGATGGCGATCCGATAGTTGTTTATGATCGGCTCGCTGACCGATGGGTCATCAGTCAATTCGCCACCGCCAGCGGCGCAAAGGACCCGCAAGACGAGTGTATCGCCATTTCGCAGACTGGGGACGCCACGGGTGCGTGGTATCGCTACCACTTTCATCTCACGGACAAGCCGATACAAGATTATCCCAAGTTCGGCGTCTGGCCAGATGGCTATTACATGTCCGCAAATGTGCCTGTGGATATAAGGCTCGGTCCGCAGCCCTTTGTGTTTGATCGGGCAAAGATGCTGGTAGGCGATCCCACTGCTACCTTTCAAACTCCAGGAGTAATTGTTTCCAAAGACGAACTCCGGACAGAGGCAAGTTTTCTGCCTTCCGACCTCGATGGCATCCTTCTGCCACCCCTGGGCGCGGCAAATCATTTCGTAGCATTTCCCCAGCAGGACGACACTGCTCCACCGGGGTCGCTCATTTATAAAGTATGGGCCTTTCATGTTGATTGGGACCACCCGGCTAATTCCAGCTTTAGGGTCCAGGCGCGTGTTCCGGCGGCAGGCTTTTCCAGGCTCCGGGACGACGTGCCCCAATTGGGCGTAACGGACCGACTGGACGGCCTCGGTGACCGGCTGATGTTCCGCAACGCCTATCGCCGATTTCCTGACGGTCACGAGTCGCTACTCAACAACTTTTCGGTCAACGCAAATTCGGTCGCAGGCATACGTTGGTTCGAGCTGCACCGCGCGCCCCCGGGAAACTGGACCGTTGGGCAGGAAAGCACCTACCAACCCGACAGTACCTGGCGTTGGATGGGTAGCATTGCGTCGGATAACGAGGGGAACATTGCGCTCGGTTTTAGCGCTTCCAGCGCTACGATTCACCCGCAAATCCGTTATGCAGGCCGACTGGCTACTGATCCATTAAACGTCTTGTCGGGTGAACAACATCTTTTTGACGGCACCGGGAGCCAACCCAACGACGAGCGCTGGGGCGACTACAGCGACATGACCATCGATCCCGTGGACGACTGCACTTTCTATTATACCAACGAGTACCTACGCCACGACGAGTTACCGAGACTGGCAGACACGGGTCGGCTACTTCAAATTCGCCCAGTGCACACCGCCGCAAAAAGGAACTGCCCACTTCGTTGTCTGTGACAGAGGCGCACCTCTTTCTAACGCGTCGGTATCAATCGATGGCAGAGCATATGGCGCAAGCGTTACTGACGGCACTTTCGATGCGGTGTTGCCACCCGGGTCGCATACCTATGCGGTCTCAAATCCCGCGTTTGCGACGCAAACAGGCAACTTCATAATCACTAATGATCAAACCACGCTTGTGGATCTCTGCCCGGGAGGCGGAGGCGGGGCCGAACTCACCATCATCCAGCCCAATGGCGGAGAATACTGGTCGGCGGAGAAGTACTCAAAGGATCAAGTGGGACGGCGCCAACCTCAGGCAAAGCGACCGCCTAATAATTCAGTACAGCCGCGACGGTGGAGCTACCTGGTTTAGGATCGCGCAGGACATCCCGGCGTTATCGTTGAGCTATTCGTGGCAAGTCGACAATTTCCCTACCACTCAGGCCAGGGTAAAGATCTTGTTGCAGGGCAATCGGTCCATCACAGACCAGAGCGACGCCAACTTCACTGTGCAGCGCCCGTACATCACGCTGCTCAGGCCCAACGGCGGAGAAGTTTGGACCATCGGGCAGTACCAAAACATCCACTGGAGCCGTACGAACCCCGGCCGTAGCCCCGTCGACATTTTTTACAGCACTGACAACGGCGCCACCTGGAGAAGAATCGACCGCGAGGCAGAGGACACCGGCTTTTATCGGTGGAAGGTGCGCGGCCCTGGCACGACGGCGGCGAAGGTGCGAATACGCTTCCATGAAGCTCCGTCCGTGACAGACACAAGCGATGCTGCATTCACGATAGTTTCACCATAATCGCGAGTAACTGCCCCGTGCATAGAGCGCGTCATCCTTTCGCAGCGGACGTATGATCATGAACAATCCGCCAGCCTTCAGGCAGACGTTTAAAGATGAGTGTGAACCGCCCGTGCGGCTCGTCGTTTGTGCGCTTTAGCCGCCAGCGACCGAGCACGACTGCTGCGTCAGGCGAAAGCATCGCTACTTCAACGTCAGAAAAACTGAGCGTTCCCATCTTCGCGCGATCGGAATATTTCGCCCGATACCGATCACGCACTGTTTCCCAACCGCGGCTGACTTCGTCTTGTGAGACAAACACCGTTGATGCCGACCGCGCATAGCCGTTCATGAATGCGTCGATGTCGCCGCGGTTCCAAGCGTCCTGCTGGGCGATCAGGGCCGACTGAATTTCAGCGACTGAATTCGGAGGTTGTTCGGGTTCGGCGCAACCAAGGGGCGCCATCAGGAAACTGCAGATGATGGCAAGCGTGAGTCTCGTTTGCAATGAAAGCGATCTCCTATAAGCTAGGACTCCCTGCCGCGTCCAGGTTTACCATTGAAGCACCGTTCCAGAGAGGGAAATACGTTGATGGGTTTCACAAATCTACTACGGTCGGCGATCCAGGAAAAGAGGATCCTGCATCGGCTTTTCTGCATCGTGGCACTCGTGCTTGCCAGCGCGACCGCAGCTCCAGCTCAAAGGGACTCGCAGCGTCCTGCTCTTCCAGCGGTCAAACAAGTCAGTCCCCCGGCACAAGAGGATGCGCCTGCCGCTCCGCCGAATGCGCCGGCTACCGTGCGACTGCAATTCCCTAACAGCGACGTAGTCGACGTATTGCATCTCTATGAGCAGCTCACCGGCAAGAAGTTGGTGATGGATAATTTCGTGCAGGGCAAGGTTAACATTTTCATCGCCAAAGATGTATCGCGTGAAGAGGCGATCAAGATCATCGAGATGAGCATGGCGCTCAATGGGATTTCGCTCGTTCCGGCGGGTCGCGACATTGTTGATGTCGTCGGCGCCGGCCAGAATCCGCGCAAAGCACCGGTTCCGATCATCTCCGACTTGGGCGATATTCCGTCCGGAAACCCTGTGGTGAGCTTTTTGTTCCGGCTGCAGTATGCCGATCCGCAGGAGCTTCAACAGGTTTTGATGGCGTATTTTCAGGGGAGCTCTGGGACGATCAACATCTTGGCGTTGCCGAAATCCTCAAGCCTGCTTGTGACCCAGAACGCCGATATTATTCGGCAACTTGCCGGAGTGATTGAGCAGGTAGACGTGGCGCCGGCGGAAGTGGTGAGCGAGTTCATAAAACTGGAACGCGCGGACGCCAGCAAAGTCGTTGACATGCTGAAGGACATTTTCGAGAAGGGCAGTGAGACACCGGGTCAGCCGGGGGTTCGCGGCGTAAAGGTCCCCGGAGGTGTGCCACAGCCGATGCCCATGGGCGATGCAGGCGGCGGCGGTATTCTTTCCGAAGAAGCAGTCATCGTTGGGAAAATTAAGATCACTCCCGATGTCCGCACGAACCGTATTCACATCGTGACGCGGCCGATCAACATGCCCTTTATCCGGCAATTGATTCACGAATTTGACGCCAACGTTGAATTTGCAAAGCCGGTCACGCGCTATCTGAAATACGTTTCGGCCGGCGACATTTTGCCAGTTCTTGTCCAAGCATTGACGGAACCGGGAACAGAACAAGGCGCCGGTGGTGGAGGACAAGGCGGACTTCCGGGCGTTGGACCATCGCCGCCGGGTCAATCGCAACAGCGGGGGGGCGCGGGTACTTCGCCGCTGACGAACAACTATAGCGGCAGCCAGGGAGGCACAGGCAGCTCACTTAATATTTCCGAGGAGCTTTCCACTCAGCCGGTAGACACGGTGCCCAAGGCTGTCACCATCGGCAATTCGAAGCTCATCGCAGATCAACGTGCTAACTCAATAATTGTCCTTGGCAATCGCGAAGTGGTCATGAAGGTGGAAAAGATCCTCGACGAAATGGACGTTAAGGCCCCGCAGGTGTCATTAAGCACGGTGATTGGGCAATTGACCCTTAACAACAGCGAGGAATTTGGTGTCGATTGGTTCGCAAAGTACAACAAGAGGTTTGTGGGCACCTCGCGGAATAATAGTGTCTTTGGGGACAATAGCCCGCGTCTTCCGATCCCTGGCTCCTCCGTATCCGCCAGCAGCAGCGTGGCACCGGTTGTCCCCAACGTCCTCGATCCGGCCAATCTGATCAATTTCAGCCAAATCATCCAAAACGTAGGCAATGGAACGAACATTTACGTCGCAGCGGGCAACGCTTTTGCGGCTATTGTGCATCTGCTGGAGGAGACGAATCGATTCAGAGTTATTTCTCGACCAACTGTTTTCACCAGCAACAACAAGAAAGCTATCATCGCGTCCGGCCAGGAGGTTCCAGTTCCGGTGAGTACCCTCAGCAACGTTAATAATGGTCTGGTGGGCCAACAAAATGTGGCCTCGGTATCATCGAGCATTGAGTACAAGAAGGTAGTGTTGCAGCTTGAGGTCGTCCCGCTCATTAACTCAGAGAAGGAGGTGTCGCTCGATATTTTGCAAAAGATCGACAGCATTGTCCCGGGCGGCGATGTAAACATTAGCGGCAACCAGGTCCCGACCATTGATACGCGTTACATACGCACGAATGTTTCCGCAGCGAACGGATCGACGATTGTCCTGGGTGGACTAATTGAAGACCAAAAGCAGAAGAACTATCAAGGCTTTCCTTATCTCTCGCGTATTCCCCTCATTGGCGCGGCGTTCCGTTCCACATCGAGTGGCAAGCAGCGTCGCGAACTGATTATTCTGATGTGTCCAGAGGTGACCTTGACGAAGCTGGATCTTTATCGACTGCGGCAGAAATGGGAGAACACTCATACCCATTTTGGCCCGGAACTGGACCAGGCCGAATGTCCAGACTGCCCCAAAGTGGAGACGGGCAAGCAGATAGTTTTACCGCCGCCGGATCTTCCGGGCGATAAGGACCTCCATTGATTTTTACAATTATGAAACGAATGGCACTCGTGTTGATCGTCGGCCTCGCCGCGGTCGTTGGACGAGCCGACGAGTTTGACGTAGTGGATTATGGTATCTTCCGATCGACAGATCCTTTGGCGCAACGAGACGAATGGGGGCTCGTGCATCAAACGCCTCACGTGAACGCTACAGATTTCGCCCCGAGATATGCCTGGCGCTGGGAGTACTATTTTAAGGCGCGTCAACAACTTCTGTTGGACCCGGCTTACGTTGGGTCACTGCAAACCGCTTTGCATCGGCTGGGTTACTATTGCGGACCCGTAGACGGCGTGTTCACACCAGAAGTGAGCTACGCCATCGCACGGCTGCAGAAGAATTATTCGATGCGTGTGACCGGCAATCTTGATACGCCCGTGCGGCGGGCGTTGCACCTGCCGTGATTCTTGCGGAATGAACGCAGCTCCGAGTCAGTCCCTAATTAATTTGCTGCTCGAAAGCGGTGTGCCTTCGACCGAAGAGGCGGCTGAGTTGGCTACCAATCTTAACGGAGGTTCCTGGGTAGGTCAGGTGCTGGATTCGGGTAAGGTGGACGAACAGCGTTTCCTCGGCGCAATCGGGAAGTTCTTCCGGGTGCCGATCGTCTCAATCGACGCGAAAAAAATCGATCGCACCACTTTGTCGATTCTGCCAAGCCGTTTCGTTTTTCAACATCAGATTCTACCGATCGAGTCGAAGGAAAATTCGGTCGTGCTGGCGACCTACGATCTTTTCAATTCGATCGGGCGCCAGCTTGCCGGGCAGCTGTTGAAAAAACCTGCTGAATGGGTGCTCGTGCCGCGCGCGCAGCTTCTGCGCGCGATGAAAACTCTCTACGGCGTTGGCGCGGAGACGTTCGACGAGATTCTGAAGACCAGGGGTTCGATGGACGCTCTGGAGGATACCGAGACGGCGATTGAGTTGAATGCCGACGATCCCGAAGCCTCAGTGGTAAAATTTGTTAACCAGATCATTCGCGAAGCTATTGCAGAGCGCGCGACTGATATTCACGTGGAACCGCTGGAGAACGATCTGCGCATTCGCTATCGGATCGACGGTATTTTGCACGAAGTCGCTGTGCCACCGCAATTGCGCGTTTTACAATCCGCGATCATCTCGCGTTTGAAGGTGATGTCGCACATGGACATTGCCGAGCGACGGCTTCCACAGGACGGGCGGATGAATTTGCACGCGAGCAACGTGGAGATAGACGTGCGCGTGTCGACCATTCCAACTGTCAACGGCGAGTCAATCAGTCTGCGTTTGTTAAGCCGGGGCGAACAGCACTTCAATTTCGAGCGACTCGATTTAGGCGAGAGGCAGGAAGAGATCATTCGGAACCTCCTCACCCAACCGAACGGAATTATCCTGCTCACCGGTCCTACAGGCTGTGGAAAATCAACCTCGCTGTATTGTTTTCTCAGCAGCATCAATTCCGTGCAGCGCCGCATCATTACGATTGAAGAACCGGTGGAATATCGAATCCCTGGTGTCTCGCAAATCGACGTGAAACCAGAGATTGATCTGACTTTCGCAAAAGGCCTCCGACACATTTTGCGACAAGACCCGAATGTAGTGATGGTCGGCGAAATTCGCGACGTCGAGACTGCGGACATTTCGATTCGCGCGGCGATGACGGGTCACCTTGTTTTCAGCACACTGCACACGAATGACGCTGTAGGTGGCATTACCCGTTTACTCGACATGGACGTCGAACCGTTTCTGCTCGCCTCTGTGGTGAAGTCATTTATCGCGCAACGGCTCGTGCGCACGATTTGCCCAGACTGCGCCGAAGAAGTTGATTATCCTCGCGATTACCTTGCTGAAATCAGTTTCCCTTTGAAGGAACTCGGCACTCGCTTCCGGCGCGGTGCGGGGTGTGATCAATGCCGCCAGACCGGTTATCAGGGTCGCGCAGCGATTTACGAAGTTTGCGTCATTACCGAACCGCTCCGAAAGCTGATCATGCGGAGGCGTGACGGCAGCGAGTTGAAGCAGTGTGCTATTGCCGAAGGCATGGAGACTTTGCGGCAGGATGGCTGGCGGCGCGTAGCCCAGGGCACCTCAACTATCGAAGAAGTTGTGCGTGTCACACAGACCGACGAAGTCATGGCCGAAACCACTGCAGAAGCGGAGCCAGTGGTCGCCGGAGCGGGCTAAATGCGCTAAGCGCTCGGATCTTTCGTTCTCTCATTCGCCGCGCAATTCACGAATTGCTTTGGCATAATCGTTGGAGCGAAAAATCGACGTGCCGGCGACGAGGACGTTCGCGCCGTTTTGGACTGAGATTCGGGCGGTTTTTGGATTAATGCCGCCGTCCACCTCGATGTCGAACTTATGCTCGCGCGATTGATTCCATATCGCTGCGCACCTGACCTTTTGCATCTGGTCATCGCGGAACGGTTGTCCGCCAAAACCCGGATGAACAGTCATAATGAGCAGCACATCGACCGATTCGAGGAACGGTTCGGTCATTTCTGATGGAGTCGCGGGATTTAGCGTGAGGCCTGCGCGGCAGCCGGCGTCTCGAATCTGCTGCAACGTTTTCAGAACGTCGTGTTTGGCTTCTGGTTCGACGTGTACGGTAATTGAATTTGCGCCAGCTTTGGCAAATCGCAGCACATAGCGATCCGCATGCTCAATCATTAAATGTACATCGAGCGGGAGGCTTGTCTCTTTGCGAACGAGCTGCACAATGTCCGGTCCGAAGGAAATGTTATCCACGAAATGGCCGTCCATGATGTCGCAATGAATCCAATCGGCGCCCGCAGCCTCAACGCGATGAATTTCCTCAGCGAGCCGCGAGAAGTCTGCCGCAAGAATCGATGGTGCGATGATCAGTTTTCCCATTGGGTGATCCCAGTAAAGGAGTAATGCACTAATCGCAAACTCGTCAGACCTTAATACTCTATCACTCCAATAGAAATACGCTTGACGGCAGGCTCCCCCTTCTCATGTTACCGCGTTTCAGTCGGCCGAATCTCGCCGCGTGACCGCGTTTGCTTCGAGCTGGACAGTGCTGCTAATAAATAATTCATGTTCAACGGATTTTTCGGCTGGCTATCCAGCGACATTGGGATCGATCTGGGCACGGCGAACACTCTTGTTTACGTAAAGGATCAGGGGATCGTTTTACGTGAGCCATCAGTGGTAGCGGTGCAGGCCGGTACCAATCGAGTGCTGGCTGTGGGGGACGAAGCCAAGCGCATGTTGGGGCGCACGCCGGCAAATATCGTTGCGGTGCGTCCGCTTAAGGACGGCGTGATCGCTGATTTCGAAGTTACCGAGGCGATGTTGCGGCATTTCATCACCAAGGTGCACAATCGCAAAGTGCGGGTGAAACCGCGTGTCGTTATTGCGGTCCCATCGGGAATCACGGAGGTGGAAAAGCGTGCAGTGCGCGAATCAGCGACCCATGCAGGCGCGCGTGAAGTGTATTTGATCGAGGAACCAATGGCAGCAGCGATCGGGGTCGGACTGCCGGTGCAGGATCCTGCCGGTAATATGATCATCGATATCGGCGGCGGAACGACCGAGGTCGCGATCATTTCACTTTCAGGAATTGTGTTTAGTCGGAGCGTCCGCGTTGCGGGCGATGAATTGGACGAGGCGATCGTGCAATACATGAAGCGCGCCTACAATTTGATGGTTGGTGAACGCACCGCGGAAGAAATCAAAATCAAAATCGGCTCGGCCTATCCGAGTGAAAAGGAAACAAGCGTCGAAGTTAAAGGCCGTGATCTCGTCGCTGGTCTGCCCAAAACACTTATGATCACCTCTCAAGAGGTTCGCGAAGCCCTGCTCGAACCGATCTCGACAATTGTCGATTCAGTGCGCATCACTCTTGAGCGATGTCCGCCCGAGCTTTCGGCCGACTTGGTTGATCGCGGGCTTGTGCTGGCAGGCGGCGGTGCACTGCTGCGCGGCTTCGATAAGCTTTTGAGTGAGGAAACCGGGTTGCCTGTCCATGTAGCGGAAGATCCGCTCAGCGCGGTGGCGGAGGGGACAGGCAAATGCCTCAATGAACTTAAGTTTTTGCGTCAGGTGGCTTCAGCCGATCGCCAGTGGCGCCAGTGATGGCGGACACCGGGAAGCGGAAACCGGAAAGCTCGTTAGCCCTCCGCCGGTGAGTTGTCGAGTCGCCATTTGGCAATCGGCAGTCGGCAATCGCCAATTTCAATGAGCCGCACAAACATTATTGCGCTGCTGATCTTCGGTGCCGCGCTAGGCTATTTTCTGAGCTTCGGTCCCGATACAACGCAGAAATTCAAGGCTGGTGTCTACCGGATGTTGGCGCCATTTTTGACCGGCGGATCTGGAATAAAAAAGCAGATCACCTCTGTGCGGTCAGGATTAAAGTCGCTCGACGAATTGGAGCACGAGAACGCTTCCTTGCAGGTCGAAAACCGCGAACTGCGCGCAACCAACCAAGGGTTGCGCGACGTTGAGCACGAGGTGAACCGGCTGCGCCACGCCCTCAATTATCGGGAGCGTTCGGTATTTAAATTAGTCGCAGCTGAAGTGATCGCCCGCGATTCGTCCAGTTGGTGGCGAACGCTCACCATAAATCGCGGCAAAAGAGACTCGATCGAAACGGATATGCCGGTGGTAACCGACGTTGGCCTGGTCGGGAAAACGACCACTGTTAGCGACACGATTTCGATTGTTTTGCTGGTTTCTGATGAAAACTGCCGGATCGCAGCCTCAGTGGAAGGCAGTCGCGAGCAGGGGATCGTTTCCGGCGAGCGCGTGACCGGCGGTCTCACGCCGTTTTTGGACCTGAATTTTTTGTCAAAGCAGGCCGATTTGAAGCCCGGTCAGAAAGTTTATACTTCTGGAGTTGGTGGTGTCTTTCCTTCGGGGTTGTTTATTGGAGCTGTGAAAAATTTTCGTGTGCGCGAACTGGACGGTCAGGCGCAGCTAACACCTGCCGTCGACCTTTCTCATCTGGAGGACGTTTTTGTGGTAACGGGTCGAAGATGATTTTTTTTCTTGTTCTCCTGGGATTAGTGCTGGTGGCGCAGATCGCCGAGCTTTTAATTCCAACACTTCCGTGGCTTTACAACGCGCACATCTACATCGTGCCTGTGATTGTTTTCTACGGCGCAATGGCATTGCCTTTCCCCCTGATGCTGGCCTTGGCGTTCTTTGCAGGCGTTTTACTGGATGCGCTTACTGTTCAGGTGATCGGAGGCAAGGTTGAAATCTCAGCCGGATCGTCGATACTACTCTACGGTGTGCTGGCAGGAATAATGCATGGCTTGCGACCACTCTTTGCCCGTGGTCGTTGGGAAGTACATTGTCTCCTGAGCGGCGTTTTCACCTCGCTTATCGTTCTGGCGCAATATCTTATGATTACGTTTCGCCGCGGCTCGCTCGTGTTTACACGGGAAATCTGGTGGCAGATCGGCGGACCCGGTCTTGTCGCGATGGCCATCGCGCCCATCTTTTTCTGGGGACTACAGTGGCTCGGGGAGATCACTGCGTATTCTTACGGTCCCGAAAGGGGACAAACAGAATGAGTAAGCGGCGCCTGAATTCGCGTCTGCGGATTCAATTTCTCGGTCTTTTCATGCTGTTGGGTATCGGCTCCCTCGGTGTTCGACTTTGGTGGATACAAGTGGCGCACGGCCAGGAATGGACGTCCCAGATTCGCAGCAGCTCGCAAGCAACCGTGCGCATTCCTTCAGTGCGCGGGGAGATTAAAGACCGTAACGGCCTGACCCTGGTCCAGAATCGCGCCAGTTATGAGGTCGATTTCTATCTGCCAGAGATGGTTAAAGGGTACCGCGAACGGTTCGGTTCACCGCCTACGAGCGAATATCGGGCGATCATTAGCGGAATGCCAAAGGACATGAAGGAGCCGGATATCATTAAGATCGTTAACAATGGCGTTGTTCCGCGCCTTAACGAGCTTGATCTGGCGCGCGATTACAACGCGGGCAAGTTGCAGAAACATTTCCGCAATGATACCGAGGTTCCATTTTCTTACATAAAGGACATCGATTTCCCCACTATGGCGAAGTTCGCCGAACACGATGTCGGACTTCCTGGTGTTGATCTCGCGATCAAGCCGGTGCGCTCTTACGTTTACGGGGCGCTAGCCGCGCACATTCTTGGTTATGTCGGCGTGCCGGACGATGTGAACCAAGAGGAAGCAAGAAAATTCACCTTTTACCAAGCAGATGTGGAAGGGAAATCAAATATCGAAAAAACGATGGACGAATATCTGCGCGGGAAACCTGGCGTGCGTTACTTACGGCGCAGCGCCAAGGGCACAATTGATGGAGTGCTGCGCGAAGATCCCCCGCAACAAGGCGCCAATGTCTTCCTGACGCTCGACGCTCGCATTCAGGCAATTACCGAGGAAGCGTTGCGTGCCGTGCCCCGGGCGGGCGCAGTAGTTGTCGATCCAAATAATGGCAACATTCTTGCGATGGCTACTGTACCATCATTCGACCCGAATACTTTTATCCCAAGCATTAAGGCAAAGGATTGGAAAGCGCTGCAGAAAGATGAGAGCGATCCGTTAGTCAATCGTGCGATTAGCTGTCTGCCGCCAGGCTCGACATTTAAGCTCATCACGTCGCTCGCCGGTCTGCGCGGCACGAAAAATCTCGCAAACGCGCGTTACAACTGCAGCGGTGGCGTGAGTTATGGGGATCATTACTTCCAATGCTGGAAACATTCCGGGCACGGCACAGTTGGGCTCGTTGATGCCATCAAAGTGTCGTGTGACTCTTTTTTCTACCAGTATGGCAATGCCGCTGGGATTCAGTCGATTGATCATATTGGCAAGATGCTGGGTATTGGGGAGGAATCAGGTCTGCAACTCAGCGGCGAACAGACTGGCAATATGCCGGGACCGGAGTGGATGCAGATTCACCATCCGCAGGAAAGATGGTCACAAGCTCAAACAGCAAACGTTACGATCGGCCAAGGCTACACCCTTGTTTCGCCACTTCAGCTCGCAATGGCGTATGTGGCGATTGCAAACGGCGGCGTGTGCTACTACCCACGTTTAGTTGACAAGGTCTTGAACCAAGACGGTTCCCCCTTGCTGGATGAGCAAGGCCACCCGGTGGTGCCATCGCCACGGGTGAGATCGGATTTGCGCCAGGAAATTTCGGCTGATCAGATTGAATTGGTTCGCAGGGGCCTTTGGAAGGTGGTTAATGACGACGGTGGCACCGGTGGCAGAGCACGTTTGAAGAATGTGCAGGTTGCTGGAAAAACCGGCACCGCGCAGGCTAGCGAGCGCGGCCACGAGGAAAACGTGGCATGGTTTGCCTGTTTCGCGCCATACGACCATCCGAAGTATGTCATCGCAGTGATGGTGCAGGGCGCCTCCGGCCACGGCGGCAGTATCGCGGCCCCGATCGCCGACAGAATCTTGGAGCGCACAGTGGCGCTTGATGAAGGCAAATTCGACATGCAGGTGGCTTGGCTGCCACCCGCGCATAAGTCCAATCCTTTCGTGTTGATTAAGGAAGTGAGTTTTCACGATGCTGGAGGAAATCTTGGAGCCGAGGACGAAGAAACTGCCAGTGATTCGCAAAATGCCACTGTGCAAATGGCAACTTCGGATGCTTCGCCTGACGTTGAACCGGAAGCAGATTCTCGCGGGAGAGTAGCGCGGCGTGCTGCGGCTGCCTCGGCTCGCGCTATCCCGGTTGCGGCGCCTCAGCCTCAGCGGAACTTTTTTCAGCGGCTTTTCGGAATAAAGCGCCAGCCGGCACCGCCACCGCCGCAGCCCAGCCGGCAGCAGCGCTCAACTACAAGATGAACCCCCGGTCAGAATCGCTCCTGCAGTTCATATCAGCAGCTCGGCTGATGACCGGCCAACCGCTCCATTTTTATGATAGACAAAGTGAGAAAGATTTTGGGTCTTCCTTCACGCAAGACCGGCAACAAGCTCGTTCTGAGTGTCGAGAAACTCGAAACTCGCGTGGCCTTACTAGAGGGTGGCCGACTTGAGGAATATAGCGTTGAGCGTAAGAGCTCGAGGAACATTGTAGGCAGCGTTTACAAGGGTAAAGTCAAAAACATCGAGATGGGCTTGAAGGCGATGTTTGTTGACATCGGCTTTGAAAAAAATGCGTTCCTTCATTTCTGGGACGCCATTCCCGCGGCGCTCGACAGCGGAATCGAAGAAATCGACAGACGGTCCAACAAGCGCCCTCGAAAACGGATTACCGTAAAAGATATACCGAGCATTTACCCGGTGGGCTCGGACGTGATTGTGCAGGTCACCAAAGGCCCGATTGGCACGAAGGGCCCGCGCGTCACAACCAATCTCAGTTTCGCCGGACGGTATTTGGTTCTGATGCCATTCAGCGATCGCAGCGGTATCTCTCGAAAAATTGAAGAGCCGAAAGAGCGCGAGCGACTGCGCAAAATTCTGCGACAGTTGGAGATCCCCGAAGGGGTTGGCGTGATCATCCGCACCGTAGGCGAAGGTCAACGCGCCCGATATTTTGTCCGAGATTTGCGAGTTCTGCTGGATCAATGGGCTAAAGTCGATCAAGCCATTCGCGATAACTCTTCCCCCTGCCGGCTCTTTGAAGAACCCGATCTGGTCGAGCGAACGGTGCGCGATTTCCTTACTGAAGAAATCAACGAAATCCTTTGCGACGATCGCGGGGCAACGGATCGGATGACTGACATGATCGGTCAAATCTCCCGTCGCGCGAGAAATCGCATTCGTCACTACGATGGTGCCACACCAATTTTTGAGACGTACGGCGTGCAGAAACAGATTGATGACGCATTTCACCGGCAGGTTTGGCTCAAGTGCGGCGGCTACATTGTGATTGACGAGACCGAAGCGCTGGTGGCGATCGATGTGAACACCGGACGCAACAAAGGTGGGCGCGACGTCGAGAAAACAATCTTGCAAACCAATCTCGAGGCGGCGGATGAGATTGCGCGCCAGCTTCGGTTACGAAACATCGGAGGATTGATTATTGCTGACTTTATCGACATGAAAAGCCGCAGAGATCAGCAGGCGGTTTACAATTTAATGAAGGAGAGGCTCAAGCGCGACAAAGCCAGGACGCATGTGCTTCCCATTTCACAGCTCGGCCTAATGGAGATGACGCGGCAAAGAGCGCAGGAGAGCTTGAGCGACACCATTTATGAAAATTGCCCTTATTGCGGCGGTCGCGGCGTGGTCAAGACGACGATGAGCACGAGCGTCGAATTACACCGAACGCTCAACACGGTTATGCGCCGGTACCAGGATTCCATCCACGACATTCGGGTGATCCTGAACCCCGACGTTTTAAAGCGATTAAAAGAGGAGGACGAGGAACTACTCGTTGAACTCGAGCGCCGATACGCCGGGCGATTAATGTTTCGGGCCGATCCCGCATTTCATCACGAGAAGTTTGTCATTACGGACGCGAATACCGGGGCAGAACTGAAGGCCTGACGCTGACAGCCGCGCTTGAAAAAGCTTGCAATGTCAGACTGGCCAGCTCAGACTCAGGCATCCAAACGCATTGCGCGGAAGTCGTTCACAGAGAAGGCTGGATACGTTGGGAGAGACTTAATCAAACGGAGAAATAGATGAAAAGGCTGCTGATGAGCCTGCTAGGATTGAGTTTGGTCGCCTCGGTCGCTTTTGCAGGCGTTGGCTATTCAGAAAAGGAAATCAAGCAGGTTGCTCCACCACCCTGTCCGGAGTGGTATGCGGACAGGGAATTCAACGTCTCGCTTTGGGGCGCATACGTTTTCACCGGAACTAATTGGATTGATGACCGCTACATTGAGGCTGATCATGCTTGGGGGGGTGGCATCGATCTCAAATATTTTTTCATGCGTTACGTTGGTGTGGGGATTGAGGGCTGGGTGGCTGATGCTAACCAGGCGCGGCAAGATGTCTTCATCGATTTCAGTGACGGAATTTTTGGCAACGGCATCCACCGCGAGAGAAACGCGATCGGCGCTGTGCTGGGCACCTTGACGCTGCGTTACCCAATTTCTTGCACGCGCTTCGCGCCGTACATCTTTGGCGGAGCTGGCGGCATCTTTGGCGGTGGCCAGAAGCAAGTCAATCAACGCTTTATCGAGCCGGGAGAAGGTTTCGATCTTGTTGCGACAACTGGCCACACCGATGCAGAAACACGGGCAATCGGCCAGCTTGGCGGTGGAATGGAAATTCGCATAACTCCACACATCGGTTGGGTCAGTGATTTCAGCTGGAATTTCGTGGATGGCCCAAAGAATAATTTTGGTATGGTCCGCACCGGCGTGAATTTCGCTTTCTAGGCTCATCACAAAAGCATTCGCTATCGCGGCGTCGGGAATACCGGACGCCGCCTTTTTTTGTACGAAATTTGCGAAGCTAACCACGCGCACGAGATTACCTGATGTCGTTTATCGAGACACTGGACAGTCTTGCTTTCAGAAAATCGAAGTTGATCGGGCGTTTTGAGCATCTGATTGCTTTGAAATCCAATCAAGAACTCGAAGTCATGGCACAAACTTCCCGAGCGCTCACATTGCAAAATTTTGGCCGAACCATGCGGTTGTTTGCACCGCTCTATCTTTCGAACGAGTGCGTCAACAATTGTCAGTATTGCGGTTTCTCGCGGGATAATCCGATCCTTCGCGTCACACTTACTGTCGATGAAGTGATGGCTGAAGGGCAGCATCTCGCGCGGCAGGGATTTCGCCAAATCCTTCTGGTCGCGGGCGAGCATCCGAAGTTTGTGAGCAGCGGTTATCTCGATGAATGTGTGCGTGCGCTTGCGGTCGATTTTTCATCGATCGCCATTGAAGTCGGACCGATGGATACCGAAGATTACGCGCTGATTATCGACGCTGGTGCCGAAGGCCTCGTCGTTTATCAGGAGACCTACAATCGCGGTGTATATGCCGAGATGCATACGGCCGGGCCGAAACGCGACTTCAATTATCGACTCGATTGCGCGGAGCGCGGCTATGCAGCCGGTTTTCGCCGGCTCGGAATCGGCGCGCTCATCGGGCTGACGCGGTGGCAGGATGAAGCGGTCGCGCTGGCTGCACATTTGGAACATTTGTTCAAACGCTGTTGGCAAGCGCAAATCACCGTGAGCGTCGCCCGTTTGCGTCCCGGCGGCAGGCGGATTTCGGCCGCTATTCACGATGAGCGATCGCGAATTTGTGCAATTGGTGTGCGCCTTGCGCATCACGTTTCCTCAAGTCGGCATTGTGCTTAGCACCCGCGAGCGCGCGCCGCTGCGCGATGCGCTCGCCTCGATCGGAGTAACGATGATGAGCGCCGGCAGTCATACCGAGCCCGGCGGGTACACCCGGCAAGGTTGCGAACATTTGCATCGCACTGTCCGTGGCCGAATCGTCGCGCCGGAATATCAAGATGGCGAAGATCAGCTCGCCACTGGCCAATTCGAAATCAGCGACGAGCGCTCACCTGCCGAAATCGCTGCTGTCCTTCGTCAGCGAGGACTCGAACCGGTTTGGAAAGATTGGGATCAGGTTCTTTGTCGGGGATGAAAATTTCGGTCAACGGCGAATCTGTGGACGTCTGTGCAGCGAAAACGATCGCCGAGCTTATCGAGCGCTATGAATTGCCGCCGCAATCAATTTTGGTGGAGCACAATGGCCTCGCCTTGCATCGACGCGAATGGCGAGACCGCTCCCTTGCTGAAGGCGACCGTATCGAATTCGTCCGAGTCGTTGCCGGTGGATAAGCAAGATGGACTACACCGCAGCCGCGCTTTTCACGACGACGCGCATTCCATCGGTTTGGGTGACAGTCACTGGTGTTTCGCGCGCGATGAATTCACCTTCGGTAACTACATCTACAACGTGATCAGCAAAACGTGCTTTGCCGCTAGGACGCAAAACGGTTACGGCTGTGCCGTGCATTCCGGGCGCGAGCGCCAAGGCGGTTGCGAAGTGTCGCGGCGCGCCGGCGAGAGACGGCCCGGAAGGACTTGAATCCATCAAGGCGAAGCGCCGGTAAAAACTCGTACGCGGAAGATAACGCGCAAGGAGTGCAATCACGATGAACGCTCCGATCAGAGCGATGAACATGTTGAGCAATGGAACGGCAAGCATTTTGCCGGTCGGTAGAAGAGGTTGCTGCGGGTACCGATCGATCATTGTCCACAGCAACGATCCAATGATGAGAAAGACGCCGACAACTCCGAAAACGATCGTGCTGTGCGCGAAGAAAAGTATTTCGATCAGTACCAGCACCATTCCCAGAACGAAGAGTGCGACGACCTCCCAGCCGGCGAGTCCTGCGAGGTAATGGCCCAGGAAGAAGAGCGCGAAACAAATTGCAGAGATCACGCCGGGCCACATCACGCCGGGAATCTTAAATTCCAAATACGCTCCGAGAATTCCGCCAAGCAGCAGCAATGGCGCTAGCGTAGTGATCAAAAATGCGAGCTGCTCAAAGCCAGTCGGTTCGATCCTGGCAATGCTGCTCTTGAGTCCGGCTTTCCTGGTTAGATCGGCAACCGAATCGACAATGCCTTCGGCGAGTAACGGTTTGCCATTGATCTTTTCCGTCGCCTCCTGCGCGTTGAGTGTTAGCACTGCGCCTTTTGGATGCACGACGCGGTCGCCGATTTTTACTTCCTTCTCTTTGTTCATGAACGCCTCGGCGAGGTCGGGATTATGGCCGTTCTTGCTGGCCGAGCCCCGGACGAGTGCAGACCAATACGAAATCGTTTTTTCCTTTGCTGTGGCGGGCAGATCTTCGCCTGTCGAAAGGATAGGTGCAGCCGCACCAATTGCGCTGACCGGCGCCATGTAAATGTGTTGTGTGGCGATGACAATGAGCGCGCCGGCGGATCCTGCGTTTGTGTTAATGAACGTGTAGGTCGGGATTTTGATTTGGTTGAGCGCGTTTATGATCTCGGTCGCTGTGTCGAGGCGGCCGCCGTACGTGTTCATGTCGAAAACAATGGCGGAAGCGTCGTTGCTCTCGGCTGTTTTGACCGCTCGCCGTAAAAACGCCAGCAGCGACGGTGCGACTTCACCATGCAAAGGCACCACGACGACGTCGCCTTTCCGAATGGCGTTGTGCGCGGGACCCGGAGCGGCAACGCCAAATACAAAAGCGAGGCATATGTTGATCGCAAGCATCTTCATCTTTCAAGTTGATCAGGCGTGGATAAGCTTGCCAGTTTCCCTGTGGCAATTCCATCAGAAACAATCGAACAAATCGCCGCCGGGAACGATATCGTCGACGTCATCGGTTCGTATTTTCCGCTCAAGCGCGCCGGGGCGAATTTCAAGGCGCTCTGCCCATTTCATCAGGAGAAAACACCGTCGTTCACGGTGAGCCCGAGTCGGCAGACATTTCATTGTTTTGGCTGTAACGCTGGCGGCAGCGTTTTCCGGTTCGTAATGGAGTATGAGCACGTCGACTTTCCAGCAGCTGTGCGCAAGCTCGCGACGCGCGCGGGAATCAGTATAGTCGAAGAACGTCGCGCGGCAGATGAAGACCGACAGTACGAGACTCGCCGCAAATTACTGAAGTTACATGCCGAAGCTGCGGAATGGTTCCACGAAAATCTGACCAAGCGAGAGGTCGGAGAACCCGCTCGGAAATATTTAAAGCAACGCGGAATCACGGGCGAAATCGCGAAGCGTTGGCAGCTTGGTTACGCGCCGGATGAATGGGACGCGTTCGGCAGTTGGGCACGCGGGCAAGACTATGATACGCGCGAACTCATTGCGAGCGGCCTTATTAAAACGAAGGACGACGAACAGACATCAAACCTCGATCCTCGAAGTTCGTATGATCGTTTTCGTGCTCGGATTATTTTTCCCATCTGCAACCGCGAAGGTGAAGTCATCGCATTCAGCGGGCGTTTACTGAAAGAACAGGAAGGCGCGGCGAAATACCTGAACTCACCGGAGACACCGCTTTTCAGAAAGGGCAACGTCCTGTTTGGATTGCATAAATCCAAGCGCGCATTGATTGAGGCGAACTGTGCGATTGTGTGCGAAGGCCAGCTTGATTTGATTAGCTTGTTCGAAGCAGGCATCACGAACGTCGTCGCGCCGCAGGGGACGGCGTTCACAGAAAATCAGGCGCGCATCCTAAAGCGTTTTGCTGAAGAAGTAGTTCTGTGCTTCGATTCGGACGCAGCCGGCGCCAAAGCGGCGGAGCGCTCGCTCGATGCACTGCTGGAAAACGATTTTATGATCCGTGTCGTTGAGTTGCCGCCGGGCGAAGACCCGGATTCGCTTGTTCGCCGCGAGGGAAAGGCGCAATTCGACGAACGCGTAGCGAACGCGCGAGATTTTTTTGAGTATCGGATCGAGCGAGAGATCGCGAGCATCGACTTGACTTCCATTAGCGCAAAAATTCAAGCCGCGCGCAATTTGGCGGCGACGGTGTCGCGAGTGCACGATCCGGTTCTACGGGGAGAGGTGGTCAGCAAAGCGTCGGCGCGCCTCGGTGTTGCGCCTGGCGATTTTGAATCACTTCTGGCAAAGCAGGCTCGCGTGCCAGCTGGTCGTACGGACTCAAGCACAACTGAAACCCGTGCCGCGGCCAGTCCGCCGCATGATATTGTGATGCTTTGCCTCCTGGCATTGCGCGATGCAGACGCCCGCAATTTCCTTCAGGCGCAAAATTGGCGTGAGATTCTCGAGCAAATACCGGACACCGACATTCTGATCCGGATTTTGGAAAGCGAATTCCAACCGGATGACACCGCCTCGATGAACGCGTTCATGGCTACCCTTTCGCCAGAGGAAGAACGGCTCATTTCCGCCTGGCTGATGCAAAAGATGCCAGCGGCCACGGAGCCAATGGTCGAAAAGTGGTGGTACGGGACCTGTCAAAGTGTTGTGCGTCGTCGTTTGGAGGTCGCAAAAAACCGGATCAAAGTCCCCGGGTTGAGCGCTGGTGACGTCCTAAATTTGCAAAAACAAATTCTTGACCTGCAGGAACAGCTCCACGAATTTCCTCGGCCCGTCGGCGGAGGAGACGTGTAGATGTCTTCAACTGCTGCGTGGCAGGCCGAAGGTCCTAGACCAAATTCTTAACCAAACAAACTTGGCCAGGCATTCGAAACGAAGGGGGAGCAGCCGACAGTCGTCGGCTCGTCGGCTTAAAAGCAGCCGTGGCCGCAATGTACCGAAAAGACGTTTGAATTCGCAAAAAAACCACAGCAAGCCGCCGCGACTTAATTCTCGGAAGCGGAGGCGTATCAAGTCTTCGTCACAAGGAGCCAACCACAATGGAACTCTTTCGATGCCGGCGCTTGGAGTAACGGGTTTGTATTCTTCGGGTGAAGTTCAAGCACGCATTCGAGAGCTGATCAAACTGGCGAAAGAACAGGGTTATCTCACGTTCGACGATCTGAACGAGGCGTTACCGGAAGGAGTCACCGACGCCGACGAACTCGATTTGATTCTCACGCGTCTGCGCCGCCTGGAGATCGACATCATTGAGGCCTCCGAGGTCGACCGGTACAGGGACGGCAAAAAAGACGTCGATGAGGAGGAAGAGGAAGAAGAGAGCAGAGCGACACCGAAAGTTGATATTCTGGATGATCCGGTCCGCATGTATTTGAAGCAGATGGGACAGGTTCCGCTGCTAACGCGGGATCAGGAAGTTCTGATCTCGAAGCGAATTGAGGAGGCTGAAGCGATGGTGCAAAAACATCTCAGTCGCTTCGGGTTTGTTGCCCGCGGCCATCTGGAACTCGCCCAAAAACTCGTCGAAGGCCGGGAACGATTCGATCGCGTGATTCTCGATAAGAAAATCGAGAGCCGCGAGAGATACATGAAGAACCTGCCACGATTGTGTAAGGACGTGGAGCAATTGAGCGTGTCCGTCAACCGCCACTTTTCCGAGCTTGTCCGCGATTGTTCAAAAAGGGCGTCGCAAAAGCGCAGGACACTGCAAAGAACGATGGCAAGCCTGCAAAAGATTTACCCTCGTTTTTATTTGAAGCAGCGAGTAACCGAGGAATTTGTGCACCTCGCCGACGAAGCGCATCACACGTCGCTGTATCTCCAGACCGAGCTCGCCAAAAATCCTCGCGGCAAAAAACGGCGGTTGCAGCTTCAGAACAAGGTTCGCGATTTGGAGATCAGCCTCTGGTTTACGCTTTCCGATTATTCCGAGGAATATCGGACGCTGAAAAGCTGGCTGCGTCAGGCATTCAAGGCCAAAACTGAAATGGTTGAGGCTAATCTTCGTCTCGTTATTTCCATCGCGAAGAAATACACCAATCGCGGTTTGTCGTTTCTCGACCTGATCCAGGAAGGAAACATGGGACTGATGAAGGCAGTCGAGAAGTTTGAGTATCGGCGCGGATACAAGTTTTCGACCTATGCCACCTGGTGGATTCGTCAGGCAATTACCCGGTCCATCGCCGACCAGGCGCGCACGATCCGGATTCCCGTGCACATGATTGAGACGATCAACAAACTTTTGCGCGTGCAAAAACAGTTGGTCCAAGAATACGGGCGGGAGCCTACGCCAGAGGAAGTAGCTGAGGAAGTTTTGCTGCCGGTCGACCGGGTTCGGGCTGTGCTCAAGATGGCACAGCAACCGATCTCGCTGCAGTCACCGGTAGGCGAGAGCGAGGAAACTAATTTTGGCGATTTCATCGAGGATAGAGGCGCCGAAAATCCGAGCGACATGACCGCGATCGTTTTGCTAAAGGAAAAGATCAAGGATGTCTTGGAAACGCTCACGGACAGGGAACGGCAGGTCCTCGAGCAACGTTTCGGCCTCGTCGACGGCTACAGCCGAACGTTGGAAGAAGTAGGGAGGCAGTTCCAGGTTACTCGTGAGCGGATCCGGCAGATCGAGGCAAAAGCGTTGCGCAAAATGCGGCATCCAACCCGGATTCGGCAGTTGGAAGGTTTTCTTGAAGCGCCGGGAATTTAAACATAATTTCGACCGCGTTGGAGCGCAACTTCGAGGCATGCAGGCTGTTGAATCGAATGGACAACATGGAACCTCAAGATGACAAAGAGCTATGGGATGTTCTCGGCCGGCTTCCTAAGCCCACGCTTTCGCCTTTTTTTGCTCGAAATGTCCTAAGAAAAACTCGGCAGGAACCGAGTCGTTTCGAACGGGCGTGGAACTGGTTCAGCTTACGAAAGGTCGTTGGAGCGTCGGCAGTGGTGGCGGTTTTTGTCGCAGTTGCTCTTGTTACGCATTATCCGGGTCCGCGAACAACGTCTTCGAGCGACTCAGATGTAGTGGCTAAAGTCGATCCACAGGATTATGACGTTGTGGCTGATCTGGATGCATTGGTCGCCTGGGATGAAAATAGCGTGTGGGAAGATAGGCCAACCTTGTAAATTCTTCGTTGGTTTGGCCGTTTTCGCTCTGTCTTGCGCTTACGCGCAAGCGCAGCCGCAACAGCATCGCGGCGGCCCTGCGGCCCGGCCTCCGCCAATGGCGGCACCTCGTGGACCCGCGCAAATGGCAGCGCCTCACGGGCCGCCGCCAAATCAACCGCATGGACCGCCTTCGGGTCAGCCTAATGGGGCACCCTCAGGGCAAAGCGTCAGAGACCGCTGGCTCGCAATGCCCCCGGATGCGCGTCAAAATTTCCAGCGCAATGCTGAGCTTTGGATGCAAATGACTCCGGAGCAGCGCAACCTCATGCGTCAACGCGAGAATGTGCGACGGCAGATCCTCACGCGCGACGCCGACGCGGCGGTTCGTGACTCGGGTCTTCAGCTGAATTCACAGCAACGCGCGCGGTTTGAATCGCGGTACATCCAGGAGCGCCGGAAAGTCGAGCAGTCGCTGCGGCAGCAAATCGAAACGGAGAGGCAAAAGGAGATACCCGCGCTCATTCAACAGTTAAGAAAAGAGTTCCAGATCGATGAGCCGGGCAGAGGCCCTGGGTCTAAACCGGTGCCTTCCGCAAACTCGGGAAGATAGGAACGCCTGTCTCGGGCAGTCGGATCTCTTGGCGAGTTGTCCGCTTGAAAATTAGGCTGGCTCGAAATGCTTCGAGCCAGCCCGGTGTGGCTATTCCGGTCACATTAGTGCCGGTAATAATCGGGGTAACGGTGATGATTGCGATAATAACGATGCCCTCCGTACCAGTAATACGGCCGGTAATAGGATCGATAATAAGGTCTGTAATACGAGTGCGGGTAGTACCCGTAAGGGTAATATCCGTAATAGCCCGGACCGAACCCGATACTGAAGTAAACTTGAGCATCAGAACGCGTGGTCCCTGCGACCGTCAAACCGCCGGCCACGACTGCAATCAACAGAAGTTTCCTCATTATTTACCTCCTACTGATTTAACAGGAAAATCGGCCGAAAGTTTCCTGGTTATTCGGGGACTTGAATATCTGGATACCCACTGAAAGAGATAGTTTGACCGATCTGTTCATATTCGATATCGCGCAGCCGTAATGCATCAGCAGTTTTTTCTACTCCTTCTCCTGGGAATGCGATTACAGGTCCTCCTGTTAAGGTCGGCCCCAAATAAATCTGCACTTTATCTATGAGCCGCTTGTCGAGCGCCTCACCAAGAACTTCTCCGCCACCCTCTATCAACACGCTGGTGATGCTGCGTTTACCTAAATCCTTCAGCACCGACCTCAGGGACTTTCGTTCGTAGATCAAAGTTCGGTCGGCAAATTTGTCGGACAACACGTGAGCGTGCCGTGGCAGTTGGCCTGAGCGGGTCAGCACAATGCGCCACGGTTGTCGCGCCCGCCGCACGCTGCGAACGGTCAAGCGCGGATTATCGGCTCGGACGGTTTCCGCTCCAACGAGGACTGCGTCCATGCGTGCGCGCAGCTGATGTGCATCGCGCCGAGCATCGCTTCCCGTGATCCACCGGGATTCACTAGGCGGGCGCGTCAATCGTCCATCGAGAGACATGCCACATTTTGCGATCACAAAGGGTTCTCCAGTGACGATCCATTTGTTGAACGCTTCGTTAAGCCGTGTGCATTCTTCTGCCAAAATCCCATCCCGCACTCGCACGCCTGCCTTTTCCAGTTCGACAATGCCTCTGCCGGAGTGCCGGGGATTCGGATCAGTCGCGCCTATGACTATGCTTTTTAGTCCGGCTTCGATTATCGCCTCGGTGCACCGGGGAGTGCGCCCGGCCGTCGAACACGGCTCCAGAGTTACATAGAGCGTAGCACGCGCAGGAATCGATGCGCCGAAATCACGCAAGCATTCCACTTCAGCATGTGCGCGACCAGCTTGTCGATGGTGTCCTTTCGATACGACGCGGTCACCAATCACCAGGACGGCTCCTACCGCCGGGTTGGGACTTGTCCGGCCGAGCGCCTTTTTTGCTTCGCCTAAGGCCGCGCGCATGAACGCTTCGTCTCGATCGATGGTCATGGTGGAGGCGAATTAAATATACGTGCCTGGAGGGATTCGAACCCCCAACCTTCTGATCCGAAGTCAGAAGCTCTATCCGGTTGAGCTACAGGCACAAGGAACATTGGAGTGGTGGAGTATTGGAGTAATGGGCATCGATTCGGACGCAATACTCCAGCACTCCATTACTCCAGCTAAAAAACGGGTGGCCGACGGGACTCGAACCCGCAACAACCAGAACCACAATCTGGGGCTCTACCATTGAGCTACGGCCACCATAATTAAAGCGGAACAGAGTTTAAGATTCCCATTCGGCTTTGCAAACAAAGGGCTCGACTTTTCGCGGCGACTCCCCTAAATGTCAGCGCCGGTGCCCGGAAATCTCCCCAGCCGGTTAGGTATGATCCCCCGCCCTCGCGTCATGCGAGGCAGGGTGGCTTTGCTCGTCCCTCTATTTTTTTTCGCTGCAACGATTCTCGCCGTGGCGGAACAGGACGACCCAAGCGAAGTTTTCCTCAAAGCTTATCTCTCCGCGCAACAAGGCGAAAAACTCGAGCATCAGGACCGATTCAAGACTGCTTTGGCCAAGTATCGGTTCGCCGGCAGCTTGATCGAGGAGCTACGAAAATCGCACGCGCAGTGGCAGCCAGCGGTTGTGGAATATCGTGGGCGCAAAATCAGTGAAGCAATTTTGAGACTTCAGGAGCGAATCACAAGGCAAATTCAACTCAACGCCAGCGCCAGTCCGTTGCCCGACATTGCGCCGGCAGCGCCTGAGAGTGATGCCTGGTCTGAGCCTGGTCCCGAAGCCTTGGCGCCACAACCCAGGCGAGACCGTGAGCGAACGGTCCGCGGGATACCTCAATCAAAGGTCGCCACAAAGAACTTGCGCGACAAAGTCGCTGAGCTGCAAGCGGCGCTCGACAAGATGCGCGGGGATCTGGAGACCGCACGAAAAGAAAAAGACGTAGTCGATACGCGTTTGAAGGAGACAAATTCTAAGCTGGAGCGAGCTCAGAACGATCTCGATGAGGCGAAGAAATCGGAACAGTCAGACGCGAGACCAACTCGCGCAGCTTCAGGAACCAAAGGCTTCGGTAACTGTGGAAGGTAATGGTGAGCAGGAACAGCAGTTGCGCGCTGAAGTTGCACAATTAAAAACAGCCATTGCCGCGGCCGATCAAGCGCGTGTGACTGCGGAAAAGCAAAGAGACGATACTCAGGCGAAGTTCGCCGAGGCAAACAATCATATCATTGCGATCGAGCGTGAACGCGATGACGCGCTCTCCCAATTGAAATCGGCGAAGGAATCAGAAGAGCGTTTTCAGTCGCTCGTCGCCGAGAAGAATGATCTGCAACAGAAACTTGCAACCGCGGAGGAGAAGGTCAGGAAACTCAGTGAGGGCGATCCGAAAAGCACCGAGAAATTGGCCGAGATGGAACTACAAATGGCTCAGCTTCAACAGCAGCTAACTGAAACACAGAATAGAAACCATTATCTGGCGGCCCGAGCCGCGGAGCTTGATGTTGAGCTGGAACACGCTGGCACAGAACTTCAAACCGCCAAGCTGGCCGGAGCAAACAGCGAGGATTCATCCCAGCTCACTCGAGAGAAAACGAACTGCTGCGAAATATCGTCGTTCGTGAACGTCAGGAAGAAGCGCGGCGCGATGAAGCGTGGAAGCTGGTGCTGGCCGAGTTGGATAGACTCAAAGTACGATCGGACTTGCTGAACAAACAGATCGAATTCCTAGCCCAACCCGTAACGAAGTTAACCGCCGAAGAACTCGCTCTGTTCCGACAACCGGTAGTCTCAATCTCGAATGCGAAGGCCGGTGGACTTAAAATGAATTTTGTTTTTGAAAAGAAATCGACGGCAGACGTCGGGAAAAATCGAATGCAATCTCAACAGCAGCTCCGCAACGTTTTGCCGAACGAACTTCAGGAGGTTGCGATCGCCGCCCGGAAGAACGTTGAGCAGGGCAAATATCGAACAGCGGAAAAGCAGTATCAGACAGTCCTGGCGAAAGATCCCAGGAACCTCGACGCGCTATCCAATCTTGGCGTGGTTTATTTTCGCACCGGCAAGATCCGATCGGCGGAATCAACGCTGAAGAAAGCCCTGGCCATTGCGCCGAATGACGATTCTGTGCTCACCACGCTCGGCATTGTTCATTATCGCCAGTCGAAGTTCGATGAAGCGCTGGAGGAATTAAGAAAAGCAATCGAGCTTAATCCAAACAGTGCCACCGCGCACAATTATCTCGGTATTACTGCGAGCCAAAAAGGCCGACAGCAGGAGGCAGAAAAGGAGATGCTTCAAGCCATCGCGGAAGATCCGAACTACGCCGACGCGCATTTTAATCTCGCGGTCATTCTCATCACGGCGCAACCGTCATCAAGGGAACTTGCCAAAGAACATTACGCCCGCGCGACCGCGCTTGGCACACAACCAAGTCCGTCTCTGGAAAGACTGCTGCAATAACGAAACTGAACTTCCGGCGCGCGCTGTCATGTTGAGCGAAGCGAAACATCTCTGATTAGTCGTTACGGAGGACCGATGGGAGAAATGGCCAGAGATTCTTCGCTTCGCTCAGAACGACAATTGCGGGACGGGTTTCGCAAGATCGACAACCGCAACTTCTGAAAAGCTCAGGCGAAACTAACCTCGGATTCCTCATGTGCGTCCTTCATGCTTTGTTCATTGCGCTTCTGACGGCGTTCTCCGGATGTGTTCTTGCAGTCTTTGTCGATTGAAGCGTGCAACCATTCCTCACGGCCAACTGGCGTTATTTGGCGATGCTGAACTATGTGGTCGATCCTCGGCTCATCACGCCGCTGGTTCCGGTTGAAACGGAAATCGACTTCGAAAACGGTGAGACTTTCCTCAGTGTCGTTGGGTTTCTATTTCTCGACACACGCCTCCTCGGTCTTCCAATTCCGCTGCACCGCGATTTCGAAGAAGTGAATCTTCGTTTCTACGTCCGGAGAAAATCGGAGGACACATGGCGGCGCGGCGTGGTTTTCATCCGGGAACTTGTGCCGCGTCGCGCAATCGCTGTCGTAGCGCGGACGTTTTACGGAGAAAATTATGTTGCCGTCCCGATGAAGCATGAAATCGAACATCTCGATGAGAATCTGAAAGTGGAATACTCGTGGCGCCGCGACCGCAAATGGGAATCACTCAAAATGACCGCGACTGGCGAGGCGCAACCTATTCCAGCAGGATCGCACGCCGAATTTATCACTGAACATTACTGGGGTTACACCGCCTTGCGTAGCGGCTGCAGCGAGTATCGCGTGGAGCATCCTCGATGGAAAATTTGGAATGCGAGTGAGTTCGAACTTAATGCAGACATTGCAACTCTCTACGGCGAGCAATTCACCGAAACATTAAGCCAATCTCCCCGCTCCGGATTCATTGCCGACGGCTCGCCGATTACGGTTCAGAGGCGGGAGGTATTGTAGGCGTCTGTACCTGCCGCGTCGAACAAGGCGTTACTGTAGTGATCACGAATTTTGGAAACGTGGTCCCAGCGGCTTAGCATATCCGCTGGGACCGTTTGGATTTCGGTGTTGGTTTTGAAATGATGCCGGTTCGTCAGTGTCTATGGACAGGCCGGAAGAAGTGATTCGTGGCGAAGTGGGAGACCTGCTTGCCAATAATCGCGCCTTTGTGAGTTGAGTTCCGGAAGTGCATGCCGCCGTAGACGCGGGCGTCGAGGGCATCTTGAAGCGCCTGCGAAAAGCTCGTGTACTGACGCACTGGTTGTAGCAGTCCGGGAACGAGGCTGTTCATGGTGAAGTTGAAGTTGTCGGTCCCGAAGAAGTACGTCAGCGTCTCGCATGACGCACCGCTGAAGCAGCCGTGCGCGGCCGGGTATTCGGGGTGATTCGGCGTGACCACAACTCCTATCCAATTGGGATCAGGCTCCGTTTGCGGGTTGCCGTCGGTGTCTCCAGCGCGGATCGCAGTCACCGGCCGCCAGAAGTTGTAAAAGAACTTCGAGTCCCAGCAGGCAATCAAAGAATCGCTACTGGCGGTTGTAAGTAGTGCGAAGAACCGAGCGTTGTTCAAAACGTTCAATCCCTGGCTGACTGAAATGCCGCGCCAGGTGCGGTTCCACAGCAGCATGGGTTGATCGGAGACGAAACGCGCTAGATCAGTCTGCTCAGGCGTACGCGTGCTGCCGGTCGCCCCTCCGAGACTCTTGGTCTCGTTGTAATCGCGAACCCAAGTGTCGCTCGAAAAATCGGGCGGCTCCTCTGCCCTGAACTGCGACGGGCTGTTTAGCGTGAACGGCCGGACGTACGCGACCTCTGGGGCCTGCGCGGCTAGGAAGCCCGGCGGTGTAGGGATCCAAACGCCGGGTCCACTGCCGGGTACGTAAGGCACTACGGCATCGCGCCCATCATTGGCGCGGAATAAGAGAATTCCGGCGGCCGCTTGCTGACCGACAGAGATGCCGTTGGTCTTAGCTGGGCCGTCGGGGATCAGCGCTAGCGATGCCGCGTAATCGGCATCTAGATCCGCCTGCTGACTAGGAAACAGCGCGACTAACATGTCGTGGGCTGCCGCCACAGTCGCCGCTTCCGGCGATGCAGGAGTAATTACGTTCGGCCTGACTGCATAGGGGTTAAACGGGTACCCTTCTATTGCATTGACAGCATCGTAAATCGCCACGTGAACCATTGCGAGGCGGATGAGCCCGCGCGGAGGTGGCATGGCGGCGACGGCGACGATGGCGTTAGCCGCGTAATCGTTCCAATCAAGAACGGCGTCCGCGCGCGCGATCCTGGGGCCAGCGGCGACGGCAAGCGCAAGCGCGATGAGGAGTGGCAGAATTCGTATTTTTTTGAACTGACTTAATGAATTCATTGGTTGTTCCTTTCCTTTTGGTTGTTTGTTTGGCTTTCATCTCGATAAGGCGCGAAAGAGCTTTCAAAGTGATCATCTGAATTGAGATTTTTTTTGGCGGACGCTTTCGAGACACGAAGTTCACGAATTCACACCAATTGATTTGATGAGGTTCGTGAGAAGACGCTTCTGCGCGCAGAAAGACTTCTGGCGCACGCGCTGGTCAACAAGTCATTAAGTCCCGCTGTCGCCGAGAGGTTACTAGCGAAAAATTTGCGGAATTTCTTGCCTGTAAGCGTCTTCAAGCGATTCAATGCCGCGTCTGTCGCGCGAGTAACCGCGTCCGGCGAAAAAGTCCTGCGGAATCTCGCCCTTACCGCGTCCACGTGCTTCGCCGTAATGGACAAAGTCGTACCGTACCTTCGTGGCAATCACGATTTTGCCGCGCTGATTCGGGAACGCTTTGGCGATTAGCTCTTCGCTGAATCCATTTCCGTAAGTGTCAGCTGCATCGAAGAGCACAAATCGAAGGAGCGTTACTTATGTTTTGAAACGACTGGCGCTCCCTTGGAAAAAATGAATGTCAAATGTTGAGGGCGTGTTGCCCAAAGGCTTTGTTAGGCGGCATTAGGCTATAAACGGTATTTAGATTATTGAGCCGGTAGAGTTTTCTAGTTGGATTGAGCAGGGCCGATGATTCAGCAGTGCAGCAAAGTCGGCATCTTAGCCCGAAGGATTACTGAAGACAGTGCCGCGGCCGCACCTTTCTTGGGATTTTGATTGGCCAGGAGGATGCGCACATTCTGGATCGCCGCAATCAGGTAATCCTGAATTTGTTGTCGCCAGAGCCGTCGCCAGCGAGCGCGTTTGAAGAGGTAATTGTTAGCCGCATCAGCAAAACTGCGTTCCATCAAATGATGTCGCCGTCTGCGGTCCAGCCGTGCCGCAGGGCTGTGGGCTTGAGCACGTGCTACATCCAGGGCCGCTTGTTTTTCGTGTCTTTGCACAGTGCGTCCATGGGAAGAGCGAGTACATTGAGGGCGCAACAAGCATCCCGCACACACTCTGGCGGGAGCCTTGTACTCGATCGTTCGGCGAACAGCATGCATGCGGCGCGGCCTAAGAATCTGCCCAGCCGGACAGCGGTAAATGTTAGCTACCCGATCATAGGCAAAAGCCTCATCACTAAAGATCGTGTGGTCATGTCCGCTATGGGCATTTATCCCGGCGTCTCCCATATGCGTGGTGATCCCGCGCGCCTGGCACTCCACGAAGTTTTCAGTCGTTCCATACTTGTGATCGGCTATCACGATCCGGGCTTGGCAACGGGTATTCTTCTCGTGCTGATCCACCAACCCTATTAGCTTCTTGTTCTCTGCGATGGAACCCGGCGTTGTCTCAACGGCAGTGATGACTCCTTTGCTATCATCAATCAGCCGGTGATGTTTATAGCGCGGCCGTGACTGACCTCCACCCTGGCGCACGCAAGCCGCATCTGGATCGCTCTGGCTCATCATGCGATCATTCACCGCTTCGTAGCTCTCTGGTGTACTCGTCTCTTCCAATTTGCTCTCCGTGGCTCGATAGGCCCGCTTCAGAGCCGCGATTAAAAGCGGGGCAGCTTTGATCACTGATTCTTTTGCCGCATCAGCCTCGATCAAACTGGCATCCACATGCAGCTTCTTCCCGTCCACCAGCCCCGCGTCCACGCATTGGGCCACAGTGCGTACAAACAAGCTCTCAAACACTTCCTTGCCCCACCGCGCCCGCGCTTTGGATTGCACGCTGTGATCGGGCACCTTCTCATCCAGCCCGTAATCCAAAAACCAGAGGTAATCGAGCCGTTCCCCAATCACTTCCATCAGCTCCCGCTCACTGGCAATGGCATCAAAGAAGAGCAGAAACATCATCTTGAGAATGACCTTTCGGCGCCACTACTCGTTACCGATCTTCCCGTAACAGTGCGCCACTTCATCGCACACGAAACATCAAATCGAGTGCCGCTTTCACTAGGCGCAGTGGATGATTGGCTCTCACCCGCTTCTCCAGGTTTACCGCATAATTAAAGAGCTGCGGCTCGCTCTTCCGTTGTCCTATCATGATGGGAACACTCTCTTAGCACATCTCCCCAGCTTAGGTATTTTTTTCTTTCCACTCAGGCCGATTTGGGCAACACGCCCTTTAGATTTGACCCCCATCTTTTAGATGAAGCGACCTCCGCTGGAACCACCTGATTGTTCCTTTGCGGGAGATGTCCCGCGTGGCTTGCGTTCGGTCTACCCAGTCGAATGAAGCCAACAGCCCTGACCGAAGTTCATCAAAGCTCGATGGACGCGCCATAACGGCTCAGGGATTGAAGCGCGGTGGGATGTCGATGCCATCACCATTGCCGAACTCGGACTCGTCGGGAGGCTCATTGCGTATTGGAAAACCGCCACAAAGAATCACCTGTGCTTCCGCAAATGTGGTGTCACGCTTCTTACCGTCCGGCGTTGATTATCGCGGGCCAAATGCAATCAACTTTGCCAAGTTAACAGCGGTTCACATAATGCTGTGATTCGCGTTTACGATGACGCTGGCAACGTGATCGAAACGCACGAGCACGCGGGCGAGTTTCCGCACGAGGTAGCCTCCGAAAAAAAATCTCAATTCAGATGATCACTTTGGTCGATCTTTTTCGTTTATTCTAATGAAAGGCAACCTACGAAAACAAAAAAAACAAAACAATTAAAAGTCGACCCGAAATGAAGAAAGGAAAATCCTATGCCAGCAAAAAAAATGGAAAGTAAGAACCAAGCGATCGGGAGCCAATCGCACCAGATATTTAACGACACATTCGAGGCTTCATGGAAAGACTTTGACGAACTTTTTCGTAAAAATCTTCTCGGAAAGATTCGGGAGGTAGGCTCACTTCATAGGTTGACGCTCAACCACGAAGAAACCAATACGGAGTTTGGGCGGCGATTCTACGAGGCCCTTGAAGCGACGTTTGTTTCAGGAAACTTCTTACCTAAATGGAAGAAAGCGCTAGCGATTCCCCTCCCAAAAAGCTTTGACGAGCTGACCGAAGTATTCAAGCATCATACGCTGTACCCTCTGCACGCCGTCTATTTACTGCTACTTTATATTCACGCAGTACCCTTTCCGTGCATTCTTTTCCGGACGAGATAAATCGCTTCCTTGCAACACACTGACTCTCAAATTCCAACAGGAGTTGAGCGATCCAATGCCAACAGACGTAGATATGAGCTAGAAATGATTAACTTGGATCGTTGTCCAGGACTTGCTTACGACTTGCACATTTGGGATGTCAACGATCAGACTGATCAGCTAGGGCTTCAACATCGGGTGTTTCACTAAGGCCAAACCCACATCCACAGCATCATGGGTGGGATCTTGTTTATGTGTGGCATTTTTGACCGCGCCAGAATTGAACTCAAGCGGGATTAGACCCAAAAACCGGCCATTTCTCTTGAAACCCCCATTTTTTTGGGCCGAATTCTCGTTAGGCGTCGCCCAACACCGCGATAATGCACTCTCAAGGCAGCCCGAGCAGAACAACAGATAACACAAACCAGAAAACAAACGATAAATATAAATGAAAACGAAACCACAAATCGTCATAACGCTGTCTATCGCCGCGCTAGCTACTTCTGCATGTCAGTCCACCAACCAGAAACCGGTTGGTCTCGAATCTGACTACCAAAGCATACAGCCCGAAAAGCACGAACGCGCAAATATAATCACGAAGCTAAAACATCAGAGACTCAAGGAAGGAAATAACTTGATTGTCACAAACACTGACGGAGTTCGGCTCTATGCCACAGTCAAAGAAGGCAAGATTACAGGATGGAAGGCGACAAGTCCCGAAGGAAAAGAGTTGACGGCTAGATGGGTCATGTATCCAAATCCAAAACGCGCGCCGAGATGCTACGTATGTTACTACTTTGGAGGACGCTGGACATGCTACCGCACTTTTGCTTTCTTGTTCTCGTTCGGCTCGTGATCGCAGTTCAAAGATCGGCTGCGCGAAATCTTGGACGTCATCGGCTATGTTGGCTTGTTGCTGGCTGTTTCCGCGTTGATAGCATGGGGAGTCTACAATGGTGACCGGCATCCGCTGGTATGGCTTCGTGAGGTGTTCTCGATTATTTGGGACGTCGAGAGTTTCACAGACAGGCAGTTTCTGTACGGTCTGATTTCGATGATTGTCACAGGAAAAGCCTTTGCCTTTTCGTCCGAATCGTTCTAACTATTTTTGCGACAAACATCGCATTTGGCAAAACGAGCTATCAAGAGAACTGCAGAGAAATTACCACATGCGTAAACAGCGCTATCTTGCGGCTGAATCTTACAGCTTGTCACGTTTGCGCTCCGCATAGTAACGACACTTCAGAGAACCGTGGCCGCAAAAAATGGCAAGCTGACTCCGAGCGATTCTAGCGGCCTCGTGCGCTGACGTTCCAAAACGATTCCGCTTCCTAAATGCCGAATGATTTGGCATAACTCTCGCCATGCAGTAACGGCGGGCAAAATGATCCCGACGATAAAGGTTTTCTTGTGAGCGTTATTGCTGATCCGAATCCTAGCCGACTCACCCGCCGTGCCTTCGTTAGCGATGTCGATGTTTCTCTTCCCACTGGTGAGGTTGATTCCGGTTGACCCAACGATTCGTTTCTAGAAACGAATGTCTTGCCAATATCCTCGCGCGCCATACCAGATGTGCTAGGCGCCGGCCAACGTGTAGAACATGTCGGCCTTGCCGTCGCCATCAAAATCCCCGAAGCGAATATCCTTCATCGGCACGAGCGCATCGGTGAGGACGGCGGGTGGCCCGCGGCCGCTCTTCAGATAGACGATATGGCCCGAATCGTCCTTGTACAGAATGTCCGTCTTGCCGTCATTGTCGACGTCGGCAAAACCCAGATCGCCGACGAGGTTGTCCGAGACGTAGAGGAACTGCCAGGGATCCGATCCCGCGCTCGAATAGAACTAGGCATTGCCAGTCGTCACGATGACGTCGGTGCGCCCGTCGCCATCGAAGTCGCCGGCGCCAAGCTGGCCAGAATTGTCGGTTTGGAAATGATTGCCCGAGGCATGAAAATGCAACGCTCTTGTCCGCCGTAGCCCATATTGCCATTCGATCTTGCGCGACAGCAGCGTCAAGATCAGCCTACATCGATGTTGTCATTGAATCAGGGACCGAACGTGGGTGATGTAACGAAGCATGAAGAAGGGGCGTCTCGAAGCCCACGTTATTGGGCTGAGCACCCGAATCGTGTTATTGGCAATCTCAAAGCACTCTCCCGCCGAGCCGCCGTAGCCTGTGCTTGCGTTGTTGCCATTTGTGTCGTTGGTGCCGTGCACGTCGAAGTGTTGATTGTAGAAGTCATCCTGCCGGTAGCCGCCATTTAAGACATAGTTGTAGCGCGCGATATAGCCAGTGCGCGCGAAGCCGTCAGAAAGACCGAATCGCCGTTAGTCGAAACACTCGCCTACCATCATCCCACGCGCCGGCACTGACGGTAACGCCATAGCCACCGCCATCCATGGAGTTGTGGTGCATGAAGTTGGGGCGAACCAGGACGAGGCCCGCGTCGCCCTTCGATAGTGCATGCCAGCCGGCTTGGAATTGGGCCGCTATACCGCCTATGGTCGAAGTAATATTGACGCCGCTGCCCAACCACTGGTCGAACTCGCAATCTCGACGACAATGTTGCGCCCCGTTGCGGTCTCGGCATCTTCCGTGATTTGGATGGCGGTGACATACTCCCTGTTGGTGCGGTCGGCGTTCTCCAGACCGAGGAAGTGGATCCCAGAGATGTGCGCGCCATTAGCGCCGACGAAAGTGTCATCGACCTTTGCCCCCGACCGCGAGGAGCTCGAACGGTCCCGGCGTGTCCACCTTGAGCGTGGGGCGACTACCGAGCGCGCCACGCTCCCCGATGAGCCAGATGCCAGTGTGCACCGGAATAGTCTTGCACCCCGACATGTCGAAGGTCACATCGGCCGGGATGTAGATGCAGCCGGTGAAATCGGATCTCAATTTGCTTTCGAGATCGGCCGGCGAAGTGACACGGAGGCGATACCTGCACGGCGCGACGAAAATCGTGAGCTCCCGTAGAGGCGGACCCGGGCGGGGCGCTCGCGCTCGTTTCACCTTATACCTGCGATCGGAGCCAGTGCTGGCGGCGATCGCCACCAATAAAACCAAGACTCCAATTCCGATCAGTCGTTTGGATCTTGCGTTCATAAACGCATATTTCACTTGGTTCATAACTTCCTAAGCCCACTCTGTGAGGACGCCAACGCTGGCAGCGATCTTTACCGACGGAGGCGTGCCTTGATTGGACCAGTACCACGCTGCGCCGTCCCACCAGTTCAACCAGAGCTGCCCGTCGCTTCCCTTCACGAAGGCATAAGGGCGCTGCGCCGCATTCGGACTGTCCATTACAGTGAGGACGCCAACGCTGGCAGCGATCTTTACCGACGGAGGCGTGGCTTGATTGGACCAGTACCACGCTGCGCCGTCCCACCAGTTCAACCAGAGCTGCCCGTCGCTTCCCTTCACGAAGGCATAAGGGCGCTGCGCCGCATCCGGACTGTCCATTACAGTGAGGACGCCAACGCTGGCAGCGATCTTTACCGACGGAGGCGTGCCTTGATTGGACCAGTGCCACGCTGCGCCGTCCCACCAGTTCAACCAGAGCTGCCCGTCGCTTCCCTTCACGAAGGCATAAGGGCGCTGCGCCGCATTCGGACTGTCCATTACAGTGAGGACGCCAACGCTGGCAGCGATCTTTACCGACGGAGGCGTGGCTTGATTGGACCAGTACCACGCTGCGCCGTCCCACCAGTTCAACCAGAGCTGCCCGTCGCTTCCCTTCACGAAGGCATAAGGGCGCTGCGCCGCATTCGGACTGTCCATTACAGTGAGGACGCCAACGCTGGCAGCGATCTTTACCGACGGAGGCGTGGCTTGATTGGACCAGTACCACGCTGCGCCGTCCCACCAGTTCAACCAGAGCTGCCCGTCGCTTCCCTTCACGAAGGCATAAGGGCGCTGCGCCGCATCCGGACTGTCCATTACAGTGAGGACGCCAACGCTGGCAGCGATCTTTACCGACGGAGGCGTGCCTTGATTGGACCAGTGCCACGCTGCGCCGTCCCACCAGTTCAACCAGAGCTGCCCGTCGCTTCCCTTCACGAAGGCATAAGGGCGCTGCGCCGCATTCGGACTGTCCATTACAGTGAGGACGCCAACGCTGGCAGCGATCTTTACCGACGGAGGCGTGGCTTGATTGGACCAGTGCCACGCTGCGCCGTCCCACCAGTTCAACCAGAGCTGCCCGTCGCTTCCCTTCACGAAGGCATAAGGGCGCTGGCTTGGTGTAGTAAGCCACCAAACGTTTAGCCCGCCGTAGATCGGGAACGGCTGCGTGTTGTCCTCGGAGAGGCCGACCCCAGGCTGAACCTGGTTGACGTCGACAGGCGTGGCGACGTTCTGGTTATCGAGAGGGCTCGAGGCGCTCGGAAAATCATAGATGTCGGTGAGGATGCCGCGATTGAGGACGAGCGCGGATAGTTCCTTCCCGAGCAGGAGGTCTGCGATCTGGAGAAAGTCGATCACGTACGAGTACTCGCTTCCGAGCTGGTCCCATTGCACCGTCAAGTCGTGCTTGGGTGGAAGCGATGCCGGGTTGAGGTCACCAAGCACGATAATGATGCCCACGGTCCCATTTCCGGCGTCGAACACCTGGACGGCGACGCCGGTTCGGTGCGTAAAGTGGAAGCTGACCATCAGCCGCTGGGACGGGAAGACGCGCTCTCGCGGCGGCGGCTGGACGAGCAGCTTGATGTACAGGCCGGCCGTCGTAAGGGGTCGTGAACACGGTCGGGTGCGCCTCGACCCGCCACGAGAGCGGGAAGCCGAAAATGGTTGTCTCCACTTTGGCGACCTCGGCGAGCAGGTGGTTGACGAAGTTTCCTTCTGCGAACTTCTGACTGACCGTGTACGGCCGGGACATGATCTGGACCGAGGTCATCTCTGATGCGCCCTGGACGCCGGCGGGCGGCGGCGCCAGCGTGGCAACCGCCATCAGCAGCGGCGCGTGGATCTCGGTGTGGAAGTCGTCATGGCCGGCGTCGACGATCCAGCGACCGAACGTCGCGATCCGCGCCCCGTCCTTGATCAGATCGCGGAATGACTGTGGAATGAGGCCCTGGTCGGTTTCCACCCCGAGCACGCCCTTCGGCGCCGAAAGCCCGATCCCGCGGGCGACCTTCGTGGCCTCGCTGAACTCATCGTCGGGCGTGACGCCGTCGTTCGAGGCGGCGAGCAGGCCCTCGTACTGCGGGTCCGGAACGATATAGAACTCGAAATCCAAGCCGAACGGATGGACAAACACACATCATTCTTAGAAAATCGAGGGTCGTCCATTGGATTGGACAGCGGAGGCGGAGGGGTGACGACCCAGCCTGTCAGGCCGACCATAGGATTGTCCAGCGAGCCTTCCTTCTCGAAACGCGGGTCGTAGACCGGGGTCCATTCGAACGCCTGGTAGGGAAAGATCCCACTGCTCGTTTTGCCGCCGTTATCTTCTCCGCCCATTCAGTCATTTTGGGCCGGCGGGTAGGCGACGTTTTCGTAGGTCGTCATGAGAATCGACGCAGGCGGCCCGTTCGTGGGCGAGGGCGCCGGAGCAAGCGGTTGCGCCGGGGCAAGCACGCTGGTAGGAAGCGATGCGATGAGCGACTTGATCCGATCACTCGGTATCGCACTGAAGAGCAGAGCGCGCTCTTTGGGAGTCCCCTTCGCCAGGGCGGCCTTCAGCTGGTCAGCAGGCATCGAGCGGAGCGTCTCCATAATGACGTCGGCCGATGTCTTAAACGGCGCCTTCTTCAGGTTCTGAAGGAAGGCCTTGCCGAACGGCCCCACCGGCTTCAACTTGAGCGGCGGCTTCTTAGCGGGCGGCTTCTCGGCTAGCCGCATCTCGCGGAGTTTTTACCAAATTTAATTTCTTCTTCATTTTTTGAGCTTCCTTCTTTTATTCCGGATTGGGTTTCCTAGCCGTCATCGACTGAAATCGTGAAAGTGGCAGGTGCTTCGGAAGGTTCGCCCGACGTTCTTCTAATCCAGGCACTTCAATCCTCCTGGCGGAGCTTGCGGGCTTATAGGCCCCCGCGATGGGTTGGTGGCACGTGTGAGTACCGGCTCGAAGAACCAGGACGCCGAGCGGAACTGCGATTAGGCAGGCTTCCAGAAGGCCGCTCCCAGCATCAGGCGAAATGCCGAACAGCTGTTCGATAAAGTTCATAATGTGTCTTTTCGGTTTTCATGATTTTTGGCTTTTCCTTTCATCGGATAAACGAAAAACAGCGATCAAAGTGATCATCTGAATTGAGATTTTTTCGGAGACGCTTTCGAGACACGAATTTGAAATTCACTCCAATTGATTTGATGAGGTTCGTGAGAAGACGCTTCTGCGCGCAGAAAGACTTCTGGCGCACGCGCTGGTCAACAAGTCATTAAGTCCCGCTGTCGCCGAGAGGTTACTAGCGAAAAATTTGCGGAATTTCTTCCCTGTTCGCTCGCCGCTACCCTCGCGGCTTTGCCTTCTATCTCGCTGATCCCATCAGCTCGGTTCACGAATTTGCACGATTAATTTTCAAGGTTGTGCTGGTCCTGCGAAATTCGTGAGAATTCGTGCAATTCGTGTCTTTTTTCGGAGACGCTTTCGGCGTGCAGGAACTGTTTCGGCTTGGTAGCCTAAGGACCAAGTTATGGCTACGCTCTTCGGTCTCTCAGCGGAGAGTGACCGATCTCCTGACGCGATGGAGTGAAGGGGACGATGCTGTCCTCGCGGAATTAACTCCGCTCGTGTATGAGGAACTCCGACGCCTTGCGCATCGTCAGATGGACGCGGAACGTCCCGACCACACACTGCAAACGACGGCGCTCGTCAACGAGGCTTATCTGCGTCTGGCCGACCAAACCAATCCACGCTGGCAAAACCGCGCCCACTTCTTGGCTGTGGCCGCCCGCGCGATGCGCCAAATCCTGGTTAGCTACGCCAGGAGTCAGCGATCCCAAAAGCGCGGCGGCGGCGCGCTCAAAATAGAATTGGACGAGGCAGCGCTGGTTTCACCGGAGGAATCAAAGCAGATCGTCGATCTGCACGAGGCACTGGAAACGCTGGCCACGCTCGACTCCAGAAAAGCTCAAGTCGTCGAGCTGAAATATTTTGGCGGGCTTAACTACGACGAGATGGCAGAAGTGCTCAAGATTTCACGCTGTGACAGTGAGGCGCGACTGGAGATTTGCCAAGGCCTGGCTGTACACGCAATTGCAGAACGCGAACTGAAAGAAATGACGAAGCTCGAATGACGAATGACGAAGGAATGACGAAATCAGAAATGCGGGATGCGCGCTCCGAAGATTTGTTTTGGGATGACGGCGCAGGACTTGTCCGCGAAGAACCAGAGGCAAATCGCGTTTACGATTTGGAAGAACGAACGGCTCGATTTGGCGAAGCAATTATCGATTTTGCGAAGACGATTCCACTGAATCCGGTAACCACTCGAATCATAAGTCAGCTCGTTGGAGCCGCCACTAGTGTTGGCGCTAACTACGTCGAAGCCGACGACGGAGTTTCCAAAAAGGACTTTCTTAAAAGCATCGGAACTTGCCGGAAGGAAGCGCGCGAAACTAAGCATTTTCTTCGGATGATTGTTCGGGCGGTGCCGGAATTGAAACCGCAAGCTCGAACCCTCTGGCTTGAAGCAAAAGAACTGCATCTGATCTTCTCCAAAATTTGGAGAAACAAGTAAAAAACTGACCGCGATGCGAACATCCAAAGCCCGCGAAGCCGAATGCCTTCGTCATTCGGGCTTCGTTATTCTTTCGTCATTCGACATTCGGATTTCGTCATTTTCCCGCATATGACGCCGGCGCGGTTCCAAACGATTGAGGAAATCTTCCTTGCGCGCGCTGGATCAAGAGCCGGACCAGCTTAGTGCATTCCTGGATACCGCCTGCGAAGGCGATGAGGTTTTGCGGCGCAAAGTTGAAGCGCTCCTGACTTCAGATCAACGAGCAGGCCGGTTTATTGAAAAGTCAGCTGTCGGTCTCGCGACGAAGATTATTCAAAATCAGCAAGCTGATTCGCTCGTCGGTCGGACGATCGGCCACTACAAAATTTCTGAAGCGATAGGCACCGGCGGGATGGGCGAAGTTTATCTCGCCACGGATGTTACAGCGGGTCGCAAAGCCGCGCTCAAACTCTTGCCCATGCGCTTTACTGGTGACGCTGAGCGGCTGAAGCGGTTTCAACAAGAAGCGCACGCGGTGGTCGGGCTGAATCATCCAAATATCCTGACGGTTTACGAGATCGGCGAGGATCACTCAATTCATTACATCGCCAGTGAACTGATCGAAGGCGAGACGCTTCGTCAACATCTGGCTCGCGGCCGAATGGAGTTGATTGAAGCTGTTGATATCGCCATTCAAATGGCAAGTGCACTCGCCGTCGCTCACAACGCGGGAATTGTCCATCGCGACATCAAACCTGAGAACATCATGCTCCGGCCGGACGGATACGTGAAAGTGCTCGACTTTGGGATTGCGAAGCTTGCTGAGCAGGAAGTGCCGGCAACGATGCCGAAAGACGAAGCGCTGTTGCTGGTTGAGACCAATCTTGGCTCCATACTCGGAACTGTTCATTACATGTCACCGGAACAAGCCTCCGGCGGGCAGGTTGATAAAAGTACCGATATCTGGAGTCTCGGCTTGGTGCTTTATGAAATGGCAACAGATCATGCGCCATTCACTGGCGATACACCAAAAGAGGTGATGTCTTCGATTCTTGAGAAGGAGCCACCGCCGCTCACGCATTACATCGCCCACGCTCCCGCTGAGCTCCAGCAGATCATCAGCAAGGCGCTGCGGAAGGATCGCGAGCAACGATATCGCAGCGCGTACGAGTTGCTGGAGTCGCTCAAACGTCTTCGTCATAACATGCAAGTCGACGTTGAGTTGCAACGCTCGAGTGCGGCCCGTTCGTGGCTAGACAGAAAACCGGTGCTAGCAGCTCTGCTGCTCTTATTGTTAGTTGCCGCTTTGGCTGTGGCCGTCGCAACGCTGCTGCTAGTCAATCGCCAAAACATAACGTCCGCATCTGCCAGGAGTATCGCGCCACCAACATCCGGGGTAACGGCGTTACCAGAAAAATCGATTGCCGTTTTGCCGTTTGAAAATCTGAGTAAGGACGAGGAAAACGCATTTTTCGCGGGAGGCGTCCAAGACGAAATCCTGACTGATCTCGCCAAGGTTGCCGATCTGAAAGTCATCAGCCGGACGAGCGTGATGAAATACAAAAGCGACTCGGAACGAAATCTTCGCGAGATCGCAAAAGCTTTAGGAGTTTCATATGTGGTCGAAGGCAGTGTCCAACGCGCTGGTGAGCGAGTCCGGCTGAGTGCGCAGCTAATCGATGCGCGCAACGACACACACCTTTGGGCTGAGCATTACGATCGCGACTTTGCCGATATCTTTACCCTGCAGAACGAAATCGCGCAGCAAATCGCCGAGCAACTTAAGGCGAATCTCTCCCCTGCGGAAAAAGCCGCGATCGCCGAACGCCCGACCGCCGATCCAGTGGCCTATGCCTATTACACAAAGGCCAAGGAGATCGACATCTACAGCAATTGGGAGGATGCGGAAAATGAAAAAGCCGCGAAGCAAAAAGTGGAGCTGCTCGAAAAAGCCACGCAGCGCGATCCGAACTTCGCCTTGGCGTATTGCGCGCTCGCGAAAGCGCAGATGGATGTTGGCAACTTCGAGTTAGCGAAGAAAGCGGCAGAAACCGCATTGCTACTGCGCCCAGACTTGGCTGAGTCTCATTTAGCGCTGGCCCGATATTATTGGCTCGCTGCTGACTCTATTATTGGTGTTGATGAAGAGGCTTCGCGCGACCGGGCACGCGAAGAGTTAGCGATCGTTCGCCGAACCTCGCCAAATAATGCCGAAGCCCTTCTGATCGACGCGACGGTTGGCAGGCACCAAAATCGCTGGGACGCTTCGCTCGCTAATCTCCAAAAGGCCAGCGAGCTGGATCCACGCAACGGTGAGGTCGCATTCCGTCTCGAGCAGATTTATTTTGAGATGCATCGCTACTCCGAGTTGGAACAATTCATAACGAAAAGAGCGCCGCCAAGCGGCGCTGTAGAGGATCCCTTCGATTGGCTACCGCAGATGAAGCTAGCGCAGGGTGATCCGGTCGCGGCTCAATCTCTCCTGGAGCAAGTGCCGGTGGAGTATCGTCCAGGCTCCTGGATTTGGGAGGTCCGATTCAAGGCAGCGCTTTACCTGCGAGATTACGACGCGGTGAATCGAGTGATTGCTGCCACTCCGGCGGGGGAAGCCGATGAGACCTTCGGTGGACCTTCGGGTTGGGCTGAGGGACTGGTTGCGCGTGCGCGCGGCGATAAGCAGAAGGCAATCGCCGCGTTTACAGCCGCGCGCGAAAAAATGCAAGCGACACGAGCCGACAAACAGGATGTAGTGTACTTCGCAAGCGTTGCGAAACTTGATGCTGGGCTTGGACGAAAAGAAGAAGCCATCCGCGAGGCACGCCGCGCGGTCGAGCTCCAGCCGATCACTAAGGACTCCCTCAACGGCCCAGCCTGGATTGCCAATCTGGCGCTGGTCTACGCGTGGTCGGGCGAGCGCGACCGCGCGCTCGAGCAACTCGAAAAAGTTGCGACCCTTCCGGGAGAGGAACATGATGCAGCTACATACGGCGATCTCGTTCTCAATCCGTGCTGGGATGATTTGCGCGGTGACCCGCGTTTCGACAAAATCGTCGCCGCAGCCAAGGCTGCCAGCAGATAGTTCGTCGCGAAGAAAAGAGAGAGATCGTTCTGCTTTCGCGACTGTCTGTGATCGCTCAAGTCGGGATCGAAAAACAGACGCCGGCTTCGGCTCCAATTAGGCAGGAATCAAGCGATCCTAGGAAGAAAAACAATTCTCTTAGGGTCTGACAGTCACCTGCCCCACCATGCCCATCTCGTCATGCAGGGCGCAGATGTAAGGGAAGATTCCCGGGTTCGGGAAAGTGACACGGAAACGTGTCACGCCAAGGGGTGCCTGTGGTAGCCCGCGCCGTTCTTGTGGCGCAGCGATGATGAACCCCGAGTGGGTGCTGTCGGCAGTGGAAGCGATGATGGCGTGCCGGGCCCCATCCTGATCGACCGTTACATCGGGGGAAGGATTCTGAAGGTTCGCCGGCTCCTGCCCGAAGGTAATGGTATGCGGGAAGATTGGGGCCTGGTTATCCCATTCGACCGTTTGACCGGCGCGGATTCGGATATTCTCGTGGGAGAAACGCACAGCCGCGACGGTTTCGCTGCCGCCCGCCGTTCCTGTGATGTCTGTGATCCCCGCCGTGACTCCGTGTGGTGAGTTAGGGACATGCAGGGGTTTCATCTTTGCCCCATGGGAAAGCAATTCGTCGGTGCGACTCATCGCCTGCTCGTTATAGAACGCCTGATCGTGGGGCAGCGGGTCGCTCACCGGGAGGACGTGAATCCGTCCATCCATATTTACATGGACCAGACAGGTCAGCTTGAAATTCCCGGCCACCGGGAAGATGACGGTAAAAGTCTGGCCCGTCACCATCGCGGGCGTGGTAACGCAAGTCGAACCATCGAAGATGGCCGGGTCACTAGAAAAGCCCGGGCACCCCACATTGAAATCAGGGCGCACTTGGGCGGCCGTGAGAAAAGTCACCGTGTGCGTCTCGTCCGCCTGGAATGTCCAGGTGATTCTTTCTCCCGCGTGAATCCAGATTTCATTGGGCAGAAAAGCCAGAGCCTGAATTCCTTTTTCGTCGGTCTGGGCGCCGACAGTCGCGGTCCATTGCGCCTGCACTATCTGTGGAAGGATCAGAAGGGCTAGGAGCAAGGGCCAGCGGAAGATGGCTACAAGCCGAGTCCACCCGGTTTTGTTTATGCCTGAGATAGGAGTAATCTCTTTCGGTTTGGTTTTCATAGTTTGCCTTTCATTGTCATAAACAAGAAAGACCATCAAAATGATCATCGGATTTGAGATTTTTCCGGAGACGCTTCTGTGTGCAGAGGATTTCGATGGGTGTTAGGCTAGCAAGAAGAGCTTACGGATGACCTTCGGTGTCTCCGCGGTCAGACCTTTGCTCGCACTGGAAAACCTGTGTGCCTTACCGGCGTTGACGTCCGTTTCGCGAGACGACGCCGGAAAGCGCCCAGATTGATTTGCTGTAATCACGGCTGTCCTTGGGCAGAATCCAGTCACCTGGTTTCTCGATAATAGGCCCTATCCCATTTCTTCCATTTCTCGACCGGGTAGAAGACTAGGATAGGGTTAGCGAGTGCGAGCTCGAACACTCGGAACAAATCACGTCGGAAAATGGTCCGCCCTAGCCGGTCCTGTGCATCAGGAGCCTATTGTGTTATGCGGTAGCTTATACAAATGGTCTCGAGTCGAGTTAAATAACATTCTCGCCTATTGAACGATTTCAATCGATGGCTGCACTTGATTGTCAAAGATCAGAACGTCTCCTTTAGTCTTAGATGTTTCAACATTCCCGACCTTCGTAGTTATTGGGTTGCCCCAGATCCACTGGGTCGCGCCCTCCGCCTTCACCGTAACTACCTTGACATCCACTGTACCCCCGCCTGTCACGGTCACAGCCTTAGAATCTAGTTGAGTTGAGTCGGCTCCTTCTTCCTTCGTATGGGTAATTTCGAATTCCATCTTTTTAGTCTTTCCAACTACATCAAATCCCTTTACTTTGGAAAGATCAGCGACCGACTTGCCCGCTGTATTAATTTCAAAACTCCAGTCTTCTGCCTTCAAGCCAGGCGGAGTTGAAATGGACTGACCGGCACTGCCTACGGTTCCTCTGACTGAGGCAATTGCAGAACCAACGCTGGCAGGCACTGTTACTTCGACAAGAGAAGTTCTGGTGCCATCAAACCGGTTGTCCTGGATATATTCGATCGCGCTTGTGTTATCACGGAGGGAGACTTGGTACACTCCAACCATCTGCTGGCCCGAGTCATACTTGAAATTAAAAACTAACTTCTTTTCCTTAGGCGATATTGCGGTTGGACGCCGAGGGGGCGGAATTGGTTGGGGATTCGGAATGGGAGTCGGGGTTAGCGTCGGCACGGGAGTAGGTGTGGGTGGTGGTGTTGATCCGCCGCCTAGGTCTCCTCCTGGGGTTTTCCCAGGAGGGACAACTGTCCCGCCACCGGTAGCCGGATTGCTCGTGGAACCTGTTCCGGAACCCCCTTTCTCGCCCGGCTTGTCTCCGCCTGCGGCGTTCTTTAATCCCTGCGCTGCCAGCTGCGTGGCATTGTTCGAAAGAGTTTGCAAAAACTGCGCTAACTGTTGCATCCCGGACATATCACGGAAGGGACCGAGCGCCGACATTACGCCTGCCGCAGCATTCAGGCCAGTAGGGTCGGGAAGTGACTGGGGATTGACGACATTGACGATGCCTTGCGGAAAAGGTGTCGCGGCGAGACCTTTAGTCGGGTCTTGGAAGCGGGAATCTGTGCTTATTGGGGCGATTTCGGACGCATCGTCAGGGATGGGCGAGGTTTGCCAGTCCCAAAATCTGTTCGGGTCGATTATTTCCGAAGCGTTGCAGTGTCCGAGCTTCGCTTCGGCAAAAACGCCGCGGGCGGGAACCGTAATTATCTGTTCGATATATTCGGTGAACACGGGCGGATTAATTACGTCTCTATCCTCGAACGGCTTAACCAACGCAGTTTCGGCGCCAGAAACGACGGGCATGACAGCGTAGCCGTCGGTAAAATCGTAAATGGTGTTTTCGACGAGATCGAGCAACAATTGGTCGCCGACTTTCCACTTCTCGAGCCGGTGAGCACGGTCAGGAGCTGTTTCCGCTAACCAGATCGCGCGCCAATAGTAGGCGCCGTGGTCTCTTAGATGATTTGTCAGACGGCGCAGGCAGCAGCGCTCATCCTCGCTGAGCAAGTCTTCCACGTCCTCGATGGGAGGCGTGAACCCATTAACCGGGATCGACAGAAAGCTGTTCAAACGAACGATGTTGGGCTGCGGCCTTCCCGTTGCCATCGCCCACAGAGAAGCACCCGATCCGGTCGTGATTCGAATGTCTTCGATAATCCAATCCCCATTAGCAGGACGCGGATTAGGAAAGTTCCATTGGACCAATTCAAAGGCGGCAACATTTTTCCAATGGATCGGAAATGAACTACGTACCACAAAGATGTACTCGGTGTTCGGCTGAATCCAACGCTCCGAGGTGTTGGTGGGAGCGTCTGGTCTGCGTCCAGTGGAGTTCGCGAGAACCGCCGGAAAGTGATGCTGCGCTATCAAGTCAGGGCCGGGTAAACCCAATTCAGCATTTGTAGGAATATAGGCAGTGAGCGTGGCGTCAATGAAATTGCAATCTATCTTTTGTCCGCCAGCTTTGCCAACGACTCTGACGAGCACGTTCTCCATAGCTCCGACCGCCCCTGAACGCACGGTCACCGTGACATCGCCAAGTAAGGCGTCGTCGAGTGGGTCTCCCAAAGCCTTACGCTTGGCCTTCTCCCGCTCAAGATTCAACGCCAAACAAGCACGTTTCACGACGACATCGAGGCAGCCGCGAAGCGACTCGTCGATGAGCGCACCGGCAATCGCAGAGCGATACTGCTCGATGACGTCATTGGTGAACTCATTGGTGTTGTAATTCAGAAACAGAACCGGACGAATGGCTGTGGGACGGGTAACCAGGCGCTGGTGTTGTAGTACCTCATAATAAAGGATGGTCAGCGCATGGCTGTGGTTATAGTTGGCCACGATCCGGGTTCTCGCTTCGGCGGTTTCTGCCTGGTCGCTTTGAACGACAACCGTGGAGTTGAGTTCGCGTTGCGCGCTGGTCGCCTGATGGAAGGCGTCGCTAATCTGCTGAGTCGTATTGCCGACGACCGATCGCATCCCCTGTGAGTTCGATGAAGCGCCACCCATCCCGAACGCACCGCCGATGCCAAGACTGACCGGACCGATTGGGATGCCGGCACCGGCGCTGAGGGCGCCTCCCGCCATGAACGACGACCCTGACTGGCTTTCATGGACAACCATTGACACTGCCTCCGTAAGGCTTCGCTCACGCAGGGCAGCGTGTTGTAAATCTTCCTTCTCGCTGGTCTGCTCGGTCCGCTTCGCTGTGTCGCGCCGCGTCCAGTCGATGATCGCAATCTTCATCTTCTCGCCGGGAGCGAGTGGGAGGCTATAGGCGATCTGACCGAGGGAATGACCGAGTGGAAACCATTCGGTGTTGAACTGCACCGCGTAACCGAGGAGGACGTCTCCAGAAAGATCGGGTGCGGCCTGGAGCTCGCCCAAGCCTAATCCAATTAGTCCATGTTTACGTACTTCCTTTTGACCGCTATCGGCCTTCGCTCGCTTCGTCGGTACGAACGATCTGCCGAAATCGGATTAGCCTAGTTGCCAAATTGGAAGGCAAAAGCGTCTCACAACCGTCTTCTCCAATCAATAGGGCTCCTGCCATGGAGAAGGAGCCTGGTGAGAGTCGCCAATCAAGGATCCCCGGCGTCTGCATGGCAGGCATCGGCGGCCAGTCGGCCCGGCCAGCGAGCATGGCCGCATCGATGTCCATTCGCAGAGAAATAAAATTAGGTGCTTGGTCCCCCTCGATCAGTGCATCGAAAGCGATCGACGGATCTTTGAAGGGCAGAACCCGCAGTTCGGAGAGTCCGATAGCCAGACGCGCTTTCGGAGGAGTTCGAATCAGTCCTGCATTGGTTAACGCATCCTTTATGGCCTGCATCACCTGTAGTTGACGAAGCGGCCAGAGATCGAACGACCCGTAACCCACGTGATCAGTGCCGATCACCCCAAGAGGAATCTTGGGAAAAACTGGGCGTGCTTCTAGATCACCACCATGAAGAAGCTTTTGGCTACTGCCGGTGAGTGCGAAGCTCGCGATGGCGAACACGGGCAGTCGGGGGACTGGCGCAGCACTGTCCAGGTGCCGCGCAAAGACGCTCAACTGTTCAAAGGGTACCTCAAGATTAAAGCCCCAATCGAAAGAGGGGTCATTCTGTTGCAGCTTAAACTCAGAGCTAAGGGCGTGCAGGTTGGCGAATTGGCTGATCCTCGAAAAAGCCGAGGCGGGCGGTGGCATAAGATTCTCCTTATAGTGATCGCAACTTAGAATGATGTGAAGTTATTGATAGCAATGTCGATGATAGGAGTTTGCATTTTCCCAGTGAACCGGAGGATAGCTGCGATTTCTTTCTTTTTGGTTTCATGCTTTGCCTTTCATTGCCATAAACAAGAAAGACCGATCAGAAGTGATCATCTGAATTGAAATTTTCTCGAAGACACTTCCGCGATCACTGGAGAAAGGACGCGCAGATGAGAATGCGTCGGCATCGTTGAAAACAAGGTGCTAGTTCCAGGCGGCGTGGCGCGAGCTATCCCGCACGCGCGCGTTGAGCTTTGGTTAGCTATTGCGGGGCCTGGAATTTTCCTTTCGAGCGAAGCCGCCACGTCCATATAAACGCGACGGCTGATTGCAAGATACGGTTTCTTTCTCTGTTCCGTAGCCTTACTGATTTTTGACGACCGTCTGCGGTGCAGGGCGGCTCATTTCAACTTGTGCGCTCACTTTCTGGATGCCAGTCATGAGCGCTTTGATTTGCTTCTCCTGCTCTACCAGTTTCGACTGAAAATGCTCCTTCAGTTGTGTGATGGTCGCTTCTTGCGCCTCGATTTTGCGCTGCTCTTTTAGAAACGCCCGGTGTTCTTCGAGAAACTCGTTGAGCAACATGGCATTGATCTGTTCGTAGCGCACGCTGTAAGGTCTTCCCTCACCATCATGCACCACCAGCGCGGGGTTGATCTTTTCCACTTCTTCAGCCACCAGGCCAAATTGCGGGATGCCATCGGGGTCAAGCTCCGGTCTGTAGAAGAAAGTTACCGGGCGCAACCCCAAGAGCGCGTGACTGGCGTCGGCCATGTCCCGAATGTTTTGTTTAAAGCGCGCGGAGGAACTGAGGGTGCCTAGGTGCCCGAAACTATTCACGAAAACGGCGCTTCCGAGGGGAGCTGTTGCCTCAAAAATGCCCTGGATATAGGTGCTGTCTGTGTGTGTACCTCGGATACCGATCGCGATGGTATTGACCTCGCCATGGAAACCATGATTGCCGATGTAGATATTGTTATTGGCGTCCGGATCCTGACCGGTACCTGCGAGATAGCCCAAGGCGATATTGCCGCTGCCGGTGGTATTGTTACAGAGCGCTTGAAGGCCGCTGGCCGTGTTGAAGCTGCCGGTGGTGTTGTTAAAGAGCGCTTGACCGCCGTTGGCAGCGTTCTCGTGACCGGTGGTGTTGTTGTACAGCGCCTGATACCCATCCGCCGTGCTGCCGAAACCCGTGTTGTAAAAGAGGGCCTGGTAACCGTTGGCCGTGTTGCCGCCATTGGTGGTGTTGCTAAAGAGCGCGAACGCTCCGGTAGCCGTGTTGGACGGGCCACTAGTGTTACTAAAGAGCGCCACAGCGCCAGTGGCCGTATTTCCGTCTGCGGTATTGGCAAGGAGCGTCCCAGCGCCAATGGCCGTGTTAAAGCTCGTGGTGGTGTTGCTCTTAAGCGAAAAGAAACCAATCGCCGTATTGAACCCACCTGTGGTAAGACTAAAAAGCGAGTTCTGCCCTTCCGCCGTGTTGCCGCCGGGATAACCCCCATCCGGCGCCGGACTGAGCGCGTGTGCTCTTGGCAAAAGCCCGATGCAGACAATCACGATCAGAATAGGAATTAGGTTTTGAAATTTCATGTCTATTTCTCATTTTTGCTTTGCCCTCGGCTGGCTTACTGTTTGTTGAGAACGATTTGTAGGGCAGTTTCGCTTACGTTAAGCTGATCGCTCACTTTCTGGATTTGCGCTGCCTGTTCTTTCGCGGTTGTCGCGAGGGCGGTCATCTAAGATTTTAACTCTCCGATTGTCTTTTCTTGTTCCTGCACTTTGCGGTGTTCTTTTAGAAATTCATTGAGCAACATCGCGTTCACCGCGTCGTAGCGCACGGTGTAGATTTCGCCGTTCTTGTCGCGCACTACCAGGTCAGGATTCACCTTTTCCACATCTTCCGCGACCAAACCAAAGCACCGCGTGTTTTTAGCGTCGCTCTTGTAGCGGAAAGTAACCGGCTTGAGCGCTAGGATTGTTTCGCTGGCTTCGTCCATGGATTTAATATCGCGCTTGAAGCGCTTCGACGAGACGGCTGCGCCTAACTTATTGTTGGCGTCGACTAGCACATATGTGGCGGTCCCAGGATCCACATAGCTGTTAAAGATATTGCCCATATAGCAGCTGTTGTCCACGTTTTGCCCTGCGGTGCCGATAGAAATAACGTTATTGGCCGTGGTAACACTATTGCCGGCATTCTGGCCCAATGCGATATTGTTGCTCCCGGTGGTGTTGCTGTAAAGCGCCTGATAACCATCAGCCGTGTTGCCGAAGCCCGTGTTGTAAAAGAGCGCCTGATAACCGGTGGCCGTGCTGCCGCCATTGGTAGTGTTGCTAAAGAGCGCGAACGCTCCGTTGGCCGTGTTGGAGGGGCCGGTAGTGTTGTTAAAGAGCGCCGCAGCACCGGTGGCCGTATTTCCGTCTGCGATGTTGGCAAGAAGCGTTCCAGCGCCGATTGCCGTGTTGAAGCTCGTGGTGGTGTCGCTCCTGAGCGAAAGAAAACCAACTCCCGTGTTGAAGCCGCCTGTGGTGAGGCTAAAAAGCGCGTTTTGCCCTTCTGCCGTGTTGCCGCCCGGATAACCCCCGTCTGGCGCCGGACTGAGCGCTTGCGTGTTTGGCAAAAGCCCGATGCAGGCAATCCCGATCACAATGTGAATTAAGTTTTGAAGTTTCATATTTATTCTTCCTTTCATGCCATAAACAGGAAAGACCGATCAGAAGTGATCATCTAAATTGAAATTTTCTCGGGTGAAGCTTCCGCGTACAGGACTTTTCTGGAGTGTTGGTATCAAAAGGGGGAAATGGATCAGCCTTCGGTACCTCAGTAAAGGGTTACCGAGCTCCTGATAGCCGCTGACGACGCGCCAAGCCTTCTGAATTTAATGTCTCCAAAAACTCGATGAGGGTTCGGCGCGATAGGTAAAGCGCCGAACCTCCACCTAATGACATTTATTCGAAGCGTGTACCGATTCCGGTGGCGCAATTGGTCGCAATTATGTTGCCGTTGACATCGAGAACCTGAGAGGTCGAGGTGGCAGTGTAACTCTCTCCGTCCTCACCTACTTCGATCTCTTGTCTCACTATTAGTCGTCCCGCCAGAGTGCCGTTAGCGTTAAAGCGAAAGAATTGAAACGCGGTGGTATAAAGCCGCCCCGAGTCGTGGCTCCATACGCCGTGACTTGGACTGCGCAGAGATGGGCTCATTTGAGTCCCGGCCTCCCAAAATGTTCCGCCGCGCGAAAAAGTGAACATTGAGCTGAATGTTCCGATTTCCTGACCGGTTACGCAATCTATCCTCGTCCCTGCGTGGTTCCATGACCCTTCCAGTTTTTTGTCGCCGTCTGTGTCCGGTGCGGACAGCGAAATTTGGCTAAACATAGCCACGAGTAAAATCGGCAAAGCCAATTTTCCGACAGTTTTCAATATATTGTTCATTTAGAATCTCTTTCTTTTTGTTTTTGGTTTCGTGATTTGCCTTCTATTCAAGAAAACAAGAAAAGGGTGGTGAGACTGATCATCAGATTTCTGAAAATTTTCGGGAAAGCTTTTGCGTGTGGAAGGCTTTTGAAGGTGATAGGATGCGCAGGAGAACCTTATCGATATGCCTTCGGTCTCTCCGCAACACATGACCCAACTCTTGTCGGATTGGAGTCACGGGGACGATGCCGCCCTCGCAGAGTTAACCCCACTGGTATATGAAGAACTCCGACGCCTCGCCCATCATTTTATGGAGGGACAGCGTCCCGAGCACACATTGCAAACGACGGCGCTGGTCAACGAGGCTTATCTGCGCCTGGCCGGCCAGACTAGCCCGAACTTTACGAACCGCTCACACTTCTTTGCCGTGGCCGCACAAGCGATGCGTCAAATTCTGGTCAATTACGCCAAGGCATCTCAGTCCCAAAAACGCGGCGGCGGCGCGCTCAAAGTAGAGCTGGACGAGGTCGCGCTGATCTCGCCCGAACAGACAACAGAGATTCTCGATGTGCATGAGGCGCTGGAGAGGCTGGGCACGCTCGACTCGAGAAAAGCCCGGGTGGTGGAGCTAAAATATTTTGGTGGACTCAATGATGACGAGATCGCTGAGGTCATGAAGATCTCGACCGTGACGGTTCGACGTGATTGGGTCTTTGCCAAGGCATGGCTATACGATGAATTGCATAACGCGGCCTGAGAGAGACACGAATTTCACGAATTTACACGAATGGATGAGCTGCTTTACAAAGAGGAAGTTTTTCAACTGGTGGGCGTGTGCATGGAGATTCATCGCGAGTTGGGAAAGGGGAACTGTAGCTGTACCAAATTCGTGAGGATTCGTGTAATTCGTGTCGAGCTTGGCGACGATTGGTGTAATTCGTGTCTATGACGCCGGCGCGGTTACAAACGGTTGAGGAAATCTTTCATACAGCGCTGCATCAAGAGTCGGACCGGGTTGGCGCATTCCTGGATGCGGCCTGCGAAGGTGATGAGGCTTTGCGTCGTAAGATAGAAACACTCCTCGCTTCACATCAACGAGCAGCCAGCTTCATTGAAACCACAGTTGCCGGCATCACCACGAGGATTATTGAAAATGAGCAAGCTGATTTGCTCGTCGGTCGCACGATCGGCCATTACAAAATTTCTGAACGGATCGGCACCGGCGGGATGGGCGACGTCTATCTGGCCACTGACGTTACAGCGGGCCGCAAGGCCGCGCTTAAACTCCTGCCCACGCGCTTTACCAGCGACGCGCAGCGCCTGAAGCGGTTTCAACAAGAAGAGCGCGCCCTGGTCGGGCTCAATCATCCAAATATCCTGACGGTTTACGAGATCGGCGAGGATCATTCTACTCATTACATAGCCAGTGAACTGATCGAGGGTGGGACGCTGCGCCAACATCTGGTGCGCGGGCGAATGGAGTTGAGGGAAGTTGTTGGCATCGCGATCCAGGTGGCGAGCGCGCTGGCCGCCGCTCACGAAGCCGGCATTGTCCATCGCGACATCAAACCGGAGAACATCATGCTTCGGACGGACGGCTACGTGAAAGTGCTCGACTTCGGGATTGCAAAGCTAGCCGAATCCGCCTTCGCCGAAGCTACGGCGGACGGGGCAGAATCGCTGACACTCGCTGCGACCAACCTGGGGTCGATATTAGGAACCGTTCGTTACATGTCGCCGGAACAAGCGCACGGGGTGTCGGTAGATAAGCGTACCGACATCTGGAGTCTCGGCGTAGTCCTTTACGAAATGGTGACGGGGCATGCGCCGTTCACCGGCGACACACCGAGCGAGGTCATGACTTCGATTATGGAGAAGGAGCCCCCGCCGCTAACGAGTTATAACAAGCAAACTCCGCCTGAGCTTCAACAGATTACGAGCAAGGCGCTGCGCAAAGATCGAACAGAGCGGTACCAGAGCGCACACGAAATGCTTCAAGCGGTCAAGAATCTGCACCGCAAACTGGAATCTAGCGCTGAGTTGGAGCGCTCGTCCCAGGTGCCTTCATGGCTGCGCTGGACACGATCGCCCGCCGCTGTAGCACTCGCCTTGTTAGTAGGTGGTATCGCGCTGGCGCTTCCATTCTACTGGCATCAAACCCCAACCAAGAGCTCAATTCCAGAGAAGAGCGTTGCAGTGTTGCCCTTTGAGAATTTCAGTGACAACAAAGAAAACTCCTACTTCGGCGCCGCGGTCCAGAATGAAGTATTGGCCGACCTCGCCAAGATCGCGGACCTGAAAGTGATCAGCCGCACATCTGTGATGCAGTATAAGAGCGACGCTGCGCGCAATCTGCGCGAGATCGGCCAGGCGCTCGGCGTTGCTCACGTCGTGGAAGGAAGTGTGCAACGCGTCGCCAATCGCGTGCGAGTCACCGCCCAGTTGGTCGACGCGCGCACCGACGCGCATCTTTGGGCCGAAACTTACGATCGCGATGTCGCGGACGTGTTTGCGATTCAAAGTGAAATCGCCCAGGCAATCGCCAGCCAGTTACAGGCGAAACTTTCGCCGGCGGAGAAATCCGCCATCGAAGAACGGCCCACGAAAGATCTCGCTGCTTACGATCTCTACCTGCGGGCGTGCGTACTTTACTGGGGTGGTTGGAGCAACGGCGCGTACGCCGAAGCGAGTTTTTTTGAGGCGGCAAGCCTGCTCGATCAAGCCATCACACGTGACCCGGAATTTTTTCTAGCATATTGCCAACTGGCGCTCACGCACGACGCTCTCTACTTCAACGGAAAAGACCATACGCCCGCACGCCTCGCATTAGCCGACGCCGCCATCGCGGCCGCTGCGCATCTGCGGCCCAACTCAGGTGAGTTCCATCTCTTGTTGGCGGAGCATCTCTACCGCGGTTATCTGGATTACGACCACGCCCGCGCGGAACTTGCCCTCGCGCAGCCCACGCTGCCCAACAACGTGCAGATTTTCTATTTGATGGCCCTTATCGATCGCCGCCAGGGCCGCTGGAACGAGTCTGCGCGCAACTTTGGAAAAGCCATGGAGCTCGATCCGCGCCAGACGTCTTACCTCCGAAACACCGCGCAAATCTATGAGTTCCAACGTCGTTTTGCTGAAGCCGCCGCCGTCCTGGATCGCGTGCTCAAGTTGCTGCCCAACGACCCAGGTGCCGATGAGTATGACAAGCGAGAAGTGCGGGTGGAGCGAGCCTCCATCGATCTCGCATGGCGGGCGGATTCGCGGCCTTTGCACGTAGCCATCGAGGCCATCGTTACCGAACATCCAGCCGCGGGCACGGAATACCCTTACGAGTGGTTCAATCTCGCTCTATGCGAGCATGACATCGCCACGGCCAACCGCGCTTTGGCCGCCATGAAACCCGGTGGATTGGGATCTGGTTCGGGAGAAAGTTTTCCGCGCGCTTGGTTCGAAGGTCTGGCTGCGCGCGCTCGGGGCGACGCGGCGGCAGCCCGCGCCGCCTTTGCATCTGCGCGCGTGGAAGCGGAGGCCACGGTGCGCGAGCAACCCGACTACGCGCAAAATCTTTCCGTGCTCGGAATGATTGATGCGGCGCTGGGGCGCAAGGAAGACGCCATTCGCGAAGGCCGGCGTGCGGCTGAGCTTCTCCCCGTGGCCAAGGACTCGTTAGCGGGAGCGACCATTATGGAATATCTTGGCATCATCTACGCGTGGACTGGAGAGAAGAACCTCGCCATCGACCAGGTGAACGCGACTCTGCAGATCCCGAGTAATTTGAATTACGGCAAACTTCGTCTGCATCCTTTCTGGGACCCGCTGCGCGGCGATCCGCGCTTCGAGCAACTCCTCGCCTCGCTCGCGCCGAAATCGACTGACAAGTAACTCGTTGCCGCAGCCAAAGCCTGCCAGCGGATAGTCGTCGCCCAGGAAAGGAGATCGCTCCGCTGAGGAATGAGTTCTTAGCGTACATGGTTAGCGCCAACGGCGCGTATTCATAGCAGCCTGGGGCGACGCCACCGGTATTCTTCGTCCAAAAATCAACAGCGCTGAAAGCGCGATTCACTCTTGGTGTCCGGGATTACGGAGCGCCGTAACCAATTCGCGCTTTCAGCGCTTGTTCTTGCGAAACCAATTTTTCCTGGGGCGTTGCCCCAGGCTGAAAATGAGACGCGCGCCTATGGCGCTAGACAGATGCTACCTCGGAAGAACTCTTGTTGTTTGGCGGGAAATTTGTTATACCGCCGGCAATTAAAGAGAGGAGCTTGTAATCAAGCGACCATTGATCGGGTACGCCGGATGGAGCATAGCGGCAATGCGTTTGCTCTTGGCCTCAGTCACATTGGGTCAGGTTGCTGAAGTGGAACGTGTCATCGTCACCGGTTCAAACATTCCGAGCGCGGAAGAGACCGGCCCGAATCCAGTGGACACGTACCGGCCTGGAGACATCGAGAAATTGGGTATCCGCAATGCCACGGACCTAACAACTTTTCTGCCACAGCAGTCGGGCGCAACCACAAATCTGAACATAAGCAATGGCGGGGACGGCACTGTCCAATTCAACCTGCGCGGCTTGTTGGCCAAAGAAACCCTGGTGCTTATTGACGGAAAACGTGTCGCTCTTGGTTCGTTAAATGCCGTCGGGTTCAGCGGAGGCGTGGACATTAACCTGATTCCATTTCCGATGATCGATCACATCGACATCCTGAAGGATGGCGCCTCGGCTGTGTACGGTTCAGATGCGATCACCGGCGTGGTCAATTTCTTTTTAGTGCACAAGTTCCGTGGACTGGAGATCGGAGGCAGCTATGGAAACACCAACTTGGGAGCGTCCAACGAGATGGGCGAGTGGGAGGCATGGATCAAAGCCGGTACAGGGGATGATAAGACGGAAGTTGTGGTGATTGCCGATTTCTGGGAGCGTACCGGCGGCCTTTTCAGTGCCGACCGGGACATTTCCAGTAACGCTTTTCAAATCCCGTGGGGAGGATTTGATGAACGCAGCGGGAGTTTCCCCGGTAACGTGCAGTTCCTCTTCCGCTTGATCCCCAAGATGTTTTTCGGCCCGGGCGGCACACCGCAGATCGGCGTGAACACGCCCCTTCCGCACTCGGCTCCGAACGCGGCGACTTCGCCATTTTATAAGCAACCCGGGTTTCCCTTCCAAGTTTTAGGTGGACTACCGGTCGTTAATCCCAATGGGTATCCAGGCGCCCCGGGTATCATCGGGCCCAACGCAATCCAACCGCCCTTTCCACAGACTGGCCCTAAGTACAGGGGTGGTGGTGACTACTTCTTGTTTAACTTCGCCGCTTTCACACCAGCGCTTGCTCCAGCGGATCGTCAAGCCTTCTACGGTTCGTTCACGCGCGATCTGTGCGACAAATACCTGACGGTGTTTGCCGACTTTAAATATGTCCGCTCATTTTTCGATTCGTCCCTGGCGGCGGTGCCGTTTGTGCCCGACCCATTTAAGATTCCAGGCACTAACATAGGCTTTAGTCAATTTGGCATCAGCGTGCCAATCTCGAATTCGTTTAATCCGTTCACGGTCCCGGATGGCACTGTGATTGTTAACGGAGTCGGTATCCCTGTGACGACCGGTGTTACTTTCCGAGGACTTAACGACACCGGTCCCAGATATGAAAAGTTCACCTACTGGGATTCGCTGTTCGACGTGGGGCTACGCGGCGAGATGGGCGAATTTGGCGATTATTTCAATACGTGGAACTGGGAGCTAGGCTTTCGTTATTCCCGGAATGACGGGCAGGATTTGTCCGTCGGTGAAGCCAGCCAGCCTGGATTACGGCAAGCACTCTTGGATACGAACCCAGCCACGGCATTTGATCCGTTCCTGAATTTCAACGCTCACAACACCAAGGCGGCCAGGCAACGAGTTTATGTTACCCTGCATAACTCGGGCGAATATGAGTTACCCATTGGTTATCTCGCCATTAACGGTGACTTGTTCAATCTTCCCGCAGGGCCTGTCTCCTTTGCTCTGGGCGGTGAGTATGATGCGCCGAGGTGGACGCGCAATCGTGACTCGCTCAATACCACGTTCCAAAGCATCGGCTCCACTGATGGGGAAGGCGCACGGGTGAACCGGGATGTTTGGTCAATCTACCAGGAAGTGCGGGTACCTTTCACCAGCGCGGCGTGGAACTTCCCCGGCTTCTACAGCTTCGAAGTTGACTTTGCCGAGCGCGAGGAATGGTACAGCCAAAACACTTCTTCCGTCCTAGCTTCCGAAGCCTTCCCCGCTCAGCCGGCGGCGCACAGCCAGTACAATGCGCAGAAACCGAAGGTCTCGGTTCGCTGGCAGCCGCTTGATCCAAAATATATCGGCGCCCTTACCTTGCGTGGCAGCTACACCGAAGCGTTTCATGCACCGGCCCTGTCAGAGATTTCGCCCGCTTCTACGGAGAGCTCGGCCGATGGTTACGACCCAATTTTAAAGGAGGCCGTGAGCGTGGAGGCGCGCGTTATAGGAAATCCCCACCTTCAACCGGAAGTGGCCTATGAATGGTCTTACGGGGCCGTTTACAGCCCAAAATGGCTTAAGGGTCTGACGCTTAGCGCGGATTGGTGGCATATCGATATGCGATCCATCACGTCCCTCCTCGGCACGCAATTCATTATCGAGAATAATCTCCCGGGTCTGGTTATCCGTGGTCCTCCTGTGAGTCCCGGCAAACCGGGACCAATCATCCTGATCATTGATCCCAACGAAAATCTTACTGGCGCGATCTTTGAAGGTCTCGACTACGAAGCAATCTATATTCTGGATTCTTCGATTTTTGGCCACGGAGATTTCGGCAGACTAACGGCAACGCTCAACGGCACGTGGCTATCCCGGGCTGAGCTTCAGATCGAGCCTGAGTACAAAACGATTCGGTATCGCAGGCGAAGTTATACCGCCAGGATTCACGCTGACCGGTTCGCTGCCGTGGAGTCGCGCAAATCTCAGTCTCTTCTACGATGGTCCAACCGACATGTGGATGCAGGGTCTGGATATTGGTTCGGTGGTCCACTACACCGGCCAATATGAAGATGACAATCGGAGTCTGACACAAAATCCGTTCACTGAGGAATTCTCCAAGCCTCAAACGCCGAGAAGTGGCTTTCGTTCCTGGCGCGCGCGGAAAGTGCGGGAGTGGACCACGCTCGATCTCATTGCGTCCTACACGTTCAACCTGCCACCGGCTGCGCTCGCCCCGGTGCCTGGCTTTGCTAAGGATGGAGGTAAGAATGTTAAGACGAAGGACGGCAAGGAGAAAAATGTCATACCTGTATCCACTGCTGAGTACAATCCCTGTGGATGGCGCGCATGGTTGAATAACACGACACTTACACTTGGGATGCAGAACGTGTTCGATTCCGATCCGCCGTTTGTCGCCGGCGCTGGTGAGAACGGCTACGACGAATCGCTTGCCACGATCAAAGGCCGATTCTGGTACGTCCAGTTAAAGAAGAGATTCTAACAAACCTATTCGGCGGCGAATTACTTCGACAGTAATTGTCGCAGCACAAACGGCAAAATCCCGCCGTGGCGATAATAATCGATCTCAATCTGGGTATCGATCCGAAGCTTCACTGGCAACGCGCGTTTCTCGCCGTTCATTCTTTCGATCTCCAGCGTCACTTGTTGTCCTGGTTTAATCGAGCCGGACAATCCCGTGATCGAAAACTTCTCCGAACCGTCCAGCCCAAGCGATTGCGCGGATGTGCCCTCAAGAAACTGCAGCGGCAATACGCCCATTCCCACCAGGTTCGAACGGTGAATTCGCTCAAAGCTTGCCGCGATCACCGCCTTCACGCCTAACAAACGCGTCCCTTTCGCTGCCCAATCGCGCGATGAACCTGTGCCGTATTCGTGACCGGCGAGAATCACCAAAGGAGTTTTCGTTTCCGCATATTTCATCGCTGCATCGAAGATGCACATCTCGTGCGCTTCGCCATTCGAGAAATATTTTGTCACGCCGCCTTCCGTGCCCGGCACCATTAGGTTTTTAATTCGCACATTCGCAAATGTGCCGCGGGTCATCACCAGATCGTTGCCACGCCGGCTTCCATAGCTGTTGAAATCGCGCGGCTGAATTCCGCGTGACATCAAATATCTTCCGGCGGAGGAACTCTCTTTGATTGCTCCCGCAGGCGAAATGTGATCGGTCGTGACGGTGTCGCCGAAGATGCCAAGCGCCCGCGCGCCGCGGATTTCGGCGATCTGGCCGGGCTCCATCGAAAAGTTTTCGAAGAACGGCGGATCATGAATGTAATCGCTTTTCTCGTCCCACTGATAAATGTCGCCTGTGCTCGATGAAATTTCGTTCCACTTCGGATTTTGCTTTGCGAAATCGCGATAAAATTTGCGAAACGTTTCCGGCGTAAGCGCGGACTGCATGGTGTTCCGGATTTCGCTCAGAGTTGGCCAGAGATCGCGAAGGAAAATTTCTTTGCCGTCCTTGTCCTTGCCGAGTGGGTCGCGGGAAAGATCGATGTGAACTCGGCCGGCGAGGGCAAAGGCGACAACCAGCGGAGGGGACATCAGAAAATTTGCTTTGATATGCTGGTGCACGCGCGCTTCAAAATTCCGATTTCCCGAAAGAACCGAAGCTGCAACCAGATCGTATTTGTGGATCGTCTTCTCGATGTTTGGATGCAGCGGCCCCGAGTTGCCGATGCAAGTCGTGCAACCGTAGCCGACGAGATTGAATCCGAGCTGATCGAGATATGTTTGGAGTCCGGTCTTTTCCAAGTAATCGGAAACAACGCGCGACCCGGGTGCGAGCGACGTTTTCACGGCCGGATCGACACGCAGACCGCGCTCGACTGCTTTTTTCGCCAACAATCCAGCCGCAATCATCACGCTCGGGTTGCTCGTGTTAGTGCAGCTCGTTATTGCCGCGATCAGGACGCTGCCGTGGCCTATGTGAGTACGCCCATGTTGGAATACCTGGCTCGATTCAGCTTCAATTTCCTTGCCGGGATCGGGTGTTGGTCGGTTTGCAACCATCTCGAGGACGTTACGTGCTTCGCCGGGAGTGATTCCCTGGTCGTCTTTGGTATCGGTAGAAAACATGGCTCGGTCCCGGGGAGCGCTGCCGTTCAATTCCACGGCGTGTTTTTCGCGAAGATCGACCTCCTTCTTTCCATAGCCACCTTCATGCACCGGTTTTTCAAGGAGGTCGCGAAACGTTTTTCCCAACTCGGGCAAATTAATCCGGTCCTGAGGCCGCTTCGGTCCAGCGACGCTCGGCTGTACATCCGCCAGATCCAAATCGATATTAACGCTGTAATCGATTTCGCCTTTTCGCGGCATACCAAACATCTTCTGGGCGCGAAAATAATTTTCGAAAGCAAGGCATTGCTCTTCGCTTCGTCCCGTAGCCCGCAAGTAATTCACTGACTCGTGGTCAACTGGGAAGAACCCCATCGTCGCACCGTACTCCGGCGACATGTTGCCGATGGTCGCGCGGTCCGGCACCGGCAGCGATGCGGCGCCCTCACCGTAGAACTCAACGAATTTGCCAACGACCTTTTGTGCTCGCAGCAACTGCGTAATGTGCAAGACGAGATCGGTTGCGGTGACCCCCTCGCGCAATTGTCCGGTCAGATGCACGCCCACCACTTCAGGCGTCAGGAAGTAAACCGGCTGCCCGAGCATCCCGGCTTCCGCCTCGATTCCACCGACGCCCCAGCCAACCACCCCAAGCCCGTTGATCATGGTCGTATGCGAATCCGTGCCAACCAACGTGTCGGGGAAGTAGATGGTCGATTGTTGATCGTTGATTATTGATTCGGTGGAAAGGACGCCTTTCGCCAGGTATTCCAGATTTACCTGGTGAACGATGCCGATTCCCGGCGGAATGAGCTGGAAAGTCTTGAAAGCCTGCTGCCCCCACTTGAGAAACTGATAGCGCTCGCGATTGCGCTTGAACTCCATGTCTAAATTGAGTTCCAACGCGCGCGGGGAACCGAAAAAATCGACCTGCACGGAATGATCGACAACCAGATCGACCGGCACGAGGGGCTCGATGATGTTCGGATCGCGTCCGAGCCGTTGCACAGCACTGCGCATCGCGGCGAGATCGACGATCAGCGGAACTCCGGTGAAATCCTGCAAAACGATGCGCGCAACGACGAACGGGATCTCCTCGTTCGCCGGTGATTTCGCATTCCATTTCGCCAGCGCTTCGACATCTTTGCGCCGGACCTTTTTTCCATCGCAGTTGCGCACCACCGATTCAAGGACGATCCGGATGCTTACCGGCAACCGCGAAATGTTGCCAATGCCCTGTTCTTCCAGCGCCGGCAGCGAATGAAGAAAACCTTCGCGGCCTTTACCGGCATCGAATTTTGTCAGCGTTTTGAATTCGTCGGTCATTCGGAAAACAAAAAAATCGATCTGGAAACCAGGAAAACAGGAAGGGGCAACAAAGAATTAAGATTTGAAAATAATTCTGTGGTTCCTGGTTTCATGCATTTCAGATTCAAAGTCACTTCAGCTCCGCCAGCTTCGTTTTGATCTTTTCGAAATTTGGCAACTGCCGCGCATCCTCGTTGCTCTCCGCGTACTGAATCACGCCATTTCTGTCGATGATGAACGCAGAGCGCTTGGGTACGCCGCTCATACCGAGATTCATTTGCGGTAGGAATGAGTCGTACATCACGCCATATGCCTGCGCGACCTTGTGTTCGTAGTCGCTCAGTAAAGGCACCGTAATTTTTTCCTTTTGCGCCCACGCTTCCTGCGCAAACGGATTATCCCCGCTAATTCCATAAACGACAGCGTTCAAACTCGTATAAGCGTTCAGGCCCGCACTGACCTCGCACATTTCCGTGGTGCACGTGGCCGTGAAGGCCATCGGAAAGAAAAGAAGCAGTGTGTTTCCTTTTCCGAAACTCTCGCTAAGCCTGACCTGTTTCGGTCCGTCAGCGGTTTTCGTAGACAAGGTGAAGTCTGGCGCTTTCGTTCCAACAGCAACTGGCATAAGTCAATTCTCCGGTTTGAGTTTAAGCGGGGGAAACTCAGTATAAGATCGACATGTAACGGGTCAAAGGCTTCGTTAAAACGTTGAACCGTTGAAGCGGGATGACTTCTCCTGTCATGTTGAGCGAAGCGAAACATCTCTGATTGTCACGTCAACTGTACGGCAGAACTAATCAGGATTCTTCGCTTCGCTCAGAATGACAACATTGCTTTCGCTTCAACGCTCTAATCCTTCAATTCTTCAACCTTCACCATGGAACTTTTCTGGTGGTTTTTAACGATTGTGCTTTTCGCTGTCGGTTTAATCGGCACGATCGCGCCGATTCTCCCAGGCACCACCATTATTCTCGCCGCTGCGATCATTCATCGGATCATGCTCGGCCCCGACAAGAGCATTGGCTGGCACACGATTATTGTGCTGGTGCTGCTGACGCTCGCGACGTACGGGATCGATATTCTGGCTGGCTATTTCGGCGCGAAATATTTCGGCGCAACGAAATGGGGAACGTTCGGCGCGATTCTGGGGGCGCTAGTTGGATTGTTTTTCGGCCTGATCGGCCTGTTTGTTGGTCCGGTGATTGGCGCGATCGTTGGTGAAATCATCGCGGGCAAACGCATGATTGACGCTGGCCGCGCTGGATGGGGAAGTTTGCTCGGAAACATTGGCGCCATGCTGGCCAAGCTCATTATCGCGCTGGCAATGATTATTATTTTTCTGGTGAATGTGCCCTCGCCGTTTTGATTGCCAGAAACGACAATTGTCGCCCGACGATCTAAAGCGGCGTCAAGCCACCGCACTCCAAAGCGCCTGCGGCGCAAAACTATTTCCTGCGTTCCTGCTTTCCTGATTCATGGTTTCATGGCTTCCAGATTTCTGCTTTTATGGTAATTTATCCGCCGATGGCAGATGATCGCTGGTGGCCCCTTGCGGCTCGCCGGAGGAAAGTCCGAACACCATACGGCAGCATGCCGCGTAAAATACGCGGGCGTCGCAGTTGAAAAATTGCGACGACGGACAGTGTCACAGAAAACATACCGCCGGTTCTTTGAGATGTAGGGGAAGCTGACAGCTTCCCATTTCTGAGGCAGGCAAGGGTGAAAAGGCGAGGTAAGAGCTCACCGCTCGCGGAGCAATTCGCGAGGCACGAAAAACCCCATGCGGTGCAAGACAAAACAGAGGAAGGGCAGCCGGCTCGATTTAATCCTCGGGTACCGTCGCATTACGGGCCCGCGACCCGCGGGACCGGGCGTTCGTCCCGCGACCGCGGGATGAATGAGATGAATGATCATCAGCGTGAGAAATCACGCCAACAGAATTCGGCTTATCGCCATCGAAACTATGAAGGGCGCTTTCGGAAACGAAGGCGCCCTTCGCTTTTCTTAGGCCACAGATGGCGTGAGCTTGGATTTTTTGCGAAGGAGCGGAAGCACTTTCTCCACCAGTGCGTCGGCTGTGATGCCGTGCTTCTTACGTAGGATTGGGACGGCGCCGTGTTCAATGAATTGATCGGGCCAACCGATCCGGACTACAGGCGTATTGATCATCTGCGAGTGCAGATGTTCCATCACCGCGCAGCCGAAACCGTTGAATAAAACGTGATCTTCGATCGTGCAGACGACGTCGACGCTTCTGGCGAAAAATTCGAGTGTGCCGGTGTCCATCGGCTTGATCCAACGCGGATTGATCAGCGCAACGGAAATTCCTTTCTGTTCAAGTTTGCGCGCGGCTTCTTCCCCAACCTCAAACATGTTGCCCAGCCCGAAGATCGCTACCTCCCGGCCGTGTTGCACGACTTCCGCTTTGCCAATCTCGAGAAGTTTTGGTTCTGATTTGATTCGCGCGCCTGTTCCAGGACCGCGCGGATAGCGGACGGCGATTGGGCCGGAGTTATAGTGCGCCATTGTCCAAAGCATGTCGACGAATTCGTCTTCGTCCTTCGGCTGCATGTGCACCCAATTCGGAATGTGGCGCAGATAACCGATGTCGAACAAACCATGATGCGTAGGGCCATCATCGCCACTTAATCCCGCGCGATCCATGCAGAGCCTGACGTTTAGTTTTTGGATCGCCATGTCGTGAATCGCCATATCGTAGGCGCGCTGAAAAAACGTGGAGTAGATCGTGAGAAAGGGCGTCATGCCTTGCGTCGCTAACCCACACGCGAAAAGCGCAGCGTGCTCTTCCGCAATGCCGACGTCGAAGTAGCGAGTGGGGTGCGCCTTGGCGAAATGCGAAAGGCCCGTCCCGCTCGGCATCGCTGCTGTGATGGCGACGAGCTTCTGATTGGTGTCTGCGAATTTCGCCAGTGTCTTGCCAATAATTTCCGAATAGGTGGGGGTCGCCGTCGGAGCAGTCTCGCCGCTTTCGATCTTGTATTTGCCGAGGCCGTGAAATTTGTCGGGCTGCTTAATGGCCGGTTCGTACCCTTTGCCTTTCTTGGTGAGAATGTGCAGCAGCACTGGCTCGTCCTGCGTTTTCAAAAACTCGAATGTCCTGATCAATAACGGAATATCGTGTCCATCGATCGGGCCGTAGTAGCGGAGACCGAGTTCTTCGAAAATGACGCTCGGCACGAGCAAACCCTTGACGCTTTCTTCCACCTTATGTGCAAGCTGCACGCCGGTTTTTCCGAGAATCGCCTGGACGAAATCGCGTGCCTTATCGTGCAGATGCGCGTAGGTGGGATTCGTTACAATGCTATTTAGGTAATTCGCGATCGCCCCTACATTTTTTGCGATCGACCATTCGTTATCGTTGAGCACGACGATGAAACGCTTGGTATGCGTTTTGACGTTGTTGAGCGCTTCATAGCTGATTCCACAGGTGAAGGCGGCATCGCCCGCGATTACGACAACGTTTTCATCGCCGCCGCGCAGATCTCGTCCCACAGCCATGCCGAGACCAGCGGAGAGCGCCGTGCCAGCATGACCGGCACCGTAACAATCATGTTCGCTTTCCGTGCGCAAAAGAAATCCATTGAGGCCCTCGAATTGGCGCATCGTGTGAAAACGGTTGAACCGGCCGGTAAACATTTTGTGCACGTAGCCCTGATGGCTGACGTCCATGAGGATACGGTCATGCGGCGTATCGAACACGCGATGCAACGCAATCGTCAGCTCAGTCACTCCAAGGTTCGGTCCGAGATGCCCGCCGGTTTGCGAGAGAACTTTGATCAGTTCATCGCGGACTTCCTGCGCAAGTTGCGGCAGATCCTGTTCGCGAAGCGCTTTGATGTCAGCCGGCGAACGAATTCCGTCGAGCAAACGCTTCGGCGCGTCCGTCGTCTCAGTGAGCTGCAGATTTTTAGAAGAGGTTGATTTCGTCATCGGTGCTTTCGGATTCGACCGCTGCTTTCTCGGAAGGAGCCGCTTCCTGCGCCGGCTCGAACTGTTGTACTACGGCTTTCCCAGCGCTGTTACGCGTAATGATCTCGATCTTTTGCTCGGCGTTGGCAAGGCGTTCCTGGCAGGTCTTTACCAGTTTCATTCCTTCTTCGTAGCGGACGATCAAATCTTCGAGTGGCAATTTACCCGATTCCATCTGCTCGACAATTTTCTCGAGGCGCTCCATCGCGCTCTCAAAGTTCAGCTCCGTCTCGCGCGGCTTCGATTTACTACTCATGGGGAAAACGGAGGAATTAAGCACAGCTTCGCTGGGAAAAAAGGGCTATTCGGCAGGGACGCCGCGCTGCGGCGTCCGCTCCGCGCGGCGCGCCGACCCTACCAGTTGTGCGAAATAAACGCTCGCTCCAGTTTGAAGCTCAGCGAATGTTCACTCCCGAACTAGCGGAGTATGCGAATATTCCAACTCCCTCAGCGCACTCATTTGAAGCAAACGGCGCCCGCCTCATCGCCTTCTATATCCTTTTATTCGATGTGGGACGCCGTTGCGCGTTTCTCGAACGAAATTCGGGCGAGCGAATTTATGTCGGACATGATTAGCCGTCGAAACGCTTGCGGCAGTGAAGGCGTGATGGGAGCGCTCGATTGCGCAACGCTCTACGGATTGACGCGGTGGTTGCGCCCTATGGTGCTCGTCGAGTCGGGTGGGTTTATTGGCATGTCTTCCGCGTTCATTTTGAAAGCACTTGCGGACGAAAAGCTCACCACCTCGAAGCTCTACAGCGTCGAATTGAGCGAAGAATGCGAGCAAGGCGTTCTGATTCCCGAGGAACTGCGATCTTCAAGTGGCTTCGTGCCGCTATGCGGTCGAGTCGAGGATTTTCTCAAAGGCGGCCAACTACCGCAGTCCATCGACATGTTCTTGCACGACAGTTCGCATAGCTATCAACACATGCTCTGGGAATTTCGCCATTTTTGGCCGCGCGTGCGCGACGGCGGATTGCTCGTGTCACATGATGTCCAGATGAACGCTGCGTTCCCTGAATTCGTCACCGGAACATACGCGCACGAAAAAAAGACTGGCCGCCGCGATGTGCAGCGCACCTCGCATCACGAATGGGGCCGCTGGGGCTACATTGGCTTCGCGATTAAAAAAGGCAAAACAGGCTGATCGCTATCAAAGCAGGCGTTTTCCCTTTGCAGATTGGTTAATTAATTTTGTCAGGCGAGCCATTCGCGTTTGTTCTTTTTTCGCGCTGACAATCCACCAGCCGATCATTTTTCGATATGACGGTGGCTGGTTTTCGAAAAAGCTCCAGGCTGCTTTGTTCTTCTTCAGTAGCTTCGCGTACGGCTCGCTCAATTCGATGCTTCGTTGCTCGTACGAATAAATGCCCGACTTGTTCTCGATCCGCGCAGCGAACGCTTTGAATCCAGTCGGTCGCATTCGTTTTTGCCTAACAAGCTCCTTGGCACGCTTAATATTGTTCGCGCTCCAAATGCTGCCGCGTCGCCGTGGCGTGAACCGAATTTGATAGCTAATTTCGTCAACGCGTTTCCGAATTCCGTCGATCCAACCGAAGCAGAGCGCTTGATCCACTGACTCGGGCCAGGTGATGCTCGGCTTTCCTGAACCCTTTGTGTACAACCCAACCCAAAGCTCAGTCGCCGTCGCGTGGTTCTTCTCCAGCCAGGTCCGGAAATCCGCGGGCGTTCGGAAAAACTTCGGTTTCAACCAATCTGCGTTTTGTAAGCAGTGGCGTCTTTCAGATTCTCAAGATCGTCAGGATTCTCGATCTTGAGAACGAATATCCACCCTTGGCCGTACGGTTCGCGGTTGATCAAGCCCGGGTCCGCTTCGAGCGTCTTATTCGCCTCGACAATTGTGCCTTTCGCCGGCGCGTAAATATCGCTCGCTGCTTTCACTGATTCGACGACGGCGATCGGTTCTTTGGGATTCACCTGTCGCTCGAGTTTCGGCAGCTCGACATAAACCACATCGGTCAGTTCGGATTGCGCGTGATCCGTGATGCCGACGCGAATGTTGTCGCCTTCGCGCTTAATCCATTCGTGGCTTTCGGTGTAGAGCAAATCGTCTGGGATCATCATGATACTGGTTTTCTGTAGAGCGGTTTCTTTTCCACCGTGGCTGGGAATTTTTGGGCGCGAATCTCTATGTCAATTTCAGCGCCGATCTTCGCGTCCCCCGAGGACACATACGCCATGCCGATGCCCCAGTTCAAGCTCGGAGAAAGCGTCCCGCTAGTTACTTCCCCAATACGCTCACCGTTGCGGAACACAGCGTAGTGCGGTCGCGGCGGCGCACCTTTTTCTTTCATCCGGAACGGCACCAGCTTTTCGCGGGAGCCGAATTCCTTTATCTTCAACAACGCGTCGCGGCCGACGAAGGCTGGTTTGGCCAGGTCGACAAAAAATCCGAGGCCCGCCTCGATCGGATTTCGCTCCGGCGAGAGATCGGAACCATTCAGCGGGTAGCACATTTCCAACCTCAATGTGTCGCGCGCGCCGAGGCCGCACGCCTTGATTCCGAGCGGCTTGCCTCGTTCAAGCACAGCGTTCCAAAACTTCACTGCGTCCTTTGCTGGGAGGAAAACTTCAACGCCATCCTCGCCGGTGTAGCCAGTCCCGGCGACCGAAACGTTCGTTGTATCAAACGGAACATCAACAATGTGGTTTCGCGCGGGCAGCTCCATGTCTTCACCGAAGAGCGCATGAAACAATGTCGTGGTCTGCGGTCCTTGAATCGCCACTGCGCCAAAGTTCGCGCTGCGACTTGTTAGGGAGAGGCTCTCCTTGAGGTGAGTTCGCAGCCATGCAAAATCTTCGTCGGCGCGAGCCGCATTCACGACGAGCAAGTATTTCTCCTCGTCGATGCGATATACAATCAGGTCGTCGATGATCCCGCCGCGGTCGTTGAGCAAAAAAGTGTACTGACCGATGCCGACGTCGAGCTTGTCGAGATTGTTGGTCAGCATCCCGTTGAGCCAATCGCCAGCACCCGCACCATCCACGATGAACTGTCCCATGTGCGAAATGTCGAAGATGCCAACATTATTCCGCACCGCCCGATGTTCCTCGACGATGCTGGTATATTGCACCGGCATTAACCAGCCGGCGAATGGAACGATCTTCGCGCCCAGCCGCACGTGCTCGTCGTAAAGCGGCGTCTTCTTATGTGCGGCCTCGCTCACCGGCCAAGCTAAGCGGCGCTGTGATCATGCGCAAAGGTGGATCGACTTCTCCGAACACGATGAAATCCATCGCGTCGACGACAACGCGATCTACCTTGCGTGCGAACTGCGCGACATTAACGTGCGCGAGCAATGAAGTGGCTGGATAAACTGGAGCGCCGTTTTGGTTTTCTGGGCATTCCGGGACTGATCCGGATCGTGATTGGCTTCACCGCACTGGTTTATGTGCTGGTTTATCTTAATCGCGGCTTCGAATCATTTCTAACGCTTGATCCGGCTTTGATTCTTCGAGGCCAGCTTTGGCGGCTCGTCACCTACATCTTCATTCCGCAGACGTTGAGTCCACTGTGGATGCTTCTCGCGCTCTGGTTCCTCTGGTTCATCGGCGAAGGTCTCGAACGGGCGTGGGGCCCGTTCCGGCTGACGCTCTATTTCGTCGTTGGGATGATTGGCACGACCATCGCGGCATTTTTTTTTGGCGGCAATTTCTCCAATGGCATGCTCATCACGTCATTGTTCTTCGCATTCGCGCGCTTTTATCCCGAGGAAATCATTTACATCCTTTTTGTTTTGCCGGTAAAAATTAAATGGCTGGCATGGATTTACGCGGCGTTTTTGATGCTCGGTTTTTTTCTGGGACCGAACTCGTATCGCGCAGCGCTCATTGCCGCATTCATTAACTATTTCATTTTCTTCGGACCGGAGATTATTCATCAAGCGCGCCATCGCCGCGATGTTTCGACACGACGCAGACGTTTTGAAGTCGACTCGCGCAGCCCAACTGAAACGCTCCATCGTTGCGTGGTCTGTGGCGCCACTGAGCTAAGCGATCCAAACCTCGATTTCCGCGTCGCGCGCGACGGCGAAGAATATTGCATGGCGCATCTGCCAAAGGTCGCGAGCGCCGTTCAAGGTAGCGGCGATTGACCTCAATCGCCTGCAGGCGAACCGCCTTACTTCCTTGACCATTAAATGGCGCGTCCGAGACTAGCTCGATGACTGACAAGAACATCTCGCTTGTTCCAGAAGAAGGCTGGCATTGCTTGCATTTATTTTACCGGATCGAGTACGGCCAATGGCAGTTACTTAGCCGCGAGGAACAAAACGCTGCGAAAACGAATCTAGCGTCGCTGGTGCAGGACGTGCGCGCGATGGATTCCACTCAATTGCTCACGCTTGGGATGGTGACGCCGAAGGCCGATATCGGCTTCATGCTGATCACGCCCGATTTGCACGACGCGAATAATATCGAAAAACGATTGTCACTCTCGTTAGGCCCAGACGTACTAACGCCAGTCTACGGCTATTTGTCGCTGACGGAGGAGAGCGAATACATCACCACCGAGGACGAATACGCACAGACGCTCGAATCGAGTGTGCGTAAGGATCCTGCAAAATTCGAAGAAGCATTGAGATCATTTCGCGAACGAATCACACATTACCGACAGGAGCGGGTTTACCCTACCCTGCCCGATTGGCCGGTGGTTTGTTTTTATAACATGAGCAAGCGTCGCGGCGAGCAACGCAACTGGTATGCACTGCCGTATGATGAACGCCGCAAACTAATGAAAGGACACGCCACTGTCGGCCGCGAGTTCGCCGGCAAAGTCAAACAACTGATCACCGGTTCGACCGGTCTCGACGACGCGGAATGGGGCGTGACGTTGTTTGCGCGCGATACTTTTCAGATCAAAGCCATCGTTTACAAAATGCGGTTCGACCCGGTCAGCGCCGAGTACGCCGACTTTGGCGAATTTTACATCGGCATCCAATTACCTCTCGACGAATTGTTCCGGCGCTTGCAGCTGTGATCTTACTCTTCCGCTGCTTTGTCTTAGTTTGTTACCGAATATCATCCCGACCCACTGAGATTAGGATTTAGAGGAAGCGGAAGATTTTCTGGATGGGTGACAGAGCGGTTGATCGTGCACGCCTGGAAAGCGTGTGTGCCGAAAGGCACCGGGGGTTCGAATCCCCCCCCATCCGGTTGAACAGCTGCACGGCAGGCGTTTAATAAGACGGATGGTTATTGATTGTCACACGCACCTCGACGATGACGGTACCGCAGACAAGTTGCTCCGATCGATGGACGAAGCGCAAATCGACTCCTCGATCATCATCGCCGAGACGTTGCCAGGAGACGTTTCCAACGCCTCTCAGGTGCTGGAAGCAGTAAAACGCTCGGAGAGGCTGTGGGCCATCGTAAACTGCGTTTTTTCGAAAACTGTTGAGCTAAAGTACGTCGAAGAGCTGACTCAACTTCTGCATCAAGACAGAGTGGTCGGCTTGAAGTTTTATCTCGGCTACGAGGAATATTCGGCTGACGACGAGCGGCTGCATCAGTTGTACGAGTATTGTGAAACGCATGATGTGCCGATCATGTTTCACACGGGCGTTCTCGAAGCCGGCAGCACGGGTTTACTTGAGTACTCGCACCCGTTACAGGTTGATCGCGTAGCGACGCGATTTCCAAATCTCACCATTGTCATGGCGCACATGGGTAATCCGTGGCTGATCGACTGCGCGGCGGTGCTTGCTAAAAATGAAAATGTCTACGCCGACATGTCAGCTTTCTTCGCCGAAAACAGATCGATTACCGCTCATGACGTTGAGGTGTTCAAACAACGCATGGAACAGGTTCGGGTCTTTTTGTACTCGTATGGGAAGTTTTTGTTCGGCACGGATTATCCGTTGTACTCACAGAAGGAGTATTTGGAAGCGGTGGAAGCGCTTGAGATGGAACACGCCGAACATGAAGCAGTCATGCATGCGAACGCCGCGCGGCTGTTTGGGGTGACTATTTCTTAATATCAGCGACCCTTACGTTGAACGGCAGCTGATAGAGTTTTTTCTCCAAACCGTAATTCACCCGATTCAATATCGATGTCGGATAATCGAGCGATAGAAAGTCGGATTTCGGCCGGTAATAAGCCCCGGCAAAAGAAAAGCCGTCCACGCTTTTGTACATCGAGTTGACCGCCTGATCGATTGAGTCACCGGCGCCGGTTATAACTCCCAGATTCCAGTCGTCGCCGACCGTCACGAGGCGATTACCTTCGCGGCGGACATCCCATAGCCACAAATTTTTCTCAATGTGCGCTTTATAATCGATGCGCAAGCCCTCGGGGGTCCGGCCAGTCTCCTCGTCGATGCCGGGGTTTAGGAGCAAAACTCCAGTGGCCACTGTTCCGAGTTTAAAGGGACTCGCTTTTTGAGCCATGGATGAAAAATAATGATCCACTGACGAACATTGCGCGAGCTCGGTGAACAGTGAGTTATAGCCGGGGCGGTTTGAGCAGAATTCGCCGAAGTAGATCTTGCCGGTCCGCTTGTCGATCAGAAGCGAGGCATCCCAGTAAAACAAACCTTTGTGTTGCTTCGCCATTGCGTCGACCACCGGGGGGAAAGCGATGGTGTTGATCTTGTCGCTCATCTCAATCGGGAAGAGGAGATTTTGAGAAGACCCGGTCTGGATGGAAATATTCCCGCTGCCGAACGGTTTGTTTTCAAACTCAAGTACGACCGCCAGCGGCACCCCATCGCAATAGATTTTCTCCGGCGTAATCTCGATTGCAGGATTGATTAATTCTTCAAGAATAAACCCGGAAGCGTCATAGGCTGCCTGGTTCTCTTTCAACGTCTCGATGATTTGTGTGGCAGCGAGTTTCGGATCATTGACATCCGGAACGAATGTCTTCACGCTGTCATCCTGACCTTTGAGTACCCACAGCTGTTCCGTCGATTTGAGGAACTCAAGTGCCTCAAGCACCTGAGTAAAGGCCTTAACATCGGGGACGTGCAACCGGGGATAATGCTCACGCACTAGTTGCTTGGCATGATCCCGGTTCCGTTCGAATAAGTAATCCGCTTCAGTTGGGAAGTTGCCGTGGAATGGCATTCCGGCGATCTGATCGCTGAATTGGAACAAGTGATTTCGGTCGAAAAATACGAAGTAATCTTCAGGGCGATCGTAGTCCTGCATTTCCGCGATCAGAAGATGAGCCGGACGTTTCTCAACCAATCCGTCAAACAATGCCAGTCGTCGCTGCTTCGCCTCGGCATTCTCCGGTCGCAGTTCGCCCTCTTTTGCAGAATGCGTCGCTGCTTTGTCATGGACCATGCCGACGACCACCTCACAGCCTTCCTGCTGAAGTTTGTGAGCAATGGGTAGCGCGTCGCCCGAGTACGTGAATATTCGGTATTTCATTGGCCTCCACGCCCCGGTTGATCCTTGGTTATTGCACGTTGCGCTGGAATAATTCGCTTCTGGGGTTTTCGTCGGTTCATGATGAATTGTGAAACCGGTCTGAATTCCGCACGTGCGCGAAAGTCGAAACGCTTAAGACACACGCGACAGGAAGAATTTTCCTATCGCTGTTCTATCTGACTTTCTGCCTGACTCGGTTCTTCAATAAAAGTTTCTATGATGGTTAGCAGTTCGTGGATGGCGCGAACCTCTTCTTTGATACTGCGCTGGAGCATTCGAATGAGAGCAACACCTTGGGGCGAAAGCGATTCTTCGCGGAGCAGGAGCTGCAGCACTAGCAATGTCGGACCAAGGGGCTCGTGCAATCGGTGTCTGATGAGCTTAACCAGCTCCGCCCTCGCAGGTGCGCCCTTTGATTCAGGCGCAGCATACAACGGCACAGAATTTTTTTGACCACGGCGTTCCATCGATTTTCCCTTTCAACACTTATTACGCACGCAAGCCATCATCGAGACGCTTCTTGGATAGGAAAAAACCGGCGGTCATCAGAATTTTGCACTTTTCGCGAAACCCTTAATTACTCACCGGCACAGTTCGCCGTACGAACCGACATTGCCGATCGCGCACTCGCCTCGTCACTGTTTCCCGATCACCTGCAAATCCTGCCGCAGCTTGACCCTGCTGCCATGTGGCAGAAAGCCGCGGAAATTTACGCCGGGATAAATCATGCAATCGCGGCCGATAACCGAACCGGGATTGATGACCGAATTGCAGCCGATCTCAGTTCGGTCGCCGACGATTGCGCCGAATTTTCTTAAGCCGGTTGAAATGTCGCCATCTGGCGTGCTCACCACGATTTCAGCGTGATTGAGTTTTACGTTTGAGAGAATTACGCCCGCGCCAAGGTGGGCGTGGTGCCCGAGGATCGAGTCGCCGACATAATTAAAATGCGGCACCTGTGCTTCATCGAACAGAATGCAGTTCTTGAATTCGCATGAATTACCCATTACGACGCCATTGCCGGCGATGACGTTCTCGCGCACGTAGCAACCGCTGCGAATTTGGCAGTTTTCGCCGATCCACGCGGGGCCTTTCAACACCGCGCCCTGCTCGACGACCGTTCCCCTGCCGACAAAGACGCGATTGCTGATAAACGGCTTGCCGATTAACTCGGCAAACACGGCTGGTTTCAGGCGAAATTGCAGATAACTCGAAATCTGTTTGAGGGCGTCCCAGACATAGTTCTGGTTCTCAAACAGCTTCGAATGAGCCGTGTGTTCGAGGTCCAGAAAATCGGCAGGGGCAAGCATTTTCAGTATGCGGCGCGCCGGTCGCTCACAGTTTCCCGAGCGTCACGTATTCGCCGTCTGGCTGCTGGAACCATTCCGGCAACTCAATTCCTGAGTCCACGATACTCTCGTAGCAATTTTGCGTGATCATGCCGCGCCGAGTGCTTTCGCCAAACACCGCATAATTTTTCTCCGTCACGAACAATCTGTGCTCAGGCAGCTTGGGAATGTCGTCTTTAAGATCATCCATTGTCTTAGCGCTGGGAATGTGATCGGGCAGATTGTTAAAGAGATATCGAAGCACCTTGGCACGCATGATCTGGTGGATCCATATTTGCCACCAACCTTTTCGTTCGAGATAAACATCGCCGAACAGATTTTTCACTTTGTGAGGGTACAGTGTGAGGCGGGGGATGCTTAATAGCGCCCGGCACCTGCAGAATAAAAGGCCGTCGATTCCCGGTGAACGCATGGCGTGAGAAATCAGAGTGGCGACTTTATCGGTGGGAAGCTCAATCGGGTATTTGTCGTCCACGCACCAGTAAATCCATTCTTCGTCATCGATGTCTGCCAGCAAATGCAGAATGGTCCCCTTGATATCCTCGGGCGCCGCGCGGTACTTGATTCGGTCCGTGTCGGTTCCGCGGAGTTCCTGGTAGGGAACGTGAAAAATGAACGGGTGATCCGGCCAAAGCCGCTCGTATTTAAGAATGAGATGTCGTGTGATCGCACGAAACCGGTCACACGTGAGGACGATCGCTTTTATTTTACCCGGCGAACTCATAACCGAACCGCTCAATATCCACTTTGAACTTCGCCGCAATGATCTCTCTTGTTCGAGGAATGTAATAGTCAGTGTAATGACGCTCCCGTGGGTTTTCGCGTCGGTGCGGCAACTTCGCCTCCACACCGAGCTTCTGCGCCACAAAAGCCCAATCCTCGTCGAGCCGCTCGAATCTTCCGATGAAATCGGCTAACAGATTTCCGTTCGCATCGACAAACCAGTCGAGCTGGTAACGGTGCGGAGATGAATGCACGCATGTGGCGCTGCTGTACTGAATCCAATCGACAAATTGTTCGAAGCTCATCTCGTTTCGCAGCTGTAATGCTTCCGTGCGCTCATACAGCGATACAACCCGGTCCCACGGATTGCGAACAAATCCGAACTTGAAATAGGATTCGAATTGTTTGCGCCCTGTTTCTCTCCGCCGCTCTTCGGGAAGGAACAAATACAGCGCGGCGATAATGCGGTTCGTTCTTCCGCCGAATTCGGTCCAGGACGTCTCCATTAGCTGTTTAATCTGGCACAAATTCAGGTGGGGCTTCCACGCTTTGCCAAGAATTGCCCTGATGCTGGTTGAGCCAGTCTTCGGTACCTCGACGAAGATGCATTTGTGTTTGTGCGAGATCACGTCTGATTGCGCATTCTACATTGAAAAATCTCGCGGGCATTACAAAGTGAAGCCCTGCGCGGGTCGGTAGCTCAATCGGTAGAGCAGCGCCCTTTTAAGGCGTTGGTTCCGGGTTCGAGTCCCGGCCGACCCATGTAGCCGCGTTTCTGTAAGACGCGTGCAGGCGGCATGCAGGGCCGCGGCTACAGCTTAAGCAAATCACGCAGAGAATTTTTTGGCCGATCTAATTGGAACACTACCAATCCCGCCTCATCCGCGGCTTTCCAATCGCGTTCGGCGTCGTCGCCGACGTGGAGGACCTCGTTCGGATCCAGATGCATTACTTTTAATGCGCGGCGAAAAATCTCCGGATCCGGCTTGTCGGCGCCGAGTTCGCTGGAGATAAACACGTGAGCGAAATACTTAGAGATTCCAAGATTCAGAAGAATCAACCGCAAACGGCCGTCAAAATTTGAAAGGACGGCAAGCTGAAAGCGTTCTCGCAGTCGCTCCATGACATCAAGAACTTCCGGGTAAAGCTTCCACACACCTGCCTCAGCGAAATGTTCGTAAGCGATTTCGAAAAAATTATCGCGGTCAAGTTCCCTTAGTGAAGGCGCGACCTGATCGAATACCCGACCGACAAGCTCGCGCCACCAGCCTTTGTCGTCATTTTCCCGCGGACCGTCGATTGCGGGTCGTCGCGGCATTTGCTGCCAGGTTGCGTGAAATGCGCGCTCTAGTTGGTGCGCATCGAGATCTAGTCCGAGTTCACTGACCCACGTCGGAGTAATGAGCGCCCACTGTTTTTGTCAGATAAAACAGTGTGCCTGCCGCATCGAAAAAAATCGCTCTGATCACTTCAATACAAACGTTCGGCGTACAATCTGCCTACGCAACGCTGCAGGCGAGGGCGTCGACCCCCGGCTCTAAGAGACGGCAAGCGCCGTTTCATGCCACCTCTTCGTGTCGCTGGCAGTAGCTGTCATTTCGCGGCGGTGTTTATTTGCGCATTGTGAAAAACCCGGGGCCTCTAATTGGACAAGCTTGCTCGCGCGGCGGATTAATTGGCATGCTGCCGGTTGAGCACAACGATCCGGTCAACGCGGAAATTCTCGCGGTATCGGAAGATAAAATCGAAGGATTTGTTCGCGAGCCGTTCGAAGAAATTGCTAGCCGTTCGGGCGTCGATATTGAGACGGTGACGGCTCGGATTGCCGCGATGTTGCGCGCGGGAACGATCCGGCGCGTCCGACAAACTTTGCTTGCGACGAACCTGGCCGAGGGCGCGCTTGTGGCGTGGAAAGTTCCCGAGGAAAAGATTGACGCCGCGTTCGATTGGATGTTTCAGCGCGATCCGTTTTCAGGCCATGTCGTGCTCCGCTCGACCGACACCGCCAGCGCCGGATCGGACTACAAACTTTGGACGACTGTAAAAGCTCCTCAGGGATTCTCGCTCCAAACACATTGCGAATTGCTGGCGAAAAAAGTTGGCGCGGAGCGTTTTCGTCTAATGCCGGCGAAAGGCATTTTCACACTCGGCGTTGGACATGTTCGACGGAAAACGATTCAGCCTGGAAGCAAAGCTGATCAGCCGGCGAAAATGATGCCTGTGCAGCGCGTTGAGCTGAGTGACCACGAATGGCATGTTTTGCTTGCTCTCAAGCGCGAATTCACTCCGGAAGAGGTCAAGCCTTCACCGTGGATTTCCCGGGCAGGCGAAGCCGACATCTCGTTCGAGGAATTCTGTCGCGTAGCCGAAGATTTAAATGCGCGAAAGATTATAGGCCGTTTTTCAACTTTCCTCGAACATGTCAAACCGTCAGCGGGCGGCGTGCGTGTGACGCGATTCAACGCACTGTTTCACTGGGCAGTTCCGCCTGGCCGTGAAATTGAAACGGGAGGCGAAGTCGGGCGACATCATATCTTGACGCATTGCTACTGGCGCGAAGCCGGTCCGGAATTTAAGAACGTCAACATCATGGCTGTGGCGCATGGAACCGACAAACAGCTGCTGCTGGAGCACAAAGCCGCCATCGATCGGCACCTTGGTTCGTGCGGAATTCCAGTCTCTTACACCAACGTCTTTTGGGGCGGACGCAGCGAAATCAAACCATCTGAGATTTCCCCGTACGTCTACCGCGAGTGGCTGGCCGAGCAGTGACGTTGTGTTTGAACCGCCAGCGCCGCGCCCATAGGCTTTAATTCTCAATCGATGTGTTCGGATTTCACTCGACTCAGTTGACCAGTCCAGAATAGGACTAACGGGTACGATCATTATGCGTTTTGTCGCAAAGCCCATGACCCTGCTTTGTTAACCGTCACCAACACGAACGACAGCGGCCCGGGCTCGTTGCGGCAGGCGCTAGTTGATGCGCACGACGGCGACACGATCAATTTCGATCCGTCGCTCGAGGGCCAAACGATCTCTCTGAGCAGCGCCGAGTTTGTCATCAACAAGAGCATCACCGTTAGCGGCCTTGGCCCGAACCTCCTGGGCGTCTCACGAGCGCAAAACGCTCCGGCTTTCCGCATTTTCAATCTCATGCCCGGACGTTCGGTAGCGATACAAGGCCTCACGATCAGCAACGGGCTTGCTTCTCAATTCAGTTGTGGCGGCGGCATTCTCGACCAAGGCTCCTCGCTTTCATTGATCAACTGCACGGTCAGCGGTAACTCGACAGACGGCACCGGCGGTGGCATCTGCGCTGAGAGCAACGCGACGCTTACGATCGAGAGTAGCACCCTCAGCGGTAACTACGCCGGAGATTATACTGGTGGCATAGCAAACGATGGAACGCTGACCATCAACAACAGGGCTCTCAGCGGTAATAGAGGTGAATTCGCTGCCGGTGCCATTCTCAATGGCTTTGAGAGTACCGCGTCGCTGACAGTAACTAACAGCACATTGAGCGGGTGTTAATCGCTTGGGAACACTGGACATTGAAAGCGCGGTTCTAAACCGAGGTGCGTTAGGGCCCAATATGTCGAACGGCTCCGGCACGGTAACGTCGCTCGGGTTCAACCTCAGCAGCGACGATGGCGGAGGGGTCTTAAACGGTCCCGGCGATCAGATCAACACGGATCCGTTGTTAGGTCCGCTACAAAACAATGGCGGTCCGACCTTCACACATCAATTGTTGCCAGGCAGCCCGGCCATTGATTCTGGCGACCCGAACTTTACTCCGCCGCTTTTCTTCGACCAGCGCGGCCCCGGTTTTGATCGGGTTGTAATAGCCGGTGCCAACTCCATAATAGTTACCGTAATTGCGCGTTCCGCCGTTGTAACGCGTCCCACTGTATTGCCGGGCCGCATAGGAAGGCGTGCCGGTGTAACGGGCGCCGCTGTAGTAACGAGTGCCACCCATGCGAGGGCTAACGTTTTGATTGTGGTGCATCCCCCGGCTGCTGTGCGAAGCTACTCTGGTTGCCTTCGACTGCGACATGCCTGCGGACTTCTTGGCCGGTTTGCCAAATGAAGGCGAAGCAATCACAGCGCCTGCCGCCAAGCAGCTTATGAAAAGTACACGTTTGGTTTTCATCAATATTCCTCCTGTTTTTGATTCCCTCGTAACAGCTGTTCCCCCAAGCCATTTGAACCGCCGCGATGAGCAGGCCCGGAACTGAACCCTGGCGACTGCCGCCACTGATCTCTGTTTCGTGATTGCGCCGTAAGGCGGATGCGTCGAGCAGCGTGCAATTGCTGCTGGTCAGCCGCCGTTCGTCGCAGGTATTATCGCCGGACAAATGATGAAATGCGTCGCCGCCGTTCTGTGTTCTGCAGTGACTTGGCAAGCGGCCAACGCGGCACAACCCGAACACAGTACGAGTCCGTCGCGGCAATTTGTCATTTATGGGGCTAATGCAAAGGTCCGCGGCGCGATGTCTGGGTTGGCTGAACAGACGAAATCTAATCTTCTCGCCCTATTGCGGCAGCGCGACGACTGGAAGACGCCTGTCGTAGTGAACTTGCAATCACAACAGTCAAATCTTCCCGAGTTGCCGCCGGCTGATCTGCGATTCAGTCAGACGGGTTTCGGCATCAAGCTGCAAGTCGACCTGACTATCTCCAACAACGTCGACGTCTCGCTGGTCGAAAGGGAACTGCTCCGCGCGATTTTGCTCGAAATGATTTACCGCAATCAGCCGCACATCACTGCGGGCGCGGTGCTGGTTGAGCCGCCCGATTGGTTGATTGAGGGCGCACTGGCTCTTGCGCCGGGAGGTGACCGGACTCCGTTGATCGAGGCAATCGGCAACACGGAGAAACCTCTGCCGTTGGAGAAATTTCTTAGCCAACGTTCCGGGCTTCTTGATTCTACCGGCCGCACGCTGTACCGCGCTTACGCTTTTGCGCTGGTGCAAATGCTCCTGGACGCAAAGAATGGCGGAGCCCAGTTGGCGAAATACATCAATCATTTGTACGATTCTTCAAATGATCCGCTCGCAAATCTTGAGGCGCAATTTCCGTCACTCCGGGACGACGCCGAGAAAAATTGGCAGCTGGCGTTGAATCGCCTAACGAGCCTGCAGACATTTCGGTTATTTACGTTCGCGGAAAGCGACCGGCGCCTAGATGAATTGTTAACGGTGAAAATATCGGAACCAAACAAGCCGGTGAAGCTGGTGCGCTTCGATGAACTGGCGAAACACAAACTGTCCGCCAGTGAGAAGATGGGACTCGATCAGTTGAGACGCGATTTACTAGTCCTTGTTCCCCAAAACAATCCAGTGTTGCGGCCGATTGGCCATGAATACCAGTCGATCGCTGCGCTGCTTGCCCGCGGGAAACGGCGGGGAGTTCCGAAGCGCCTGGCGCATCTGGAGCTGACTCGACAACAGCTCGCCGCACGCATGACCGAGATCGACGATTACATGAACTGGTTCGAGGCGACCCAAATGAACAGCGGCAGCGGCAATTTCACTGGTTATCTCAAAGCTGTGGATCAATCGCAACTACGAGCCGAAAGGCGTCGCGACCCGCTGTCCGTTTACGTCGATGCATTGGAAGACCAGTTTGGAGATTGAGAGAAGATCAAATACGACAAAGCCGGTTTCTTAGGTTCGCGGGGCTAGCTGTGATTGTCTGCGAGACCGCAGCCTGCTTGTAAGACGCGATGAGTTCTCGTTCCAGGAAACTTCGGCGCGGCAAAAATTAGCAACTTTTTTCCAAGTTGACGTGTTTGTCTGTTTCTTGTTACAAGAGCGTCTGCGTTAGTTCACGCCGGCGATGAAAAGACAAATCGCAGTTCTTGTTTGCACGTCCGCGGTTTGTTCGATGCTGGCTGGAACACTGCTGGCTTTGTTTGGGCCTGGGGCGGAAGCGAGTGTTTCCCCGAGAACTTTAACGTTTGCGCAGCGCGTCGTTTACCAGCGAGCGATTGAGGACGTCTACTGGCAGCACCGCATATGGCCGAAAGAGAATACGAAGCCTAAGCCATCGCTCGATGAGATGATGTCTCAGGCGCAGTTGGAAAAGAAAGTCACAGACTATTTGCGCAACTCGCAGGCGCTGGAGAATTATTGGCACCAGCCCATTACTATTGCGCAGTTGCAGAGTGAGATGGAACGCATCGCGCACCACACGAAGCAACCGCAGGTGTTGCGTGAGATCTTTAAAGCCGTGGGCAACGATCCGTTTGTCATCGCGGAGTGTCTGGCCCGGCCGATACTCTCTGACCGTTTGGTAACAAATTTCCCTAAGCAACACCAAAGATCCAATGGCGAACTGACGTCGACTCTGAAGGGCATGGGACCGGCCGGGACTAGCTACACGCTTCCTACAGTATCGGATGGTGCCGGATGCAGTGAGGATACGTGGACAGCCACCAGCACGACCAACGCACCTGCACCGCGAGCCTCCCACACAGCGGTGTGGACTGGCAGTGAGATGATCGTCTGGGGCGGGTACGGTGGCACCTATTTAAATACCGGCGGGAGATATGATCCCAGCACGGATAGTTGGACCGCCCTCAGCACCATCAACGCGCCCGCTCCGCGAGGCGGTAACACGGCAGTGTGGACCGGCAGTGAAATGATCGTTTGGGGCGGAGATGACGGGGCTAGTGTAAACACCGGCGGAAGATACAATCCTGCGACTGATACCTGGACGGCAACCAACACAACTACCGCGCCAATTGGTCGGATCTTTCATACGGCAGTTTGGGACGGTAATGAAATGATCGTCTGGGGCGGTTGGAATGAATTTGAACTCCGCTCCGGCGGCAGATATAACCCTGGCAGCGACAGTTGGACAGCTACCAGCATCACCAATGCGCCGAGCGCGCGGTTCGATCACGCCGCAGTGTGGACCGGTAGTGAGATGATCGTCTGGGGCGGTTGGAATGGAAGCAATTCTTTCGACACCGGCGGTAGATATAACCCTGGCACTGATGGTTGGACAGCCATCAGCACTACCGATGCGCCCGCTGCTCGTTACGATCATACGGGAGTCTGGACCGGCAACGAGATGATCGTTTGGGGCGGAAGGAATGGCGGCAATTATTTCAATACCGGCGGCAAATACAATCCAGGCACAGACAATTGGGCAGCCACCAGCACGACCAACGCGCCCGGAGGCCGGTTTGGTCACACAGCAGTGTGGACCGGCAGTGATATGATCGTTTGGGGCGGGACTAACATGCTAGAACAATTCAACACCGGTGGCAGATACAATCCGGGTACGGATAACTGGATGGATACTACAACGAGCAATGCGCCTGAACGCCGAGCGTATCACACGGCAGTCTGGAGCGGCAGTGAAAAGATTGTCTGGGGTGGACTTAATGATCTCGGCCCGTTTTTTCTGAACACAGGCGGGCGATATTGCGCGCCTGCACAAAGTCCCACACCCACGGCGACACCTACCGCGACAACCACTGCAACGCCAACAGCTACTGCCACGCCGACACCTACGGCAACAACAACACCAAGATCCACTCCCGTTCCGCGATCCAGGCCTACCCCAGCACCGCGCCCGTAGCAGACGTCCTCATACAACGGTGGTTGGGCCCAGCCAAAGCTTGCTCGCCGCGGCGAGGGCGCGCCGCATTTTCAACGAACCGCACGGACGGCTCGGCGAGCCGCCCTACCATGTTTTGGTGCGAAAAGTTTCCCGGTTGTTTGAAATGATTTCGTTTGTCGCTGAGGCCTTGCCCCTTGTAGCTTTGCCGACTATCTTTCGCTGCGCGTTTTTGAAACGCGCGTTTTCTGTTTATGCAAAAAATTGGATTCGCCGAGGCTCTCGAGTCGGTTGTGGGCAGTGACCCGCGCTATCAGCGGGACGGGTATATCTTTTTACGCGACGCGCTCGACTTTACGACCAAGCAACAGAAGAAAGTTAAGGGCGTCAGCGTGCGTCACGTCACCGGGCCGGAGTTGCTCGGTGGGGTCCGGCAGTATGCGCTCAAGGAATTCGGTCCGATGGTGATGACGGTTTTCGATAGCTGGGGCATCCGTTCGTGCGAAGACATCGGGCACATGGTTTTTAATCTGATCGGTGTCGGCGTTTTCGGGAAAACCGAGCAGGATTCGATAGAAGACTTCAAAAACGTTTACGATTTCGAGGAAGCGTTTGTGAAACCGTTCGCCCCGGCGAAACCGGAAACGGCGAAACCTCTGGCGCAGTTGCCGGCGTCCAAGCCAGCCGCGTCGAGCAAGTGAGCTGAGAGTTGAAGTCCTGGTGCCGCAGAAGTTGCACGCGCCACGGATAAATCACGAAATCCGAACGATGAATGAAGAATTAATGTCGAAACTCGAATGACAAAAGATGGACGCCGGCGTTCGGCTCTTTCGGGCTTCGTCATGTAAGTTTCATTCGTCATTCGTCATTCGTGCTTCGTCATTACAAACCGACTAAATGTATCGCAACCCAGTAGCGAGTTTTCTCGCAGCGGCTCTATTATTTACCATGGTCAATTTGAAGGCTGCGCCACCTGAATCGTCGGCCCTGATTTCGTTTCCGCCGAGCACGGCGCAAAAATGGATTTTGCCAAACGGGCTGACTGTCATCGTGCAGGAAGATCACAGCGCGCCGGTGGCGAGCGTGCAGGCATGGTGCGCAACCGGAAGCATCACTGAAGACCAGCATCTTGGTGCGGGGTTGTCCCACATTCTGGAACACATGTTGTTCAAAGGAACAAAAACGCAGTCTGCGAATCAGATTGCGCAGAGCATTCAGGAGGTCGGGGGTTACATCAACGCCTATACCTCTTTTGATCGCACGGTATTTTGGATCGACGTGCCGAAAGATGGAGTAGCCAAGGCGCTGGAGGTGTTGAGCGACGCCATGATGAATTCCACCCTCCCGCCGGAGGAATACAAGAAGGAGCAGGAAGTCATCCGGCGCGAATTCGCCATGGGGATGGACGATCCCGATCGCGTGGCGACGCTGCTGCTCTTTGCCACGGCGTATCACCGCCATCCCTACCGGTTTCCGGTTATCGGCGAGCTGGAGATCTACAACCAACTTACGCAAGAGCAGGTGATGCAGTATTACAAAACTCGTTACGTCCCCAACAATCTCACCTTCGTCGTGGTGGGCGATGTGGACGCGGAAAAAGTGCGGCAACAATTGGGCGATTTGTTTAAACCGTATCCCGAGAAGTCGCTTCAACCGGTGTTCATTCCTACAGAACCACCACAACTTGGCCGCCGAGAAGTTCACCGGGAATTTTCCACGGAGTTGACACATCTGGCGATGGCCTGGCACATCCCGGAGGTCACGAGTCCGGACGTTCCCGCTCTCGATCTGCTTTCGACTATACTCGGCGATGGCCGCAGTTCACGGCTTTATCGGCGCGTGCGCGAAGAAGCCGGTCTCGCATTTGGCATATCGGCGTTTTCTTACACGCCTGGCGACCCCGGCTTGTTTGGCATCGACGCCACTCTCGACCCGAAGAAGCGCGAAGCTGCCGAACAATTGACGTTGCAAATCATTGATGAGGTGAAACAGAGCGGCGTCACCGGGGACGAATTAGAAAAGGCGAGGAAGATCACGCTGGCTCAGCATCTCGGTGCATTGACTACGATGCGCGGTCAGGCTTCGGATACTGGTTCAAACTGGTTGCTGACGCGCGATCTGAACTTTAGTCGGCAATACCTGGATGCGATCCAGAAAGTGACGCTCGACGACATCAAACGCGTTGCCCGCACTTATCTAACCGAAAACAATCTGACGGTGGTCTCGTTAAATCCGAAAGGCTCCCTGAGCGGGAAAGGTGAGTCCAGGAAACCGGTTGCCGCGGGTGAGATTCAAAAATTCGAACTCTCAAACGGATTGCGATTGCTCGTGCGCGAAGATCATCGCTTACCGCTCGTGGGGATGGGTGCCGTCTTTCGTGGTGGCTTGCTCGCCGAAAATCCCGAGGACAATGGCGTTACGCGATTAATGGCGAAAGTGCTGTTGAAGGGAACGAAGACCCGCACTGCCGAGCAAATTGCGAATGAGCTCGAATCCGTGGGCGGTTCGATCTCGAGCGACGCCGGCAATAATTCGTTCAGCGTGTCGGTCGATGTCATGAAGCCCGATGTGAAATTGGGTGTGGACATGCTCTCCGACGTGTTGCTCAACGCCACGTTCCCGGAGAAAGCGGTCGCGCGCGAAAAGGAAATCCAGATCGCCTCGATCCAGCAGGAGGATGAACAATTGACCAGCGTTGCGCGCAACATCATGCGACAGGCGCTTTTCCCGCAGCATCCATATGCGCTACGTTCGAACGGCTCGATCGAAGCTGTTCAGCACCTCACGCAAAAAAATTTGATCGATTTTCGCGATCGTTACGTAGTGGCGAAGAACGGTGTGATCTATGTCTTTGGCGACGTTAACGCAGCCGAGATAAAACAACTCGTGGAGCAAACGCTCGGAAACATGCAATCCGGGGCGCTTGCTCTGACAGATGCAAAGCCTTCGGCGCCGCTGAGCAAATCGGAGACGGTCGAGAGCCGTAAAGACAAGGCACAAGGGGTACTCATGATCGGCTTCCGCGGCGCGAGCCTCTTCAGTCCCGACCGATATCCGCTGGAATTGATCGATGAAGCAAGCAGCGATCTCGGGTCTCGTTTTTTCATTCGTATCCGCGAGAAAATGGGTCTCGCTTATTATGTGGGAGCCACTCAAATGCAGGGTCTCGTGCCGGGGCTGTTCTCGTTTTATCTCGGCACCGATCCGCAAAAGCTCGAGCGTGTGAAAACCGAGTTCCTCGACGAAATTCAGAAGCTTGCCAATGAGGGTCTTACGCCTGTGGAATTAGAGCGAGCCAAAAAGAAATTGATCGGCCAACAAGAGATCGCTAATCAAAGCAATGACGCTTTCGGCTATCACTGCGCGCTTGATGAGCTTTACGGCCTCGGCTTCGATTTCTATAAGCGACTCGAGCACGACGTGAACGGCGTGACCATCGACGATATCAAAAAAGTGGCTGCCAAATATTTTCGCGATCAACCGTACGTTTTGGCAACCGTGCAACCACCGGAAAAGAAGTGACGGTGAGAAGTGATGAGTGACCAGCGAAATCGTGCTATCGTAAGAATTATCACTCGTCACCCGTAACTCATCCCTTTGCTTTATGGCTGAAGTGCAAAAAACTGTTCAGACCGGTGAGATGACCCAGCGGTTCATCGAATTCGTAATGATGCACGCGCAAAACGCCGCGCTGTTCCTCGGTCAAATTCCAAATCCAAAGACGGGCGAAGCCGAAATCAATCTGGATCTGGCCAGGATGTTCATCGATCAACTCGAAATGATTCAGGAAAAGACGCGCGGCAACCTCACGAACGAAGAAACGATGGTTCTGCGAAACGCCCTTTCCAATTTGCAGATGGCGTTTGTGGAAGTCTCTGGTGGAGCGCAACCGGAGTCTGCACGCCGCAGCGAGGCCGCGCCGGACACTGCCGCACAACCTGAACGGCCTCCGCCCGCGACCTCACAACCGGCGGAACAACCACCCTCAGGCGCTGCAGAGCAAGAACCGCCGATCGCATCAGCCGAGCCCGAGCCAGAATCGCGAAAGAAATTCACCAAAAGCTACGGGCCATAGCTGGAGTCAGCCTCGTAAGATTAAATTACGCTGAGTAAATTAGCGCCGGATCATCAGGCGAACGCGATCAGCTATGACAGATCAGGCAGGAACTTACATTCAGAATTGCGCTAGAACTCGTTGATTTCATCCCCCGGTGATCTGCTCAATTCTCATTAGCCTTGTGAAAACCACATTTCGCACCGCGGCGATGGCGATGGTTTTCGCGACGATGTTGCTTTCATCCGGATGTGGGAACAAAACTGCCTCCACAAATTCCACTACCCCAAGCACACCTGGAAGCACAAGGGTCCTGGAGGCGGCAGATTTGGTTGGATACGATGGACAAAGACTAAGGAAAAGCGTCGATCACATAATGGAGGCCAACGAGAAGCACAACCGGAACCTGGAAAAGATGGCCGGAAATGGGCCGGATCAGTAAACAGGCCTCAATGTCGCGCCAAGCCAATTTGGCTCGATGCACGATTTCATCACGACGCATCGTAGCACACGATGAAGATTTTGGCGGCAGGCAACGTGCCGCCGGCCTGAGCCAAGGCGGCTGTGCTACCGTTGGCTCGTGCGCGTTCTGGGAGTAGCCCGCGGTTTTGCTCGCGCGCTTTTGCGCACAGTGATTGTACCCTGGGCAGGAGCGGGAGATGGTGACGCTTCGGCGTACCTTTTCGTCGAAGGCCAAATCAGACGCCACGGCTGAGTTTTAATTGTCTCGCTGAATTGTTTGATGTTTTCGCCGGCCGGCTGGAGTTCGGTTGTCGCGACCTTTAATTTCTCTGATGACGACCGCAGGTTTTGCAGGGTCACTTTGATGTTGTCATTCTCCGTTAAGCTGGTGCTGATTTTTTCGATGTTCGTGAGCGACTGCGAGAGCGCGCTGTCGGGAGCGGTTAGACCGGAAAGGTGTTCGCCGAATGTTTTGAACTGCGTGAGAGCAAGATTCAGTTCGGAATTTTCGTCAGTGAGTTTGTTGAGATTTTGAGCGGTGTTCTGCAGGTCTTTCATGGTATTGGTCGCTTCGTTGGCAACCGGTTTGATGACCTCCAACATTTTCGCTGCGGCCTCGCCGAGATCGGGTGTCCGTTCACCTGCAAACGTCTCGCCAATTTTTGCGCGACCGGACTCTTGTGTGCCCTGCGTGAAATCGATTGCCATGTCGCCTAACAAACCGAGTTGGACCATCTGTGCCTTCGCGTCGCGATAAATCATGGCGCTCTTGTCCACCTGCACATCAACGCGCGCTTCGAATCGCGGTGATGGGGCGGGGCTTGCACCTGGCTCAGCCGGGTGAATCGCCGCCGCCGCTTGCTGTGCCTGCTTCTCTTCGGCAGGCGTGAGTGGCGAATACAATTTCTGGACCTGACCAATCTTGCGGCCTGCGAGCATTACCACCGCACCCGGCTTAATCCCAGCCGCGTTATCGAAGTAAACCCCATACGTGACCAGCGGCCGAAATAATCCCGGCGCGCCGAGCAACACCAGCAGAAAGGCGATCACGCCGATGGTGCCGACCACGAGCAGACCTGTCAGGATTTCATTTCTTTGTAATTGCATCAAGTGAGCCTTCCAGAATCGGGCCTTCCGTGCTGCCGCTCAAGAACTGTGCGACCACCCGGTTCTTAGATTGTTTGAACTGTTCTGGTTCGCCTTCTTCAATAATCTTTCCCTCATATAACATAGCCATTCTCGTAGCGATACGAAAGGCGCTCTCCATTTCGTGCGTCACGGTGATAGAGGTCGCCTTCGATTTCTGAGTGAGGCTGATAATCAGTTCGTCAACAACCGTAGCGATGACGGGGTCGAGTCCTGCCGATGGCTCGTCCAGCAGGATTAATTCGGGCTCGAGCACGAGTCCGCGTGCAAGGGCCACACGTTTGCGCATACCGCCGCTAAGTTCGTCCGGCAGCAGGTCCTTTGTGTCCAGCATTCCTACGAGGTCGAGTTTTTCGTCGACAATTTTATCAATCTCGCTCTGCGTTTTCTGGGTAAGTTCTTCCAGCGGCAGCGCCACATTGTCGCGAACCGTGAGCGAGCTTAACAGCGCCGAATATTGATAGACCATGCCGATCTGCTGTCGCACCTGTTGAAGTTTTCTGCGCTTCAGACGATTGATCTCAAATTGTTTGAAAAAAACCGAGCCGGAATCCGGTCGGAGTATGCCAAGGATCAGACGCAAAATTGTGCTTTTACCGCTGCCGCTCTGGCCCATGATGACCAGCCGCTCCTGCGGCTGCACATGCAGTGAGACGCTTTGGAGCACATTTTTTTTCTCGAACTGCATGTGGACGTCGCGCAGCTCAACCATTTGCGGCGGCGTGCTCACGTCGGATAAAAATTCGTGTAAATGATGTTATAAACCGTGTCGGTACCGATCACGGTTGTGATAGCGGTAACGACGCTCGAAGTGGTGTTGGTGCCGACTCCAGCCGCGCCGCCCTTAACAGTCAGTCCGCGGTAGCAGGCGATCGCGGCAATGAGCAGACCAAACATGAAGCTCTTCAAAATACCCGTGACGATATCGCGAATGAGCAGCGAATCTTTTACCAGATCGAGAAAATACGGAAATGCGATGCTGAAATACGCTTTACAAACGAGGCTGCTAGCAAATACCGCTGCCAGGTTCGAAACCGTGGAGAGGCACGGTGTCAATAGGAATAGCGCGAGCATCCGAGGCGCGGCGAGAAATCGCAGCGGGCCGATTCCCATTGCCTCAACAGCTTCGACTTCCTCGTTGACCTGCATCGTCCCTAGTTCGGCTGTAAACGCGGCGCCGATTCGTGCAGCCACCATGATCCCGGTGATCAGCGGACCAAGTTCACGGGTGAAAGCAATGGCCACGAGTCCTGGAATCAGCCGCTCCGTTCCGAAGCGTTGCAGCTGATAGCCCGTTAATAACGCCATCGTTAGGCCGAGAAAGAAACAGACCAAGCCGACCAGCGGCACCGAATCCACACCAGCCCGTACGCTCTCCCGGAAAAAGCTGGCTGCGCGGAATGGGGCGCGGCCCTGCTGCACGCGTTCCATGCTTTCCTGAAACGTGTTTACAATGAACCAGAAAACGCTGCCCAGCTCGCGCAGAAAACTGCGCTGGATCTCAACGACCTCCAGCGATCCGGACGTCGTCCGACGGGCTTCAGCATTAGGCATGGACGAGACATTGCCTCACTTCCTCGTGGGGAAAAGCGCAAACTTGGTCGTGCCGGAATCGCTCACCAAGGAATGACGGCTGCCCAAGCCGTCGTTCCTTGTGCGTCGACATTCTAAGACCTACGGCGTTACATTCGCGGTAATGAACATTGCTCGAGCTTGCGCAGCCAATTGCTTCTTTGCTTTCCTGCTCTTTAATGCTGCGGCGTCGGAAATACGTCCCGAGGGCAATCCAGACATGGAAACAAAGAAAATTGGACTCGCGATTCATGGTGGCGCCGGAACGATTGATCGAGGCTCGATGACGCCGGAAAAAGAGCGTGAATATCGAGCAGGGCTTGAGCGGGCATTGACTGCTGGTTACGAAATTCTGAAGCGTGGCGGATCAAGTCTCGACGCAACCGAAGCAGCGGTGCGCGTGCTGGAAGACGATCCGCATTTCAACGCCGGGCGCGGTGCTGTATTTACCAGCGCCGGCACAAACGAAATGGACGCGTCCATTATGGACGGAAAGACACTCAAGGCTGGCGCAGTTGGCAGCGTGCAACACATCAAAAATCCCATTAATCTCGCCCGCCTGGTAATGGAAAAATCTCCGCACGTGATGCTCGATTGCGCGGGGGCGGAAGCATTCGCGAAAGCAAACGGGATCGAACTGGTTGACCAAAAATACTTCTTTACTCAGCAACGGTGGGAGGCTTTGCAAAAAATGAAGGCTGCTGAAAAGAACAAGACGAGCGGGGCGGGCAAGAGCCTGCTGATCACCGATCAAGATCGACACGGCACCGTTGGTGCGGTTGCACTGGATAAGGATGGGAATTTGGCCGCGGCGACTTCGACTGGTGGAACAACAAACAAAATGCCCGGACGTATCGGCGATACGCCAGTGATTGGCGCGGGCACTTACGCAAACAATCAGACCTGCGCGGTTTCCTGTACCGGCGATGGCGAATATTTCATTCGTGTCGCGGCAGCGCATGAAGTCTCTGCGCTAATGCAACATCGCGGCCTAAAGTTACAGGAAGCGGCGCAGACCGCTCTGGACGCCGTGAAACAGCTCGGGGGCACCGGCGGTTTGATCGCCATCGACAAGAATGGAGAGATCGCGTTGGCGTTTAATACAAACGGCATGTACCGCGGCTACGTCGAGCCGAATGGCAAGTTTGTGGTGGAGATTTATAAGTGAACAAGACTTCACGCGCTGCGCAGTACAACGCTGTCATCCTGAGCGCAGCACAGTGGAGTCGAAGGATCCCGCGGAACTAACGTAAGGTAGTGCGACGGATTCCTCGACTGCGCTCGGAATGATGAAATGATGCTGCCGCCCTTCTCCATCGTCATTCCATGCTTTAATGAAGAAGGCCGCATCGGCCAAACGCTGCGGCTCACAATCGATTATCTTGCCGCCAACGCGCCGAAAAGTGAATTGATCGTGGTGAACGACGGATCCACCGATGGGACGGGAGCAATCGCCCGTGAAAGATTAAAGTCGGCACCGGTCACCACGCGTTTGCTGGAGAATTTTCCGAATCGCGGAAAAGGCGCTGCGGTGCGCTCTGGATTACTTGCTGCGCGAACACCAATCGGAGTTTTCTCCGACGCCGATCTTTCCACGCCACTCGAGGAGACGCCGAAGCTGATTGAGCCCATCGCAAATGGCGAAGTGGATATCGCGTTCGGTTCGCGTGCTCTGAATCGCAGCTTGATCGGCGTGCATCAACCGTGGCGTCGGGAGCAGGGCGGCCGCGTTTTTAATTTGCTGGTGCGGGTGGCTACGGGCTTGCCGTTTTGGGACACACAATGCGGATTTAAAGCATTTCGTCTGGAGGCCTGCCGGCCGATTCTTGAAGCGGCCCAGATCGAAGGCTTCGCGTTCGACGTTGAGCTGCTTTATCGCGCGAATCAGTCCGGTTTGCGGATTCGCGAAGTTCCAGTGCGTTGGAACCATGCCGCGGGCAGCAAAGTCAGTTTTTTCCGCGACAGCCTGCGCATGTTGCGGGAAGTGATCACGCTGCGCGCGAATCTGTAGCACAGACATCTTGTCTGTGGGCCGGTGGCGTCCCGCCTGCCGAGAAACTGACGTTATCGTTTTAATGGCGAACGCGAACTAATCGAGTGCACAGATTCGGCAGGCAAGATGTCCGCGTGCCCCACACGCTGGAAGCCTGTGCTACTTTTCTTTCTCGCGCAGATATTTAAATTATTCGTTCTACGCCTTCATTTCCATGCAGTCCTTCCGATTTCACCCCGCCGTCTCCCGATGGTTCGAACAGATGTTCGGTTCACCGACCGAGCCACAAATGCGTGGCTGGCCGGCCATTCAATCCGGCCGACACGCGCTGATTTCTGCGCCTACTGGATCGGGCAAAACGCTGGCTGCGTTTCTCGCTTCTCTCGATGCGTTATTTCGACGCGGCGCAGAAGATCATTTACCTGATGAGACGCAAGTCGTTTATGTCTCGCCGCTCAAGGCATTGAGCAACGATATCCGAAAGAATCTTCAGGAACCCCTATCCGGAATTCGTGCCTTACTGGCCGAGGCAAATGGCCACGACATCGATGTTCGCGCCGACGTGCGCACCGGCGATACGACTGCGGCGCAACGCCAGGCACTGATCAAAAGGCCGCCGCACATTCTGGTTACGACGCCGGAGTCGCTATATCTGCTGCTTACGTCCGAATCCGGTCGGAGAATGTTGAAAACAGCGCGCACGCTGATCCTTGATGAGATCCATGCGGTGGTGGATGACCGCCGCGGCGCGCATCTTGCGCTGAGCGTCGAACGTTTGGCCGCCTTAGTGCAAGGTCCGCTGCAACGAATCGGTTTATCCGCAACGCAGAAACCGATCGAAGAAGTCGCGCGTTTTCTCGTAGGCACTCGCGCCGTGGACCGGGCCGGCAATCCGGATTGCGAGATCATTGATATTGGTCATCGCCGCAAACTGGATCTGGCAATTGAAATGCCCAAATCGGCGCTTGAGGCGGTGATGTCTAACGAAGTTTGGGAGGAAGTCTACCGTCGGCTCGCAGAGTTGATCGAGGCGCATCGAACGACCTTGGTTTTCGTCAACACGCGTCGCATGGCTGAGCGTGTTACACATCACCTCAGCGAGTTGCTGGGTGCTGACGCTATCACTTCACATCACGGAAGTCTTTCTGCAAAACTGCGGCTGGACGCGGAGGATCGATTGAAGCGCGGCGAGCTGAAGGCACTGGTCGCCACGGCTTCGCTGGAGCTGGGAATTGATATTGGCTCTGTTGATCTCGTTTGCCAGTTAGGAACGACGCGGTCGATAGCAACATTGTTGCAACGCGTTGGGCGGGCTGAGCACAAGCGCGGCGGTTTGCCGAAGGGGCGCATTTTCCCGTTGAGCCGCGATGAATTGATCGAATGCGCTGCTTTGCTGCGCTGTGTTAATTTTGGCGAACTCGATCGTCTGACGATTCCCGAAAAGCCGCTCGACGTGTTGGCGCAGCAAGTTGTTGCCGCCGCTTCGACGGAGGATTGGGATGAAAACGAATTCTTCGAGCTCGTCTGTTCAGCCTGGCCGTACCGCAATCTCCCGCGCGATGAGTTCGATCAGGTCATAACAATGCTCGCCGAAGGTTTCAGCACAAAGCGTGGGCGGCGTTCGGCATTGATTCATCATGACGCGATCAATCATCGTTTGCGCGGCAGGCGCGGCGCCCGAATCACTGCGCTAACATCCGGCGGAGCCATTCCCGATAATACCGATTATCGAGTGATCCTCGAGCCGTCGGAAACTTTCGTGGGCACAGTGAACGAGGATTTCGCGGTCGAGAGTCTCGCTGGAGATATTTTTCAACTTGGAAATGCATCGTGGCGAATCCTGCGCGTGAATGCCGGGGTCGTCAGGGTGGAGGACGCAAAGGGTCAGCCACCGGGAATTCCATTTTGGCTGGGCGAAGCTCCCGCGCGAACCAACGAGCTTTCGGGTGCAGTTTCTAATTTGCGGATGGAAATCGAAAAACGCTTGGCTGTAGGGGAAGCTGACAGCTTCCCTCACAAACTCGAAGAATGGATCGCTAAAGAATTCCAGTTGCCGCAAAACGCCGCAGAACAAATCGCGGCGTATTTTGCGGACGCACATCGTTCGTTAGGCACAATCCCCTCACAGCAAGCGCTGGTGCTGGAGCGTTTCTTCGATGAATCCGGCGGAATGCAGCTCGTCTTGCACGCGCCTTTCGGCAGCCGAATTAATCGCGCATGGGGTTTGGCATTGCGAAAACGTTTTTGCCGTTCGTTCAATTTCGAGCTGCAGGCAGCAGCGACCGATGACGCGATTGTGATTTCGCTCGGAACGCAGCATTCATTTCCTCTCGACGAAGTTTATCGCTATCTCAATTCCGAAACAGTTCGGGGCCTACTCGTTCAAGCGCTGTTCGATGCGCCGATGTTCACCATTCGGTGGCGCTGGAATGCAACGCGTTCGCTCGCAGTGCCGCGTTTTCGGGGTGGCGCGAAAATTGCCGCGCCGCTGCAACGGATGGAATCGGAAAATCTTTTGGCCGCAGTTTTTCCCGATCAGCTCGCGTGCCTGGAGCACATCGTGGGCGACCGCGAGATTCCCGATCATCCATTGGTTAGGCAAACGATAGAGGATTGTCTCACCGAAGCGATGGACATCGACGGATTAGAGCAAGTGTTGCGCAAAATCGAGCACGGCGAGATCCGCTGTGTCGCCCGCGATTTGCCGGAACCGTCGTCACTTGCCTCCGAGATTTTAAATGCGCGGCCGTACGCATTTCTTGACAATGCTCCGCTGGAAGAGCGTCGCACACAGGCAGTTTACACGCGACGAGCTTCGGAGAGAAACGGCAGCGACGGGCTTGGCGTTCTCGACGCGGCCGCAATCGAAAAGGTTCAGACTGAAGCGTGGCCCGAAGCAACGAACGCAGATGAATTGCATGACGCACTAATGTTTGTCGGCGTAATGACGCCGGAAGAGATTTGCCAAACCGTGGGCGAGAACCCGCAACAATTTTTCCCGACGCTCGTGGCGGAGAACCGCGCAACACGTCTTCTGATTCAGGCGCGGAGTTGTTCTAACCGCGAGGTTTCGGAGTGCGGCGCCGCTGCGCCGTTTTTGAACGGTGACACAACTCCTGAAAAGCGCCGGAACACCCGCGCACTCCAAAACGCTGATGGGTATAAGACGTTTTACGTGCCAGCGGAACGGCTTCCGATGCTTGGGCCGATCTATCCGAGCGCTGTGTGTGAGCCGGAATTGGTTTTGCCTGATTCCGTGCTGAGTAAGAGCTGGGAACGCGCCGATGCGATTCGCGAATTGGTTCGCGGTCGGATGGAGGTTTGTGGACCAATCACCGTCAGCGAGCTCGCAGATACATTGGCTTTGCAGCAGTCGGAAATTGACGCGGCACTGCTGGCGCTCGAAGCGGAAGGTTTTGTGTTGCGCGGAAAATTTCATCCCGATGCCGCCGAGCAAGAATGGTGTGATCGCAGATTATTGGCGCGCATTCATCGGCGCACGATCGATCGATTGCGCGCGGAAATTCAACCGGTGTCCATTCACGATTTTTATCGTTTTCTCTTTGCGTGGCAGCGAGTCAATCTGGAACGTCGGACCGAAGGCTTGGAAGGCTTGCAATCCATCCTGGAACAGCTCGATGGTTGTGAGTTGCCACTCGCTGCATGGGAATCGGCGGTGCTTCCCGCGCGTGTGGCCGATTACGATCCGGAATGGCTGGACCGGCTCTGTTTTTCCGGGCGAGTTGGCTGGGGACGTTTGAGCACGCCGCAAAATTCAAACACACGAGCATCGGCGCCCTTGCGGACGAGTCCCATCGCGCTTTATCTCCGCGAAAATCTCGCCGACTGGCTCGCGTTGACTCAGCCAAACACAGCGACTCAACTTTCGGTCACCAGTCAAGCTGTGTTTGAGGCACTTCAAAATGGAGGCGCGCTTTTCTTCAGCGAATTGGTCCACTGCAGCGGCTTGTTGCCTTCCCAAGTTGAAGAAGCCTTGTCACAGCTCGCGGCCCTCGGTCTGGTAACTTCGGACAGTTTCGATGGGTTACGCGCACTCCTTGTTCCTTCGAATAAACGACCGACCTTTGGCCGAAATTCTGCAAAACGCCGGCGCAAAACAAACCTCGCCAGTATCGAGTTTGCAGGTCGCTGGTCATTATTGCCGAGGAGCGGTGGCGCTTTACCAACAGCGGGCGCATCAAACGGCGCCGGGCCCCGCGAGGCGGCGATTGAAAAATTCGCACGGGTTTTGCTGCGCCGTTATGGAATTGTGTTCCGTCGATTGCTCGAACGAGAGAGCTTCCCCGTCACGTGGTACGAGTTGGGACGGATTTATAGGCGATGGGAAGCACGCGGAGAAATTCGCGGCGGCTATTTCGTTGGCGGAGTAAGCGGCGAACAATTCGCGTTGCCGGAGGCAATCGGTCTATTGCGATCGATCCGCAAAACTTCGTCAAACGGCGAGCTGATAACCTTGAGTGCTGCCGATCCCTTGAATTTGCAAGGTATTCTCACACCAGGGACGCGAATCTCTGCGTTCACCGCGAACCGCATTCTGTTTCGCGACGGACTTCCTGTTGCTGCGCTCGAGGCACGCGAGATTCGCACGTTGTCCGACGAGCAGATCCCTGGCTTGGAAATTGAAAACGCGCTGCGAGTGGGGAAACTGCGGCCGTCATTGCGGCCTTATTACAAGTGACTTCGATTGTCATTCCGAGCGAAGTCGAGGAATCCCGTCGCGAAAGATTCGATAGCTCCGCGGGATCCTTCGACTCCGCTGCGCTGCGCTCAGGATGACGAGCAGCTAAGCGCGCGTTTCCTACAGCGAAATGCTACGGTTTATTTCTTCACGATCTCGGCGTTCTCGATCATGGCGATCCCGCCGCGCTCGGCCATTTTGCCCTTCAGCGTGATCGTTTTGCCGCAATACTCCGCGAGTTGATCGTTCATCGGCTTGTGTTCGCCGACGACCAGATACGCTTTGCCGTCGCTGACGATCCCGGCCGGACCGCCGCTCTTGATGCATTTCGCGCCGCACGATTGACCATGCTTTTCGCCGACAGCGTTGTGATCGACGTAGCACATCATATCGACAACTTCGCCGGTGACTTCTTTGGAAGCAGCCGCGTCGTCGCTGTGCTCGTGTTCTTGCGCGATCGCCAGCGGCGAGAGCGTCAGTGCTGCAACGAGCGTCGCTGCAGCCGCAATTTTCATCAGTGTAGGTTTATTACTCGTTGAATTAGACATGATACAAATGTGGGCTGCTGGGCGTGCTGGTCAATCAGCCACACGGTCGAAATGACGAATTGACGAATGTTCTAATGACGAAGGAATGGCGAAATCCGAATGAGCGAACACGTTTTGCAATATTTTCGTCATTTGAGCATTCGAACTTCCTTCGTCATTCGTCATTCGAGCTTCGTCATTAGCCCGACCACCGATTCCTCGCTGCGTTATTTCTGCTGCTCAATCAGCTCAGCGAACTGATCGAAAAAGTAGGTGGCGTCATGCGGTCCAGGCGCAGCTTCGGGATGGTATTGCACGCTGAAGATCGGCAATTTCTTGTGACGCATTCCCTCGACTGTGCCGTCGTTCAAGTTGATGTGAGTCACTTCAACCGCTGAAGGGAGCGACTCCGAATCCACGGCGAAACCATGATTTTGCGCGGTAATCGCCACTTTACCAGTGCGCAAATCTTTGACCGGTTGATTCGCGCCGCGATGGCCGAATTTCAATTTGAAGGTCGAGCCTCCGAACGCGAATCCGAGAACTTGATGACCAAGACAGATCCCGAAGATCGGTTTTTTGCCCATCAACGCGTGCACCGTTTTGTGTGCGTAATCGAGCGCGGCCGGATCGCCCGGACCGTTGGAAAGAAAAATTCCGTCAGGATTCAGTGTCAGCACTTCGTCAGCCGACGTGTCGGCCGGGACGACGGTCACTTCGAATCCCTTCTGCCGGAGCAGGCGCAGAATATTTTCCTTTATGCCGTAGTCATATGCGGCAATTCGGAAACGGATTGGTGGCAGGTCTCGTTTTTCCTGGCCGCCCGGCGATTTTTGGATCGACCATGGCGCGCTGAGTTTGTCCTCGGGGTCCCAACGGTAAATTTTTTTCGTTGAAACTTCGCGGACGTAATCCATGCCGATCACGCCCTCGCCTTGAATGGCTCTTTGCGTTGCTTCTTGCGGCGAGATTTCTTCGGTCGTCAGGCACGCTTTCATCGCGCCCCGCGTGCGCAGATGTCGCGTCAGCGCGCGTGTATCGATCCCTTTCGCTCCAGGGATGTTCCATTTGCGCAGATATTCATCGAGGGACATTTCCGAGCGCCAATTGCTTGGGACATCGGTTAGCTCCTCAATGACGAATCCGCGCACCTGCGGAGAGCGACTTTCGTCGTCCAGCGAGTTGATCCCGTAGTTTCCGATCAACGGATACGTCATCGACACGATTTGCCCGCGATACGACGGATCGGTCAGCACTTCCTGGTAACCAGTCATTGCTGTGTTAAAGCAAACTTCACCGACGGATGTCGCGGTCGCGCCAAAAGTATCGCCCTCGAAATATCGGCCGTCTTCGAGAGCTAAAATCGTGCGCACGTCACCGCGGATTGTCGATGTTCGCGCGCTATTTTCAAATCGGGTATTATTAAAGCGTTGAAAAATTGAGGCGAACAGATCTTCACTTCCCTCAGAATAACAAAAGGCTTATCAAGAAAAAACCCGGATCGAAATCTCGACCCGGGTTTTCAAATCTTACCCCGCCGATGCCGTTCAGGCGGATCACCCGTTCCCTTTCAGTAACGGGCGGATGACCGTCGTCGCAGCGTCTGACTTCCAATTAAGGCCTGTCATGTTCTGCAGGCGACACAGCCTCCTAGTTTCATCAAATAGCGGTTCGGGAATCACACCTCGTAATCTCGAACATCGCAGGGTAAATGTTCGATCCCGACGTCAAAAAATTCGGGACCGCTGAAGAGCCGTTGGTCGAGAGTTGAGAGAAAAGCACTGGTTTTCTTCCCAACCCTCAACAAACGGCTCTCTTCTCTCAAAGAACTATTCCCGCAGCGTCGCTCCGAGTTCGCGTTTTATTCGTTCGCGAATCTTCGCGTGCACTGTGGTCACTTCCTCGTTTGTCAGTGTGCGATTTTTCGCGCGGTATGTCAATCTATATGCAAGTGATTTTCCGGAAGCGCTCGCAGTTCCGGCTTCTTTAATTTCAAACAAGTCGAATAACTGCACGCTCTCAAGCAGAGGCTCCGATGGTTCTTCAATCGCGCGCAGAATGTCAACGTGACGCAATTTCTCGGGAACAATCATGGCGATGTCGCGCGTGATCACGGGGTATCGATCAAGTTCTCGGAATTTTTTCGCGGACGCAATTCTGTCCAAAAAACAATCGGCATTCAACTCTGCAACAAGCACCGGACCCGGAGCGTTCGATTTGCTTGCCACGAGTTGTCCACCGAATCCAATCCGCTCGCCAGCGGAGCAAATGTCGACCGCGAGCGCGAAATCAGGGAATTGTCCGGACTGAAACGACAGATTTGGAACAATGCCTTCGAGTGTGCCTTTGAGATCAAAAAAGTCGAGGGTTCGCCTTGCCTGCGAGCGCCAATTCGGCGCCCGATTCACATTTCCCCACAACAGAATTCCAAGATGCGGTTCTTCTTTTCCAGATGGCGCAATGAATGCACGACCGATCTCGAAGATGGAAACACTCTCGGCTCCGGCACGAATGTTTCGTTCCAGCACGCCGAGCAAACCGCCGATCAAGTTTGGCCGGAGCGCCACGTGATCCTCGCTCAGCGGATTGCGTAACTCGACCGCCTGGTTGGAAGCCATTGCGTTTCTCGAAATCAATTTTGATGTTCGAACTTCTGACAAGCCGGATCCAGTCAATCGCTGTCGAAGAAAAAGTGTTTCGACATCATGTGAACTGTCAGTCTTACTCCTTGGCATGAAGCGTCCGCGGGTCCTTCCGGGGATTTTGTCTATTCCGTATGCGCGGAGGACTTCTTCGATCAGATCGACGTCGCGCTGCAAATCGCGGCGGTAACTCGGAATTTTCCAGGTTGCGGACTCGTTCGTGCCCGCAGTTTTCTGCAGTCCGAAACGCGTGAGAGTTTCATCAATTTTTTCGGGATCAATTGCGACGCCGATTACGCGAGAACATTTTTCGTATCTCAACGAGACGCCAGCTGGATCGGTTGGAAGTTCGCCCGCGACCTGAATTTCTTTCGCCGGCGTTCCACCAGCGATCTGGCCCATCAATTCGGCTGCGCGCTGCGACGCTCGCAAAATCATGTCCGGATCCACGCCGCGTTCGAACCGATAGCTTGCATCGCTTTGCAGATTCAAATCACGCGCCGTCCTGCGAATACTAGCCGGCAGAAAATAAGCGGCCTCGAGCAAAATATGTTTCGTCGAGTCGGTCACACCCGTTTCCTCGCCGCCCATCACGCCGCCGATTCCAACCGCACGGTCCTGATCGGCGATGACGCAAATGTCCGGCTTGAGCGAGTAAGTCTTTCCGTCAAGCGCGAGGAATTTCTCGGCGTTGCGCGCGAGCCGCACATTGATGCCGCCGTTTAATTTATCGGCGTCGAACGCGTGCGTCGGTTGGCCGAGCTCCAGCATCACAAAATTCGAGATGTCGACGACGTTGTTGATGGAGCGAACACCGACGCTCTCAATTTTCGCGCGCAACCACTGCGGGCTGGGACCGACTTTTACATTGTCGATTTTGCGCAGCGAGAAAAATGGACATTCGCTGGGCGCGGCGATGGTGATGGACTCGGCGCGCCTCGGCGCCGTTTCTCCCGCGGGCGGCGAGAGGGCCGCGGCTCCAGTCAGGGCTGCAATTTCTCGGGCGAGCCCGAAATGGCTCAGCAAATCACCGCGATTAGGCGTGATCTCGACATCCAGAATTGTATCCAGTGGGAAAAGATCAGCGATCGGCCCGCCAACTTTTGCTTCGGCGGACAAAATCAAGAGGCCCGACGCGTCGTCGCCGAGACCGAGCTCGATCGGGCTGCAAAGCATTCCCTCCGACTCGACGCCGCGTAGCTTGCTCTTTCGGATCTCGGTGCCATTCGGCAGCTTCGCGCCTGGGAGCGCGAGAGGAACTTTGTCGCCGACCTTATAATTTGTTGCGCCACAAACGATCTGGCGCTTCGAACCGCTCCCGTCGTCTACCTCGCAAACCGTGAGCCGGTCGGCATTCGGATGACGAGAGGACGCCGTAATTTGCGAAATGACGACATTTTCGATGTTGGCACCGCGCGTCTCGATTTTTTTTATTTCAATGCCGGCGCGAGTCAGCAATTTGGCGATCTCTTCCGGATTGTTTGGAAAATCGACAAATTCGCGCAGCCAGTTAACGGAAAATTTCATGTTTTTGCACAGTCATTCCGAACGAAGTCGAGGAATCCCGCGGGAATGCCTGACCGTAATGCGACGGGATGTTTCGACTTCGCTCGACATGACAAAACTGCGCTCACGCGAACTGTTTCAAAAACCGCAGGTCATTCTGCGAGAAAAGCCGGATATCAGGAATCTCGAATAGGATCATCGCCAGGCGATCCATGCCGAGCCCGAACGCGTAGCCGCTCCACTTTTCCGGATCGTAAGCGTTATCGCCACGCGCTTTGTTGACCGCTTCAAAAACTGCCGGATGAACCATGCCGCAACCGGCTACTTCGATCCACTGCTCGCCGGCTTTCAGAGCCTTTGATCGGACGTAAACCTCCAAACTTGGCTCGGTGAACGGAAAGAAATGCGGCCGAAATTCCACTTCAGTTTCGGCACCAAAAAGTTCGCGCATGAAAAATTCGAGCTCACCTTTCAGATCGGCGACGCTGACGTTTTCATCGACGTACAATCCTTCAATCTGATGAAACTGCGGGCTGTGCGTTGCGTCGAGTTCGTCACGCCGATACGCTGCACCTGAGGCAATCACGCGGATCGGAGGCGGCGCCGATTCCATCGCGCGGATCTGCACGGTCGAAGTGTGCGTTCGCAGAAGTCGGCCATCAGACAAATAAAACGTGTCCTGTTCATTCCGTGCGGGATGGTCGGGCGGCGTGTTCAGAGCGTCGAAGCAGTACCATTCGGTTTCGATATCGGGACCTCCCGCCAGCGTGAAACCCATTTGTCGAAAAATCTGAATTCCGCGCTCGTGCATTTGATGAAGCGGATGCAGAGAACCAAGCTCGTGTGGGCTTCCCGGAAGCGAGATGTCGATGCTTGCCAGCGCGCCAGATTCTTTTTCAGCGCGCACTCTTTCGCCGTGTTGATCAAGCGCTGCGCTAACGGCGTTGCGCGCCTGGTTGAGCAGCTTGCCGACGACTGGGCGTTCCTCTTTGCCGAGCGTTTTCATCCGCTCGCCCCATTCGGAGATGCCGCCGCTTTTTCCGAGATATTTTACGCGGACGCCTTCGAGCGATTTCTCGTCCCGCGCAGCTTCGATCTCGCGCAGCGCGTCGTCACGCAGTTGTTCCAGCGGGTGAGTCATAGCCGTTGAAGAGTTAAACCGTCGAAGCGTTGAAGCGGGCTAGTCTATCAGTGTCATGTTGAGCGAAGCGAAACACCTCAGGTTTGTTGGCTTGTTTTTACCGCAAAGAGAGCAATCAGAGATTCTTCTCCCGCGACTGCGGGATCAGAATGACAACTTTCAGCTGCAAGGCTTCAACGGTTCATCGCTTCAACGACAAGATCACGCCGCCTGCTTTTTTGATTTGGCTTTGTCTTCCAGCGCGCTCTTTGCCTGATGAATAATCGATTTGAATGCGGCTTCGTCGGTGACCGCGAGGTCCGCGAGAATTTTGCGATCCAGACCGATACCGGCAGCTTTCAGTCCTTCAGCCAAACGGCTGTAAGTCATCCCGTTGGCCCGTGCGGCGGCGTTGAGACGTTGGATCCAGAGATACCGAAATGTGCGCTTGCGGGTTTTGCGGTCGCGGTAAGCCCAATACTGCGCCTTCATCACCGCGTCTTTTGCGTAGCGAAAAAGTTTCGAGCGGCGGCCGCGGTAGCCCTTCGCTTTTTTCAGCATTCGTTTCCGGCGCGCACGGCTCGCCGGGGCATTTGTAGCTCTTGGCATGTTGTTTTGCCCCGGAATCTTCTCGGGGCTCCTTGTTCAGTGAGCTGTTGTTCCGTTATCGATCTTTCCGGCCTCGCTCACTGATTAATCCCGCAGACGCAGGATAGGCGAAAAGATCGCGGGCGGAAACTAAATGCTAAGCACAAAATGACAAACGCTTTTCATTTGGACTCCCGGATGCGTTCGCGTTGCGACCCTCGAGGCTGTGGTGGGTTTGGGTCAAACGGGCCACGTATTATGCTGCCGGCCGAGACGAATGTGCCGGCATGGCCGCGAAATCGCTGCCTCGTATTTCCGTTGCCTAACGGGTAGTACTAGCTGTCTTAGGCCCGATCGAAAGCTGGACAAGATCAGTCAGAATATTAAGCGCCTCGTCGCGCTCTGGATCGATTTGAGGGTCCTTGCTGTTGCTATCGCCGTCGCCTGTCGTGCTGTCAGGGAGATCCGAATCGGCGTCCGGAGCGGCGTCGGAATCCACCTTCGGCACAATGCCGTTCTTCTTCGCTTCGGCCAATTTCCCGGGATACATGATCAATTGCAGATTCGGTTTATCCACGGTGTCGAGCGTCACGCGATAGATGCTCGGTTCCTCCTGATGCCGCGCCAGCCGCTCTTTTGAGCGCGTTTCCTTGCGCAACTTATCGTCGGCAAGCTCTTTCTTTCGTGCATCTTCGTTCAGCGAGATTCTGTTTGCGTCAATCTTGTGGCGCAAACGATTCATGTCTTCCATGACGTAATGAAATTCGGGGTCGCTTTTCACACGCTCCTCCGAACGCCGGCGAAGTTGGTCAATGAAAAGCGAATGGTTGTCCGACCATTTGGTGTATTTCGCCTTCGTCACTTCGTCGTATGGCAGGGCATTTTTTAGTGCGCCTTCACCGAATTCAGGAAGATCGCTCAAACTCGGAAGAACAATATCGGATGCGACACCGTGCAGCTGTGTCGAGCCACCCGCCACGCGATAAAATTTTTGGATGGTTAACTTCAGCGCGCCGTCTTCATCGGTATGACTGCCCAACAGCGAAGCGAAGCGGCCGATCGGAAGGATGGTTTGCACGGTGCCTTTGCCGAACGTGTTCTTATCGCCAACGATGACCGCGCGGCCATAATCCTGGAGCGCAGCGGCGAAAATCTCGCTCGCGGATGCGCTTTGTCGACTGGTAAGCACAACCATTGGACCCGAGTAAGCGATACCTGAATCCGGATCGGAAGAAATTCTGATCGACCCGTTATAGTCTTTCGTCTGAACGATGGGACCTGATTTCAAAAACAAGCCGGTCAGCGAAAGCGCTTCTTCCAGTGAACCGCCGCCATTTTTGCGCAGATCAACCACCAGCCCGCTAATATTTTCTTTCTTCAGCCGCTTGAGTAATGCCAGAACGTCGCGGGTCGTGCTCTTCTGGTGCCTGTCCATGTCGGCATAGAAAGACGGCAGAGTCAACCAGCCGAGTTTTATCGGCTCGCCGTTCTCGTCTTTCCTAAGGATGATGTCGGCGCGGGCTTCCTGATCTTTTAGCTTAATTTCATCGCGCACCAGATCGACATTTTTTCTGTGCGACGGATCAGCTGCATCCGAAGGAATCACAAGCAAGCGGACGCGTGTGCCTTTCTTTCCGCGAATCATTTCGACGACCTTGTCGAGTCGCATCTCGCGAACATCCACATATTCTGCCGGGCCTTGCGCCACGGCACTGATGCGGTCGCCGACCTTGAGTCGCCCGTCCGTTTGCGCTGGTCCACCGGGGACAAGGCTTTCAATTTTGGCGTAGCCATCTTCGGAGCGAAGCATCGCGCCGATGCCCACAAGCGACAGGCCCATGTTGATGCTGAAATTCTTCATGTCCGCTTTGCTCAGGTATTCCGAGTGCGGATCGTAAGCCTGGGCCAGGGCATCGAGATAAAGTTTCATCTGCTCGTCCTTATCCTGCTCGTGAACATTCTTGGCCACACGCTCGTAGCGGCGTGAAACGAGTTGCGGCGCGGGCTCGATCGGGTGTTCGCTCAGATGTTCCTGAAGAAGTTCGTTTGCGATGCGGCCGCGCCAGAGTTGGTCGGCTTCAGCCTCGTTTTTCGGCCAGGGCGATTTTTGACGGCTCAATTCGACCGTCGCATCGCTTTTGAACTCGATCGGCTGTTTCAATAGCTCTTTTATCTTCGCCACGCGTTCATCGACGCGCTTGCTGTACAGCGCGTAAATCTCGTAGCCTGGCTTGAGCGTTCCCATTAGAACGTCTCCGGCCATGTCGTTGGCATACTTCTTAGTAACGGAATCAACGTCTTCCTGCGTGAAAAAGAGATGGCTGTAATCGAGCATCTCCAAATACGTCTGGAGGAATTTTTTCGAAACCTCTTCGTTCAGTTTTTGCCGGGTGTAATGGCCTTCCTCCAGGAGTCGCCCCACGGACATCGCCACGGTTTCTCTCGTACTCGCCGGTGCCAGCGGAGCCGCGAGCGCGGCCGTAAAAAGAATCGTGCAAAGTGTAAGTGATCGTCGCAAAGATGATCTCATTGTTAAAAAAAAGGTTTAAGACATTCGCAGAATTCAGCCCGCGGCGCAACACGGCAGGGCGAAATTGGCCCGCTTTGCGCTTTCGACAGCCGACCAAAAGGAATCACCTGGGCCGCGCAGCTCCTTTGGCTTTTAGCTTTGTGCGATTTCACCTTTTGTATGAAAAGTAGCTGACCGGCGGCATTGTTGGGTAGCAATAGACAATCGACCGCGCTGAACATTCAAAAACTCCTTATAATGCCATCTGCGACTTATAAAACGTTTCGCGGCGGGATCTTTGAAACCAACTGCTATCTGTTCGAAGCACCGGAAGGATGGATCCTGTTCGACGCACCTGAAGGTGCGTGCGAATGGGTGTGTTCCCTTAATATTCATCCCAAACTTTTGCTGCTGACACACGGACACGTCGATCACGTTCAAGACGTCGCCAAGATTAAACAGCAGTTTCACTCCCACATCGGATGTCACCCGCTGACCGCGCCCATGATTTCTGATCGCGATTTCTTTCGCAACTTCGGCTTCGCGCTTGAGATCGAACCAGTCGAACCAGATTTTCTGATCGAAGAAACATCAAACCGAAGTTTTCTCGGTACCGATTTCGAGGTACTCGAAGTGCCGGGCCATTGCCCCGGCAGTCTTTGCTTCTTTTCGCGCAAGGACCAGTTGCTTTTTGGTGGCGACGTTCTTTTCGCCGGCAGCATTGGTCGCGGTGATTTGCCTGGGGGAGATATGGATCTCCTAATCAACGGCATCAGGGAAAAGCTATTTCAGCTAGGCGACGATGTAACTGTGCTCTCCGGCCACGGCCCGCCAACAACGATCGGCCAGGAACGCCTGACAAATCCGTTTGTGCACGCGTAAAGAAGGCGGCCCCCTCCGCCGTAGCCTTGGCGAAGGCGGATCACCACGGAATTTCTTTACGATCCCGCAGGAACTTACCGGTGAGATCCTGCTGCGCTTCGCTGGCAAGCCACACAATCGTGTCCGCGCCTTGCCCCACTGAGCGGGTCGCGTTTTCACCGCCCATTTCCGTTCGCACCCAACCAGGGCACACTGAATTGACGGCGAATTCCGGCAACGCCGCTGCGAGCTGCACTGTCACGCCATTCAACGCGGTCTTCGAAATGCAGTAAGCCGGCGCCCAACCATCGGCGCCGCCGGTGAGCTGACCTCCGCCGCTGGAGACATTGATCACCCGCGGCGCTTTGCTTTTTCGAAGTAACGACTCGAACGCGCGCGTAACGCGCAGTGCGCCAAGCGTGTTTGTCTCCAGGGTGTTTCGGAACAGCTCGTCGCTGATTTCCAAAATCGCATCGTCTCCGTCGAGAATGATCCCTGCGTTGTTCACCAGCACATCGAGACGATCCGCGATTTTCGAAAATTCATGCGGCGCGGATGCGACGCTGTCATTGTCTGCGACGTCTATTTCCAAAAATGTCGCCTTGCCGCATTTTTTTGCGATCTCCTCCGCCGCTTTGCGACCCGCATTTGTATTTCGCGCACCGACAAACACATGAAATCCTTTGGCCGCCAGCTGTCGCGCAACTTCGTGGCCGATGCCTTTGTTCGCGCCGGTAATCAGCACTGTTTTCACGTCTTATTCGTCGGGTGCATCCATGTTTCCGGTTTGCAAAAAATCCTTTAACAACGGCTGCGGATTCGAGGGCAATTCTTCCACATCGCGCAATTTCTTTGTGATCGCGCGGGAGCGAACATCGACGTCCTCCATTTTGCGCGATGCCTGGTCGATCTTCTCCTTCACCGCCGATAACGAATCGCCGAATTTGCCGAACTCAGTCTTCACTGCCGCGAGCAGATTCCAGACTTCACTGGATCGCTTTTGGATCGCCAGTGTGCGAAAACCCATCTGCAAACTATTGAGCAACGCAGCGAGCGTCGTCGGTCCCACAAATGTGACGCGACAATCGCGCTGCACGTTTTGAACGAGTCCGATGCGTCTGATTGCTTCCGCGTAAAGTCCTTCGCTCGGCAAAAACAGCAGCGCAAAATCAGTCGTCTTTGGCGGATTAATGTACTTCTCGCAAATGTCCTTGGCGCAGCGCTTCAATTGGGTCTCCAAAGTTTTGATCGCGCTCTCGACTGCTCCGGGATCTCCTTTCTCCTGCGCTGCCGCCAGACGGTCGTAGTGTTCCATCGGAAATTTGGCATCGATTGGCAACCAGACCGGCGCTCCGTTTTCGTCCCCGGGCAATTTGATCGCAAACTCAACGCGCTCGTCAGTGTCCTCGCGCATTTTTACATTTTTTGAGAACTGCTCAGGGGTAAGCATTTCGTCCAGGAGAACGCCGAGCTGCCATTCGCTCCACCCACCACGGGTCTTCACGTTTGTGAGCACACGCTGCAGGCCACCAACATCACTGGCCAATTGCCGCATCGCACCGAGGCCCTGATGCACTTGCTCTAACCGCTCGCTAACCAACCTGAAGGATTCGCCCAACCGCTTCTCGAGCGTGCCCTGCAACTTTTCATCGACGGTTGCGCGCATCTTATCGATCTGCTGTGCGTTATCGTCCTGCAATTGCCGCAGGCGAACATCCACAATCGATCTAACGCCTTCCAGCGATCTCGTTAATTCCTCGCGCTGATTTTTCGCCGACGCGCCTGCTTCCTCGCGATTGCGCGAAAATTCATCGCGCAAGCTGCGATCGATCGTTTCCAATCGCTTCGCCAATTCCGTTGCTGCGCCTTGGTTTCGACGCCGTGTTAGCAGCACGACCAGGGCCACGAGCGACCCGCCGACGACCAATCCGATCGCGACGTAAAGCAGGTTACTCATGTTAAACACGCAGCAGATTCCGCGACTTCGCTCGGAATGACAAGGCGACGACGCGCACGACTATTTTTCGAACAGCAACTCGCCGGCGCGGCTGGTGGCTTTCACCACCGCTTTAATGAGAGTGACGCGGAGTTTGCCTTCTTCGAGTTCGAGAATGCCGTCTATGGTGCAGCCCGCCGGAGTAGTGACGGCGTCTTTGAGAAGGGCGGGGTGATCGCCGGTCTCCAACACAACACTGGCCGCGCCTTTCATCGTCTGCGCTGCGAGAAGTGTCGCTACGTCACGCGGCAAACCGACTTTCACACCAGCTTCCGCCAGCGATTCCAGAATAATGTATGCAAAGGCAGGGCCGCTCGCAGAAAGACCCGTGACCGCGTCCATGTGCTTCTCATCAAGGACAATCGTCCGGCCTACGGCGTCGAACATCGTGCGAGCAACGTCGAGATCATGAGGGCTGGCATGAGTCCCACCACAGACTGCCGTCATGCCGCAGTCGACAGCGGCCGGAGTATTTGGCATCGCGCGCACGACCGCCACTTCTCGCTTGCCGCTTGTGGCGACGGCGAGTTGCTGCTCGACGAATCCTGCCGGCACAGAGGCAGCCACGGAGACAATCAGCGTGCCGCCGCCAATTTCGGGAGCGATCTCCTGTAGCACTTCCGCAACGGTTTGCGGCTTTACTGTCAGCAGAACGATGTCAGCACCTTTGACCGCTTGGCGATTGTCAGTGGTCACTGCAATGCCGAGCTCTTTGCCGAGCGCGGCTGCTCTCTCCGCATGCTTTACAGTCGCGATGACCCGATTGGACACAAACAGTCCCTGCTTCAGATATGCTCGCAGCAGGATCCCACCCAGTTTGCCGGCACCGAGTACGGCCAGTTTTTTCTCGGAAAGTTTCGGCGACATGGAAAAAGAGTAGCACACGCGTCTCGCTTGTGATCTCAGGAACTCGCAAGCCGGAGGCTCGCGCTACTCTAAAATCGTAACTTCACGCCACCGTACGCTGCACGGCCCAGCGCGGGGAAACCGAACACCTCCGAGTATTGCTCGTTAGCTAGGTTGTCGATGCGACCGAAGACTGAGAAATGCGGGTTGACTTCGTATTCGGCGGCAAAGTTTACAAGCGAGTAGTCTTCGATATCGAAATTTGGTGCGCCAAAATTCAATTCCTCGCGCGCGTTGACGAATTTTGCTTCGACTACCGTTCGCAGCCTGTTCCACCAAAGGTATGACGCTGAAACGTAAACCTCATTGCGCGGGCGACGCGGCAGACGCGCGCCTTGCAACTGCGAAACGTCTTTTGAGGAAGTCTTTTCCGCCTCGAGGTACGTGTAAGCCGCTGTCAAAACGAAATTGGGAATCGGTTGCGCGTGCAGTTCCGCTTCCAGCCCCTGCGTTTCGGCAGCGCCAAGATTGAGCGTATCAAACAGCCCATTAAACCCAATGACGTTCGTGAGGTCGTTATGAAAATATGTGAGGCCCACGTCCACGCGATTTTGCCAGAGCTGCTGTCTGATTCCGATGTCCCAACCGAGGTCCTCTTCAGGTTTGAGGCCGAAATTGTTTCCAAAAATCTTATCCTGACTGCTTGGCGGACTGAAGCCAGTACCGACGCTGGAATGCAGAATTGTGTTCGTCTTATCAATTTTGTAACTGCCTGCAAAGCGATAGGTCCAAATGCCGCCGAACTGATTGAAGTAATCGAACCGTCCACCGCCGACGAAAATCAAATTCTCGACTGGTGTTAACGTCGCCTCCAGAAATCCCGCGGTTTCGTTTGTGTGATCGCTGATAAACGTCGGTCCAAACAGAACAAAGGGACGCTCTTCTCCCGCGTTAATCCGGCTGTAGTAAAATCCCGAGGTTAGTGTCAACCACGACACTGCTCGCAGATCGTTTTGATAATCAACCTGCGTCCGTTCGAATACCGCGCGTGTCGCCCCAACAAAGCCGTCCTCATTGGGCTCGTTGATTTGGCGCTCGTGATCGTAAGCGACAATGAGTTTGTGGTCCCACCACTCAGTTGGTTTCCAATCGATATGCGGCCCGATCAACCAACGCTCCGTAAGAAAATGATCGATCGGCCGCGGATCAAAGATCGTATTCGGCAGTCCAATGTCGCTAACTGAATACGTGAACAAACTGCCGATTCGCAATTGCTCGCTCGCCACCGCTGAGCCTGTCTCGGGCGGAGGCGGCTTAGGCGACCAGCCGACGTCGGCAATCGCGGCCGTGTTGCGATAGTTGTTGTTCGGCCGTGCGTTCTCCGTGTCGAGGCGGCTCGCGCCAACTGAATAATCGAAATCATTCATTTTGCCGTCGCTCTGAGACCACTCCCGAAACGTGTCGTAGGAGCCGCCTTCGGTGGCGAACATTACGCCCGGCGTTCCACTCCCTTGTTTGGTGAAGATTTGAATGACACCTGCAAGCGCGCGTGGTCCGTAAATTGTGCTTTGCGGCCCGCGCACAACTTCTATCCGGTCGATATCTTCCGTAGTGAAGTCGGCGAAATTGAATGCGCCCTGCAAGCCTTGATTGATCGGAATGCCATCCAGCAAAACCTGCGTGTGTTCGCTGCGTAGCCCACGCGTAAACACCGACGTCAACTGGCCAGGCACGCCGGTCTGCACGACCGACAATCCAGGCACTTCACGCAAAGCATCGCTCACGCGCTGGACCTGTTTTTGCTCCAACTCCTCCGAACTGACCACGCTGGCGCTTGCAGGCGATTGATCCAGCGGAATATCGAAACGCGTCGCGGAGACGATAACTGACTCCACCTCCGCTTCGCTTGGCGAAGGAGTCGGCGACGCTTGCTGCGCATAACAGACGATATGGGCAAACACGAACAGCGAACCGAACACGAGTGGGCAGCGCGCCCGTCTCGGGTGCTGGCGAGCGCGTCCCGCGGTCGAGGACTTTTCTTCTGTGTTGCCGCTGATCAAGATCCTCGCATTAAGCAAAGACTGTTTCGGCGCGTCGCCGAAACCAGCATCCGAGACGGATGCGCCACCCCGAAAAAACCAAACTGAACGATTTTGCATAACAAGTTTCTTCCAACTCAGAGAGTCGGACTTGTTAGGCCTCGAATGTTTTCGAAGCGTCGCATCGCCCAGCTCTCATTCTTCTTTTTGCGCAGAAGTTTTTGCTGTAGCCGCGTCTCGATGAGAAACGCAGGTGTCGCGCACAGCGCGACGGCTACCGAATGAGGTGGATCGGACAAATATTCTGGCTCCTGGCTTATGATGCCCGTGCGGCACCGCACCTTCTTCCCGCCTTCACCTTCGAAACACTTTCGACGATTGGCCCAATGGGAAGTCGTATCCAGTTACAGCAGCGCAACTGCTCCCGATTCTCACGGGATTTCTTGCGCCGATCCACTTTTCCAAGCTCGCAAAGAACCGGCAGCAGGACTAGCGGCTTGCGCTTTGAGCGTCAAGATTATTTAATCCCATGCCAACGACTGCTGTCATGTCGAGCGTTAGTCGAGATATCCTGCGGAATTACCTGTCAGTTGAGCCACGGGATTCCTCGACTTCGCTCGGAATGACGAAAATACGATGACCACATCTAATCCCAAGTTCATGATCACTGGCGGCGCCGGATTCATCGGATCGAATCTGACGCTGGAGTTGCAGGAAAAATTCCCGGACGCGCACCTCACGGTGATTGATGATTTCCGGTCCGGTGATTTCAAGAATCTGGCAGGGTATCGCGGAGATTTCGTGGCCGAAAACCTCGCGACATTGGATTGGCGCGAAAAGTTCGGTGATCCGTCAGCTGCCGAGTTCGACGCAATTTTTCATCTCGCATCAATCACCGACACGACTTTGCACGATCAATTCGTTCAGGTGCACGACAACGTGGAAAGTTTCCGACGGCTGTTGAATTTTGCTCGGCCCAGACAAACCCGAATCATCTACGCTTCCTCTGCGGCGACATACGGTGCGGCAACGGAAGCGAGCGTGGAAACAAGCGGGGCGGCACCGGCGAACGTTTACGCTTTCTCGAAGGTCATCATGGATAATATGGCCCGTCACGCGGCTGCCGGGTCGCCCGACTGGGTCATTATCGGGGTGCGTTACTTTAACGTTTACGGACCGCGCGAAGCGCACAAAGGCGTGCCAGCGAGCATGGTTTATCATCTGGCGCAACAGATGAAAGCCGGCAAGCGGCCGCGCATTTTTAAACACGGCGAGCAGAGACGCGATTTCGTTTACGTGAAGGACGTTGTTGAAGGCAGCGTCCGCGCGCTCGATGCAAAGACGAGCGGAATTTACAACCTTGGGTCAGGGCAGGCGCGCTCGTTTAACGAACTGATTGATGTTCTAAATAAATGTCTGGGCACAGATTTTCAGCCCGAATACTTCGATAATCCGCACGCGCATTATCAAAATTTCACGCAGGCCGATCTCACTAGCGCGCGTAAAGGGCTCGGATACGAGCCGCGATTTTCGCTTGAAGACGGCGTGCGTAGTTATGTGCAGTGGCTGTATCCAGCTAAATAGCATAGCCGGTCATCCTGAGCGAAGCGGAGCAGAGTCGAAGGATCCCGCGGCGTAACATTCAGGTAACTCAAGGAGATTCCTCGACCGATGCGGCCAAATCCCGAAACGCTTTTTCCGGCAATTGGAATTCGTGCCAGTCGCTGTCGATTTTTGCACCGAGCTGCTTGTAAAACTCAATGCCACGCTCATTCCACTTCGCGACCCACCACTTGATCAGGCCACAACCCTTGAACGCTGCCTCTTTGGCGACAGCTTTCATCAGGAGTTTGCCGACACCGCGGCTGCGATGTTGCCCCTCAATATAAAGTTCCTTGATAATCAGGTTTGGCTTCGCTCGATAGGTGAACGCAACAAAATGATAAACGAGAAGTCCAACCAAGTCGCTGCCTTCTTCAGCAACGAGACAATGAAAATCGGGTGGCGAACGGTGGAATCCCTGTTCGCGCAGCACGTGCTCGGTCACCGCAAAGTCATCGGCATATTTTTCGAACTCCGCTAGCTGGCGCATTAACGGAAGCAAGTTTGGAATATCGGCTTCGACTGCTTTTCGAATTTCCATAGGGATCTTTGCCAGACGCTGAGCTCCGAGTGAAATGTAGCCGCCGCCCTGTGGGCGGCGCGGACGCTTCGCATAACGAAGCGGCTACAAACTTATCCTTCCCAAAAAAATTTAGTCGGGCGACGAATTTCCGATGGGAGGCTTTTGTGTACCGGACAATTGAGCGCGGTTTGCTCAAGGACTTCCCGCTGCGGATGATCGGCCGCGAGAGGGATGTGAACTTCTGACGGCAAAGCAACGATCCGACGCGGCGGATCGTTCGACATTTCTTTTTGCACGGACACAGTCATGCCGCGCAGATCAACTCCGAGATCTTCAGCCTTAATCCCCATGGTCGTGCTGATGCATGTGGCGAGAGCCGTGGCCACAAGATCTGTAGGGGAGAAAGCTTCACCCTTGCCCTTATTATCGCTCGGCGCGTCCGTGGAAATCTTTGCTTGCGATGGACCGTGCGTCGCGTCGCAATGCAATTCCCCTGTGTACTTAACTGAGACTTCGACCATGCGAAATAATGTGACCACTATCAGCTTTTGTCACATCAGATTGAATCGCTCTTACGGCCGACGCGAACCGCATGTTTTTTCGGGCGGATGCCAGGACCATGCCGGCGGGCATAAACCTGCGTGAACTCCGCGCCCAAAAAGCTGATCAGTGCAGAGTAATAGACCCAGAAGAGCAGGACGACAAGCGAACCGGCGGCGCCAAACGCGCTGGCCGTCGCAGTTTTTCCCAGGTAAATACCGATAGCGTATTTTCCGCCGGTAAAAAGCAGGGTCGTCACTGCCGCTCCAGTCCATACGTCCTTCCACGAGATCACGACGTCGGGCAGGAATTTGTAAATCGCGGCAAAAAGAACAGCGATCACGAAGAACGAGGCGACAACGTTTGCCATTTGCCAAACCCATGGAACGCCGGGCAACCAGTTGTTCATATAATTTTGCAGCCAGCTGATGAGCGCGCTGATTACCAGTGAAACCAGAAGGAGAAATCCCACACAAACCGCGATCGAAAATGAGCGCAACCGATCGACAATAAACGACATGATCACATTACGGTCCGGTTTCGCTTTGACATCCCAGATCTGATTCAGCGCAGATTGCAGTTCTCCGAAGACCGCGGTTGCGCCCATGATGAGCGTGACGATTCCGACGCTCACCGCCCAAAGGCCTTTGCCAAATCCGCGGGACGATTCGATTACCTGCCGCACTGCATTGGCCCCCTGCGCGCCAATCATTTTTTCCATTTCACCGACGATCTGATCAGTCGCCGTGTCGGGCGCGAGAAAGAAACTGGCGACGCCAACGGCGATCAGCAGCACTGGTGCGATTGAAAAAATCGTGTAAAACGCGAGCGCAGCTGACAATTCGAAAGCGTTGTCATTCGTCCACTCTACGAATGTAACCTTGAGCAGTTCCCATCCTGCTTTCAGTTTGTTCGCCGGGATCCGGTGACTTTCGACTGGTTCATCTGTCATCCCAGTAGAATCGTCGCGAACAACGGCCTTAGCGGGATTAGCGGCGACTAAAATGCGGACGACTACGTCTTGATGATCGGCGGAGGAGTGTCTTCCGTCTCGCCAACGTCGATTCCACGCCGAAGTTTGCTGTGCCGCACACTGTACAAGAAATAAATCACGAGCCCGATCACCAGCCAGACGAAAAAACGAAGCCAAGTGAGTACTGGCAGGCTAAGCATAAGGGCCAGGCACAAGATTATACCAACGATCGGAAACACCGGAACAAGGGGAACGCGAAACGGCCGCGGACGCAGTGGATCGGTTCGTCGCAAAATAGCCACGCCCAGGCAAACAAGAATGAAGGCGAACAAAGTTCCGATGTTGGTCAGATCTGCAAGGGAACCGATGTCGGCCAGCATCGCTACTCCACCGACGATCACGCCGGTCCAGATTGTAGTCACGTGCGGAGTGCGGAAGCGGGGATGAATTCGAGCAAAATATTGCGGAAGCAAACCGTCGCGGGCCATCGCCATAAAAATCCGCGGCTGGCCGAGTTGGAAAACGAGCAACACTGAGGTCATCCCGGCGAGCGCTCCGGCGCTGATCAATGCTTCCGCCCACGGCTTGCTTGCAAAAGCAGTGGCGGCGGCTGCCGGATCGCCGAGGTAGATCGTATATTTTTTAATGCCGGCCAACACCGTACCCATCAGCACATAAAGCAGTGTACAAATGATCAGACTGGCAATGATCCCGATGGGCATGTCGCGCCGTGGATTTTTTGTTTCCTCAGCCGTGGTCGAAACCGCGTCGAAACCAATGAAAGCGAAGAAAATGATGGCTGCGCCGCTCATCACGCCCGCGAACCCGTTCGGCACATATGGATGCCAGTTCGTCGGATGCACCATGAAAGCGCCAAAGGAAATGAAGAAGACCACGACAGCCACTTTGATAATGACGATCATCGTATTGGTCTTTGCGCTCTCGCGAATTCCGTGAATCAAAAGGGCGGTGACAGCTGCGACGATCATCAAAGCGGGAAAGTTCAGGGCAATCGGATGACCGGCAATAGTGGGCAGGGTTGTCGAAGAAAAATCTTTCAACGTGTCGCCACCCTTTGCGATCAAGTCACTGGCCGTGCGGTAGTCGTTCACGGCCCAGATGGGAAATTTCAGCCCAAAAAGACTGTGGCACAGCTTCACGAAATACCCGGACCAACCGACCGCGACCGCCATGTTCCCGACCGCATATTCCAGGATTAAATCCCAACCGATGACCCACGCTACGATCTCACCCAAAGTCGCGTATGAATAAGTATAAGCGGAGCCTGACACTGGGATCATCGAGGCAAGCTCGGCATAACAAAGCGCGGCGAACCCACAAGCCAACGCGGCCACCAAGAGCGAAATGGCGATCGCCGGTCCAGCGCCAGACCGGCCGAGAACAACATCAGTTCCCGAAAACCAAGCCTGGAAAAAATTCAGAACGGGCGTCTCTAGCCGTGTCGGAAAGGTCTGACCGGCAATTGCAGTACCAATAAGCGCGAAAATTCCCGTCCCAATGACAGCGCCGATTCCGATGCATGTGAGATCGAATGCGGTGAGCGTACGTTTCATCTGGCGGTCCGGCGCCTCTGCTTCGGCGATGAGGTGATCCGGATTTTTGGTCGTAAACAGTTGAAGTGCCACCGCGCGAGATCGTCCCATAAAGCAATTCGCGTGGTCAATCCAAAGCTTTGACTGGACGCCAGGCTGTACGTGCTTGTGCCGAGTCGACGTAAGTAAAATAGTTCTGTAGCATTGCTGCTTTATGTCTGACGAACCGGCAAAAATTATTCTCGGCGACATTGCGATTAGCACATTCGAGAAAACCGGGGGTGAGCACCGGTCAGGCCGAGGGCAAGAGACGGGTCCATCGCTGACGCATTGTGAGAACTGCGGCGCCGAACTGCAGGGGCACTGGTGCGCGAAATGCGGCCAACCAGCCATCGAGTACCGCCGTTCTTTCCGGTACGTTGTCGCTGATCTACTAAATGAATTCCTCAATTGGGATTCAAAGTTCTTCACGACTATCGCGCTTCTCATCTTAAAGCCGTGGCGCCTAACGAACGAGTTTCTGGCCGGGAAGCGTGTCCGCTACGTGAACCCCCTGCGGCTGTATCTGCTTGCCAGCATCTTGTTCTTCTTTGCCGTAAACTACGGAGCAAAAGGGATACGGATCGATCCAACAAAATTTCCCGACGAAAAACGGGCGGAGGTTGCCGCGGCAATCGCAGACAAACGCGGCGAGATTGAAGCGGAATTGAAAAATGAAAACCTCACCCCGGAGCAACGGCGAAAAGCGCAGAAAGCGCTGGATTATCTGACGAAGCCAACGTCTTCTGCGATGACAACGCCAAGGCCCGAAAGAACTTCGTCACCTACAGCAGCGCCGGGCGCATCGCCAACAGCCGGATCGAGTCAGCAAACCTACGGACCAGTCGGAGATCGACCATTCGTTGTTTTTGACGACGCGAAGTCGACCACGCCGTTCGAACGGTGGATCGAGGCTCGCGCGAAAGAGAAGATGGGTGAACAGGGAACGAAAATGGGACTGTTTATCAGCACCCTGTTCAGCAACCTGCCCTACATGATGCTGTGCTGCATCCCGCTCTTCGCTCTTGTATTGAAAATTCTCTATGTCCGGCGGCGAATCTTTTATATCGACCATTTGATTTACGCATTGCATATCCACAGCTTCTTCTACGCCGCGGTCATGCTGATTGTGCTGCTGACCATTGGGCTTACTCGTTTTGCTCCCGGTGCAATTGCAGGATGGCTGATTGCGTTCCTATGGATCGCGTTTGTGACGCAAATTTTCCTGTCCATCCGGTACGTTTACCGCCAGGGCTGGTTCGTCACTATTTTCAAATTCCTTTTCGGCGGCTTTGTGTATCTGCTGGTCCTCGTATTGGCCCTCGCCGCCACATTTTTCGTCACGCTTGTATTGCCATGAAAAGAGCGATCCTCCTCCTCTTTGCGCTCGCAGCACCTCACGCCTCAGTTTTTTGCGACAATCGCCACATCGCATTTGAACGCGAACAGGCTGTCTGGATATGCAATCTCGACGGCACCAGGTGAAGGCATGAAACAATTTATTGTTGCGATCTTTGTTTGTTTCGCGTTTTCCGCGCTCGTTAACGCCGCGGAACGGAAAATCGCATACGATCGCGACGGAAAGATCTTCGTTGCCGACGCCGACGGCACGCATTCAAAGAAAATTGCAGATGGTGGCTGGCCAGAAATTTCGCCGGACGGCACACGCCTCGCGTTTAACACCGAAGGCGACGCGAAGAATCGTTCCGGTCCGGAACGTCACATTGCAATCGCCGACGTTGCCAGCGGCAAAGTCACGGTTGTACCAAATGTTCCGAGCGACAATTGTTACGGGCCCGTCTGGTCGCCGGACGGAAAACAGCTCGCTTTTTCAATAATGACAGAGAATGCGTGGCACCTTGGCCTGGTGAACGCCGACGGCTCCGGGTTTCGGCTTGTGAAGAATGCAGAGCTAAAGACTGACGCGTTTGGCGCGCCGGAATGGGCGCGCGATGGCAAATCCATTTTCTGTCACGATCTCGACAACATTTACCACATCGATCTCGATGGAAACGTTTTGAAGAAATGGGAGCTCTCGAAGATTTTGACTAATGCGAGCATGAACAGCGGTGATCGACTTAGCGTTTCGCCGGACGGCAGCGCGCTGCTGATGGATGTCGATTGCGGTTCGGAGCATGAGCGAAAAAACTGGGATGGTCCGCAGCCGGCGATAGAAAAACTCGATCTCAGCGGTGACAAGGCGGTGCGCATTACGGGCAAAGATGACTATGTTTGGGAACCGTTTTGGCTAAGTGCCAACGAGTTCCTTTGCCTCATTCAAAAGGAAAACGAAAGACAGCCGTCAATTTACCGGATGTCGCTGGACGGCAAAAATCTAAAGGTGCTGGTGAAACACGCGCGAACGCCGAGCTCGAGCACACCGTAGCGCATTCATAAGCCGCGCTGTCATCTTGAGCGAAGCGAAAGATCTCTGATCCATTTCCTTGCGAAAATCTAGTCCGAAAATCAATCCGAGATTCTTCGTTCCGCTCAGAATGACAACCGTTCTTATAGGCTCTCGCCTTAACTCAGAAGCTCACGCGCCTTAGCAAGCGCCTCGTTAAGCTTGCTTGCGTCTTTGCCAGCGCCTTGCGCGCTTTCCGGACGTCCGCCGCCTTTTCCGCCCACAATCGCCGCAATCTGTTGGATCAACTTGTTTGCCTGAAATTTCGAGGTGAGTTCGTTAGGCACATACGCAACTAAAGCGACGGATCCGTCTCGCGTGCCGGCAAGAAAAATCGGTCCTTTAAATTTAGACCTCAATGCATCCACAACTGCCTGGAGGAGTTTTCCATCCACGTCCAGAACTTCCGCGACGCAGAAATTTTCTCCAGCGTGCGGTCCCGCCAGTTCGCCGGCGATTTGAGCAGCCCTGGTCTTCAGTTCTGACTCCGCAGATTTGGCTGTTTTCTTTTCCCACTCGCGAACCTCCGCATCTACTTTTTCAAGATGCGCCGCGCGCGCATCGATTTGTTTCAGCATTTCGGCTGTCGTCGCATCCTCTTGCATACTCGGCAGCGCAGGGAGGCCTGGCTTCTTTCGCGCGAGCGTCTCAAACTTCTCCTTTTGTCGCGCCGCTTCTTGATTCGCCCAGTCTCGAGCCGCGTCGCCGGCGACTGCTTCAATGCGTCGCGTTCCCGCCGCGATGGCTTCTTCTTTCACAATACGGAACGGCCCGATCTCAGCTGTCGATGACACATGGGTGCCTCCGCAGAGCTCCATTGAATAACCGTTGAGTGCCCGAGGCGCTCCGCCGATTTGCAGCACGCGAACCGTGTCGCCGTATTTGTCGCCGAAGAATTGAATGATGTCTTTGCGCTGTTTTGCCTCGGCGAATGGAATTTCGCTCCACGAAACCGGCGCATTTTCGGAAATTTTTTCGTTCACCAGTTCTTCAACGTCGCGTTTTTCCTCGGGCGTGAGCGGCGCACTCGAAAAATCGAACGTCAATTTATCGGGACCGACGTAGCTACCTTTTTGCGAAGCATCGCGCGAGACAACTTCGTGCAATGCCCAATGCAACAAATGTGTGACCGTGTGATGTCCCTGAATCAATTTGCGTCGATCAGCATCAACCGAGATGCGGACCGCCTCGCCCGGCTCTGGTGCGCGACCCTCGATGACCTGCGCACAATGAACAAACACGTCCCCCCGCTTTTGCGTATTGGTCACGCGCAATTGACCAACTTCAGTCCTATCGTGTCCCGGAACGTGAAGCAATCCTCGGTCGCCGACCTGCCCGCCCATCTCCGCGTAGAAAGGCGTCCGATCCAGAACGACATTAACCTCGTCGCTTTTTTTGCCTGGCAGAACGGTCTCAACGACTGCCTCGGTCTCGAGAAAATCGTATCCAAGAAATTTGGTTGGCTCGATTCCGAGTTCGCCCTCTTCAACACTGATTTCCTCCTTCTTTTGCGCTTTGCGCGCGCGCTCACGCTGTTCGTCCATCAACCTTTCGAATCCTGCAACATCCACAGTGAGCCCGCGCTCGCGCGCTATCAGTTCGGTGAGATCCAGCGGAAAGCCGTAAGTATCGTAGAGAGTGAAAGCCGCCGTTCCACTCAGTTGACGACTACCGACCCAGCCGGGTTCGGTCCCTGTGCCCGTCGGCTCCGACACAAAGGTGACGAAATGATTGAATACGTCGATTCCTTTATCGAGGGTTCTGTTAAATGATTCTTCCTCGCGGTGAATTATTTCTGTGACTTTTGATTGCTGCGTCCGGAGTTCTGGAAAAACGTCGCCCATCGTTTTGGCCACGACGTCAACAAGTTTATAAAAAAAGGGCTCGTGAAAACCCAACGTGCGTCCGTAGCGGACTGCGCGACGCAGAATCCGCCGCAAAACATAACCGCGACCTTCATTGGAAGGAATGATTCCGTCAGCGATGGCGAACGAAAGCGCGCGAATGTGATCTGCGATGACGCGGAAAGCGACGTCAATCTTTTCCTGCTCATTCTGATTTTGTAGGGCGGCTGTGTCAGCCGCCGGCGTCTCACAGAGACGCCCTACATCCGGCAGCGTGCTGGCGTATTTCTTGCCGCTAAGTTTTTCCAGCTCGTCGAAAATCGGGCGGAAAACGTCCGTCTCGTAATTCGAAGTCGTCCCGGAAAAATTGGTGAGATTCCTGGTGCCTTGAATGATTGCGACGGCGCGCTCGAAACCCATCCCGGTATCGACGTGTCGTTGGGGTAAAGGCGTGAATGAGCGGTCCGGGTTGGCATTGAACTGAATGAAAACCAAATTCCAGATCTCGATGCAGCGAGGATCATTTTTGTTCACGAGCGCGCCACGCGTGTCGCCGTCTGCCGTCAAATCTATGTGCACCTCCGAGCATGGCCCGCACGGACCCGTATCGCCCATCATCCAGAAATTGTCGGCTTTCCCGCTGCTGAGAACGTGAACTTTTGGATCAAGATCGGCTTCGCGAAACAAACGCGCCCAGTAATCGTACGCTTCCTGATCGAACTCGCTCGGCTCGCCAAGGCCCGGCTGGTAAACGGTCGCGTAAAGACGTTGCGCAGGAAATTTCCAGCGTTCGACTAGTAATTCCCAAGCCCATTCGATTGCTTCTTTCTTGAAATAATCGCCAAAGCTCCAGTTGCCGAGCATTTCGAAAAACGTGTGGTGATACGTGTCGAGGCCGACGTCTTCAAGATCGTTATGTTTTCCTCCGGCGCGGATGCATTTTTGCGTGTCAGCGACGCGCGGGGGTTTCCATGGAGGCTTTTGTTGCCCGAGAAAAATCGGCACGAATTGATTCATGCCGGCGTTCGTGAACAGCAGATTCGGCGCGTCGGGCAGAAGCGACGACGATGGCACAATGGTGTGCCTTTTCTCCTGGAAGAAATCGAGAAATGATTGCCGTATCTCAGTCGAGGTCATGGGCAATGACGAATAAACACAAATTTCAGGAAACCTGAAACCGCCACCAAAGCGATGCACGCTTAAACTGTCAGGTAAATTCGGCAGGCGAGAGCCTGCCGGCCACAAAACCGGAATGGCTGTGCTACGGCATTACTCCTTCTCTTCGTCCAGCTTCACTTTCACCGCAGCCTCGATCTCGTCGTAAAGCGCCTTGTCGTTCTTCAAAACCTCTTTTGCGGCGTCCCGGCCCTGCGCAAGCTGCGTCCCTTTATAATTTAACCAGGAACCCCGTTTTTCGATGATCTGTTGTTCTAACGCGACGTCGAGAAGAGCGCCGACTGACGAAATTCCCTCGTTGTACATGATGTCGAACTCCGCCTCGGTGAATGGCGGCGCTACCTTGTTCTTCACCACTTTGACGCGGGTGCGGTTACCCGTGACAACGCCATCCGTCTGCTTAATTGCTCCGATTCGGCGGATATCAACCCGCATACTGGCGTAAAACTTTAAAGCTTTTCCGCCAGGAGTGGTCTCCGGGTTTCCAAACATCACACCAATTTTTTCGCGGATTTGATTTGTGAAGATGCAGCAGGTCCGCGCTTTCGAAATCAGCGACGTGAGCTTGCGCAATGCGGCGCTCATCAAGCGAGCCTGCGCGCCGACGGTCGTATCCCCGATTTCGCCTTCCAACTCCGCTCTGGTCACCAGCGCCGCCACGGAATCCAGTACAATGACGTCCAGCGCATTGGAGCGCACGAGCGTCTCGCATATTCGCAGAGCTTCCTCACCGGAACTGGGCTGGGAGACCAGCAAGTCATCAAGATTAACGCCCAGTCTTTTTGCGTAGGCGGGATCCAGCGCGTGTTCGACGTCGATAAATGCTGCGAGGCCGCCGTGCTTTTGCGCCTGAGCAATGACTGTAAGTGCAAGCGTCGTTTTGCCGGATGATTCGGGGCCGAAGATTTCGACTATTCGCCCGCGGGGAAATCCACCGACCCCCAGTGCGCGGTCGATCAGAAGGTTTCCGGTCGGAATGACATCGATATCGACGATTTTTTCCGCGCCCAAACGCATGATGGCACCTTCGCCATAGTCTTTCGCGATCTGTTGGATCGCCAGGTCCAGATTTTTATTTCGCGCAGCAGCCAGTTTATCACCGGCTGTTCGTTCTTCGGTTTTTGTCGCCATATCTGGAAGAATTTAACTACGACGCACGCGAGCGTTCGCCAAGCACAAAAGCGATAGCCGTCGATCAACAGCAACAAAAAGGCCGCGAGCACGGTGCTCGCGCCTTAAAACTTCGACGATCCTGATTCGTTTACGACACAGTGATCTTGCGGGGCTTGACGTGCTCGGCCTTAGGCAGAACCAACGTCACGAGACCCTGATCAATCTTCGCGCTAATTTTGTTGGCGTCGATTGATGGATCAATCTCGAACGCACGCCGGAAATTTTCCGGGCGCGATTCGCGATGAATCAGCGTTCCTTCCACTGCCGGAAGCGAACGCCGACCAATAATTGTCAGCTCGTTGCTTTCGACGGAAATCTCGAGGCCGTCTTTTCTTACGCCAGGCATCTCGATCTCGAGCGTGTAGCCATCACCAATTTCTCTGACGCTGGCCGGCGGCGTAATAAACTGCTCCGACTGGCTGCGATCAGATTCGCGAGTTTCTCGGGTTAGAGTGTTCATCGATAAATTCCTTTCAGTTTCTGTTTAGCTCACCTTGATTTGTTTCGGTTTCGCTTCCTCAGCTTTAGGCAATGTCACCCTGAGAATTCCATCCTCGTAGGTGGCGCTAACCTTGTTGGCATTCACACGGTTCGGCAGCGCGATGCTGCGGCGGAATGTGCCGACGTAGCGTTCAGTGCGCTGAGCCGTTTCGCCGTTGTTGCTCTCATGTTTGCGTTCGCCGCTGATTGTCAGCGTCCCGTCATGCAAAGAAATGTCGATGTCTTCCTTATGCATTCCGGGCAACTCGACGACGGCCACGAAATGATCGCCACTCTCGTAAAGATCGAGTGCAGGTGACCAGCCGGTAAAAAGCTGACTTGCGCGGCCAGACGAGAGCGGCATCTCAAAGAACGAGTTCAACTCGTCCCGAAGGTTGCTCCAGCGATCCAACGCCGGCCATGGCGCCGATTCGGGAGCGTGATAACGAATTAGATTCATGATTTTTGAAATCTCCTTTCTTAAATTGCGGATTTTCAGTTCGGCGATTCAAGTAGCTCGCTTCATGCCAAAGAAGCAGGCAGCGAACACGTGCTCATAAAGTTTCGAACTGCAGTTACTTAGCGGATAAGCCGTTCACCGTTCGAAAATAACGTCTGGGCTAATTGGCACAGACGAACCGCGGACACACCCGCTGTGGAGACAAAATTTCACGGCTCTGTCCGCCCACGCTGCCGACGCTTGACAATTTTATCGTCAAACGATTACGAGTTCGGAGTATGACCTTGCTGAGCGAAAGTCGCTCCGAACTCGATGCAATGATCGCCGACATCGAGCTTACACTAGTGAGCATCATTCAAGGTGTCGCGCTCACGGTGCTGATCGAAGCCTCACGCGAACCGATCGCCAAACTGGAGTGGAAGATGTGGCCGTACGTTCTCTCGGGGTTGATTATTATCCTCGTCTTCTGGTCGCGTGTTGTGCTGCACATCCTTACGGTCATACGCTGGCCTTTGGAATTCGGGCACAATTTTCTCTACATTGCTTGTGCGCTCGTGGAAGCGTTTTCATTCGCACAGCTTGGCAATCCTGCGCGCTGGTTCGCGTTTGTAGCAGCATTTCTCGGGGTCGGTTGGCTGTTGTTTGCGTATGATCTGCGCATGATTCGTACACGAGTGCGTGATCGCACCGGAGATGTCAGCAACCAGCTGTATGCGTTCGTGACACGCGATCAATGGCTCAATATCGGATTGTTCTTGCCAGCTTTCTTTCTTGTGAATGTTGCCTGCGCGATTGCAATTCATTTCCGGCCTGAGTTTTTTCTCGTCCGAGATGGACATGTCTGGCTAGTCGGCCTGCAACTGATCGCATTCGCGGGATATTTGTCATACGTCGTGATGTTTTATGCCAAGCTGGCGCCCTTGATTGCGGAAGCGCGCGCGGAATGGCGGAGAAAAAGCCGTGCGAGTGAAACTTCCGCTTAGCGGACAAACACGATCGCGGAACGATTAGCGAACTGCGTCGCCTTCATCAGCCTGTGCAATTGATTCCACATCTGAAGGTGTTTCAACTTTGCTGTCGAGATAAAGGACTACGAAGGCGATCCCCACCAACGGTTGGAGAATCTTTTCGACAGCGCTGAAAGCGAAAGCGGCAATGTTAAAACCGCTGGCTTTCTGGGCCTCAGTCATTTGTTGCAACAAGGCTTGTGGGTCTTGTGTCGTCATCAATTGGTTCAAGTACCTGGTGCAGAGTCCCCCACTGCGCACCCAGTGTGATCGCCAGCACAACGGCAAACCAGATGGAAGCGATGAATGATCCGCGCCACAACGGGCGTTGAAACCACGGAAGCTCGCGTCCACTGCGCGCCAGATCGCGGCTTTCACGCAATGAATCGATGAATCCCGCGTTCTCGAGGACGGTAAACTGCTGCCAAAACAGAACGTTCACAAAGAAGCGACCGAACATCCAAACCTGCAGGATGAGTAAAGCCATCGCCACAAGAACCAGCAACACCGACGAAGACCCGGCGAGAGACATGGCTGCAATTGCCAAGCCGAACACCATAAGAAGGAAAAACACCCCATAGACGAAGATACACAGCGAAGCGACTCGCGGCCAAAATCTCACTGCTTGATTAAGCACCGCGACCAGACTGAATCGGTTTCCGCGCACAATTTCAGCCGTGAGAATCTGGATTCCCGCGATGTAAACCGGCCACATCACAATCGAAAGGATGGACATCAAAAATGCGAAGCCCCCGGCGAGAACGGACAAGATATCGACGTGGGTGTCTTGCGATGGTTTTACGAACGCAGTGGCGAGCTGACTGCATATCGACGGCAGCAACACCAAGAGCGTGAGGCCGAGGAATTGCAAAAAGCCTTTCCGATAAATCTGCAATGTCTCCGTTAGAATTTCTGCAAAGCTGCGGCGCGAGAGTTGCCTTGGCGGTTCGGTAAAAGTCGGAGTGCGTGGCACTGCTGGGGGCGTACTGAAGAGGCCGGGGATTTCCGCTGCTGTTGTCCAAAGGTCAACATCGGCTTGGCGCGCCTCGTTGGAAGGGAGCAATCGCCCCTCTGTTTTCCATTCGCGGAGAGTTTCGATAGTCGCCGGGCCGTACTCAGCGCCCTGCACACGCACGATCCATTCGTCGTTCACCTCTTGATCATCCAGCATCATGCATTCAGAATCCAGCATTAGCCTGCGATGAGACTGCTGCTGATTGATGGTCATTACTACGTTTACCGGTCGTTTTTTGCCATTCCGAATCTCTCGAATTCCCGGGGCGAACCGACCAACGCCATCTTCGGTTTTACGAAAACCCTGCGGTTGATGGTGAAACATTTGCAACCTGATCTGGGCGCGGTCGTCTGGGACGAAGGCCTGCCGCAGAAGCGAGTAGAGCTGCAACCTGCTTACAAAGAGACGCGGAAAGAAATGCCCAAACCGATGATCCCCCAGCTCGAGTTTATCCAAAAGCTCACCCCTTTGCTGGGCTTCCGAAATATTTCCCTGCCGGATACCGAGGCGGACGATCTGATGGGTTGTTATTCGATTGCCGCCTGCAAGAAGACTGGCATGGACGTGGTGCTCGCGACTAACGACAAGGATCTGTTCCAACTGGTGGGTCCTTGCGTGAAAATCTACACCACCGCGAAAGCAGATCTTGCGTCACCTAAGGACGCGTTCGCCTTACTTGGCGAAGAACAGGTCACAGCGAAATGGGACGTGCCGCCTGGGCTCATCGGGGATGTCCTCGCGTTAACCGGCGATTCGGTCGACAACATTCCCGGCATCGGAATCGGTCGTAAAAGCGCCGCCGCGTTGATCGCTGAATTCGGTGGTCTTGAACCGTTATTGAAGAATTTCGACAAGGTGAAAAGCGTGCGCACCCGCGAGAAACTGGGCAACGCTCGGGAGCAGATATTGCAAAACCGAAAAATGGTCCATCTCGATTGTGAGATGGATTTGCCTGTGCCGATCGATGATTTGCGAATCGCGCCCAATTATCCCGCGCTCATAGCCGCCATGGAAAAATGTGAGTTTAAATCGCTTCTCCAAGAGGTGCGCGACGAAGCAGCGCGAGTTGGGACTGTTGTGCAGCCGAATCTTCTGTAAAACCACGGCCGCTTTTAGGGACAATCTTCGCGGCGCACGGCGTATGTCGCCTCGTTTACGCCTCTACCGGACTTCCGACCACGCACGAATTTTTGGTAAAAAAGTTCGAACGCACGCTGCTGCACGCTGTCCAATGTAACAGGTTAAGGCGATTCGGGCGGTTGCACGAGTTCTTCTAGAGTTGTTTCTCCTTAAGCGTGCGCTGCCCGAATCAATTTTTTTGCCAAAATCCGGCGGCCAACAGAAGCACTTTGCCGGCGTGTTCGATAGACGCCATGAATTTTATACGTATGCTGCCGCCGCCGCTCATCCATGGACCTTGACGAGTACGATCCTATCGCTGCAGCGCTTAAAGAAGATATCGGCAAGGGCGACATCACTACCGACTTTTTCGTTCCGGAAGCACTGCATGCCAGCGGCCGCGTCGTTGCGCATGAGCCGGCAGTCGTTGCTGGAACCAGGACGGCCGCGGAAATTTTCCGGAAGATCGATTCCGCGACGGATGTCCAGATCGTTCGTTCAGATGGCGAAGTAGTAGCTGCCGGCGAGACCGTGATGGAACTTCACGGGCTTGCGCGTTCGATTCTGAAGGCCGAACGCGTAGCGCTAAATTTTCTTCAGCGCCTCTGCGGCGTCGCAACGCTGACACGGCAATTCGTTGATGCGGTCGGCAATCATCCGGCCAAAATACTCGATACACGCAAAACGACCCCCGGACTGCGCGTGCTGGAGAAGGCCGCGGTCGTCGCTGGCGGTGGCGTGAATCACCGCTCCGGTCTGTTCGATATGATCCTGGTAAAGGACAATCATCTTGCCGCTCTCGGAGGGCTTTCCGGCTTCGCCGACCAAGTTCGCCGCCTTCGCGAGGAACGGCCAAACGTCCGCATTGAGGTGGAGGCTGACGATTTGGAACAGGTCCGGGCTTTCGTCGACATCGACGGCATCGACGTTATCCTTCTGGACAACATGGAGCCCGCCCAGATTCGGGAAGCTTTGGCGCTCAGGAGGAACAGCATCAAGTTCGAAGCTAGCGGCGGCATCACGCTGAAAAACGTGAGGCGGATCGCAGCTACCGGCGTCGATTACATTTCCATTGGAGCTTTGACGAACTCAGCACGCGCGGTCGACCTCGGGCTGGAGATGACTCATGTCCACGGTTGAGGAGTTGGACCGGCTGATCGCTCATCGACTAAAAGCCGAACTTCCTCGCGGGGCCATCATCGGGCGTGAAATTGTTGTGCTAGAGGAAACTGGCTCGACTAACGACGCCATTTTGCAGGTCGCATGTCCGCAAGGAGCGGCGATCTCCAGCTTGCCCGCCGTAGCCTCAGCGAAGGAGGGTCCACTGTCCGTACTACGCGAGGGCCTGGTTGTTTTTGCCGAACATCAAACCACCGGTCGCGGTCAGCGTGGGAACCGCTGGGAATCGGCGGCAGGAAAGGGACTTTGGTTTTCAATACTTTTGCGTCCGGAAATTCCGATCAACGAATCGTGGCGGCTTACGGTTTGGGCGATTCAAGCTATCTCTGATATGATTCGAGCGGAGTTCGCGCTCGATTCGACGATTAAAATGCCCAATGACCTTCAGCTTCACGGACGCAAAGTCGCCGGCGTCCTGGTAGAGATGCGCGCCCAACAAAAAGCACCACACTTTGCCGTTGTGGGGATAGGCCTTAACGCGAATCAACCGGGTTTTGCGAACGAACTGCACGACACGGCAACTTCTCTCGCTATGGCAATCGGTGGACGTGTTAATCGACACGAGTTAGCCGTCGCTCTGCTTCGGCACTTGGATCGGACTTATCGCGAACGCTTCGTAACAGAGGCTTGCTAGCCTAACGGGCGCGGCACCAACGTTGGTCGAGGTCGTGGAGCGGGGCTAGACCTGGGGGATAGTTGGCCGCGGAGTGCTTGTTGGGGTCGTAATTGGTGTAGGCGTCGCTGTAGCACTCGGCGTCACCGTTGGCGTTGGCGTCGTTTCCGCTTGCAATTCAAATGATCCTTTATCTTTGCGCTCATTATTACGGCGGATCCGCATACCCCAACTACGGCTACTATTCCGGCTGGCCATACTCGAATTGGGGTTACGGCATATCCTCAGGATATTACCCGTATTCGTATGGGATCGGCTACTACCTTTATAGCAGTTACAACAACTACTACTCGTACTATACGCCTGTATCCGGCTACAACGGATCGATGGTTGCAGCTGTGCAGCGGCGTCTTGGCCAACTCGGTTATTACCACGGCGTACTCGACGGAGTTATGGGGCCCCAGACCCGGGCAGTGCCACCGCAGCCTTTTAAAGCAGAAATGGCATGGCAGTGGATGGGATAATTAACCGCCCGCTCCTGGATACCTTGGGAGTGGCTTAATAGGCATTCGACCGGTGGCACCGCACAAAAAAGCGACCACCGGTCGTTCGTTTTCACATATCGGCGAATATCAGGCGCACCGGGCATTTTTTTCTTATGTCGCAAAAAAATATGAGACTTTCCGCGACGGTCGGTGTCTAATCGGATGAAACCCTTACTCTATGATTAATTCAAAGCTCTTCGTTTTAGGAATTTGTATTCTCGTCTCAACGCTTGCTGCTCCATTAACCACCGAAGCCGGGCGCGGTGGTGGCGGTGGCATGGGTGGTGGTGGCAGTCGAGGAGGCGGTGGCGGTCACTTCGGCGGAGGAATGTCACGCGGCGGCTACAGTGGCGGAATGTCACACGGCGGCTTCTCACGTGGCGGGATGGGCCCGGGGGGCGCGCGCTGGAGCGGCGGTAATTACCGTGGCGGCAATTATGCCCACGGCGGAAACTGGCATGGCAACAACTGGCATGGCAACAACTGGCACGGTAACAATTGGCATAATGGGCATCATCACGGCAATGATGTAATCTTTATTGGCAGCTTCGGCTTTCCCTGGTGGTGGGGTTGGGGTCCTTCCTGGGGTTGGGACTACGGCTATCCATATTACGGATACGGCTACTATCCTTATGGTTATGGTGGCGCCTACCAGTACGGTTACGGCGGTGGCTACGGCTACGGGTACGACTATCCTTATGGCGGGAATCAGTATGGTAATGGCTACGGGAACGGACGCGGCGCCGAGTATCAGTCGCGGTACGGTAATAACAGCCATTCCAGAGTTTCCGAGTTGCAACGGCGACTGTCACGCGCCGGGTATTACCATGGATCCGTCGACGGCGTCTTGGGGCCGCAAACGCGGCGCGCAATCCGGGCGTACGAGCAAGATCACGATAGCGCAGGTTAACCTCTGGCGTTCCCGTCGCGCAGGATCGGAAGCGGAAGCCACAATAAATCTTTCGGTTGATTGGCCGGCGGTCTCGTAGGGAGAGAGGGGAGCGAGCCGCCGGTCACCTTTTTCGCAACGTGCGCGAGAACCAGTTCCGGTCTATAGTTGCATGGGATGTTACGGTTGGGGTTGTCTATTGCGGTCTGTTTGCTGATTGTCTCGGCAGCTCATAGTCAAAGCGTCGCGCGAAAGCCGCTTCCAACTGAGCCGCTCGAGAAATACGACAATTCGCCAGCGGTCGCGGCACCGATACTACGCGTTGCGCCGGCGTCAGTCTCGTCTTTCGGTCCGTACACAAGCTACCAAGTTAACGTCGACGCGAACGGTAATAACAGGGTTGGTGACGCCGCTAATGAGCCGTCCATTTGCGTCGACCGTAACCACCCAAACAGGATGAGCATCGGGTGGCGACAGTTCAACAACGTTGCATCGAATTTTCGGGAGGCGGGTTTCGCATACACCACAAACGGCGGCGCGAGATGGATTGCTCCCGGCGTGCTGGAAACCAATGTGTTCCGCAGCGATCCTGTTCTGAACTCCGACACCGCCGGGCGTTTTTTCTATCTCAGTCTTGTGCAGAACTTCTTCGATGATTTGTGGCGATCAATCACCGGTGGCCAATCATGGATGCGTGTCGGACCGGCGGATGGGGGTGACAAACAGTGGTTCACGATCGATAACACCCACAGTTCCGGCCGCGGCTTCCAATATCAATCGTGGAGTACGGATGGAAACAACTACGGCGGCAGACAATTCACTCGATCAACCGACGGTGGATTGACCTGGATGAATCCGATCAACATTCCGAATTCCCCTGCGTGGGGCACCTTGGACGTCGATTCGATGGGCAACCTGTTTATCGGTGGCGTAAACCTGACTACCAACGGAATTTGGTGTGTTCGCTCAACGAACGCGAAGAACGGTGGTGTAGTTCCAACGTTTGATCGCAGCACCCCCGTGAACCTTGGTGGCGACATAGTTTTCGGCGAACCGATCAATCCGGAAGGATTAGTTGGACAGGTTTTTCTCGCCACTGATCATTCCGGCACCAGCACCAACGACAACGTCTATATGCTCGCGAGTGTTCAGCCCTCCGGCTTTAGTAATGGCAGCGATGTGATGTTTGTCCGCAGCACCAACGGCGGCATCACATTCAGCGCGCCGCATCGGATTAACGACGATCCCGTTAATCACGCGAAATGGCACTGGTTCGGCACGCTCTCAGTTGCGCCGAACGGTCGGATCGATGTCGTGTGGTACGATACGCGTAGCTCTCCGAACAACGTAGCTTCGCAGCTCTTTTATTGTTTCAGTGTAGACGGCGGCAACACTTGGTCGCCAAATATCCCGGTCAGCAATTTGTTCAACCCACTCATCGGTTATCCGAACCAGCAAAAAATTGGTGATTACATCACACTCGTTTCAGATGAAGCCGGAGCTAACGTTGCATATTCAGCCACATTTAACGGCGAGGAAGACATTTACTATGTCCGCATCCGTCCACCGGCACTGGCTCAAGCACATCTGCGTAACATCAGTACCCGCAGTTTTGTTCAAACGGGTGACCACGTGATGATTGGCGGTTTTATTGTTCAAGGAACTGGACCAAAGAGGGTGATCATTCGTGCTATTGGCCCTGAACTCACGCAATACGGGATCCCCGACGCCTTGGCTAATCCCCGATTGGAACTGCACAACGGGAACGGAGCACTGATTGGTAGCAATAATGACTGGCAGACGACGATACTCGGCGGAATTATCACCAGCAATCAAGTAAGCGATATTCAGAACAGCGGCCATGCTCCGACTGCGGAAAGCGAGTCAGCGATCATTGCCGACCTGCAACCGGGCAACTACACGGCCATCGTGCGCGGCGTAAACAGCACCGTCGGAGTTGCTCTGGTGGAAGTGTACGATTTGAGTCCTGGGGCGAGTTCAAACCTTAGTAACATCAGCACCCGCAGTTTTGTTCAAACGGGCGAGCACGTGATGATTGGGGGGTTTATTGTTCAAGGGACCGGGCCAGCGAGGGTGATCATTCGTGCCATTGGACCTGAGCTCAGGCAATATGGGATCGCCAATGCGTTAGCTAATCCGAGATTGGAACTGCACAATGCGAGTGGAGCATTGATTGCTTCCAATGATAATTGGCAGACGACGATACTCGGCGGGATAATCAGTAGCGATCAGGTTAGCGAAATTCAGAACAGCGGCCACGCCCCGACTGTGGCAAGCGAGTCTGCGATTGTTGCAAATCTGCAACCGGGGAACTACACCGCAATCGTGCAGGGTGTGAACAACACCACCGGAGTTGCTCTGGTCGAAGTAGACGATCTGAATTAGTCGAGCGCTGAGCAATCACAATGCGTAGTGCGCAATGGTTTGTGGAGCGCACACGCGGTCGCGAGCTTGTTTCGCGGCGGGAATTCTGTTGCACAGGCGGCTGAAGTCTTTTCGCTAGGATTTCCGCATCGAATCCAGTAACTCAAAGCTAATTCAAGAAAAGGATATTTATGCTGGGCGAAAAGATTGGTGAGATATCAGGCAAGGTTACCATGCAGCGCGTTTTGCCGAATGTCGGTGGCGACCGTAAAATAGAATCATCTTTTCAGGCAACCGGATCAGTATTGGGCACAAATATTAAAGACACAGGCACGTACTCGATCATTTTCCGGCCGGACGGGACGCAATACGGCGAAGGTCAGGGCATCATGATGCCCAAGGATGGCGAAACAGCCACTTGGACGGCTCATGGTGTTGGCACAATGAAAAAGACGGGACTGCAACTTATTGCGGCGCCCTTTATTTCCAAATCATGCCACCAAAATGGTCACGTGTTAACAAGGTGGCAGTGCTATTCGAATATGCAGTAGACGCAGACGGTAATACACACTCCGAATATTGGGAATGGAAGTAGTGCCTGCAGCACAATTGTTGTAGGGCGTCTGTGTCAGACGCCGAGTGCGAGATGCGAACCATTGCGACACACGGAAAAACGTTGACCTCACGATTCCGCGTTTCCAGCTTGCCTTCTGTCGGATCGGAATTCACTCTTCAGGCACTATGAAAACGCCGTTGTTGATGATCGCGGGACTCGGTCTTTTGCTGGCGGCGTGCAACCGTCAGACGCCGGCACCAGCGGCGCCAAAGACGGACTTGGACAGGTTTCAGGGCACTTGGTATCTGATCATGGCGATGCAAGACGGAAAGACCTTGCCCGAAGACAAGGTGAAGCAGACGACGATCGTCTTTAAGGGTGACACCTTCCGCTTCCCCGGGTCGGCGGAGTACGCCACGAGCAAGTCTGGAACGATTAAGCTCGATGAGACGAAAACGCCAAAGGAGATGGACGCCATCTCCACCGAGAAAGAAGTCATGCTCGGCATCTACGTGCTGCAAGAGAACGGTTACAAGGTGTGCTTCGCCCCGCCCGGTAAGCCACGTCCCACCAATATGAGTTCCGCTCCTGGGAGTGGTTACATCCTCCAAGCGTGGGCACGCGAGAAAAACTAAACCGCCGCATCTGCAAGTCTACCACCAGTCAGGCAGCTTTGTTTCCTGAAGCCGATCGAACAGGCGCGTCTTCCTCCAGCGCTACAGCCAAAACTTCATCTACGTTTTCTACCGGAACGAATTTGAGTTTTTGTTTCGCTTCCTCGGGAACGTCGACGAGATCTTTTTCATTGAGCTTGGGAATAATGACAGTGGAAATTCCGGCCCGCATCGCAGCCAGACTTTTTTCTTTCAATCCGCCGATCGGCAGAACGAGTCCGCGCAAAGTAATCTCGCCCGTCATCGCGACGTCGGAACGGGCGCGTCTGTTGCTGAAGAGCGAAGCAAGCGCAGTAAACATGGCGATGCCGGCTGACGGCCCATCTTTTGGCACCGCGCCCGCGGGCACGTGTACGTGGACGTCCATTTTTCGAAAATCTTCCGGATTCACGTCCAGTTGCCCGTCGCGGCTGCGAAGAAGACTCAGCGCGGCCTGCACAGATTCTTTCATCACATTCCCAATCTGGCCGGTAAGCGTGATGTTTCCTTTGCCCGGATAACGCGTGGCTTCGATGTGCAATACTTCGCCGCCCGCCGGCGTGTAAGCCAATCCGGTGACCACGCCGGGTTTACTACTCTGCAGCTTCGTTTCGCGAACGTATTTGGCGGGGCCCAGCATTTCCGCCGCTGTCGCCGGCGTAACGGTTGCATGATCGATTTTGCCACGCGCCACCTGCGCCGCAATACCCCGGCAAACAGCCCCGATCTGACGCTCGAGCTCGCGAACGCCGGCTTCATGCGTGTAATCGCTGATGATGCGGCGAAGCGCGTCCTCCTGGAATTCACATTGCTCGGGTTTAAGCCCGTTCTCTCCCAGTTGTCGCGGGACAAGATAACGTTTCGCAATTTCGAGTTTCTCGCGCTCGGTATAACCGGGAAGTGAGATCACTTCGATCCGGTCGCGCAATGGTTCAGGTATGCCCTCAATGTAGTTGGCCGTGCCGATAAAAATGATCTGGGACAGATCAAAAGGAACATCCAGGTAACGATCGACAAATGCGTTGTTTTGTCGCGGGTCGAGCACTTCAAGCAACGCGCTCGCAGGATCGCCGCGAAAATCCGCACCGATTTTGTCGATCTCGTCGAGCATAAAGACAGGATTACGGGTGCCGGAGCGGCGCAGCTCTTGGATGATCCGTCCCGGCATCGAGCCGATATAGGTGCGGCGATGACCGCGAATTTCCGCTTCATCGCGCATTCCACCGAGACTGATCCGCACAAATTTGCGCCCCAGCGCGTCGGCGATTGATTGACCCAAGCTGGTTTTGCCTACACCGGGAGGCCCGAGGAAACATAGGATCGCCCCGTGTCCTTGAGGATTCAGTTTTCGTACGGCGAGATATTCGATGAGTCGCTTCTTAACTTTTTCCAGATCGTAGTGATCGCGATCAAGGACTTGCTGCGCTTGCTCGAGATCGAGGTTGTCATTGCTAAACTTATTCCACGGCAGGTCGGCAATGATTTCTATGTAACTCACAATTACTGAGAATTCGGGACTCGCTGGCGGAATGAAATCCAGCCGCTTCAATTCGCGTTCGGCCTGTTTCATCACTTCTTCCGGCGGATTCGCTTCCTGGAGGCGCGCGCGCAGCTGTTCCGCTTGTTCCTCACTGCCACCCTCCGTCTCGCCGAGCTCATGCTGGATCGCTTTGAGCTGTGAACGCAGATACGCGCGCCGCTGTGCGTCGGAAAATTGCGAGGCGACATCTTTTTGCAGTCGCTGTTGGATTTGAGCGATCTCCAGCTGTGCCGAAATGTGTTGCTGCACGGCATGCACCCGTTTTTCGACGTCGAGTTCTTCGAGCAATGCCTCCTTTTGCGCGACATCTATATTGAGGTTCGGCGCGAGAAAATCGGCGAGCTGCTCCGGACTCTCGATGTTCATGATCATCATGCGCGCTTGTTCCGGCGCATCCGGCGTCAGCTCAAACAAACGCGAAGCCGAATCACGCAAATTCCGGAACGTGGCTTCCCATTCCTTGCTCGGCGGCGGCACGATGGATTGTGGCAGATCGATTTCGGCGCGCAGAAACGGATCAGTCGCGACGATTTTGCGCAGCGAAAAACGGCGCAATCCCTGCACAATCACCAGCACGTTATTCTCTGATTGCCTAACAAGTTTGAGCACGAGCGCAGCCGTACCGACCGAGTATAGATCTTGAGGCGATGGGTCTTCTTTCGTCTCGTCACGCTGCGTCAGTAATCCAATCACCTTCGTGCGCGGCAAGGTGTCGTCGAGGAGTTTGAGCGATGCCGCGCGCTGAACGTTCAGTGGGAAAACAGTGCCCGGAAAAACGACAAAACCGCGCACTGGAAGAATCGACAACTCCTCCGGAATTCGCGGCGTGCTGCTTTCCCCCACGCCGAGCGCGATCGTTCCCTGGCCTGTTGACTTGGAATCCGCGCTCGGTTGCAACGCTTTGAGCTTTTCCGTGCTCATGATTGTTTTCTTACCGGCAACGAAATCCAGAGTAATCCGTTACGCTGCTCGGCGTGCGCCTCATCGATTTCCACGTCAACGGGAAAACTGATCTCCCGTTTAAAGGGCCCGTAATCGATCTCCATCGCGAGTAATTGCTGTGCGCATCCCTCCTCGCCAGTCGGCTCCGGCACTTCCCGCGTGCCGCGAATAACCAGGCGCCGCGGCTCAACGGTCAGATCGATCAGCGACCGATCGACTCCTGCCAGATCGACACAGATCCGAATGCACGTCTCACACCGATACGCGTTGATCGCCGGTTGCCACGCTTGCGGCGCAAACCTCGAAAATTGCGAGCGCGACAGTTCGTAGCTGACGTCGTGGAGAGCATCCTGAAGCCAGCGTAATTTAATGCTTTTGATCGGATCCATTGAAACCAAATCTTCACCCAGGCTGCTGGTTTTCAACCGAGCGCCATCGGTCTACAACTATACGCCGGCAAGATAACGGTCGCGTGCTTCTTCGCCGCAGAAAAGTAGAGCGTGGTGCCCGCCCGCCGCGGCGGGCCAGAGGCATTCCCCTACTTCTTTCCCGGCCCCCACAGTGCGCGACCCGGTTTCGCTCCGGTGTGCTCGCCGTTCTTGATGACCTGCACACCATTGACGAACACATGTTTCACACCGGTCGCGTATTGATGCGATTTTTCAAACGTGGCGTGATCTGCAATCGTGGCCGGATCGAATACGACCACGTCGGCGAACATTCCTTCTTTCAGGAACCCGCGGTGATCGAGCCCGAGATTTGTCGCCGGTAGCCCGCTCAATCGATGAATCGCATCGCTCATCGAAAGAACTCCTTCGTCGCGCGCGTACTTGCCAAGAACGCGCGCGAAATTCCCGTAAGCGCGCGGATGCGGATTCGATTTTGTGAACGGTGACTCCGGCGCTTGCGACGCTTCATCCGAGCCAAAGGAAATCCACGGCTTCCGCAACTCCTTTTTCACGTTCTCTTCGGACATCAGGAAATAGACGCTGCTTATGCGTGATTCGTCTTCCGCGATCAAATCCATAGCCGTGTCGATTGGATCTTTTCCACGCATCTTGGCCACTTCAGCAAGCGTCTTGCCCGTCAGCGGCTTCAGCTTTTCTGATTTGAATCCTACCAACAAAATTTTGTCCGGCGAGCCGGCCGCAAGATAAAGATTTTCCCATTTGTCGCTGTCGACGTGTACTTCCGATTTGATTTTCTCGCGCGTCGCCGGGTCGCGCAGCCGTTTGAACAATGCCGGGTATCCGCCGTCTTCCGTCCACGGTGGCAGACAGGCGTCCAGACCCGTGCCCGCGGCGGTGTACGTGTACATGTCGGCGCGAATCTTCAGTCCGTCGTTTTGCGCGCGTTCGATTCGCGCCAGCAGTTCGTCTAGTTTCGGCCAATTTTTTTTCCCGGCGGCTTTGATGTGATAGATCTCCGCGGGGATATTCGCTTCGCGCGCAATCCGCAGCAGTTCGTCAAGTGCTTCGAACAGTTGATTTCCTTCGCTGCGCATATGTGAAATGTATTTGCCCTGATACTTTGCCGCGACCTTGCACAGCTCGATCAACTCTTCGGTTTTCGCGTAAAACGCCGGTGGATAAATCAGCGAAGTGCCGATCCCGAGCGCGCCGGCTTGCATTTCTTTTCGCACCAGCTGGCGCATTTCCTCGAGCTGCTCTGGCGTCGGTTGTGTATCTTCGTATCCGATTACGTATTCGCGGATCGTCGTCGCGCCGATGAATGACGCCACATTGCACGACACGCCGCGCTTTTCGAGATACTGCAAATATTCCGCAAGGGTATTCCACGGGATGTCGTATTTGATGTCGGTTTGCTCGCGAATTTTGTGCTCGCGCACTCGGTCGTTCACCGGCCCCATCGATTCGCCTTCGCCCATGATCTCAGTCGTGACGCCTTGTCGAATTTCGCTTTGTGAACGGCCATCCTGAATCAGCGACTCCGTTGACCACGAAAGCATGTTGATAAACCCCGGCGCGACAGCGAGTCCCTTCGCGTCGATGACCGTATTCGCTTTCGCTCCCGCGACTGCGGGACCAATGTGTGCGATCCGATCACCCCGAATCGCGACATCGGCTTGTCGCGGCTCCGCGCCGGTGCCGTCGTAAATTGTCGCGTTGCGGATGATCACATCAAAATCTCCAGCGCGTATCGAGGGAGACGGCTGCTCCCCGAACATCGTGAACACAATCGTCACAAAGCCACCGAGCCAAAACAAATTTCGTTTCATTGGGAGGCTGACGGTAGCGAACATGGCTATTGACGCAAAACCGCTTAAAGAACGACGTCGCGCAACTTCAAAACGTGCCGTGATTTCGCCAGCTCCGGCGACCGATCGCAGCATAGGATTCGAATCGTACAGTAAAGTCTGAATACCTCGTGTTCACAAGGGAACTACAGGCCAGACAGAGCCGCGTGAACGGCTCAATAATTGGAAAGTGAAATTCAACAAAGGGGATATCTGATGAAAACGACAACGAAATCAAAGCGTTGCATTCCAGTATTGCTATCGATCCTTTGCGCAGGCCTCATCGCAACTTTTCTAGGGGGATGTGCAGAGAGTCCGTACGTAGCGTATGACACTGGTTATTATCCGAGCGGATACACGGGATACTCGTACTATAATCCATACCCGTATTCCTATTACTCGCCGGCCTATGATACTGCGGTCGTGCGCTCAGGCGTCCGTTATAACGATGCCTACGGTCCGCGCTACTACCGCACCCGGACCGTCTACGGCGACTGGTAAAATTTGCGACGCGGTTGGCTAACGCATCGGCGCAATCCGCATTTTAGCGGCTGCGTCGATGCGTTTAATTTTTAGCTTGCGTTTGCCAGGGGCGTCCCGTCAAATGAGCGCCCCAAACCAAACGCGTGACATCTGAAGGGAAAAAGAATCGGCAAGTTGTAACGATCTGTTCGCTCGTTGTCGTCGCGGGCTTTGCACTTATCCTCGGGGGCTGCGCTGATGTGTCCTATGCGAATGTCGCGGTTCGCTCGCCCGAAGCGAAGTATAACACTTACTACGCGCCTGATTATTATCCGTACTATCCATGGGACGCATACTACGGCGGGGCTTACTATTACGGCGAGTAAGCCGCAAACAGATCCGTCCCCTCGTCCCCTCGCCGCCGTTAGCTAAAGTGACAGCGGCGTTACTTTTCCGGCGAAACGCGAAGACCCAAACGGTTGTCTATTTTTGACATGAACATGGAAATTACTAACTCGCTGCTCGTTCGCGTCTCTCGTTTTCTCAGTGATCGATATGCTTATAGAACGCAACCCGGATACTTGTCCGAACTGGTTGCATTCGGGTTAATTATCTTCATCGCTGTCTGGCCAATTATTTTAGTCGCTCACGCAATGGCCGGGGCGCCGAGATAACCAAAAAGGAGCAGCGGTATGCTTCACCAACTCCATACGTACGCAGACCTGCGACGACAGATTCACAACGATCTGCGAATGCAACATCCCGAATGGGTTCAGCCAGATGGCGAATGTCCCACATGTGATTCTTACGAGACTCGCCTGATGAAAACGCTCGATGTCTTGAGAGGGCAACGTCCGAGTATCTCGTATGATTGCGACCGTGTTAAGCAATAGGCGACTGTTTACTCATTTCACAGGAGGCGCGTTCCATTCAGCGCCTGCTTGAGAAGGCGGCGGCAACATTTCGTAGAAGTACGCTCCGTCGTCGTCATGCTGGGGCGATTTCATGAATACTTTTGCGATGTCGCCGATAGCAGGTCCGCTCGCAGCCTTGAAAAGATACAACGTAACTCGCACGTCATCGGCGCGGCCTGTGGTTAAGAATTTGAGCGGGAATGCATAGGTGAAAGCCTCGCCGCTACGCACGTGACGCTGGCTGTCGGGTTCGTTGATGGATTCAAAAATGGTTGTCGAGGATCCTGACGCATCCGTTTGTTCGCCAGTCACATTGCCAGCGAATCTGCCTGATTGATGGGCGACCACACTCACGTGGATCTCCGTCGGATGACTCTCGTCGGGAAAATACGACCACTTTTTTAGTTCGATCACGTCCATTAGATGTCTGCGACTCTTCATCAACATTCGATACTCATGGGACATGGCCAGCCGGCGCACTTTGCCGTAAACGGCGACACCCGTGACGAGAAGCATCACGGAAAGAGCCATTGAGCCCAACTGAATTCGCAATGCTCCTGCCTTGGGAAATGACACCATAGCAATGGAACTCAAGGTTATGTCAACAGCGATGAGCGTGGTGTAAGCCCAAAAGATAACGCCCCGAAAATTTAACGTAATCCAGCCGCCGCCTCCGAGCAGCGCCCGATCCAGGAGATAGATCGGAATCGCGAGCAACCCTAAGACGAGACAAATCAAGAGATGTTTGCGCCAGGCGGACTTCAGCACATTTGTCTCTATCAAATTTCGCCGATGAATACACCTGTCGTTGTGGGCTCAACGAACGTGCGGCCACTTGCGCTATGTGAACCAGTGGTTGAGCGTGCCGCTCCTTGGCTAAATGAAGCTCAAACTAATCGCCCTTCTTGTTTTTATTGGTTGTGCCGGTCTCGCCGTCGGTCAGACCATCACCGACCCCGCTCACATCGAGGTCTACATCACGCCCTACTACAACTCCAAAGGCCCTGCTGTCGAAGTCGGTCTGTTTAGCAGCGGTTTGGCCGCGAAAAACGAAGCGGAGTTTATCACCACGATCGCGAAAATGAAAAATTCATGGGACACACTGAATTTCGCAGAGACCTACGTGGCTGCGATTCGCCTTTATGATCTGGGTTTCAGAAACGAATCAATCTACTGGTTTTATTCGGCCCAGTATCGCGGACGTCTTTTTGCCAGCCTCATCGATCGGGAAAAAATGGGCAGCATGGGCGATCCCGGCTTCGAACTGTTCCAGGCGCAGAATGCCTTTCAACAGTTGGTAGGCCCGTATATCAACGGATACGCTTTTGGCGACATTGATCAATTGGTTCCAATTATTGAAAGAGTTCAGAGAGAAGGAAAAATTGTACCAGACCTAACGAAGATTTATTCCCGTATCGCGTTCAAGCCAAAGTCGCAATGGGACGCCGGAAACAAGGCGCTGAATGAAGGAATGACAAAACTGCTCGTGACCCTCAAGAACGAAAAAGCAAGTATCAAGCAGCAAAGGATCGAACACGGGATGGAAGCCAAATTCTCGAAGCTGGCCAGCAAGGACCTACCGAAAGAATCGGGGTTATAACTCCAGGACTGATCACTTGGTCCAGTTTCCTTCACCCGCAGCCAGTTAGGCTGCAATGAGGAGCAATAACAAAAACGCGCCGCCACGGCGGTGGCCTGAACGTGCGGTGTGAATCTGTAGTCATTGGGCTCCTTTCTTGTAGTGGTCTATTGTGGGTGGTTACAGAGTAGGCCGCGGGTGCGGCGCCGGGCGTGGCCTCGGTGTGGGTGAAGGCCTGGGTGTAGGCGTTGGTGTTGCAAGATTCAGATCGAGCGCGAAGACCGTGCCCGTGTTGTATAAGCCGCCATCCTGAGTTGTGCCGTAAAGCCGTCTATCGGCACCTTGAACTAATGTCCCCTTGGGTAGGGCCCCATCTGTATCCCCAGATTGGCTGTAGGTGAAGTTATATACCGTCGTCAGCGCACCGGCGGGGGTAAGCTGGAACACCGTGCCTTGGGAGTGACTGCCACCGCCCACAGTCGTCCCGTAGAAGTTACCATCCGTGGCTTGGATCATTTGACCGAACGGCTGGGCGCCATTGCTGTTATCAAAACTGATGAGTTCCTCATACGTGCCCTCTGGGGATATCCGATAAGCTGTGCCCAGGTGACTGCTTCCACCATACTCGGTGGTGCCGTAAAAGTTACCATCGCTGCCAAGGACAAGTCCGCCGTTCGGCACGTTACCGTCGGGAGTGTCATTGAAGCCGTGGAGCACCGTCACCACGCCCGCAGCGCTAAACTGGTAAACCGCGCCGGAACCAAGACCGCCACCCGATTGGTAGGAAGTGCTATAGAAAGCCCCGTCGGTCCCAGGGACAAGCGGCGCGTTTGGGATGGAAATGTCGGCAAATCCATAGACGGGGAACGAACCCAACAGATCACCTGCGGGCGACATCTTGAAAATCGTGCCCAGGGCCGAGCTGCCGCCATTCTGCCTCCCGCCGCTCGTTGTTGTGCCATAGAAGTTGCCATCCGGTCCTTCCACCAGTGCCGCCTCGGGGGCGTTGCCGTCGGGCCAGGTGGCGGTAACGCTGTCGTAGGTAAAGACAAAAAGCGTGGTCAAGGTTCCGTCGAGCGTGAGCTTGAAAACCGTGCCGTATTGAGGAGATACCCCCCCGGCGTTTGTGCCGTATAAATTGCCGTCCGAGCCTTGGATCAGTGCCGCCATCGGGTTACTCTCGTCGGCTAAGCCGCTGAAGCGGTAGATAGTAGTCAGTGTGCCGGTGGGCGTGATCCGAAATATCGTGCCATTATCGGCGCCGTAAGAAGGCGTGGTGCCGTAGAAGTTGCCATCGCTGGCCAGGAGCAGCCCTTGAGTGGGATAATGGCCATTGGTGCCGTCAAAGCTGGCCAGCGTGGTCTCGACCGCTTGTGCGCAGGCCAGCCGCGGGAGGGCGACGAGGATTGCGAACAGGAGCGCCGCCGTGGCGAGGTGACGAGTGGCCCGGGCCGCGATCTTTGTGAGGATGACGTTATGATTGGAATTTTTCATTTTTGTTTTGCTTTCACTCGACAATGTGAAAAAAAGCCGCCAGAACGGACATCGAGTTGAAAAGATTTTGGGCTTTGTTGGAAGGCGGCGAAAAGTGGGAGCATAGCCATTTTGGCTGTGGAGAGAGCGGGCATCCTGCCCGCTGCTTCGTCGGAGCGGCTTTCTACAGAGCCAGAATTTTGGTTTTTTTAAGATGCGCTGTGTCAGCCTGAGGTGAAAAGAACGAAGGATGATGCGCACGAATTTGGAATCATCGGAAGATGTCACCGAGCTATTGCTGAACTGGAAAAGTGGCGACGACGATGAGGCAGCCGCGAAGTTGATGCCCATCGTTTACCAAGAGCTGCGACGCGTGGCGCGCGGTTACCTGCAGCGCGAACGCGGCGATCACACCCTTCAGGCCACAGCGCTTGTGCATGAAGCGTATCTACAGTTAGTCGATGACAAGAAGGTGACCTGGAAGGATCGCGCGCATTTCTATGGCGTCGCCGCGCGACTTATGCGGCAAATTCTCATGCAGCACGCGCGGGCGCATAACGCAGCCAAGCGTGGCGGACCGGAGCAACAGAAATTGTCGCTCGAGGAAGCCGGCGAGCTGGCCAGCGATTCCGCCGTCGAGTTACTGGCGCTCGATGATGCGCTGGAAGATTTGACCAGGATATATCCGCGCAAGAGCAAGGTGGTGGAGCTGAAATTCTTCGGCGGGATGGAGGCGAAGCAAATCTCCGAAGTCCTGCAAGTCTCGGAGAAGACGGTCTTGCGCGATTGGAATTTTGCCCGGCTCTGGCTCTCCCGCGAGTTACGCAAAGATGCAGCCTGAGCGCTCCGAGTGGTTCGCAGAATTGGTCGAGGACGCTCTTGAACTAGAGGGCGCGCAACGCACCATCTTTCTCGCGCAAGCCTGCGGCGACGATCTGGAACTGCGCGCGGAAGTAGAAGCGCTTCTGCAAGAGGAGGAGCGTGCCGCTAAGCTAATGTCCGCGCCAGCCGCCGAGTTTGGAGCGGAGCTCTTGCGCCACGAAGCCTCTATCGGCGAGCTAGGTACCGGCGAAATGCTGGGTGACTACCGAATCATTTCTCTGCTCGGCGAAGGCGGCATGGGCGAAGTTTATCTAGCCGACGATACGCATTTTGGCCGTCAGGTTGCGATCAAACTGATCAAGCAAGGTTTCGGGACCAAAGAGTTCGTCAGGCATTTCCGGCAGGAAGAGCGCATCCTAGCGGCGCTCAACCATCCCAATATTGCCAGGCTTTACGGCGGCGCTGTTACTCAGAAGGGCCTGCCCTATTTCGTGATGGAATATGTGGAGGGAATTCCGCTCGAGGCCTATTCAGCGCGGCATGGGTTGAATATGCGACAGCGGCTAGGTCTCTTCCGCAAGGTTTGCGCGGCCGTTTCTTATGCGCACCAGAATCTGATTCTCCACCGCGATCTTAAACCGGCTAACATCCGAGTAACTCGAGAGGGCGAACCGAAACTGCTCGATTTCGGCATCGCGCGTCTGCTCGATCCGGCGACGGCGGAAACCGATAACCAAACAATTCTGACTGCGGGGGTGATGACGCCGGGCTACTCAAGCCCCGAGCAGCAGCGCGGCGACCGCATGACCACGGCGAGCGACACCTACAGCCTCGGCATTCTTCTTTGCGAATTGCTCGCGGGAGAGAAACCGAAGCTACGGAAAGATGGCCAAGCTGAAGTGAAGAAGCTCGGAGGTGATCTCGATAACATCGTCGCCAAAGCCTTGCGGCCAGAACCGGAACGTCGTTATGCCTCAGTCGGGCAATTCTCCGAGGATATTCGGCGTTATTCGGAAGGACTGCCGATCGTCGCGCGCAAGGATACCGTGACTTACCGCGCGAGCAAATTCGTTAGGCGAAATAAAGCCGGAGTCGCTGCCGCCGCGCTCGTTCTGCTGGCTCTGCTGGGCGGGTTGATTACGACCTCCTGGCAGACGCGCATTGCCCGGCAGGAGCGCGACCACGCACGAGTCGCGCAACGCAAGGCCGAACGCCTCGATGATTTCCTGCAAACTCTGCTGGGAAGCGCCAACCCCGATACCGGCCCTGGCCGAGACCTCAAGGTCGTTCAGGTCCTCGACCAAGCCAGCGCCAATCTCGATCATGAACTGGCTGGGGAGCCGGTGCTTCTGGCCCAGGCCCATTTAACTATCGGCCAGGCTTATGCCGGACTTCGAGAAGCACAGCCGGCCATCAGTCATCTGCGCACGGCACTTGAGATCGACCGTCGGGTTTATGGGGAAGAAAATCTCGTAACCGCCCGCGTTAAGGCGGCTCTCGGGTCGGCGCTGGTCGCGTTGGAACGACGCTACAACGAAGCGGAACCGCTGCTGCGTCAGGCTCTCATGGTGGAGCGGCGGCAACCGCCTGCTGAGCAGCGTCAACTTCCGATGATTCTGAAAAACGAGGGAAAAGCCTTAAGCCAGATGAATCGTATCGATGAAGCCAAATTGATGGCGGCGGAATCTCTTTCGCTCATTCGCAAAGCGGAAGGTGAACAGAGCGCGGCTTACGCAGAGGGACTGGTGGAGACGGCGAGTCTGTTCATCACACAGCGAGATTATGCCGGCGCGGAGATGCCGTACCGCGAAGCCATCGCCATCTTCCGACGACTCCATGCGCAGACTCCTTTGTTTGCCTCGGTCTTAACGGCCCTCGCCTATGATCTGATCCTGCAGGGCAAGCTCGATGAGCCGGAAGGTATTTTGCTCGAGGCGCAGAAGCTCTATCGCAGTACGGTGGGGGAACAAAGCATCGCTTACGCCTTAGACCTAGGCTGCCTTGGCTGGCTGCATTTCCAGCGCGGAGATTACCCGAAAGCGGAAGCGGAATTGGGCGCGTCGCAGGCTATCGCCCGTTCTTCACTGGTCCCGAGAGGAGAGCAGGACTACGTGGGCGGAACAGTGACGCTCGCTCTGGCAATGACGCGGAACGGAAAAGCGGTCGAGGCTGAGCCGCTGTTGCGCGAAAGTCTGGGGCTGGCAAAAAAAAATCATCTCGAAGGCACTGCTTTGCCCGAGAACGTTTCCGCCGCGCTAGGCGAGTGCCTGCTTGACCAGAAACGCTACGCGGATGCCGAACCCTTGCTCTTGATTGGCTACGCCGCCTCGAAAAAGCGCCTGGGCGAACACGATCCGATAACTGTGGCGGCGGCCCGGCGGTTGCACGAGATGTATACAGCATGGAACAAGCCCGCCGAGGCTGCACGCTTTGACGTGCAGGCAAGCTCTGCCGCCAGCATCAATCCACTTGGTGGGCACTAGACTCGCCAGCTTCAACGATCTCGCCTGATAACTGCAAAGCAGGAATGTAGGCCCGACTTTCGATTAGATCGGCAAAAAATGCTTGCGTGAAATCCTGTGCATCGTCCTAAGCGATCCGCTGACGTCGCAGGAAAACGAAGACTGGTCTCCGATAAATCTGGCAAGGCTCTGACAATGCGCTCAGCGCATGCTGCGACGCTGTTTGCGAGTCAGCTGTTTGCCGCGCAACTGTCCAACGCATGGAAGCAAAGGAGCTATCCCGCGTTGTGGGAGACAACGCTGCGGCCATTCCTTCGCTTTTGTCAGGGCGGTGGAAAAGTTACAAGCCGAGACACAGGTTTTACGGCCTAGCTTCCGATTCTCTGAGCAACTGCACCAAATGATCTTTCCACAGCGCGGCAAGTGTATGGCTGCCGTGACCGCGCGTTTTGTCGCTCATCGGTATCACGATCGCTCGGCCGTGCGGGACGCGCTTGATCTCGCGCTCGAGGATACCGAGCTCGGGCGGATTAATCAGATCATCGGCGGAGTTGATAGCCAGAAGCTGTGCCTGGATTTTCTCCAAGTTCGGTCCGGGATCATAATCGTATGAGGCGTGTACAGCATAGAGCACGTCATTCGCGTCGCCGGCTTTCATATAGGCGTTAACGAAGTTAGTTAGCACCCCCTCAGTTTTCGCGAAGGTAGGCGCTTCCTTTTGTCGCAACACCGGATTGCTGCTCATGAACCAGAGCATTTCCGCAGCCGTGCGCAGACTCGGCGGTTGGGTCTTATATTCGCCGTTGTTCCAGGCTGGATCATACCCGATCGCATCGATAACGATTCGCCGCCACGCGCGGTTGCGCCCGGAAATCTGCGTGGGCAAGCACGCCAGCGGCATAAGCGCGTCCATGAAATCGGGATGCAATTCGCCCCATAACCAGGTGTGCATTCCGCCCATCGAGGTTCCCATCACCAGCCGTGCGTGATTTACGCCGAGTCCCTCTGTTAATAGCCGGTACTGCGCCTCCACCATGTCGAGGTAGCCGTAGCGCGGGAATTTTGCGTGCATGCCGTCGCTCGGCTTGCTCGATTTGCCATGCCCGATCCCGTCCGGCAGCACGATGAAAAATTTCGTTGCGTCGAGCGGTTGGTCTTTTCCAAACAGCTCACCGGCAAATTCGGGACGAATAAATTGCGCGCCGCTGCCGGTTGTCCCGTGCATGATCAGAACGGCGTTCGTGGTTTTCCCATGAGCGTCTTTCTGCGGTGTGCCCAGCGTCCGATAATGGAGACGCAACTCCGGCAGCGTCTCGCCGGATTGAAATTTGAAATCGCGGATCGTGAAATCGCCTTCGGTCGGGGTGGGATAATCTGCAGCGGACGCGATACTCGCAACGAAGGCAGACCAGAAGATTGCGAAGATTCGGATTGTTGGATTCATGTTAGACCTCATCTTTAGACGAACGTGTCATGTTGAGCGAAGCGAAACATCTCTGATGCTGCATGAGGAGCGGTCAAGAATTGATCCTGAGATTCTGCTCCCGCGACTGCGGGATCAGAATGACACGGTGACGTGGCGTGTTAACGATTTCGCCGGCGCTCGGCTTGGATTTGTTTGAGCAACGCGGTCTTCGTTCGATCGAGGTCGTGGGCAAATTTTACTGTGGTGTCCAGAGCTTCGGGATATATCTCGAACCGTTTTCGCAATTTCCTGGTGGCAGGATCGTAAAAAAACGAAACGTCCTGATCGAGATTCGGCACGATCAGCTCGTCGCTTAATTTCTGGTAACGCGCAATGTCGTTTAGGCCCCACCGGATCACGGATTCCAGTTCGCGAAGCGCGGTGAGCGTTTTGACTTCGAGCAGTTGGATGCCGCCAGCTTGCAACCAAGTGGCGAAATCGCCGGGGCTGTAGTCGGTGGTGAAAACAAACGGACGCAGCGGCGGCATCTCACCCGCATCGAGACTGTGCCGAAACTCTGTCGCTTCCCGTTCTTCTTTCGCGGTCTCAAGTTTTCCGCTATCGATACCTCGGCGCAATTCCTCCTCGAGGGAAGCCAGGATTCGGTCGCGCCGCTCAGCGTCCTGCCCGTGCTGCTGGTAATTATTCAGCCAAAAGGCGGCGTAAACGCCGACGAACACAAGGAGCAATTCGGCTGTCCAGCGACCAACACGTGAGATAAGCGAACGCTTTTCGTTTATTACGACCATGGATACCACGGCGGTCTGGAGACCGCCGCTCCTTGCTTATTCATTGCACAACAGAGTACCATTTCTAAATTAGGCTCGCCAGGAACACTCAATGGAAAAATCAGAGTCAGTTGCAAATCTTATCCAATTCGTTGTCGACTCAGTACGGCAGGCGCATGCAGACGACGCGCCGTTTCACCATTTGCAATTTGATCGCATTTTTCCGGATGACTTCTACGCGCAGATGGTCGAAGCGATGCCGGTGGCCGAGGATTACCGGGCCATGTCAGGCAAAAGCAAGATGGGCAGCAGCAGGGCCGATGGAAAACCGACTCGCGCGAAGATCGATCTTTTCCCCGAATACGTTCGCCATTTACCACCCAAAAAACGCGCAGTCTGGGATGCGACCGGTCGCGTGCTGCGCTCCAGGGAGTTGCAATCTGCTTTCGTCCAACGGTTGGCACCGGGGCTGAAAGGTCGATTCGGAGAAAACTTTGCAAAGGTGAATATGTATCCGGTACCGATCCTGACACGCGACATTCCCGGATACCGCATCTTCAAGCATACCGACAGTCTTTGGAAAGGGATGACGGTTCAATTTTATCTGCCGGCGGATAATTCCACGCCGCATATCGGCACGATCTTTCACGAGGTGTTGCCTAACGGACGCAAACCGAAGAAGGCACAGATGCCGTTTTCGCCGAACACAGGTTACGCGTTCGCCGTAGCTGACAACACCTGGCATTCGGCTGACCCGGTTGGGCCGGAGGTGAAAACGCGCGACAGCATTCTCCTCACGTACTTCGTTGATGCCGGGCCGTGGCGATTTGTTCGGAATCGCGGGCGCCGTTTGGCGAATTCTGTGCTTAACGAGGCGCGCAATTTTAAGCGGAATTGAATGAAATTTTCGCCGCTGTAGCCACGGCCCTGTGGGCCGTCTCCCCGGCGAAAATGGACCGGCCGCAGGCCCGGTGGCTACAGCTAACGAGGCAATGGCGTCTCCATGTTCGCCAGCGCATACGCAACCACTGCCACTACAGCAGAATTTTCTGCCAATTCTTTCGGCACAACTTTGTCCAGGGTGTCGGCTGCCGTGTGGTGATAGTTGAAGTAGAAACGACTGTCCTGAATCGGACTAAAAGCCGGCACGCCGGCTTTCTCGAGCGGTTCGATGTCGGCTCCGCAGTGTTCAACTAAATCGAGAATGCCCGCGCCTGATTCCTGCAAGATGTTCGCTACTGGTGCGAACATCTTTTTCACTTCCGGGTTTGCCTTGATGTTGACGCCGATCGGGTGCCCGGCGCCGCTGTCTGTTTCCATTGCTGCGAAATGGTTTCCTATCTCTTTCTGATGATTCTTTGCGTACTGCTTTGATCCGATCTCACCGTTCTCTTCATTCATCCAGGCGATCACGCGAATCGTGCGCTTCGGTTTGAGACCAAGTTTTTGGATCAGGTTCGCCGTTTCCATCGAGACGGCGACGCCTGCGCCATCATCGATCGCGCCTGTGCCCAGGTCCCATGAATCCAAGTGACCTGAAACGATGACGACCTGTTCAGGGTGTTCGCTGCCTTTGATGTCGGCGATCACGTTCGCGCTTTCTGCGTCAGGCAGAGTGTGCGGCGTCAGAACCAAATTCATTTTCACAGGTCCTTGTCGCACAAGATCGGCAATCAAATCTGCATCCTCTCCGGTGACCGCGCCTGCCGGAATTTTCGCTGCATCTTTTGCGTAATCTGTCATTCCAGTGTGTGGGAGCCGGTAATCAGCTCCGCCCACTGAGCGGATCAAACACGCAACAGCGCCTTGTCTCGCGGCTGCGCTCGGCCCGTCACTACGATAGACAACTGCTTTGCCATACGCGTCGAAGCTATGACCCTCCGCGGCCATTTGTTTGTCGAACGGGTAATCGAACAGCACGATTTTGCCCGCGACTCTTTCACGGGGCATTGTTTTTAATTCATCAAAATTTTTGACCACAAGAATCTCGCCTTCGATCCCCTCTTTTGGTGTAGCCACACTGTTTCCCAACGCACACAGGACAATCTTCTGTGTGGTGTTTGGCGCCTGTCCGGCAAATCGAACAAGGGCTGCTGTCTCTTCGCCGCGTACCCAATGAGGTACCATTACCTTCTCGAGTTGCACATCGCAGCCGAGCGCTCTCAATTCGCCGGCGACGTACTCGACTGCTTTTGTCGCCTGCGCCGATCCACTTAAACGCGGTCCGATGTTGTTGGCCAGATGCCCGACCTGCCGGTAGGCGTAATCGCTTTCCAAAGCGGCCTTCTGCAATTGTTTCAGTTCCGACAATGTCTGCGGCGAAAACACAGCCGGCGTCGGCGATGCCGATCCGTTCGGATTTGATGTCACCGCCGGTGTTTGTTGCGCAATCGCTCGCTCAGCACAAAGAAACAAGGCGAGTGAGAGGAGAAAGACGACGGATAATTGATTTTCCGATCCACGCATCTCGAAGTTTGTCAGAAGAGCCCTAATCATCAATTGTTGCAAACACGGAATCAGGGTGGCCGATCACTTCTTCGTCACTCTTCGTGCAGCTTGTCATTCTGAGCGAAGCGAAGAATCTCGGATCCTTTCTGTCTACGCGCTCTCTAAGCTAATAATCAGAGATGTTTCGCGTCGCTTAACATGACAAAAGGCGACAGTTATTTCTCTTTTCTAAACTCGATCTCCTCGCCGAAGAGCTCAGGATTGCTGGCGTTTTTGGTCAAGAGCGCAACTACGGTGGCTGAGTTCCTGGTTTCCTTTGGGACAACCTTGTCGTTGACGTTCCGTAATCTCAGGTTCTTGCCATCGTCCGACAATTTCCAAATGACATAAGCATACTTGCGATCGCGCGAGTTGAGGTCCTGGACAGTGGCGAAAGGCATTTCCGCGACGTCCGAATGGTAAGCGCGAAAAAGATCACCGTCGTAGTAAACGATGTAACTGCTGTCGCCGAGGCTGCGCAGTTTCAATTGTTCCTTGCCATCAGCCGAGGTCCAGTCGCCAAGCAGTCGTTCCTGCACCTTTCGAGTCGGACCCGATGTGATGGGGATGTCATACTGGCAAGCGGTGAATGCCAAAATGCACAGGCAAGTGGCAACGCGAAAGGCTGATCTGCGACAAATCAAATTCGATAAAGTCACCGCCGGAGTTCTGGAACGAGCTCAGCCCTTTTCAGCGATTATTTGGGCAGCTTCGACGCAATCACGTCAATTTTTTCGATCGAAGGCGATTTCGTCAGAAGCTCAGACGCTTTCTCCTTCAAGGCCTGCGCTACCTTGCCATTCAGGTGTGCATCCCGGCCAGAGTCATCTGCGAACGTGTCAAAAATACCGTATCTGGACGGCCCGATTTTAATGGCGAACCACGATACCGTTTTCGATTCGGCCTCCACTAATGCCTGACCAGCCTGCAAGAATTTCTCTACTTCCGTTTCCTTTCCGGGTGTCGCCTCCAGAACCACCCACAATGCCTTTCCGTTCATGACTCGATCCTCCTTTTGACGTTTCCATCGCACTTACCGGCGAACCTGTCTACTTACGAAATAGATTCGACACTCTTTCGGCCTTCGTCGAAATCGATCAGATCGGGAATAGTGAGAATGTCGTCGCGATCTGCGATTCCCGCTTCCTTTTTTCGTTGTTCGAGCCGCGGCGTGATCGCATCGCGCCATCCGAGCTTCGAGGCGAATCCGTTCCAGACAAAGAGATCGCCATCGTTCAAGCGGCGGCCCTTTTCGAAACACCATTCCAGAATTTCTTCGTCCGTTCCGCCCTGCTTTACACGCTCAATCAGATCGCGATGGTGCACGCGCAGAAAATTGCAGCAGGTTCCATCTGCCGCTTTCAGCGCGCCCAGGTTTTCTTGATAATCTTCGTGGAGCTCGCCGCGCAGGTGCAGCCGAATCTTGTCCAGCATGCGCGGGAAATACAGCATGCCGTTGGTCATTTCTTTCGGACTCTTTGGATAGTTAGGCATGCCCAAATGAATCGCATCATCCCGTGATGACGCAATTTTTGCGCTACTTTGCGGAACCAGCCGTTAACGCCAGAATTCGCTCTCGCTTCGCGCCGTAATCGAGCGAATGAAACCGTCGGATTTCATCGAGACGACGAACGGCATTCAGAGTGTCGAGAAAACAGGTGTAGCTAGCGGCAAGTTGGCTCGTCTCGAGATAGCGGCCACGCAGATTGGCGTCGCGAAATGCCTCGGGACATTGCCGCGCAAAAAGGTGAAAACGCAACCAGCGGCGATCCGTCGCCGAGACGCGTTGAGTTTTTCGGAAAAAGGCTACAAACAGCAGCAGAACCATATAAGTGTCGACCTGCGCTTGAAGCTCAAGATTGCGCGCAAAATCCTCGGACGCGATCTCGCGCATTCCCCGTTTGAACTGGAGCCCAGCGTGCAGCGCATGATTGAGTTCTTCAACGAACGCGATCAGCGATCGGATATTCCGGTCCCCTATTCCCGCACGCGGATCGTATTGTTCGAGTTGATCGATGAGCCAACGCGAATAATAAATGCCGACGTAAAGTTGATCGCCGCTTCGCCGCAAAAACGTGCGCGCCAGTTCGCTCAGTTCCCGGGCCGATTTGCCCGCGAGCATCGACAAATGCGCGCAGCGCGTCCGATCAATCAGACAATCTTCCAGATTGATTCCGACCTGCGCGTACGTGCGTTCGAATAAGCGCTGGATTTGGCTGAAGAGTGTTTCGTTCACAAAGAAAGCGAAGGATGCGCATCTTCGTCCAGATTCAGCAACTGATCGGAAAGCTGGTTCAACGCGATTCGAACCTCTCGAAATCGATCGGCCAATCCTTCGAACACGTCATTCAGTTCGCAACGGCGGGCCACCACATGCGAGGAAACAAGTTGATAGTTTGTCCGGCCGACCTGCTCGTAAAATTGGATGTCAGGTCCGCCACGCAGGCTGCGCCGTTGAGTGTTCTCATGAAAAATTCCACTGATGAACAGTGAGTAATTGCCAATGTGCGCTCGTAGCAGGAAAGCCTGCTCTGGAGTGGCGCGATTCAGCGCGATCAGGATATCGGAAATATATTGTTCGGCGAGATGATGTGTCTCCTCAGAAACTTGAAGCCGACTCGCGTGCGAAAATGTTTCCAGCAACGACGCGACGTAATCGCAAAGCTTTCGGTCCCCGATTCCGCCCTGTTGCAGCACGTGGCGAGCAAGCACGTAAAAGTAAAACTGCGACGAAATCCGAAGATGTCCGCAGTGGTTTAAAATGGCGTCCACCAACCGTGGATGATCGAGAATGGAATCGCGCGTATCGACATCGCTCAATAAATCGACCAGGGAAACCTGATCCGTTTGCGAACGCGCCAGTGTGCGCACGATGAAGTCGAAATCGGCTGCGGTAAACCGCGCCCGACAATTCGCTCTGACCATCGGAACTTCATAATGCGTGGTCCCCGCCCCTGTGGCAAGCAAGATTGTTAGCGCGGCGTGTATTGTCGGAACAAGGCATCTTGTCTCTGCACCGCGCGAACTTCTAAGCGTGTTTGCCCACGAGCGCGATCTTGCGAACTCGCCAAGCGTTTGCTTTTACCCTCCTCAACGCGCGCAAGATCAGGGTCGAGCCTGACAATAAGCGGTGAGTGTAAGGCAGCAGATGGCTTAATAGGTCAGATAATCTATTTCGAATCCTCAATTACAAAATGACTATGACAATTGAAAAATGGGTAAAGGCAGAAAAGATGCGTTTAGGACGCTTTAAGATTTGCTGTGTTAATGCACAGAAAAAAGAAGCAAAGTCTTTCCCACTTAAGATGCCGCGAAGCTGTTGGAGTGGACAGTATCGGAGCTGGGATGATTCATTAGACGCTTTATCTATCCGCTAGTGCCATTCGCAACATGCAAATGTGGGAGAGACATCAATAGTGCAGTATCAAAACTGGCACACCTAAGCGATTGGCAAACCTAGGAAATGCCACGCAGTGTGGGAAAAATCCAACACTGCTTGTGGCCTAAGACCCTTACTCATCTGAACCCACTGGCCTACGTCCTCGATGCCATACGCATCTTCATGCTTGCGCGAGGCACATCAGCAACTCGCGTTTCGGGTTTGTCGTTGCGCGGACTTAACCTTATCTGCCGGAACGCGGCGCAGATTTCGAACAAGTCTTAGTTTCGAAAGCGTCCAGATGAGCCACTTGGTCGGGTCAAATTGCCACGGCTTCACTCCGTTACGGTAGTCATGCTGAAATTCGTGGTGGTAGTTGTGATAGCCTTCGCCCATGGTAAAAAGGGCGAGGAAGAAAGAGTCTCGCGCGCTGCACCTGGTTGAATACGGCTGTCGTCCGATCGTGTGACACGCGCTGTTGATCAGAAATGTGCAATGCTGCAGCACAACGATTCGCGCAACCCCCGCGATCAAGAAAGCACCGAGTGCTCCATGCCATCCATTCCACAGAGCGCCGAGGATGGCCGGGATACCGAAGCTGACCAGGACGGCAATCCACTGGACGTGTCGATCCTGCCAGCAAACGAGCTTGTCTTTCTGCAGGTCAGCTACGTTGTCGTACGGTTGATCGGTCTTCAGCTTGAAAAGCAGCCAACCGATATGCGCGAAAAAGAAACCTTTCGAAATACAGTACGGATCATCGTCATGATCCACATGTTTATGATGGCGCCTATGTTCGCTCGCCCACATCAAAACCGAATTTTCAAACGCGCCGGCGCCAAAAATAAGTGTAAAAATCCGGATCGGCCAGCTAGCCTGGAAGGTAATGTGCGAGAAAAGCCGATGGTACCCTAACGTGACGCTAAATCCGCAGGCGGCAAGCATGGCAAAGAAGAGTACCGACCTGAAACCAATCAAGGCCGAAAAACCAGAGATAGAGCGGGACGGCGGTCAATGTGAGAGCCAGCGTGCCAATGAGAAAAGAACTGGTTAGCCAATTGATACGATCGAGTGGCAATCGAAAAAACAGACGCTCCGGCCCCACGTTCGCTTTATCGGGAAACGTGAAGTTCCCTCCGCTGGCAATAAAGGAGCTGTCGTTCATGGCGCCTGCTCGTTTTTGTTCCAGCGGCTCAGCGTGCCGATTTGACTGGCAGCGGCCTGGCGCTCCAACGCATCCCAAGTGCGGAAGCCCGTCCTGCCGTTTTTCAGCGCGCGTAGAGCCGCTTCATTCGTTCCGTATAATCCAAGTGCCCAACGAGCATTGCCGACGACGAGCTCCAGATAACAGCCGAGCGGACTGTGGCGAAAGACAAATTCTCCGACAGGCGTTCGTAAAGTGGAGATCGTTTTATTGGGGCTTGCGATCTGTCGGTGATGATGCTGGAAATAATTTTTTACCGGTCTGTGTTGCACCGCGAACAGGGCGCCATGTTGTGTGATAGTTGGTTCCATAATCTGAGGTTTACGCCGGTTTGATGTCATCGATCGAGACTCGCTGTCATTGAGATATTTGTTTTAAGCAGGCGGGAGATGGGACAGTTTATTTTCGCCGCGATCGCCGCATCCATGAAACCCGCTTGAGAGGCGTCCGGAACGTTCGCATGGACGTCGAGCTGGATGTGCGTGACCGTCCAGCCCGCGGCTAAATCTTCCAGCGTTGCGGTTGCGGTGGTTTCAATGCGCTGCGGGTGGAAACCGCAAAGACCAAGCTCATTGGACAGGGCCATCGAAAAACACCCGCCTAACGAAGCCGCGATCAGTTCGTCCGGATTGGTGCCCCGGCCTTCCGCGAATCGCGTCCGAAAAGAATATTGCGTTTTAGAAAGAACGCCGCTTTCGGTGGTTAAAGTTCCCCCGCCCTCGTGAAGGTTTCCTTTCCAAAGAGCTGAAGCGTTTCGGTTCATAAATGGCAAAGCGAAGCGTTACGCCTCCGCTCGTTGCCCGGCCAATATGTTCTTGGTAGCACGTCATACTTTTTAAGTATGGCTCGTCTGCCCGTGGTCGACCGGTCTGTCATAATTCGCAATTCGTTCTTTGCATTCACGTGCCGAGTCGGCTTACGATCAGTCTCTTACCCCGATGGAACTTCGTCATCTGCGCTACTTCGTCGGCGTTGCGGAAGCGCTGAGCTTCACAAAAGCCGCCAAAAAGCTGCACACCGCGCAGCCTTCACTTTCGCGGCAGGTTAAGGATCTGGAAGAAGAGCTTGGCGTCCGGCTTCTCCATCGCACAAAGCAATTGGTCACGCTGACAGACCAGGGCCGCTCCTTTCTCGCCGATGCCAAACGCCTTCTGGCTCTCGCAGCCGAAACGGTCGAGTCCGTCCGGCGATTGCACAGCGGCGAGGTTCGTGCGCTCAATATCGGGTACGTCAGCAATCTCTTTTACGACTTGCTGCCGAGGACTCTCGCGTCATTCCGTCAATTGTTTCCTACTGTTTCGGTTAACCTCTTCGATATGTCGTGCGGTGAACAGTTTCGCGCGCTTGAAGATGGCAAGCTCGATCTGGGTTTCGTTGGATTACACGAGCCAATTGCGCGGCGCGGATTGGAATTCCGAACCATTGCGTCCTACAAAACCGTCGCCGCATTGCCCAAAGACAATCCGCTGGCTAGCAAAACGATGGTCGCGCTGAAAGCTCTCGCGCCCATGTTTTTCATCGGAATGTCAGAAGCGAGCTATCCCTACTATCACGAATGGTTGAGCAAGACCTGTCACCGCGCCGGTTTTACCCCGAAGGTTTTGCAGGATGTCGATCTTGAACGAACGATGATCCACGCCATCTCCGCTGGTTTGGGCGTGGCCCTCGTCCCCGAGCAGCTAAAAAAGCTCCCTCACAAAAATGTCGTGTTTCGCCCAGTCATGCCGGCCGTGGCGACCGAAGCTTGTGTCGCGTGGAAAGGCGAAAATCCGTCCGCTCCTCTGAAAGCCTACGTGGAAATCGTCGAGCGCGTTGGCCGCAGCATCCGTTGATCAAAGGGATGGACCCCGGTGAAGTCGCCGCGCGTTCGCCTTCGACGGGGCCTCCTCCTCAACGTACACAAGATCAGGGTCGACTCTGACAATAAGCGGTTAGCGCGATGTACCAACACGGCTTTAACTCATTTCAGAAAGACAAAACAAATGAATACATTGAATAAAGTAACAACATGGAATCCGCTTAGAGAGATGGAACAAGCGACACAAAATCGCTTTAATCCCTTCTTCCTGGCCGGCTTTCCGAATAGAATGGGCAGTGGCGAGATCCACAGCCTGGCAGTCGCAGATTGGTCGCCGGAGGTTGATATCAGCGAAGATGATCAAGGATATCTCCTCAAAGCTGACCTGCCTGAAATGAAGAAGGATGACGTTAGGGTAACTGTCGAAGACGGCATCCTTTGCGTTTCCGGAGAACGCAAAACCGAGAAGGAAGATCAGAAAAAGAAATTCCATCGCATCGAGCGATCCTTTGGTACTTTCCGACGCAGCTTCACGCTGCCTGAGGATGCCGATAGCACGAAAGTCACGGCTGAGTTCCGCGACGGAGTGCTAAAAGTGCACCTCCCGACAACACCGGTAGCAAGATCAAAAGCTGTCGAAGTTAAAGTGAAATAATGCTCTGACACTGACGGTGAGCGTGCGGAAGGTTCCGCGCGTTTGCCTCGGTGTAAGGCGGCTAGCCTGGTCGCCTGTCCCTTTGAACCCAGGAAGAAAGACCTCATGATCTCGAAAATTATTAGCCGCGCAGCATGTTCGAGAGAACTTGCTTCCAATCCCAAGTCCTTTTCCAACTGTCCAGACTTGCACGGTGGTGTCCCGGACTCGCCCGAAGACAGAATCTATATGAAGCACGCTTTGGGAGAAAACACGTCGGCCCGCCGGCAATTTGCAGTGCTTGTGCCGTAAAATTCGCCACCGCGCTTGAAACCCGCATGCATCGTAAGCGCTTACGCTGAATATATGGGAAGAGTGGCGGACTTCCGATCTCGACCTGTCGCAGGACTGGCGTGCGTTCGATTAACTTGTTCGTTAGTTCCCAATGCAACAAACCTTATTCTTCCTCCTCCTATAAAACCAAGGAGCGAGAATAATAGCAGCTAAAACAACGAACTGAATGACCAAGGTCGATGTGTTACCGGTCATTTACTTCGCTTAGCTCCCAAAGCCCGAGCCCCTAAGTAGGTTGTCGCCAGACATACATAGCAGCTTTAAAACATTTTTAAATCTTTAGCTTCCAGTTACTGCCGCGATGAGAAAGAAGGATTTCGATCAGCCATGGCAATTGGCCTCGATAAAAGATTTAGATCGGCGCGGGAGGTATCCGACGAAGTGCTCGACGCGAATAGTGTACGCGCACGAGTACCGTAAGCGCTTGCAAGGGCCAGATGAGGGTACTCCAAAGGGCAGCGCGCATCTGGTTGCGTTGTGCACGACGGCAGGCCAACTGGTTTATTTTGTAGCGCTGGCGTTGCAGCAACACGGCCAGCAGCCCGCTTTGTGTAAGGGTCGGGGTTAATTTTCTCATGACGTTTTTCCTTGTCCGAAGGAGCTCTGTACTCTACATCGTCGGTGAGTACCGGTCTGGGCGTATTCTCCGAAAGACTCACCGTTTCTTGTCCTGCGAATCCCAAAGTCGGAAAGGAAACCATCAAATCTTTGACGCCTGCTATCTGCTTTATTCCGTGAAATACTTCGCGGCAAGGGATTGTGCGCCAGGCCCTAATACGCTAACCGCTGCTTTGCTACCCAGCAGTCTTCGCAACAAAGTCTTCGCTTCATTTTTCTCCTGCTTCGACACATCGGCTTGATTGATCGCGGTGATCACCTGTCCCAGTGCGTCCGTAATCATCTGCTGATGCTGAGTGCTCGTTGCAATCGGCGCCTGTTTCCGCTGAGGAACGCTGGTTCGCCGGCGTTCATCTATTGAGATCTGGACCGGCGACGCGACACCAGCTTCGATTACTTCGACTCCGAAGTCGTTTATCTTGGCAAAGCCGGACAGCTGGCCCATCCCGCTTTTATCCTTAAGCGGGCTCCAGTCAATGAGACCATACTCTGAAAGCTGGGCCACAGCGCGCAGCCAGTCGCGGCGACTTATACCTCCTGGCGGCGGTACCGCCTGCTCACCGTGGCCGAACGGAATGGAACCTTCGCTTCGACGTTCATAGAGAAGCAGCAGCAGGCATCCTCTGACGACAGAATCCTTCATATCTTAATCACCTCCTGCCTATACCGAGCCTCGCAGCTTCGGAAGGGATTCGCGAAATTGCGTGGGAGAGCGACCTACGATTCGCTTAAACTCGCGATTGAAATTCGTCATGGATTGAAAGCCGCATGCGAAGGCAGCTTCGCTAATTCGCGAGTTGGGATTGAGCAAAAGCGTCTTCGATTTCTCCACTCGAACTCTCGAGAGGTAATCGGTGAAATTCATCCCGGTCGCTTTCTTGAACATCTTGCAAAAGTAATGCCTGCTGATGTTAGCCACTTGGGCGATGCGCCCGAGCGACAGCGGCTCCGCTTGATGGGCCTCGATAAATTGTCGCGCTCGCGTCATATTTGTGGACTGATCGTTGTCGCGCCGTACGACCAGTTGATTCGACAAGATCGAAAGGTGCTGCGCAAAAATACTCAGTAGCCGCAACATCGCGCGGTACCGGACAGGCGATAAAACGCACGAGCGAAAATAGGCCCGCTCTAGTTGCTTCCAATCCGCATTGTAACCCCAAGCGCGAAGCTGCCGAGTAATGCTCGCGAAGTGTTTCTTTGTCGGATTCTTGAGCAGTACTTCGCCTGTCTCCAGAAAACCTAGAATGTGGTCACCTACATACACTGGGACTGCGCTTTCGGAGAGTCCCGCAAACCAGGTGACGGTGCGCGTCGTCGATGAGGGTTCCTGGGATGCGTCCGTTTGGGCCCTTAGACATGCGGCGCGAGCCTTGTTGAAACGAGCCAGAATCGCAGCGAACGAAACGTCATCCGTTTTGCCATGGTGCGCAGGCGACCATGAATCGTGTCCTCGAATATTAAGCGGCAAACCCGTGGCTTCGCTGAAAGCCCGTTCGTAATCTTTGAAAATCTGAGAACGCGACAGATGTAGCATCACTTCCTGATCGGACGATCGGGCTGTCGTGGCCCGTCCACGGGCATTGCGGATCAGGCCCCTCCGTTTTGAGCGTCTCATTCGCGTCAATTATTTTTTGACACCGGGTTATCAACGGGGATTGCAGCTTCGACAGTCGGAGCGCTGTCTCCTCTGGCGACATTCTTGCGCTCTGTTAAAATACCCGGTCATTTCAGGGCGCCCGCAATCTGAGCTACGTTAGCAGACCGCGGCACGCCGCATGCGATTAGAGCTTTGGTCGTGTCCTTTACACTTAGGAGGTGCTTGCGCACGATAGGATGAATTGCATATGCGACTTCAGCATCTCGCATCATTTCGCGGAATTGGATCAGGTGCATATGCAGTCAATCTTGGTAGCAGAATGCCTTCAACACGCCCTGCGCCGGACCGGTTGTGGCCGTCTTCCTTTCGGTCATCACAAGGTAGCTGTTGAAGTTGCGCCGGATTCCCCCCTTCATTTTCCCAACGTCGCTCTGCGGCAGAATCGCTTTCTTCATTCTGCGAACTTGCGAAAGTCTGGGAATCCATGATGGCAATCAATGAAGCCGCTCAGCGACCGTTGTCCTGATGAAGTCGTGGTACGACGAATAAGTCGCCGAAGGTCAGCTGCTGCCGAACATCCGGACCCTGGTTACGAGCAGCGGCGCGAAACTTCTTGAAAAGTGTCGCACGACGTTTTGAAGTTTTATGTTGCGCGTAGTAGAGCGCGCAGTTCCGAGTCAATCTTGGTTCCATGTTAATTCTCTGTTTGTATGCGCTGGCTGCGGATTGACGCGGGCCGTGATGTCTGAGCAATTCGTATCGAGGCCGGTGATATAAGCATCTAAGGATGTTACGAAAGTTATCCCTGAGACGGCAGTCTGGCCCGATAAGTTCTCGAGCAATTTTTTAAGCTCATCTTTATGAGCAGCGGTAGGATTCATGATCCGGTTTTGTGTGCAGAGAGAAGGGGCCGCACACCTGCGCGATCGATTGGCGCTGCGATTGTTACGAACCCAGTATACGGCTGCAACTGCCGATCAGCTAATGGCAATTACTGCCACAGTTCGCCACACCATATTCCGGGGTACAGTGGGAATTCACCGGAACTTCATAATGAGCAATTCACGCGGCTGGCAAGCTATTCTGAATCCGTTTTCCTGAGTTCCTGCTTTCCTGATTTAAATCTGCCTTTGTACGCGCTGCAACGGCCGCGAATCGGTCGCCAGTAATTCAAATCCGTGAATGAATCATTCGGGACGCAAGGGCGCGCGTCCCTCCAGCTTTTCTCCCGCCAGTTTAATTCCCAAGTCCCGTAGCTGCTTTGGATCGACTGTCGCAGGCGACTGCGACATGAGGTCCATGCTGCGATTATTTTTTGGGAACGCCATCACATCGCGAATGCTTTGCTCGCCGCAGAGCAGCATGACCAGACGATCGAAGCCGAAGGCGATGCCGCCGTGCGGCGGCGCGCCGAGCCGAAGCGCGCGCAGCAAATGGCCGAATTGCGCTTGTTGAGCTTCGGAGGTAATGCCCAGCGCATCGAACATTTTCTCCTGCAACGGCGGTTCGTAGATTCGCATGCTGCCGCCGCCAATCTCCACGCCGTTCAACACAACATCATACGCCTCCGCGCGAACTTCCGGGAATTTCTTTGCTTCAAACAACTGCATATCCTCGGCTTTGGGTCGAGTGAATGGATGATGCATGGCGTTCCATTTGTTTTCGTCCGGACTCCATTCGAAAAGCGGAAAGTCTATGACCCAAAGAAAATCCCAGTCTGGCGCGCTGCGGCGAACGCGCCCTACCATGCAAATCCTGCATCTCGGCGATCCGCAGGCGCAATCGTCCCAACACTTCACAAGCGAGGTTCCATTTATCGGCAGCGAAAAAAACGCAATCGCCTTCCTCGATGTTCAGCTTTGATCGCAACGCAATCTTCTCGGCGTCATTGAAGAACTTCACGATGGGCGATTTCCATTCGCCGTTCTCAATCTTGATGAAGGCGAGACCTTTGGCGCCGTGCAGCTTTGCAATTTCTGTGAGCTCATCAGCCTGGCCAATGGTGATTCCGGCAAAACCTTTTGCGTTGATTGCTTTCACGACGCCGCCGGCATCAAGCGCACTACGAAAAACTTTGAAACTGCTTTCACGAAAGGTTTCACCAAGATCGACCAGCTCCATTTGAAACCGGCGGTCGGGTTTATCGCTTCCGTAGCGATCGAGCGCTTCACGATATGTAAGCCGGTCGAATGGCGTTTTGATGTCGACGTCGCGCGCGGCTTTGAAAATCGCCGCAAGCATTCCTTCGGTGACAGCAAAAATGTCGTCGGGCGTGACGAATGACGCTTCAATGTCGATCTGCGTAAACTCCGGTTGCCGGTCCGCGCGCAAATCTTCGTCGCGAAAACATTTTGCGATCTGAAAATATTTTTCCACGCCCGCAACCATGAGCAGCTGTTTGTATTGCTGCGGCGCCTGCGGCAGCGCATAGAATTTTCCCGGCGTCACGCGACTGGGCACCAGAAAGTCACGCGCGCCTTCCGGCGTACTCTTCGATAGAATGGGCGTTTCAATTTCCACAAACCCCTGCCTGTCGAGGTAATCGCGAGTTGCTTTTGCGGCCTTGTGGCGAATCCGCAAATTGCGCGCGAGCCGTGGCCGCCGCAGGTCCAAATAACGATGCGTCATCCGCAGATCTTCATTTTGCGGTTCGGCGTCAATTGGAAATGGGAGCGGGTCGGCGCGATTTAAGATTCGCAGCTCGTTAGGAATGATTTCAATGTCGCCGGTCGCTAAATTTGGATTTTCGGTGCCCGGCAGACGTGCCGCGACTGTACCCGAAACTTGAACAACATCTTCGCCACGGAGCGTGTGCGCCTGTTTCGTAATCTGGGCATTTTCCTCCGGGCGAAAGACCACCTGGGTTAGTCCTTCGCGGTCGCGCAGATCAATGAAAATCACGCCCCCATGATCGCGGGTGACATTCACCCATCCTGCAAGCGTGACCTGGCCGCCGATATCGCTTTTGCGAAGTGAATTACAGTCGTGTGTGCGAAACATGTTTTCTGCCATTCCGAGCGAAGTCGAGGAATCACAGTGCGAAACCCTGAGTACCTCCGGGGGATCCTTCGACTCCGCTGCGCTTCGCTCAGGATGACAAGTTCGATTGCGCTTGCAAGTGCGCAAGCAAACGATCGTGCGCTACCAGCTCTTGCTCACCTGTTCCCATATTCTTGATTTTCACCTGCGGCCACTCATCTCCGTAAAGAAGCGCGACCCGCGCGCCCAAATCTTCGGCCGCTTGGAATTGACGGGCGACTTTGGTTGGCGTGAGCGCGTAATCGATCCGGTAGCCGCGGTCGCGCAGTTGTTGGATTTGTGCGAGAGCGTCGGGACGGCGTTCTTCCTTTGCGACGACGACGTAGATATCGATCTTGCTATCGTTTGTTATTGCTTTCTTCATCGCTTCGCGTGCTCCCGGGATTTCGTTGATCAATTCGCCGAGAACGACGTCGCCCATTGCGAATCCAAGCGCAGGCAGAGAAAGCATGCCGTCGCTTAGTTGCGCTATCAAATTGTCGTAGCGCCCGCCACCGGCGATAGCCCGAAACTTACCGGCACGATCGAACACCTCGAAAACGATGCCGGTGTAATAAGCGAGTCCACGAACGATTCCCACGTCGATCGCGACATAATCGGCGAGGCCGCGAGCGCGCAGCGCATCAACGACTTGCTCCAACTTTGCGCTCTTCCCGCCGCTTTGGAGCGTCGCGAAGACGGGATCGGCAAGGTCTCCAAGTTTCTCTGCCGTCTTCTCACGTGTGTCGCGCGCGGATTTATCGATCGCTTGCAGTAAATCGTCCCATCGCTCAGCCGGCACGTTTTTGTCGCGGAAAAAATCAGTCCAGAATTCGCGGTCGCTGATTCGGACCACGAAATCTTTTTCGGTGAGTCCGAAGGCACGCAGGAAATCGATGCACAGCGCGACCAGCTCCACGTTGGCGGCAAGATCCTTCTCGCCGACAATGTCGCAATTGAGCTGAAAATGTTCGCGTAACCGGCCGCGCTGTTGCTTCTCGTATCGGAAAAATTGTCCGATCGAGAACCATTTGAGTGGTTTCTTGAATTCGCGTTCGTGCGCCGCGACTACACGAGCAAGCGTGGGCGTGAGCTCAGGGCGCAGCGCGACTTCGCGGTCGCCTTTATCTGTGAAATTGAAAAGCTGCTCGACAATTTCGGCCCCGCTTTTCTTCTTATACAGGTCGATCGGCTCCAGAGGCGGACCTTCCCATTCGACGAAGCCGTAGCGGCGGGCGACCTCACGCCAGCGTGCAAAAATGTAATTGCGCCGGGCGCAGTCATCGGGCAGAAAATCGCGGAAACCGGGTAAAGCCTGCATAGGCAGAATATTACGTGAGCGGGGCAAAGGCGCTTTGATCATCGCCGCGGACACGACCACCGGCGACCGAATTTACGATATGAGGTCGAAGCTGAAAGAACTCCCGATTTAAAGGACCGGGAAGATGCAGGATCCAGCACATCGATTGAATCAAAGCAGAGGGAGAAATATGAAACAAATCAGATTAACAAAAATATTGGCAGCCGGCTTGGTTTGTGCGGCATCGCTGGGATTAGCGCTCGCACAGACCTCAACGACAACAACCACCACGGACCCGGTGACCGGCACAACGACAACCCAACAGACGACCACCAGCAGTGCAGGCAACATCGTCACGTACACCCCCGACTCGGATTATTTCACGTTCCGAACGGCGGCGGGTGCGGCGCCCGTGCGGTATTACTACACGAAGGATACCGCTATAGTTGATCCAGCAGGTCGCACTGTCACCTGGTCGGCAGTTCGTCCAGACATGCCCGCGACCGTTTATTACTCGACAGTGGGCGATCGAGTTGTGGTGCGCAAAGTGGTGTTGGCGCAACCTGCGCAACCTGCCACTGTGATTAAAGAAACGACTACCACCACTACGACGACAAAGCCGTAGCGAAATTGTTGTTTAGTTAGAACTCAAAGCGCCCGCGACAAATTTGCGGGCGCTTTTTTTTGCACATCGGCGCTTCGCTTCGATTGGTTAGCTGATCGTCGTCGCGTCACTGAGCCGCCATCAGCATCGATGCGCTCGGTTGTCATCCCGAGCGAAGTCGAGGGATCCCGGGGGAGAACTCGTCGGTAATTTCACGGGATTCTTCGACTCCGCTCCGCTCCGCTCAGAATGACGGACAAAGGATCCTCGCGTAGTTTCACAACCGAATGGCTACGCCAAAAAAAGAGAAGCGTGATCTGCAGAAGAAAGTGCACGAGGTGCCGCATCGGCCGGGTGTGTACTTGATGCGCGACCGGTTTAACCGCGTGATCTACGTCGGCAAAGCACGCGACCTGCGCAAGCGCGTAGGCTCGTACTTCCTGCCTTCGAAATTGGCCCAGGCCGATTTGAAAACGCTCGCCCTGCTCGACGCCACATGGGATTTTGAAACGCACACGGTCCGAAGCGAAGCGGAATCGGTTTTGCTCGAGGGCAAATTGATTAAGGAATACCGGCCGCGTTACAATATTTCGTTCCGTGACGACAAGCGGTTCCTCGTTGTCAGGGTCGATCTGTCGGAGGAGTGGCCGCGATTTCGCCTCGCCCGATTCAAAAAGGACGACGGGAGCCGCTACTTCGGCCCATACGCGCATGCCGGCGCGTTGCGGCAAACATTGAATTTCATGCGTAAGAAATTTGGGGTGCTCACGTTTGGGCGAGGCGCACCGACAGAGAGAGAGTTGAAATCTTCGACGTATCAGGTGCCTGTACGATTGAGCGAAACCGGCGCCGAGCAATATCGGGAACGCGTCGAGCAAGCCTGCGAATTTTTGGAAGGTAGATCGCGAGAGATGATCACCGCGCTAGAGGAACAAATGCACACCGCTGCGGAAAAAATGGATTTCGAAAAGGCTGCCGACCTTCGCAACATGGTCGCGGACTTGCGCAACACCACGAGACCGACCCGCCGGTTCACGCGGGGCAGTTTGCCCAGCACCATTGATCCGACTGCGGACGTGCAAGCGCTGGGTGACGCACTGCATCTTTCAGATCCGCCTCGAGTAATGGAGTGTTTCGACATTTCCAACATCTCCACGACACACGTGGTGGCCTCGATGGTTTGTTTCCGCGATGGAGTTCCTGACAAGAACAACTACCGACGCTACCGAGTACGCACTGTGAAGGGGCAGGATGATTTTGCCAGCATGGCCGAGGTCGTGCGGCGGAGGTATTCCCGGATTCTGCTTGAAGCCCGAGACGAAAATTCCGAAGCAGCGGAATTTTCGCAGGAGAACCCGGCGGATGCTCTGGCGCGAATTTCGAGTCATCCCGAGCGGAGTCGAGGGATCCCGTTGCAAAACCCACAGGTAACTTCGCGGGATTCCTCGACTTCGTTACGCTCCGATCGGAATGACGAGAGCTTTGTTGCAGTTCGCTTACCCGACCTGATCATCGTCGATGGAGGGAAGGGCCAATTGTCGTCCGCCTGCCGGGAATTGCAGCGACTGAGCTTGCACGATCTCCCCATCATCGGTCTGGCGAAAGAACACGAGGAAATTTATCGACCGGGTCGTGCATTACCTTTGCGACTTCCAATGGATTCACCTGCCCTGCGGTTGCTTCAGCGCATTCGGGACGAGGCGCATCGGTTTGCCAATGCGTATCACCAACTGCTCATGAAAAAACGAGTCGAAGAAAGCATTCTCGACGACTGTCCGGGTGTGAGTCAGAATCGGAAAAGCTTGTTGCTACAGCAATTCGGCTCCGTGAATCGTCTCCGCCGGGCAAGCGTCGACGAGATCGCGTCCACGGAAGGTATCGGCCGAAAGTTGGCGGAGGAAGTTCACCGCTTTTTGCAGCGGCATTGATTTGTCCGCTGTGTCGCCGAAATTCGCTGTTATTCCGACCGAAGCGAAGCGGAGTGGAGGAATCGCCGTCGGAGACGAGGATGAGGTGTCTCGACTTCGCTCGCGATGACAAGCCCTTAGTTGAGATTACCTGAATGACTCGCGTTCGACTGTGCCAAAACCTGCGGAACCTCTGGATGCCGCTCTGGCTGTTTGCGCTCTCTCCGGTCGCGCACCCACAGACCCTCATGCCAATGCCTGCTTCCAGTCCGAGCGCTTCGCCGGAAGAGGAGACAATTGTCCCTACTTTCGAGACACAAAAGCTGGCGCGCACTTTCATGCTCGATATTCCGGCGCCACGCGGACAGATCACGGACCGCAACGGAGTGCCGCTGGCGCAAAACCGGCTCAGTTACAACCTGGCCATAACTTTCCCAACGCCGCTGAACTTTTCCGACGCGCAAGCGCTCAGCTATACGAGAGAAAAAATAGAGGAGGCCGGGAGGTTAATTGGACGGATGTTCCGGATTTCGGATCAGGCCATCCTTCGTCATTACCGCAACCGGGGCATCATGCCCTTTGAGATCGCACCGAATCTCACGCCGCAGGAGTACGAAGGAATCAAAGATAAGCTGCCGCCAGAAATGATGGTGCGACCCGTTTACGTCCGGATTTATCCGAACGGAAAGGTCGCCGGTCAGATTGTAGGTTATACCGGAAAAACGGGCCGCAATCCGGACGGAATTGTCGATAACCATGAAACAATCTGGCCGCAAACGGAAGGGCGCGAAGGGCTCGAACAGACGTTCAACGAGATGCTGACCGGGAAGAACGGCGAATACAAACTGACTTTCGACAAGAGCGGCCGAAAAACATCGGAAAAACTGGTTACGCCGCCGGAGCCCGGATACAACGTGGTAACCACGCTTGATTTGCACCTGCAAGAGTTGGCCGAAAAAGCGTTGGCAGCAAAAGCAAAGCGCGGCGCGCTGGTAATTATCGACCCAAACAGCGGCGATGTTCTCGCTCTCGCGTCCTGGCCCACGTACGACCCAAACGTATTCGTTCCTTCTATCTCACCCGATCAACTCAAAGCTCTTCAGTCCGACCCGGACATTCCGCTTTTACCGCGCGCATATCGTTCGTCCTATCCGCCGGGATCGACGTTCAAGGTTGCCGTGGGCATTGCGGCGCTGGAGAGCCACGCTGTCTATCCGCAGGATGAATATCAATGCGTTCCCGCGCTTCAGATCGGTAACGTCACATTTCACAACTGGAAAAAGACCGATCGCGGGGCGCTAAACTTCGTGCAGGCGCTCACGGAATCGTGCGACACATGGTTTTATCAGGCCGGCATCAAGACCGGTTCGGCGCCGATCATTGATTGGGCGTTGAAGCTGGGCTTCGGCGCTAAATGCGGCATTCCGCTGCGCGGCGAAGTCGAAGGCCGCATCCCGAACGATGAATACATGAAAGCGACGCACGGCCGCAAAATCTTAAACGGCGACATCGCAAACATGTCCATCGGCCAAGGCGACATACAAGTTACTCCATTGCAGATGGCGCAGTCCATGGGCGTGATCGCCAATGGCGGAACCTTCTATCAGACGCGGCTCGTTCAACAGGTGCAAACGTTCGACAATCAAATCGTGACGGCGTACCAAGTGCGCGCCAAACGAACACTCGATATTTCGCCAGAAACGCTGGATCAGGTGCGCACAGGAATGATCGATGTTGTGAACGGCGGCAGCGGCACGGCGCATCAGGCGAGCCTCGAAAATGTAGAAGTCGCCGGTAAAACCGGCACCGCGCAATGGGGACCAAAACACAAAGAGCGCACCGCGGCCTGGTTCGCTGGATTCTTGCCTGCTGACCAACCGCGATACGCATTCGCCGTTGTTTACGAAGGTGATGTTGGTAAGACCGTGCACGGTGGTTCACATGCGGCGCCGATGATCGCCGAGGTGTTCAAAGACGTGTACAAAGGTCAGATGGTCGCAGGTCATTCGCGGCGGCGCGCTCCAGAACAACCCGAAATTCGCCGTGCCGAACCGGTCGAGGAACAAGACGAATCAGATTAGGTAGGGGCGGTTCACCGAACCGCCTTCCCCAATCGATCTACGAGGAGAGCAAACCAGGCGATTGAGGTCAACCGCCCCTACCTTACCGCCGCCGCTGTCTCTTCCGGCAACTCCATGGTCCCCTTAAACTTCGGCGGTTCCTCTTCGACGCCGAAATTGGCGGAATAGAGTTCTTCGATTTTCGCCATCTCGTCCGCTGTCAGTGGCGCCGTGTCCGGCGCTTTGGCGAATTCCACGAGCTGTTCTTCGTTGTAAATGTTCGGCAACGTCGAAGCGACGCGATCATCCGCCAGCAACCATTGCAACGCTGCCTGTCCTAATGTCCGCTCGGCATTTTCAAGAAATCTCAATTGCTCGACTTTCTTCACCCCATTCAGCAGCCAGCTCCGCGGGCGATGGCTGCGATGATCAGTCGGCGGAAACTTCGTCTCGGCGGTGTACTTTCCTTCGAGCATTCCGGATGAATGCGTCACGCGAATGAGAAACATTGTGTCTTTGCCGGCTTCTGTCGCGGCGTCGTGGAATGCACGGCCGGGATGTTGCTCGAGCATGTTGTAAATATGCTGGACGCTGGTGAGATCGCGCTCGCGAACGCAATTCACTGCCTCATACAACCAGCCAATCGCTGGTCCCAACGCAATGCCGTAGTAACGAACTTTTCCTTCGCTCTTTAATTTCTCGAGCGTCTTCCAGAGCGCGTCGTCGTACACCTGCTCCATCCTAATATTGTGCAATTGAAGTAGATCGATCCGGTCCGTCTTCAAACGCTTCAGCGCCGCGTCGGTCGCGCGCGTGATCGCTTCCGGCGAAAAATCCTGCGGAATCTCGCGCTGACCGCGCCCGCGCGCTTCCCCGTGATGGACAAAATCATAGCCAACCTTTGTGGCAATCACGATTCCATCCCGCTGATTCGGGAAAGCTTTTGCGATCAATTCTTCGCTCAGCCCGTTTCCGTAAGTATCAGCCGCATCGAAAAGCGTCATACCAAGATCGAACGCCTTGTGCATCAATGCGATCGCTTCGCCTTCCGTGAAGTTTCCCCACCAGCCGGTGGAGATCGTCCACAAACCGAAGCCGAGTTCGCTGACCGTGAGGTCGGTATTTTTGTAAGTGCGAAAGCGCATTGCGACAAACGTTAAACGCTCAACGTCCAACCTTCAACGCCGCAATCCCTCCCGGTTCAAAACGCGGCAGACCTTCGCATCGTTCGGCAAAACAAAAGTCGCCACGCTGAGGGAAGCGTGGCGACCAGTTGTAATCTTTTTCGTTCGCAGAACGGACCAATTATTGAGGACAAGGCGTAGGCGTAGGTGCAGGACAGATTCGGCATCACGCAATTAGCTGGCTGATCAGCATCGATCCTTCGCGGCTGCCCCGCCGGAACGATCTGGACTACCATGTTTACCGCGCACACCACCCCTTCGTTACGTATCAGGTGTACGTCCCCGCAGCCTACGTCGGTGAAGCTCTCACCTGCGTGGTAAACCGTCGGCGTGCAGGTGGGGTTGTCAGCCTCGTAGACTGTGAGTTCTCCAGATATAACTGTGATCAGACTCGGCCCCGGATGCGTGTGCCACCCAGAATGCGCCCCCACTGGCCACGTGTTGCGCACGACGTAAACATCCGAATCTCCTCTGACGTTGGTTTTGAGGAACCATCCCAGGTCGCGAGATTCGTTGCACATCAAGTTGAGCGAGCCAGACGGATAATGGCCCAGCGCTAACGTTTGGCTGGCCAGCGCGCATGCGGGCGTTGCGCGGGCCGGCACCGCTGTCAGCCCAGCCAGCGCGATAAGCGCCGGTGCAATGAGAAGTGGTAGGATTCGTATTTTGTTGAAGTGAGTTGGTGGATTCATTGTTTTCCTTTCTTTTTGGTTTGAGGGTTTGCTTTCCACTTGCGATAGAACGCAAAGGAGCGATCAAAGTGCTCATCTGAACCGGGATTTTTTCGCAAGCGTTGTGCGTGCAGAAACATTTCGAGGGGTAGAATATGATTTGCGCCGCTGAACTTTGTGAGACGGTCGGCAGCGTTCACTGCCGTTCAAACAGCGCGAATTGTTCTCGCACTCCCTGAAAACGAAAGTCGCCACGCTTCCAGAGCGTGGCGACTTGACTTGCTTCAGCCTCTTGCAATTAGCGGGCAATTGCCCGAAGCCGACGCGTCGATGCGCCTCCTTGTATCGGCTGGAAGTAGTGCTCGCGCACGTATCGACCAACATCCCGCCCGAGGTGCACGCCTTCTTCGCAAGAGTTGCGAAAGTGAAAGCCGGCGAGGGTTCGCGCGAGAGTTACGTCCTTGACCGCGTCGTGAAAGCTACGGTACTCGCGCGTTGGCGTGGCCCCAGGCACTCGGCTATCGAGAGTAAAGGCGATCTTATCGGTTCCAAAGAACGCTGCCAGTGCCGTCGCCACCGCGGAGCTGTGGAAAGCATGCGCCGCCGGATACTCCGGATGATTCGGCGTCGTGCGCAGTGGCGCCCAAGTTGGATCAGCCTGAGTGTTCGGGTTACCGTCCTCATCCGCCCGCTGGATCGCCCTGTAGGGACGCCAAGACAGATAGTGGTACTTGGCTTCGAAGCCCGCGATCATGGCGTCGCCTCCGGACACATGCACCATCGCCAGCATTCGCGCTGCTTGCACGAGATCGAGTCCGCGGTTGTTGACGATACGCAGCATGGCGTCATTCCATTGCCTGATGTCGTGATCGGTCCAGAAGAGCGCTTGCATCGTCTGTGCAGGCGTGCGAGTCGCGCTGTCGAATCGGCCGAGTTCCTTAACCTGGTTGAAATCCTCGGTGTATTCCTCGCTTGTCAGGGAATTGGGACCGTCCGGACGGAACTGGGACGCGGTCTCGAGCGCGAGCGGGGTGACTCCCGGCAGCGCAAAACTCACGATTGGCGGCGGAGGATTGCCGGGGTTTGGCTCCCACACGCCGGGTAGCGGCGGCGGCGGGCTGAATGTTGGAGTCGCGCAGCGGCCGTCATTTTGGCGCAGCGCAACAATTGCCTGCGCTACCCGTTCACCAATCATGACGCCGTTCGTCTTCGCTTCGCCGTCGGGGATCGCACTCATGTAAGCGTCATAGATTCCGGTGAGCGTGTTAGCCTCAGTGGCGTTAAGGCCACACGGCAGGCCTACAAGTGTGTGGTGCGCCGCGGTGGCGATAGCAGCTGCGGCCGACGTGTTAGGCGGCACAATGATCGCAGGGTTGTACTCCGCGTAGAACTCATAGCCGCCCTCGAGCGCAACTGCTGCGTCGTAAATCGCCACGTGGGCGATTCCCATGTAAACGGCTGCATCAGATGGGCCCCTGCGCCCGTAGTTCTCCGGGCCGGCGCTCGGCGGAATGATGGCCTTGCGCGCCTCGGTACTCCAGCGGATCACTGGGTCCGGCGACACATCGATCGCATATGCGCGCGCACTTAAGAATACCAGCGCGATGAGAAGCAGCAGAATTAGTGTTTTTTTGAACTGAGTCAGTGGATTCATTTTTTTCCTTTCTTTTTTTGGTTTTGTGGTTGGGCTTTCATCGCGATCAAACGCAAAAGAGCGATCAAAGTGCTCATCTGAATTTGGCTTGTTCTGGACACGCTTTCGGCGTGCAGAGATTTTTGGGGCTGATAGGCTCTGAAAACCGATTATGGATGCGCCCTCGGTTTCTCAGCAGGAAGTGACCGGTCTACTGACGCGTTGGAGTGAGGGTGACGGTGCTGCTCTCGCGGAATTGACTCCGCTCGTTTATGAGGAACTTCGACGCATCGCGCACTGGCATATGGGCGGGCAACGTCCCGACCACACACTGCAAACGACGGCGCTGGTCAACGAGGCTTACCTACGCCTGGCCGATCAAACCAACCCGAGTTGGCAGAACCGCGCTCATTTCTTTGCAGTCGCTGCGCGAGCGATGCGCCAAATCGTTGTTGATTACGCCAGAAGTCAGCACTCCCAAAAGCGCGGCGGCGGTGTGCTCAAAGTGGAACTTGACGAAGCAGCGATTGTTTCACCGGAGCAATCGAAGGAGATTGTTGATCTGCACGAAGCACTGGAACGACTGGCCGCACTCGACTCACGGAAAGCGCAAGTAGTCGAGCTGAAATACTTTGGCGGACTCAATTACGATGAGATGGCAGAGGTGCTCAAAATCTCGCGGATAACCGTGAGGCGTGACTGGGAATTTGCGAAGGTGTGGCTGTACACGGAATTGCACGACACGGCCTGACACGAATTTCACTAATTCACACGAATGGAAGAGCTGCTTTACAAGGAGGAGGTTTTCCAACTCATAGGCGTTTGCATGGAGATTCACCGCGAGTTGGGAAAGGGCCACGACGAAGTCATCTACAAGGATGCGCTGGTGGTTGAATTAAGTCGTGCTGCGATTCCGTTTTTGCGCGAGAAAAATTACGAAATCACCTACAAGGGAGTCATTTTGCCTCATTATTATTACGCGGACTTCATTGTTTGGGACAAGATTCTCTTTGAAGCCAAAGCCGTCGAAAAACTGACCGATTCGCACGTCAAACAAGTGCTAAATTATCTCGCCGCTTCGAAGCTTCGGCTTGGTCTGTTGGTTAATTTCGGTGGCGATTCGCTGGAGTGGAAAAGGGTTGTTTTATGAGACGCGAATTTCACGAATTTGCACTAATTTGCTTCGAACGCTGAGTCAGAGTGTCTGAACATTGGTGATAATTCGTGTAATTCGTGTCCACTCTCGAATTCGTGTAATTCGTGTCTATGAATCCGGCGCGGTTCCAAACGATTGAGGAAATCTATCGTGCCGCGTTGAATCAAGAGCCGGACCGGATTAGTGCATTCCTGGACACAGCCTGCGAAGGCGACGCGGCTCTGCGTCGCAAGGTTGAAGCGCTCCTGACTTCACGTGAACGAGCAAGGACCTTCATTGAAACCTCAGCTGTTAGTCTGGCCACGAAAATTATTCAAAATGGCCAAGCTGATTCGTTAGTTGGCCAGACAATTGGTCACTACAAAATTTCTGAATCGATCGGTATCGGTGGGATGGGCGAAGTCTATTTGGCCACTGACATCACCGCGGGTCGCAAAGCCGCGCTCAAACTCTTGCCATTGCGCTTTACCGATGACGCTGAACGGCTGAAGCGGTTTCACCAAGAAGCGCACGCGGTGGTCGGGCTGAATCATCCAAATATCCTGACCGTCTACGAGATTGGCGAGGATCACTCGATTCATTACATCGCCAGTGAACTGATAGAAGGCGAGACACTGCGTCAACGTCTGATGCAGGGCCCGATCCAGGTGAGTGAAGCTGTTGATATCACGATCCAAGTGGCGAGTGCGCTCGCTGCCGCCCATCAAGCCGGAATTGTCCATCGCGACATCAAGCCGGAGAACATCATGCTGCGGCCGGACGGCTACGTTAAAGTGCTCGATTTTGGGATTGCAAAGCTTGCCGAACAGCAAGTGCCGCTAACGACGCCGAGAGACGAAGCGCTATCGCTGGTTGAGACCAATCTAGGGTCCATCCTGGGAACCGTTCGTTACATGTCGCCGGAGCAGGCGTGCGGCGGGCAGGTTGATAAGATCACCGATATCTGGAGTCTCGGCGTAGTCCTTTACGAAATGGTAACCGGGCATGCACCATTCACTGGTGACACACCAAGGGAGGTGATGTCTTCGATTCTTGAGAAGGAGCCACTGCCGCTTGCGAAATATCTCGCACACGCTCCCGCTGAGCTTCAGCAGATTATCAGTAAAGCGCTGCGTAAAGATCCCAACGAACGGTACCGCAACGCCCGCGAGCTGCTTGAGGCACTCAAAGGTCTTCGTCACGACATGGAAGTCGACGTTGAGTTGCAACGCGCGAGTGCGGCCCGTTCGTGGCTGCACAGAAAACCCGCGCTAGCCGCTCTGCTGCTCGCGTTGACAATAGCTGCTTTGGCGATGGCGTTTCCCTTCTACTGCCATCGGAATGTGACAACGAGCTTACCACCCGAGAAAAGCATCGCCGTGCTGCCATTCCTCGATCTTAGCAAGGCAAAAGACCAGGAGTATTTCTGCGATGGCATGAGCGCGGAAATTCTTGACGCGTTGGCGAAGGTCGATGGGCTGCTTGTTGTTGGTCGCACCTCGTCATTTTCATTCAAAGGGAAGAGCGTTAACGCGCGGGACGTTGGGGAAAAGCTAAACGTTGCCAATGTGCTTGAAGGGAGTTTGCGGCGTGAGGGTAACCGCGTTCGTGTTACCGCCGAGTTGATTAATGCGCGCAGCGGTTTCCACCTTTGGACAGAGACTTATGACCGCAAATTGGAGGACGTGTTCGCGCTGCAGGATGAAATAACTCGCGCAATTGTTGATGCGCTCAAGATCAAGCTCGCCGTGTCGCTTCCCGGCCATGAACAGCGTAACACAGAGGTATACGATCTTTACCTCCAAGGCCTTTATTTCTCAAACAAGGGCAGCGAGGAGGATTTGCGAAGGGCGCTCAGTTTCTTTCAGCGCGCCGTCGAGAAAGATCCGACGTTTGCGCGTGCCTGGACCGGGATCGCGAAGGTTTGGTATTTTCTGGCGGACGTTTACGTGAAACCACTCGATGCGTACCCAGCTTCAAAAGAGGCCGCGTTAAAAGCCATCGCGCTCGACGAGAAGGACGCCGAGGCGCATTGCTATCTTAGCGAAGCGAAGCGCGTCCTCGACTGGGACCTGGCCGGGGCGCAGGCTGAGTTGAACCGCGCGCTGCAGCTTGATCCCAACTCAGCGCCCGCTCACTTCTTCTCGGCGCTGCTCCCGCTCTTCCGCGGAGATCTAAAGGAAGGACTCCGGCTTGTGTTGGAAGCTGAGAAATTAGATCCTGTGTCGCCCATCATCAGTTACGTTGCCACCGCCGCCTATCTCGCTAACGACCAGATCGACGAGGCAATTAGTGAGGGTCAGCGGACATTGCAGCTCGAGCCAAATTACTTTTATCTGGATTCGAATCTTGCCGCCGCGTATCGGGAGAAAAGCAACTTCGCGGAAGCGATCGCCCTTTACACCAAAGCCCAGGATGCGACCCATTTCCCGAGCAGCGGCCTTGCCATCACCTACGCGCGCATGGGCCGCGAGACAGAGGCACAAAATATTCTTGCTCAGCTCCTCCAAATCAGGGAAAAGAGATATGTTTCGGCGCCTGTGATCGCCGCGATTTACGTCGCGTTTGACGAGAAAGAAGAAGCTTTCCGCTGGCTCGAATGCGCCTTTGCGGAGCACTCCGGAATACTACAATGGATCGCGTTTCTTCCCGAATTTCGGCCGCTCCATTCCGACGCACGTTTCCCCAACCTGCTGCGGCGAATCGGCGTTTCGCAGAACTCAATTTTGGCGATCACCGAAACAACTCTGTCAGAGATTAGCGATCCGAACGCGCAGAGTCACCTGGCCCTGAAGGTTGGAGTAAAGCCACGACCAGGTACGCAAAATGGGCACGCAAGGATTATCGTGTCCTTTTACGACCGGACGAAAGATAACAAAATGAGGCCAACTGATGCGCGGACAAGTTTTAGTTGGCTTAACGCTTCCGAGGACTGGACGGATGCAACTCCGAAATTCCTTATAGCCACTTACCTGCGTCCAAAGACCCAATCACGTTCAACTGACGGACGGAAGTATGGGGGATTTATTGTCCGAGTGTATTTCGACGGCCGGTTACAGGATGCGCGAGCGACGCCGTCGGAATTACTAACGCTCTTTCCAGCTCCAGATCAACTCGCTCCCTCACCGAGTGTGGCGCGATAAATTCGTTATGCTGTAGCAGCGGTCTCGACTTTCACTCGAATTGCAATTGACGGGTTATGCTTTCGTTCCCACCCCTCGCAGAAGGCGAGGATCGGTCCAAATGAATCTTGTTGTTTGTCGGGAAGTTTGCTAAGACGACGCAGGTTTAACAAAGGAGCTTGTCATCAAGCGACCATTCATCTGCTGTGTCGAACGGGGCATAGTTGGAATTCCTTTGCTTCTGGCTGGGATCTCATTTGGCCAGGAGACCGTGTCTACAGCTCGGGAGGCTAACCAGCCCGTCGCGATAGTGGCGGAAGTCATTATCACCGGCTCGAACATTCCGACCGCGGAAGAAGTCGGCCCTAATCCAGTCGATACGTATCGTCCCGCGGACATCGAAAAACTGGGTATCCGCAACGCGACAGACCTGACAACCTTTCTGGCGCAGGAAGCAGGCGGAACTGCCAATCTGAACACCGCCAATGGCGGTGACGGTACTGTCCAATTCAACCTGCGTGGCTTGTTGAGCAAAGAAACCCTGGTGCTCGTTGACGGAAAACGTGTTGCCCTTGGTTCATTGAATGCCGTTGGGTTCAGCGGAGGCGTGGACATTAATCTGATTCCCTTTCCAATGATTGATCACATCGACATCTTGAAGGATGGCGCGTCAGCTGTGTACGGCTCAGACGCGATTACCGGAGTGGTCAACTTCTTTTTGGTTCACAAATTCCGCGGGCTGGAGATCGGGGGCAGTTATGGAAACACAAACCTGGGAGCTTCCAACGACATGGGCGAGTGGGAAGCGTGGATCAAAGCCGGAACGGGAGATGACAAAACCAACATCGTAGTCATTGCTGATTTCTGGGAGCGCACCGGCGGAGTCTTCAGTCGCGACCGGGATATCTCCAGTAACGCCTTTCAATTACCCTGGGGGGGGTTCGATACTCGCAGCGGGACGTTTCCCGGCCAGCTTGGACATTTTTTTGACTTCCGCTTAGTGCCGAAATTATTCTTCGGTCCCGGAGGTCTTCCGCAGTTCGGGATGAACACTCCGCTACCACATTCAGCTCCGAACGCACAAACTTCTCCATTTTATAAGGACCCGTTTGCGGTCAATCCCAATGCCTATCCAGGCGCCCCGGGTATCCACAATCCAAGAACACATCTCACCCAAGCGGGCCCTGATTACAAGGGCGGTGGCGACTACTTCTTGTATAACTTTGCGGCTGTGACACCGGCGCTTCCTCCGGCGGATCGCCAAGCCTTCTATGGCTCGTTCATGCAGGATGTGTGCGACAAATACCTGACGGTTTTCGCCGACTTCAAATATGTCCGCTCATTTTTCGACGTCTCCGTGGCACCCGTGCCGCTTGTGCCAGACCCCTTTAAGATCCCAGGCACTAACATAAGCTTTAGTCCCTTCAATATCAGTGTGCCAATCTCGAATCCGTTTAATCCGTTCACTGTCGCGGATGCGACTATTGCCAATTTTTTCCCTGACGGCTCCGGCCTACCGGTGACTACTGGCGTTGGATTCCGTGGCACTAACGATACCAGTCCCAGGCATGAAAAGTTCACCTACCGGGATTCGCTGTTCGACATCGGACTACGCGGTGAGATGGGAGAGTTTGGTGATTATTTTAAGACTTGGGACTGGGAGCTAGGCTTCCGTTATTCGCGGAACGAAGGGCAGGACCTATCTGTTGGCGAAGTTAGTCAGCCTGGGCTGCGAGACGCGTTGCTGGATACGAATCCGGCTACGGCGTTTGATCCTTTCCTGAATTTGACTGCCCACAACACCAAGGCGGCGAGACAAAGAGTTTACGTCACCTTGCATAACTCAGGTGCATACGAGTTACCGATTGGTTACATCACCATTAACGGTGATTTGTTCACCCTTCCCGCCGGGCCAGTCTCGTTTGCTCTTGGGAGCGAGTACGACGCGCCCAGGTGGACTCGCGACCGTGATCCGCTGAACACAACGTTCGAAACTATCGGCTCAAATAATGGCGGGAGCGCAAGGGTGAACCGGGATGTTTGGTCAATTTACGAGGAAGTGCGCGTTCCTTTCACTAGCGCGACGTGGAACTTTCCAGGTTTCTACAGCTTCGAAGTTGACTTTGCCGAGCGCGAGGAGTGGTACAGCCAGAACACGTCTGCAGTTCTACCTTCTGGACCCTTCCCGTTTCAGCCGGCAGCCCATAGCCAGTATGATATGCAGAAGCCAAAGATTTCCGTCCGCTGGCAGCCGCTTGATCCCAAGTACATCGGCGCGCTCACCCTGCGTGGCAGCTACACCGAAGCGTTTCATGCGCCGCATTTGTCCGAGATTTCGCCCGCTTCCTCAGAGGGCGGTCCCCCGGGAAACTTTTTCTTCGATCCATTTTCGAGTCAGACCGGCGGTCCTGCGGAAGTCATTATAGGAAATCCGAACCTGAAGCCGGAGGTGGCCTACGAATGGTCTTATGGCGCCGTTTACAGCCCGAAATGGCTTAAGGGGCTGACGCTCAGCGCGGACTGGTGGCATATTGATATGCGATCGATCGCGTCGTTTCTCGGTGCGCAATTCATTGTCGAGAATAATCTCCCCCGTCTGGTTGTCCGCGGTCCTACTACGATTCCTGGTGAACTGGGCCCGATCATTCTGATCATTGATCCGAACGAAAATCTTACGGGTGCGATTTTTGAAGGTCTCGACTACGAAGCAATCTACATTCTCGATTCTGCGATTTTTGGCCACGGGGATTTTGGCCGACTGACCGCAACGCTCAACGGCACATGGCTCTCCCGGGCTGAGCTTCAGATTTCGCCTGATACAAAACGGTTCGGTGTTGCTGGCGAGTTTATCCCGCCGGGATTCAGTCTGACCAATTCGTTGCCATGGAGTCGTGCCAATGTCAGTCTGTTCTACGACGGCCCGGCTGATACGTGGCTGCAAGGTTTGGATGTTGGCGCGGTAATCCACTGCACCGGCCAGTACGAAGATGATAATGTCAGTCTGACAGGAAGTGTACCGCCATTTGTGCCCCCCAAGGCGCAAACGCCCAGAACTGATCCTACAACTGGCAAAGACAGCATCCGCGTACGGAAGGTGGCAGCGTGGACGACGCTCGACTTAATAGCATCCTACACGTTCAATCTGCTACCGTCCGCTTCTGCCGAGGTGCCCGGTTTCGCCAAGGACGGCGGTAAGAATCTGAGCATGAAGGAGGGCAAAGAGAAAAATGTCGTGCCGGTTTCCACTGCTGAGTACAACCCGTGCGGATGGCATTCGTGGTTGAATAACACGACGCTTGCCTTCGGCATGCAGAACGTGTTCGACGAAGACCCGCCGTTTGTCGCGGGCAGCGGCGAGAACGGCTATGACGAATCGCTTGCCACCATCAAAGGCCGATTCTGGTACGTCCAGTTGAAGAAGAGATTCTAAGGAATTCCCCACCAACCAGTGGACATCGTCCGCAGACCAAAGCCACTTCGTTGACTGCTAAATCGGTGTTCTTGTAAGCGTGGAATCGAATGAAGCAAATATTAATCACAGAGTCACGAAGGTCACGGGGAAGATTTGATTGTCTCTGTGTGGGCGGTGTTAGATTAGCGCCGTCTGGTCAAGTCAAGATCGATGCAGTGTCAATCGTTCTTCACGATGTGAAGCATTGCTCCGGCACGGCGAATTCGTCTTGTGGCAACTTGCTTCTTTTCGTCCTGCTCATTCACTCTCCTGGTCTTCAACTCATGTTCTCCGATGCGCACAAGAGCTGTCTCCACTGTCTTGCCCAGCCGGTTGATTGCAGCCTTCTGTTCTCGTATTTCGCGCGCCTGTTCTTCCACTCTCTTATGCTCCTTGAGAAATTCATTGAGCAACATCGCGTTTACCGCGTCATAGCGCACGGTGTAAGGTCTGCCCTCTTTGTCGCGCACGACCAGATCGGGATTCACCGCAGCGACGTCTTCGGCGATTAAACCAAATTGCGGTGTATTTGTGTTGTCGGTCTTGTAATGAAATGTCACCGGTTTAAGCGCAAACAACGTCTCGCTGGCATTCTCCATTGGTTTAATCTTTTCTTTGAACCGGCGCGCTTCGTCGTGGCAGGCAAGTGAGAGGTGAAAAGTCAGAAGTGATTAATATGTTCATAGGACTGATTTCCAGTTTGCGTCTAGTCGCGTGACTCACTGGCGGTTCCCCCGCATTTTCGTGGATTTCTGCTCGCAATTTGTGGGGAGGACTTGCTCACTTCCACCTGGACACCCACCTCCTGAAGACCTGATTTGAGGGCCGCGATTTCGTCTTCCTGTTTGGAAAACCTCTTCTGTTGTTGAGCGACCGTTGCTTCAAGGTCCTCCACTTTGCGATGCTCCCTGAGAAACTCGTTGAGCAACATCGCATTCACTGCATCGTAGCGCACAGTGAGGAGTTCGCCGTTCTTATCGCGCACGACCAGATCGGGATTTACCTCAGCTACTTCGTCGGCGATCAAACCAAATTGCGGAGTATTCGTCTTATCGCTCTTGTAGTGAAATCTCACCGGCCTAAGCGACAGAATCGCTTCGCTTGTGTTGTCCATTGGTTTGATCTCCTTCTTGTACCGCCGTGAAGAGGTAAAAGTGCCGAGCTTGCCGGTTGAATCGATCGACACTGGTACGGCATCGCCACCTACGGGAGCCCCGAAAATGTTGCTGATAAAGCAGCTGTTGTCTTGGTTAAGACCGGAGAGGAATGCGCCGATACAGATAACATTATTGGCGTCGGTAACGCCGCTTGCGGCGCCAGCACCCGCTGCGACATTGTTGAAGCCAGTGGAATTGCCAAGGGCGCCATCACCGACGGCGGTGTTATTGCTGCCGGTGGTGTTGTTCAAGAGCGCCTCGGAACCGACAGCCGTGTTGGCGCCGCCTGTGCTATTGCTGGCAAGCGCATTCAACCCGACCGCCGTATTGCCGTTGCCGGTGGTGTTGTGAAAGAGGGCGCCATCACCGTTGGCCGTGTTGAAGTCACCATCGGTGTCGTTAAAAAGGGCGAATGCTCCATTAGCCGTGTTGCCGAAGCCGCCGCTGCTGTTTAGAAGCGCCGCAGCGCCGGTGGCAGTATTTTCATCTGCGTGAGTGAGAAGGAGCGCTCCAGCGCCGATCGCCGTGTTAAGGTTGCCGGTCGTGAAGGCGTGCCCCGAAAGAAAACCAACTGCCGTATTAAAGGTGCCAGTGGTTAGGCTAAACAGGGCGTTCTGCCCCTCTGCCGTATTGCCCCCCGGATAGCCTCCGTCTGGCGGCGGGACAAGGGCTTGAGCCGTCGACAAAAGTGCAAAGCAGTTAAGGGCTAGTAGCGCGAGTGTGCCATAAACAATTTCCGTGGTTGTTTTCATCTATCTTTTCTCCTTTTTTCGGGATTTTTTGTCTGTTGGAATCGTTCGATTTATTAGCGGCTGTTGCGGGTCATTCAGAAACGGTTTGCGGCGAAGGTTTGCTGAGTTGAACTTGAGCGCTCACTCTCTGAATTTGCGCGGCCTGCTCTTTGAGCTGCCCGGCGAGAGCTTTGATTTCCCCTTGCTGCCGCGCGGCAGTGGCTTGTTCCTTTGCCGCGCTGGACTTGAGTTGAGTAATCGTCTCTTCCTGTTGCTCGCTCTTTCGATGCTCTTTGAGAAACTCGTTAAGTAGCATCGCGTTTACCGCGTCGTAACGGACGGTAAGGACTTCGCCATTCTTGTCGCGCACCACCAAATCGGGATTTACGTCCGCTACTTCTTCGGCGATCAACCCAAATCGGGGCGTGGCGGTCCTGTCGCTGTTGTAGTGAAACGTTACGGGCTTGAGCGCCAGGATAGCTTCGCTGACTCTGTCCATCACTTTGATATCCTTTTTGAACCGGCGTGATGAGCCGCTGATGGTGCCGAGCTTGCCGGCCGAGTCAATCAACACGTTCACGGCATCGGGAGCTACGACAGCGTCGTGGATTTGGCCGATAAAACAGCTGTCGTCGACATTGGCACCGGGATGCCCGATAGCGATAACGTTATTTGCGTCACTAACGTTGGAACCTGCGGCTACCCCCAATGCGATGTTGCCGCTGCCGGTGGTATTGAAACCGAGCGCGCCAGTGCCGTTGGCTGTGTTTTGTAGGCCGATGGTGTTGTTACCAAGCGCATTAAGACCAGTCGCTGTGTTTGAATCACCCTCGGTGTTACTGTCGAGCGCATTGCGACCGATGGCCGTGTTGAAGTCGCCGGTCGTATTGTTGTTGAGCGCCTGAAGACCGGTCGCCGTGTTGTCGCTGCCCTCTGTATTGCCGAAGAGCGCGCGATTTCCGGTTGCTGTATTGTTGCGGCCGATGGTGTTATTATTTAGCGCAGCCTCACCAGTTGCCGTGTTGAAGTTTCCTTCGGTGTTGCTAAAGAGCGCAGCAAAACCCGTTGCTGTATTGGAGCCGCCGATAGTATTGCTAAAGAGGGCATCCTCGCCGGTGGCCGTGTTGGTGCCGCCATCGGTGTTACTGAACAGGGCGGAAACGCCATTAGCCGTATTGGAGCTGCCTCCCATGTTGCTAAAGAGAGCCAACACTCCATTAGCGGTGTTGTTGCTGCCGGTGGTATTGCTCAGAAGTGCCGCCGTGCCAATTGCCGTATTTTGGGTCCCCTCACCCGTGCCTTGGTCGCCGACGTCGAAAAGGAGCGTCCCCGCGCCGACAGCGGTGTTGAAGCTGCCGTCGGTGTTGCCTTGAAGCGAAAACCAACCAACTGCTGTGTTCGCAACGCCGGTCGTGATGCTAATAAGGGCATGATCCCCGTCCGCAGTGTTGAACCCGGCTAAAGCAGTCTCTGGAGCCGCTGGCGCTTTTGGCAAAAGCGCGGAACAGCTAAGCGCAGAGGCGACAAGGATCGATTGAACTATTTTGAGCTGACTCACTGAATTCATGGTTCTTCCTTTCTTTGTTTTAAATGAGTATTGCTTTTCCTTTTCAAACGGATTCTCGGGCGAGTGCTGCGCGAAATCGTGGCCGCAACTGACAACTACTGACCTCGGGTCGTTGGATCCACGCCGGCGAAGGTCAGGAAGTCGATCATGCGAAAACTTTCCGGTGTTCCGTCGTGTGTGGGCAGTGTTGGTACCCAACTTGGTTGGACGGTTAGGTAAGAGTTCGGGTCTAGCTGGAGCAGTCCGACGAATACCTCGGCCACGATACGCGCACCGACGGGACCAAGAAGTAATCCGTCCTCTCTCAGCTGAGCTTCCTTCAGGATGTAATAGAAAAGCGGAGTCGAGTCGACAAACGAAGAACGGATCGTCTGCAACTCGGCCAGTTCGCTGTTACTGAGTGGTGTGATGCCCATTTCATTTGCAATCCTCTGACCGGACGGGATCATCCACGTGACACATCTCAACAAATTGCGTTGCATCAGCGAGTCCGGCGGCATCCCAGTGAATATCGTCCCCAACGGAAGGTGGAAGAGCGGCGTCGAAACTATTGTGTCGATCCTTTTGTTGGGCCGTACATCAGCACTGTAAACGCCGCCGAAGTCGAAGAAAGTCTGCCAGCCGATAAAGCGCCTTGGAGCTCTCGCGCCACCACGCAGGTCCAGTGGGTCGGAGCTGCCTTCCCCTGCGGGGTCGAAAACCATACCAAAGAATGGCTGTCCGTTATCCCCGTGGAGGTTGGCGCGGTAAGAGGGCCGCACCATACTGTGCCCAAATCGATAGGTGATCTGGAACTCCACTGGGATAAACGCTTCGTTGTGCAGCGGGTTATAGAAATGGCGACCATTTGTTAGGACATCATCGATCACCGACTGATGGACGACGTGTGGCAGAAACTCGTGAAGGATTATCCACTGGTAGTGCCACACCGTCAGGCGTTGAGCTTGTAAGTAAGCGTCATTGTCAGGGATCCCCGGATACTGTGTGCGAATGAGATCCACTGCATGGTTATGAAACAAAAGAAACGCCACGTGCAGACCGGCAATCATCATGTTCTCATCGTTCCGAGGGTCGCCGATAATCGCCACGCGGTTAATCGGATCTCGCGGCAAATCCTCAAACTGGCCATCGCTTTCGATCAGGAATTTGATGGGATCAGCCGGATCGTATAACTCCGGGTTACCGCCTGGTCCGCCAGCGTAAACAGAGTCCAGATCGTAGAAGCAAGTGCGAGCGTTCTGTGAAATGATGGGCTGCGTGGGGAATCCAAGCCGGGATCTCTGGTCAAACGTCATATCGTGGTCAATGAACTGCCCGAAGAACGTCACTCCAGCGGTATGGGTTGGATTGTTCCGGTTAATCAGACTGAGATTGGGATCCGTTATCAGCAGCACGGGGCCTGCTGCCAGATCGTCGTTTGCATCCATGATTCCGCCTGGACTACCCAGCTCCATAAGAGCGTCGCGAACCGCATTGTTTGGTGGCGCGAACGGTGGCAAATGGAACATCCGACCAAAATGTCCGGTCAGCGCTGGGTCCGGAGGCGGTTTGGCGTAAGTCGCTTGCGCTCCTGAGAAAACCCCGAGCGCGAGGACGATGAAAAGCCCAAAGCCGCCGAGCAACCCGGCGATTAGTAGATACGTGTCCCGGAGAGGCAAGCGGTGAATCGAATTTCTGGCGTCTTTGTTTGAACCATTCATGATGGTTCCTTTCTTTGTAGAGGCTGGATTGTTGTTGGCACGTTTGGATTTCCGTACGGATTTTGAAATGATGCCTATCGTCTGTGGCCGTGGATTGGCCGGAAGTAGTGTTTGGCGACGTAGCGGCCGACCCTCCTGCCGACGAGGTGCGACCCTTCCAGGTCGGAGTTGAAAAAGTGGAAGCCAGCCAGCACCCGCGCCAGATTCACGTCGTTAACCGCGTCGCGAAAGCGGTTGTAATTCCGCGAGGTGCCGGTGACCCCGCTATCGAGGGAGAAGGGCACCCTGTCGGTGCCGAAGAATTCCCGGAGCGCCTGCGCCACTCCGGTGCTGTGGCAGGCGTGCGCCGACGGATACTCGGGAAAGTTCGGCGTCGTGCGCAGCGGTAGCCAGGTCGGGTCGGGCTGCGTGTCCGGGTTGCCATCAGTGTCTGCCAGCGGGATCGCGCGGTAGGGACGCCAGAACCAATAGTAGTACTTGGCCTCGAAGCAGGCAATCATCGCGTCGCTCCCCGAGACATGGGCCATCGCCAGCATCCGGGCTGTTTGCACGAGGTCGAGTCCTTGGTCTGTGGCGAGGCGGAGCATGCCGTCGTTCCATTGCTTGATGTCGTGGTCGGTCCAGAAGAGCGCCTGCGTTGTTTGCTCCGGAGTCCTGACTGTGCTGTCAATGCGGCCGAGTTCCTTGACCTGATTGAAGTCTTCAGCGTAGTCCTCGCTCGTCAGCGGATTAGGGCCGTCGGGACGGAACTGCGATGCGCTCTCGAGCGCCAGCGGGCGAATTCCCGGCAGCCGAAGGCCAAGCACCGGCGGGAGCGGGTTGCCGGGGTTTGGCTCCCAGATGCCGGGGCCGGAGGGCGGCGGGTTGAGATCGGCAAGCGTTGGGTTCTGTTCCCGGCCGTCGTTAGCGCGCAGCGCGACCACGGCTGCGGCCACCTGCTCGCCGACTGCGATCCCGTTCGTCTTCGCCGCGCCGTCAGGGATCGCGGCGAGATAGTTCGTGTAGTCTCCGTCGAGAATCGCCTGTTGTGCGGGCGTTAAGCCGAGAGGAGGCTGTAAGCCGATCAGCGTGTGGTGGGCCGCTGTCGCGATGGCCGCCGCGGATGATGTGTTGGGCGGGGCGATGAGCGTGATCGCGTAGGGCTCATAGCCGCCCTCGATCGCCACTGCCGCATCGTAAATTGCGACATGGACGATTCCCATGTATACGGCCGCTTCGCCGGGAAATTTGTTCCCGTAGTTCTCGGGGCCCGCGCTGGACGGGACGATCGCACGCCGGGCCTCGTTACTCCAGACGATCACTGGGTCCGGCGACACATTGATCGCATGCACGCGCGCACTTACGAGTACCAGCGCGATGAGAAGTAATAGAATTCGTATTCTTTTGAACTGGCTCAGCGGATTCATTGTTTTTCCTTTCTACATAATGTTTGCTTTTCTCTTTAGAACAGGATTCCGGGGCGCGCGCTGCACGGAATGTTAATTTTCTGACGACTTGTTTTTTTCTGCGATTTTGATACAAAAGCTAACGTGAAGACGCTGGCAGGGAATGGGTGTCGCCACAGCGATTTGTTTCCTTCGACCCACTGGAGCGTGATTGTCGCGGCCGGGAGAAGTCAGGCCGAACCGGAGGTTGCCAAGGCCGCCCTCGCAGAGCTTTGCCAAACTTACTGGACGCCGCTTTACACTTTCGTGCGCAGCCGCGGATACAGCGTGGAAGACGCGCAGGATCTCACGCAGAGCTTTTTCGCTTCCCTGATCGAACGCAAAATTTACAAGTACGTCGATCGGCAGAAAGGCAGGTTCCGTTCGTTTCTGCTCGCCGCTCTGAAGAATTTTCTGGCAAATGCTTCTGATAGCGAACGGACGCTCAAGCGCGGTGGCGGACAAAAATTTTTGCCTCTGCATGAAGCGCAGATCGACACGGCGGAGTCGATGTTCCAGACTCACCGTGGCAACGGCAATGAAGACTGGATCTTTGATCGCAGTTGGGCTGACGCCTTGGTCAACGCGGGACTGGAACGGCTCTCGGCGGATTACAAACGTGAGGCCAGGGAAAAGCTTTTCAACGAATTGAGAATTTTTCTAATCAGCGGTGCTGAACCGCCTCCAACTTATGCTGACCTGGCAGTCCGCCTGGACATGGCAGAATCAACGCTTCGCAGTCACGTTACGCGGCTTCGCGCACGTTATCGGGAAGCTTTGCGCGCTGAGGTACGCCAAACAGTGGACACAGAAGCAGAGGTTGAAGAAGAACTGCACGAGTTACTGTGTGTGCTAACGAGAAGTTGAGGAAGGCGCACTATGCCGATAGCGGTCACGATCTGCTCGGTCTGTCGTGAGCCGCTGAACGCGAAGGGCCAGTGCGTGGCTTGCCTGCTGCGCACCGGCCTCGACAAATCAGTAGTGGAGACCAAGTCGCCTGCCTCCGTGGTCTTCGGTGATTTCGAAATTGCGCGGCGTGAAGACAGCTCGCTCTGGGAACTCGGCCGCGGCGCGATGGGGGTGACCTACCTCGCCGAGGACAATGTATTGCGTCGCAAGGTCGCTTTGAAAGTAATCGATGCGCCCGCGGCCGCGCGCAACTCACAGGCGGTGCGTGAACGATTTTTGCGTGAAGCCCGCGCCGCGGCTGCTCTGCGACATCCGAATGTGGCTGCCGTTTTTCAGTTCGGCGCTTCGCCGAATGCCAGTCGGTGCTTTTATGCAATGGAACTGGTCGAGGGGGAAACATTGGAGAGTCGGGTGCGGAGAGATGGTCCACTGAGTGCAAAACTGGCGTTGCAAATTGCGATCCAAATTGCGCGGGCATTAATGGCTGCCTCGGCCCAGGGTTTGATCCATCGCGACCTCAAGCCTGGCAATATCATGCTGACCCGCGGGGATGCTGATACGGCGGACTTAGAAGTGAAAGTCATTGACTTCGGACTGGCCAAGGCCATCGCGGATGCCGAAGGTGAAATCGACCTGACGCACGGTGACTTCGTCGGTACGCCAAATTTCGCGAGCCCGGAGCAATTCGAAAGCGGCCCGGTCGATGTACGTTCGGACATCTACTCGTTAGGTGCTACGCTTTGGTTTGCGCTCACCGGGAAAACGCCATTTGCGGGCCGCAACATCGAGGAAATTCGCCGCGCTCAAAAATCGGCCGCACTCCCGATGGAGCAACTGAAATCGGCACGCGTTCCGGTTAGCCTCAGATCGGTGCTCGAATCCATGCTCGCGTTCGAACCGGCGGCGCGGCCTGGCGCACACGATTTGCTTAAGGCGCTCAAAGATCTTTGTCGTAACTCGGAATTCGAGTCGTTTTTTGTGGATGGCTTCTTCGACGAAGCAAAACGGCGCAAGGTCTACCGCGTGGCGGCTGCCTACATCATTGTGGCCGCCGGCATAATTCAGCTCGCGTCAGCGGCGTTTCCGGCCTGGGACTTGCCAAACTCGGCTCTGCGTCTGGTGATTGTGTTATTGCTGATCGGGTTTCCACTCGCACTCGTTCTCGGATGGATCTTTGATGTCACTCCGCAGGGTATTCGCACAACACCAACGGCAGCACGAGGAACACATCGTCGCAGTAACCTGATCATGCTTGCCGCAGCCGGTGTGGTCATTTCTGCTGTCGCAGGGTTCTTTCTCCTGTCTCGGGTTTCCGCGCATAAGGCCGACAAGTCGATCGCCGTGCTGCCGTTCGAAAACGCGAGCAACGATCCGAACACCGAGTATTTGTCGGAAGGAATTTCCGAGGCGCTAATCAATAGCCTGAGCGAATTGCAGCAACTGCGAGTAATCGCACGCCCGACAGCCTTTCGTTACAAGGCAAAAGATGTCGACCCGCGCCAGGTGGGGCGCGAGTTGGGGGTGGCGGCAGTGCTGACCGGAAAAGTGCGGCAGATGGAGGACGCTTTGAACGTTCAGGTGGATTTAGTCGACCCGGTGACTGGTGCGCAGATTTGGGGCGCAGGATACGATCGCAACATCGCGGATTTGGTTGCAGTCAAACAGGCAATTGCGCAAGAAGTCACAGCGAAGTTGAAGTTGAAATTATCCAGTGAGGAGCAGCGACAGTTGGTCAAGCGCGATAGCACGAATGCTGAGGCGTATCGCTTCTACCTGCGCGGCCGCTATTTTTGGGACAAGCGCACTTCGGATGGAATCAAACAGGCGATTAAGTACTTCCAGCAGAGCATCGAGCGCGATCCTAATTTTGCTCTTGGCTACGTCGGCTTGGCGGATTCCTACACTGGGCTGACGTTTTACAATTTTGCCGCTCCACACGAAACAATGCCTAAGGCAAAAGAAGCGGCAATGAAGGCGCTGGCGCTGGATAATACACTCGCCGAAGCGCACGCGTCAGCTGGCGCATGTTCTGATGAATTACGATTGGAACTGGTCGGAGGCGGAGAAAGAGTTCAAGCGCAGCATAGAGCTCAAGCCAGATTATGCGACGGCCCATCAGTGGTATGCGATTCATTATCTAACGGCTACGGGTCGGTTGGAAGACGCTGTCAAGGAAATGAAAAAAGCGCTGGAACTCGAACCGGCGTCGCTCGTGATGAACACGTTTATGGGAGCGACGCTCTATTACGCGGGTCGGTACGATGAAGCAATAGATCAATGCCGGAGGACTGTAGAAATGGACCCGAATTTCGCAGTTGCCCACTGGCACCTTGCGCTCGCATACGAGCAAAAACAGGTTTTTGACAAGGCCATCGAAGAGTTTCGAAAGGCGATTTCTCTGTCACAGGGTAGCCCTCTAATGAAAGCTGCGCTTGGTCACGCGTACGCGAAGGCGCAGAAAACGTACGAGGCAAATAAGATACTCGACGAGTTAAGTGAGCTCTCAAAGCACGAGTATGTTTCGCCCTTGGAAATAGCGGAGATCTACGTAGCACTGGGTAACAATGAAAAGGCATTTCAATTGCTGGAAAAAGCCTACGCGGATCGCTCGTTCCATTTAGTGAATCTGAACGTGTCGCCTCACTTTAAAGCGTTGAGATCAGATCGGCGATTTCAAGATCTGGTGCAACGCCTTGGCCTTGCCCAGTGAGTTCGCCGGCGCGGCGTGCCCGACTTAAGAACATCTGTGCCTGAATTCGGCGTTGGACGTTGGGCGTTCAGCGTTCGACGTTTTCCGAGTTCGATGAGTTCCAATGAAGACAGCGCGCTCTTAATCGTCGCGCACGGCTCAACAGTAAATCCGGACTCGAGCGCGCCGACCTTGGCGCACGCGTTGGAGATTCGGCGACGGAGAATCTTTGCAGACGTCGGCTGTGCGTTTTGGAAGGAGGAGCCGAGCTTGCGCGATGCTTTGTTTTTGTTCGATCCAGAACCGATTCGTGAGGTTTGCGTTGTGCCGAATTTCATTAGCGAAGGGTATTTCACGCAGACGGTGGTTCCGCGGGAGCTTGAGCTGGACGGTCCGATCACGAGACGATCGAATGGACAACTCTGGAGATATTGTGAGCCGGTTGGAAATCATCCACTGATGACGGAGCTGTTGTTGAGGCGCGCACGCGACGTCGCACCCGATGCAGCTCCCGCCGAAACCAGCTTGTTGATTGTCGCCCACGGCACGGATCTGAATGAAAACAGCGCCGTCGCAGCGAAGCGCGAAGCGGAAAAGATCCGGGCGCTCGGCAAATATGCAGCCGTGCTTAACGTTTACATGGAAGAAACGCCGCTGGTCTCTGACTGGCGGAAATTAACCGAAACGCCAAACGTGGTTGTGGTGCCATTTTTTATATCTGAGGGATTACACAGCTATGAAGACATTCCGAGGTTGCTGGGAATGGGTGTGGGGGCGGGGGTTGACGGCGGCCAGCTGGGGTCACCGCCCCCGGCTACAGCACACGGCGAGATCTTTCGCCAGAATCCCTACGCGATCGATGGTCGCAATTTGTTTTACGCTCCATCCATCGGCACCGACCCAGGTGTTGCCGACATCATAATCGGGCAGGCAAAGGCGGCCGCAAAAAGTTGAAATCCTGCTGGCGCTAGGTTTCTTATGCACGACATTGCTTTCCCGCGAATGCAAGAAATCACGTGCAAGAATCTTCAGGAGATCGGGGCGTTTGCCCTGGCTGGCGGATGCACGCGAAAGCGAATGAAGCAACTCGTGGAGATGATTCGCGCCGCGCGCGATTATCGCTGGGTTGGCGTTTACAAGATCATCAAGGACGAGTTCGTGATCATGGCCGAGAGCGGCGAGGAACCGGCGACATATCCACGTTTTCCAACCAGCCAGGGATTGTGCGGTGCGGCCTTGGAGTCCGGCCAAGCCGTGATCGTAGGCGACGTGAGTAAGGATCTCCGGGTACCTGCCGACGTTTCATACCACTCGTTCCGAAATCATTGTGCCGATGCGCAATGATCACCGGCACGTTCTCGGCATGCTCGATGCCGAGAGCGATAAATTGAATGCCTTCGATGACGAGGACCTGCAGTTTCTGGACCGCGCAGGCGGCTTGATAGCGCATTGTTTGCATTAATGGATGTGCCGGCGCGCCCGGCGTTCGCGCCGTGCCAATGCGGGATTTGATTGCGGAAATTTTCAACGGCCTTGCTGTGCCGTTTTACTTCGGACAAATTCTGGTCACAAAGAGAGAGAGTGCCGGTTTTGTCCTATCGCATCGCGATGACACATCGCTCGACCGCTTGCAGACATATCACGACGTGGAGAACGCTATCGAAATCGCAAAGTTCGATGACGCGGGACGTTATCGTCCGCTCAAAACCGCGCCGAACTTGCGCCATGGCTGGCGGCTGGAGTTCGATACGGTCGAGGAACTAAAATGCGCGCTGGATTATTTTTACCCAGGCCGGCTCGCGGTTTTCGCAGCGTGGAAAAACGGCTACCTCAAAACGACCGCCTTGCGCGATACACTGGATCGACAGTCAGGGATGTACCGCGTTGCCGCTAAAATTTCCGACGCACAAATTAACGATCTTGTAGCGGACTTTTGTCGGTCCGATGGCGGATGCCTCAGAACTATTCTATGGAAGCGCAATCGCGGCGGTGCAATCGCGTCGACGAAATTGCCGGAAGAGAAGTTTGATCCCGGCGTTGATCAGACGACAGCTTCAAGGCCGCCGGGGTCATCGCGCCCGGCTACAGCAGCGACTCCTGCTACGGTTCCGTTACTTTGCCAGGAAGCGTGCAATCTTCTGGTCGCCGAGTGCCGCAAAGTTGTGAAAAGCGAAAGCGTTTAATCTGTAGCCACCGCCCTGTGGGCGGTCTATGGCGTTCAGCATTGTCCCGATGATGACGGCGCACAGCGCCGTGGCTACAGGACCAGATTTGACGGCGCTCAGACACCGCCGCTACAGCTCACAGATGATCATTCGCGCGCGGGTTGTTGTGACGATGCACGGATCGCTTATCAAAAACGGTGCGGTCGCTGTTTCTGGCAATCGGATTGTCGACGTTGGCAGATTTAATGACGTCAAAACGCGCAATGCCGGCAATGTTGTTGATCTGGGCGAACAAGCGTTATTGCCCGGGCTGATCAACGCGCATTGCCATCTCGACTACACCTGTTTGCGCGCAAAGATTCCGCCACAGAAATCTTTTACCGACTGGATCCGCGCGATTAACACGGAGAAATCGCAGCTCTCGCCGAAACATTATGTCGCTTCAATTAACGAAGGATTCGAACAGGCGAAAAAATTTGGCACAACTGCGATTGCCAATTTAACCGCGTACCCGGAATTGATCTCGAAGGTTCAGCCTCCGATTCGCACCTGCTGGTTTGCGGAATTGATCGACATTCGCACGCCGCAGCGCGCCAACGAACTTGTCGACTCCGCAATGGAATCACTTGGTAAGGCGCGACCCAGTTTACCCGCCGTGCGCGGGCCGAGCGCGTCGCGGGGCCTCTCACCGCACGCCTTGTTCACAGCGTCAAAAGATCTTTTTCGCCGGTGCGAGCAGATCGCGCAAAACGAACACATTCTGCTCACGACGCACCTGGCGGAGTCGCGCGAAGAGATGGAAATGTTCCGCGATGCTTCGGGGCCGCTCTACGACTTCATGAAGAGCATCGGGCGACCGATCGATGACTGTGGAAACGGAACGCCGCTGGGATTATTCTTGAATTTGATTGGTAGCGGCGGTTCACCGAACCGCCCCTCGGCGATGGAGGTCAATCGCCCCTACCTTTCCTGGATCGTCGCGCACCTGAATGAATTGAGCGAGAGGGATTTCGATTTGCTGGAAAGGTCCAATTCAAAATTTCACATCGTGCACTGTCCGCGAAGTCATAAGTATTTTGGGCACAGCCCGTTTGCCTTCGATCGCCTGCGCTCGCTGGGATTCAACATTTGCCTCGGCACGGATAGCCTCGCCAGTAACGAAAGCCTCAGCTTGTTTGCAGAGATGCGCGCTTTTCAAAAGGAATTCCCAAGCGTTCCGGCCGGGGAAATTTTAAAACTGGTGACCGTGAATCCCGCGCGCGCGTTGCGACAGGAAAACAACTTGGGGAAAATCTGCCGCGGCTCGCACGCCGATCTTCTAGCGGTGCCTTTGAATGGCCGCGATTTGTTTGAAGAAATTATTGCGTCTGTGGGTGAGCCATGGATGATGATCGCCGGTCAAATTCAATAAGAGTCATGGCTCTCGGAATCAGTAGCAAATTAGACCGAGGAACAGACTCCGTTAGGACGCAGGATTGGCGCCATCGAATCTGAGCCAGTTCACGCGCTGTGTTGTGTTTCTCCTGTTCCTGTTGTCCGGGTTTTCCGGACTCGTGTATCAGGTGGTGTGGGTGCGAATGGCCTTTGCGTCCTTCGGGATCATCATTCAGGTGTTATCTGTCGTTCTGTCGGTTTTCATGTTGGGACTCTCGCTTGGCGCATGGCGGCGGCCGGTCAGTTAATCTTCTCGTTCGAAAAACAGGCTGTTCAGCTCTCTGGTTTTATGCCGGAACTGAACTGTGATCGGGGTCGGCGCGTTTGCTGTGCCAGCGCTGTTTGCAATGGGGGAAAAACTGCTCCTGTCCGCTGGTGAAGCGAATTCGACGCCTTTTTCTCTCAGCGCTCGCACTGGGGTTTTCGATCCATTAGCGATGCGGAACTGCGGCTTATCAGGCCAGCCGCCGCTCCTTGAGCTTGCCCAACGCAGACGACGCCCGTAAACTCGGCGTATGGTCGCACAGGGAATGCAGCAGAGGCAAAGCCTCGCGTTGCAACAGGTTCTGTCCCCGCAGCTGCAACAGAGCCTGCTCATTCTCCAGACTCCGCTGCTCGAGCTGCGCAACCTGGTTCAACAGGAGATGGAGACAAATCCCGTGCTGGAAGATTTGCCGGAGCATTCAGACGGTAACGAGCCCAGCGAGGCTGAAGCTTCAGCCGACGAAAATTTTAAGGATGAATTCGAAAAATTGGCGAGCCTTGATGAGGAATGGCGCGATTACATGGCGCAATCGGCCAGCTCCAATTTCGATGGCCGGCGCGGTTCGAAGGAAGCTGACGACAAGCGCCAGTTCCTGTTCGATTCCATTCCGGTCCAGGAAACGCTTCAGCAAAATTTGGTCGCGCAACTGAACCAGACCGTGCTCAGCGCCGATGACCGGAAAGCTGCTGAGCTGGTCATCGGGAACATCGACGACGACGGATTTCTCCAAAGCACACCAGAAGAAATGGCGCTGAACTCCGGAATCCCACAGAGCGATTTCGAAAGGATGCTTGGATTAATCCAAGCTTTCTATCCTACGGGAGTTGGCGCGCGTGATTTACGCGAGTGTTTGCTGATTCAATTGCAGCGGCAGGGGAAGGAACAAAGCGTCGAGTACAGGATCGTGGCCGAACACATGGATGACCTCGGCAGGCATCGCTTTCCGGAGATCGCGCGCCGAATGGCGACTACCGTCGAGGAAGTGCAAAAGGCCGCCGACAACATCGCGAAACTGAATCCGCGCCCCGGCCAGGTTTTCGCTGCCGCGCCGCAGAATTACGTGCTGCCGGACGTCGTTGTGGAAAAGGTGGACGGCGAATATCAGATCGCCTTCAATAACGAACAGATTCCGCACTTGCGAATCAGTAACCTGTACAAGGACATCATTGCATCTGGCGACTCCCAGGGCAGCGACGTCAAAGATTACATCCGGGATAAAATCCGCAGCGGCAAATTCCTGATCCGCTCCATTCATCAACGGCAGCAAACAATCATGAACATTGCGCAGCAGATCGTTTCTCGGCAGCGCGATTTCCTCGAGCACGGACCATCGCATTTGAAGCCAATGACGATGGCAGAAGTCGCCGAAACCGTCGGCGTGCATGAGACCACGGTCAGTCGCGCCGTATCCGGCAAATACATGGCCACGCCTCAGGGCGTATTCGAGATGAAATACTTTTTCACAGGTGGCTATCAAACCGCGACTGGCGAATCGCTAAGCAACACCAGTGTGAAGCAATCCATTCTCGATCTCGTGAAGCATGAGAGTGGCAGCGCACCCTTGAGCGATCACGAGATCGTCGAGATTTTGAGCGAGCGCGGCATTCCGATCGCGCGACGTACCGTCGCCAAATATCGCAGCGAGCTAAACATTCTGCCAAGTCATATGCGTCGGAAATATTAAACTGCTGTGGAGCGGTCGCTGAGAGTTAATGGCAAGTGAACCTACGAAGCAGCCCGCGCAGAATTCGTCTGCAGCGGCGGTTGTTACTTCGCCGGAGCGCGCCGATGAAATATTCCTGGAAGGCCCAAACTCGCGATTCGCAGAGTTTTGCACGTTGCTGCGAGTCATGCGCGATTTCCTGCGCGGATATCGCGCTCTTCATTTCGTTGGTCCTTGTGTAACCGTCTTCGGCTCAGCGCGAATCAAACCTGACGATCCGCATTACGAACTGGCCAGGAAAATGGGTGCGGCGATTGCGCGGCTCGGATTCACGGTGATGACCGGCGGCGGCCCGGGCATCATGGAGGCGGCCAACCGCGGCGCAAAAGATGTCGGTGGGCGCTCGGTCGGATGCAACATCGAGCTGCCATTCGAGCAATCATCCAACGTGTATCTCGATCGTTGTGTCCGGCTGCATTATTTTTTCGTCCGCAAAGCGCTGTTGATAAAATATTCCTACGCCTTCGTGGTTATGCCCGGCGGCGTCGGCACCCTCGACGAACTTTTTGAAGCGCTCGCCCTCATTCAGAACGGAAAGATCAAAGATTTCCCGGTTGTCATCATGGGAACTGATTACTGGAGACAACTGATCGGTTTCATCGAACAGATGGCGCAGCGTGGGAAAATCAGCTCCTCGGATTTAAAGATGATTTTCGCCACGGATTCTATCGAAGAAGCCATCGCGCATATTCGCGCGAAGGCGATTCAACCATTTGGCCTTAAACGCGTAGCACACATCCGCCGCCACTTCCCATGGCTCGGAGAGCGTGGCTTTCCCAGCAAAGGTCCGGATGTTTGTTAGCGCCCCGATGCCGGAGTAACAGGCGTCACGCCTTTCAGTTTAGGTCTCCGCGAGAGCAATTGGCAATTCGGCGGGACAATCAGCTGAATCGCCTTTGGCACGGCTTCATATCGAACTGTGGTAAAGCTTAATGGTTCACCATCGAGGTTGACTGGAATTGCTTCTTCAGGATGCACCTCCAGCCAGGGCGTCTGCCAATAGGAGATATATTCGCCATCGGATGGAAGTTGTTGCAATTCTCGCGCGGCGGCGAGCAGCGCCGTGGGCGAGATCTGACGAACGACGAGCACATCGAGCAAGCCGTCGTCAATGCATGCGCGAGGAGCTACTTCGAGACCACCGCCTGTCTGGCCGCCCATTCCCGACGATTGCCACCGGGCCTGTACCGGTAATTTCGCGGTCAGGCAAGATCAGCTTTCCTTGATAATCCTGGAGGTTGATCGCCAGAATGGCACCCATGAGCGTGTAAGCGGCCGGACCGAGCAGCCGTTTGAGTTCCGGTGAGGTCGTTGCAGTGATCTCGGCACCGAAGCCAGAGGTAGCTGCATTGACGAACCAGTGGTTATTGGCTTTGCCGACGTCGATCAGCACTGCCTCACCTTTCATACAGAGCGCCAGCGCCTTGTCCGGATCACGCGGAATACCGCATCCAGTCGCAAAGTCATTCGCTGTACCGAGCGGCACTATTCCCAATATGGGTCGTACAGCCTCTGAGAGATCCATCAAACCGTGAAGAACCTCGTTCAATGTGCCGTCGCCACCGGCAGCAATCAGCAAATCTATTTTGTCCAGTTCGGATGCAAATCGCCTTGCATCACCCTTTTCCCAAGTCACTCGCACCTCGATGCGGTGCCCGGCTTTTCGTTGCCGACCCACCGCGGCCTTGAGACCATCATTCGCGGCCACTTTGCCATTGAGAATTAAGCGAACTCTTCTGTTCCTGGATTTTGTTTTCATCGAGAGCCCGCACAGCGGTTTAAAAAGTGTTCGTCTTTGCAAGACGAATCGGCAAGCCCGCGACCAAAAAATCGGCGTCTAGCCACACTTGATGCCAGGCTTCATTCTCTTGTGATCGCAAGTCGAATCGCGGAGTTTACTTTGTGAAAGTCGCAATCTTCGGCGCGAAAAAGTGCGACCGTGAATTTCTGAACACGGCAAAGGGTTCGTGTCACCATCTGGGTTTTTTCAGCCGCATTTTGAGACTGGCGGGCTGATTCCGTTCCGACTAAAAGAGCGTCGACGACGGAGCATTTGTTGAATTTTGCTTTGCAAAAATTGCGTGGCAGCTTGCGCCTCATACCCGCGACGGACGTTGTTGCCGCGTAGGATTTGGTAAATGCATACGAGACTTGTCGCCGGCGTAATTGCCGTATTTGCGATCTCGAACGTGGTCGTCAGAGCCGAACAGCAACGGCCGCATTTCGAAGTACCAGCAAAGGATTCTGCCGAGGCCGAAGAACTGGCGAACCAGCTCGCGGGGCTGTCACGCAGAGTGGATCCAAACGAAGCGAAGCTCCTGGCAGACTTCGCCTATGCTACGGTCGCACGACTAAGACAGGAGTATCGGATGTTCGGCACTCCGATCTTTAACAATTTCCTCGTCTATCATGGCTGGAGAAAACGCGGCTATTGCTATCAGTGGACGGAAGACCTCCTTCTTGCTCTGGACACTCTGAAACTCAAGACGCTTGAACTTCACTGGGCTGACACCTACCGGGACACATGGCGTGAGAACAATTGCCTGGTGGTTACGGCGAAAGGACAGCCGTTTGAGCGCGGAATGATTCTCGAGTGCTGGCGTCATTTCGGACATCTCCGTTGGAATCTGGTCCCATCGGATCAGGATCCATACTACGAGAATCCGAAATGGGCGGAACAGGTGCGCGCACGCGCAGCAGCGAACGCAGGCCGGACCAATCATGGTGTTGCGCTCCAGACGAGAGTCGCACCGGAGGCGAAAGCTGGAGATTAGTTTTTGTTTCGATACAGCGTTGATTGGCGAGGGCGCGTGCGCTCCCCGGAAAATTGCTTGCGTGAACGCGGCTATTGTCACAAGCTGCGAGGCGATGAACAGCTCACCGCGCTCACAAACTTGCGCGCGTGTTCTTGTTGCGGCCTTTCTGTTTGCAGCGTTTTCCTGGACACTTCTGGTCAGCGTCTCGCCGCAATTGCACGAATGCATTCACGCTGACGCGAATCGCAGCGACCACGTATGTGCGATCACGCTGATCGCGTCGGGTAGTTATGAGCACGGCGCTCAGCCGCCGGATATTAGCCCGCCACAATTTGATGTTCGCTTCGCGGCAAACGCGGAGCTGACCTCCACGTGGGTTAAGCCACTTTTCCTTAACGCGCACATCTTCGCGCACGCGCCGCCCGTGCTGCACTCGTAGGGCGTTCCTCCGACTCGCCTAATGACTCGGCGTTCATAAAACGCCCTACAACCTCCGGCGCTTCGCACAGCGGAATCGCCTTTGGCGCCACGGCGCGAAGCGTTACCGCCTTCTCGCAAATCGGGAGGGCTCACGCCAACCCCAATTTTTTATATCGACAATTGAATTTCACAAAAAAAAACCCAATCACATTCATCGCCTTTATGGCGACGCAAAGCATCGTTTTCTCCCAAACCGCCGCCACTGCTTCTCCGAGTCCGGCTACTTCGCCGCCAGGCCAGGCTGAAGTGTCAACTGTGGTCGTCCAAAGCGAGGAACTGGATGTCTCACGCGAAGATATTGTCCCGAGCCTTGGCGCGACGCGTTACACCGTCGGGCCGGACCGGCTTGATTCCCAGGCGCAAGGTGAAAACGCGCAGTTCAATGAAACGCTTTTGCGTTTGCCCGGTGTAGCGCAGGATTCATTCGGCCAGGTCCACGTCCGTGGCGAACACGCCAACTTGCAGTATCGGATCGATGACGTGCTCCTGCCGGAAAGTATTTCGGGATTCGGCCAGGAACTCGAAACCCGTTTTGCCGATAGCATCTCGCTCATCACCGGTGCGCTTCCGGCGCAATTTGGTTTTCGCACCACAGGCGTGATCGACATCCACACCAAGAATGGCGCAGCGTTTCAACAAAGCGAAGCCACTTTGTATGGCGGAAGTTTCGATACGATCAAGGAAAGTCTGGAGTACGGTGGCATGCTTGGAAAACTGAGCGTCTTCGCCACGGAAAGTTATCTTCATAACGGCATCGGCATTGAAAATCCGACATCCAGCAGCGATCCCATTCACGACGACACCGATCAATACAGGCTGTTCGGTTATCTCTCATACATCTTTGACCCGTCGAGTCGATTGACGCTCCTGATCAGCGGCAACCATAGCGATTTCCAAATTCCGAATACTCCCGGGGTGCCACCGGTTCACACAGTTGGAACACGATCAACCTTCGATTCAGCGAAGCTGAATGAGAACCAATCGGAAGATTCGACCTATGAAATTTTGACTTACCAAAAAAAACTTGGCGACTTCAGTTTCCAGGCGTCGGTTTTCAGTCGCTACAGTGCAGTTCTTTTTCGACCTGATGATGTGGGCGATCTCATTTTCAACGGCGTCGCTTCGCGAGTTGATCGCAGCATTCTTTCAAACGGGATCGAGTTCGATTCGAGCTACAAACTGAGCGACCAAAACACATTGCGCGCCGGCTTTCTTGTCATGGAGGGCAAGCAACGTTCGGACACAGTCACGCTGGTCTTTCCTGTCGATGCCGAGGGCAATCAGACCAGCACGATTCCGCTGCGCGTTGTCGATAATCACGACAAATACGGATACTTTTACGGTTCGTATTTGCAGGATGAATGGAAGCCGTTCGAGCAGCTGACGATTAACTTCGGTGGGCGACTCGACTTCGTGAACGCGTTCGCCGACGAGAACCAACTCAGTCCGCGAATCAACATCGTGTATGAGCCATGGAAAGGGACCGCGTTTCACGCCGGTTATGCCCGTTATTTCACGCCGCCGCCGCTGGACGCCGTCCCGCAAATCACCATCTCCAAGTTCGCCGGCACAACCCTCGAGTCTGAAATCAACAAGGATTCTGCCGTGAAATCGGAGCGAGCGCATTACTTCGATGCAGGCGCAACGCAGAAAATTGCCGATGGCTTCAGTGTTGGCATCGATGGTTTTTACAAAAGCGCGCACTCAGTGCTCGATGAGGGACAGTTTGGCCAGGCGCTTATTCTTTCGTCGTTCAATTACAAGCGCGGCGAGATTTACGGAGGCGAATTTACGGCAAACTATAACGAGGGGGGGTTCACCGCGTATTTCAATGCGGGTTACGAGTGGGCGCGCGGAACCAACGTCAGCTCCGCACAATTCTTATTTGATCCCGATGAGTTCGCTTACATCAAAAAGAACTGGGTCTTTCTCGATCACGATCAGCGCTTCACCGGTTCCGCCGGTGTTTCCTACACGTGGAACGACTGGCAGGCGGGAATCGATGGACTCTATGGCAATGGCCTGCGCCAAGGTTTTGCCAACACTCAAAAGCTCAGTCCTTACGAGACATTCAACCTCAACCTCTCGCGCCGGATCAAGATCACAGAGAAGACTGCCGTCAAAATCCGTTTCGACGTCGTCAATCTCCTGGACAAAATCTACGAACTGCGCAGCGGGAGTGGCATCGGAGTTGGTGCGCCACAGTTCGGCCAGCGCCGCGGGTTCTATGGCACCGTCGCCTACGAGTTCTAAGGCCGCTGGCTCATCGTCACGCTTATGATCCGACATTTTGTATGTGCTCTTATTCTCATCTTGGCCTACACCGCCGCGGTTGCGCAAGATTCGGCATTACCAGCGTCGCCTACGCCGAATCCTACGAGCAGTGAGAAAATTACCTTCACGGAAGTTAACGTCGATCGACCATATATCGCCATGACCTTTGATGATGGCCCGCACGCGACTAACACACCCAAGCTACTGGAGATGGCAGCGCAGAGGCATATCAAGCTCACCTTCTTTGTCCTTGGCGAATGCGTCGCGCAGAACCCAGACGTTCTCCTCCGAGAGGTCACGGAAGGACATGAGATCGGCAACCACTCCTGGTCGCATCCTAATCTCGCGAAACTCTCGGACGCCAATGTTCGAAGCCAGCTTCAACGAACCGAAGACATAATCGAGAAGACCGCCGGTATAAAACCGAAGTTGATGCGTCCTCCGTACGGCGAGTTAACGAAACGGCAGCGCATATGGGTGAACCACGAGTTCGGCTACAAAGTCGTCTTATGGGACGTTGATCCACTCGATTGGAAGCGACCCGGCTCTAATGTCGTCGCACAACGCATCATCGCCGGAGCGCGGCCGGGGTCGATCATCTTGTCACATGACATCCACCCGCCGACGATTGAGGCGATGCCGCAAGTTTTTGACGCCCTTCTCGCAAAGGGATTCAAATTCGTCACCGTCTCCGAGTTGCTCGCCATGGACAAAGGCGGCGAGCGAAAACCTTCGCAATGATTCTGCTGGTTTTCAACGGAGGAAGCTTCGGTCACTATTTGTTTCGATCTTCCGAGGTTTGCCGACAAGTACCAATCGCGCAGACATCGGCGCGCCACAATATGGTGAGCGTCGGGCTTCTTACGAAACAAGCGCCTACGATTTTTAGCATCGGGATTGGTGGCGCGAAATATCACTCTGTCATGTTGAGCAAAGCGAAACATCTCTGATTTATTTCCGTGACGATCGGTGCAGAAATGATCAGAGATTCTTCGCTTCACTCACAATGACATTATAAGATGGCTAGTAATGCATCGCGCGGATCACTCGCGTTTTCGTAAGAGGCACGATTTCGTGCCGGATTTTTCGCACGCGGAACGGCGCACGCGGGTCGTGATCGTTATCACTGCGGCGATGATGGTGGTGGAGATCGCTGCCGGTTTGATGTCGCACTCAATGGCTTTGCTGGCCGACGGCTGGCACATGAGCACGCACGTCCTCGCGTTCGTCATAACCGCCGCGGCGTACTATTTCGCCCGAACACAAGCAGGCAATGCGCGTTTCAGTTTTGGCACGGGAAAAATCGGAGTGCTGGGCGGGTTCACCAGCGCGGTCGTGCTAGCGATTGTGGCGTTCCTGATGGCGGGCGAATCAGTGCACCGGCTCTTTGCTCCACTGGAAATACACTTCAACGAGGCGATCGGAATCGCCTGCCTCGGCTTGTTGGTGAATCTGGGCTGCGCAGTTCTGCTGGCTGATCGCCACCACGAACACGAAGGCGGCAGCGCACATGATCACGATTTAAATCTGCGCGCGGCATACATGCACGTGCTGGCCGATGCGTTCACTTCCATCCTCGCGATCACGGCCCTAACTGGCGGCAAATTTTTCGGATGGGGATGGCTCGATCCGGTCGTGGGAATTGTCGGGAGTGGCGTGGTCTTCTCCTGGTCTTACACGCTGATGCGCGATACCGGCGGGATTCTGCTCGATCGCACCCCGCCGTCATCGGATTTGCCTGACGAAATTCGTCGTGCGGTGGAGAGCGATGGCGATTCGACCGTGACCGATTTGCATGTCTGGCAGGTGGGCATCGGGAAATTTGCCGCGATGGTTTCGATCGTGGCGCACGAGCCGAAGAGCTGTGATTCGTATCGAGCGCTGCTGCGCGGATATCACGAACTGGTGCATGTGACAATCGAGACACATCATTGCCCCGAAGACCACGCATCGGCCGCGAGCGCCTAAATGGCCAACACGCTCTGGCAGGTCATCGCCGCTTACATTTTCGCTGTCGTAGGCGGATTGGTTAGCGCGTCACTGCGCTTCGAGCATAAGGCGCTTTGCGCACTCATCAGTTTCGCGGCCGGAACGCTTCTGGGCGTAACAATCTTTGCGATTTTTCCCGAGAGTTTTGGCGCATATCCATGGTGGGCGGCGTTGCTGGCGCTAATAACTGGCTACGCGCTTTTCTTTTTCATCAGCAAACATGTTCATCATGTTTGCCCTGCTTGTGCGGCCAGTCATTTCGACGCTGATGCCACGCGACATTTCAGCGAAATCGCTAACGCGCTGATCGTCGCCCTGGCAATTCATAGCACGACCGACGGTCTGGCTTTGGGAATCCAAGGCGAAGCATCCGCGACTGGTGCGATCAGGTGGTCGTTGTTCTCTGCTTTGTGCATCCACAAGATTCCCGAAGGCCTCGCGCTCGGCAGTCTTTTGATCGGCGCAGGACTGCAACGGGCGGCAGCGGTTGGATGGGTGGCAGCGGTCGAAGCCACAACGCTGCTCGGCGGTGTCATCGGCTATTTCTTCCTGACGAACATCTCCACCTTGTGGCTCGGGTTAATCATGGCGCACGTCGGCGGCGGGTTTATCTATTTGGCGACACACGCAGTGGTCGGAGAAATGTTGAAGCACGGGAAGGAGCTCGTTTTGACGAGCTTTGCGCTGGGGATCGCTTTAATCGCCGTTCTCAATATTGCACTGCGATTGCTTGGATAGCGCACACGTCTCGAGTATTGGCGAGCGCGTCCGCGATCGGGGACTTTCCTTAAATTCTATACAACAAGCACCGCGTTGTTCATCAAAAAGCCTGTTTCGGCGCGACCCCGAAACCAACACGCGACACGCGTGCGCTACCCGGAAAACGCGCGACTTTGCGATTTGGAAATCGCTGCTCCTTATCGCTAAATTCACGCGTGCATCTTTTTCACTATCGCGATGGTCATCTCTTTTGCGAAGACGTCGAATTAACGCGAGTTGCCGACGAACTCGGCACGCCGACTTACGTCTACAGCACTGGGACAATTCTCGATCACTACACGCGACTCGACGCCGCGCTCGCGCCGCTGGATCACGTCATTTGTTATGCCGTCAAGGCAAATTCGAACCGCGCGATCTTGAAATTGCTTGTAGATGCGGGCGCCGGCTTCGACATCGTTTCCGGCGGCGAGTTGTTTCGTGTGCTTGCGGCGGGTGGCGATCCGGCGAAATGCACATTCGCCGGTGTAGGCAAATCAGTTGACGAAATCGAGTACGCGCTCGAGCGAGGCGTCCACAGCTTCAATGTCGAGAGTGAAGCTGAACTGGAGACGATCGAGCGCATCGCCCGCGCGAAGAAAATGCGCGCGCCAATCGCGTTGCGCGTCAACCCTGATGTCGACCCGCACACGCACCAGTATATTTCGACCGGTTCGCAGGAGAACAAGTTCGGGATCGCACTGAATCAAGCCGGAGCGGTTTATAAGCGTGCGGCCACTATGAACAACATCGAAATTGTCGGGGTACAGATGCACATCGGATCTCAAATCACCGACGCAAAGCCGTTCGCAAGCGCAATCGAAAAAGTGGCGCCATTGGTGCGCGAACTGAAATCCAAATATGACATCAACTTTTTCAGCATCGGAGGCGGCATGGGAATCATTTATCGTCGGGCGCTGGACAGCGGATCAGGCAAATGGTGGCGCGATGACGGTCCGGGATCCGCGGGATCTGCGTTCAGCGTCCGCAATTACGCTGAGGCAATTGTGCCGCCATTGCGCGATTTGGAGATTCGGATTCTTGTTGAGCCTGGGCGTTTTCTTACAGGCAACGCCGGCGTTTTGCTCACACGCGTTCGTTACATTAAACAAACGGGCAGTAAAAAATTTGCCATTGTCGATGCCGGCATGAACGATCTCATCCGGCCGGCCCTCTACCAGAGCTATCACGAGATTGTCCCCTGTAGGGCGTCTGTGTCAGACGGCGATTCGAGCATGAGCATGAGTAAGAATTTAGAAAAGATCGATATTGTCGGGCCGGTGTGTGAGTCGGGCGATTTTTTTGGGCTCGATCGCGAGATGCCCGAACTGCGTGAAGGCGACTTGCTCGCAATTATGAGCGCCGGCGCGTACGGGTTTGTGATGGCGTCGAACTACAATTCGCGTCCACTTCCGGCGGAAGTGCTCGTTCGCGGTGACAAGGTCGCGCTGATCCGGAAGCGGCAAACGCGGGAAGACCTGATGCGCGATGAGGTGGATGCAGACTCATAGGAAGGATTGGAGACGGCCCGCCCTCGGGGCCACCTGCGGAAATTGCGGCGCCCGGCGGACGCGCCCTACCACTTGCGGAATTTCGTGCTCTGCATAAATACTCATTCTTACCGAAAATGATGAAACGTCTGTTACTCGTGTGCTGTTTGTCGATGATCGCGCTCGGTCTGCGGGCAGCGCCGCCCGCCGGGGGTGAATATGTAATCCTGGTTGGCGGGCCATCGATGTATCAATGGGAAAAATACAAAGCTTTTCCGCACGATCATTGGTGGGCGAACTTTGTGCGGGCAGCGCGGTTGCGCACGGAACAATTGCGCACCCAACTCGGGCCGGATACGAAGATCACCTGGCTTGTTTACAAGCAGGGCTACGTGGACCGTGCGACGCAGGAGCACCAGGATCTGATCAGTCTGATTGGTACCATCCGGGACAAGTTCAATATCAATCTCGTTTGGTTCGGCACGGGCAAGGAAGTCATCGACTATTTGAACCACGGCCAGCCGCGAGATCAGATGAAGGTCACCGGCTTCGAATATTTCGGGCATTCGAACCGGGCGTGTTTCATGTTTGATTACAGTAACAATATAGAAAGCGCCTGTAAATCCTGGCTGCACGAAAACGATCTGGCACAAATCAATCGTCGAGTTTTCGCTCGTGGCGCCTACGTTAAGAGCTGGGGCTGCCACACCGGCGAGGAAATGTCCAAAAAGTGGTACGCGGCGACTGGCACACGCATGATTGGGGCTATCGGAAAAACCCAATTCATGATGGAAGAACTACCAATCCTCGTTTCGGACGACGGTAGGTGGGTGAATTGATTTTTGATTGCTGATTTGCGATTTGAGTATCGCGCCTTCGGTCAGCCGGCAACCCGGCAAATCTGCGACGCAGCGTCTTCTTTTTCGGCCTCTCATTAACACCGGCCTTCCGGCCGGTGCTCTATCGCCGAAGCGGAACGAGCCGTTTTAACGACTTCTCTCAGTCGACCAGTCATTGATCGTCCGAACAGTTTGCGATCGACATTCGCCGGCGGGATAGCCATGAAAGTCGCGGATCAATTGGGGACCAAAGCAAATCTCAACGGGAAAGAAGTTATGAACTGGAAGAAATTCTCTTTCGCATCCATCGCGGCGTTCGTGTTCCTCTTCGTGTTCGGCTTCCTTTGGTACGCAACCCTAATGCACGATGTCCATAGAGAAGTGCCGACGCTTTTGCGACCGGAAGCCGACCTAAAGAGTTACTTTGGCTGGCTTGCCTTGGGTCAGTTCGCCATGGCATTCTTTTTCACGCTGCTGTGTGTCCGGTACATTCCGAGCGGGCGCGCAGGGGCCGGAGCGCTGCTCGGCCTTCTGGTGGGCTTGGTGTACGCAGGGCCACATTTGATCTCGTTCGCGGTCCAACCTTTAACGTTCAAAATCCTTTGTGGCTGGATCGCCGGGGCGGTAATCCAATTCACAATTGCAGGCGCAATCGTTGGCGCCATCTACAAACCAGCGAGTGCGCACATCATGTACGTAAAGGAGCGCTCGCGCTGACCCCGCGAGTCAACTCCTTCCAGTCTAATTCTGAGTTGAGCGTTGGACGTTTAGCGTGGCGCGTTCGACGTTCGCTTGATGAGTTCACAAACTCCAGCCGTGCTCGGTTATCACATGCCGGCCGAATGGGAACCGCACACAGCCACATGGCTCTCATGGCCGCGACGCGAGGGCATTAGTTTTCCGGAGTCGTTCGATCGCGTGCTGCCTGCGTTGCGCGCCATGGTCGAAGCATTGATCGATTCCGAGCAGGTCTGTATTAACGTTTGTAATGGCGCACATGAAGCCGAAGCGCGGTCGGTTTTGACCGGCCTGCCGATGCAACGGATCCCCTTTTATCGTGTTCCCACCAACGAGCCATGGTGCCGCGACCACGGCCCGATTTTTCTGACACGCGGTCGCGATTGGAGCCGGCGCGCCCTCGCGCCGCCCGATGCACCTCGGCTCGAGGGCGCGCCATCTCCACTTGCCGTGGTGGACTGGGATTACAACGCATGGGGAAACAAATATCCGCCGTTTGATCTCGATGAAGTTGTGCCGACACGCGTCGCTGAAATCCTGAAACTGCCGGTTTTCTATCCGCACATGATCCTCGAAGGCGGCTCCATCGATGTGAACGGCAGCGGCGCGTTACTCACAAGTGAGTCCTGCCTCCTGAACAAGAATCGGAATCCCAATCTTTCGCGCGATGAGATCGAGCAACGGCTGCGCGATTATCTCGGCGTGAGCGACATTCTATGGCTTGGCGAGGGCATCGCCGGCGACGACACTGATGGTCACATCGATGACCTAACGCGATTCGTGTCCGAGCGAACTGTCGTGACAGTCGTTGAAGAAAATCGCGACGACGAAAATTACGAACCGCTTCAGAACAATCTCGAACGTCTGCGCGAGATGAAAATTGGTACCCGCAAACTCGACATCCTCACCGTTCCGATGCCGAAGAAGATGGTACGCGAAGGACTGCGACTCCCCGCAAGCTATGCGAATTTTTACATCGCAAACACATGCGTGCTCGTACCCACATTTGCCGATCCAAACGATGAAGCTGCGTTATCAATCCTGCGCGAATGTTTTCCGGATCGGCGGGTGATCGGCATCGATTGCCGCGAGCTAATCTGGGGCCTTGGCACGTTTCATTGCCTGACCCAGCAGCAGCCGGCGATTTGACCTGGTCATTCCGAGCGGAGTCGAGGAATCCCGGTGTATTATCTCAAGGTTTCGCCACGGGTTCCCTCGACTCCGCTGCGCTTCACTCGGGATGACGTCGTTCAATCTGCCACTGGCCCAGGTTTATAGCCGCTCTTCAAGATGGCATCGTGCAGATCGGGCGGATGTGTTCTGCGCGGATCGAATGTGACGATCACGCGCTCGTGCGGGAGATCAACTTTTACGTCTTCAACGCCGGCAACGTTCTTCAGGACCGGTCGCAGTTTATTCACGCATTCATCCCAATCTTCACCTTCAGTGGCGATTTCGATGTTTTCCAGAATCGCGTGGTCGGCGCGTTGTCGGAAGAATGGATCGGCCGGATCGGGATCAGCGGGTCGTGCAGGGTCCATCGGATTCGTTCGTTTCTTTATTTACGCGCCAAGTCCGCTCCGCGGTTGCCTTTTCCACCCATTGTCATGCTGAGCGGAGCAAACATCTCGGACGATTGCGATGAGAGCACAAAACCGATAATCTGAGATTCTTCGCTTTGCTCAGAATGACAGCGAATGCGGGCTGTTGTCGTTGGTTCGAGATCTCAGCGTGTCGCCACTTCGCGCGCCACCGGTTCGAGTACGCGCCAGACGTTTTCGGCAAGAATCTTTTGGCCGGCCGCATTTGGATGAATGGCGTCCGATAAATTCAACGAAGGATTGCCTGCCACGCCTTGGAGTAAATAAGGCACTAATGCCGCTCGATTTTTCGCGGCTAAATCAGCAAACATCTGGCCGAAGGCAGCCACGTAATCGTCAGCCGTGAAACCTGGAAGTCGGATCCCTGCGATCACCACGCGTGCAGTTGGATTCCGCGCTTTCACCTTGTCGATGATCTCTTGGAGATTGTCTTGGATTTGCTTGACCGGCACGCCGCGAAAGGCGTCGTTGATTCCCAACTCCAGAATCAAAATGTCGATTCTGTGCTTTAAATGCGGGGGTAAGCGTTCCAAGCCGCCCTCAGTTGTCCCGCCGGTCGCGCTCGCGTTGGTCACTGAAAAGTTCAGACCCGCCGCGCGCAGCCTTTTTGCGAGTAAAGCCGGGTAAGCTTCGCTGTGTTTGAGCATAAAGCCCTCTGACAAACTGTCGCCGAAGACGAGAATGGCTTTCGGTTCGGCATGGAGGAGCGAAGCGTATAAGAGAGAACACGTCATAACAGCGAGTGAAATGCACCGGTTCATGGCAAAACTCTCAGTAAGCATTTATCGGTTTGTCGCCGTTAAATGCGTGTTCTGTGTCATTCTGAGCGAAGCGAAGAATCTCTGATGTTTTTCGTCTCGCACCACGCGGATAGATAATCAGAGATGTTTCGCTTCGCTCAACATGACAGTGAACGGGAACGTTCTGTTTGCTAAACACACGAGTTGGACGTTGAAGCTTTTCCGCGTAACGGTTTAACTCTTCAACGTTCAACTTTTCCTATGGCTAATTTTGCAATCAACGGTTTCGGGCGCATCGGGCGCAACGTCCTTCGCGCAATGTCACAAAAACAGGTGGAGCGTGTTATAGCGGTCAACGATCTCACCGACACGCACACCCTGGCGCATCTCCTTAAGTGGGATTCGGTACACGGTAAATTCGACGGCGAGATCGGGTACGACGACGAAAATATCATCGTGCGGGGTCACAAAATTAAGGTTTTGAAGGACCGCGATCCAGCGAATCTCCCGTGGAAAAAACTGGATATCGATGTGGTGCTTGAATCGACCGGTCTGTTCACCAATCGCGATAAAGCCGAACTGCACTTGAAAGCTGGTGCGAAACGCGTGTTGATCAGCGCACCAGCAAAAGATCCGGATGTGACAATTTGCATCGGCGTGAATGATGACGTTTACGATCCCGACAAGGACAAAATCGTTTCCAACGCCAGTTGCACAACGAACTGTCTGGCGCCCATGGCGAAAGTATTGAATGACACCTTCGGGATCGCACACGGATTCATGAGCACGATCCACAGTTATACCAACGACCAGCGTATTCTCGATTTTCCGCACAGCGACCTGAGACGCGCGCGCTCTGCAGCAATCAACATCATCCCGTCCACGACCGGCGCGGCAAAGGCGATCGGCGAGGTAATTCCAGCGCTGAAAGGAAAACTGAACGGCGGCGCATTCAGGGTTCCGACGCCTGACGGTTCGGTGACAGATTTCACCGCTGTGCTGGAAAAAGACGCGACCGTGGACACGATCAATGCTGCGTTCAAGGAAGCAGCATCGAATAAAAGCTACAAAGGCGTGCTCGAGTTCAGCGACGAGCCGCTCGTTTCCGAGGACATCGTTGGCAATCCGCACTCCTGCATCTTCGATAGCAAACTGACCCTGACGATGGGCAATCGTTTCGTAAAAGTCGTCGGATGGTACGATAACGAATGGGGCTACAGCAATCGTTGTGTGGAGTTGATGGAAATGCTGGCGGAGTAGTCGGTCTTGCTCATGCTCTTGCTCCTGCTCATGGATCGAGTATGAAAATCTACTTCGACCACGAAAAACTGGATGTTTATCAGGAATCGATTGCTTTTTGTGGCTGGGTCGGAGAGTTGCTGAGTCAAATTTCGGCTAAAGCAGCTGCCAAAGATCAGCTCGATCGCGCTTCGACCAGTCTCCCCCTGAATATCGCAGAAGGAAATGGCAAATTCTCCACTGTTGATCGTGCTCGCTTTCTGGAAATCGCTCGCGGTTCAGCGCTGGAGTGCGCTGCATGCCTCGATGTGCTTACGGTGCGAAAGCTTGTCGCTGCTGAGCGGATCCTTCCTGCCAAGGAAAGGCTCGTCCGAATCGTGAACATGCTCATGGGAATGCTGATGAGATTTTCTGAACGAGCGGAGTTCTTGCGTGAAGACGAAGGAATTTACGCGGTTGAGCATGAGCATGAGCAGGAGCATGAGCAGGAGTAAGGTTTAATAATGGCGAAGGTTTCTGTCCGTGATCTCGACGTCCGCGGAAAACGTGTGCTGGTGCGGGTGGACTTCAACGTGCCGACCGAAGTTCGCGGCGGCAAAATTCAAGTCACTGATGACACCCGAATCCGCGAAAGCCTGCCGACCATTAATTACCTCCGCGAACATGGTGCGAAAACCATTTTGATGTCGCACTTCGGCCGGCCCAAAGGCAAGCCGGTTGACAAATATTCGCTTCGGCCAATCGGCGAATATTTGCATTCACTGATCCATCATCCCGTTATTTTCAGTCACGACACCATTGGTGATGTGCCGACGAAGATCGTTGAGCACATGGAGAACGGCGATGTCGCCCTCCTCGAGAATGTTCGGTTTCAACCAGGTGAGGAAGCGAATGATCCAGAATTCGCCAAAGCCCTTGCGGGCTTGGGTGATCTTTACGTGAATGATGCTTTCGGCGCCGCGCATCGCGCGCATGCGTCAACGGCGGGTATAACAAAATTCGTGCAGAAATCGGCCATGGGTCTTTTGATGGAGAAAGAACTGAAGCATCTGCGCGATGGACTTCAGAATCCGGCCACACCGTTCGTCGTCATTTTAGGTGGCGCCAAGGTTTCAGACAAAATCGGGGTTCTAAAAGCGTTAATGGAAAAGGCCAACACGATTCTCATTGGCGGCGCGATGGCCAACACGTTTTTGAAAGCAGAGGGAATTCCTATCGGCGCGAGCCGCGTTGAATCTGACAAGGTCGATCTCGCGCGCGAGCTTTTGGACCTGGCCAAGCAACGCGGCGTGAAGTTTCTCATTCCCATTGATGTGGTCGAGGCAGATGAAATTCGGCCGGGCGCGAACCTCCGCAATACCAGCCGCCTGTCGCCCCAGCACGGAATCACGGAGGGATGGCAGGCAGTGGATATTGGCGCGGCAACGATTGCGCTTTATCAGGAGGAGATTGTCACGGGAGAAACGATCTTGTGGAATGGACCGATGGGCGTTTTTGAAATTCCTGAATTCGGCGAAGGCACAATCGCAATCGCAGAAGCAATGGCACAATCCGGGGCAACGACCATCATCGGTGGCGGCGACTCCGTGACGGCGGTCAAACAGGCCGGTCTCGGTGCAAAAATGACGTTCATTTCCACCGGCGGCGGTGCAACACTCGAATTGCTCGAAGGCAAAGAACTTCCCGGTGTGGCGGCGCTCAGCGATAAATAAACATGCGTCATTCCGAGCGAAGTCGAGGAATCCCGAGGAATCACTGCACGATTTCGCCGCGGGATCCCTCGACTTCGCTGCGCTTCGCCTCGGGATGACAAGTAAATCCGATGCGCAAAAAAATCATCGCAGCTAATTGGAAGATGAACATGACGCAGGCCGAGTCAGAGCGGTTTGTGGAGTCGTTGTTGCTTCGGGACATAGGCGAAATCACCGATGTCGACGTGGTGATCGTTCCACCGTTTACGGCAATCGCGAAAGTGATCCAAGCTTTAGGCAACGCACAGAACATAAAGGTCGGGGCGCAAAACATGTATTGGGAAAACAACGGGCCCTTTACTGGCGAGATCAGCGCTGCGCTTTTGCGCGACCTTTTCGTGCACTACGTCGTGCTTGGCCACAGCGAACGCCGCACGTTGTTTGGTGAGACCGACCAAATCGTCAATCGCAAAGTGCGCGCGGCGCATGCGGCGGCACTGCGTCCGATTGTTTGCATCGGAGAAACGCTCGAACAACGCGACAAAGGCGACGTGGAAAAAATATTGTCGGTGCAATTGCGCGGCAGTCTCGATGGTCTGACTCCAAAAGAACTTCAGGAAACAGTGATTGCGTACGAGCCAGTCTGGGCCATCGGCACTGGTCGCAATGCCACACCAGCTCAGGCACAGGAAGCGCACGCATTCATTCGCCACACCGTGCGCGAAATGTCCGACGACACGACAGCCGACCGGATCCGAATTCAGTACGGCGGCAGCGTCAAACCGGAAAACGCACGCGAACTCATGAGCCAACCTGACATTGATGGCGCCCTTGTCGGCGGCGCCAGCCTGGACCCACGCAGCTTCGCCCAAATCGTCAAAGCCGCGCGCGAAGAGTAGCACAGGCTTCCAGCCTGTGGGGCAACCAGGCGTCTCGCACCCGTCTGTCATGTTGAGCGGAGCGAAACATCTCTGGCTGTCATTAGTGCGATGACAAAATCGGACAATCTGAGATTCTTCGCTTCGCTCAGAATGACAAACACCCCACAGCCAGCCTGTGGTTGTCAGCAACCCTGCCGATAACATCTTTTGCGCACCTAATTCTGAAGCCACACCGAAATTGGCCCAGTCTTGCAAGCTGTCGAGACTTGCCGGTGATCACGGCCTCCGCCCTGTGGCGGCCTAGCAGCCTGCACTGCCAAGCAATGCGACCCAATCTGTTACTTATTCGCAACCTTTCGCGAAATAGTCTTGTTCAGCTCAACCTGAGCACTCACCTTCTGGATTTCCTCGTCCTGATTTTTACACCGAGCGACAACACCCGCGATCTCTTTTTTCAACTCGGCGATCGTTACCTCGAAATCGTTGCGCTGTTGTGCGAAGGCTGCCTCCAGTTGCTGCACCTTCTTGTGCTCCTTGAGGAACTCATTTAGTAACATCGCGTTCACCTGGTCGTAGCGCACACTGTAGGCCCTTCCGTCTTTGTCTCGCACCACGAGGTTCGGATTTACCTTTTTCTACTTCTTCAGCCACAAGCCCGAACTGCGATATGGCTGCCGGATCGATCTCCTTTTTATAGTGGAAAGTGACCGGTGTGAGCGCCAGGAGCGCTTCACTGGCTTTGCCCATTGGCTTAATTTCGTCTTTAAACCGTCTGGAGGAGGTAATCGTGCCAAGTTTGTTATTTGCGTCAATGAACACGCCACTTCCTCCTATACAAGTAGCGTTGAAGATCTGACCGATATAGCAGCTGTTGCTGGTGTCTGCACCGCCGGCGCCGATACAAATCACGCGATCGGCCGTCATGACGTTGACGCCAGCTCCGTCGCCCACGGCGATATTGTGGCTGCCATTGGTGTTATAGGTGAGCGCTTGATCACCGACGGCTGTATTATTGCTGCCACTAATGTTTGATTGCATCACTTGCTGCCCGATGGCCGTGTTCGATTCACCCGTGACATTACTAATGAGCGCACTCCCGCCGGCGGCGACGTTCCAGCGACCGATGGTGTTACCAAATAGGGCGGACGGTCCGATCGCAATGTTGCTGTCGCCATCAGTATTGTTAAGGAGCGCCTGGTAACCAAATGCGCTGTTGCCGATGCCGCCGGTAGCGTTGCCCAGGGCTTTAAAGCCGACGGCAGTGCACGCCCCAACCTGCTCCGCGCCGACTGGGCCAGCGACAAAACTGTGAAGAGCCTGATAACCCACTGCAGTGTTGGCGCCTGCTAGGGTATTGCTCTCAAGGGCCTGCGCTCCGACGGCGACATTGGGACCGATATCGTTTCCGTTGATGTTGCCAATTGTGCCTCCGGTGGTGTTACTAAGAAGCGCTCGAGAGCCCACAGCCGTATTACCGGTCGTCGTGTTATTTAAAAGGCTGGCGGTTCCAACCGCTGTGTTATCGCTGCCCATCATGTTGGATAAAAGCGCCGCTGCGCCAACAGCCGTATTGTCGACTCCCGCACCGGTGCTTTGGTCCCCCACGTTGAATAAAAGCGTACCGGCGCCGACACCAGTGTTGAAACTGCCATCGGTGTTGCTAAAGAGCGAAAACCAACCCACCCCTGTGTCTCCAACACCGGTGGTGATGTTCTTAATGGCATTAGCCCCCTCTGCCGTATTGAACCCGGGGTAACCTCCGTCCGGCGCCGGGCTCACCGCTTGTGCCATTTGAGAAAGCGCAAGGAAGCCAATCGCGAAGAGGACCCGCCTGCAATGCCTGGCACTTGCTTGCAGCCATGCAGCAGCTTCCTGCAGGTACCGGCGTAAACGCGTAAGAAATGATGCTGTTTCGATTCTAATTGGTTGTTTCATGTGCTTCACTTCTGTCAGTCCTTTCTTGCTAGTTCGCTGCAAATGTAGCCGAGATCGGCTTGTCACGCCGTAGTCCCGACGAAGGCGGATGATCCCGGCCACAACCTGTTTTCAGTTCTCCTCTACGGATTATTGACATCCATGTCGGGCGTGCGTTTGCTCACTTGAAACTGGCCGCTCACTTTCTGGATTTGCGCAGCCTGCTCTTTGAGCGTCACCGCGAGACGGGCAACTGTGGCTTCCAAATCCGCGATCCTGCTCTGCTGTTGGAGGAATTCATTAATGATCGCTTGACGCTGGTCAGGATTAGGCACAGTCACCCTGCGTCCATTATGATCGGTAGGTAACGTGCCTAATTTTCCCTCCGCATCAACGAACACAGAAGCGGCGGTGGTCGCATCAACAGCTGCGCCCTGGATGTTGTCGATAAAGCAGCTGTTGTCGATGTTTTCACCGCCGAGGTTGCCGATACAGATAACGTTACTCGCCGTTGTGACATTGAAGCCGGCTTCGAAGCCCAGGCCCGTGTTGCCACTGCCAGAGCTGTTATTTGGGAGCGCCGATGCGCCGATGGCAGTGTTGGATTGGCCTTGGATGTTGTTAACGAGCGCGAGTGCCCCGGTGGCAGTGTTGCTGTCGCCTGTGCTCCTAATGAGCGCACTTACACCGATGGCCGTGTTGAAGTCACCGGTGATGTTGCTAAAGAGGGCTTGATCACCCATTGCGGTGTTATCGCTGCCGTCGACATTGCTCACAAGCGTGTACGCTCCATTGGCCGTGTTGGCGTCGCCGATAGTGGTGTTTAAAAGCGCCGCCCCGCCAGTGGCCGTATTTTCGAATGAGGTGTTGAAGAGCAACGTCCCGGCGCCAATGGCCGTGTTGAAGTCGCCTCCGGTGTTGCTGCTGAGTGAGAAGAATCCAAGAGCTGTGTTATATGTGCCGCTGGTGAGACGAAGGAGGGCTTGTTGTCCTTCTGCCGTATTGCCACCGGGATAACCACCGTCCGGCGAAGGTGTGACCGCTTGCGCTGTGGGAACAAGCGCAAGGCCGTAAAACAGGGCTGGAATGAGAACTAACGTTCGTGGATTTGTTTTTAACTTTTTCATTGTCTGCTCCAGTCGTTGGCGTTGGCATCAAGGGTGACGACTTCGGAGTCGTCGTTCGCTTTCGACGGCTCGGAAGCCGTCATTCTTTGTTTTAGAGCTACCTGACTTGTCGCCGCTCTGTTCAACGCAACGTCGGCGCTCACTTTTTGGATTTGCGCGCCCTGTTCCTTTAGTCGGACTGAGAGAACTTCCAGTTCTTTTTGCTGCTGCGCGACGGTGGCTTCCAAAGTCTGCACTCTTTTATGCTCTTTGAGGAATTCGTTGAGCACCATGGCGTTTACCTGATCGTAGCGGACGCTGTACGGTTTTCCTTGCTTGTCGCGCACAACCAGATCCGGATTCACTTTTTCCACTTCTTCAGCCACAAGTCCGAACTGCGATTTGCCCGCCGGATCGATCTCTTTCTTGTAACGGAAGGTAACCGGTTTGAGCGCAAGCAGCGCTTCGCTAGCTCTGTCCATGGGTTTGATGCCTTCCTTGAAGCGTTTTGAGGAGGTGATGGTGCCAAGCTTCCCGGCCGAGTCGATAAAAACCGAGGTGCCACCAGCGCTGGTGGCACCAACAATGCCAGCGATAAAAGTCGCCGCCATGTCTCCGTTGCCGATCCGGATCGTATTCTCATCCCCAGCGTCGCCCAGCACACCGGCGCCGATGACGATGTTGTTGCTGCCGGTGGTGAGGTTGGAACCAGCTCGATCTCCCACGGCAACGTTGAGGCTACCGGTGGTATTGTTGTATAGCGTATTAAAACCAACCGCCGTGTTGTCGTCAGCGTTGCTGTTGCGGAGCGCGGACTGACCGACAGCGGTGTTATTTCCGCCCGTAGAATTGTTTTCCAGCGCGAAGCCGCCGAGCGCGGTGTTATTGTTGCCAGTGGAATTGTAGATGAGCGCACCATAACCGTTGGCGGTGTTGAAGCCGCCAGTCGTATTATATTGGAGTGCGATAAGACCTAAGGCCGTGTTGTAGCCGCCAGTAGTGTTGTTCTGAAGGCTCGCCACTCCGACAGCCGTGTTATACTGGCCAACAGTATTTGCAAAGAGCGCGTCGGCACCGACGGCCGTGTTGCTAATACCCTCGGTGTTGTTCGCAAGACTGCCCGTTCCGGCGGCGGTGTTCTCGCCACCAGTAGTATTATTTTCGAGCGCGTCAAAACCCAGGGCCGTGTTCTCGCCGCCGTTGGTATTGCTTAAGAGCGCACTGTTTCCGGTGGCAGTGTTCTTGTTACCTTCCGTATTACTAAAAAGCGCAAACGCTCCATTGGCCGTGTTGGCGAATCCGGTGCTGTTGCTCAAAAGCGCCGCAGCGCCGGTAGCGGTATTTTGGTCTGCGGTGTTGACCAGGAGGGCTCCAGCGCCAAGAGCCGTGTTGAGGTTTCCCGTGCTGTTGCTCTCGAGTGAAAATACACCAACCGCTGTATTGTATGTCCCCGTGGTGAGGGTCAAAAGAGCTTTCTGGCCTTCTGCCGTGTTGCCCCCAGGATAGCCTCCATCTGGCGCGGGACTGACCGCTCGGGCAATTGGAGAAAGTGCAAGGAAGCCAAGCGTCAGGAATATCGTCGTGAATGTAATGTCTCGATTTTTCATAAACTGTGTTTTGGTTGTTTGTTTGGGCTCCCTCTGACTCTCAGTCTCAAGAGTGGAGTTCTGGCCGTTCAGTGATGTACTTCGTAAAGTTTCACGTCACGTTACGCGGAAAATAGAGAAGCTTTGGCAACCTGATTACACCGATAACCCGGATGCCATTAAACCGGGCAAAGGCTGATGGAAGCGAATGAACACGAGTTAATGACGTTCGATTAGTGTCGATTTGCCTGCCACCTCGAAGCAAGTGAAGGCGGCTATTGATTCGTGAATTACGGCCTACTGACCGCGGCTGGCGGGATCGACGCCGGCAAAGGTCAGGAAGTCGATCATGCGAAAATTCTCGGGCGTTCCGTCATGGGTGGGTAGCGTTGGTAGCCAACTGGGCTGCACACTTAGGTAAGAGTCAGGATCTAACTGGAGCAAGCCGATAAATACTTCCGCCACGATTCGCGCGCCCATAGGGCCGAGACGTAGTCCGTCCTCTCTCAACTGAGCTTCCTTCAAGATGTAATAGAAAAGCGGTGTTGATTGGACAAACTCGGGACGAATCGCCGCAACTCGGCTAGCTCGCTGCTACTGAGTGGTGGTATGCCCATTTGACTTGCGATCCTCTGGCCGGAAGGAAGCATCCATGTGACACATCTCAACAAATTGCGTTGCATCAGCGAGTCCGGCGGCATCCCATTGAATATCGTCCCCAGCGGAAGGCGGAACAGTGGCGTCGAAACTATTGTGTCGATCCTTTTGTTCGGACGTACATCGGCACTGTAAGCGCCGCCGAAGTCGAAGAAAGTCTGCCAGCCGATAAAGCGCCTCGGAGCTCTCGCGCCGCCACGCAAGTCCACGGGTCAAAGCTGCCTTCCCCCGCCGGGTCGAAAACCATACCGAAGAATGGCTGGCCATTGTCGCCATGAAGATTGGCGCGGTAAGATGGGCGCACCATACTGTGCCCGAATCGGTAGGTGATCTGGAACTCCACCGGGATAAACGCTTCGTTGTGCAGCGGGTTATAGAAATGGCGACCATTTGTTAGGATATCATCGATCACAGACTGAGGGACGATGTGTGGCAGAAACTCGTGAAGGATCATCCACTCGTAGTGCCACACCGTCAGGCGACGGGCTTGTAAGTAAGCGTCATTGTCAGGGATGCCTGGATTCTGTGATCGAATGAGATCCACTGCATGGTTATGAAACAAAAGAAAGGCCGCGTGCAGACCGGCGATCATCATGTTCTCGTCGTTCCGTGGATCACCGATAATCGCCACGTGATTTATCGGATCTCGCGGCAAATCCTCAAACTGGCCATTGCTTTCGATTAGGAATTTGATTGGATCAGCCGGATCGTATAACTCCGGGTTACCGCTTGGTCCGCCAGCGTAAATGGAGTCCAGATCTTTTAAGAAGTCATTTCTGTGCCGTTCGATGATGTACTTGCGTAAAATTTTCCCACCCGTTACGCGAAAATGCAGACGAACCGCGGATTACGCGGATGTCACAGATAAGAAATCAAACTTAGAATTAACCATTACGAACACGAAGCCATAGGACCGAATTCGTCTCGATTCGTGTTAATTCTTGGTTACTTCATTTCGTGGCAAGAGAAGCGACGATTTTTTCGAAGCATGGGTCGCCGCGCAGCGGGTCCCAACAAGGCATCAGCTTCAAGTCGGCCATAGCTTACGGCCGCCCGGAAGGCGGGTGGAACGGGTCGAGCTGTTCGCAGGCGAGATTTTTATCGCCAACCCACGCAGCAATTCTCGCCAAGCACAAGATCATGCGCGTGCCGTCAATCGCATCCTTTTCCACGGGAAGCAGCTCAACCGCGCGCTGGCCTTCGCGAAGCGCTTCGTCCTTTCGCCCCAAAGCAGCGTCGAATCAAGCCAAGACGCATAGAGCACCAGCATCATTAGGATGGGCGCCAACCAGTTTCTCCTGCTCCACGCGCGCCGCGGTGAAAGTCCCACGTGCTTTGGCATCATCCTTTGTCATCCGAGCGATAAGCCTTCAGGAAAGGAGGTCTGAATCTGTAGCGTTTCGTTGCCAGACACCTTCTTCGCCCAGCGCCGCCAACAGCCTTGGTGGCGGCAGCAGCGTCGCGCTCCGCCAATGCGCAGATAAGCCAGCTATCAGCCACACTTTGAATCGCACTAGGGTCTTTGGTGCGAAGTTCATCCATCAATTGATGCAAGGGCCGCGTATTAGCTTTCCAATCGAATTCCAGCTCCGCGCGTGTGGCTTTCATCTCTGGTTGTTCGGCTCGATCGACAGCGCACGATCCAAGATAGCTGCTTCGTCGGCGATAGCGCAGAGATAACGTAACTGAGCACGATCTGCTGCAGCAAGAAAACGTTTCGCGGGTCAAGATCGATTGCGCGCTCGAGATTGCGTAACGCCTCTTCCTGGTTCCCACCGGGCGGCGGCGCTCGATGTAACCCTTGAGCTCGAATAACCGGGCGTCATTGGGCAGAGTTTGGCGAGCGGTTTCAAGTTCGGCCGTAGCTCCGTTCATAATCGAGGTATCCGCGATAAAGATGTTCCGCACGGGCGAGGTGTGCCTCGCCTGCATCAGGACGCAGCCGAAACGCCGATTCGATAGCCGCCTGCGCCATGTCAGACGCTCAGGCGTATGGTCGAAACGAAAGTGGTAAAGCTCATCATGAACAATACGAGTTGGCAATACGCCTGGAAAAACGTTGGGTCATACGCGACAGCCTGATTCAACAGGTCGGCGGCCTTTAGCAGGTCTGCTTTCCATCAGTAAAGCTGACAGCCCGGGTAGAAGGGATTTTTGGCGCGGCTATAAAGATCGAAGCGGTGAGATCGGCTGTGGGTGGGCTTTGTATGGCTAGCCTTTCAGCTGCTGAGATTTTGGCGTGTATTGCCGGGCGACTTTTTGCGCGATCTCACTCTGGACTGCGAACATCTCTTTCAGATCGCGATCGTACTCTTCCGCCCAGACGTGCGAATCGGTGCGGGTGTCGATCAACTGGACGTTTATATGAAGCCAGGCACCGACTTTTCGCACGCTACCCTCTAACACGTGAGACACGCCGAAGCGCACGTCCAATGTGGCGCGTGTTCTGTTTGCCCCGATAACCCATGACGCTGGTGCGGCTGATGACCCTGAGATCGGCAATCTTCGCCAGCTTGGTCAGAAGGTCGTCCTGGATACCATCGGCAAAGGAGGCGTCCTCTCTGTCGTTACTTAGATTTTCAAATGGAAGGACCGCTATTCCAGCTGCTGCAGGACGGCGGAATAGGTCGCTTTTCAAAACGATGACACCGACTGCTGCTATCAGCGCGAGTGACAACACGGCTATTCCCGCTGCTGTTGGATTTCGTTGCAGCCATTTCTTTCCTCGGGCAATACTCCGGTGCGCCGCGCTGGATTGGTTCGTGCCTTAGCCACCGTTCCAGGTCTTCGGCCAATGCCAGAGCAGAAGAGTAACGGCGCGGTGGATCTTTTTCGAGACACTTCAGGCAAATGGTAGAGATATCCCCATCTACTTTTGGATTCCAGAGGCGCGGTTGGCGTGGCTCGGTTTCCAGAAGTAACTTGATGGTTTCGTAGGTTGTTCCTCCGGCAAAGGGCGGATGGGCTGTCAGAAGCTGATAAAGCACTGCTCCTAGCCCGTACACATCTGTTGCGCTCTTTGGCACGGCATTGTTACCGGCTGCTTGTTCGGGAGCCATGTAACTGGGTGTGCCTAGCACTTCCAGAGTGCGGGTAATCGTGCTTTCAGATTCGACTAGTCGAGCAAGGCCAAAATCGGTGAGCTGCGGTTCACCCTTTGCATCCAGCAGAATGTTCCCCGGTTTAATGTCTCGATGGAGAATGCCGTGTTCGTGCGCGTAGTGCACGGTGCGTGCCACCTTGGCGATGAGTTCCACCGCCTGCCGAATCGGCATTGGCGTTTCTTTAACCACTTCGTCAAGCTGACCGCCTTCGACAAATTTCATGCTGAAGTAGCATTGCCCATCGCGCTCGCCCACTTCGTAGATAGGAACGATGAATGGATGATCGAGACTAGCAGCAGCTTCTGCTTCCAAGCGAAAGCGCCTTAGGTGGGCTTTTGTGGCCCACTGACCAAGGCCGATAATCTTTAGTGCGACTACACGATTGAGGCTCTTTTGCCGAGCGCGAAATACGACACCTTGGCCGCCGCGTCCGACTTCCTCCAGCAACTCGTAGTCACCCAGCTCTCCCAGAATCCTTGCAGCGCGCACAGCTGTTTTATTTTCGGTTGCTTCTCTGCCTTCGACGCTTTTAGCCGAGCCGCAGTCATCATCAGCGGCTAGCGCGTCGTGAAACATTCCAAGCGCCGTTTCGAGGACGCACCCGGTGCACAGTCCTTCCGGTGCGTCGGAAAAGATTTTCGTGCCGCACTTTCGACAGACTCTCGTGACTGTCGCCATATCTGCGCGGAATATCAGGTCTTACATTCGCACGACGGCTATCAAATGACGTAGCTCGTCTTCAACGTCGCCGGGCGTAGCAACGGTGTGAGAAATTTCCTCTCGCAATAATGATTGATAGCGATGACGAAAGCGATAAAACGCCTGCCTGACAGCATTGGCGCTCATATCTAGTTGCGCAGCGATGTCCGCTTGAGTGGGGGCGCCGGGTTCGTCCGGTAACAGTTGCTTCAAAGAGTCAAATAATCCGGCATTACCTGCCGCCCGGTACTCATTTTTTAACAGATCAAGCACGCGTGCGAGCACCGTAGACGCCCAGCGACGTTCGTAAATGTGATCCGCAGTTAACCGATCCGTGAGTTCTATTTCAGTTCGTTCGTCGGCGCGTAATTCTTCGAGCGGGATAAGCACTTGTCCTTTTCCTCGCTTGATTGCCATCATGCGACGGCGTTCGTCGGCGAGAAAATATTTTAGTGCCCCAAGCAGATAAGAACGAAAGCGTCCTTTTTCCTTGCGGACGGCAGCAAGACTTTTGTGCTCAAGCAAATCTGCAAAAAATCCCTGGGTGATATCTTTTGCTTCTTCCGGTCCAATTCCCTGCCGCTGCACAAAACCATAAATGGGTCGCCAATAAGCGCGGCAAAGCTTCTCCAGCGCTTCCTGCGCGATAGGCGATTCACCTTGTGCGTCCAATACCATGCTCCAGTGTGTGGTGGTGAATTGCGCCTCCCCTTTCTGTATGCGCGGCGCCGAACCGTTTGCAGTCAATTCGTGTAGGTCCGCGGTGTGTGCGACCTCGTCCGGGGGTGAGCATTCAGGCTGACCGGAGCAGCTCACGCCGTGATTTAAGTAAAAACGCACTACAAAATCAAGTCTGCAATTGGGCTCGGAACGAAAATGAGTGACGATGGGAGGCTGAGTCTGCCGATTTTATTTTTGAGAGAATGTCGGGCAGTTAAGATCACCTGGTTCAATGAAGCACACTTTCTTTATCGTAGGCCCAACTACGACGGGGAAGTCTGAGCTGGCAGCCGAGGTGGCCCAGGAAATCGGCGCGGAAATTCTCAGTGCCGACGCGTTTCAAATTTATGGTGGTTTCGATCTGCTTACGGCAAAACCGGATCGGTCCACGCTTGTGAAAGCGCCGCATCACCTGATCGGCACCGTGCAGGCTAGCGAGGAGATGAACGCCGAAAAATATCGGCGCGCCGCCAATTGCGCGATCAAAGAGATTAATTCACGAGCGAAACTCGCGATCGTCGTCGGCGGGAGCGGGCTCTACGTCAAAGCGCTCATACACGGACTGGCGCCTCTTCCTCAGGCTGATCGAAATCTGCGCGAACAACTGAATGCGATGAGTTTAGATGATTTGCGTTCGCAGCTCATTGAGATCGACCCAGAAACGCCGCAAAAAATCGATCTCAAGAACCGGCGTCGCCTGATACGGGCTCTGGAGATTTGGTCACTCACTGGGAAACCGATGTCTGCACAACGCTTGTGTGAAGGCGCTTCGCACAGCGAAGCGGCTACCGGTGTTTTTGTGTTCCGCGACCGGCAAGAGCTTTACGAACGAATCAATCAACGCGTGAACATGATGTTTGAGCGTGGCGTGATCGAAGAGGTGCGCACTGCTACGGAAATGAGTGTGACTGCGTCGCAGATGATCGGTTTGCGCGAAATTCGTGAGTTGCTCGCTGGAAAAAAATCGCTCGCGCAATGCATCGCGGAGATTCAACAAGCGACTCGCCGCTACGCCAAAAGGCAGTTGACCTGGTTTCGGGGGCAAACTAATTTTTCGCCGCTGAACCTGTCGTTTCTTACTCACAACGAAGCTGTGAAACGGATCTCGCTCCGAATTCTGTCGGAGGCCGGAACAAGGGATGATTGAAACGCGTCCGCAGAAAACACAGGAGCGCACGCTCTTGATCGGCTTGGAAAAACAAGGGATCTCGAAGTGGGACTTACAAGACTCGCTCGATGAACTGCGAGAATTGGCCAGTTCCGCCGGGGCAAAGGTGGTCGATACCGTCACGCAAAAATTGCAGAAGCCAACCGCGCCGTACTACATCGGCCGCGGCAAAGCGGAATCCATCAAAGTTTCATGTCAGGATCAACACGTAACCTCGGTGATTTTTAATGATGAACTTTCACCAGCCCAGGGGCGGAACCTGGAAAATCTACTCGCGCGCAAGGTGCTCGATCGAACGCAATTGATCCTGGATATTTTTGCGCAACGGGCGCGCAGCCGTGAGGGCCGACTGCAAATCGAGCTCGCACAATTGCAATATCTTTTGCCGCGCCTCACGCGGATGTGGCATCACCTGTCACGCCAGACGGGTGGGATCGGGACACGCGGCCCGGGTGAAACGCAATTGGAAGTTGACCGCCGGCGAGTTCAGGAACGAATCGCGCGCCTCGAGCGCGAGCTGGAATCGGTGCGGAAAACGCGAGCTATTCAGCGACAAGGACGAAAACGCCATCAGTGGCCGGTCGCTGCAGTAGTTGGCTACACCAATGCGGGGAAATCCACTTTGCTGAATCTGCTTACGGGCGCGGACGTGATAGCAGAAGACAAACTTTTCGCCACGCTGGATCCAACGACTCGCAGCTTTGTCTTGCCTAACAAACAGCGGGTCCTGCTAACTGACACGGTCGGATTCCTGCGCAAGCTTCCGCACACGTTGATCGAATCGTTCAAGGCGACACTGGAAGAAGTCAGCGAAGCGGATTTGCTCATTCATATCGTCGATCTAAGTCATCCGCGGGTGGACGAGCAGATGGAAGCGGTCGATCGGGTGATCAAAGAACTCGACGCTTACGGCAAGCAAACGCTGGTCGTGTTCAACAAGATCGACAATCTGCCGAATCGTGAAGTCGTCGATTCTTATCTCAAACGATTCCCCGGTAGCGTGGCGATTTCCGCGCGTACCGGAGAAGGAGTAAATCAACTCGTGCAAGCTCTCGAGAGCGCACTCAGCTCATGGCGATTGCGGTCGCGATTTCGCATTCCCGCGAAGGAAAGCGCATTGATCGCGGAGATCCACCGCGTTGGTCACGTCCTCGAACTGCGATACGAGGGCAACGATGCTCTGATCGTCGCGCATATACCGCCTGATTTGGCGCAAAAGCTGGAGCGATATGTGGAACATTCGTGACGCAGGCAATCCTGCCTGCGATGGCTAAGGCGGGCAGACAGGATTGTCTGCATCACTCAGCAAGTCGCGCACGGCGGATTCCGCACGATGCGCGATTTGTGACCACCCAGCGCGGTCGTTCACCGTCGACGCAAACTCGAGCCGATCTCCGATAATCAATTTTATTCTTACAGGTCGGGGAACCTTTCGGTTTGCCGGAAGAGCCTGAAAAGTTCCAATAAGACCGCAAGGCACGACCGGAACATTTGTTTCCGCGACCAGCATGCCGAGTCCGTGCTTGAAAGGCATCAGCGAACCGGTGCGCGTCCGTCCGCCTTCCGGAAAAATGATATAAATTGATTTTTCTTCCTGCAATTTGCGACGCAGCTCTGCAAGAGCATGCGGACCACAGCTTTTTCGCCACATCGGCAAAGCGTTAAGCATGATTGCGGAGAACACACTGGCTGCAGTGGTTTGAAAGAAGACGTCTCCCGCGGCGATCGGGAACGCGCGTTCGCGGTGGCGCGGCTTGAGCGCTGCTCCGAGAACCAGTGCATCGAGATGACTGCAATGATTTGCCGCGAGCACGAAAGGCCCGTGTACCGGCAGCTTCTCCCGGCCCGAAATTGTAAGTCGATGAGCAATGGCGAAGTAAATTCGCAACACAGAAAAGCAGGTCTGCTGCGCCGCGCTTTCGAGCAGACCGCTCTCGCGTCGGACGCTGCGAAAGCGCTCGGTCGGAGTCAGGCCAGTATCACGCGCGGGTTGCAGTTGCCATGGTTCCATTGGCATTAGAAGAAAATGCGCTGCGGCTGCCCAACGCCTAAACCGACAAAGTAAGCGACATAGTGAAATACAGCCGGTGCGACCAGAATCAGGCTGTCGAAGCGATCCAACAATCCGCCGTGGCCGGGAATGAGCTTGGCTGTGTCCTTGAGACCAAGATCACGTTTGATCGCAGAAAGCATCAGATCCCCGAACTGGCCAACTATGCTGACGATAATCCCCAGACCAACTAAGCAGGTCAGGTTATCCAATGCGGTGTTTATCCAAATGAAATGACCGATCACTGCCACGAGCGGCGTGGTCAAAATGATCGCGCCGAGCGCACCGCCAACGGTTTTGTTTGGACTCGTGTTCGGAACAAATTTTCGATCGCCGAACAGATGGCCGCAGATGTAGCCAAAGATGTCATTCAGTTCCACGGCGAAGATGATTAGCAATAGGATCGGCCGATAATTCCAATCGTTTGCCATGTAGCCCAGGTTACCGAGCGCGCTCCCGAAAAGAGCGAATCCGAGCACACCAAGACCGACGCGCTGGATATAGCCTTTCGGTTGATCTGGAATCAGCCCCCCAATGGCTATCAACGCGACGGTTAAGGGAAACAATGCAACAAACAAGCGATACCAGTTGTCCAGTTCGGCGAACGTGATTAGGAGAATGCCGATAACGACGATGAAACTTATGGTGCGTTCACGGAAAAGGCCGGTGATGCGCGCATACTCCCGATAACAAAGCAGACTCAGCGTGGCCACAGCCAGGATCGTCCAAAAAGCGCCGGCCAAAATCGGAAGCAGAATGCAAGGCACCAGCCAAATCCAGGAGCGGTAACGATCCCAAAGTTCTTTTCGTTTTTCGGCAGTGTTATTTGCCGCTCGCGTTGTGATGAAAATCAGGAGTGGTGCCAGGAGTAGCAAAAAAATAGCAGTCAGTACCACGACAACCGTCACCGGATGATCAAACGCGTGACGGAATCCAAATAGCCGCTGCCAGCTCATTTCGCTCATCTTAAAGCGCGCCTGTTTCTGAATCGCGAGCGGAAACAAGCGCGACAATCGCGTCGAGCATGTTCGGCGTCAGCCACAGTCCTGCGCCAAGTACGGCTATTCGATGTGACTATAGGGCGACGATCGATCGCTTTCGCCGCTGATTCGTTCATCGCAGGCCCAATCCATAGCAGGGTTCCTGGCGGACGACCAGATAACACCTCGAGCTAGCGTCACACTGCAGCGCGACACAGATGCGCTCCTTTCTTGCACAGCACCCCTTCCTTCGGGATGATGCAGAGCCATGCCTGCAACGCTGGAGCAAACCGGGCCGAATCCCGCAGCCGCGGGACGACGTTCCACGTTCATTCTGCGATTCGCCAGCACCGTGGCGTTATGGTCAGGCGCCTTGCTGATCATGTTTTCCGGTTACGAGATCCTGTTCTGGCTCTTGATCAGCGTGTGCGGAATGATCGGGCTTTGGGAATTTTACCGGATGCTTGATCACAAGGGCCTGCCGAATTTCAAAATCACCGCAATGATATGTGGAGCGGCGATGCTTGCCGGGAGTTTTTATTATTTCTCCAAAATCGGACCGGCAGGTTCCTACGATTTCGAAGTCGCTGTCCTGCTTTTCTTTCTGCTGACGGTATTCGGCCGGCAAATGTTTACGCGGCTTCGAAATGACGAGCCGTTGCAGACGATGGCTTACACATTGTTCGGCCTGCTCTACGTGCTTTGGCTTTACAATTTCATCACCAAAATTGTGTATCTCACTCCGCGTTCCAGCAGCGGCCAGCTCACCGGTCAGTTCTACGTGTTGTATCTGATTGCGGTCACCAAATTCTCCGACATGGGCGCGTATCTGACTGGGAGCGTGATTGGGCGGCACTTGATGGTGCCGCACATCAGCGGGAAGAAAACGTGGGAAGGTTTTTTCGGCGCTATCATCTTCGCGTTGCTTTGCAGCCTCGCGCTTTACAAACTTATGCCAGGTCATTTGTCTGTGCTGAACTGGACACATGCGACAGTGCTCGGTTTGCTTCTTGGGATTGCCGCAATTCTCGGCGATTTAGCCGAGTCGATTATCAAACGCAGCACCGGCGTAAAGGACTCTGGCAATCTGCTCCCAGGAATTGGCGGAGCGCTCGACCTGCTGGACAGCCTGCTTTTCACCGCGCCGCTGTTGTTTTTCTATATGCGACTGGTGATTCGCGTGCCCTGAGCAGTTTGTTTTTCACACAACGGACACAAAGACCACAAAGGACATTAAAATTCGCGAAGCTCTCAAAAGAACTTCTTTGTGCATCCTGTGCCGTTGTGATCGTTGTGTGATGTCTTGTCCAAATGAATCGTAAACGTCTCGTTGTTCTGGGCGCGACCGGATCGATCGGTGAGAGCGCATTGAAGGTCGCGCGCGATATTCCAGAGCGGATGCAGATCGTCGGGCTCGCGGCGAAAAGCAATGCACAAAAGCTCGCTGCCGCTGCGAATGAAGTTCGGCCGGAATCGGTTTGCCTACTTGATGAAACGCAGATCGATGCGCTTCGAACAGCACTCGATTATGAACCGAGGATTTTCTCCGGCGAATCGGGTTTGCTCGAGATCGCCTGCCTAACAAATGCGGATATGGTGCTGGTGGCAATCGTCGGCACAGGCGGTTTGCGGCCCGCGCTGGCGGCGATCAAAGCGGGAAAAGATCTCGCGGTAGCAAGCAAGGAAATTTTGGTCATGGCGGGCGAGATCGTGATGCGGGAGGCGCGCGATAATGGCGTCAATGTTTTGCCTGTCGACTCAGAGCACAACGCCATCTTTCAGTGCCTGGAGACAGGCCGCGTTCGGGCCGCAAGCGACGGTGGCGTCGCGTCCTCAACAGACGTTCGCCGAATCATCCTTACCGCATCGGGCGGCCCGTTCCGCGAAACGCCGCGAACAGCGTTCGATTCCATCACCCCTGAGCAAGCGTTAAAGCATCCGACCTGGAATATGGGCCCGAAGATCACCATCGATTCCGCGACCTTGTTCAACAAAGGCCTGGAGATGATCGAGGCGCACTGGCTTTTTGGCGTGGAGATGAAGCGTGTCGAGGTAGTCATCCATCCGCAAAGCATTGTGCATTCAATGGTCGAATTCATAGACGGTTCCACACTCGCGCAACTAAGTTACTCCGACATGTGCTTTCCGATTCAATACGCCGTGACGTGGCCGGATCGTGTCGCGAACTCGTTGCCACCTCTCGATTTCTCGAAGCTGTCGAAGTTAGAATTTTCCATTCCGCGCTATGAGGACTTTCCGGCATTGAACCTGGCACGGCGCGCGGGAGAGATCGGCGGCACCTTGCCGGCGGTAATGAATGCCGCCAATGAAATCGCGGTCGCGGCGTTTTTAGATCGCAAACTAACCTTTCCGGAAATCTGGAGGATCGTTGAACAAGTCATGAACCAACATCCGCCCGTTGCGCACGCCGATCTCGATGCAATATTGGGAGCCGATCAGTGGGCGCGAGCACAAGCGCAGGGATGCGTTGAATCGGCAAAACGTTAAGAGATTTACAACGGCAGAGAGCATGGCGTGTCCAACGATTCACTGATCACCGGCTGACCACATGATTTTGCATATCGCTCGCGTCATCTTCATTCTGCTCGAGGTTCTCATCCTATTTAACCTGCTCATCGTGGTGCATGAGCTCGGGCATTTTCTCGCCGCGCGGTGGCGAGGTCTCTATATCGAGAAATTCGGTGTTTGGTTTGGCAAACCGCTTTGGAAGAAGACGATTAACGGCGTCCAATATTCGCTCGGATCACTGCCATTCGGAGGTTTTGTTGCACTGCCGCAACTTGCGCCGATGGACATCATCGAGGGCAAAGCCGACCTTGACCGCGCGAAGCTGGCAAAGATTTCCGCGCTGGACAAAATCATTGTAGCGGTCGCCGGACCGGTGTTCAGCTTGCTGCTGGCCTTGTTTTTTGCCGGAATCGTTTGGGCCGTTGGTCATCCAGTGAGCGAAGGCGATTCAACGACTGTAATTGGCTACGTCATGCCGGGTTCGCCAGCGGAAAAGGCCGGCCTGCAACCAGGCGACAAAATTTTGTCCGTGGATGGAAAACCGGTCAGGCGTTTCATGGGGATGAACGACAGCATCAGCTGGGACGTCGTGCGGAGCGAAGGCGACAAAATTGCGGTGAAATACCAACGAGGCGGCAAGGTGCAAATGGTGTCAGTTGAACCGTACAAAGCGGAGACCCGCGGTTGGCGCAGGAAAAGTGTGCGGCAGCTTCTCATCTATCCGGCCGAAACGCCCATCATCGACAAAGTAGAAGCAAAAAGCCCGGCAGCGGCAGCCGGACTTCATCCCGGAGACATCATCCGTGGGTTTAACCAAACGCCGATCTACAATCCCATCGCGTTGCTGGAATACATCAGCAAACATCCAAATGAACAGCTCGTGCTGCACGTCGAGCGCAATGGTTCGAAGCTGGATATTCCCGTAAAACCAACTCTCCTGCCAACGGGCGGCGAAATGAAGCCGCGAATCGGAATTCAATGGGATACGAGCGGGATTGTGTCGATCCAGCATCCAAATCCGATCGAGCAGGTTTACAATAGCGTCACCAGCACTTTAAAAACCATCGGCGCGGTAGCCTCGCCAAAATCGGACGTAAAGTTGCAACACTTGAGCGGACCGGTCGGCATCGGTCGTATCTACTACCTTCTTTTCCAAAGCGAACGCGGGTGGCAACTGGCACTGTGGTTCAGCGTGATTCTCAACGTAAACCTGGCGATCTTGAATTTGCTTCCCATTCCGGTGCTTGATGGAGGCCACATCGTGCTGGCGCTGATTGAATCTGTGCGGCGCAAACCCGTAAATATGCGCATACTCGAGGTAATTCAGACCAGCTGTGCGGTGGTGATTATCGGTTACATGCTCTACATCACGTTCTTCGATGTGCAGGATTTGCCGTTCGTCCGAAAAAAGCTCGACCAGTTCGAAGCCCAGACGCCTGGAAAAAATTCAGAAACGCCATAGTTGCCAGCGGGATTGCGAGGTTGCTTGAGCCTTCGTACATTTCGGTTCTTGTGAGCTATTGCAGTAATCCTCTTCAGTACCATCGTCGCGCCACGCGTGAGGTGAAGGTTGGAAACGTCGGCATCGGCGGAGAGAATCCTATCCGCGTCCAGTCGATGATCACCTGCGACACGATGGACACCGAAGCGTCCGTCCAGCAGTCCAGGGAGCTGGCAGATGCCGGCTGCGAAATTGTCCGGATCACCGCGCCTACAGTGAAGGATTCGCGCAATCTCGAGCACATCGTCAAAGCTTTACGCGAGCGCGGTTATGACGTGCCGATCGTTGCCGATATCCATTTCAAGCCCGAGGCAGCGATGGAAGCTGCAAAGTGGGTGGAGAAAGTGCGCGTCAATCCCGGCAACTACGCCGACTCGAAAAAATTCGTCATCCGCGAATATACCGACGAACAATATGAGGCGGAGTTAAATCGCATCCGAGAGCGATTTTCGCCGCTCGTTGAGTTGTGCAAGGCGCGCGGAGTAGCCATGCGCATTGGCACAAATCACGGGTCGCTTTCGGATCGCATTCTGAATCGCTATGGCGATACACCCCTTGGCATGGTGGAGAGCGCGCTCGAGTTTGCGCGGATCGCTCGCGATCTCGACTATCACGATTTTATTTTCTCGATGAAGGCAAGCAACCCGAAGGTGATGATTGCTGCCTATCGGCTCCTTGTGGCGCGATTAAATGAGCTTGATGAAGAGGACGCGCGCAAAGGTAGGGGCAGTTCACCCGAACCGCCCAGGAGATTGCGGTTAATCGCCCCTACCTGGAATTACCCGCTGCATCTCGGAGTAACCGAGGCCGGCGAGGGTGAAGATGCGCGCATCAAGAGCGCGATCGGAATCGGGTCGCTGCTGGCCGATGGAATTGGCGATACGATCCGCGTATCGCTCACTGAGGATAGCCCTCACGAAATTCCTGTGGCGAAAGCGCTCATCGAGAACATCAACAAAACGTCCGCCTCTCAACTCTCGCCTCTCAACTCTCAACTCTCTTTTGATCCGTTCTCCTATCAGCGCCGCGCAACAGAGAAGATTTCTGTAGCCGAGTCGTGACGGAGCGAAAAACTTGGCGGAGACGAATTGATTCGCGTTGTGGTGCGACAAGCCACCTTCGATAAAATCGCGCACAAGATCGACCGAATGGGCGATTACAAACCGGAGATTGTTTATGAAGATGCAAACATCATGGCGATCGATCCCAGGGATGATGCGGCGATTGCAAAGCTAAACGCGCAGCAAAGTGCGCAGTTTGTCACCGTGACGGACGCAATCGATCTTCCGGTCATCGCCGCATTCCGTTTGCTGGCGGCGAAGTTGCAGGCGCGCCATCCGATTTTGTTAAAAGATGTATTCCGTCATTCCGTAGCGGAGTCGAGGAATCCCGTCGCCAAGGCTTTAGAGTGTATCAACGGGCTCCTTCGACTCCGCTGCGCTCCGCTCAGGATGACAGCAATCAGTTCCTCAAGACCCTCCTCACCGCCTCCACCAACATCGGTTCGCTGCTATGCGACGGGATCGGAGATGCAATCCTGGTGCAAGGCGAGGAAGCGCCGGGACAAGCATTCCGTTTGTCCTACAACATTCTGCAGGCAGCCGGGTCGCGCATTTTCAAGACTGATTATGTCGCTTGTCCATCCTGCGGACGAACACTGTTCAATCTGCAAACCACGACAGCGAAAATTAAAGAAGCCACCTTGCACCTGAAAGGCGTTAAGATCGCAATCATGGGATGCATCGTGAACGGTCCCGGCGAAATGGCCGACGCCGACTTCGGCTACGTCGGAGGTGCGCCAGGCAAAGTGAACCTCTACGTCGGCAAGACCGCAGTGAAATTCAACATTCCCGAAGCAGAAGCCGTGGATCGACTCAAAGATTTGATTCGCGAGCATGGGAAATGGATTGACCCAGCGGCGCAGCCCACGCCGGTGGAAGCGGTTTCGTAGCGCAACGTGCGAATCGCACCGACAGCGTATGTCCCGCCAATACACGCTGCAACGCGCGCCCTCATCCACGGCCGTTCATGTCGATTACGCCGCTGAGTTGAATGAACAGCAACTCGCCGCGGTGACCGCTCCGCCCGGCCCCATCCTTGTGATCGCCGGCGCCGGCTCGGGTAAAACGCGCACTCTCACGTATCGCGTGGCGTACCTGCTCGAGAACGGGATCGATCCACGAAATATTCTGTTGCTCACGTTTACGAACAAAGCCGCCCGCGAAATGCTGAATCGCGTCGCCAACCTGCTCCCGGTGGACGCGAGCGGGCTGTGGGGCGGAACATTCCACTCGATAGGCAATCGGATTTTGCGCAGGCACGGCACAGCGCTCGGTTACTCGAGCGGGTTCACCATCATGGACCGCGAAGATCAAAAGGATTTGATCAATACGGTGGTCGCAAGCGCAGGAATTGATCCAAAGGAAATCCGGTTTCCAAAAGGTGATGTGCTCGCGGAGATCTTCAGCTTCGTCGTAAACACGGAGATGCCGCTGGAGGCGTTGCTCGCGGAAAAGTTTCCGTACTTCCTGCCGTTGCTCGACAAAATCCAGGACGTCCGGGACCGATACGAAAAAAAGAAGAAGGCGACGAACTCGGTGGATTTTGACGATCTGCTGCAAAAGACGTTGTTAATGATTCAGCAGAACGAGCGGATCGCCGAAATTTATCGGCGCCAGTTTCAATTCATTCTGGTCGACGAATACCAGGACACGAACAAAATCCAGGCTGACCTTGTCGATCTTGCTCGCGCGCGACCATCGCAACCTGATGGTAGTCGGCGACGACGCGCAATCGATTTACTCGTGGCGCGGCGCGAACTTTCAAAACATTCTCGAATTTCCGAAGCGCTATCCGGATGCGCAGGTGTTCAAGATCGAAATGAACTACCGCAGCGTGCCGGAAATTCTGGGGGTGGCGAACGCGGCGATTGCTGCAAACGTGCGGCAATTTCGAAAACACTTGAGCGCAACCCGCGAATCAAAGACGCTCAAGCCAGCGTTAGTCGCGCTCAATGAGAGCGCAGAACAAGCGCAGTTTGTTGCCCAGCGGATTCTCGAGTTGCGCGATGAAAACATCGATTTGAACGACATCGCGGTCCTTTACCGCGCGCACTACCATGCGCTCGAGCTGCAACTGGAGCTCTCGCGCCGGGGCATCCCGTACCAAATCACCAGCGGCATCCGCTTCTTCGAACAGGCGCACATTAAAGACGTGACATCGTTCATCCGTTTCGTAGCCAATCCGCGCGATGAAGTCGCCTTTCATCGAATGGTGAAATTGCTTCCCGGAATCGGCAACCGCACCGCGGAGAATCTCTGGCGTGCATGGACGGCAAATACTGTAGCCGAGGGCGGTGACCCCGGCTCTGGAGTTGAATCAGCCTCGGCCGAGATCACCGGCCCCGGCTACAAATTTGGCGAGCGTCTGCTTGCAATGAACGTCCCAGCGAAATCAAAAAAAATGTGGACACAACTGGCGCATACCCTTGATGAGATTGCACCGGGCGGCGAACCGAATCCGCCCTCGGAAATGATTACATCAATTGTGGAAGCGATTTACGATGACTACGCCAAGGTGAACTTTGCAAATTACGAACTCCGCCGCGAAGACCTCGACCAACTTGCGGTATTCGCTCGGCAATTCAAAGACATACACGAATTTCTGTCGCAGTTGGCGTTGATCAGCAATGTCGACGCGGAAGCTGCACCGGCTCAGGCAAACGAGAAAGAAGCGGTCAATCTCTCCAGCGTGCATCAAGCGAAGGGTCTCGAGTTTCATACGGTTTTCGTAATTTGGCTGACTGACGGCATGTTCCCCAGCAGCCGCTCGCTCGATACCCGCGATGCGCTCGAGGAAGAACGGCGCCTATTCTACGTGGCGATCACGCGCGCGCGAGACGAGCTTTATCTCACCTACCCGCACATGCGTCTGAGCGGCGGCTACGGCGATGTGTTCCAGAGGCCGTCGCGTTTTCTGCAGGAGATTCCGAACGAGCTGATTGAAGACTGGCAAGTGAAGAGAAAATGACCAAGCACGAATGACCAATGTCGAAGCAAATCCAACTGATCAAATGACAACGGCGCGCGACAGATTCCTTCGCCATTCGGATTTCGTCATTCGTTCGTCATTCGTCATTCGTCATTCGTCATTGTTTTGATGAATCTGTCGCCGGACAAAAAAATCGCAGGCGTTCTCGTGCCGCTCTTTGCTTTGCGCGGCGAGAACGATTTGGGAATCGGCGACCTCGGCGCTTTGCGGGAGTTCATCGATTGGATTGCAGAAATTGGATTCACGCTTGTTCAGCTTCTGCCGATCAACGAAACCGGCGCGGATAACAGCCCGTACAATGCCATTAGTGCGATCGCGATCGAACCAACCACTCTGCACCTGGCACCAGGCTCACCCGAGGATCTCACGCGCAACGATTTCGCGGACTCGCTTTCCGGAACCGACCTCGTGGACCTGCGCCGCGGTCGCGTGAGATATGGGCAGGTCAAAGAACTAAAGCAGCGCATTCTCGAGAAGGCGTTTGCGAATTTCTCAACTTGCGCCGACGAAAAGCGACAATCCGAATTCAAGCGATTCTGCCAAGATGAATCTTTCTGGTTGCGCGATTACGCGTTGTTCCGCGTTCTGATCGAGGAAAATAAAGGTAGCGCCGCGTGGGACCAGTGGCCGCAGCAGCATCAGACCACCGAAAATGCTCGTAATTGGCTGCGTGATCTAGCGCTGGAGAAGCAATCAGTGGTGATGCGCCGTCTGGATTTCTTCTGTTACGCGCAATGGATCGCACAGCAGCAATGGCACGATGTCAAAGTGCATGCGGAGCAACGCGGCGTCGCGCTAATGGGCGACATTCCGTTCGGCGTTAGTTATTACAGCGCCGACGTGTTCTCGCGCCCGAATGAATTTTTGCTCGATTGGTTCGGTGGCGCGCCTCCCGAGCCGCATTTCAAAGATGACGCGTTCACACAAAAATGGGGACAGAACTGGGGCATTCCGCTCTATCGCTGGAGCGCCATGCGCACCAACAATTTTCAATGGTGGCGAGAACGGGTCCGCGGTACCCGACGAGTCTTTCACCTGTTTCGGATCGACCACGTCCAGGGATTTTACCGCGTCTATGCCTTTCCATGGCGGCCCGAGAGGAACAAAGAATTCCTGCCGCTTGATCAAGCTGAGATGCTGGGACGAACGGGCCAGCGTGCGCCGTATTTCGTTCCGCGCGATGACAATTCACCCGAACACCGCGAGGCGAATAAGCGCGAAGGCGAAGAATATCTGCGAGTCATCATGGACGAAGCCGGCGCCGCGCGCGTAGCCGGAGAAGATCTCGGCGTGGTGCCCAAATACGTGCGGCCCAGTTTGGAATCGCTTGGAATTGCGGGATTCAAAATTCCGCAATGGGAAATCCGCGATGGGATGGTCATTCCGGGGGAAATGTACCAGCGGGTGTCTGTTGCGACTTACGCAACACACGATCATCAACCAATCCGCGCTTTGTGGGACGAGGCATTGGAGCATCCCAACTCAGAGACGGGACTACAAGCGCGAGTTACACTCGGGAAGATCGCGCTTTTCGCGGGAGTGAATTCCAACATCGAGCAGCTCGGATACGAAACGGATTTCTATCCGGCGCTGATGAACGCGCTTTTCAGATGTAACTCTTGGATTGCCGTGGTCATGATCACCGATCTGCTCGCGCGCAAATACCGCTTCAACGTCCCCGGGACAAAGGCGAACTTAAATTGGACACGGAGAATACAGCGCACGATCGCAAAGCTGCGTTCGAGTTCGAAAGAGAGAAAGAGAATGCAGTTAATTCGCGAGTTGCTGGAACAAAACGCGCGCGTTTGAATCGTTGGGAGCGCCCGCGCTTTCCCCACAACTCGCCGCGCCTGCGATTATCGGTTTTGCGAGTTCAGGCGTCGCTCTGCTCATCTGAACCTCGGCGCTTACCTCTTGAATTTGCGCCGACTGTTTTTTCACCGTCGCGGTGAGCGCTGCAATCTGCTTCTTTAATTCAACTATCGTGCGGTGTTCTTTCAGAAATTCGTTGAGCAACATCGCGTTCACCTGATCGTAGCGCACACTGTAAGGCTTTCCATTCCTGTCGTTCACGACTAGATCGGGAGCGACCGCTTGCACGTCTTCCGCCACGAGCCCTAGTTGGCGTTTGCCTGCCGGATCAATCTCCTTGTTGTACCGAAAGGCAACTGGTTTCAGCGCGAAAAGCGCGTCGCTGGCGCTCTCCATTGGCTTTATGTCTTCTTTGAACCGGCGCGAAGAAGTAGCCGTACCGAGCTTTCCCGCTGAATTGATAAAGACGCCTGCTGCGTCGGGCGAGGTCACACCGAAAATGTTGTTGATGTAGCAGGTGTTGCTGACGTTCTCGCCTGCGACGTCGCCGATACAAATCACATTAGAGGCCGTCGTAATGCCGACGCCGGCATTCTGGCCCAACGCAAGGTTGAGCGAACCAGTGGTGTTGGCAGCGAGCGCCGCACCACCGACGGCGGTGTTACTGCTGCCGCTACTGTTGTGAAAGAGCGCAAAAACACCGTCGGCAATATTAGCGTTGCCGGTGGTGTTGACTTCGAGAGCTTGGAGACCGTTTGCCGTGTTGTTCTGCCCTGTTGTGTTCGCTGAGAGCGCTCCATAACCGCTGGCCGTATTACCGTCGGCAGTGTTGTGATAAAGCGCGAGAAAACCGTTGGCCGTGTTGTTGCTTCCGGAAGTGTTCTCCCGGAGCGCTTGCGAACCATTGGCCGCGTTGCCGCTGCCGGTCGTGTTGTTTTCGAGCGCAAACGCGCCGTTGGCCGTGTTATAGATGCCGGTGGTGTTGGCAATGAGCGCGCGCCCCCCGTTGGCGCTGTTGCCGCCGCCTTCGGTATTACTGGAAAGAGCGAATGCTCCACTGGCCGTGTTGAAGGTCCCGGTAGTGTTTTGATTAAGCGCGAATGCTCCGACGGCGGTGTTATTCTCAGCGTCGCTGTTTAAAAGGGCAGCTGCGCCAATGGCCGTGTTGTTTAAACCGATGGTGTTAAACAAAAGCGCTGCAGTACCAATGGCTGTGTTAGCGTCTCCGGTGTTGAAAAGAAGTGTCCCCGCACCGACACCGGTGTTGAAGCTGGCGCCGGTATCGCTAAAGAGCGAATACCAGCCATTTGCCGTATTCGCGACGCCGGTAGTGAGACTAAACAGAGCGTTCTGCCCTTCCGCTGTGTTGAAGCCGGGATAGCCGCCGTCCGGCAGAGGGTTGACGGCTCGAGCTATTTGTGAAGATGTCAGGCAGGCGATGAAGACGATGAGAATTTGCGAATGTATTGTTTTCATACGGCTTAGTCTCGCAAAATGCTGACGAGTATGTCTAGGTGGAAAACCGCTGTGGCCCCGGTCGCGCCCTACCCAACACGACATTTATAGGCGGTTCCTCGACGTGAGTAACTACGCGCTTTTTTCGATCGGTGCGCCGACTTTGTTGCCCCACTCCGTCCATGAACCGTCGTAGTTACGGACGTTGTTTAGGCCTAACAAGTAGGTGAGTACAAACCAGGTGTGACTGGAGCGCTCGCCGATTCGGCAATAGACGATCGTGTCCTTGTCGGGGCTGACTCCGCACTGATCGAGATAGATCTTTGCCAGTTCCGAGGCGGGCTTGAACGTGGCGTCATCGTTTGTGGCCGTCTTCCACGGCACACTCTTCGCGCCGGGAATATGGCCGCCGCGGAGAACGCCTTCCTGTGGATATTCGGGCATATGCGTGATCTCGCCTCGATATTCCCCCGGCGAACGCACATCGATCAGCGGTTTAGCACTCTTGCTTTGAGCAAGCGCTTCATCGAAGAATGCGCGGATCTCTTTATCGAACCGTTTCCTCGGCACCGGATAACTAGTCTCCGCATACTTTGGAATCTGACGCGACATCGGGCGGTTTTCCGCTTTCCATTTGTCGCGACCGCCGTTGAGAATTTTGACTTTCTCATGACCAAATAACCGGAACGCCCAAAGCGCGTAACACGCCCACCAGTTCGCCTTGTCGCCGTAGAAAATGCAAGTGGTGTCAGGCGTAATGCCGTGACGGCTGCAAAGCCGCGCAAATTTTTCCGGTGAAATGTAATCGCGAATCAGCGGGTCCTGAAGATCAGCGCGCCAATCAATGTGCACCGCGCCGGGAATATGCCCGGTGTCATAAAGTAAAATGTCCTCGTTCGATTCTATTATGCGGATCCCGTCATCGTTGAGATGTTTCTCCAGCCAATCAGTCTCCACCAGCGCTTCGGGATGCGCGTATTCAGTTGGATGCGTAGTCATGGTGAAATCTCCGCTGGCACTCGCACCGAGCAAGGGATTTAACTCCGTTAGCCGTCATCAAAGCTCTGGGGAGCGCACGCGTCTCGCGTGCTGGTTTCGGCGTCTCGGCCGAAACGAACTTTTCAGGGCAATACCGTGTTTGGGACTTGCGAGATCATAATAAAGTTCGCGATCGCGAGGACACGATCGCCAGGTCGCCGCGGCGACCGCCCCCGCGTCATCACCGCAAAATCGAATCAGCCGGATAAGCCACGCCGTTTTTCATCACAGTGTCGATGTCAGAAGCATGCGCGATGTCGTCCAACGGATTGGAATTGAGAATCACAAGATCGGCGAAACAGCCGTTTTCGAGTTTGCCGATATGCGCACCGGTTTCGCCGCCGAAGAGTTTCGCAGCGTTTGCGGTAGCGCATTGCAGTATCTGCATGGACGTCAGTCCGGCTTCTTTCATCAACTGAAATTCACGGAAGAGCGCGGGCCCGTGAATGGTGCCGATGTTTCCCGCATCCGTGCCCGCGGCGATCGTCACACCCGCATCTTCAAGCTTCTTTAAATTCGGCAGCGCGACATCGTATGTCTTCTTAATCCGGTCCAGAGCAGCTTTCGGGTCGGCCACAGCCTCTTTCACTCTTTGTGGCAATTTGTCCTGCGGAATCTTTGTGACGTCGAGTGACGCGATCACTTCCGGATTGCCCCACTTTTGTTCCTCTGCAGTGAAATTCAATTGGTGCGAAAACGTTCGGCCGTACCGCTCAAACACCACCAGCGTCGGACATAAAATCACATGGCGATCTTTCAACAGCTTCACAAACGCGTCATCGATTGGTTTATCGATGACGCTGTGGACAAGAACGTCCGCGCCTTCTTCCACTGCCGCGCGCGCGGTCTCGAGCTCGGTTGCGTGCACCGCGACGCGAATCTTGTGCGCATGACTCTCTTCAATCGTTGCGCGCACGATGGGCCGGAATGCATCGATGGGATGATCCTTGTCGACGATGTACCAGATCTTCACCAGATCCGGTTTTTGTGCCGCCAGTTTACGCACAAACTCACGCGCCTGATCGGGGGTATCGATCTTCACAATCGGTGGATCGCCGAGATCGAGTTTCTCGCGTGAGACGCTTGAGATGAGCGGTCCCGCCACGGCTACGCGCGGCGCTTTCGCAGTTGTATTGGCTTTCTTGCGGACCTCGAAATTCCACATTGGGCCACCGACATCGACGACGCTGGTTATGCCGCTGCGAAGATAGCGCGCGAATACGTCGTCAAGATGCGATTTGATCCACGCAACTTCGTCTTTGTACGGGCGAACGCTGTTGAAATCGGCGCCGTCCGGCCGGGTGAACAAATCAGCCGATTGGAAAAAGTGGACATGCGTGTCGATGTAACCCGGCAAAATAAATTCCCCTACGGAACTGATCTGTTTGCCGAGTGTTGCCGCATCCTGTTTGCCCATCGCGACACGCTCAATCTTGTCGCCGTTGATGACGATCGTGGCGTTGGGGAGCACTTTGCCATCGGCGGGATTAATCACCGTCGCGCCGACTAGGGAAATTTTTTCTGCACGGATCGCCGCGGCTAATAACGAGAACGCGAGTACCAGTGCGACTCTGATTTTCATTCGAGAGACTCCTCGACTTCGCTCGAAATGACAAAAATTATTCCTTCGATTCCGGCACTGCTTTCTCAGCAGCTTTGAAGCCGACCTTCGAATGTGTTCCGTCGCAAAACGGTTTCTCGGTGGAAGCGCCACAGCGGCAGAGCGCCATTCGTTTTTCGACTGGGAACTTGTTGCCGTCCCCGTCGATCAATTCCACTTCGCCCTTCACTATGTAAGGACCGTTCTTGATTGTTTCGATTGTTACCATAATGCGCGTAACCTAACGCTCTCCGCCCGCGCGGCCAGTCCGTGCAGCGAAATGCCTCGACGCGCAAAGGAGTGTTTCGTTAGGCAAAGCGCGTTCGCAGCCTTCTGGGGAGCGCACGCTTTTAGCGTGCTGGTCGCCGCATTCTGCGGCGACGAACTTTGTTTACTCCGAGCTCCTAGGCGATGACGAAGCTCGGGCAAAGTTCGCGATCACAGAATGCGATCGCCGGCACGCCAGACGCGTGTGCTCCCCAGAACGCTTCTTGCGCCGATCGGAGTTAAACGGAAGCTTGGCCGCTTATGAAAAGTTTTCTCGCCGCACTCTTTTTGCTCGCCGCCTCGGTGCTCGCGCAAACGCCCTCGCAAAAGCATCCATTCACCTTCGAGGACATGATGAAACTCAAGCGCGTCGGCGCGCCGGTGCCGTCCCCGGATGGCAAATGGGTCGTGTTCGATTGCGTAGACGTCGATCTTGAGGCGAACACGAGGATTTCGCATTTGTGGATCGTGTCGGCGAGCGGTGGTGAATCGCGGCGCTTAAATCCAACGCCAAACCACGAGGAGCGGCCTCGGTTTTCGCCGGATGGGAAACGCTTGATCTGGACATCCAAAGCAACCGATCCGACGCAAATCTGGATGTGCGATTTCGACTCGGGGAACGGAGTGCTGGCCGGGAAGCCGCATCAGGTCACGGAGATCTCGACGGGCGCCGACGGCGGGATCTGGTCACCCGACGATAAGAACATCGTATTCGTGTCGATGGTTTATCCGGACTGCAAAGATGACGCGTGCAACAAACACCGCGACGAAGAACTGAAGAAGAGCAAAGTAAAAGCCAAAATCTTTTCGCGTTTGTTTTACCGGCATTGGAGTTCGTTCACCGAATTCAAGCGTAGCCATCTGTTTGTAATCGACGCGAATGCGCGCGCTGAGCGGAGCACAGACGTCTCGTCTGTGGGGCCGGCGGGCGTCTCGCCTGCCGAATCGCAGACACCAGACAAGATGTCCGGTGGCCCCACAGGCAAGATGCCTGTGCTACAACCGCGCGACCTCACGCCGGGCGATCACGATGTGCCGCCTTTCTCGTTAGGCGGACAGGATATGTATGCGATTTCTCCCGATGGCCAGGAAGTCGCTTACACCAGTAACATTGATGAGGTCGAAGCGACCAGCACGGACGACGAAGTTTTCGTTGTGTCGATCGCGGGTGGCACACCGAAGAAAATTTCCACCAGTCCCGGCGCCGACACCACGCCGCTCTATTCGCCAGACGGAAAATATCTCGCCTGGCGCTCGCAAGCGCGCGCCGGTTTCGAAGCCGATAAATGGCGGCTGTTCGTCCAAGATCGACAATCAGGGAAAACCAGCGATTTGACTGAACAGTTTGACAGATCGGTGGGCAGCTTTGCTTGGCAGCCGGACTCGCGTGCAATTGCCTTTAGCGCGGAAGACGGCGGTGAAGCCCCAATTTTCGTCATGCCGATGTTACTAACCCGGAAAGAACCATTACGCATTCAGCAGATATTTCATGCCGATGACCTGGTGTACGGTTCGGAGCGACGGCTCTACTTCACTCGAATGTCCATCGCCGCTCCGAACGAAATCTGGGGCAGGTCAGTTGGATTGGGCATAGACAAGGCTTCGCCTTGGCCGTTGACGCACATGAACGACGCCCTCTTATCGCAGATCGATATGCAGCCGTTGGAGTCGTTCACGTTCAAAGGCGCAAATGACGAGGAGGTTCAGGGTTTCATGGTTAAGCCGCCGGGATTCGATCCTAACAAAAAATATCCGCTGAAATTTTTGATCCACGGCGGGCCGCAAGGGGCGTGGGGAAACGAGTGGACGTATCGGTGGAACGCTGAGTTGTTTGCCGCGACGGGAAATTACGCGGTCGTGATGATCAATTTTCACGGTTCGACCGGTTACGGACAAAAGTTTACGGATTCGATTAGCGGCGATTGGGGCGGCAAACCGTTCATCGATCTAATGAAGGGACTCGATTACGTGGAGAAAACTTATCCGTTCATCGACAAAAACCGCGAGGCGGCGCTGGGTGCGAGCTATGGCGGTTACATGGCGAACTGGATCCTCGGCCACACGAACCGGTTCAAATGCATCGTGTCGCACGACGGGATGTTTAATACCGAATCCGCGTACGGAACGACGGAAGAACTTTGGTTTCCGGAGTGGGAATTCAAAGGGCAGCCTTGGAAGAACCGCGAGGTGTACCGGAAATTTTCGCCGCACTTGTTCGCCGACAAATTCAAAACGCCGACGCTGGTGGTTCACGGACAGAATGATTATCGACTCGATGTGAGTGAAGGATTTCAACTCTTCACCACGCTTCAGCGATTGGGGATTCCGTCCAAGATGCTGTATTTCCCGGATGAAGGTCATTGGGTCCTCAAGCCGCAGAATTCGCGGTTATGGTACAAAACGGTAAACGATTGGGTCGATCAATGGTGCAAGCCGTAAGAGGAAGACAAACTTCCAGCTTGTCCAGGCCGATGAGCATCCCTGCTCATCGAAGACGACAGGCCAGGAAGCCTGTCGGCCGAGTCAGGCAAGATGCCTGACTTCCAAAGCAGGCACGCCAGTCGCTTGACTTTTTGCGCGTGTTGCGCATTAAAACGCTTCGAGAATTTATGGAACGTTTATTCCTTAAGCTTTTGTACGGAGCTCTCTCTATTGGGCTCATTTTATTCGCCACAGCGTGCGGTGAAGATCCGCGCTATTCGGGCAACACCCAGTATGTGGGCGGCGGCGTTTATGGCGGCGAGCAGGGTGGTGGTGGTCCACCGCGCGACACCGTCTCGTATTGGGACGGCGATCACTCCAACGGAAGCCCGTCCATTAAGATTAGTCTCGGCGAACAGCGCGCATATTTTTACAAGGGCGGCGAGCTGGTCGGTGTTTCACAATTGTCGACGGGCCGCGAAGGCAAGAACACCTCGCCCGGCAACTATCGAATCATCGGAAAAGATGTGAATCACGCTTCGAGTCTCTACGGCGATTATGTGGACGACGCGGGGAACGTGGTGATGCCTAACATTGAGCTGGGTAAGGATCCGAAACCGCCCGGCACTCATTATAAAGGCGCGTCCATGCCCTACTACATGAAAATCTCTCCCGCCTTCGGCCTGCACGCCGGTTATCTTCCCGGTTATCCCGCGTCGCACGGCTGCATCCGCATGCCTGAATTCATGGCGGAAGATTTCTTCCGGTCCGTTTCAGTCGGCACGCCCGTCACGATTACGAACTAGTAGCTGAGAAACGGGAACTGTAGGGCGTTTCTGTGAAACGCCATAGATGCCGTCTGACACAGACGCCCTACAAAAAACGTCTGCTGAGCGTGTGAGAAGCGATGTCGATTGAAACATCCGGGTTTGTTCGGCGTTGTATCTGGGCTTGCAGAAAATCCCCGCTCCATTCATTCTGATGATCCCGCACGATTAATATGATCGTAATCACACAACCGACTGCGACCGAGGAACAGATCCAGCGGATCGTCACGCGGGTTCGGGAATTCGGCCTTGAGGCGCAAATCAGCCGCGGGGCATCACGGGTGATCATCGGCGTCATCGGGCCTGAGGCACTTCTTCGGGAGAAAGCTATCGCAGCGATGGGCGGGGTGGAAGCGATCGTGCCCGTGCTGAAGCCTTACAAACTTGCGGCGCGCGATTCGCGCGGCGCTTCCTCGGTGCCGATTGGAGATGTTCGGCTAGGCGAACACGAGGACGTGGTTCTCATTTGCGGGCCGTGCTCGGTTGAAAGCAAAGAGCAGATTTTGTCCATCGCGACCATCGTGAAAGAATCGGGCGCAAGAATCTTGCGCGGCGGCGCGTTCAAACCGCGCACTTCGCCGTACAGTTTTCAGGGATTACGTGAAGAGGGACTTCGGTTTCTCGCTGAAGCACGCGCGACGACCGGCCTGCCTGTCGTGACCGAAGTTATGGATCCGCGCGATCTGCCGATGATTGAAAAATACGCGGATTGCCTTCAGGTCGGCACGCGGAACATGCATAACTTTTCGCTCTTGAAAGAGGTAGGGCGCAGCAGCCTTCCCGTGCTGCTGAAGCGCGGATTTAGCGCGACGATCTATGATTTGATCATGAGCGCGGAATACATTCTGAACGAGGGCAACGCTAATGTGGTCCTGTGCGAACGCGGCATTCGCACGTTCGATAACTCTGCGCGTTACACGCTCGATTTGAGCGCTGTTCCTATTTTGAAATCAAAAACGCATTTACCCGTGATCGTCGACCCAACGCACGCGCTCGGTCTCCGCGAGTTCGTGCCGCAGATGTCTCTCGCGGCTGTCGCGGCCGGAGCCGACGCCCTGATGATCGAAGTGCACGATTCTCCCGAACAGGCCAAGAGCGATGGTAACCAGGCGCTCACACCGGAAATTTTCGCCGAGCTCGTCCCCCGCCTGCGCGCAGTCGCCGCAGCGATTGGCCGCGAAATGTAACGACTGCGCTTCGTGCTTGGTTCCAACGCGTTGAGGACAACGCGTTCCACCTGGTGGCTCGGCTTCTTCGGAAGACGAGTGATTTTGAAATCGCCGAAGGTGCAAGAATACGGCGGCGGCTACAACTTTGCACGATCTGGCGTAAAGTTTGCGGTGGAAAAATCAGCGGAACTTTTGGAACGCGTCGCAGCGAGCAAACCAATCGCCCGCAAGCTCAATGCGATACAACGCGCTCAATGGCCCGTTCAATTCTCCCATGTAATCCAGCCGGCGCAGCCGTTCCTGGCTGCCGTGCTCGCAAATGCTCATCAGGGCCGTCGGCTCGATAAACAGGAGGCTCTTGTTTCAACAATTTGGGTCCTCTGCCCCAGTGTTCATTCGCAGGAAGCGTTTTATGAAAGCTTACTCAATTGGCAACCCGATGCGCTCTTCCTGCCAGAAGCAGAGCTAAGCGAGATCGAAAATGTGTTGCCCGATCCGGAAATCACAGCGGAACGGCTGGCGTTGTTTTTGCAAATCGAGCGCGACACCGGCCCGCGCATCATCGTGGCGACCCGCGCAAGTCTCGATCAAGCTGCGCCGAAACGGGGAAGCCTTGAATCTGCAGTTGTTCAACTCCGGCGCGGAGCAACCGCGCAGATGGAAAAGTTTCTAGAACGACTCGCGGCCAGCGGTTATGAGCGCGTGTCGCAAGTCACCACTCGTGGACAATTCGCTGTCCGCGGCGGGATTATCGATCTTTATTCGTGGCATACGCCGTTGCCGTTTCGATTGGAATTCTTTGCCGACCAGATTGAATCGCTGCGTGAGTTCGATATCGATACGCAAACTTCTGTGCGCGATTTGCGCTCGATCGACATTCTGCTGAATCAAGGAGCGGCAGACCAAACCGATTGTGTTCGGGACTACATTCGCGAGCGCGATCTGATCATCGACGTCGAGCCCGACGACCAATCGGGTATTCTGGGGGGCGCGGGCGCTCCACACATAATTTCGAACGCGCATGTGCAAATCAGCGAAGGATGGATTGAGACTGGTGCCGAAGATTTCAGCGGCGCTTTTCAGGATTGTGAGATAGGAGAGTTTGGCGCTGGCGATCTGGTGCTCGCCGAGGCCAAACGCGCGCAGTTCGTCGAGCGGTTGAAAGAATGGCGCGCGAATGCGTCCAGAATCGCAATTTATTTTCAGACTGAAGGCGAGATTGAGCGGTTCCGCGAAATTATGCAGGGGACGGTTGAGGGAATCGATTTCGTCGAGGGCTCGCTCGCTCGCGGGTTTTGTTTTCCGGCGGCGAATGTGGTCGTTCTCTCCGCCGCGGAGTTGTTCGGACGATTCGCAGTTCACCCTCGCAGGCTTCAGCGGCTTCGACGTGCCGAACGTCACCGCGCCCAAATCGATTTCAGCGAACTTGCTGAAGGGGATTTGGTCGTCCATCTCGAGCACGGCATCGGAAGATTCCTGGGGCTAACCAAAGTTGGTAGAGCGCGACCCCCCGGCGCGCCGTCAATCGGGGCTCCGGCGCGCCCGGCGGTAGCGCCCTACCCGGAGGAACAGCAAGAAGTGCTCGCAATCGAATTCGCCGATGAAGCGAAGCTATACGTGCCGCTCGAACAAGCGTATCTCGTTTCACGTTACGTCGGCGCAGGAAAAAAATCGCCGCCGCTGAGCGCGCTCGGCGATGGCAAATGGGCGCGCGCAAAAATCAAAGCCGCGGCCTCGATTTTCGATTATGCGGGCAAAATGCTCGCGATCCAGGCAGAGCGACAAATGCAGCCCGGCTACGCGTTTACGCCGGACACGAAATGGCAGACCGAATTTGAACGCTCTTTCCCATTCCGCGAAACGCCGGATCAAATGAAGGCGATCATCGACACCAAAATCGACATGGAACGGCCACGGCCAATGGATCGCCTGATCTGTGGCGACGTGGGTTTTGGCAAAACGGAAGTCGCAGTGCGCGCCGCGTTCAAGGCTGTGATGGAGGGCAAGCAAGTAGCTGTGCTCGCGCCCACTACTGTCTTGGCTCAGCAACACTTCGAAGTGTTCCGGCAACGCATGCTCGAGTATCCGGTGCGGATCGAAATGCTCAGTCGTTTTCGTTCGCACTCCGAGCAGAAAAAAGTGCTCCAACTGCTGCGCGAAGGCGGTGTCGATATTGTCATAGGAACGCACCGGCTCATTTCCGGCGACGTCCTGTTCAAGGACCTCGGTCTCGTCGTGATTGACGAAGAACAGCGGTTCGGTGTTCTGCACAAGGAAAAATTCAAAGAGCTCTTCAAGCTCGTTGATGTGCTGACACTTTCCGCCACGCCGATTCCGCGAACGCTTTATCTTTCGTTAGTGGGCGCGAAAGACATGTCCACGATCGAAACTCCCCCACTCAATCGTTTGCCGGTCGAAACGGTCGTGTCGGCGTACGATGAACGAATCATTCGCGCTGCAATTGATCGCGAAATGGAACGGCAGGGCCAGGTGTTTTTTCTGCATAACCGCGTCGCGTCGATCGGGCGGGTGCGCGAACGGATGGTCAATCTTTGTCCGCAGGCCAGAGTCGAAATTGGACACGGTCAGATGGACGCCGACGAACTCGAAGCTGTAATGGCGCGATTTATCGCCGGCAAGACAGACGTGCTCGTTTGCACCACGATCATCGAAAGCGGTCTGGATATTCCGAATGCAAACACGATCATCATTGATCGCGCAGATCAATTTGGCCTCGCCGATTTGTACCAATTACGAGGGCGCGTCGGTCGGGCCGAGCACAAGGCGTATGCTTATCTCCTTTTGCCACGCGAAATGATGACAGTGGGTGCCGCGCGCAAGCGGATCAGCGCGATCAAGCAATACAGCTCGTTAGGCGCTGGTTTTCGCATTGCCATGCGGGATCTTGAGATTCGCGGCGCAGGCAGCATTCTCGGCACGGCGCAGAGCGGCCACATCATTGCAGTGGGTTTCGATTTATATTGTCAGTTGCTCAAGCAAGCAGTGGCGCAATTGAAAGGACAAAAACCACGGCTGCGGGTGGATGTGGACGTGCGCCTTGATTTTGTGGTGACAAACGAAGCAGAGATCATAGCGCCGCCAAAAGCTGAGGCTGTCGGGGAAGCTGACAGCTTCCCCGACAAAATTCCGGCGTTCATTCCGGTCGCCTACGTGAGCGACCCTGCGCTCCGCATACGATCGTATCGGGAGATTGCGGAGCTCACGTCGCGCGAGCAACTTGACCGGTTGCGCAGCGAATGGCGCGATCGTTTCGGAGCGTTTCCGCCTGCCGTTGACAATTTGTTTGCGCTGGTCGAGATCAAACTTGCCGCGGCACAATCAGGGGTGAGCCGCGTGGAAGTGCGTGACCGGAAATTGATGTTGACGCGACATGGGGATTTTATACTTGTCGCGGGCAAATTCCCCCGTTTAGTTGGATCGAAAATCGATCAACACCTCCCGGAAGTTGTCGAATTGATAAAGAAATTATGAGTAATTTCATGCGTCGCTTTGTGGCCGTTTTGCTGGCGATCGGTGCACTCGTTCAAGTTACAATCTGTAATATCGAGGCCGCCGAAACAGAACCCACAGTGGTGGACGGTATTGCTGCCATCGTAAATGGTGAGGTCATTACGTACTCGCAAGTGCGCGCACTATCTGCGCCACAGGAACGCCTGCTCCGCCAGCAGTACACCGGGCAAGATCTTGAGAAGAAATTGACGGAACTGCGGCAACTTTCAGTAAAAGATCTGATCGATCGGCGGCTCGTCATTCAGGCGTTCAAAAAAGAAAGCTTCGAAATTCCTGATCACATCGTGGATCAGCGAATAAATCAGATCATTCACGAAGCGTTTGGTGGCGACCGTAACACGTTTGTCAAAACGCTCGAAGCGCAGAACTACACGTTGGGCGAGTTCAAACAAAAGGAGATGGAAAAAATCATTGTGGGAGCAATGCGCAGCAAGAACGTGAAGACGAACTCGATTATTTCGCCGACAAAGATCGACGAGTATTACAGCAAACATCGCGATGAATTTACGTCCAAAGAGCAGATCAAATTGCGAATGATCATGATTTCCGGCCATAAGGATACGGCGAGCGCGCCGGCTCAAAAAGAGCTGGCCGAAGAAGTGCTCGGCAAGCTCGCCGGTGGAGCAGAGTTCGAGCAGATCGCGCAGGTGTATTCCGAGGACAGCACCAAGGACAACGGCGGCGATTGGGGCTGGATCGAACGCAAAACCCTGGCGGAGCCGCTGGAAAAGTTCGCCTTCAGCATGCCCGTTGGCAGAGTCAGCAACATCATCGATTACGCCGGCAATTATTACATCCTAAAGGTTGAGGATAAACACGGCGGCAGCACAAAATCTCTCAACGAAGTGCGCGCCGATATCGAGAAGAAACTGATCCAGGAAGAAGCCCAGCAAATTCAGGAGCGCTGGATCGCGGGCCTGCGGCAGAAAGCCTACATCAAGACGTTCTAACGCATTCCGCCCTTCCTCTTGCGCTTAGTTCGATCTTTCCTTGATCCAATCCTGTTCGTGCCCATCGAAGAAATTCGATTACGATCACGACCATGAGCACGAGCACGCCGAATCGGCGCATTGGCATCACACTCGGCGATTGCGCCGGGATCGGACCGGAGATTGTGGAGCTCGCGCTGAAGTCGGGCCGCCTCCCCGATTCGACTGAATACGTGGTCATCGGGCGGCAGCCAAACTGTAAGCCCGGCGGCCCGACACCGGAAACTGCGCGCGCCGCTGCGGCCGCGCTGGAAGAAGCTGTGACGCTTGTCCGCCGCGGCGAGCTCGAAGCCATTGTGACCGGCCCCGTTCACAAGGCACGAATGTATGAAATTGGCTTTAGATTCCCTGGGCAAACTGAATTCTTTGCGACGCGGTGCAATGTCAAAGATTTCGCCATGTGTTTGACCGGCGGACAACTCACGGTCGCACTGGTGACTGCGCACCTTCCTCTGCGCAAAGTCGCGCGGGCGCTCAACCCCGCAGAGATATTACGTGTCGGTCTTTTGCTCGCGAAATTTCTGCATTCGCGAGGCAAAAATCCGGCGCGCGTTGCCGTTGCCGGGTTAAATCCTCACGCTGGCGAATCGGGCAAACTCGGTGGCGAAGAAATTGAAATCATCGCGCCGGCTATTAAAGAGTTAAACTCTTCGCTGGTCAGTCGTCACCAATCGTTCGTTTTCACCGGTCCAGTTTCTCCCGACACCGTTTTCTATCGAACGATCGAAGGCGAATTCGATGCGGTACTTTGCATGTACCACGATCAAGGATTGATTCCGTTGAAGCTCCACGCATTCCACAGCGGCGTGAACGTAACGCTTGGGCTGCCGTTCGCTCGCACTAGTCCGGACCACGGCACTGCATTTGAAATTGCGGGCAAAGACCTCGCCCGTCCCGACAGCATGATCGCCGCGATCAATCTCGCGGTGGAACTGGCAGCGAAGTCATCCTGAGCGAAGTCGAAGATCCTGCGAGATTACTGAAAGCTTTGGCCACCGGCTTTCTCGACTTCATCCCTGCTCTTGCTCTTAGTCATGCTCATGCTCGATTGCAGCAGACTCGATTAGGAGCATGAGCACGATCACAAAGTATGCTTCGGTTTTTAACATCGGGCTTCAGAACACATTTGTGTACCGCTGGAATTATTTCCTGCGCGCTCTCTTCGGACTCATACCGCTCGCCGGCACCGTGTTTCTCTGGGCGGCCGTGTTCAAGGAACGCGGCGGCGGACTGCACGGTTACGATTACGGCTCGATGATTTATTATTATTTGCTCACGATTCTGGTCAGCAACCTGGTCGTCCCAACAGAGGACGAATGGCAAATAGCTGCCGACATTCGAGAAGGCCAGATCAATGCGCTGCTCACCAAGCCAATGAGTTATCTCGCGTACCGTACCAGCATTTTTTTGAGTGGCCGTCTGGTTTACAGCTTGGTCACTCTGCCGCCAATCGTGGTGATCTTTATTTATTTCCGCGAGTACGTCGTGCTGCCAAACGATCCGCTGGTGTACGTGTTAGCGGGGATCTCCACCGTGATGGCCGCATTCATCCAATTCTTCATCACCTACAGTCTGGCGATGTTTGCGTTCTGGATTTTGGAAATCTCCACCATCGTGTTCATCGTGTATTCCTTCGAGTATTTTCTCGGCGGCCAAATGTTTCCGATCGATATCATGCCGGCCGCGGTGCAGGCGGTGATGAAATGGCTGCCGTTTTATTACGAACTTTTTTGCCCGGTGGCGATCTTTCTCGGCCGATTAAAAGGACCTGATCTTGTGCAAGCGCTGATCATCCAGATGGCCTGGCTCCTCCTCACGTGGATGTGGGCGCGCTTCATGTGGCAACGCGGGCTCGGCCATTACCAGGCTGTCGGTGGGTAGCCGCAGCAAAGCTTTCTTCGAGTCCCGAACTCTTGTGCATCATTGCTTCGCATCGTTGGGCGCAGGCGAGGCGGCGAGTTTCTGGAAGCGCGGATCATTCCGGAGCGGATCGAACATTGGATCGAGCCGAAGTAGCGCGGGAGTAAGCGGCGTCCCCGCACCCAGCGCACCAGCGTACGGTATCGAAAGTAGTTTCTGTAAAGCGTCGATGGCGCGGTCGGGTTCTCCTAGCTGCGCCGCCACCCGGGCGAGGATCTCGATCGGAATGGGACCCACTATCGCGTCTTTCTCGATCGGATTCACGGCGATGGCCTGTTCCGACAGAGCCAGCGCAGCGGCCTTGTCACCGAGACCCATATTGGTCAGAGCGAGATCGCCAATGAGGGTATAATTGTCCGGCTGTTCTTTGAGGAAAGGTTCTAGTTCGCGGCGCGCCTGTCGCCAACTTTCCTGGGCGGCGGCATGATCGCCGGCTACGTCCTGAGCCCAGCCTAACCAAAAGCGCAGTTCGCCATTGATGTAACCCAACGCTGGATCAGTCTTGGCTAGTATCTCCTTTAACCGAGGGATGATTTGCGCAGGACGGCGTTCAAGGATTGCCTGGTAAACTTGTATTTCCACGGCCCCCACGTCGTCGGCACCAGGGTGGAGCGGAGCGAGGAGCGCCATGGCACGCGGTAGGTCGCCCTCGGCCTGTGCGATAGTCGCCATTGTCACGAGCGTGTCGCCGTCGTCTGGCGTGATATCGAGAACCTGATCAAGCTTTCGCAGCGCTTCCGGGAAACGACGAAGAGCGATATCGGTAGTCGCCTGCTGCGTAAGGAGATTAACATTGCGCGGGTCGAGCCGCTCGGCTTCGTTGAAGTAGGCCTTGCTCCGGTCCCATTGGCCTCGTCTCCGTGCGACATAAGCCAGCAATTCAGGAATCCGGCTGCTATTCGGTAGGAGCTGGCGTGCTTGCTCAAAGTAACCCACTGCGGCGTCGTAATCTTTTAGGCACCAGTAGTGGTAAGCTCCCTTGGCCAATACGGCCTCGCCAAGGTTGGGCTGAAGAGTGAGCGCGGTTTCGGCTGCCTGCCGCGCCTCTTCACGCAGGGCAACCGTTTGAAGACTCCCTGTGATGTAGTCGCGCGCATCAACATATGACAGGAGCGCCCAACCAAGCGCGAACGTCGGATCCAACCGCACCGCTTCTCTAAGATGTTTCTGCGCGCCAAGGACGTTGGCGCTTGTGGGGTAAGTTTTCAGTGTATAAGCCAGGCCGCGCAAGTAAGCATCGTAAGCCTCAGGATTGTCCGTCGCTTTGGTGGTGATGACCTGCTCCTCCTGGCCGGTGAGTTTCGCTCGCAATTGGTCGGCAACAGCTTTGGCGACCTCACTTTCGACCGAGAAGATGTCGGTCAGTTTTCGGTCAAAGGTATCGGCCCAAAGATGGGAATCATTAGCCGCTTTGATCAGCTGCACGTTCACCCGCACAATGTCCCCACTCTTCTGCACGCTTCCTTGCAGAATATGGGCGACGCCCAGTTGCCTGCCGATCTCATGCAGGTTTTCAGGCGCGCTTTTGTAATGCTGCGTGGATGTGCGCGAGATTACTTTTAGATCCGCGACTTTGGACAAGCGCGTCAGGATTTCATCCTGAATACCATCAGCAAAGTATGCGTTGTCGGGATCGCGGCTTCGGTTGTCAAATGGCAGCACCGCGATGCTCTTCTCGGGAACTGGTAACTCGACCGTGGCAGGCGGTCGTCTATAACGAAAAAGGAGAAAACCGATCACGGCGATCACAGCTAGCAGACTCACCACGCCTAATGACAGCCATCGCAATGCGGCCCGTTTTCTTCGCGCAGCAGCAGCCACACGCGCCGCTTTCAGTTTTTCCGGCACTGCCGGGTTCCCAAGCTCCGCTGTGTACAGATTCACCACGGAGAGGCGAACGCCATGTTTTACTTCACACTCGCCAAGTTCATGCAGGTGCGGTTGCCAGTGAGGGTATTCCTCGAGATCTTCAGCGACGTGTTTCGAGAGCAAAATGTGTCCGGCATCGCCGCAGTCCATGACCCGCTGTGCGATATTGATGCCGGCGCCAGCCACGTTCGCTTTTCCGGTTGCGTCGATGACCCCAGTCACAGGTCCACTGTGTATGCCCATTCGCAGCTGAAGTTCCGGATGCTTTTTGAGAGCGCGGCTTATTTCCAACGCGCATTCAACCGGCGCTTCCGGGCTATGATAAAAAACCAGCGTGATGCCGTCGCCTGTCGGGATTTGGATCAAGCGTCCCGCCGTTTCCGCGGCTTGGAATTCATCCGTACCTCGGACAATCTCGTTTAAGCGCTCGACTACCGCTCGTTGCTGATAGATCGGCAGCTTCGAGTAACCGACAATATCTGTGAACAATACATGCGCGATTTCGAGCTGAATTTCCTTTGTAATCTCGGCAGCCATATGGATTTACATGGAAATACCCCTCACAACGATCCTCTCAAGCAGGCTGCCGAGAGTCGAGTGAGAAGCTAAAAATTACCAGTTCGCCCGTTCAGCGTTTCGATCTTCGATAGCTGCTCTGGAATACTTTTGCAGTTGAGCGTCGCCTGCATCGCTGTGCAAAGCATTGCGGACAGGTTGACGTTGGGCGTTTTCATCCGAAATAGGACGCACCCATGGCGCGCCTTCACGAATATCAAGGCAAAGCGATTCTCGCGGCGAATGGATTCAAAATCCCGCGCGGACGGGCCGCATCGACTGCCGACGAAGCTGGCGCGGCTGCGAAGGAACTGGGCACCGAAGTTGTGGTGAAGATTCAAGCCTGGACCACAGGACGCGCAGGGATCGGCGGAGTCGCCTTCGCCAAAAAACCAGAGGATGTCCGTGCACACACTAAGCGAATGTTGGAGATGAAAGTGGGGCAGTTTCCGGTGGAAGCTGTGCTAGTGGAAGAAAAGATCGATATCGACCGCGAGTTTTTTCTTTCGTTCGCGATCGATGACGGTGCCCGCGCCCCGATCATCATTTTCGCCGCAGGCGGCGGCACAGGGATCGAAGAGCGCGCCGCTGCAACGCGAAGAATTCCGTGCGATGTGAATCGCGGACCGTTGGATTCGGCAGTCGATGAAGCCGTGGCGTCGTGCGGACTCTCACCGAATAATGCGAAGCAGCTGAATGAATCGATCCGAAAATTGTTCACCGCGGCGCGCAGCGTCGAGGCGCGTTCGCTTGAAATCAATCCGCTGGTGCTGACCAAAGGCGGCGTGTTCGTCGCGGCCGATTGCCGCATCACGATTGATGATTATGCCGTCGGGCGGAATCCAGAGCTCGGGATTGAGATTGCACGTGAGTTCGATCATCCGCCGACGGCTCTCGAGCAGATCGCTTACGCCGTCGAACAAAACGATCATCGCGGCACATTTTATTTCGCACAGTTGGCAACGGCGGCACCGAAAGGATCCAACGGACTCGTCGGATTTCACGGCGCAGGCGGTGGCGGCTCGATGATGTCGATGGATGCGATCGTGAATGCCGGGTTTACGATCGCGAACTTCACTGATACGAGCGGCAACCCATCTGCATCAAAGGTGTATCGCGCGGCGCGAATCATTCTGGCTCAACCCGATCTGGTGGGTTATTTCGGCTCCGGCTCCGGGGTTGCGAGCCAGGAACAATTCTGGTCCGCATACGGTTTGGCGAAGGCTTTTTGGGAACTCGACCTCGACATTCCCGCAGTGATTCGACTCGGCGGCAACACCGAAGATCGAGCAGTGGAGATCTTGCATCGCATGTCGAAGCTCTTGCGTGCGCCAGTTGAAGGCTACCGCAAAACCGACACGCCCGCGTTCATCGCCACGCGTGTTGCCGAACTAGTTACCGTCGCCGGGGGCAAAAAATGGAAACCGCACACCCCGCGGGTGCCAAAATTTGTCAAAGATCCGTCCGGCACAACGCTCGCGGTAAAGAATGGCCGTGTCTGGATTGACACCGCGCGTTGGCCGGAGATCCGCGCCGCAGTTGAAACGCATTCAGGCGGACTCATCATCGATCGCGACGGCGCTCCGGTAGCGGCATTGCCCAATGAAGAGTTTGCTACCAAAGATTCCGAGCTGCTCGCCTGCGACGTCGAATGCCGTCTCGCCGGCATCGAAGGCTTCTACCTGGAGCTTGAGATTCCGGGATTAGATCAACTGATCGGAGGCAGTTGCTAAATGGCGATTTTGATTGACGAGAAAAAGCGCGTGCTGGTGCAGGGAATCACTGGACGCGAAGGGCGAGCTCGCACGCGGTTAATGCGCGAGTACGGGACGAACGTGGTCGGAGGAGTCACGCCAGGCAAAGGCGGACAGAGTGTGCTCGGCGTGCCGGTGTTTAACACGCCGCAGGAAGCGGTGAATTCGTTAGGCAATATCGATGTCTCTGTCGTCTTTGTGCCTGCGGCTGGTGTAAAAGAGGCTGCGATCTCGGCGATTGAAGCAGGGATCAAACTCACAGTGCTTGTGCCCGATCGCGTGCCGGTGTGGGATGCGATGGCGATCGCCGCGGCGGCGAAAGCGAATGACGCAATGTTTCTCGGACCGAACACGCTGGGGGCGTTGAGTCCAGGCAAGGCGGTGGTGGGAATGATCGGCGGTCGCGCAGAAAGCGCGCGGCAATGGTTTAAGCCAGGTGTCCCGAAAGGCGTCGGCGTGATCAGTCGCTCAGGCGGCATGGCATCGAGCACCGGCTATTATCTCGGGCAAGCAGGCGTGCGGATTTCAAGCATCGTGCACATCGGCGGGGACGCAGTGATTGGAATTCGTTTGCCCGATGCGGCGCTGATGTTTGAAGCCGATCCGCTCACCGAAGCGATCGTGATTTTCGGCGAAATTGGTTCATCGCAGGAGGAGGAATTGTCGCAGCTGATCGCCGAGCGGAAAATCACCAAGCCGGTGATCGCTTACATTGGTGGCAAAGCGGCGCGGGAAGGAACGCGCTTCAGTCACGCAGGCGCGATCATCGAAGGCGGTCGCGGCACGCACGCCGGTAAAGTGAAAGCGCTACGTGAAGCGGGCGCGACCGTAGTCGACGCCTTTGGCGAATTGCCGGAGGCGGTGGTGACGATTCTGGAGCAAATCAAAGGACAAAGTCTCATGAACGAAGCCGAAAAAAAGGCCGTGTGGCACAGCGGAATTACGCGAATTCAGCCGAACAAAGTGGCGGTGCGCGGCTACGACATTGCCGAACTGATGGGACGCGTCTCCTTTGGGGCGGCGGTGCATTTAATTTTAACCGGCGAATTGCCGTCGGCGTCTGTGGCGCGTTTGATGGATGGAATTCTAGTATCGTCGATTGATCACGGCGCGACGCCTCCGAGCGCATTGAGTGCCCGCACCGTTGCATCTACCGGAGCGACACTAAGCGCGTCGGTCGCCGCCGGTATCATGTCGATCAATCGACACCACGGCGGCGCAATTGAAGATTGCGCGCGGCAACTCAAAGCAATCGCCGATCGCGCGGCGAGCGACTCTATCTCCTTAGAGGAAGCAGCGACCCGTACGCTTCGCACGATGAGCGAAGCAGGTGAACGCATGTCCGGCTTTGGTCATCGCGTGCACACCAAGGATCCGCGCACTGCGCGTTTGTTCGAACTTGCGCGGGAAGCCGGTGTGGATGGCGTGCACATGCAGGCGGCGCGCGCAGTTGAGAAAGCGTTTGCTGACGCGAAGAAATCGCTCCCTATCAATGTAGACGGCGCGATCGGCGCTATTCTCGCCGACTTGGGAATGAATCCCGCGACCTTCAACGGGATATTCATGATCGCGCGCACGCCCGGCCTTATCGCGCACGTAATCGAAGAACAAACTCGCGAGAAACCGATGCGCAGGATCGATCCGGTAAACCACGGTTACGATGGTCCGCCGCCCCGCAGCATTTCCGACGCTCATTCACCGTGAAAGCTGCTTCCCGGCCGAAAAAGGTTGATTATTAATGCAGTTCGCCTAACAATCGCGACCTCCTAAAAAGCTCCACCCATGAAAAAGCAATCTACTTCACAATCCGCTTTCTTTAATCCCCGCGTGTTTATCGGCTTTCTGTTGTGCCTCATCGGCGTGCTGATCGCGCTGCTGAGCATTGGCGCGTTCTCGAATGCGTCCGCGCAAGGCAACTCAGCGCAACAACCCAATACCGAGCAACTCGGCCAAACGACCGTAATCCATTCGTTGCACAGCGATTTATCGAAGCCGCTGCGCGAGCAGCCACTAATTTGGCCGCCAATCGCGGCTGACCACGAAGCCAATCCAAACCCGAAAATACCGCTTCAGCATCAGGATGGTGCGGATCCCGTGATCCAAAACAGTTTTTGGCAGCGAATGATAAACATTCCGGCAATTCCTGCTCCGGTTCTCAGTTGGAACGGCATCATTTACCCGGGTGTGGGATGCAATTGCGCCCCACCCGATCCCGACGGCGAAGTGGGCAAAACTCAATACGTGCAGATGGTCAACGAAGGGTTGCAGGTATTCGATAAATCTAGCGGTGCATCTCTGTTTGGTCCGATTGCGATCTCTTCAATTTGGTCAGGCTTTGGGGGCGCCTGCCAGAATGGTGGCAACGGCGATCCCATCGTGGTTTATGATCAGCTTGCTGATCGCTGGGTCATCAGCCAATTCGCAACACCAAGCGGTGCCAGTGTTCCCCAAGACGAGTGCATTGCCATTTCTCAGACTGGCGACGCAACCGGTGCCTGGTACCGTTACGACTTTCATCTCACCAGTAATTTCCTCGACTATCCGAAGCTCGGTGTGTGGCCGGACGGTTATTACATGTCGGCAAACGTATTCAACACTCAAGGCACAGCTTTCCTGGGACCTCAGGCTTTCGTCTTCGATCGGGTCAAAATGTTAGCAGGCGATCCCACTGGTACGAGCCAAACTCCTGGGATCACAGGCGGATCTAGTGAAGCGCCTTTTCTCCCGAGTGATCTGGATGGTATCATTCCACCGGCGGCCGGTGATCCAAACCATTTCGTATCATTTCCGCAAGGTAGTCCGTTGATCTACAAAGTACGAGCTTACCACGTAGACTTCACGAATCCGGCGAGCTCAACTTTCACGCTCGAGGCAAGCGTAAGCGCAGCGTCATTTACTTCGCTCTGTTCAACGACACGGAACTGCGTACCTCAAACCGGCACCAGTACGAAGCTCGACGCGATTGGCGACCGGTTAATGTTCCGTAACGCTTATCGCCGCTTCTCCGGCGGTAGTGAATCGATGTTCAATAACTACACCGTAAGCGCCAACTCAGTGGCTGGCGTACGATGGTTCGAATTGCGACGGACACAGCCCGGAAATTGGCTAAAAGCCCAAGAGAGCACGTATCAACCGGATACTACTTGGCGCTGGATGGGCAGTATTGCGTCGGATAATCAAGGCAACGTGGCGCTGGGCTTTAGCGCCTCCAGCAGCTCAATCAACCCTCAAATCCGCTATGCAGGCCGGCTGACGACTGACCCCGTGAACACTTTATCAGGCGAACAACATCTTTTCGACGGCACCGGTAGCCAGAGTGGCACCGGAAATCGCTGGGGTGATTACAGCGATATCACCGTCGATCCGGTCGACGACTGCACGTTCTACTACACGAACGAATACTACACCACCACTACCAGCTTTAGCTGGCGCACCCGGATCGGTTACTTCAAGTTCTCCGGCTGTACCGCGCCGCAAAAGGGCACGGCGCATTTTGCCGTGACTGCTTGTAGCGGAGGTGCAGCGATTTCTAACGCTTTAGTGTCGATCGACGGCAGGCCGTACGGTGCAACGCTTTCCAACGGCACTTACGATGCGGTACTCACCGCCGCGTCGCATAGTTATTCGGTTGCCAAGACCGGAGTCGGGACCCAAACAGGCAATTTCACCATTACCAATGGTCAAATCACAAACGTCAACGTGTGCTTGGGAAGCACTCCTAGTCCCACACCAACGGCAACGGCAACGTCTACGCCTGCACCGACTGCAACAGCTACTGCGACCGCAACAGCCACGGCAACGGCGACTGCGACGGCTACAGCTACAGCCACGGTGACCCCGAGTTCGACTCCTACAGCCACAGCTACGGTTACGCCAACCGCGACTGCGACCCCAACAGCTACTGCAACTGCGACCCCGACGCCTGCGATAATGCTAACTGCGCATGGCTACATAGTGGGCGGCAAACGAAGAGCGGATCTCTCCTGGAGTGGGGCGTCTTCGAACAGGGTAGACATTTATCGTGATGGCGCGCGAACAGCCACCACCGCAAACGACGGTTTTTACACCGATCGTATCGGCGGCCACGGGCCTGGCAGTTTCACGTATCAAGTGTGCAACGCAGGCAGCCAGACCTGTTCAAATCAAGTGACAGTGAGATTTTAATGCTCGGGTAATCGCGAGCGCATCATCCGATCAGTGATCGGCAACGACGAATTCTGTGCACTGCCACCGTCGGGTGATCTGCATTTGCGCCACACCAGTCGTGAGACTACGTCTCCGGCTGTGAACCGAATGTAAAATTCACGCAAAACTAAAAATAATTATTTGACACAATTCCTCTATCGCAAGTAGGGTCTGCGCTACCATCTCGGTATCACCGCAGAGGGGAACAACTCCACATCATTCATGAAAAAAAAATCCACTTCAAAATCTGCATTCTTTAATCTCCGTATTCTAACTGCCTCAGTTCTTTGCGTCGTAGCCATCTTTGTCGCGATGCTTGGTATGGGCGCGTTTTCGAACGCGTTCGGCCAGAGACAAGGGCCAAAAAACAACCAGGACGCCCCCGGCACGCAGACACCGGACGTGGTGAGAATGGTCGGCCCTGTTCGTTTAGACAGGGATTTGCGAGACCTGCCTTGGGTCGCGCCAAAAGCCGAACACGAAGACCAACCCCTGTATCGACATCCGCGCCCCAAAAACTCGCCACAAACTTCGGCAGCATCCGCAATCGCCGGTCTGCCACACGTCCAGTCGTTGCTTCAAAACATTTCGCAACCGATGCCCAACATGCCGGGACCGCTGCTTACCTTTGAAGGACACAACAACACCTGCAGTTGCCAGCCGCCTGACAGCGATGGCGATGTAGGCCCGAACCATTATGTCGAAGCGGTTAATGAATCGATTAAGATCTTTGACAAGAACGGTAACACCCTGTCCGGCCCAACCAGTTACAATTCGTTCTTTTCCGGCTTGACTGGCACGCCTTGCGCGAACGCTAATGATGGAGACCCCTTTGTTGTTTATGATCAGGTCGCTGATCGCTGGGTTATAAGCGACTTCGCTTTTCCCTCTTTCCCCGGCAGTTCATTCTGGCAGTGCATCGGTGTGTCGCAGACCCCAAACCCAGTCAGCGGCGGGTATTTTCTCTATGCGATACAAGTGGATCCGGCAAATCCGACATTCCTTGGCGACTATCCGAAAATGGCCATGTGGAACGCCGGCGGGAGCCCAGCTCAGAATGCCTACTTCCTGACGATGAATCTGTTTAGCAACAACACCACCTTTAATGGCGTGCGCGTATATGCGCTTGACCGCGCCAGCATGCTGACCGGTGGGCCAGCAAATGCCATAGGCTTTACCCTTAGCCCGGCGGATGTTGGGCTTTCCTATAGCTTCCTCGCTGCTAACCAACGCACCGATTCGCCGCCTGCAGGAAGAAACGGAATGGTGCTCGCCATCAATAGCTCCGCAAATGCCGGCGATCCCGAGACCCAGGTCCACGCCCGCTTCTTTCATGTGGATTTTGGCACACCGGCGAATTCAGTGTTTGGCGTCGGCCCGACTCACCAGCCGAACGCCGAGATCACCGTCAACACGTTTCGTAACGCTGCCGGTACGGGGTTCAACACAGTCATTGTGCCACAGCAGGGTACAACGCAGAAGCTGGACACGGTCGGTGACAGGTTGAAGGTGCCGGTTGTTTACCAGAACCGCGCTGGTGTGGAATCGTTATGGGCCACCCATGAGAATCTTCTGAATTGGCCGAACGGACCGGTCGCTGTTCGCTGGTATCAGTTCAACGTTACTGGCGGCGTTTTTCCTGCCGCAGCTGCACAACAACAAGATTGGAACAACGGTAATGACGGTCTATGGCGCTGGATGTCCAGCATCGCTCTCGATCAAAATGGAGACGCTGTGATAGGTTATTCAACCTCGGGTCCTTCGATATTCCCGGGGATTCGTTATGCCGGGCGTCTTGCATCCGATCCGCCGAATGATCTCAGCCAGGGGGAAGGTGAGATGTTCGCGGGCGTAGGCAACCAAAGCAGCGGCAGCCGCTGGGGCGACTATAGCATGACCACTGTCGATCCCGCCAATAACACTGACTTCTGGCACGTAAACGAATACTCAACCGGCGGCGGCGCCTGGCATACGCGCATCGGAAAGTTTAACTTCGTGGGGGGCGGTGGTTCTCCGACGCCTACCCCAACCTCATCGCCAACCGCTACGCCGACGGCAACTCCAGGTAGTTGCACCTGGTCTGCTGGTCCGGACATGCCTACACCATTAGTTAGGGCAGTGGGCGTTTACTTTCCAGCTAACGGCAACTTTTACACAATGGGCGGTCGCACCTCGGACACTGCAGGGTCTGACTTCCAACACGCCCTTGAATACTCACCTGTTTCCAACAGCTGGACGCAGAAGGCTTCGACATTTCCCGACAACCAAATGAACAACATGGCTTGCGGTGTGTTAACCGTGTCAGGGACGCCTCAGATCTATTGCGTGGGTGGTTCTGCTGCGGGACAGACCACGGCGACCGCGCGCGTATTCTCCTACAACCCGGTAACCGATACTCCGACGGTCTTGACCGGAGACGATTGGCCGGGTGCCATGGGAACGATTCTACCGGGCGGGTTTACAGTAGCTAATAACAAGCTCTACATCCTGGGCGGATTCAATATCAACGTAGCCTCCACGAACCAGATCTGGGAGTTTGATCCCACCGCTGCTGTAGGGGCTAAATGGACCCAAAAGACAAACACGCCCGTAGGGATCATGTATGCACCGACAGCGGCCATCAACGGCACCATTTATGTGGGAGGAGCATCAGATTATCAGGGTGGCACGGTAGTGGATACCAACACTTCCTTCAGCTTCAATCCAGTAGCTAACACCATTGGCACGATTGCCACTATACCGAGAGCTACCGGTGAGACGCGAGGGCTGAACTTCAATGGCAAGATGTATGTGATGGGTGGCGGCCGAGTAGCACCAAATCCTTCCAACGAAGTCGACGTGTACAATCCAGGCACTAACAGTTGGAGCACAGACGTGCCGTTTAACAATGCGCGCCGCAACTTCCCTACAGATACCAATGGCACGGATCACATTTGGCTGTCAGGCGGCTACGATGTTGACGGGATCACCCCGTTGAGCTCGATGGAAATCTTCACTTGTCCGCAGGCAAGTCCGACGCCAACGGCTACAGCAACTGCTACTGCTACTGCAACCGCAAGCGCTACGCCTACCGCAACTGCTACGGCTAGCGCATCTGCTACGCCTACCGCAACTGCCACGGCAACTGGCACTCCGGGACCGAGGTCTACGCCAACACCAAGACCGCGTCCCACACCGCCGCCTCGGCCGTAAAGGGCTCGCAGCTTAAGGATCGTTTCTACGGGGACTCGCGTTCACTCGCGAGTCCCCGTAATGCGTACTCCGTCTTGTGGAACACGCGCAGCACCACAAAAGCCGGCCAACGAACGCTGAAACGCCAGGCCTGCGGGAGCAGGAAACTTTCACCGCCGCAGTGCTGGCGTTGTCCAAGCCATCGTCTCGGACCTAATCCGCGCCGCGGCAGTGGATCGGCCACTGCGGAATACACCCCAGCCAGCAGTTCTACACCCGCGACTCTTCTGGAGGCAATTTGCTCAGTTGTCATCGCCCCAAACATTTCCGCCCGGGGGGAAGTAATCCGCTACTTACGTTACTCTCTAGGTCAGCATAATTCGTTGACCGGAAAGGCCGCTGGCTGCGCCTGCAAAAACGTGACAGGCTGGATTGATCGCCACGCCGTTTACGTCAAGGGCTGTGCAGCCTTGATTCTGTTACGTGCCTGTATCGCGGTTGTCAGTGGAGGGAAGCATCCCATGTCCCTACCATAGCGAAATGTGTTCCGGCGAAGAGGTGACAGTCACTACCACCAACGGCCGTTGCCGCAACGTCGATCGGTTCGCGATCGTTGTGCCAACTATCCAAGTATGGCCGTTGTCAGGTGGAGCCATACAGCCCTGTTCCGCACCTGCTGTTTCGGGGAAGATAGCTTCCGACGGGATCAATCGCGGGAGACCAGATGTTTCCGCAATCCAGCTGTGGCCATTGGCCGTCAATTGGAAAACGCCGCCGCCAGACGACAAATATACAACTCGAGTGGGTGATTAACGTCCAAACATCCGTCCGAACCATATCTTGGTTAGTTTCCACCCAACTGCGTCCATCATTCAGTAGAGCGGCACACTCCTCCAGCTTCGCCGATAAAGTCAGCTCGCACAAAAATATAACAATGGGTGATAGCTGGGATGCTTTCATTAAAAAGCGCAAGCAGGCCATTAGTTAATCGGCCGCCAATTCTGGCCGGCTGTCGCTCAAGCGAAACATGCCGCGTGCGTAGTAAATATTTTCGCTCGTTGATGGTAAGGGATAGCAACGTAGCGTTTGGCACTCGACTCTTGAGAGACGTCCAGCTATCTCCGTATCAGTGGAACGGAACACGCCACCGCCACATGGTGCAGCAAAGATGCGCCCAGTGCTATTGAGGGCCAGTGCGGTGACACAGGTGCGACCAGGCGGTTCTCGACAAGGACCCAGTGATCCGTGTCATCACTCGAGCGATAAACCTCGCTTCAAAACGTCTCCATCCGAGTTCTTCGCCCGCGAAATCTTAAACGGAAACTTCAGAGCGTATTTACCGCAACTCGTGCTGTCTCTATCGTCAGTCGATCGAAAGGCGCCGCCAAATGTTCCCGCGAAGATGTGACCTGCGGGCGTAACTCATTAGGCGGGGTGAGCGCGTTGTTAATTCCCGCCCACGTTTCACGTTATCAGTCGACCGGAAAACGCCGCGGCCCTGCGTTCCTACGAACAGATGACCAATTGAGTTTTTCTCGCTAACGCGATGCCGCGCCGCCCTGCGAGCCATTTGTTTACGTCCAAAACTTCGAGTATTCGCCGGAACTCCACGCACTCCTGTGGACGATCGTGGACCGCCGGCAGCAGATTTACTTCCGAGCAAGCGACTGGATGTGGTGGAAGAATTCGGTTGAAAGGCACCGAGAACACTTCCGGCCATTCAAAACGGAGAGGTTGATGAGAAAACGGCGGTTCGAAACGCCTGGATGATAAGCTTTGTTTTCAGTTCGCTTTACTGATGAAAACTTGCTGAATTGAAGCGCAAAAGCAGATCAATAGTTTTCGTCTCCAGTTGTAAATGCGGGCAGAGGGATTTCCCATCGGCAGGTCTGCGCAACCAATGGTTTATAGCCAGCTTGAGGAAACAAAGCAGCGGGCCAGCAGCGCGCGGCGCCGGCTCGACCGGCGCCGCACCTATTTACAAGTTGCGACTAGCTTGCGTGCTATGGCCGCGGAGGCGGTGTCGGGCGCGGCCTCGGCGTGGGAGAGGACCGAGGACCAGGTGTTGGCAGTGGCAGTGGCAGTGGCAGTCGCAGTGGCAGTCGCAGTTGCAGTCGCCGTAGCTGTTGCCGTGGGCGTTGGAGTGGGCGTGCCGCCGCCACCGGGCAACGGATAAACGTACGCGCCACGACTGCGCGTCCAAACCGATAACGTCGTCGAACCGCGATCAATTTGCATATCCCACACCATCGAGTGCGGAATACCGTTCTCAAAGCGCTGCCATGTTGGAGAGGCAACCGTTATGTCATCGGTATAGTAAACGCCCCAGTCTGTCCCAGCGTAAACCTGATGGGCATTGTTCGGATTAACAATGATCGAATCCACAGGAATGTCCGGAAGATTGCCGGTCTTGTCTAGCCATGTGAAGGAGGCGCAGTTAGCGGTGCAAGTAACCTGAAAAACATGGCCTGGCTGGGTCGGCGTGTTAGGATTGAACCCGCCTATCGCAGCGTAGCCTATGGGCAAATTCGCTGCTGACACGGTGGGGTCGAGCGCGATGCCCTGCACTGGACGAAGGGGCAAAACAGTGTTACTCCCAGTGACATCTACCCAGTTTGCCTGTGACGCAGTGCCGGTGCCAAGATTGAACCCGATCCAGACATTGGCATCGTTCGTGCCGAGCATCGCGACGCTCGAATACTTCGGCGAGTACTTCACCTGGTTAATATAGGAACGGTTCCCTAAAGTCTGCTTGGTCATGTTTTGCGTAGTCGGCGTGTTCGTTATGTACCAACTGGCCGAATTCATTGTAGCGTTTCCACCTGCGATCGTCTCAAACACGCGATAGCTTGCTGTAATGAGGTGACCGCAACCGCCCGGAACACCGGCCGGCGGGCAATCGTCGCCGCCTGGGACGCCGCCGTGAAAAAGATCGTATGGCATCACGAACGATCGCGTATCGCCCTGCCAGGGACCTGTCACGGCGCTCCAGGTAGCTCCTGGATTTGTGCAATTACTCACACAACGAGACATGCCACCACTGTTGTTGCCCTGGAAAAAACGAAGGTTTGAGCCTGTCCCAACGGGATCAATCCGCGAATAGAAGCCGTCTCCGCCAATGCCTGTCTGCCATTGCACCGGCCCGGTTGGCGTGCCGACAAAGGTAACCGAGCTGGAGGCATTGTCCTGCGATCCACCGCTTGCCTGCGGAGAAGCAGCATTAGCAAAATTGCCGCTGATATCGCCGGAATAAAACTCGATTGTGTTCATACCAGTGATCATGTGAAACCAAGTCGGATCCGTTGTCTGATTCACAAGGTCGGCATTCGTTGTGCCGTTGAGGGCGCCATCGTGCCCAGATGTCAAAATACTGGACGAGCCAGGCACGAACGCGAGCGCGTGTTGGTCCACGTGCACGGGATGTGGGCTCGAGCCGGAATAACCGCAGGTCGTATCGTTCCAGACAGTTCCCGTACGCGTTGCAAACCAGACCTCGTACGTGTCGACGAAGACGCGGTCGGGGTTGTTTGGATCGACCGCGATTCCCTGGTCGTACCAGTTTTGTGGATAATCCCCCTGGCCGTTGCTACAGTTTCTCAGCGCGCCGCCCTGCGATCCTTCCATATAAGTCCAGCTCGTCCCACCATCGGTGGAAGCCCAGGCCCCGAGTTGACACCCATTGGTATTGCCACAACCGCTGTTGCTATTCCAAACAATGGATTGCGCTTGAGCGTAAATGTAATTGGGGTTACTCGGCGCCACTGCGATGTCGATGCGCCCAAGCTGGTTGGTGGTGCTACCACAGGTTCCGGTCCCACCACTAATCGGATAGTCGCAAGGCGTGCCGTTGCCGGCATTCATGGGCGCACCCGTCGTGTACGGGCTGCCCGTCACCTGATTACCAAAGACGAATCCATTAGCATTGGTGGCAATCGAGCTAAAACTTGGGCAACCGCTTGATCCCATCGTGGCGCTGTAGAGGCCGTTTGCGCCGTTCTTACCAAGATCATACTGCACAGTCGTTGGGAACCCGCGAGTGCCGATTGCGGCAATGATCCGGGTTTGTCCTCCACCCAGGTTGCTCAGCTCTAAACCGGTAACGTCCTGGCGTTGCGTGCTGAAGTTGTTGGTAAAACAGGGGCCCGACCAATTTGCACCGCCGTCATATGAGAAATAAAGGCCCTGCTTTGTGCCGGCTACTATCTTACTACTATTATTGGGATCGACTCGAACTTTACCAACTGCATTGTATTGCGGATACTCGCCCGGAGGTTGGTTATAGATCATCCCAAACACATTCTCGCCGAGTACGGTCCAGGTCGCACCAGCATCCGTTGACTTGAGAATACCCTGACTGCCCATGGAGAACGAACCGAAGTTGAGGTCACCTGTGCCTGCATAGATCGTGTTATGATTGCTGGGATCAATGGCGAGGGTATCGATGGAAATGGTTGAAATCAGCGGGTCATCGGTAACTGCAGTCCACGTTGTCATGTCGCTACAGCAGTTGGTCGTTTTCCACACGCCGCCGCCAACCGACGCGGAATAGGCTACGATGCTGCCATTGGTAGTCGTCGTCGGATCGACAGCAATGGCGTTAACTCGACCTTCAGTCGTTGTGTAGTCGAAACAGCCCGAACAACCAGTCATTCGCAGCGGTTGCGGGCCGAGGGCGGTAAAACTGGTCGTACTCAGCGCATTTGGGTTGGTGAGATCAAGCTTCAGATGTTGTCCCGCTGGGACGCCAGTTGCGATGCGCTCATGTTGTGCGACTGCCGCGCGCACCCAGGCAGGGTCAAACCGGCCAGTGGGAAAGGTTAAGCGATCATGCCAGTACTGTTCCAACTGTTCCAAACCGGCAGCTTCGCTTTGCCCTTTGCCAGCCGGTACAGGCATGTAGCGTTCGGGCTCTGAAGCAGGCGGGACTGCGACATCTCTGGCCGCGAATATCGCAAGTGCGATGCCGGTGAAACCGAGGAAAAGTGCGAACAGCGCGCGGAGGTTAACGAAACCAGCTTCATCAATCCCCCTTGATCCCCCGGTCGCGGGAGCGCGGAAATTGACGAGGTTATGACGGGTATTTTTGGAGCGAGTGGAGCGTTTCTTTTTCATTATTGGAATTTGGTTTATATGAAGCGCATTCTTGAAGAGTCCAGACGCTGTCGGCCTCGCTTGCGCGGGGTGGATGTTTTGAATCAAGAGACCTCAAGATGCAGGAAAGGTCGTTGTAGCTGTTGGGTTGAATTTGGTCAAGCTTTTTCAACGCTAAAAAGTAAAATTTCCCGCTACGACTGGTCTGCAGAGGAAGCAGGTGGATAAAGTCGTCATCTGTCTGCCTGATCCAAGGTGCCAGATCTAAACACCGCGTGACGCAGCGCACTCAAAAGCAACTCGTTCGAAATCGACGGCCTATCAGGCCGTCCGAACAGTTGATGGACCAGATGTCCAAGCACCGGGCGGACGAGCCGTGCCTCATCAGGTCACGGCAGGACCCTCAACGTGAAAAAGTGTAGGGGAAGCTATCAGCTTCCCCTACGGGCTAATCATCAATTATGACCTATGGGCGAGGTGCCGGTGTTGGCCGCGGCCGCGGTGACGGAGTTGAACGCGGCGTCCCAGTAGCGGTAGCTGTCGCCGTAGCGGTTGCGGTAGCGGTCGGCGTGGCTGTGGCCGTGGCGGTAGCGGTGGCTGTCGCCGTCGGCGTCGGCGTGGGACTGCCACAGGTTGTGGGTATGTAGTCCACACGCAGGCCTGGTGTCAGCGTGGCTTCATTGCAAGAGAACGACGTGAACACATTCAGATCTTGCTGGATGCCGCTTGTTGCCATCAACCCATTGTCACCGGTCGTCCCATAGATCACCGACAGCGTATCGGAGCCTTCGGTCAACAGTACCCTCGAACTCGGCTTGTGCGGGACCCGGCGGGCTGTTGAAGTAGTTAGCCTTCCACCTGATGACGAACTGCCGGTTGGGCGCAGTTCCCAACGTCTGGGTAAAGACACCGCAGCCTGTGCAGGTACCAACACTTTCATCGGTAACCATATCGGCATAGTAAGGGAACAACGTATTCAGAAACGGACCGTGAGACGCAGGATCCGGATTCACCGGCACGCACTGGTCGAGTACGAAGAACAATTTTTCGCTGGGCGTGGCGGTCAATTGTAGGTCGCCGTTGGAACCGACAGTCGCCACTGAAACCGGAGCACCATACACGTTGACCGGGAAGGGTAGAACGATGTCGGTGTTGCAGTCGTCGCAGTGGTTGCCGGTATCGGTGCCGCCCGGCGTGATTGTACCAGAGCTAGTAGCTGTCGTATAACCCACCGTGCACGTAGGTGTTGCGGTAGGACTTGGAGTGCCCGTTGGTGTTGGGCCTCCGGTATTGCCGTCGGCGCGAATGAGCCAATTGCCAACCAAGCCGAAGCTTTCGATGGGTGCGGAGCCGCTCAGGTCATTAATATTTGAGGTCAGATCGATCCAGGAACGATTCGGAATCGGTGCGCTTTCATCGAAGGCCGCTGGAAATTGACCTGCAGTGTGAGTGATCAGGAACCCGACAAAGAAATTCGCCGTCGTTACCATCGTCGGCGGAATGGGCGTGGTTATAAATGTGTCCGTGCCCGCCGACGCGATGACTCCGGGAACCTGTGCCAATACCACTGCGTCAGTGGGTGAGCCGTCCCCATTTGGATCACTCCACAATACCGCAGTGTAAGGCAGTCCATTCAGAGTGGGATCGGGAAAGAGCGGAGTGCCCCATGCGATGGAAATGGAGGTAATGACATTATTGCCTCCGGTTACCGGAAATGAATTGCAGGAGACAAAGGTGCCGCCTGCTGTCAGGCCGATCGAGTCTTCAGCCGTGCCGTCGTCGATCATGTACGTAAATAAAGGAGTATGAGCCAGTAGTTTGGCAACTATTCCATTTCTGCCTTTCGCTTTTGACAGCGTCGCCGCCGGAGCTCGGAATGCGCTCGCCGGCGCAAGAGCGGAAACACGAGCAGAATTCTGCTTGGACAGAGTCCGCGACACCTTGCCGGCGGCCGGGTTTCGCTGCGCCAGCGCGAACGGAATCGCGCATACGGCAAGAAGCAGAAGCAGGTAAAATGCGCCTCGGATGAGATGCGCTTTAATAGTGGGATTGATTTGTTTTTTCATGGTGAATCTCTGGTTAAACGTTCCTTAAACTACTTTTAGCTGTGGAGTCCCTGTCTTTTACAAAAAACAATCAAGAAATGTCAATACAATATTTTCAAATTTCGGGATTTTTTCGGAATGTCGGGGGATTTGCTTCGAATCAAGGCGGATGAGGTGGGCCTGCTCTGACAACCGCACTGCCCCCCGTGCCCTCAGAGAGCCGCGTCAGCAAAACGTTACCCATCGAGCTTGTCTGTCGTCCCGCTGCGGGTAGGCCAATCCAAATCAGTTCGGGAACTCGCGAGTTCATTCTCGCGAGCTCCCCCTGATCCGAACAATGCTAAGGACGAGGCTCCGGTGTCGGGCGAGGCCGTGGAGTCGGTGAAGGACGTGGCGGCACAGTTGCTGTTGCTGTTGCTGTTGCTGTTGCTGTTGGTGTTGCTGTAGCTGTAAACGTCGCCGTGGCTGTCGGCGTTGGCGTAAACGTGGCGGTGGCCGTCGCTGTTGGTGTTGGAGTAGGCGACGGGCAGGTGCTGCTGATGAACGCCAGTCCGCGGTTGTCGTTTGGACTGTTTATGGACCCGATCAGCGTCCTCGCTCCAGTAGCTATATCGATCGTGAACAAATTGCTGCTGATGTCGGAGCCGTATAGCTGATTGTTCGTCGGGTTATAGCCCATAGCGAACATTTCCGGGGAACTTGTGCCTATCGGTGTGACTGCTTGTGTATCTACGTTGGCGATGGCTACACGAATGACTTCATAATCTACCCCTTGCAGCTGCAGCGGCGTGATGACGCCGACTGACACCTCGATACCGCTATTACCGATTGCGTATCCCGATCACTTCTCACTGAGCAGTAACGCTCAGTATCTTGGCCTCGGTGTTGGACGCGGCCTGGCGGTCGGCGCGGATCGCGGCGTGGGCGTCGGCCTTGCCGTAGCCGTAGGAGTCGGGCTTGGCGTAGTAGTTGCCGTAGCCGTAGCGCGGCGTAGCTGTCGTCGTACTGTAGCTGTAGCACCGTGGCTGTAGCTGTAGGCGTTGGCGTCGGACCACCGGATGGTGACACACGAACGAAATAGACATCCTGTTCGTGCTGTCCTCTACTCGGATTGAAGTTGAAGGTCGCGGGGTACGCAACATTCCCTCCCGTGTTATCCGAAACGATGGTGATGTAATCGCCTATCTTGTTCTGCACCGGGTACCCTTCGAAAGGTGTAAAGGGAGCGCTCACTGCGACGTTAGGAGCCCATGTGACGCCGCCATCGGTGCTAAAGGAATAAAACAATTGTGAATCCGTGTTATTCGCAGCATTACGCGAGTCCAGCCACACAGAATCGATTCGTCCATTGGGGGCTACTGCCAGCGTGCCAAACCAATGCCACTTGTTGTGATTAATTGGATCATCATTGATTCGATGCGGCGCGCTAAAAGTTGAACCGCCGTCGGTGCTGCGTACGAACATCACATCGGTGCCGGTACTGAAGCCGGTTGGTTGGACGCTGGCGACCATGTAAACGTTGTTGTTAGTAGGACCACCGGAACGATCTACTGCCAGGAACACCTGTCCGCCTAGGCCGCCGGGATTAATTATGTCGCTGAAAACGAGACTGCCGCCAAGGCTGACCTGAGTGACTCGGTCAAAGGTGGGCGTGACTGCCGGGTTCTGCGCATCGCTGGAACGAAGGCACCAAAACGGGCTGGAAAAGTTGGCTGCGCCGCCGACAAACAGGTTCCCGTTTGAATCCACGTCCAGCGTTCCCCAGACAGGCGAGCTTGGAAGAAAGATTGGATTCATCCATGTGGCGCCGTTGTCGGTGGAGCGACTGAACTGCCTGCCGCCCCAATTGTTACCGGAGGTGCTCCAAATCTGATACTGGAAGCCGTGACCTGTGCCGTTAGTCCGATCTATCGTGAACCATTGCTTGTCGCCTCCGCTTACGTCTCCAAACGTCAAACGCGTCCAAAAACTGCCACCGTTTATCGAGCGCCAGATATCATCATAAAATGTTTCGCGAAGGCTAAGGTAGGAAAAATTCCCTGTGTCATCCGAATCCAACACCGGGTCGCTTCGAAACACGTTGTTCTCCAAGACGCCTGGGAAGGTCCAGGTGACGCCGGCATCAGTGGTGTAGGCCCAGCCCCCCTGCCGAAAGTCGGACTGAACGCTATTAAACTGCCTCCATCCGATTGTCATTTTGTTGCCATCTGTCGGATCTACTGCAATCGATGGTTCGTTCGCGGCGTCCCCCACGATGTTGTTTCCTTGCGCATCGACATTGACCTGATAACTAATGAAGCTCCCATACGGCGAGATCATCCGCGGTGACGCCCCTAGCCGGTAGATATAGGCCGGCGGCATGTTGTATTTTTCGAGGGGCTCGTTCGGGTTAAGCTTCGATGTGGCTGTTTGCGCCGAAGCAGTGGCCATCGATGCGAGTAAGACGAGCAAAATCGACAAGCTGTTGCCTGACATGGTGGAGAATCTCATAAGATGGTGAAGTGGTGCGAGCATTGAAGTGATAAAGCGCACGCGACTCCTGATTCCCGATTCGTCATCCCGAATCGCTGCGCTGGCGCGCTTTCCTAATCCAGAACAGTAATTCTGTCGAGAATTATCTCCTCTAATCTTTGGTAACAACGTTGAAAATCTGATTTCTTGGGAAGACAGCGGTGGAACGCGTTATCCTCAACGCGTTGAGAAAGCAGCTTCGCCGCCTGATGTTTTCCGCCTCCGGCGACCGCTCTGCATCTCTTCGGAGAAGCCGATCCACCTTTTAAGCTCGATAGGTTTTGGTTCCTCTTCTATCCGTGACGCAGCTATCCACGCTGGCAAAGGCACGGGGTATAACCATTCACGTGTCACTAATTGCTTCTCAGTGGAATCATGGCCTCGGCCGGGGCGTGGGACGCGTTCGCGGCGTTGGCCCAAGTCTTGGCGTCGGCGTCGGTCTGACAGTAGCAGTAGCAGTTGCGGTTGATGTCGCGGTAGGAGTAGCTGTGGCTGTAGCCGTCGGTGTAACTGTAGCGGTTGGCGTAGCGGTAGCCGTAGCTGTGGCAGTAGCAGTCGCCGTTGCCGTAGACGTAGCCGTAGGGGTTGGACTAGCTGTAGCAGTTGGCGTCGGGGAAGGTCCGCCCGATGGAGATACCCGCACATAATAGACATCTTGTTCGTGACCGCCAACGGCGTTTGGATTAACATTGAAAGTCGCAGCATACGCCACATTGCCGCCAGTATTGTCTGACACAATCGTGATGTAGTCCCCTATCTTCTGATTATTCGGAAAACCTGCTTGAGGATTGAATGGGTTGCTCACGGCGATGTTGGGCGCCCAAGTAAGCACCAGCATCAGTGCTATATGAATAGAATAATTGCGAGTCGATATTGTTCGCAGCGTTTCGTGTGTCGTACCAGACAGCATCCAAACGTCCATTCGGCGCGACTGAAAACGTGCCAAAGTAATGCCATTTGTTCTGATGATTAACGTCATCGTTCACACGAATCGGCGCGCTAAAGATTGTACCGCCGTCAGTGCTACGCGAAAACATCACCTCGGTACCGCTGCCAGCGCCGTTCGGTAGCACGCTCGCCATCATGTAAATGTTATTGTTGCTTGATGTTCCGGAACGGTCTACGGCCAGAAAGGTCTGGCCACAAAGGCCGATGCCATTGATCCCACCCTGGATAAGGTCGCCGCCCATGTTAACGTTGGTAACATGGTCGAAGCTTGGTGTGACGGCCGGGTCCCGCGCATTTGACGAGCGCACGCAGTAAAACGGACTTCCACCTCCGCCGAGATATAGAATCCCGTTCGTGTCCACCTCCAGCGTCCCGGTGTCGGGGTTGTTGGGAATATTTATCGGACTCTGCCATGTCACCCCGCTACTTATCGAGCGGTTGAACTCACCGAAATCACAGGCGAAGAAGCCAGTCCAAAACTGATACAAAAATCCATGACCCGTGCTGCCTGTCGTGTCGATGGTAAACCACTCTTTATCGCCTCCGTGTCCGGCTTCATCTGGTGACTGCTCGATGAAAGTTTGGCCGCCGTTCGTTGAGCGCCACACATCATCACAAAAAAACGACTGTTGCTGTGTCGATTGGAGACTGAGATAGAAAAAGTTGCCTGCCTCATCCGACTTCGTTACCGGGTCGCTGCGGAAAACATTGTTTTGCAACACACCGGGAAATGTCCAGTGCACGCCAGCGTCGGTGGTGTAACCCCAGCCTGCCTGCCGAAAGTCAGATTGGATACTGTTAAATTGACGCCAGCCAATCGCCATCTTGTTGCCGTTTGTCGGGTCAACGGAAATAGAAGGCTCGTTCGCAGCATCGCCGAGGATGTTGTTGCCATTGGCGTCTACATTTGCCTGATAACTGGTGAACACGCCAAACTGCGAGATCATTCTGGGCGAAGTCTCCATCGTTCGGGCAGGAGCCGGTGGGTTGTTGTATTTTTCGAGCGGCTCAGTAAAAGGCGGCCTGCGTATCGGTGCCAGCGTTTGTGCCGGAACGTTTGTAAGCGAGAGTAGCCAAATTAAACCAATGAGGAGACTTGCAGCTGTAACAGTAGAGGATTTCATCGAGTGGAGTAGATTTGTGAAGCGTGAAGCGGTGAACCGGCAAGCGACTTGCAAATCCCGAATCTGGAATTCCTGATCGCCACGCGGGCCGTCTTCCCTAACGCAAAACCGCAAAATTGTCGAGGGCTATTCTGCCAATATTTGGTAACAATGTTGAAACCCGATTCCTGGCGGTGAAACGCGTTGTCCTCAACGCGTTGAAATGGAGACGGCCCGCCCTCGGGCCGTTGGTCCACGGCGCGGGGGCGCGCTGGCTCCAAGCCGGCGTTCCGAGAAGCCGATCTTCTTTTCGCTCGACACGCTTCGGGTCCTATTCGCTTCCCAGCCCAGGCAACTCGAAGAGGAACCGTCTAAACCGCACGACTCGCACAGCCGCGGCTAAACATATTTGTCCGCCACAATCACACCCAGCGCGGATCATGGCCGCGGCAGTGGCGTGGGGCGCGGCCTCGGCGTCGGTCCAAGTCTCGGCATCGGCGTCGGTCTGGGAGTAACCGTAGGTGTTGCCGTTGATGTCGCTGTAGCAGTGGGTGTAGCGGTTATGCTCGCTGTCGCGGTTGCCGTCGGCGTAGCAGTCGATGTTGCTGTCGGCGTGGGCGAAGCCGTGGCGGTTGGAGTCGGTGTGGATGTGGAACCCGCTGTAGGTGTGGGCGTCGGGCTGCCACTGCCCGATGGAAACACGCGCACATAATAGACATCTTCTTCATGCTGGCTCCGGCTTGGATTGAAGTTAAAGGTGGCCGAATACGCCACGTTGGCGCCCGTGTTGTCTGACACGATCGTTATGTAATCACCGATTTTGTTTTGGTTCGGGTACCCCTCCATAGGATTAAACGAGTTGCTCACCGCAACATTAGACGACCACGTCACCCCGGCATCCGTGCTATAGGAGTAGAATAACTGCGAGTCCGTGTTGTTGGCAGCGTTGCGCGAATCGTACCACACCGCATCGAGACGCCCGTTCGGCGCTACAGAGAATGTGCCGAACCAGTGCCACTTATTGGTAAGCCCATCATCATTGATCCGATGTGGCGCGCTGAAGGTTAGCCCACCATCGGTGCTGCGCACGAACATAACGTCGGTGGTCGATCGCCCGGCCGGCAGCACACTGCACAACATATAAATATTGTTGTTAGTCGCACCCCCGGAGCGGTCAATCGCGAGGAAGACTTGGCCAGCCAGGCCTTCGGGATTGATCGCGCTAGGATACAGCAAGCCGCCACCAAGGTTAACAGCGGTGTTTCGATCAAAGGAGGGTGTCTGGCCCGCGATCTGTGCGTTGCTTGAGCGCACGCAGCGAAATCCTGTGCCTCCGGTCCAACCACCGACAAAAACGTTGCCGTTGGTGTCTACATCAACGGTCCCGTATATGGGTGAGTTCGGAAGGACCACCGGGCTTTGCCAGCTCATGCCGCCGTTTGTGGAGCGTTGAAATGCCGCGCTGGTGAAAGCGCAGTTAGCGCTATCGTTGATTTGGTATTGGAACGCGTGCCCCGGTCCGTTAGTCCTATCGATCGCAAGCCATTCCTTATCGCCGCCCGCGCTTCTGTCGGGCGACTGTTCCGTCCAGGTCTGACCTCCGTTGGTGGAACGCCAAAGGTCGTCGCAGAAAAACGACTGTTGCGCGTTGGATTGAAGGCTGAGATAAAAAAATTGCCCTGCCTCATCCGATTGAGTTACCGGATCGCTACGAAAGACGTTGTTTTGCAAGACACCAGGGAATGTCCAATGCACGCCGCCATCGGTGGTATAACCCCAGCCGCCCTGCCGAAAATTGGAAGTGACATCATTGAACTGTCTCCACGCGACGGTCATCTTGTTGCCGTCTGTTGGATCAACTGAAATCGAACACTCGTTCGCAGCGTCGCCAACGATGTTCTGGCCATTCTGATCGACGTTCACCTGATAACTGATGAACAGGCCGAACGGCGAAATCATTCGAGGCGAAGTCTCCATTTTTCTAGGAAGCGCAGGCGGATCATCATACCTCTCGAGCGCCTCGCCTAAGGGCGCCATGCGGATGGGCGCGAGCTGGGCTGACGCTCCAGATAACGTAATTAGCAGCATGACAAAAGGTAGAAGGCGGGCAGGAGAAGCTGTGGAAGATTTCATGGGATGCTGAAAGTGCTGAAGCCTTGAACGATTAAAGCGGTCGCAAACTAAGACTCACAATGTGGAACCGCGGAATCGCCCCGCTTCCCTTAATCGAGGACCATAAGCTTGTCGACAATATTCTCTGAGCGTTGGCAACGAAATTGACGCTTAGATTTCTGGGCACAGCGATGGAACGCATCGTCGTCAACACGTTGAGAATGGACATGGCCCGTCCCAAGACCGTTGTCGCCTTTAGCGCTGGCCAGACTTTGCTTCCTGTTAAGTTCGTGGCGCATCGCAAACCAACGCCGCTGCCGACAGCTAGACCAACGTCTCCAAGGAGTCAAGGCCTCGGCAAAGGCGTGGGACGGGCTCTCGGCGTCGGCTGAAGCCTTGGCGTGGGTGTCGGTCTCGGACTAGCTGTAGCTGTAGCTGTTGATGTCGCAGTGGGCGTAGCCGTCGCAGTAGAGCTGGGAGTAGCTGTAGCCGTTGCTGTGGGACTAAAAGTGGCTGTAGCCGTGGCCGTAGGGGTCAAGGTAGCCGTCGGCGATGCTGTCGCTGTTGCCGTTGGCGTAGGCGAAGCGGTAGGTGTTGGAGTAGGCGTGGAGCCGCCTGACGGCGATACACGCACATAGTAAATATCCTCTTCGTGTTGGCTCCGGTTCGGATTGAAATTAAACGTGGCCGAATACGCCACGTTGCCGCCAGTATTGTCCGAAACAATGGTGATGTAATCGCCGATCTTGTTCTGATTGGGATAGCCCTCCGATGGGTTAAATGCATTGCTTACTGCTACGTTGGGCGACCACGTGAGGCCCGCATCAGTGCTCCAGGAATAAAATAACTGAGAATCGGTGTTGTTAGCAGCGTTGCGCGAATCGTACCACACAGCGTCTAGACGCCCATTCGGGCGCTACAGCAAATGTGCCGAACCAATGCCACTTATTGGTTAGGCCGTCGTCATTGATCTTATGTGGGGCACTGAAGGTTAGTCCCCCATCAGTGCTGCGCACAAACATCACGTCGGTTGTGCTTCGACCGGGCGGCAGCACACTGGCCAGCATGTAAATGTTATTGTTTGTAGCCGTCCCAGATCGGTCAATAGCTAGGAATAATATGACCGTCTAATCCCGCCGGATTAATCCCGCCACCAGTCAGCACGCCGCCCATATTGATGTTCTGGCGTTACCTGGTCAAACGTTGGTGTCTGGGTCCCGATCTGCGCGTTGCTTGAACGAATGCAAGAAAACACGTTATTAGAATCACCTATGCCACCGATGAAAAGGTTTCCATTCGTATCCACGTCCAAAGTTCCGAACTCAGCCCGGTTAGGAACCACAATAGGAGTCGGCCAGGTGATTCCGCCGTCAGTAGACCGGCTGAATTGAGCGCTGCCGCTGGTGCTGCATGTGCTTACGTCCCAGGATTGGTATTGAAAACCATGGCCGGGTCCGTTCGGTTTTGTCGATGGTAAACCACTGCTTATCACCTCCCCCGGCGTCGCCGTCGGGCTGCAGCTCTGTCCATGATTGGCCGCCGTTCGTCGACCGGTACATGTTCTCACAAAGTGAGCCCAAAAGACTGAGATAGAAGAAGGTGCCTGTTTCATCGGAGCCCAACACCGGATCACTGCGAAAAACGTTGTTTTCTAATACGCCTGGGAAAGTCCAGTGCACACCGCCATCAGTTGTGTAGCCCCAGCCGCCCTGTCGGAAATTGGATGTTACGTTGTTGAATTGCCTCCAGCCGATTACCATCTTATTTGCCGTTTGTCGGATCAACTGAGATCGAGCATTCGTTAGCGGCATCGCCAACGATGTTATTCCCATTTGCATCGACGTTTACCTGATAGCTGATGAAGGTACCATGCGGCGAGACCATTCGCGGTGACGTGTCCAGCCGGTAAATAAGCGCAGGCGGATTGTCATATTTTTCCACGGGCCTTTTAGTGCGCGGATTCCACAGAGGCGACTGGCCTGAAGCAGTCGCAAGCGTGCCTAACGAAATCAGCATCGCAACTGATAATTGAAACCGCGTCCGCATCGCTGCACGAAACTGCGGCTGGCATCGGAGCTGATAGCTGAAAAGACTTGTTTCATATGTATCTATCAAAACCGGCCCATGCCGACGACGGAAACCATCTGTAGGGGAAGCTGTCAGCTTCCCCTACAAAATTGTTCCTGATCTCGCTATGGCCGCGGTGGCGGAGTTCCACGAGGCCTTGGCGAAGGCGTCACTCTGGGCGCGGCGCGTGGCTGTAGCCGTAGCGGCGGTAGCCGTAGCTGTTGCGGTAGCTGTAGCCGTAGCACTCGCTGTGGCTGTGGCCGTAGGTGTCGGGGTCGGTGTTCCGCCGCCCGCGCAGGTGTAGGTGCGCGAACCAGGTGCTGGCGGGTTAGCATCGCAGAAGTCCTGAGTAAAGGCGTTGTTCGGCCCCTGCACACCCGACACATATATTGGTCGCTGCCGGGCTGGACTGTGCCAAAAATGAAGTCAAACTGCTTGTTAGGACTATTCTCATACAGCCGTGCCTCGAAGTTCGCAGTCTGATTATGATCGTTAAAATACACTGCGCGCCATTCAATGTTGAAGATGCGATTCGGTGCAGTGCCCGACACTGAGGTAAAGATACCGCAGCCACTGGCGAAGGTTGAACAACCCTCACCGATCACATCGGTACGGTAGTCTGACCACAGCGGGAAGATGGTGTAGGCAAACGAGCATTGATTGTCTGGAGCGGGCAGACAAGTTGATAGGTAGCCCCCTGGTTCGTTGATGCACACGAAGTCGAGGCGGCCATTCGAGTTAACATTCACGCTGTTATAGGTCTGGTCGTACAACGAGAATGCGAACGGCAATGCGACGAAGGTGTCGCCGTCATCCGTATGGTTACCAGTATCGGTAGTCCCCGGAACAATCGGACCCGTGCCTGTTGTAAACGTGTATTGGCAGCCAGAAGGGGTCGCAGTCGGCGTGGCCGTAGCAGTTGCGCTCGGCGAGGCGGTTGGCGTTGGTGTCGGGGTTCCTCCGCCGGCAAGATTAAACGCGCCGATTCGCAGTCGCCACCCAATCGAACTAGTGGTCGGAACGTACTCATGGACGGACCAGAAAGTGGTGTCGTCGGTAGGGTCGGTAACAATTGACGAATAATCACCCCAACGCTGGCTGCCAGTCTGCGAGCCCGTCCCGTTAATGATGGATCCCTCGCCGAGGGTCATCTGACCCAGCGGATCGCCGTCGTGCCGCCCCGTGTAAAACAAGCTGGGAAATACGGATGGGTTAGTGCCATTGGAAGCGCTGTAGCTCAGGGCAATGTCGCCGAGAGAATTCATGGCGATGCTTCCCATCCAGCGATGAATCCCATCGGTAAGGCCAGGTGCATAAGTGCCCTGCTGGAAGATAATCGGACTGCTATTGGGACTGCGCAATTCATACCAGCGAATACCTGCCACTTCGCCATTCGGTCCTGTGCCGGCAGACACGCTTTGATTGGTCACCAGCGACTCGTGAGTGCCAAAGTTCCTATACGCAAGCCGGAACAGCGGCCGCTGCCGTTGCAAAAAGTCGATTCGGTTAGCGGTACCTGGCTGCGGGATACAATTGCGACCGCCGCCGCATGGGGTGAAGATCGAGTTAAAAGGATCCGTAGGCAACGTGTTCGTCAGCGTAAACGTTGAATTTGCAGGAGTCACTGGATCGTAGTGGAACTTGAAGAGGTTCAAAGCGTCCGATGGCGCGCCGGCATTGTTATCCTGGGAGCCTACATAATAGTTAGGACTTCCCACAGGCGGCGGTGTCATCCCATCGAGATCACTCGGCAATAAGCCATCGCCCACCAGGTATGCCGGGTTTGGGGGAACCAGAAACCCAACCATTGTCGGATTAGGATTGCCGGCCAACGCCTGCACACGGTCAAGCGCGTACGCGCCTACACCTGCAAATGGGCCTCCGGTGCTTCCCGCGAACTCTCGTGTGCTGAAATAATATGCATCCGGCCACATACTAGCTTTCGGATAGTCGGGAAAATTGTTTCCACTAGGACCGGTAGCAATGGCCCACCGATAATAAGAACCCAGTGGATCGGAAGTTTGCGATAGCGCCACACACTCGAAGAACGGCGCGCTGCCGGCAGTGAATTGTGTCAGCATCCAGCGATCAGCCAATTGATCGTAAATGATCACGGGGTCACCGGCATTTTGCGTCTGGCAGGGACCAGTAAAGCCGCTCCAGAGCGTATTGTTCGCCGCCGGACCAAAGAGCGATTGCCCCTGTTTATTGAAGATTTGGAATTGCAGGTTGGCCATTGTGATAACATGATTCGGCCCGACCGCTCCGTTCGGGTCCGGCGGGGAGCAGCCACACAGGTTGCTATGTCCGTCGAAAGAAATAATGGGGTCCGGTATTCCAATTTTGCCGAGCACTCGCTGAACAGCCGTATCAGGCACCACCCGACCAAGCGGTGCAGCCAGAATCGGCCCCTGCTCCTCGTTCTCGCGCAACGAACATTCCTTTTGTCGTAACGGCTTCATGCTGCGTAGCGGCGGCGAGATGTCGAACTGCATTACCGGCATTACGCCGAGATATTGGGCGTTAACAGTCGGCTGCGCGCCAGCTGCCGGACCTGATTGCGCAGACGGCATTCGCGGCTGTGCAAACAGAACCAGCGTAATCGCCCCGAAGCAAAGGAAAACGGCGAACACAAGACGGAGTTTGAAGAATGCGGATTGGGAAGCGGATTTCTTTTTCATTGGATGAATTTTGGACTGAGTGATGCTTTCGTGGAGACGCCAAACGGCGCATTAATGGGGCATTTTGATTTCCATTGATTGCAACAGTGGAACGCCCTTTCTACCTGAATCCGCGGAAACGTGTCAACACAATTTTGACTCGTTCCCTGCGACTGCGCATCTCCACGCGTATTCAGACGTCGTGAAATAAGTGGAGAGCAGCGCGATTTGGCAGCCCACGTGCACCGGTGCGAAATCGGCAACACCGATCCTCATTAGCCGTCGCCGATCGCGAAATCTGCTTGCGGGACGATTGCTACGGTCTCGGCGGCGGTGTCGGACGAGGCCGAATTGACGGATGAACTCTTGGAGTGGGAGTAGGTCTAGGGGTAGCTGTACCAGTAGCTGTAGCTGTGGCCGTAGCTGTAGCTGTAGGACTACCGGTTGGAGTGGATGTAGCGGTTGCGGTTGCTGAGGGACTTGCCGTCGCTGTAGCTGTAGCTGTTGCTGTTGCTGTTGCTGTTGCTGTTGCTGTTGCCGTAGCTGTAGCTGTAGCTGTTTGGTGTTGGCGAAGGGGCTCCTCCGGTCACAGCCGCAAAGATGTCGACCCGGCCCCATCCATACACGTTGTTTGGGGGACCTGCTGTGCCACACTGCGTCGAAGAAATAAATACTGCTGAGTTATTTAAAGCATTTCGACTGTTAGTAATTTGATGTCGTAAGCCAGGAACGGCCGACCACAACAGCGCCATCGCGCCGGAAATATGCGGCGTTGCCATAGACGTGCCGCTGGCAGTTGTGTATGCAGTATCACTACTGTTGGAGCACGAGCGCGTGCCAGTGCCCGGAGCAGTGATGTCCGGCTTAATGCGGTTGCTTCCATCGGCGGTGACCGGACCGCGACTGCTAAAGGAGGCGATGGTATCAGTGCCAGTATTTAACGCTCCGACGGTGTAAGATGCTGCATAAAACGATGGGGGGTCTGAGACTGTCGAACAGCTAGAGCCTGAGTTGCCTGCTGCGACCACCATCATAATGCCAGCAGCAGCTTGGGCTTCTACAGCAGCTTGTAACGTGTTAGCCGAGCAACCTTCTGAAGCCGGACAACCCCAGGAGTTAATCGTAATATCCGGTGCTTTGGTGGGGTCAGGGTCCATGCCGTTGATCCGGGTAGGCGCCAGGAACCATTGCATGCACTCCATGTATCTGGCTGGTGTGCCGTTGCCTTGGTCCATGTTACGGCAACCAATCCATTTCGCACCCGGCGCCATGCCGATCTGATTACCGGCGCCGTCATCGCCTATGGCTGTGCCGGTGGTATGCGAGCCGTGAAAGTAATCGTCGCATGGGAAAGGCGAGTCAGGACCGCAAACGCCCCCGCCGGAATGTATCGAGTCGTGCCAGTTGTAGTCGTGATCGGCGTTTACTCCGTCCCAGCCGCGATAGTGAGGCTTGAGCGCGTTATGTGTCCAGCGCACACCGGTATCCGCGCTGGCTATAACAATAGTCTGCCCTGTAAATCCCAGCGCCCACACTTGAGGCGCATGTGTGTAATTGATGCCCGGTTCGACCGTGTCCGGCTGCTGGAGGTACAGAGGCGCCTCGATAGAAGGGCCTGGTTGAGGAAGCTCGTTTTGAATGTGCGGATTGCCTTCCACCCGCGCCACGTCGGGGCGCGCTGCCAACGCCTCGGCGACCTCGCGGGTTCCCCTCACTAAAATTGCGTTCACGATGTAGAAAGAACGATGCTCGAGCCCACGATCGCGCAGCCATTGCAAAATTGAACCTTGAGTTGTTTGCGCCTTGTTCTGCAGAGCTTCATACACAAAGCGTCCCTTTTCAGCCTTGGTAGCCAGAGTCGCCGCGGGGCTGAGGTCGGCCTGGTCCGCAAGCACGACGAAAAATTCAGTGTTCTGCCCATTAGCGGTGTGTTCCATCACCCACGGTGCGACCTTGTTCGCCGCACCCAATCCGCCCAATTGCATTTTTGTTTGCACTGCCGGTGTACGTGGTTGTGCAGAAGCTTTGCCCAGCGCAAGCACAAGCGTCACCCCCGCGAAACACAGCAGGACGCCGGACACAACACGCACTTTGAAGAACCCGCCTTCGCGAAGGCTGCGGTGGAGAGAGTGAAATGCATATTTCTTTTTCATTGGATATTACTGGTGGTGATTAAAACGGGCCGAGGCGTAACAACACGAGTTCGCTTTCTGCCCATGACATTAACGTACCTCGCGTTCCGAGAGTGGAACGCCCTTTTACCTGAATCGCTGAAAACAGTCAACACTATTTTGATGCTCTGCCACTATTCGCTTTTGCTCGACTTATGTTCCGGGCACATGGACAAGACGTGGCAACCCATCGAGGAACGTTGGGTGCAAGCATTCGGCCGGCGATTTTTCAACCGAACTAGTCACCCCGAAACCGATGACCGATGACCACGAATTTCGAGTAGGGAAATTCTACGGCCTCGGCGGAGGTGTGGGACGCGGCCTTACTGATGGCGCCACTCTGGGTGTTGGCGTCGGTCGCGGTGTGGCTGTTGCCGATGCTGTAGCAGTGGCAGTGGGGCTGGCTGTCGGCGTGGCGGTCGCTGTCGCAGTCGCAGTAGGCGTTGGGGTGGGAGGTACCTCCTCCCACCGCGGCCAAAATGTCGACTCGCCCCCAACCATAGACGTTGTTTGGAGGACCCGCAGCGCCGCATTGAGTCGACGCGATGTGGACAGCCGAGTTATTCATGGCGTCGCGGCTCGCGGTAAGCTGGTGTCGCAGGCTGGGAATAGCGGACCATAGCAGAGCCATTGCGCCGGCGATGTGGGGCGTAGCCATGGATGTGCCGCTGAAATTCGCGTACGAACTGTCGCTGGCGTTCGTGGACGAACGGGTGCCTGTGCCTGGAGCGGCAATGTCAGGCTTGATTCGGTTGCTACCGTCAGATGTCACCGGACCACGGCTGCTAAAGGAAGCAATCGTATCGGTTCCCGTCGTCAAAGCCCCTGCAGAGTAAGTAGCAGCGTAAATTCCGGGAGGATTTTGCACAGTTGAACAATTCGGCCCGGAGTTTTGTGCGGCGGACACCATCATAATGCCAGCAGCGAATTGTGCTTCCACGGCGGCTTGCAACGTGTCAAACGAACAACCTTCCGACGCCGGGCACTCCCAGGAATTGTTGGTGATGTCCGGTGCTTTAGTCGGGTCAGGGTCCATACCGTTGATCCGAGTCGGCGCCAGAAACCATTGCATGCACTCGATGTAACGAGCGGGCGTGCCGTCGCCCTGGTTCATATTGCGGCAGCCGACCCACTTCGCGCCGGGCGCCATGCCGATCTGGTTACCCGCTCCGTCGTCACCGATCATGGTGCCGGTGGTGTGCGAACCGTGAGCGACATCGTCGCAGGGGAATGGCGAATCATTCCCGCAGGGGTTACCGGTGCTATCGTGGATGGAATCATGCCAGTTGTAATCGTGATCGGCATTCGTTCCGTCCCATCCACGGTAATGCGGCTTAAGGGCGTTATGTGTCCACCGGACGCCAGTGTCTGCGCTGGCTACGACAATGTTTTGTCCTGTAAAGCCCAAGGCCCATACTTGGGGCGCATGCGTATAGCTGATGCCAGGTTCGATTGTGTCAGGTCGCTGAAGATGCGGAGGCTCCTCTTCGACCGCCTCCGGTTGAGGAAAATGATTCTGGATGTGGGGATTGCCTTCTATCCGCGCCACATCCGGACGCGCAGCTAATGCTTCGACAACCTGCCGTGTTCCCTTAACCAAAATTGCATTAACGATGTAGAACGAACGGTGCTCAATGCCGCGTTCGCGGAGCCATTGCAGGAGTGGCCCCTGCGTAGTCTGAGCTTTATTTAACAAAGCGCTATACACGAAACGCCCCTTCTCGGCCTTGGTTTGTAAAGCAGCAGCCGCACCTAGATCTGCCTGGTCAGTCAGCACAACGAAAAATTCCGATTGCTGACCATTACTAGTCTGCTGCATCACCCATGGCGCGATCTTGCCTGATTGAGACGATCCGGTCCCGCCGCCCGGCGCAGCTAGTGCGGGTTGCCGCGAGGAGACGATCGCTCCCAGGATAGTGACACAAGCTGCAACAACAAGTAGTGAAGAAAAAACACGTCGATAGCCCCGCTGGAGCGGGGTGAACATGGAAGTCCGAGGTGGATTTGTGATCATTGGATTTACCGGTGGTTTGAATTAGCTGTTTGTGAACGGAACCGAGCTTGGTCTTTACCGTAAAGCTCGGCTCTTTGTCAAACCTTTTCCCGCGATTCTGATCGATTCGGAACTTTGAAGTTGATGCCGTTCGCTCGATGTCATGCGTGGCTTCCCTCGGATTTGCTTCGTTAGGCGGCTCGCGCGGGCCGCCGAATACGGCACGCGAGCCGCGTGCGCTCACCTGATTTGCGGCAAGGCGTCTTGGTGATTTCGTTCAGGAACGACATTGCCACTGCCAGGCGCGAAAGGTGGATTGCCCGCCGTTCCCATGTACAAACAGAAACTCGCGAGGTTGCGCTCGCGAGTTCCCGAATCTAACGAACTAAACGCTGGAGCTTATGGACGTGGAGGCGGTGTGGGTCGGGGCCTTGGCGTCGGCGAAGGCCTTGGTGACACACTCACACTCGCAGTCGCGGTGGCAGTCGCTGTTGCTGTTGCTGTTGCCGTAGCTGTCGCTGTACTCGTAGCTGTTGCCGTCGCTGTAGCTGTTGGCGTGGTCGTAGCTGTAGCTGTAGCTGTAGGCGTTGGTGAGCCGCCGCCGCAGATTGACTGCGGCGAGACGGTTACCGTGTAAGCAGGGCACCCCGCGTTCGGGGTTACTTCGCTCACGACTACAACGAACGTCTGCCCGTTGTCAACGTTGAACGAGAACGGGGCTGGCACCCCAATATCAGGGCTGCTACCTGAATCTCCGATCCAGTTAGTGCAGATGTTGTTTGGATCAAAGCTACCCAGGTAAGCGGCGACGAAGATGAAGTTCGTGCCTGTGCATGCCGTGTCGGTATCAACCGTCACGCATTGAGTCGCGCCCGTTGTGTTGGTGAACGAGTACGAATCGTAGTGCCTCGGCGTTGGATCACCAAAGATCGCACATGTCGTGCTCGGCGGACAGGTTTGCGGAATACCGCTGCGGAAGAGCCGATCAGTTTGTGTGGGATCGCTCGGGTCAAGGCTTCCGTTGACTACGCAGCCACTGGGTGAACCCGTTGCCGTTGGCGTTGGCGTCGGCGACTGTCCGCCTGCAGCGCAGTTGTAAGTGACTTTCAAACCGCTCGTGAGCGTGGCAGTGCCGCAGGAGAAGGTCGTAGCCGAACCACTCGGGCCTGCTTGCACTCCGCTGGTCTCATCAAGGCCGCTGTCGGAGGTTGCGCCATAGATGACGTCAAAGCTTGTTACGCTCTCATGTAACACCACTTCAAAGTTGGCTGACGTAGTGGTGTCGGCGAAGTGCACCGCGCGCCACTCGATGTTAAACTGCCGGTTAGGCGCCGTGCCCGTGACTGAGGTGAAAACGCCACAATTTCCACCAGGAAAACCGGAACATCCTGGATTAGCATCGGTCCGCAGGTCATCCTGGTACGGTAGTATGGCCCTGCTCCAGAGCGTGTTCGGCAACACCTGGCAGCCGTGGGTGAAAGGCGCCTGAGTGCCTGTAAGATCTAAACTTCCGTTTGAAGAGACGTTTGCACTGTTAAAAGTCTGGCCGTAAACGCTGACCGGGAACGGAAAGGTAATAGCGGTCGCGCAATCATCGCAATGGTTGCCCGTGTCGGTGTCGCCAGGCGTGATTGTGTCAGTCCCAGTAGTCGTGTCATAGGTGGCGCACGGGTTAATTGTGGCCGTAGGCGTCGGGCTTGGCGTGCCCGTTGGCGTTGGCCCTCCGGTATTGCCATCGGCGCGAATGAGCCAGTTGCCAACCAAGCCGAAGCTTTCGATCGGTGCGGAGCCGCTCAGGTCATTAATATTTGAGGTCAGATCGATCCAGGAACGATTCGGAATCGGTGCGCTTTCATCGAAGGCCGCTGGAAATTGACCTGCAGTGTGAGTGATCAGGAACCCGACAAAGAAATTCGCCGTCGTTACCATCGTCGGCGGGATGGGGGTGGTTATAAATGTGTCCGTGCCCGCCGACGCGATGACTCCGGGAACCTGTGCCAATACCACTGCGTCAGTGGGTGAGCCGTCCCCATTGGGATCACTCCACAATACCGCAGTGTAAGGCAGACCGTTCAGAGTGGGATCGGGAAAGAGCGGAGTGCCCCATGCGATGGAAATGGAGGTAATGACATTATTGCCTCCGGTTACCGGAAATGAATTGCAGGAGACAAAGGTGCCGCCTGCTGTCAGGCCGATCGAGTCTTCAGCCGTGCCGTCGTCGATCGCGTACGTGAAGAGAGGAGTATTAGCTAGTAATGATTTAAGTAATGAATGTTTTTTTGCGTTTGGCAGCTTCTGCGCCGGAATTCGAAAGGCACTCGCCGGCGCGAGCGAAGGCGAATTAGCCGGAACCCGGATAGCGTCATTGCGAAGCTGCGCCGTAGGCTTGAAACCCAACGTTGCGCGATTCACAGTTTGGTTTGCCGGGTTGGCCGCGGTTTGCTTGGCAGTCGCGCGGTTGCGGTTCTGCGCCAGCGCGAATGGAATCGCGCACACAGCCACAAGCAGAATCAGGTAAAATGCGCCTCGGATAAGATGCGCTTTGATGGTCGGGTTAATTTGTTTTTTCATTGGTGTTGTTCGTTTGACTTGGTTCTGGAATTACGAAATTACATTTTCAGCGAACAACCTTTTTACTTCGGCGCCCCTCGCAAAGTCAATACTTTTTTAAGTAATTTTCTTTCTCGACTACATAACCATTAGTCTCCGGGCTGGAAACGTCGGCAAACTTCTCGTTCTGCGCAGAAGAACCCAGTGCAGGAGTGCGGGAACTCGCGAGGTTCGCTCGCGAGTTCCCTCGAAATCAGGGGCAGGTGGTATGGCAACCAGACCCGTCCATCCAGGACATCCCGCCCTGGGTAAGACACTCAATGCCAGTAAGCGTATCGGTCTTGGGTAATCCGCTGCAGTCAGAACTAGCAACAGCAATTATGCCTCCCTTTCGTCCAGAAACAGAAACTCGCGAGCTTTCGCTCGCGAGTTCCCGAATCTAACCAACTAAACGTTGGCGCTTAAGGGCGTGGAGGTGGTGTGGGTCGCGGCCTGGGCGTCGGCGAAGGCCTTGGTGACACACTCACAGTTGCTGTGGCTGTGGCTGTGGCTGTGGCTGTGGCTGTCGCTGTCGCTGTCGGTGTAAACGTTGCTGTTGCCGTCGCTGTCGCTGTCGGCGTGAATGTTGCTGTCGCCGTCGCTGTCGGCGTAAACGTTGCTGTTGCCGTCGCTGTCGCTGTCGGCGTGAATGTGGGCGTCGCCGTGGGGGAGCCGCATGGACCGCCGCCGTTGCTGCGACGTTGCACTTCAGCCAGGAACTGGAAGGTCTGTCCTACCAGGCCTCCTACACTCCAGATCTGTCCCGCTCCGTAGAACCCTGCCTGATTAGCCTGTCGATTGGGCAGTATCAGGTTAGGCGGCGAAGGCATCCAAGCCCCAGCAGGCCAGGTTGCCACCGATAGCTCATCTACGGCGGTGGTCGAGTCAAAGAAACCCCCACCCGGAAGGTCTCCACCAAGCGCATACAGCTTGTTGGTTCCGGCGTCGTAGGCCAGACCGAAGTCCGCCCTACCCGCTGCGAATGCCGGCCCTGTGGTCCACACCCCGGGAGCTGAACTCATGTCCAAACGCCACGTGGTGGTGTTGTTGGCCATTGGCACCTTAGGCTGTTTTGACTGCTGGCTCCTGTTCAATACCGAGCTCCGCTCTGCCGCGGCCTTGGCAACAGGCCCACTGGCCTCGAAGCCGCCCACTACATACAGGAACTGACCCACCTGCTGGTAGCCTGCCAGTAGGAAGTCGTTTGGCGCTGCTGTCCCGGCCGACCACGTATTGGTCGCTACATCGTATACAGATACAGCGCTGCTGAAGCCGGTGCTCCCGCCCGCTACGAACACCTTGCCATTGAACGCACCCGAGGCAGACCCGTAGTGATCAGTATGGAACGGATCGGAAGCCAGCGTACTCCAGGTGTCGGTGGCGATGTTGTACGATGCGAACCCGCTGCCGGTATCTCCCTCTGAGCAGTACACGATGCCAGTAGATGCCATCAGCGCGCACGTAGGCGCTTCACTGGTAAAGGGCATCGGCGCGCGCGGTTGCCACATTCCAGTGGCAAGGTCCATGCGGTTGACGTTGTTCACTCGCGTCCCGTCAGACACCCCGCCAAACACATAGAAGTGCGTGGCAGTCTGGGCAAAGCCATAGCGCACAATGGTTATGGGATACGGTGAGGCGGTGCTCCATGGCCCGGGCGTACCGCCTGGCGTGCAGCTCGGCGACGCAGTCGGCGTTGCCGTGGGCGGAACTGTCGGCGTTGGGCTAGCGCATCCGCCGGTGGCCATATTGATCTCCACCGAGGTGGTAGTGCTGGAGCCAGTGTAACCGCCTACTGCTACCGCTGTGTTACCCACGCCGGTCCCAGCAGGGAACGAGCGCTGTTGGTTCAGGCTCGGACCGCTTGTCCAGCTGTTGGTAGCCGGATCATACACCTGCAGGATGTTTGTGGTGTCTGGACTGAACAGCCGCTTGAGCCATGCTCTTACTCCCGTGCTCCTCGATGTAGGCATTGTGCTTGGGCCGGTGAAGGGATTGCCACCGCCAAAGACCCACAGCTTGCCCGCGATCACTGCTGAGCCGGGGACGTTGACCCCACTGGGCATAGTGGCCCCGCGTTGTCCAACTGTCAGTCGCTATGTTGTAATCATACAATGTGTTCAGATTGGTGTTGTTGATGTCGCGCCCACCAGCTACTGTACATGTGCCCGTTGATAATGCCAAACCCAGGGCCTCCCAGCGTAGCCGGCATGCTCATCCGGGTGGTGTTAAAGGTGTTGGCCACTGGATCATACTCCCATACCTGCCCAAAGGATGGATCTACGTTGCCGGTGCTGTATCCGCCAACCAGGTAGATCTTCCCGTTGAAATAACCCGAAGCCATAAAGGCGCGCACATCAGGCATCGGCGTTCCGGTACTCCACGTGTTGGTCGCTATGTCATAGATGCGCGTGGTATTGACCACCGTGCCGGTGGTAGGATCGTCGCCACCGAACACAAAGAGCTTGTTCACATTGGGCGCATACACCCCTGAGGCCTCGGCGTTGGTCAGATCTGGCACTGGCGCCAGAGGCGTCCAGGTGTTGGTAGTCGGGTTAAACTTCCCAAACTGGTTGATCGTGCCCGACGCAGAGAAGGAGTAGCCGCCCCCCTCATAGGCAAAGGTGCCATCGCTGTCGATGAACCCGCCGTAATGATCAATGGCTACAGGCGCAGCCTGCATCCATGGCCCGGGCGAACCTCCCGGTTGGCACGTCGGTGTCGCTGACGGTGTTCCTGTCGGCGTCGGCGATGCTCCGCCGCAGCCGCCTGGTAGCGACACATCGTCCACGTACATGGCCGTGTCGTCCCCGAAGCCGTCCTGATGCACCAGGAACTTGATGCGCACGGTCTGCCCCGCATAGGGCGTCATGTCCACCGTTTGCTGGACCCACCCGCCCGAAGTTACGCACTGATGGAAGATGGTTTGCAGAATATTGCCAGAGCTGTCGGTAATGTAAGCATCCTGCCAGTCAAACGTGATCGTGTCAGTCGTGAAATCCCAATGCCAGAAGCTCAACGTGCCTCCGGCGGCAGGAACAGCGAACTGCTGATAGAACGAGCTATCCCCCAGCGGCTCCGCCCCCGATTCGTTACCTGCCAATGCCGAGAACGTCCCGCTGTGTACCTGCGCGGTACTGATCACCGGATCGTTGTTATGACCGTCTATCACCCACGGCGGGAACGTGCCAGTCTCGAATCCGCCATTAACGATCACGTCACCCGGCGTGCAGCTGCCCGTCGCTGTAGCTGTTGGAGTTGGAGTGCCACACGGAGCGCCGGTGGTGTAATAGATCGTTCCATTCCAGACGCGGGGCGAGAATACTGGCGCGGTGAACGGCACGTTCGTCGCGGATCCAAGGAAAAGGGACAGGTCCGCATTGGAATAGTTTTGATTCGATCCAGTGCCATTGGTGTAAAAGAGGGCGATTGTGGGGTCGGCCACTACAGCGATTCCGTACAGTGTACCCGCGTTTAGAGTAAACGAATTGGACAAGGTCACGTGAGTCGGCACGTCCTGGCCGGCGCCGGTTCCACTGCCGGTTGCCACTTGAGTCCAGAGGCCCATATTGGTTTCGTTCCCTGCGAACGTCATCCCGGGTAACACATAAACTCGCACGTTACTAAACGCCGTCGTAGCTGAGGTATTGATATCTAATGCCGTCACCGTAATTGAATTCGCGGCAACGGTGACGTCGAAATAATTGGCGCCGCCCGGGCTGCCACTGTTATTCGAGGCGAAGAGGGTTGTTATTTGTCCTGCTGCCGGCGAGCACGTCGGGCTAGCTGTCGGTGTAGCCGTAGCTGGGGCTGTGGGTGTCGCTGTAGCCGGGGCTGTAGGAGTAGGCGTAAACGTAGCTGTGGCGGTTGCTGACGGACTTGCCGTCGGCGTAGCTGTAGGCGTTCCGCAGGTCCCTACAGTGCCATTCACGCCCATGGAGAAGTCGCTGGGCTGGCCCTGCTCCGCGGTGTTCTGCCAGTTAGCGCCAAAGAAGGCGCTATTGAAAAACGCGTTCAGATCGTTGCCACATGGCATGCCCACGCAATTGGCCCCGCTGGTGGTCGAGTCAAACGAACGGCCTGTGAGGTCGCCGACCGGCGTGACATTGAGCCAGTAGGTGCCGGGTGGCAAACTCACGTTCAGCCCGATAACCTCAACCATGAATTCGGTAAAGCCGAACCCGCTCCGGCCAGTGGCAGTAACCACCGGCGTCATTGTCATGCCGCTGGCAATCAACGTGCCGCCGGTGCCTTCCGCCACGCCTTGCCGAATTTCCCAGGTCGCGCCGGTAACGTTTGTATTCAGTAGATTGTCGGAGAAAACTGACGTCACGTTCCATGCGGGGCCGCTGGGCACGATGAAATCGTCATAAACACTGGCGATCGGGCCGCTACCTAGCGAGTCGTTGTTCTCGTTAGCGAGCCCGTTCACGTCGTCAAAGTCGCCGTTATACCAGAGTGGCCCGGCCGTGCATGAGGGATTACCTGTTGGAGTAGGGGTGGGCGATGAGCACGGAATGAGTGTGGCGGTCAGTTTCTGGCCCGTAGCCACCGGCGGATTCTGTCCGGTGGTGTCGCACGCGTACTGGGTGAACACTGTCGCGTTTTGCTGGACGCCGATTGAAGTGATCCGGCCGGTGTTGGTGGTGCTGTTGACCAGGCCGTAAGTGAAATCGAAGGCCGGCGAGCCACTTTCATAGAGGTTCACTTCATAATCGAGCGTGGGCGTGGCGCTGGCTTCGCCAAAGTAGGTGGTGCGATACTCGATACTGAAGATGCGATTGGGCGCCGTGCCGGTGGTGGTGGTGAAGATGCCACACCCTGTACATCCTGATACGGTATCGGTGCGCTGATCCCGGAAGAAGGGCATCGCCTGGTACGTAGCGCCAGTGACGGGCAGGCACATGCCGGAAAAGGAGTTGTTGTTGGTGCCAAAGGCCAGGATGCCGTTGGACCCGACGCTGGCACTCGTGAAGGTCTGATCATACAGGCTCACCGCGAACGGAAGTGAAACGACTGTGACGCAGTCATCGCAGTGGTTGCCGGTGTCGGTCACTCCCGGTATGACCGTTCCTGTTCCCGACGTGAATGTGTAGTTCGGTGAGCAGCTTGGCGTCGCCGTGGCGGTAGGCGTCGGCGTGCCGCCGCCGCCTATCGTGCCGACGAGGCGGAACACTTGATCGGGAGACGTCGTAGCAACACAGGTTGGCTTTCTTACCCAGCCGTTACCGCCAGGACACGCAAAACCGCCGCCTGGGTTTTCGAATGCGGCTCCTGAATTCGACTGAATCGTCCGATCCTGCCAAGCCCACTGACCACCGGTGCCAAAGTCCAGCCGGGCCTGTACCGATACCCAGTAGGTGCCCGGGGTAAGTGTAACAGCGCTGGTTAGCGTGATGACAAAATCGGTAGTTCCCGTGTAAGTGTTGGCAACGCGGGTTGCGACCAATGTCCCCGGCAGGGTGCCACTGTCTTGATAGAAAAAGACATTGAATGAAGCGGCCGGGCCACAGGTAGTGCAGTTAAAATACGAGCCTTGCACGTCCACTTCAGTGATATTCCACGTCTGACCTGCGGGCACGACGAAATCGTCGGCGGTGAAGTCGTCAAAGGCGTCAAAGGCCGTCTCGAAGTCTTGAGAATTGGTGCCAGTTGTTCCTGCATTGTTGTACTGGTCATACAGGGTCACTGCCGGAAGTTTAGGAACTGGCAGTAGTCGGAATGAAGGAGCGCCCATGAAGCCCGTCGAAGATTTCGGTAGTTGCGACGCGTCCATTGCAGGAATTTTCGGCTGCTGCGCGTGAGTGGCTGCGGTAAGCGCTGTGTCCCGTGCAGACGCCGAAACGTGCATCTTCGCGGCCACGCCTGGCTTCGAAGGCATGGGGGGCTTAGTGGCGTTTCGCTGCGCCAGCGCAAATGGAATTGCACAGACAGCGAGAAGAAGCAGCAGATAAAACGCGCCTCGGATAAGGTGGGCTTTGATGGTGGGATTGATTTGTTTTTTCATGGGTATTGTCCGTTCTGGTGTGGAATGTTCGCGCAATAGATCCAATGAGAGTATCGGGAGACGAACATCGTGGGAGCACGCTTGTAGCCGAAACCGCAGAAGCGCGTCAAGACTTTTTTTGACAATTTTTTATCGATCGACGTAAACGGCTTTACAAGAAGGATTCATTCGCAGACTGCAGAAGAACCATTAAATCCTGATGACGCTTTACAGCGCGGGCTCTTCGAACAGGCAGCCCGTGCTCGCAGCGCGTTCTTAGAGCGCAGATTGCTTCCAACCGAAACACAGCGCTTTTCGAATCGCCAAGGACGCCGCGGATGCGAAGCCGCGAACTCTTCAGGAACTCACGCGCTGTCCCGACGCACCAGGAACTTACGCGGATGGTCCGGCCCACATCCTGCGCGGTATTGACGAAGCCGCTGATAATATAAACCTTGGCGGTGCCTGGCGCATAGCCGCCGCCCACAAACTACTTACGTCCGGCATGTTAGCACCCTGGGTCCGTGTGTTGCTCGCGATCAATCTCAGTAATGTTGTTGCTGTCGCCGTGGAATGTCTACCATACCTCCAAACACATCTTATTCCCGAGCGGGTGATAGATTGCAATGCCGTAAGCGACTGCCTGCGGTGTGGACGCGATGGTATCCCAGGATTGTAGCGAGTGCCGGTCTCGACGATTCCAAATAATCGTCGCTACGGGCGCGGCGCGGGCGTCGGGCGAGCTCTGGGCGTCGACTGAGGTCTTGCCGTTGGTGTCGGCCTCGGCGTTAATGTAGCGGTAGCTGTAGCTGTAGCTGTAGCTGTTGGAGTAAACGTCGCCGTAACAGTCGCAGTCGCAGTCGCAGTCGCCGTAGCTGTAGGTGTAAAGGTGGCTGTAGCGGTCGGCGTCGCAGGAGGTGGAGTCGGTGTCGGTGTAGGCGTAAATGTAGCAGTCGCCGTCGGTGTCGAAGTAAATGTTGCTGTAGCAGTGGCAGTGGCAGTGGTAGTGGCAGTGGCAGTGGCAGTGGCAGTAGGCGTGAAAGTAGCTGTGGCGGTCGGTGTCGGAGGAGGTTGAGTCGACGTTGGGGTAGGTGTAAACGTGGCAGTCGCCGTGGGTGTTGGAGTAAATGTCGCTGTCGCTGTAGCAGTGGCAGTAGGCGTGAACGTGGCCGTAGATGTAGGTGTTGCAGTGAATGTTGCTGTCGGTGTTGCCGTTGGCGTGAAACTAGCCGTGGCTGTTGGTGTCGGAGTAAACGTGGCCGTGGCAGTTGCCGTTGGTACAGGTGTGAATGTGGCGGTCGGTGTTGGCGTGGGCGTGAACGTAGCTGTAGGTGTTGCTGTTGGAATTCCTACTGGCTCTCTATCGGTGAAGGCATCCTGTTGTGAGGCGGCATTAATAGCTACCCGCCCATCTGTCCAAGAGGTAACGTGCTTGGCTGCTACCGCAGAGCCATAATCGTAGTCGCCGACATAGGTCGCCTGTATGCCAGGATCGGGCTGCGCCGGCAGCGGAGTGACAACATCTGAGAATGTATCGTCAGGTAGCCAGGTCGCGCCGTTGTCGTTGGATCTGCGCGACCACATCCGGTAACACGGAACGGCTGGGTTGCCCCTCGTGCAACTGGCACTCTCGCGCGCATCATACCATGTTGCCAGGAGGGTGCCGGTCGGGCTGACCGAGAGATTGGGCTGCCATTGAGGACGCGTCGAGCCATCGGTGTTCAACTTGAATGGCGCGGCAAACGTGGCACCGCCGTCGGTTGAACGAATGTAGTAGACGTCGCCCGGGTCACTGCCAGTGCCGTGCTGGGCATAGACTAGGTGAACGACGTCGTTGAGAGCAGCAGGCTCACCCCAGCCTTCGTGCCGCCAGTAGCCGCCCCCATCACTAAACATGCAGGCAAAGTATCCCACAGCTGTTACGCCTGGGCCGGGGAATGCGGGACCAGTATAAGGGTGAGTCCAGGTGTTACCGCCGTCGGTTGATTTGAAGATATGGTTGATGTCGTTGTGGGGGAAGCCGCCACCGCCTTCGTTCATGCCGGCGAGATACAGCACCCCGTTGCCCGACAAGTCGCCTGTGATCTGCACGTCACGGATGAAGGGGCTCGCCGGAGCAACCTGTATCGGAGTGTGCCACGTGAGACCGTTATCGCTGGAGAACGTGACGGAGAGGGCACCAGCGTTGCCCCAGGAAATATACATTCGCCCATAAAAGGGAGAGGCAGGATTGTTGTCAGCCCAACCAGATTCGCGATCGTCGCCCCCGCTATTGTGAATGCAAAAATGGGTCCAGCTAGCAGCATTCGCGGGAGTGGCGGATTTATACCCGCCGAGGCCCTGACCGCCGCAGGCTGTGTCAAGCCAGACGGTGAACCAAGTGGCGGTGGGTTTGTTGTACAGAGCAACAGGGTCGCCCACGGTACCGGCAAAGGGGCTTTGACCGGCGGCAGTGGTGATACGTGTAAAGCTCGTGCCGCCATCGGTGGAGATCGACGCGCCCGAAATGTTGATCGGACTGGCGTTACGGCCTCGCGAATCGTTGTAGGCTACGAAAACCTGATTGGGATCATCTGGATTGACCGAACTGAATGTCTCCGACTGGGTGATGTTGGGAGACGTCTCGGTGCCAGTGATCAGATTAACGTCCCCGGCGCCATAGGCCAGCGGCATCAACAGTTGTTTGATGAAGTAGCCGATGGGACCCAGAGTGGAAGTGGCAGATGTGGCGTTACCGGGTATCTCGCCGCAGGCCACCATGATGGCCCCGGCCCGAAAGTTTTCCTCTTTGTCGATGCCCATGTCGTAGATTTTCGAACAGTCGAATCCGACCGGTACCGAGGGGATCCATGGAATAAGTAATAATCCTGTTCTTCGTCATCGCCTGGATGACGTTCTGAGCGGCTACTGAAAATACGCCCGAGCTTGCCAGCGCCAGCAAGATGCCGGCCAGCAGTATTAACACCCCTAATAAACGGATGCTAAAGAACGCTGATCGTGAAGTGGATTTCTCTTTCATGAAGTGATGTGGCTAGTACGCCGCTCTGCGGCATCCGAAGATCATGCGAGCACGTCCTTACCCCTTTTGGCAATGAACGTACGGCATTTCACACGTGGCAGGTTGGAACAGTGCTTTTACACGAAGCGGCGGAAATGCGTCAACGTTATTTCGCGGTTAATCGCACGCGCAGCGGCTTGCCGAGCACCGGATTGCCGCCGAGGCCCACAAATGCAGACGAGGTTCATCGCGTCTCCTCATCAAGCACAGCAACCGCACGATCATAAGTCGCTTTTGCGTCCTCGTGCGAATTTCCAACTGCAGTCAGGCCTGTCCTTCCCAGCTCACCCAAGGCGCTCATCATGTGAAACACGATGCCTGTCTGGCGAGTTTGGTCGAAATGCAGGTTGTGCCGGACGACAATGTCGAACAGGTCGTCGGGAGTAAGAGTCCGATAGCGCGGGGACTCGACGTGATCGCTGGCAACGAAAAATTTCTGCTGACCATTCGGAGCGGTGAAGATGCCGGTCTCCGTGTCGTAAGTTCCATCGGTAAGGAATTGCAGAGTCAAAAATGGATGAGTGGTGCCGCCTTTTCTTAAGTTAATCTCAATGGCGTACGGCTCCCATGTTCCGTCCTTGGCACGCACCACCACAAAGTCGAGCGCAAAGCGCCCGAGCACACCTTCTTTGGCCAAACGCCTGCCTACCTTTGCAGCTTCGCGCGTAATCACAGGAGCGTAAGCGGTGTCCGCCGGGAAAACACAGCCGAGGTAGCTCTGTCCGCTCGGGCCGCCCAGAAGCTGGTCATGCGTTGATAATAGTTCAACCTTACCGAGCGGAGTGACGCGAAGCTGCACGCTCGGGCTTCTGAACTCTTCTCCCATGATCCGTTCTTCCACGACTCCTTCCCGGTGCTGCAACTCCTTCATGTAACTCGCATAAGTAACATCTTGTGACTCGAACTTCATTGCTCGAAGGCGATCCTCTAGCATAGCTACCTCCTTCGGATCACCGGGCGCGGGAAGCCCTGTTAAATCAATTACAGCGTTGCCTTCACCGGATACGCCTTCATTCAGCTTTACCATCACCTGCCTGATCGAAGGTTTACTCATCCGCATTTGCGCAATCGCGTTGACAAGGTTTTCCTTGCTGCCAATATCTTCGCGACCCAAAGGATACGGCACATGTTCGTCCATGAAAATCTTGCGACAACCGCTCTTTGTTCCCAGCGGGAAAAACTTCGGATCCGCTCCGTACATCGGAATGCCAAGCCGCAACGCAAGTTCTTTTTCGCGGTATGTCGTGTTGAACGGAACAAGATGCGCCCGATTAGGATCCATAATTAGCGAGCGGATGTGCTCAATCAGTCGTGGCCGCTCTAACAGCTTCTCACTGAGCGGACGCGCTGAACCGTCCAAAGGTGAAGGCAGGAAAAGCCGCTGGCGCGCATGGCTCGGGATGACCCCGGGAAGAAGATCGAGGTAGTAATCGATGATGCTCGGCAGAATGGTTCGCGAAGTCACATAGATCAGGCGCGCCCGCGGCTGGCGCAGCAGCAATAACAGAAATAAGAACCGCTCCTCATAGGCTTGGATCACCGCGCCCGAGTCAATCGCGGCGATCGACATCGAAGGTACGACAACAATGGTTTGTGGATCCTGATTCAATCGCTCGATCGATTTCCACAACGGCACTAGTTTCTTCTGCAACCGGTCGAAGTCGGTCTGTGAATCGGAAGCGGATGCATTCATTTTTCGAGGTCGAGAGTATTCGCGAACAAATGCGCCAAGCGCAAGGTGGAACGCTATGTCCTCAGCGCGTTGGGAATCGTGCGGCTCTGCAGCCCCCTGAGCTCCGCGCCTTCGGCGATCAGGCTGGGCATCGTCTTTAGAGAAGCGATCCCACCTCTGGCAAATCAGTGTTACTTTCGTCGCCCAAAGGAATATCCGCGATGGGTTCTGCCCCCGCCGATTCCGCGACGACCGCTCGCAGCAGATTCCGATTCAAACAACGCCGTATATAAATAAGGAAAATTTTCGAGTTTCAGCCGCGGAATTTTCTGGCCGATGAAGCGTTCAATCGCCTGTAAGGCCGGCAGTTCCTGTCCGCTCGTAAGCGTGAAGGCGTCGCCAACATTTTGCGCCCGCCCTGTGCGTCCAATCCGGTGCACGTAATCCTCGGGATGCTCAGGCACATCATAGTTGATTACGTGACTTACACCTGCGATGTCGAGCCCGCGGGATGCAATATCGGTCGCGACCATCACTTCGTATTTACCGCTCTTGAAGCCTTCGAGCGCTTCGATGCGTTCCCGCTGTGTTCGATTAGAATGCAACACCGCCACCGCGTGCTTACCCTGCTTTAATTGGTGCGCAATTCGATCGGCGCCGTACTTGGTTCTGCAGAAAATTAGCGCGCTATCAAAGTTTGTTCGCTCCAGCAAAGCCATCAGCAGATCGAATTTTTGTTCAGCGGCAACGGGATAGACCGCGTGAGTGACTGTTTCCGCAGGCGAACGGCGCACGCCAATTTCCACCAACTCAGGATCGCGCAGCACCCATGCCGACAGACGCTCGATCTCCGGAGGCAACGTAGCCGAAAACAGCAAAGTTTGTCGCTTTGTTGAGGTTTTCTCAACGATACGGCGCACGTCGGGCAGAAAACCCATATCCAGCATCCGGTCCACTTCATCGAGCACGAGAATCTTTATCTCCTTGAGGCTCATCGCCCGCTGCTCGAGCAGATCCAGCAGGCGCCCTGGTGTTGCCACCAGGATGTCCAGGCCACGATTTAGCGCATCACGCTGTTTTCCATAACCAACGCCGCCGTGCACAAGACCCACTTGTAAATCTGTGTAACGGCCATAATCACGAAACGCGGTCTCCACTTGCGCGGCCAGTTCGCGCGTGGGCTCCAGCACGAGACAACGCAAGGCGCCGTGCTTTGCCAGCAACGTCAGGATGGGTAAAGCGAAGGCCGCCGTCTTGCCGGTACCGGTTTGCGCGGTGCCGATCAAATCTTTGCCGGCAAGGACAATCGGAAAGGCGCGAAGCTGGATCGCGGTCGGCTCCACGAATCCCATGGCCTGCGCTCCACGCACGACTTCGGGCAAGAATCCGAAATGATTAAATGACATCGGTTCGTAAGCTACCTCAAAAACAACGAATTAACAGGCGTCAGATAGCGCCGGTTAGAACACGCCAAGCGCGACTCCAAGTGGTACTCCTAGTGCAACGGTGAGCCCGAGTGGGACCCCGGGCGGTTGCGTTCGAGGACAAGGCTACTGGAAAAACCATCCCGAAGCCTGGCCAGTAACTGAGTTGCAGCTTGGAAATGTCACTTACACCCAGCAGCAACTCCTGGACATTCTGCACCAACCGGTTCGTGGTAATGGTTTGCTAATCCTGGCCCATCAGTTAATCGCCGCGAAGCTGAACATCGCCGCCGGCGCTGACCCAAGTTGTATCGAACAAACAATAGCAGAAGCTGATGCCCTAATCGGCGATTTGGTTATCCCACCAATAGGTAACGGATACCTCGCACCCAGCGACGCGGCACCTCTGGCAGGGATTCTTGGCCGCTTCAATGAAGGCGGCATGTGCGCTCCAAGCTGCGATCACGGGCCGCGGCCAACAGCGACTCCTACTCCGCGGTCCCGCCCCAGCCCCGTACCGCGGCCGTAGTAGAGGCCGTGACCGGTCATTCGGGGACGCTCGCGAACACATTTGCGCGCTCCCCGTTCTGACTAGGTAGGACACGCGATCTACAGCTAGCCCAACAGCCACTCCGACGGCAATAGTAACAGCTACGGGCACTCCGACAGCCAGTCCAAAACCGACTGGAGCTTCAACTGCCACTCCTACTGGAACATCGACAACAACAACGACCGAGAATCACACCCACACCTAGAGCTCACCCAAGTCCAAGTAGTGCGACCTACTGCGCCGCAGCATCTTCGCCGCCTCACGTAACACCCATGCCGACTCCGTCATTCCGCGTCTGTACTCCTGCGCCGAGCGCGTAAACCGCAGTCATAGTTTATCGAGCAGCGCATGCTCGCGCCCTCTTTCGGTGGCGCTAGCTAGTGACGGCAAATCACGTCGTGCGCTCTCCGGCCATTGATCGAACACAAATTCCGCATTCAGCAAAAAAGAGATTGACACGTTTCGGCGTTTCATTTAAAAGCCGCAGCTTCACCCCCACCTAACAAATGCAAAAAAACTCTACCTCTCAGTCGGCTTTTCTTATCTCGCGCGTGCTGGTCGGTTTCATTCTTTGCGCAGCCGCATGTTTGCTCGTAACAGGCACATTACCCGCCTTTCTGCATAGCGAAGCGCCCGAGATGCGTTCACAAAGAACTTTGACGTTCGCGGAGCGTGTCTCTTACCAACGTGCGATCGAGGACGTGTACTGGCGTCACCGCATCTGGCCGAAGGAAAGCCCCGATCGCAAACCATCGCTCGATAAAGTGATTTCGCAGGCGCAGCTGGAAAAAAAAGTCGCAGATTACCTGCGCAGATCGCAAGCGCTCGAAGATTATTGGCAGCGGCCCATCACGGCGGCGCAATTACAGGCCGAGATAGAACGAATGGCGGTACACACCAAGAAGCCTGAAGTTTTGCGCGAACTATTTGCGACATTGGGGAACGACGCATTCGTCGTTGCTGAATGTTTGGCGCGGCCGGCCTTAGCGGATCGATTGCTGAGTAGCTGGTATGGCTACGACGAGAGAATTCACAACGACTTGAAGCAACGTGTACAGTCTGACCTTCAGATGCACCCAACACTTGAGCAGATGAAGACGCTCGGCGGGACGTACCGCGAACTCGAATTTATCAAAAGCGATGGGTCACATCAGCGACATGAGCGCATCGCCACGCAGGCGATAACTCTGGATCCCCAACAATGGGAGAAAAGTACGGAAAAACTGGCAGCAATGTTCAACAGAGATGGCGCGAAGGTTTCGGGCTCTCAGGTCGGCCGCCGGCGCGCCGGTTCAAAAGGCAGTCACATCTCGCAGCCTAACAAATTCGCTCAGCAAGATTACGCAACGATTCCCGTCGGAAAAGTATGTCCATTACAGCAAGACCAAACAAGCTACTTCGCAACCGCAGTGATCGAGAAAAACAGCAACGGTTTCAAGGTTGCTACAGTTTCCTGGCCAAAGGAGCTGTTAGAAACCTGGCTGGCGCAAGCTGAAAGGCAAGTGCCTGCCGCAGTGACGATGCCGAAAGCGAGCTATGCGTTGCCAAAAAAATTGGATGGCGCCGCTTGCAACGAAAGCACCTGGATGGCTACCGCTGCTCCCCCGGAGGCCCGAAACTCGCACACCGCGGTATGGACCGGCAGTGAGATGATCATCTGGGGGGGGCGGGATACCAATTCGCTTTTGAACTCCGGCGGTAGGTACGATCCCGCGACGGATACCTGGACCTTTACAAACACCTCTGGTGCCCCGACTGCTCGATCGGGACACACGGCGGTTTGGACCGGAACTGAAATGATTGTCTGGGGCGGTGATTCTACAGGTTTTCCATCTCGAGTTAATACCGGCGGCAAATACAACCCAGCTACGAATAGCTGGACACCTACTAACACAACCAATGCGCCTGCCGGCCGGGAGCTGCACACCGCAGTCTGGACCGGCAACGAAATGATCGTGTGGGGCGGGTTGGATGATTCCTTTAATGACCTGAATAGTGGCGGAAGGTACAACGCAGGCACGAATAGCTGGACACCGACCGACACCAGTAACGCACCTGCTGCCCGGGAGTCGCATACGGCAGTTTGGACCGGGACTGAAATGATCGTGTGGGGCGGCTTTGATAACTTTAATTTCGTCGATTTTAACACGGGAGGTAGATACAATCCCAACACGAATACGTGGACAGCTACCAGCACCAATAATGTTCCCGAGGCACGCCAATACCACACCGCCGTCTGGACGGGCAGCGAAATGATTGTTTGGGGCGGATTGAACGATGAGTTTTTCGAAGAGTTGAACACCGGTGGGAGGTACAATCCGAACACGGACAGTTGGACAGCGACATCAACCCCCGCGCCAGATGCCCGACAGAATCACACGGCAGTGTGGACCGGAAGCAAAATGATCATCTGGGGCGGCTCTAGTTTCAATCAACCCCTCAATACGGGCGGTAGATATGATCCTACTACAAACAGTTGGCTGGATACGAATATCTCGAATGCGCCAGAAGCGCGCGAATTGCACACGGCCGTATGGGCGGACAGCGAGATGATCGTCTGGGGTGGCATCGGCGACTTTCCGTTCAGCGCGAATTTGAACAGCGGGGGAAGGTACGACCCCGCGACCAATAGTTGGACTCCCACTAACACCTACGACGTGCCAGTGCCTCGATCGTTTCACACGGCAGTTTGGAGTGGCAGCGAGATGATCGTCTGGGGCGGCAACGGTCAAGATATCTTTTCTTCCACCCTGAACACTGGAGGAAGATATGATCCTGCCACCGACAGTTGGGCCGCAACCGATGTGGCTGATGCGCCTTCGCCGCGAGACTTGCACACGGCGGTTTGGACTGGCAGCGAGATGATCATCTGGGGCGGAACAGGGGATTTCATCAATTTTAACGATGGCGGCAGATACAATCCAAGCACCGATAGCTGGACTGCCATGACCAGCATCGCACCGTACCCGCGTTATCTGCACACAGCGATTTGGAGTGGAACATACATGATCGTATGGGGCGGAGACAGCGACGCAGGTCTGTTAAACACTGGCGGCAGGTACAATCCGAACACGAACACTTGGACGGAGACAAGCACCACTAATGCACCCACGGCACGAGACTATCACACCGCTGTGTGGACAGGTAACCAGATGATCATATGGGGCGGAGAAGATGATAATTTTGGCCGGATAAATACGGGAGCGAGATACGATCCTATAGTCAATAGCTGGACAGCCACAAGCACCGCTAACGCACCATCTGCGCGAGAATTTCACACGGCGGTCTGGACGGCAAATGAGATGATCGTTTGGGGAGGGCAAGATGATAATTTTGCCTTTCCGCGTGCTGGCGGAAAATACAATCCTGTAGCCGACAGTTGGGTGGCCACGACTGATATCGCGCCCGATGGTCGGTTCAACCACTCTGCAATTTGGACTGGAACACAAATGATCGTGTGGGGCGGCCAAGGGGACAACTTCAACGATTTGAATACCGGGGGCCAATATATCCCGGTACAGATTCGTGGACCCAGACCTCACTCATTGATGCGCCCTCAGCTCGAGAGTCTCACACCGCCGTTTGGACGGGAAGTGAAACAGGGAGTCAAATGATCGTGTGGGGCGGAACCGCCAATGGTGCAATTGTTAATACCGGCGGCCGCTATTGCGCAGGAGGCGCTCCGATCCCTTCGCCTACTCCAGAACCTTCACCTATTCCTACAGCAACAGCTACACCCAGACCGACGGTTAGTCCTAGTCCTAGACCGACTCCCCACGCCAGGCCAACTCTGACTCCACGACCCAGGCCCTAAACCGTGGCCGTAGGATCGATTAGGAACTCCCAGGTTTAACACTACCGGAGCCGGCCAAGGTACGGCTTCGCCAAGTCGACTGTTCGTGAAAAGTAACGGCTACGTTACTTTTAGATAGTTGCTATTTGTCTGGAATTCTGCGGTACAAGAAACGTGAGTAAAATCAAGCTCGCGGCAGTTTGCTTAAGCTTGGCCTGCACTCTGACAATCCAAGCGCATGCGAGCACCATCACAGTTACCAATACCAATGACAATGGTCCCGGCTCATTGCGTCAGGCACTCGCGGATGTAAACGACGGTGACACGATTGATGCAACGCAAGTGTCTGGCACCATTACGCTCACCAGCGGCCAGTTGCTCGTGGACAAGAGCGTGACAATCAACGGCGCCGGCGCCGAGGTGCTGGCCATTGACGGCAATGCCACCAGCCGTGTCTTCCAGACTGTTACAGGTGCAAAAACGGTCTCGATTTCCGGCTTGACGATCAGGAACGGTCAGCTCAGCCAGGGCGGTGGCATCTTGAACGCCGAAGGCACGATACTGACGATCATTGACAGCACGCTCAGCGGCAACAAGGCGGGACTCGGTGGCGGCGTCTTCAGTGCGGGAACGCTAATCATTATTAACAGCACTTTTATCAGCAACATGGCTAGTCAGGGCGGCGGCATCTACAATCCCGGTAGCGGCATGTTGACGATTAGCAACAGCACGTTCAGCGGTAACACAGCTCCAGTGGCTGGCGGCGTCAGCGTCAACTTCGGGACAATGCAGATCGCTAACAGCACGCTCAGCGATAACTCGGCGGACTCCGGCGGCGGCGTCTACAACGCGGGAACGCTGACCATCATTAACAGTACGGTTAGCGGCAACATGGCTAGCGGCAATACGGCTGGTGCCGGTGGCGGCGCGACCTTCAATATGGCAACGATGAACGTCGTTAGCAGCACGATTAACGGCAACATAGCCAATCGCGAAGGTGCCGGCATTTACAACTCCGGTGGCGGCACATTGACGATCACCAACAGCACGTTCAGCGGCAATGCGGCTTCATTAACTGGCGGCGGCGTTTACAACAGCGGCACGCTGCAGCTCGCCAACAGCACATTCAGTGATAACTCGGCTGCTTTTCTGGCTGGCGGCATCTTAAACTTTGCCAACTTTCAGATCGGAAGCACGATCCTGAAAAGAGGCGACTCAGGTGAAAACATTTATTCAAATAGCCAAGGCATAGTCACTTCACTGGGCTATAACCTTAGTAACGATGACGGGGGAAAGATTTTGACTGGCCCTGGCGATCAAATCGACACCGATCCGCTGCTTGGCCCGTTGCAAGACAACGGCGGCCCTACCTTCACGCATGAGCTACTGTTTGGCAGCCCTGCCATAGATGCGGGCGATCCTAGCTTCACTCCACCACCTTTCTTCGATCAGCGCGGGCCAGGGTTCAACCGCGTCATAAATAGTCGTATCGACATCGGCTCGTTTGAAATGCAAACAAGAGGAACACCTACGCCTACAGTTACAACCACGCCTGCGTCCAGCGCGACACCGACTTCAACGGGAACAGCGACGGCAACGCCAACTGCTACCCCCATTGCAACAGCAACTGTAACTCCAAGCACAACAGCGACAGCCACGGCAACCGCCACCCCAACGGCAACGCCGGGGGCTACAGCGACTGCGACAATGAGCCCGACTGCAACGCCTACCCCTACAGCTTCACCCAGACCAACGCCTAGACCGAGAGCTCTTCCGACGCCACGTCCGCGCCGCACCCCGGCGCCGAGGCCGTAAGCTGGCAGGGTAATTGGTGACCCCTACTCCTACTGCGACCGCGACAGCTACACTCGCGCCAAGCATGACACCAACATCAACACCGACAGCAATAGCAACTGCGACCACGACCCCTACTGCAACAGCTACTCCCACAGCTACACCCAGGCGAACGCCTACACCAAGAGCTGTTCTGACACCGCGGCCGCGGCCCACCTCGCCCGGCGCTGGTCGCGCTAAAGGTGCTGGGGGAGCGCAGGCTGCTGACCCTATAGCCGTCGGCAGCCTATCTGTGAGCAGCTCAAAGGCTCTGTCGCTTATCGTAGGGCGCGACCGCCGGGCGCGCCGAAGCAGACGGACGACTCGGCGATCGGTCCCTACCACACGCGATCGCTCTTTCTTGGTTATTCCACAGTCGCGGCATGAAGATCAAGCTCCGGCCTGGCGCACCGAGCGAAAAAATTAGTGTCCATTCGTCTTCATTCGTGGTTAGTAGAAGCTGATGAAAACCAACGCCAGATCGAAGCTCCAGTTCGTCGCCGTTAGCGTTGCGCTGTTATCGGTGGCGATACTTCCTGCAGCTACTGCGACTACTCCGCAGTATCAGATCTACGATATCGGGGTGATTGATACCGGCGACACGGCTTCCCAAGGCTTCGGCGTGTCCGACGGCGGAATCGCGGTGGGGCGATCGATCCGCACCGGCGGAAGTCAGGCGTTCACCTGGACACTTAACGGCGGCATCGTTGCCCTGCCCAATCTCGCCGGCCGAAATCACGCTGTTTCTAATAGCGCGAACGACAATGGCGTCGTAGTGGGGACGGCAGCCACCACACTTTTCGGTTCCAGCCGGTTGCCGGTGATCTGGCAGAACGGTGCGGTTTCGCAGTTGCCATTGCCGCCGGGTGAAACGCTCGGGGATGCGAACTCGGTGAACGCTTCAGGTGTTGCTGTTGGGTCAGTCGACGGCGGCAGCTTGCAACGCGGCGCAATCTATAGCGGAGGCAGCGGAACCATCATCACGCAAACCACGTCGACCGGGAGCTTTTTCGTCACTGCATTCGGCATCAACGATTCAGACCGCGTTGTAGGTCAAGGCATTGATCCGACGAACGCCGCGCGCAACGTTGGGATTGTTTATGATATAGGTGACGCCATGGCGTTCGAGGTCGGCGCGTTGCCAGGGTTCAACGGTGCGCTCGCATTCGGCGTGAGTAACACCGGTTACGTGGTCGGCTCGAGCATGCTAAACCAGGGCTCGGGCTTGCCGTTCATCTGGTCGGATCAAGGTGGCATCGTTGCTATCCCGCTCGCGTCGGGCACAAGCCAAGGCTCCGCCCGCGCGGTCAATTCAGCCGGCTGGGTGGTGGGCAACGATTCGTCAGCGTTCTCGATTCCCTTTCTTTACGATGGAACAGCCACTTACCGTCTTGCCGATCTCATCCCTCCGAACTCAGGCTGGGACCTGTCGATGAATACTTCGTCGTCGGCAGACGGCATTAGCGAAGGCAATGTCATCGTCGGCACGGGTGTGCACAACGGCGCAACTCACGCGTATGCAATGGTGCCCGTAGCGCCCAGCCCTACACCGACGGCAAGTCCAACTGCTACGCCCACCGCGACTTCGACACCCAAGCCAACTCCAACCGCTACATCCACCGCGACGTCAACACCCACGCCAACTTCAACTGCTACGCCTACCGCGACTTCGACACCTGCGCCAAGAATTACTCCTACACCAAGGGCGCACCCCAGTCCCCGACCGCGACCGTAGCTCATCATTGGCAATGATCAGTGACCGGTTAACTGGGATCGGCGACGCCTGCGTGATATCACCTTAGACGGCACGGCTGCCGCTATAGCAAGCAGCGACATCGCGGACACCGCAAAAAAATTAGTGTCCATTAGTGTCCATTCGTGGTTACAAAAGCAAGGGACGCGACGGCTTGGAAGCCGTCGTTCCTTGAGCATGAACGAAACGTATCGCGAGGACCCGCACGCCCCGCTGAGTTATTATGGTGCCCGGCGCATCATTTGGCTGGTTTTTTTTGTATTCATCATCTGGCTGATCCTGCGCGCACTGCAACCTGTAATCCTGCTGTTCGCGGTGGTTTTTCTTGTCGCGATGGTTCTGAACCCGATCGTCGTTTGGCTGCAGAAACATCGCTTACCGCGCCTAGTGGGTGTCATCCTGGTGATGCTAGTGTTAATCGCGGTCACGACGACCATCATCCTGTTTGCCATTCCGCCTCTGAGTCGGCAACTGCAGGAGCTCGTGCACAGCACGCCAAACGTGTGGCAAGGCATTCGCACCCGGATCGAGTCGGTAACGAAAAACTATCCGCAGGTTCGCGAGGCGTTGCCACGAACAGACGAAATGGCAGGTAAAGTCGGCTCCGCTGCGGGTGCAGTTGGAAATTTCGTGTTGCAATCGACGCTCGGATTGGTGGGAGGTGTGGCCAGCGCCCTGTTGGCGATTCTGTTGCTAGTGTTCGTGCTGGCGAATCCGCAGCCGCTCGTGAGTGCATATCTGGCACTTGCGCCCGATCGTTACCGCGGCCAGGCGCACCGGACTCTCGAACGAATGATGCGACAAATGATTGCATGGGCGCGGGGTGTCGTCATTAATGGCGTTATCACTGGGGTGTCGATCGGTTCGCTGCTTTGGTTGATTGGCGTGCAGCCGGCGCTCATATTCGGGGTTATTGGGTTTCTCGGGGAATTTTTGCCAAGCATCGGCGCCTTTCTCGTTTCCATTCCCATTTTGCTGGTCGCATTAAGTATGGGAGCGACAAAATTCTGGCTGGCGCTTGGTGTGATCGTACTGGTCTATCAGGTTGAATTGAACGTGCTCGTGCCCGGTGTGCTCGGCAAAGAAATGCGACTCCACCCGGTGAACATCTTGTTTTTTACCGTCGCGACCGCCGAATTGTTCGGGTTTTTGGGATTGTTTCTGGCGGTCCCTGCTGCGGCGCTGGTACAAATCGTGATCGACGAATTTTATTTGCAACCCCGCAAGATAGATGCCGCCGCGCTGGATCGGGAAGCCGCCGTTCTGGTGGAAGGCAGGAAATGACGGTGCTGAGGGGAATCTGCTTCAGATGCCGCCTAACCACGAAGAAAACACTCGTCCCGTCGGCGTCTGGACGTTGCGGCGGCTGAGGAGTTCAAGAGAAAAGTTTTGACATTTCCCCGTCGAATTGAGTAAAACCGGGATACGGAGGAATTCATTTTATCATGTCCAAAATCAAACTGACCCTGAGCGGTTTCATGTTTCTGTTGCTTCTGCTGTTTGGTTTGTCCCGCGTTTTTTCGCGCAACCCCGACACAAAGAACAATCACAATGGCTACGCTCCGAGTGGCACACTTCAAAAGATGATTGTGGAAAACGCGAGCGTAACGATGCAACTCGACTTGAACGGATTGAATGGGAGCAATTCCCTGGTGGCAAGACCGGTCACTCTGCAATTTTCCGCCGCAGCCAATTCCTTCTTTCCCATTCTCGTTTTTAATGATCTGCTGCGTACAGTTAAGCCGGGCTCATTGGTCTTGATCCCGTCCCGCAGTGGCGGGATTCCGGCACTCCCTGTGCGATTAGGTGCGTCTGTCAAGCAACTCGTCGTCGAAAAACTTCCGTTGAATCAATCTTTCGGTCTTGCCGTACGCGACAGCAAGACGGGATTCACTTTTTTCAATGTTCAAGGAGGAGATTACGATTACAATCCCGACGCGCGGTCGCTTGGCATTACAGGCGGTCGACTCCTTATTTCAAAAGAGTTCGCTAACGCGCTCGGTCGTCCATCGGATGCCGGCTCAATCGTTGGAAAAATTTCAGTCGGCGCAGCGATGCAGCCTATCGAGATCACGCAAGTGGTGAACGGCAAGCGTACGTCGGTGGTGGTGCCGCCATTGAGCCAACGTGCTGGTCCGGGAAAGCCTACCCTGGTGCCTGGGCCTGATATCATCGTTGGAGATCTGCCCGATATGGTGCAAGTCGGCAGCGAGACAACGCCGATCCCCCAAGTCGGCCTGGGGATAGCGACGACTTCCTGCAACAATGGCGATGTTCCGGTCAACTTTTACGCATTGCCACAGACAGATCATTCGTTCTTTCCGCAAAATTTTTATCGGATGAGCGGTGGCGCAGATAACACCGAGCGGATGGAACAAATTGGTCAGTCCTGGATCAAGCACACATTCGGCGCGGACGAGGGCGACGACTGCAACCTTGGCTGCAACACAAATAATTGCACTCAGTTCTCACAGCTATGTCCGGGCTGTTCCGATCCGTATCTCGCCGAGGAGAACGGATGGTACCAGTTGCTTGGTTCACGCGCGTGGGTTAATCCTTTCACTGGATTTTTCCTATCTAATCCAGATCCAACCAACCACACCGGCCACAACGATATTGGCGCATCGCACCGGGTTCGCGTTAATATTAGTGATCTCAACACAACGCTCAATCAAGGCGCAACCTATTTCGCGGAAGCGGCATACCTGACGCCGCAGGAGTACGCGTGGTGTCAGGCCCACCCAGGGCAGTGCAACATGTATAACAACGCTTCCTACCGTCAGTTCCTTGTTAACGGCACAACGAACTTCACATTTTCACCTGTTGGCCAGACCCAGAGAACGCAGCCTGCCATCATGGGTTGGACAGGGGCGACGATAAATGAGGTGCAACCTGATCCGGGAAACGACGGCATCTCGTTTGTGGGCTACAAAGTGACCAGTCCCGCGCCGGGAGTCTATCACTATGAGTATGCCGTGTACAATTACAATCTCGATCGTTCTATCCAATCTTTCAGCGTGCCTTTGGGCGCTGGAGCCAATCTTAGTAACATCGGATTTCACGCGCCACCTCAGGAACCTGGCTGGGCAAACGATAACATCCCGGGCGGCCAGGGCTATAGCAGCATGCCTTGGGCTGTCACTCAGACGAGTGATTCCATAACCTGGAACAGTGAAACGTTTGCGTAGGATCCGGCCGCAAATGCGATTCGCTTTGGGACCCTGTAAATTTTCGGTTTGACGCCGATCAACCTCCGCAAACTGCTAATGCGACAGTAGGATTCTTTAAGACAGGGGCGCCAATGACAGTTGCAATCCAGGTGCCTGCAGGCGGCGCAACGCCTACAGCGACACCAACCGCCACGGCCACGACGACGGCAACTGCAACGGCTACCGCCACAGCGACGGCAACTGTAACACCGAGGCCTACTCCATCACCACGAGGCAGTCCTCCGCCGAGGCCGCGTCCAACTCCCCCATCCCGGCCTTAGCCCTTCACAGCGCGCGAGCAAGAATAAGGAGGTTGTTAAAACTTTTTTTGTTTGTATCGCAAGCACCGAGAACAATGACAACCTAATCTTTTCTCCAGGCCGCACCCTAACAGAAGGATCCACTACAATGTCAAAGATATGCCTTACAAGCTTCGCCCTACTGTCAGTTCTTGTATTCGCGAATGCTTCCCGAAAATGCCGCCAGTCAACCCAAACAAAATGCTGCCGAAGCGCTGACTGGAACACTGCAAAAGATGATCGTCGACGACGCGAGCATAACGATGCAACTCGACCTGAACGGATTGAATGGGAGCGGCTCTCTCTTGGCGAGGCCCGTCACGTTGCACTTCGCAGCGGCGCCAAATTCTTTCTTTCCCGTTCTCGTCTTTAACGATTTGCTACGCGGAATCCAGCCCGGCTCGATGGCACTGGCTTTGCAAAATTCCTCTTCGGCCGGCGTAAACGTGCCTGGCTACAGAAATCTGCCTGCCGCACTACGTTCGTCTCTTAAGCGGCTGACAGTGGAAAAACTCCCTTCAGGTCAAGGTTTCGTACCAGCAGTCCGCGATAGCAATACAGGATTCACTTTTTTCAACATTGAAGGACACCGTACAATTACGATGCTGCAGCTCAGTCGCTTAGCATCAATGGGGGCAGGCTTCTCCTATCAAAAGAGTTTGCCAGGGCATTGGGTATTCCATCAGAGGCTGGTCTCATTGGCCGGAACAATTTCAATCGGCGCCGCGATGCAACCGATCCAAATCGATCACATTGTTCGAGGGGAAACCAAATCGATAGCCATGCCATCTATGCAACATGCAGTCAGCCCTGGATCGCCGAGGTCCACACCAATATTTCGCCGCAGGGAGATTGAATTCGCGAGAGTGTTTTCGAAGTGCGTCTTCCAACCGCTGCGCCACCCTCTCGGGATACACGCTCTGGGTCGGCGACGTGCACTCCCGTATAAGCATCCGCAGATACGCGGGCTCATCGACTTGGTAGTGCGTGCGACTAATAACGCGCAGTACGTTAATAGCGTCACTGCCTCCCGCCACCGTTCCTCTTGGGCGAACACAGAGGGGAAACAACCGATTTGCTCGGTCTGTCGCAGCTATTGCGTACCCTAAAGGAAGGCTCCGGACCAAGGCTTCGAAAGTGCGATTGCCGGTGACGCGATATTTTCCGTCCAACGTAGTCTCATCAGGTATCGCCGTGTTGAGCATCCCCTGCGCCGCTACGATGTCATCGTGGGTGACTCAGGGAGTGCACCAGCAACAAATCCGCATTCCGTTGAATTGATGGATCGAGTCCAGAGGGCTGCTGAGTTGCCACAACAATGGAGAGCCCTAGGTTTCTACCTTCATCTACATACTTTTTCAGTGGTCGCTTTGAGGGAACATTCGTCCTGGCGGGAATGTAATTGTGTGCCTCATCGACAATCAGCCATGCGCGGGGAATTCCCACTCGGCTCTCTTTAGGCAATCGCGTGCTTTTTGCCGTTCCGCTTCCGCCCGGATAGGATCACTGACCGAATATTTCTCAGCACGAGAAGGATCGATAGGAACAACTCGTTCCTGTTGCTCGGAGATTGCCCGCAGCTCCAAAATTCTCTTCACGATAAGCGAGACCATAACGGCCCGCATCTCCGCATCAAGATCACGAAGGAGCAGCACGCTTCTTCGCGATGGCGTGACAAGGCGACGGACATCAAGTCCTTCTGCACCGAAGAGCGGGGTCTTTGCGGGTGACATCCAATCGCCGTTTCAGCGCTTGGCGGGTCTCGCGGGCGAAATTATCAAAGTCCCGATCGACGTCCAACGCAAAAATCAAATCCGGAAGGCCGTAGTTGGCCCGCGGCGCCAGCCGTGCCCCAGTGTTAAATCGACTATTCCAGTTTCGGTCATCTTGGGGATAAAGTTGTAATAAGGTGCCCCATCGGATCCACGAACGGATCGACTTCAAACAACGAACACCACTCTTCAACGCCAAGATCAGATGCGCGGAGAGAGATAGTTTCGCTGGTCAGTTCTGCTGGCACTTGTGCACCTGCCGGCGCAAATAGAGTTAACGGCACCGGTTCGGATGGTATGTGCCAGCGGGCGAGTTCTTTCGTTGCAGGGCTCGAAGCGGCCTTCTGTTTCACCTACCGGGAAAGGCATCGTCAGAAACACATTCATTGTGTCCAAGATCACTACGCCCTGGTCAAAGCTGCCCTGCTTGATCCAGGCATTCGACACCAATCCTTCGGCAAGCGCACCAAGGGTGTAACTCTTGCCGCTGCGCCTCTTCCCCATGACATAGAGAACGTGCGCACCGCGAATATCCATCCATACATTACGGTGAGGCGTCTTCTGCGTGCTTGCCCAAAAAGACCGCTTCCAGTGGTGCTAGAGCGTTGTTTTTTCCTATGACCAGGCCCTTGGCGGGTCCGTCATCCACCACCAATTCGGGCTGAGCAGCAAACGTGTGTGCAAGCCGGAACCGTGCGTCCGGTATCTCTCCTGGCATTGACGCCCCCTAAACCACGCATTCCGACGTGATCACCTGTCGATCGAGACGGTGTGCGCGCCCCAAAGCACAGAGTCATTTGAAGCGTAATCTCCCGTGGCGTAAGGAGCTGCGTCTTGCTCTTGAGAGCTATCACGGCTTCGGTGGTGAACGGAAAGTATTCCTTGGAAAGCCCCTCCGTCGTTGTAGCTTTACGGTCTTGAATGAGCACGTTTACATCAAGGGCCTTGTCCCGCACGTAGTCGACCACCCGCTCAATAAACTTGTTGACGTCAGGATCGTGGAGAGCAGGGATCTCAATCATCGCGTCCTTACCTAGGCGGGCATCATCGGGCTGGCGCCGCTAAAAACATCAACCATTTCGGAATTCAAGTGCGGCCGAAGCACCAATCAAAATGCAAACCGAAGTCTGATTTGGGTCCACAATTAGTGTGAAGCCGGAAACGAAGGTCGTAACTGTCTCCCCTTCCTATCGACTTGAGACGCTCCATTTCGTCGAAAATCAAGACCAGGGTTTCGCCGCGCAGTACTTCTTCAGGAGCCGCCCGAGCATGATGATAATGTCAGCAATTCGCGCAGCTTCTGTCTCGGTCAGGTCTTGCGTCTGGCCCAGCAGATCGAGGTCTGCGCGCGACAGCTCCACTCCCGAAATCCAGCGCCACAATTTAAGACGGTCGAAGTTTGGGTTGTAAAGTTGTTCCGTCGCCTTCGCGATTTCCTCATCTAAGAACCAGTTCTTTAGCTCAACACGGAGCTGATCTCGGCTATGAAAACCAACGGTCCGGATCACATCTTTCTAGGAGACCGAGGACAAAGTCCTGACCCAGAGCGCGCATAATACCTTCTCGATAGAGGTCGTGAAAGCGTGATTTCTTTGCGAGATCGGGACATTCGACCCTGACAGGGTGAATTTTGGTAAGATTTGCTAATTCGTCCATTGTTCGCATGAGTGTGTAAGTCTTCCCGGCGCCATAGGGCCCCCTCACTAGTCGCTTCGGCGCCAAGCCTGTACTAGTCATCGATGTCCAAACTTTCCGCGATTTCGTGGATGGGGATATCGTCCCGCGCGAAGCACTTTGTGTCTGTTACAGGATCCAGAATGAAGTTCTCGCGAGTCATTCCGTATTTTGCCGACACCGAGTCCGCATGAGTAGCGACCATGACGTGTTCCTATCCAGCCTCAGAAGAATGCGAGGAGAGATCATGAAAATGGGCAATCAGTTGCGACACCAGCCGCAAATCGCTGTTTATCTAAATTGCGAGTTCAAGATAGCTCGATTTAGTCAAGTTCTCGGAACCCACGATCGCTAGGAGCGGCCCCCCATTCTTGTCAGGTTCCCGAATGTACAGCTTGCTATGCACTCTTGTTAGGTAAAAGACCTTTGCGTTGACCTCCACAAGTGGTCCTACCCCGCCGGGCCCTTTTCGAAAATCGCCTCCGGCATCTGGTCAGGCGGCCTTGTGATAACGAAAATCTTCCGGCTGCCTCCCTCCTTTCTTTCGGATTGAAGAACCGCATATCGCAAGATTGGGCCTCTGAAGAGAGGTTGATCCATGGAGAGCAGAGAGTAAAGCCTGCCGAAGTGGGGCCGTTCTGTGAGGGTTTCAAAAAACCGCTCCGTCATGCCCTGCCGAACCAGCTCGTAATCTTCGACCGAGCCATCCAGCCTTCGTAGGCAGCTCGGAAGAAGCATCACTGACGTCGCCTCCATCGAGCGCTTCAATCAATAGCGCAACGCGATGACCGTAGTGTGAGATTCCAAACCGCGACCCAATTCGCTGCAGCAGGCGTGCGCCGAGCATCTCTTGGACGCTTTCAGCCTGAGACGCCGGCGCAATCGTCAAAAGGTTGTCTTCGAGAGCAATCCGATCAAAGGAAGCCTGAGTTGAGGTGGCGAGTTGCCTCAGGAGGAACACCGACCTGGCTTCGCAATTAGCTGAAGCAAATCATTCATTCGTCACCGTCGGGTTCAAGGTCCGAAACAACCACATAGTCGCGCAGGACTTTCTTCAGGCGAATTCGGCATCGATTTTTTTTACAGTCCCTTCCTCCATCGGGGCATCTGCGGCTTCCAGCACCGCATTTAATGCATGCATGATTATGCGTGGTCGAAGGTCTGTACCTCTTCGCCAATTGAGCGAGGATCGCGTCACAGGCGTCTTTGGTAAACGGGAAGAAATCACCAACGGTGGACGTATCTGGAGCCCGGAAATGCGCAAGAACTTCTTTAATAAACCCGAGTGCCTCAGCCGGCTGCAGCGGAGGCAGCACCATTACCTTTGTTGCTCCAATTCGATCCGCAACTCTGGACTCAGCCAATCCGGCAGCCGCTCGGATCAGGATGCCCCGGAGAAGGAAATGATTATTGTCAGCCCAACCGGACAGGCATTGAAAAGAGAATGAAGGCCGGCGTTCACTTCCCGAGCCGCGCTGGCCGGACATCGAGCCAGACGCTGGAATTCGTCGAGAATCCAGATCAAACGAAAACCTTGGCGGCCACTTGAACGAGCCGCGATGTTGCAAATCTCTACCAAGGCATTCACGACGCGCACGGCTTGATCCGAGTTCGTAATTCTCTGGGAGATGCCGAGCCTTCGACAATCGACAGCGGGTATTGCATCGCCCTTAAGCCACCGCATGGCGGTGGACTGATCCAAGGCACTCCCAATAACGATATTGCGGAGTGCAGCGATCAAATCTGGATTGGCGTCGGATAGGTTTGAGAATCGTTCCAGTCCAGCCTGGCGATGTGGTTGCTTCCATCCTGGAGTCCACCAATAGCTGCCGGCTGAAACCCATCATTAGCGACCGGAACAAGTCGAAGAAGCCCCGCGCTTGTTTTGGGAACTCGCTGTAAACTGGAAAAAGGATTAAGTTGCTCAACTCACTTGCCGGTGCGAGCCTGAGCAGCGAGATAATAAAGAGAGTGGGTCTTCCCTGCTCCGAACCAAGACCATAAGATATGGATCGATGAGGTGTCTCTGCGTGAAAGACCAGAGAGAAGAGCGGTAATATCCGCGCGAAGCTGCCCAGCGACCGCCGAGAAAATCGCAATACTCTTCCCGCGGCACTACGGAAAAGGGCCACGCCCGCAATTTGAGATGATCCGAAATAGCCACTCATTCTAGCCCGCATCCGTTCGACCGCCCTATCTGCTCGCCGACTAGCTGAGGTTTCTAAAAGGCCTGGCTTTTGGGGATCGGCGCGCTGAAAAAAGTGGAACCCCCTCCACAACTCTAGGCGGGGGTTAGTCACACCACCATAGTGCGCAACGCTTAGCGTCACCCAAGCAGAATTGCAAAGCCCCCCGAAACACTTACCCGCTGGCATTGCTCTTTCAGAGTTGCTGTGTGCATGCAGCGGGCGAACCCGTGTGGATAACCGGCGAGAAGTGGGACGAGCCGCGTTATCATCAAGCCTATGAGTGACGACCTGTCGCGACCTGTCGCGACAACCCCCGACAGCGACTTCACCCTCTCCATCGACGAAGCCCTTGAGCGGTATGCCCGCGCCGGCATCATCCGCACGCCCCGAAGCATCCAGCGCTACTGTGCGCTCGGGCATATCCAGGGCCACCGCGTTGATACGCAGTTTGGCGAAAAATGGCTGATCACGCCTGAGTCAGTGGATCGCCACATCGCCTACATCAAAGAAGTGACACCCCCGACCAGTCGCGACCTGTCGCGACCTGTCGCGACAGGTCGGGCTCCTGAAACAAAGGAGAAACCGAGCGAAGAGCTACCGCCGACAAGGAGCGACCTGTCGCGACCTGTCGCGACAACGGACACCAAAGAGTCGCCGCTTGTCGCCCTTCTCGAACGTGAGAACTCGTTTCTTCGCGAGCAGGTCGGGGTGAAGGACAAGCAGATCGCCGAACTCTCAGAGCTTTACCGCGGCACCCACGTCCTCACGCAGGGCCTGCAGCGCCTCTTGGCGCCTCTCATTGGCGCATCCGACCCGCAAAGGAGGGAAGCGCCTGATCCGCGGCGGCAGAGCACCAGCGACGAACCGTCGTTGGGGTAGTCCTCTCCACACGTCGGCGCGAGGCGAATACTGGCATCCGTCGTATAATTCACACTGCATATGAAAGGGAGCACCGCGGTTTCGAAAGCGCAGTCCGCTGCGCAGCCGACAGAAAAAATCTACATGGAGAACACGCTCCTGCGGGTAGCGGGCGCGCTGTTTTGTCATGATGCCAAGCGCGCCCGGGGGAGTGCCGAGCGCATAGAGCTCAACCGCGGGCTCCGCGACTGGAACCTTGTCATCGATCCGCACCCGAATTTCGGGCGCCCAGGGCCGCTCGCGCACAAGGTCTTCGTCGCCATCATCAAGAAGCACTCCGACTATGGTCGGCCGGTGCAAGGGGAAGTGTCGTTTACGCGCCGCGAGATCATGCGGCTCGTCGGCCGCTCGCAGTGGGGCGGTCGCGACAGCGAGCAGTTCGCGCAGGCGCTGCAGCAAATTCACCGCACCTTCGTGACGGCGTTCTTCAAAGACCGCTCCGATCGGTTCATCGAGGAGAGCTTCAACGTCTTCCCAAGAATCCTGCTGGCCCGGCGGGAGAAGGCGACCGACCCGATCGAGGAATGCACCATCGCCCTCGCCGACCCGATCGTGGCGTCCTTACGGGACGACCACTTCACCTGCCTCAACCACACCTTCATGCGCGAGCTCGGGACGATCGGCCAGGCGCTCTACATGCGGCTCTTCTTCCATTTCGCCAACCACTACGACGGCCATCACGACAAGCGCCTGAAGTTCGAGAAGCGCTATGACGACATCTGCCGCGAGTGGCTCGGCGGGCTCACCGTTCTCAAACACCGCTCCAAGATTTTGGGGGAGCAGCTCGGCGCCCATCTCGACCAGCTGAGAGCCGGCGAATTCCTCGCTTCCTATGGGCTCGAGCCTGCCAGGACCCGGGAGGGCTTCGTGCTCACGTTCCGGCCGGGCGCGCGCTTCTTCGCCGATTACGACCGGTTCTATCGCCACCGCCAGCAAGGGGAGTTGCAGTGGCGCTTCACAGGCGAGCAGCGCGCCATCGCCGAGCCGCTCAAGGTCGCCTACCGATTTATCGAAAAGCGCACCGGCGAGCCTTTGGCAGGCATCCCATACGTCACCTCAAAAGAGGTGGCGACCGCCAAGCGGCTCCTTCAGGAGATCCCGTTTGAGGAAATGGACGCCTTCCTCGACTACGGCCTTGCCGAGGCGCGGCGCACGAATTTTGACGTCCAGACGCTCGGCGGCCTCGCCCAATACGCGGTCGGCTTCCTGCACACAAAACGCCGCCGCGCCGCTCAGAAGGCGGCCACAGCGGCTAGGGAGCGGCAGGAGCAGGAAACGGCCGCCAGAGTGGCCTATACGCAGTTTCGGCGCGATCAGGCCGTCGCCCTCTTCCCGAAGCTACCGAAGAGCGAGCAGCGGGCCATCGAGAAGCTCGCCCAGGCGCAGTGCAAGGGCGTGTTCACAAGAGTCGACCCTGATGATCGAGGTTTCCAAGGCCCAGATCACCATCGAGCGGCACGCCGAGAAAATACCGTCGTTTGACGAATGGAACGCTTTCGGATGGCGACAAGCAGCAGCGCTTAATACCCCTCCAGCTTGTCCCCCGCTCACATGCGCCGAGCAGTCGGATTCACGAGGTTTTTCGAATGTCCATGAGATCGACGTGAAAAGCCTCCAGGCGGTAGGACTGTCCCTTGACGGGCTATTTGCCCGCGATCTTCAGTTCGCCGGTGGCGACCCTGCCGACGAGATTGCGCATCACGTCGAAGGTCAGAAGGTTGACGCTGCCATCGACAACCATCCCAACTGCAACGTCAGAGAAGTGCTCGGCGACGAAGCGCACGACCGCAGCTTCCTTCTTGGGGAGCGCCGCGATTAGGCATGAAGCGTTGTTGACGATCCACGTGTCGCCGGACTTGCCAAACCGGAAGGCGACATGATCGGTGCCATCGGGGAACTTTATGCTGCCCATGGCGCAAGGAGCGACCTTGGCGGCTGATTTCGTGGGGGCGCTCAGGAACATCTCAAGTCTATCGATGTCCGGAGGGGCATAGGAATGAACGACGACAGTCAGGCCGAAATTCGGCGTTCCGCCGGATTTGTCGATCTTGACGTCGAGGTCCGTGACATAGGTTGAGTCGCTGCCGCCTTTTTGCGTCAGTCCCTCGTACGCGTGTACCTTGAACACGGGCATGAGCAGATTGGACGGTGCCGCGGTATCACTCGGGACGTTCGAGACAGCCGCCACCTCGGGTGGCGGCTCGATGAACGTTCCCTTCTGCAAGGCGGCGGTTGTCGGGTCCGAGTAGAGCGCGAGGAAGGACCGTACTGTAGCGACGCTAAGGTCCCGAGGTGCGGCTTCCGCCGGTAATTTGCGGCAACTCAGCGCCATTTCGCGGGTGCGCTCACTGGGACGCCCGTCCGGCTTGCCAACGTCACAGCCCAAGGCATTGAGGGTCACCTGCAGCGATTTGAGCGCGGCGGCGTCGTCCGCGGTGTAGAGGCCGTCGCGAGTTTCGGCCCGTCTGACTGCCGTGAAGTATAACGACGCCTCTTTGACCCGAGAAACCGCTTCGGTGCAACAAAGGTACATGCCGAACTTGGCGTAATTAATGCTCTCAAGTCCGGGGGTGAAGGTCCGCCCACGCCACTCGGTCACAAGATTGCCATCGAGTACACCTTAACCTGACCTGAGCTGTCCTTCGCCCACTTAATGAAAAGCTCGAAGCGGTTCCACTTGCCGACGAGGTTCTTAAAATCCGCGACTTTGAGACGCGGGCCGGGTGTGCATCTGTAGTTTCCGAGCGCGTTACTAAATGCAAGGTAGAGAGAATGCATCTTTGCCCGCGAAATTTGCGAGTGAGACATGCTGGCATTGTTTGTTGTGAAAGTAGAATAAATTCAGATAACCGTTAGTTTGCTTCATACCGTACGGGAAGTCTTCTGGTAGGTAGACAGCGAACCCATACCAGCTCTGTTTCGGCTGCCCATTGCCGTTCTTTTTGGTCGCAAAGACGTTTTCGCGGACTTGCGACCGCACCGACTGCTCATCGCAGTCGTTAGCTGGAGCAGACGGCTCATAGCGGCGTGGATTGCAGTAACCTGAGGGAATCCGAAATGAATAGACCTCCGAGGACGGCGCCTCGCCGGTTGGGTCATCGATAATCGCAACGGATTTGGGAGCACTCAAATCGTCAATAACGAGAGGATCGAAACCGGTTGTTTCGGTGGCCTGAAGCCGGCCCGTGGCATGACTCACAACCGCAGTCACAGCCAAGGCCGCAATAACACTGAAACTTCGACGGAGCATTGCACCCTCCTCCCAGTCCGACGAGTCCAGGCTTCACCATTCAATCGGACATCTGCCCGATGACGCCCTTCGTTCGGCCGATACTGCGCGCTTGTGCAGCGATCGACAAGCTCGGCCCGACGCGACTTTCAAGCCCGCCACTCTGCACCATGATCCGGTGATGTGCCGGATCGTCGGCGACAGAGTTAGGGCTGGAACATGACGAAGATTGTGGAGATAGTCGGCCAACCCTGTTGCGACCTGGTAACGGGGGCGACATGAAGTGCCCAATCTGTGGCAGCCCTGCCGCGGATATCACGGCTGCCGATTTCGATGGTGTGTCTGTTCGTTGCCTAGTAGACGGCGACTACGACATCGCCGCTGGTTGCCTGCCACAGCTTGAGACGCTTGCATTGTCGGATCGCCAGCGCGCCCTGAACAAAGCCGTCAGGCTGGCGGTGCCAGGTTCTCGCCCGTACATCTCGCAAAGCTCGTTCTCCAAGCTTCAAACCCGGAAAGGACGGTGGGGGCTTTGACCGAAATCGACGGGGGCTTTGACCGAAGGAAGTGGGGGCTTTGACCGAAGGCCTCCACAGCCAAGACACCCGAAAAACGTTGCAGGCAACCACGCGAAAAGAGCGCCGGCGAACTCTCATATACTCAAATAGATATCTCACTGCCGGTGTGGAAAGACACCTTTGAAAAGGAAGAAGGCCGGCTTGGCGGTACATGGAGGGATACATGCCATATGTACCCCTCATGTGCTGATTGGCACGTCGCAAATCCTTGCGAGTGCTTCATGTATTCCCCCCGCTTTTGTCGGGCTTGCGCCCGACCCCGCGCCGTCATCCGCATTGAAGTCGCAAAGCGACTGCGGACTGACGGCCGCGAGCCCCGCACCAGGGTGTCGGGTCTCGCTGCTGACGGCACGGGGTCGGCCGCTACGCGGACGACGCCGCACCCTTCGGGTTCCCTCGGCTTTGCCTCGGTGCGGTCGTCTCCGACAAAAGCGGGGGGTTAGAGCACGAGGCAACACCGATCCGCATGCGGATCGTTCTCAATGGTGCTCGCTCTTCGGTTCTCAATCGTGCTCGCGCTTATCCACACCAGTGGCCGGGCCGAGGGCGGTATAATGCGGCCACTGGGAAGCTTCCGTTTCAAACATCCGGGGCAGCCTCCGCGTACCGCACCGGCACAGCCACACCAGGCAGCCCGGTGAGCTATCGTGATGTGCCGTGGTCGAACCTCTCCGGTTCGACCTCTCCCACAGGAACATCACCGCGATAGCCAGCACGCTGTCTTGAGCAGCGTGCTTCGCACCGGAGGCTGCCCCGGCATATGGAGCCGGAAGACACATACATAGCGCGCACAGCCACCGGACACGGGGTGGCCTTTTCGCGCGAGGAACGCCGCCAGCTCATCTACATCGTCGGCAAGTCGGGGTCCGGCAAGAGCACGCTCTTGTCGAACCTGGCGATGCAGGACATTCACGCTGGGCACGGCGTCCTCTTTATCGACCCGCATGGCGACCATGCGGAGGAGATGCTTGATGCGCTGCCGACTGAGCGCATCAACCAGACCTGCTACCTCAACGCCTGCGACCGGGAGTTCCCGGTCGGCTTCAATCCGCTTGCCGCGGTAGCGCCCGCCGAGCGGGCGCTTGCTGCCGCCGGCGTGGTCTCGGCCTTCAAGGGGCTCTGGCGCGAGAGCTGGGGGCCGCGCCTCGAGCACTTCCTCTTTGCCGGCGTCGCCGCTCTCCTTGAGAGCCCGCGGCCGACGCTCCTTGAGCTCAGCCGGCTCTACACCGACGAGGCATTCCGCTCGAAAGTCGTGCCGCGCATTACCGACCCGGCGATCGGGGATTTCTGGCGCCGGGAGTTCCCGGCCTACGACAAGCGCTTCCAAGCCGAGGCCATGGCGCCCATTCTCAACAAGGTCGGGCAGATCGCCGCCTCGCCGGCGCTGCGCAGCATCCTCGGCCAGCGGACGCCGAAGTTTGACCTCGCGCAGTCGATGGCGCGCGGCGGCATCGTCATCGCCAACCTGGCCAAGGGGGCGATAGGGGAGCAGGCGTCCAATCTCCTCGGGTCGCTCCTCCTGTCGCACCTGCAGCTCATCGCCATGGCGCGTAGCGACCAGGCCGCCGAGGAGCGGCGGCCGTTCTTCGTCCACGTCGATGAGCTGCAAAGCTTTGCGACCGAGTCGGTCGCGTCGCTCTTGTCCGAGGCGCGCAAGTTCGGCGTCCACTTCGCGCTCGCCAACCAATACACCACGCAGCTCTCGGAGCTCGTCCGCGGCGCCGTGCTCGGCAATGCCGGCTCGCTCGTTGTCTTTCGGGTGGCGCCGCCGGACGCGGAGCTGCTTGCGCCGGAGTTCCATCCCCTCCCCGCGCACGAGCTCAGCGACCAGTCGCCCTACAGAGCGTGGCTACGACGCAGCGATGGCGACCAACGCGCCATCGAGGTCTCGCCACGCCTCTACGGCTCC